>NZ_JBDFMD010000001.1:0-1060000 GCF_047238105.1 Paenibacillus jepli
TGTTGCTTACCAACATATACGAACTCGTAAATTTCGAGAAGAGTATATACGTGCAGGTACAGGTGTAGAATTATATGAGCCAATTACATTTGGCCTTAATTCCCAAATAGAGCACTTAGGTGTGTTAGTACATAACCATTATTATGTAGAACAACTGAAAAAGCGCTTGCTTGAAGAATACTATTGGGTAATAGGGATAAATGATACAGATGAAAAGTTTTATACTTCAGACCATCCGGTGGCTCAAAGAGAGAGCATGGATAGTCTAGCTGAGAAAAATAACTCATTACGTATATGGGATCTTAGTGATGAGGTCTCGTTTCCTCTTACTCCAGAGATTGTATTGATGTTTTTTAAAAGAAACAAGGTGAGAAACAACACCGAGATAAACGCCTATTAAAAAATAAAAGAATTCGAATTTCTAATTTAGAGAGTGTACACAGTTTGAATATTATGCAAATAGAAAGATCGTATCGTCAAGTTTATTCGATTGATGGAAATTACGATTTTGTAAAGAAAGTAGAAGCAGAAAGGCGCGCAAAACTAATCGAGATGGGACGCGATCCTGCTAAACTTCTTTTGCCGGAATGGTTAACTGATGATCAATCGAAACGCTAGCCTGTAATAGCAACCAAGAATCCTATCCGGGGATCTCGATTCGTCATTGGTCTATATTTTTCTTTTAAACCCCACGCCTAGTATGGGGTTTAGTTTTAGCAAACAAGCTCTTGTCACAACTGATCTAATCCTGAATTAAGAATATAAGGTTATTAGATTTTCCGGACACATTATATTATAATTAAATAATTATGTGTTACATGGAGGTGATCCGGATGGATTCATTGGATACCATGGCTGAGACATTCAAACTCCTTGGCGATAAATCAAGATTAACCATTCTGGGCTTATTGAAGGAAAGAGAGCTTTGCGTCTGCAATCTTGTCGATATTATGCAAATGTCACAGCCTAGCATAAGCCAGCATTTGAGGAAAATGAAGGCTGGCGGACTTGTAAACGAATATCGGAGAGGCAAATGGGTGTATTACTCCTTAAGCCTTGAAGATAAACCTTACGTGAAGGACGTACTTGAAAGCATTCCTTCGCAAGCCGAAAAGCTGGAGTGGCTGGATCAACAACTCGCTACAACTGTATGCGACTAATTTAATTGCTCCTGTGTCTTATTTGACACCACGGCCCAGAGCACAAATAGCGATAGCCGCCGCGAAACGATTCAATACGAATGGCTTCCTGAAAGCGAGCTAGGCGACGCCTTAACGAGTTTATATGAATCTCTAAGGTTCTGTTCCCGTCCATAAAATTACTTCCCCAAACACTATGTAGTAAATGCTCCTTGGATAAGATGATTCCCGGTTGCTTCGCGAGGTTTATGAACAGTTCGTATTCGATCGGTGGCAGGGGGGCAGTGACCCCTTTGATTTCAATCGCAGGCAACTGGGGATGAATAACTACCCCACTGGTTAATCCACCTTTAGATGACCAATTAGGTTTCTTAGCATAAGCGGATCTTGTGTTGAGGTTCGAGATCTTTCCGAGCAACTCCGTCACGCTAAAAGGCTTCGCTAAATAATCATTTGCTCCCGCAATAAGCCCCTCGATTACCTCCGGTTCCCGGTCATACATGGAAAGGATTAAAACAGGGACCATCAAGCTTCGATAACGAAGAGACCTTAGCATATCAAGACCCATTCTCCCTCCGCCAATCGTTATATCCAAAATGATAAGATCATACTTGTTTTCAATCACCTTTTGAAAGGAGTCCTCAACCGTTTTAGCAACCTCAACATCATAATGGCCTTCACGTTCTAACCCTTGTTGAACGAAGGAGGAGAAGTACAAATCACCTTCAACCAAGAGCACCTTTAGCATGATGTTTCAGACCGCCTTTCTAGAAAATCTTTATATCAATATATAAACATGTTATTATATGAATGACAAGTTAATTATCTTTTAAGCCTTTTCTTCATGACTCCATGCCGTTTAAAAATCGTATATCTCTGATTTATATATAAACCTTTACTTATATAATTATATGAGTATAATAAAGGTGAAATCAGAAGCGATAAAGGGGATAGGAGGGGAGTAACCATGCTTAGTTATGCTGCTGTGGCTGAAGAACTGAAGCTGCTATCTGACAAAACGCGATTAATGATACTAGCGCTACTCAAAGAAAAAGAAATGTGCGTTTGTGACATTGCAGCTGCACTAGAGTCCACACAACCTAATATTAGCCAGCATTTACGTAAGTTAAAAACCGGCAATCTGGTCCGCGAAAAACGGCGAGGCCAGTGGATTTACTATGCCATAAACCGTGATAACAAACCTTATATATCCGACATTTTAAATGACGTCCCATCGATGAAACACCAAGCCATGCAATTTCAGTCAGAAAGCTGTTAGCTGTTAAGGAGGAATTATGTTAATCATAGCGTCGGTATTATTTGTTGTGACGTTAATTTTCGTCATCTGGCAGCCGAAAGGATTGAACATCGGCTGGTCTGCTGCAGGCGGTGCCGTGCTTGC
This sequence comes from Paenibacillus jepli, assembly GCF_047238105.1. Classification (NCBI taxonomy): domain Bacteria; kingdom Bacillati; phylum Bacillota; class Bacilli; order Caryophanales; family Paenibacillaceae; genus Paenibacillus; species Paenibacillus jepli. Next base: position 2,542 of record NZ_JBDFMD010000001.1, read on the forward strand.
ACTGCTCTTTGGTGTCGTTAGTTTCAGTGATGTCCAGGATGTGACATTGATTGTGTGGAATGCGACACTGGCCTTTGTAGCCATCATTCTCATCTCACTCATTCTCGACGAAATTGGTTTTTTTGAATGGTCTGCCCTACATATGGCCAGGCTAGCCCGAGGCAATGGCACCTTAATGTTTGTTTATGTCGTTCTGCTTGGCGCATTGGTTGCTGCTTTCTTTGCGAACGACGGTGCAGCTCTTATCCTAACGCCGATCGTATTATCGATGGTAAGGGCGCTGAAGTTCGATGAGCGGATGATCTTACCATTTATTATGGCCAGCGGTTTTATCGCTGACACGGCATCATTGCCGCTCATCGTCAGTAACCTGGTCAATATTGTCTCTGCCGACTATTTTGGCATCGGTTTTGTACAGTATGCCACGCGCATGTTTGTACCGAATCTTTTCTCTATAGCGGCTAGTATTATCGTCTTGTATCTTTTCTTCCGAAAAAGCATTCCGAAAAACTATGATGTGAAGCATTTACGAGCCCCTCGGGAAGCGATTAAAGATCACCAACTCTTTCGCTTATCCTGGATCATTTTGGCTGTGTTATTGGTTGCCTATCTCGTCAGTGAATTTATTCATGTCCCCGTCTCGATCGTTGCCATGGTCGTCGCGATACTTTTTATTATCGCAGCTCGTGGGAGCAAAGCGGTGGCCACAACAAAGATCATCAAAGACGCGCCATGGTCTGTCGTTGTTTTCTCCATCGGTATGTACGTCGTTGTTTATGGTTTGCGCAATGTAGGTCTCACCGATCAGTTAGGTCAGATCATTGAACAAGTCGCCGACCAAGGCTTGTATGTGACTACGATCGGCATGGGCTTTATTGCCGCCGTGCTCTCTTCCTTCATGAACAACATGCCGACCGTGATGATCAATGCGCTTGCCATCCAAGGGACAGGAACAGAGGGAATCATTCGGGAAGCCTTGATTTACGCCAATGTCATTGGCTCGGATCTTGGACCTAAAATCACCCCTATCGGTTCATTAGCTACCTTGTTATGGCTGCATGTGCTCTCGCGTAAAGGTGTGAAAATAACATGGGGATATTACTTTAGAGTTGGCATCATCTTAACCGTGCCAACATTGTTCATTACTTTGACCGCCTTGTCGTTATGGCTTTGGATCATCAACTAAATTCGATTCAAGAGGAGACGTTCACATGAATAAAAAAATTATTTACTTCCTTTGTACCGGTAACTCGTGCCGCAGTCAGATGGCAGAAGGTTTTGGACATCAACACCTCGGCGAAGAATATGACGTTTATAGCGCAGGTATCGAAGCACATGGATTAAACCCCAAGGCGGTTAAAGCCATGGCAGAGAAGGGCATCGATATAAGCCAACAAACCTCGGATGTGATTGATCCAGAGATTTTGAATAAAGCAGACGTCGTCATTACGCTTTGTGGCGATGCAAACGATAAATGTCCGATGACGCCTCCGCATGTGACACGATATCATTGGGGATTCGATGACCCCGCTAAAGCAACCGGCGCGGACGAGGAGAAATGGGCAGTGTTTCAACGAGTTCGAGACCAGATTGAGGCACGTATCCAGCGATTTGCTGCTGAAGGAGACTAAAGTAGGGAGGGGTCGCGATGCATAAAACAGTAATAATTGGTACGGGACCGGCCGGTTTGACGGCTGCCATTTATTTGGCCCGTGCCAATCTTGAGCCCATCGTGATTGAGGGGCCTGAACCAGGCGGACAATTGACCCTTACGACCGAGGTCGAGAATTTCCCGGGGTTTCCTGAGGGAATCATGGGGCCAGAACTTATGAATAATATGCGGAAACAAGCGGAACGATTCGGTGCTGAGTTTCATCGGGGATGGGTGACCAGCGTTGACTTTACGAATCGACCGTTTACCCTCTCGGTAGACGGCATGGGTGATTTGCAAACAGAATCGTTAATCATCTCCACCGGTGCTTCAGCAAAACTCCTTGGCATTCCGGGAGAGAAAGAAAATATTGGCCGCGGCGTTAGCACATGCGCAACCTGCGACGGTTTCTTCTTTAGAGGGAAAGAGATTGTTGTCATTGGCGGTGGTGACTCTGCCATGGAGGAAGCCAACTTTCTAACAAAGTTTGCCGCTAAGGTAACCGTCGTCCACCGTCGAAATGAGATGCGCGCTTCAAAGATTATGCAAGATCGCGCACGAGCCAACCCTAAAATTGAGTGGGCATTAAACACCATCCCAGTCGAAGTGCTCGCTGGCGAACACGGCGTGGTTGGTTTAAAAGGACAGGATGCCACTACCGGTGAAGAGAAAGTCATTCAAACGGACGGCATATTCGTTGCGATTGGCCATACCCCGAACACAGGCTTCCTGGGTGATGAGCTACAGACAGATGAAACAGGATACATCCTCGTTAAGCCAGGGACGACAGAAACGAATATAGCCGGTGTATTTGCTTGTGGCGACGTCCAGGATCATACGTATCGCCAAGCGATCACCGCAGCCGGATCGGGCTGTATGGCTGCGCTGGATGTCGAGAAATTTCTGGAGGGCAATCGTGTACATGACTGGAGTATAACACTCTAAACAAGGGAGGAAACACGGTTATGATTCAACGCATGCATGTGGCTGTGAATTGTACGGATCTGGAAAAGTCGCTAACCTTCTATCGAAACTTCTTTGGGGTAGAACCTGTAAAGATCAAAGATAACTATGCCAAATTTGAATTGGATGAACCAGCTTTACATTTCTCTTTGAATGTCCGACCGTTTGAGAAAAATGGTGTATTAAACCACCTGGGTTTCCAAGTGAATACTACCGAAGATGTTCTCGCGATGGGAGAACGTCTCCGGCAATCGGAACTATTGACTATTGATGAGATGAACACAACGTGTTGTTATGCTGTTCAAGACAAAGTGTGGGTCTATGATCCTGATGGAAACGCGTGGGAGATCTTTTACACCAAAGAGGATTCTGAGTTTGAGTCTGCAGGGGATCCTCGGGACCTGTCCCTTTGTTGCGCTCCCCCTGCGGCCCCTGTATCGGTTGAATTCACATCATTTCAGAAGAAGTAAAGGAGTATTTACGATGAAGACGTATCATGCACTAATAGAGGATCGGATTTTCATGGGTGGCGCGGCCGACGTTAAAGATATGGTTTTGGATGAAAAGTGTGAAGTTATTGTCGATCTTCGTGAAGAAGCAACCGAATGCGCCTACCCGGAAACGGATGCGACATGGATCAAGGTTGGAATTGGAGACAACTCGGAAACACCGCAAGAAGACTTGTTTCAAGAGGCCATTAATCAGGTTGTGACGGCTTATCGGGAAGGCCAGAAGGTCGCATTTCATTGTGGGGGTGGAAAGGGCCGAACAGGTGCCGTCTCAATAGGCGCACTAATTGCGTTAGGGAAAGCCTCGTCCATTGAAGAAGCTGAACGTATCGCTAAAGAGATTCGGCCTATCATTCAGATTCGCGAACCTCAACGGGAAGCATTAAAAAAGTTGTTTGAATCTCACTAGGGCTGAAGGGTGTGAGGGCTGTCGTCATTAGACGCAGCCTTTTCTTTATCCGGGGAGTCTTAGATTTGATTAGACTAACGGGAAAATTAGTTCAATGAAAATAGCAATGTTGTGATAGTATTAGGATAAGATGGAAATAGGATCGACAACAGTAAGCAGGGGGAGAGTAATATTAGTAATATAGAAACTTTCTTAAGAATACAAAGTTCCACTTTTTTTGATAAAATTGCTTCTGAAAATGCTTTATTATATCAAAGTTTCTATGAAAATATCGCTAATGAAAAACTGAAACATATTTTTTCAATTGCACATTACGAATTAAATAGCTTATTTAAGTTTATGAACGATAAGAACAATTCAGGATACGGTGGACATTATAATGCCGACCCAAGCAGATCACTCTACGAAATAATTGAGCGTTTAAGAATGCTTCAGGCAAACCTTAAAAGTGAATATCCTTTCGAAATACACCACTATTATATGAGGATAATGGAGAGGTGTAGGTTGTTTCTGTCGCGATCTGGAGGTTCTTCGATCCCCGAAGATTTTTCAGAAATTGAAATAATAGAGTCTGAACCAATTTTTATTCTCACCACTTCTATAAGCATCACGACTCCAATAAATCAAAATGTTAAATTGGAACAAGTCGGGAACGGTTCATACGCTAAAGTTTTCAAATACGATGACTTTTATTACAATTGTAGTTTTGCTGTGAAAAGAGCTTTAAAGAACTTACGTCCTGACGAGCTTGAAAGGTTTAAGGAAGAGTTTAATGATTTAAAAAACCTAGATTCCCCATTTATTATTAAAGCATACCGCTATGACGATGAAGAAAATGAATATGTTATGGAGCTAGCAGATGATACCTTAGAGGATTTCATCCTGAAAAGGCACAATAACAATTTAAATCTAGAAACAAGAAGATATTTAGTAATACAACTATTAAGAGCTTTTGAATATATACATTCAAAGGGTTTGCTTCACAGGGACATAAGTTATACAAATATATTAGTTAAAAACTATGATGACGGTCAAACCTTATTAAAGGTCTCTGACTTCGGCCTAGTAAAACGACCTGACAGTACACTAACTAGAAAAGGTACCGAAATAAAAGGGTCTCTAAATGACATTACTGATTTAACAGCCATTGGATTTGAAAATTACGAAATTAGGCATGAGACATACGCGCTTGGACAAGTGATTTACTTTATTGTTACTGGACGATCAACTAATTATCACCGTGAAAAAAATGAAGCATTGAAAGCATTTATTCTAAAGGCTATATCGCCGGATAAGGAAAAAAGGTTCTTAACTATTGAGGAAATGAGAGTAGAAGTATTATCAACTGTCTTCCCATCTCTTAAAAAAGCACAAATATCTTAGGGATTAACATTGCCAAATCTAAAATGTTATTTATTTAACTAACTGAGAAAGATAGTTGGAGGAATCAACTTCGGACAAAGACTTTATTTATCCAGGTTTGTCCGAAGCTGATTCTTTTAATGGATCATTAAGATGAGAATTCTTCAATTCGGTTTAGATCAAACACTACAGTTTAACACCTTAAGTTCACGAATAATTGATTCAATAGAACGATACTTGCAAATTACAACTATTTGCGATATAACTATACGTGAGGTGATTCACGATGGAAAACGTTCGGGAGCTCATTCAAATTATGACCCGTCGGTTCGGCTTTTTAAATAAAAACTGCTGTTCTGCTGGTGGGTTCGACATCTCACTAATTCAGAGCCATATTCTTTATGAAATTGACCGTCAGCATCAACCATCCATTCAACATGTCGCCGAAACATTAGGGACGGATATTACGACGTTCAGCCGCCAAATTCAGTCGTTGATAAAGATGAATTTGATTAAGAAAACCCCAAACGTCACAGATCGAAGAATCTATATCCTGTCCTTAACAACCGAAGGCAAATTTGTTGCAGCTGCGATCGATGAGCAAATGAAAACCTATTTAAACGATATCTTCTCCCATATGAATGAAGTTGAAAGGGAGACCGTCATTCGTTCCATTCAGTTACTCAACGAAGCGATGGGGAAATCCCGTTTGTGTTGTATGCCCTCACAAGGGTAGACCGCACGCCTTTAATACTTGCAATTTACAACTATTATCCTAAGAAGAATCCTAAGAAGATCCGATTCATATGCTTATGAAGATAATGCGTGTATGCCATTGGACAAGCAAGTTACTTCGAAATTACTTGCATTTTACAAATAAATGAGGGAACTTACTATGACTAACGTATGGGATGTTATCGTAATTGGCGGAGGTCAGGCTGGTATGGCTTCCGGTTACTATTTAATGAAAAATGAACTTCAATTCTTGATCCTGGAGGCTAGTGGTCAAGTGGGGGGATCTTGGCCCTATTATTATGACAGTTTAAAACTATTCTCTCCGGCCTCCTTATCCTCTCTCCCAGGAATGAAGATAGCTGCAGAGAGCACGCACTATCCGTTGCGAAATGAGGTCATCCAGTACCTAAATGACTATGCCAAAAGCTTTCATCTACCCATTCGGCTAAATCAAAAAGTGACGGCTATAGAGAAAAGCAAGGAGGGTTTTGAAATCCGCACGGGCACCGGTGACGTTTATCTGACAAGAACAATTATTAATGCTTCCGGCTCGTTTCACAGCCCTTACACGCCTGATATTAAAGGCAGGGACCTTTTCCAAGGGAAGGTACTTCACTCCTCTCTGTACCGTAATACAGAGCCTTTTAAAGATCAACGAGTAGTTGTCGTGGGGAGAGGTAACTCTGCCGTGCAAATTGCCGTAGAGTTATCTGATAGCAGTCATACGACACTGGCTGTACTGAAGCCCGTAGCGTTTGTTAAACAAAAGGTATTGGGTATTGACCTCCATTATTGGTTGAGAGGAACCGGCTTAGACACGTTCCCGTTCTGGCGTTTAGGCAAAAAAGCTCCGGCTCCGACAGCAGCAGCCGATTTAGGAGAATACAAAACAAAACTGGAATCAGGTAGGCCGGATCAACTCCAGATGTTCTCATCTTTTGATAATGAAGGCGTCGTTTGGTCCAATGGAAAGCGAGAGAAAGTCGATACCGTCATTTTTGCTACGGGGTATCGACCCAGCCTTCCCTTTTTAAGGCCTCTGGGAGCCCTTGATAACGACGGGAAGCCATCACAGACAGCAGGAGTTAGTCTAACCGTCCCTGGGCTTTATTTTGTCGGTTTAGAAGGTCAGCGTTCCTTTGCCTCAGCAACATTAAGGGGGGTGGGGCCTGACGCGAAGTTTGTCATCAGCAAATTGATCAAACATCTAAAATCAGTTAAAAAAGCCTGAATAGAGGGAGGAACTTACCATGAAAAAGTTCGAGATTTTTGAAGCTGCTGGATGCTGTTCGACTGGTGTTACTAATCCTGAGGAAAAGCGCAACGCCATTCAATTTGCTGTTGCATTAAACCAGTTGTCGAGTCTCGGGTTTGATGTGAACCGCTACAACCTCTTAAGTGATACAACACACTTTCAGTCGAATCAAGCGCTGCAGCAACTGTTAATCCAAGCTCCGAATGCATTACCCATATGCATCTTTGATGGAACGGTGGTTAAAACCCATGCTTTTCCTTCCAACGAAGAGTTGGCTACGTGGTTCCGGATAGATGACGAACATTTGGAGGGAAAACAGCAGATTACATTTCAATCTTTTAAGAAAGAGGAGCGATGACATGACTTATTTCCCGCAATTTACAATAGAACAAATCCCGATGACTCCGTTTATGTTCTTCACCGGCAAAGGTGGGGTAGGTAAAACGTCAACCGCATGTTCGACTGCTGTTGTCCTTGCCGACCAAGGCAAGCGAATCCTGCTCGTAAGTACGGATCCCGCATCAAACCTGCAGGACGTGTTTGAGACAGACCTGGATATGAATCATAAAAAAATCCCTGGGGTTCCGGGTCTGTTTGTGGCTAATCTGGATCCTGAGGAGGCTGCCTCCCGGTACCGAGAAGACGTCATAGGACCTTACCGGGGGAAATTGCCGGAAGCTGTCCTTAACCAAATGGAGGAGCAGTTATCTGGTTCATGTACGGTAGAAATCGCATCGTTTAATGCGTTTTCACATCTTTTGACCGATAAAGAGTCGACCGGAGACTATGATTATATTATTTTCGATACAGCCCCGACAGGCCATACGCTTCGACTACTGCAATTGCCTAATGCATGGAACGACTTTCTGCATAACAGTAAGGAAGGAACGACAACCGGAGGCTTGTTGGCCGGCTTAGCTGCCCGCAAAGAGATGTATAACCAAGCGGTCAGTGTATTAGGCGATGCATTGAAGACCACGCTGATTCTGGTCACGCGGCCAGACGCAGCACCTTTAAAAGAAGCTGCCCGTGCCTCCCGTGAACTGTCAGAGACAGGGTTAAACAATCAGATTCTTATTGTGAATGGACTGCTATTACAGCCTCTGGAGGGAGACGCTGTGGCCACAACATTTGCCAGCAGACAGCGGTCTGCATTAGCTAACATGTCAGAACGTTTATTAGCAATACCGACCTACGCGGTACCACTGGCGCCCTTTAATGTGACCGGACTGGAGAATGTGCGTCGATTATTTGCCCAAAAACAGGAGGCCCAACCGGCCGTTAATGACATAGCTACTATAGAGACTTCACAACTGAGGGCCATCATTGACGAAGTTGAATCACAGGGACAGCGAATAATTTTTACGATGGGCAAAGGTGGCGTTGGAAAAACAACTGTTGCCAGCGCACTTGCTTTAGAATTGGCCGAGCGAGGATATAGTCGCGAACTACCGGGAAGAAGTCATGAGCCAGGCAAGGGAAACGATGGATGAACAGGGGGTTGCATATGCTGCGGAAGAGCTTAATTCACCCTGCACCGAAGAAATTGCTGTTTTCCGGGCATTTGCCGGGTTAGTAGATCGTGCCCAAGATGAAATTATCATCATTGATACGGCGCCGTCTGGCCATACTCTGTTATTGTTAGATGCAACAGAAGCATATCACAAAGAGATTGCTCACTCTTCAGGAACCATCCCAGAATCGGTCAAAAACTTACTGCCACGTTTACGTAACCAAAAGGAAACGGCGGTTGTCCTGGTCACTCTTCCTGAAACCACGCCTGTCTTTGAGGCAGAACGTTTAAGATCTGATTTAGAACGAGCAGGGATTACAACAAAGTGGTGGATAGTAAACCAAAGCATGATGCTCTCCGGTACTCAGGATCCCATATTGCGAGCCCGAGCTGAGAGCGAGTATTCCTGGATTAGACGAGTAGAGGAGTTGTCTTCAAATCAATATGTGCTCCTTCCATGGTATCCGTCAGAAATAACAGGCTATGCTCAGCTTAGACAATTTGCTTCTTCTCAATAAAGGAGAGGGGCAAAACATCACATGTAACACAAAGTGTCCAATGATAAGTGGACACTTTTCAATTTTTCTGTTATGTCTTCTTTATCGTATGATGTGTTAGAAATAAGTCATTGCTTATTCTATTCCTCGTGATTTCCAGGATAATACTTGTTCCATAAGAAGCCTATTTTGTTCATTCATTCGTAATTTTTCTAATTTTGATTCCGTTTTTCTTTCCTCCTCACTCATCGATTTTCTTTTCAATAGAGTCTCCAATATGTAAGATCGATTACTCTCAGGATTAAGTTCTTTTCTTAGCATTTCTTTCCCCCACGTTTCACCATCATTCCATGCCATCTGCAACTGAAATGCGACCTGATCAGCAAGCGTTTCGGTTGGTAACTCGAGTATTTCTGTCTCTGCGACGCCATCGGCCATAATAACAACAAATCGATTGTTTCGAATGATTGAATAAAACATGTACAATAGCTCCTTACTTGATTAATCTGAGTTTCCTGCTTGGAAGCTAAATGAACTTCCCGTCTTAGAGTTAAGGAATATAAGTGAGTATCTAGGAGAGGAACAAGGCGTGAGTGCTTTGGTAGTCACAAAACATATGATCATTTTATCAAAATAATAGAATCGACGTTTTCAAGCAGGCGTAAGAAGTTGTTTCTTCTCCTGTAGAGACGGGAATTATGTAGTTGATCGTAAGCCAGCAGGAAACCTGATAGAGGCATCAGGGAATTGAGACCGAGGGCGACGAAGGTCGTTGATAGTTTGGAGGAGGAATCATTTTCAACTGCCACAATGCAATGTGTCATAGAAGCGTTATGTTGCATCGAACCGGACCCTGGTGAAAGTCCCGGTCAGACGTAAGATGGTGTCCAATGAGTTCCATTTCAGAGTGCGTCTTTTTACGTTTCACAACCTTGCCGCTAACTACTTCTGCATCCGGCCCATCTACAGTGGGGCCAATATACACTATTGCTGTATCATTATTATTAGAGGGTAGCAAAGAACAGAAAGCAGTTCAATTTAAATTTATGTAAGTAATGGTACCAAAGAGGTCTAATAACAAGGCACAGCTACCTTCAAGTTAATACAATCTATCAAAGACGTAAACTTTACGACGCTAAAACAGTTCTTTGAAAATTCAAATAACCTCCTCACACATTTGGAATAAAGCTGACATTTGGTTACTCAAAGTATAGCAATTTTTCTTGATGTTGATGTAAAATATAGGAAGGTTCTTATCGTACGTTGCTCCCAATTGACGAGGTTCGGCACCTTGATGGGCCCAGCATCTCAGTCGTCATGATAAGCTGCCTTAATAACATGATTCGAAAGATGGACCAAGCGAAGACAAATATTAATTGTTAGCTTGACTTTAAATAATATAGGAACGAGGCTGAGAAGATGGATTGGAATGCATTTGTCAGCAATGTAGGCTCAGGAATCATTGCTACCGTTTTAGGGGGGATACTACTGTCGCTCATAATAGGTGCTGGTATAATCATTAGATATAATAATAAATCCACTAATAAAATTGTTCAAAAGGGAAATGGAAACTATGCGTCCATTGATGTCGCTACAGAAAGAACTAAAGACAAAGAAATAAATAATGGTAAGGAGTAAAAACCAAATGTTTAAGAAATGGTTAAGCAGGATAAAACAGCGCGGTGAAAATAACATTGCCTTGATCAATTCAGAAGTGAATGTGATGGTAAAACATTCAGTATATGAAGACCTAGCTCGTCTTACACAAGCTGGAGATTACGAGCAAATAGCTAACCTTATGAAAGAATTTCAAAAGAGGGTCGAAACAAGTCATCCTTGCTATCCGCATTATCGATATAGAGTAAAAAAAGCTCCAGATGGCACTATGTACTTTGAGCATGAACCTGTAAATCGTGAGGCATCTAGACAGTTACCTTTAACCTATAATCTACAATTTAGTTTAAAGGATAATATATTGCAGCAAGAAGGAAAATCAATTGACGATGTGCTTGAAAAAGCGTATGCCACTCAAGAAGTAGTACATATCGATTTAATTGCGTTACAAGCTATAATAGCTGATCAGCAAGTTGAAACACCGTTGCTTGATAAAATGATAACTGATTTCGACTGGGTTATTAAACCATTAGAAGTACCTGCTCCTTTAAAACTATCTCTTCATATTATAGCAGCAACAAGTGGAGAGCGGTACGATATAATTCCTTACTTCGAATTAACCTTAGCTGACCTAAATTTAAAAAAAGATATGTATGTCTTTAATAATCATCGACAAGAGGGAGCAAAGTTGTTTATTCGATTGGAAGTGCCCCGGGTGGATATTCGAAATGCTACTTCACGAGTAAAAACAAATGCTTTACTACATTTCGAGATTAACCCTAATTTCAAAAATGAAGTTGATACACTTTTACGTTTTCAAACCTTCTTTAAAATAGCCGAGGAAGATAGTATAATCCTTATCAAAAATGTTATTTCACATGAAACGTTTGTTGAAGTCGATTTGTCTAATTTTAAACTAAAACCCAATGGGATTGGAACTACAGAATCAATTGAACTGTTAAAAAAGCTAAAAATATATGAAGATTTCTTTTCGGTTAGTTTTAGAGTTCCTGATCGGTTGGAAGCCAATGATAGAGAAGGGCTAAAAGTTCTAGAAAGTATTTATTCAAAAACTCCAATTATATTTAATTATAAGGATATAAGTGTTCGTATTGAACAGAAATCTGATTTAGAGAAAATCATTAAGCTGTATGAGGAAAAGTCAGTCACTGGAATTGAAGTTTTTGAAAGCAGTGAAAAACATGAAGCAAAACTTCTAATCCTTGGTGCAACTATCCCACTTCAGGAGAAAAGAACTTTATATAAAAGTACACGAGTAGAAAACCTTGAGCTGCTCAAGAGAAAGCTTCAGTATATGGAAGATGGAGATGTAGTTAACTTTCGTTTGCTGCCTGGCTCGAGTTCCGAAGTAAAAGAAACCTATAAGCTTTTACCTAAATAATCAAATCATATTTCAGATCAATTCTTATATCAAGATCGGAGACCTCTCCGGATGAAGTTAAAGACTGGAAATATCAATCGTATTTTGAAAGGGGGGAGTAAGCAATGGAAGTCTATATGCTTAAAGTAAAGATGAAAACTGGTGAGGAACTCATTGGTATGATAGATGGGGAACAGTACAATGATACGTTGTGGTTAACAACCGGTCCCAATTCAAAAGTTGACCTAAAACGCGATAACATTGAGCGTCTGGAGCGATTAAGACCAGATGCGAAACGAATATTTTTTTTAATGTAATTTTAGAATTACTTTCTGTAATCCATCGTTTAATTATATGTAAACAAAGGGAGCGACTATTGTAATGCGGGAGCAAAAGGAAAAAAGAAATCATCACTATATACCAATTTTTCATCTTGCAAACTTCACTAAAAAGGGAACGAAAGATAGCACACTTTATGCGTTTGATACTCTAACTGGAAATCAGCATGACTCAAAACCAAAAAGTGTAGCATTTTCCAAGAAACTTTATAGTATCGAGTTGCCTGATACCCCCTCAGATTTAATTGAGAACACATTCATGGATCTTGAAACTAAGACTGCACCGATAATACGTAATCTATGTGAGACAAATCAGATGCCAGTTGACAGCGATTATAACTACCTTATGAATTACTTAGCGCTTCTTGAAGTACGAACACCCACAATGAGAGAGAGCTTTTCTGGCTTAATGGAAGACATGCTGAAGTCGATCATGCATGAAATGGTCGCTACCGAAGAGCGTTTCGAAGCTACACGAAAGGGGATGGCAAATGAGGGTTATAAACTGCCAATATCGCCGTACATGAAGATAAAAGAATTTGTACAAGAAGACAGATATTCTATTTCTTTTAACAACAATAATCACGTACACAATGTATTGCATGCGATGGATGCCATCATTCAACCTCTAAGCTCTAGGAATTGGTCTATAGTTTACTGTCCAAATACATTGGGAGATTTTATTTGTTCCGACCATCCCGTTAGCCTCCATTGGATTAAGAAAAAAGAAAGAGGTGTTTTCTCTTCTCCGGGACATGGTCTTCTTGGAACTGAAGTGACGGTACCACTTAGCAGTCGAGTTATGCTATTGGGACGTTTTGAAAAATACATGCCAAATAAAATTGTACTTGATAGCCGTTTGAATCTCGCTATTCTTAATAGTTATAGCAGTATGAACTGTAGTCGCTTTATCTTTTCGCGCAAAGAAGATTTCGTCTGGTATACCAATGAAGATAAAATTGGAACTCTTGCTGATTTCAGACGTGCGATTCTTAAAGAAAAGTAAAATGTCCCCTCTTGTGGGGAATATATAAATTTGTTGCCACGAGTATGCGAATTGCGAAACACGCCATCCAAGCCAGTCCTTACAAACTCCTCTGAAAATGAAAACTTTACTTCACAAAATAACTATTTCGTGAAGTAAATAATTGATGTTATAATTGAAAGGGAGAGGGGCGTAGCCAAATGAATAAACACAGTATCGATAATCTGATTGATTCCTTTACAATATACCTAGAAGTCAACAAAAATTACGCAAAGGGAACCGTTGAAGTTTATAATCATACGATCGTACGGCTTACCTCCTGGCTTAAAGAAGCAAAAGACATTACATATATTGAAGACGTATCAGCTAATGACCTTCAGTTATTTCTAGGAACACTAAGACATCCTAAATCCACAAAAGATAAAGTTAACTCAAAATCGGGAAAAGTTTTTGCGGCCGCGACAAGGGCGCGCATCGTTTCGGCTATTAAATCGTTTTTTAAATGGGCCGTTAAACTACAATACCTCCAGTATGACGTATCTCAGTATATTGAAAACCCTAAACTTGGAGAAAGACTTCCCAAAAGTCTATCTCTACAGGATGCCATGAAATTTGAACAATTCGCTGCAAAACGTAAATTTAAAGAAAGAGATTCATTGATAACTACGTTGTTTTTAATACTTGGATTGCGTGTTTCCGAACTTGTAAGTATTGATCTCGAGAATTTCAACGAGGACGATGGGTCGCTTACAATCATTGGTAAAGGAAATAAGGAAAGAAAACTTGTGTTGACAACTAAAATTATAAGAGCCCTGGAAGCTTATAAACCAACCAGGAAATTGATTCTTCAAAAACGCAATCGAAAAGAGGAAGCAGCTTTATTCATTTCGGAAAAACGAGGGCAGCGGTTAACAAGAAGATCGGTTGAACTAATTATTGAGGAGATTGCTAAAGCTGCCGGTGTTCGAGCAAATAATCATAAAGTTACACCACATAAGCTAAGACATACCTGTGCCACCGTTCTTTATAATGACGGTGAGGGAGCAGATCTGTTAGCAATTGCCGATCTTTTGGGTCATGCTGACCCCAAAACAGCTACAATTTATACAAAAGTGAATATAGAGAAGATGCGTAAAATCGTAACATCAAACCCTCTAGAGTTAACTTGATTTATGACATCATTGTTGTAAACCAAGCATCGTTTTTTGACTTTTGAAAGGTGATGTTTGTGTCGCTCAGTCTTTTGAAAGGTGATGTTTGTGTCATCGCTTAAACTTCTCAAAGGTAATGTTTGTGTCACAGAAATGGGCTCTAAGTATATGTTTGTGTCAAAAATAAGGGTATGTTTGTGTCATTAGACACGCATCATAGGGGCTATAAACCGATCTTAATACATATGTACAAAATACGGGTTTTGTGCAAAAGTATATCTGAATAACCCAGGCAGGCACGATTTCGGCTTGCCTGGGTTTTCCTTAGTTAATTTTCTTCAATCTATGCTTTATCTATGGATGCTTCATTCAACAATATCAATCTTCCGATCTGATCACATTCTTCAGCAAACCATACATCGCCATCGGAACTGACAGCGATACCGTGAGGCTCAGCATTGGCTGTCGGGATCGGATATTCGGTGATGATACCTTGCGTAGTGATCCGGCCGATCGCATTGTTAGACCATTCCGTGAACCACAGATCATCATGATGTCCTGCAGCTATGGCATGCGGCTTTGCATTTGCCGTTGGCAATTCGTATTCCGTTATGCTTCCGCTAATCGTAATTTTTCCTATCTTATTGCCAACAATCTCTACGAACCATATGGCGTTATCCGGTCCGCTCGTGATTCCTACAGGACCTGAGCTTTCTGTGGGAATCCTAAAGCGTTGGACGATTTCACCGGTTGTGTTCATACAGCCGATCGTATTCTTCCGATTTTCTGAAAACCACATATTACCATCCGGACCTATCGTAATAAAAGACGGATACGACTTCGGATCTGGCAGATCGAATAGCTGCATTTCCCCGTCTGCTTTCAACCGTCCGATTTGGCCAACGTTCATGAGTGTGAACCAGATCGTCCCGCCTGGTCCTTCTGTGATGCCGTATGGTGCAGCTTGGGGTACCGGCAGTTCATACCTGGTATACTTCCCCACTGTATTCATTCTCCCAATGGCATTGGCATGATTTTCTGTAAACCACACTTCCCCAGCAACTTCGGCGATGCACATCACACCTGCTTGTGCAGTAGGGATGGGAAAGGAATCGATGGTCCCGTCACGATGAATCCGACTGATCCGGTTACCCTTGTGCTCCGTGAACCAGACCTCCCCGTTCTTCCCTGAAGTCATGCCATAGGGCATCGCCCCTGTTCGCTGCAAGTCATATTCTTTTATTTCCATTGACCGCATAAAAAAAACCTCCTTCATCCTTTTCACTGGACAGGAAGCCGGCATCGCAGCACAAGGACACATCTTGCCCTTTAACTTTAAGCAAGATCGTGCAGTGCACACCAAAAAAGCCAAAGCTAATCCTATCCCGCATAATCGCATGGTTCATGCACGAACCGCTACCGGACAGGATTAGTAGATCATTGGCTTGGGTCACCCTCTCATGTTCTGATACATCTACCTTAGCACAAAGCTAGCTTTAACATCAAACCAAATGATGAGATTGACCATTATGATCCTGTCCGTTCCGAACTCTTCAGCATCCGGATGAGCCAGGGCTTGAGGATCGGCAGCACGACCGCTGGCTGCATCGCTTGCGTATGATCCATCCCGCTTCCGTTCACGATCTCTACCTCCCATCCCAGTTGCCGAAGCCGTTCCACATGTTTGCGCAGAATACCGGCGATATCGACCGTCACACCTCCAAAATTGGCGCCATAGACGATCGTATCCTGCGCTCCGGCAAAAGCGAGCCTCGGCATCGACAGCTTCTCCTGAATCAATCGATCATCGAAGGCCGTCAGGCTCTGGTACAATGTCATAAACTGCTTTGCCGTATCCGGAGGAAGGGCAACCGAGACCTGATCCCAGTCATATGCATCCGGATCTCCGATATACTCAGAGGCCGGCTCACTTACTGACGTTTGCTCTACTGCTTGCCGATACGAATGCTCCGTCACCGTCATCATTTCCTTATAAGGCCCTTCATACGGAGGAAACCCGCCCATCACGAGACCAGCCAACCGGTCCGTGCGGATGGCCAGCTGAAGCCCAGCCAGTGCAAGCCAGGAGTAGCCATAGTAGCTGAAAGGCTCTACACCCATCGTATCCGCAATCTGCAGCAGATCCGCAGCCACTTGCTCTGCTGTCAGACCATCCGGATTGGGATGGGCCATCAGGTGCCCTTCATAGTCGAAAAACAACACTTGAAACGTATCCTTCAGCCCATCGATAAGATGCTCCCCAAGCGCCGGGTCCACTCCCCACCCGGATAACGCCTCGGCTTCCTTGCCATAGACGGTCTTTTTGGCAACAGGCAGCATAACCGTCGGCGCGGACGGATCGCCTGCCAACCCCGCTTCGATCTCCGTACCGTTTGCCAGCTTTACATATTGGATCATAAGTGATACCTCCCTCTATGAGATATCTCCATCATATAACATGGATGCAATCTTTCGGTTTGATCGGTAATGACCCTTGATTTTGTTGGCTCAATTGGATTAAATATTGTTGTAGCAGTTGAAGGTTATACTTTAAAGATTGGAGCACATGCCATGGAGACTGACTTGTACACACCGAAGCAGATGGCCGAGCGACTGCAGGTCAGCACGACCACCCTGCGCCGCTATGAGGATCAGGGGCTAATCCCTGACGTACCGAGGACTACCAGCAACCGCAGAGGATATACCTCGCTTCATCTGTGTGCCTTTATGGCCATCCGCGCATTGCTCCGAGGGTATGAGATCCCGATTGCCTACGAGACCATGAGACTGGTCAAACAAGGCCGCAGCACCGATGCGCTATGGCTTGTCAACGAACAGCAGCATCACCTGCAGGTGGAAAAGTGGCGCGTGGAGTCCGTGGTACGCATGATCGAAGTGTCGGATTTTTCGTCCTACACCAAGGGGCGTGCTCATCTGCCTATAACGATTGGCGAGGCGGCCGAGATAGCTGGCGTCAATCCGTCTGCGATTCGGCACTGGGAGAAGGAAGGATTAATCCGGACCGAGCGCAACCCGGACAACGGGTATCGCGTATTTACAGAGCCGGAGCTGCGCAAGATTATCGTCATTAGCAGCTTGCGCAAGACCGTCTATTTTATCGAGCCTATGAAGCAGCTTCTCGACCAACTGGAGACCCAGAGCATGGCCAACGTCGAGCGGGCCTTCCACCTGGCGCTCAGTCAGCTTAATGGCAAGCTCGGGCAGCAATTCCAGGCCATGTCGCGACTGATGAACTATATCCAAAAGATAGACTCACAACAATCAACAATTTCACCTCAGATATAAATTACATAATTTTAATTATGTTAACTAATAGCAACCGGCCAACTGCAAAACTGTCGGATTGCTCGGGTTGTCACACAATTTCTTAAACTTCCCGCTTCACTCGTGCATAGCTCATCATCGATATGGGTAAACAAACGTAAGTCACACTATTCATATCCATTGACCTATACAACAACGATACACACCCTTCCCAATACTGCATAATTCGATGAATGAGGTGATTGTACGGATGAATCCAACACAACATGCAACCGATTCCATAAACCCTCTCGCTACAGAGTCTATCGACGCCATCGAAGGTCTGTCGGGCACCCATCCGGGATATCGGCGTGCGCATGCCAAAGGCGCCTGTTATCGTGCCGTCTTCCATCCGAGCGGAGAAGCGGCGGCGCTGACAACAGCGCCTCATCTGCAGGGTGGCAGTCTGGACGCGACCGTCCGCTTCTCCGGCAGCTCGACCGATCCGGCACTTGCTGACCTGCTCTCCCCGGCTAAAGGCATGGCGGTGCAATTCCACATCCCGGGCGGCCGGAAGACATACCTGGTCGGAGTGACTTTGCCCGTGTTTTTTGCCCGGACGCCCGAGTCCTTCCTCGATCTGGTGCGCGCCGTCCACAAGGGCCGGGCCGGTCATCTGTCCATGCTCGACATCTTCAAGGAAGTGGCAGAGCATTTTAGCGAGAGCAAGCAAAGCCTGCTCGCCGTTAAGCGGCTCCTGCCACCGTCAAGCTATGCCACTAACCGGTACTATACGATCCATGTCTATTATCTCATCGCCCCGGACGGCAGCAGTCGTCCGGTGAAGTTCGAGTGGCTGCCCGATGCAGGCGTGGATACCCTATCGCTGCACGAAGCGGCAGCCAAGCCTGCGGACTATCTGGAGCAAGAGATGCATGAGAGACTGCAGCAGCGGCCCGCTTCGTTTTCGCTTAGCATTGTCCTGGGTGAAGAAGGAGATCCGACGGATGATAGTACGCAGGCCTGGCCAGATGCCCGTGAACGGATCCATGCCGGCCGGCTCGATATCCTCGAAACGATCAAGGAACCGGACGACCTGTTGATGGACCCGACTGCGGTTGTCCCCGGCGTAGAATTATCGGACGATCCGATCCTCCATTTCCGCCGCGGCGCTTATGCCGAATCGTATCAGCGCCGGACCAATAGCCGCTAGTATATTGCTGCAACACCGGCATTAACCTCCTTGTCTCCATGATGGAGTTCAGGGGGTTAATGCGTTCAACTATTGTCCCCTTCAGTTTATATGTCGCAATCGTAACATCATTAAATCTTCGTCAAAATACTGTTCATCAAGCTTTAATGCATGTGGTTCCATACCGTAAACTTCAAACCCCAGCGAGACATATAAGCGTTTTGCTGATTTGTTAATAGACACCACCGTCAAATGAATCTGTTCCAATCCTTCACATTCTTTTGTAGCTCTTTCAATCAAGGCTGATATAAGGGCTTTACCTAACCCCCGTCCTCGAAATTGTGGTTCTACGTACATACCGTAAATATTTCCTTTATGTGCGGTCTTAAGCCTGTTTTGACGTGAAAAATTGACAATGCCAACTAATGTGTTACTGTCGTCAAAACATCCCAATGTAAATTGATCCTTTGTATGGTGTATCCTTTCTATAAAGTGCCCCAGCGGTTTAGTTTCTTCATGCTCATACGTTGATCCAAATGCATCGGGGTCATTCTTCAATGCACGCAACCTTACCTCTCTATAAACTTGGGCATCAGAGTCCTTCAACAGACGAATGTTCATTTGTCACGTCCGATCATTTTTCGGTTTCTTTTGTTCATCCACTATCCCTCGTTTCATGAAGATCCATTCATTCTTTCATCATTCCATTATTTTTCCAGTAAATTTACAAAAAAAGCCAAGCCTGCGCATATGACAGACTTGGATTTGATATGCTTTGCTCCCCACTATAAGCGTGCGAGCGCCTCGCTGACCGAATCCGAACCGGACACAAGATCATAGGACTTACGATACGTAGCGGGATTGTCGAGAACGGCTGCGATGACTGCCGCCACGTCTTCCCGAGGGATCGAGCCCTCATGGGCCGGAGTCTTGAGCGAGATACGCCCGCTGCCGGGATCATCCAGCAGTCCGCCAGGTCGCAGGATGGTATAGATCAGCTCGGAGGATTCCAGGATCCGGTCGGCGTAATGCTTGGCCGCATGATAATGACGGATACTGTCTGACCAGCGTTCCCTTGATTCCGCACCCAGAGCGCTGACGATGACAAATCTCGATATACCTGCCTGTTCAGCGGCTTCCATTGCTTTGACCGCCCCATCCAAGTCGATAAGGATCGTCTTATCCGCGCCGGTGCTGCCTCCTGAACCCGCCGTGAAGACGATGGCATCGCAGGTCCGGGCCGCCTCAGCGATCTCTTCGACCGGTGCTTCAAGATCGGCCAATACACTTTCTACACCTTGCGCTCTGAAGGACGCTGCCTGCTCCTCTTTGCGCACCATTGCCACCGGCACATGCTGTTTATCTGCCAGCATTTGTTTGACCAGGAGCTGTCCTATTTTACCGTTTGCTCCGATGATGAGTACTTTCATAAGTTGCTCTCTCCTTTGCGTAATTGATCAGAGGGTCCCCCTCCCAATAGCTTGCCCTTTTATATGTATACACTTCTGAGGGACTCCACTAACACCTCTTTACTCGTTATTGCTGGGATAATCCTTCAACAGACGCAGGAGGAGGTAGTTATTGGCTCATGCTTTAAATGAATATGAAATATCATGTTTATTTCAGACAATCCGATCAAAAGTAGTGAATAAAAGGTTTGGAAAAGAAAAATCAAAAAACAAGCTAATTTAAACGTAATTAATATTATGTTAACTTATTCCGTTAATTAAAATTTGAGTTTCCGTAATTAAAATTATGTAAACCTTCTCTTTCTCAGTTTACACTCCCACCCCCAGACTGCTAAGATAAGGGAAGTGAGGTGATGGAACGTGAATATACTTAAAATTAAAGACCGGCAAGAGCTCGACAAACGAACGCCGCTGATGCCCTGGTATGTGGAGAAATTCATCAACTACAAGCTGCCCGATCTCTCCCCTTCCTCGCTGCTGGAATATGTCCGGGATTACGAGACCTTCTTCAACTGGCTGCGGGCCGAAGGGCTATCCGAAGCAACAACGAACCGTGATATTCAACTGCTCGAGTTGGAGAAACTCCATATGGACAATATTGATAATTACAAGATGTTCCTATCGGCTTTCAAAGATACGACTAACAGCCGGACAACGATCTCGCGCAAGCTCTCCTCGCTGCGCTCGCTGTTCCACTACCTGAGCCAGATCGCCGAGGATGATGAGTTCTATCCCCTGCTCAAGCGCAACGTCATGGCCAAGGTTGCGATCAAGCGGACCCACAAGCCGAAGGACACCGCGGCTAAGCTCGAAGGCAAGCTGCTGCAGGAAGAAGAGATCTATGCATTCATCGATTATGTAAAACGCCAGTATCCGCTGGATGTGGTCAAGAACAAGCAAGCGCTTTACGCTTACGAACAGAACCATGTGCGGGATGCCTGCATCATCATCCTGATCCTGAACTCGGGGCTCCGCGTATCCGAGCTCGTCAATCTCAATCTCGAGGATATCGATCTCAAGAAAAAAGTCGTCTATGTCTACCGCAAGGGCGACAACGACGACACGTTCAAGTCTCCTGTCTACTTCCGCCAGGAGGCGGTGGATGATCTGACAGACTATCTCCGGATCCGCGAGAGCCATTACAAAGCGCCGCGGCGCGAAAAAGCGCTGTTCCTGGCCATTGCCAACGGCAGGCAGGAAGGCTCGCGCATGACGAAGCGGGCGATCCAGGAGATGGTGATCAAATACGCCAAGCGCTTCGGCAAACCGTATCTCTCCGTCCATAAGCTGCGTCATTCCTTCGCCACCGACTACTACTTGCGCAACGATATCTATAAAACGCAGGAGCAGCTCGGACACGCATCACCGGAGACGACGCAGATCTACGCCCATCTTACCGACAAGACAATGTCCGAAGCGATCGACCATCTCAAGGAGTGACGCCGATCCCTCCCGGCTGGAAGCGGACATTGTCGAGCACGATCTCGCCGGCCTCGCTCTGGTCAAAGACCAGACGAATGCTGACGAGACGGGATGGATCCAGCGACGGGACGGCTTCGACAAAGGCTGCCAGCGGCAGCCGGTAGTCCTGCATGACAATCTCCGATGATGGCTGCAGCCTGCCGTTCTTGATCCAGCGGTTAAGCGGTCCGCCGTTCAGGAAGCGGTTGTGCAGCAGCTCTTTGACCTCGCGGAGGCTGCTCATCGGCAGCGCAGCGCTGCTCCCGTGTCTGTCTGTCAGGACAACCGTGAAGTCCGGCGATGGTTGCTCCGGTGAAGCCGGAGCAAGCGCCATGACCAGCTCCGAAGTCTCTGACACGGCTGAACTCAACCCCGAAGGGAGCCTCAGCTCATAATACCCCTCCGCTTCTTCCCACGCGAGAAACAGCACCTTATTATGCTTGGATCCGCCCTGCCGATTCTTCAGGTCTTCTTCCTCCCATCGCGTTACCCCTTCTGCATGCAGCTCAACCCCGCGCCTGCTCCCGGTAGCCCGATCGGTATCCTCTTGATAGTTAGCGATGTTAATCATTTCGCTATCCTGGAATTGCTGGATATAGGTCGTATCGGGCAGCCAATGGCCGCCCAGCCGGTAATCCTGGAATAACGGCACATAACGCCGATCCTCATGAAGCGTCACTTCCAGAAAACCGCTGATAAACGTCTGTGCAATCAGGCGCTGATCCTTGCCCGGCATGATCTCCCGCTGATTCATCAGCCAGCGCAGCGGCAGCTTGATATCCATGCGTCCCCAGGCTGTATTGAACTGTCCGTGATTGGCATCATCGATATAGAGTGCTGATTTCAACGCGTAGGTCGTGCTGCCCGCCGGATAGACGATCCGGCTGTACTGCCGCTCGCCGTCGAAGGACGTCACATCGGAGTCGTTAGCGCCATGAATCGTCAAGTAATTAAGGTCATTAAATCTCAAGTTGCGCTCTTCAAGTTTTTTGTCGGTTGGTGCGATAGCCACTACGGCAGTAATGTCATATTCAAGACCCGTTAGATACTCTTCCTTGTCCGCCACGGTGAAGTAGGCCTCGTAGCCAGCGGCAAGCGCCGCAGCTTGACCGCCCCGGGAATGACCGATCAGCGCGATCGAAGACAGATCGGCTTTGCCGCTCATCAGGGTACCCGAAGCTTGCGAGAGCTCATCGATCGTCCGCAGATGGTGCAACAGCAGCCAGGCCCGCAGGATATAATCGTCATTGGGCAGCCCGGAGAGCACCGAATAATTGACGAAATTCTGATCGACCGAGACGGTCAGGAAGCCCCGGCTGGCGAGCAGCTCGCCAAGATAACCGTAACCGCCGTCCGAGAAATCTTCCATCGTGTGGTTGCCATGGACGATCAGGACGACCGGGAAGGGTCCCTCGCCCTGGGGCAGCCACACGCGACCGTTCATGGGCAGGGCATGCTGGTCGAAACCCCAGTACCAGGTGCGCAGTCCCTTCCACTTGGTGATGAATGCCGAGGCGTCTACCGGCTCGGTCACAAGATCTACCCCGCTTCCGAATTCCCGGCGAAATCGGTCTTCCCCACTGCCATATGTCAGCGAAGTCACTTCATAAGAACCATGCTCCGCAGGTGAAGCGAGCCCGGCTAGCGGTGTATCAGGGATGGATGCGATGGCTCCTCGCGGCCAGGAGACGTGCAGCCCGCTAGCTGCTGTCGCCATGTAGAACAGGACGACAAGTACCAGCCCGTTCAAAACGACCATCGAGCGGCTGAATACCGTATCTGGACGCCGAATCAGCCAATAGAAGAATAGTCCGGTACATGAACCGGCAAGTGCAAGCAAGCCCGCCAACAGCAACCCGCCCCATACCCATTTCATATTGGCAAATGTGAACAGGTAGGACAGTCCGCTCAGCATGACCAGGAGCATGCCAAGCCATAGCCGGGGCAGCCGCAGCGGGATCAGCGCCAACAAAAAAGCAGGTATGTATGCTAATAATAGCAAGGCCGAGAGGCCCAAGGCCATGACCAGAGTAGTCAGGAGGTTGTCAATCGCCCACCCGAGTCCGGTATAGATGCTGCTCCCCAGCTCATGCAGGGCGAGCAGCGCCATGGCGCTGCTGCCTGCCGCCGCAGACATCGAAGCAGGCGAATCATCCGAGGGGATTCGCCTGAGAAGTTGCTTGATCTTGAACATTGCCAGTCTCCTTATGATTAAGGACGTTAATCCATTCGCGCGAACTGTTCAGAGAGTCTCCGTCATTCGAAGCCATCTATGCCTTAACTGTTTTCAGCATCCTCAGCTCCTTCGGGCTCATCAGCGTCAATCGCTTCTACGTCTTCCGCACCGTACTTCTTGCGAATCTCCTCAGCCAGTCCGTCTCTAAGCTCAGCGATCGCCGGCACATCCCGCCGGTCATCTGCGCTCACGATGATGATCTTCTGGTCGGACTCGCCCAGCAGCTCCACGAACCGCTGCACAAGCGACCCTGTATAGGTGGCTCCATGCCGCTGGCTGATCCGCTGGAACGCCTGCAGATAATCATCATAGATCACCCCGTTATCCAGATCGAACCTTGGTCCGTTAGCCATCCCGAACAACAGCCTCTCCATCCGGGCAGCGTAACCTTCCAGCACGTCTTCCCGCTTCAGGCCATCGGGATATCGCTCCAAATATTGCTCAGCAGTGACCGCACGCTCGGCCAGACCGTCCAGCGTATGTGCGGAGTCGGGTTCGCCTTTCTTTTGGTGCTCTGTCTCCATGGCCATCAGTTGCAGATAGTCGCGCAATTCCTGTGAGAGTAAAGGACTGTACTTCTCCAGGGCTGTATAATCAATGATCGGATACACTTCACCTTCCATCTGGACGAGAACATAATGTCCGCTCTCCGCCCTGCGGGCCATCTCCCGCAGCTCGAGATCCGTGATCTCCGTCACCGTAGTCGGATCTCCCATGATGGAGAACTTCTCCTGGACTTCATTCATCAAGAATAGCCCTTGCGTTTTTGGCAGATCTTCCGCATAATAGGCTTCCAGTTCCAGGAAGAGCACATCTGCAGCTTCACCGCTTGCCCGGGACAGATGTTCATCCAGAAAAGCGATCAGCTCGCCAGCGCTTTCCGCCTGACGGATCTCTTCGCGGAAGGCGCGGATGATTGCCTCGTCCTCCGCCTCGGGATCGGGTGTTTCTTCCGGCTCTGTCTCTGTCTGTCCGGGCGGCGGATCGGTCGGTTCATTCACTTCCGGCGGCGGATCGTTGGAACAGGCCGAGGCCAGCATCGCTGCGAGCAGCAGTACCGACCACATTGCACCTCGATATGCTTTCATGACCACCATCCCCCTCTAGCTTCTACGCAACATCTGATGGATCGTTGCGGTCAGTCGGCCAGGCAGATAAGGCTTCACCAGGAAATGGCTGATTCCCCACTGCGCGGCTTTTTCTTTTTCTTCAAATGCGCTGGAAATGATAATCGGCGTATTTTGCAGCGACTCGGATTTTTTCATCTGCTCGATGACATGCCATCCGCTCGTATCGGGCTCCAGCAGCAGGTCGATGACCACGATATCGGGCTGCAGCGACTCGATATCTTCCAGCGCCTTTTGACCTTGAGTATAAAGATGAACGCGGAACCCGCTGGCCTGCAGCTCATCGCGCAGCATGATCGACAAGTTGTAGTCGTTCTCGATCAACATCACCTTGATCGAAGTTTCGGACAGCGTTTCGGCTGCTTCGCCGGCATCCTCGATACGCGACTGCGTCTCCTGCACCGGAAAACGGATCGTAAAGGTGCTCCCTTCGCCGAGCTTGGATTCGACCTCGATCGTTCCCTTATGACGGGTGATGATCTCTTTGACGATGGCCAGGCCCAGCCCGGTGCCCCCGATCTCTCTGCGGTCCGAGTTATCTACCCTGTAAAACTTATTAAACAGTTTGGGCAAAGCGTTATCAGGTATACCCAATCCTTCGTCGCTAATCCGGATGACGAGCTGCCCGGGCAGGATCTGCGTCTGGATCATGATGCGGCCGCCGCCCGGCGAATACTTGATGGCGTTGCTGAGCAGATTGGTAAACACCTGCTGCATCTTGTCCTGGTCTGCCAGCATGATCATCTGTCTGCTGTCCGATTCCCATACGATCTCATGGTTGGATGCGCCGATACGCTGCAGCTCGATGACATCTTTAATTAATGAGGTTAATGATATCGGCTTCATGTCGTAGGTCTGCTTGCCCGACTCCATCCGCTGCAGGTCAAGGAAATCATTAATTAACGTCGTTAACCGCCTGGCTTCCTGATGGATAGTAGACACGTATTTGCGCTGCCGCTCCGGCTTGAGTTCCCGGTGCAGCAACAGTTCGGCAAAGCCGAGTACACTTGCAAGCGGCGTGCGGAGCTCATGGCTGACCGTGCTGACGAACTCCGACTTCATGCGGTCCACTTCATATTCTTTGGTTATGTCGCGGTGCACCAGCAGCGTGCCGAACTTGACACCTTCGCGATAGAGCGGCTCGCAGTAGATCTGGATGTAGCGCCTGTTCGGCTCGATGATCTCATAGTTCAACCAGTTGGTCTCATGGCAGTGTTCATCCTTTACACGCTCCATGATAAAGTCTTTAAGCGGCTCCGGGTCGACCACATTGGTCGCCAGCTGATCGAGGAATGCAGCCAACGGCAGCTCCATCTGCTCCCCCATCGGCTTAAGAAAACGGAAAAACTCGGATATCTTCTTGTTGATCTGCAGCGTACGGCCATCCAGATCGAGCAACTGCACCCCTTCCTGGATCGTATTGATCATATCCGAGGTCATCTGACGCTGCCTCTCGGAGGATTCGTAGAGCGACAGCTTGTCAAAGGCAAGCGACACTTGTCTTGCCATGCCAACGATCTCCGCCTGCTCCTGTTTGTCGATCGACTGGCCCAGCTTGGTCAGCATCATACAGGCTACCATCTCATCGTCTGCGTTCAGGATCGGGATGACCAGCTCACTGGCATACAGTTTCTGCTCATGATACCCCTGCTCGGACTCCGAGCAAGCGCGCGTGATCTGATACGGTTCCTTCGTCTGCGAAGCCCGCATCACGAGACCGTCCTCCAATGTCCGGATGAACTGGGCCGCGCCGGATGCGGATACGCCGATGGCCGCATAATCATGCTGTGGATTGTTCATGACGATCAACCCTTTTTCAAATCCTGTAATCGTCACGACATGATGGATGACGCTCTGCAGCAGCTCTTGCTTGTTCAGCGTATTGGATAACGACTGGACGAGCATATTGCGCTTCTCCAGGTACTGTTCATTGCGCTCCATCTGCTCCAGGGCCGACTGAAGCTCTTCTTGCTGCGCCTGCAATTCATCCTGCTGCGCCTGCAGCTCTTCGTTCTGGGAGAGCAGCTCCTCTTCCTTGGACTGGATCTGCTGCATCATATCGTTGAAGGCGCGGGAGAGACCTCCGATCTCATCCTCCCGCTTTACATAGTCGACCTGTATCATCTCGCCGTACGCGAACCGCGAAGCCTGATTGGACAGCTGACCGAGCGGATGGCCAATATCAGTTGCGATCCTGCGCGTGATGAAGATGGATAGAATCAGGATCAGTAAAATATACCCGAGAAAAATTCCGCCTTGTACAGTTAATTGATTGATCAGCTTTCTATTTTCTTCGGACGCAATCTCCTGCACTTTCTTCTCGAAGTCTCGGGAGAACAACAGCAGGTCGTTGACCGGGTTGTCTGCCTCTGCCGAGATGAAGCTGCGAAGCGCTTCATAGTTCCCCACATTGGCATATTCGATGCCTTGCGGGAGCACGTCGTTGAAGAAGGATGTGAAGAAGTCCTCAATATTGCGCATCAGCTCCTGCTCCGAATCGCTGAGCGTGTGCTCTTTAACACCTGCCAGCGATGCGTCAAGCTCCAGCTTCTCCGAGAAGATCTGATTGTACTCAAATTCAGTCTGATACACATAGTAGCCCCGCGTCCGCAGGATGATCTGATTGGCATGATTAGCAACCTCGGATACCAGATCTTGCTTCTTGCGGACTTCGTCGCTTTTTTGCTCATAATCCTGGATGATGTTCACCGTGCTCCACAGCACGAAGACAGCTCCGCAGAGGATTAACAGCAGCGCGAGCATCATGAAGGACATGAACCGACGGGTGATGCTCTTGCGGTAGTAACTGCTCAGCTTATCCACGCAGCATCTCCTCAACCTTGTCGATCAGATCCAAGGGACTAAACGGCTTGGACATAAATCCGTCCGCCCCTGCAGCCATCACCTTGTCCTGCTCAGACTGCTGGTTCTTGGCGGAGAGCATCAGGATCTTCGCTCCTGCCCGCTCTGGCAGCTGTCTGGCCTGTTCGATCACTTCCACTCCGGTCATCTTGGGCATCATATAGTCCAGGATGATCAGATCGTAATGATTGGCCTTGATCAGCTCGATCGCTTCCTCGCCATCGCATGCCTCTTCGATCGCATATCCTTCGTCTTCGAGAGAATCCACAACGAGCATCCGCAGTACCGGCTCATCCTCTGCGAGCAGGATAGATTTCATCTTGTCAGCCTCATTTCTTATGATATCGTTCCGTATTTGCCAGGCCATCGGGAGCCATGGCTTCGTGCAGGCGGAGCATCCAGTAACCCAGAGGACGGTCCGGCTCATCGACCACAACGGCGCCGACAAGCACTTGCAGTGGCGCTTCCTTGACTTGCGGCAGCTTCTCCAGCTCGCGCCGCCAATCCGCTGCCAGCCTGGTGTCCGCCTCGCTTCCCGCATCCGGCAGCAAGACGACAAATGAATCCCATCTGTACCGGATGACCTTGCCGCCGCGTCTACCGACAGTCTTGTCTATCAGCCAGGCCGCTACCGACTGCAGCGTCTCTTCGCCCGGCAAGTCAATGTATCCTGCACGAATTCCCTCCAGACATTCCATTGTAATCAAGACCATTCCAAACGGTCTGCCCGCGGCTCCTGCTTGCAGCAGCTGGGCATCATATACGTCTTCGAGCCTCGACTGGCGGATCGCCCCAGTCCGTTCATCGGTGATGAGCAGCCTATCGACCTGACGTTTCTTCGCCAGCTGCCGTTCCAGCACCGCAGCCATCACGCTGAGCTGCAGCGGTTTGACGAGATAATCATCCGCTCCCAGACGGTAGGCCTGAATTCGTAGCGTTGCTTGATCCTCCGAGCCGATAATGGTCACCGGGACAGGTTCTTTCTGGAGCTGCTCTTCGAGCGCAAGCAAGACATCAAATCCGCCGGACAGATGGTCCAGTACCAGACAGTCGGGCTTCAGCGTGTGATATTGCCGGACTGCCAGCTCCGCGCTGCCGGTCTCGATGATAATGTAGCCCCGTCTACCCATCACTTCCTGGACGCGCTTCAGCAGATCCTCATCTTTGTCCAAGAGGATCACGACGGGAGGCAGCTCATCCGCATCCGCCAGCGGCATGTCGCTGCTCGCTGCAGGTTCCATGTCATCCCGGCACGCGTCCGCGAGCGGCTGCAGGAACAGCTGCAGCTCATCAAGTCCCCACTCGTCGGCGTCCCCCTCCTGAAGCGAGTCCACCAGTCCTCGCGCCGCCGCAGACAACTGCAGCAGCCCGATCGTGCCGGCCGTACCGCTCAGCGAGTGCAGGAAGCGATATACCTCTTCGCTGCTGATAGGCGTGCCCTGCTGGGCGAACCATGCATCAAACTGCTGCTTCATATGATTGTATAATGTCTGCTGATAATTGTTCATGGCATCCCCTTTTGTAACCATTGCAACTGTGCAAGCAATGACAAATTACGACACAAACATGATTTAAAATCTTCGACACCTGGCTGCGCATCCCTGCCTGAGCCGGCGATCTTTCTATAGAAGCTTGCCGCGAACGATGATATATTATAGGTAGTCCATACAGCTGCTGTCAATTGAACATCGGGAAGAGGAATCACTTTGATGAAAGATTTTTTCGCCAACCTTTGCATTATTATGTCATTTACATACGTGATTAATTATATCATGACCCACCCCAGATTCGCACCCCGCTCCGCGCTCATCCTCCATTGGACTGCCGGTCTGGCGGGGGGGCTGCTCGGAATTCTGCTGATGATTTATTCGGTGCGGATCAACGAAATGATCATCATCGACCTCAGAACGGTACCGCTGGTGCTGATTGCGATGTTTTTCGGGCCGCTGCCGGCCTTGATCTCCGGCGTAATGATTGGTCTGGGCCGTGTCCTGTTCTTCGACCTCAATCCGGCTTCTCTGGCGGCAGGCGGCAATGTATTGCTCGTCGCGCTTGTGTGCGGATGGGTGTCTACGTGGAAGCTCAAATCGCCGTTCAAGCTGACGGTGATGACCCTGTACGCGCATCTGCAGACGTCCGCTGTCATCTATCTGCTGATGCCGAACCAGCAGCATTTTTTCTGGCTGGAAGTGATGCCGGCCTTCTGGTTCGCCGCCTGCCTTGGCTCATTCGTGTTTTATCACTTCTACTTCCATCTGCGCCGCTCCAATATCGCGATGAGTCGGCTGCGGAACATGGCCACCCGGGATTTCCTGACCGGAGCCGGCAATGCCAGACATTTCGATACGCAGCTCCATGCGATGGAGGATCAGGCCCGGCAATCGAGACAGCCATTCTCCCTGTTGAGCATCGATATTGACTACTTCAAGCAGGTCAATGATACCTATGGCCATATAGCCGGGGACGCTGTACTCAAACAAGTGGTTACACTGCTGAATGATCACGCCGGTCCCGGGGATATCGTCTCCCGCAATGGCGGCGAAGAGTTCTCTATCCTGCTGACGGGACTTGCTCTTCCCGAAGCGGCAGCAGTTGCCGAGCGCATCCGACTGGCAATAGCCAGCCACTCCTTCCTGCTCCCGGATGCCAAACCAATCCACATCACCGTCTCGATCGGCATCGCCAGCTACCCGGCTCATGCGGATGAACTGAGCGAATTGATCAAGCAGGCGGATCTTGCCCTCTACCGAGCCAAACAGCAAGGCCGCAACCGTGTCTGCGGCTAACTCCGCCGCTACCCATCTCCGAACGCGGGCAAATCCGCCGTTGACCAAGACAGCGGCGGGTTTGCTGTTGAGGCGGATCAGCTCAGATACTGTTCCATCATATGTTTGAGCTCCTGGACCTGACTGTCCTTCACGGGATGACTGCCGTAACGCGCCTGCTCGTACAGCCTGGTGAGCGGCAGGTCCTCCCGGCTGCTGCGGCTGCGCCACCGCTCGATATCGGCGACCGTCTCCAGCGGCGTCAGATGCGGCTTGAGCTCGTAGCCTTCTTTGCGGGCCGACTGCAGCCAGCGGCGGTACAGGAAGCGGACGCGTTCCTCGTTCGTCATGTCATCGGACCAGCGGGGCTTGCGGCGATTCCATGCCGACAGCCGGTCCCGCAGTCGTCCGCCGAGGCCCGGTCCGCTGTCCCTGGTCTGGATTAGACTCTCGACAGTGTCGACATAGCCCAGCTCTTCGCCTTGACGCTCTCCCCGATTGATCCATGCCGTCAGCGCTTGATACAAGCGGCGAAGCCAACCGGGCAGACGTTTACCGAGCGCGTAGCAGCCGTAAAGCACGAGGAGCCCGAGAAGCACATAGACCGCGATCATGGCCGCCTGCTCCAGCCATTGCATGAGGGCCGAAGGCTCGGACGGCTCCTCGCCCAGCATCGGCGGCTCGGGCATCTCGGGGGCCGTCGGCTGCTCTACCGGAGCGTCACCCTCTCGGGAGGGCAGCAGCTGCAGCAGCGCGACGATCCGGCCGCGCAGCCATTCGAAGGCCTCCTGAATCGTCCGCAGCATCGTGATCGCTACTGCTGCCAGCAGCAGGACTAGGACCAGCAACCGATTCAAGCCGCTGACCGAGCCAGGCACTGCGCTCTTGCGCTGACCGGAGAGTGTCTGCTGGCGGACCGCCTCCGCGTTGAGACAATACAGCGTAGCTGCGAGAGCCAACAGTCCGCATACGCCGATCAACCACAGATAGGCATGTAGCTCGGAGCGGAACACGGTCGCCACAGATAGGATGAAATGCAGGATCATACCCGCGAACATCGCCGACATCGGGAAGCGCGCCTCCCACTCCTGCTCCGCGCCACGGGCTCCACGGATAAAAGCCAGGATAGCAAACAACAGGGAAACGGCTGCCAGCCAGCTGCTGCCGAACCAGATCACACTCCACGCCGCAGCGACAAGCAGAGCGATTGCAAGCAGCTTGTACACCTTATCCAGCTTCAGCCATACATAGGCGGCATGACCGGCGCCGAACAGCAGCGGCAGCCCGGCGCTCCACAGCCAGACTTGCGGCTGGGGCAGCAGGTAGACGGCGAACAGCAGGATCAACGGATAGAACAACAGCGTCTCGACAATGCCTTGCAGCGTCGTCAAGCCGGCTTTTGCGAGAACTCGCTCCTTCATGCGCTTTCCCCTCCTCCGCTGCCGGCAGGTACGGCCGCTGCTGCATGGTCCGGCGTCTCGAACGAATCGTCTGCCGCCGGCAGCGCGGTCATATCCAGCACCTCTACCCGGTGGCCGCCCCGCCGCAGCCGCTCGATGGCTGTCGTCATCTTGTCGCTGACGAAGGCGGAGAGCAGCAGATAATCATAGGTCCGCCCTGCCTGCACCGCTTCAGCCTCCAGCATGTCGCTAAACGGCGTACTCGGCTCAATGACCAGGCGGGCCATCAGCTCCTGTAGCGCATCCAATTGATCGGCGCCGCTGCGAGGCTCGCTCCGGACCGGCTCTCTTGGTCCTTCCTCCAGACGGGCGTTGATGCCGAAGCCGGTCTCGATGCCCTGGGCCAGCGCATACTGCGCCAAGCCTGCGGCATAACGGATCGCCAGCTCCACGCGCTCCGTCTCCCGGACCGTCCCCCACATTCGCTCATGATCTTCGATATTGATCAGGATCAGCAGCCGCTGATCCGCCGTAAAGTCGTGCTGATGGACCTGCAGCGCGCCTGCCCGGGCGGTCGCTTTCCAGTTGACATCCTTGAGCGAATCGCCGGAGCGGTATTCGCGGGCGCCTGCGATCATGAACGGATCGGCGGCGATCCAACGCTTCACTGTAATATCCCCCTGCCAGCTCTGGGACGGGATGCGCAGATCCTCGGCAGGCAGCGGCGCCGGATAGACGACGAGCTCCGAGTCGAACTGCAGCCGGCGGCTTGAGTTGAAGACGCCGAAGATATCTCCGCAGGTCAGAGAGACCGCATGGATGCGGTAGACGCCCCGCTTCGTGCAGGTGACCTGATGCCGCCGCGTGACCTGCGTATAAGGGAGCAGGCTGAAGAAGCTTTTATGATTTTGGACAAATTGACCATTGCTGATATCCAGATTGTACTGGGCCTGGAAGCGCATGCCGGCATGCAGCATCGATTCGATGCGCAGCCACGGCAGCGGCAGCGGCTTGCGATTGGCGATCCGCTCCACCATCTCGATCCGATCGCCCTGGTAGCATGCCGTTTCGCTAAACGTCCGCGTGTACGTCAGCCGCTTTTGCCCCAGCCGGTAGAAGATCTGCCCTTGTACTAGGACGAGGGCGGCTACGATAAGAATCAGCCAGTGGATTTGCACGTCGCATCACATCCCGTTCTCAAACTTGCTCTTCGGCGGGCACCGGCACTTCGGAGAGCAGCGAATCGATCAGCTTCTCGGCCGCCCCCGGTCGGCTCCTCACAGAGGAGGCTGGTACGATCCGGTGCGCCAGCACCGGGACGGCCATCGCCTTGACGTCGTCGGGCGAGACATAATCCCTTCCCTGCAGGATAGCATGCGCTTGCGCTGCCCGCAGCAAGGCTTGACTGCCCCGCGGACTGACACCGACCGTCACATCGGCATGGCTGCGAGTCCGCTCGATCAGCTCCAGCAGATAACGCAGCAGGTCATCCCCGGCATAAACGCTGCTGTAGGCCGCCTGAGCCTGGATGAGCTCTTCCCTCGCAGCTACGGGCTGGATCGTTCCCAGCGGCTGCTCGGATTTGAAGCGTTTCAAGATATCCAACCCCTCTTCTGTCGTCGGGTAGCCCATTCTGACTTTGAACAGGAAGCGGTCCAGCTGCGCTTCCGGGAGCGGAAATGTCCCCTGATGCTCGACCGGATTCTGCGTAGCGATGACGAGAAATGGCTGCTCCAGTGCCCTAGTGACACCGTCTGCGCTCACCTGTCGCTCCTCCATACATTCCAGCAGGCTGGACTGCGTCCGCGGCGTCGCCCGGTTGATCTCATCCGCCAATAGCAGATGGGAGAATAGCGGACCCGGACGGAATTCGAACTCCGAGGTCTTCTGGTTATAAAATTGAATGCCGCTGAGGTCGGTCGGCAGCAGATCAGGTGTAAATTGAATGCGCTTAAATTCGCAGGCAAGCGATTTGGCCATCGCTTTGGCCAGCAAGGTTTTGCCTGTGCCCGGCACGTCCTCCAGCAGCACATGGCCCGAGGTGATCAGAGCGATCATCAGCTTGTCCACTACTTCATCCTTGCCGATGATGACTCTTCCGACATTCGTCCGGATCCGGTCCGCCAGATCGCGGATTGCTGCAAGCTCCATCGTATCCACTCCTCTGTCTTTACATAGTCCGCCCTATTATACCTTACCTTTCCTGATGATGGAAAGCGGACTGCTGGTGATAATCATAATAATAATTATGTCAACTCATTACCGTGTTTCTTCTTTACCATAAAAACAGACCCGTCCGGCAGTAGCCTGACAGGTCTGTTTCTCTTATTAATTCACGTCATTAATTATTCGCCGGGTTAAACGATTCATGTTCGATGATGAGGCCCTCCCAGCGGATATTCCACCGCACAGGCAGCGACGACAGCTTCACATATACCTTGTGGTGCATCTGGAAGAGATCCGCTTCCGGCATATAACTCTCAGCGCAGTCCAGGACGAGCGGTTCCTCTCCGGGAAATTGAAACGTATACTGATAATTAACATGCTCTTTGACATAAGCTTTGAACAAGTCGACCCGGATGTAAGCTTCATCCTTGAGCTGCAGCAGCTTGTACTCGGGCGCTTCGCTCGGCCGCAGCTGCAGAGACTCGGACGCTACCAGATAGCTGCTTGCCTTGCTCTCCAGCATTTGAACCGTCTGGCGGCTCATCGGAATACCAAGCAAGTGATCTCTGATGTGTTCGACATGGGTGAGAATGCGGGATAGCGCGATCAGCGCCATCCCGCCGACTAAGCCGGGCAGGAGCGCTGGATATACACCCGAGAGCGTCAACACAGTCGTAACGATTAAGATCAGATAACCTATGATACTCAATAGGCTTGCCAGCATCCCAGTTCCCCCTCACTCTATGCGGCCCGCAACCTTCGTTACCCCCTGCGGTCAAAATCGCGCGCGCATGCATGCAGCAGCAGGCAGAACGTCCGATTCTGGGTAATCCTCATCGAAGACAGATCGTAACGGTGCCGGATCGGTTCATACGTGACGCATACCCGGTGACGCATCCGCCGGATCACCGCCCGGATAAAGGATTCAGCCTTCGTGCTGTACGGGATCGTCACATAGGCGTACAAAGAATGATCATGCGGCTCGTCGGCGCAACTGACGCCTGCGCATGAGAATTCGGTGTCGATGCCCTTGTCGTTCAGCAGACGCAGCGCCGGATAGAGCTCCCAATCGACCCATTCCTCTCCCAGCTGGACGATCCGCTTGCCCCGTTTCCGCTCCTTGGGCGCCTGCATCCAGTCTTGCAGCTCCTGGAGCCGTCGTGTCCATAAATGCTCTTGGTGCGGGGTAAGCAGGATCTCGCCCCGTTCATTCGCCGAACTCGTCATGCTTCTCCCCCTAACTTTATCTATGTTGCGGGAAGACAGCTAATCACGAGACACTTCCCAGTCGACCTCAGTGACGCCTTCTTCCACGGCAAAGTCAAAATCCTCGATATCGTAAATCTGCACAGGTACCGCCGCTTCGATGATCCGATCCTGCAGATCGATCTGATCGGAGAGCATCGGGATCTCCATTCGGGCGGCAGTCAGGATCTGCTCTGTCTCGATCGGATCGAACAGCTCCCCGTATTGTTCATTGTCTACCGCCAAGACGACTGTAAAGGAGATCATCTCGCTTAAGAGCAGCGGCGGACTCTCGCGCCATGGCATCTGCAGGGCGCGTTCGATTTTTTTGCGGTTGAGCGGATCCTGGAAGAAGGCGATCAGTTCGCCGATCTTTACCTTGACATGCTTGTCCTCGATGGGATCCTCCATGACCTGCTCCGGGCTCTCGTGCATATCGTAGAGCTCCATGATCGAGGAGTACGGCACCACATAGTCAACCGGACGCACCGGCACCAGCAGATGTCCGTATGTCGCAATCATCACCGCTTCTATGACAAAGCGCCGTCGCATCCCAATTCCCCCTGTCTGTTGGTATATCAGATCATGACCAATAGCGGCCAGCCTCATAAAATCATTACCAATCATTATACATGAATCGTTTACTCAAAGATACTTTAATCCTAAGTAAAATAAGACCTGCTCCAATCTCGTCTTCTGCGGATGACAATTGCTTGGCGGGTGCGGATTGGATACAATGGAAGCAATCGTTTTTATATCAGGAGGCATGCATGCAACAGGAACAAGTCATCATTATCGGTGCGGGTCCCTGCGGTCTGGCTGCAGCGCTGGAGCTGCAGGAGATCGGCCTGGAGCCGCTCATCATCGAGAAGCGCAACGTCGTCCATTCGATTTCCCAATACCCTGTCTACATGCAGTTCTTCAGCTCGCCGGAGCTGCTGGAGATCGGCGGCGTTCCGTTCACCACCGCCCAGGACAAACCTTCTCGCCTGGAAGCGCTGAATTACTACCGTACGATCGCATTAAGGCGCAATGTACGGATCCGTCCCTATGAGACCGTGCTTGGCATCACGCCCGCAGACGGCGGCTTCGAGCTGGCCACGGTGAACCGGTTCGGTGAACCGTCTACCTTCCGGACCGGGAGTGTCGTGGTTGCCACCGGCTATTTTGACCAGCCCAATATGCTGGGCATTCCTGGTGAAGAGCTGGAGAAGGTCAGCCACTTTTTCCGCGAAGCCCATCCTTATACCGGCATGGAGGTAGTGATCATCGGCGGCAGCAACTCGGCGATTGATGCTGCGCTGGAGCTGGAGCGGGTCGGTGCTCACGTCACTGTCGTCTATCGCGGTGAAGGCTACTCGCCGAGCATCAAGCCTTGGGTGCTGCCGACGTTCGAGAGCATGGTGGCCAAAGGCCGCATCGCCTTTCGCTTCGCTTCCAGGGTAGTGGCGATCACCGAGCGGGAAGTCATCGTCGAGGACGGGAGCGGCAGCCGCTCGGCGCTGCCCAACGACTTCGTGCTGGCACTGACCGGCTTCCACCCGGA
Source organism: Paenibacillus jepli (assembly GCF_047238105.1). Classification (NCBI taxonomy): domain Bacteria; kingdom Bacillati; phylum Bacillota; class Bacilli; order Caryophanales; family Paenibacillaceae; genus Paenibacillus; species Paenibacillus jepli. The sequence goes on from NZ_JBDFMD010000001.1 coordinate 39,638, forward strand.
CCGTGAATTCCTAACTCATGCCGGCGTAGCTATCGAACCTGAGGGTTATCCCTTCTTCCACGAGGAGACGATGGAGACCAATGTGCCGGGCATCTATCTGGCAGGCGTCGTCGCTTCGCGTCACGAAGCCAACGAGATCTTCATCGAGACCGGACGGTTCCACGGCCGCAAGATCGCGGCTCATCTTGCGGCCCGGCGCGCATGAGCGGTTCCAATTCAACTATCAGAAACGGTATGATTCTCTTATTCGATTAGCTCGTATTTCACCGGATTCCTAATCCAATAACCCCAGCAGGCGCTCCTCGCAGCGGTCGACCCACGTACAGACCTCGGCCGCCCTGGCGATCTGCCCGCTCCAGACGCCGGCTTCGTCGAGCCCTTCGTCATATCTGTGGGCAAAATGCAGCCATACGTCCAGCATGCGCAGCTTGATGAGCGCCGGCAGCATGGCCCGCTCCTCGGGAAGCAGCTCGACTTCCTTGCGATAGCCGCCGATAAAACGCTCCATCTGGAGCAGCGACTGCTCGCCGTCAGCGCCGACAAACTCGGCCAATACCACTGCCAGCTCCATGGCCCGCAGATCTTGCGTGCAGTATTCAAAATCGAGGATGGCGATGACGTCATCGCCGGCGGCTAGCGCGTTGTTGAACACCAGGTCGCCGTGAATCCACTGCATCGGCAAACTGGCCATCTCGCCGGTCAACGCCGATATCGCCAGGCGTTCGCGCTGCAGCCGTTCCACTAGCGGCTGCTTGGCCACCAATTGCTCGTCCTGCTGGAGCAGTGCGTGCAGACGTTTGTCATCCAACTGCCGATACTCGTCCTCCAGCCGGTAATAGGGCTGATAGATCGGCTGCAGCGGCACTCGATCTCCGCCAGCGACTGGGTGATCAGCCCCGTGGCGTGACCAAGACCGGCCACATGCTGCGGATGAGCAGATGAGGCGCGCTCGCCCGGGATGTAATGATACAGCGCCGCCAGCTTGTCCGCCGGGCCGACCGTTACCGTACCGCCATCGCGGTTGCGAACCGGCACCGGCACCAGAATACCCTCAGGCGGCTTCTGGGCCAGCGCGCCCAGGATCGCATGCTCGAGCAGCACTTTGTGGCTGTCCTTGTGATTGTCATAGATCCTCAGGACGAAGCGGGCGCTGCCGCAGGTAATCATCCGGGTCGTATTATTCATACCGCTCTCGGCGATGTGTGCCTGCCATGGTCCGTTCCAGTCGTACTGCTCCAGGAATGCGGGCAGGGCAGGTTCTGTTTTGCTTGGCAAGCGAGGCTTCCTCCTATCGTGTCGCCTATAATTGTGTCTTAAGGTTCATAGATCATTTTGCGCGTCATCCCGCCATCCACGACCAGATTGACGCCCGTGACGAAGTCATTGCCCGGATCGGTGAGATACAGGCAAGCGCGGGCGATATCCGCAGGGTGACCGACGCGTCCTGACAGATGCTGGCTGTGATCCTGCTCCCGCAGCTGCGAGCGGTCGCCTGTCTCGATCCAGCCGGGGCTGATGCAGTTAACGGTGATCCTGTAAGGCGACAACGAGGCCGCCAGCGCGTGCGTCAGCGCCGTCAGCCCGCCTTTAGAGGCCGCGTAGGCTTCGGTATCCGGCTCGGACATGAGCGCCCGAGTCGAGGCGATATTTACGATGCTGCCGCCTTCGCCGCGGCTGCGCATGACACCTGCCGCTTCCTTGGCGCACAGGAACGCGCCTCTCAGGTTGGTCTGGACCACCCGGTCCCACTCCTGCCAGGTCAACTCGAAGAGCGGCTTCGTGATGCCGAAGCCGGCGTTGTTGATCAGCACGTCGACATGAGGCGACCAATCCAGTGCTTGCCTGGCCAACTCCGTGATCTGCTCGGGGTCGCTTAGGTCAGCCGGGACTGCCAGAACCCGCTCGCTCCCCCACCTCAATGCCAGTTGGCCTGTCCATGCTGTCAATCCTTCATGATCCAGATCGGTCAGGACGGCCCGGTATCCGGCATCCAGGTATGCCTCGCCAAGCTTACGGCCGATGCCGCCCGCAGCTCCCGTAATCCACACTGTTCTATCCATCCCTATCTCTCCTTTTCCTGTCCCGGCGCCTTGGCCAGCCGCTTGAGCGCCATCTCCCGCCAGCTCTCTGCGAGCGCATCGATCGCCAGCAAGCGCCGTGCCCCATCCCAATCCTCCCGTTCGATCATCATAATCCGCAGCGCTTCAGCGACAGTGACACCCGCAGGATCGCGGCGTTCGAAGACGACAGCATCCCCCGCTTCGACCTCGCCTTCGGTCAGCACACGAAGGTAGAACCCGCTGTATCCCGTCTGCAGCACCTGCGCCGGCAGCTGCGGTTGCTCATGCCTCAGTCCCAGCTTGAAGCAGGGCACTCTCGGCTGTGTTACCTGCACCAGCGGCCCAGCGGCGCTGCCGATCCGCAGCACATCCCCGATACAGATCATCGTCTCATCGCCGCCGTCGATCGTCAGATTCTCGCCGAATGGACTGTCGCCCAGCGGCTTGTCCAGCCAGTGCCGCCAATACGGATAATGCTTGCTGAAATAGACGCAGACCGCTTTATCGGCGCCGCCGTGGTTCACCAGGTCCGCCTGGCCATCACCAGGCAGCCCCAGCTTCCCTACCCGGCGCGGCCCTGCGACCTTTCGTTTCACGATGGCCGTCGCCACAGCCTTGCTCCCATGCTTCATCTGCCCAGGTTCGCCAACCTGTACCGCATGGATTAACCCAAGAGTCTCCGACATCGTCCTGCCTCCGTTCCGTCTCAACTGTCATTCAACTTCCTATGTAACACGCAGCCCGAACGGCTGATGTGTCTTGTAGTTGTATTATAAGACTGTCTGCTGCCTGCAAGCAAACAGGCAGCCCTAAAGCTGCCTGTAGCTCCGTTCCTGCGCCAGTAATTCCTGATGGCTGGCGGGCTGTACCAGTCTTACCCTCCGATCGATGAGACGCCTGAGGGGCCAGACGAGCAGCAGTGTCAGTACAGCCAACAGCGCATGAAGACCGGCAAGCGGCGCGAGCAGCAGCGCTGCCCCTGCTGCGGATCCGAGCAGCCACAGCAGCGCTACGGCCTGCAGCGGCCGGCTTAGCCGGCCAAGCTGCCAGCGCGGCGGCCCCGACGCTGCTGGCGCCTTCCTGGATCCATGTATTACACGCCGATGCCGTGATAGACGAAGACCAATCGGGATCGCCAGCGAGAGGTTGAAGGCAACGGAGCTCATGGCACTCACATAGATGAGCCTGCTCGTCGCTGCAGCCTCCCAGGGTCGCCAAAGGGCAAGCGCAAACATCATTGCCGCTGCGGCCGCAGCGAGCAATATCAGAAGCCGCTGCGGTGTCTGGCGACGGCTGTCGATATGCTGCAGCCAACGGCTCCATGCCGAGCTGCCATCCCTGAGATAAGCGAACCATTGCCTGCTGGCCGACGTCAATACCCCCAGACCGCTTAACCAAAGGCATAAGACGGCTCCGACGTATATCAAGGGGGCAATTACCGGGCTTAGCCAGCCCCACAGATTGGCGATCAACGCCAGGAACAGATTTCCGCTGCCGCTTATCCCGGCGATATCCATAATCGAGAGTGTCACGAACACACAGAGCACATAGGCAAAGACAAAGCCGTACACCGTGCTGGAATACATGCCCCACGGCACATTAACAGAAGGGCTCTGGATCTCCTCTGTCGCGGACGACGCCGAGTCTGAGCCAATGAACAACCGCTGCAGCAGGATGAGCGCAGCAGCCAGCTGGAGCCAGCTATAATCGCCGTTGCCGTGGGTACCGGCAGAGAACAGATAGGCTGCAGGCTGCAGGCCGGGTTCGAACAGGAAGATCAGCCCGGTGACGATCGCCGCTACCAGCGCTACCTGCAGCCAGGCTCCGCCTGATAGCGCGAGGCTGCTGCCGCGGAGCGATCTGACGGCCAGCAGCGTTTGCACCGCCAGGAGAGCGAGCATCCAGAGCAGCAGGCTCCAGACGCCCGGAGGATAGCCGATCCAGCGGGAGACCGCCGCGTCGAGCATGACAGCCGCAGCCCCGCCCAGCAGGAGCAACAGACACAGGTCGCTGAACGTGCGCAGAAGAAGCGTATATCGTCCCCAGCGCCGCCCGCCGAGCTTCCGCGCCCACTGATAGACACCCCCCGCAGCGGGCACAGCTGAAGCCAGCTCGGCTGTGACCGCGCTGGTAAGGATTGCGCATATGGCAACAGCCGGCAACCCGATGCCAAAAGCCCACGGACCGGCCAGCTCGTAGATCGGACCATAATAAAGGACGGCGCCGCTGATAACGGACAATGTCGCAAAGGATAGTGCAAAGGAGCTGAAGCCGCTCCGATGCCTGCGAAGCTGCTGGGCGTAGCCCTCGGCATTAAGCTGCCGTTTGTCATCCAGGTATTGCTGGTAACCATTGACGGCCGGCACGGCATGCGCAGCGGATGCGCGCATCCTCCGATGGGCCGCAGCGGCCAGAAGCACACCCAGGATACAGGCTGCAGCGAACAGGGACAACCCGGCAAATATGATCATGATGACCCCACCTCCACCACTACTTTATGTAGTTAGGAGCAGGGTCTAGTACCACCGGCTTCGCGCAGCGGCTCCATTTATTCGGCTCGTCGTTGGATCAGGCGCAGATATTCGCTCACCATGGCAAGACGCCAGGGCAGGATCATCCCCAGGGCAACCAGGTAGAATATAGCCCCTGTTTGAGGGATCGTCATCACCTTCTCCACCACCGGATGAAGCGATAGCCGCAGGGCGAACAACGAAACCATGATCAGGATGAACGCCTTGGATCGAATGACAAAAATATCCCTTTTGACGAGGGCGAGCCTTGTCGTCACGATTAGGGGAAAGGAAAAGATCAGAAGGCCTGTGCCAAACGCGGACAGCCCCCATAACCAAGGGATATGCATCATTGGCAATGCAAACATGATGAATCCCGTCATCATGCCGAGCGGCGGGATGACAAGCTTCTTGAGCGAGGTGGGCTGTCGGGCTGCCCGCAGACGCAGCAGGATCATCACGGCACCTGCCATCCCGGAGATCAGGATCGACAGCGCTTGGATCGTTGTAGTGGACGGCATGATTTCCTCCCGGACAATAACGGCAACAATGCCGGCTTTTTCTTATCGTACTGCAGATATTCCCGCAGTGCAAGCCGGCAAGCTCCTAACGGCCGTCCATGCCCAGCTGGCAGAGCACATGCATCTTCAAGTCGTCGATATCAAACGGCTTGTTGAAGAACTGGGTGATGCCCAATTGAGTTGCATTCTCGAGATCTTCGGGATCGCAGTACGCCGAGATCATCACCGCCATCAGGTCAGGCTTGATGCGCCGCAGCTGCAGCAGCGTCTCGAACCCGTCCATCGCCGGCATCTTCAGATCCATCAATACCAGATCGACAGGATTGTCGGCGAATAGCCGGATCGCACCAGGACCGTCTGCCGCTTCATAAACTTCCAAACCGCAAGCGGAGAGTACCTCTACCAGCAGCATCCGGATCTTTGCTTGATCATCGACGATCAGCACCGAGCCGCGACTGCTTGGCGCAACCTTAGCATTCCGCGAAATCTCGGCAGCTTCGGGATCTGTCCGCCGCACCGGAGGCGGCCTTTCCGCTCGCACTGCGGCCTTTGATTCGTCGGCAGCGGGAGATTGGTGCAATCGGTTAAACCGGTACATGAGCACCATCAATATGAGCAGCAGCAACAGCACTGACGCAAATATGTAAATCATGGATAAAAACTCCTTTGAAAAAGGTTGAAGATCACTTTCGACAACTTTTCCCAAATTCCTGCTCTTTCAATGGGAATGTAATAAAATTTTCCTTTTGTTCAAACAATTTAATTCTATTTACTTCAGTCCATAGAAAAACACTCCCCATGAAGACGCAGTCTTCACGGGGAGTGCGGTGGTCAATCATTGACAACCATCGGTCCCAGAGGGCCCTCCTCAGCAATTATATCCTGGAGGGCGTAGGCCGAGATCGGAAAATAAGGGAAGCCGTATACATAAGGTGTGAGCTCATAAATCTGAAAATAGATGACGAGGGATCGGTCAGCAATATAGAAGTCCTGATCCGGCCGGATGCGCTCGAATGGCTGCAGCACCGGTACTTGGCGGGCTTCGATCTGAGCCTTGATCATAGTTGAAAGTTGACGCACGTAGTCGCTGCCCGGTTTGAACAGCTGCGGCAGCGTGTATAGATCGCCCGTGTGTGTGAGGAAGGTTAGCGACCGCTGCAGGGTGAGACCGTGCGCTCCGCCGGTGTAGGCGTAATTGAACAGCGACAGGCTGAGCACGCCTTTCTCATTGGTCTTAACCTCGAACCAGCCGAGCATCTCGGATCTGGGATCCTCCAGACTGCCCTGCTCAGCCGCCAGAGCGCCTGCTGCCGTTCGGATGGCTTCGTTGATCCGGTTGCGTGCCGCGTGATCCGGCAGCCCCTGGACGACAGGCAGCCAGATCTCGATCTTGGGATACGTGATATGCGACGGCACGATAACCGCCGGTACTTGAAACGCCATATGATAGACACCTGCCTATTGGTTGGATGTTCTATTATATGCCCGGGTACCGGGGGAGGTTTCCGCAAGGTCAGAGCATCATTTTCTCGCGCTGCGTGAGCCTGCGTCCCCTTACGTCCAGTACCAGCTCGCCGCCGCTCAGTCCCCATATCCGGTCTGCGAATCTTTCGGCCCAGTCTGATTGATGCAGGACGCAGATAACGATGATCCTCTGCTGCTTGCACAGCGCTTTCAAATCCTTCAGAATTTCTTCAGCCGCGTGGGGATCGAGGCCGGATACCGGTTCGTCCGCCAGCAGCACCTTGGCGCCATGGACGAGCGCCCGGGCGATCGCCACACGCTGCTTCTCGCCGCCGCTCATCTTGTCTGTTTTTTGTCCTGCTTTGTCGAGCAGGCCTACCTTCTCGATCATATCCATCGCGCCCATATGGTCGTCATTGCGGACCATCCCGGTCACCATCCGCCATAGCGGGGTTTGATAGCGGGAACCGATGAGAACATTTTTGAGGGCGGTTTTGTTCGGGTTGAGTAAAGGCTTTTCTTCAAGGTAGGCGAACTCACGCCGCACTTTTTGAGTGCCGGTAAATTTGTTGCTCATGATGTCTACGCCGTCCACCACGTACTCGCCCGTCCACTGCTCCCTCATCGCGAGACATTTGAGCAGCATTGACTTGCCGCTGCCGCTGGTGCCGGTGATCGCGATGAACTCGCCATTGAACGCCTCAAAGCTGATATCCGACAGCACCTTGGGCCCGCCTGGTATTTTCTTGGTCATTCGCTTTACCTTGATCATCTCCGGTGCTCCTTTGCCAGTCAATCTCCTTCTTAGTTTAGACGAAAGAAATAATTCTTTCCACACGAACAGATGTTTGCTATAATAAAAACAGAACAGACGTTCTTACACTGGAATATTGAAGGAGGATGGATCACCATGCGCAGTTGCGACAACTTTCGGTTTATTGAGAAGCATCGACCTTTTCGGGATTTGACGTTTAAGTTTTATTCGGACGGTACGCTTACCATTATCGACAATGACAACGGCGGGGTGGTCACTCCGCGCGAGCTCAAGGGCGATAGTCATGATTTCTATGTCCGCAGACGGATTGCGTTTATTAAGAACAACCTTGCCATGCAGAAGCTCAGGCATGCCTAGTTTCCCCTCTCGTGTTTGACTGTCTGCCCGATGTTGGGGTACATTGGTGGGAGAGACACTACCCTGGCATAAGGAGCACCCGCTATGAAACAGACGATCCTTTTCGATCTCGACGATACATTAATTCATTGCAACAAATACTTCTACCAGGTCATCGACCGTTTCGTAGAGGCCATGATGCTATGGTTCGGACCGGACGGCGTTACGGAGGAAGCGATCCGCGAGAAGCAGACGGAGATCGATATCGCAGGTATCGATGTGCTCGGCTTTAAGAGCGACCATTTCCCACAGTCGTTCCTTGAGACCTACCGCTTCTTCACTGATCTGACCGGCAGACGCCATGACACCTCCGAGGAGAATTGGCTATGGAAGCTGGGACAGAGCGTGTATGATCAGGAAGCCGAGCCTTATCCTCATATGCAGGAGACACTGGATGCGCTCGCCTCTTCCGGCCATGAGCTGCATCTGTATACCGGCGGCGAGCTGCTTATCCAGAACCGCAAGATTGAGCGGCTGCAGTTGCAACGTTACTTCGACAACCGCATCTATGTACGCCGCCATAAGAATAACGAAGCGTTGGAGCAGATTATCAGCAGTGGTCCGTTCGACCGCGACCACACGTGGATGATTGGCAACTCCATTCGTACCGACGTCGTCCCCGCCCTGACCGCCGGTCTGCATGCGATACACATGAAGACGGCTATTGAGTGGCTTTACAATGTCATCGAGATTCAGGTTCAGCCACGCGGCGCCTTCTTCACGCTGAACCATCTCATCGAGGTACCCGATACGATCCACGGTTACGTTCATCGTCCATCCGAGTGACTTGCGCGGTACTACGACCAAAAGGCCGGACTGGCAGCTTCAGCTGTCAATCCGGCCTTTTGCCGTTATCGTGTTGATTTTAGGGATTGAGGTTCTCTTCCCCGAACTGGAGGAGCAATCATTAGTTCTTCCGGGGATGCAAGTCCTGTGCCAGACGGACCATATCGATGACCTGGATGCCATTCTCGTAGATCGGTTCTTCGTAATGCCGGACAAAAAAATCCCGGTCGATGCCGACCATACGAAAGCCGCATTTTTGATATAGCGCCAGCTGCAGCATGCCCGAATTGCCTGTGCCTACCTCGATTGTTGCATACCCTGACTCACGAGCCCGCTCCACCGCATGCTGGACGAGCCGTTTGCCGATGCCTTGGCCCTGGTGAGCTTCATCGACGGCTACATTGACGAGCTCTACCGTATCTGGCCGTGTAGGCAGCAGCACATAAACACCGATGATGGTGTGCTCGTCTGCAGCGACATAACAACTCCCTCGGCACGTATAGTCTCGGACAAGTTTCTCCGAGGGATCTGCAAGCAACAGAAGATCCATTGGCATTCTCTCCTGTTCGCCAAGCTGTCGGATCTTCATGGTGACCCTCCTCCCCTTGGTCCGACTACTCCAATCTGATGCTGATCGCGCCGCTCTCCGGGTTGGTCAGCACCAGCTTGCCTTTGCGGGTTTCACCGCTCTGCTGTTTGAAGGTAAGCTTACCCGTCTCGCCTTTTTGGACGAGCGACTTGATCATCGCAGGTGAGATTTTCTTGCCCTGCTGCTCTTTCCAGATGACGAAGGTACATCCTTCGCGATACTGGGTACAGCCGAAGCCCCGCTTGCCCTCGATCAGCTGCCCTTTGCAGCCTCGGCGAGGACAGGGGGCCAGTGCCGTCAGCCCCCCGCCTGCCGGTTTTGTTGCGGCAGCATGGGCAACGCGGCTTGCCGAGCCGGAAGCAGCTGTGCTCTGGCCCGTTGTCCGCGTTCTCGCACTGCTTCTACCAGCGGCGACTTTGCTGCGGCTCTGCCCCCGTTTGGAGCGGCCGCCGCCCGCACCTTGCTCAGCACCTTCGAACATCGAAGGCGGGGCCGGATGCTGGCAGCTCACTTTGGCGACGATCATGGCGGCGAATTCCTTCACCTTCTCCATGAATTGGACATCTGAAGCCTCATCTTTGGAGATCTGATGCAGCCGCTGCTCCCAACGGCCCGTCATCTCCGGCGAAGCGAGCAGCTCCACCCCGGCGCCCCGGATCAGCTCGATGGCGGAGCAGCCTTTGACGGTTATATCCAGCTTCTTGCCGCTCAGCGTAATATATCCGACCTGCTTGAGTCGTTCGATCGTCGCCGCCCGGGTTGCCGGCGTACCCAGTCCGGTATCTTTCATCGCTTCTTTGAGCTCTTCGTCCTCCATCGCCTTGCCCGCCGTTTCCATCGCCTTGAGCAGTGTGCCCTCCGTATAAGACTTGGGCGGCTGCGTCGCTTTCTCTCTCGCTTCTGCCTTCGCACACTGGACGGGCTTGTCCTTATCAACGCGAAACTCCTCCGTCACGAGCTCCTCTTCCTGCTCTTCGTCATCCTTGGCCGGCTTCCTCCGCTTGCTCTTGCCAGAGGTCTCGGCGTTCTCCTGACTCTGCTGGACGACCTTCCAGCCAGCCTCCAGCTGCTGCTTGACCTTCGTCCGGAACAGCTCTTCCTCGACCTTGGTCATTACTTCATGATTGTTATAGACCGCAGGCGGGTAGTAGTGGGACAAGAACCGGCGGACGATCAGATCGTAGATCTTTTGCTCGTCGGCACTTAACTGACCGGCTTTTTTGGGCGTCGGGAGGATCGCATGGTGATCCTCTACCTTGGACGGATTGCAGACTGCACGATTGCCCTTGTGCACCCTGCCTCGGTCGGCGCCTGCGGCCAGCTCGCCATATTCGCCTGTTGTACCCAGCATCTTCAGCACATTCGCCATGACCGGCAGATTTTCCTCTGTCACATAGTTGGAGTTGGTCCGCGGATACGTGATGACCTTATGCTTCTCGTAGAGCCCCTGCGCGATGTCCAGCGTCTTCTTGGCCGAGAAGCCGTAGCGGCCATTGGCCTCACGCTGCAGCAAGGTCAGGTCGTGGAGCCGGTACGGATATTCCTTGCTCTCCTTCACTTCATAGGAGAGGATCTCGCCCGGTTTGCCCTTCACCTTGGCAGTCAGCGCTTCCGCTTGCTCTGGAGAGGTGATCCGCTCACCCTGCCAGAGCCCGTTGTAGCTCAGCTTGTCCTGCTTGAAGACGGCATGCACCGTATAGTACGTCTCCGATTGGAACGCCTGGATCTCCCGGTGACGGTCGTAGAGCAACGCTAGTACGGGCGTCTGCACCCTGCCTACCGACAGCAGGTTCCGGTGCTTGATCGTAAAGGCGCGGGAAGCGTTCATCCCGATCAGCCAGTCTGCTTCGCTGCGGGCCTTTGCGGCCCTGGTGAGCGGATCGTATTCCGTATCGCTGCGCAGACTCTCGAAGCCTCGCCTTATCGTCTCGGGTGTGAGATCGGAGATCCAGAGCCGCTGCACCGGCTGGCGCAGCTTCAGATGCTGGCGGATCAGGTGGAAGATCAGCTGGCCCTCCCGCCCGGCATCACAAGCGTTGACGAGCTCGCTGCAGCCCTTCGCCAGCTCGCCGATCACCTTCAACTGGTCCTTGGTGCGCGGATTCGGCCACAGCTTGAACTTGTCGGGGATGATCGGCAGATCCTCCGCCTTCCACTTCTTGTAGCGGGGATCATAATGATCCGGCTCCGCCAGGCTGACCAGATGCCCGATTGCCCAAGTAATGATATAGCGATCGCCTTCGAGATGCGTACGCTTGTTCCGCGCTTTGGGCTCCAGCACGGCGGCTATCGTCCGGCCCATGTCCGGTTTCTCGGCGATGATCAGTGTTTTCATGGCTCACTCTCCCCGCTAACAGTCAGTACTTAGAAGTCGTGCAATGAGAAATGCTTATGTATTATGAATCACCAAAGCTCTGCATTGATTCGAAAAGACGGCGCACGCCGGCCGCCCAGCCCGGATCCTCCGCATAGCGTCGGTTGATCCACTCCAGCGGATCAGTCTGGGGAGGACGCTCGCGGGCCCAGCGCAGCACCGTCCGGGCTGCGATATCAGCCGAGTCATCGATCGTCGTGTTATAGGTCTGCCAGCTATGGAACACATTGAAGGGATTATTGGCGATCCGCGCGGCCTCGGGATGATCCCGCGGCACAAAGCCTTGCTCTTGTCCTGTGATGGCGAAGAACAGCAGCGGATGGATATCATACCGCCAGGCCGTCTCCATCAGCGTCCGATAGTAGGGTTCCTCCGCTAGCAACGAATTCCTGCTCTCCAGATAAGACCGCAGCCTGTTCTCTTCAACCCGTACATAACGCAGCTCCTCTGGCAGCTCATTGACAACCCCGTCGGGGAGTGCCGGAACATAGCTGTATGACAGCGGCAGGCGCAGCTTGAGCTCATCGGGCAGCGCAGGCGGCAGTGGTCCCGCCGGAGCCGGACTGTAGGCGTATATCGCGGCAGCTGCAATCACGAGCAGGCTGAGTACTGCATACTTCAGCTGCCGCCAGCGGGGGATCCAGATTGGGTTGCTTCCTGCCGCCGCAGTTACCTCGGCATCACCATCACTAGCATGAAAGCCTGTGCGTCCAACGAGTAGCGACCAGCTGCACTGGTCCGGAGAAGACACCTCTTGAATCGCTGCACGCAGCTGCTGCTCGCTCAGTTCGCCTGCTGCGCGTGCCTGGGCCCAGCGCAGCAGCGCCTGCAGTTCCTCTTCCCCGGGATCGGGCATCTCCGCCAGAGTAGCCCGCCAGATATCTTCTGTTCGTACTGCCCGGCGTTCGCCAAGAACACGTTCACGGATCAGCGCAGTTGCCACCGCCTGTCGCTGCGGCTCGGCCAGCTCCGGCAGCTCCCGCATCAGCACACGGCGGATCGCATCGGCGAAGATCTCGGGATGCCGCTGCGGCGCGCCTGCATATTTGGACTGCACATACATCCGAATCGTCTGCATCTCTTGTGGTGTCAGGATACTCGCTTCGCTTCTCACTGGGCGCCCGCACCTCTCTACAACTCAGTTAATCGCGACCTGTCAGCCTGCCGCCTGGCGGATACGCGCTTGCATATCCGGCGACTCGATATATGAAGCGATCTGCGCCTTCTCTTCGGCAGTAAACTGATACTCGCAATCGCATTCCTCGTCCTGGGGGACGATCTGGGCGATCTGTCCGTGATGCGTGCAGATGACAAGCGCGGTCAGATCGATTAGGTCTGCAGGCAGCTCGTCCGTTCCTTCCTGAAGCTCGACCCGAAGGACGATATCTACCCATTGCCTGTCCCGCCGCTCCACCTTTGGCTGGAAGGCTGCAAACTTGAGCTCCGTTACACGGTCCAACCCGTATCTGATCAAGCGACATCCCCCTTCCTGTAAGGACAAAAACAAAGCGCCCGGAGGCGCTTTTGATGTATATCATGATCCGAAGAAGGCCGCCGGTTAAGGCAATACGGTAGAGCCCATCAAATATTTGTCTACTTCTCTGGCGGCTTCCCGGCCTTCGTTGATCGCCCACACGATCAAGCTTTGACCACGGCGCATGTCACCCGCCGCGAACACTTTGTCCACATTGGTCGTATACTTGCCGTAGGCCGCTTTGACGTTGGTGCGGCGGTCCTGCTCCAGGCCGAACTGTTCGATCAGCGCCGACTCCGGACCCTCGAAGCCGATGGCGATCAATACGAGATCTGCCGGCCATACTTTGTCGGTGCCTGGGAGTTCCTTGTAGATCTTGCGGCCGGCCTCATCGATATAACGCTCGATCTGCACGGTATGCAGCTCTTTGAGGTTGCCATTTTCGTCGCCGACAAACTTCTTCGTCAGCACCGAGAACGCACGCGGATCGGCACCATACAACGCTTTGGCCTCCTCCTGTGCATAGTCCAGGGTATAGACATGCGGGAACTGCGGCCACGGGTTGTTGATGGGATCGCGCTCCAGGGGCGCTTTGGCGACTGTACCGAACTGGGTCACGGATTTGCAGCCGTGACGCAGCGCCGTCGCTACACAGTCCGTACCGGTATCGCCGCCGCCGATGACGATGACGTTTTTGTCTTTGGCGGAGATATAATTGCCGTCCTCCAGATTGGAGTCCAGATAGCTCTTGATGGTACCGTTCAGGTAATCCATCGCTTTATGAACGCCGTTCAGCTCGCTTCCTTCGATCGCGACTTCGCGAGCTTTGGTGGCGCCGCCGCACAGGACGACAGCGTCAAAATCGGACATCAGCTTCTGTGCCTCGATGTCTTTGCCGATCTCGGTATTCGTGACGAACTCGATGCCTTCGGCAGCGAGGATGTCGACGCGGCGCTGGACGATGCCTTTATCCAGCTTCATGGTCGGGATGCCATACATCAGCAGTCCGCCGATCCGGTCAGCGCGCTCAAATACGGTTACGGTGTGACCCGCTTTGTTCAACTGTGCTGCGGCTGCCAGTCCAGCCGGACCGGATCCGACGACAGCGACGCGTTTGCCGGTGCGCATCTGCGGCGGGCTAGGGACGACCCAGCCTTCCTCGAAGCCTTTGTCGATGATCGCCTGCTCGATCGATTTGATCGTGACCGGGTCGCCGATCAGACCTACCGTACAGGAGCCTTCGCAAGGCGCAGGACATGCCCGGCCGGTGAACTCGGGGAAGTTGTTCGTCATGTGCAGACGGTCCAGCGCTTCCTTCCAGCGGCCGCGGTAGATCAGATTGTTCCATTCGGGGATCAGGTTGTTGACTGGACAGCCCGATACCGAGCCGCCCAGTTCGATGCCGGTATGGCAATACGGCGTTCCGCAGTCCATACAGCGTGCGCCTTGCGTTCGCAGCTGCTCTTCCGACATATGCAGGTGGAACTCTTCCCAGTCCTTGATCCGCTCCAGCGGATCGCGGTCTACAGCGAGTTCGCGTTTATATTCCATAAATCCAGTTGGTGTAGACATGATCGCTTTCCTCCATCCGTTAATGCGGGCCATACGGCCAAACCGATCAGAGCCGGTTTACACTATAATACAATATCTTAGCATGAAAGTCCTTAGAAAAGGAATGGATTTTACGCACAATGATTTGCACTTGGACGCTATTTGTTCGGATCAGAGGGCGGCCGCGCCACGTCTGATATACGTCGTATAGTAATAATCGTACGGGTTCTTCTCATCGCGGACGCCCTTCACACGCTGCGATTGCTCCCATTGCTTCGAATCGAACTCGGGAAAACGGGCATCGCCATCGAAATCCTCCTCGATCTCCGTCAGCAGCAGGCGGTCCGCATAAGGCAGGAACAACCGGTAGATCTGCTCGCCGCCGATGATCATCAGATCCTCGCCGCGGAATCGCTCCAGCGTCTCTTCGACGGAATGCACGATCTCGCAGCCCTCCTGGCGGAAATCGTCGCTGCGGGTAAGGACGACATTGCGCCGGTTCTTGAGCGGTCCGCCAAATGACTCCAGCGTCTTACGCCCCATCACCACCGTCGTTCCGGTCGTCATGCGTTTAAAATAAGCCATATCATCAGGGATCCGCCACGGCAGATCATTGTCTCTGCCGATCGTCCGGTTGCGGGCCATGGCGGCGATCATCGTTATCGTCATGTGGACCTCCTCTGGTGGAATATGGATCGCTACACAGATACAGTTGCTTTAATCGCGGGATGATGCTCATAACCGATTAGCTCGAAATCGTCATAGCGATAATCGAAGATCGAGTCCGGCTTGCGCTTGAGCACCAGACGCGGCAGCGGCAGCGGCTCACGGGTCAACTGCAGCTTCACTTGCTCCAGATGATCCTTATAGATGTGCACATCCGCACCCGAATAGATCAGCTCGCCAGGCTCCAGATCACATTGCTGAGCAATCATATGGGTAAGCAGCGCATACTGTGCCAGATTGAACGGCAGACCAAGGAAGGTATCGGAGGAGCGCATATTGAACAGACAGGACAGCTTGCCTCTGGAGACATAGAACTGGAAAGTATAGTGGCAGGGCGGCAGCTTCATGCCCTCGATCTCGCTGACATTCCACGCACTTACCAGATGACGGCGCGAATTGGGGTTGTTGCGGATACTGTGCACCACTTCCGCGATCTGGTCGATCGTCTTGCCTTCCGGGGTCTGCCATGCGCGCCACTGCGAGCCGTAGACCGGCCCCAGGTCACCGTTCTCGTCGGCCCATTCATTCCAGATCCGTACCCCGTTCTCCTGCAGGTAACGGACGTTGGTATCGCCGCTCAGGAACCATAACAGCTCATGGATAACCGACTTCATGTGGATCCGCTTGGTCGTTACGACAGGGAGCCCCTCAGACAAGTCGTAACGCAGCTGGCGGCCGAATACGGACAGCGTTCCGGTGCCGGTGCGGTCGTCCCGCTCTTCCCCGTTCGCCAATATATCACGGAGCAAATCAAGATACGATCTCAAACGGACACCTCTCTATTCTCATACTAGTTGTATCATAACATAGTTTGGCTCGTCAGAGGCGACATTTTTCCCCTTGAACCAACAATCCCCAAGCAGTGGAGACAGCGTCATAAAGCCTGTCTGCACCTGCTTGGGGATCCGGATTATGCCTTGATCGGCATCGTTATATTATTTCTTAATGAAGGTGTGAATCGGGTGGCCCAGCGCAACTTCGGCTGCTTCCATCGGAATCTCGCCGAGCGTCGGATGCGCGTGAATCGTCAGGGCGATATCTTCGACGGTAGCGCCCATCTCGATTGCCAAGCCCAGCTCAGCGATCAGGTTGGATGCTTCCAGACCGACGATCTGCGCACCCAGCACAAGACCGTTGTCGGCATCGGAGACGATCTTGACGTAACCTTCAGTCGCGTTAAGCGACAAGGCGCGGCCATTGATGTTGAACGGGAAGCGGCCGATCTTCACATTATGGCCTTTTTCTTTGGCTTCGTTCTCGCTGTAGCCTACGCTGGCACACTCTGGATCCGAGAATACGACCAGCGGAATGCATTTGTAATCAATCTTGCTCGGCAAACCTGCGATAGACTCGGCTGCAACCTTCGCTTCGTACGAAGATTTGTGAGCAAGCGCCGGGCCGGCGACGATATCACCGATCGCATAGATATGCGGGATGCTGGTGCGGCCTTGGTCGTCGACTTCGATGAAGCCGCGCTCGTTCATTTTGATATCGATCAGGTCCAGACCCAGCTCGCCGTCCGTGTTTGGCCGACGGCCGACAGTGACCAGCAGGTAGTCTGCAGTCAATTGTTTCTCTTCGTCACCTACCGTGAAGCTGAGCGTCACATCCTTGTCGGATTGCTCTGCGCTGTTTGCTTTGGCGCCAGTGAAGATCTCTACGCCTTGGCCTTTAAGCTTCTTCTCAACCAGCTTGGACATCTCGGCGTCGAAGCCCGGCAGGATCGAATCGAGTCCTTCCACCACAGTTACCTTGGTACCGAACTTGGAGTACATCTGCCCGAGCTCGATACCGATGTAGCCGCCGCCGACGACGATCATGCTCTTCGGCACTTCGGGCAGCGACAGCGCTTCGGTCGAGGAGATGATCCGTCCGCCAAACGGGAACGGCTTCAGCTCGATCGGGCGCGATCCGGTAGCGATGATGCAGTTCTTGAAACGGTAGCGCGGGGATTCCTGGTCATTGAAGACACGCGCTTCATTTTCGTTGATGAACATCACTTCACCGTTGAAGAAATCAACCTTATTGGCTTTCAGCAAGGAAGCTACGCCGCCAGTCAGCTTCTTCACGACACCGTTTTTGAAGTCCTGTACTTTGCTGAAGTCGACTTTGACCTTGCCGGCATCGATGCCGATCTCGGATGCATGGGAGATCGATTCGTACTGATGCGCAGCGGAGATCAGCGCTTTGGACGGGATACAGCCCACGTTAAGACAGACGCCGCCTACTTTTTCCTTGTCGACGACAAGCACTTTTTGTCCGAGCTGGGCAGCGCGGATCGCAGCGGTGTATCCGCCGGGACCGGCTCCGATTACTAATGTGTCAATATCCAGGGAAGCATCGCCTACTACCATGATATTACACCTCCATTACGAGCAGCTCGGGATCAGCGAGCAGCTGCTTGATATAGTTCATGCAGTTTTGAGCCGTAGCACCGTCGATGAGACGATGGTCATAGCTGAGAGACAGGGCCATTACTGGAGCAACGACGACTTCGCCGTTCTTGACGACCGGCTTCTCGGAGATCCGTCCTGTACCCAGGATCGCCACTTCAGGGAAGTTGATGACCGGGGTGAAGAACATGCCGCCAGCGGAGCCGATGTTGGAAATGGTCATCGTGCCGCCCTTCATCTCGCTCGGGGACAGCTTGCCGTCACGCGCCTTGCCAGCCAGATCCATAATATCGGCAGCGATCATCCAGATGCTCTTGCGATCCGCATCGTGAACAACCGGCACGACCAGACCATTGTCGGTATCGGCTGCGATGCCGATGTTATAGTACTTCTTGTATACGATCTCCTGATTTGCTTCATCAAGCGTGGAATTCATGATCGGGAATTCGCGCAGAGCAGCAACCAGAGCTTTGACGATAAACGGCAAGTAGGTCAGCTTGACACCCTTCTTCTCGGCCAATGGCTTGCCTTTGGTGCGCAGCTCGACCAGCGCCGTGACATCGACTTCATCCATATGTGTCACATGGGGGGCCGTATAGACCGATTTGACCATAGCGCCTGCGATGACTTTGCGGATGCCTTTGAACGGTACGCGTTCTTCCGGACGGTCGCCTTGGACAGCGGCCGCTTGCGGTTTGGACGCGCCCTTGCTCTCTGCAGCGGCTTCCGGAGCTTTCTCCTCAGCGGCTCCGCCTGCGGAGAATTGATCGATATCTTCGCGGGTGATGCGGCCGTTTTTGCCGGTGCCTTTTACTTTGGACAGCTCTACGCCCTTCTCGCGCCCGTACTTGCGCACGCTAGGTGTAGCCAGGACAAGCGCCTTGCTGTCAGCATCGTCGGATTCGCTCTTATCGGAGGAACCGTCTGCCTTGTCTGCTGAAGCGGTCTTGGATCCCTCGGCCTCGGGGAGCTCGGTCGGTTCCGGTTCTTTCGCTTCCTTAGGTGCGGATTCGGACTCGGATGCTGGCGTCTGATCCGGCACCTCGCCTTCGGCATCGATGATCGCCACGACGTCGCCGACGTGGCATACCTGGCCGTCCTTCACGAGGACTTCCAGCACTTTGCCCTCTACAGGACATGGCACTTCGACGATCGCTTTATCGTTCTGCACGTCCATGA
Organism: Paenibacillus jepli; assembly: GCF_047238105.1. Lineage (NCBI taxonomy): Bacteria > Bacillati > Bacillota > Bacilli > Caryophanales > Paenibacillaceae > Paenibacillus > Paenibacillus jepli. The sequence continues at coordinate 58,436 of NZ_JBDFMD010000001.1, forward strand.
TAATATCTTCGTCGGTTACTTTATCGCCCGGCTTGATGTGGATCTTGACGATCTCACCTTCATGCAGGCCTTCTCCCAGTTCGGGGAACCGGTATTCGAATTTGGCCAAATGGATTACCTCCTTACTTAATGTAGACACTTTTGTTCGCGTAGTGAGACAGTCGGCCTGCGCGGGTCGGACCGCCCCTCCGATCGCTGTTGTTCCCGGATTATTGGATTAGATAACCCATACAGCGGGATAAATCCGGGAACAAAGGCGAGCGCTGCGCTTCTCCAGGACAATTCCGCCCTCTACGGCTCCACTACACTATGATAGCAATATTAAACCATTTTTAAAATTCAAGTGTTTTGTTAACCGCAGCGATAATCCGCTTCGGCGATGGGAGCCAAGCGTCCTCGACCTGGGCGAACGGATAGACGGTGTCTGGTCCGGCAACACGCAGTACCGGCGCTTCCAGGTGCAGGATCGCCTTCTCATTGATCTGGGCGATAACTTCGGCAGCGATGCCGGATGTCTTCTGGGCTTCCTGGACGACGATCGCGCGGTTGGTCTTTTGGACCGAAGCGATGATGGTGTCGATGTCAAGAGGCATCAGCGTGCGGAGGTCGATAACCTCTGCTTTGACACCCGATTTCTCCAGCTCTTCGGCAGCCTTGACTGCGGTGTGGACCATCATGCCGTAGGCAAGGATGGTGATGTCGCTGCCTTCGCGTACGACATTGGCCTTGCCGATCTCGACCGTGTAGTCTTCCTCCGGTACATCGGCGCGGAAGGCGTGGTACAGATTGAGATGCTCCATGAAGAATACCGGATCGTTGTCGCGGATCGCAGAGATCAGGAGACCTTTGGCGTCATAAGGATTGGATGGAATGACGACTTTGATGCCTGGTGTCTGAACAGCCAGTCCTTCAAGGGAGTCTGTATGAAGCTCGGCAGCTTTGACGCCGCCGCCAAACGGCGTACGGAATACGATCGGCGCGTTGTAGCGTCCGCCGGAGCGGTAACGCATACGGGCCGCCTGGACGAACATCTGGTCCAGCGCTTCATAGATAAATCCGACAAACTGGATCTCGGCAACCGGGCGGAAGCCCTGGATGCCCATACCTACAGCGAGACCGCCGATGGCGGATTCAGCCAGCGGCGTATCGAATACGCGCTCTTCGCCAAACTCGGCCTGCAGTCCTTCGGTGGCGCGGAATACGCCGCCGACTTTGCCTACGTCTTCGCCGAATACCAAAACGTTAGGATCCTTTTTGAGCTCGACGCGCATCGCGTCGCGGATCGCTTCTTTCATATTCATTTGAGCCATGATCGCTGGTTCCTCCTATTCAAAATCGGCTTTTTGCTCTTCGAGATGCTGCGGCGTCGTCTCGAACATCGAATCGATCAGACTGCCCACCGTCATCTTTTCCGTAGCTTCAGCTTTTTTGATTTGTTCATTGACCGTTGCTTTTGCCTCTTCCTTCACACGCGCGGTGTCTTCCTCGGACCAGAGGCCTTTGCTCTCCAGGTACTTGCCAAAGCGAACCAGCGGATCCTTCAGGCTCCATTCCTGCTCTTCTTCCTTGGTACGGTATTTGGAAGTGTCATCGGCCATGGAGTGCGGACGGAACCGGTAAGTCAGGATCTCGATCAGTGTCGCGCCTTCGCCGTTGCGTCCACGCTCTGCAGCATCCTTCACGGCTTTGTACACAGCCAGGATATCCATGCCGTCGACTTGTACGCCTTTGATGCCTGCAGCTACAGCCTTGTGAGCGATCGACTCGGCCGCTGTTTGCTTGGAGAAAGGGGTCGTGATGGCATAGCCGTTGTTCTGTACCGCATAGATAACCGGCAGCTTGAAGACGCCAGCGAAGTTAAGTCCTTCGTAGAAATCGCCTTCCGACGATCCGCCGTCGCCGGTGTACGTAATCGCGACGCGCTGCTCGCCCTTCTTCTTGAATGCCATGGCAACGCCGGTCGCATGCAGGATCTGCGCGCCGATGATGATCTGCGGCATCAGCACGTGCACATCCTCAGGGATCTGACCGCCATGCTGATGACCGCGGGAGTATAGGAACGCCTGGTACAGCGGCAATCCGTGCCAGACGATCTGCGGCATGTCACGATAGCCGGGGCAGATAAAGTCGTCTTTATTCAACGCATATTCACTGCCGACCATCGATGCTTCTTGTCCGGATACCGGCGCATAGAACCCGAGGCGTCCTTGACGACCCAGATTGACAGCGCGCTCATCCCATGTACGAGTGAATACCATACGGTACATCATTTCTTTCAATTGCTCATCGGTCAGCTCCGGCATTAAGTCCGGATTAACGACTTCGCCTTCAGGAGACAGTATGGAAAGCGGGGTTACCGGCTCCACCTGAACTTCATAAGGAAGTTTGCTCATTTTCACGTTCACCTCGATAAGATATTTGAATATCTAACTCCGCTGTTATAGAATTATTATAAACCTGTTTACCGAAAATGGTCAAAGCAAAATTCGAAAAAACCGTTGTTTTTTCTAAAGTTTTTGCGTTTGTCCGGATAGCAATGTTTATAATACAGCTTATGAAAACATGTATAACAGATTGGTACAACTTCAGAAAAAATTCACGAATGGCGCATGTTTCCTCCCTATTGTTTACCCATCGCCCATGCAAACCATTCATTAAGAAAAGGAGATTGTAAGATAAGATGAGCGAACAAATCAAACGCACCATCATCAAAGATTCGGTGACGTCCTCACACCTTCCCGAAGGAGAGCGCGGCCTAAGGCTTTATTTGCCTCCGGGCTACAATGAAATCCTCAGCTATCCGGTCATCTACTGCCAAGACGGCGAAGACTTTTTTAATTTTGGCCGGATTGCTACCCAGGCTCATACGATGATCCTGGACGGCGAGCTGGAGCCGCTCGTCATCGTCGGCGTCGACGTGGACAAGTCGGTTCGCACCGAGGAGTATGCTCCGGACGGCGAACGTCATGATGCGTATGTACGTTTCTTCGTGGAGGAGATGATGCCCTATATCGCTTCCAAATATGCCGTGCGCTCCGAGGCCGATCAGATCCTGCTGGCCGGCGACTCGCTCGGCGCCACTGCAAGCTTGCATATCGCCATCAGCAACCCCGGCAAGTTCAAATACTTGCTCTCGCTCTCAGGCGCCTACTATCCGGCATCACGCAGCATCGTTTCGGCTTTGGCGCCGGGAGCACTGGACGGAATGAGCGTTTATATGCTGGTTGGCCTGCAGGAGGATGCATACGAGACCGACCGCGGCATCTACGACTTCGTCACCCTGAATCGTTCCATGAAGAAGCTGCTGGCGGACAAAGGCGCCGAGCTCGTCTATCACGAGAAGGACGGCAAGCATGTCTGGGGCTTCTGGCAGCAGGAGGTCCCGGCCGCGCTGGCCTGGTTCAACGGCCAAGCTCTGACTTGATCCGTTCGACCAGCCGGACGCAGCCTGCTTCCACCATCTCGTATACTTCTTCGAAGTTGCCGCTATAATACGGATCCGGTACATCCGGTACGCCCCGCTCGGGCAGCAGTTCCATGAAAGTCAGCACGACCGGGCGGCTGGGCGGATCACCGGCAGGCAGCCACTGGGCGATGTCGGATTTATTGCGATTATCCATACAGACGATATAATCGTAATCATTGTAATCCGACTCCCTGAACTGTCTGGCGAGCATCCCCTCCCAGCCAATTCCATGCTGTTTCAGCAGGGACTGTGTGCCGATATGGGGAGGTTTGCCCAGATGCCAGTCCCCCGTGCCTGCGGAGTCAGCGGCAATCTCCTTCTCCAGTCCCGCTTGCTTGACCTTCTCGCGGAATACCGCCTCCGCCATCGGTGAACGGCAGATATTGCCGAGGCATACGAACAATACGTCGATCATTAGTTTTTCTCCTTCTTGCTGCGTCGTATTGCCGGGCGCTGCGGCTCGGCAGAACCCGCCTCCAGCCTTAGCGACCGCTTCGGCAGCTTCCACTTGTAGTATACCGACAACATACGCATCGTAATAATAAATACAAACAGCACCAGCAGCTGCACCGGTGTCTCAAACCATCCCAGACCGATGCCGAGCCCGCCCAGCATCGCCCACACCGCATAGATCTCTTCTCTCAGCACCAGCGGTTTGCGTCCGGCCAGCAGATCGCGGATCATACCGCCGCCGATTCCTGTGAGCATGGCTGCCACCATCACAGCGCTGAGCGGTACGCCCATGCTGACTGCGGCCAGCGCCCCCTGTATAGCAAATGCGGAGAGCCCGATCGCATCGAAGAATACTTCCCCGCGCTTCCATCGCAGGATCCATTTGGCCGGCATAATAAAAAACAACGTCATTGCGATAATGGCTGTCTTGAGAAACAGCCCCTGGTTCCACAGACTGGTGATCGGAACACCGATCAGCAGGTTGCGGACGACGCCGCCACCGAAAGCGGTGACATAGCCAAGCACGAAGACACCGAGGATGTCATATTCCTCTTCCATCGCGACGAACGCACCGCTGATTGCAAATGCGATCGTGCCAATAATGCTGAACCAGCTAAAAATATCCAAATCCATACTGATAAATGCCCCGCTTCCCTGCATGCAGGCCGCACGCCATAGTAGACATTGGCGCATGCCTGTCCAATCCTGTCATTTCATATTGTAGTTATAAGTCACTGACAGTGCAAGCATTGAACTGGGGTCAGGAGCGGTCTGACTGGTCATGCGCCCGCACAGCCAGTATACTTGAATCATGGCTTATACAAGTGCTGCGCAATAATAATTTCTATTATAAGAGAGGATGAAATGTGTGTCCCTGAATCGACGTGCGGTTATCTTTACCGGTGGCGAGCTGGGTTACTGGGCGCTCAAGCTGCTGAGACAAGATGACTATCTGATCGGCGCCGATAGCGGAGCCCTGTTCCTGGTGCGCAACAATTACAGGCCGAATCTGGCGATTGGAGATTTTGACTCTGTCAGCGACACCGAATTTCTCTACATCCGCGAAGGGAGTCACCAGACGGTAGCCGTGGATCCTGTCGATAAGGATCATACGGATACCGAGCTGGCATTTCTCCGGGCGATCGAGCTGGCGCCAACCGAGATCCTGCTCGTCGGCGCGCTCGGCGGCAGACTAGACCACACGCTGGCCAATCTGCATCTGCTCGTGCAAGCCCACCAGGCGGACATCGAGGCTAGCATCGCCGATGAATACCAGACGATCCGGCTTGTAACGGGCTATGCCAGCATCGAGGCAGGCGATCAGAGCTATGTCTCCCTGCTGCCATTGACACCCGAGGTGTCGGGCATCCATCTCAGCGGCTTTGAGTATCCGCTGTCAGATGCCACACTTACGATGGGGACGACGCTGGGCATCAGCAACCGGCTCCATGGGAAGCAAGGCGAGATCGAGGTCGGGGGCGGCTGGCTGCTCGTCATCCAGTCCAGCGATCCGCAGCCAGCTATGCCCTCTTCATAAATAGTAAGCGTTGGCTCCTGTTAGTCCTCGTCCGGCGTTATGATCGACGTTCCATCGACATGCTTCCGCTGCATTTGATGTCTCAGCTTCCTTGTCGCTTTCGAATCGAAGACGATCGACATGTCGTACTCCTCTGGATACAGCTCGGCAGCCGGGATCTGCAGCGTAAGCCGTTTATGGTTGAACGTATGCCTGTTTCCCTTCACCTGGACGATCACCTCCCCCCGCTCATCCGGCCCGCGAAAGACGATTCCGGTGCTGGCCAGCGGGTGTACCCACACACTGTCTCCCTTTTGCAGCAGCGGCAGCTCCGGCGCAGGATCGCGCCGGGATATGCGAGTCCCGGCGCCGACGTCATCGGCCGGAGGCGCCGGCTGCTTATGATCTTTGAGATCCGTTGTCTCAGAGAAGGCCGATCCGGACCCTGCGCCGCTCGCGAGCCGCTTACCGGCTCGTTCAAGCACGCGCGCCGGCAGTCCATAACGGCTGGCGATGGCGAAGGCATGGCTGTCCCCTGCCGCTCCCATCTCCAGGCGGTACAAGGGCTGCAGCGTAACCGGGTCAAAGGCCATTCTCGCATTGCAGCAACCGCTCGTAACGGACGCGTAGGTCTTGATCTCATTAAAGTGGGTCGTCGCCACCACGAGTGTCCGCCGCTCCAGCAGCTCCTCCAGGATGCCGATCGACAGCGCGATCCCTTCTGCCGGATCGGTGCCCGCCGCGAGCTCGTCGAGCAGCACAAGAGAACCGCTGCCGGCCCTGCCGAGCATGTCAGCCACAGCTGAGATATGCGCCGAGAAGGTGCTCAGCGACTGCGAGAGACTCTGACCGTCGCCCACATCGGCGAAGACCGTATCGAAGATCCCCAGCTCGCTCTGCGGGTCGGCCGGGACCAGCAGTCCGGACTGAACCATCAGCACTGTCAGCCCGATCGTCTTCAGCGCGATCGTCTTGCCGCCGGTGTTGGGACCGGTGATGATCAGCTGCCGCATATCCCCCTCCAGGTCCACATCTAGCGGCACTGCCTTGGTCCCAAGCAGCGGATGACGTGCCGCGCGCAGACGGATGGTCGGCTGCTCTGTCACTTTAACGACCTGTCCTTGCTGCAGCGCAGCCAGCTTGCCGCGGGCAAATATGAAATCGAAGGCTGCCATTGCATCCGCATTTTGCTCCAGCTCGCGTTTATGCTCTTCCGCCAATGCAGAGAGCTGAGCCAGTACTCGCGTCTCCTCGCGAGCCTCCTCCGCACGCCAGGCATCCCGCTCTGCCTGGGCGGCAGCCACCTCCTGCGGTTCCACGAACAGCGTCTGTCCGCTCGCTGATTCGTCCAGCACCGTTCCTTTCACCTGTTTGCGCGCGCCACGCTTCACGGCCAATACATACCGGCCGCCGCGCTGGCTCACGACAGTCTCCTGCAGGGCGTCGCGGTGCTTATGCATCGCCTGATCGATCCGCTTCCTGATCTGTTCCTCGACCGTTCGCAGCTGCCGGCGGATCCGGCCTAGCTCGGGACTTGCTTCATCTGTGATCTCACCGTATCGGATGCTGCGCTCCAGCGCTTCGCGGAGTGCAGCGCACTCCTCCATCGATTCGGCATAGCTGCTGATCCGCGGCACCAGCGAAGTTTTGGCGGACATATACCGCTTCATCTGCCTGATCGCTTGCAGCCAGGCGGACAGTTGTTCCATCTCCTGTTTGGCATAGATCACTCCTTTGCCCAGGAGGGTCAGCACAGCATCGATCCCTTCCATAGCTGACAATGGCACACTCGCACCGCTGTTCACCAGCCGGCAGGCCTCTTCCGTTTCCTCGAGCAGCGCTCGTACCCGTCTGATGTCCGAGGATGGGCGTAGTGCTCTCGCACGCTCTCCTCCCGCAGGCGATACTGCCTCTGCAGCGAGCAGCTCCAGTACCGTGTTATATTCCAGTTTCAAAAAGGTTTGGTCTTGTATGTTTGGTTGCATCATATTTGCTCAGCCTCCAAGGGGGTTTTTGATGTGTGCAGGTGTAAACGCACAAAAAAACAGGGACAGAACGATGAACGTCCCGTCCCTGTCAGATCCGGCCGAAAAACAAATCACCGTGCTGAAGAGCACGGTGATCCGCTGCCGGGAACGCACAGGCGGTATCTTCATGTTCTTAACTCTTGGATGAGTCATCGCAAGCATACACACGCAATCAGACCTGCCTAGTCCAGACAAGACGATTGGGAGCAATCACTTACCGACTCTTATTCCATTAGGAGTTAAGAACAGCTACCCGCATCAAAATTTCCCCTTTGTGGCTTGATGCTTCTATTTTAGGTCAGACGACCGGGAAAGTCAACTGCAGCCCTTATCGCTGCAACGCTGACTGTTTGGATGAAACGACGGCCGTTGTGAAACGTATGTTATAGCCATTCGTCTTGACGCTCGTGCAACGCAAGGCGTCGTGTCAGCCCATGTGCGAATATGCTATAGTAGGAGAACTGACGAGTTGCAGACTGTCACCAGGAAGGAAGGAATATTAGATGTACAACGAACCGCAAAGACGAATCGATGCCAGCGCGCTCAAGGCATGGACACTCTCGGGATGGATATCCGCTGCGTTCTATGCTGCAATCGTTGCCGTTGTTATTTTCCTGAGTGTGCGCTTCAATTGGCCGGTGTGGATCGCCATCACGGTGACGCTCCTGGCTCTGGTCCAATCGACGCTGGAGATCTTCATCTGGCCCAAGCTCAAGTACAGACAATGGCGTTACGAGATCCTGGAGGAGGAAATCCAGCTGCAATATGGCATCATCATCCGTCACCGGACGCTGATCCCGATGATCCGCGTGCAGCATGTGGACACCAATCAAGGACCGATCCTGCGGAAATACGGGCTTGCCACGGTCACCTTCTCTACCGCCGCCGGCAGCCATGAGATCCCGGCGCTGAGCGAAGCATCCGCGGAGCGGGTGCGGCGGCAAATCGCAAACCTGGCGAGGTTATCTGATGAAGAAATCTGATGACATGCAACGTCTGCATCCGCTGTCGGTCATATTTTTTATCGGGAAGACGATCAAAGATCTGCTCTATCCCTTGATTGTGTTCTTCCTGACCACGATCTTGCGCGAAAATGTCAATTATCTCTGGCTGTTCGGCGGGGTGGCGCTATTCCTGGTTCTGCTGGTGCTCATCAGTTGGCTCACCTGGCTGCGGTACACTTACGCCATCGAGCCGGGCGGCCTGCGTGTGGAGCATGGCGTCTTCGTCAGGAAGAAGCTCTGGATCGGCCGCGAGCGGGTCCAGTCCGTGGATACGTCTGCTGGCGTACTGCACCGATTATTCGGTTTGAAGAAACTGCAGGTGGAGACGGCAGGCGGCAAGAAGCCCGAAGCGGTGTTGAACGGAATCTCTGCTGGGGAGGGGCTGCGCATCAGCCGCGGTCTGGGCATGACCGATGAAGAACGCAGCAGCACAGTGAACACAGTGCCGGATGACAGCTCAAATGCTGCAAGCACGGCAAGCTCGCCGGCCGCCGGGACTGAAGCGGCAGCCCATACCTCCCGCACGCTCGCAACGCGCAGACTAAGCATCGCAGATCTGGCGATGTACAGCGCTACCTCGGGCAAGATCGGCGTCGTCCGCGGTAGCCGTTGCAGCTTTTTCGCAGCTCAGCAACTGGCTGGAGGCGACATTTGATGTATGGGGCTTCGTCTCGCAGTGGTACGACTCGCAGTGGGTCGTTCTCATCGTCATATTGCTGCTGGCATTCGCCTGGCTGCTTGCTTTCATCGGCTCCTTCATCAAGGAATATCGATTCACTCTGAAGCTGCAAGGCGACAGGCTGGTCATCGAACGCGGACTGCTTGAACGCAACCAGATCACGGTGCCGCTGCGTCGGATCCAGGCTGTGCATCTGATCGAACCGCTATTGCGGCGTCCCTTCGGGTGGGTGACCATACACATCGTAACGGCGGGCTATGCCGGCAAAGAGGGGCAGTCTGCGCTGCTCTTCCCTTTCATTCGCAAGCGAGAGCTGCAAGGGTTCCTGGAGGAGTTCGCGCCGCAGTTCACCGTCCCTGCCGCTTGGGAGCATCTGGAGCGCAAGGCGCTCAGACACTACCTTCTGCTGCCGGTGACGATCACCCTCTTGCTCTGCGTACCGGCTATCGTCTGGATACCGGAGCCCTATGGCTGGTTTTCGCTGATTGTTCCTGTCGTTGCTTGTCTGTGGTGTGTCATGTCCTTCCAGCAGGCCGCCTGGTCGCTGGAAGGTGAGCAGATCTCGATTCAGTACGGAGGATTTAATAAACATCAGGGGCTGATCCCCAGACGGCGTGTGCAGTGGCATCGAGTCTCCCAGAGCTATTTCCAACGGAGGCGTTCGCTGGCGCATCTCACATTGGCGCTGGCTTCAGGCAGCGCGATGGCCAGTTTCTCCGTCCGGCACGCCTCGCACCAGAGCGCAGTGACGGTGTCGCGGTGGCTGTCCTTCCGCATGCAAGAGGAGTCACCGCAAGAAGCGGAGCCTGATGAGCAGGGAACGGATTTATGAATACTCCCACCACTTGCCAAAGGGGGCGCTTCGACTGAAGTGTGGGTTTCGGAGGTTTCAACCTGACGTTCGCAGGATGCTTAACCTCCGGGGAGTTGACACGTTGACGGACTGGTTACCAGTGGGCCCCTCTATCCCATTCGTGTGCTTTGCAGCCGCGTTTGGGATTACTTTGCGCCTATTGTTGGCGGCTCCATTTGAAGAAGTGGGAGTACTCTCGGCGAGGGCTGATAGAGTACCCAAAAAACCAAGCTCCGGCAGCGAGCTTGGTTTTTTTGGAAAATTTCAGCGACCTTTTCTACCGCTACTGTGGCGAAATCGGCGAAATCGCCAGCCAATTATAAAACTTATACTTACAGCTCTATAAACCGACATTTACCCAGGTTTAGATCTAAAAAATAGACTTGCGACTCCAAAATTCGCCACTAACCCAATTGGAGATCTAAAAATTAGATCTATAGTTTCTAAAAATAGTCATCCACTCGGCTGTAGATCTAGAAATTAGACTTGCAGCACCGAAACTCATCCTTCAGATCGCTGCAGACCTAGAAATTAGACTTGCAGCTCCGGAGCCGATTTCATCCACTTCAACCATCTCTACCCCAACTGCCCAAAGTCGTGCTTCCACCAAATGCCGCAATGCTCAGGGACGACCGACCAGCCGCGGCTGCATATCCGCTCAGCCAACCAGTCCCCGAAGAAAAAGCCGCATACTCGGGCTGCCTCCTCCACACTTGGGAACGGATAATCCATCCGCACCGTCCGGTGCGCAAAACCGTATCGGCGCTCTAGTCGCTCGAAATAGGGTGCCAAAAAGTCCAGCCGTACCGGTTCGTCAACCCCCGTTCCAAGCGTCTCCAGGATCACTACAGTGCCGTCGGGGCGCAGGATCCGCCGCAGCTGCGCCATGACAGTCTCAAGGCCCGCCTCCCACGACGGCTCCTTGCTGCTGGCGATGTAGCCGATACTCCAGCCGGAGACGACCAGATCGGCTGATGCATCCGGCAGGGGCAGCTCTCGGTGGTCAGCCACCACCGTCCTGATACGCTGACCGTAGCCCCCGGCAGCCGCTTTGGCTGCCAGCACGTCCAGCATCGACTGCGACAGATCGGTAGCAATGTAACTCGCCGACCCGGAGGCCAGATACCGGCTCAGACGGCCCGTACCTGCCCCCAGATCCACCACATCCAGCCCGTCGGCAGGACGAATCTCCGCCAACTCCAGATCCAGATCCGGTTGTCTGGACACCAGCTCCTCATATTGCTCAGCCTGCGACCGATAGATCGTTTTATGATGATTCATCGTCACATCCTCCCTTTCTACCTCAGCCTAAACCCTGACCCAGGGTCAAGGTCAAGCCTAGTGGTCAGGTGAATGTAAGCATAAGCTATGGCTTGGGAATCCCTGGATATCTGCTCACGATCGCGATTGCGGAGCGCTACGCTTGCCAAGCTCGATCTGCATGCCTGTGGCAGCAAAGCAGCAATCACCTGGCAGCTCCTGTGCCCGAACTGCAAGATCGATGTCGTGGGACAGATGAGTGAATACTGTTCTCTCGGGGCGCAGCTGCCTGACCAGCTCCAGCCCTTCCATGACATCGTAGACCGACCGGGTATCGAAAGGATAGGGCTCCTGGAAGAAGCTTGTGCCCAGCACCATCAGATCCAACTGCTGCAGCGGCGCAAGCTCCTCAGCTGAGAGTGCGATCGCATCCGGACAGTAAGCCCAGGCGTAGCCGCTGGAGCGGTGATCGAACCGGAAGGCGTAAGCATAGCCGTTCTTGCCGTGATTCACCCGCCAGGCGGCGATCTCCCAGCCACCCATCGTCAACCCGCCGTCGATTCTATGGAAGTCGATCTGCCTATCCAGCCAGGGGAATCGCTGCAGCACCTCGTCGATTACGACTGTAGGTGCATAAGCCTCACCTCTGATCCCGGTCCAACGACAGGCGTCCGCCCACTCCGGCAGCCCGCCGCAGTGGTCAAAATGCGCATGCGTCAACAGCAGACGGTCCATACCCCGGAGCCCGGCGGCAGCCATCTGTCTTCCCCAATCCGGTCCGCAGTCGATGACTGTTCTGCCAATCGCCTCATCCTCCACCAGTACCGATGATCTGAGCCGCCGGTTCAAACCGGTCGACCTGGCCTCCTGGCATACGCTGCACTCACAATAGATGCGCGGCACCCCCATCGCATCGGAGGTGCCGAGAAATGTCAATCTGGTCACTGCCGTCCCCCTACAATGGAAGGAGCTTCACTGACGGCTGCTGCGTCAGATCGTCCATCATCGTCTGCCAGGCCTCAGGCTTGTTAGGCAGCGCGCTGTAATAACGGGAGAGGAACGCATGAATCAGCGATGAAGGCAATTCGCTCAGTCCGTCGTCTGCGGACAGGAAGCACAGATCCAGACCGCTGACCGCTTGGCCTTCATGATCCCAGGAAGGATGAACGTAAGGGAAGTCCAGACGGCGGTATCCGATATGAGACAGCACCTCGCGCCGTACATACGGATTCATCGGCGTCACGCCGCCGAAATCATGCATCGTCTGATACGGGTCATAGATTTCGGCGAACATGCCGATCGGTTCGGTACCCGATGCTTCCGCGAGACGCCGGATGTCTCGCTCACGCTGCTTCATCAGGAAACGCCCGACGCCAAGACCGGGCTGGCCGACGATCGTAAAGTCGGTCATCGCCACTCGAAAGTCGGCATAATAGCGGTATTCCGTAGCCCCTACAACGTTGTCGTCTGCGATGGCAACATAAACATGGATGCTCTCATCGAGCAGCGGTTCTTTCCACAGATCGAAGGCCAGCACCTCTTCCGGAGGAAACACCTCCTGCATCAGCTTGTACATCTGGGTAAATCTCGGGTCCTCAATGAATTGAATTCGATAAAACTCCATAGCGGTGTCTGCCTCCTCAAATTATTTATCGTCATTAATAATTAATCAGGCTAATCAAGTGCATTATGTAGCATGTTTAAAGGGATTGCGCCATTCCATCAACGCAGCGTAATTGCAGGATTCCTCATCTTCAAGATAGTCTGCAGCGACTCCGACCGGAAGACGTCCGCAACGCAACAGGAAACTGATGACCGGATCGCGCAGCTTGCCAGTCTTCACCTGCTCAAGATACTGCTCTGCGCTCATCTCGCCTGCATACTTGTGATACCCCGGCATCCGCCCCCCTCCCAGCAACCTGTCCAATCCCAGGTGAACCGTGGTTTCATACAACGACTGCATGAGCCAATGGCCGATCCCGGCGCCTCTATACCCCGGGTCGACACAAATATCGACGACGTACAGCGTCTTGCCGGCCGGATCATGCGTGCGGATATAACCGTTGTCAGTGATTGCCGCCCAGGCGTGCGAACCTTCCAGTGCCCGATCTGACACGAGCAGACCGGTCATAGAGCCGATCAGCACGCCGTCCACCTCCGCACAGAGCGCTCCCTCCGGGAAGCGGGACACATGCTCCTGCAGCTGCTCCGGCTTCCACCACAACTCCTCGGGAAATGGCGGCGGAAAGCTGCGGCGCTGGATATCGATCATTTGCTCGGTGTCCTCCATGCCATAGTTGCGAATCGTGACCGGCAGTGAACGTCCTTCATTGAAAAGCAGCAGTTCCTTGTGCATCAGTCACTTGCCTCCTGTCTCTTGTAAGTCTGGCCAGCTCGCAGCAAGGTCAATTAAAATCCGTATAGAGGTCGGTTCTGCGATCCCGCCATGTTGTCACAGACCCGCTTTTGCGGACGTCCTCGAGCAGTGCCAGGTCGAGATCAGCCACTACTAGCATATCATTGTTCAATTCGCCCTGGGCCATTATGCCGGCCGGCGGAAACGGAATATCATTGGGCGTGATGATCGCAGCCTGCCCGACATTGGCCCGCATGAAGTCTACACGACGCAAGGCGCCGACCGTACCGGTCGTCACGATGTAGACCTGGTTTTCGACGGCCCTGGCATGACAGCAGTACCGGACACGATAGAATCCATGCCGATCATCGGTGCAGGATGGACAGAAGATGACATCTGCCCCTTTGGCTCTGGCCATTCTGACAATCTCAGGGAATTCGATGTCATAACAGGTGAGCAGAGCGATCGTCCCAAAAGGCGTATCGAACACTTCAAGCCCCTCACCTGGCGACATCTGCCATTCCTCCACTTCCGTAGGAGTTAGATGCAGCTTCGACTGGCGGTCGATACGACCATCCGGATGGAAAAGGTGCGCGGTATTCCGCAGTTTCCCTCCCACCTCGATGATATGCGTCCCTGCAGCAATGTAAAGATTGTACGCAGACGCCAGCTTGCGGAACAGCGCTTCGTAAGCGGATGTAAAAGCCGGCAGACCCGTGATCGGCAGCGGCCTGCCGTGCTCATCGCCAATCGAGAGGAGCTGTGTAGTCATAAATTCAGGGAACAGCAGAAACTGAACCCCATATTCCGTTGCATTCTTCACGTAATGGGTCACTTGCTCGGCAAACTCGTCCCAAACCGTGATGTCCTGCAGATGGTATTGTACGGCCGCAACCCGATATTTCATAATTGAAACACCCCTTCCCGCAGATTAGAAAATTCTCATGCATATCTAATAAACCCTGCCCGAACGTACGCAGGACTAGGGCTCATCTCTCTTTGTTAAGTTTTAGGAAAGATGATATCTGTTATAGTTTTTGACAGGACATGGTGGATGGGCGAATGCCTATCGAACACCATGATATCAAGCCAACACTTTCATAACGGAGGGATCATGCAGTGCAGACAACCAGAACACTTATCAAACGAGTCATCAGTGTTACACTGTGCGCAACCATCAGCTTCACCGCCTTCGGCCTCGGCCAGACGAATACGGCTCAAGCCTCGACAAAGGCAGACCGGGTTATCAGTACCGGCAATAAGTACTTAGGAGTCAAATATCGTTTCGGCGCACCGGCAGGCGTAACCTATGCCTTCGACTGCTCCTCATTCACTCAATATATTTTCAAGAAAAACGGCATCTCGCTGCCTCGAACGTCTGCTGCTCAGGCCCAAAAGGGGTCCTTTGTCAGCAAAAGCAACCTGAAGAAAGGCGATCTGGTCTTCTTTAAAGTCGGCAGCAAGCGCATCGGACACGTCGCCGTCTATGCAGGCGCCAGCAGGATCCTTCATACGTACGGCGCCGGCGGCGTTCGTTACTCCAGCCTGAACTCCAGCCACTGGAAGAAAAACTACGTCACCGCCCGCCGCGTCATTCGTTAAGGTTCGCTTTTGATCAACCTTCTCGGTGTTGAAGACCGGATATAGTATATGGCTGATTGTCTCAGCCTTCCCCCTGCCATTGACCGGCTGCTAGGCCCGGTCAATGGTTTTTTTGGGGAACTGAAGCGCAATCGCCGTACCTTGGTTCGGTTTGCTGAACACATCGATCATGCCGTCGTGCAGCTCGACGATCCGTTTGGCAATCGATAGGCCAAGCCCGACGCCGCCCGTCGTGCGTGCTCGTGCTCCGTCGACGCGGTAGAAACGTTCAAACAGGTGAGGAATCTCCTGCTCCGGGATGCCGATGCCTTTGTCTTCGACGTCGATCCGGATCGCATTCTTGGTCGTCGCGATATGGATATCGATCGACTCCTTGCTGTATTTGATCGCGTTGTCGAGCAAGATGACCAGCAGCTGCCTGATCTTGTCCTTGTCGGCATACATCATGCCCCCGACCGGCTCTGCATGTACACGGATCGTCCGGTGGAATGTCGTATGCATCATCCGGGCCAGCTCATCGATCATCTTGACGATGTCGAAGCGCTCCAGCTTGAGCCAGTCTTCCTGTTCCGCTTCGGCCAGCATCAGCATCGACTTGGTCAGGTTCTGCAGCCGGATCGCTTCATTGGAGATCGCCAGCACCGCCTCGTCGCGCACCTTCTCGTCATCGCGCCCCCAGCGCTTGAGCATATTGGCGTAGCTGCTAATGACCGTCAGCGGCGTCTTGAGCTCGTGAGAAGCGTCAGCGACGAAGCGCTTCTGCTTCTCGAAGGTGCGGTCCAGCCGGTCGATCATCTGGTTGAATGCGCGAACCAGCTGCTGCAGCTCCGCAGACTCTTCCCTGCCGCCAAGGTCGATCTGCCTGAGCTTGCCGCTCCTGTCGATCTCACGCATCGTCTGGACCATATGCTGGATCGGGGCCGTCAGCCGCGAGGTGAACCAGAATGTACCGAAGATGGCGAACAGCACAGCCCCCATGCTCGTGACGGCCAGAGCCGCGACCAGTATCTGCAGGTAGCTGTCCAGCACATTGAGCTTGCGGACGATCTCCAGCATCGCCACGACCTTCATCTCGTCATAGATCGGCTCCTTCTGGTACAGCACGCGTTTACCGGCATAGGAATTGATCCCCGTATTATGAGTCAGGCGATAATCCGTCGGCAGCGTGAGCAGCTCCTCGTCAGAGCCGATCTGATTGATGACCTGACCATTGGGAGTGATGATCCGGATCATCTCATTGACGTTGTAGAACTCGGTGAGCAGGTCGGGGTCGTCCAGGTTGCCCGGCTCCTGCATGCGCTTGTTCTCCAGCATCAGATTGACCTTATTGTCGAGGACGGTCTGCTCGCTGCGGGTCGTTATCTTTATGACGAAGAAATAGACGAAAATGTTGAATAAAATAAGGATGAAAATTAACCAAAAGATAGTGAATAATGTAAATCTCCTGCGAAGCGTCATCATTCGGGCTCCTTCAGCACATACCCCACTCCGCGAACGGTATGGATGAGCTTGTAACGGAAGCCCTTGTCAATCTTCTGACGCAGGTACCGGATATAGACATCGACCAGATTGGTCTCGCCGATAAAATCGTAGCCCCATACCTCGGAGAGGATCTCCTCTCTGGATTTCTCCTGGTTCTTGTTCTCTGCCAGGAAGACCAGCAGCTCGAACTCGCGCGGTGTCAGATCGATTGCCAGTTCCTTGCGGAAAACCTTGCGCGTGCGCAGCTCGATCGACAGATCGGCGACGCGGATCAGGTCTGCGCCTTCATTTTCCTTGTTTTGCTGATGGAAGATCCGCAGCAGGTTGCGGACACGGGCCAGCAGCTCTTCCATCGCGAACGGCTTGGTGATGTAGTCATTGGCTCCATGCTCGAAGCCGCTGACTTTATCTGGCACAGTATCTCTTGCAGTGAGGAGGATAATCGGTATCGGGTTGCCTGCATTGCGCAAACGGCGCAGCACCTCGATCCCGTTGAGCTCGGGCAGCATGACATCCAGCAGCAGCAAATCCCATTCGCCGGACATGGCCATCTCCAGCCCCTTGCGTCCGTCTTCGGCTCGTCCGGCGGTGTAGCCTTCGTGCTCCAGCTCGAGCTCCAGGATGCGGGCGATGCTGTCTTCATCTTCTATAACAAGAATACGTTCCTGTTGTTCCATGTGTATGATCACCTGATTTCACAAGACCCCGGTTGAGGTCCAAAAATTATGGAGAACATCCCTTAGATAAGGCGTTGGAATGCTTCTGCATGATTTTTATGATAATGAACCACGTCCCGAAAAGCAAGTCAGGCGTCTTCCAGCCGTCCTTCCTGAGGGAGGCTGTTGTCCGGATCTTGCCGGTGCAGCCAGCTATATCCATGCGCTTCATGTCAGATTTCGGCTCGCTCAGACGCAAAACTTGCGGCTGCGGCCAGTACTGGCTGAAGCGCTGCGCGCAGACGGGATCGCCAACGGCGGTCGTCAGTGGCCCAGCGGCCGCGCCAGAGACAGTCGGCCCATTCCTGCACGGGCAATTGGGGGACAGCCGTGACTGGCGGCACAGGCAGCATCCCCAGCCACTCATCGCGGCCCGCGAACGGCAGATCCTTATTGGCGATCATCATCGTTGGTCTGCCTGCGCTCCCGCGGCGTTCGAACAACCGCCGCACTGCGGCGATCCGGTCTGCCGGCCACTTGGCCGGCCACGGGTCTGCGGCGACCAGGCATAGGTCGGCTTCTGCTGCGAGGTCCGCCCGCTCACCGGGGCTCCATACCTCCGACAGATCGAACAGCAGCAGCGGCGCGCGGATCCCGCTCAGCATCAGTGCGAACCGTTGCCCGCCGATGGGCGTCTGCTGGCTGCCGGCGGCAGCACACAGGGCATACCAGCTCAGCGAGCCTTCCCGCCAGTGTGCATACCGCTGCTCAGGCAGACTCCCGGACTGCAGCCTGGCGCCGCTCCGCCCATCCAGATGCAGCAGTCCGTGCCACTCCGGCACAGGACCTGCGCCTTCGACCGCTGCACAATCGACGCCATCGGCGGCCAAGAGTCTGGCGAGGGTCAATGTCAGAAAAGTCGATCCCGCCCCGGAGGCCACAGAAGCAACAGCGATACTGCGGCTGACGGAGGGTCCGAAGGTCGGGACGGCTGCTATCGCGCCATCTGCCCTACCGCTCGGCCGTGCGGTTGAAGCCGGACTCCGGCTGTCATGTCCGGCACCGGCGCCGTCACAGCTCCGCCAGGCTTCCCTAACCTGCTCCATCGAGGCATAGCGCCGCTCCGGATAGGGCTCCAGCATCCGGCTCAGGATGCCTTGGAAGCGCTCGGGCATCGGCAGCCTGGCTATCGGATCGGAGCTGTCCGCAGAGGAGACGCCGTACATTGCGCCTGCAGCGAGATAATAGATCAGGGCGCCGAGACCGTAGACGTCGGAACGGACATCGCTCTGCGCCGTCCCGGACTGTTCGGGCGCTGCGAAGCCGGGGGTGCCGAGCAGCATCGTATCCTGCAGCTGGCCGGTCTTGTAGCTTCTGGCGATGCCAAGATCGATCAGCTTGACATGACCGTTCCGACTGATCATGACGTTGGCCGGCTTCAGGTCGCGATGGATGATGGGCGGACGCTGACTGTGCAGATAGCAAAGCGCATCGCAGAGCTGCAAAATGATCGGCATCAGCTCACCGCTGGATGGTCCGCTGCTGCGCTGCACCCGCCATGCCGCAAGGGTCTCCCCCTCGATATAGTCCATGACGAGGACGGAGCAGCCGCTGCTGCCTGGCGGATAGTAATCCGTGATTGCCGGCAGATTGGGGTGGCTTAGCCGCACCAGATGCTTCGCCTCCGCTTGCTGCACCTCCCAATCAGCTAGCGGGGAGCGGGTGAGCTTGAGAGCGCACAGCTTGCCATCCAAGCGCTCGTCCTCCGCTGCGTAGACGGCCCCCATCCCGCCCCTGCCGAGCAGACTCAGGATCCGGTACCGATCCGCGATGCGGGTGCCCGGGACGAGCAGAGCCTCTGCCGCTCCAGATCCGCAAGACAGCATCGGTTCTCCTGCCTGAGCACCGCCGCTCCCCACTTGTTGATGTTGCTGCACCTTGTCTTCCATCGTTGACTCCTCCTCCAGTACAACAAAAAAAGCACCCCGACCATTCGCCAGCGGCGAATCATCGGGATGCTTTCCCGTCGTTAAAGTTTGTACTTCAAGTATAACGTAATTTCATCACGATTGTGAAATAATTGTTTGGCCTTGCGGACATGAAAGGCGGTCTGCAGCCGCTCCATGACCTCACGAATCGTCTGCAACGGCTTCCGGTGCATCAGCTTGACGGTGATGATCGCTGCCGCTCCCGGGACAAGCGCCTCTTGCTGGTCCAGCACCAGCCGGCACATCTGCATCGGACTCCAGCTCATATCGCATACGAGCAGCTCAAAGCTGCGCGGAGGCAGCTTGGCTTCGGAGGCGTTCTTCTTGAGATAGGTCAGACGCGGATAGGCCTGCAGCGAAGGATGAAGATCAGCCGGATCGATCGCTGTCACCGCAAGCCCGCGCTCCAGCAGCAGCGATGTCCAGCCGCCGGGTGCGGCGCCGATATCGACCGCTGTCCGGTAGTCTGCATACGACAACCCAAAGGCGCGCTCCGCCTCCAATAATTTGAACTTGGCTCGGGAGATCTGTCCCTCTTCCTTCTGGAACCGGACAGCGCCTCCCGGCCAGTCGGACAACAGCTCGGTCGGCGTCCCCCAGCCGATCAGGAGCCGGTCCGCCGCAGCGTACAGCGAGAGGATGATATCCGGCTCCTGCAGCGACGGCTCGCTGTCCAGCTCCAGCAGGACAGCATCGACGAGCGCCTTGGTATCGGCGGCTGAATAAGGGAAGGGCGTCCCGCTTGCTCGCCTCACATGGACGGCCGTCCGTTTGCCCTCGAACAGGGGCTCGGCGAGCCGGACGATATGGCTGAGCTCATCCAGATCGTCTGCATTGCCGCTCAGCGGCAGCTCGCGGTCGACAGGCTGGACATGCCTCAGAAAGATCGGTTCGGAAGCAAGCAGCGCCTCCTGGACCTCTTCGCGCGAACCCGGGATCTCCATCAGGAACACTTCTCCAGCCGCCAGCTGAGTGAACCGGACCTGAGGGAACAGACGGCGCAGCTCCTCCATCGCGTAAGCAGCAAAACCGCGATTGGCCGTGCCGATCCACCGGCTCACAGCTGCGACCTCTGCTCGGCGACACGGATCCACGGCCTGCCGTGGGCCCAATCCACTTCGATTGGCAGATCATACGCCGCGCTCAGCACTTCATCTGTCAGCACCTCGGCCTTTGGGCCGCTCGCAGCCACCTTGCCGTCGTGGATCAGCGCGACATGGGTGAATAGCGGCGTGATCTCCTCGATATGGTGGGTTACATAGATCGCCATCAGCTTGTCCCCGCTCAGGCGGTTCAGCTCTGTGAGAAACTTCTCGCGCTCGTACAGATCCAGACCGGCACATGGCTCGTCCAGTACGAGCAGCTCCGGCTTGCCCATGAGGGCGCGTGCCAGCAGCACCTTCTTGCGCTCGCCTTGCGAGATCGTACCGAGCGGCTGATAAGCGAGCCGGCCGACCCCCATCGACTCCAGCAGATCAAGCGACTGACGTTTGATCTGCTCGGGGATGGTCTGGTAGAACCGCAGGAACGCAAAGGCGCCGGTAGCGACGACCTCCCAGACGGTGTCGGCCAGCGTCAGCTTCTCGATCAGCGATTGACTGATATAGCCGATCCGCTTGCGCACCTCTCGCACATCGCATTGCCCGTACCGGTTGCCCAGCACGTCCACCGTACCGCTGGTTGGGAACATATAACCGGTCATCATCTCCAGCAGCGTCGTTTTGCCTGAGCCGTTCTTGCCCAGGATGACCCAGTGTTCCCCGGACTTCATCTCCAGGCTCACGCCGCTCAGGATGGTCCTTTCTTCACGCTGCAGTGTTAGTTGCTGTAGTCGTATCATTACGCTCTCTCCCGGTCTATTTCGTAGTAGAGGATGTTCAAAAAGTCCGCTTTTGATCACGATGCTGTTTCTGTGAGAAGTGAACTCGACATCGAATCTTGAATGCAGTCCTAACTTCCGGTGCTCACGTAGTCTCCACTACGCTCCGCTCCTCATTTCCTCCTGCCTTCAACCTTCTCGGTGCTGAAAACCGAACTTTTTGAACTTGAATTTATTAGGAGGATGTTCAAAAAGTCCGCTTTTGATCACGATGCTGTTTCTGTGAGAAGTGAACTCGACATCGCCCGATCAGCTCCGCGAACGCTCGGCGATCGAGGCCAGCACCTCATCCGGCATCGAACGGTTATGAATCCGGACATGGCTCGGCGCATGCTGTGCCAGCAGATGGTGCATCCGGTCCCGACCCGAGGGGGAGGACGTATGCAGATAGATTTCCTGAGGATAGCGTCCACTCTCCACCAGATGCGCGACAACCTCAAGTCCTGTCGGCTGCCCCCAGCCAAGGTCGTAGTCCAGCGACAAGACGTCGATATCGTGCCCGTCGATGAGCGCGATACAGGATGCGGCATCCGGCGCAGCTACGAACCCCTCCGGCGTCTGGCGGTAATCATCCAAATAGACATGTATCATCATGTATCCCCACTTTCTGTGCGAGGTTGTTGAAACATCTACTGCAGCCAGCTCCGCACCAGATCCAACTGCTTGCGGTGGGTGCCGTCTGCATCCTTGGGCGTCTCCAGGACGAGCGGCAGTGTGCGCAATCCCTCAGAGGTGACCAGTCTGCGCAGCGCATCCCGTCCGATATGACCTTCTCCCGGCTTGGCGTGACGATCCTTATAGGAACCGCTGGGATAGAGCGAATCATTGAGATGGACCGCTGCCAGCTCTGCCAGTACGCCGCTCTCCTGCGCCCGCTGCAGCCAGCTAACCTCATTCTGCCCGTCCCATTCACCGCTGGCATAAAGATGGCAGGTATCAAGGCAGTAACCGATGCGCTCGGGATAGCGGGCCAGCCTGCGAACCTGGGAGAGCTCCTCTACCGTCATCCCCATCCTCGCATGTTCTCCGGACTGATTCTCGATGAGCAGCCTTGCCTCTCCGCTCCAGCCCTCCAGGGTGCGGTCCAGCGCAGTAATAATGTTGCGGTAACCTTGAAGCGGATCATCGCCTTTGTAAATGCCGAAGTGGACGACGACGCCCAGAGAGCCGCAGGCCTCTGCGATCTCCAGATCGTTACGCAATGATGTCGCAACCCGCCGGGCCTGATCCGGGTCGCTTGCTGCCAGATTGGCCGGATAGGAAGAATGAGCGATGGACAACATCCCATGCTCCCGGCAGTACCGGGCGCACCGCTGGCCATCGGCCGCGTCGAACGATTTGACGGCCAGGCTGCGCGGGTTTTTGGGGAAGTATTGAAACGCTCTCGCCCCCTGTTTGTCCGCAGACCTCGCCGCTTCATAATATCCTTTGCCGATGCTGACATGACACCCCGGGTAGATCATCTGCTATCCCTCCTGCTGGCAGTTGGAACAGTAGAACACCTTGCGCGAATTGATCTCTTCGCGGACGATCTCGCTGCCGCAGCGCAGGCACGGCTCGCCGCCGCGGTCGTAGACCTGGCAGTGGTCGTTGTAGCCGCCTGTGAGCAGGTCATCCGCCGTGAACGGCTCTTCCATATAGCCGCCTAGCGATGTCGCCTGCTGCAGCTTGGCATGCATGCTGGCGTACAGACGGCTCCACGACTCATCGGAGAGCGCGGGGATCCGTGTCCCCGGCCGCACGCCGGCGGCAAAAGCGATCTCGTCAGCATAACAGTTGCCGATGCCGGCGATCACTTTCTGGTCGACAAGCGCGCTCTTGAGCACGCCGCGCTTGCCTTTGAAGAGCTCGCGGAAGCGCGCCTCGGTCAGCCGACTATCGAATGGCTCGGGCCCCAGATCCTTGAGACGCTCATCGAGCTCCTTAACCGATAGCAGATGCAGGTACCCCAGCCTCAGACCGATGAAGTACAGGTTGCCCTGCGGGAAAGTCAGCGTAATCTGAACGGTACGGTCCGGCTTCTCTTCTTCGCTGCCGTAGAACATCCAGCCGCCCAGCATGAGATGCAGCAGCAGCCGTTTACCGTTGTCCAAGTGGAAGATCAGATGCTTGCCCCTGCGTTCGATGAACCATACGGATCTGCCGATCAGCTCCGCCTTGAATTGATCGACCGGCATATTGACCGACTTCTCGCGCGTCACCTCCACATCCTGCAGCCGAGCTCCGGCGATTCGTTCTCCGAGCAAGGTGCGGTATCGTTCCATTTCCGGCCATTCCGGCATTGTTCATCTTCCTTCCTGTCCTCGTCGTTAGCTTCTCTTATGTCCCGAGCCTGGACGAAATATACGTCTGCAGCTCGTGAAGGTTGTCAAATATGAGGTCGGGCCGGACACCCGCCCGGGCGACATATGACTCCAGGTTGTCCCGGGTCGTAATCCCCGTCAGGACCAGTGCTGTCGGACAGCCAGCTACAGCGCCAGCCGCAATGTCCGTCAGCATATTGTCGCCAATCATCCACGTCTGCTCGGCCGTCAGACCCATCCGGTCCAGCGCATACTGGACGAGGATCCGGGAAGGCTTGCCGATGACGACCGGCTCTACACCGCCGGCGGCTTGCAGCAGCGCGGAGATCGAACCAGACCCCGGGATGACGCCGTCTTCCATGGGCAGCAGCAGATCCGGATTGGTCAGCACATAGCGGGCACCTGCGTGGATCATCCGGACAGCGCCAGTCAGCCGCTCATAGCTGAGCTCGCGGTCGAGACCTTGCAGTACGACATCGGCACCGGTAGCGACGATGCGCAGACCGGCTTCGGCTACAGCTTCATGCAGACCGCTCTCGCCGATGATGAACACCGAGGCCCCCGGAAGTTCGGCCGTTATATACGATGCGGCCGCCTGCGCCGAGGTGCACACCTGCTCGGGTGCGGCCGGGATGCCCATCTCCTGCAGTCGCGCAGCTACGGTATCGGGCCGGGCAGTCGAATTATTGGTGACGAACAGATGTGGGAGTCCAGAGGCGACCAGCGAAGCGATCCATTCATCCGCACCGTCGATCCTTCTGCCTCCATGGTAGAGGGTGCCGTCGAGATCGATCAGCAGCCCTGACGGCCGTACCGGCTCCTGTGGACCTGTCATTGCTCAGCCTCTCCGTCAGCGGCTTGGCCGCTGTTGCGGAGCACACGGTCGATCCAGTACTCGACATGACCGCCATCGGCCAGCCTTGGAGCCAGACCCGGATAGCGGTCCTCTCCGGCATAACGTTGTATGTAATGGTGCAAAGCAGCAAAATGAGTATCCACTGCAATCCCCATTGTTGCCTTATCGCCCGGCAGCAGGTCCAATGTAGCGGGGACAGGCAGGACGGGAGTGGAACCTCTGACCAGGTGTACGGTCGGCGACTGATCGCGCTCCAGATCGGCGGTGATGCTGCCGTGGGTGCCGACGATCCGGATCTCGAACGCCTCTGAGCCCAGGGCGATCCGGGACACTTCGACTGTACCGCTGATACCCGATTCGGTCGAGTAGTTCATCATGGCCCAGTCATCGACCTCGGAAGGCACTCGGGTCTCCGATCCGGCGGACTCGGGCCGGGTCCGCACATGGGCGCGGGCATGGCCGCTGATCTCCTTGTAGTCTCCGAACCAGTGACGGATCATATCCAGGGCATGCACAGCCAGATCGCTGGTCGCGCCGCCGCCGGACAAGCCGCCCTGCAGGCGCCAGCTCATCGGCCGCTGCGGGTCAAGGTAGCCGGACCTGCGGTAAGAAATACTGCATTGCAGAATATCGCCTACAATACCCTCTGCCAGGATGGCCCGGATGCGCATGACGGCAGGATGATATCGGAACGTAAACGCCAGCTGCTCCTGCAGTCCGGGGTGACGCTTGGTCTCTGCCAGCAGCTGTGCCGTGCGCTCATAGCTGTCGGTGACCGGTTTCTCACAGTAGATGGCCTTGCCGTGGTCCAGCGCAGCCGTCACATCTTCGAAGTGGCGGCTGTTGGGCGTACAAATATCCAGCACATGGACCTGTTCGTCGGCCGCGGCTTCGGCGGCCGAATCTGTCACGCGCCGGAAGCCGATCGCTTCGGCCTGCGCCCGGTATCGCTCAGGCTGGCGGGTCACCAGCGTGTCCAGTACCGGCAGCAGCGGCAGCGGCTTGATAATCGGCATCGCCCGCAGCGCCGTCATATGGGTCTTTGCAATATTGCCGAAGCCGGTAAAAGCAAAATGTATGGATGTCATCGTTTTTTGTTCCTTTCCACTTTGGTGAGCAGCCGCTCGACGCGTTTGCGGATCACTTCCCGATCCTGCTGCTTCGGCCCTTTGCGGGCGTCACCGCGCGAGCCCGACATGGCAAAAGCAAGCTTCGCATAGTGGAGCGCCTGCGGCAGGTCCTTGGTCTTGTGCTCGTGGTACATGGCCAGCTCGATATGCGCTTCCGTGACGTGGCTGGAAGCCTCTTCTGCGGCCTGTGCGGCCTTCTGCCACAATACCACAGCCCGGCCCCAATTTCCAATCTTCTTGTCCCTTGCCGCCAGCGGCAGACACCATGCTCCGGGACGGTGTCCTTGGTCCATCAACCGCTCATAGATCGACTCGGCATCTTCCGTCCTGCCCATCCGCTCCAGCCACAGTCCGGTACGCAGCAGCTCTTCCGGCTGCTCAGGATACGGCAGCTCGGATCCGAGTCCGCCGCCGAGCAGCCGGCCGTAGCGAATCGCCAGTGCGGCCAGCGAGAGCATGTCGATCTCGTTATGCCGGAACACGGCCTCCAGCGGCTGCGGCTGCCCGTCAGCCAGATATTGATAGTAGAGTGCCGGAGCCATCGAGCCCGGCACATCATCCTCGCGGCGGATGCCCAGCCTGGCCTCTTCGACCCGGCTTAGCTTGCAGGAGTCCAACGTATGCCGCCAGATGCTGCGCGACGGGTGCAGGAAGTCCAGGTGCAGCGGGACGGGCAGCTCGTCGCGGTGGCCGTGCATCACATAACGTCCGGTAAGCGCCGGCCAGTCGAACGTCTTGCCGTTGTAAGTTGCCAGATAGCGCCTGCTCTCCAGCCAGCCGTGCAAGTATCCGAGCATCGCACGCTCCTCGGCGGGATGGCGGATGAACAGCTGCTCGATGACGAACCGCTCCTTCTCCGCGTAGCCGATCCCGACCATGAACGGGATCGTGCCTGTACCTGCCCCCAGGCCGGTCGTCTCCAGATCCAGGAACAGGATTTCGTCCGCCGATGGCGATGGCAGGCTGGGGTGAAAAGCGACCAGCTCCGACACCACATCGTGCAACTCAGACAGCTGCTGGTCGCCGTGCCGGTGCTGCAGCGGATAGACCAGACGCCGCCGCAGGAAACTCTCGCCTTCATAGGCGAGCGCCTCGACGCCAAGCTCTGCCCAACCGGGTTCGAGTCCCGCGGCCTCGTCGCTTGCTACCAGCCCCCCAGCATCCTTACGCTCCGACTCGGAACGGCCATCAGGCTCCGGTGTATCCACGAGCAACATTCTCCGGTCAGCAGGATTGCCTGTCTCATTCAATGCTTCAGATCTTGCCGCGCTTGTCACGTCAATAGCTTCTTTGAGTTCCTGCGAAGGATCCGCCTGTCTCGGGGCAGCCGCTCCGAGCAGCCGGTTCATCCGCTCACGCAGTCCGCTCATCGCCCGCCACCTGCCTCGCCCAGCAGCTCCAGCGCCTGCTTCTTGCCGAGCAGCCCGACTTCCTCGATCGGCCCGACACAGGCCGGACAGCCGCTGAGACAGGTGCAATTGACGATCAGCTCGCGCGCTTGCTCCATCAGCTCCTCATGAACCTCGTAGAGACGCTCACTGAGCCCGATCCCGCCGGGATACCGGTCATAGAAGAAGATAGTAGGCAGCTTGGAGTGTACGGCTTTGACCTGCGGGACGACCCGGATATCGAGCGGATCGCACATCAGATAGAGTGGTGCGATATGGACGAGCACATTAGCCAGCCCCAGCAGCGCGGATTGCATCTCATCGGTCGTCTTGCGCGCAGCCGCCTCCTCATTGAAGGCAAACCAGTACGAGCTTGTGTGCAGCTCTTCCTCCGGCAGATGGATCGGTCCTGAACCGATGTTCTCATGCGTGCGCAGACGGATCTTCTTGAAGATCGTCGCCTTGGCATTGACGGTCACATCGCCGTACTGGCGCAGCAGCTCGCCGAATTTCGCTTCCTTGTCAACATGCAGCACCTTGAGCTCGACGGCCATATTGGCATCGGTGAAATAATCGACGTCGACCTCGCGCACGTACGCTTTCTTCTCGGGGTAATCGAGCTTCTCGACCTGATATTGCACGCCCTCGTGCAGATAAATCGCTTCTTCGTGAACCAACGTCGGAGCGCTGAACCGGTCGACCTCGCCTAGCACACGATGCTCTGGCAGCGTCATATCGATGATGACGACGTTCTCCTGAGCCGCCGAACGCAGCGAGATGCCGTGCGCCGGGAAAGATTGCTCCATCCAGTACCAGCGGTTCCCGGAACGGGTCAACACCTGGGACTCGGTTAGATACTCCAGCATGTCGCGCAGCGACTCGCCGCCGAACGTATCGCCTTCCTCGAAGGGGAGCTCATACGCAGCGCACTTGATATGATCGATCAGGATCAGCAGGTTGTCGGGATGGATCAGCGCGCGCTCAGGGGGACGGTTGAAGAAAAAGTCCGGATGCTGAATGATGTACTGGTCAAGCGGATTGCTGCTGGCCACCATGAAAGTGACGGAGCTGCCCTGACGCCTTCCGGCCCGTCCCGACTGCTGCCAGGTGCTGGCGATCGTCCCAGGGTAGCCGTTAAGCACACAGGCCTGAAGCTGGCCGATGTCGATGCCCAGCTCCAGCGCATTAGTACTGACGACGCCGCGGATCTCTCCGCTCCGCAGGCCGCGCTCGATCTCACGGCGCAGCTTCGGCAGATAGCCGCCTCGGTAGCCGCGGATCGTCTTGTTGCCGAACTCGCGGCGCACCAGCTCCTGCAGGTAGGTCAGCAGGATCTCGACACGCACGCGGCTGCGGGCGAACACGATCGTCTGCACGCCCTGCTTCAGCAGCAGGGCGGCCAGCCGCTGCGTCTCCAGCACGCTGCTGCGGCGGATGCCGAGCTGCTTGTTGACCACCGGCGGATTATAGAAGACGAAGTGCTTCTCGCCGGTCGGCGCGCCGTTGTTGTCGACCAGAGTGACCTGCTCGCCGATCAGACGCTCGGCATGCTCGCCGGGATTGTCAATGGTCGCCGACGCACAGATGAACTGCGGCGTCGACCCGTAGAAACGGCAGATCCGTTTCAGGCGGCGGATGACGTTGGCAACGTGGCTGCCGAATACGCCTCTGTAGGCGTGCAACTCGTCAATGACGATATAGCGGACATTCTCGAACAGCTTGACCCACTTCGTATGATGGGGCAGAATCGCCGAGTGCAGCATATCCGGGTTGGTGACGACGATATGGCCGGCGTTCCGAATCGCAGTACGGACGGTAGGCGGCGTATCGCCGTCATACGTATGCGTCTTGATGTCGACTTCCATGCTATCCGCCAGCTCCTGCAGCTCGGCCACCTGATCCTGAGCCAGCGCCTTGGTGGGGAACAAGTACAGCGCCCGGCCGCTATCGCGCTCAAGCAGCGACTGCAGCACCGGCAGGTTATAGCACATCGTCTTGCCGGAAGCCGTCGGCGTCACAGCAACGACATGCGAGCCTGCGCGAACGGCGGCATACGCTTCGCTCTGGTGCGTGTACAGCTGGCCGATCCCGCGGTCCCGCAGCGCTGCGGCGAGCCGCGGATCCAGATCGGAAGGCAGCGGCGCCGTCTTCGCCTCGCGCGGCGGAATCGTGTGCCAGTGCGTGACATTGTCCATGATCTCCCGCTGGGTACGCACATGGAGAAGCCAGTCCTCCAGACTGGATGCTTTGCCTGTCCATCGGTTCATCTCATGCTCTCCCCCTGTCTGTTCTTGCCTACTATGTATTGTACAGAATGCATGTTCGCTCTGCAATCCCGTTCTTGTCGAACTGCCACGAAAGGACGCAATTCCGTGGTCGAAGCCCCCTCCCCCGCGTCCGAACTTGTCGACTCCTGCGCTTTCCCGGAAAATAACCGCTATTGCCCGTCACTATTACCTGAGCGAAGATCGGCAT
Source organism: Paenibacillus jepli (assembly GCF_047238105.1). NCBI lineage: Bacteria > Bacillati > Bacillota > Bacilli > Caryophanales > Paenibacillaceae > Paenibacillus > Paenibacillus jepli. The sequence goes on from NZ_JBDFMD010000001.1 coordinate 87,809, forward strand.
TGCCCGGGAAACAAAGCGCGGTGCGGACGCCCGCGCGACAACAAGACCCCGCCAGGCTTCCAGCTCCCGGCGGGGTCTGCCGGCCAAGACCGGACTCCGTGCACTGCACGGAGGGGCATGACGGCTGAATGCATATGTTTCACCTTTAGATCAGCTTAGAATGGGGCCACGCTGCAAGTGGATGACTTCTCTTGCAGTGTCAACGCCATTCTTCGGAATGAAACTCGCTACGCCACTAAAGGAAAGCGATAGCCGTTCCAGCTTGTCTGGTTATACTTTTTCAACGTTGAAGTATTGCGCCTCCGGATGGGCAAATACCATCGCCGAGACTGACGCCTCCGGCTCCATCATGAAGCCTTCGGTCAGCTCGACGCCGATATCCTCCGGCTTCATCAGCTCGAACAGCGGCTGCTGGTCCTCCAGATCCGGACAAGCCGGATAACCGAACGATACGCGGATCCCCTGATAACGGGCGCCAAGACGTTGCTTCATCGTCATATCCGGTGGATCCGGATAGCCCCACACATCCCGCATCATATGATGGACCCGTTCGGCCAGCCCCTCTGCAACCTCCAGCGCGACAGCCTGCAGCGCATGCGAGCGCAGATAATCGCCGTTGTCCTTGAGCACCGTCGCCCGCTCGCGCACCCCTTGTCCGGCTGTGACGACCAGGAAACCGACATAGTCCATGACGCCGCTCTCCACCGACTTCAGGAAGTCGGCAAGACACAGATGCGGCTCCACTTGCTGACGCGGGAAGGTGAAACGCTTGATCTCCTTCGTGTGATCCGCCGGGTCGTAGATGATGATGTCGTTGCCCGACCCTTGAGCCGGGAAGAAACGGTACATGGCATTGGCCAGCAGCGTGCCTTCGGTGGCCGCTTCCTTGAGCAGCTCATCGACCGTTTCTTTGAGCTGGAGCACTTTTTGATCGCCTTTGGCGATCAACTGCTCGACATTGCCCTTGACGCCAAGGTGATGGCCGAGCAGCATTTGCAAGTTGACGTAAGGAATGATCTGATTAATCGGAACCTCGCGAAGCACATGCCGCTCCAGATCAGGCGGCGTGAACACCGGCGCGTCCTGGGAGATCTTCGAGCGGACGGCGCGCGTCAGCTTCGGCAGCTCTTTTTTCTCCTCCACCTCGACCCCGCCGGAAGCCTTGAAGGCGGCTAGCTCCTCTTCCATCACGCGGCGGAGATCCGGATTCATCAGCTTGTTGGCGATGTCCAGCCCGTCCATGGCGTCCTTGGCATAGAGCACCAGACCGTCATACTCCGGCCCGATCCGGTTCTTGGTGAACTTGCGGGTCAGTGCTGCACCGCCGACCAGGATCGGCGCGCTGATACCCGAGTTGCGCATATCCTGCGCCGTGATGACCATCTGCTGCGCGGACTTGACCAACAGGCCGGAGAGGCCGATTGCATCGGCTGGCTCATTGCGGTATGCCTCGATCAGCTGCTCTGGCGGGACCTTGATGCCGAGATTGATAATCTTGTATCCGTTGTTGGAGAGGATGATCTCGACGAGGTTTTTGCCGATGTCATGGACATCGCCTTTGACTGTCGCCAGGATGATCTTGCCCTTGACGGACGTTTCGTTCTTCTCCATGTACGGCTCGAGGAACGCGACCGAAGCCTTCATGACTTCAGCGCTTTGCAGCACTTCAGCAACGATCAATTCATTGTTGTTGAACAGACGTCCGACCTCTTCCATCCCTCTCATCAAAGGTCCGTTGATGATCTCCAGCGGCGAGTATTTCGTCAGCGCCTCCGTCAGATCGGGCAGCAGCCCTTCCTTGGTTCCCTCGACGACATACGAACCGAGACGCTCTTCCAGCGTCAGCGTGGAGATCTTCTCCTTTTTATCGACCTTCTTCTCACGGAAGAAAGCTACGAAAGAAGCCAGCGTCTCATCGTTGGTGTTGAAGATAAGCTCCTCAGCCAGGCGCTTCTCTTCATCGGAGATCGATGCGTAGCGCTCCAGCTTCTCCGTGTTGACGATCGCGTAGTCGAGTCCCGCTTTGGTACAGTGATACAGATACACGGAATTCAGCACCTCGCGGCCGGCGTCAGGCAGACCGAAGGAGATGTTGCTGAGACCGAGGATCGTCATACACTTCGGATATTTCTCCTTGATCATCCGGATCCCTTCGATCGTCTCGACGGCAGAGCCGATGTACTGCGGATCCCCGGATCCGACCGGGAACATGTTGGGGTCGAAGATTATGTCTTCTTCGGCCATACCGTACTTGTGCACAAGCAGATTATAGGCCCGCTCCGCCACTTCCATCTTGGCTTCGCGCGAGACGGCCTGCCCCCGCTCGTCGATCAGGATGCATACGACTGCCGCCCCGTACTTGTGAATGAGCGGCAAGATCGCCTCGAACTTGGACTCTCCATCTTCGAGGTTAATGGAGTTAATAATCGCCTTGCCCTGCGAATACTTCAGACCGAGCTCGATAATATGGTCGTACGTCGAGTCGATCACGAGCGGCACCTTGACCTTCTTCACCACTTCCTGGAGGAAGGTCTCCATCGCATAGGCCTCATCCACATCGGTGTCCTGCAGGTTGATGTCGATGACATGCGCGCCGTTCTTCACCTGCGCTCTGGCAACCTCGGAAGCTTCCTCGAACTTGCCTTCCTTGATCAGCCGTTTGAACTTGCGGGAGCCCGAGATGTTGGTCCGCTCGCCGACCATGATCGGCCGGTTGTCCGCCTCGATGAAGACCGTCTCGATCCCGGATACTGCCGGCGGATGATCGCCCGCCACCTCACGCGGCGCGTAAGCAGACAGTGTCTCGTTCATCGCACGGATATGAGCGGGCGTCGTACCACAGCAGCCGCCCGCGATATTGAGCCAGCCCTGCTCCGCGAAGCCAGCCAGCTTGCGTGCCAGCGATTCCGGCGATTCATGATACTGTCCGTTCTCATCCGGCAGACCGGCATTGGGATAGCAACTGACCGCGGTGCGCGCGATGCCGGACAGCGTACGGATATGGTCGCGCATGAACTCCGGACCTGTCGCGCAGTTCAAGCCGATCGACACCGGCTGCAGATGCTCCAGGGAGATATAGAACGCTTCGATGTTCTGTCCCGCCAGTGTCGTACCCATCGGCTCGATCGTCCCGGAGATCATGATCGGCAGCTCTCTGCCGAGAGTCTCGAAGGCCTTGCGGATCCCGATGCTGCCGGCTTTCACGTTGAGCGTGTCTTGGGAAGTCTCCAGCAGGATCGCGTCGACACCGCCTTCGATGAGGGCAAGCGTCTGTTCGTAATAGCTGTCCACCAACTGGTCGAACGTCACGCCGCCTGTCACGGACAGTGTCTTGGTCGTCGGTCCAAGAGCTCCGGCGACATAGCGGGGACGATCCGGCGTCGAATATTTATCTGCGGCCGCCTTGGCTAGCGCCGCCGCCGCCAGATTGATCTCTCTCGCTTTCTCGGGGATATCATATTCCATCAGGACGACGCTGGTCGCACCGAATGTATTGGTCTCCAAAATATCGGCTCCCGCTTCCAGATAAGCCTCGTGGATATCTTGAATCAGCTCAGGCCGAGTAAGGACGAGCATCTCGTTGCAGCCGTCAAGTTCCTCGCCACCGAAGTCGTCGGCCTGCAGATCCGCTTGCTGGATCATTGTGCCCATTGCGCCGTCGAGGATGAGGATGCGCTCTTTCATTAAGTCTTGCAAGTTTGGTTTTGTCATCAGTCAGTTAGCTCCATTCGCCAAATCAGTTAAGCAATAGTCTACCAGAATCGACACGGCATGAAAAGGCTAATCCGGTCGACAGCTGCGCCTATTTGGTCTATAATAAGAGCATTCGATTTTAATTTCGATTGGAAAAGAGGGATTACAATGGCTGAAATCGTAATTCGCAATACCCAGGAACGCATCAAAGGTGAAGATCAGGTCCGTGAGTTCCTGACCAGCCAGGAAGTCTTGTACGAGCATTGGGATGCAGGCAAGCTGCCGGCCGAACTGAAAGATAAATTTGTACTGAGCGATGAAGAAAAGAGCCAGATTCTCTCCACTTTTGACGCCGAGATCAAAGATCTGGCTGCCCGTCGCGGATATCTGACATGGGATATCGTCGCCCTCTCTGACGCGACGCCCGACTTGGACGCGCTGCTGAAGAAATTCGAGCAAGTCCATACGCACACGGAAGATGAAGTGCGCGCCATCACTGCCGGCCGCGGCATCTTCATCATCAAAGGCACAGATGATGTCGGCTACTTCGATGTCGAGCTCGAAGCCGGCGATGTCATCTCCGTACCCGAGCACAAGCCGCACTTCTTCACGCTGATGGACAACCGTCAGATCGTCGCGGTCCGCCTGTTCATCGAGACCGAGGGCTGGATTGCCCATCCTTTCGATGATCCATCGTTCCAGAAGGCCTAATAATATTACACTTCCTGAAGGAGTTGTCTCCCTGTCATCTCGATGACGGTGGGACGCTCCTTTTTAATGGCGATAACTTTTGGGGCTTGCGCTTCGCCAAGCTGCTTCGTAGCTGGCGTTAGAGCTAATAAATAGCATTACACCTCATCAAATGCCCCCTTAATCGCCTCCAGTGCTAATTTTTAGCATTATAGCAGCCGATATGAGCCCGGGACGTGCATTAGTTAACTTCCCCTCTTACCTGCAAGTAAGATATAGAGAGTCCTAGTAAACCCTGGCCAGTTATGGATTAATCCAACTGCGATCCGCATACGATCTAAAACACTTCAAAGGCTTACGCTCAATGATAGCTGATAAAGTGCAGCCCGGGGAGCCGCAGCAACCCTTTCTGCCGCTATTGCGACGAGACCGCCGGCATGGGCAGCTGCAACGACCCTTTCCGCCGCTATTGCCACGAAACCGCCGGCGTGTGCAGCTGCAACGACCCTTTCCGCCGCTATTGCTTCGAAATCACCGGCGTGTGCAGCTGCAACGACCCTTTCCGCCGCTATTGCTTCGAAATCACCGGCGTGTGCAGCTGCAACGACCCTTTCCGCCGCTATTGCTACGAAATCACCGGCGTGTGCAACTGCAACGACCCTTTCCGCCGCTATTGCTACGAAATTGCCGGCGTGTGCAACTGCAACGACCCTTTCCGCCGCTATTGCTACGAAACCGCCCACGTGAGTAGCTGCAACGACCCTTTGCTGCCGCTATTGCCACGAAATTGCCGGCGTGAGTAGCTGCAACGACCCTTTGCTGCCGCTATTGCCACGAAATTGCCGGCGTGAGTAGCTGCACTCTGTTAGCAATTCGACGTTGGAGGCCTCCACGGATCCCCACACGAAAAGACGACGCCCCAATCTTGCAGATCAGACGCATCGCCTCGCTGTTCGTATATCCAGTTAACTTACGCTTTCCCTTCAACTGCCGGCTCCAGCAGCTCCAGCAGCTCCTGCAAGTTTTTGATCTCGTGATCCGGCACGATATCGTCCGTGCGCTGCATGCCATGCCGATTGACCCAGACGCTCGTCATGCCGATGCTGTTGGCGCCTTTGATATCGGTGGTCAGCTTGTCCCCGACCATGATGCCCGCTTCGGGATCGATTCCCAGCTGCTCGAGCGCATGCAGGAAGATGGCGCCTGCCGGCTTGCCTTGCCCGAACTCGCCCGAGATGATGATGTGATCGAAGTACGGAGCGATCCTCGGCACGCCTGCCAGCTTCTCGCGCTGCAGGTCTGGCGAACCGTTGGTCAGCAGCAGCAGCTGATAACGCCCCTGCAAGGCATCCAGCACTTCGAATGTCTCATCATAGATGTAAGGACGCTTGCGGCGCTCAGCAGGGAACCGCTCCGCCAGCTCGGCTCCCAGTTCAGCATCGTCGACGCCAAGCGCCAGCAGACCTGCAGTCCATGCCGCTTTGCGGTAGCCCGGAGCCAGCTGCTCCAGCTGACGGAACTCGGCCTGTTCTCCCTCGCGAAAGTCGGCCCACAGTCCCTCGAACGGATTGATGCCGATCATGGAGGTGAAAGCATAGGTCTCGTAAGACTCATAGAGACTGCGAGCCTCGCGCCGCACTGCTGCCTCCAGCTCCTCTGCATTGACACCCGTGCGCTCTGCAGCAGCTTGGCAGGTGGCTTCAAAAGCTTCCTTGACGCTCCGGTCGTCCCAGAGCAGTGTATCATCGAGATCAAATAATACAGCCTTTTTATTCATTGGTCGTCTGTGGTCCCCTTTTCCTTCTGTTAGCTTACCTAACCGTTCTCCACCAGGTCTATCTGATTGTCCTTGGCAAACTCTCGCAGCCGCTCGGCCATTTCCGGAATCGGATATCGGTTGAGCGCCCGCGAGAACATCCAGTTCGCTCCCTTTGTCTGCTCGATGATGATGTGGCCGGAGAAAATCTGGATGCGCTTGATTCCGTCAGCCATGATGCGTTTGTCTCCAGTCATCTTGCGCGTCTGCACATAGTTATGCGCGACCGCCAGATACGGACGCCGGAAGAAAAACAGCATCGCCAGGATGATATAACAGACGATCGTTACCCAGAACAGACCGGATACGGCTTCCCCTTCAGCAGAAGCGCTGGCAGGCAGCGTACCCAGGTAGGTATAGAACGATATGAACAGCAGAATCGCAATCGGCAAAATGTAGTTGCGCCCGCGGAACCGGTCAATGCGGCTCTCTTTGGGTACGTAGCTGCCAGCGCCACGCTTTTTGTTGTACTTGGTTACGGCAGATGTGTTCTTGCGAACCTGCCTCTCCCATGATCGGGACATTCCTGTTCCTCCTCAGCATAATTGCGCCATGATCCCGGCCGCCGCACGGGTGATCATCGCTTGTACCTATCTTGTGGCGGTTAGATCGGGCGGCGGAATTTGGCGATAAAGCGGTTCGGATACTCCGAAGGCAGCCTGCTCACCTCATCCAGCTTGTCCCAGACCGCCCCCGGCATCGTCCAGCCGACGGCGCCCATATTGTCCTCGAACTGCTCCAACGTACTGGCGCCAAAGATCGGTGAGGTGATGCCCTCGCGCTGCAGCAGCCAGTTGAGCGACACCTGCGCAGGGGTGCGGCCCAGTTCATCTGCCGCTTGACGAACCTGGTCCAGGATCGCAAAGTTCTTCTCCGTAGCACGCAGATCCCACGAGCTCTCCCCGGTCTTAGCGGTCAACCGTCCGGAGTCCGGTCTCTCGCGGGTGTAGCGTCCTGTCAGGAAGCCGCCGCCGACCGGTGCCCATGGGATGATCCCGATACGCTCCTCCAGACAGAGCGAGATCATCTCTCGATCCATCTCGCGGCTTACGAGACTGTACTGCGGCTGGATCGACACGAACCGGACATAACGGTTGATATCGCTGACAGCCAGCGACTTCATCAGCTGCCAGGCAAAAAAGTTGGAGCAGCCGATGTACCGCACCTTCCCCGAAGTGACGAGATCATCGAGCGTCCGAAGCGTCTCTTCGATCGGTGTCGCGTGGTCCCAGACATGGACCTGATACAGATCGATATAATCCGTATTCAACCGCTTCAGGCTCGCTTCTACCCCGTCCATAATGTGTTTGCGAGATAGACCGGCGCCATTGATGTCTTCGCTTGTCTTCATCCTGACCTTGGTGGCCAGGACGACCTCAGACCGCCGGCCGCGGATCGCCTTGCCGACGACCTCTTCCGAACGCCCGTCCACATAGACGTTGGCCGTGTCCAAAAAATTGCCGCCCTTTTCCATAAAGCTGTGGATCATCTGGATGGAATCCGCTTCCGATGTCGTGTTGCCGAAGGTCATCGTGCCCAGGCACAGCTCCGAGACCGCCAGACCGCTTCTTCCCAGTAGCCGAAAGTTCATCCTGTTAACCACTCTCCTTATGTAAGACTGAGGGCTAAGCCCTCAGTGCCGCAGCTTTCCGGGCCCGTTCTGCTGGTCGTGGTCATCACCGTCGACGATCTCGATCGCATCGAGCTGGTTGCGGAAATTGCGTTTGAAAACTTCCAGGTACTGCTGTCTCAATCTCGCTCGCTCAGCTGTCTCTTCTTCCGTTAATCCGCCCTGCTTATTTTTGCGGGACAGTTCATTGATGCGTGCGATCAATTGTTCCATTTCCATACGTCAATTGCCTCCTACGTGGTGCCGCGTTTCATTCCCACTCTCTACTTTGACATTAGGCAGGACAAATTGTCAAGACAACAGCGGCCTATGCCAAAGAAGCCGAGCGTCATCGATTCTCCAAGGAGGAGAGGACAACACTCGGCGCAGGTTGATATCTATAAAATCTAAGCCCCGAAGGCAAAGCTCAAAACGGAAGGATCAGGCTCTGCCCAGCAACCAACGAGGAGCCCTGCAGGGCATTGCGCGACTGGAGGAGATAGACTGCTTCTCTTACATCCATCCCTGCCGGCTTGTGCGTGGTAGCGATCTTCCAGAGCGTATCGCCGGTAGTTACAATGACAATTTCTTCATGCTCCAGCGGCTGGAGCTCTACAGGAAATGCATATGAATCAGCCAGCAGTACCCCGGACATCAACAACCCGATAATGAGAATAACGGCAGCGGCTTTCGGCAAAAAAAACACGCTCGATTGGCGAAGAGGCGCTTGGCGAATCTGCTTATGCTCCTTGCCGTTATCAGATGTATGTATGCTGCGGTACGTAGTCGTTTGCATCATCATTCCCCATCACTCCAAACGTTTGTTCTGATACGAGAATATCACGAACACTTGTTTGCAGTCAAGCTTTTTAAGAACATTTGTTCCTTTACCTCTATATGCGTTGTTTTGGTTGAGGACTCGGCCAATTCCAAAATGTTCAATAGCACTCCCCGTCGTCTGCGAACAGATGTTTTTCGGAACTTATGTTTGTACGAACTCCGGTTCTATGTTATAATTTTACTCATCAAACCGAACAGATGGAGTGATTTCTGTGTCCAAGATTTCGAACCGCCAGCAATCCATACTTGAATTCATCAAGACAGAAGTCAAGGAAAAAGGGTATCCGCCATCCGTCCGAGAGATTGGAGAGGCGGTTGGTCTCGCCTCCAGTTCGACCGTACACGGTCATCTGGACCGTCTGGAGAAGAAAGGCCTGATCCGCCGCGACCCTACCAAGCCCCGCGCGATCGAGATTCTCGATCAGGAACAGGGAGAGATCCAGTTCCCCCTCTCCATCTCTAAGGTGCCGGTCGTCGGCAAGGTTACGGCCGGGATTCCGATCACCGCCACGGAGAACATCGAGGAGTATTTCCCGCTCCCTACCCACTTCGTGGGAGACAATCAGGTGTTCATGCTTAATGTCGTCGGCGAGAGCATGATCGAGGCCGGCATCCACGATGGTGATTATGTCATCGTCCGCCAACAGCAGACTGCCAATAACGGGGAGATCGTCGTCGCGATGACCGAGGATGACGAAGCAACCGTGAAGACGTTCTACAAGGAGAAGGACCACATCCGCCTGCAGCCCGAGAACGCTACGATGTCGCCGCTCCTCCTGAAGCGCGTCACGATCCTCGGCCGCGTCATCGGCGTCTTCCGGGACATCACCTAACTGCTCGTCCACATAGAGAAGAGCCTGCGGCTGCGCCGAGGCTCCACGCTCGTACATATGGCACTCCACCCTGGGCAATGAACCGTGCGGTGGAGTTTTTTCTTGAAATAAAACTTCTCATCTACTTAGCTTTTATTTCTCCGGAATGAAACTTGCTGAATCAAGCTCGTTCAGAACGCATTCCCTGTACCGGGTACCGACGGGTCAGATCACGTTCCAGCACCTGGATCACCAAGCCAATCGCGCCGAAGACGACCAATCCGGTCTCTACCCGGATCCCATACTCATTAATATTATATTCGCCATACGAACCAGTCAGCCAGTATCCGACCCCCATCATCAGCACGGTTGGAACAGCGAGCTTGAGCAAGGCGCTCGACCGGAACATTCGATCCAGCAATGTAGTCACAGGGAATAACGTCGCATAATAAAATGGGATCGCTAACACCCCGCCCAGAAATGCCAGGTATACTGCCATATCCGTATGCATCGAAATCGTGATCTTCCCGCCTTCCACTTTATCGATCAGATAGATCCCGGCAGCGACAAGCAGCCCAAATAACAACGATAACCACAGATGTCGTGTTGCACGGTTCATTTTATTCACCTGCCTTTGCGCCAGTTTCTGTTGTCAGCCGCTCCACCTTGCTAAAGTAACCATTGCCGGAGCCAATGTACAATGTATCTTGATCTGTCACGTGAATGATCGCATGACGCATCCATGGAGCAGCGCTTTCGAAGATACCCGCGGCCAACACATCGCCCATACGATATAATGCCTTGCCGTCTGCGGGATCGATAACGTAGAAGTTCTGGCTATGTTCAGCCAGCAGATGTCCATCCAGGCTCCAGACGAGCAATCATTGTTCACTCACCTCACCTGCTGCCAGCCCTTCCAGATCGGCCTCTATCCAGGCTTCTGCCCGTTGTAGGCTTCATCTGCATTTGGCATTTCATAACGCCAGACCTCTGCATCGCTTCATTCACATCCCGTATCCATGGCATGTAAACTTGTATATGAGGGTTCTCCCAATGCCCAGCGTACGATATTCAGACGCGGGATGAACAATCGCTCCCACGGCCCCCAGAAGCTTACCTGTAGGCGTACTGACTGTCGCCGATACCGATCCTTCTTGTATTGTTGAAGACTCTCCGGGCAGCTGATTAACCTCCTGCTGGTAGCTTGACAGAACAAGTGTGCATGCGGCAGAACCGGCCATCAGGATCACTTTCTGCCAGTTCCCCATCGGCAGCCCTCCTTTCCAAGGGTTATCTATTAAGGCTCACTAACAGAATAAACGGCTTTCTCCGCCAACTAGTTGCATATTATTGACAGCGCTCGGTTTGGCTGCTGGATGATTAGGAATCTGTCATCGCGTTTAAATGAAAATATCAAGAAGAGAGAAAGGAAGTGTTACTATGTTATGGGCAATTTTCGTGCTCCTGCTGATTTTCTGGGGCGTGGGCTTTGCAATTGATCTGATGGGCGGTCTCATTCACATCTTGCTTGTCTTTGCCCTCATCGCACTCATCTTCAATCTCGTACGCGGTAGAAGGGGCGGCGTCTGACGGCAGGCATAACCTAGCGCAACAAGACGTGGCATACAACCTCTAAAACGCCTGTCGGCTTATAAGCCGGCAGGCGTTTTAGGGCTTACTTCATTGTCGCGATTGTTCATCGTCAGACACGTATGTGAGACATGTTGTTACGCATACAATGAATAATCTAATCCTAACATTTCAAGGAGGCGGGAACATGTCGCAATCCAATATTCCAAACATTACACCTGTCATTTCGATTACTCGAGATAATGCAATAAACTTGCTTTTATCGTCCATCGCATTGGAAGAGCTCGGGCTCAGTCATATTATTAATGCCGAAGGTGAAAAGCTGCAATATGTGTTGGGTACGCTGCCAGGATTGACGGGACCGCCTGCTACGATCAGTGATATCCTGACCATTAATGCGAGCGTAAGGGACACCATCCGGGAATTAACGAAAAAAGAATGGCTGCTGCTGAACAAACTGGACAGTGTTATTTCCCTTGAGGAATAGAGCACCATCGCGCAAAAAAACACCCTTTCCAACCGTCGGTGGTCAGAAAGGGTGGTGTGGATAGGGATTAATACAGAGTCAGATACTGATCTCTTTCCCACTGATGCACTTGCGTTCTATACATATCCCACTCGATTTCTTTGAGCTCGTAGAAGTGAGCCAGCGCATGATCGCCGAGCGCATCGCAGATGACTTCATTGCGGAGCAGCTCATTGAGACCTTCCTTGAGGTTGGCCGGCAGGCTCGGGATACCCTCGTCCAGACGCTCTTCCTCTGTCATGACGTAGATGTTGCGGTCGGTCGGCGCAGGCAGCGGAGTCTTGTTCTTGATACCGTCCAGACCGGCCATCAGCATGACTGCCAGAGCCAAGTAAGGATTGGCTGCTGGATCCGGGTTGCGCACTTCGACGCGAGTGCTGAGACCACGGGAAGCCGGGATCCGGATCATCGGACTGCGGTTGCTCGCAGACCAAGCGACATAGACCGGTGCTTCGTAGCCTGGAACAAGACGCTTGTACGAATTGACCGTAGGATTGGTGATGACCGCATAGGCGCGGGCGTGCTTCAGCAGACCTGCCATGTAATGACGTGCAGTCGAACTGAGGCCAAGCTTGTCGCTCTCGTCATAGAAAGCATTGGTCTTGCCCTGGAACAGCGACTGGTGACAGTGCATGCCTGAGCCATTGACACCGAACAGCGGCTTCGGCATGAAGGAAGCATGCAGACCATGCTGACGAGCAATGGTTTTGACGACCAGCTTGAATGTCTGGATCTGGTCAGCCGCTTTGATCGCATTGGCATACTTGAAGTCGATCTCATGCTGGCCCGGGGCCACCTCGTGGTGAGAAGCTTCGATCTCAAAGCCCATCTCCTCGAGCGTCAGCACGATCTCGCGGCGGCAGTTCTCGCCAAGATCGGTAGGCGCCAGGTCAAAGTACCCGCCCTGGTCGTTGAGCTCCATCGTCGCTTCGCCCTTCTCATCTGTCTTGAACAGGAAGAACTCCGGCTCGGGACCGACGTTCATTGCGGTGAAGCCCATTTCTTCGGCTTCCTTCAGACAGCGCTTGAGGATACCGCGCGGGTCGCCTGCAAACGGGGTGCCATCCGGCATATAGATGTCGCAGATCAGACGAGCGACACGGTTCTCGGTAATCCACGGGAAGACCATCCAGGTTTTCAGATCCGGATACAGATACATATCGGACTCTTCGATACGGACATAACCCTCGATGGACGAACCATCGAACATCATTTTGTTATCCAACGCCTTTTCGAGCTGACTCACAGGAATCTCTACATTCTTGATCGTGCCGAGCAGGTCGGTAAATTGCAAACGGATAAATCGTACGTTTTGCTCTTGTGCGCTGCGTAAGATGTCTTCTTTCGTGAAACTCACAGAATCCTCTCCTTTAGCTGCATATAATTAAGGTCTATTGCTATAGAAACGGGACAGCTGGCCTTGTATAATCGAGGCCTTGCCCGGTCTCTTCTCCAGAAGCTGCTGCTTAAGCAGGCGATGCAACTGGGTCTCGCTCATCTCGCGGCGGCGGTGCTCCGTCTGTTCGGTGATGACCGTCGCTTCCTCGGACTCTTTGGAGACCGGATGCATCACTTGCTTGATCCCAGCGATATTGACGCCCTTCTCGATGAGGGACTTGATCTCCAGCAGACGCTCTACGTCGTTAAACGAGAACAGGCGCTGATTGCCATTGGTCCTGGCCGGGACGATCAGTTCATGCTGCTCGTAATACCGGATCTGACGGGCCGTCAAATCCGTAAGCTTCATGACAATCCCGATGGGAAACAAGGCCATATTTCTGCGAATTTCATCAGCCATGTCGCATCAACCTCTCCATCCTTGATATCTATCTATTGTAACGTTATGCCGAAAACGTGTCAAGTTGTGTGAGGTTTAATTACAGTTTATTTATAATTTGCATGCCTGACAATGCCGTCAATACGCCCAGCTTGACATGGCTGTAGGTTAATCCGCCTTGCATATAAGCGATGTAGGGCTCGCGGATCGGTGCATCCGCCGACAACTCCAGACTGCCCCCCTGCATAAACGTGCCTGCCGCCATAATTACCGGATGGGTATAACCTGGCATGTCCCATGGTTCGGGCGTCACATGCGCGTCAACAGCAGCGGCTCTCTGGATCCCCTGTACGAACGAGATAAGCAGCTCTTTGTCACGGAAACGGATCGCCTGGATAAGATCGGTGCGCTTGGCGTCCCAGGCCGGACTTGTCTCATACCCGAGTCTCTCGAACAGAGCTGCGGCGAACACGCTGCCGCGCAGAGCTTGTCCCACCAGGTGAGGGGCAAGGAACAACCCTTGATAGATGCTCCTGGTCGTGCCCAGCATTGCTCCCACCTCGCCGCCGATACCCGGAGCCGTCAGCCGATAAGAAGCCGCTTCTACGGCAGCTGTATTACCGCAGATGTATCCTCCCGTGGCAGCAAGACCGCCACCGGGATTCTTGATCAGCGAGCCTGCCATCAGATCGACGCCGACCGCCGTAGGCTCGCGCTCCTCCGTAAATTCGCCATAGCAGTTGTCGACGAATATCAGCACCTCGGGCTTCACCGATCGCACCAGTTGGACCATGCGGGCGATCTCGTCGATCGTAAAGGACGGCCTCCAGTCATACCCCCGCGAACGCTGGATGCCGATTACCTTCGTCTTGGGTGAGATCGCCGCCCTTACGGCTTCCTCATCGACACCCCCTCCGGCTGTCAGCGGCACCTCCCGGTAGGAGACGCCCCAATCCGCCAGCGAGCCTGTCCCGTCGCCCGGCTTGCCGATCACTTTGTGCAGCGTATCGTAAGGCTTGCCGGTAATATAGAGCAGCTCGTCTCCGGGTCGCAGCACCCCGAATAACGCACAGCTGATCGTATGCGTACCCGATGCGAAATGCGGGCGGACGAGTGCCGACTCCGACTGGAACACATCGGCGTAGACCAGATCCAACACTTCCCGGCCCCTGTCATTGTAACCATAGCCGGTCGACCCAGCAAAGTGATAATCACTGACGTTATGCTTTTGGAAAGCCCGGATCACCCGCCACTGATTGCGCTCGGCAATCCGGTCGATCTTATGAAATTGCGGAGCAACCGTCGCTTCGACCTCATCGGCTAATCTCTCCAGGCGCTCCCATGCTTCATGTGTCATGATGTGATTCTATTCTCCTTTACTATTGCCTGCTATGTAAGGCGTCAGCCTATGGCCATGCACCTCATAGCTCTGCGTGTCCACTTCCACCGTCAGCCTTATCTGGCTGCCATCTACCTCCTGATGGATCACCTCGCCTACCCGATAGACAAGCGAAATGATGTCTCCCTGCTCCGCCGGCACTTCAAACGTAACGGTCTGTCCGGTCAAGCGCTCCTGGATGCGTGCACGCAGCAGCTCCTGATCCGCTTCATCGTAGGCGCTGATCCACAACGCATCCTCTGTCGCCGGGACGCGCTCCCGCTGCTCGGCTTCGCACAGATCCTTCTTGTTGAAGACCAGCAGCTGCGGCTTGTCAGACGCCTTCAGCTCGCCCAGGATCTGCTGCACGACAGCCATCTGTTCCTCCCGAACAGGCGAAGAGCTGTCGACCACATGGAGGATCAGATCCGCCTCGTTCACTTCCTCCAGCGTGGCCCGGAAAGCAGCGATGAGGTCGGTGGGCAGATTTTGGATGAAGCCGACCGTATCCGTCAGCACCACCTCCCGGCCGTTTGGCAGCTCCAGCGTGCGTGACGTCGGGTCCAGTGTCGCGAACAGCTGGTTCTCGACAAGGACGTCCGCCTGCGTCAGCTGGCGCATCAGCGTCGACTTGCCGGCATTGGTGTAACCCACCAGGGCGACCTGGATGACGCCGCTCTTGCGGCGGCGCTCCCGGTGGAGACCGCGATGGCGCACAACCTCCGCCAAGGCGGACTTGAGGTCGGAGATCCGGTCGCGGATATGCCGGCGATCCATCTCCAGCTTGGATTCGCCGGGCCCCCTTGTGCCGATGCCGCCGCCAAGCCGTGACAGATTCTTGCCATGGCCGGACAGACGCGGCAGCAGATAACTGAGCTGAGCCAGCTCGACTTGGATGATGCCCTCCCGGGTATGCGCTCGCTGGGCGAAGATATCGAGGATGAGCTGGGTGCGGTCGATGTCTTCAGATCGAGCGATTCCTCCAGATTGCGCACCTGGGCGCCGGAGAGCTCCTGGTCGAAGATGACCGTCGTCGCTTCCAGCTCTTCCGCCGCCGCACGCAGCTCTTCCACCTTGCCTTTGCCGATGAACCATTTGGTATCGGGCGTGTCGCGGTTCTGCGTCATAGTCGTCAGCACTTCCACGCCTGCCGTCTCCGCAAGCCGCTCCAGCTCGGCCATCGAGTGCTCCGGCTGGATCGCGCTGCGCTTGAGCTGCGGGGTGACCAGACTGACGAGCAAGGCCCTGTCTTGGATCTCGTGTTCGGTATCGTAGGTCGTCTCTCGCATCGTTTAAGTTCTCCTTTAATGTAACCCCTGAAGGGGTGAAATCACCTGACAAAAGCGACCATTCCATTTCTACAGAACGATTCCGCCCTCTCCGGCACTTCTTCACCAAGTTATTGAATACGGTAAACCCTAATAGTATAGCAAGTGCGCCGTCAGCTTCCCTTTTCCCACTTCAGATCCTCGGGCCGGATCGACATCAGCTCCTGCCTGCCCGGGACGCCGCCGGGATACTGGCCCAGCAGTCTGACCGCCTGGAACCGGATCGCCCGTTCGATGACATTGCGCACATAACGCGCATTGCTGAAGGAGAACAAGCAAGATGCCCGCTCCTCCACCAGATGCTGGCGCAGCTTGAAGACGGCCTGCGGCAGCAGATGATAGTCACGCTCCTTGGCCATCAGCTCGGCGATCTGGATTAATTGATCCACGGTATAGTCCGGGAAGTCGATCTGGATCGGGAACCGCGAAGGCAGTCCGGGATTGGTCATGAGAAACTCATCGATTTCCATCGGATATCCCGCCAGGATGAGGACAAATTGATTCTTATGATCCTCCATAGCTTTTACAAGTGTGTCAATCGCCTCTTTGCCAAAATCCTTCTCGCCGCCCCGGGCCAGACTGTACGCTTCATCCACGAACAGCACGCCGCCCATCGCTTTCTTCACAAGATCACGAGTCTTGTTGGCCGTATGACCGATATATTCGCCGACCAGGTCCGCGCGCTCCACTTCGATCAGATGGCCTTTGCTGAGCACACCCATCTTCTGCAGCAGTCGCGCGACGATCCGGGCGATCGTCGTCTTGCCGGTGCCGGGATTGCCTTTGAAGATCATATGATAGACATGCGAGCCGCCGTGCAATCCGACCTCTGAACGCATCTTGGCGATATGAAGCAGGGCATAGATTTCAAATATGAGCGATTTGACATGATCCAGCCCGACCATATGCTCCATTTCCTTCTGGATATCCGCATAAGTCTCCGGCACAGGGGATGTCTTGGCGGCCGCCGATGCGACTTCCCCGAAGTCCGCAGCAGCAGCACTGGACAACGGAGCCGCTGCATCCTGGCTCCGCAGGACGACATTGATCTGGCGGGAAGGTCTGGCAGTTTTCTTCTGATCTTCTTGAACTGCATTTCCTAGCATACGGGCATCCCCATCCTTGGCCGTCGTCGGCGCCGGGTTAGCCTCCCAGAGGGCACACCCGGCCAGTCGCCGCATTACCAATGTATGCTAGCTGCACCAAGCATATTAGAAGATATGACAGAATCCTTGCCCGGCCTTGTCCAATATTGTCATGTCCGCTTGTCCACAGTCCCTCGACTGTAGTAAGCATCAATGTTCTTTGATGCCGGCCAACCTTGCCAGCTTGTCCATCTGCCACTTCGTGTAGGCCAGCACCTCCCGCAGCTCGCTCTCGGCGTATGAGATATATCTGGACTTGGTGCCTGCTACCTGAAACGGCTCCATCCGCAGATAAGCGGCGATATTATGCGCACGGGCGGAGTGATAGTCATGCGAGATGATCACCGCGCTGCTCCAACCCTTAGTTTCCATGATCGTCCGGCTGTGCAGCAGATTCTCATACGTGCTGGTCGCTTCAGGCTCCATGACGATCGCTCCCGGCGGGATACCGTGGTCGACCAGATAATTGCGCATGCCCTGGGCTTCGGTGATGGTCGAACCGTTATTGTCCAGCCCGCCGCTGACGATCAGCGCATCGAACCGCTCCTCTTCATAGAGCCGGATCGCCAGATCCAGACGCTCGCCAAGCCCGGGACTCGGTACATTGTTCCAGAGCGCCGCGCCGAGCACGATCCCGACATCAGCCGGCTCCAGCTCGCGCGGATGATCATAGTTGCTGATATGCCACAGCAGGTACCCGCACCAGAATACGCCGAACGCTGCGGCAAAGGCGCCGATCCGCAGCAGCTTGAACAAGATTCTCCTGCCGGTCACCGAGCCGGCTTGTGCGGACTTGCGCTTGCCGGGCTTGCGGCGGGAAGCGGTACGCTTCGCAGGCGGACGCTTCGGCTTCTGTGAGGAGGGCGCCGTATCGCCGCGCCCTCCAGAGCGCCCGGACATCCCTGACCCTCTCCCCTTGCGGGAGCCCGCGGGCTTGGAACCGCCAGACGACTTCGCCGCTTTCAGATCACTCATGCCTCGCTTTTGCCCTTCACGCCTTCAGCCAGCGTCTTGCGATGCTTCAGGCTAAGCGTGAAATAGCGGAACCGGCCGCCCCGGATGGCCGAGAGCAGCCGGCCGGCTGTCTTGCGGGCCGAAGCTGCGTCGCGGGGCGAGACATCGCCGCTGCGGACAGCTTCCTCCAGTTCATCTTCATCCATCAGGAATACCTCGCCCGTAGGCAGCACAACAACATCGAGGTACATATCATCAAACCAGGGCACCTGCTGGTCCGTCAGCCCTTGCGTCTTGCAGATATCGATGTACCACTGCACCACTTTGCCTTTATCGTTGAACATGGTGGTCACGACGAATTGTTCGCCCTTGGGAAAATGCTGCATCCACAAATAACCCTTGTCGGCCAGGCAGAGACGGCGTCCATTGTATTCTTTCCACAGCGGTTCCCGCAATTCATGGATGCGATAAAAGGTGACCAGTCCCCTGAACTCGTCACTGTCCATCGACAGACAGGAATAGCTTTTCCGAAGAATTCTGCGCCAATTGGCACGATCTGAAAATTTCCGTTTCATACGGACCATTCCTCTCCGTTAGGATGCGGAAGGCAGACGCCTGCACACCTTCCAATCTGTTGTCAACATCTACAAAAAAAGCTTACCATAACTTAACGTCTATCTCCAGCGACTGCACGAAATAAACCAAGCCAAACTGTCCAACCAGCTGCCGCCAAGGGGGCCAGTCCTGGTAAACGCGCTTATCCAGATCGCACATAATTTCCTGAACAACAAGGTGAAACGGCTGTCGCCATCTTTGGCGGTGCAGCGCGTTTTCATTCCATAGAATTCTAAGCTGAGTATGAATGTGAAACTTATACTTTCATAGAATTAAATAAAAGCCCCACGTTTGGAAACGCGGGGCTTAAGTGTGGTTTTATTCTGACGGCGACTGCAGCTGAAGCGCAGCAGAATTGTCTGTATCCGGCGGCGGCATATTACTGTCGCCGCCGGGCTGCTCGCCGTCTGGATTGCCCTCTGGCGAACCTGTACCCGGCTGCGCCGGATCTGTCGAAGGCGGCTCTGTACCCGGTCCGCCTGGCGTACCGTTATTGCCATTGCCATTATTACCGTTGTTACCGTTATTACCGTTGTTACCGTTGTTGCCGCCGTTGCCTGGCTGCGTGCCATCATCCGGCTGGCCTGGCGGCGGATTTATCGGCTGCTCGCCGTTATCCGGCGGCTCCGTATTATCCGGTACGTCGGTATCATCCGGCTGTTCGGTTCCATCATCGGTATCCGGGAACGGATCCAGCTCGATCTCGGGGATCGTCACCGACACACGGCCGGAACCCGCACCTTCGAGACGGGTAACCGAATCGTAGGCTGCCACATAATAATCATACGTGTAACCGGGCAGAACATTCAGATCCTCTGCAGCGATCGCATCCAGTCGGTCCATGATGCGCGTGAACTGGCCCTCGGACGCTTCCTTGCGGTAGAGACGGTAAGTGACATTGTTGCCCGGAGCAGCATTCCAGGACAGCTGCACTTCGCCGCGCTCAGGCACATAGACGGCCGAGAGATTCTGGACGCCAGCCGGCGGCTTGACTTCCTGGACAGCTCCTGGACGAATGAACTCGCTCGGCGGCGCATCCTTCAACGCGCCAGACATGATCTTGGCGAACAAGGCGGCCGAGATGCCGCTGCTGTTCTTCAGCACATGGTTCTCGTCGGTCCGGTCGTACCCCATCCAGACGGCGCCGGTCCACTCCGGCGTGTAGCCGACGAACCAGACGTCGCGGTTGGCGCTCGAGCGCAGACCTGGTACGCCGTGCTGTGTCGTGCCCGTCTTGCCCGCGAGCGGCCGGTCCATCTTGGCCCGGGTGCCGGTGCCGCCCGGCTCCGTCACGCCCAGCATAATCTCGGTCAGATACCAAGCGGTCTCCGGCTTGATGAGCTGTTGTGGATTAGGAGCTTTGTATTCATAGATGAGCTTGTCGGAGCTGTCCGTGATCCTCGTGATCGTATGCGGATCGACCGAGCGGCCGCCATTGGCAAACACGCTGTAGGCTGTCGCCATCTGGAGCGGCGATACGCCGTTGGTCAAGCCGCCGAGCGCGATGGCCAGGTTGCGGTCGTTTTGCACATCCAGGTTAAAGCCCAGGTTATTGGCGAAATCCACGCCCTTCTGGACGCCGATCTCGTTGAGCAGCCAGACAGCTGGCTGATTACGGGACTCCTTTATCGCATCCTTCATGCTGACTGGACCGATATACTTGACGCGGTTGGAATCCTTCGGACAATACTTGCCGTTGTCGTAACAGATCTCATCGTCGCGAAGCGTCGATGTCGGCAGCCAGTCGCCGGTCTCGAGCGCCGGTCCGTAAGAGGTCACCGGCTTGAACGCGGAGCCCGGCTGACGGGGGAGAGTAACACGGTTCAGACCTTTCTTCACGTAGTCTCTGCCGCCCACCATCGATTCGATCTCTCCGGTACGGTGGTCGATGATCACCATTGCACCCTGGACGATCTGCTCGCCCGAGCTCTCTTCGAAGTTCTCCGCGTTCGCAAACTCGGTCTCCATGATACTCTGGGCATTGCTGTTCAGCGTCGTATGAATGCGGAACCCGCCCAGACGCAGCTCCTCCTCTGTTTTGCCGGTTACGCGGATCGCTTCGTTGATCGCGTAGTCGATGAAGGTAAGGTATTTGCTGCTGCCGACCGGTTCCTTCTGTTTGTCCGGATCATACTCTGCAGCTTTGGCCTCGTTCATCTGCTGCTCGGTGATGATGCCCTGGTCATACATGAGCTGCAGCACGACGGCCCGCCGTTTCTTGGACTCTTCAGGGTTGCTGATCGGATTGAATACGCTCGGCGCCTTGGGCATCCCCGCCAGCGTCGCGATCTCCCACAGCTCCAGCTCGTTCAGGTCTTCTTTGCCAAAGTAGCGGATCGACGCCGCCTTGACTCCGAACGAACGCTGGCCGAAGAAGATCCGGTTGAGATACATCGTCAGAATCTCATCCTTCGTAAAATTGTTCTCCAGCGCCACCGCGATCGACGCTTCGGTCGCTTTGCGGAGCAGCGTCTTGTCATGGTTGAGGAACATATTCTTGGCGAGCTGCTGCGTGATCGTACTGCCGCCCTCGACGGCGCTGCGCGCGATCACATCCTTGACGACGGCTCGGCCGATCGCCCAGAAGTCGATGCCCGAGTGGTTCTCAAAGCGCTTGTCCTCGGTTGCGATAAACGCCTGACGCATCAGCTCGGGGATCTCGGCGAACTCGACGAGCTCCCGGTTCTCGACATAGAGCATATCGATCTCGTTGCCTTGGGCATCGTAGATGACCGATGCTTCCGACAGCGCCAGTTTGTCTTTGTTCTCGGACAAAATATTTTCACCATTTAAGATAATCAATAAGTACCCGATAATACCGCATACGACAGCGAAGGCTGCCCCGAAGAACATAAACATTAATACCTTGCGCCCTGTCAGCCTGCGTTTCCCCTTAGCTTTCGGCTTGCCTGACTTGCCCGTCTGGCCGGATTTGCCGGAAGTCGGGCCTCCCGTACCGGCTGCCGCTTTGGCGCCGGCCTGGCTGCTGCGTCCTGCCGGCGTGCTGCTGCGTCCTGCTGACGTGCTGCTGCGTCCAGCCGGGGTACGGTCGCGACCCGGATATCGCTGGTCAGTCATGGTGACTCCCTCCTTATAAAGCTGCGATTCCAGAGCTATTGAAAAATAGGCCTGCACGGAGCGGATCGTTCTTCCGATCGCTGTTGTCCCCAGATTTCTTGATAAGCTTAACCCCTGTATGGGGTGAAATCCGGGGACAAAGGCGAACGCTTCGCTTCTACAGATTCGATTCCACCCTCTTCGGCATCTTTTCAAATACTCGGATTCTCTATTTTTGTCTAATTATACCCCCGGAACAAAAAGAGCAACCCCGACCCGAGACTAGGACTCGTCACAAAAAGTCCTCGTCTTCGGGCCGGCACGGGCTGCTCTTGCAATTCCGTTATTCTTTTAAACGTATGTCGCCATGAAAAAGTTTCATGAATTGGTCCAGGTGACTTGGCTAAATGCCGCCGTTCTTTAATTCATCCCCCCGTTTGCCGGTAGACTTAAGAATCGGAATTCTGGTCCTGTTGCTGCATAAGCGAGACATTGCGTTGTGGGGTAAAGGTGGAGATGGCGTGCTTGTATACCATCTGCTGACGTCCTTCGCTGTCGATGACGATCGTGAAGTTGTCAAATGCTTTGATGACGCCCCGAATCTGAAATCCGTTCGTCAGATAGACGGTTACCGGAACGCTGTCTTTGCGCAGCTGGTTCAAGAACGTATCCTGGATATTGATAGATTTATTCATTTGCCGTTACCCCCATTACAAGATTGGTTAGAATTATATTCAAGATCGTTCTGAAACTTTCCTGCTATTATAGCATGGATTGACTGCAGGTTTTCATAAAAATTTTCTTCACGGCCCACGTCCACCCACCTGATATCCTTCATATGACGGAACCAAGACAGCTGCCGCTTGGCAAAATGACGCGTGTCCCGCTTCAGCAGGGTAACTGCAGCATCCAGTGTCATCTCCCCCTCCAGGTAAGGGATGATCTCCTTGTATCCGAGTCCCTGCATGGATATCGCCCGTCTAGGCACGCCTGCACGGACCAGCCGCTCCACCTCCTCCACCAGGCCGAGCGCCATCATCTCATCGATACGCTGCTCTACCCGATTGTACAGTTCTTCCCGCGGTCTAGTCAAACCGACGAGGCAGAGCTCGTAGGGCGAGGTCTTCTCCTGGCCGGCCTGCTGCTCGGCAAGGGTCTGCCCTGTCACATGATGGACCTCCAGGGCGCGGATGACGCGCC
The DNA here is from genome assembly GCF_047238105.1 of Paenibacillus jepli. Lineage (NCBI taxonomy): Bacteria > Bacillati > Bacillota > Bacilli > Caryophanales > Paenibacillaceae > Paenibacillus > Paenibacillus jepli. Next base: position 110,839 of record NZ_JBDFMD010000001.1, read on the forward strand.
GCCGGTCGTTGGGATGAAGACGTCCGGCCGATACCGGATCGACGGCTCGCAGCCTGTCATGCAGCGCTTCGTTGCCGTGCGACTCAGCGTAGGATTCCATCTCGCTGCGATATGCTTCGTCGGAGCCGGTCTCGGAGAACTGGTAATTGTAACAGACAGACTCGACGTACAGACCCGTGCCGCCGACGATGAACGGCAGCCTGCCGCGAGCCGTGATCTCCTGGATCAGCAAAGCGCACCGCTCCTGAAACTCGGCCACCGAGAACGGATGGTCAGGCTCATGGATGTCGATCAGATGATGCGGGATCCCCTCTTGCTCCTTCTCCGAGATCTTGGCCGTCCCGATATCCATCCCGCGGTAGACCTGCATCGAATCGCCGGAGATGATCTCCGCATTCCACCGCTTGGCTATCTCCAAGCTGTAGCGGGTCTTGCCTACCGCAGTCGGACCGACGAGGACGAGCAGACGCGGACGTTGATTGGTACTCAAGTGTGTATCACTCCATATGCAAGATTGGAGGCTTGGACGAAGAGCTGCCCGAAGCCCAGGCGTTCGAACTCGCCGCTGCGCTCGTGCTCCTTGAGGACGACGCAGCGCCGCGCCACCCTGCAGGCTTCGCGGATTGCCGCCGACGAGACCGCCTCAGGGTTGGCCAACTGACGCAGCGGATCGATCGCGCTCGACTGACGGAGCGGCCGCCGGAACATCGGATCGAAGTAGACGATGTCATAACTGTCGTCTGGCAGCGAGCTGAGCGTCTCCAAATGGTCGGCGCAGCGGACCTCGATACGGCGTAGCGCCTGGTCTAGCTCCGGCACGCCAGACTCGTAGCGGCGCAGCCCGTCGCGGATGATCGCGCAGAGCAGCGGCTGGCTCTCCAGTGCTGTCACCGAGCCTTGATCGCCAGCTGCGTAAGCGAAGACGACACTGTCCGAAGCCAGACCGGCTGTGCAGTCGAGGATCGCATCCCCGGTCTGGCAGCCGGATGCCGTGATCATCGGGTCGGTCTCACCCTTCATCAATCGCTTTACCCGGATATTAGCCATGCTCGGATGGAAATACAGCGATTCCTCGCCGTCCTCGTAGCGGAGCTCACGCTCGGAGAGCACGAGGATGCCCCGCTCCCCGAATCGGCGGCGCATCCGCTGCAGGGAATGCTGGCCCCGAGCGATGTAGCGGCCGCCGAGCTCCGTCGAGAGCTGCTGCGCCTGTGCCGTCACGTCGGCGCCAGCCCGGCTGGAGGTGGTGACGATCATGACATCACCCGCTTGAACATTTTCTCCAGCTGATACACCGAGATATGCACCAGAATCGGCCGCCCGTGCGGACAGGTGTACGGTTGCTTGCAGGCGGAGAGACGCTGCAGCAGCGCTTCTCCCTCTTCCCGGCTGAGCCGCTGGTTCGCCTTGATCGAGGCCTTGCAGGAGCAGAGGATCGCTGACTTCTCGCGGAGCTTGCCGATATCGACAGCCTTCTTCTCCGTCAGGATCCACTCGGCCATCTCCTCGATGATCTGCTGCTCCTCGCCCTTGGGCAGCCAGGCCGGATGGGAGCGGACGAGGAACGTCTGGGGACCGAACGGCTCCAGCTCGACTCCCGCCTCCTCGAACCAGCCCATCCGCTCGCTCAGCGCCTGCGCCTCTGCACTCGTGTACTCGAGAGTCATCGGCACGAGCAGCTGCTGGCTCGCAGCTTCAGGCTGGCCGAACTTGGCGGCATAGTATTCGTAATGGATCCGCTCATGCGCAGCATGCTGGTCGATCAGATACATGCCCTCTTCATTCTGGGCGATCAGATACGTCCCATGCAGCTGGCCGACCCAGCTCAGCTCGGGGAATGCCGATGAGTTGGCATTGGCCGTACTCTGGGCCGTCTCACCGTGCCTCTCAGTCTGCTGTTCGGCAGCCAACAGGTCCTGAGAAGGAGCATTAGCTGACGGATGTCCGGCGTCCGCATCGGCTGGCGGCTGAGGCAGCGGCGTGTGAACGGGATAGTCATCAGTCGCGCCGGGAGTCTGCGCTCTCATCTCTGGCGAGCCGAAAGGCGTCGCAGCCTCAGCTCCTGGATCATTGCCTGCGCCTGCGGTCGAAGCATCCTCCCCGCGCTCTCTCGCGAGATAGGAGCTGGTCCAGGCTGGCGCAGGCTTATACAGCCGCTCTGCCGCATGCTTTGGCACATAGGGCGTCTCCCGTGGCGACTGCCCCAGCTGGGCTCGGTGTCCAGCAGACGACGCAGCTCCGGTCTGCCTGCCGCCCATTGGAAGATCTGCGGCAGGCGGCGCCTGCGAGGACGGCAGGGGCTGCTCTGCTGCCGGAGCCGCCTCCTCCCGATGGAAAGAGATGACGCCCTGTGTATAGAGCGGCTTGCCCCTACCGCTCGTCGAAGACGACGGTCCCGGGATATGGGCCTCGCCCGCCAGTCCTTCGCGGACAACGCGTTGTACGAACTCCCTTAGCTCCGGCTCTTTGCTGAAGCGCACTTCCATCTTGGACGGATGGACATTGACGTCCACCAGCGTCGGATGCATGCCGATCTCCAGCACCGCCACCGGGAAGCGGTTGATCGGCAGCAGTGTGTGGTAGGCTTGCTGGATCGCCTGATTCAGGATAAAGCTGCGAATGTACCGGCCGTTGACAATCATCGTCAAGCCGCCCCGGTTCGCCCGCGTCTGCTCCGGCCTGGATATGTAACCGGTCAATTGGTAGTCGGGATGGTCGCCGTTCACAGGTAGCATCGCTTTGGCCAGCGACCGGCCGTAGACAGCGGCGATAACCTGCAGCCGGTCGCCGCCGCCCAGCGTCCGCAGCAGCGTATTGCCGTTATGCTTCAGCGTGAAGGCGATCCCGGGGTGCGCCAGCGAGAGCCGGTACACATAATCTGAGATATGGCCAAGCTCTGTCTGGACAGACTTCATATATTTTAACCGTGCAGGTGTGTTATAAAACAAATCCCGGATCGTCATGTCTGTGCCCTGCTCACAGTTGAACGGCTCATGGGTCAACTGCTTGCCGCCCTCGATGACGAGCCGTCTGCCCAGGCCGCTGGTCTCGGTCGAGGAGATGCACTCGACGCGCGCAACGGCTGCGATACTCGGCAGCGCCTCCCCCCGGAAGCCGAGGCTGGCGATCCGGAACAGATCCTTGCCGGTCAGCAGCTTGCTCGTCGCATGCCGCTGGAATGCCGTCTCCATATCCTCTTCCTCGATGCCGCTGCCATTGTCCGTGACACGGATCAGCTGCAGCCCGCCCTCTTCGATGGTCACATCGATTCGCGTGCTCCCGGCGTCGACCGCATTCTCCACCAGCTCCTTGACGACCGAAGAAGGCCGTTCGACGACCTCGCCGGCCGCGATCTGGTTGGCCAGTTGTTCACCCATTATCTGTATCTTAGCCATCTGCGATTGCCTCCTTCCTCCGTCCGGGGCCGTACGGTCAGTGCGCGCCGTCTCCCAGCTTTTGCTTCATGTCATTAAGCCACTGCATCGCTTGCAGCGGGGTCATATTGAACAGATCAAGCCGCTTCAGCTGCTCGGCCAGCTGCTCGGCTTGCGCTGCCTTCTTGCTCTTGGGTGCCGGCACGGTCTGCTCCATACCGAACATCGACAGCTGGATCACCTCGTCGCCGGATGCATGCGGCTGCGGCGATGCCGGGATGACTGGCGAATCGCCAGGTTTGTTCTGGACGTTAGCCGGATCGCCCGCTGCTTCTGCGGGTCGGGTACTGATTGCCGAGGTGGCCGGTGCGTCCGCAGGTTGCAGCTCGCGTGTGGCGGCTGCTTCGCTCATCGCGGGAGCCGCTGTGTGCAGCAGCTCATAAGCACGGCCGATGATCTGATCCGGCAACCCGGCCAGCCGGGCGCAGTAGATGCCATAACTGGTCGATGCCGCACCAGGCACCAGTTTGCGCAGGAAGGTGACATCCTCGCCGCTCTCCCGGACGGCCATGCTCGCATTGGCCAGCGAGGGCAGCGACTGCTCCAGGTGCGCCAGCTCATGGAAATGCGTCGATACCAGCGCCTTGCAACCAATCTCGCGATGCACATACTCGATGACGGCCTGGGCGATCGCCATCCCCTCGGCTGTCGAGGTGCCGCGCCCGAGTTCATCGATGATGATAAGGCTGCGCGCCGTCGCTTTCTCAGTCATCACCTGGATGTCCTTCATCTCGACCATAAAGGTGCTCTGCCCCCCGATCAGGTCGTCGGCCGCTCCGATCCGGGTAAAGATGCGGTCGGTCAGCGGGATCGTGGCAGACCGGGCCGGCACGAAGCAGCCGATCTGAGCCAGGATGCAGATGAGTGCCACCTGGCGCATGTATGTGCTCTTGCCCGCCATATTGGGCCCGGTGATGAGGAGCATCGCCGCCTCGTCCTGCCGCAGCTCAGTGCCGTTGGCAATGAAGGTATGCCCGCCCAGCACGGCTTCGACAACTGGATGCCGGCCCTCGCGGATCGCTAGATCATAGCCTTCGGTCACCTCGGGCCGCGCGAACCGGTGCTCCGCGCTCACCGAAGCGAGCGACTGATAGACGTCTATCGTAGCGATCACCTCTGCCAGCCGCTGCAGCCGGTGCAGCTCGCCCGCCAGATGGTCGCGCAATTCGAGGAAGCGCTGGTACTCGAGATCGACCATTTTATCTTCTGCCTCGAGGATGAGCCGCTCCTTCTCCTTGAGCTCCGGCGTGACGTAACGCTCGGCGTTGGCAAGCGTCTGCTTGCGTTCGTAACGGCCCTCCGGCAACTGTGCCAGATTGGACTTGGTCACTTCGAGATAGTAGCCGAACACCTTGTTGTAGCCGATCTTGAGGCTGCGAATGCCGGTCGCTTCACGTTCCTTGCGCTCCAGCTCAGCCAGCCACTGTTTGCCTCCGGTGCTCGCTTCACGCAGCTGGTCGAGGTAAGCGTCATAGCCTGCCCGGATCAGACTGCCCTCACGAATCGAGACGGGAGGCTCGTCTACCAATACCGTTTCGATCAGCTCGGCCAGATCGCCGCACACGTCCAGCTCCTGCACCAGCTTGCGCAGCGTCGCCGACTCCGATGACGCGCATCGCTTCGTCAGCTCCGGCACACATTGCAGTGACGTTTTGAGGGCGATCAGATCGCGGCCGTTGGCATTGCCGAAGGCGACGCGCCCGACTAGCCGCTCGAGGTCGTAGATCTGCTTGAGGTCGGCCCGAAGGTCCTCACGCAGTATGTAATCGTGGTACAGCTTGTCCACCGCTTCGAGCCGTTCTTCGATCTGCGGCAGACTGAGCAGCGGCTTGTCGATCCAGCGCCGCAGCAGCCGCCCGCCCATCGCAGTCTGCGTCTGGTCGAGCAGCCACAGCAGAGAACCCTTCTTGCTGCGCTCCTGTACCGTCTCGGTGAGCTCCAGGTTGCGGCGGGTGAACTGGTCGACGATCATATATTGGTTTGGCTCGTAGGAGCGGATCGTCCGCACATGGCCGAGCGAGCGTTTCTGCGTATCATCCAGATAGCCGGTCAGCAAGCTGACAGCGCGTTGTCTTGCGGCAGGCAGCGCCTGCAGCGGCTCTTCGCCATACTGCTCGATGAGTCGCTCGCGGGCCATCGGCAGCCGGTGCGTATAGACGACCGGACGATTCCATTGATTGGGCTGTTTCTGCAGCTGTTCGATGACCTGCTCGTCGCCGACGATCTCTGACGGCAGATAGACATTGATCTCATCCAGCAGCAGCTGCAGCGAACCGGTAAAGGAGGTAACGTACAGTTCGCCCGTAGACAGATCGCAAGCCGACAAAGAATAGACGTCGCCTGACTCAGCCACCGCGACCATGAAGTTGTTGCTTTTGCCCTCGAGCGCCTTGGTCTCCATCACCGTACCAGGGGTGACGACGCGGACGATCTCCCGTCGGACGACGCCTTTGGCCGCAGCCGGATCTTCGACCTGCTCGCAGATGGCGACTTTGAAGCCTTTTTCGATCAACCGCGAGATATACCCCTCCGCCGAGTGGTACGGCACGCCGCACATCGGGATCCGCTCCTTGCTCCCGCCTTCGCGGCCGGTCAGCGTGATATCGAGCTCACGTGCCGCGTTAATCGCGTCATCGAAGAACATCTCGTAGAAGTCGCCAAGGCGAAAAAATAAAAACGCATCCTGCGCTTGTTCTTTTATCGATAGATATTGCATGATCATCGGCGTATAAGCCGGTTTATCGCTAGTTATCATAATGCCTCTCGCCCCTCCTGTGGGGTTAATTTGCAAGCTTCATTATAACAGAAATCCGCCGCCGCGTGAAAAGGGAGTGCCAGGAGGGGATGAAATGGCAAGATTTGCTGATTAGCCTGTGGGAAGCAGGAGGGCTAAGGTTGGTTGCTGATCTGCGTCTTTGTGCGAGCCTTGCCTACTGTAATACTACTTTTTAGATCTGCAGCAACGTCTGAGCTCACTTTGTCCGCTCTATTCCAACTCTTCAGACCCGAAGCGCAGCCCATGCCGACTCCTGGCGCTGCTGATTGCTACTTTTCCAGCACACTCTATCTACCCCACGCCTCACCAGTTTATACACCAAACGCCGAGCAGCCCTCGCAGCAAACTAATCAATTACTTCATTGCTTCCGCCGGCAGCTTCCACTTGTGGCGCAAATCCTGCTGCTCATCCCACGTCGCGCCGCTGTCGATGGCGTGAAGCAACGGTGCGATGTAGCGCTTCAGCTCGCGATAAGACGGCGTGGCAGCCATCTGCCCGAGGAAGCCGCGCATCCCTTGGTACAGCGCGTCGCGATCCCCTGCATAATAAGCCGACACCAGCTCCGTCCGTTCTGCCGGGAGCGTCCTGCAGGCAGCGGCGAGCGGCCACAGCTCGCGGACAGCGAGCAGGCCGAGGGCAAAGGCAGCCTGTGCCGCCATCGGTGAGATCAGCCAGCTCGGCGGTGTCCGGTACTCGAAGCCGTGCGGCTGCAGCCGGTAGTCGCCGAGCGCGCCATAACGCGGCCGCCGCTTGCGGCCTGCGGGATCCTCGACCAACGCCAGCGGAAATGCCACGCAGCTGTCGAGCATCCGCAGCAGCCGGGTGCTGAGCCAGGCTCCGCTGAAGTGGATGTGCCCGCCCAGGCCGAGTCCGGGGACGGGCATACCGCCAGCGAGCCAGCGCAGCCCAGGCTCGGTGATCCGGGAAGCGGCGTGCCGCAGCAAACGCCTCAGTTGGCCTGCCAGCACCGCTGGGTCAGTGGCCGGCGACGGTCGCAGCTCGGCGACGGGATGGCGCACACGCCGCCCGATGACGACGGTGTCGCAGCCCACTGCGCTGTGCGGATCGAGGAAGCGGGCCGGCGAGACGATGCGGCCGTCGGCGCGCAGCAGCACGAACTCCGGGTCAGCCCCGATCCGGAGCTCCGCTGCTGGCCCGCCTCCCCGCGCCGAGCCGTACCCGGCCGCGAAGCGCTGCAGCGCTTCCTTCCCGGGCCCGGCTGCCAGACGGCGTGCCGGAAGCGGCAGGATCGTCCGTACGGCGGCCCGCCCCTGTCCGTCCAGAACGACCCGCACCTCCCCGTAGTCCAAGCCAAGCGTATACAGTGCCCGCACCGCCGTCTTGGCAGCCCGCCGGACCTGGGGATCAGGGCTCTCGGCGGGCCATTGCCGCCAACTTTGCTCCGGGACTGGCTCTTGCCCGCTCTTGGTCGAGCCGGACACTGCGAGCACCTGCAGCTGTCGGTAGATCCGCTCGACAGCCAGCGCCTCCAGATGGAACACCGGGACGGCATACTCCCTCAGCTCGGACAACGGCAAGGCAGCAGTCCATACGAACAGCCCCGCCTCGATGAGGCGCTGCTGGAGTCGTTGCGGCAGCATCTCCCCCTCTCCCTCTGAATCGGCGGGATGACGAAGGCTTTGGTCACTGCTCCTGGTAGCCCCGGTCAATCTCCCGGCTCCCCGCAGTAGCCAGAAGCCCGACGGCAGCAGAGGGCGCTCAGAGCTCTTCCGAGCCGTCCCGGATCTAAGCACGCCGCTGTCCAGGAAGTCTCCGTCCCCGCACGTGTCAGACATGACGAACCCGGCGTCCCCAGACATCGGGACACCACTTGAGCTTCCCTTGCCTTCGCTCCGCCTCTGAGCATTTGTCCCGCCATCCGGCATGAGCCACCGATTCCCATTCCAGATCCACAAGCTGCCAGCCATCTCCCGGCTCCTTTCCCTGCCGCGTCCTGCCGTCCCGCAACAGTCGGCGCATCGCATTAAAAATTACAAAAAGAGGGCTTACGCCCTCAAAACCGTGCGCAGCCCTGCATACAATGCAACATAACCATCCAAAACCCATTCAGGATGCAGCACATATGGTAAGCCTCAGACCTAACTAAACGCAGAGATAAGGCAAGGCACAGTATGGGCAGGCGTATTCAGCATTGCACTCCTGCATCCCTCGACAAAAACGCTGCTCACATCGTCCAATGCAAGCAGCGTACAGGGTCGATCCGGTCTATAGCTCGTCGTCCAACAGCTCCGGATCCAGATCGTCATAGTCGCCTTCGTCGCCAAAGCCATAGTCCAGTCCTTTGTCATGGTCTTCGCAGCCGCCTGGGCAGACCGCTACGCACACCTTGGTCTCGGCGACCAACTCGACAGCGAACTCCCGCTCCACCCGCAGGATCACGGATGTGCCGCTCGAAGAAATGTTGGCCTCGATGCAGTTCGGATCCTGCGTCGCTTCGGCCGACACTTCTTCCGTGGACCTTCTGTGCTTGGCGTCAAGATACGAGAGCGGGACATTTTCTACATATGAGATCGTCTCTTTGGCTACGTCGGTTTGCGAGTTCTTGTCATAGGAATACCAGATGTTGATATCGTAAGTACCGATGACCTCGATTCCGTCGCCTGACCGCACCGCTTCATATTCATGGTTGATGATCCATGCACCCAGGATACTCGTCGGATGCTGGGGCGGTGCGACATTATGGGTAACGGTTGTAAACTTACGACCCTTTCCGCAGACAGCTTTCGTGATAATCTCTCTGCACTGCAGCTGTTTATCTGCCAATGCCATCGACTTAACCTCCTCCATACAATCATTCAATTAAAGTGTATGCAGGACATGGGCAAATGTTGATAAATCTGGGCGCAAGATTAGTCAACCTTTTAGAAAAGCCGGGAATAGCGGGCCAAAAATAGTTGATAAGAATCTGTATAGTTGGATGTGGTTAACTAAATACATTACATAACAGAGGTGAATGATATGCTACATAGCGAGCGGCAATCGCTCCCGCTTAAGCAGATGTATCCGGTAAAAGAGGCCTGCCGGCGTCTCGATCTCTCCTATCTCCATGCCGCGACGCGTGAGGAAGACAACGAGCAAACTCTCCGGCGACTGCTAATGGTCCTAAGAGCCAATCATTATATGAAGATAGAGGATGTGCTGGAGGCTAGCTGGGCGGATCTCGGCCGACTTCGCCAAATGGGCGATACCAGCCTTGAGCTGCTCGCAGCCCTGTTCGAGAGGATCGTCAAGCACCCGGATCTGCTCATTGACGAGGCTTCGGCAGAGCGGGAGCAGAAGCTGCAAGCCATCAAAAAAAGGCTGCGAGAGATGGGGCTGGTGCAGTAATCACCCCTGCCACTTTCTCTCTGTTACAGGCAAGGCCGCCGCATGATGCGGCGGCCTTGCCTGTAATATAAGAAAGCATACGATTTCCCCATCTGCTTGGCTTCTATTTCCCCGGAATGAAACGCGCTGCGCTCATAGCATAACCAGGAATCGACCGTCCGCTAAGCTGCAACGCACTTTTCTTCCCTTAGAGCGTCGGAGTCGGCCGTCCGCTAAGCTGCAACGCACTTTTCTTCCCTTAGAGCGTCGGAATCGACCGTCCGCTAAGCTGCAACGCACTTTTCTTCCCTTAGAGCGTCGGAGTCGGCCGTCCGCTAAGCTGCAACGCACTTTTCTTCCCCTCAGCTTCCAGTTCGGAGAGCATGCTGTTCCCATTCCTTTAAGGACGGCTACAGCCGTTTCACCTTGAAATATAAGGAGTATATGGTTTCCTCATCTGCTTAGGCTTCTATTTCTCCGGAATGAAACTGGCTTCGTGAGCATATGGCATCAGCCGTTTCACCTTGATTTATAAGACTTTCTACGTTTCACACGTATATCAGCTTATAAATCTCCGGAATGAAACTAACAGCGCTGCCGGAGGACGGCGCTGTTAGTTTCACCTTGGCTTACGTTTCTTCCAACGCTTGGCGACCGAGAGGTAGCGCTCCAGCTCATGACAAAGCTGCAGCACCGCCGCTCTCACCTCGAATTCCTCACGTGTCTGCGGCAGCGGCATCTGCCGGTAGCGTTCCTCCAGCTCGTCCAGCTCCCGCTCGACCGTCCCCTCATACACATCCGATTTCACTTCCTCGGTTAGATGCAGCAGGACATCGGCCAGCAGCAAGCCTTGCGGCACTTTCTCATAGACGAAGGCAATCAGCGTCAGCATCTGCTGGATCGACTCCAGCTGCTGGCTGCGCATCTCGAAGTACGTGCGCCAGTAGGACTCGTATCGCCACAGGACATTCTCCTGGTACGACGATGCCCGCTCGAGTCCAGCTTTGATCTGATCCCCGGCCTGCAGCAGCTCCTCGCCATTCCAGACATGGCGTGGATTCTGCAGCGTCAGCGCCAGTTCATGGAAGATCGTACTGAATGTCGCCTCGACTTCATGACGCAGCTTCTGCAGCTTGTGATCCTCCCGGGGCATGTACAGCATGTTCACGACCGTCGCCCAGCCCAGACCGGTGACCAGCAGCATGATCTCGTTGCCGATCAGCGCCATCGTCACCTCCTGCCTCTCGAAGACATGGAAGACGATGACCGAGCTGGTGACGATCCCTTCCTTGAGCTTCAGCCGGGTCAGGATCGGGAAGGCGATCAGGATGAATATCGACAGCGACCAGATCTCGAAGCCGAAGAGCGTAAAGATGAGCGAGGCAAAAAACAACCCCAGCACCGAAGCCAGCATCCGCGCTGCGACATTGCGAATGCCGCGCATCCGGGTGACTTCGACGCCGAGGATCGCGAGCAGACCTGCCGACAGCGCCGGCGACAGGTCCAGGTACATTGCGGTATAGATCGCCGCCAATCCGGCGATCGCGGTCTTGATGACGCGGATTCCGATCACAGTGCTCACACCCGTTCACTTTGATAACTATAGATTATATCCGTTTCGGGTGTCTCCCGCAAAGGGAATGATGGGTCAGGGACAACTGGGATCACTGCTGCGCAGCTCGGTCTCCAGCTACCGGTCCCGCCAGCCTGCCGTCAGCCTGCGCTCCACCAGTGCCACCAGTTGGTACATGATCGCTGCGATGACGGCGATCACGATCAGCGATGAGAGCACCAGCGTGAAGTTGAACACCTGGAAGCCGTAGATGATCAGATAACCAAGGCCCGCCTTGGCGACGAGAAACTCGCCAACGATGACGCCGATCCAAGCGAGTCCGACATTGACCTTGAGGGTGGAGATGATCACCGGGTACGAATCAGGCAGCACGGCCTGACGGAATACTTGGCTGCGCGTCGCTCCGAACAGCTGCAGCACCTTGATATAGTTCGGATCGACCTCTCGGAACCGGTTGTAGATGACCAGCGTCGTGATGATGACGGTAATCGAGAGCGTCGTCGCCACGATGGACAGGAAGCCCGGGCCGAGACTGACGATGAAGATCGGTCCGAGCGCCACCTTGGGCATGCTGTTGAGGACGACAAGATACGGATCGGCGACCCGGGAGACGAAGGGAAACCACCAGAGCAGCGCCGCCAGCAGCGCACCGCCCAGCGTACCCAGGACGAAGCCGACGACTGTCTCCGTCACGGTCACCCCGATATGCGGCGGCAGCGTGCCGTCCATCGTCGTCTGCCACAGATGCTGTCCGATCTTGCTTGGGTAGCTGAACAGCAGCACATCGATCCAGCCCAGTCGGCCCGCCGCTTCCCACCAGCCCAGGAATATCGCCAGTATGGCCAGCTGTACAGCATGAACCGCTGCCGTCCGCCGCCTCGCCCGCCGCTGGAAGGCCTCGTGAAGCTGCTTCAGCCAGCCCGTCTGTTCGGCCTCCGAGACAGCCTCGATCCGTTTACCCGTCGATCGGCTTTTCACCGCGCCCCACTCCTTCCTCTTCCGCATCCAACTCTTCCCATATCGCATCGAACACATCCTGGAAGCCCGGCAAACGGCGGGCGCCGGTCGGCAAGAGCTGGCGGAGCTCGCGAGGGATGTGGAAGACCTGGCGGATCCGTCCGGGGCGGCTGCCCAGCACGATGACCCGATCGCTCATCGCCGCCGCCTCGGCAAGATCGTGCGTCACCAGCACGGCGGTCTTGCCAAGGCGGCGGAGGGTGCGCTGCACCAGATCCTCAAGCTGCAGCTTGATCTGCATATCAAGCGCCGAGAACGGCTCATCGAGCAGGAGGACATCCGGCTCTGTGGCGAGCGTCCGCACGAGCGCGACCCGCTGGCGCATGCCGCCGGAGAGCTCATGCGGATATTTCTCCTCCATCCCGCTCAGCTCCATCTCCGCCAGCAGCCGCCTGACCTCTGCCGTCCGCGCTTCGCTCACCTCGTCCCGAATCTCCAGACCGAGGCGGGCATTGTCCAGGATCGTCCGCCAGGGGAACAGATAATCCTGCTGCAGCATATATCCGACCTTGGGCGAAGGGCCTCGCACCGGCTGCCCGGCCAGCAGGATGTCGCCACGAGCCGGAGCGAACAGACCGGCCAGCAGGCTCAGGATCGTCGTCTTGCCGCAGCCGCTCGGACCGACCAGACTGACGAACTCGCCTTTGCCAACGGACAGCTCCAGTCCTTCGACTGCCAGAGAAGCACCTTTGTCGTTGACATACACATGCGATACATTGCGCAGTTCAAGCATGGGCTTCATGCTGCGGTTCCCCCTTTCTGCAAACGATAGGACACCTTTGAGCACATGGTATCCATCGCCGTGCCAGATACTTACGACAGACTACACCAGATCACGCCAGCATAGACAAACTGCATGGCCGGACACTGGTCCATCTGCAGCGCCCGGCCTGTTACACTACTGTCCAGCAACCTCCCCGATCGCATGTTCTGCGTAGCGGTTATCTACCAGTTCGGCATGCGCTACCCGCTCCCGGAGCTCGCCTGCCGATTCCATCACGTCCAGCAGATTGTTCCATTCCGCTTCGTCGACGATCGGGTCGCTGGCGTAGGAGCCTTGACTTTTGTACCGGTCGATAACCATGATGACGAGCTCGCGGTCGGTGTCGTCGAAGAACGGCAGCACACTGTCCGCGATCGTGCCGCTGTCCTGCTCCATCACCCACAGCTGCGCCTTGTGGATCGCCCGGGTGAACGCCTGCACGGCAGCCTCGTTATCCTTCAGATAGCTCGACTTGGCCATGAACACCGTATACGGCAGATGTCCGCTCTCGGCGCCGAAGGAAGCGATGACATGGCCGCGGCCCTCCTGCTCGAAGATCGAAGCCTGAGGCTCGAACAGCTGGACATATTCGCCGGTTCCGGAAGCAAAAGCCGCCGGGATGTTGGCGAAGTCGATGTTCTGGATCAGCTCCAGATCGGCCTGCGGATCGATGCCATGCTTCTTCAGCGTGAACTCGCCGGCCATCTGCGGCATGCCGCCTTTCCTCTGGCCGAGGAAGGTGGTCCCCTTCAGCGATTGCCAGTCGAACGCCTCATCTGCCTCCCGAGCCACCAGGAACGTCCCGTCGGTCTGGGTCAGCTGGGCAAAGTTGATCACCGGGTCGGCAGCGCCCTGCTGAGCTACATAGATCGAGGTCTCCGAGCCCACCAGCGCGATGTCGATGCCCCCCGAGAGCAGCGCCGTCATCGTCTTGTCTCCGCCAAAGGTCGTCGTCAGCTCGACCTCCAGCCCTTCCTCTGCAAAGAAACCTTCGCTGATAGCGACGTATTGCGGCGCATAGAACAAGGATCGGGTCACTTCGCCCAGACTGATCTTCACCGTGTCTTGTCCGTCCTCTTTGTCCCACAATCCCGCCACCAGCGCAGCGATCATCACGGCCACGACGACCAATGCCGCCCCTATACGCATGCGCATCTGAATCCCTCCACCTTGTTCGTTTAGATATTCTCAGGGTATGCCGAGGGAGAACGGTTGGTGAGTGGGCGCGGGTTTACTAAGCGAATAAGGAGGGATCTTAAGATGGTTTAAAGAAAATATGTAGAGGGAAGCAGTTTATATATGGAGTGCCTATCGAGCTAAGGAGGAAGCTATGAGGAACATTTTGTTTATAGCGTGGGTATTTATCTTATTCTTTGAATTGCTGTGGATTCGGTCATTCATCGATACAGTGCACGACACGAGTGATTTATTCTTTTCGGGAGCTGTCGTTGTCGTTACCATTGCCGTAGGATTTGTAGGGGCTCTTACGTTTAGAGAACGTCGGTGAATGGATCGGTTTCACGGGGCAGTTAAAGTCGGAGTAGAAAACGACATCACAAATGAAACGTACGCACGCTCCATTTGCGATGTCGTTTGTCATAGAAAGAGAAATCAATTATCTTCCAGGAGATTCAATCGATCCATGTAGGGAGTAAAAGCTTCCCTGACCCGTTTCAGATCGGCTTGCTGCTCTTCTGTTAACCTGTCGAGGTCATAACTGCCGTCCTCCCCGGCCACGATCGCCTCATAAGCCTTCATCTGCATCAACAGGCTCTTGAACGTCTTCAGATCCTCCAGCGTGAATGTGCGCTCCGCGATGTTCAACTGCTCGGCCCAGAATTCGTCTTTACTCAAAAGCTCGGTGTCGGATGGCACAGCAGCTGCCTCCTCAAGGATGGCCAACAGCGGCTCCATCTGCCGGATGATGGCTTCGTACTCTGCCCGCTCATCCTCACTTAAGGCTTCCGGATCGACGAAGCCCTTCTCGTGGCCGTAGGTTTCGACAAACGCCCCTAACTGGCTGGCTGTATCCATGAACGTTTTGAACTGTTCCTCGCTCAGATGCTGCCGGGCGCTTTGCAATTTGGCCTCCAGCCGCTCGTAATCCATCGTCTCTCCCCACTTCTCCACGGCCTGCTGCTTTGATCCGTAGATCGAATCCGCCAGGTAGGTGTACCCCGCATAAGCTCCTGTCGGTATGATCAGCGCCGCTGCCAGGAGCGTCACTATCAGCCATTTGCGTCCTTTCATCCTGCCACCTCTTCCCTTAACTGGTCCATCAGCCTGTCCTTCATCTCCGGCGGGGGCGTCACCGATGCAGACTCCTCGCGATAGGCCTTGCGCAGCTGGTCTTCAAACTTCATGGAGCTCCCCCACCTTTCCGTTCTGCGTGTGTGTGTCAACCTGTTGGCGCAGCTTGGCCAGCCCAGCGTGGATCCGCGATTTCACCGTTCCGACCGGAATCTCCAGGATGTCCGCGATCTCCTCCTGCGTGTACTCGTTCAGATAGTGCAGGGTGATCACCTGCTGCAGCTTGAACGATAACTCTCTGACTCCCTCCAGCAACGACTTGTTTGCCAGATGGTCGACCACCTCGCCCGAAAAATCCTCCTCGAGCCGGTCATGCAACCGCTCTGAGCGTCCCGCGAACCGGAAGTGCATCCAGCGCCGCCGCCGATAAGCACGAACCTGCTGCATGGCTACTCCCATCAGCCAAGGCCGCAAGGGTCGTGACGGGTCATACGTACCGAGCGAGCGATGAAACTGCAGATAGCTGTCCTGCACGATGTCTTCGGTATCCGAGCGGTTGCCGACCAGATAGTAGACGGCCCGGTACACGTCTTTTACGGTGTGTTCATAGATCTGTCCATAAGCTTCATCATGTCCGGCCGCCGCGAGCGCAGCCAGTCGTTCGAGCTCAGTTCCCCCGCTCATGCCTCTTCTCCTCCCCCGTACACTCTCTATTGGCATAAGCGTCTCATACCGTTCGAATATTGGCAAAAAAAGTTTTCCTTGCGAATCCTTGGGCCACGGCGCGTAAGGAGTCCAACGCAAAATAGCCCCACCATATGAGGCAGTCTCTTCGGGGTATGCGGGGGCATTTGCGGAGTGCCTTGAACGAAAAAAAGCCGTCGCAAGGACGGCTAGGGGTGGGACAGTTTGGCGTGATGACGATGATGGGGCATGGTGGGCAATGAACATGATTATCCGCACTCATTCGGCTGCCGGAGCATGGTATGCGTCGAATGAGACTGAAATTTCAACCTCATTTCCGGATTTTCGATAGAAAGAGCCATTTGAATACGATTTTTCGCATTCGTTACGTCCGCTCCACGTTTGCTGAACGATCCAATATGAAATTTCATGCTCATACTGGGGGTTAGCCACATGCCGCTACCTATAAACGGTAAATGTCCTCATACTTGCGCTTGAGATACGCAACCAGATGCGACGAATCCAGCGACTTGCCGGTGACGCGCTGGATGATCTCCGTCGGCGACTGCTGCTTGCCGTACTGATAGATCTGCTCGGTCAGCCACGATTTGATCGGCAGCAGGTCGCCCTTGGCCACCAATTCTTGAAGCGGCAACTGACGTTGCATCGTGTCGGCGAATTGGGCGGCGTACATGTTGCCCAGCGCATAGGACGGGAAGTAGCCGAAGGCGCCGCCCGACCAGTGCACATCCTGCAGCACACCCTCGCGGTCATCCGGCGGCGTGATGCCGAGGTATTCCTTGTACTTGGCATTCCACAGCTCGGGGAGCTCGGCCGCCCGGACACCGCCGTTGAAGATCGCTTTCTCCATCTCGTAGCGGATGATGATATGCAGATTGTACGTCAGTTCATCGGCCTCGATGCGGATCAGGGACGGCTGGACGACATTGGTCGCACGGTAAAAGTCCTCGACCGGCACCTCCAGCTGTCCCGGGAAGCGGCGCTGCAGCTCACCATAGTAACGCTCCCAGAACGGGAGGCTGCGGCCGACCATGTTTTCCCAGAAGCGGGACTGCGACTCATGGATGCCCATCGATGTGCCTTCCGACAGAGAAGTGCCGATCAGGTCTTTGCGGATATTCTGCTCATACAGTGCATGACCGCCCTCGTGGATCGTCCCGAACAGCGCGCTCGTCACATCCTCCGGCAGGTAGCGCGTCGTAATCCGCACATCGCCTGGACTCAGGCCGGTTGCGAAAGGATGGACGCTCTCGTCCAGACGGCCCGCCTCGAAGTCGTAGCCCATCTGCTCCAGGATGTAGAGGCTGAACTCCTTTTGTGCGGCCTTGGGGAAGCTCTGGCGCAGGAATCCGGTCTCCGGCTGATGCGGCGACGCCGCAATCGCAGCGGCTAACGGCACCAACTCCTCGCGAAGTCCGCCGAAGACGCGGTCCAGCTCCGCTGTCGTCATGCCCGGCTCATACTGATCGAGCAGCGTATCGTAACGCGAACCCTGGACGCCCCAGCGGTCGATGAAGTCATCCGTCATGTTGATGATGCGTTCGAGGTAGGGCTGGAAGCCCGCGTAGTCATTTTTCTCCTTGGCCGTCTCCCAGAACGACTCTGCCTGCGAAGTCAGCACCACATACTCCTGATGCAGCTTGGCGGGAATCTTGCGGTTGCGTTCATAGTCTTTGGCGGACTCCCGGACCAGCGCTTTGTCGATCTCGTCCAGCTCCGCCTGCGCATCCGGCTCGCTCAGATGCTGCAGCAGCTCGCCGTACTCCTCGGAGGTCGAGAGGCGGAACATCTCCGCCGAGAGCACGCCGATCGCTTCCGAACGGCTCTCGACGCCTTTGACCGGCGCACCGGTGCGCAGATCCCAATACAAGACGCCCAGCGCCTCGCTATAGCTCTTGATCGTGCGGTCCAGCTCGCGGAACCGCGCTCGGCTTTTTTCCACTGTCATTTCGCACCAACCACCTTTACTATGTAGATTTCAGACTGTTGTAAATACGGGCCTCTAGGTAACGGATCGTTCTTCCAATCGCTGTTGTCCCCAGGTTTTATGATTATATCGCATTAGCGGTGCAAATCCGGGGACAAAGGCGAGCGCTCCGCTTCTCCAGAATCGATCCTCACCTTCTCGTCCCTTTTCACCAGTCTGGAACTCGCTCCTCTTGATCATACTTTTTGCAACTTCTATAATCAACTTATAGGCGAAAAAAGAGGAGGTTAACCCATGCGGATCCAATTCACACCCGCGGCGGTAGACAAGCTGCAGCCCGAGCTGGCCGGCGGCAAGCTGCTGAAGCTGCTCTATGATACCGAAGGCTGCGGCTGCGTCGTCAGCGGCGTCCCTGCCCTGCAGCTGCTGGATGCGCCTGGCGAGCATGATGTCGAGGGCGACGGCGAGCCATTGGCGTTCTGGCACGAACCGCGCTTCGAGGTCTTCTTCGAGCCCCAGCTCAAAGTGGATTACGATACTGCGCGCGGCCAGTTCACTCTGAAGAGCGACAGCCAGATCTATACCAACCAGCTGCAGCTGGTGCGGGGGCAGGTCGTCTAGACGAGCAACATTAGATAAGTAGACAAATAGGCATGACAAGGGAGAGAGCGAATGAAATCGGAGAACAATCTGGAGTTAATCCTGGCGCATAATGAGGAGTTTGTGGCGCAGCGGACATTTGAACAGTATCAGTACAGCCGCTACCCCGCCAGACGTATGGTGATCGTCACCTGCATGGATGCCAGGCTCAGCGAGATGCTGCCCAAAGCGATGAACCTGCAGGGCGGCGACGCCAAGATCATCAAAAATGCAGGCGGCATCGTCACGCAGCCGTTCGGCAATATTATGCGGAGTATCCTGGTCGCGGTGTATGAGCTGGGAGCCGATGAAGTGTTCATCGTCGGCCATCACGAGTGCGGCATGACCGGCCTCGACCCCGAGCTCGTCATCTCGCATATGCGGGAGCGCGGCATCAGCGAAGATACGATCACGACGCTGCTGAATTCGGGGATGAATCTGAAGCGCTGGCTGACCGGCTTTGACTCGGTCCGAGACAGCGTGGAGAACAGCGTGCGGATCGTCAGGAACCATCCGCTCAAGCCGGCAAGCGTCAACGTCCACGGTCTGATCATCGATCCGCATACCGGCAAGCTCGATCTGGTCGTGGACGGGTACGCGCAGCAGCAGGAGTCGATCTCGGGTTAACCGTGCTGCTTGGAGCGGGCAGCCTCGCGCCGGTGCTTGCGCCGTATGATGGCTGCTTGCCGGGCGGCGATCACCTCGCTGCGGTCCCTGAGCGTATGGCGATGGATGAGCGAATCGTCCTCCATCCTGCTCGGGGCACCCCAGAGCGCAGCGGCATCGCCTGAGCGGTCCTGACAAATCTCCAGTAAGGATGGATCTTGGAACGGCAGCTCGTAATCCGTGTAGGGCACCGCCTGATTCAGATCCTTGATCTGGCGCAGCCGCTGCTTCAGCAGCTCCATCAAGGCCGGGCCATCGAGTCCCAGCTGGTCCAGCTTGTTGGGCGTCAGGCGATCCAGCGCCTGCTCCAGCATGAGCCTGGCGCCGCGCCGATTGGTGCGTCGCAGGTGATACTGGCTGACCGCGATCTGGATCAGGCCGACCCAGGTGTTGTAGAGCGGGTGGTCGCCGGGCTGTTCTTTCCAGTATTCTTCGAGCAGCTCATGGCATTCAAAGTAGTCTCGGGTGACGTGAAATTCGATCAGGTACTGTATATAATTATCCGGGTAGATCTCGGGGCTGGACGGCTTCATGATGCGCTCCTTTCGAGCTTGGGAACATCCCAAAAAAAGATCCAAAAAAAAGTGAAACTTTCATCTATCTTAGACGTAATTGATGAAGAAGGCAACGTCCTTGCTAAATTAGATCAGGAGGAGAACCAGTACATGAAAAGAAGTTTGTTAGTTATGATCGCGTTTACGCTGTTCCTGGCGTTTGGCGCAGCCGACATTGCCGATGCGAAACGCGGCGGCGGATTCAAGTCTCCGAAGCAGAGCGTGACCAAGACACCCAAGCAAACCGAGACCCGCAGTGACTCCGGAGCCGCAGCCAACACGCGCAACACCTCGAATACAACAGGAACAGGCGCAGCGGCCAAGCCAGGATTTTTCAGCGGCGGCAGCCTGATGAAAGGCCTCATGATCGGCGGTCTGGCCGGCATGCTGTTCGGTGGGATGTTCGGCGGCATGGGCTTCTTCGGCGAGATGCTGGGACTGCTCGTTAACGTATTTGCCATCTTCCTGCTGATCGTTGCCGTACGCGGCATCATCCACTACTTCCGCAACAACCGCAGAAGAGTCGATGACCAGCGGAGACCTTACTAACCATGACTCGCCTGTCGATGGATGAAGTCATCAACGCCGTCTGCTACCATCTCGCCGACCGCCGCCGCGTCGAACCGACCGCAGTGGAAGTGCAACTGGCCTGGGATGAAGATACCGGCTTCACCGCCGAGGCTTGGGTCGAGGGACGAAGTCAGTACCTGATCGAGTCCAATCTGCTCGAAGCTATCGAGCAATACATGTACAACCACTACGACCGCAGAGTGTTCCGCTCCGCCATTAAGCTGGATCTCGATGACGAGATCTATGCGGAGATTGCGGATCACTAGTCGGATTGTTATTTCGTTTAATGCAGGCAGTGATCCAGGTAATCGGCGCCTGCTCTCGCAAAGAGCCTGTCCTTGCTAGACATCAAGGTCAGGCTTTTGCTTGCCTTGCGTCGCCTGCTCACCCCATTTCTAATTGCTGCGATGGACTGGACTCATTTGATCAGCCTAGCTTTGAATCCATTCCTGCTTTAACTTTACTTTTATCAGGAATAGGCGTAGTATTCCTTGATAGAAACTAATAACCGCATAGAGATGCCGAATTTCCGTTTTGGAAAACGGGGGGACCACATGAGACCAATTTGGTTTCAATGGGGTGAATCTGCACGATGTCTGAAGAAGCAGACGGGCACTCTCAGGCCCGAACCCGACAGCTAACCTCGTAGGTGTTTGAGAGAGAAATGCAGCCCCATGCATGTTATTTGACATGTCAAAACCCCGGCAGCAGATATTCTCTGCTCCGTGGTTTTTTTTGTTGCCTATGGTACGCAGATGATTTCAAAATGAGAAAGCGAGAGACGTCCATGGTAAAGTTGCTAACTCGGAAAAATCTAGGCCGTCTGGTTCTGATCCTGCTTCTGTTGGGCTTTATTTATTTTATATGGCCGGTGTCGCAACCGATCATCATTGCTCTGCTGGTTTCCATGATGCTGTCGCCACTTGTCGGCTGGTGTCAAAAATATATGAAAATAAGCCATTTCTTTTCCACTCTGATCGTTTTCTTTCTGTTCGTTTTGATCTTGCTGCTCTCGATGTATACGGTGATAACCGTGATTATTAATTTTGGCATCCGGTTTTTTGATAATTTGCCGAACTATATTCAGCAGTTAAACTTAATTTCAAGCAACTGGTTAAGTTCACTGGAGGAGTATACCGCTAATTATCCTCAGGAATTGATCGCAGCCTTGAACCAAGAGGCCAATCGGTATTTCAATGACATCAGGAGCAGTGTAAGTCAGATCGATCTGATCTCTTTCGTGACCGGGTTTATTTCCGGGACTCCCGGATTCCTGCTGTCTTTCCTGGTTTTCTTGATTACCTTGTTCCTGTTTATGCTCGACCTCCCTCGATTGAAAGAAGGCCTGTTATCGATGATGTCCGAGCAGACCAAGACCCGCGTCCTGTTTATTGCTAACCGGTTTTCCAGAGCCACATTCGGTTTTTTGAAAGCCCAGTTTATCGTCAGCATCCCGATCTTTGCCGTTTCATTGATAGGCTTGCTGATCATCGTGCCTGAGCTGGCTTTGACCATGTCCATCATTATCTGGATCATTGATTTTATTCCGCTGATCGGTTCCATCGTCATATTGGCGCCATGGGGCATCTATAAACTATTGACGGGCGATCCATCCATGGGAGTGCGCCTGCTCATTCTCGGTGGCATTCTTCTGCTGATTCGCAGGACCGTGGAGCCCAAGGTAATGGGACAGCATATTGGAATGTCTCCGCTTGCCGCCTTGATCTCGATGTATCTCGGGGCCAGTCTCCTGGGCGTTGTCGGTCTGCTCGTAGGTCCGCTTCTCGTAATTGCGTTTACCTCGCTGAAAGAAGCTGGACTGATTAATTTCAGGAATAAATTGTGATTCACGCGAGGGGCATCATACCCAACCATTATTCCATGGCCGCTTTCAGCGCTTCGCTCATTTTTTAGCGGCCTTCCTTCCGCACAGACGCTTGGTGATCAGTGGCTTGATTCACGGAAAAGTGAAAATCACGTCGCTCGATCAATTCACGCTTGCGCATCAAATGGTGATCGGCAGATGAACAGTTCAAGTTGGCCGGTATCCTGATACGTTTACCAAAGCCCAAAGTAACTGCACTGAATTCATATAGAGGTTGAGACATAACATCTTTAAGTGCTGGTTGAAATCATATGCCACGCTGAATCCTCCCCGCGCTGATTTTTTATTGAGTAGCTGATATTGTCTTGATAAACGTTTCAATTTGCTTTTTATGGTGTCTATCATGCGGGATAAACCCTCGTAGAAATCCTCTAATCGAGAACTTCTTCTTCTCACCGTCTTTATATGCTTTGGTGTACTCTTCCTCAGCGAGACCGGATATAGCGTCTATAATCTGTTTCCGGTTATGGATACATTGGTCTAATATTTCGTTCTTTGTTTGAGTCTTTGCGTATTGGACAGCATTCGCATTGAATTCATTAAAGTCCAGATGCTTTACAGTAACCGGCTCTGCGAGCTTAATCTTTTTAATACCTTCGTCGTAAAAGTATTGATCCCATAACATGATGTGACTGATCACATCTTTCAAAGTCCACTTGCCTTCAGCAAGGGGTCTATTCCAGTTCGCTTCACTAATCGATCTAAGATCTTCGACGAAATGAATAAACGACTTGTATTCTTCAACCATTTCATCTGAGGATTTCGGCAATGTCATCTACTCCCTCGAAGGATTTTGTTTTAATACCATCTCTTCAATTGAAAACGCTGCTTCTTCTCGATGGATGATCTGACTAATTTGGGTGACATCCACTTGATTTCGATTGAAGGTTACATCAAGTATGATTTCATCTCCGTGCATAAAAATAATTTTATTAACCGAATCGTCACTTAAGGGATAGTCCCCCAGAGAGGTCTTTTGAAATAGATAATAACCAATATAGGAGTAGGTCGTCCATTCACGTCCCACCGTTTTTTCCATTTCATCTCTTGATGTATAAGGAGAAAACACGATCATTTTATCCCATTCGAAGGGCGTTATGTCTGCCATATCAAATGCTTCATTATAGCCGACAACAGCTAGCAAATTTCCAGAAAATACGTCTTCATATTGATTGGACAATTTAAGCTTACTATAAGAATAATAGCTGTATATAAATGCAGCTAGCAAAATGATTATGATCGATAGAAAGGTTGCTTTTTTCTTGTTGATTTTCATTCACTCTCCTCTATATTTAGTTTCTTAATCTATGAATTTGCATAACCTTTGCAAACAAGCGCTCGAACAAGTAGTATGTGAACCCGGCTGCAACAAAGGATAGAAGAAATGAGATGTCGAAGTTTCCATGATACATAAGTGGTACGCAACCGATAACAGTTGAAGCAACGATATAAAGGATTAACTTTAATCCTGATTTTCCAAGGATTTTTGATGGCGACGGGACATCCCTCTGTAGGACCTTCTCAATAACTAGAGATACCGGTATACCTACAAGTAAAAATATAGCGAACAACACCATAAAACCGGCCATAACTTGATACAGAAACGAATACTGCTGGAACTCATGCTCATGATTAATCAGTGAAAATAGGATGGATAAGGTGATCGAGGAACAAAATGCGGACAAAATGCTAATATGCATAGTATCGACCTAATAACCCCATTGCCCGGATTTCAACTCTCTCACCAGAAGGTCCCCGGTAATTTTCAATGATCCGCTGGTATACTCCCGCATTTCGTGTCGCTCTTGAACGCCAATCCATCGTCTCTTCTCCTTTAGTACACTCGCCATTCACACATTTAATTTGGTGTTCTCTTTCCAACCAGACAACATAATCATCGTCATTCGGACATGTTAAGACAAGCAGTATTAAGGCAAGCCCCAATGCTAATATTACGCCTTTAAGTATCTTCTTCATCGACTCCTCCTGATTAAACATCTAAACCCCCGCGTATTTTTATTATCATACCATCCAAGGAAACTATTGGATACCAACAGCCTCCTAATTCCGTCTCCCCATTTCTCGAGGTAGTTCCAACCAAGAATGATTTTGACCGTACCATGTGATTCTTGTACTATGATAATATACTGAGAACATAGCGGATTCTACATAAAATACTGCTGGAGAGCTGGATCATATCATGATGAAAGGAATAAAATCAATGTCTGCAAAAACAAGCTTAATTACAGGTGCCAACTCGGGGATAGGCTATGCCACAGCGGAGGGGCTCGCAAGCCAAGGGCATCACGTCATTATGGTCTGCCGCGATGCGCAGCGCGGAGCCGCAGCCAGGCAAGCCATCATGCAACAAACAGGCAGCACAAAGGTAGATCTGCTGATAGCGGACTTGTCCTCCGCTAAAGATATTGTTCGCTTGGCGAAGCAAGTAAAAGAAAGTTACGGCAGCCTGGATGTGCTCATTAACAATGCAGGAGGCGTATTCAATCGCTATCAGACCAATGACGAGGGCTTCGAACAGACCTTTGCCGTGAATTACTTGGCCCCCTTTTTGTTGACGCGGCTCTTGCTGCCGCTGCTGAAGAAAGCCGAAGCAGGCAGAATCATCCATGTCGCATCCATCATGCAAGCCAAGCAGTTTGATCCGGAGGATGCAGCCCATCCCGCCGCTTCCTCCTACCGCAGCATGCACGCGTATAAGCTTGCCAAAACAGCGGTTCTGATGATGACTTATCGTCTGGCGAGAGAGTTGTCCAGCAGCGGCGTGACCGTCAATGCCCTTCATCCCGGCGTGATCTATACACCGCAATCCGTCCGATCCGTACCTGCCTTCGCTAGACCGCTGTTGAAGCTGTTTATGCAGTCCCCGCAGCAAGGCGCACACACCTCTATCTACCTGGCAACCTCCGAAGAAGTCGGCACAACAACCGGTCAATTTTTCAAAGTCATGCAAGTCGCTCGCACCGTAGCTGTCACCATGGATGTGGACAAGCAGAATGAATTGCATGAAAAAAGCATGCAGTGGATGGCTGCTTATCTGGAGGCTTCGTCCCAATAGAAAACGATGGCTGCTATGAGGTGACCGACGCTCCCCCCAAAGGCAGCCTGATCGTAAAAATGGAACCTCGATGAAGCTCGCTTTCTACCTCGATCGTGCCTTCGCACAGGTCGACGATGCGCTTGACCAGCGTTAATCCGAGCCCGTTCCCCGCCGTTGCGCGAGAAGCATCGCCCTGATAAAATTTGTCAAACATCCGCTGCCTCGTTTCCTCGCTCATCCCGCTTCCGTGGTCCTCCAGCCGGAACACCGCTTCCCCTCCGCGTTGCCATAAGCCGACCTTTAGCATCCCGCCGCTGTTCGAATGCTTGATCGCATTATCCAACAGATTCATCCACACCTGCTGGATCATATGTTTATTGCCGCAGATGTCGATCTCCTCGTCCAAGGCGAGCTCCAAATGGAGGCTGCGGGCACTCCATTGCGGTTCCAGCATCAGAATCGCCAGCCTGACTTGCTCGTCCAGGCGGTAGACGGACTTCTCGCTCACAATTTCAATATTCTCTACCTTCGACAGATTGAGAATACTGGTCGATAAGCCGACCAATCGTTCCGATTCTTGGATGATGCTGTCCAGGTATTCCTGTTTGTCTTGCTCACTGAGGTCACCTTTCTTCAGCAATTTGGCGAAGCCGCTGATCGAGGCTATCGGGGTCTTGAATTCATGGGAGAAATTCCGCACGAAATCGCTTCGCAACGTCTCGATTCCCCGCAGCTCCTGCACCATTTTGTTGAAGCTCCCCGCCAGTGCATCCAGCTCAAAGACAATGCTGCCTTTCGCTCTCACCTCTGCTGAGAAATCCCCCTTCGCTACCTTGCTGGTGGCTTCCATCATATCCCGGATCGGCCTAACCGAGCGCCGGCTCAATAGTGCGGCTATCACCACCCCCATAAAGAGGCTGATATATAACAACACATATACCCCGCGAATGGGTTCCGGCTGATTCATGTCGAGCAGACCTGTCCGATAAAGCAAAAACGCAAGCAACCCTGCGGACCCGATCGATAACACCATGACCACAAATACCAACGCCACCAAGGAAAACGCCAGACTGATTTTTTGCGGTAGGATCCTTTGCGTTCTTGGTTTCCTATTTATCCCCTTCATTGGCGCTTCACCATCTTGTATCCCAACCCGCGCACCGTCACGATCTCAAAATCAGGATTATCCCTGAATTTGTCGCGCAATCGATTGATATGAACATTCAGGGTATGGCTATCCATCTCGGTGTCCAGCCCCCAGATTTCCTCCATCAGGTGCAGGCGGGTGAAAATTTTGCCGGGGTAGCTCATCAGCTTAAACAGCAGGTAGAACTCCTTTTGGGGCAGCGAAATTCGCTGAGCTCCTCTTGTCACCGTGAGCGCATTGTAATCCAATGTTGTATCGCCCATCACGAGCTTGTGCTCGCTGGCAATCTGCGCCCTGCGCAGCAGAGCCTTAATCCGCAACAACAGCTCCTGCTCGTCGAATGGCTTTGTCATGTAATCGTCCGTACCCGCAAGGAAGCCGTGATGCTTATCTGTCATGTCTTGCATAGCCGTGACCATCAGAATCGGGACAGGATCCCCGACGCTGCGCAATGCCTCGCATAATTGGTAACCGTCCATCTCCGGCATCATCAGGTCCAGCACGATCAAATCGAAGCGTTGCTCCTCCATCCTGCTCAGCGCTTCGAGCCCGTTCTTAACCGGATAGGCAGTGAAGCCTCCATGCTTCAGCACAGCACATATCAGCTTTTGTGTATTGGCATCATCTTCGACCACTAGAATATTGAACACTATACATGCCTCCCTCCACCCTATCCTTATTATATTGCTCCAACGTAAACCGAACATCAACCTGATTCTCTTTCATTGCTTGAGGTTCAGTTGATATTGGTCGATTACAGTTCTAATTATCCCATCACAAAGAGAGGTTATGTCATGAGCACAAGCAGAACAGGCAACATAAGCAGTGCCAGCGTCATCCATCTTGAGCACGTCAGTAAATATTTCGGCGATTACCCGGCCGTGCGCAATCTTTCGTTGGACGTGAGACGGGGTGAGGTGATTGGTTTCCTTGGATTAAACGGAGCGGGCAAGACCACGACGATCAAAATGCTCCTGTCGTTACTGAAGCCATCATCCGGCAGCATCTACATGCTGGGAAGTAAAGTAGACACCGGCAATTACAAGCTGTGGGAAAAGGTTGGCTATCTGGAGGAGGCAGCCTTTTATCCCGATCTTACGGTCACCGAAAATCTGGACATTGCCCGCAGAATGCACCTGCTCGCAGACCGCGGCTCTGTTGCTCGCGTCATCAAGCAGCTTGATCTCGTTGCCCATCAGGACAAGCCTGCCAAAGCGCTTTCCCTGGGAAATAAACAACGGCTAGGATTGGCTAAGGCTATGCTTCATGACCCGGAGGTATTAATACTGGACGAGCCGATCAACGGCCTGGACCCGGCCAGTGTCGTCGAAATCCGGGAGCTGCTGCTCGACTTGTCTCGTAATCGCGGCGTCACCATCCTCATCTCCAGTCACATGTTAGAAGAATTATCCAAGCTGGTAGACCGTGTCATCATCATGCACAAAGGACAGCTCATCCAGGATATGAAGGTGGACCAGCTGGAGCAATCTCTGCAAAAGAAAGTGATCGTGGACGGGCGTAATCGTGTTGCCCTGAAGCGCAGCCTCACAGAGCATGAGTACAGCTACGAAGAAGCTGCTGACGGGCGCCTGATCTTGGCAGAAGACCGCGCGATAGCCCAGCCGGAGAAACTCGCAGAAATATTGGTGCGAGCAGGCCAGCCGCCGACTCACCTGAGTGTCGTTACAGAAGATCTGGAAGGTTATTTCCTGCGCATGATCCGTTCAGAGGGGAGGAAGCAAGCATGAGGCTCCTCTCTCTTCTTCACAACGAAGCTCGCAAGATCTTGCGGTCTGTCGTCTTTTGGGTCATGCTTGGAGCCTTTACGGCATTGCCCTTGATGATTGCTCTATTCAACAGTTCCGCAGCCCATTGGGAAGCCTACTTCGCAGATCTGCTCGGATCCATAGCCTCCTTGCTCGTCGTAGGATTCGCATTCACCTCCGCCTGGGTGTTTGGCGTGGAGTACACCAACAATACGATCAAGGACATCCTTGTTAAGCCGGTGCCCAAAACCTTTACGGTATTGGCTAAATTTATGGCGGTCATTTTGTGGAATACAGGCTTGGCTGTTTTCACCTTTGCAGTCATCGCAGTTGCAGGTTCACTGATTGGCGTCAGCGGAGGCTCCATGTTCTCGATCTTGCATATTTTCTGGACATTTATGGGCGCCTCCCTGCTGATCATACTCGTCAGCACGACGAGCGCTTTAATCGCCAATCTCACCCGAGGCTATCTTGCTCCGATCGGCGTCATCTTTCTCATCGTCATCGTCTCGAATGTGGTCGTGCAGTTAGGCTTCGGCCCATATTTCCCTTGGACGATTCCCGTTCTGCTGTTAACCGGAGCAGAGCTCAGCATGATCAGCATGATCATACTTGCTGTCACAGGAATAGCAGGGTTCGCCGGAACCGTCGCTTGGTGGCGATTGGCCGAGCATAAGTGACAGACCCTTGAACCATCCCATTGTGACGTTGCGCCCCTCCTACGTTGTAGGAGGGGTTTAAGATATAGTAAAAACCCTTGTAGAACAAGGGTTGGAGGTGTTTTAGGAAGAATCGGAAAAATGGTTCAAAGCTGCTTCTCCATATGGATATCTAGAGGTTCCTTTTCAAATAATTCTTCATCGACTTGCTGCGTGATCCTACTTCCATTGTTTCTATAGAAAGAAACCGCAGACTGTGTTTCCGTAGAAGAAATGTATAACGATTTTGCTCCTTTTTTTCTTGCTTCGTTGGAGAGTTCATCAAGTATTCTGGTACCAATCCCTTTTCTGCGGTATGCTCTGGATACATACATGAGATCGATCTGAAGCTGATCTTTACAATCACCTCTGAACTTATGAGCGAGTACGCCAAAGCCCACTAATGTATCTTGATCAAATGCACCATAAGCTGTTCCGCCATTTGCGAGCTCATCTACAAAACGTTCCTTTAGTTCATCCAACATGTCCTCTGTCCAGCTTGGACATTCATGAGGGTCCTCCTTGTCTTCCACTAATTGATTGTCTTCCATTCTATAGATAAGTTCGATGTACTCTGAACGATCAATATCGCCCAGTTGTATTGCATCATGAACGCTTAATTTTCTGAAAATAATCATGACTGTTTCACTTATTATAAATCACCGGTGTCTTGCCCTCCCAGCTCTCCCAAAGCATTGGATCTGTGGCAAGCTCCGTTATGAAGTGTGCTACATTCATTCGGCTGGTTTTCCCTGAACCGAATAATGGACTGCTGGCGAGAGAACTGGTGATGTCATATGGGCTTGCTTCATCCTGATTGACTAACGTGTCCGGTCTTACGACAACCCAACGGATCGCCTCATGTCCTTGTCCCACACCGTTAACCAAGTAGTCGGCTGCCCTGACATTGTCACGCTGCGGGGGCAAGAGCACGCTCAATGCAGAGAACAGCATCCGCTCTCCCAAGGGATGAGACTCACCTATCAAGCGATTCGTATAGCCCGTTGTACTCATCAGGATGAGTTTTATTCGCCGCTCAGACCTCACCACCGTTTCGCAAATGTGCTGGATGGTATCGCTAACCAATTGACGAGGCTTACCGAATATCCCCTTGACCGTAGGCGTGTGGCCTAGACAAGAGATCACAACCGTACAATCACTCAGCAGACCATCCAGCTCGGATCGGCCAAGCTCGATAATATTTCCTCTCACGATTTCAACAAATGGACTGTTCGCGATGTCCGGATCGAGGACAGCCGTTTCTCGGATAAGGATCCTTGTTGGCATACTGCGACTCATCAATGCCCTGACCACCAGCCGACCCGTGGCCCCAGAGGCACCTAGCACGACGATTTTCATACGTTACTCTTTGCTCCTCTCCGCTCATATCCATTTACTTTTATTCCTTGAACGATCAGCATTACAGCCAGGATCACCTCGCCAACAGCCGTCGGCGCATTCAAGAGCATATATACCGGACTTGTGATCGAAATCCGGTCCAATAACAAAAACAACGTAGCGCCAATTGTACATACGGCACCTAGCATCCCCCATATGGCCAACCATCTTGGAATCTGTCCAGTTGTGATGAGTCTATAATACAAAATCACGCTGCCGATACTCCATGGTAAAACCATGCCAATATGATTCACAAAATCCCGACCTTGCCGAAGCCACTCCGCATGCCATTCAAAGACAACTGCGTTTGCAGGAGTGGCCGATCCTGCACTTTGGCTGATCTCCAATAAAAGCGGAAGAAACCCGATACCGAGAAAAAGAAACCCAGCGCCTATTAATTTGAAAGCGACAAATCCTCTCACGACCGCTTCGCTCTGTGTTTTTAGCAGGCTATAGAACGATACAGCAATCCCAACGTATACAACAGCCATTGCCGCTTGAAAGAAAGTCGCCGTCAACACATGTAATTTGAGTTCCGGCAACTGTTCCAAATAATCCGAACGCTCTAATGCAGGTACTGAGCTGAACACACCGAAAATCATGCCGCTTATAAGCAGCAGTCCCAACTGGATCGACGTTCTTCTATTTGATTTAATACCCCTTCACTCCCTTTCCGCTCGAAGCTCGCCCAGGTACGCTTGATCAAATCCTCTGATGAGCAGCCAAAGCGCCATGGTGATCTCCTGCAAAGCCAGCGGTACATAGAGAACATCCAAGTGAAGGTCGAGACCGAACAACAGACACAAGTCAACAACAAGGTAGATCACTCCTCCAATCATCCCCCCTACGGATAACCAGCGGGGGATCAGTCTGGTGAGATAGAAGAGGATGTAAAGCAGCATTGCCCCGATGATAAATACAATCGTTAAAACAGGGGCAATGATGTCCTGGCTCTGCAGCAAGACATTCCCGACAACCTGTATAGAGGCCGCATCTGCCTGGGCAGCAGTAAATGATTGGCCAACCGCATCCAACAATAGCCAACTGACTGCCACTAAGATATAGGTGCTTCCTTCTAGCGGCCCACGGAAGACGACCATTCCCATTGCCAATGCTTCATTCTTGTGTTTGAAGAGGGGATACAGGAATACAGGCATTGCCGCCAGCGAAAGCCCCATCGTAACAATAAAAAAAGCGCCTAGCTTAAGCCGCAAAGGATCAGCTGCAATCCGGGTGAGATAATCATCGCCAACAAGCAGATCCCGGGTAACAACAAGGCTTAAAATCCCTGATATCGTTCCGATAATGTAGAGAATACCTACGATTGCTGCTGTCATTCTATACGTTTTCATCGGTTTCCTTCCTCTCGACTGACCATGAATGTGTATAGTATAGTAGCCGGATGGAAGCCCTTGTAGATACTAAAGTAGGGTTTGAGAAAAAGATCTCAAGCCTCGCCTTTCGGCATGACTTGAGACCGGGACAGGAAGCCGACCAACCTTCAGATCAGCCCAAGCTCTCTGGCACGGGCGATCGCTTCGGTGCGCCTTTTTACCTGCAATTTGTCGAAAATGTTGCGGTTATACCCCTTCACTGTACTCAAAGCAAGGAAAAGACGTTCGCTTATCTCTTGATTCGAGCAGCCTTCGGCAATTAATCGCAGAACCTCCAGTTCACGCTCGCTTAGCGTCTCGACGAGCGGGACGATACGGCCCGGCACAATGTGAGAAGCGTAATCGAGCAGCTTTTGTTCCTGCTGCATGTGGGCGAGCAAACACGCGGTATACTCCGGATGCATACGACGGGCAGCCGCTGCGGTCAAGAGATCAAGCATGGGCCTTCCTTCCTCGATAAAAAGACGAACGAACCCTTCGTTTTGCGCCTTGGTGAAAGCCCCTTGGAGTCGTTGAAGCGCCCGCTCCCTATTGCCCTGAACATGATAAGCTAACGCTTGGAGGATCAGCAGCTTAAGCGCATCATTTTTCCACTGTTTCGTATTCGCTTGATCATACAGAGCACCCAGAATAGCAAGAGCCGCTTTTGTCTGTCCTTGAATGATATGGATTCTTGCCTGCAGCAAAGGGAAGCCGCTAGTATCCAAGTGCTGGACCGTTTCCGTAAAGTTGCCGCGATGAAGAGCAATCCGCAGCTCCAAATGTTGGATCTCGCCTTGCATACGGTTGTATGGTTGTGCTGGCAACTGATGGCGGACTTGCTTCAGCAAGGCTTCCGCCGCTGAGAGATCGTGTCTTGCGAGCTTGACCTTTGCAGCACAACACTGGCTGTCCGCCAGCCTGTCCGTGTTCTCGATCTGCTGGGCAAGCCGCATACCCAGCTGGATATGCTGTTCGGCAGCATCCAGATCGTTCCGTTCATATGCGATCCGAGCCAAACCCAAGTGGGCGTCACAAGCAACCGGCAATGGCGGTTCGCCGGCAAGCTGGATGACTTGCTGATAGGTTTGCTTCGCCTCGCTTAATTGATTGTCGGATGCCTGGATATCGCCTAGCCCCAAAGATGCCATCAGCGTAATCATGTGATGTCCGATACGTGTGCTGATTGAGATGGCTGCTACATAGGATCTCCTGGCAGCCTCGTGATCACCCTGCAGCTGGTGGGCGACGCCCAATGTCCAGGTTGTTGCGGCGCGCACAGGCCGGTTATGCGGATGCAGATGCTCCAGAGCGATGCAGGATTGCGTCATAATCGTATCTGCATCATACCGGATCACACCGAGCGTAGCCCTGATCGATGCGATATGTCCGATCAGATCGCGATCCACCTCATCGGGCTCCATAGTTGACATAGCGGCTTCTGCAGCCGACAGTTTCTGCTCGATACCATCCAGTTGACTGATCATCAACAGCGCGGAAGCATAGATCACCCAGAGCGATGGCCGCTTATGGAGCGTGGACGCTTCCTGGCGTTGCAGCCAGTCCAAGACCATCTTGGCCGCCCCGCGGAAATGTAAAGGCATGCCTTTCCCTTCGATTAGTGCTGCCGCACGGTCCACATCCTGAGCCGCTGCCGCGTGCTGAAAGGCTTCGATCTCCAGTCCATTCGCTTCAAACCAATGGCTCGCTCTCTTATGCAGAGCTTCCCGCTCAGCGACCGCATCCTTGTTGGCACGGGCCAAGCGCTGTCGCAGCATATCGGCAAAAAGATGATGATAGCGATACCATCGCCGCTCGTTATCCAACGGAACGATAAACAAATTCGCTTGCTCGAGATGCGCCAGGATCTCCTGCCCTTCTCCATCACGCTGCGTCACTGCATCGCAAAGCGAAGCGCAAAAGCGGTCTAAGATGGAGGTGTGACATAGAAAGGTCTGCACTTTATCGGACTGCTGCTTCAGCACTTCCTCTATCAGATAATCCAGCACAAAACGGTGGCTTCCCGTGAAGGTTGAGATGAATGAGGCCGGATCCGCATACCCCTGCATGGAAATCGCCGCCAGCTGCAGTCCGGCAATCCACCCTTCCGTGCGCACCTCCAGGGAAGATACCTCTGCAGATGATAGATGGAGTCCCATCGTCTGTTGAAAAAACAATGTCGTTTCACCCCGGGTAAACCGCAGGTCATGACCGCGCAGTTCCGTTAGCTCGTTTTGTGCTCGCAATCTGGCGATGGGCAGCAGCGGCTCTTCACGAGTCAGGATGATCAAGTGTAGATGTAATGGCAGATGATCGATTAGAAGAGATAGCGCGTGATGGACAGGTTGCGATTCAATGACGTGATAGTCGTCAAGCACGAAAATGAAAGGCTCGGACGCAGAGGAGAGTTCATTGATGAGAGCAGTAAGGATATAGGTCATCGGCAGCGGTTGCTGAGATTGCAAAGCCCTTGTTGCTCCATGGTCGGTAATGTTCACAATTCTCTTAATGGCTTCGCTTAGATGAAGAAGGAATCGTATGGGATCATTGTCCGCTTCATCCAGCGATAACCAAGCGGTTGGACGTTTGCCTCGGGCTATCCATTCGCTTACCAGCGTTGTTTTCCCATACCCCGCAGGAGCGGAGATTAGCGTCACTTTACGAAGCCGGCCCTCGTCCAGACGACGGAACAAATCGGTACGGGCAACCGCGTTTGATCGGGCTGGCGGAATGTGCAGCTTGGTGGTTAACAGAGGTATGCTCATATCAACCTACCTTTCACCGGGACGCGAATGCTTGATTACCCCATCCAGGTGATATTCCATCGCCAATAGAGCGTGCTTTTTACACTCCACCGCGTAACCGTCCAACTCATAGTCAGCCAAAACCTTATGTATGTTTGCTGGCAAGCTTGCGAATCGTTTCTTTGCCCTTCTTAGCATACCCTCACCTCTAATCCTATCCGTTTGATTTGAGGTCTATTTTAACATGCTCATGATCAGTTTATCCATCTTTCGAACGTGATCGCTGCTCCTCGACCCTAGAAAAGAAGAGCCGGCGCGGCGTCTCACGACCCGTTGCCAGCCCTCCTATACGTGCCCTATGCTGCCCAGTTAAGAGCATGTTAGCTGCTTATGGCTCTGTCACCACTACCTTCACCGACGTGAAGATCAATTTACGTTCCGCCGTTACCGCATAGATGCCCACGTTGGTTTCCCCTGCTGCCAGTCCAGTTGCCACACCGGCTGCATCGATCTGGACCACGGATGGATCCGCCACTTTATACTGAATCGCAACCTCGTTCAGATCGGCAGGGCTGCCGTCACTGAGCTCCCCCGCAAGCGTGATCGGTGTACTGCCGCCCACACTCACTGTTACTGTCTCCGGCGCAGTCAGTCGCGTCAGCTGCGGCTCTGTATCCTCGAAAACCGGCCATGTCTCATCATCGACCCGGATCCTTGCCTCTGTGATGCTCATCCAATTGTTGGTCGTATTGCCTTGGCCGACAATCCGGATATAGCGCGCGTCAGTCTCGCTGAAGGTGTAGTCCTCCAGCTCCACAGTCGTGCCGCTGCTGGAACCGGTGTACAAGGTCTGCCATATCTCGCCGTCCTCCGACCCGAGCACTTCGAAGGAGAAGGAGCGGGTATGGCCCAAGTACCAGGCAAGCGACACGCTATCGACAGAGCGGCTCTCTCCCAGATCATACTGGACCCACTGTCCGATGCCCTCGGCGGAGAAGAACGTGCCCAGATCATTATCGATCGTATGCTCGGGTGGGAACGTCCCCTCGATGCTCGCGGTGACGACGCTTGGCGTCTCTGCTCCGGTGCGGAAATATATCTCATAGTTCGCCGCGGCGGTACCCGGGCCCGTCACCGTGACGACGGCTTTGCCAGGAAGCGCGCTGGCCTGCTCGACCACCGCCGTCACTCCGGGCTCCGTGTTGACCACGGATACGACAGGCACACTGTCTGTCTCTCCATATCCACGAAGATCGTAGGTGTACACGTTCGGATCAAACTCATCCATCGCAACACCGTCCAGCAGCAATCCGTCTACTGTCGCCGCAGGCGTCTCGTCCAGTGTCCATCCACTGAGCGGCTCTAGTACCGGCAAGGCTGGCGTGCTCGCTCCGGGGCGGATCGGCGTCAGCACAACCGCCAGCTGCGGATCGACAGCCCCCTCCAGATAGATACTCAATTTGCGCATGCCGATGTTGCTCGAATTCCAACTCGTGACCGGCGAGCTCCACAGCGGCTCCGCTTCCATCGCCACGAATTCCGCCGCGGCCGGGGAAGCGATACGCGCCAGCACCTGCTCGTTATTCAACGTCAGGATCGCCGACTTGCCGTCTGCCGCCACATCGATATTGGCGCGGGTATGCATGAACCACCAGACATCCGCAGGATCTGTAGAAGTCAGTTCATCCTGGATCAGCAGCTGCCTGCGATGATCGAACAAACGGACGCCGCGACTCCAGGCCGACACGCCGCGATCGGCAAAGGCTTCATCCAGATCGGCAATGGCGTACGCTTCCAGGTCTCCGCTCTCGAATGCAACGACCTCACCGGCTGCCGTAGCGTTCTGATCCGGCCCAAGTCCCGGATTGACGACCAGCGTATTCTGTCCTTCCGCCCGCTTGCGGTAATACGTCCAGCGCTGACCTGCAGGGCCGTTGTCGAACATGCCCGGGGCACTATAGCTCTCGGTCCCCAGCTCTTCTGCCCAGCGCTGGCCCAATGCGTCGAATACAAAGGTTCCCAGGTCAAGGTCACCGTGACTCGCGCCATTAACCCCGCCTTTAAATCCAACGAACGAAGCATTGTCGGCATCCCAGGCGCTGCGCATGCTCACTGCTTCCGGACCGCGGAACTTCGCGTCCAGCGGCAATTGGGTATCCCGCGGACTCTCGATATAGTCCGGGTCATACCATATCAGATGACGGGGCGACGCCTGATTGCTCTGCAGCGCCCACCACCCGGCTTCAGGTATATCATAGTGTCCGGCCATCCAATAGAGCTCCGGGTCTTGCTGGACGCCGGGACCGACATCGGAGAAGTGAAACGCATGATTGCTCGGTCCACCCATATAGAGCGGGTAGAGCGACGTCTCACGCAAGCCCGGCAAGTCCGACAACCCGTAATCGCTGCCTGTCGCCGTATTCAGAGCCGCCATATAAGGCACCAGATAACGGATGGCATACGCCCAATAGCCGACACCCTCGGGATAACCTCCATCCGGTGCAAACTCTGCGATAGCAATCGGAAGATAACCCAGCCCGCGGGTGATCATATGATCGGCCAGTCCCGGCATCAGATCGCCAACTGCAAGTGCCCCCATCCCGAGTCCGCTATGCGTCACGATATTCCAGTTGTTTGTGGTCGTCACCCACCATTCTCCTTGATTGTAGCCGAACAGGCCCGGCCGCAGCCCCAGGTTGATGATCGCCCCGCTCAAGACGTCGCGTTGGTCTTCCGACCAGTAATGATAGAGCCAGTCATAACCGATCGCCAAAGCATGCGTCATCTCCGCCGTGCTCAGGAAACTGACCGGATTCCAATCCGGAAAAGCGGCAGCCGCCTCCAGCTCGTCCCAGAGCCGCTCTGCATAGCGGTCATCGCCGCTCATCTGATATACCATTGACAGCGTATAAGCGCGATCCAGCACCTGACGGCTGATCTGCAGCAGCGTGCGGCCGTCGGGAAACACGTATTCCGATACCGGCAACGTCAACATGCGATCTGCCGCCGTCACCATCGACGCGTACCATTGCTGGGACTTCGGATCACTCTGCACACGCAGGCGCATCTCGTCAAAATCGTCGGCCGTCGCCAACAAGCGCGGATGCTCGTCCAGCAGGTTGACAATGACCGAATCCTCGTCCGGTTCCCAGGGCAGATCCGCAAAGGGATCCATATCCGTGCGAATGATCACATCATCCAGCCTGACCGTTTGACCTGGAGACAACCCGGTCCCGTAGCGGATCTCCAATAGCTTCTCCCTGTCAAAGGCCGGGTTGATGGCTGCATTCGTCTTGATCGGATAGCCGTCGATCCAGACCGAATACGTCATGGACGAGAAATCAAGCTCAGCCGCCACATCCACATAAGCGTTACCATTGAAGGCGCTGCCCGGGGGAGGAGATGCCACCAGTCCCGCGTTCCTCAGCTGCAGCAGCGAGGTCGTCGCCGGAGCGGATGCCACCGGATGACGCAGCTCCAGATCGAAGGAATGTCCGAATGTCTGCACCCTGAAGTCGAGTCGCAAATTCCCGGTCACCCCCCGCAAATGCTTCTCCACCCGCGGCCCGCCGTTGCCGGTAGCGCCAGCGTCGCGTGCAAAGGCAATCGCTTGTCCGTCACCGTCAGGTACGACCGTGACCGTCGACGTGCTGCTGTGCACCACGTTTGTCCAGCCCGAAATCCCGATTGCCGGCAATCCTCCGGCCTGATCCTCCTCAGCATCATAAGCAAATAAAGCGTACGGCCACGGCTCGAACTGATCATTGGTTCGGATCAGGACATCGTCGAGCTGCAGCTGCTGCCCCGGGTCAAGGACAGCCGTCAGGCGAATTTCGATCTTCTCCTCTTTGTCGAGAGTAGGATTGAGCGCCTCGTCTACGATAACCGGATGCCCGTCAATAGACACGGAATAGGTTAGCGAGCCGAGATCGATCTCCGCTGACACCGCTGCAAACTGATTGCCGTCAAATGCGCTCCCTGCCGGGGCGCCGGATACCAGACCCGCACCGTTCAAACGAATCAAGCGGGTTTCAGCCGGCGCTGACGTGCTCGGATTGCGCAGGTACAGATCAAACCGGTGACCGAATGTTTTCACCCGGAAGTCTAGCCGCAAGTTCCCGCTAACGTCGCTCAAATGCTTCTCGACCCGTGGCCCCCCAGTGCCGGTAGAACCGGGCACCCGCTCGAATTCAAGCACTTGATTGCTGCCATCCGCTACTACCGTAAGGGTCGATTCGGTAGAGCGCACCGCATTCGTCCAACCCGTGCCGCCGACGCTCGGAAGCGCTCCCAAGTCTTCGTCTTCGAAGTCATCGGCGAACAAAGTAAACGGCCAGGCGCTTTCCTCGCCGGATGCCGTCGGAGCCGTTGCGTCGATCACCGGCAGCATCAGCAGCAGCGCCAGCAGCGCCGCAAGCCAGGATCGCTTCCTGCTTGTCCTCCTCCCCGACGGGTCCTGCAAGCGATTGGAGTCTTGATCCCAATCCAATGAATGCTTCATACATTCGCTCCTTTCAATCCGTATTGGCACGACATTTTTATAAGCGCTTACATCATTAAGTATTACTGATATCCATCTCCTTCGTATATGTAGAATTGGATAAATAGAATGGATTTTTGTTCAAAGCATTCAACCCTGCCGATACTCGCTTGGTGACATACGGGCATACCGTGTAAACACGCGGGTGAAGTAAAGCGCGTCATCATACCCCACCGCATGCCCAACCTCGGCGACCGTCTTGTGCGTTTCGATTAACAGCCTCATCGCCTTCTCCATCCGCACCTTGGTTATATACTGGACAGGAGAGCAGCCCATATACCGCTTGAACAGGACCGAGAAATAGCTTTCAGACATCGCTGCTCGCGCGGCCAGCATATTGCGGTCGAGATCTTCGTGGATGTGTGTCTTGATATAAGCCGCGCTTTCGCGGATGGCCCGCTCATTGGGCGTCTCTTCACGATGTGCACCCAGATGAGCCATGACCTGATGGATCATTGATCTAAAAGCCAGCAGCGACTTATCGATATACCCCGGCTGCTTGGCCTGCCAGCACGCGTACAGCTCCTCCATCGCCTCACGCATACCGGCCCGCTCCGGCAGATGAACAACCAACGGGAGCGGCAAATGTTGCCTTTCCGGCTTGTAGCAGTACGGCAGTCCGTTGTCCCAGCCCACACAGGCAAATTCATACTGGATTGTGTAGTAGCACAGAGGAGTCTTGGCATTGGTGCGCAGAACCAGCTTACGACCATATGGAATCTGAAATATATCCCCTGCAACCAGCGGTTCCCGTTCGTCGTCGATCTGGAGCTCTCCTTCTCCGGCATAGGCGAATAGGAAACTGACCATTCTCGTCCCGTTCGTCTCGACGGACACCTTGCCGGACCTCCAGAACGAATGGTCACGATGATAGATTTGCATAATCCGAGGATGAAACGAGGATAAGAACGTTTCCATTTCATTGACCTCCAATTGGTTGCTGCTTGCGTCAATTAAATTATATCATCCTAGCCTATGTGCTATAATATACCGTGAAACTTTTTACATAATTTGATTAGCATGAAGAGCAACAATGGGGTGAGAGCAAATGCAATCCAAATATGATGAATGCCAGGTACATTCGGTGGCGGATGTGTTCGTAGGCAAGTGGAAATGTACAATCCTGCTGATCTTGCTGTTTGAAGGAACAAAGCGCTTCAGCGAGCTGCAGAAAGATATCCCCGATATTACGAAGAAAATGCTGACCTCGCAGCTGCGGGAGCTGGAGGAAGAAGATATTGTCAAGCGGGTGGTCCATCCGGTTGTTCCGCCCAAGGTTGAATATTCTCTCTCGGAATACGGAGAAACCATGGCTCCCTTGCTGCACATGATGTCCGAATGGGGCACTAAGCACCGGACCCGTATGCACAAGAAACGGCAGAGCATGACGAAGACGCAAGAATAGAGCTAAAGCCGTATACTACTAGCAAACTAGTACCCCGCCATTGAAAAAGGCCGCAGCTGCGGCCTTTTTGACGATTTGGAGAACCGAATATTGCGGGGAGGGATTTATCAGAAGCTGGCGGCTAGCGCTTTCGTCGCCTGCAAGCCCGTTCCGATAATGGTTTCCTTCTTGTCCGGATACTGCGCATGCCCTTCGATTACAACGAGCTTCGGTTCCTTAATACCCCATAGCCCGATCGAGGATTGGACCAACTTGACGGCCATCTCCATGGGCAGCATATATTCGGTGGAATAATCACCGCCGCGAGCGTTCAGCAGCACCACTTTCTTGTCAGCAACCAGACCGACCGGCCCTTCCGCTGTATATTTGAATGTCTTCCCTGCCTGTGAAAGATACGAGAGATAGGTGATCAGCGGTGCGGGAACGGTAAAATTCCACAAAGGGAAGGCGAACACGATTTTATCGGCGGCGAGAAATTGATTCAGATAAAAATTGGCGATCTCGGCAATCTTCTTTACTTCCGGGGCAGGTTCCATGCCTTGATTTAACATATAAAGTCCTGTTAATGCCGTGTTGCCGAAGTAAGGAAGTTCAACCTGGAAAAGATCCACTTCCGTAATAAAATCTTGCGGGTTAGCAGCGCGATAGGTGTTTAAAAATGCGTCATACATTTGCACGCTGACCGCTTGTTCACTGGGACGATCATTTGCTTTAATAAAAAGTACATTAGCCATAGTGCTTCATCCTCCACATTCATTATCTGTGTTATTTTTTCCACAGTATCAGTATGCGTGGTGAAGCTTGTTTTGAGAAGTAGGCACTAATTTGTGCCCGGGTTACATGAAAGTACCCTTGCGGGTTCGGAATCCGAAT
Source organism: Paenibacillus jepli (assembly GCF_047238105.1). Lineage (NCBI taxonomy): Bacteria > Bacillati > Bacillota > Bacilli > Caryophanales > Paenibacillaceae > Paenibacillus > Paenibacillus jepli. The sequence continues at coordinate 151,928 of NZ_JBDFMD010000001.1, forward strand.
ATATTCAGTCAACGTATGACAAGACTCATACAAATTGTAGGGATTGATGTTATTGGCCCTGACTTAACGGCAACTGGATCGTAATCGTCGTTCCCTGCCCGACTTTGCTTTCTACATCAATGGACCCCTGATGAGCCCCTATCACTTGACGATAGCCATGCCCAAGCCCGGTCATTTTGTCCAGATCGCTTGAGCGCGCCGTGAGGAATAATATACGAATCGCAGTTAACTGTCTTATTTTCTGGCACAGCTGAAATCCGTCGATATCCGGAAGCATGACATCGAGCACGAACAAATCATTTCATAGGCATCATGCGCGATTTTATCCAAGTTGACCGGTATAAACACTGCTGACGCAGCTCACAAGGAGCAGGATCGCCATGTATCCAGATAAGACGGTAAGGGAGAATCCGATGGTCATCCCGGTCTGGCTGGAAGATGATAAATATACAGGCTAATGTCAAACGGGAAATGAACTGGTTCTAAACTTTATCTAACCTGCAACCGCAAATAGAGCCTGACCGCCTCTTCATGAAGTGGTCAGACTCTGATTCTTCAGCTTCGGTCAAGTGTGTTCGTCAACGTCTCTGATTTCATTAGTTGTCATTAATTTTTCTCCTTCATTAAGATGTTTAACGTCTCTTCAAGACCTTGCCTATACGGAGTTGCCGGGATCGGACCAATACGGTTTTCGTACTTTTCTCCGCTTAGAATAAAGCCTTCCTTTGTAAGGTACATAACCTCAACGACTTCCTTCATGAACGAATTAAAGAGTCCCATAAAACGAATGGTACTTTTCGTTAACGGAATAACTCTTTTTTGATTACCGGTTACCTCACGGGCGATCCGAATAATTTCTTTCCCTGAAATCACCCCCTTGCCAGGTATGTTCCAGTTCTCTCCATAAGAATCATCCTTCTCTGCTATATTGACAATCATTTTTCCGGCATCCGGTAAATAGACATATTCCCTTGGCGTTTTCAAATTCCCAATAAAGATGGATACTTTTTTATGTGCCATCCCTTCTAATGTTGGCTGCAGGTAAGAGTCTTGGGAGGTTGCCCCATAGTAATCTGGAAGTCTAACAATTAATGCTTTCGCGTTTTTCCATCGATCGCTGAGTATTAAATTCTCGTATGCTACCCTTAACTTTCCCTTTTTCGTATGGGGTTGCTTGGGGTGATCTTCATTCCCCTTCGCAACTTGATAACCATAGACATATATGCCATCGACAACAACGATTTTAGCTCCTAAATGATCCGCAGCCTTCATTGCACTTTCTCCAAACAAAAGCAGTTTTTCTGCCATATCCTGATAGGCCACAGCAGAACAGAGGAAAATAACCTCTGCATCTTCTGCTGCATCTACGATGGCTTGATCATCAAATATATCTCCTGTTTTGTAGGACAGTCTCGGATGATAATCATGCTTTTTCATTAACGCTTTTAATTTTGTCTCCGTGCGTGCAAAGGCAATCACTTGAACTTCTCTTGCTAATAGTTCCGCTATGATGACTTGCCCCGTGGCTCCAGTTGCTCCTAACACCATCGCTTTTTTCAATATTATAACCTCCATTTAAGTGATCAATCAATAACATTTTAGCGTTATAAATGGTTCTTTTTTGTGATTGCACCCGCATATGAGTCTTCCGTTGAACGAGGGTGACTAAGAGTGCCCCGATCATCGCTAACACGGCTGCGATCACCTCCTTTCGATCTGACCATAGAAAGCCACCTTTCATTAGTAATTGATCAATTACAGTCAGGCCTAATTAAACTACATTTCCTGATCGCCAATGGAACAAAGGGCAGAGCCCAGGATCATCAGCATTTAGGATATCCCCCTGCTGTCTCTCTAGGCTTGCTGCCATCATGTTGCTTTATTAGTAATTGATCAATCACATTATATCCTTCTTTTCTTTTCAATGCAAGACTATATTCTGCAGGCCCCATCCTTGCAACTGTCCTCGCCCTCGGCTGGGTCTTTGACGCTGGGTTTCAGGAAATGGCGGTCTTCCTCCCAGATCGTCTCCATCGCGTTCAGAAGAACCTCCACCGGCTGCGCACCCAGCACCAAGTATTTATTGTTGAAGACGAAGGCCGGCAGACTTGAGATATTGTATCCCCTCGCCGTGGCAATGTCCGCAAGGACTGCATCCTTGTATGCCTCTGAACCCAGCATATCGGCCACTTTCTGTCCGTCAAGCCCCGCCTTCTGCCCTAAGGCAACAAGGACGTCGTGATCTGCGATGTTTAAGGACTGAGATAGATACGCGTGAAAAATCCGTTCGTTCATCTCCGCTCCCTTGCCCGCTTGTGCTGCAAAATGTACGAGACGATGAGCATCAAACGTATTGGCAATGACAACCGGATCGTAACTGGCGATTAGTCCCGTCTCTTGTTTGATCATCTCCGCTACTTGCGCTTGTTTGGCTTTCATCTGTTCGACTGTCATTCGCTTTTCGAGCGCCAGTTGCTGGACGGTTAGTGTCCGGTTCTCCGCGTGCGGATCGAGCTGGAAGCTGCGGTAGACCACCTCCACATGCTCCCGCATGGCAAATTGGCCAAGCGCCTGCTCGAGTTTTGTTTTGGCTATGATGCAAAAAGGACATCCGAAGTCCGACCATACATCAATTCTCATCGTCAATCTCTCCAAGATTCTCGCCTCCCGTTTCCTTATGATTTGAATGCTTCGCTTGCCACCGGCAGGTCCTGCTGCCCTTGCTTCTGCATCAGTTCCTGCATCGGCGCTTTTCCTTTACGGAGGAAGAGACCGAGTATGAGCGCGATGAATGCCACGATCACGCCAAACCAGAATGCATCGTTAATACCTGCGGCCAGCCCTTTGGTCATCTGCACTGGAGACTCCGGATCGCTCACGCCGCTCAAATACTGCTGCTGTCCGCTCGACATAATACTGATGTACAGCGCAATGCCGATCGCTCCGGATATCTGTTGCAGCGTGTTCAAGATCGCTGTCCCGTGCGGATGCAGATGCTGCGGCAGCTGGTTAAGCCCCGCGGTCTGTACAGGCATCATCACCAGCGCGATGCCGACCATCAGCGTGATGTGAGCGGCGATCAGGAAACCGGTCGATGTCGATTCGCCGAAGCGGGTAAACAGCCACAGCGACGATACGGCAATCGCCAAGCCAGGAATAACCAGCACGCGCGGTCCGAACAGGTCGAAGAGCTTGCCTGAGACAGGGGCCATCAATCCATTTAATATTCCACCGGGCAGCAGAACCAGGCCCGACTGGAATGCTGTCATCAGCAGCACGCCTTGCATGAACATCGGAAGCATGATGGCGGAAGAGAAAAACGTCATGAGCAACACAAACATCAAGACGGCGACAAGCGCGAATACGGGATAGCGGAATGCCCTCAGATCCATAACGGGATTCTTGAGCAGCAATTGCCGCCAGATGAATAACACCAGAGACACGCCGCCTGCGACGATCGTCCAGATGACCAGTTGTTCCGACCACCCTCGTTCACCGGCGCTGCTGAAGCCATAGACGATGCCGCCGAACCCGATTGTCGAGAGCAGGATAGAGAGGATATCGACCTTCGGTTTGGTCACGACCGATACATTTTTCATCACGGCCGCCCCGATCACAATCGAGAGCAAAGCAAACGGCAGCACCAGAATAAACAGCCACCGCCAGGACAGTCCGTCGACGATCAAGCCCGATATCGTCGGGCCGATCGCAGGTGCGAACATGACGACGAGTCCCAGCATCCCCATCGCTCCCCCGCGCTTCTCGGGCGGGAAGATCGTCATGATGATGTTCATGATCAGCGGCAGCAGCATCCCTGTGCCGATCGCCTGAGCAACCCGTCCTGCCAGCAGCACGCCAAACGTAGGAGACACTGCCGAGATCAGTGTGCCTGCCAGGAACAGGGTCATGGCCGACAGGAACATCTGCCTTGTCGTGAACCACTGCTGCAGCACCGCCGTGACCGGGACAAGCACACCGACGACTAATAAATAAGCGGTAGTCAGCCATTGGATCGTGGAGGCCGGCTCGCCAAATGATCGCATTAATTCGGGGATGGCATTACCCATAAGCGTTTCATTCAATGCGGCGACAAACATGCCGACGATCATAGCGACCATAATCGGGCCGCGTTTCAAAGTACTTAAATCAACCATCCCTATCTCCTCCATGTATATATACGATAAAATAGCCATTATATAAGTCTATTATAGATATATTATATCTATAATAGGTGCAAAAAAAGGGACTTGCTGCTTGGTTTGTCCCGTGGTTAATCGTCCAACATCGAATTTTCATCATGAACTGAATCCCGTTGCGCACCTCCTATTCTCTCGACAATCTTTTATTACGGATATCCTGTGTCTATAATATACGACTTATCTTGGATTTGCAACATCTTTTTATCTTGCCTAAATCAAAGTTATCGCTTGGCCCACCTCATACGTCTCCATAGCCATATCCGGCTCGATCCCGAGCGCCATCTTGGCGAGCTGGGTGCCAATCCAGGGGCCGGTGGTTAGGCCGGATGAGCCAAGACCGTTAGCTACGAGCAGTCCCTGCCAGCCAGGGACGCGCCCAACCACGGGCAGGAAGCCCGGCGTGAACGGCCGGAAGCCGACCCGCACCTCTAGGAGCGTCGCATCGCGAAGTGCGCCGGCAACGCACAACCCTTTGTCCAGCACCTCATGCATGCCCCCGGCTGTCACGCGCGTGTCGTACCCGTCCGGGTCATTCTCATGCGTTGTACCGAGCACGATCCGCCCGCCATCGAACGCCAGCACATACTGCGTAGACGGAGGCATGACGACAGGCCAATTCCCGGTGTCCTCTCCGGTCTGCACCAGCAGATGGACGATCTGCGCTTTCTGGTAGCCGACCTCCAGCCGAATCCCCAGCGGTTCGAGCAGCGGAGCGGCCCAGGCTCCGGCGCAGACGATCACCTCATCCGCATCATAGGCGACCTCTCCTATCCTGACGCCGGTAGCACGTTCAGCTTCCCACAGTACGACAGCATCACCGTGCACCACTCGTGCACCATGCCGCGCGGCCGAGCGCAGCAACGCATCGCGCAGCTCGCGACCATCTACCCGAACCGCACCGCTGATCACCAGCGCTTCGTAGCCATCGTTCAACAGGGGGAATCTCGCTTGCACTGCCGCTGGCTCCAGTCGCGAGAGCACTCCCATCTCCGGCGCATCGGCCTGACGCTGACGTGCACGCTCCTCCAATTTGTCCAGTTTGTCCAAGTCATCGTGGATCGCCAGCGCCCCCACCCGGGCATAGCCCGTCTGCGTCTCTCCCTCCGCTTCCAGCTCGCGGATCAGCTCAGGGTAGTACTTTGCACCCGCCTTCGCCAGCCGGTACCAGTCTTGATTGCGCCGCTGGGATACCCACGGACAGATGATACCCGCTGCCGCTTGCGTCGCTTGCCCCGCGTCCTGCCGGTCGACGACGGTCACCTCCGCCCCCAGTCTTGCGAGACGATAGGCGGTGGATGCCCCAAGGATACCCGCTCCGATCACAATACATTTCTTCATCTTCGACTTCCTCTCTTACAGGGCGCTTCCACGAATTGCCCGGCTCCTCGCAGGACATTATCCCGTCGATGTCATCTTGATGCTTCACATTATACCGAATCCGATGTCTTTGGGACAGTTCCCCCCTCCATGACAACAGACTTGTTAACCTTGATAAACCACACACGCTCTCATTCCGTTACCGTAAAGATCGACTCATTGTCTTCAAAGTGCGTCATGCGTTGCTCATGTTCATGTCTGGCTTCCGCCTCGGTCAATACAGCGTTAGTGACCAAATAATGAGCCTAATCCGACAGTGCCCGCATGATGTTGGATTTCGCCTCTGCTGCAATCGCTTCATTCCCGTCATCGACCGCTTGCATTAAGATCAGTATGGGGATGTATACCGCGATCAGCCGCGCCAGCAGCTTCGTATCCTCATCCGCTCCTCCGTACGTTTCAAAAAACACGCTGCGAGCGTAAGGTGGTAAAAAGCTATAAGCAACGCTCAAATCGCAAGCCGGATGGCCAACGCTCAGATCGCCCCAATCAATGATGCGGAAACGAGCCCGCTCTCATTCACAAGCATATTTTTGAAATGAAGGTCTCCATGTAGCAGTACATTCACTGCCTCGACACGGTCCTTTTGCAGCCTGCCAATATACGTTTCGATCATACCGGACTCCTCCGGCGACAAGTGTTCAACCACCTTTGCTAGAAAGCTCTCCAACTTCACTTTGCGCGATGTTATGTCCGTCAAGTTTCGAGAAAAACCGTATTGTCCCAGCCCCAGCCCAATCGCTTCACTTGGTTTGATAACAGCTGAGGGAATTGTCGGCCGATCAGCATCCGCACCTGCTCTTCGTTAACCTCCCACTCCGCATCCCATACATTCGTTCCTCCCATGAATTGTCGGCCTCCTTGTTCCTTACATTATTCTTAATTCATCCCAATCAATCTCACTCATTGGCTCGCTCCTTTTTTTCATCATCGCAAAAAAGCCTGATCGTCAATTTATGTCCAGTCAGGCTCGCGTGATCGCTTTTCACTTCAAGATGTTTTGATCGTTATAGACAAACCCTTGGACTTAGTCGGGACATGGGCCATGCTCATCCTACCCTTCCTGTACGGAATGGCCGCTTCTAAAGCCACATGGCTGCATCTGCCGCTATTCATTTGCTGGCTGCTGTTGTATCTGCTGAGCTAACCTCTCTTGCAATGGGTGAAATCCCGCCGCGGCGATCTGCGCGTTCAGCTGGGTCGTATTCCCGGTTGCCTATGTAGGAGGCGGTGAGCCACTCCCAAATGGTATAAATCTATCAACTTCAGAATGGTAGATTTCGACGGTGTGCGTTGTTGCAGGATCTTGCTTCAGAGCAATATCGAGGTGCAACTGATCGATCGTATGGATGTCGATCCCCCTGAACTCGCGGATCTGAAAGGTTTCATACACGCCAACACCGGGCAACGTTGCAAATAAAAATGGACCATAGTCCGTGCCCTGATTGTCTCTAATACGAATATCAAATATCTCTTCATAATCGTAGTCATCCTTATAATCCCAATCCCGATACCATAGGCCAAAGCGCAAGCTATTGCTGCCTTCCACCCAGTAAAAATCGGTGATGCCCGCCTTCATCTCCGGGATCCACTTCGATGGATTCTTGAGAACAAAGGTGTCCCCGGATTCAAGAGCATCAATAGATTCAACAGTATCAATGAGATTGAGGAACACGGGCTGATAGCCTAACTTGTATCGCCACATCTCCCAGTTTTTATAGGCAAAAATAACTATTACAACGATTAGCATACCCATTGCAATAATAAGAAGTTTCTTGACCCTTTGCATGCGTCAACTCCCTTAACAACGATCTTGACACTATTTATTGAGCCGCCGACCACTCTTCGATGATCGCATCAATGACCGACCTGCCCCATTCGGACAGCTCCGAACCCCGTTCATTCCAATCGTAGGAGATCAACGCTTTCCACAAAGCCCAGCCGCGCGCACGGTCAACCATATCCGGCTGCGCGCCGATGCGGTCCAGGAAGACCACCCTGCTGGCCGGATCAAAGTACGTCCATGCCATGACCAGATCGCTGGCGGGATCACCTGTGCCCATCGTGCCAAAATCGATCACGCCGCTAAGTCGGCCACCTTGCACCAGCAGATTGCCGACCGCCACATCGCCATGCACCCATACTGGAGCTGCGGAGTAAGAACTCGAAAGCGCAAGCTCCCAGATCTCAGCCAGAAGACGCGGGTCATGGCCACTATCCAGCCGTTCCAGTACAGACCGGGTATCCCCTTCATAGACGGCAAGGTCACCTCCACGGTGGAAGTTGTGCGTGCCTGCAGGCATGCCGCCACTGGCATCGATCGCTTGCAGCTCCTGCAGGACGGCGGCGAGATCCACCGCCAATCGGCTGCGGTCCAGGACATTGGTCGCGGAGATCGTCTCCCCCTCCAGCCAGCGGTTGATCGACCATGGCAGCGGATATGCCGCCGTGGGCTTGCCTTCGGCGACCGGGCTGGGGATGGGCAGTGACAGCTGCGGCTGCAATATCGGCAGCCAATGCATCTCCTTGGCGACCGCTGCGGCATAACGTTCATGACTCGGCAAACGTACCGACATCTCATCGCCCAACCGGAAGGTGCGGTTATCATGTCCGCTCTTCTCCACCGTTCTGACCGGGAGATCCTGCCATTGCGGGAACTGACTGTCGATCAAGCCGCGCACGAGCTCCGTTGTAATATCCATCCCTTGCTCCCCTTCCCAATCTCGTGTTGGATCCGTCAGGTAGACGGTGTCACTTCCAGATCGATGACGAATCGGATCGGCGGATACGGATCCAACTGCTCCGGCTGGATCGTCATCCGGACATGTTGCCCGACTTCCAGCTGTTCGTACTGGCCATCCTCCACTACGTACCATGAGATATCCGCACTCTCTTCCTGCGCTTTGTTGATCCATTCATCGATAGGGCGGTCCTCCCACGGTATAGGGTCATCCGATGGATAGACCAGCAGCTGCTGCCCATTACCGTTCGTCTCCTTGCCGACGATCATGCCGGACACCGACCGATTCACCTCACCGCTTTGCTGCCCAGGGTCTTCCTCCGGCGATGGCGCGCTTGCTGTCCCGCAAGCTGAGAGGATAAGGACGAGCAACAGACAAACGGTCCATAAAATAAAGTTGTTGCGCATGAATCACACCTCCCCATTTACAGGTATAGACGCATTCGGAGAGGAGAAAGTTTCCATGATTTTACCATATGATGAAAGACTTTGGGGGAAACGGGAGGCTCCTTTACCTTTTTTTATCCACGTCCTTTTTCATGGCCTTGCTAATTTCTTCTTCAACTGATTTTTGAATGATATCCGCGTATGTTTTTGAGTCTTTGATAAGATCGTCGCAGAAACCCGCTACGTCACTTCCCGTCACTTCGAGGACGCCTTTTCCCAGGGCTGCACCTTCTTCAAATAGATCGACAATCCCCGAGAGCAAACCGGTGCCGTCGGTTAGCTCTGCAGGACCGACTTTAAAAAGATATTTTTGAATCTCTTTATACACAATCTGATAATCCTTGGGGAGCGCTTTGACACGCGCAATGTGAGCTCGCCACTCTTTTTTGCCTTCAATGAGATCCCGTATGCTCATTTTTCATCCTCCTATTTGCCTAATTTTTTAGCGATATTTTTGTTGAGTTGCTCGCGCCACATGTCGCGGTAAGACTTCGCCCCTTCTTCGCCAGCTAGAGCTGAACAGAAGCCTTTGATATCGTCACCCAACACCTCTTGGACACTCTGACCGTCCGCTGCCGATTCTTCGAGCAGGCCCAGCACACCATCTAAGATGGGCATGAGGTTACGGCCGGTAAAGTCCGAGTACGCCCAAAGATTCGCATTAATTTCTTGCCATGCCGTTTGATAATCGGCCGGCAGCTCCTTGGCCCGCAACTCAAAAGCTTTCATTTCTTTCGTCATGTCGCTGCCGGTAATTTTTTCCCAAAAATTCATAGCGCCATCTCCTTCAACTCGTTCCTTTTCGATGATACAAACTCCCATTTTCCCCAGAACTTCCGCAGTTCCTCACGCCCCGCGTCATGGAACGCGAAAAACTTTCGTGGCGGTCCTATGTCAGATGGTTCCTTCCACAACATCTGAGAAACCGAGGGCGTTCAGCCGCCGCGTGATTTCGTAACCGTAAGTTTCCTTACGGCTTATAATTTCAAGCACACAGCCCTCTAGCCCGCCTTTAAGCATTTCTGTAAGATTTTCCCACACATTCATCCCCTTCTAGTCTGTAACACCGGTATGCAGTATTACTAACTACCTCTACAAAGTAACACGCAGTAGATAATTTGTCAACTCAACCGTTAACACCTTTCCCATGTGTTCAACGAGAAACGGTAGCCGGGTCGGATGACCGGCTACCGCATATCCTGGTTCAGCTATCGTTGAGACACTCAGACATAATTTCGAATGCTTACTGTTTGGATACCATCCATGTGACGCCGAATTTATCGACCACTTCTCCATAGTAAGCCCCCCATGGCTGAAGAGAAAACGGATGCTTGCTTTCGCCGCCCTCGCTTAGCTTGGTATAGGCCGTTCTGGCTTCGGCCTCATCGTTATAGGTCAAAGATAAGCAGATGCTGCGATTATAAGCTACCGGCTCGAATGAATCGGACATCATAAACGTATTTGTACCCGCCACAGTCAAAGCTAAATGCATGACTTTATCCTTCATCACTTCGGGTGTTCCCGGCGTCTCACCGAATGTGGTGAGGAACTGAATCTCGCCTCCAAGCGCTTCGATGTAAAAATTCGCCTGCCCTCTTGCATCCTCTGACATCAAGTAAGCGTTCATTTGTGCTCCCATAATCATTCAACAACCTTTCCATTTGAAATTGTCTATCTATAGGGGACGACGAATGAACAATTTCGAAATCGACAAGGTTTTTTTCTTTTCGCATAAATTTCTTTATTAGAAATCGCTACTATATGGGTTGGCTTACAAATCGATATCAAACGCCGCTTGTATACTATAGTTCTATTATTTGTCCCAATTGGTCCTCAAAATGTTAAACCGGTGAAGCTTCTCAGGATCCCTCACCAGATAAAGATCCGATATTCCAGAAGCATTGAAGGAAAAGCTAAAAACAGCGATGATTGAGCCATACGCCTCCATGATGATTCCCGGGCGGCCGCTAATTTCACAGATGGTGCAGCGGAATGGCTTGGGTACTTCCGGTTCGACGGCTTCAAAAAATCTTGTAATGATCTTCGAGCCGACAATGGGATGCAAGGCCGCCTTTTCTTGTCCTCCCCCGTCCATATACAGCGTTGAATCTACAGACAGGACCTCCACCAGCCTGCTAATATTGCCCGTAGACATAGCACTGACGAATCGTTCTACTACTGCTGTCATGCTTGCCGGAGTTGGTTCCGTTAGCCGATGCTGCGAAGTCAGCTGGCTTCCCAAGCCTTTGCGCGCCCGGAAAAACACTTGCCGGCAGGCATTTGCGTTTTTATCTACAATCTCTCCTATTTCATCAAACGACAATTGAAAAACTTCCCGCAGGACAAATACAATCCGTTCCGTTGCTGTAAGCTGCTTAACTAGCAAATGGCATGCCAGAGCCAGGGACTCCTTCATGACATAAGCCGCTTCAGGATCCTGTGATTCCCCCCCTTCCGTAACAATCGGCTCAGGCAGCCAGATGCCGGTATACAACTCGCGTTGACGGGCAGCCGATTTCAGCCGGTTTATGCTCAGATTATGGACAGTCCGGCATAAGTACGCCTTACGATCGCGGACAGAGCCCGGCGGTTGCTTCTCCAGAGCTAGATATGCCTCCTGTACCATATCCTCCGCATCGCTTCTGCGACCTACTATATGATAAGCAATCGAAAAAAGCAGCGGTTTATATTCCTGATAATGATCGATCCTGTTCATCTCCTTGCTTCAAAAGGATGATCCAATCGTCCGATGACCGCATTGGCTGCTATTTTGGCGCTCGCAAACGACGCATCAGCAAGCATACCGGTAGTTCCGACCCAATCTCCGGCAACGAATAGGCCGACAACGCCATCGACCTCGGAACCGAAGCCGGCATCTCCTGCCGCTTTACGATAATCGTGGGCTACCGTGATGCACGGCAAGTATTGCCTTGTTCTTTCATATTGTCGCCATCCCGGCCATACCAAGTCAAGCCCCTTCTCCAACTGATGCAAGTCTGCCTTGGCATCTCCGGGTGAGTCACCGAGATGCTTGATCATATGGACGACTGACGAACCATTATTGCTCATCTTCGCGACGGTACTTGGGTTGTTGTAGAAAAGCGGTTGATCCAGCCAGAATCCGGCGAGAAATGAAGGCCGCTTGCCGGAAATATCGTGTAGCACGACATCCAGGCAGGCGGCCTTGATCGGCGTCGCCAGTCCGATCTGTTTGATGAAAGCGGGAGTCGCAGCTTCTCCCAATAGCTTTACGAGATCCTGGGGACCCGCGCACACAATGGCATTCGAAGTGTGGATGACAGAGCCGTCCTTCAGACGGACACCTCGTAATCCGCCGTCTTGCAGCACCAAAGCTTCCGCTCTCGTACCGGGAACTAGAACAACGCCGGATCGAGCCGCCAGGTCGGATAACTGACGTATTAATGAACCCCATCCTTCATCGATGTAAAAGGCTTTGCCCGTTAAGGTGCGCTTTAATTGTCCAACTGCTGCCCCGGCATCCAGCAGCTCCGGGTGCGGAACAAAGGAGTTGGAGCGGCTGACCGCATAAAGTGCATGTCGTACCATCGGGCATTGAAACTCCCGTTCCACCCATTCCTGCAGGCTGATTCCTTGCAAGAGCGTTGAGTCTAGGCTTGGAAGCTTCATCATCATCCGAACCATCTCCATTTTCCCTTTTACAGAATACAGTTTGGACATCATTAATTGAACTGGACCCGCGGGAAAAGGATGCATCTGTTCATCCCATACAGCAACGGCTGATGCCGGAGGATTACCCCCCTTAAGACAAAGGTTTAATTCTTTCAGCACTTCTTCTCCTTCGCCGCCCTCATAAAACGCGTGTACACCCAAATTGAGATAGGCACCCTGCTTTTCGTTTGTCATCGCCCGACCACCGAACTTTTTTGATGTGTCCATCAGCGTGACGGAATGCCCCGCCCGGGCCACATAGATCGCCGCAACAAGTCCTGCTATGCCTCCACCAATCACAACCGTGTTATCCTTCGCATCCACTGCTTTCATCCCTCCACCCTCTCTAGTCGATCATCTGATTCACTTCACACACATATGACAAGCGAGAGGAGCGGTTTGTTACACAATTGGATTGTGGGGGATAAAACAAACGAATGGGTCGAACGTTCTTATCTATTAAAAAAAGAGCAGCGCCGCGGCGCTGCTCCCTGTCTGATTCACCTATCATTACCGGCTATCTAGTCTTCTTATTCCAGCCACTCGCCCATGTTTAAGCAACTTTTGATTTACTTTTATCGCTTTCGACTACCGTATAGAAAATAAGTATTGCTCTAAAGCCTTGACCTCTCCTATAATATACAGTAAATATATGGGATGCGTAACTGGCGAGAACGTAGATCACTACGGGGGAGCGCATCCGTCACATAAGCCGTTCGCCTGGGCAAAGCATTTGGTTGATTGTAAACCAGATGCTTTTCTATATTTGAGGAGCGTGTCAGGATGGCAACTGCGAAGAAAGTAGCGGTACTGGTATACGATCAGGTGGATGCATTGGACGTAACGGGTCCGTTCGACGCGTTCGTGGTAGCGAGTAATCGGGGACAGGACTTTCATGTCTTTACGGTCGCACTGGAATCAAAAGCACAGATTAGAACCATTAGCGGCTTGACGATAATGCCGGAATTCGATGCTTTGGATTGTCCGCCGCCGGACATCCTGGTCGTACCGGGCGGTTGGGGAGCTCGCAAGGAAATCCATAATGAGAAGCTTATCCACTGGATCAGCGAAACCTCTCAGCAAGCCGCATTCACACTGTCCATCTGTACAGGGGCACTACTGCTCGCTAAGTCCGGGCTTCTCGAAGGAAAGCGAGCAACCACCAATAGACGGGCCATGGATCTGTTAGCGGAGCTCGCCCCGCCCAGCGCGACGCTCATGGAGAATGTCTGCTACGTGGATAACGGGAGCATCATTACGTCCGCGGGCGTTACCGCTGGCATCGATGCCGCGTTGCATCTGATCGCAAAGCTCCTCGGAGAGCAGCGTGCGATCGATACGGCGTCGAGACTGGAGCATGACTGGCGAAGAGAGCCCTCCGAATCACTTGCGATCCGAAGGGCAACCGTTGATGATGTGGAGGGGATCCTCTTTCTTCTAACCGACGCTGCGCGATGGATTCATACAGCCCATGGCTTCTGGCAATGGCGTGTAGAAAGCTTTACTTTCGAGAATGTACATACCTTTGTCCAAGATCATGAAGTATTCGTCGCCTTGCAGGGACATGAGCTCGTCGGCTGTTTCTCCGTCCAATGGGGGTACGAGATAATATGGGGTGAACAATATCACGAACATGCGGGATATGTGCATCGGTTATGCGTCTCGCGCCACCGCAAGGGCAAAGGTATCGGCCGGGAACTCCTTCGTTACGCAGAAAGCTATATCCATGCACAAGGAAAACGCTGGATCCGTCTCGACTGCATGGCCGACAATCCCAGTCTCAATGCCTACTACACCAGTCTAGGATTCGTGAGGCAAGGCCGCTTTGACGCACAATTTTGGAGCGCGAATCTGTACGAGAAAGAGATCACAGAAAAGGTCTAAACGACAAAAGTAGTCGTCAATAAGGTATGACGGGTTACTAGCCGATTACTGTTATTTCACCCCAAAATTCTTTCACTTCATCCAGGATTTGATCAGCCGGCATGATGGTGGCTTCAACAATCGATGTACCTGTTTTTCTTAAAAAGTACTGGACCAAATGATATCCGCAAGCATAGCCCGCAGCATAAGGCATATTGACCGGTTCAACATTATGAAGCTTTGCGATTTCGTCACCATACAGATATGGGGACAAGTTTTCCCATCCCGTTAGCTGCAATTGTTCTCGAAGCACAGGTTTTATGCGCTTGTTAAGTGTTTCTGCGTTTGTTTTCGTAACCCAAGGGCCGAGCATTTCCCCTCCAAACATGAGAGCAGCAAAGCTTTCTGCCAACCCTTCGCTTACGATGAGCTCGCCCAAATTAACGTTGTGATCCCACTGTATATATTGATATCGCACATTATGGTTGCACTCGTGCGCCAGCGCGGCCGGCATCCGGGGAACCGTGTATGCATTTGGCAAGAGTGTGCATGTAATGTAGCCTGGAATGCCCCCAAAGCCGCTATATCCTCCGTTAATAACCAAGGACCGGCTCTCCGGATTACCGAGTTGAATGGTGAATATATAATCGGATACGGGGAGTTGGATCCCCTGCTCTACAAACAGGTGCAGACTTTTCTTCACGGACTCCTCGCATTCGAGCCAGAAGGATTCGGAGGAGATCTGGTCAATCTCCTCCTGAATCTCAGGAGTAATCTGTACAGGGGATCGGTGCATCATATTATTCATTATCATGACATCAAACCCATGCGGCTCTTCAGCTTTGAATGGAATCTGCTGAATGCGCCATTGCCCCATGTAAGGGGCCAACATTTCGTTTCTAAATACTTCGACTTTCTCCTCGGGGGAAGCCTGGGCAACTTTGCGGTAAATATGATCGGAACGCAAGGTTGTTATGTTCATCTCTCTCACTCCTAGTCGTTGATAGTGAGAAGTATGCACCATAACCTAACGTCAAAGTCAAGCTCCTTTATTAACAAATGCAGGTCTTTTTCTTGCTGCCGATCCGCCCCTTGGCCTCGAGCTTGCTGATATATTCGGCTGCAAGCGGCACTTTGCAAGCCGTATTCCCCACATCCACCTGCACCTTGCCGATTGCCTCAGCCACTGCCATCGCATCCTCCGTTAAAGGCTCAACGTATGCTCCAACGGAAATGACAAACGTATTCATCACATAGCGCACCCAGTTGCGCTCACCGTGGATGGTATCACGTACTCTTGTCAAATAACGTCGTATCTCCTCCAAGTCGAGCGCTTCGTCTGGCGCAACCGATACATAATTAGCGTACGTACTCCATCCGCTTACAGCGACCAATTCTTCCGGCGAGCCGATCCACTCCACAGCCAGCTCACGGGCATACGGACTTTCTGCTGCCACTCTTGCAACGATATATTCGGCGGGTGAGTGCCAATTGGCGCCTGTTACCCACTGCTGCAGCTGTTCTTTGGTTATCGACTTCGGATTGATGCTCAGTCCAGCCAAGTACATCGCGTCGTAATTGCCGGATGCATACAACTGCAGAGCGAGACCTTGGTCTTTTTTCACATGCTTGACCAGCTTCTTCATGTCTCCGATCCTGACGCCAAAGAACGGCTCTTTCGCACCATGGCGAAGGAAGGTGCTTTTCGTCTGCTCAGTTCCCATGCCGGCCAATGACTGCATCACTTCTTCGTAGATCATCACTTGTTCACGCTCCTGATCTTCTTTTTTAACCAAGCCGCTATTCACATTCTCCATTATAAAACCCAGAGTCCCTGTAGATGCAAGCAAAAGGAAATATGCCGCCTCGATCGTGACCGAATCTAGGCGGCATGTCCAGGATGACTGTTAGGTTAAGTATAGCTTAGTGAAGGGTTCGAAGATACGTAATCTTCATGGGTGATGTGAGAATCGCTGGCATTGCAGCTATGACATATCTACTGGCTAACTGTAAAGTTGTCAAAGATGGCCTTCGTGTTCGCGTAGACGCGCGCACCGATCTTGCCGCTGGCGTGCGTGCTATCCGAAGCGCTCAGCTGCAAGACCTCATCTTGATAGACTGCAATCTCATCACCGCTGAGCACGATCCTGTACGTATGGGACGTATCCGGCATCACACTCGGACTGGCATGATCCAGCGTCGTACGAACGCCCCCTTCCACCTTGACCAGCTCCATCTTCCGGCCGGAGCGGTCGTCGTTCTTCAGGTAAAGCACGTAGTGGTTGTCAGGATCCGTGTAACGGAACACAAGCCCAGCATCCTTGTTGCCATTAGTATTGTTCGTTACGTTGACCTTGGCTTCCAATGTGTAATCTGTCCAATCCGGTTGGCCGGCGATCGAGTAGCTGTTCCCGCTAGCGGCTTGGCCAATGTATTCGTCGGCGGTGACTGACCAGTTGCCGCTCGTCGACGTCCAGCCGGCAGCATCACCGTCATTGAAGTCATCGGAGAAGAGTACGCTGTTGCCGCTGACGACCAGTCCCGTCTGCACGGTACTGCTAACCGCATCCGAAGTGGTGTCGCTCGTATGAAAGTAGTACGAGTGGATGCCCAACGGCAGCTTCGTCGTATAGTTATAGTCCTTGCCGTCCGTATACATCATGTCATCGGGATCTGCCTCTTCCATCAGATGGACAACCCCATCGATGACGACCTCCATGGCGAACGGAGCTTCGTTATCAGCATCCGTATAAGTAACGCCAAATGTAAATTCGGTATCCGTATCGCCAGTCGAGTGGTCAAGACTGAGTCCTGTCAACGTAGGCGCGCTGCCACTGGCAAGATTCGTCGCTTTGATCTCGTCGATGAACATCTCGCCGTACTGGGCCGTTGACTGGTTCAGCCAGATCGACATCCGCAATGTCTTCTTGTTCAGCGTGGCGGACAAAGCGTCCATATCGTATTGGAGCTCTGTCCACGTTGCTGGGACGGGTATATAACCGCCTGTGAGATTATAGCCCTTGCTGCCGTCCGACAGCTCTATCTTCATCCTCAGGTCGCTGTAACCCGGGTTCTTGACCGTGAAGTTCAGATACCGGTAACCGTCAAAATCGACAATGTCGTGCCATGGCTGGAACTTCGCGTTGGAGTTCGTCGCCGCCGGCGTTTGCGTAAACTTGCCGACCGTGCGCCCGTCCTCCGTCGTCTTCGTGTAGGTCGCCGAACCGTTGTTCTGGGTATACCAGTTCACCCATTGGTTGTTGCCGCCGGTGGAGCCCCACAGGCCGCCACCGCCAAAATCGTCATATAATGCCGGAGTTGACGGATCGGGCAATGGCGCCGCCACGGTGTAATGCGTGGAGCTATAGGTCATATTGCCATTTGCATCCGTTCCTCTTACATCGACCCGTTTATTGGCGTAAGGCGCAGTACCGCTTTCATCGATGGTAGCGGCGTATACTTCACCACTTACCGACATCGGCGCATACTCGCCGTTCGTGCCGGACGGTCCCGAGGCGGAATAATCGACTGCATGCATGCCGGCTGCCGGCCCTGCAAAAACCGTCACTTCACCGCGAACATAATCGCCGATCGTCGGGGTGAGTGTAGGCAGCTTGACTGGTTCCGTACCTCCGGATGAATCGGCGTTTTCATAGGCGCTCAGTCCCATAATCGTATAAAGCAGACCCGCCTGGATGCTGATGCTGTATTCGTTGTAGCGCCACTGGCTCGTATCGTCTAAGTGTAAGGAACGATCCTCGTACCACGGGCTGACGCTCTTTTTGTCTTTTGTATCCTTCATGTTCGGGCCGCTCACCATCGCACCGGGGAGGACGACGCCAGACCTCCTCGAATTAGAGCCTTCGTCATAACGTGTATGCGGGAAGTCGACGAAGTCGGAACCGATGCCCGACACCCAGCTGATATTCCAAGGGTTCTCGCCAAAAATCCAGTAGATCCCCTTCTCCACAGCGCGCAGCGCTGCTGGATCCTGGAACAATTCATAGTAGCGCATCAAGTCCCCCAGGTATGAGGCATGGGGCTCGTTTACCCCGAAGTTTTTGAACTGATTCAGTACGCCGTATGGGGTATCGTCTGTCGAGGACAGGAAGTAGTCCACCTGCTGCTTCAGTAGAAGCTGGATATGAGCTTGAGTAGTCGGATCCGCGACGGGGTACAGCTCGGCAAGCGCCATCGGCCGCATATCCCAGTAATTGGTCGAATAGATGTCACTGATCGTAAGCGTATTGGCGTTGGCAACCGCGGCGCTGAGATAGTCAGTGTCTTGGGTCAGCAGATACAATTGAACGTCGGCCAGCAGCTTCGCATTCGGAATGCCGCCGCGAGTACTATAAGAGCCGAGCGGCCCATCGGGATTCGCTATGACATAGCTGTAGAACACGACGGCCGCGTCCTCAGCTTCTTCCGCAAACGTTTGCAGCGCTGCGACCTGCTCTGCAGCAATGTCGCCTTCGGCAATCGCCGTATGGATGGCGCGCGCTGTAGCTGCAAGCGTACTTGCTGCTTTGGCCGAACCCGCAACACCGAGATTGGACAGCTTGCGATCATCAGATGTGCCGATCAATCCGTCAGTCGTCTTGTGCGGATGGACGAAGCCGCCGGCGTTATTCTTGAGGTCATACAAAGCGCCTCCCAGCTGATTGGCCCATTTGATCAGATACTCGCTGCCGAAGATCGCTTCATCCACGAGATCGGGTATGCCGTTCGTATCATTATCGAACTTCACGTCGTCTGCATCTTTGTGACGGATGTAAGCCAAGGCGATCTGCGTGCCGACCCACTGGTTGCCCGCATACTTGCCGTAATCGCCGGCATCGTACCAGCCGCCAGTCAGGTCGTAGTTCGCAGTGCCGTCCTCTGATTGGGCATCGTCGAGATGACCGGCCGGATGGTAGATCCTGGCCGAAGGCGCGATGCTGCTGTAGCCCGCCGGGTAAGCCTCCGTGGTGGCTACGCTTGCCCTCTGCAGGCGGTAGAAGGCGGTCATCTCGTCCTTATAGTCCGTCCACATATTCGTCTGGATCGGGAACGGATAGGACGCGACGCCATTGGACACAATCGTGTAATCCAGGCCAGCCGCAGTCACGTCAGAGAAATCGATCGAGTACACATGCTTGTCCCACGTAACGCCTTCGTAGGTTATATTGCCGGTCTTCACGGCGGTCGTGCCGCTCTTGATCTCATAAGCCGTATCGTTCAGCGGAAGCAGCGAGGTGACCTTGGCGCTTTTGAAGCCGGCGGCATGATAGCCGGCCTGGCTGACTACGACGTCAATGACCTGCTCCGATTGGCTGACCACAGGCCCGGACTGCACGGAAGTGTTGACCTCGTCCGATGTCAAGTCCGTTGTCCGATAATAATAGGTATGCGTGCCTGGCGGCAGCTTCGTGATAAAGATGTAATCTTTGCCGTCCGTGTAGTCGGTATCCGCATGATTGACCTCCATCATGTTGTGGATGGTCTCGTCGTTGACGACGAGCTGCATGGCAAACGGCTTCTCGTTGTCGGCATCCGTATACGTCGCGCGGAAAGTGAAGTTCGTGTTCTGATTGTAGGAGCCAGCCATATTGGCTGTCATGCTGCCTGTCAAGAGAGGCGCGGTGCCGCTCTCGTCCGTAGAAGCAAAGATCTCGTCGATCAGTACCTCGCCGTAGCTGCCGCCTGTTTGGCGAAGCCATATTTCGAACTTGGCCTTGGACTTGTTAAGGTTCGGCGCCATCGTATCGAGATCGTAGCGGGTGGTCGTCCAACTCGTCGGGACCGGAACCCAACCGCCCGTCAGATTATAACTGACCGTTCCGTCCAGTACGATGAAGCGGATACGCGAGTCGGGATAGCCCGGATCCTTCCAGGTGACGTTCAGATACTTGTACCCCGTCAGGTCGACGCTCTCATGCCAAGGCTGAAACTTCGCCCACGAGCTGGCCGATGCCGGAGTCTGAGCGAACTGACCTACTTCCCGGGAATCGGCAGTCGTCTTCGTGAACGATCCTGTACCGCCATCCTGGTTCCACCAGTTCATCCAGTTCTGATTAAACACACCACCTCCGGCAAAATCGTCAAACACAACTGGATTATGCGGTCCTGGCAGCGGGGGAACGGCAGCGGAAGAAATAACAGGCAAAACTGTAAGCGCATTCACAAACAAAGTCAATCCTAGCAGCACCGCCAGCGACCTTCTTACCTTTCCTTTCTTGCGTGGGATTTTGGACGACATCATTTTACCCTCCTATGAGAATATAGTAGACTGCACCGTTATCTTACTGTTTTCTTACGCCATATTCGATGATCTAATCTCTTATTCTCGTGATCAATATTCGGCAGAGGCCCGCTGCCTCTGCTAACCGCCGCCAGTCAGCCTATCTGGGGGGGACAACATAAGAAGAGCCTCTACAAGGAGACTCTTCTCATCGTTCGTTTCTCGATATATCTGCCGCTACTGGTTGGCCGCCCGCCAAGCGTTGACCTGCTTCTGGATCTCTGCCTGCACCGTCTCGATGCCCGCGGCTTTGAGCCTGCTGTTCCGCTCATCCAGGAGCTTGACCGGATCCTTGACGGCACCCGTAAAGATCGACTTGTATTCCGTAATGACCGCTGTCATCTGCGTAATTTCATTTTTCACGTTTGTCTCATCGAACACGAAGCCCATGAGCGGGAACCGCTTTGCTTCGTTATTGAACGTTTCCCAATTTGTATACAGATCGTCCGGCTGACCTGGCTTCAGATAGTTGATCAACTGGTTGCCGATAACCCAGAACAGCGAACTCGTACCGTACCCGGAATCAGCTATCTGCTCGATACGGTTTTCGCCGACTTTGGTGTAATGCTTATCTTCGATACCATGAACGATCAAGTTAACGACATACGGGTCGGTGTGCAGATAGTTGAGCACCATCATTGCACGCTCTGGATCCCCGGATGTTCTTGAGATGGAGAACATGGAACCGGTCGCAAGATCAGTCGTCACTAGAGGCTCCGCGACCACATGGGAGACATACTCATATTGATTATTGACGGAGTTGCTCATCTCGATATCGGTACCAGGCTTCCACGTCGCCGGCTGTACCCATATCTTCCCGTCGCGCTGCTGATCGCCGATGCTCGTCGTACTCGTCGCCGAGTCGGCATTGATCAGCCCTTTTTCATACATGTTGCGCAGTGATTCGACTTCTGCCTTATTCACCTCGTAGACTTCGGGATCCAGCACGGATCTGACGTTCACTTCCGTCGTCGATGTGTGATCGACCAGGAAGACCGGAACCTTGCCCGGCGTAGGACCGACAGGCTGCAGCGTGCTGCGGGTCGCATACATCTGGTTGCCGCCGCCGCCGAAGTTGCCGGAACCGCCGCTTACATAATACGGGATGAAGCTCGAGTCGCCTTCCTTGACCTTTTCCAGCCATGGCGTCAGATCGCTCGTGTTGTTGATCGTTTCGATCGGAATCTGATACTTCTCCACGATATCCTTGCGGTACGTATAGCCATAGCCTTGCGTAATTTCCTTGTTCGTCGGGATCGCATACAGCTTGCCGTCCATGCGCGGCGCTTCCAGATAAAGCGGATTCAAACGCTCGAGGATGCCTTGACCGTGCTTTTCCAGTAATTCGTCCAGCTCCAGATAGGCATGTTTGGACACATTGCCGAAGTAGTTCAACCATGAAGCTGTAAAGACGAGGTCCATTTTCTCGCCCGTGTTCATCATTAGCTCCGAACGCGTTTTGTAATCACTCGATGCGATTGGGGTGAGCTTTACGGTGGCATTGATTTTTTCTTTGAAGTATTCGTTCAGCTTCTCTTCGACCAGCGGGACGTCGGCCTCCGGCGTCCCGAAATACACGATCGATACTTCATACGGTTCCAGCTCTGACGCTGCCGTATCGTTGTCCGCTCCAGCCGCCTGGTTGTTGTTGCCGCCAGCGTCATTCGCCGGGGGAGTCGGTGCGATGTTGGTGTTGTTCCCGTTGCTGCCGCTCGAACAAGCTTGCAGGATCATGGCAAGGATCATGATCATTGTAAGCAAGACGACGCTTGGTTTACGTTGTTTCATTGCTTTACCCCTCCTGTAGTTCAATAGATTATCTATAGTTCGGCTCATTTGTCCGTGCCGCGGGTGCGGCAGAGGACGCCGGAGCGTTACTACCCGAGTTGCGGATGTCAGCCTTTGATGGCTCCGACGGTCAGTCCTTTGACAAAATATTTCTGGAAGAACGGGTAAACGATCAGAATCGGTCCCATGCCGATGACGGCCATCGCCATCTGCAGCGATTCGTTCGGCAGGTTTCGCATCAGCTCGGGATTTTGCGCAGCCAGTTGGACATTATCTCGCAGATACTGGATATCGTTCAACACCCGGATCATCAAATATTGCACCGGATATTTATCTTCCGTACGAATGAAGAGCAGCGCATTGAACCAATCATTCCAATAATTGATCGTACTGAACAGCGCCATCGTCGCCATGACCGGGAGCGACAGCGGCAGCACGATGCGCATGAAGATGAGCAGCTCGCCTGCGCCGTCCATACGGGCCGACTCAAGAAGCGCCGGATGTATCGTGGACTGGAAGAAGGTCCGCATGATGATTACGTTGAACGGAATAATCAAGAGAGGCATAATCAGCGCTATATATGAATCTAGCAGACCCAGGCCCTGCGTATAGACCAAGTACCTGCTCACGAGCCCCCCGTTGAATAGCATCGTGAAGAACAGGAAGAACGTAAAGAAGTTCCGGAATGGATAGTCCTGCCTCGAGATCGGGTATGCAAACAGCGCCATGATGATCACGCTGATCATCGTACCGACGACTGTCACGCCTATACTGACCCCATACGCCCGGATCAAGGTACCTGAGTCCTTGTATAAGCTCTCATAAGCGATCAGGGACCACTTCTCGGGGAAGAAGCTGTAGCCGTTGCTCAGCAGCGAATCGTTATGGGTAAAAGAAACAATAAAGACTAGCAGAACCGGCATGACGAAGGCGATCGACATGGCGATAAAGCTGCCGTTCAACAAGAAACTCGCGACGGGCGAGATTGTATTCTCCCTGCGGCTGATCGATTTGCTCATTATCTTCACCTCAAGTTGCGCACTAGAACAGCGCCTGGTCTTTGTCGATTCTGCGCACACTGGCGTTCGTCAGGATGACGAGCAGGAAGCCAAGCACGGATTGAACCAATGCCGCAGCGGATGACATACCGATATCGTTGAGTTCCCGCAGGACGCGGAACACGTATGTATCGACCGTATCCGTGACGGGATACAACGCTCCCGAGTTAAGTGGAACCTGATAGAACAGGCCGAAGTCGGAGTTAAACACCTGACCCATATTCAGGATCGTGATGATGATTATAATCGGGCGAATGGTCGGGAGCGTAATGTGGTAGATCTGCCTCCATTTGGAGGCTCCGTCGATAACGGCCGCTTCGTAGTATTCCGGATCGATGCCGGCAATCGCGGCAATGTAGATGACCGCGCCGATCCCGATAGCCCGCCAGGCATTAACGACAGTCAGAATGTAGGGCCAGTATTCCTTCTCGGAGTACCAGTACACCTGATCCATCCCGAGCCACTGGACAACCGTTTGATTCAGGAAGCCCTTCTCAGGATTCAGGAAGGCATAGACCAGGTAGCTGACGACTACCGCCGACAAGAAGAACGGCATGATGAAGAAGGTCTGATAGCTTTTGGCGAGCCACTTGCTCCGAATCTCGTTGATGGCGACCGCGATGCCGACAGACAGCAGCAGATTGACCACCATAAAGAGCAGGCTGTAGCCGACGGTATTGCGCGTTATGCGCCACAGCGATCCGGAAGAAAATAAAAATTCAAAGTTTTTGAACCCCACCCACGGGCTGCCAAAGATGCCGTCAATGTAGTTGATGTTCTTGAACGCGATGAACACGCCAAACATCGGCAAATAGCTGTTCAGAAGCAGTACGATCGAAGTCGGGATGACCATGACTGTGAGCGCTCTATACTTCCAAAGCGCATGAAGAAAAAGGGCCAGCCTGGTTTTGCGCCGGCTTATCGGCAAGTCGCTGCGTAAGACGGTCGATGTCTCGTTCATTATGTCCACCTCCTCTCCTACTAAGTATAGATCCGCAGCTCCCGGACTTCGATGATCTATCCCGGCATAAATGTGATCAAAACCCGGATCCATACATAAAATGACAAAAAGAGAGGTCGCCGCTCGCCCGGCTTCCCTCTCTCTTCGTCCAGTCGCTAATCCGCCCTGCCTCCTTCCGGCAGCTGCAGCGGGATCCGGATCCATGCCGCAGTGCCGCCCCCTTCGCGGTGTTCATAGCAGAGGCCGTACGAGTCGCCGAAATGCAGCTGTATGCGCTGATGTACATTCCTGATCCCGAAGCCGGCGTCATTGATCTCGCCTCGGACGATCTTATTCATCCGCTCGAGCTCGACAGGCACGAAGCCATTGTCCTCGACGGCCATCTCGATATTGTCCTCCGTAAGACGGACCCTGATCAGGACCTCCCCCTCGCCGTCCATCCCGCTAACCGCATGGAAGATCGCGTTCTCGATGAGCGGCTGCAGGATGACCTTGGGCGTCATATACAGCTTGGCCGCTTCATCGATGTCCCAGGTCGCCTCAAACGTATCCGGATAACGTTGCGCCTGCAGTCTGCAGTAGGCCAGAGCATGCTCCAGCTCCTCGCCGAGCGTGATCATCGTCCTGCCCTTGCTCAGCCCGATGCGCAACAGTTTCGACAAATCCTTCACCATCTCTCCTACACCAGTATTGCCGCTGTCCAGCGCATACCAATAGATCGAATCGAGCGTGTTGTACAGCAGATGAGGCGTGATCTGGGAGTGCAATGCATTCAGCTCGTTCTCCTTCTGCTTGATCTTCATCACGTAGTTTTCTTCGAACGACTGATTCAGCCTGCGGGTCATTTTCAGAATCGCGCCATATAGTATGCCGAATTCATCCGCACGCGGCGGGTCCTCTCCGACATCAAGCGGCTTGCCCGGCTCGTAGATGCGGGTAAGTGAAACGAGTTTGCTAAGCGGGTTCACGATAATCCGCAGCAGATAGAGCAAGTAGAGCAGCACGCAAGCCAGATACACGCCCGATGCGACCATCATCAGCCACTGTAAGCGGGTCTGGTTGCCTGTAATCGATTCTAGCGGGATCTGGTATACCAGGCGAGTATCAAATGCGGAGCGGCTCGAATAGGCAAAAAGCCACTGCTTGCCGTTTTGCTCGGCGAAGTAGTAGCCCTCCCTTTTCCCTTTGGCCGGGTCTGGCATGCGGTCCATGGCAATATCCGGCGCGCCGGCCCGCAGCAATTGCTCATCGAGCTCATTGAACAAGAACAGGCCTGCATGCTCTGGCAGCCGGACGGACAACAGATCCCGGGCCAGCGTCGGCTTCATGTTCGAGACGACGAGGAAACCGATGGTCTGATCATAGCGCTGTGCGTTCAGGATGCTCCGCATGAAGCGAACCTCCGTCTTGCCTTCCTCTGTCTCGACGAGCCGGAATGAGCCCGCCCCCTTGGCTTGGATCGCATGCCGCGTCCATCCTGGCATATTGGAGGCATCCTGATTCAAGTAATTGAAGCCTTTGGCCCTGTTCGATAGGTCGATCGGCGGCTCCTTCCCGAACACATTGATCATATACAGCGAGAAGTCGGTATCATTGGATGACCAGCCCTCCAGGATGGCATCCGCATGCCGGATATCGCCCAGTGTCTCGATACTTTGCCAGAACACGCTGGTCGTCGACCCAAAAAAATAGTTATCCAGAAAAGTAGTCGTACGGTCATTCACCGCAGACATCGTCTTCTCTATCGTCACGTGATTCTGCATGACCAGCTGCAGCGTCGTCCGGCCCAGCTCATCCATCATCGTGTCTGTCGCCGTGTAGGCCGACAGCCAGCCGACGACGAGAAATGGCGCAACGATCAGGATGGCGAACGCGGCAGTCACTTTATATTTCAGCTTCAACGATGACTCCCCCCGGCTTCTCCTTGCGGTACTCCGCCGGGCTGACGCCGACGCAGCGCTTGAACATCCGGCTGAAGTGCTCGGGGGATTCGTATCCCACCGCATATGCGATCTCGTACCGCTTCTTGTCGGTCGTACTCAGCAGATGGCGCGCTTCCTCGATCCTCAGCTCGGTTACATAGTCCCAGAGATTTTTCTTGGTCTCTTTCTTGAACAAGTAGCTTAGATACGCAGGGCTGAAATGCACTTCGCTGGCAATGTCCTGAATCTTGAGCGCCGGATTGCGATAGCTGGCCCGGATGAACGACAGGATGCGGGAGACGATCGACTGGTCCCGCTCTGTAACGAGAAGCAACAGCAGCTCCTCGATCTCGCGTACATAGTCATGCAACCGCCCGAGCTTCTCACTGCGGCCTGCGCCGCGAAAAAACACGTCCGGATCGAATCGCTGCAGCGATAACCCGCCTCCATGCCCGACCTCCAGCAGCAAGCCGTAGAGCCGATAAGCCAGCATCCCGAAGTAGCTGTTGAACAGCTCCTCCGCCTGCCCCAGCTCATGCAGCGGAGCGATGACGGACTCCACATCGATCCTGCGCGCCTTATCGCCGAAGCTCGTCTTCAGTCCCTGCACAAACCGGTCCACCCTCGCCGCCCAATCGACGATCCCGAGATTTTCCTGCATCAGCCGGTCCTCATAATAGAAGATTTTGTTGCTAGGGTATATATATCGCCACTCGGCCGCATTATTCGCCATGTCCATCAGCTTCGCCAGCATGAAGATGTCCGGATGCGCCGTGCTGATGCCGATCGTTGCCTCGATATTAAGGTAGTTTCTCAGATTCGTATCGATCATCTGTCCGATCAGATGCAGCTGAGACTTCACCTCGATGGACGAACCGGTTGTTCCCTGCTCACGAAGCCGGATAATCGCGATGAGCTCGTTTCCGTACCCGACCATGGTCACACCATTCCACTCGACAAGACATTCATCCAGTATATTGATGGCCGCATACTTGAGCAGCTTGCGATCCTGCAGCCCGATCTCTCGATTGCTGAATCCGCCCCGGGTCAGATCAAGCCGGATCGCGATGACGGCATAGCGCACATCGTGGCCTTGATCGCCCAGCTCCCGTATCAGTTCTGCGCGGTCTTCCTTTGACAGGTACCCCTCCGTCACTAATTCCAGTAACAGCTCGTTCTTGCCTTGCGTATCGGACTTGTTCAGTTCCCGTTCGCGCTGTTTGATGGACAGCTCCATCGACTGTTTGCCGATCTCTTCCTTCTCCTGCAGCACTTTGCCTACGATACGCAGCAGATCGTCCCGTTCGACCGGCTTGACAAGGTAGTCCCGCGCACCCAGACTGAGCGATTTTTTGGCAAAATCGAACTTCTCATGCGCGGAAATGACGATCACGGGAAGCTGCGGCTGTTCCAGATAGATCGTCTCCATCAGTTCCAGCCCATTCATCCGGCTCATCTGAATATCCGTCAGCACGAGATCATATGGCTCCATCCGGATGTAATCGATCGCTTCGAAGCCGTTTAAAGCGGTCTCGACATGCGCGATACGAAGCTGCGAGGAGAGGAGCAGGTTTTTGATGCCCGAGCTGACTCGCGGCTCATCGTCCACGACCAGTATTCTATGCATCGCTTGTCAGGCCTCCCTTCCATGGGATCCTCTGTTGGTGTACACGATAGGCAAAGTGTAGATGAAACCACCGCTTGACTTCAATGATGGATTATCGCAAGTTGGTGATGGATTTATTGCAGATAACCCAGCTCCTTCAGCGTCACCACGGCTTGATCCAGGTACGCGGACACCTTATAATCGTTTATCAGTTTGTCGACGAACGCTTCGTATTCAGTCATCGGACGCTTGCCGTGAATGAATTTTGTGATTTCTTCCAGCTCATATCGGTTCTTGTCATTTAAGGACACACCATCCGGGATCGGGATGAATTCGTTATATACTTCGATTCTAGGCTCTTCTGCCGCGAAGTCAACATAAGATTGCTGCTTGTCGAATTTTGTGCGCAGATAATTGAGCTCGTCCCGGCCAGTCAATTGATGGTTGAACGCATAACTGGTCTCCGAGCTGCGCTCTGTCGGTACAATCTTGTCTCCTTCGAGTGTAAAGTGCTCGCCTTCGAGGCCATACATGACGAGATGTCCGCCTTCATCACCCGTAATATAATCGATATATTCCAGTGCTTTCGCCAGCTTCTCAGGCTCCTCATCCAGCGTAACCGGCAGCGCATAACGGCCGCCCGTGCTGCCGATGTCGAAGTTGCCCTGGTACGTCCCGCCCGGACCTGTAAGCGCCGGAAGCTGGATCCACTCGGCATTCGGGTTGATCGCCTTGTACTGCTCGACGTAATTATCCTTGACCATCTCGCCCCAGTTCAGATAGACGATGCCGGCCTGACCCATAAACGCCTTCTCTTGATGCTTGAGTCCTTTGTTCGTCATGAACTCCGGATCGACATAGCCCGCCAAGACAAGCTCCTGGATATATATAAGCGCATCCTTCATCTCCGGCAGAGCTGTCGAGTAGACAGCCTGACCGTCCTTGATCTGGAAACGGCCAGGCGTTGCGGCGCCGAATGCGGAGAATACAGGATCGAAGGTGGCCGGTGCGTTGACGGCGTCCGCGCTGCCGATGCCGCTGCCGGTGATGCCGTACGTATCCTGCTTGCCATTGCCGTCGGGATCGTTCTCTGTGAACGCCTTTGCAACTGCCTTGAAATCTTCGAGTGTCTTCGGCACAGCAAGCTCAAGCGCATCGAGCCAGTCTTTGCGTATCCAATACGTCGACATCGGCAAGTACGCCCGCTTTGGAATAGCATACAGTATACCGTCGATTCTGCCCTTATTCAGATCATCCTCGGACAGATTGGCCTTCACGTTGGGCATCTGCTCCAGATAGGCATCCAGATTGAGCAGCAAGTTTTGCTTTGCATAGTTCTCCAACAGCGGCTTGGAGACGGAGAAGATGTCGGGCATCGAACCGCCTGCGATTTTGACATTCAGCTGCTGCTCATACTCCGTCGCGACGATGTTGAACGATAGATTCATGTTCAGCCTCTCATTCAGCTCATGCAGGATGAAATCCTCGTTGGCTGCAGGCATCCCTGTACCGGATCCGAACAAGCTGAGCTCCACCGGCGTCTCGGATGCCGAGCCGCTGTCGTTGCTGGGAGCCGGCCTGTTGCTGCCATTCCCGTTTCCATTGCCGTCTCCCGGCGACCCGCATGCAGACAATAGTACCGTGACAGCCAGCAAGCCGCTAAGCAGTCGAACCTTCCCTTTTCCCATTCCCATTGGACATTCCCCTCACTTATCTTATGATTATTATGTCAACCCTTCACGGAGCCCAGAAGCATCCCTTGCGTGAAATATTTCTGGAAGAAAGGGTAAACAACGACGATCGGCAGTGCCGACAGAACGACTGCTGCCATCTGCATCGACTCCGATGGCAGCACATCCTCCGCATCCATCGGCGGCATCATCGCGCTGGCGAGGATGTTCCGCAAGATGACTTGCAGCGGATACTTATCAGTATCGTTGATGTACATGATCGCTTGAAAAAATTCATTCCAATGCCCAACGGCATAGAACAGTCCCACAGTCGCCATAACGGGCATGGAGAGCGGCAGCACGATGCGGGCGAGAATAAGGAGCTCCCCGGCTCCATCGATCCTTGCCGCCTCGTCCAGCTCGCGCGGCAAGTTCTCGAAAAACGTCTTCATGATAAGCAGATTAAATGACCAGACGATACTCGGCAGAATCATCGACCAGACCGAATTCACAAGGCCGGTCATCTTGACGATCAGGTAGGTTGGCACAACGCCGCCGTTGAAGAGCAGGGTGAACGCAACCAGAAACAAGAGCAGCGTCCTGCCGGGCAGATAAGGCTTGCTTAGCGGATAGGCCATCCAAGCCGTCAAGATCAGGTTAAGCACAGTACCGACGATCGTAATGAAGAAGGTAACGCCGAAGGCGCGCGGGATAAGCGAATCCTTCAGAAACGCGATGTAAGATTCGAATGTGATCTGGCGGGGGATGACAACAAATCCGCCGTTTTTCAGGACCTCGCTGTACGGCGTCAACGAAACTGCTACGACATACAGCAGAGGGAACACAACGGAAACGACAACGAGGCTGAGGAAAATAATATTGATGACATTGAATACTTTGTCGTTCCATCCGGCTACCATACTTGTTCCCCCCAACGCTTGGC
Organism: Paenibacillus jepli; assembly: GCF_047238105.1. Taxonomy (NCBI): domain Bacteria; kingdom Bacillati; phylum Bacillota; class Bacilli; order Caryophanales; family Paenibacillaceae; genus Paenibacillus; species Paenibacillus jepli. The sequence goes on from NZ_JBDFMD010000001.1 coordinate 182,472, forward strand.
GATGTGATTGGCGATGACGACCAGGACGAATCCGACGAGTGACTTGAACAACCCGACAGCCGCGGCAAGACTGAAGTTCAACTCTTCAAGTCCCGTTCGGAACACCCAGGTGTCGATGATGTCCGCCACCGGATAAACGTGTATGTTGTACATGATATAGATCTGATCGAAGCCGGCGTCCAGCATATGGCCGAGCTTCAGGATCAAGAGCAGGATGATGACGCTGCGGATGCCCGGCAATGTCACATGCCAGATGCTGCGGATCCGTCCGGCTCCGTCGACACGCGCCGCTTCGTAGAGCGAAGGATCGATGCCGGCGATAGCCGCCAAGTAGATAATCGCGCTCCAGCCGGTATCCTTCCATATCTCCGTACCGACGAGTATGCTGCGGAACCAGTCCGTCGACGTGAGGAACGGGATGCTCTGGCCGGCGCTCTCTTTTAGCCACATATTGATCAGCCCACTCGTCTCGGAGAGCATCGAGAGCGATATGCCATAGATGATGACCCAGGACAGAAAGTGCGGCAAGTAGGTCACCGTCTGTACGATTCTGCGGAACAATTGGATCCGCACTTCGTTGAGCAGCACCGCTAGCGCTATTCCCGGCAGCATGCCGAACAACAGCTTGTAGAAGCTAATCAGGAAGGTATTGGACAGAATCTGATAGAAATACGGGGATTCGTAGAATGCTTGAAAATGCTTGAACCACGGGTCAGCCCAAGGACTGTCGAAAATACCCTTCAACACGTTAAAATCCTTGAAGGCTATAATGGCTCCGCCCATCGGTGCATACCGGTACAGAAGGTAATATACGAGTCCGGGCAGCAGCATCAGGTACAGGACGCGATGTCTCCACAGCAGAAAGGCCTTCAACGACAGCCAGCTGCCGGCAGCGCCGTTCGGAGTGGGCCTCCCGGCACGTGCTTCGATCGGTTTGTTCATGGAATTCTCCTTTGCATAGTTTAGGTTTGCCTGTCGGTCAACATAAGAATAACCCGTACTCTGTTAGGAAAATACGGGTTATTCTTAAATTTTACGGGTGCATATTTAGCGAGTTCACACTTGCAGGATGCTTGATCGTCACTTTGAAACCCAGATCGGAGCTATCGATCGCCAGCCGATACGCCTCGCCAAAATGCAGTACGAGCCTGCGCTCGACATTGCTCATGCCGATACCGCCTGCCGGTTTGCCCGCCTGCCCCCCTGGTCCGTTATCTTCAATGGTAAAAGCCATGTCGCCGTCCTCAGCCTTGTAGGCAGAAAGAATGATCTTGCCGTTCTTCTCCTGTCGATTGCCCATGCCGTGGCGGATCGCGTTCTCGACAAGCGGCTGCAGCAGCAGCTGCAGCATGCGCTCGCCCATCAGCTCCGGCTGCACGTGGTACAGGACACGGAACTGCCCCGGATTGCGCAGCTGCTCGATCGCCACGTAGTTTTTCACATGCTCGAGCTCCCGCTCTACCGAGGTCCAGCCATCGCTGTCGCTCAGGCTGAACCGGAACATCCCCGCAAGACGCGTCACCATCTCCGCGATGTCGGGCTCCTGCAACGCCTGCAATTTCCACTTGATCGAATCAAGCGTGTTATAGAGGAAGTGCGGATTGATCTGCAGGATCAGCATCTGCCGCTCCAGATCCTGCCGCTCACGCTCCATCTGCCGGATCGTGGCGATCTGATCCAGCAGGCTATCGATCATGGCATTGTAGCCCTTGACCCACTGGCCAAGCTCGTCGTGGCGTTCCTCTGCCGTGATCGGCTCCAATTGGCCGATCTGAACGCGCTTCATGTACCGCAGGATCTGCTTGATCGGATTGGTAAACATCCGCACGATCAGGTATAGGAGCAAGGTGATCAGGATCAGATTCAAGATAACGATCCATAACGTGAACCGCTGCACTTCGCCCAGCGATGCCGTTATGACGTCCCGAGGCAGTATGATAGAGAGCTGCCAGCCCTCGGCGGACAACTCCTCGGATGCGTATAAATATGCCCCTTGGTCGCGGTGGATCGCTGACAGCATGCCGTATTCCTCTGCAACCGGATGCGACAGGACCGCTCCCTCTGCATCTGTGATCATGAGCCCTGCCTGTGGATATAACGTCGGACCGATGAGCTCGGCGCGGATCATAAAATGCGGGATGCGGATCGCCAATACCCCTACCGGCTCGAAGCGATCGAGCGAACGGACCTGACGCACATAGATGTAATCAGGTGCCTTCCATTGCTCGTTCCATTCATGCGTCCAATATCCTCTGCCGGCCAATCTCGCCGCTTCCTCAAACATAGCCTCGGACGGGTTCACTTGCCGGTACTGCATCAGGTTGTTGTAATTGGGGTACCGCTCGTACGCTTGCGGGAACACATACAACTCGTATGGCCCCCTCAACTCGGTGATCAATCCGTTCATCCGCTGGATGAACTCCAGCTCATCTGTAACCAGTCTCGGTGCAGGTCTTCTGAGCAGGGCTTGCAGCTCCTCCGAGCCGATGACCGCTTCGGAGCGCTGTTCCGCCTCGCGCAGCAATCGCTCCACACGTTGCCGGTTCTGGTTCACGTTGTCCGTCAGGAAAGCACGCGCGACTTCCTCGATCTGATCCTTGGACCGTTCGTAGGAGACGTAGCCGAGTACCGCTATTGGCAGGGATACCGTGACGATCAGGACGAGAAGCAGCTTTGAGAACAACGTCGACCGTTTCCACAGACCGCGCAGTATTTTCATTTGCCGTATCGATACTCCTTCGGCGTGAGCCCTGTTTTCTTCTTGAACAATCGGCCGAAATGATGAACATCGTGATAGCCCACAGCTTCAGCGATCTCATAAACTTTGCTGCTGGACTGACGGAGCAGCTCCTTCGCCCTCTGTATACGCAGCTCCGTCACGTAGTCCAGAAAGTTCGTACCTACCTCCTTCTTGAACAGCTGACTGAGCCAGACGGGATGCAGCGACAACTCGTCTGCCAGATCCTGCAGCTTCAGCTCGCAAGTATAGGAGCCGTGTATTCGTCTAAGCGCCTGCTCGATGAACGAGTTCTTGCTCATGCCCTTCAGCTTCCAGGCTGTAACATTGCAGAACCGAGCCACCGTGCGGCTCATCTCATCCACCGATCGGCACGCATCCATCTCATCCCACAGTGAGACCGGTATCTCGCCGAGCTCCGCGGTGGACACGCCTTCTGCCGAGCTCCGGAGCTCGGACTGCAGCTGCATGATCCAATCCATGCAGCGCTGCGAGATCTCGCTCGGCCGCGCTGCATCTCCCTTCACGACCAAGCTTCGCACAAACATTATCGAAGCTGTACGGATCAATTGTTCGTCACCTTGCCGGATGGCACGGGTCATGTATGCGGTGATGTCTACCTCGAGATCGGCCAGATGCGGCTTCAGCTGCTCATAAGCCATCACTTCCTCTTCGTCGCTGAGCAGCGCTGCCCGCAGGCAATCCATGGCCTGCCGATAAGCTGTATGCAGCCCCTGGAAGGAGACCATGCGTTCGCTGACGCCGAATCTGCCTTCAACCTTCTGATACGTGCGGATCTCCCGGCCCAGCATGGCGAGCAAGGGACGGATGTCCTCGAGCGGTGTGACGATGATCCACTGCTTCTTGCTGTTCTTAAATGTCAGGGAAGGCGCGTAGCCGAGCAGCACCTCTTCTACAATATTGCCGGTCGCAAACGACAGCAGGTCTTCTTCTTTCTCGGAAAGCTCCGCCACTGCCGCACGAGCGGCAAGCGCAATGATAGTGTACGGCGCCTGTGACAGCCATTCCAGGCCCCATGTGCGAAGCCTGTGAACGATATGCTCCTGCAGGTACGTGGGCTGCATGCACAGCCCAATCAGGAATAGATCCCGCATCGAGCGCGTGCCCAGATGTGCCAGCTCGACTGCCCGGTTATGCGCAAGGCGATCCTGCTGCTCTTCCTCGATCCAATTCAGACAGTCCCTGATCTTCTCGCAGAACTGTCTGGTATCGAAGGGCTTCAGGAAATAATCGACTGCACCCAGCTGCATCCCCCGCTTGGCATAATCAAAGTCGTCGAATCCGCTTACAATAATGACCTTGGGTTCATAACCGTCATACTGAATCTGCTCTAGCAGATCCAGACCTGTCGAATCGGGCAGGATAATATCCGTCACTATGAGCTCTGGACGATGCTCCTCGATGATATGCATCGCCGCTGCCGCACGGTCGCAGAAGAAAGCCTGCTTGATTCTCGGATCGAGCTGTTCCATGATCCGCTTCAACCCTTCGAGGGCTTGCGGTTCATCTTCGATAATCAGCACATACATCCAAACCGCCGTCCCCTTTCTCTGCCATAGTAGAATGGTTCCGCCAGCCGGTCAACATCTACAAAATAATAGATCCGCCTGCATGCAGCTGCTTGCGCAGTTCACCGACCGGGACCTCCCGGGGGGACAGGGATCGATGCAGCGCCAAGTATGCTGCCACACCTGCAGCTTCGCCGGTCTGATTCATATTGACCATGACCCGCACGCCCCCGAATGCTTCGTCATCGACATCGATCATCCGGCCGGCGACGATCACATTTGCATAGGGCCCCTTCGGCAGCAGGCTGCGGTACGGAATCTGATAAAATGTCGGATTCTCCTGCAGCTCGCCGCGCCATCGGCCGATCTCATGAGGATGGCCCGGCCTCACGTAGACTTGCACACCGTCGAGATACTTAAAGGTCAGACCCGGCTTGTCCTGATGGTGTATATCGACGCGATAGCTGCCATAGGCGATCGCATCGTCGAAGGGATGGCCGAGCAGCACTTCATCTCCGCTAAGCCGGTATAAGCAATCGATATGCCGCGTCTCGCGCGTCCCGATATAAGAGGGCAGCGACACGAGCGAGATCCGATTGTCAGGACCATACTTGCGGATCAGATCCATCACTGCTCGCACCTGTCTGCGTCCTTCGATCTCCGCTGCAGTGAGCTGCTCGCCGTCTGCGCTGTTTGCATGGTACACCCTTGTACCCGCATACATGTAGACGTCCTTCGTTCCCGGCACGTGGCGCCCCCAGCCAAAGCCCTCCGGCAGCTGAAACTCCTCGCGATGCACGAGTCTTGCCTCCTGCAGGTCGAGCCCGATCAGCTGATCATTGCCCGTCACATCATCCTGCATCTCCCCGCTGGCCCCCCAGCCGCTGATCTTCGCGCATGTCGTCGACGGTTGAAAATGGGAGGATACGCGATGATCAAGCCCTAATCTTGCACATAGATCGCCGTCCCCCGTCGCATCGATAAAGACGCTTGCGCGGATTGCGCCGCGACCCGACTTGTTCTCTACGATGACGGCTTGCAGTTCACCGTCCTTCACATAAGGCGAGACAAACGATGTATGGAGATATGCCTTGACTTGATTCTCCACGATCAATTGATCGAGTTCGATTTTGAGCTCCTCGGTATTCAGGACATAACCGACAGAGTGACTCTTCTCCTCTGCCTTCACCGCGCTAAGCCGCTGCAGCCGCTCGATCGTCTCCCATGTCATGCCTGCGATGATCTGCTTAGAGAATTCCGTATCGTACAGCGAATGCCAGATGTTCACAAGTCCCGACGTCGCAACTCCGCCGAATGCATTCTGCTTCTCGACGATGACCACCCTCGCCCCCATCCTCGCCGCTCGCACAGCGGCGAATACACCTGTACAGCTGCCTCCCAGTACGCATATATCTGCTTCGTGATAGACAGGCACTTCCCTTGCCGATTCATGGATAACCATGGCTGCAACACTCCTCTATTCATTTATTATCAGTATAGAGGGTTTGAATTCCTTAATCCATGCATTATAATTCATTATGATATATACTTTTTTTCATTTTGGAGGTGGGTTGCACGATGCCATATCCCTCGCCCTGGGAACACAAGGCGCTTGTCGTTCGGCACCATTACTATGATGGCAAGCCTTCGTTCGAACGAGAGACCGATACGTACGAGCAGTGGTCGGCATTTGCCGTGGAGGACGGTGAATTCGAGTATCGGATCGGCCCCGAGGAGGGCCGCGCCACTGTAGACGAGATTCTCGTCTGCCCGCCAGGTATCCCGTTTCACCGGTACACTGCACGACCGATCTCCTTTCATTACTTCCTGTTCCATTGGGTAGACGACAACGGCCAAGCGTCCACCGACCAAGACTACGCGGAACCCGCACACCTCAGATTCGATTCGGCAGAGCGGCTGCGCGCCACGCTGGCAACGATTCGACCGCCTGCACTCGCTCCGCACCCGGCCTACCGGCAATGGCTAAACCATATACTGCTCGATCTGTTCCGTCAGCATGCGATGGAGCAGCTTGTACCCGCGCTGCCGGAACGCTGCGCAGGGCAGGATCCGCGTATGGAAAAAGCGCGCCGCATGCTGGATACCGCATGCGACGCACCTCTGTCTGTCGGTTCGGTCGCCGAGGCTCACGGGATGAGCGCAGTACAGTTCACTCGCCGATTCCAGCAGGCCTACGGCGTGACACCATCCGCCTATATCGAGTCGATCCGGCTGGGCAAGGCGCGCCACCTGCTTACCCATTCCTCACTCACGATCGAGCAGGTCGCGCTTGCATGCGGCTATTCCAACGGCTTTTACTTTTGCCGTGTATTCGCAAACAGATTACATATGCCTCCGTCCGAATACCGCAATATGCATCGCATCTGACAGAGTCTGACAAAGCTCGCTTCCCCCGTCTCATCGGACGAGTGAGCAATCGCCATCGTCCGAAGGCGCACGTATGCATATCGCGGATCACCCGCGACTCTACGACAGCTTCTTGTAATCATCAGTTAGCATGCCTGAGTATCCCCAGTTTTCGTCGTCGATTTCCTGGATCACGATATGCGTGTGCTCAGGCTTCTTACCCAGTACCTTGCCCAGCGTTTCTGTAAACTCTTGAACGATTTGAGCTTTTTGCTCGCGCGAAGCACCTTTTGTAATTTGCAGATTAATATACGGCATGCCGCACCTCCGAAAGTGATCTTGCTTATTCTTCATCCATCAGGACATCTGGTCTATTTCGTTAACGGAGCAAAATTCTCCCTCTTGACAAGATTGTGCTTAGGGTTTTATAGCTTGGATTACGGCAGAAACGATATAGTTTTCAATCTGCTGTCCAGGGACCCATTCTTTAATAAATGATCTCGATTCATCCTTCGGCTCAACTACAACTTCTCGAAACCCGCTTTGGATTAACATTTGCTTGACTTCATCCACTGATGAGGCGCCTGAAATGCAACCGGTATACAGTTGGTCCAGGTCCTGCTTGATAGGCTCAGGCAGCTCGGCAGTCGTCACAACGTCGGATATCGCCACCCGACCGCCAGAGTGCAGCACGCGGTACGCTTCATCGAATACACGTTGCTTGTCTGGAGAAAGATTGATGACACAATTGGACATGATGACGTCCACTGACTGATCCGGAACGGGCAAATATTCAATCTCTCCTAGCCGGAACTCCGTATTGGCGAAGCCTCCTTTTTCCGCATTACGCCGAGCACGGCTTATCATGTCTGGTGTCATATCTACACCGATGACGCGTCCCGTCTCCCCGACTTGCCGGGAAGCAAGGAAACAATCAAATCCCCCGCCGCTGCCCAGATCCAATACCACTTCGCCCGGCTTCAATGCAGCAATCGCTTGGGGATTGCCACAACCCAGTCCAAGGTTCGCACCATCCGGCACGGACTTAAGCTCTTCGGATGAATACCCCATTTGAGATGAAGTGCTCGTGGTCGAACTCGCCAAGCTTGAGTCCGGTATACAGCACGATGCGGTTTCCATGTCTTGAACAGCGATTTCTTTGTAACGACTCCGCACCTGTTGACGGATTTGATCTTTGCTGACCTCATGACGCATAATGCAATCACTCCTTTAATAATTTTACGAGAATTGAAGGTAGCGTCTTAGATGGCGAACGACGTATGTTGCATCCGGCCCCACCCCCCTTAAGGTGGCAGAAGCAAAGGAGCGCTGAGCTTCCAAGCCCATATAGTACAGCCCCGGTACGGTCTGGCTAATGCCCGCCGTATGCAATGGCCTTCCTTCCCCGTCCAATGCCCCCATCTCCTGTAAGTACGTCAGTCCTGGACGGTATCCGGTAGCAAAGATGACCGTATCCACCTTCTCCTTCGAACCATCCGGCCAAACAACGCCGTTTTCGTTAAACGCAACGAACATAGCCCTTTGATCGGGCTTGCCTGCTTCCAATTTCGCTTTGTAGTCACCTAAATCAACTGCGCCCGTGGGGATCGGTGCTTGTTTTCCGAAGCGCCAGAATTGAAACGCATCTAAGCCAATAGCCCTGACCCAAAAGTGCAAGTCAATGCCAAGCACTTTCTGATTTACCAGCTGCACAGGCTGCAGGACGGCTAAGGATGTATGGCTGCTCTCGGCCAGTTCCACCGCAATTTGAACGGCTGAATTTCCTCGCCCGACCACCAACACGCGTTGATCCTTGTAACGATCCGGACTGCGATACGCGGAGGAATGGAGCACTTCCCCTTTAAAAACCTCTCTCCCCGTAATGTTCGGAGTAAACGGATTATGAAAAGATCCGGTGGCGTTAATGATCGCTTTTGTCTGATAAACGTCCCCTGCCTCCGTATGAATCGTAAACCCGTCGCCCTTCTCGATCCGGATGACCCTTTGATTCGTCTGAATCGGCAAGTCGTAGGTTTTAGCATAATTTTTTAAATATTGAATGACCTCATCCCGTAAGGGGTAATGAGTCCTTTTACCTTGCATTTTCAACCCCGGCAGGGACGAGAGCTGTGCGGGGGAAAAGAGCTTCAAACTGTCGTAAAAATGTGGCCATGACCCGACTGCCTCTCTATTTGCTTCCAAAATCAAAAACCGCAGCTTCTTCTTTTTTAAGTAATATCCGGAAGCAAGCCCCGCTTGCCCTCCTCCGATCACAATGACATCCCACTTTGTACTCATTGAAATTATCAACCTCCCGATATTAATTGCATTTTGCAAGTATTAGAAAAAAGGAATCACCCCACAGGGGGCATACAGCATGTTCCGGACTTCGCCATGGCGTCATTGAGAAGCTTGATGGAACGAATAACCGTCTCTTTTTCAAATTCGTTCATATGGGAGAATATCTCGTTCAAGTACGACTTCATTTGCTCATCAATGGTGGTCGATACAAACTTCCCTTCCGTAGTTAGAGAGAGGATCGATACTCTGCGATCATTCGGATCGGGCGTTTTCTGCACCAGGCTCATTTTGATCAGCGATTGAATCTGCCTGCTGAACGTAGTAATATCCGTCCCGAGAGCTTCGGCTACCTGCTGGATCGATGGGTGATGCTGACGATCAATCTCATAAAGAATATGGCTGTGGATTAACGAAATATCTGCACCACCAATCGAACAACAATATTTATCAAGAAAACCGAATCTTCGCGTCATGATCTGGAATAAATCTCTGACATTGTCCATGTGCTTCACCTCATGCCATTGCTGTATCTGTTTATATCCTAGATCTTTTAATTGCAAATAGCAAGTAAAATTTGTGGCTGTTCAATGATTATATCTACGCGTGCAAAACGATTGGTTAATCAAAAAGGGCATCATTGACATGGACTACAGGCATCGATATAATGTTGATTGAGTCAACTATTATTGACAGGGAGAAGGTGAACCTATGCCGATTGATTCTCAAGTTCAAGAACTAACTAAACTCCTCTATTCTCTTGGCGATCTGTTGAGACATCAAGAACAGGAGCAACTGTGTTGTTATGACGTTACCACTTCCGAGTGCCGGGCCCTTAGTTACTTAAAGCAGACAGAACATAACGTAACGATGAATGAACTTGCGGAAAAATTGGCTTTAACCCGAAGCGGAGCTACGCGAGTAATCGATAAGTTGTCTAATAAAGGATATGTCATCCGATTGACTGACTCCATTGACAAACGTGTGTGCTGCATTGTTCTTTCTCAAGAGGGCACCAAGTTAATCGACCGTATCGAATCAGAAGTGCTTGCCTATCACCAGCAAATTCTCATGAAACTAGATCCCGCTATGCGGCAAGTAGTTATTGCTTCTCTCCAGGCATTGCAAAGCACTGTTCAACAGGTGCAAAGAAATATTGGGAAATAGTACCTTTCATCTGTATAATAGTTGACTCAATCAATTAAATTCGGAGGAGGTTCCCTAATGAGTGAAAACAGTTCCCAGTGTGGATGTACTCCGCTCCCAAAACCAGCAAAGGCTCAAAGGCGTGTTATCGAGGTGCAATTCCTGGAATTGGATATGACTCTCATAGACTCATCGAGCTGCAATACATGCTTGAGTGTGGAGGATCAGATCCATCAACTGCTCGCTGAGCTTCAGCCAGTGCTTCGCAGGGTCGATACAGACATCAAGTTTGAAAAGACATTAGTCACGGATGTGGAGCAGGCCCAGACACTGCGGTTTAAGGCGTCGCCAACGATCCGCATTGGCGGATTCGATATGATTCCGACGAAAGGTGATCTATTGGGTTTAGGAGAACGATATTGGGAATGGGAAGGAGTTCTATACCCCTCGCCCCCAGCCGCCTTATTCATCGACGCTGTATTGCGCGCCTATGTGGATAGTCATGCTATGGCCGATACAACAACTGATCCTTATCACATGCCTGAGAACCTAAAAGATTTCTTTGCCAAGCTTTCCGGCAGCTCCAAGAGCGGCGGCTGTGACTGTTCTTCACCAACTAGAGTAAACCCAACGGCTTAATCGCGCCTCCACGCTCGTTCTTGTTCATGCAGCGCAGCGGCGGATTCCACCGCTGCGCTCTTTGCACCCGAGCTCCACATAACTGCAAGTTGACAAAGGGATTCAACTTGGCATATACTGATGTCAGTAACCACTGACACACCTTTGAATGGAGGAAATGATATGCCAGTAGACTCCCCCTCCGACACCTCCGATAAGATTATGCTTGCCGCAATCGATCTGATGGCAGACAAAGGCTATAACGGGGTGACGACGCAAGAGATTGCCGAGCAGGCTGGATTCAGTGAGAAAACATTGTTCCGACATTTTAAAAGCAAACAGAATCTGCTCGAGTCTGCCTTCACGCGATTTCATTATGCCGAAGAGATGAAATCACTGTTCGAGAACGAACTGGTATGGGATCTGTATTCCGATCTATTGTTGATAACCGAGCGATACCATCACATTATGTACCGCAATCGGAAATTGGCTATGATCTCTATCAAGGATGGCGGCAATCTTCCCGGCTTTCGCGAACGAACGCATAAGCATCCCCAGCAGTTGAAAGCTCTCTTGACGGAGTATTTCAACCGCATGATTCGTGAAGGCAAGATGATTCCGTCAGATCCCGACATGAAGGCGCTGGCGTTTATATATATGAATTATGGCGCAGCTATGGGCAGGATGCACAATGATCCGTTGCTGCGAAGCATTCCGTTTGAAAAGCTCATAGAGGATGAAGTAAAGTTGTTTACCAGGGCTTTAACGCCCTGATTATTTTTATTCTAAACGTCAGTTAGTACTGACAGTCAGAACGGGGAGTGAAAACAATGGAAACGACCGCTTCATCACAGGATCGGACAAAAGATAAGTTAATGTACGTAGTGATGACTACTCTAGCTTTGTCGGCCATGAGCGTATTGATGTTTAGTCTCGTGCTTCCGCAGATCCGCGACGAGTTCTCCGTGACGAATGCGCAGGTCAGCTGGGTCACCTCCGCGTATACATTAATCTATGGTATTGGCACTGTTATTTACGGCAAGCTCGCCGATCGCTTCAAGCTCAAAAATTTATTGACCTTCGGCTTATTGTTATTCGCCGCCGGTTCTGTGGTCGGGTTGACAGCTCAGGCATTCTGGATGGTGCTAGCGGGCAGAGTGATTCAAGCCATGGGTGCAGCGAGCATTCCGGCTACTGCGATGCTTATCCCGCTTCGATACATCTCGCCGGAACGCCGGGGGGCAGCCCTGGGTACGGCGTTTATGGGGCTAGCGATCGGCAGCGCTCTTGGACCTGTACTATCTGCCTTTGTTCTCAGTGCACTTCACTGGAAATGGCTGTTCTGCTTTCCCTTCTTATTATTGTTCACGCTGCCCTTCTATCGTAAATATTTGGACAACGATGAAGTGGCACCAGGCAAGCTGGATTGGCTGGGAGGCGGACTGCTTGCGGCAACAGTGACGTTCTTCATGCTTGCTGTGACAACCAGCACGGCATGGTACGTCATCGGAGGTGTAATTGCCTTGACGCTTTTTATAGCGAGAATCCGATCCTTTGCCTTCCCCTTTGTGGCACCCGGTTTGTTCCGCAACACCAAATATACCCTTACCCTTACTATCGCTTTTCTGATTAGCGGAATCGGATTCTCGGTCCACTTTCTTAGCCCCCTCATGCTAGCGCAAGTTAATGAGCTTTCCCCGGCCTGGATCGGATTCGCATTGGTCCCGGGGGCTGTAGTATCGGCCATTTTCGGGAGGAAGGGAGGCAAGATTGCAGATAAACGCGGCAATGCCTACCTGCTTTATATCGCTGGCGCATTGATGATTACTTGCTTTGCTTTGTTGTCGACTCTCATCGGCGCACCTGCCCCATTCATCGCGCTGATCTTGATTCTGGGTCATGTTGGATCCACGTTTGCCATGATTGCCATGTCGAATGCAGCTTCCCTGACCCTGTCAAAAGAACTCGGCGGCGTAGGGATGGGACTGCTCAGTATGATGAATTTTATCGCTGGATCAATGGCTGCAGGGGCATACGGCAGTTTCATTGACTTGGAGCAAGTGAAGCCTTGGAATCCGGTCAACGGGTTTGAGGGTGGAGCCATTTACAGCAATATCTTCCTTGTGTTGGTCGTCGCATGTGCCGTGACCGTTTCGATTTACTACTACTTTTTCAGGAGGAATGCAGCATGTTGAAAATTGGAATTATTATTGGCAGCACACGTCCGGGTCGCGTTGGAAAAGTCATCGCCGAGTGGGTATACGATCTCGCAAAGCACCGCACCGATGCTGAGTTTGACATTGTCGATATTGCCGATTTTAGTTTGCCGCTTCTTGATGAACCTTTGCCTGCGGCATTTGGCACCTATGAGAAGCCACATACCGTTGCCTGGTCGAAGAAAATTGACGCCTATGACGGATATATATTTGTCGCAGCCGAATATAACCATTCCATATCCGCCGCCTTGAAGAATGCGATCGATTACTTGTACCGCGAGTGGAACAATAAAGCTGCAGGAATCGTAGGCTACGGTGCAGGGAATGGCGCCAGTGCAGCGGAAAGCTTGCGAATGATTCTTGCCGAACTGCAAATTGCAGACGTTCGAAATCAGGTGAAGCTATCGCTCCATACCGATTTTATCGCCTTCGAAACGTTTCAACCGGCCCCCCATCAAGAGAAGTCGTTATACGGAATGCTGGATCAGTTGATATCTTGGAGCAAGGCGATGAGGACAGTAAGAAGCTAGCTGACTGACTGTCATACAGAAAGGCGGAACACTGGAAGCTCCGAAGCTGATTTAAATTTGCCGATGCATGCTTCCCTATCTTAGGAAAGATGCATCGGATTTTTTTGGATATATACATTGACACGTATATTCGTTTTCATGTATATTAAGAACATGACCACGACATCATTGCAAATGACACTTTTCACTATGGCTGAGCCTAACCGCTTTAACATTGTTGAACTCCTAAGGCATGGCCCGCGCTCAGTAAACGAAATTGTGCAAGCCCTGAACCTTGGGCAGCCCCAGGTGTCTCGCCACCTTCGGATCTTAAGCGAAGCCGGGCTGGTGCATTCCCGCACCAAAGCACAGCAGCGAATATATAGTCTCGAAGCCGCACCTTTCCAGAAGCTGGATGAGTGGTTTGACTCCTTCAGTATCCTTTGGGAAGAACGTCTGGATCAATTCGAGAGCTATATGCTCGACAATGAACGAAAGGAGAAATCATGACAGCTGCCTTCAACCAAACCAAGATCTATAAAAACCACGAGCGCCGTGAGCTCACTGTGGAACGTGTGGTAGCGATGTCTCCCAAGCTGGCTTGGGAGGGGTGGACCAACTCTGAGCACGTCTCGCGCTGGTGGGGACCCAAACGCTGGACCACAACCATCCACGAGATGGATGTCCGACCCGGAGGCGTATGGCGATATAGTCTCCGTCCGAACGACGGCGTCGGCGACACAGCTTACTGCAGGGCGGTGTATCAGGAAGTCATCCAACCTGCCAGACTCGTCTACGTCGATTCATTCGCCGACAAAGATTGGAACATAATCCAAGATAGTGAGATGTACACGACCATATTATTTGAACCTCTGGGCGCTGACACCAGCATCAGTATTGTCACCCGATTCGCAAGCGCTCGTGATCTGGAAAATGCCGAAGCTATGGGCATGATCGAAGGGTTTACCGATGCATTTGACAGATTGGAGAAATATCTTACAAATTTAGGAGGGTATATGAACACTATTATCTCAAAAGACGGAACAACTATTGCCTACGAAACATCCGGAAGCGGTCCTGCGGTCATCCTCGTCTCCTCTGCCAATGCCGATCATCAGGATGCCAAGCAGCTCGCCGAGCACCTCTCCAGCCAGTACACTGTCTACAACTACGATCGTCGCGGTCGCGGCCAGAGCTCGGATACACCGCCCTATGCCGTGCAGCGTGAAATCGAAGACATCGATGCCTTAATCACGGAAGCCGGCGGTCGCGCTTATGTCTTCGGAAGCTCCTCGGGTGCGGTGCTCGCTCTCGAAGCCGCCAGCCGCTTGGGTGACAAAATCGCCAAGCTGTTTATGTACGAACCGCCATTCATCATCAATGACAGCCGCCAGCCTGTCCCGGGCGATTATGTTCAACAGCTGAACACCCGGATCGAAGCCGGCAAACGGAGCGAAGCCGTAGCATATTTTCTCTCCACAGCCATCGGGATCCCCGGAGAATTCATCGCCTTCATGCAAGCTGATCCCTCCTGGCAGCACATGGAGAGTCTTGCCCATACGCTTGCCTATGACGGGATCATCATGGGCGATACGCAATCGGGTCAACCCTTGCCTGCCGACCGCTGGCGCGTAGAGGTTCCCACGTTGGTCATGACCGGCGAGAGCAGCGAGCCCTATTTCCAGGAGGCTGCACAGGCCCTTGTCCAGCTATTGCCTGCCGCCGCTCACCAGGTGCTGCCCGGTCAAGATCATTCTGCTGTCATGATGGCCTCCGACATCCTCGCTGAGCGCATCATTGCTTTTTATCAAAGCAAAACACTGGAGAAACAATCGTAACGATAGGGCTGTGCGAGTGGGCTGGAAACCGGTAGAATTGTTATACTAATGCAAAAGGAAGCCCCCAAGGGGCTTCCTGAAACTACCATACCCAAAATAATAAACCCTGCAATTTTCATCATCTTCCCCCTAAAAAACATATGAACCAAGAAGTCAACTTAGATTCACAATAGCCAGCCGCCCACCTCACACTGACCGTAGCTATTATCTCCAACAGCGACCACTGTGCCGTCCGATCGAAGTCCTAGCGTATGAGCGCAACCTGCAGCGACCGCAACAATATCATGCCAGCTGCCAACATTGCATTGGCCATGATCATTACGCCCTACAGCCGTCACCGTGCCGTCTGCTCTTAAGCCGACCGTGTGCTGGCTTCCCGTCGCTATGGCCACTATATGACGCCAGCCGTTCACCTCACATTGGCCTTCCTGATTGCGCCCCACGGCAACCGCAGAACCATCCGCTTGCAGGCCGGCAGTATGCAGATAACCCGCCCCTACCGCAACAATCTCCCGCCAGTCGTCCACCTGACATTGACCATACCGATTATTGCCTGCTGACTTTACCGACCCGTCCGAGCTGACGCCGACAGTATGCCAATCCCCTGCCGCTACAGCCACTATATCACGCCAGCCATTCACCTCGCATTGGCCTTCCTTATTGCGCCCGACGGCGACCACTGTGCCATCCGCTCTCAGACCGACAGAACGACGCCAGCCCCCTGCCACTGCGATAATCCCGCGCCATTCGTTAACCTCGCATTGGTTATCTTTGTTCCAACCGGCTGCGACTACCGTGCCGTCCGCTTGGAGGCCCAGAGTATGTGCATTCCCCGTGTTCGTAGCCATATGTACATTACCAACCGAAACGGCCTGGATATCGCACCAGTTGCTTACTTCACACTGACCATAGCTGTTATCGCCCGCAGCCACCACCGTGCCATCCGGTTTAAGGGCAATGCTATGACGTCGTCCCGCTGCAAGGACAGGTTGAGGTCTCCGATGGGCATCATTCATTGGCTGGCACTTGCCGATCATGCTCATCGTGTTGTCGCAATTCCTTGGTGATCAATGTCGAAGACACCCGTAAGGCTTTAATCCGGTTTCTGAGCAGCGAATGCTGCGAGCTGCCTTCCGTCAACTTGAGTTGCGCTTTCTCGCATTTGCTGATCAGCGAAGTGATGGCACGGAGCGATTCCTGCAGATCTCTTTTCGATATTTCTTCCACCATTCCTATAACCTCCTCTTCTTTTCAGCTCCATTGTATAACATAGGTGCAACGAGTAAGCTTTTCACCCTACTCATCCTGCAGACACAGGACTGGACTCGATCCAACCTTGCACCTATAGTATAATTTTCTGGATTCGAATAGGGAGGTGATAAGATGAGCATTCGCCCCATCGACCTGGCAAGACAGCTCGGTATCAGCACTACGACGTTGAGAGGTTACGAGGAACGAGGCTTGGTGCCGCCGGTTCCCCGTTCTCCTTCCAGCTACAGAGCCTATGACGACATGCATGTCGCGTATTTCCTATGCGTACGGGCCATGCTGCCGGCTTTTGACTTGACCTTCATCGCTGCAGTCCTCCGAGATGTGCAAGCGGGTCGTATCGATGCCGCATTATGGCTCGCCAATAAAGCCCAAGCGGATCTATGGCATGAGCGGCAGACCTATCACAAAACGGTGGATATTCTGCTGGACAAGTCATGGGATCCCGAGCCCTTGAACCCTATGAGTATTGGGGAAATAAGCAGTGAAACGGGAATCCCGGCGACGACCATTCGTTATTGGGAGAAGGCGGGGCTGATTACCCCGGAGCGGAATAGCGACAATGGCTATCGGATCTATACCGGTGCGCATCTCCGCCAGCTCCTGACCCTCAATGCGATCAAACTGTCGGTACGTACGCACCGGTTGAAGCATTTTCACCAGACCATGCAAGAAACCTATGCCGCTTTTGACTATACGAATGACGAAGAGATCGGAGCCTTTCTGGACAATATCCGGAGCCAGCTGGATCAGATGAACCGTATGCAGATCAGGAGCATCTCAGCACTGGATAAGCTATGCCGGCAGGTGGAGAGCGGTTGTTATGAGCCCTTCAAGCCAGCTATACCTTAACTTACATGCAGCTATACACCACATTCCGCAGCCGCCGGTGAACGAACGGCTCCTGATTGTTGATCAGATGCTGCGCATACATAACCGTAAGCTCGGACTCCGGATCAATGATGGCCAGGCAGCCTCCCATGCCGCTCCAGCCAAATTCGCCGAGCGGACTGAGCGAGCCGCTGCGGGCTTTGGAGATATGCGTGCGCACGCCCAAGCCATAGCCATAGCCTGCAAAATGAGGCCAGTTGAAATCACTGCGTGTCTGCTCGTTCAGATGGTCAGTCCGCAGCAGGTCTACGGAAGCCGCAGAGAGGATGCGTACGCCCTCCGGACTTGTGCCGCGCCCGGTCAATGCGTTCAGGAATAAGGCGTAGTCGCTCACAGTAGACAACAGTCCCGCTCCGCCGCTCTCGAGTTCGGTCCCGACGCGGAACCCGTTGCCATCCTGGCGCTCGGTGTTTCCCGTCTCGCCATCGTACCTGTATTGGGGCACCAGTCGCACCTGCTGCTCGGCGGTCAGCTCGAATGCCGTATCGTCCATGCCCAGCGGTCCAGTGATCTCGTCGCGCAGGTAGGTGCTGAATCGCTTGCCGCTCACGACCTCCACCAGCGCACCCAGCACATCGTGACACATGCTGTAATTCCACTTCGTTCCCGGCTCGAACAGGAGCGGCTCCTTGGCCAGCGCCCGCGCAAACTCGCGCGTCGGCAGCGTGCCGTTGCTGAGCTTGATCGCTTCCTGGAAGCTCGGCGCGCCGATATCATATGAGAACCCGGCCGTCATCGTGAACAGGTCGCGCACCGTCATGACGGAGGCGGCTCTCTCCAGCGTGCTCTCTCCGCCTGGCAGCTCCTTCTTGACCAGCATGTCGGCGTATTCCGGCAAGTAATCCGACACCGGGTCGCTCAGCAGCATCTGCCCCCGCTCCACAAGCTGCAGTCCGGCGACGCAGGTCATGATCTTCGTCATCGAATAGAGATGGAAGATCGCGCCCTCCCCGATCGGGGTGCTCTCCTCAAGATTGGCATAGCCGTTACGGTAACGGAATACGTTTTCATTGCGATGCATGACCAGCACCTCGGCCCACGGGATCCGCCAGGCTGTGATGCGGTCAATAAACGAAACAAGCGGTTTAAAATCCATTCGGCTACCATCCTTTAGTATGTAGTAGGTAAGAATTTCCTGCTTACTCTTACTATAATCGCATCTACATGGCTTGAACAGTCCTTTTTCTGCGCATAATGGTTAACCAAAACAATGCCCGGGGACTAACACCCCGGGCTCATTCCGCAATGCTATTCCTTCCTAAACGCCACCCACTCGATCTCCAGGCCCGGCTTCACAAAGTCCAGCTTCATCTCGTATAGTCCTTCTTCCAGCTCGACCTTGCCCAGGCGCTGCTGCAGCCAGCGCCCTTCGGTGCCGCTCGTCTGGACTGTCGTGAGCAGCTCACGGTTCAGATAGACGTTGCACGCGCACTGTGCCCAGCGGATCGCGTCGGACTTCACTCTAACAACGAGACGATAGATGCCCGCTTCATCCACGCGTACATAGACGGGCTCCTTCTCAGATGGACGCACCTGGCCTTCATCCGCAAGCGACTGTACCGCCGCTGGCGCAATAACACGATCTGCCGCCACCCGCGGCGCTGGTTCCTCCGTCTGCGGCTCGCGGGCAAACACCGGCGCTGCCATGAGGAAGCGGCAGATATTGATCGCTGACCGCTGCAGCTCGCCGCGCGTGAGCTCGCCGCTCGACAAGGCTTGGATCGTATTGTCGTCCATCACATTGAACTGGGCGCCATAGTTCTGTACGACCATGTACAGGTCGTTCTGCGCACGCACCATAGCTGCCGTGTTCTTCTCATCGTGCTGGCCGCCATGGACCGGATCGTTCATCTTGGCCCACCAGTCCGTCATGACGATGCCCGTGAAGCCCCATTCCCCCCGCAGGATGGTCGTATTCAGATCGTAGTGGGAAGCCGACCAATGACCGTTGATCGGATTGTACGCCGTCATGATGCAGTTGGCCCCGCCGTCCTTGACTGCGATCTCGAAGCCGCGCAGATAGATCTCGCGGAGCGCCCGCTCGGAGACGACGGCGTTGGCATAGTGCCGCTGGTGCTCCTGATTGTTGCAGGCAAAATGCTTGAGCGTGGCATTGGAGCCGCCCTTCATGATGCCGCGCACGGAGGCGCTGGCCATTACACCCGTGAGCAGCGGATCCTCCGAGAAGTACTCGAAGTTGCGCCCGTTGAGTGGATGGCGGCGGATATTCATCCCTGGTCCGAGCAGGGCGTCGATGCGGTAATCCACCAGCTCCTGACCTTCCATCACATAGAGCGCCTCCACCAGCTCCAGGTTCCAGGTGGCTGCCAGCAAGGTGCCGATCGGCACCTGCGTTGCCTGATGACCGCTGTCCATCCGGATGCCGGACGGACCGTCGGCCGTACAGGCAATCGGCACGCCGTAATGCTGCAGCTGCTCCGTCACCCCGCCGAATGCCGATGCCGTCCCCGGCGTGACGAGCGGACTGCTCATACCTTCGCCCCTGACCAGCGCGGCGAGATCCTCATCCTCCAGTTGGGCGACGAAGGTCTCCAGACTAACCTTGCCTTCGTGCACATCTTTAAGCTTAAGTCCCTGGTCGCCAGTCGGCTCCAGCCCGGCCGGCATGCCGGCGCGGATCCGCTCGGCCAGTGACACCTGACGTCTCGGCACCTCGCTGTAGGTCAGCTCATAGGTGCCGTCCGTCTTGCGCACCCCGGGTACGAGACGGGTAAACGTATGGGTCGGCGCCATCGCCTCCTGCAGCTGCTCCACAACCCTCAGCGTCTTGACTTCATAGCCTTCCCGTCCATCCAGCTTTACGCTTGCCGCATCGCGCACACTGCTACCGACATAGACCCGGTAGACCCCTGCTTCCAACACATAGGCCGACCGGTGGCCGGTCACACCGCTGTCATCATAGGATGCCAGTGCATTTACCGCGAAGCGGATGGTCACCTGCTCCGAAGCGCCAGGCTGCAGTTCTCCGGTTTTGGCGAATCCGACGAGTACGCGGGCTGGCTTGCCCAGCTTGCCCTGCGGTGCTTCTACATAGGCTTGGACAACCTCTTTTCCGGCATACGTCTTCCCCGTATTGGCCACTGATACTACGAGCTCGATCCGGTCACGGCCCGCTTCCCGGACGATCCGGCCAGCTTCAGGTTTGATGACGAATGTGGTGTACGACAAGCCATAGCCAAACGGATACTGGACCTTGTCCGGGCAAAAGGTCTCGAAGTAGCGGTAGCCGACGTAGATATCTTCTTCATACAGATTCTGCGTATCGCTGCCGTAGTTGCCGGCAGCGGGATAGTCTTCGATGGAAAAGGCGATCGTATCGGTCAGCTTGCCGCTCGGCGTCACATCGCCAGCGAGCAAGTCCGCGATAGCATTACCACCCTCCATCCCGCCCTGCCAAGCGTAGATGACACCCTGGATCGGGTGGGCATGCGACTCGTCCGAGAGCCAGCTCATGTCGATGATATTGGAGACGTTAAGCACGACGACTGTACGTTCAAAAGCAGCTGTCACCGCACGAAGCATCGCCTGCTCTTCAGGTGTCAGCAGGTAGCTGCCAGGCGAGGCGGCATTGTCCTGGTCTTCGCCCGCCGTACGGCCGATGACGATGATCGCTTTATCCGAGCGGCTCCGGGCTTCCGCGACGATCGAATCCGTCAGTGGCATCTCCTGCTGATGCCACGGCTCGGCCGCCCACGCGCCGCCGCCGTTATCGAACGGGTTCTCCTTGATCCACGCTTCGTAGACAGCTGCGAGTTCCTCATTGACCTGAACACCCGCCTTACTGCGCAAGCCATTTAGCAGATTGGTCGTATATGCCACATTTACACTGCCGCCCGACCCCGTCCCGCTTCGGTAATAATCGATCTGCGAGCGGCCAAATACCGACACCCGCTCCCCGCTCTGGATCGGCAGAATCTGTTCTTCATTTTGGAGCAGCACAGCTCCTTCTGCAGCCGCCTTGCGGCTAAAGTCCGCAAAGGCTTGCGAAGGAACTGGTTGATTCGTCATTTGCATCCTAAACCCTCCCATGAAATCTTTCGCACTTCATTCCATTGTAAAGGGTTTGGACTGCCGAAGACATAACAAAATTTATAGATCTTTGCTCTTTTGTTAAGGTTGACACGACACAAAATGGTGTCCTATAATCATATCGCACCACCTGTGTTTGATCATACATACAGATCTGCTGATAAGGAGCGTTCAATAGATGACAACGAAACGGAATCCCAAAGTAGACGGATTTATGAGGAAGGCCAAAGCGTGGAAAGCAGAATTCGAAGCCTTGCGCGACATCGTCCTTGACTGTGATCTGACCGAGGATGTCAAGTGGATGCATCCCTGTTATATGTACGAGGGTAAAAACGTTGTCTTGATCCACGGCTTCAAAGAGTACTGTGCGCTGTTGTTTCACAAAGGCGCCTTGCTCAAAGATCCACACGGGATCCTGATTCAGCAAACAGAGAATGTACAGGCTGCCCGACAGCTCCGGTTCACGAGTCTGCAGCAGATCGATGAGATGCAGTTGATCATTAAAGACTATATAGATGAAGCAATTGAAGTCGAAAAAGCCGGCTTGCAGGTGGAGTACAAGCCGCACGACGAATATGTCATACCAGAAGAGCTGGAAAACAAGTTCGTGGAGATCCCGGAATTGAAAACCGCCTTCGAAGCCCTGACGCCGGGACGCCAGCGGGCGTACATCTATTATTTCTCACAGCCCAAACAATCCAAGACCCGCGATTCCCGGATCGAGAAATATCTGCCGCAGATTATGGATGGCAAAGGGTTGAATGACTAGCGCCTGCGTGTCAGACGCGTGATCACGCCATATCCCAGACCGAATACGATGCCGGATGTAACGAAGAAAGCATGGAACAGCATCGATTCCGGAGCAAGCAGATTGCCCCCGCCGAACTGCGTCATAATGAAGGCTGTCGGCAGGACAAAAGTCAACGCGCAGCCTGCCGGATAGGACCATATTCGGACCAGTGGGGACTTCACTTTCCGCTGGATCGCATCACAGATGAGCAAGTTCAGCGGCCCCATGACAAACAGGAACGCAAGTGCGGACCATACCATAACCGCTCTCCAATCGCCGCCAAGCGTTTGTTCCCAAACCAGCCAAAGTGTTGCTTCATAGGCAAGGAAACCTGTCAGATATGAAATAAAACATATGATAATGATTAGCAAGGGTTTGATGGGTCTTCATCCTATCTTGGACCTGTATGCTTGTGGAGCCTCACCGGGGTTGCCCGGCATTACCAGCATACTCCACGCCTGCCCGTCCTTGTAGTTCTAACAATTGTAGAACCCCTTCATGCAGCAAGCCCCGGGCAAGTGATCCCGGGGCTTGCTTGATGCGATGTCTAAAGCAATATCATTTCTTACCGCAGATCCTCTTTCATCTTCAGACGGATACTAACCACAGTGAACAAGACAAGTGCAACCACACCTACGGCAATGCCATGCAGCGCATGTCCGTTATCCGAATAATCGCTATAAGTGACAATGCTATTTACCAACAGATAAGACGAAATATGCGGTAAACCAGCCAGCGATTCCAACACCGCCAATCCCATCCCGATAAGGTTGAATGACAAGACGATACCAGCGATCACTGCAGTCAGCAGACTGCGGACGAGGATCGTCAGGCAGAGCACCAGAGCGGTAAATCCCCAGTGCAGCACAAACTGGACGCCAAGCACACGGAGGAACAGACCGAGCTCGCCAAATTCGGTGTTATTGAAAAACCACCAACGGCTGGCCATATCCGAGAAGACAACCGCGGCCAGCAATAGCATTGTAAACACGCCTTGCACAGCGAGCTTGGCGAGCACCGAATAGACGCGTGCGCGGCGCATCGACATGTAGTTTTTGTAGAAGCCCGCTTGATACTCGCTCATGTAGAAGTACACGGTAAATACGCTCAGATAGATCAATACCCACGACGGAGCGGAAGAGGTTATGTATTGCAAAAATTGTCCTTCCGTCATCTCGTCTATTGCCATCCCCTGTACCGGCGCGGTCGGATATTGGCTCATCATGAAGATAGCGAACATATGAAACACGCAATAGACTAGGAGCAGAATAAGGGTTAGCCTGTTGCGGACAAAACGCCGCAAATCCATGCGCAGCAGGTTAAGCATGCGGCACATCCCCCTTACCCGTCCGTTCCAGAAAATACTGTTCCAGGCTTTGCTTGCGGGTGATCAGCGACCGCACCGGCACACCGGCGGCTACCAGCGCTTGATTGATCACCTGGTTCTCGATCTCGGTCTCGTGAATATGTATCGTATGCTGGTCGATCACTCGGTAATCTGCAATCTGCAGCTCCCTCTCCAGCACTGGCGACGCCGTGCTCGCATCTTCCACGACCAGCTCGATCCGCTCGCCGCACTGGGCCACCAGTTCTTCGCGCGTGAGCAGCTCGATGATCTCGCCGCCGTCGATAATTGCATAACGGGTCGCCACCTTGGAGAGCTCCTCGAGGATATGACTGGAGAGGATGATCGTCAGTCCCTCTTTGTTCAGGTCCAGGATCAGTCTGCGGATGTCCGCAATCCCCTGTGGATCTAGGCCGTTGATCGGCTCATCCAGGATCAACACATCCGGACTCCCGACCAGTGCCATCGCGATGCCGAGTCGCTGCTTCATCCCCATGGAATAATGCTTGACCTTCGTTTTCGCCTCTTCCTGCAGCCCTACCAGACGCAGCAGACGCTGGATCCTCTCGTCTCCATCACGAAGACCATAAGCCGTAGCCAGCAGACGCATATTTTCTCGTGCAGTAAAGCCCGGATACAAGCCGGCCTGCTCGATCAACAGTCCCATGCGGTCAAATATACCTTTATGTACGTCAGTGGATTGGCCAAATAAACGCACCTCGCCCTCCGTCCGATGGATCAGGCCGCCGATCAGCTTCAGCAGCGTCGACTTGCCTGCCCCGTTATGGCCGATCAGGCCAAAAATATCTCCTTGGGCTACACTAAGATTGACGTTGCGGAGCACGGTTTTGTTTTTATATCGCTTGTTAAGCTGCTTTAATTCAATGATCTCGCTCTTCATCGCTCTTCCTCCCTTACCCCTATCAGATTAACGTACAGGGACAAATAAAGCGCAAAGAAAAGGTTAAGCAAATATAAAGAAAGCGCCAGCCCTGGTATGTCATGAAGTTACATCTTCATGACCGTGTGCCCTGGCCGCGCGCTTCATGGATGGAGGCGAAACCCGATGCCCCACACCGTCTCGATATAATCTTCATCCGTGCAGCTGCGCAGCTTGGCCCGGATATGGCTGACATGCACATTGATCGTCTTGTCCTCGCCCAGATAGGTCTCGTCCCAGGCCAGCTCATACAGATCCCGCTTGCTGAATAAAC
Source organism: Paenibacillus jepli (assembly GCF_047238105.1). NCBI lineage: Bacteria > Bacillati > Bacillota > Bacilli > Caryophanales > Paenibacillaceae > Paenibacillus > Paenibacillus jepli. The sequence continues at coordinate 207,289 of NZ_JBDFMD010000001.1, forward strand.
GGGTCGGATGCTTCACGAGCAGCTCCAAAATGTTAAATTCGCGCTTTGTCAGCTGCAGCGGCGAGCCGTCAACAGACGCGGTAAACGCCTCGGCGTCGAGCAGCAGCCCCTTGTAAAGGCTAACGCGGCTCTCAGGCGGCTGCATGTAACGCTTCAGGTGTACCTGGATGCGGGCGATAAGCTCGGGCAGCGCAAACGGCTTTGTGACATAATCATCCGCGCCGAGGCTGAACAGATCAAGCTTGTGATCCAAGTGATCTTTGGCGGATAGGACGATCACCGGGACTGCGACGTGAAGCCCGGCTCTCATCTCCCGGATCAGCTGCTCGCCGCTCAGTCCGGGAAGCATCAGATCCAGAATCACGAGATCGTAGCGCTCACGCTCCATCCTGAGCTTGCCCTCCGTGCCCGAATAAGCTTGCGAGCAGCGAAAGGTTGCCGCCGTCAATCCCTCATAAACCATCGTATTAATATGTTCGTCATCCTCGATGATCAGCAGATGAGGCGCCTTTTCGGCTGCCATGTTCACTCCTCCTTTGTCCCGCGTTTGCCGGCTTCCGGTTTGCGAAAGCCGACGCGGATGACGAAACGGCCTTCCTGTAATTCGGCTTCTGTCGTCCCCTCCATCTTCTCCATCAAGGAGTGAACGATCGAGAGTCCGAGTCCGGTGGAATTAACCGTTCGCGCCGCATCTCCTTTATAGAAACGTTTGAAAACGTGCTCCATACGCGGTTCAGCTCCCGGCTTCAAACGGTTGGCGAATCGCAAGCTGACCACGTCCGGACCGTCCGTAAAGTCGACCTCGAGTTCTTCTGTTCCGTGCAGCAGGTAATTGCGAATCAAGTTGCCAAAAACCCGCTCCAGCGCCCTGCTGTTGGCCATCACCGGAACTGCTTGCTCCGGCAACGCCAGCCGGGGCTCCCGTCCCGACTGCACGAACTCGCCGTGGAACGACAGCAGGCTCCGCATCAGTTCGCCGGCTGCGTCGATCATCTGCAGATCCATGCGATACGCCGGATTCTGCAGCTTGGTATACAGGAACAACTCCTCTACCAGATCGATCATATGCCGCGTCCTTGTCTTCGCGAGCCCGACATACCGTATCTGATCCTGGGAATCCTGGGCTTGTCCGGCCAGCTGCAGGTAGCCATCTAACGATGTCAGCGGTGTGCGGATGTCGTGGGACAGGTTGACGATGGTGGCATTGATCTCCTCATGCCGCTGAGCTGACAAGCTGCGCAGCTGCCGCTGCTGCTCCAGCATCTCGTTGCATTTCCCCGACAGCAGCCTGATCTCCTGTGTGTGAAGCTGTGTCTCTACGAACTTGAAGGAATCATGCGTCACGATAAAAGCCAGCTGTTGGCCGATGTCCCTGATTTGGCGGCGGTAAACCAGCATATAGATCGTCTGGCCCGCAAGCAGAAATGCCAATATGATTGTAAGAGTAACCAGCATGAAGGCTCTCCTTCCGAAACGGGAGTACGCGCCGGCGGCACGATGCGAACGGGCAGCCGAACCTTCTGACACTTCCCGGTCATGGTGAACCCATCATATCATACTGTCTCAGGCAGTGACTATGCACGCCAACTTTTATGCTCTATGCTTCATTATATTTGGGCCAAGAACTCCCGCTCCAGCGCATCCCAATTGGGTGTGGGTACATCGGACTGCGCTCGCCAATCGGCAAAAGCGCGGTTCAGCGCCTCGAGTTCTGCCGAAGTTCCGTCTATCAACCCGCTTACGGGGAGACGGTAGAAAAGCTTTAATGCCCACCTCATCAGCGCTGGCCGTCCACTGATCCAGGCGGCTTGGGCAGCAGGTGTAAGCGGATATCCGACTGACTCCAAGACACGGAAGCCTTCATCCATGGCCGCAATCATTTGACGCAGCCGCTTGTCGTCGCCCGCGACCTTCTTCATCTGGAAGTTGTGGAACATCACGACGAAGTTCATGGGGACGACCAGCACCATATGATTTTTCAGCCAGGCATCGATCTGATCGTGGTAAGTAAGCTTGAACTTCGTATGCCGAAAGGCCTCATCCAACAGGCTCCGAAAAGGAACAGGTCCGTCCAGCGCGCCGATCACCATCTGCCCCTGGCCACCCCGGATGCACATGACTCGCCCGTGTTCACGCTTGCCTGCTATCGTCTTGAAGCCAAATACGACTTGCTTGGGGGTGCGGCTATGCTCTCGCAAGTAAGCCTGCATCGCATGAACATCCATATTGTTGCCTACGAGGATCACATGCTGGCTGGCATTGCCGGCTAAAGTCGGGAGCACCGATGCGAAGTCCGAATATTTCATAACGACAAAAATCAAGTCATAGATATCATCTGACTCCAGCGTACGGATGACGCGAACCGGATCGACCGTTGTTTTACGCTGGATATAGTGGCGGATGACGATCCCTTCCGCCTCCAGCTCCTCTGCCCGAGCTCCTCTTGCCAATACCGTCACGTCCATGCCGCCCCGCAACAGCACATGCGCCAGATAGCTCCCCTGCACGCCTGCCCCATACACCAATACTTTCATCCATCGCCTCTCCTTTAGTTCATTTAACAGATGTTGAATATCTAACAGCTGTTCACTATACTTAAGGTAGCATCGAACCGACGACAGGAGCAATCGCTAATGTCACGACGAATTGTTGAGTATTGAACAAAGAATACCTAATCTGTTCAAAAAGGAGCGGAAAACTGGTGGATCGTAGAATAGCAAGGTCGCGGCAGGCCATCATGGAAGCGTTCGTAGGGCTGATGAAAGAGATGGAGTTTGAGAAGATGACGATTCAGGCGATCGCGGATCAGGCCGATGTAAACCGGGGTACCGTGTACCTCCATTTTACAGACAAATATGACCTGCTGGAGCAGTGTGTCGAGACGTATCTACAGCTGCTTGTCAATAGTTGCACTCCGGATGGAGGACCCGAAGCGGAGCTTTCCCGGGACTTGCTGCTCCGCACATTCGAATATCTGGAACAACATGCGGCCATTTATACGATTCTTTTGACGAACAAGGGAATCCCGGCATTCCGGAACCGGATGACGGCGATCATCCAGACGAATATGGCAGTGGTCGTCGACCGACTCGACTTAGACACCAGTATCGGCAAAGATGTGCTGGCTCAATTTTTATCCGTCGCCGTTGTTGGCCTGCTGGAATGGTGGGTCGTCGAATCCATGCCCTATACCCCTGCCCAGATGGTGGATCAGATGACCAAAATCATGGAGGCAAACCTGAGGTTATGGCCTGTCTCTGTAGACATGGCGCACACCAAACAGCGGCTGCCCCAGACGTGATACGTCATAGAGCTGCCGCTTCATTGATGGTCATAACTTTGGCTCGTGACATAGTGGGTACTATAATCCGTTCCGCAATCGTACACAAAGAAGAGATACCCAGCCAAACACCACCATACCAGCGCATCCCATCATGACACCGATCCAGATGCCGGGGATCATACCCGCAGCAATAAGCAAAGGCGAGAGGATGCCTGTCGCAATGCAATAGCGCTGCCAGCGGCGATCTCTTATGGCGGCAAACCGCCGGGCCAGCACAAAACATGCCGCAACCAGACAGATGAAGGCCGCGAAAAAAGCAAACGAATGGATCGCCGCTGCGCTGCTCATCTCAGTAGGCATACCTTCCGGGGCACCCGGCGGAAAGCTCTGGCCTGGATCCGGCAGGAATAATCCGGCACCGATCATACCGAAGCCGTACAGCCCGATCAGCCACGGCGCCGCTATCCCTCCCTTGCCGCCTCGCAGCAGACTGCCTATGGCTAGCGCAGCCAACACCGCAAGTCCCCCTGTTACCACGAAGTTAGCACTCTGAATCCAACCCGCATCCCCCAGTGTCAAAGTACTGATCGCGTGACGCCGGATATCAAATCCTGTACGCGCGAAGGCCTGGACGATCGCGATGGCAAAAAACAAAGGCGCTGAAATTGCCCCTCCGAGCAGAAGCCAGCTGATCACCTGTTGATTTCTCTTCTGGACCCTTACCATTAACATCCCATTCTCCCTCTCTTTCATGGATTTTCTATAGGCTATCAATCGGCATCTATCCATACAACGAATGGGATGGCTTAGATTCGACACATGCGATACAATTTTTCAAAACACGTTGTAACGAAACGCCGTGATTTCGGATACATACTCTGAGGAGGTGAAGAAGCGGCTGTGGAATTGGAAGAGATCTACCGCAATCATGCCAACAGCGTATACCGGTATTTGCTTCGGTTGACACACGATGAGGATCTGGCGGAAGAACTGACCGAAGAGACGATTGCCGGGCGGTATATTCCATCCACTCGTATAACGGCAGCTGCAAGATAAGTGTGTGGCTGTGCCAGATCGCCAAGCATGTCTGGTATCAGGAGTTGGCCACATAGATGGATTGCTGAGTGCGGAGACAGATGAGGATATCCACCGGCACCTACAAGATTGCGATACCTGCCGGGCCCTGTACTCCAAGCTGACCGCTTCGAGTAGACAACCCGAGCTTCAATCAGACAAGAAAGAGATCGACTATCTGAAGAAGGTGCGCAAGAAAACCACAGGCAAAATCTCCGCTGCCTCAGCCGCGCTGCTGATTCTCTTTGGTGCCTTCACCTATTTTTGTGCGATCGGAGCCCCTGTCCAAGCCAAGGATCTCAACTATACAACCCGTGTGGTATGCGACGAGTGGCGCATGGACATCGAACTGACCAACGGCAAGGCGCTGCTGGTGCGGACGGAACCGATCTACGGAGAGGCCAATAGCTCTGGGATCCGCCCCGTTACCGGCATGATCGTCAAACCCTATGAGGTGTTCCCGTCCCCCCTTCTGGAAAGCGGCAATGATTCATTCATGTATGGCACTACCATTTCAAGCTTTAAGCATTTGTTTTCCGCATGGGGGACAGGGACGTTGTATTCAGCGCGGATAACTACGACCTTCATCCGCAATGAGTCGCCCTTAGATTAGACTGTTTGATAATTAAAATTTGGGCAGCGGGTCCTGCAGCGTCCGCCAATCCCCTAGCATCTCCGATGGGGTGAGTAGAGCTTGATCCAGGGTACGGATGATGCGCTCTTTGTCGAGATCCACGCCGATGAAGACAAGCTTGGTGACCCGATCTCCCCAGGCATCGTCCCAATCCGGAGATTTGGGGAAATCGTGCGCACTGCCAAAATAGGCCTCCCGCTCATCCTCGGACAAAGCGGCCACCCACAAGCCGGCTGACGACAGTTGCCTGGATACACCTGCCTGGCTGAACGAAATGGCCATATTGTTGCGTGTCGCTACCCAGAGCAGCCCTTTGGAGCGTACAACTTGCTTGGGCCAGGCTCCCAGCCACCGCAGCAGACGTTCGGGATGAAAGGGCACCTTGCGTGAGTAAACAAAGGAAGTGATGCCGTATTCCTCCGTCTCAGGCGTATGATGAGGCTTTTGCAGCTCCTGCATCCAGCCCGCCGACTGACTGGCCGCTTCAAAATCAAAACGGTGTGTGTTTAAAATCTCGCGCGGATCCACTTGGCCGTTCACGGCGCGGAGGATCTTGGCCCGTGGCTGCAGCCCTCGCAACGTCTGCTCCAGCCGGTTCGCTTCTTCTTCGCTCACCAGATCGCACTTGTTGAGGATGAGCACATCACAGAACTCGACTTGATCGATCAGCAGATGCACCACGCCGCGGGTATCATCATCACCAGCCTCCTGCTGACGGTCTCGCAACGTCTCACGGGTATTGTAGTCCTGCCAGAAGTTGAGCGCATCTACGACGGTAACCATCGTGTCGAGCCGTGTGAGCTGGGAGAGATCGATACCCTGCTCTTCATCGACGTACGTGAAGGTCTGGGCTACAGGCAAGGGCTCGCCAATCCCGGTCGATTCGATGAGGATATAATCAAAACGCCTCTCCATCGCCAGACGCTCGACTTCCTGCAGCAGATCATCACGCAGCGTGCAGCAGATGCAGCCGTTGGACATCTCGACCAGCTTTTCTTCCGTTCGGCTGAGCCCGCCGCCGTTGCGCACCATGTCCGCATCGATATTGACCTCGCTCAGATCATTGACGATGACCGCCACCTTCAATCCTTCCTTATTGTTCAGGACATGATTCAGGATCGTCGTCTTTCCTGAACCCAGGTACCCGCTCAATACAGTAACCGGCAGCTTCTCCACTTGCTCCTTTTCCTTTCTCCCATCCATGGCAATGACTCCTTCAGTTCACAGATTGATCGTTATTAGTAATTGTTACTATTTAATAATAGTAATTATAACGATTAAAGTCAATCACTTCTCTGCTATTGACCGGAACATCCCCCGAACTACGTTTAATACGAGACGCCGCGGCAGGAAGCGGGGCAACTGAGCCATCAGATAATTTTGTCTTCCGGCAATTTTACTGCTGCGATCCTGATCGACCGCTTTCATAGCTGCTTGAACCACTTCTTCAGGCTCCATACGTTTGCTCTTCAGGTCATCCGTTCCCGACACCTCATGAAAAGAACTTCTGGTCTCGCCCGGGCACAAAGCCACAATCCGAACCCCATGGTCCCGATACTCGGCCCAGAGCGCCTCAGTGAAGGACAACACGTAAGCTTTGGTCGCCCCATACACGGACATATAAGGTGTCGGCTGAAAAGCCGTCATCGACGCAACATTAATAACCACGCCATTCTTGGCCTGGAGCATGTGTCCAATACAGCGATAGGTAAGTCCAGTTAGCGCAGCCACATTCAGTTGGATCTCCTGCATGAGCCGTTCAAGCGACAACTGATGAAAAGCCCCCATCGTCCCAAAACCCGCATTGTTCACAAGAATATCTACACCCAATTGCCGAACGGTTAACTCGGTCATCAAATCATCTACAGATGCTGGATCGGTGAGATCAGCTGGCAGGGCAAGGGCTCTTATACCATAGGCTGACTCCAATCCCTGAGCCAGCTGTTCAAGACGATCCCGCGAACGGGCAACCAAGATCACGTGGCATCCTCTGCGGGCCAATTCCTGGGCAAAAGCCTTGCCTATTCCTGAAGAAGCGCCGGTTATCATAGCAGTCTGGCCCTTATCATTCCATGTCATATTAATCCCTCCATATCAATACAATTAAATGTTTGAATGATTAATTATTTGATCATTATGTGCAAAGAAGAAGACTTTCCTGCGAAGAAAGTCAGATGTGTTGGTCAGGATTTGGCCGGGTCCTCCAGGATACTCTCTGCCAGCTGCACGATTGTTTTCAATTGAGCCACTACAGATTCACCCATCGCAAGGTTGTAGAACACCTCCGTTCTCTCCTTCACGGAGGTTAGTATGCCAGCCTGCTTCATAATCCTCAGGTGGTGCGAGATGGCCGGGCGGGACAATGAGGACTGCTCGACGACCTCAGCTACATTCATCCGTTTGGCAAGCATGAACATCATCAGGATATCCTGCCTTACGGGATCAGCCAATGCTTTGAAAACATCAGTCGACTGCTTGATTTCTGTAATCAGCGCTTTCTTTTTATCTAATAACTGGTGCTCTGCATCATAGCTTTCCTTGGGAGAGGTCACTTCTTCACCACCTTACAATTAAATGATCGAATATTTAATCATTTGTTTATTATAACGAAATTCTTCCTATACAGCAAGTGTTTTGGGATTGAATAATCCTGCAGCCGTCCCTCCTTGCCTATTACCAAAAACCAAGCAGCTACAGCAGCTGCTTGGCCTAAATGTCCAGCAACAGCTGGATCACTTCTTCTATCTTGTCGCTGGGCACAGGCGCACGCGGAACTTCCGGATCCGGCCGATAGTCGCAGGCCATCAACACAAAGTCGTCAGAACAGCGCGGCAAGCGTCAATCGAAACATTTCCCTGCAACAGAGGTGTGGCATCAAGCTGGATGTCCCGCCGGCCGCACGATCAACTCGCTGACGTCGACTCCTGCTGGCTGCTCGATGGCATAGGCTATCGCACGAGCAATCGCGGAGGCGGGCAGCGCATTCGCCCTGAACTCTTTCATCATCTCGCGTGCCTCCTCATCCGTAATCGTCTCCGCCAGCTCGGATTCAGTTACGCCGGGCGAGATGAGCGTCGTCCGAATCGTACTCCCCAGCTCTAGTCGCAGCCCTTCCGTAATCGCTCGGACCGCGTATTTCGTTGCGCAGTACACGGCAGAGGTCTGGAATACGGTATAGGCTCCGATCGAGGCGACATTGATGACATGGCCGTAGCTCTGCTCCTTCATTACGGGGATGACGGCACCGATCCCATGCAATACACCGCGGATATTGACATCGATCATCCGGTTCCACTCCTCCACCTTCAACGCGTCCAGAGGCGACAACGGCATCAGTCCTGCATTGTTCACGATGACATCGACGCGTCCGAACGTCTTCCTTGTATACTCGATGATCGATTGCATCTGCTCCAGATCCGTCACGTCGAGTGACTGGTATTCCGCTGTACCGCCCGCTTCCCGGATCTCCGCAGCCAGTTTCTCCAGTCTATCCAGCCGCCTGGCCCCCATCACAACCGTTGTCCCCTGTTCAGCGAGCAGCCTGGCTGTCGCTTCACCAATCCCGCTGCTTGCTCCGGTAATGACCACTACTTTATTGTTGCGTTCCGTCATTGCACTCGCTCCCTTTTATCCATTTCTCCAGCACCACTGCTGGGTATGTATTCATTATGGCAGCGAAAACAAGCGATGAGGTAGCCTGATGCTGTAGCATGATTGCCTAATCCTCCGGAAACATGTACAGTAGAGTCAATAATATAGAGATTGGAGGCGTCCTTATGACCCGTCCTGAACCAGGATCCCCTACTGAGCTCGCCCAGCGAATCGAGCGCCTGACCGGAGCAGACGGAACGTTCACCACCGCCTATCCGGATCTGTCTTTCGTCCGTTCATCAACCGTATCGGAGCCGATCCATACGGTCTACAAACCGTCCTTATGCGTCGTAGCACAAGGCGCCAAGCGGGTGCTGCTCGGCTCCGAGAGCTATCAGTATGATCCGAGCAGTTTCTTGGCCGCTTCTGTACATCTGCCGATTACCGGTCAAGTCACCGAAGCTGTCGAATCCGCCCCTTACTTATCGCTGCAGCTGCAATTCGACATGGAACAGATCCTCGATGTCATGTCATCCGCCAAGCCAGCCGCTCAGGAAGAGCTCGGCCCCCGCCGGGGTCTGGTCATCAGCCGGTTGAGCAATCCGCTGCATGAAGCAGTTTTGCGTCTGGTCCGGCTCCTGGATACGCCGGAAGATCTGCAGGCCATTGGTCCTTATGTGGTGCGGGAGATCTTGTATCGGATGCTGCAGTCCGATCAAGGCCATGCGATCCGGCAGTTTGCCCTCATGGGCAACCAGACCGGACGGATCGCCCATGTCATCGAGCGGATGAATCACAACTACAAAGAGCCCATCCGGGTGGATGAGCTGGCGGAAGAGGCCATGATGAGCCCTTCATCATTTTATGCCTACTTCAAGGAGGTCACGAACATGACTCCGATACAGTATCAAAAACAGCTTCGTCTCCAGGAGGCCCGCAGACTGCTGCTTGCTACGCCCGTGGATGCGACGAGCGCCGCTTATCAGGTAGGGTATGAGAGCGCCACGCAGTTCAGCCGAGAGTACGCCCGGTTATTCGGTCAGCCGCCGATGCGGGACGTGCGGCGGTTCCGCGAATCACTCCATCAGTGAACCCAAGTTCTCCCTGCAACGTCTATTCAATACAACGAAATTAGGGGGAGCCTAACCAGAGATGAAAAAGCTAATCATGCCAATGAGTGTATTAGCCATCATGCTGCTTATCGTCGTCGTTACGTTCATTAACCAAACCGAAAAACGCAATGTACCGCTGGACGGATTGGTCGGACAAGCGCTATACAAGACATGGGAAGGCTACACACGTATACTGGAAGCGCCTGAGGGACCGCCCAATGAAGAGGTTATTCACGACATGCACAGCCACCTGATCTCGGTCCAGGCCTACTCCAATATGGTGGATCTTGCCGTAGGGACGCAGTTGCTGCATCATATAGCGGATGACCTGCTCGCACTGCAGCAGACGATCAATCCCGTATCGCCCGATCCTACGGACAGAGAGAGATACACGTTCATTATTAACAACATCACTACATTACTCCCTTTAATCACAGACACATATTATGTCCCGAGCCATCATGGCGGCAAGCCGAACTTCAATGTCACTAATGCACAAGCGGAGCAATTAATCGAGCTAAGGGATCGGCTGCGTCAGACGATCAAGGAAGTATCAGCAGGCTAAAGAATCCTGTATAGAAGATTATATCTCCTTGGTAAAATACAAATTCAAATCGTCATCCACCCTCACCATCGTCCCCGGCGGCACAGGTTCATTGTTATACATCAGTCCATTGCCATCGGGGATAAACCCTCTGCGACAGTAGATACGCTGGGCGGCTGTATAGCTCCTGTACAATCCCACCCCGATGCCGATCGTCCGGTGCGTCTTGCCGGCCGTTTGTTCGCAAGCCTCGATGAGGCGGTTCGCGATGCCTCTGCGCCGGTAAGCCGGGAACACATTCAGATCATTGATCTCCGGGATGCCCTGCTCCGCGAAGGATGGATAATCCGAGTGGTACTTCAGATGCGTGCATCCAGCCACCCGACCCCCGATCAAAGCGAACAGCGTCACTCGGACGCCCGACTTGTTCTCCTCCAAACAACGCTCATAATACTCATCCTCCCGATGAATTCCCTGCTCCTTGAACGCCTGTTTCCAGATTGCCACCTGCTCCAAAGAAGTCAACGATTGTATAGTGATGTCCATTGTCCATAAGTCCTCCTATTATTGCGCTCTGCGCAAGCGGACAGCTATATAGGGTTTGCCCGGCAGATCAAGGCGAAAATCACCCTCAAACGTCCCTTCTTGCGTCTGCACCGTCATCTCCCAGGTATCAATAATATCCGCATGGTAACGGACGCCGGGTTCCATCCGGAAGTGACGGTAACTCGGCTGATTGAAACCAAAATAGTAGAGGTAGTATTGGTCAGCGATGCCGGCTCGGGGCACATCCCACTCCGAGGGCAGAGGATTCAGGCCGTCCCCCGGCCCCTCCTCCATGATCTTCCTCAAGAAGCCGATGCGCGCCGGGCTAGTTCCGTGCAGCCGACCTCCTTTGGACCACCAGAGAATATCTTCCGGATGCAGATAAGTCTCGCCATGACCGACATAACCGCCGCGGACCGCGCCTTCCCAGAAGCGGCGGACCATCTCCTCGCCCGTAATATTCCCCCATCCCCAGTCGATATTGCCCTCGTAGGCGCACTCGTCGATGACAATGGGCTTCTGCCATTGCTGCCGCCATTGATCCGTATTCTCGGCTGTCCGGTAGACATCGACGCGCTGGACGCTGCAGTGCGTGATCCAGGGTCGGGTATAGTCGTAGAACGGAATGCAGTTATGGATGGAGATGAGATGGTCATACGGATCATGTCCGGTCACGATGTCCGCGAACCGTTCCCAGTCCTCCGTCGTCTTGGATTTCATCAAGTCATACTCATTGGCGAGCGACCACCACACATTGCGGTAAGCTGCCAGCCGCGCTGTGATATAGCGTAAGTAACGGTCATCCGTCTCCGCAGACAACTTGTCATAGCCCCAGCGGTCATAGGGGTGGAAAAGGATCAGATCGGCCTCAATGCCCAACTCCCTAAGCTCGCCCACCTGCTGTTCCAGATGCCGGAAAAAAGCAGGATTGAACCGAGTCTCATCCCATCCCGACGCCAGATCACCTGCAAAAGCGTGATGCGGCGGTTCATTGGTATTATACTGGTAGGACTTCGGAAACACGCACATCCGCAGCTTGTTGAACGGTGATGCCTTCAAAGAGGCCAGCGTCTCGGCCTGCAGCCCCTCATCCTGATGCGTCCAGGCGTAACAGGTTGTCCCAACAGGGATATATGCCGTGCCATCTGCATAACCGAAGTGAAATTGATGCTTTACGCTCACCGGGCCATGGTTGCCCCCTGTTGCCGGGATGCATGCGAACCTGCCTTGCACACCATCCAGGGCGGAAGCGCCGCTCCGCGTGCGGTAGCGCCACACTCCCTGTTGCTGGGGCATGAACCGAATCCGATAGATGCCATCCCCGTCATAGAAACCATGCACCTCTGCTTCTACACCGTGCTCTGAAGTGAAGACAGCCTCCAGGATCACATCGACGAAGGGATTACCCTCCTGCGGTCCTGCCAAGGATAACTCGAAGAAATCCCATTGTTCGATCTGTGTAAGCGCTTGCCCATTGTTCGAAGCTGTATGTACATTGGTTGACATCGCGAACCTCCATTACGTGAAAGAATTGTTCCTTGTTTACTTAAAACTATCACGTTTTAGTAGTTCAGTCAATTAAAATTCGACGATAAATTTTAGTTCATTTTAGTTATAATAATATCAAAAGCCAGAGCACCGTCAAAGCCCGATTCATCCCTGCAGCATCATCTCGGCAGCATCATCTCCAGCAGACGTCTGGATGCTTGGCCCAAGGGCAGCTGCCTGCGCGTCGCAATCCCGATATGACGCTCCGGGATCCGCGGCTCCAGCGGGATCTCTACCAGGGCTCCCGAAGCCAGTTCCTCCCGTACATAATCCTTCACTACAAACGTCAGTCCAAAGCCGCTCTGCGCAAACCGCACCAGCAGATCCACACTGCCCAGTTCAAACTCGGGACGCAGCGTCACGCCTTGCGTACGCGCATAGTCATCCAGGTAGGCACGCGTACTCGGTCCCCTCTCGAGCAGCAGCAGCGGCAGCCCGCTCAACCCTCCCGCCTGAAATGGCGCTTCAGCTAAAGCGGCATACTTTGAACCTCCGACCAGAATATCCTGCTGACGGGCAACCTGCTGGAAGTGCAGGGCCGGATCGTCGGCAGGCATATGCACTACCCCGAAATCAATCTCGCCTGCCTTGAGCAACTCGATTGTCTCCGGCGTCGTCCGGTTCGTGATGCGGATATGGATACCCGGATATTGTCCGTGAAACTTCTCCAGGTAGGGCAGTAAGAAATATTTGCATATCGTATCGCTCGCCCCGATCCTTACCTCTCCGCTCAGCAACTCCTGCCGGCTTCCAAGCTGCTTCTCCCCCAGCTCGATGAACTGGATCGCCTGCTCCACGAAATGATACAAGGCCTCGCCATCACCGGTCATCGTTACCCCTTTTGTCGTGCGGATAAACAAGGGCGATCCCAATGACTCCTCCAGGTGCTTGAGCGTATGGCTAACCGCAGGCTGCGTAATGTTCAGTTTACGGGCGGCATGAGTGAGGCTCCCCAGCTTGGCCGTCCAGTAAAACACCCGGTACCACTCCATATTGCGCATCAATGTCATTACCTCACTTTATATCGATCATTACGAATAGTCATTTTACTAATGGTTTCACTCCAAATATAATCGATCGTGTGAGACATAACAAGTACGGAGGCGATGGATGTGACAGTAACTGCGATTGTGGGAGCCAACTGGGGCGATGAAGGCAAGGGGAAGATGACGGACGTGCTCGCGGCGGGCTCCTCGTATGTCGTCCGATATCAGGGAGGCAGCAATGCGGGGCATACGATTATCAATGAATATGGAAAGTTCGCGCTGCAAATGCTCCCGTCCGGCGTATTTCACCCCGGCGTGAGCAACGTTATCGGACCGGGCGTCGCCCTGGATGTCGAGACACTGCTGCGGGAACTCGAAGTCTTGCAGGAGAAAGGCGTACCCGCGCCTCGGATATTCGTATCGGAACGCGTGCAGGTCGTGCTGCCGTATCACCGGCTCTTTGATCAACTGGAGGAAGAGCGGCTGGGTGCGCGCAGCTTTGGCTCCACCAGACGAGGCATCGCGCCGTTCTACTCGGACAAGTATGCCAAGCTCGGCATCCAGGCTGGCGATCTTCTGAATCGGGACAGACTGGAGCGGCGACTGCAGCACGCGCTGGAGAGCAAAAATATTCTGCTCCAACACTTGTACGGCCAGGAGCCGATCCAGGCAGCATCTTTGATCCCGCAACTGTTGGATTGGGGGACGAAGCTGCGGCCTTATCTCCGCGACACCACTGCCTTGCTTCATAAGGCTTGGGCCAATGGCGAGTCCATCCTGCTGGAAAGCCAGCTCGGGGCGCTGCGGGATCCGGATCACGGCATCTATCCCCACTCGACCTCATCATCTACGCTGGCAGGCTTCGCTCCTGTAGGTGCGGGCTTGCCTCCGTATGCAGTGACGAACATCCTCGCTGTGGTCAAAGCCTACTCCAGCTGTGTGGGTGCCGGACCATTCGTGGTGGAGCTGGACGGGGAGCAGGCGGATGAGTTGAGACGACGTGGCGGCGATGCTGGCGAATATGGCGCTGTGACAGGCCGGCCGCGCCGGGTCGGCTGGTTCGATGCCGTGGCTACCCGCTATGGCTGCCGGATCCAGGGCGCCACAGCGATCGCATTGACCAATCTCGACGTGCTCGGCTACCTTGAGAAGATTCCGGTCTGCACTTCTTACGAACTGGCAGATGGGACAGTGACAGACGCGTTTCCTGTCGGGGCAGCGCTGGATGATTGCAAGCCACGACTGGAGTACATGGATGGCTGGCATTGCGACCTGTCCGATTGCCGTTCCTGGGATGACCTCCCGGCAGCAGCCCAGCGATATGTAGCATTCATCGAAGAAGCGAGTCATGTCCCTGTCACGCATGTCTCCATCGGTCCGCGCCGCGAGCAGCTAATCGGCAGATAAGAGGATGGTGGCAGTGTCTGTCTGCGCTGCCACCTCTACTTCCAATTGGCGGGAGGTATCCAGCTTATTTTTCCCGTACCATTCTTGGATACTTACCGATCGGACAGCTGTCAGTGCTTCGTTATCGATGGCGAGCACATACGTCCTGGGTATTCCTATATCGTCACAAGCATTGGAGGAGTGTCCCACATGTACAATTAGATTTTCCTCGCTTTCGTCAAGCGCCGTACCGGCAAATTCGAGCTCGCATGAATTCTCATAGATGCCTACAAAATATACCTCTTGGTCATCGAAATTCACATGTGGCGGATTCCCGGACATGCCGTACTCCTCCCACGCATTCGCCATGTCTTGCTCCGTCTTAGCGATATTGACCACGATGTCGTCGAACCTTCCCTCGGGCCGTGTATTCTCCGTCTTTAACAGCTTGCTGGGCAGCTCGTTTTCGATGACGGCGCCCCCGCTGCATCCGGTGAGCAGCAGGCTGGCACCCAGGAGAGCGCTTAGCAGACTATGCAGTCGCGTGTTGTTCCGCTTCATCGTTGTTCACTCCTTTACTGTGTTGACCTCCGCCGCTTGGAGCGATTCTTTTTGCAATAGCAATGACACCACGAGAATTCCATTATACCTCATGCCATTCAATGGTTTCTGCAAAGAAAGGATACGCCAGTTCAAAATTCCCTTTCGAAAAAGCTTCTGCAATTCCTCGTTGCGAATGCATATGATCTGTGGTCAATGTGGTTCCCCTACGTTCTGATTACACTTTTCCAGTATAACCCGTCGAACATTCATCCCTTTCTTTTCAATTGCTAAAGAACAAAACCTGCTTACGCAGATTGGCGTGAAGGCACCAGAAAAGTACGGGGATTCGTTTCACACCGTTACCTCAAGTCTTCATGACCGCTTTCGGGATTATCGATGGCTTCAAACTCGCGCTCGCCGCTCCTGTAAGGGCAAAAGTGCATTTAAACGCATGAAAAACCTAACATCAACCTTGGATAAGCGCAAAAATACATCTAAGTCGTCTGAAAATGGTAAAATAAGGGATATTAAACTGAAATAGCTGCACTTTTGCCTCTATGGTCTAGGATTCGAGCCAAGAGACGAACCATAAATGTACTTTTGCCCTTATCATCCGGCTGGATTTTGGGAGCGACTGCAGCAAGGACTGCGGCTGGAGCTTGGGAGCGACTGCAGCAAGAACTGCGGCTGCAGCTCTTTCCAGCCGTCTTCTTCCCTATTCCCTCGACCTCTAATCCACAATTATAGAACATGCATAATTCCTAAAAAATTAAGTATTTTCCTGTAAGTGATTGTTCTGCCTGGGTAATCTGCGTAGGCATGCCCTCGAATACGACCTGGCCGCCTCTGCTGCCTCCGTCTGGCCCCATGTCGATAATCCAGTCCGCTTGGCTGATCACATCAAGATTATGTTCAATAACGATGACTGTATTGCCTGTATCAACGAGACGGTTTATGATGGTCATCAACTGGCCGATATCCGACATATGCAAGCCGGTCGTCGGCTCGTCCATCACATAGATGCTTCCATTCTTATGAAGTTCACTAGCCAGTTTGATGCGCTGGCACTCACCACCCGAGAGTGTGCTAAGCGGCTGGCCCAATGTAATATAATCCAAGCCTACATCGCTCAGTGCCTGAAGGATGCGCCCGGCCTCTTTCAGCTGGAAGAAGTCCAGCGCCTGTTCTACTGTCATCTCCAATACGTCTGCAATGGATTTGTCATTCAGCTTGTAAGCTAATACTTCTTCCTTGAACCGTTTGCCACCGCATACTTCGCATGGGAGCTTCACGCTATCGAGAAAGGCAAGATCCGTATACACGACCCCAAGTCCTTGGCAATTCTCGCAAGCCCCTTTGGAGTTGAAGCTGAACAAGCTTTGATTCACTTTGTTCGCAGAGGCAAATGCCTTGCGGATCCCATCCATGATCCCCGTATACGTTGCCGGATTCGAGCGAGTGGATGCCCCTACCGCCGATTGATCGATAACGATCGCATCCGGATGCTGGCGGAGGAATATTCCGTTGATCAGCGTGCTCTTGCCTGATCCAGCAACTCCGGTAACGACGGTAAGCACGCCTGTAGGAATATCTACACTGACGTTTTGCAAGTTATGAAGCGTGGCGTTTTGAATAGAAAGCTTGCCGGATGGCATTCTGCACTCCTGCTTCAGTACGAGCGGCCGTTTCATATGATCGCCTGTCAGCGTACCGGATTCCAGCAAGCCTGCGAAGCTGCCTTCATACACGATATTGCCGCCCCTGCTGCCTGCATGCGGCCCGACATCGATGATATGATCCGCCACCTTGATGACATCGGGATCATGCTCGACGACGATGACCGTATTCCCCTTGTCGCGCAGCCGCTGGAGCAACGCGTTCAATCGGTGAACATCGCGGGGGTGCAGCCCTACGCTGGGCTCGTCGAAGATGTAGGTCACATCAACCAGACTGCCGCTTAGATGCTTCACCATTTTCACACGCTGAGACTCGCCCCCAGACAAGGTATCCGTCTCTCGATCCAGTGTCAGGTAGTCCAGTCCGATATCGACAAGATGCTGCAGTCGCTCCGTCAATGATCTGACGATCGGCGCCGCAACAGCTTCGTCGATCTCCCGAACGAGACAGATCAGCTGGCCGACCTCCATCGAGGACATCTCTGCGATGTTGAATCCATTGATCCTGCAGCCCAACGCCGCCTGACTCAGTCTCGCCCCCTGGCAGCTCGTGCACTCCCCTTCGGAGATGAAAGGCGCAACGGCTTTCTGCGTACGCTCGGACTTCGTCTTCACGTCCTGCTTGATGTATTTGTTGGTGAATTTCTCGATGATGCCTTCCACCGTCATATTCATGGCCTTTCCTGCAAAATCCATCTTCACTTTCCTAGCCTTGCCGTAAAGAAGCTGTTCGAGTTCATCTTCCGAATATTCGCTAAGCTTCTTGCCGGGATCCAAGGATCCCGCTTGAACGATCATATTCCATTCCCAGCCGTCCACCGCATAATCGGGAAGCATAATAGCTCCTTCGATTAGAGATTTCGACAGGTCTATAGCCTTGCTCATATCGACGCCGAGCCTGCGCCCTATCCCGTTGCACTCCGGACACATCCCTTGCGGATCGTTAAACGAAAATAAGTGCGCTGGTCCAATCTGAGGCTGGCCTACCCGGGAGAAGAGAAGCCGGAGGATCGGAGCAATATCGGTAATCGTACCCAATGTGGAATGAGAGCCGCCGCCAAGCCTTTTCTGATCAACGATGACAGCCATGCTCAAGTTTTCGATCGCATCCGTATCAGGCTGCGGCACGCGGGGCAGGAAGTTGCGTACGAACATACTGAAATTCTCATTTAGCAGTCGCGTCGATTCCGCTGCAATCGTATCGAAGACAATCGAGGATTTGCCCGATCCCGATACCCCGGTGAATATCGTAATCTTGCGTTTGGGTATGCGTAAGGAAACGTTCTTAAGATTGTTCTCCCTCGCCCCAGCGATGATAATATGATCGTGATTGTATGTACTCATCTTTTTTCGACCTTTCTTCGCAGCGTGGATTCCGACAATGAACAGCCAAGCCATGTCGTTTTCGATTAAGATTCGTCCGAACAAACCGCCCAGAACGCCAACCAGCGTATAATCAAGCATCGCTCCAACGGAATGCATCATGCCATTAAACGTTGCCTCATCTGGAGTAACCGAGATGGGGTCAGAGATGAATATACCTACGATTATAACACCAATGACACTAAAGTCGAGACTCAAGATACGCAAATGTCGGGATACGTGCGGCTGGCTGATACCCAGGGCTTAGACCCGACTTTCCGCATGAATTAATTATTCACAAATAAATTATTCGTTAATATAGAAACAGCTGTTAAACAAGCGTCGTCGGTTGTTTTGGATCGTCCACTCCAACGGCATCCGTGTAAATGGAGATATTATGCCCGGCCAAGCGAAGAATGTGTTTGACCTGGTCATCGACATGCGCCGACAACAGGCCCCGGACGGTCTTGCCGCCAATCAAGACATGGATGACCCCAATGGTTTTGAGCAGAGCCAGCAGCATTTCTCCCGTGGGAGCGAAGCTTTTGCGTTTGCCTTGTAGAATCAATGGCTCCCTCCTTCTCTTGCTTCATCTGCTCACGTACACGCCACTCCAGCAGCCCATACATCAGGAGTACCATGACAAATACGACCCCGAGCGCTTCGACACGGCTCGGTTGCTTTACATACATCCCAAGTTGGAACGACTATATCCTCCGAAGCGATGAAGTCGTTGTGTTCGTTGACGATGCATTAAAGCAGACTGATTTAGTAAACCGTCTACAGAAGGTCGATTACAAAACGTTTAATCAAGAGCGCAACCGATGGAACGAACGCCTTATTGAAGGTACAAAGCGCCGCCGTTTTCGCAAGAACCCTGAAAGTTACCTGCAGAACATCGAGCGCAAAGTCTATACGTTAATTCGTCAGTCGTAGTTTTTTTCTGTAGCGGCCTGCCAGTCGGCCGAAGCCTATTGACTGCGGCGCTACTCAATGTTATTGTATAGTGGTACTCAATAATATTGATTACCTATAATGTTGAGTACCGAAGGGGGGGGGCTTCTGGATAATCTAAGCGAGATGTTGAAGGGCGTGCTGGAAGGCATAGTACTGGAAATTATAAGCCGCGGCGAAGTGTACGGCTACGAGATTGCCAGGAAGCTGCACGCCATGGGATTCGAAGGGCTGGCGGAAGCGACGGTGTACGCCCTGCTGCTGCGGCTGGAGAAGAACAAGTTGGTTCACATTACGAAGAAACCGTCGGAAATGGGCCCGCCACGAAAATTTTACACGCTTAACGAGCGGGGCTTCGAGGAGCTGACGTCCTTTTGGGCGAGGTGGGATTTCCTGAGCGGACGCATTCAACATTTTCGAAAACAAGGAGGTCGCGAGCATGAGCTTTAGTCGGGAGACGACGGACAAACTGAACCGGTTTGCGAAGGAGCAGTCGCAGCATTATCTGGATGAAGCCGAGATGACGTATCTGGAGAAGCTGCGCCGGAAGACCGGCCAGACCAAAGGCCGAATGATGGCCAAGCTTGCGAAGTTCAAGCGCCGCTCGGAGACGTCGTTGGAAGCGCAGAACGACATGCTGCTCTATATGAGCGACTATATGAGCGATCTGATCGCCCAGGGGATGTCAGAGCAGGACGCGCTCGAGCGCGCCAAAACGGATCTGGCGTTCCGCAGCGAATCGGCCGGCTCCGCCGATCTGCAGCAGCGGTTCGTCCAATATTATGAGCATCGCGGTCCCGCCGAATACGAGGCGATCGGGCTGTTTTACGCCGGCTTCATGTTTTTCGGATTCGCGATCGGCGGGCTGATCGGTTTTGTCGTCGGCGGCGGGCGTGGGGCGTTCCTGGCCGGCGGATGGATGGATACGCTGATCGGCGTCGCCGCCGGCGTCATCATCGGCCTCGGGCTGGGGATGGTCAGCAACGCCGTCATTGCGCTCAATAATAGAACGTAAAGGAGCTATCACATGGTACATGCAATTGAAATCACCGATGTCGGGAAAAGCTTTGCCGTCAAAAGCAAGCGCGGAGTAGCGACGGTCGAAGCGGTGCGCGGCATTACCTTTTCGGTGAAGCGAGCCGAAATTTTCGGCTTCCTCGGCCCTAACGGAGCCGGCAAGACGACGACGCTCCGCATGCTGACCACGCTGCTGCCGATCGATCGCGGGACGGCGGCGATCTGCGGATACGATCTGACGCGTCAGCCCGCAGAAGTGCGCCGCCGCATCGGCTATGTCAGCCAGTTCGGCGGCGGCGACTGGGAAGCGACCGGACGAGAGAACTTGATCCTCGCCGGGCGGCTATACGGGATGAACCTCCACGAGGCGTGGCAACGCGCCGCCGAGCTACTGGACGTGTTCGAATTGACCGGCACGGCGGACCGGCGCGTGAGGACGTATTCCGGCGGGCAGAAGCGCCGGCTGGAAATCGCGCTCGGCATGATCAACCGGCCGGACGTTCTGTTTCTGGACGAACCGACGACCGGACTCGACCCGCAGAACCGCGCCAATCTGTGGGAGCAGATCCGGAAGCTGCGGGAGGGCGGCACGACCGTCTTCCTGACGACGCATTATCTGGACGAAGCGGATGCGCTCAGCGACAGGCTGGTCATTATGGATCACGGGCGGATCGTGGCGGAGGGCGCGCCGGCCGAGCTGAAAAGCCGGATTGGCGGCGATGTCATCCAAATTCAGGTGAGCGGCGACAGCGCCGAACGGGCGAAGCGCCAGCTCGCCGCATTGGACTTCGTCCATGAAGTCCGGCTCGAAGGCGAGAACATCCATCTGTATGCCGGGGACGGCGCACACGCCCTGCCCCGCATGCTGGAATCGCTGGAGTCGGCCGGCATAGCGGCTCGGTCGGCCGCGATTTCGCGGCCGTCACTCGACGACGTCTTCCTGCAGCAGACGGGCAGATTGCTGCGCGACGCCAAGGAGGGAACCGCATGAGAATCGCGAGGGAAACGTGGCTGCTGTTCAGACGGAGGCTGATCGAGCAAGTCCGCTCGCCTGTCTGGCTGTTCATGGGCTTTGCAACGCCGCTCATGTACCTGGCGTTGTTCGCGCCGCTGCTCGGGGGCATTCCCGCCATGGGAGAAGCGGGCGTCGCCAACGTCTTTGTTCCCGGCCTGCTGGCGCTGTTTGCGCTGAGCAGCGGCACCGGCATCGGCTGGACGATTATCCACGAGCTGAACACGGGAGTAATCGAGCGGTTCCGGGTGTCGCCGATCAGCCGCTTCTCGCTTCTGATGGGAAATGTGCTCAAGGATGTCGTTATGTTTGTGCTGCCGGCGCTGATCGTCATCATCGTTGCGAGCTTTACCGGATTCCGGCTGCATGCCGCCGGGCTTGCGCTCCTGCTTGTCCTGCTGTGCATCCTGACCGCCGTGGTGTCCGCCGTCAGCAGTTGTCTCGGACTGCTGTTCAAAGATATCGGTACGCTGGCGGCCGTCGTCACCGGCCTGCAGCTTCCGCTCACCTTGCTGGCGGGGGTGCTGCTGCCCATTTCCTTCGGGCCGCTATGGCTGCAGATTTTGGCGCATTTCAACCCGCTCTATTACGTGGTCGAAGCTGCCCGCGTATTGGCCGACGGCAGCGTCTGGGACCCGAAAGTGCTGCTCGCGTTTGCCGTCATGGGGGCGCTTCTGGCAATCACGCTCGGCTGGGCGACCCGGGTATACAGGAAGGCGGTCGCGTAAGCCGTCATGTCCGCCGCGGCGCCGGATCGAATCCGGCGTCTTTTTTTTCTACGACTGACCAATTAACGTATAGACTTTGCGCTCGATGTTCTGCAGGTAACTTTCAGGGTTCTTGCGAAAAACGGCGGCGCTTTGTACCTACAATAAGGCGTTCGTTCCATTTGTTCTGTAACCGAAGCCCGAAGCAGCGTTAGATAACGATCATACATCTCATTGAATTACACTCGGATGTTGCTACTCCACGTCCGTTAAGCTCTTCGGTGATTTCAGCGATTGTTAAGTGACGCTTGAAGCGAAGTTCTCCAACGAGTCGTAGAAAAAAAACGGCAGTCAGTCCTTTCCTTCGTGTACTCCCTCAGCTCGCCCACCCTTTTGTTCGGCGTCGGTTCTTCGCGCTTCCTGGCTCTCCGATCCTTCGCGGACTTGTATAGGGGTTACTGCTGACTTCGCAGGAGCGATAAGCCCTCCTTGGGTCCACTATAAACCACTCCCCTACTCCCCAAGCAACTCCCGCCGCAGCTCCGCCGGCAGCAAGAAGTCGAAATCGCAGCCCAGGTTGGCCTGCAGCACCCGCTCATGAAACAGCAACCCGTAGCCTCTGTCGTAGTGCGGCTTGGGCGGTTGCCATGCTGCGCGGCGGCGGGCCAGCTCATCGTCCGGCACATGCAGGATCAGGCGCCGGGAGGCGATATCCAGCTCGATCCGGTCGCCGCTCTGGACGAGCGCCAGGTTACCGCCCACCGCCGCCTCCGGGGCCGCATGGACGATCAGCGCACCATAAGACGTGCCGCTGATCCGCGCATCAGAGATGCGTACCATGTCGCGCACGCCCTGCTGGAGCAGCTTGCGCGGGATCGGGATCTGGCCGATCTCCGGCATCGCAGGAGCCCCCTTCGGGCCAGCATTTTTGAGCACCAGCACGCTGGTCTCGTCCACCTCCAGATCGGGGTCATCGATACGGCGGGTCAGGTCCTCGGGACTCTCGAACACGACCGCTCGCCCGATATGAGACTTGAGGTGCGCAGAGACTGCCGTCTGCTTCACAAGCGCCCCATCCGGCGCCAGATTGCCCCGCAGCACCGCGATGCCGCCCTGCGTGTCTAACGGCTCCTCCACCGTGCGGATCACATCCCGGTCCAGCGTCCTCGCCCCTCGCAGATTGTCTGCGATCGTCTCTCCCGTTACCGTCAGACAGTCGCCATGCAGCAGCTCCTCCAATTCCTTCATCAGAGCCGGCACGCCGCCCGCTTCGAAATATTCCTCCATCTGATACTGGCCCGACGGCCGCAGATTGAGGATGAAGGGCGTCCGGGCGCTGATCTCGTCGAAGGTCTCCAGCGGCAGCTTCATGCCCAGCCGCTGCGCGATGGCAATGAGGTGGATGATTGCATTGGTCGAGCCGCCGCTCGCCATCGTGACGGTGATCGCATTCTCCAGCGCCTCGCGGGTCATGATGTCCCGCGGGCGGATGCCCTGACGGACCAGCTCGACGATCTGCTTGCCGGTTTCCTCTGCCAGATGCCGTCGCCGGCTGTCCGGAGCCGGGATCGCGGCACAGCCGGGCAGCGCCATACCGAGCGCCTCGGCGATCGAAGCCATGGTACTCGCAGTGCCCATAACCATGCAGTGCCCGTCGCTGCGGCAGATCGCATCCTCAGCGACCGCCAGCTCCTCATCCGAGATATTGCCTGCCTTGTGCTCGAGGGTGAAGCCGTAGCAGTCCGTACAGGCCCCAAGGCTTCTTCCTCCCAGACGTCCGTTCAGCATCGGTCCGCCCGTCAGGACGATCGCCGGGATGTTGGCGCTGGCTGCCGCCATCAGCTGGGCCGGGACCGTCTTGTCGCAGCCGCCGAGCAGCACGACGCCGTCGATCGGATGCCCCTTCAGCATCTCTTCCGTATCCATCGCCATCAGATTGCGCAGCAGCATCGTCGTCGGTTTGATATACGGCTCGCCGATCGAGATGGTGGGGAACTCCATCGGCGTCCCGCCAGCCTGCCAGACACCCCGCTTCACATAGTCCACCAGTTCATTGAAGTGCGAGTGGCATTTATTCAGTTCGCTGAACGTATTGGCGATGCCGATGATGGGCTTGCGCAGCGATGCTTCGCTGTAGCCCATCGACTTGGTGAACGAGCGGTGGATGAAGCCCCACAAGTCTTTTTCCTGGAAATACCTCTCGCTCTTCAGCGGCTCAACATGGTCCCGCTCCTCGTTGTCCATTGCACTCTCTCCCCGCTCCATATGATCAAACTAGCCCCAGCAGCTCCGGCGTCGGACGATGGATGATCGCTTCGATCATCTCATCTGGGATACGCGGCAGCTTCGTGCCCTCTACAGGGTCGTTGATGCTCCGCAGGGCGTCGATCATCCGCTGCGTGCTGAAGAACGGATAATCCGACCCGAACAGCAGCTTGTCCTGTACCCCATACTCAATGGCAGACACCAGAGCATTGTAGAACTGCCACGGACGGCTGCCCAGCGCAGAGACATCCATATACAGGTTAGGGTGCTTGCGCACGACGGCGATACACTCATCGATCCACGGATGACCCATATGCGCGATGATCATCTTGAGCCGTGGACATGCGCGTGCGATCGGATCGAGCATCGCCGGCCGCGAGGCGTCCAGATACCCCTCCGGCACGAATGACGTGCCCTGATGCCACAGGATCGGCACACCGAGCTCCTCCGCCTTGGCATACAGCGCAAAGTGCTCCGGAGCATCGGGATAGAAGTTCTGGTAGATCGGCCCGAGCTTGAGGCCCTTCATCCCCAGCTCGCGAATCGCACGCTCGAATGCCGGGACACAGTTATAGTCATTGGGATCTACGCTGGCAAATCCGAACAGCCGCTCCGGCGCCGTCCGGCAGTACTCCGCCACATATTCGTTGGGGACGACCAGGCCGGTCGCCCCTGCCGCCATCGCCAGTACGATCGCGCCGCCGCAGCCCGCCAGGTTGTCCCGGTGCTGCTCCGGCGTCGCGCCGATCTGCATATCTTCTCCCCAGGCACGCTTGATCGCGGCTTCCGTCGGTCCGCCGATCATGCCCGGACCGAAGAGATGGGTATGACAGTCGAAGATCATCCCGCTCCCTCCTCGCTCATCATCGAATTGCGGATGGTGCCGAGCCCCTCGATGGTCACGGTGACGACATCCCCGGGCTGCAGAAAATGCTGCTGCTCCTCGGGATAACCGAGTACGACGCCCTCCGGCGTCCCGGTCAGGATGATGTCGCCGGGCTTCAGCGTCATGCAGCTTGAGATATCGCTGATCAGCTGGCGGCAATTGAAGATCATATCCGAGGTGTTGGAGTCCTGCCGCACCTCGCCATTGACCGAGCAGCCGATCCGCAGATTGTCCGGATCCGCGATCTCATCGGCAGTGACCAGGTAGGGTCCTACCGGAGAGAAACCGTCGCACGACTTGCCCGCCAGCCATTGGCTCGTCCGCATCTGCAGATCGCGCGCCGACAAGTCATTGACCGCACAGTAGCCGAATACGTAGTCCAGCGCTTCACCCTCGCTCACATATTTGGCTTCCTTGCCGATGACGATGCCCAGCTCGGCTTCATAATCGACCTTGCGGGAGGTACGCGGTAGCGGTACGGCGGCGCCGTGGCCGGTCAGCGTGTTGGCAAACTTGTTGAACAGGATCGGATACGCTGGGATCGGCATGTTGGTCTCTTCCGCATGCCGCCGGTAGTTCAGGCCGACACAGATGATCTTCTCCGGCAGGCCCAGTGACGGACCGAAAGTCAGCTCATCTTCTTTGCGAAAATAGGATGACTCGCTCGCCGCAGCCGCCTGCGCCACCAAACCTTGCAGCTTAGCGAGCGCACCGTCTCCGCCGTCAAGCACCGCCTGCATCGTCACAGGGACGCCGGTTGCATTGGTTCCGGTTTTGTTAGCCGCCGCTCCGATATCCAGTACGCCATCTTCGGTCAGTACCCCCAGCTTGCTCACGCCATGTTCGATATAATTAAGCAGCTTCACTGTCATCACTCCTTGCTATGGGTATTGGTACGTGTATTGCAGCATCGCCCGCCTCATCCGGCCAAGATGTCTCCAAAGCGCTATACCTGCTTGCCGAACACGAGCCCGCCGTCCACGTACAGCGGCGACCCCATGACGAAGGAGGATTCGTCGGAAGCCAGGAATAGCGCAGCCTGCGCCACCTGCTGCGGCCGTCCCAGCTCTCCGCTCAATTGGCGGCGTTTGATGGCTGCGACTGCCGCTTCCGGGTCTTCGGACGCCTGCACATACCGCTCCACGAACGGTGTCAGGATCGTCCCCGGCAGCAGTGCGTTGACACGTATATTGTAGGGGGCATAATCGACCTGCATCGCCTTGGTCAGGGACAACACCGCCCCCTTGGAGGCGGTATACGAAGCGCGGGCCGCTACGCCCATCTCGGCGATGCTGGAAGACATGTTGATGATCGTGCCGCTCCGGCGCTCCATCATGTACGGGAGCACAGCGCGGCAGGTATGATACACCCCCGTAACATTGACACGCATCTCCCGCTCCCACACCTGCGGCTCTACCTCGTGCAGCGCGCCGATGCCGCTGATCCCCGCATTGTTGAACAGCACGTCAATCCCGCCGTATGCTTCTGCCGCCTGGGCAGCCATCGACGTTGCGCCATCCTCATCCGTTACATCACAGGCGATGAACAACGCTCCTCCGCCTTGCCCGCGGATCTCCGCCGCCGTTTGCTCCCCACCTGCCGTGTCGATATCGGCGATGACAATAGCAGCGCCTTCTGCCGCGAACAGCAGTGCTGTACTCCGGCCGATCCCCGATCCTGCACCGGTAATAACAGCCGTCTTGCCTTGCAATCGCATGCTTTTGTCCTCCTTTCATTGATGATCGCTTGTGGAACAACCGCTCACAGCTCGCTTGCATTGGCCAGGTGGCCTCCGTCTACCCGCAGCGTTGCCCCCGTGACGTAAGAGGCTTCATCGGAAGCCAAAAAGACAAAAGCGCTCGCGATCTCCTCCATCGTCCCGTTGCGCATCATCGGTGTCCGCTCCGAGTACAGCGGCAGCCCGGAAGACTCCCGGAGCTCGCGGTCGAGCGGCGTGTCGACGAAGCCGGGCGCAATGGCATTGACCCGGATCCCGTGAGGCGCCAGCTCCACGGCCATCGACTCGGTCAGCAGCTGGACCGCCCCTTTGGACGCATTGTAATGCGCCAGCTCGGCGCTGCCGGCAAGCCCGTTCTTGGAGCTCATGTTTACAATGGCACCGCCTTGCCCGCAGTCGATCATCGCCCGCGCCGCCAGCTGACCAAGCCGGAACACGGCTTTGACGTTAATATCGAACACCGCATCCCAGTGCTCCGGCGTGATCGACAGGAACGGCTCACGATAAGCGATCCCGGCGTTGTTTACCAACAGATCCAGCCCGCCGAGCCACGCCACAGCTTCATTCGCCGATGCCTCCAGTGCGGACAAGTCCCGCAAGTCGCAGACAAGAGACCTGACATCGCCGCCGTCCGCACGCAGCATAGCAGCAGCCCGCTCCAACTCTGCGCCGTCTCGGTCCAGCAAGGCTACCTTGGCCCCTTCCACTGCAAAACGGACTGCGATCGCCAAACCGATCCCGCGGGCCGCACCGGTGACGATCGCTCGTTTTCCTTTCAGTCGCATGGCATTCTCTCCCTAGCTTTCATGAACTACACTGCTACAATGCGTGCTCAAAGGTCGGCGCTCAGACGTATCCCCGCTGCCTCATAGCACCCCATACTTGTCGTAGACCTCCCGCAGCGTCCGTCCCTCCAGCAGCTCATCTCGCGTATGGTTCTCACGAGTCGCCTTGTCCAGCGCGATATCGAACACTTCCCGCACCCGTGCGGACGGGATGACGACGACACCGTCGCGGTCGCCGAAGATGACGTCGCCGGGGTAGACCATGACGCCTCCGCACAGCACCGGCACATCGTATTCGATAACCTTGCCACGTCCCTGGGAGTCGACCGGCTTTGTACCGGTTGCAAACACCGGGAAGCCGAGCTCGACGATTTTCTTCGTATCGCGGATCAGGCCGTCGACGATGGCGCCGCGTGCCCCGCGCATTTTGGAAGCCGTAGAGAGCAGCTCGCCCCACAGCCCGTTCTGCCTGGACTCGTTGGTGCAGCCGATGACGATCTCGCCCGGCTTGACGCTGTCCACTGCTTCGATCTCCTTGCCGTATGGATCATCGGATACGTAATGGACGTCCACGGACAGCACTGTCTTCGCCCTTCCCGCCACCACCCAGTCACTGACGATCGGATTGATATCCTCACGCATCACCTGATTGCGGAAGCCAAGCTGATCCAGCGTATCGGAGATAACCGCGGTATACAGCGACTCACACATCGTATCGAACAATTGTTGATCTTCCATCCTACTCTGCCCCTTCCCCCATGTCCGTCTGCGACGGCATAATGTATTATCTTGAAGCATATGAAAGTCTCGCCCTCGTGGATGCTGAATGGATACTTTCAAACCTTAGCATTTGCACGAAGGTGATACACTTGAATTACAGCTGACCTCAATAAGGCCCATGGGTTGGAATCAACCAAAGCTCCTACCTTGAGGCGACATTTTGAGGCCACATCCCACCAACGAAACGGAGGATATACGATGATCCCCACGTCCAAAACCATCCCGACCTTCCCTTGCATCTCGATCGCCGAACAAGTCGACTACTACCGCGCCCTCGGTTTTGCGATCACTTATGATCAGCGGAGCCCTTATGGCTATGCTTGTGTGAAGCATCCGATCACAGAGCTTCATTTCTTCTCGATGAAGAGCTACAACCCGCAGAACTCGCTGCATGGCTGCATCATTCAAGTGTCCGATGTCGCATCAGTCCATGCAGAGTGGAAGCAGAACCTGAAGAATGCTTACGGCAAAGTACAGGCTCGAGGCCTCCCGCGTCTATCGGCCTTGAACACGACCAAGGAGGACCGCCGATTCAACCTGACAGATCCATCGGGCAATACGCTGACCGTCAGTCAAGCGCTGGCGAACGAAAAAACGAAGGAGCTGACGATGGAGCCTGCAACGCCATTTGACAAGTCATATCAATTGGCCTATACCCTGACTTACTCCAAAGAAGACTATAAAGCAGCCCTCAAGGTGCTGGACCGTCTGCTTGATCATCTGCCGGATGACCTGTCCCCCGCCAAGCGCTTCCAAGCGCTCGTGCTCCGGGCGGATCTGGCGATGTTGACGGAGGATCCCGATCATGTCCAGGCGTTGCTCCCAGCGATCAGGCAGATTGATACACGAGCCATCGACCCGGCAACGATCGAAGTGGAGCTGCAAAAACTGGCGGATCTCCAGCAGGCGCTGGATAAGGTGTAATCCCGCCCAAAGCACCTTGAACGCCGAGCGATACCGAGGCAACGCACCCAACACAACAAAATCTCACGAGTACACGTCGGTACAAGGGATAGCGGCACAAAGGGCGCTGCTGTTCACTTCACCAGCCACTTCGACGCTGTAGCGGCACAAAGGGTCGTTGCTGCTCGCCTCACCTGCGACTTCGACGCTAAAGCGGAAAATGGGTCACGGCCGTACGCTACTTGCTTGCCGCACCACGCTCGTCTACCAACCGCTCTAACAGCGGCAAGTAGACGCGGCCGACCTGCCCGATACTGTAGCGTTCTCGAGCGAGCTGTTCGCCTGAAGCAGCCACCCGCTCGCGCAGCTCGTCCTGCTCCAGCAGCCTGCTGATCCTGCCCGCGCATGCTTCGAGATCGCTCGCATCGTACAGGCCCGCTGCCCGTTCACCGCCGAGCAGTTCAGGCAGCGCACCGACCGCGGGGGCGACTACCGGGCAGCGGCAGGCCATCGCTTCCAGCACCGTCATGCCGAACGACTCGTTGGCTGTCGTGCTGACATACAGTCCGCCGCTTCTTGCCGTCTCCGAATACAACCGGTACATCTCCTCGTAGGCAACCGACGGCAACCAAGTCAGATTGTGCAGCTCCAGATCTACCTGCATGACGCGCAATTGATCCTTGACCTCATCAGAAGCGGTATGTCCGCCGACAAGCGCAAACTGCAGATCGTCATGCTTCCCGTTCAACTCTGAGGCCACTCGCAGGAAGGCCCGCCAGTTTTTGTGCTCATCCAGCTTGCCCACCCACAAGATCAGCCGCTTGTCAGCTTGTGCTGCCCAGGACTGACCTGCTACCGGCTCATACCGAAACAACGACGTATCGAGGCAGTTATCGACGTAATGCACCTCCGGGATACCGATGCCCTCAAGGTATTGCTTCATATAATAGGAAGGCGTCAGCACATGACGGGTCGGCAGTTGCTCCCAGTCTTCCCGAAGTCTCCGCAACGGTGCCTCATAGGTCGTGTGCACCTCATGGATGACTGCTCCTTTATAGTCCATCCCTGCCAGAGCTTCATACAGCTCGTAGGTGTCGATAGTAATCACCGCATCGAAATCTCCTGCAGCGATATAGGCCCGGATAGCCTCTACTGTTGGCAGGATGAACGCATAAGGATAGCCCTCAAAAGCGCTGAGCCCGCCATAATCGCCCATAAAACCAAAGTGCGGCCGGGCACCGCCGCGCAGAAACTTCAGCCGGTTGGCAAGCTGCGTTGTGCAGCCGCCGAGGATGCAGTATTTATAAAGGTAGAATATGTTCACCCAAGTTCCACCCGCTCTCCACATTGCTCGCCACGACTCGCTTCATATCGATACAGCTCTGTTCCTTTGGCGGTGTACAAACCGCCTTCACCCCCAGCTGCGAGCAGCTTCACCCCTCGATCCAGGAGCGTCAGCTGCGCTTCTTCCATATTGTAGTGGAACAATACGCCGCCCGAGACCCCGTACAGCCCGCCGGCACGACAGATCAGCTCTTCGCCGCCCCGCCAGAAATGCGCTGCCTTAGACCAGTCGCGCGCTTCGATCTCCACCGTGTGCAGCAGTTGGCCATCCTGGGAATTGACGGCGAATAGCAAGCCGCCCGCCAGTCCCCACAGCACACCGCGGTCGTCACATACGAGCGCGGATATCGCTTTGGCTCCGGCAATCGGCGTCCTGCGCCATCGTGTCGCACCAGCGGCAGCATCCCAGCAGAGCAGCTCCGCCTCCTCCGCCACGGGAGCAATGCCGAGGCCTCCCCAGACCGAGCCGCCAGCATACAGCACGGCGTCCCGGCTGACCAGAGAGACGATGCTCTGATCAGGCAGCAGATGACGTTGAACCTCCCGCTTGCCAGTAACCGGATCGTACAGGGTCAACGCCCCGCCATGCCTGCCGTAAGAAGGCACGGTGCCGATCGCCAGCCGGCCTGCTGCCCAAGCGAAGACAAACGGCCGGTCCTGCTCCTCGACCTGCAGCGAGAACAGCAGCTTGGGGTTATCACCAGGCCGCCAAGCCCGGGCCGGGTCATACGCCATAATATTGGCTTTGGGATAGACGCCTAGATACAATAGACCGTTACCCGCGATCATCCCCTCAATCTGGCCGACGCCCCGCCATGAGGCGAGCGACGGCTCAGCGTTCCCGTATCGGCCCAGTCCCCCGGCGAAGTATCCGCCGACATAGATGGCTCCTTCCGGTCCTTGCGTCATCGACTGCAGCATGACCGGCTGGCCCGCCAGCTCCAGATCGTATGTCTCGTGCGTGTCCGAGGCCGGATCGTACACCCAATACCCGCCGCTGCGATACACACCGATGAGACAGTCCCCCTTCGGATTAAGCGGATGTCCGCGCAGCCATCCGTAATCGCCAGCCGGCTCCGGCATCGGCAGCGCAGTGGCACGCAGTTCCCCCGTCGCTGCATCGTAGCTGTGCAACCGGTCATCCTTGACGAAGTACACCCGGCCGAGTGCATCCGGCTGCGATACGCTTAGTCCGCTGCATCCCTCTAGGGAGCCTTCCCACTCGCCGCTGGCCATATCGTAGATCAGCAGCCGATTGGACGGAGTGAGCCGGGCAAAAAGCTTCCCCCTGCTAATGTCCACATCATAGACGAGCTGGTCATTCTCGCAACCGGGCGGCAAAGCGATCTCCCGCTTCTTGCCCGTAGCCGTGTCGAGCACCACCAGATGAGGTGTACGGGTGCCTGCACCTACATACAGCTTGCCCCCCAGCGCCGCCATGGAGCGCGCATACTGCTCGCCCGGTACGATCGGTCCGTAATCACGGAACGTGTCCCGTCCGGGATCGTACCCGAACACTTTGCCGCCGGGATAGATGCCGCCGTAGATCATCCCGTCTGCATCGGCCGTGAGCCGCCAGGTATAGGTTTCGCCGGGGATAATCACGCCCAGATCCTCTACGCCTCGCTCAGGCGTATAGCGGTACAAGATGCCGCTGCCACCCATATAGATGCCGCTCGGCGCCGCCACGACGCCCCAGCAATGGTCAGAGCCGGGCATGGGCAGCCGGATCAGACTCTTGCCTGCGAGCGGATCGATAATATGCAGCATGCACGGCGAGCCGGAGGAGACGGCATAGATCCTGCTGCCTTCCGGCCCCTCCGTATAAGCGGAAGCCCATACGGCAAGGCTCTGCAGAGGCTCTCCGAGCTTAGCCCCCTTCATCGCGTTCTCCCTTTCCGCCGGAACCGACAGCCGCTTCCTGTGACAGCCGCTCAGACAGGGACGCTTCGTCGCGAGCTCCGGACTGCGGTTGCGGTTCCCCATCTCCTGCCTGCCCGTACAGCAGCACGGTACCCAACAGACTTGCCGGTGACTCGGCGTACCTGCGGAATGCTTCTTCACATTGCTCCGCCGGCAGCACGCCGCTGATCAGCGGCAGCACGCGGATATCGCCTTCGGCGATCAGCCGGATGTACTCCCCCATGTTGCGCCCTTCCGTCCAGCGTACATAACCGTAGGGATAATCCGTGCCTTCCCGCTCATAAACCTCGTCATACCGGCCGGGACCGCCAGCCCTGGATATGAGCACCTGCGCTTCCTTGGCAAACATCAGATCCCGCGAAAAATCCGGTTTGACGTCCCCTACCAGCACCACCTTGCCGCAATCCCGCAGCCAGGTCAGCGACTGATCGATCAGCTCGCCGCTTTTGCCGCTGGCGCAGAGGATCACCGCATCGGCGCCGTTACCGCCCGACAGCTCTGCCAGCATCCTGCCGGCCTCGGCCGGGTCCGCCGCCGTATGGCGGATACCGAGCTTGTGCGCCATCTCGCAGCGCTCCGGCAGCAGGTCATAGACGATGACTCTGATGCCCGCAGCTTTGGCGATCTGTGCGATCAGCTGCCCCAGGATACCGGCGCCGATCAGCGCCAGCGTCTCGCCGAATTGCAATCCCGCCTGGCGCACCGCATGCACCGCGATGGCTCCCAATCCGACTGTCGAAGCTTCCACCGAGCTGACGTGATCCGGCACAGGCACGATCAGGTGGCGGGGCATCAGCAGCCACTCGGCATGCCGCGCATAAGGCGCCCCGTAGCAAGCCACCCGCTGTCCGACCTGCCAATCCTCCATGCCGCCCCCGCATGCCCGGATGATACCAGACGCACTGTATCCTAGCACGACCGGCTCGGTCCGCTGCAGTCCGTTCATCATGAGCTCCGTCCCCGGGCTGATCGCCGAGCACTCCGTCTGCACGAGCACGAACCCGTCCTCCAGCTTTGGCTGTGGCACCTCAGTCATTTTAATCTGTCCACCTTGTGATATGATTGCCTTCATCCGTATG
This sequence comes from Paenibacillus jepli, assembly GCF_047238105.1. NCBI lineage: Bacteria > Bacillati > Bacillota > Bacilli > Caryophanales > Paenibacillaceae > Paenibacillus > Paenibacillus jepli. The sequence continues at coordinate 240,967 of NZ_JBDFMD010000001.1, forward strand.
TCTCCTTCCACTGCTATGGCCCCTCTATCATGCTGTTTCGCTCGGTGCCGCATCCGCTATTCTTTGATAGCGCCGATCATGACGCCCTTGACGAAGAAACGTTGTAGAAAAGGGTAGATTACCAGAATCGGCAGCGTAGCGACGATGATCGTCGCGAACTTGATCGATTCGCTGATCCGGAAGACCTCGTCCTGGGTAGCGCCCGAGAGCATATTCTGCGCCGAAGACTGGATCAGGATCTCGCGCAGGATCAGCTGCAGCGGATACAAGCTGCGGTCCTGCAGGTAGATCATCGCCGGGAACCAGCTGTTCCAGTGACCGACCGCATAGAACAGCGTCATGACCGCTATAACCGGCATCGAGAGCGGCAGGACGATCCGCAGCAGGATCCGGATGTCATTGGCCCCGTCGATCTTGCCCGACTCGATCAGGCTGTCCGGGATCCCCTGGAAAAACGTCCGCATGACGATCAGATTAAAGGCGCTGATCGCCCCCGGCAGCAGCAATGCCCAGCGCGTATCGAACAGGCCGAGGTCGCGGATGTTGAGATAAGCCGGGATCAGGCCGCCGCTGAAAAACATTGTGAATACGATAAAAGCCATAAAGAACCGTTTGCCGTCCAGGTTCTTTCTGGAGAGCGGATACGCGCCCAGCGTGGTCAGCACCAGGTTGATCGCTGTGCCGACGCCGACGTAGAATAGCGTATTGCCGTAAGCTTCCCATATCCGCGCGTCTTCGAAGACAAGCTTGTAAGCGTTGAAGTTAAAGCCGATCGGCCAGAAGGTAACCCTGCTCGATGCGATGGCGTAGGCGTCGCTGAACGAGGACACCAGCACATACCACATGGGATACAGGAACAGGAATGAACAGACGATCAGAAAGACAACATTGAAGCTGTCGAATATTACCTCGCCCAGACTGCGTTTGACCACCATGCTATGCTCTCCCTCCTTATCACCAGAGACTGCTGTCGGTCGTCTTGCGGCTGATCCGGTTGGCGATGACCAGCAGCGTGAAGTTGATGACCGAGTTGAACAAGCCGACGGCTGCGGTAAAGCTGTAATCTGCCTCGATGACGCCACGCCTGTAGACGAAAGTGGAGATGACATCCGCCGTCACGTAGGTGCTTGGATTATATAAAAGAATGATTTTGTCCCAACCGACATTGAGCAGCGTCCCGACATTCAAGATCAACAGGATCAGCACGGTCGGCAGGATGCCCGGCAGCGTGACGTTCAGCAGCTGCTTCCAGCGTCCGGCTCCGTCGATCACTGCCGCTTCATACAGACTGGGATTGATCCCGGACAAGGCGGCCAGATAGATGATGGAGTTCCATCCCAGACTCTGCCACAGACCCGAACCCACATAGATCGACCGGAACCATTCCGGCAGGATGAGAAATTGGATCGGTTCGCTGACGATGCCGATCCAGAGCAGCAGCGAGTTGATGATGCCGCCCGGCTTGCTGAAGTCGATGATCATGCCGCAGATGACGATGAGCGAGATGAAGTGCGGCAGATAGGAGATGGTCTGGACAGCCGATTTGAATCTTTTGATCCGTACTTCGTTAAGCAGCAGAGCAAAAGCCACCGATGCCGGGAAGATGAAGATCAGCGAGTAAAAGCTCATCAGGAACGTATTTTTCAGCAAGCGCCAAAAATAGTAGCTTTCAAAAAACTTCTCGAAATTGCGAAAACCGATCCATGGACTATTGTCAATCCCGAGGTACGGGTTAAATTGCTTGAAGGCAATCAGCGCCCCATACATGGGCTTGTATTCGAAGATCAGGAAAAACAAAATCGGGGGAAGCAGCATCAGATATAAATAACGGTTGGCCACCACCCGCCTTATCAAAGCGGGGAATCTGCCGGCCGCAGGCTTTCGGTCGACGGTCTTGGATGAAATCGCCATCATGGCCTCCTTTTCCGGAATAGACACTGCTCTGTCTGCGGAGCGGGGGCAGCGTTCGCCGCCCCTGCCCGCAGACAGCCATTACATCATCGGTTTAGGATTGCGCTTTGAAGCGTTCGTAGGCGGACTGGTATTGTTCCAGCACCTGGTTGATGCCCATTTGCTCCAACTGGGTGATAACTGATGCATAGTCGTCGACCGAACCTCTGCCCATAATCATCGCATTTACGGTTTCGGCTGCATACGTCTGGATATCCGCCATGAGTGGCACGCTGATCTCGGACTCTTCCGTTGTGAACTGAACCGGCGGCATCTTGGCGTCGAAATCCAGATAATCGCTGTACAATTCGAGCGGATTTTCCGTCTGCCCGTTGGCGATCCGGATCTGCTCGGCATATCTCGGATCGGCTACGGTCGCCCAGCTGCCGCCGCCGATCGTATGATTCAGCAGCTCCTGCGTGTTGGTCAGCCCATTGCTCGGATGCGTGACGTCTTCTTTATATACCGGCTCGCCGTCGACCAGTTCGTAGGAGATCCCTTCCACACCAAAGTTGTTGAGCAGGATGCCTTCCTCGGAGTATTGGTAATCGAGCCACTTGACGACCTCCACCGGATTCGCTGTCTGCGAAGATACCGCCAATCCGTGAGCGGCCGCCTGCCAGCGGAAGGAAGCATGGCGTTGATCGCCGTTCGGCCCTTTGGGAGGCAGCACCGGCGAGATCTTGAACGTCTCGTGCTTACCTTCCATTAAGGTAGTGAAATTGCCCATGTACGAACCGGACCAGCCGAACCAGGCGCCCGCTTTGTCGGTCGTCACTTTCTCCGTCAGCGATTGGAAGGTGTTGTCTACCAGGTAGTTGGGGTCAAGCAGACGCTCCTCGTACAGCTTGCGCAGGTACTCGACCACGTCCTGGAATCTGGGATCAGCAGGCCCATACTTCACTTCCCCGCCATCCACGAAGAAGCCGTACTCGACGCCGAACGCCGGCGCAAACAGGAACATGATGTTCTCCAGGCTCACTGTGACAAGAGGGATCTCGTCCTGACTGCCGTTGCCGTTGGGATCCTGCTCGCGGAATGCCTTCAGCGTCTCGTACCAGTCATCCGTCGTCTCCGGCAACGGCAGCCCCAGCGCGTCCAGCCAATCCTGGCGGATCTGCGGGAACATCTGCGTCAGATCCTCTGAAGCAAGAGCGAGGTTGGGCAAATAGTAGATATGGCCTTCCGGCGACGTGATCTGACCGCGGATATCCGGGTTCTCATCGAGAATTCGGGTGAAGTTCGGCGCATGCTCTGCCAGCAGATCCTCCAGCGGCAGCAGCGCGCCCCAGTTGCCGTACTTGGCGGCTTCGGTGCCCCACACGTCGGAGTAGATAATATCTGTCAGCTGGCCGGAGCTCATCATCAGGTTGAACGCTTCGGCGCTTGCTTCCGTCGTATGCTGAAAGTCGATATGGATGTTCGTGTCCTCTTCCATCTTCTGGAACTAATGCTTCTCATTAAAGTTCGTGCCTCTGAAATTGCCGCCGCTCGGCGACCACAGGGTCAGCTCCAGCTTATCCTGGACGATCGGCAGCGACAGCCCGCCCGCCGATCGGCCGCTTTCCGCACTGTTATCCGGGGTATTGCCTTCACCCGAAGCCGGCGGCGGAGTGGCCGGCTCGCCACCGTCCTCGTTATTGCCGCCGCTGCACGCCGCCAATACGGTACTTAACACAAGCAACACAGCCATCAGAACGATCCATTTACGCTTTGCCATACTTGTCGTCAACCCCCTGGGGCTCATTCGATTACGAATGAAAAATTTGGTTACGCATGTTTATAACGCACACGATAACTGCTGTACAATTACAATCCTGCAGCTTGCACTCACCTCCATTACCTACCAGGCTGACAGTTTTGGTTAAGATGCAGTTATACATCTGTTGTACATCATAATAACTGCAGAAAACGAAATTTGTCAACGCTTTCACGGCAATTTTTTACGAAAACGACTCGTTTCCATAGGTTTTTCCTGGAAATTGAGCCATTACTGGCCCCCTTCCTCTTGAAAATCAGCCCACAACTTCGAAATATCTGTTGTATATCTGATGTACTCAATTATATGCCCTCGCACAATCCCTGTCAATTAAATTATCATCATTTTCTTGTTTTGTGTTATATAATATGACACCAAAAAGCACTGCACACCGACCGCCGTTTGCGTTCGGAATGCAGTGCTTGGGAAAAAAACCAGGATATATCGATTAATTGCGGCGATGCTGCTGGATAAGCTGGCTCATCTCTTCATGCAGCACGGTTTCATCAATCAGATTGGACCAGTAGGCATTAAGAAGCTTCCGGAAGCTGCGCAGGGCCACGATCGGCAGTCCCAATTCGCTGTGGTAAAAAAACGCCGGCAGCAGCTCTCTGTACATCAGATAACGCGAAGGCCGGTTCAGGCTGCCGGTCGCCGCCGATTCCGCCACCAGCTTGCGGGCCGGGATACTGACTGTCTTCTCCCGAATGAGGCTCTGCGCCTCCTCGGATGCAAGATAGCGGACGAACTGCCTGGCCGCCTCCTTCTGCCGCGAATTGGCAGCAACGGCCGCACCGATCGTCACCATCAGCATCCGCTGGGGATCGCGGGCCTTGAGCGTCGGCAGCGGGGCGAGGTCGTAATCGAGCGGCAAATTTTTGAATGCGTTCAGATTGAAGTACGTTGCCAGCACCATCGACACCTGTCCGTTTACGAACAACGAGATCGTCTCGTCCTCATGGTCTCCTGCCAGATATTTGGGGAAGATGCGGTGATTGTTGACCAGCCCGCTGTAGATGCTGAGGCTCTTCATCGTATCGGGACTGAGCGTCTGCCTGCCCGAGTCATCAGTTACGGTATGAAGACCGCTCTGCAGCAGGAAGACCGAGTAACGGTTCTCCGAGGCCGGCACAAAGTAGATCGCATGCTTCCCCAGTCTCTCCGACAACGTCTCCGCCGCTCCGATCAGATCGTCCCAGGTCCAGTAGCTGTCCGGTTCGGGCAGCCCCGCCTCTTGGAAGTGCGTCTTGTTGTAGCAGAGGATAACCGGTGAGAACGAGATTGGATACGCATACAGGGAGCCGTTGCTCCAAAACGCTTCGGTGGCGATGGGATAGAGACCGGCATCCGGCTCCAGCGGATCCAGCAGCTCCGTCTGCTCATTCTCCGACAGCTCCTGGAACTGGACGCTGTTAAGCGAGATGACATCCAGCATGCCGTTGTTGATCATCTCCGTCGCGGAGGTGACATGGGTGAAATCGTTCAGCGTCACCGGGAACACATGGATGCCCGGGTGCTGGCGGTGGAACGAAGCGATCAGTTCGTCGAGCAGGAAGTCCTGAGACAAAGACGCGCTGCAGCCAAAATGAATGCGGATCCGCTCCTGGGCCGAGTCCAGCACCATGCTGCCGACCCGGTCGATCTTGACGATGAGCGATTCCTGGACGAGCGCCTCCAATCCTTTGCGGACCGACTTGTTGCTTAGTTGAAACTGCTTGGCCAGCGTGCTCTCCGCAGGCAGATACGTGCCGGGCTGCAGGACACCGCTCAGGATATCGGTCCGCAGCTTATCAATCATATAGTCCAGTCGTTCCCGAAAGGAATGGCGACCTGGTTTATTCGTCATGTACAATTCTCCCTGTAACCAATAGTTTTACATCATATCACCCTTATTTTGCGTGAATGGCACGCAGATGTCAATTCGTTTCTAGTTCTCTACTTCCACTATATGGATGTGTTATACTTTAGTATAGCACGGGAAAAACGGTAAGGATGGATGAAATGCAGTCCTCTGTCGCATTTGATAACGAAGAAAAACGAACGACGCTGCTCAGACAGGCGAGACAGGTTTGCTTACTCGCGCTGCAGCGTTATGACCTGGATTGGAGCCGGGTTGCCTTTGTACAATTTTCGGAATCGGTGACCTACCGGATTACCACCACTCCGGACAGTCACTACTTGCTGCGTATTCACGTGAATCAGGATTCCCCGCGTTAGCAGCGGTCAAAGTGCAGGAGAATCTTTCGGAGATGGAGCAGACAAGCCTTAATTATGGATTGGTACACGGGGATTTGCATCTGGGCAACATCGTTTTCCACGACGGCGTGCCCGCTCCGATCGATTTTGGCCTATGCGGGCACGGCTATTATCTCTATGATGTGGCTGCTCCCATGTTATCCATGTGGCCGAAACATCGGTGGATGCTGCTGAGCAGCTACGAAGCATTGCGACCAACTGGACCCGGGGCGGTTCAGGCGCTGGAAACGTTCTTCATCATGATCATGATCGAGAACTATAGCCATCACGCATCGAACCCACGAGAAGCGGCATCGCTCAAGGCCGAACAGCCGTATGCGCTCGCTTACTTGAAGTTATTTCTGGGTGGAGAGCCCTTTTTGTTCGAGGTTGTGGAGCCGGTGAAGATGGAGTCCGATTAGCGGCCTAGTTCCCGTAACATAGCCGGTTCCATGCAAGGTTCATCACGTAGGATTCCGGCGAAATTCCATTCAACCCAGTCGCGTTGCGATGGATTCACTCGCTGGTCGGAACCCCATTCGTTCATGTTCGGGATGGCCGAGCCGCACATGCTCTCCTCTCGCTTTCTCAAAGGCGGTCCGAAGAAATCCGCCATCAATTTTTTCAAGAAACAGGCCTTGCGGCCACTCCATCGGTTGACATATGTTCACTCCTCCGCAGCCAGATGACGTATGAAATACAGTTCGGCTTCAAGCTCGCGCTCGCCGCTCCAGTAAGGGCAAAAGTGCATTTAAACGCACGAAAAATCTAACATCAACCTTGGATAAGCGCAAAAATACATCTAAGTTGCCCGGAACTGGTAAAATAAGGTATATCCAACTGAAATAGCTGCACTTTTACCTCTATGGTCTGGGATTCGAGCCAAAAGAGGAACCACAGATGTACTTTTGCCCTTATCATCCGGCTGGAGCTTAGGAGCGGCTGCAGCGAGGGACTGCGGCTGCAGCGAGGGACTGCGGCTGCAGCTCTCCCAGTCGTCTTCCCTTTTCCTTCGACCTCCTAATCCACAATTATAGAACGTGCATAATTTCCTATACCATCAAAAAAACGCCCGGCGTCCCGGGCGTTACTTTACTTCCACACAACCTGCTCACCGTACTGCTTGCCCCAATCGTACATCAGACGCAGCACCGGCATCAGGCTCTGGCCGTAGGCGGTGAGTGAATATTCGACGCGCGGCGGCACCTCGGCATAGACCTTGCGCTCGACGAGCAGATCTTCCTCCAGCTCGCGCAGCTGATTCGTCAGCATCTTCTGGGTGATATGGGGGATCATCTTCTTAAGCTCGCTGAACCGCTTGGTTCCCTCGAGTCCCAGATGCCACAGGATGATCAGCTTCCACTTGCCGCCGATGACAGCGAGTGTCAGCTCCTTCTCGCAGTTGATCTCCCGCAGGTTGATCCTCTCTTTCAACACTTGTGCCATCTCGCACATCCCCCCCTCATCCCCCCAGTATACCCGAATCAGACCTATTGCGCTATCACTGCCAGCGCCCGCTGTCGCAGGAGATGAGGGCCACCGCACTTGTGCTCCTGATTTCTCGAAGGGCGCGTGTATGCCGGCCTGTTCCTTTCACTACTCCAAGTTGGCATGACTGCCATACATTGCAGCACCGTCCTGCCCGCTCAGCTCCATCAATCGCAGGATCACAGCGTCATAGAACAACAGCAGCCCCTGCTCGAACAACGAACCCATCGGTTGGACGGATAAACGCTCACTCCCCGCATGGTCCTTCTGCGAAGCCGTTAGCTCGATGACCAGATCCGAGGACGCGGCGATCGTCGACTGGCTGTTGGTCGTCACGAGCGCGACGGTGCCGCCCAGTTGCCGGGCCTTGCCGGCCATCGCCACCAGGCTGGCCGTCTCTCCGGAGCCCGAGCCGAGCAGCAGCACATCGTCCGCGCCGAACGCCGGCGTCGCCGTCTCGCCGACTACATGCGCCTTGATGCCTAGGTGCATCAGCCGCATCGCCAGCGCCTTGCCCATCAACCCCGAGCGGCCCGCCCCGGCGACGAAGACAGCGGAGGCCTCATGCAGGGCCTCCGCCAGCCGGTTCGCCGACTCCGAAGGGATCGATGCGGCAAGCGCCGTCAGCTCGCCGGCGATCCGATCGGCCCAAGCCTGTACCGCAGCCATCCGCTTATGCTCCGCGGACCAGGCGCTGCATCTGCGCGGCAACTCCCGGTTTGTCATCCACACCGGTAATACCGCCGCCCACAATAACAAGGTCCGGCTGGGCAGCGATTACTTCTTTGATCGTGTCCAGCTTGATGCCGCCTGCGACCGCCGTCTTTGCTTGGGTTACGACACGTTTGATCGCCTTCAGCTCGGCAAACGAGTTTTTGCCTGCCGCCTGATGATCATATCCCGCATGTACGCAGATGTAGTCGACGCCTAGCGCGTCGATCTCTCTTGCCCGCTGCTCGATATCCGGGACGTTGATCATATCGACCATGATCAGCTTGCCTTGTTTCTTCGCCTCTGCCACAGCGCCGGAGATCGTCGAATCGTCAGATACGCCCAACACCGTAATGATATCCGCTCCTGCTTCCGATGCCTTCATGACCTCGTATCCGCCGGCATCCATAACCTTCAGATCGGCCAGCACTTGCAAGCCCGGGAAGCGATCCTTGATTGCCTTGACCGCATGCAGTCCTTCATTGATGACCACCGGCGTACCGATCTCGACAATATCGATGTACGCCTCCACCTCTTCTACCAGTGCCAGCGCTTCGGGGATATTCACAAGGTCCAATGCCAATTGCAGCTTCATCTATTCATCTCTCCCTGTCTTCTGAATCTGAGTACAGGCTCTATTTTAGAGACTCTCTTTCCGATTCGGAAGTACGCACTTCAAAGTGGCGTAGTTACCGGGAGGATACTATTGTGCCCCGCAAGGGACAGCCAACTGCTTCATCCTTTGACCGAGCCGATCATGACGCCTTTCTCAAAGTACTTCTGCAGGAACGGATACAGGATCAGCACGGGCAGCGTCGAGACGATGATGACCCCGTACTTGATCTGATCCGCAAATCGCTGCGCGTATCCGCCAGAAGCGCCGCCGGAGCCGGCCCCTTGTGAGAAGACCTGGTTGGAGAGCAGGATATCACGCAGGATAATCTGCAGCGGCTGCAGGTTGTTGTCCCGGATATAGATCAGCGCGGTGAAGAAGTTGTTCCAGTGTCCTACCAGGTAGTACAGGCCAATGACGGAGATCATCGCTTTGGACAGCGGCAGCGCCACCTTGGTAAAGTAAGTGAAATGCGAGCAGCCGTCCATCGCCGCCGCTTCGTACAGCTCCTTGGGCAGCGTATTCTCGAAAAATGTGCGGGCGATGATTAGATAAAATACATTAACGCTGAACGGGATGATAAACACCCATGGCGTATTGATCATCCCCATGTCGCGGATGACCAGATAGGTCGGAATCAGGCCGCCGTTGAAGAACATAGTGAAGACGAAGATGAACATCAGCACTCTTCTAGGCTTGAACTGCTGTCGCGACAGCGCGTATGCGGCAGGCAGCGTAACCAGCAGATTGACGAATGTACCGGCTGACGTATAGAACAGCGTATTGCGATACCCCATCCAGATCCGCTCGTCCTGGAAGATCTGGTTGTAGCCAAAGAAGCTGATCCCCTTTGGAAACAGTAGCACCTGTCCAGTAGAGACAAGGGTCGAATCGCTAATGGAAGCAATGATGATAAAGTACAGCGGATATGCAATGATCAGGAAGATCAATGCACAGCACAGGAACAATGCTATACGAAAAGCAAGCTCACTGCCGCTCAGCCGCAAGCGGGTCATACCCTCACCTCCTCATTGAAAATATGCCGCGCCGCTAGAACAAACTCGTATTGGACGCTCGCTTGGAGATCTGGTTCATCGTAATCAGGAAGAAGAAATTAATCACCGTATTGAACAGCCCGATCGCCGCCGCCAGACTGAACTGATTGGAGACGATGCCGATCTTGTACACATACGTCGAGATGACCTCCGAGACAGGCAGGTTGAGCGAATTCTGCATCAGGAAGATCTTCTCGAACCCGGTGCTTAGAATATTGCCCATACTCAGGATGAACAAGATGATGATCGTCGGCAACAGTGTCGGAAAATCGATATATCGCACGGTCTGCCAACGGTTCGCCCCGTCGATCTTGGCCGAATCGTATAATTGCGGATCGACCCCGGAGAGGGCCGCCAGATAGATAATGCTGCTCCAGCCCGCATGCTGCCAGATATCTGACAGCACGTAAGTCGGGATGAACGTCGTCGTTGAACCAAGCAGATGGATATGGCCCAGCCCGATTGACTGCATCAGAAGGCCGACGATTCCGGTACTCGGGGACAACAGGACATGCAGCATGCCGACCAGCACGATGACCGAGATAAAGTGCGGTGCATAGACAGTCGTCTGCATCAGTTTTTTCCAACGCCGATTCTGGATCTGATTGAGAATCAGAGCCAGGATGATCGGCGCGGGGAAGCCGACGACGAGCGTTGACAGACTGATCAGAAACGTATTGCGGATCAGATCGGTGAACAGGTAGCTGTCGATGAACTGTTGGAAGTAATACCATCCCCGCCACTCGCCGCCAGTCAGCCCCTTGCTGAAGTCAAAATCGCGGAAGGCGAGCTGCGCGCCGTACATCGGGAGGTAGTTGAAGATCATAATGACCGCCAGCGCCGGGAAGATCATCATCCATAGTTGATAGTCCTGCCGCAGGCTCTTGAGCATAGATCGCATCGCCGTTCCTCCTCCTCCTCATTCGCTATTGTTCCTGCAGATGCTCGTCGTAGTATTGCTGCATGATCTCAAGGTTCCGCTCGAGGCCCGCTCTGCTCATCTCGGTGACAAACCGTTCCCATTCGGCTTCGATGCCGCCGTTGATGACCCACTTCGCAAAGGAAGTCTCGGCCAGATTCATGATATTCGTATTGTTCAGACTCAGCGTATTGTTATCCTGGGTCGAGTACTTGATGAATAATCCCGGATAGATATCCCGCATCGGATCGACACCGGCCAGCGCATCAGCCAGAGGCTCGGACTGGGTCAACACCTCCTGCATATCCTTGCCCAGTGCCAGCTCCATGTCATCCGAGATGTAGAATGCGCCGTGATCCGCCCATGAAGAGGTCCATTTCCATGTCCCCGGGTCCATCTGCGCATCCTGCGGCGGGAGCACGCTATACGTGCCGTCGCCATGATCCTCGATATTCGGTCCGATCGAGCCGAACAGCACCTGGATGCCAACCTTCGGATCATACAGCTCGTTGATGAACCGCATCGCTGCTTCCTTATTTTTGGAGGTCGCCGACATGACGATATGGTTAGCGCCGTAGTTCAAGTTGAACGCATCGTAGCTCCAGGACACCTCCGTACCGGGTGTAGCCTGCAGCGGCGGCATCGATGTGTACTGCGGAGCCACCTGCTCCCCGAACCGGTCCGAAGCGACCCAGCCCCACGTGAAGCCGATTTTGGCCGTATCCCCAGTCCCCCTGCCCAGCGCCTGGTACTTGGTATAATCGCTGGTGAACACTTCCTGATTGATCAGACCTGCCGCATACAGCTTATGGAGGAAGCCTGCCATTTCCTTGAATCGTTCGTCGATGAGGAAGTTTTTGACCTGCCCATCCTCCACGAAGTACCCTTGCCCGCTCACTTCCGCCGAGATCGTCATGCCCATTCCGCCGAGCATCACTGCGGGGTTGAAATAACCGCCGATGCCGCCTGGCCAGTCCATCGGAATCTCGTCACCCGGATCGCCGTTACCGTTGGCATCCTCATTCTTGAACGCCAGCAGCACCTCATACAGTTCATCCCAAGTTGTCGGCACATCCAAGCCAAGATGGTCCAGCCATTGCTGATTGATATATTGGCGCGTAGAAGAGTCCGGCCAGTACCGCTGGTATTTGGGCAGCCCATAGATTTGACCGTCGCGCTGGGTCGCGATGCTCAGCGTCTCGGGCTTCTCGTCAAACATCCGCTGGACGTTGGGAGCCAGCTCCATCAGCTCATGAAGATCCTGGAACAGTCCCTGGAACTGGGCGAAGTCAGCATCCGTTATGATGTTCGGTCCTACGAACAGATCCGGTACGTCACCGCTGGCGAGCATCGTTCCTTTCATCTGTTCCCAATCTGCAGAGATCTCCTGCCAGTCGATCTTCACACCTGCAGCCGCTTCTACTTCCTGCAGCCACTCCATCTCTGCAACCGGTTTCGTAAGTGCGTGCTTGTTGACGATTCCCTTCAGTCGTACCGGTGTCGTGCCGTCTCCCGGATCACCGCCTGACGCATTCTCCGAATTGGAGCAAGCAGCAAGTACGGCTGTGGAGATCAAGACTAGCGAGAGCGTGGTTCCTAACGTTTTGCGCATAATATGGAATTCCCCCTACCTCATTGGATTCTTGCCTGCCAAGCAGCAGCGAATCAGGATGAACTCTGGATGCAGCGGGCGTTCTGCTCTTGCGGCCACCTAACTGTACCCTGACGTTACAACTGCCGTATACAGGCATTTTTTGAACGCTTTCATTTTTTGAGAGCGATTTATTCGACTTCTCTATGAAACGCTTACAACGCAGTTCTGGCACGGCTTTTGAAAAAATGACATGCTTGAAATTTCGCCTATGCCAGCTAATTGGCAACAGTAAGGCTGTCCGCCGCCAACGCAGCGAACAGCCTTCAAATGCATGACTTATTTATGGGTTTCCCGATATTGACCCGGCGTGGTGCCGACGATTTTTTTGAAGGAACGAATGAAGCTGGAGGCATTGGTGTACCCGACCTGCTCGGCAATGCAGACCAGTGTGTCCTCGGTTTCTCGCAGCAGCTGCAGCGACCTCTGAATCCGCATGCGGTCGACCGATTCCTTGAAATTGTGACCGACGGTTTTTTTGAAATGATAGCTGAAGCCCGATAGGGACATCCCGAAGTGATCCGCCATGAACTGAAGGGAAAAATCCGGATCATACGCTTTGCTCTCCAGCATGGCCATAATCTCCTCCGCCGAGACGATCCGCGGCGCGGGCATCGTACCATCCATCATATCGCACAGCTTGCTGGAGGTCTCCCGCAGAATTTCGGCCATCTGGGCAATCGTATACGTATGCTGAAGCACGGCATCCGTCAACCGGAGCAGATTGGCATCATCCTGACGGAAGCGCTGCAGACCGGATAATAGGATGCTGACCGTGTTGGCATAGACGCTCCTTACCCGATAAGGCGGCATCCCCTCGCCGTTCATATAGTCCATGAGCCGCTCCAGCACCGAACGAACCATTGCCGATTCATTTTTTATGATCGCCATCTCCAGCGATTGCAGCAGCTCCGCGGAGTAGGATACCGAACCGCTCTGCGGCGCCTCGATGTCCTCAAAGGCGAGAAGCGTCGGCGCACTGCGCATACGCAGATGTTCGGCGGCGCGCAGCGCCTGGAGATAAGAGTGATGCGCCCCTTCCGGGGATGCCGTGGAAGCCGCCTGGCCGACGCCGACTAGCGGCGCGGCGCCGGCTGCGTCCGCTAACCGCCGCTGCATGTCCGTCAGTCGTTCCAGCACCGATTCGCCTTCCTCATGCGAGCAGAGATAGACATATTCTTGAGGGTAGATACTGGCGAACAAATACGTATCCTCCTCCCCCGCCATCTGATCTTCCTCGCGCCGGATGGCGGCTTGAACCTGCGCGTTCTGGGGATCATCTGCGAAGCTGAGGATCGCAGCGGTCACACACGGCTTGCTCAGCCTCGTTATGCCGTGGACATCCCCCTGCGCCTGGAACTCATCCCACGTGGCGAAGTGCCCGCTGACGAGATCGAACAGGACGGACACCCTTACGATCGGCAGACTCCGCCTCACCTCCTCATCCAACCGGCTGTTGTCGCTGGATAGTTGATCCAGTGTATAACGGATCGTCTCCACTTCGTTCATGGCTGGCAGGCTGTGATGCTGGAAAACATCCGCCGCCATCTTGACCAGCCGCTTGATGGGTTCATAATTGATCTTGAGCGAGATGTAGATGACTAGCACTTCTACCAGCAGGATCAGGATGAACATCAGGACCGAATTCCACTGAAGAGTGCGGATGCTCTGCAGCGACTCTGTGAGCGGCAGCAGACTCACATACTGCCAGCCGTTAAGATTCGATGCGCTGTGCGAGACGATGTAGGATTTGCCGTCCAGACTGTGAATAACCGTGCCGCCCGGTTGTTCCTTGAGCTCACTCACCAATTGCTCAAATGCCGGAGTCTCGCTGTATGCCGGCTGCTCCGTCGATACCAGCGGCTGCCCCTGTTCATCGAAGATAAAAAAGGCGCCGTTGTACGAATCCGAGACCGAATTGACCATTCGGACGACTGTGCTCTCCAGCACCTGGATCAACAGAACGCCCGGAGACTGCTCGCCGCCCTGCGGCATCGGCAGGAGGAAGGTAATCAACCGCGCCCGGTTGTTGCCGGGAATGACCACGTCTTCCACGCCTCTTACTTCCGGCACAGACAGCTTGTCCAGTTCTGCGAACATCTGCTTGTGCGGCCAGGACGTATAGGAGTAACCGATCCCCTTCCGATTGAAATCGTCAACCGTATAGACATTGCCGGTCTTGGAGAACAAGTAACCGACATCCTTCACATAGAGCAGTGTGTTGTAGATAAAACCGTCAGTCGCGTTGTACTTGCGCATCTCGTTGGCAAGGACATAGCGGTGATAATCATCATGCGGTGTGAGATACATCTTCAGATCCCGGTTGCGCATCAGCTCATACGGCAAGTCATACACGTAGCGTGAGAAAATATCCATCGCATGTTTGAATTGTTCGGTCACATGCATGTTCCAGGCCATCTCCTTTTCCTTGGCCGCTTGCGTTGAGTTCGGATAATAATAGAGCAGGATGCTGGCAACTGGCAGCAAAAACACTAACAAATACGATACCAGAAACTGGAGCAATAAATTGCCCTTGGTCCTCCTCATATCGATTCCCCACCTTCCCGGCCGCTCGGGCAGCCATGCTATGTAAACGAATACAAAAATATTCTGCTCCTTATTCTACACTACTGCGCAACAATAGAAAAAGGACGCCTTCTACCACTCGGTAGAAGACATCCTAGGGTAAGCTCGGGGGCCGCTTCGCGGCCGATCCTGAAACTATTATAGGCAACTCAATCCGCACTTCCAGCTCGCCATCCTGGAGAGAGGCGCTCGCGCTGCCGCCCATTTGCTCGGCGAGCAATCGGACGATCGCCAGGCCCAGCCCGGATGTGCGGCCTCTCGCCCGATCGGCTGTGTAGAAGCGATCGAAGATGCGACCTGCCTCCAACTGCTCCGGATTCCTCACAGGATTACGAAATCGCAGCTCAGCTTGATCTCCTTGCTGGATATGAACCTGCAGATCACCGCCCGAATGTTCGATCGCATTGCGGATCAGGTTGCGGACAATGCGGACCGTCATCTCTTTATCCGCCCACACCATGACAGAGGCGTCTTCTGCAAGTTTCAGCGATATGCCTCTCACTTCCATAGCCGGGATCGACGCCGCCAGACATTCCGTCACCAGACTCGATAGATGAATGCGTTGTGGATTCGGCTGCTGCTCGGCCTGGACCAGATAGGCATACTCAAAGAAATGCTCGATCAGCACACCAAGTTCGTCCGCATGCTTTTGAGCGGTTTGAAGCTTGTCCCGCAACTGTGCAGGCAGTTCCTCCTTGGCAATCAGCTGCTGATAGCCTCGAATCGCGGTGAGCGGGGTACGCAGGTCATGAGAAATATTGGCGATCAGTTCTTTGAATCGTTTCTCCTCGCGAATACTGTCCAGGCGAAGGTTCTCCTCCACCTTCAGACATCGATTGATATTTGCCGTCAACCGGTTCAACTCGCGATTGAACAGCTCGATCGTGATCGGCTGCCTCGTACTCTTGCGAAGCCGCTTGTCCAGCTGCCGGTTGATCCGAACCAACTGCCGCTGGAGGAAGAAGATATACATCAGCAGGATGAAGACTAGGCCGGTCAGCGCAAATACAAGTGCATTCAACACCCTCACCTGCCTTGTCGGATTATTTGAGCTCTGCCCTCCGGAAGACAAGATAAGACAGGAGCAGCATCGCCAGGACGAATACTACGCTGATCCCGATCGATTGCAGCATCTCAGCATATCCGGAGTCTGCTCCCAGCAGGACGTGGTCCGTGCCATAGGGAGTCAGATTCAGCCAAGTATCCAACCCGCCGAGGCCGGCTAACTGACCGCAAAGGATACTGAAGGCGTAGTAGATGACGATGACGAGCACCGGCTTCCGTAGCATCAGCGCAAGCGGCAGCGTGATGCTGAGCTGCGCGATGTAGACGATGATCAGGGTCAGCATGAGCGCCGCCAGCTTGCCTGCCTCGGCAGCGGAGAATGTACCGGGCATCGCCGAGAGCAGATTCAGAAACCCGAGTCCGGCCGCTTGCATATCGAACGCCAGTCCGCTCATCAGTGCGGCAGCGGTGACGATGACATAAGGCAGCAAGATAAGGACGAGTCCGCACGCGATGATGACCGCCTTGCCCGCCACCACGGTACCGCGGCTTTTGCCGCCGGCTATCATGTGGTGGATCGTCTTGTTGTCGAAGTCGCCGCAGATGTATACGCCAGCGATAACAGCACCCAGGATACTGATGACATTCATATCGGAGAACATGAAGCCAAGATTGCCCATGCTCTCCGCCATCTTCCCTTCGGCGATCAGATGCGCGAACAGTGCCATGACCACTGCGCAGATGCCAGTGATGAAGATCAGGATCCTGATGGCCACGGACTTGCGCAGCTTATACCATTCCGCCCAGATGAGATTAACCATGCGCGCCACCCGCTACTACAGACAGGAAGTATTCTTCCAGCGTATCCCCCGCCAGTGAAAATGCTGTCACGACGATACCGCTGGCGTGCAGTATCCGGGCGACCTGCTCCTGATTGTCCAGATGATCGTACAGCTTGACCGTCTTATCCGGCAGCACCAGATAATTGGTCGTGCCCAGCTCCGTCTCCAGCACGCTGGCCAGCCTCTCCGGCTGATCGCAACGGATGACGAGATGACGCTGACACTGCTCCTCTAGCTGAGCCAGGCTCAACGTCTGCTTGACTTCGCCGCGATGGATGATGATATAGTCGGTCGCCGTCTGGTACAGCTCCGGCAGATTGTGGCTGGAGATGAGGATGGTCATCTGGCGTTCCACACAGAGCGCTTTGAGCAGTTTGCGGATCTCCACGACGCCGATCGGATCGAGACCGTTGATCGGCTCGTCGAGGATCAGCAGCTCAGGATTGCCGACCAGCGCGATGGCGATGCCGAGCCGCTGCTTCATGCCGAGCGAGAAGTTTTTGGCCTTTTTGCTCCCTGCTTCCGCCAGCCCGACAAAAGCCAGTAGTTCATCCTCGATTTCTTTGCCCGGAATGCCCTGCATGATACGATGAAGACGCAGATTTTCCTTGGCCGTCATCGACGGACTGAGACTCGGGTATTCGATCATACAGCCTAACCGTTTGCGCTCTTCCTGCAGCGCCTTCTCACCGGTTGCGCCGAATAGCTCGATGCTCCCGCTTGTCGGATAGCTGAGTCCGGTAAGCAGTCGCATCAGCGTCGTTTTGCCTGCCCCGTTTTGGCCGATCAAGCCGTAGATCCGGCCCGGCTCCATCGTAATACTCACATCGCTTAGCACCTTGGTGCCGGCATAGCTCTTGGTCAGTTGGTTTGTTCTCAGTATGCAGCGTTGCATAGCGCTCACCTTCCCTTTCTGCTATCAGTCTACAAGCCAAAGGTTTAGAAAAGGTTAAGCGCCGGCACCACAATTTCACAAGGGATATAAACGATACCCAAGCCCCCACACCGTCTCGATATAATCGGCTGCGGGGCTCGTTTTTTTCAGCTTCGAGCGAAGATTGCTGAGATGGGTTTTAACCGCATTGTCATCGCCTATGTATTCGTCCTGCCACAGCGTCTCGTATAGATTAGCCTTCGTATAGACTTTACCGGGGTGCTTCAGCAGGAGCTCCAGTATACCGTACTCTTTTGCCGTCAGCTCCAGCTCCGTCTCGCCTACTCTCACACGCTTGCCGCCCTCATGCAAAGTGAGATCCCTGTACCGTAAGATCCGGTCGCCGGAAGGTTTGGAGGATCGCCGCAGATTGGACTGCACGCGTGCTACGACCTCTCCAAGATCAAAGGGCTTGGTGATATAGTCATCCGCCCCGAGTCCAAGCAGCTCGATCTTGCTGTCCACCATCCCTTTGGCGGAGATGACGATTACCGGTGTGTCGGCATAACGGCGGAGCTCCCGGAGCAGCTCGTCCCCGCTGCGGAACGGCAGCATGAGGTCCAGGAGGATCAGATCATATACCTGGTCTTTGATCTCTTGCAGGTCGTCCACTCCAGTGTAGGAAGACTTCACCTGATAGCCTGCGTCCGTCAACGCTTCAGCAAGCAAGTGGTTGAGGTCCGTATTGTCTTCGATAATCAGTATGTTGTGCAAGCGAGCCACCTGCCTGTCCTAGACTTTCATTTACTTCGCATGCTTAGTATATCATTATTATGTCCTCCCGTTACGGCAGGTTCCCCGATTGCCCGTTCTTCCCTTATCCCGCAAAAAAAAGCCAGCCGACTAAGCGGCTCGCTTCTTTTTGCACGCAGGATTTTCCTTGGACCGCCTTAAACAACAACCCGCATACGGCAAGCCGAATCGTCATGACTCCACCGCAAGTGCTGATAACGGTTTCCTGATGTTCTGCCAGCATGCAGGAACGGCTTTCCACTCATCACAATAGAGCGTGGAGATATAGTCCGATAGCGGTCCTACCTCTTCCTCGATCAGCACTTCGCGGATCTGTGAAGGTATCGTCGGGACCCACGGCGCTTCCCGCCGCCCGAAGGACTCCAGTCTTACGAACATTGCTGGACTTTTGCGGTAGGAGCACCGCCCGGGATAACGAGGAGCGCTGCCGGAGTCGTACCGGGACAGCTTGACCCGCCGCCCATGATCCATGAGCAGGGAAGCCGCCTCCAGCTCCATCACAGCCACGGTCTCCGACGGTTCCCTGCGGCCATAGCTGTCGATCATATACCGGCAGTCCCGCTTGGTCGGCCAGCAGAAGACATGCTTGTCCAGATAGGCGTGAAACGCCGCTCGTGAGATCCCCGGCGCCATCATCGCCTCTGGAATGCGCAGATGGGCATTAACCGTCACCGTATAAGCATCGATTGCAACCTCTACAGGACGATCACGAATCGTTCCGGATAGCTGCGGGACCATGCGGGAGCTGGCAAGCAATTTGTCGGTAAGCGCAATGTGGGCCAGATTGGTAACGCGCGTCATATGGTAGAGATGCTTCCGGCTGCTGCTTCGGGTGATGGCTGTGATGATATCCGTTAGATGTTCCATTCTGCCGCCCCTTGATTTGGTAGTGCATTTGATTTTATTATAGATTTGCCCTGATCGGGCCCAGCCTAACCAAGCATGAGGGAATGTTCGTGGGATGATGACTGCCTCGTCACTAGCCCCGAAAACATATGCACTCCACGCAGCGTGAAAACCAATCGTCGTGCGGCTCCAAACTCCGGCTCACCATCCCGATAAGTGCAAAAGTGCATCTAAAAGCACCAAAAACCTAATGACTACCTTGGATAAGTGCTAAAGTACATCTAACTCGCCCTGAATTGGAATGATAAGGGTTTTATTAGTGGAATAGATGTATTTTTGCTTCTATGGTCCGGGATTCGAGCCAAAGGAGGAGAAATAGATGCGCTTTTGCCCTTATCATCCGGCGGGCGTGGACCTTTATAAGCTGATCTATAGGTGACATAGTACGCTTATACAAGGTGAAACGGCTATCGCCGTCCTCTGGCGGCGCAGTTAGTTTCATTTCGGAGAAATACAAGCCAAGTAGATAAGAGAATCATATACTTTCTGGCGTGTAATATAATCCTCTTAGAAAAGGAAAATCCCCAGCGACTATCGAAGAAAGAAGCACCTGACGAAGAGCTTCAATCTAACCCACCCACCACAGGAGGTTGAAGTCGCATGGGGAAATCCCATCATATCCAAGGCTCTAAGGGAACAAAGTTCAGTCAACAACTACGAGGCGTTAACCTGGAGCAGGTTCTCATCGTAGCCATCGATGCGGCCAAGCTCCACCAAAAAGCCTTGATCTGCAACTACTTCGGCGACGTGGTCGAAAAACCCTTCTTTTTCTCGGTGAGTCATTCCGGCATGAAAATCCTTTATGAAACCATTGAAAGAGCCATGAAGGAGGTCGGGGCGGTTCGTTTGTTTCTGGGCATTGAAGCCACTGGTCACTACTATGAGGACATCGTCAGGCAGATGGCCAAGCAAGGATATCTCGTTCAAATTCTCAATGCCTACACGACCTCTGAAGAACGTGCGAGCGCCCTTAGTTGGTGTAAGACCGATGATCTCGATCTTGTCGCTATCGCCCACGCCCTTCGAAACAACAAGGCGACCGAATTCCGCTTGGCGGAAGGACTCCAGCGGCAACTGCGTGTGCTCACACGCGCCAAACGCGCGGAGATCCGTAAGCGCTCGTCCCTTCGCATGGAGATCCGAACCCTCATGGATGTCGTCTGGCGAGAGTATCAAGGCTACGCCGACCACCAGAACGGACGAGCAAAAAAAGTGAAGGTGTTCAGCGATTTCTGGGGCAAGGCTTCCCTCTTCTTCATGGAGCACTATCCCCATCCCTCCCTTGTTCTGCAACTGGGAAAAGCGGGGCTGCGGAAGCTCTCCGCCGAGCACAACCTGAAACTATGCACAACCGCCATTGACAAGCTTCTTTATGTGGCAAAGGAATCCCTTGCCCCTGACGTGCAGACGCTCCGTCCCGAGCTCCTGGTGCTGCGTTTGAAGCTGCAGGACCTTCGGGCCTTCGATGCCAAAGTTCAGACACTGGAGCAGGAGATTGAAAGCCTGTTGCTCCAGACCGACGGGCGATTACTCCTAACGGTTCCGGGCCTCGGCGTGTCCTTGGCTGCAGAACTCTACGCAGAGATGGGGAATGTCTCGGATTATCAGCATGCTGGGCAGCTCATCAAGAAGGCCGGCACGAATCCCATCGTCAAGCAGTCCGGCGGCGGCAAAGGTTCCTACCGCAGCATCTCCAAACAAGGCAATGCTCATTTGCGCTATGTCACCTTTCTCGCTGGCCGAAGTCTCTGCTTGCACAATGCCGACCTCAAGCCGTTCTATGAGCGTCTGAAGCATCGCGGAAAGCATGAGCGCGCAACCTTTGTCGCGATGGGCAACAAGATGCTTAAGATTGCTTTTGCCATGCTGCGGGATAAGCAGCCGTTTCATTCTGCTCAGCCTGCGTACCGGCTTGTGCAGGAAATGAATAAAAAATTGACGTTTAATTGTATTCTCACGTCTCACGCCGCCTAAGACAAAGAAAAAAAGATGCATCTGTAGGTCTGGGACCGAGGGAAGATCGGATCACTTTCTGGAGGCCAGACCTCGTACTAAAGCGTTATCCACCTCGTCCTGTCAATGCGAATTGTACGTTAGACTACTATCTGCACTCAGCCAGATTACATACAGGATTGAAAACGAGGCTATTTTCTTCAGGTTCGAGACCTACCGCGTGCATCCACCGCTTTTCGTCAGTCGGCAACCAAATTTTGTAAAACAAATCGGTTAGGTGTGTTTGGGTTGCTCTAAAGTCGATAAAAAGTAGTTGACATAGTACGCTAGTATTTAAAAGAAAGACCGGCCTGCGCCGGTCTCCCCATTCATTTCCTTGTATCTGCACCCTCGATGATGAGTGTAAATCCCGGGAGCTCCTGCTCGGCCTCTCTAAACAGCTGCAGCACGTGCTCACAATCTTCGCCCAAGCGCTCGCGGCACAGATCATACTGCAGCCAGCGAACCGTGAGCGGCATCCTGACCCAACCAGTCAGCATATCCCATAACGCATCCAGATTGGCGCCATAATGTCCTGGCAGCTCCATCTGCTCGGCAAGACAGGCATGCAGCTCATCCTTGCTCTTGATGCAGCCGCCATCCAGTACTGCTACACGCATGAATCTGCCCCCTTACTCCATCTGTGTAAATGTCTTGTAGTGATCCTCTGTCATGTAGATGAGTCCGTCATTGGAATACACGATTCTAGCAGCGCCGCGGCGCCCGCCGTCGTACAAGATATCAGCTTCGTACCAGAGCCTGCCTCTGCTGTCCGGCAACAGTCTCTCCCGGTTATAGAAACGGTCTCCCCCGATACTCATGCCAGGCGCCACGTCATGAAGATTGCCCTTCTGCGGATCCCAGCCCAAATCTCTGGCTTCCTGCTTGGTGAGATAATTATCCGGCAGCTCACCAGTCTGCCGGATATAATCCGCCACGTCCTCAGGTGTCATCTGCCCGGCGCTTGACGGATCCGACAGCACACCCGGCTGCTCGAGCCAGACACCGCATCCGGCCAGCACCAGCAAGGTCAAACTGATGAGCAGGAACGAACACCAACTTCTCCACATGCCGCTCCTCTGGTCACCATTCCAGTGTTTCATGTGGTATTGCATCCCCTTTTTTCTCTAGAGTGTACGGACTACTGTTGGTGGAACCGGCTGCTGTACACATCAGGCGTCCAGCCGACTACCGCTTTGAAATCGTTGATAAAATGAGCTTGATCGTAATACCCCAGCTCCAGGGCCAACGCCTTCCAGTCCTGGCAGGCACCCTCTTCCAGCCGCTCAGCAGCATCCTGAAGACGGTACAGCTTGATGACCCATTTGGGAGATATGCCGACATACCGGTGGAACATCCGCTGCAGCTTGCGGATATTCATGCCGAATGGTTGGCACAGCTGCTCGACTCGGGTCATGCTGCGATCCTCGCGGATCTGTGCCACCACACGCTGGATCATCAGCGCATCCGGGTCTGCAGGAGGCAGCGCTGCTAACAACAGCTTGTCCGTCAGCCGGATCCGCGCGCTCGTCTCCTCCGTATCCACCATGGCAGCTGCATAGCCTTCAGCTGAATCGGCTCCGAAGACTTCGGCGAGTGTCAACACCCGATCCGCTAAAGCGGCCACCGGCTCACGCCAGAAGGGGTAGAACCCACCCGGCTTGAACTTGACACCAAATACCAGACCGCGTCCGTACAGCTGCTTGGTATATTTGCTGCTCGCCGGCCCATAGATGCCGCTGCGCTCTTGTTCAATGACCAGATTGACGCACGGATTGGGCACGACGTCCTGATCGAATGTCTGACCTTCATGGAGATTCCAGCTCACTACCCAATAATGCAGCACCAGATGACTCAGTGCCGGTTCGGGCGCATGCCGGGTCAGCTCGAACGGGAGAGCGCTGCTGCTCAGACCCAGCACGCCCATGGCAGGCGTCGGTTGATGTCGTGACATTCGGCTCGTCCTTTCTTTGCACTGTTTTGTCTTTATCCTACTATATTTGGCAGTGAATTGACTATATTTATGTGTCAGTTATATAGAAGTCCGCCAACACACGGAGCCCCCAGTCCTCAAAAGGACTGGGGGCTCGTGTTGCCCAAAATGCCAGACTAGGACTAGCTGCGCTCTGTCATCCGCAGCAGCACGACAACGGCTTCAGCACGCGTCGTGCTGCCTTGCGGCTCGAATCGGCCGCCGCTGCGGCCCTGGATCAGGCCTTCGGCGGCGGCAGCCGCCACGGCGTCCTTGGCCCAGGCTGGGATGTCCTGATCATCGGCAAACGGTGTCGCTTCCGCTCCTGTTGGCAGCTGCAGCGCCCGGCCGAGCATCGTCGTCATCTCGGCACGGGTGATAAGGGCATCTGGACGGAATGTGCCATCCTCGAAGCCGTTTACGATACCCGCTTCCGTCGCCAATGCGACAGCGTCACGGGCCCACGGGCGGATTGCCTGCTGATCTGCGAAGCTCAGCTCGGCTCCCGGGCCTTCCAGCCCCAGCGCTCGCACGAGGAGCTGGGCAAACTCGGCCCGCGATACCGGGGCATTCGGCCGGAAGGTCTGATCGGGATATCCGCTGGTCAGACACTGCTCCGCCGCCTGGACGATCTGGGATGCTGCCCAGTGTCCGGTAAGATCGCTAAGCGTCTCTGCCGGGCACGCCGGTGCCGGGGGCGGCGATGACGCCGCTTCGACGAACACGGCCAGCACAGCGGGTCCGTCGATCTCGGCACGGATCAATCCGTCGGCGACCATACCCGCTAGCGGCTGCCAAGTGCGATCCGCTGCAAGAGCGTAGAGCGTCGGTGTCCGGTCGGCCGCAGTCAGCGTCTCATCGAACGATACGGTGACGGCCGCCGGCCGGAGGAAAGGGTCGACAGCGCTGGAGGTGATCTCATACACCTCGCTCGCCAGCCTGTAGCCTGCCATCTCCGGCACCTCTGCCGGCATCAGACGCTCGATGGCAAGACGTGTCTGGCGATCGGTCGCCCCTGCCGGCACCTCCAGTGTAATGGCCGTTCCAAGCCTCACGATGCCAGCAGCGCCGGCGGCCAGCTGCAGCACGCCTTCCGGCTGCTCCGGCTCCCCGCCCGGTCCCGGTACCAGCGGCGGATAATAGACCGGCGGATTCGGGTTCTGTACAGCAGCCGCTACTGTCAGCGGACGGCTGGCGTCGCTCTCATGGTGCAGCCGGTCGACAGCGGTGACTAAGTACGTGTACGTGCGGCCGCTGACGACTTCGTTATCCATATAGCTGGCGCTATCCGCTCCTTTGCGCACCATGGCATGGATCTGCGACGGATCGGCAACCGACGGCGCCGTCTCACCCTCTGCCCGGTAGATGACATAATAGGCCGTCTGCTCGTCGGCATCAGTCCAGCGCAGCTCCATGGACGAATTGCGATAGCTGCCCGACAGCTGGACCGGGGCCGCTGGCGCCCCGCCGCCCAGCCAAGGCATCGCCGGCACCAGCGCCGGCTGCTGCTGGTACTCTCTGAGGATCTGCTGCAGATGCGTCTTGGCCAGCAGGTCGCGGGTCGTAAACTGGATGCTGCCATGCACATGCTCAAAGTTCAGGTTATAGCGCATCTGATTGACGATCTCATACGGATCGGTGAAATTCTCGTTGTCATCCACCTTGTAGGCGGCATGGCCGATATAGAGGTGGACGTCGGCATCATGCTCGGCGATCAGATCGTCCCACCATTTCACCAGCACCTCGTACGCCGCGGGCGAGAATCCGAAGTTCCAGTAGACCTGCGGCGCAACATAGTCGATCCAGCCTTCAAGCACCCATTTGCGGATATCTGCATGGAGATTGTCATAGCTCGGCTGACCGGCTGTCGTATCGGAGCCGAGCGGGTCGGCCGACTTGTTGCGCCAGACGCCGAACGGACTGATGCCGAACTTGACGTACGGCTTCTCAGCCTTGATCGAGGCGTTCAGCCCTTCGATCAGCGTGTCGACATTGTGTCTGCGCCAGGCGTTGATATCCGTGTAGCCTTCACCGAATCGCTCATAGGTCTGCTGATCCGGATACCCCGTGCCGTCGTAGCGGTTAGGATAGAAGTAATCGTCGAAATGAATCGCATCGACATCGTAATTGGCCACCACTTCGTCGACACTCTTGGTGATGTAGTCGATGACGTCCGGATGCCCGGGATCAAAGTACAGCCGGCCGCTGTAATTCATCACCCAATCCGGGTTCAGCCGTGCCGGATGATCCTCCGTCAGTCGGTTCAGGTCGGTATGCATGCTGATGCGATAAGGATTGAGCCAGGCATGGAACTCCAGGTTGCGCTTGTGCGCTTCCTCGATCATGAAGGCCAGCGGATCGTAGCCCGGATCCTTGCCCTGTTCTCCTGTCAGCCAGTGCGACCACGGGGCGAGCTCCGAGCGGTAGAAGGCGTCAGCGGTCGGCTTGATCTGGACGACGACTGCATTCATGCCCATCGACTGGTGGAAGTCCAGCAATGCGCTGAAGTCCCGGCGCTGCTGCTCGGGATCGTAGGTTTTGGGCCAGTCGATCTGCTCGACGCTGGCGATCCAGGCCGCCCGCAGCTCATGCTTGGGCTGCGCGATGCCGGCCTTGTTGACCACAACAGTGAAGCTGACGCTCTTGCCCTCAAAGGCAGCCGTAATCCGGGTGATGCCCATCGACAGCGCCTGCACTTTGCCGCCCTCGGAGACAGCGGCAACAGCCGGCTGGCTGGAGGTGAAGGTCACGCCTTCAGTCAGCTCTTCCTCGCCTGTATTATAGATAGCGGTGATCAGCGCCTGCCCTTCCTGACCAATCTCGAGCGGACCAAGTCCGCTGAGGACGATCCGCTCCAGCACCGGGATCTGTACGCCGACGCCGATCTCCAGGGTGGCCGTACGTCCGCGGTACTCGGCCTGCAGGATCGCCGTTCCTTCGCCGCGAGCGTGAATCACACCCTCCTCGTCGATGACGGCCACCATCTCATCGCTGCTGGAATACGCGGCGCCCTGCGTGATCTGGACCCGCTCCCCAGTGCCAGCCATCTGGGCAATCAGTGTCGTCTGTGCCTGATCACCCGCTCGCAGCTCAGCCGGTCCCGTAAGGCTCAGCTCATCCACCACCGGATCGCTGTCACTGACAGTTAGCATATAACTCGCTTCGAAGCCGCCGGCTTGTGCCGTGATGCGGGTGGTGCCCGGCGCAAGCGCGTGTACGCTGCCGGCAGGATCGACTGTGGCGACGGCCGCGTCCTCGCTTGCATAGACGGTGCCGCTCTCGAACCGCTGCGGTGCCGTGGCATGCTGACGTGTCTCGTACACCGATGCCTGCAGCGTCTCCCCAGTCTTCATGGGAGCCAGCCCATGCAGATCGAGACCATACAATCCTCCAGTATCGCCGTAGAACACGCTGACGCGGTCCAGATAGACGACGCCGTCGGTTTTGTTGTCGTTGTTGGTCTGGGTCATGTAGATCCGCCGCAGCTTGATATCTGTGACGTCGGCTTCTCGCAGCACTGCAGGCAGGTCGGCAACGATATAACGCCAGCCGGTCCAGTTGAAGCCGGTGCTGGTGGTCAGATCCGCAATCGCCGATGCGATCGGCGTGGTCCCGTTCATCGCCGCGAACTCGGCGCGCAGCCAATGCTTGTTGTTGCCGTCGCCATGCACCCACATGCCGATCTTGGCCGGCTTGCCCGGCAGCAGGCGGTACGTCGCGTTGTCAGGCTCCCACAGGTTGACATACGCTGCCGCCGTCCCGCTCTCCCCGCCCACGAACTGATAACTCAGTCTGGCCGAGTGATTGCCATACAGGACCGGCTCGGGCCGGCTGGCCATCGCCAGCTGGACGCTGGCGCGGACGGCGCTGGCCGTCACGCCGCCGGCTTCGAAATCCTCGACGATGACAAATGGCGCAGCAGGCTGGTCTGCAGCCGCCAGGGATGAATCCACTGTCGCAAGCTCATACTCGCCCTCCTGTTGCTGGACGATGTTCAGGGTAGGATCATCTTCTGCATCCTCAGACTCGCCTCCCGGCGGCAGACCGGCGGCGCCGGCCAAGGTGGTACACAATAGTACGATGATGAGTACAAAAGCGGTCATGCCATACAGCTTGCGATAAGGCAGATTCATCTCTTTCATCTCCTCCTCGAGTGATCTATACCATCAGGGCAGCGCGAGCTTGCCCATGATCGTCGGTCGTGAAGCTCCTGTAGCCGCAGGTATATTATTCGGGTTGCCTTCCAGGAAAGCGTGACCGAGAAGCGCGAAGATGACCGCTTCCTTGGCATCGTCAGGCATGCCCAGCTCGCCCGCAGTGCGCACCTCCTGCTCCGGGAGCAGCTCCGCCAGCTGTCGCATGAGCGTCCGATTATGGGCGCCGCCGCCGCTCACGATCACTTCGTCGACTGGGAAGCGGGGCATGACGAATCGCCTGCAAGCTTCGGCGATCGAAGATGCAGTAAGCGCTGTCACTGTGGCGACAGTATCAGCTGCCGGGATCGCTCTCTCCGCAGCCAGGTCAAGTACTTGGCTTGCGTAGGCGGCTCCGAACAGTTCCCTCCCCGTTGACTTGGGCGGCGCAAGGGCATAGTAGGGGTGGTTCAGCAGTTCGGCCAGCAGCGCCTCGTCGGTCGTGCCTTGTGCTGCCCACTCTCCGCCCTCGTCGTAAGCCAATCGGCCGCCGGTCAAGCTATGTACGACTTGATCGATGATCATATTGCCAGGTCCTGTATCGAAAGCCAGCAGGTCGCCAGCCTCCGCTCCTGCCGGGATGGCCGTACAGTTGCCGATGCCGCCGATGTTCTGCAGCAGCCGCCCCCGGAGGGGATCGCCGAACAGGATCAGGTCCCCATAAGGGACGAGCGGCGCGCCTTGACCGCCTGCTGCCAGATCGGCCGGCCGGAAATCGCCGACGACAGGGAGGCCGGTATGCTTGGCGATCACCGACAGATCGCCGATCTGGAGCGTGGCACCCGGCTGGTACTTGCCCGCAGGCTCCGGCATATGCCACACCGTCTGACCGTGCGAGCTGATAAAGTCGATCTCGTCGGCGGTTAATCCGGCAGCCTTCACAGCAGAGAGCGCGCTGTCGCCGAACAGCCGGCCCAGATAGACGTTCATCCCCGCGAGCGCCGCGACGTCGGCTGCACCCGGCGTGCACAGCTGCTTCAACTGTTCGCGCAGCTCCTCCGGGTAAGGCCGGGTCGCATGATGCAACAGCCGGACCTCGGTCTTCGCCCCGCTGCCCGTGAGCTGCACGACTGCGGCATCGATCCCGTCCAGCGAAGTGCCGGACATCAGCCCCACTCCGATCCGATAGGGCCTCTCCGACGACCAGGTCACCCTCATCCCGGTACACCTCCCCTTCGCAGCTGTTTGATCGCCAGCAAGACGGCACCGTACGAGGCGTCATGCTGCGGCTCAGTGACGACCATCTGCGGATAACGCTCGGCGATCCGGCCATGCAGGGCATCGCGGATATGCCGGTTGGCGAACAGCACGCTGCCGAGCAGCGCCAGCGGTCCCGCCTGCATGCCCAGACGCTCGGCAACAGCTGCGACCGGCTGCAGCAGCGCGTCCGCACTCCTCCCGGCGATAAGGAGCGCCTGCTCATCTCCGGACTCGCAAGCGACCGAGAGCAGCGGAGCGAGGGAGGCGATGTCCCGCTTGCTGCGTGCCTGATCGTAGACATAGCCGATCAGCTCCGGCACTGTGGAGACGGCGAGCCGTTCATACACCAGTTCTGTAATGAGTGTCGGACCTGTGCGGCCGTCTGCAGCCTGCACCACCGCAGCAAGCAAGTCTCTGCCGATCGCATAGCCGCTGCCTCCATCATCGATCAGATGTCCGTACCCGCCTGCCCGATGCGTATCGCCGGCGGGACCCTGGCCATAGCAGATGGTTCCGGTGCCGGCGATCAGGATGAGCCCGCTCCGGCCGCCATGCGCCCCGCAGAGCGCAGTCTCATGGTCGCCGACGAGCATCGGCTCGCCCAAGTAACCTCGAGCTCGCAGGAGGGATGTCAGACGTCCGGCGACGAGCGGATTGCTGATGCCGGCTGCGCCGATGCAGATTGCCTGGCAAGAAGCAAGCCCAGCAGCGGTGCCGGCGCCTTCCTCCGAGTGCTGACGATTCAACTGTGCAGACCCTTCATCCGCCGCTATCGCTGCGGCGGTTCTCTCCGTGATCTCTTGCAGGCTGCTGGCGACGACCGCTTCATCCTGCCCGTTATAGTTCAATGGACCAGCGGTGAAGCTGCAGACGATCTCACCGTCCGTCCTCGCCACGATGACGCTCGTGCGCGTTCCGCCGCCGTCTATCCCCGCTACATAATTCATCCTTCTTCCTCCCGCTCGGAGTCGTTAATCTCTACCTTAATAGAGGTGGTAAGTGCTTTTGCGCCGGGCAAACTGCTCGCTCTCGGCCTCCCAGGTCTCGATGATGCTCCGCAGCTCGGTGTTCTCGTCCCGGAGGATACGATCCCCGCACAGCAGATCGATAAACGGCCGTCCCCCGTCTCTGACGGGCGGCAGAAAGGCAAAGGGCGCGAACAGCTCTCGTATCGTAAACAACAAGGTCAGACCAAGAGCAACCGGGCGGACAGCAGCCTCATCCAGCACATGCACTTGCACGCCCTTGCACAAGGTGCCGGCATGCTTCGACGTCGAAGGCTTAAACGATAACGGACGGAAATACACGCCGGGAAGCCGGTGTCCGTTCATCACACGGGCCAGCCGCTCGGCATCGATATACGGTGCGCCGATGATCTCGAACGGGGCCGTCGTCCCCCTGCCCTCCGACAGATTGGTCCCTTCAAAGAGACAGGTGCCGGGATAGAGCAGCGCCGTATCGAGCCTCGGGATGCCCATCGAAGGCGGTATCCATACCCGGCCCGTGTCACTGTATCGGTGCTTGCGCTCCCATCCCGAGCAGCGGACGACGTGCAGCTCGGCTCCCCAGCCGGACTCATCACCCGCCATCGTCGCCACCTCGCCTGCCGTCAGCGCATACCGGATCGCCAGCGGATAGTTGCCGACAAAAGAACTATAGCCCGCCTTCAATACGTTGCCTTCGACAGTCATGCCGTCCAGCGGGTTGATCCGGTCAAGCACGACAAACGGCTTGCCGGCCCGGGCGCAATCCTCCAGCGCATACAGCATCGTATAGATGAACGTATAATAGCGGGCGCCGATATCCTGGATATCGTAGACGACGACATCGACCGCTTCGAGCATCTCCGCCGTCAGCCGCTTGCTGTCCTTGCGGTACAAGCTGTAGACGGGCACGCCTGTCGCAGCGTCGGTGTAGCTGTCTACAAGAGCGCCGGCATCAAGATCCCCGCGCACGCCGTGCTCCGGCGAGAACAGAGCCGCCAGCCGGTAGCGCTCGTGCAGGATATCGATGGTCGGTCGGAGGTGCGCCGACAGTCCCGTCGGCGAAGTGATCAGCCCTACGCGCCGTCCTTTTAACAGAGGGTCGATACTGACGATATTGTCGATTCCGCTGGCGATCATTGACCATGCCTCCTTCTGTTATCAAGCGACGGATGCATCCGCGCATGATGTCGTCGATTCATCGACTACAGCTCGCCCTGGCGCAGCTTCATCGTCTCCGGCGGCACCATGAACGTCTCCGCATACTGCTTGCGGGCTTCCAATCCACGGACGCGGGCCAGTGACTTGTAGTAATCCATATAATTGAAGGACGTGCTTCCCGTTACGAACCAGTGGGTCGACAACGCTGCGATCCACAGATCGAAAGCCTGCTGGTCGAAATCTACGTAGACGTATGGCACGTAATCGACCGCATCCTCCCAATTCTCGCCATAATACAATTTTGGGGCAAAATGCGGCGGCAGCTCTCGCTCCAGCGCTCGCAGGCTGGCGAAGTAGCGGGCGTCGTTGACGATGCGGTGAGTTGTCGCGTGATCCTTGTGCATGCTATTGCAGTGATGCGTGATGATGATGTCGGGCTTCACTTCACGGATGACGTCGGCGACGCGCATCCGGATCTCCTGATCATCCGGGATCTCCCCGTCCGGGATCTCGAACACACGCGCAGCTCCTCCCAGCATCTCTGCAAACGTGTGGGCCTCCCGGACCTTCTGTTCCCGGTAATCATGCACATCCTGCCCGGCTGGCACGCCTCGCTCGCCAGCGGTTAACGCCAAGGTGAAGATCTGATCGCCCTTCAGATGATGGCTCGCCATGACGCCTCCGGCGACGAGCTCCACATCGCCGACATGGGCTCCTATGCCCATGATGGTCTTCGGTGTTCGGTTAGTCATTGCATTAGCTCCTTTCTCATGGTGGCAAACGTTTTGACGGTGCGGAATCCGGCCCGTTCATAGATACGGAGCGCAGGATTGTTGCTGCCGGTGTAGAGGGTCATATAATCGGTGCCGATCGCTTGGAACGCTTCGCAAAGACGGAAGAAAAGACTCGAGCCGAGCCCGTGGCCCTCATGCTCGGGGTGGACGCCGATGCCGGCGAACCGTCCGCGTCCGCTCGGCTCCCGCACCATAGGGCCCGCGAACCCTACCGGCTCGCCCTGCAGGCTCGCGATGACAAAAGGGATGTCCGATGCCGCTGCGGCCGCAATCTCTTGCTGCCAGAGCGGATTGCCCAGCGCCGCCAGCAGTCTTTGGGGATCGTGATGCTGCCGTTTGTCGTATAATCCGACCTCATATCCGGCCTCAGCCGCTTTCCGTTCCTTGGCGAGAATCGCATCCGGCACATTGAAGCTGCCTAGCTGCAGGTACATGGCGCACTGTATGGCTCGCTCAGCATATCCATGCCGGAGCAGCGCATCGTGGAGCGCGCTGCCGACCGGGACGCCGGGCGCGTTATTGTGCTCATGCCGTTCCGTGCCCGGCACATACCACGGCAGCTGCATCGGGTTGAAGAAGAGCACCTCGGCCTGCCGTTTGCCAAGCGAGAGGAACCGCGCTTCCATGGCTGCCAGCAACTGAGCATATCTAGCTGCCGCTCCCACTTCGTCCGTTGTAATGATACAGGTCAGATAGCCGGCGACATCACCGAGCGGCAGGTCAGCCCCGGTGCAGCCGCAAGCGAAGGCCGTTACCCGACCCTCTTCCAACCACACCCAAGCCGTATTCGGATCGAAGTAGCGGTTTTTTGTAAAGATCGCTTTGAACCGTGTAGTATTCATCTCCTGATAGTGATCACGCACGGCATTGGCATTCCAGAGCGCGATGACTTCATCGGTATACCTGTTCTCCCAAGTACGAATCATCTCAGACTCCTTCCCGGCTGCATCAGCCTTTGACTGCCCCGACGGTCACGCCCTCCAGGAAGTAACGCTGCAGACTGAAGAACAGGATGAACATCGGCAGAGCCGAGATTGTCGCCCCTGCCATCATCGGAGCAAAGTAAGTCGTATTGGCAAAACGGAAATTTTTGAGTCCAACCTGAATCGTCTGCATATCCATCGTGTTCGTGACCAGGAATGGCCAGAAAAACGTATTCCATGTCTCCATAAATGTCAAAATGGCCATAACTGCCATCACTGTCTTGGACAACGGCAGGATAATGCGGACCAGCGTCTGGAATTGATTGGCGCCTTCCACCTTGGCACTCTCCAGAATCTCCCTCGGGATCGAGCTCATGAACTGCTTGGCGAGGAAGATGTTATATACGGTCACCAGCGTCGGCATGATTAGCGCGCTGTACGTATTCTGAATTTCGAAAATATTAACAATCAGAATGTAGAGCGGCACCTGCGTCACCTGATAAGGAATCATCATCGAGCTCAGCAGGAGGGCGAACAGCAGGCCGCGGCCGCGAAAGTTGATTTTGGAGAAAGCATATCCCGCTGTTGTGGCAAACGCCACATTGGAGATCATGACGATGGTAGCGACGATGAGGGAGTTGAGGATCCAGCGGAAGGAATGCTCGCTGAAGGCAAAGAAAAACTTGTATGATTCCAGAGTAAACTTGCCAGGCCATAGAGAGTAACTGACAGCACCGGCCTCCACCGGATCGCCAAATGATGAGATGAGCATAAAATAAATTGGAAACAACGTCGCCAGGGCAAACAGCAGAAGAAGGACAATGAGAATCGTATTGCGGAAGGTTCTCGTTGTGCGGTTGCCAAGATGATTGTTGTACAAAGCCACGTCCATTCCTCCTTCTGCTTAATATTCCACATCTTTGCCGAGAAACTTGAACTGCAGAAAAGCAACAATACCGATCATCAGGGCGAGCAGCAGCGACTGGGCCGCCGCCTTGCCGAATTCGAAGTATTTGAAGGCCGTATCGAAAATGAGCAAGCCGACCATTGTTGTCGCATGGTTTGGCCCTCCGCCCGTCATCAGATAGGCATTCTGGAACACCTGGAACGAACCGATGACTCCTGTTACGAGCAGGAACAGAGTAGTCGGCTTCAGGCATGGAATGACGATATGCCACATTTTCTGAACAAAGTTGGCCCCGTCGATATCGGCCGCTTCATAATAACTGCTGTCGATGCCGAGCAAGGCTGCGACATAGATGATGATGGCCGTACCGTGACTGGAAAGCCAGGACATGAGGACAAGCGAGAACATGGCAGTGGAGCTGGAGCCCAGCCAGTTCTGGCTGTCGATTCCGAAGAAGCCGATAAACCGGTTCAGGACACCTGCCGACATCGGATCGAAGATCCAGAGCCAGACAACCGCGAGTGCGACGCCGGAGGCAACCGCCGGCAGATAGTAGATCGCTTTGAACGTCGTCTGCAGCCGCTTCCTGAGCGGCATGATCATGATCGCCACGGCGAAGGACAGGATCAGGGCGACAGGTACGGTGAGCACTGTATAGATAATCGTATTGCGGATCGATTTCCAGAATAGCTCGCTTTGGAGAATCGAAGTGTAATTGTCTACGCCGATATACGTGGAGCCGCGGGGACTGTATTCCTGGAAGCTGATAATAAATGCGCTTAGCACCGGGTAAGCCGTGAAAAGGGCATAGACCAGCAGGGCAACGATAATAAACAGATAAGCCCATGCACTGTCGCCGCGGTTCAGACGGTTGCGTGCGCGCGAGGTAGCTCGGCTCATGATGCAGGCTCCTTTCTAAGTGAATCTAAGCGGGCAAAAGCCCGGATAGCCTACCGGATGAGGGCAGGCTATCCGCTTGTGCTTAGTCTTGGACAACCCCGTCCTCGCCAAAGGCGGCGATGGCGGCTTTCTTCACATCCTCGTACATCTGCTCCGGTGTGATCTCACCGGCGAGCAAAGCTTGGAGACGCGGAATGACCGTCTCATTCTCGACTTTGATCGCTTGAGCGCCTAGCGCCACGGGGATGTCCGGGCGTGCTGGCGCTGCATGCTCCAGCATCCGGTCTACGGCAGCTACGTTATCAGGATTGCGGTTGGATTCCATGCTGGCCGCCGCCTCACGTCCACTCTCGGTGATGTGGGCTGCGAACAGGTCGCTGTTGGTTGTAGCCGCGACATTGCCGCTCGCCAGGAAATAAGCTGCCTTGACAACATTGGCTTTGTGCTCGTCTGTAGGCTCGTTTTTGCCTCGGAAGGCTACGTACCCGTCGACAACCGCGTAGGATACCGGATCATGATCGCCGAAAGAAGGCATAGGAAGCACGATATAGTCCACTTCGATACTGTCAGCTACGGCACTGCCGTCGCCCGCTTGGATCTTCTCATTATTCTTATTGGCGGAGTTCTCGAACACGGCCAGTCCCTTGCCCGTAATCATCGTCTGACCGGTCAGGAACATGTTCCAGCGCTTGCCGGCATCGACCGAGCTGAGCTCTCGTGGCATCGAGCCGTCATCGATCATTTCGCGGATCGCTTTCAGCACGTCCAGATAGTTTTTGCTGGTGTAGGCATACTTCAGGTCTTCCGTGAACGGCGACGGCATGCCGGCATTTTTGACCAGGATGGCCAGATAGTCTTTGGAGGCTACGCCTGCAGTGGCGAACACAAAGCCGTAACGTGTGCTGCCGTTCTCCTGCACGACGCCGCTCTTAATCGCCTCGCGGAACTCATCGTACGTCCAGCCATTCTCCTGAACAGCCTTCCAGTCGATCCCCGCCTCCTCCATGAACTGCTTGTTGCCGCCGATCGCATGAACCTCCATGTAAGCCGGGAAGCCATACAGTCCGTCTCCGTTCTTCATGTACTCCAGGGGGGCTTCGTCAAAATCGGCGAGCATCTCCGGGGTCACCAGATCCTGGATGTCCATCAGCATATCCATCTGAGCGTACTTGGAGATGCCGTCCGATCCGATGAAGGCCAGATCCGGCGGACTGCCCGCATTGACCTGGGTATCCAGCTTCTGGGTCATATCCTCCCAGCTGGCCGGCTCGATCTTGAGCGTCAGGTTCGGATACAGCTTGTTGAACTCCTCCTCCATCTGCTTGAAGTTTTCCTGGTACGCAGGCGATACAGGCGGCAGCAGGGCTGTAATGGTATCCGGCGCATCGGTGCTGCCTCCATTCTCAGAAGGGGCATTCGTTGTGCCGCCGCTGTTTGCAGGCGTATTGTTATTGCCGGAGGAGCAGGCGGCCAGCGAGCCTGTAGCCAATGTCAGAGCGAGCAGCATAGCGGTCATTTTTCTTTTACTTGTCATACCAGTGAAGCCTCCCTTAATTGATTAGTCTTTCTTTATATACTTCCATCTGCACTGCCACCTACAATAAAGTTCAAAAAGCTGGTTTTCAGCATCGAGAAGCCCTCCGGCAGGAGGAAATGAGGAGCGTCCGCGTTTTCGTAGAAAACGACTTCGGAAGCATTGTCTACGTGAGCACCTATGCGGAAGCTTACGAAGCTAGTTTCCTTTGGAAACTCTTATCCGACTGCATTCAAGATTCGATGTCGAATCACTTCTCTGGAATACCTCGTGATCAAAAGCAGCCTTTTTGAACTACCTTAAATGGCTTGGTTGCAGATGCGTATAGCCTGTTTTAGGTTGCCATTGCACTCTTCCAGCGCAGCTGCAGCTTCGACTGAACCCAGCTTGGACTTGATCATCATGATGGCGAGCTTGCAATCCATGGCAGCTTCATCGAGATAACGCGCCGCTGCTAGCTCATCCACCTCCGCAGCGGCCATAATGATGCGCAGCGAGCGGTTGTAGAGCTTTTTGTTGCTGGCCTTCAGATCGACCATCAGGTTATTGTAGGTCTTGCCCAATTTGATCATCGTGGATGTGGTGAGCATATTGAGGACGAGCTTCTGGGCGGTGCCTGCTTTCAGCCTGGTAGATCCGGCGATCGCTTCCGGCCCGACGACAGGGGCAATGCAAACGTCACTCACTTGCTCCAATTGCGATTGTTTGTTGTTGACGACAGCTATCGTCACAGCGCCCAGTTCCTTGGCCCGCCGGAGGGCTTCGATAACGAACGCAGCCGTGCCGCTCGCCGAGATGCCGACAACCGCATCCGTGGAGGTAATGCCCAGCAGGTCAACCAAGGATCTGCCCGCTTCCCCGTCGTCCTCGCAGCCTTCGACTGCCATGCGCAGTGCTTGATCGCCGCCGGCGATATGTCCTTGCACAAGCAGAGGGTCGACTCCAAAGGTCGGTGGACACTCCGAGGCGTCCAGCACCCCTAACCTCCCGGAAGTCCCTGCACCGATGTAATGCATTCTCCCACCTGATGAAAGGGATGTAGTTAGCGCTTCCACGGCACGCGCAATGGACGGGATTTCTGCAGCGACTGCTGCCGGGACCTTCGAATCCTCGTGATTCAATAAGGCAAGAATCTCTTCCGTCGAGCTCTCGTCGATGGCTCGGGTACCGGCATTGTTCCCTTCCGTAGTCAGGCTGGCAAGATAATCTGTCATAATGTTTTCCCCTTACGTACTCGTAGTTGGGTCTATAAAGCCGGGTGACTCCTTGACCGTTGTGACCAGGTTGTTTCTGGCTTCTGACTCCATATTAAACGCAGGACAGGGATTTCGTCAATAAATTTCGAAATAAATTTTCATTGTGTAATATATTTTTGGTTTTTAATTCTATAAACTGACCTGTTGCGTCACTTTCGTGTCCTGTATTAACGCTTCAAGGGCGAACTCCCCTTCTGAATGACCGCAAATAACAAACAGGCCCCTTGCAAGAACATCTGTTGTTCTTGAAAAAGGCCTGTTGGTACGGCGGCAATGCCCGCCTATCGTTTGCGTTTACTGGAGATAATATCATGGCTTTTGGCAAGATAAGTCTTCACTTGCTCGTAATCCGCGCTTGCGACGCCTGCGAACAGCATGTCGATCACAGTCAACATGGCGATCCGCGAGCCCATCGCCCCGCTCCGTATCGAGATCTCGGGGGTGGAGATGCTCAGCACGGCGTCAGCGTTCTCGGACAGTCTACTCTTATTGTACTTGGTAATGGCGATGGTGTAGACGCCATTCTTCTGGACGATATCCAGGGAGTCCAGGATCTCCTGCGTATCGCCAGAGTTCGAGACGAAGATCGCTACATCCCCTTCCGTCATCAACGACGCCGCAGTGAGCTGGCCGTGGCCGTCCGTATAGGCACGGCAATTTTTGTTGATCCGGCTGAATTTCTGCTCCGCATCCTGGCAGACGATTCCCGAAGCCCCGATGCCGAACAGCACGATCCGCTTGCTCTCCCTCAAGGCTTGTACAGCTCGCATTACTGCGCCATGCTCGATGACGCGCATCGTATCCTCGATGGACTGGATATTATTAAAGCCGATGTTGGCAATGATCGTCTCCAGCTCATCTCCCGGTTGAATATCGGTATATTGTTCTCCTACGGACTCTTCCTTGGCGCTCAGCGAGGCCGAGATGCTGACGATGAAGCTGCGGTAGCCGCTGTAGCCCATCGTTTTGCAGAAGCGCAGGACCGAAGCGTCGCTCGTTTTGCTGGCATGCGCCAGATTTTTGATAGACAGGTGCGGGATCTCCTCGCGGTTGGCCAGGATATACTCGGCTACCCGCTGCTCCACCGGCGTCAGACTGGCCTTGCGGTCGCGGATCCTGATGAACAGATTATCGCTTATCGTCATATCATGCTCCCTATTCGTCCGAATAATAGTGTCGTGTTGTAATAAATTGTATCTTTACGCGCGTCAGGTGACAAGTTTTTTATATGTTCGACATTGTAATTTTATTTCAAAACTATGTTTCAATGCAAATTAATATTTTAAAATTTATTGTTGGCTTCGAATTTGATGTGCTATACTAGCAGCGCGAGGCGACCGGATATCGCCATCTTACACACAGATGAATGTACAGGAGGAATCGGACCATGGGCAATCCGCTCAAAGTTGCCATTATCGGAGCAGGCAGCACCTATACACCTGAATTGATGGAGGGCATCATCAAGCGTAAAAGCGCTTTGCCGCTGCGCGAGCTGGCACTGATGGACATCGACGAAGAGAAACTGAGGATTGTCGGCGGATTGTGCGAACGGATGGCGGCTGCCGCCGGCTTGCATGTCCGGGTCGTCATGACGCAGCAGCTGGACGAAGCGCTGAGAGGGGCCGACTTCGTCCTGGGCCAGATCCGCGTCGGCAAGCTTCCCGCCCGGGTGCTGGATGAACAGATTCCGTTGAAATACGGGATGATCGGTCAGGAAACTTGCGGTATCGGCGGTTTCTTCAAGGCGATGCGGACCATTCCCGTCATGCTGGATATCGCCGCCCGGATGGAGACCCTCTGCCCCGATGCATGGCTGATCAACTTCTCGAACCCGGCCGGCATCATCACGGAAGCGATGCTGAATCATACGAAGGTCAAGATGCTGGGACTGTGCAATGTTCCCTTCAATATGTTCAAAAGCATCCGTGAAGCCCTGTCGCTCCCCGATGCCGAGTTCACCTATGTCGGCCTCAATCACCTGAGCTGGATCACGGCGATCGAACATCATGGACAGGACTATCTTGAGAAGGCTCTGGAGCAGGGACTGAACAGCGAGTCGATGAAGAACATTCCCTCCAGCGGCTTCAGCAAGGAATTGATCCAGGCACT
Organism: Paenibacillus jepli; assembly: GCF_047238105.1. Taxonomy (NCBI): domain Bacteria; kingdom Bacillati; phylum Bacillota; class Bacilli; order Caryophanales; family Paenibacillaceae; genus Paenibacillus; species Paenibacillus jepli. Next base: position 280,298 of record NZ_JBDFMD010000001.1, read on the forward strand.
CAAAGCCATACCTTCCTCCTATCTTGAATATTACTACTTCAAAAACAAGAAGCTGCAGCTGCTGCAAAATAGCGAGCGTTCGCGTGGAGAAACCTGCCTGCAGATCGAGAAGGAACTGCTGGGCATCTATGCGGATGCGGAGCTCCATATCAAGCCGGAGCTGCTCGCTTCGCGGGGCGGCGCCAATTATTCGGAGGTGGCAATCAGTCTGGTAGATGCGATCGCCAATGACAAGCAGGAGAAGCATGTCGTTAATGTGCTGAATCAAGGGGCGCTGCCGTTTATGGAACATACCGATGCGGTAGAAGTGAGCGCCATCGTCGGCAAAGACGGTGCAAAGCCGCTGCAACTGCCCGGTTTTGACAACCGGCATATCATCGATTATATGCGTATGGTCAAAGCGTACGAGCGCGAAACGGTGACGGCAGCAATAAATGGAGATGAAGCCGCGGCGATACGGGCGCTTCTGATGAATCCGCTGGTTGGCGATTACGACGCTGCTCTGGCATGCTTCGAGGAGTTGAAGCGAGCTCATCAAGCGTACCTGCCGCAGTTCGGATAGGAGGCAAGGAGCATATGAGCCCAGAGCATTACGTACTTGGCGTAGACGGCGGCAACAGCAAAACGGATTACCATCTGTACGATCTGCGGGGCTGCAGGATCGCTCAGCTGCGGACTGGCACGTGCAGCCATGAACGCTTCGCTGATGGTTATGCTGGTGCCGAGCGCGCCATGCGCGAGCAGCTGAGCGAAATCTTGAACAGCTGCGATATCATGCCTGCGGATATCGCAGCCGCTGCATTCGGCCTTGCCGGCGCGGATATCCCCTCCCAGAAAGCCGAGCTGAACAAGATCATCGGCCGTCTCGGACTGCAGCGCTATGTGGTGGACAATGACAGTTTCCTCGGCCTCAAAGCGGGCAGTTCATCTGGGTGGGGCATCTGCTCGATCAACGGCTCCGGCGCCTGTACCGGCGCGATCGCGCCAGACGGCACCCGGCTGCAGATCGGCGGCGTCGGCAGTGAACTTGCGGGCGATGAAGCGGGAGGATACTACCTCTCCCGCCGAGTCCTGCGTGCCGTCTATGATGCATGCTACCGACTCGGTGAACCGACAGCGCTGTGCGGACCGGTCCTGGATCTGCTTGGCCTCCCCGATGACACCCTGCTGCTGGAGAGGATGGTCGCAGGCGTCACTGACCGCAGTCTCCCTTACACAGAGCTGGTGACGCTGCTCCTGAACACGGCTGAGCAGGGAGATGCAGCCGCGCTCGCTATCGTCAAGCAATCTGCGCAGCAGATGGCCCGCTCGGCCGCCGGCTGCGTACAGCGCCTGGACTTTGGGAATGGAGCAATCGAAGTGGTGTTGGCAGGCTCTGTCTGGGTCAAAGCCGACTCCCCTATCCTTCGCGACTATTTCCAACGGTATGTCCAGCAGCTGCTACCCGACAAGCAATTCCGCTTTTCAACCCTGCGGGTGCCCCCTGCTACAGGAGCGGTCCTCTGGGCTATGGAGCAGGCGTTGGGGGGACCCGTCCCCGATGAGCTCCGGGCGAGCATAGTACGGGACGGTCAGATACAGTCCTGACCGCATCCTTTCCGGTTGCTTGCCTTTTACTCACCGAGTCCAGTTTTCTCCTCCCATTGCCGGGTGGACATGCAGGTGCTACACTGGACAAGGCAAGACCATTCGATCTTAAGGAGTGAAAGGCATGTCTGTTGAAGTGTATCTGAATTTTAAGGGCAATTGCCGCGAAGCTGTCCAATATTACGCAGAGGTGTTCGGGATCGAAGAACCGTACATCATGACCTTTGGCGAAACGCCCCAGGATCCGAACTTCCCGCTGCCAGAAGAAGCCAAGGGTCTGATTATGCACGCGCGTCTTACGATTTTTGGCAGCCGGGTGATGTTCTCCGACGTGTTTCCAGGCATGCCTTTCACAGAGGGCAATAACATCAGCCTGTCGCTGATCAGCCGGGATATGGATGCCCTTAAGGATGCTTTCCACAAGCTGAAAGAAGGCGGTCAGGTGCAGATGGAGCTGCAGGAGACATTCTGGAGCCCGCTCTACGGCAGCTTGCAGGACAAGTTCGGCATCGGCTGGCAGTTCAATTATGACGTCGAGCAAGAACAGGGCCAATCCGAATAAAGAAGCGGAAGGAAATTCAAACATGTAACTGCGGAGAATGTGGAGACAGTCCTGTACTGGTTAGTCTCTGGCGGAACCGATCCCAAGGAACCGTAGAATGTAAAAAAAAGCATAAGATTTCATACAAATATATGTATGGAATCCTATGCTTTCTTTTTTGAGCCCTGTGTCTGTCATCGCATCGCAAACGGCAGGAGCGGAAAGATGAGCAGCACAAGCATAAAATAGAGTAAAAAGCCATTGGGCCAGAAGGTGTTCGAGGTGATGCTGATGACAAGAGGGACAGGCAAAGCAACAGCAGCGCCGATCAGCAGCCGCGATCGAAGGAAATGGTATGCTCCATGCCGCAAGCAGTGCATGTCAACGACCTGTAGCTGTAAGCTAATGAATGCATCATGGCCTTGTACCTATGCGGTTGCCCGCAACCTTCGCACTTCTTCAAACCCTCTTCCCTCCCCTCAACCATCGTAAATTTTACCATAAGATCCTTAATTCAGAAAGTGTTAAGAAACTGCCGCAAGCGTGCTCCGCTTCTCTTCACTTCCACCAGATGCGGCTGGCACATCGATTACCGCTGCACCCACCTGCTCAAATCTGAACTTCCCGATCTCCCCCATCAAATGCTGCGACATATGACTCAAGGTCTCTGCGGAAGCGGACATCTCTTCGGAGGAAGCAAGCTGCTCCTCGCAAACAGCAGCCACGCTCTGCGACTCGTCAGAGATCTTGCCGGATAGTTGTACGAGCTCTTCCTCGGCTGTCAGGATCTGCTCCGTCATCGCCGTGATCTCTTCCGTTGCGGCGGACACCTCCTGCGCCTGCTCCGCTACCGTGGCGATCGCTTCCCGCACGGCGGTGAACGCTTCGCCGGTGGCGTCGATACTCGCTGCCCCGGCCTTCATCTCGATCGCCCCTTGATTCATCTCATCCATCGCCGTCCGGATGCCGTCGACCATATGCTGAATCTCATCAGCGATTCGTCCCGAAGCTTCGCCGGACTGTTCCGCGAGCTTCTTAACCTCGCTTGCCACGACAGCGAACCCTCTGCCATGCTCACCTGCACGCGCCGCCTCGATGGCGGCATTAAGCGAGAGCAGATTAGTCTGGGCGGCCAGCTCTTTAATGAACAACGTGATCTGATCGATCCGCTGCGACTGTTCACCCAAGGCGTTGATAAGCTCGGTCTGATGAGTCATTTTATTCCGGATCTGACCGATCTGAACCACGGCCTGCTCCAGAAGCTGCCCCCCTTGCTCGGCTCGTGCCATGGCCTCAGCGGAGGATTCAGCCGTGATGGATGCGGAATGGGCAATCCGCTGCAGACTCTCCACACTTTCCTGCATGGCGGATTGGTTATGCTTGATGCGCGTTACTTGTGTCGCCGCCGACTCGGAGATCGCCTGGACCGCTTCAGCGATTGCTCCCGATCCTGCAGCCGCCTGCTCCGAGCCGCTGGAGAGGTCACGGGACGCGACGGATACTTCCTGCGCATTCTGATGGATCGTCCCCATCAACGTGCGCAACTGCAGTTTCATTTCATTAAATGAGTTCGCCATCTGACCGATCTCGTCCCGTTGGCGGAGCTTGATGTCCGGTCCGGTCAGGTCGCCGGAAGCGATCCGTCCTGCCGCTTCGGATACAGCAATAACCGGACGAGAGATGATCCGTGTGATCAAGAGAGCGAGCGCGATGCCCACAATTGTCGCAGCCAGCAGGACACCGATCAGCACTTGCTTGACCTGCTCGACTCCGGCTGCCGTCGCCTGCTGAGCTTCCTGGAGCTGCTGCCGTTGGAAATTCTCCAGCTCTTGAGCGGTCGAAGCAAGCGCTGCGGCCAGCGGCACGCATTTTTCTTCCACCAGTCTCACATAGGTCTCGTTGTCGCCAGCTGCTTTGAATGACGAGATCTCAGCTACAACCTCTGCGTATTGCGCTTCCTGATCGCGGAGCTGTGTGGACAAAGCGATGGACCGTTCCGTATAAAAGCTGTCGTGAAGGGTCTGCCAGGTGTCAGCAAAAGCCGCCCGGTCAACCTCATAAGCCTCCAATTGACCGGAGTCTCCGGTTATAAGGTACCCTCTCACATTTTTGGATTGGTCGGCGGCCAGATATTTCAAATCTTTGACCCATTGGATCTTTTGAACACGATCATCCAGCATGTTTTGATATGTATGGTTCAGAGAGGTCATCTGAATCCAGCCGATGGCGCCAACGATAAGAGTAAGGACAAGGATTGCCGAAAAACTAACCATCAGCTTTTTTCCGATTTTCATGAGTACATGCTCCTTTTGGGGGTCTTTTATAATGGGTCTAAGTACTCATTCCCCTCAAAAGAATGATTTGAAACAGGATGATTCGACTAAATCCTAAGCTTTTTCTCACGAGATTTTATGACCAAGGCCTTATGATTGAACCTCTTCTCTGATGTGTCCTTTGGGTAGAGCTGATTGTGATCTACTGGTATATATTCAAAATGACTTTAGCGCGATAATATATTAGAGCGAGAAAGCAATGAAAAGACGTAGGAGGTCGATTATACCGCTCAAAGCCGTTCCCCTGGATTTTTATGGAACGTTTATCGCACATGACCTGATCCAGAACCAATACGATACGCACGACATTAAAGAAGCTATGAGCTATCATGAGATTCAAGTTAATGAGGTGATTACGAGCGAGGAGGTTCTATCATGATACGTGACTGATTGCTGCGCAGCCATCAGGCAGGCGGTTCAACCTCCCACGTCACACGGACTGTTCCGTTCGCCCGATCCCCTGTTAGAATGACACGAACCTCCTTATCCTCTTCAGCTCTCATCCGCAGACCGCCGTCCTCCAACTGCTCCATGCCGATCGGGTCGCCACCCGGACCATCCAGCCGGTAGCCGTGTCCGCCCTCGCGAAGCTCGAAGGCCACGCGATATGTCAGCGTATCCCCTTGCTTCAGTTGGATTGCGACTTCTTTCTGGCCGTGAAAATAGTCGAACTGAGCGGAATAGGCCGCCTCTTCCCGCTGTTCCGACCAGCCTTCCACTCGGGTGTGGTCAGCCAGTGTCAAGTATCCCATCGCCCCAAGCAAAGCCAGCGCAGCTATGGCACTCGCCGGCCATTTGTGCCTCATGCTGGCGTCAATACCATAAAAGCAAAGCGCACAGACTACACCGTACAGACCAATGAACAAGATCCAAAACGGCTGCTGCGGGAAAAACCATAGGAATGGCAAGTAACCGCCGACTATATACAGCAACACGCGAATGAAAAGACTCGACTTGGGCTTCCACACCGCCATCAAGCCATCCATACAAATAGAAAAGAGAACCGCGTAGCCGTAAAAAATCGCCCAGAATGGCAGCTGTCCGATCAATTGGCTCAGGGCTACCGGATCCAATCCAGCCAAAAGCACCATCAAGGCAATAAACACGGCTCCGGCAGCCGTCAGCTTGGCGCACAGATAGGCAGCCGCCGACTGCCAGCGACTCCGGACACTGATCGTCATGGCTATTCTCCTTTCTCATAATTGTTAAATCTAGAATATCAGGAATTGCAGGTCCCAGGCAGTTCTAACTTTTGTAGTACCATGAGGGACGGACTACGGAGCCGCTGCACCCTGGTCATACTTCTCAGAGAGCCGCTTCAAGCGGGTTCTGATCTCGTCAAGCAAGGAAGCTGGGTGTAGAACAGTGACTTCCGTCCCCAGCCCGAGACAAAAGTCGGCGAAGTATCCGATATCGCGCCGACCTATCTCTCCGGCCAGTTGTCCCGTGCCGTCAGCCCGGACATGCAGCAAAGCCTGCGCCCACTGCTCGGACTCGCAGCGCTGCACCCCGCCGGACGTTAACTCGGCTTGCAGCGTCAGCGGTTCTTGAGGGCGCTCGGGCCACGTAAGCCGGTTGCTTAGTTCGACCGCCCCCAGATCAACAGGCTCATACGCCGTCTCTGCCGGGCGGACGCTGCGGATCCGGTCGCATCGGAACAGCCGGATCGCGCCGCGGTCATAGCAATAGGCGGGACAATACCAGAGACCCTGACTGGCGTAAATGCCGGCAGGCTGGATCGTCCTGTCCTCTCTGGCCTCCCCCCTCTCATAGTCGATATCCAGCACGGTCCTATCCAATGCCGCTTCCAGGAGCACGCTTAAGTAAGGGGATGTCGCATGCCTGGCAGGCGTGAGAAGATCGAATCGCTGCTTCATCCGGTCGATCCGCTCCCGCACCTCGCCGGACATATGCAGGTAGAACTTGTCGCGTGCCGAGGCTGATGCTTCCTCATACGGGAGCTGGGTGTAATGACGAAGCGCATGGCTTGCAAAAAAGATGGACACTGCTTCCTCCTCCGTGAAAGCAATGGGCGGCAGGATCCGCTCACGCAGCACCCGATAGCCGCCGTGCGGTCCAGCCTCCGAGTAAAGAGGCACCCCCATTCGGCTCAGCTCCTGCAGATCCCGCAGCATCGTCCGGCGCGATACGCCGAATTCTCCCGCGAGCTCCTTTACCGTAAACCTGCGCATCCGGTTTACCGTCATCATCAGAGCTACCAATCGTTCAGATCGTGACATGATCTTTTCCCTTTCTATGATAGTGACAATAGTTGTCACCATTATCTCCTATTATATAGAGAGCGTCCAGTACAGCAGTAGGACGACTCTCACTCATAATAAAGGAGAATGAAAATGAAATTACAAGTGGTGCCTTATGTGATGTTGAACGGTACAGCTGCCCAGGCAATCGCAGACTATGAGAAACTTTTGGGCGCAACGATCGTCTTCCGCCAGACGTTCGGTGAAGGGCCGCAGCCCGAAGGCTTCGTGCTGGATGAGGAGCAGCGGCAACGGATCGCGCACGCGGTATTGCAGATCGGTGAGACCCAGCTGATGGTCGCAGACAGTCTGCCGAGTGCGCCAACTACGTTCGGTACAGCGGTCAATCTCTGTCTGCTGCTGGAGGACCCGGAAGAGGCGGCAAGGTTATACGAGGTTTTGTCAGAGGGAGGAACCATCATCGAAAAACTGCAGGCTGTTTATTTCAGTCCAGCCTATGCCATGATCACGGACCGCTATGGCGTCACCTTCCAATTGTTCACCAAGCGGCCGTCATAATAAGAAATCCCCACTAAGTGAAGCTTTTTCTTTGAAGCGTACTCAGGTACTTTGCGGGGGCCCCGGAAATATATAAAATAAGGAAATGGACGGCCCCTGCGGGCCGTCCGTCCGTTATTTGCGGATCTCGCTGGGCGCTGCGCCCCAATGCTTGCGGAATACTTTGGCGAAGTAGCTGATATCCCGGTAGCCCACCCTGCTTGCCGCATCGAACACCTTGGCCCCATCCTGCAGCAGCTCGCGGGCCCGCTCCATCCGGCGCTCCTGGACATAGCTGGAGAACGAGGTTCCGGTTTCTTTCTTGAATAACCGACTGAGATACGAAGGATTGACGAAGAGTTGCTCCGCCAGTGTATGAAGTCCGAGATCCTCGGACAGCTGTGCTTCGACCGTCTCAACCAGTTGGCGCACGAGCTGATGGCTGGTCGTACGGCGCGTCTCCTCGGCATAGGTGCGGATGTGGCCGACGACCCGCCTGCTCCATGCCCGGATCTGCTCGCTGCTGAGCAGCGATTGCAAGGACAGGAAGTAAGCATAATCGTCGCCCAGCACCCGCTGCAGCGACCAGCCCTGCCCCTGGATGAGCCGCACAAAGCAACTGCTGATCACAAGCAGCTGCTCGTAGACCCGCTCGGACGATCCCGCCTGCTCCAGCAGCTGCGCCATATAGTTGTCGACCAGTTCGACCATATGCTCCTTGGTATCCATGTAGATCGCGATCTCAAGCTGCTTCTCGAAGGCGGCGTCGAGCTGCAGCGGACGCGGCTCATCCTTGACCGTCAAGTACGGAATCGCCAGCTCATGCCCGTAGACCGCCCGTTCCCTGAGCGCCAGACAGGCCTCCCGGTACGAGGTCGGCGACTCCGCAAGCTGACAAGCACGGCCAACCCCCGCGCTTGCAGGTACTTTGAGACATTCCTTGACAACCTGCAGCAACCGCATGCACCGAAGATGGACCCGCTTCATAAGCTCGGATGCCGACTCGTCAGGTGCGCCGACGAACAATAACACCGTCTGTCCCTCGCTCCCGGCAAATACATAACCCTCTGACGCTGGCAGGAACTCCCGGGCGATACTCGTCAGCGAGAAAGCGAGCAGCGGCATATCCGACGCGGTAAAACGCTGCTCTTCTTCGGTCAGCGGGTCGATCGAACAGACCACCGCCGTATACAGGGCATCCGGCGGCAGACCGAGCCCCAGCTCCTCGCCATGCCGCAGCACCTCCCACCCGTCATAGCGGTCCAGCATCCAGCTTCGCAGGAATGTCTCCTGCAGCTGCGGCAGCCGCGTCCGCCATTTGTGCTGCAGATCCGCCAGGTTGTGGCGATCGGCCAGCTCAGCGCGCACTTCCCTCGCAGCTTCCAGCACGGTCTGCAGGATCTCTTCCTCGCCTGCCGGCTTCAGGAGGTAACGCTTGATCCCGAGGCCTACTGCCCGTTGTGCAAATGTGAAGTCATCATGGCCGCTCAGGATAATCATCCGGATATGCGGAGACTCGGTGGCGATCCGCTCGGCCAGCGACAGTCCGTCCAGCTCCGGCATCTCGATGTCGAGCAGTACGATGTCCGGCTTCCGCCGATTTAACAGGTGTAGCGCTTCCCGCCCATTCTCCGCTGTCGCCACCACTTCTATGTCGTGCTCCTCCCAAGGTATGTTATGGACCAGAGAATTCAGGATCCGTATCTCGTCCTCTACGATCATCAGATTCATACCAGATCTCCTTCCTGTTCGCTGCTGCATAGGGCCCTCGGCAAATCCAGCACTGCGCTCGTCCCTCCTCCGGTTTCGCTCGCGATCCTTAGCATGGCGCTTTCGCCATAGTAAAGCCGGATCCTCGAGGCGACATTCAGCAGTCCGAAGAACTCATCCTTGCGCTCCGCGCCGCTTGCCTGCATGTTCTCCGCGCCAGCCAGCGCATCATGAATCTGCCGCAGCCGCTGCTCCTCCATCCCTTTGCCATTATCGCTGACCGTCAGCAACAGGCGGTCGCTCTCCAAACGGGCGGATATCGCCAGCTGTCCGCCTCCCTTCTGCTTCTCCAGGCCGTGCAGGATGGCATTCTCCACCAGCGGCTGCAGGATGAGCTTCAGCACATATAGATTTGCTGCCTGTGGATCGGCATCAAAGCTAACCGTGAACTGGCCGACAAACCGCAGCTGCTGCACACGGATATAATAGTTCAGATGCGTGAACGTCTCCTCCACGGTAAACGTCTCTCTGCCCCTACTCAGACTAAGCCGGAAAAACCGGGACAGGTTAAGCACCATCTCGCTGATCTCCTCGGCGTCGTAGTTTTTGGCGGACCAGTAGATCGAATCCAGCGTGTTGTACAGGAAATGCGGGTTGATCTGCGACTGCAGGAATTTGAGCTCGGTCTTGGTCAAGCGCAGCTGCTGCTCGTAGATATCCTGGATCAGGTGGCGCTGTTGTTCGGCCGTCTGGTTGAACGCATCCGTCAGATAACCGAGCTCATCCTGTCGATGGTGAACCAGCTTCGTATCAAGATTGCCTAGCCGGAGCTGCCGCATCCCGGAGACCAGGGATGACACCGGGGCAGCGATACTGCTATAGATCAACCATGCGATCCAAACTGCGAGCAGACAACTGATCAGGATGATCCAATAGGTGAAGATCTGCAGCGGCCGCGATTTCTTGTAGATCTCCCGCTCGGGCTGCTCCAGCACGAGCGACCAGCCGCTGCGGGGCGAGACGGTGCGCAGCATCATCTGCTTCTCCGCACGTCCCGGGAGCTGTGCCACCGACACTTCGGATGCCGGTATCTCCTGCTCCAACAGGGGTTCCGCAGCTCCGCTGCTGGAGACGAGCAGCCTGCCCCGGTCATCGTACAGCGACACGTGAGAAGCTTGGCTGGGGGCCAGATGCGAGATATTGCTGAGCAGCGTGCGCTTGGGCAGCGACAGCATCAGGACGTTGTTCCCCCTGTCTCTGCTGTACAGATCCATCAGCTGCATGAGCAGGAGTTGGCTTTCATTATAGATCGGGTCAGCCCAGCCCATCAGCGCTTCCTCATGCCGGGTCGGATTATACAGGACGATAGAACGGCCCGTCTCGACGAACTCGTCGTACCATTCCTCGATCGCATGCGGGGGCCGATCCAGAAGACCGACTCGGCTGGAGATCAGCTTGCTCGTCCCCCCGTGATAGATGGAGACGCCGGAGAGGATCGGATTGACTGCATTGACATTGGAGATGTAGGACATGACCGCTGTAAAGTCAACCAGTGTCTCCGGCGTCAGCTCGGGACTCTGATGCTTCAGCCTGGAGGTCAGGCTGCCATCCGTCGCCAGCATCGTCGACAGCTGCTCCAGCGACTGCAAGGTCTGATCCACATACTCCAGCGCGGAGTCCATGCCGCTCATGGTCCGCTCCCCAAGCTCTTGCTCCAGGATCCGCTGCGATTGCATGTTGGCATACAGACTGAATAGGATAAGCGGCAGCAGGATCAGGATAAAGTAACAGGTCAGTCGGACCTGGATCGACCGGCTGAATCTATCCCTCAAGGTACGCAGCCATTTCATTCACTACACCTCCTGTTCTTCCCGTCTTCTCCGGAATCGTTTCAACCATTCTTCCGGCACTTTTTCACCAGACTTAGCACGCTGCCCAGGCAGCGGCAAAGTGGCGCTCCGGATCGGAAGCGCCACCCTGGTCATTGGATGAAAGCCTTGCTTGCAGTTGCTATGGGTTACTTATTCGCGGCGTACCACTCGTTTACCTCTCGGGTAATCTCGTCACCGCCACGGCTTTTCCACTCGCGTACGAAGGAATCGAACTCATCGAGCGGCGATTGGCCGACGATAATCTTCGTAAAGTATTCAATCTCCAGCTTGTTCAGATCGGCTGAGTAGGAGCCCATCGCCGGCGTCGGGATGCCCAGGTACTCGTCGCGGATGACAGCTTCCGCGATTTTGTCGATGTTGGCGTTGAGATCGAATTCCATGCCCAGCGAGTCCAGACGGTCGCGCTCCTCGTCCGCTTGATACGGCCGGATCGATTCGCCCAGCGTCTGGCGGTAGATATGCTCGTTGTGCTTCTCAAAATCCGTGACGATCTTGCCGTCTTCTTCAGTCCACACTTCTCCCTCGAAGCCGAGCAGCAGCGTGCGGTATCCCTCGCCGTTCATGAAGTTCAGCATCCGGACGACAGCGTCCGGGTTTTTGCTGGTCACCGGGACAACGTTATAGCCGGAGATATAGCCGAAGCCCATCGTCCCTTTTTTTCCATCCGGTCCCGTAGGGAACTCCAGTGCCAGCCACTGCGCGTCGGGATCGTTGTTCTTGTTGGTCAGTATTGGTCCGCGGGTATCGTACCAGAAGGCGGAGAACAGGCCGACCTTGCCGGCTGCGATCTTCTCGGTGAAGTTAGCTTCTTTGTTGAGCGGCCATTCCGGATCGAGCAGCTTATCCTGGTGCAGACCGGCCAGGAAGCCCAGCGCCTCCTTCATCTCCGGCAGGGTGCTCATGTTCACCAGCTCGCCGTCCCGCTCGGTCCACATGCCGCGCTGGATGCCGAAGGCGCCCAGGATCGGCGCGATGCGCGCCAGGTTCTCGGCCGTGATGAAGCCGTAGGTATCATTCTGCCCATTGCCGTCGGGATCGTCATGGGTGAAGGCGCGCATCACCTCGCGGTATTCCTCCAGCGTCTGCGGCGGCTCCAGGCCGAGATGGTCGAGCCAATCTTTGCGTACGTACATGATCTCATTGCCGGGGACGGCATTCATCGATGGGATGGCGTAGATATTGCCGTCGATCGTAACCGTCTTCCATGCATCCTCGGGGATGTTCTTCTTCAAGTCCGGTCCGTACTGGTCGATCCATTCATTGAGCGGCTGCAGCGCGTTCTGCTGGACATAGTTCTCGAACCAGCTCGGATCCATCGAGTGGATCATATCCGGCAGATTATCGGAAGCCATGATGACGTTAAGCGCATCCTGATAGCCATCCGCCGGCGGAATCTGCAGCGTGATGTCCAGATTCGTATTCTCCCGGATATAGTCGATGTACGGGTTGTTGTTCTCGTCCATACCGTCCGGAAAATTGCGCCCCCCATTGTTGAAGACGGCACGGATCGACTTGCGCTCCATCCCCTCCTCGCCGTTCTGTCCGGCTGGCGCGTTGCCTTCGGCGCTGCCGCCCCCGCTCCCTCCGTTCGAGCATGCGGTCAATACTGTCAGCGCTCCCACCATCAGCAGGCTTGTTCCTTGCTTCCATCGTTTGATATGCATCGGTAATACCCCTCTCTTCTCTCTTATTTAGCCTTTGACCGAACCCAGCATGATGCCTTTGACAAAATACTTCTGCAGGAATGGATAGACGACCAGGATCGGTACCGTACTTGCAATGAGCGCCGCCGCCTTGATCGATTCGAGCGCTAACAGGGCGCTGTCCATATTGGCAGAATAACCGGAGTTGTTATCAATATTGGATTGATTGAACATGACCAGCTCGCGCAGGTACACCTGCAGCGGGTACATCTTGCGGTCCGTGATGTAGAGCACGGTATCGAAGAACGAATTCCAGTGTCCGACCGCGTGGAACAGGGTGATGGTTGCGATGGCGGGCATCGAGAGCGGGATGACGATCCGGAACAGGATGCCCAGATTGGAGCCCCCGTCGATCTTCGCCGATTCTTCCAGCTCTACAGGGACACTCTGGAAGAAGTTTTTCATAATGATGACGTTGAATGCGCTGATGGCCCCGGGAATGATAAACGCCCAGAACGTGTTGAGCAGCCCCGTTGCCTTGACGACCAGGAAGGTCGGGATCATGCCGCCGCCGAACATCATCGTGAAGACGATCAGGAACATAATCGTCGAACGTCCTTTGATGTAGGTCTTGGACAGCGGATAGGCCAGCAGACAAGTCAGCGCCACATTGACGAGCGTCCCGGCGACGGTCCGCAGCACACTGATCTGAAAAGCATTTAAAAACGCTTGTTCCCTGAGTACGCGGCTGTATGACTCCAGTGTAAAGTCAACCGGCAGCAGTGTCACGCGTCCCGTTGTAATCGCATCATGACTGCTGAGCGACTGCGCCAGGACGTGGACAAAGGGCAGCAGCGCGAGCAGGCCGAGCGCACCCAGCAGCACATAGTTGATGAATGAAGCGAATTGTTCGCCTTTGCTTAGTCTCATGGATACGCCCCCCTTACCATATGCCTTCCTGCCCGAGCTTCTTGGCGCCGCGATTGGCCATCATGACCAGCAGCAGCCCGATGACCGCCTTGAACAGTCCGACGGCTGTGGTGAAGCTGAACTTGGCCTGCTGGATCCCTACACGATACACATAAGTCTCGATCACATCCGATACCTCGTAGACCAGCGGATTGTACAGGACGAAGATCTGTTCAAATCCGACATCCAGTACATGCCCCAGCCGGAGCAGGAACAGGATGACGATGACGCCCATCATCGCTGGCAGCGTAATATGGATGATCTGCCTGAACTTGCCCGCACCATCCATAATCGCAGCTTCGTAGAGCTGCGGATCGATACCGGCAATCGCCGCCAGATAGATGATGGCTCCCCAGCCGACTTCCTTCCAGATATCGCTGATGACCAGGATGCTGCGGAACCAGTCGGGGTCGGTCAGGAAGTAGATCGGCTCAAAGCCCAACATCGTGATCAGCTGGTTGACCACTCCTGACGATGGTGACAGCACGTTGACCATGATCCCGCCTACGATGATCCAGGAGAGAAAATGCGGCAAATACACTAGGGTCTGGATCGAACGCTTGTAGAGCATGTTGCGGATCTCATTAAGCATGATCGCCAGGATGATCGGACCCGGGAAGCCCCAGATGAGCTTATAGATACTAATCAACAGCGTGTTGGTGAAGATGCGGTAGAAATCGCTGTTGCCGAACATCGTCTTGAAGTGCTGCAGGCCGACCCAGTCGCTGCCGCTGATGCCGCTGAATACGCTGTAATTCTGAAAGGCGATGACGATGCCCCACATCGGGACATATTTGTAGATGATGAAGTACAAAAGCCCCGGTACCATGATCAAGTACAGATCCCAGTGCGATCGCAGCGAATGAAAGCGCCTTCGCTCACGGGGACGTCTCGTCACTGCCTCGGTGGCGGCCTCGGCTATGTCAGCCATGATGTTGCCTCCTCTCGTTGGTGGTTCAGAGGATGGTGAATGACCTGCTTGGACCGGAATCGATTCCGTCCACTCCGGCACCTCACCATTCTCTTCACTTGTATATTTATAATTTTAAGGGCGCGAGACCGTTTTGGTTAGAGGAGCGCGATGACCATTGTCGGTATTTTTTTTACCTTGTACATGAGATTACGAGCAACTTCTAACCTTCCACGCACGTATAAGGTAAAGGCGATTAATTAAGGAAGTATCTGGAATGGGGCAGGAGATATGAAAAGCAAGCTTATTTCGAAAGGGTGGGCGATGTTGCTTGTCCTTTGTGTGACAGGCATATGGGGAGGAAATTACTACTATTATTATGCTCATAAGTTTGACGGGGCGGTGATGCTCGATCATTATTACGAAACTCAGGTGACTCCTGGTGAAACCGTCAATTTCTATTATGTGACGCATCGCAGTTCATCCAGGGAGCTAGTGGCCATCCGCCTGTCAGATGGACTCTATTGGCATGCCAGGTATCAACAATATCATGGGGAATATGGTCCTTACATACTCAAATCCGCCGTTGTGGAGATCGGGTATCCCGATCAGACTCTACCGGATCAGACGTATGAGCGGTTCACCGAGATCGAAGCCTGGTTTAATGACGGGACCGTGGATACGCTGCCCGTAGGCAGTATTCAATTCTTGCCCGCGCCACAGCCGGCTTCATCCCCGGTAGATACGACATTCGGTATGAGCAGCAGCGATGGCGATCACCGCTACGATCTCCGTATGATGGAGGATCTTCGCATTCTGGATGTGTATCCAACGTTAGGTGAAAAGATTGGGGATGCGCTCGACTATTCGTTGCTAAGCAGCCCGCCGGAATACACAGCCGTAGAACGGGCCATCCAATCCGGCTTCCCCATTGAGCTAAAACGAGGTCAGGGGACATCCGTGGTCTATACGATCCATATACCCGATCAGGATCCGCGGTCGCTCCATGTGTATCGCTCATCACTCCGGCTATCGCTGGAGCTTGCCAACGGTGAGCACAAGACATTGGACTTGCCGTTGCGGTCATACCCTCAAGCAAGTAAAGAGACAATCAAGGAATTGGTCGAACGGCGAACGGAGGCTTATGGCCATGAGAGCTAATTTTCGAAAGCTGGCTTGGGCATTTCTGCTCATCCTGTTGGATATTCACATCTTTATCTTTGATATTTTTCCGGATTTCATCGGTTATCTGCTGATCATCTCAGCCCTGCACAAGCTGGACAGGCACTATTCCGGTTACAAGAAGGCATGGCCGGTGGCCTTGGTATTGTGCGTGCTTTCTTTAGTTCCAACCCCACCACAATTCAGCCTTCAGCAGCAAGCACCCCCTCCATCTCCTTTATGGGTGGGTATCACAGGCCTCCATCTGGTGCTGCTTCTCGTACTTGTCTTTGCGATCCTCAGCACCCTAACCCGGCATGCAAGCTCGCAAGGTCTTCAGGAATTGGCTTATGCCAGCCGTAACCGAATGCGATTCTTTTGCTTTCTGCAACTGGTCATGTTATTTGTGACGCCTTACAGCTTGAATACTGACGACGCGGTGTTGGCAGTTGTGGCCTTGACGATCCTGCTGCTGCTGGCGATGATACTCATTATGTTCCTGTTCCGCAAGTCTGCCAAGGCTTTCGCTGCCAGCGATGCCTAGCTCATCCTATGTGCCTCTACGTGCGCAGGCCCCCTCGCAACCGGCGCGGATGCGAGGCTATCCGTCTAATATGCGGTCGCCTTCCCCGGAAGGCGACTTCATTTCAAAAGTCAGTATACTTCAAGTCAAGTAAGCAGCGCGCGATTATTGACGCAATCCAAGTAACTTTTTTGTCCCTGGTTGAGCACCACTCCCCGCTTTCGAGCGATCCAGGCGTGCCAAATGAACAAAACCTGCTGGCGCAGGTTGGCACTGCCGATACGGACACGGGTAGCGCCTATTTCGATACCCTACTCGGAGCAGGTCCTACGGACACACGATCCGTTATGTGCTGATTTTGGACTCGTGAAGCGCCATTTTTAGACCGATAACGGATCCTCTGTCCGCAAGTCGAGCTAAAAACACGTCTCTGCTCGAATTAGCTGCTACTGTGTCCTCTCGTGGTGCGAGCGTACTTAACATCAAAAAAAGGCCAGCCAGATGATCTCTGACTGACCCTCTTTCCCATCCACAAATTTGACTGCTCCTACGGACATCAAGGTAGGATGACGCCGGTACCCATCCTCACATGGTCGATATCCATGCCCGCCGTGACGCCCGCCGTCGCGCTGCCGCCCAGCTTGAAGATTGCGCTGCCGCTGCCGGCGCTTGCCGCACCGCTCCACGCAAGCTCGCCATCAATGTACAGATCGTACGTGTAATCACCATGCACGACCACCCGGTAATCGTGATACACGGTCGTGTCGACCGTCACCGTGCGGCCAGGGGAGCTCTCGCGGTCCTGAGCCGAGCCGGTGATGCCGTAAGGCAGGAACAGCTGGATGTTGTACGCGCCGCTGCGGACACCGATCTCATTGGTCGTGCCCGGGGTCGTGGCCCGCGCACGCACCTCAAACGTAAACGGACCGACTGGCGGCGCAAAATCCTTGCGCGTCAAGAAGAAGAAGCCCGTTGGTCCGTCGGTGACGGTCACATGCTCGTCATGCTGAATGACGGTTCCGCCACTCCCCGTCGTCTGCCAATCCGTTGTATAGTTCTCCATACTGTCATTGATCAGATCCCACTCGCCGCCTCCGCTGTCCGCTGGGATGATCCGGAAATAGTCAAAGTCAGCAGTGAGTCCCGTCCCCGCACAGACGATCAGCCCGATCTTCGGTTGCACGAGGTCGGCGGTTTGGGTCGTCCAGAGCTGGGTGTAGCTGTCGCCGTCAGCCGAGTAGTAGGCCGTGTACGTATTGCCTTCCTTGACGATGCGCAGATAAGAGACGGTCGAAGCGATTGTATCTGGCACCTCGACATGCTGCCGGACACCCTGGATCTGCCTGGTGAATTGGAACTGGTTGCCGCTGCCGTATAGACGTGTCAGCCGGAAGTAGGTCTGGTCGCTCTCATAGACGATCAGCCCGCCTTGCGACCATTGGGAGGTCGGCTTGCCGTCCATCCGCGTCTCAATCGTCCAGTCGCCCTCGGGAGCGCCGGTCAGCAGGATATTGCGTGCCGTGGCCTGGCCGTTCACGATATCTCCGGGCTCACTGACGATACGCATCTGCCCGGGACTCTCCGTCAACGACCACTTCGCAGGATTCTCTCGAACCCAGTTCCACTGCGGATGGAGCTCATCGCTCTCGAACTCATCGCTCTCGCCCACAACGAACTCTGGCTCCGGCGGCTGTTCCGCAGACGCGCCAGGTACAGGGCCGTACTCATAGAGCAGCAGATCGTCGAAGTAGACCTCGCCTGCCGCTCCTTGCTTATACAGATACACCGTAGCGCTCGTATGCGTACTGCCGGTGGTGAAGTGCAGCTCTCGTCGGGTGTAATCCGCCCCGCTGAAGCCCATATCCTTGAACGTGCCGCCATAGTTCTTGGCTCCGGTCACTGCATAGCCTCCGTTGGCACTTTTGCCATAGGCAACCAGCCGGTACATCGTATTGGGCTTGAGCCCCGTAATATTTTGCTCGATGCCCGAGGCGCCTGCCGTCAGCCGGGCTGCGAATTGTCCGGTGCGGGCCTCTTCATCGACCACGGCTGCTCCATTGTAGTGATAGCCCCAGCCTGTAAAGTCGCCGCTCTCCCATCCCGGATTAACGAGCAGATTGCGCGCTTCCGGCAGCAGCGGCAGCTCGGGCAGCTGCGCAGGATCCAGACCCGCCCCTTCATAAGCTCCGATGTTGGGGGAAGCTGAAGCGGAGACCGGGTTGCCCCAATAGTCCTGACCGCCGTTATCCGCGATTAGCCTGCCCGTACCGATCGCCGGCGAGCCCTGCAGCAGCTGGTAGCCGGTTACCGTATCCCGTCCGATCGACGCGGTGCCGGGAGCTGCGAGCAGCGGGTCGGCGGTTACGGCATTGGCATCCATCGCGATCACGCTGGCCGGATGGTTGCCATAGAACAGATTGCTGTCGAACACATTGTTGACGCTCTGACCGAATTCATAGCCGCCGGAGCCGTGATTGACGATCAGGTTGTTGTAGAAAAAGGTGTCCTCCGCGTAGCCGTCCCAATTGCCGCTGCCGATGATCCGCGTGTTGGAATGTTCCGGAACGTAGACCGTATTGTTGTGAACAAGTGTATTTTCGACCGGTCCCCCGAACGTAAAGATCGTATGCTGGTCATTCTGGCTGATGTTGTACCGGATGATCGTATCGCGGTTGAAATTGGCGGGATTGGTGCCGTCATTGATCGTCAGCACGAAACCGCCGGCATTGTTATGACTGTAGTTGTATTGAATAACAGTCCCGGTGCTGTTGAAATCAGAGTCATAGGCCATGGCATCGCCGCCGGGGTATGTGTTGAACACCTCATTGTACTGAATGACAGCATCCTGCGTCCCCCACGTCCAAAGCGGCACATGATAGCCGCCTGCGCGCTTGTGGGTATCGAACACGACATTATGCTGGATCACGCCATCCGTCGTATTGAGCAGGATCGCCCCGTCGGCGGAAATGTCGTAGATCATATTGTGCTCGATCGTATTGTTGGAGGAGAAACTGCGCGTAGCGCCGTTCAGATAAATGCCCACGCTGTCCAGCGAGTAGATCGTATTGTTGCGGATGACCACATCCGAGACGGCATAGTTCCAAGCCGGTCCCCAGACGATGATGCCGCCGCTGTGCCAGCCGCCTCCCTGTTGGCCCGACACATGGTGGATCTCCAGCTCTTCGAACACGAAGTGCCGGTACTCCCGCATATTGGTCCAGTCATCACCGCTGTTGCCCGAGACATGGATGCCCCGGCGCTGTCCGGGGGTGTCGGCCTCGTTCGTTATCTCGAGATGGCGGACTTCCCAATACTCCTGATTATAAAAATAGACTGCGGCATCGGCGCCGTCGCCGGCGATCAGCGGCTTGGGCCCTTCCCCATACCTGTCGATGAGGATGGGCGCGCCGTCGCTGCCCGACCCTTTGGGATGCAGAGTTCCGGACCAGACTCCACCCGCCTTGAAGCGGATCTCGTCGCCCGGCTGGAACGTCGTCGCATTAATCTTCTCCAGCGTCTGCCAGGCTGCGGCAGGATCGGTGCCGCTGTTGGCGTCGTCACCCGAAGCCCCATCGATATAATATACCGTGCCGATTGCTGATGCCGCTGCACGCTCCGCGACAGTCCCTGCGGGCAGTTGCCAGAGGGCAGCCATCAGGAGCACCGCCAGAAATCTGGCCGCATTGCGTCGTAACTGATCCATTTTCCATTTCCTCCTTCACGAGATAGGTTGTGATCCGACTGACGTTCATTCCTTCACATAACGCAGCCATCGCTGTTCATCATGAGCCGCAGATGTGAGCTGGATTTCGGCGCTGCGGATTCGTTCCTCAAGATACGTATCGAAAGCGCTGCTCAAGTAATGCTTGCGGACATTGCCCCGTTGCAATTCAAAGCTCTCATAGCCGCCGGGCTCCCGCGCCTGGATGAGGGCAACAGCATATTGCCCCGTTTGCGGGTTTTCCTCGACATGACTGACCTCGCCTGGGCGCCCCGTTTCCGAGACGAAGCGGTACAATTCCGGCTGGGCCTTATACAAGGTGCGCGCCATCCCTTCATCCAGCCGGTGCTCAGTGATCGTATAGCTTATCGCTCGTTCGGACAGGCTCGTGCGTCCGGCCGCTTCCTCCGGATCGCGGCCCTGCTCCAACAGCCTTTGGACAGACGTCAGTTCCGAGTATAGCTGCGACTGATCATCCGCGCTAAGCTGTTCATTGTCATCTCTGTACGAGGCGGTCAGCAGCACGAAGCTTACCTCGTCTTCCATGCGAAACCATTCGTCCTTGATGGTCTCATAGTGCTCCCGCAGCTCCTTCTCCGATACGGCAAGCGGTCCGTTGGCCAAGCTTTCCATAAGCTCCAGACGCAGCGTACTGGCGTACAGCTCCGTAAACCGGTGCTCGTCCAGGGCTACTGGTCCGTATACGGTCAACCCGGCTTCCTTGTCGGCGCTCCGGCGGGCGTTTTCCTGCCGCATCAGACTTGTTCTCGTCGCATAGGATGAATCCTGTGCGAGCTCAGCCTCGACTGCGGCCTGGAGGAGCACTTGCAGACGTATGACCTCCTCCAAAGCCCGGTCCCTTAGGATCTCAAGCGGTGTCGGCCCCTCGCCCGCCGTCTGCCAGAACGCAGCGCTCCACTGCATTCCCCGCTCGCGCCGGAACTCGTCGATCACGCTTGCCCGCAATGCTGACATCGCGCTCCCCAGCTCCGCTTCAGGAATATCTACGCCATTGACGACAGCGACCGGCGGTCCCGGCTCGAATAGCCTGTCGCTTGACCATCCTTGTCCGGGCAGCAACCAGACACAGCAACATACAGCGACTGCGGCCAGCAGGGTTCCCAGCCAGACCGGCTTCCTTTCGATGAGGCGTTTTTGATTCATCTCTTCCCTCCTTTCTCGGTTTTCACTTGGATTGTAAACGTTTTCAGTTTAGAACAGAAGGGGTCGCTGATGACCGATTCCGGTAATTTAATGACTTTAAACGCAAACTCTATAAAAATACCTACTTAAGCCGTTTCGTTTCCTATGCTAAAATAAGCGGTGTAGATCACTTCCGCCTGCCACGTATGCTGGGCATCTGGCGTGAGCCAGAGGAGCAGGTACATATCCCAAACAAGCTAGAGGAGGAAATGAAGATGACGATTACCATCAGCAGTCTGCAAGATACCGTAAGTCTGAACAACGGGGTGCAGATGCCCCGCCTCGGCTTTGGCGTCTTCAAGGTGAAGGCTGGCGAAGAAGTCGTAGATGCCGTCAAAGCGGCTCTAGCCGCTGGTTATCGTGCGATCGATACGGCAGCAGCCTACCAGAATGAAGAAGGTGTCGGCCAGGCGATCCGGGAGAGCGGAATCCCCCGCGAGGAGCTTTTCATCACGACCAAGGTATGGAACAGCCGTCAAGGCTACGACAGTACGCTGGAAGCCTTCGAGGAAAGCCGCCGCAAGCTGGGGCTGGATTACCTGGACCTCTATCTGATCCATTGGCCGGTCAAAGGCAAGTACAAGGATACCTGGCGCGCCCTGGAGAAGCTTTACAGCGACGGCGTCGTGCGGGCGATCGGCGTCAGCAACTTCCAGACGCATCATCTCGATGATATCTTCGAGGATAACACGATCGTACCGGCAGTGAACCAGATCGAATACCATCCGCTGCTCACCCAGGAGAAGGTCAAGGGCTACTGCGAGGACAAAGGCATCCATATCACCGCCTGGAGTCCGCTCATGCAGGGCAATCTCGATCTGCCGCTGCTGCTGCAGCTGTCGGCCAAGTATGGCAAGTCGCCGGCCCAGATCGTCATCCGCTGGGATCTGCAGAAGGGCGTGCTGACGATTCCCAAATCGATCACACCGTCCCGGATCAAAGAGAACGCCGATGTCTTCGACTTCGAGCTGTCTAGCGAAGATGTCGCCGCCATTGATGCGCTGAACCAAAACCGCCGCTATGGCTCGGACCCGGACAATTTCAACTTCTAAACGGCAAATAAAACAAGACTCTCCATCTAGTTGGTTGTTACACCAGCAGGATGGAGAGTTTTTTGGTTTTTCAATGGAGTGGATAATGAAGATGAACAGAGCGATAAACAGTAGCTTTTCGGTTATAACATCCATGCCGATTCCTTTCTCTGAAAACAACCTATGCGATGATTCGCATCATTCCTGATCGAACGGGCTGGGTGACCGAACGAATATGAAAAATCGTATTCATTCCACGCAAAACCCCGAAAATGGCAGAATAAGCACGATATTTCGTGTTTATTTTCTCATTTTCAGGAAAATTGGTCAATCGAGTATGAATTTTCGTATTCATTGTGCTGACGCTGCCCCGTCCCCACTCCATAACCAAGGTGAAACGGCTATTGCCGTCCTCTGGCGGCGTCGCTAGTTTCATTCCGGAGAAATATAAGCCAAGTAGATGTGTAAAACATATACGCTTATATTTGAAAAAAGACACGAACGCCATCCGTTCGTGTCTTTTTCACTGTAAGTCCCTTAAGCCAATTTCACCAAGCTATAGTTCTTCTTGCCTTTGCGGATGATGATGAAGCGGCCGCCGATTGCATCCTCCGCCGTAACATCGCGTGCCACATCCGTCACTTTCTCCCCGTTCATCGAGATTGCGCCTTTTGTAATATCTTCGCGAGCTTGGCGTTTGGACGGTTCGATGCCGAGATCGACGAGCCAATCGACGATATTTTTGGATTCCTGCGACGCTTCGTACGTCGGCATTTCCTTGAAGCCCTGCTCGATCTCATCTGCGGTAAGCGATTTGATGTCGCCGGTGAACAGCGCTGCCGTGATACGCTTGGCCTGCTCCAGCAGCTCCTCCCCATGCACGAATCGTGTCATTTCCTCAGCCAGCGTTTTTTGGGCTTCCCGCTTGTGCGGCTCCGATTCCACCTTCTCTGCCAGCGCATCGATCTGCTCCTTGGTGAGGAAGGTGAAGTACTTCAAGTATTTGACGACATCCCGGTCGTCCGTATTGGCCCAGAACTGATAGAACTCGAACGGCGTCGTCTTCTTCGGATCCAGCCAGATTGCGCCGCCAGCCGTTTTGCCGAATTTGGTGCCGTCTGCTTTGAGCATGAGCGGAATCGTCAGACCAAAAGCTACGGCTTCCGACCCTTCTTTTCTCCGGATCAGATCCAGGCCGCTCGTAATGTTGCCCCACTGGTCGGAACCGCCGATCTGCAGCTGGACATCCTCATTCTGGTACAGGTGCAGGTAGTCCAGCGACTGCAGGATCTGGTAAGAGAATTCGGTGAACGAGATACCGGTCTCCAGTCGGCTCGACACGACGTCCTTGGCCAGCATCTGATTGATGCTGAAGTTTTTGCCGTAGTCGCGCAGGAACTCGATAACGTTGATTTTGTGCGTCCAGTCGTAGTTGTTGACCATCCGGATCTGCGTATCGCCTTCCGTCAGGAAGAGCTTCCGCATCTGCTCGCTAAGCGCCTCGACATTGTCCTGAATCTGCTCCAGCGTCTGGAGCGAACGCTCGGACTGCCGGCCGCTCGGATCGCCGATCGTCCCCGTGGCTCCACCGATCAGGATGACCGGACGATGGCCCGCCAGCTGGAACCGTTTGAGCACCATAAACGGGATCAGGTGACCGATATGCATGCTGTCGCCCGTCGGGTCGACGCCACAGTATAGCGAGATGGATTTCTGCTCCGTCAGCTCCCGCAGCCCTTCCGCATCCGTCTGTTGATTGATGGCCTCGCGCCATGTTAATTCATCGATAATATTCACTGTCCAACACCCCTTCAAAGTTATGCCTGCTACCCTGTACAAACGCAAAAAAGCCCCCATGTCTACTGACACAGGGACGATTAAAAAACCGTGGTACCACCCAGATTGCATGTATGGAAAGGCGCGCGCACTCCCATACCTGCCACTCTTTGGCGAGATATCGTTCGCCAGATCCGCCCGGCGTTACCCGAGATACTCCAGAGTGTAATTCGCTGCCGTCGTGTGTGCCGGGTTCCATCAACCCCCGGCTTTCTGTTACAGGGACTAGGCTGCTACTGAGCTCTTTCAACATACGTGTTATATAACGTTAAAAGCATTATAGAGAATTAAATTTCCGCTGTCAACCAAATGATTATGTAACCATATAACTTTACTTTGATGGTTACGCATGTTATATTCTCAGCACAGAAGAAAGAAGCGAGGTTAAAGATGGATTTATTATTCATGGACGTCATCAACAGTAATCGGGTTGATTGGCGTGACTCAAAAATTCAACGGGACATGCTCGACGATGAACAATGGATACGTGATTTTTTATGTAAATGGGAATTGACTGCTACTCTCCCCATGAACGCTGATAATTTGAAGAAACTAAAGAGATTGCGTGATCTTATGCGTACGATCTGTATTGCATTGAACGCCGACTTAGCGTTGCAACAAGACCAACTTCATGAAATCAACCTTATGTTGACTAGTGTATCTTCACAATTTCAGCTTAACGCTTCTAAAAACGCTTTTGAGATGGAGCAAATGTACAATGCCGAGGATTGGACCCTGGTCCTATGGCAGACCACATACTCCTTTGCCCAATTATTATCCAAACCCGATGTAAATCGATTAAAAGTATGCGACAACCAAAATTGTGAATGGATATTTCTTGATCAGAGTAAAAACCAAACACGTCGCTGGTGTGATACGAAAGTATGCGGCAATATTATGAAAGTCCGTCGCTTTCGCAACAGAAAAAAGGAACAGAACGATTAGGCGACTTCGTTCAACAATCCATTCAAAAGGAGAGAAAAATGGAAAACTATCGGCATAGAACCCATCATCAAACCATCACCGTTGACAATCTGGACGTCTTCTACAGATATGCGGGCAATCCTGAGAATCCAGCCATTCTGCTGCTTCACGGATCTCCAAGCTCCTCGTATATGTTTCGTAACATTATTGAATCCCTAGCAGAATCAGCCTATGTCGTCGCGCCTGATTTGCCAGGCTTCGGCCTCACTTCGTCGCCGTCCATCGATACCTATACCTATACGTTTGAGAATATGGCCAATACGATGGAGGCTTTCATCGACGCCCTCGGCATGGATCGATTCTTCCTGTTCGTTAACGACTTCGGTACGCCTGTCGGCTACCATCTTGCGACGCGGCGGCCGGATCGTATCCTCGGTCTGGTTATTCAGAATGGCAATGCACATGATGAGGGATTGGGCCCTGAATGGGATACTGCGAAGGCGTTCTGGGCCGATCCTACGAGGCGAACAAGGCTAAAATGCCGGAGTGGCTAAATTTTGAGGGCACCCGTGATACCTATATTGGAGGTCTTTCCGAACGCCTGAAGGTCCTTCACCCGCCGGATTGCTGGCATCTCGATTGGGAACGCATGGCGAAACCCGGCCACATCGACATTCACTTCCAAATCTTTATGGATTACAGCGCACATGTCGCTCGTTTTCCGGTCATAGCTTCCTACCACCGTGAACACCAACCTCCTTGCCTGCTGCTTTGGGGACGGCATGACCCTTTCTTTGCGTTAGACGAAATCATGGCCTATAGCCGCGTCCTTGACATGCTCGAGATTCATGTTTTTGATGGGGGCCACTTCCTTTTGGAGACGCATCATCGCGAATGTGCCGCACTCATTGAGCGCTTTATCTGCGATGTGAAAGCAGGATGCTCCTAGCCCTTGACGGCTCCGGCCACTACGCCTTCGATAATATATCGCTGAGGGCTGATAGAAGTGGATTCGACATCGAAACTTGAATGCAGTCGGATAAGAGTTTCCAAAGGAAACTAGCTTCGTAAGCTTCCGCATAGGTGCTCACGTAGGTCTGCCTACGCTCCGCTCCTCAGTACAAAAAAAAGCCGCCGTACCTATCCTTAGGTAATGGCGGCTTGCGATTATATAAAGCATGCGATTATTTAAAATCAAACCCCTGCTGTTCCAGCATCTGCCGGACTTCGGGATAATAAATGCGGTTGTAGAATGAAGAGACCGTCTGCGACCAGTTGCGTGATTCCTTGCCCCCGGTCCGTTCTCTCATATAGGCCGAGACCTCTTCATCATACTGCCGGATCAGCTCTGGCAGCGGCTCTTGCTCGTAGCGCTCCCTGTGCCACACCGCGGTTTGCGGCAGCCGGTGCTTCTTGTGCGTCGGATCTGCCGGATGTCCGACGACCAGTCCGCTGACAGGGAATACGTACTTCGGCAGCTCCATCAGCTCGATTAGCGCTAGCGGGCTGCGTCTGGCCCCGCCGATCGGCACCGTGCCGAGTCCGAGCGATGACGCCATAGCCATCGCACTGCCAAGGGCAATGCCGACATCAGTGGCGCCGACGACAATGGATTCGATCCCAGTGGTGATGACCAGCTCTTGACCGTTCAACTCGGCGGCGATTTGGGCGCGCCGGAAGTCCGCACAGAACAATAAGAACACTGGCGCTTGGGCAATCCATGCCTGGTTGCCGGCCAGTTCGGCGATCTTGGCTTTTTTGACCGGGTCCTGGACACTGATGACGGTCACCTGCTGACCGTTGATGGAGGTCGGTGCCGCCTGGACGGCTTCGATGATCTGAGTCAGCTGCGCTTCGCTGACGGGTTGATCGGTATAGCTGCGGATGGAACTGCGGTTGGTTAGCGTGTGATAGACGTCATTCATGATATCCCTCCTGTATCTTTGCTCTGCCTAAGTTTACCACGACCAAAGAAACTTTAATCGACTCAACCGAATTCCAAGTATTTACACATTTTTCATCTCAAGGTATGATGGACAGGATACATAAGACAACAACGATTCAAGAAAGGATGAAGTTAATGAGAACGCCAAGTAAGCCACGAACAGCACAGTGGCTCCTGATGCTGCTCATCCTGTCCTTATGTGTGGGCGCCGCAGCACCCGCAGCTGCCTCAGCAGCCCCACTGACGATTACGCTGAACGGAGAAAAGCTACTCTTTTCCGAGCCGCCTATTATTCGTGAGGGGATAACGTATGCGCCGGCCGATGACCTCTTACGAGCATTGGGATTAGATGGCCAGCAGCGCGAGCTGGACATCAGCAGTTTTAACCACAGCGACACCCTGTATATCCCCGTGCGGATTACGGCCGCGACAGCTAAGTTAGAGGTGATATGGCGTCCGGAGCTCCGGCAGATCGACCTCTTCTCTTCTCCGGAACTGACCCCACTAAGGGTTTTCGTTCCTCTGACAGAGGACTATACAGCAGCGCAGTTGCAAGCGATTGAAGCTTACGGGGCTGCCGTCAGCGGTGTCAAGTTAATACTCGAACAGACATCGTATGATCGTTATGTAGATCGTATGAGACTGAAAATCGCTGCCGGAGATCCGTCGGACCTGATGCTCCTGCCCGACGCTTCGCAGATTCCATCTCATATCTATCCTCTCGCCAGCCAGGATATCAGGCCTTATCTGGATCAATATCCGCTTCTCGCGCAGCTCTCGCCTGCCGCCTTGCAGGAACTCCGCGATGACGATGGTGGTCTGTATGCCCTGCCGATCCCCATATCCCCTGCGAGCGGATCATTCCCGGCGCTTCGTCAAGACTGGCTGGATGCATTGGATCTGAAGGCCCCGTCGACGATGGAGGAGTTGAAACAAACGATCAAGCAATTCACAGAACGGGACCCTGACGGCAATGGCAGGAATGATACGTACGGGTTGAGCGCGATTCCTGGTGCCGAAGGTTTAGAAGGCTTTGAATGGGTTGATCGGATCTTCAATAACAGCAGCTCCCGTTTCCAGGTTGTAGATGGTGTAGTGACTGATACGATGACTGGCGAAGGCACCCGTGAAGCGCTGGCTTGGCTGCAAGAAGCGTATCGCAACGGCTGGCTTCATCCCGAATGGGCGACCTTGTCCGCTGAGGCCGCCAAGCAGCAGGTCCGCCGCGGAGTTACTGGCGGCGCCGCTCTCACACTTGAAGAAGTAGCAGAG
Source organism: Paenibacillus jepli (assembly GCF_047238105.1). Taxonomy (NCBI): domain Bacteria; kingdom Bacillati; phylum Bacillota; class Bacilli; order Caryophanales; family Paenibacillaceae; genus Paenibacillus; species Paenibacillus jepli. The sequence goes on from NZ_JBDFMD010000001.1 coordinate 308,258, forward strand.
CTGGAGATGACCTGGCACGATGATGAGAGCAAAGCCACATTGCTGCCGCTCACTTCTTTGCAGGCGGATGCGTCGAGCCCGGCCGTCACAGCTCAGGGCAAGAACTACGAAGGCATACTGCTGTTCTCCTACCGGACAGAACCGGATAAGATGGGGCAGCTGATGTCACTCCTCGAAGGACTGATGTCGACCGATACGACAGTCGAGACGGAGGATGTGTACGAGGGGAGGATGCTGCTGAAGCAAGCGCTGCAGTTCCCTGCAGCAACAGAATTCACCGCAGAGCTTAGCGAGGAGAAACGCGAACAACTGACAATTGTTCGCGAGCAGCGCGAGGCGCTTGTCACGACACAAGGCGCTTTGGTCTCTCCATTGGATCTGCTGAAGGACTCGCTGACGGCGTATGCCCGTGTCACTCGCCAGCTCCAGGAGATGCGCACCAAAGTAATCATGGGTACCAGCCTGAACGAATGGGACACCTTCATCGCCAAGCTTCAAGACAGCGATGATTATATCCGGATGATGGAAGCATTGAACGAATAGTCTAGATTGCACAAACTCCCTCCTTCAGTTAAGATGAGACTGGAGAAGCATGATTTCTCCAGTCTACACGGGGAGTGAAGCAAGATGGGAAAACAGGCAGGCTCCAGGAAACAGCGAGCCGCAGCTGGCAAACCGCCGGAGATGGCCGTTCGCAAGGTATGGACGCGCAAGCCGCACACACAGGTCGTTATCAATAAGAAAGCGGAACAGCGCCGCACGTTCTGCCGTAAAGGCGGAACGGACGGCGCTGTTTTATGTTTTCAGGTTTACAACGTCCACTCCAGCACCTGACCGTCCTGCTCCAAACGCTCTCGCAGCTTGGTGTAATCCACGTCCTGCACCGACACCCCCGCCTCCAGAGCCAGCGCCGCCGCCGTTGCTGCCGATTGTCCGAGGATCATAAACACCGGTTCCATGCGGATCGAGCCAAACGCGATATGCGAGGAAGACAGACAGATCGGCACGAGCAGATTGGTGCACTCTTCGCCTCGCGGGATGATCGAGCGGTAAGAAATCTCATATGGAGCAGAAGGTGCAACTTCGACATTGCCTTCATTGACTGCGCGCCCATCGATGACGAGCCTGCGGCAGTTGTGCGAATCCATCGTATATGCTGCGAGACCGACCGCATCCTGAACCGTCTCGTGGCGCCGGCAGTGATGCTCGGTCATGACGACATCGGAGACCATCCGCCGGCCTTCGCGGATATATAGCTGAGGTGTCCACAGCCCATGTGCTTTGTACTCGTCCAGCGGCAATCCCCATCCGCTCATCTCCCGCCTTATGCGGGCTGGCACGCGTTCATCGTTTGTCAGGAAGTAGAGCAGACCGAGGTTGTACGTTACGTGATCCTGGAAGATCGTCTCACGCTCCTCATAGCCGCCCTCCGGCCAACGGTAGTTCGCGCCGATATGATCGGTCGAGAATCCGCCCCAGTTGTTGAGATCCGTCTTGCCCTCCGGCATCATCGAGCACAGTCGCATCACATCCCAGATGCCGCTCTCGATATACCGCAAAAGTAATGTATAATGGTCCGGGTCGTAGCCCGGCGGTGCCGGGATCGGCATCTGATTGTCCGGACGGTTCGAGAGACAGATCCGGAAATTGTATGCCTGTACCCGGTGATCGCCTTGCCCCTGATACCCTACTTCTTCATCCGATACGCCATAGAGCAGCCCGCTGTCCGGCTTGCCGGGCACGACATAGGGGTCGACCCAGGTCATAAAGTTATGGTTGGGATGGCCGTAGTGCATGCCGTTCAGTGTCTCCCGGTAGACCGAGTTGGCTTCACGCCCCACATGATAAGAGACCCCGGCCATCGCCAGCAGATCGCCTTCATACGTCGCATCGATAAACATTCGGGCCTCGAATGTATCGCCGCCGCGCATCGCCAGACTCCGGATTTGCCCCTCCTTCACTTCCACCTTTTCCAGCTGTTGTTCGTAATACACGCTTACCCCTGACTCTTCCAGCCATGCCTCGAAGATCATGCTGGCGACGTGCGGCTCGAAGTACCATACGGAGCCGTCCGTTTCTTTACTGGAGCCATAGTGCTTGCCGATCGCCTGGTAGAATGACCGAGACAGCCCGCCGATCGCCGCTTTGTTGCCGATATCTGTAGACCCTAGTCCGCCGGTCGTCAACCCTCCCAGATGACGGCAGGGATCGGCGATTACGACCTCTAGGCCCATCTTGGTCGCCTGTACCGCAGCCGTGACCGCTGCAGAGCTCGCACCATAGATGCACAAGTCTGCCTGGATGGTTCGGGGCTCGGCTGCTTTAGGAGTGCCTTTGTAATAGTATACCTTTTCAAAATTGATCACGGGTCAACACCTCTTTTTTATGGTTGTAAGTGCTTTCTGCAACCAGTATAGTGTAAAAAGAGGTTTCTTTTTAGTATCATTTTGGTTTAAGTTTTGAGGGGGATGCATCTGATGGTGAATCGGAAAACAGTGACCCTGGAGCAGGTGGCGGAGCGGATGGGACTATCGGTACAGACGGTCTCCAAAGCGCTGCGCGGCAAACCGGGGATGTCGGAGGAGACAAGACAGGCAGTGGCGCTCACTGCGAGAGAGATGGGTTATCGGACCAAAGGACAAAGGCACAGTATGGCGGTCGAACAGCTGCCGCTTATCCCAGGAGCCGGGCGCCGGTTTCACTTTGTCATGACAGGCGAGCACGCCTTCTCCGGATTGAACCAGCTGATCCTGCAAGGCTTGCAGGAGCGTCTTAGTGAATTTGGCCATACCGTGAGCATTCTGATGACGCCGGAACGATTTGCGGATGAGGCGGCGTGCCACGCTTGGGCAGAACAGCACAGCTTGGGCTATACGGACGGTTTGTTCCTGTCGCCCTCGGTGACTCCAGATCTGGAAGCCCGTCTGCTCGCGCTCCCCATGCCGCGCATCCTGATCAACTTCCCCCCTCACGCTGCCGAGGTGGACAGCATCATATGGGATGTAGCAACGGCTGTGCATCAATCCGTACACCAACTGCTGGCGCTCGGTCATCGGCGGATCCTGTACGTCGGTCACCGGTTCGTACATCGAGGTTTTGCGATCCGATGGCAAGCATTCCAGGATGTCATGCGCAGCGCCGGACTCCCTGCGATGGAGTCAGAGCATGTCGTCGATCAGATTACCGATCGTGCATGGTGGTCGGAAGAACTCGTCAGCAAACTAATGGCGTTGCGCGCGACGGCGATCGTCAGCGGGCTGGATCAAGATCTGCCCTGGATCTACTATGCCTGTGGCAGCGCAGGCATCCGCTTCCCGGAGGACTGTTCTCTCATCAGCCTGCAGAACACGGAACACGCCACAATGCCCGGCCTCTCGAGGCCGCGGCTGCTGGTGAGCGAAGCCGGCCAGCGGGCGGCAGAGCGCATGCTGTGGCGGCTCGCCAACCCGACGCTGCCTTACGAGCAGATCCGGCTGCAAGGCACCTTTGTAACCGGTGAGACGCTCAGCGTTTGTCGAGAGGAATAGCTTTTCCGTTGTCGTTTTGGAACAACGCCGCACATTTTTCTATTTACGTTCGCGCTCAAATCGATTACTTTAGAATTGGATCTACGTCAGACTGACGGTAGATATCTGCGTCGGAAGAAGGATACCCTCGATGAGTCGAAGAAAAACCGCATGGCTGCTTGTCCTGTTTCACTTATTCGCCCTGGCTTTTGTGATGGTTTGGATGATTTTGGCCGGTGCTGCAGCGATGGGCTTTACAACCGAGGAGGTATTTCGTCACGCCTTTACTTGGGCTGTTATTGCCTATCTCCTCCTTTATCCCGTCGCTCTACTGCTTGGCATTGTGTTGGGGTGGGTCGGCTTTGCTCGTCAAAGGTACCGAGCAGCCTTGTTATGGCAGCTCTTCCCGTTGGCATGGATCCTTAGTGCCGCCTTGCTGCTAATCGTCATTAATTGGAGTTAATCATGTAATCAGCGGAATGAACATGAAATTTCATACTCATTTTGCCGATTTGCTTAAAAATGGCTCAACGAATGCGAAAAATCGTGTTCGTTGAGCCACTTCTACTCATATCTCTTAAATAAACTCGAAATTTCATGTTCGTTGATCTCTGCATCCACTCCGACACTCCAAACCACCGAGAATTAACAATCGAGTATCCTGTCCCCATAAGCTCCAGCCGATAAAAACAAAAAAAGCGAGCAGGCAGCATCTCTGCTCCCCGCCCGCTCTCCCCTCATATTGACCCGTGCATTACTCAGCCATGCTCTCCCAGAATCCTTGGAACGCGCCGGACTCGACTTCGAAGAACACCGGAGCGTTTCCATAACGAACCAAGCCTTCGCCGAACAGCACCAGCTGGACTTGCGTGTTATCCTCCAGCGTCAGGTAGATGATCTTGCGGTCTTCCCCGCCGTACACTCGCTCTTCCAGCTCAGGACTGGTCGCTACCGGCTTCGCCGCGTAGAGCGCCGAGATGAAGCTGTCCAGCGACTCGCCTGCCGCCAGCGGCTGGAGCTCCAGCAGGCCGTTGTTCCAGCTGTTGAAGGTCTCCCAGTCGGCAGAAGCAACATGGCCTTGGAGGTTCAGCTTGCCAAACAGGTCAGCTCCGCTGCTGACGGTGATACCGTTCGCCTGATCGAACAATTGGACATATTTTTGACCGTCAATCTCAGTGTAAGACATGATACGGAAGCTGGTATCGTAGCCTTTTACCGCATAGATATCGGCCTCGCCGATCGTGGATGCCAGCTCGCTGTAGTCATCTTGCCCGCTCAGCTCATGGATGCCGCCTGTGGTGGTGCCCAGCTTCTCGCCGCGCAGCGCAAGTGCGCCGGCTGCATCAATCGTCGTCGCGGACTGGGTATAGATGTTGCCCTCATAGAAGACCAGTCCTATCATGCTCGCCATCATCCCGTCTTCCGCACCTGGCAGTTCTATCTTGGGGATTACGACGGGATCAAAAGCAGCCCCCGGTTCCACCTGCGCCACCTCCGTTGGCGCTGCCGGCCCATTTACCTGCTGCCATACGCTTGGCGCAGCCAAGCCGATGCTGGCGGCGATTACGACGCTCGCCGCGATATACAGCTTTTTGCGCGGGAGTTTTTGCGATTTTCTGTGTGCGTTCATCGTATGCTCCATCCGTTTTTGCATGGCATCATTGGTTTTCATATTATCCACCGCTTTCTTATAGCTTCGTTTGAATTGTTCTTCCTTCATAGCGGATCCGCTCCTTCCAGCTCCAATTTCAACAGCTGCCTTCCCCGCTTCAGCCGCATCTTCACCGCAGACTCGCTGATCTGCAGGATATCGCCGATCTCCCGGATGGGATAATCCTCATAGTAATACAAATGGATCACAGTTCTATACTTCACGGGCAGGGACAGCACGAGCTCGATCAGCGCTTGAGCCTCGGGATCGTCTGTAACGACAGGATCCACGCCCTCCAGCTTGACCTCCCGTTTGCGCCAGCCTCTGCCTAACAAACTTTTGCAATGATTGGTGATAACCCGGATCAACCATGCTTTTTGATGCTCCGCATCGTTGAACGCAGGGGCTTTCTCCATTAGCTTGATGAAGGTATCCTGAGTGGCTTCTTCCGCATCCTCCCGTCTGCCGAGGTGCACCATGGCAATCCGGAACAGCGTGTCTGCGTATGTCTCATAGATTTTCATCACGTGATTGCCCGGCCGGGGCGCTGATTGCTGCATGGTTGTTCTGCCCTCCTTTATACCTTTAACACTCTTAAGGACGGCAATTGGTCACATTTTGTTCTGTCATTCGCAGGAAAGTTTCGGTATATTGGATTTTAGGAGGCTTGACGTTCGTGCCTGATTCCTAAAGCAGCAGGGTTATATTTTATATCCGAGCAGCCGCGCCAGCTTGGCGAGTCCGCCGAGCACGACACGCTGCACGACCAGCGGCGGGCCTTGCAGATAACCGTCGATGCTCTCCCATGCCACGCCCAGCCAGAGCGGGTTGCGCGGGATGCCCTTGCTGTTCATCTTGCCCTCGCTCTCCAGCTTGTGCACAACCTTGAACATCTGCCAGTGTCTGCCCGGCGGGCGGATCTCATGGATCGCAGTCAGACCGGCTTCGCTGATGTTCCAGAACTGGTGCACCTGCCGGGGCAGTATGGTGATACGCTCGCCAGCCTGGACGACCCGCTCCTTCCCATCGACGCGGAAGCGCATGCTGCCTTCCACGACGGTAAAAGACTCCGTCAGCTCGGGATGCCAGTGCGGACCGTTAAGCGCCCCTTGTTTCGGAATTTTGTGCTCGACGATGACAAAATCACCTTTCTCGTCAGTGCCGTGATCCATAAAAGTGACGACTTGTCCGCTTGGATGGACCAGCCGCTGGCCTTTCTCAATACCTGAAGAGGATGAGGTTGTTTTCATGTGATGCAGCTCCTTGCTATGTCGTATAGTTGCCGGCGTTGCTTGTGAACTGCCAGCTTACTATGTAGTGTCAGATTCCCATTAAAATGTGACAAATGATTCTGATAGAAATGAATGTTCTTTTGGGAGGCTCGCAGTCATGGACATTAACGCGCTTTACCCCTCGCTCCAGCCGACCTTGTTTGCGCTGGCTTACCGGATGCTCGGCTCAGCCGCCTGCGCCGAAGATATCGTGCAGGATACGTTTCTGGACCTGAGCCGGATCGATGCGCCGGAGTTGATCGACAATCCGAAGAGCTATGCATGCAAGATTGCCAGCAACAAATGCGCCGCCCGTCTGCAGCGGCTGATCCGCGAGCGGGAAGCGTATATCGGTCCCTGGCTCCCTGAACCTCTGACCCGGTATGACGGCGACCCGTCAAGCGATTATGTACACCGGGAATCGCTCGCTACGGCGTACATCCTGCTGCTGCAGCAGCTATCCGAGACGGAGCGTCTGATCTTCGTGCTCAAGGAAATCCTGCAGTTCAATTTCCGGGAAATCGCCTTCATCACTGACAAGTCTGAGCCCAACTGCAGGCAGATCTGCCGGCGTGCGCGGCTCGCGATGGAGCAGCGTCCCGAGCTTGTCCCGCCTCCTGCTGAAGAAGTCCAACCCCTCGTCGAGCAATTCGTGCATGCGCTTCAGAGCGGTGATATCCAGCAGCTGCTCCGGTTGCTTGACGATGAAGTCGTCCTGACGGGGGATAGCGGCGGGCAGGTTCCCGGCTCGCGCGTCCCGGTCGCTTCCGCCGAACGCGTCGCCGCTTTTTTGATGAAGACCAATACGCTTGTCCCTGCAGATGCCAAGACGGCCTTCGTCCCGGTCAACGGCACACCGGGCATCGTGCTCAGCAGCGGCGGCCGCGTGATGTACGTGTTCTCATTTCACATGAAGCACGGGAAAATTGCAGGCATCTATGCCGTCGCAAATCCGGCCAAGCTGTCCGGGGTGCAGCTTTAATCTGCCCCCGCAGCTTGGCCGGATAGCCTTGCATAAGCAATAATTGAACACTAATCACTAGAGTTGAATTATTTTCGCCTGGGTTTATTTATGTTACACTTAAAAACAAGGTAAACGGCCTAGTATTCTAAAATGATGTAGGGGTGAGCGAACCATGAGCATCGGCAGCAGAATCCGGCTAATCCGGAAAGAACAAAAACGTACCCAAGAGGAAATCGCCGACTCCTGCGGATTCACGAAAAGTCTACTGTCTAAAATCGAAAACGATCAATCCACCCCGCCGGTATCGACGCTGGTCAAGATTGCAACCGCTCTCGGAGTCAGAGTATCCGACTTGATCGAGGAGGAGAGCAAACAAACGACGGTCTATAACACCAGCGAGCATTACCGGGACCGGAGCAAGTGGATCAAAACCAGCAAAGGCTATTCCTTCTTTGCCTTTGCCAGCGAAAGACGGGACAAGCTGATCCAGCCTTATCTGATTACAGCCAGGAAAGGCGAGGTCAGACAGCACGGCTTCACCCATGAAGGCGAAGAGTTCATCTACATGCTCGAAGGCGAAATGAATTACAAAGTAGGCCCCACGCAGTACACCCTTTATCCGGGAGACTCCATCTACTTCAATTCGCTTGAAGAGCATTTGCTGTACCCGATTACAGATGAAGTGACTTATATCGCGATCTTCACGCAAAAATCAGCCGCCAACGACTAAGCGTCCGATGTCCGGCCCGGCACCCGCGCTAATCTGCCACCCGCGGCTTCGCCGGGTCACACTTCGGGTCGGGCACCATGCCGCTCTGTGCCAGCTTGGTCAGATAATAGCATTCCTCCCGGTACATATGGTCCGGGATAAGCGGCGTGATCCGGTCCAGCGTCTCCGCGCTGAGCTGCATTTCCTCCAGCTCTTGGAGGAAATGCATGAAGACGCGCATCTCCAGGTCGACATCCTTGTGATATTTGCGAAAAGCCGGATAATCCTTGAGACCCGTTCGCATGTATCCTGCCATCTCAACTGCCTTTAAATAAAATGCCTCGAAGTGGTCTTCGAAAGCCCGGCTCTTATTGATCAGCTGCTGTTCAGTCAGATCCAGGTCGCTGCCGATGCCTGCCGCATGGCCGATCGCATCCTGCAGCCACAGCAGATCATGATGCAGCGGATGATACTCCGGGACCCCCTTGCCTTGCAGCAGCGCCTGAAGGATCCGCTGATACTCCTCCAGCTCGTTGACCATATGATTCAGAAAAGACGGTGTGAAGCCAATCCTGACCTTCCCCAATATCAGCCGCTCCAGTAAGCTCAGCTTGAATCCCCGCAAGGCTGTGACGGCTTGCTCTGCCTGTTCATTCAACTCCGCGAGATCGGCTGCCGTCTCCCGCCCGCGCGCCTTGGCCAGCAGATCATCGAACAGCAGCCGAAATTGCCTCGCCTGCGTGACATCCGCCTTCTCCGCCGGCGCCAGCACGCCCTCGATCATCCGGGCGTGATCGCCCATAATCTGCAGCCAGAACCGATGCTCGAACCAGGGTCCTTGATTCATCCCATCCCCTCCATTTCATCCTCAATAGAGCACTATATGTGTAGTATTGGGGAAGTAGAAGAAAGACAAGTGCAGAACCCATCTTGAACTTACTGAGCATAAAAAAACAGCAGCGTGCACCTGGAGGATGCACTGCTGCCGGAAAAGCCGCTTAGTTCTTAGACTGTGAAGCATCTGCCGCCACAAGCTTGGCAGAGCCGCCGCCCATGAGCTGAATCGTCGTGGTGTACCAACCCCCCGCTTCACTGACGCTCGGCGAGTTGCCGGAAGCCTCGCCTGCGAGGTGCTGCAGCGGTACCGAGCGAATCCGGCATTCCCCGTCATGATCGGCCCGGATGTCCAGCCCCGTCAACTGCCCGTCTTGCCAAGATAGGTCAAGCTCGTATCCGCCGCGTGCCCGCAGGCCGCGCACCTCTCCCGTACTCCATGCTGCAGGGAGCGCAGGAAGCACGTGGATATGACCCAGATGACTCTGCACCAGCATCTCTGCCACCGCTGCCGTCGCCCCAAAATTGCCGTCGATCTGGAACGGCGGATGGTTGTCGAACAGGTTGGACAATGTAGAATGCTGGAGGATCTTCGTCAGATGGTCATAGGCTGCCTCGCCGTCCAGCAGCCTGGCATAGAAATTGATAATCCAGGCGCGGCTCCAGCCGGTATGTCCGCCGCCGCTGGAGAGCCGCCGCTCCAGTGTTACACGGGCCGCCTCAGCCAGCTCCGGCGTAGCGCCGGGTGCGATGGCCGATCCCGGATGCAGGGCAAAGAGATGGGAGATGTGGCGATGCCCTGGCTCCAGCTCCTCGTAATCCTCCAGCCACTCCTGGATCTGGCCGTGCCTGCCGATGACCGTCGGCGCCAGCTGTGCCAGCATGCTGCGCAGCTCTTCCCGATAATCCGTATCGGTACCGAGCAGCTCAGACGCAGCGATACAGGCTTCGAACAGTTCAGCGAGGATCTGGTTGTCCATCGCCGGGCCGTAGCACAGTGTCCCGGATTCGCCATTGGGGAGCCGGTACGTATTCTCCGGCGATACCGAAGGCGATGTCACGAGGTAACCGCCCGGCTCCTTGACCAGGAAATCCGCGAAGAACAGCGACGCTTCCCGCATCGTCTCATAAGCTCTTGTCAGGAATCTGCGATCCTGTGTAAACAGATAATGCTCCCACATGTGGAGGGACAGCCAGGCCGCGCTAAGCGTCCAGTAGGTGGCCGGCAGGTAGATATCCTGCGGCGCCGTATCGGCCCACAGATCGGTATTGTGGTGTGCGACGAAGCCCCGGCAGCCATACATCCTCTCGGCCGTGACTCGCCCCGGGACGCGCATCCGCTCCAGATGCTCGAAGAGCGGCTCGTGGCATTCCGACAGATTGCAGGTCTCTGCCAGCCAGTAGTTCATCTGCAAATTAATATTAATTGTAAACTTGCTGCCCCATGGCGGGGTAATATGGTGGTTCCAGATGCCCTGCAGATTGGCCGGCAGCGAACCGGGACGGCTGCTGGCAAGCAGCAGATACCGTCCAAACTGGAAGTACAGTGCCTGCAGCTCCAAGTCCTGTCCGCCCTCCTGGACGCGCTCCAGCCGCTCCGCAGTGTCCAACTCGACTAGCGACACATCTGCTGTTCCCAGCTGCAGACCTACACGATCAAAATATGGCTGATAGTCCGACAGATGCCGCTGCAGCAGCTCGTCATAGGAGAAAGCAGCAGCGGCGTCAAGGGCACTCAGTGCCGCAGCCTTCGAATCTTCATACCGGTACGTCGTCGCTGCGGTCACCAGCAAGGTCACAGCGCTTGCACCATCTACGATCACATGCTCGCCGATCGTCTTCACGCTGCCGCCTTCCGGGATCGCCCGCACCGCGACCATATACTCGTCATCCGCCAGATTGTAGCAGCGACCATGCTGGGCAATCGTATCGTTGCCGAACTTGGATGCATGGTCGGCGAATTGCGCGGCGAACCTCTCCAGCCGGGCATGGAAATTCAACCCCTCAGGCGCGTCTGTTGTCAGACGGACGACAAGGACGTTGTCGGGGTAGCTCGCGAATACTTCGCGCTTGTAGCGGCTGCCCTGCACAGTGAAGGACGTCTCGGTTACTGCCCGCTCCAAATCCAGGGAGCGCCGGTAGTCCTCCGCCTCTCCGTCGAATGCGAAGAACAATAACAGATCAGCGGCAGGATTGTAATGCCGCTGGCTGTTCGGCGTCCCGGAGAACGCGGTCACTGCCAGTTGATGCGCTTCCTTCAGCCTGCCCTCAAACAGCAGCTGCCGCATCTCATCCAGATGCGCCTTGGCGTCCGGATTATTGCGGTCGCGCGGGCCGCCGTGCCAGATCGTATCTTCATTCAATTGGATGCGTTCCTGGGCTGCTCGTCCGAAGACCATGCCGCCCAGTCTGCCATTGCCGACCGGCAGCGCTTCGTCCCAGATGTTGGCCGGATTTTTAAACCAGAGGGTATGATTCATATGGACATCCTTTCAGCTTTTAAATAGTTACCCATGATTTTCAAATTTATCGATAATCTAGCTACTACTATAGCGCTTTCTTTGCAGCTTCACAATCATTTCCTGCCCTATCCCAACGAGGACTGGCGCGGGCGATTTGATGACCTTTCAGATCTGGGAATCACCTTCTTTACAACCGCTGAGCATCAACCCGGCCGGAGAAGAAGGTGGCCCCGCCTCCCATGTCCGAGAGCCGGTCGGGCGTGAGGGTATTGACCAGCCTCTGCGTGCCCGGCGCGTCGGACCACAGTCCCTGACTGACGAGCACGCCCGGCATCACCCGCTCTCCGACGACGGCCTCGAGGATGCAGTCGCGGCGATCATTCCACAGCCTGACCTGATCGCCGGTGATGATGCCGCGAACGGCCGCATCCTCGGTATGCATGTATACGCGGGGACGCTTCTCCAACGCCTGATGCGAAGCATTATTGGAGAACGTCGAGTTCAGGAAGTTGTGATTGGGCCCCGGGATGAACATCAGCGGGTACGGCTCCTCATCAAGCGGCAGCGGCACGTACGTTGGCAGCGGCGGCAGCCCGTCTGCAGCCATCTTCGCGGAGAACAGCTCGATCTTGCCGCTCGGCGTCGGCAGTCTGCCCGGGAACAGCGGCTTGTCGCGCTTGGCCCGCATAACATGCTGTTCTCTGAGCTTCTCATAGGTGACATCCTCAATATACGGATTAGACGCATGATCGAGCGCTGCAGCGATCAATTCCGCGTCACTCGCTTGCAGTTCGGGTTCCTCGTAACCCATCGCCTCCGCCAGCAGCCGGAACACCTCGGTATTGGACTTGGCTTCGCCATGCGGACGGATGACCGGCTGCTGCAGATGGATATAATGATGCCAGTAGGACGTATAAAAATCTGTATTCTCATAGGAAGATGTAGCCGGCAGGACAATATCGGCATAAGCAGCCGTCTCCGTCAGGAAAAGATCGTGGACGACGGTGAACAGATCCTCCCTCGCAAGACCGAGCTTGACCTTCGCCGCTTCAGGCGCGACAACGACGGGGTTGCTGCCGAAGACGAACAAGGAGCGGATCGGCTGCTCTTCATCCAGCAGCTCGCGGCCGATCCGGTTCATGTTGATGACACGGGCGCTGCGGCTCGCCCGCAGGTCCGGCCGCTGCAGCGCGGCCGTATCATGAGCCAGAAAGCCGGAGTTGCCCTTGAGCGCGCCGCCGCCGGGATATTGCCACTGACCGGTAAGCGCCGGCAGGCAGGAGATCGCACGGATGCACATCCCGCCATTGTCATGATGCTGCAGCCCGTTGCCGATCCGGATACACGAAGGTGTCGTCTCCCCATATAACCGGGCCAGCTCACGGATGTCTGCCTCCGGGATGCCTGTAATCTCTGACACGCGCTCAGGCGTATAGGACTTCACGTGTTCGCGCAGTTCTTCGGCACCTACGGTGTAGGTTGCGAGGAAGACTTCGTCGGTCATGCCTCCGGCGAACAGCAGATGCATGATGCCCAGCGCAAGCATCGTATCGGTGCCCGGACGGATCGGTACGAACCAGTCTGCCCAGCGGCCGGTCTGGTTTTTGTGCACGTCGATGACGATCACCTTGGCACCGCGTTTGCGCGCCTGCTCGGCGATCGAGACCTGGTGCATATTGGTGCTGACGGTGTTGATCCCCCACATGATGAACAGCTTCGTCTGATCCATCGTCTCCGGGTCGGTACCCAGGCTCCCGCCCATCGTATACCGGTAACCGGCAGCCCCTGCCGCATTGCAGATCGTCTGATCCAGCAGACTTGCACCCATCCGGTTGAAGAAGCGGCGGTCCATGCCTTCAGCGGTGATGTTGCCCATATTGCCGTAGTAGCTGTAGGGCAAGATGCTATCCGGGCCATGTGCCGCAATCAGTGACTGCCAGCGCTCGGCGATGGTTTCTATCGCTTCCGCCCAGCTGATCCGCTCGAACCGGCGCTCGCCTTTGGCTCCGATCCTGCGCAGCGGGTACTGCAGCCGCCCCGGGTCGTAGAGCCGGTCCGTCATCTTCCGGACCTTGTTGCAGATCGCCCCACGCGTGACCGGGTGGTCCGGATCCCCTTCGATCTTGACGATCCTGCCATCCTGCTTGTGCAGCAGCAGACCGCACTGATCCGGGCAGTCCAGCGAGCAGACCGCAGGCACGACACCATTCTCTTGTTCCAGGTAGCTATTCATGGCGGGTTTCCCTCCTTGCTCATGGTCTTATTTTAAACGATCCGTTGCTTATGGTGCAAAGGTTTACGTTACATATGTCCCGGCACATCAAAAGACGCCTCCCTCCACGGGAAGGCGTCTTCTAAACGTGACTGCTAAGAACCTTACGGGGTCAACAGCTTAAGCGGCTTCTCGGCTGGCCCTTCCATCACTTCGCCCGTGATCGAGAAGCGGGAGCCGTGACAGGGGCAGTCCCAACTGCGCTCGCCGTTATTCCACTCGACCTCGCAGCCCATATGGGTGCACGTGGTATCTACCAGATAGAGCTTGCCCTCCGCATCTCGATAAGCGCCGGCTCGCTTGCCGTTAAACCGGATGACGCTGCCTTCGTCCGGGCTCAGCTCCTCGGCTCGCTTGCTGCCGAAGTCGAGCTTGCCGCTGATCAGCTGCTTGGCGACATCCGCATTATCCTTGATCAGAGAAGCCAGCATTTTGCCTGAGGTGCCGCGGGAAGGCGATAACAGCTCTTCATAAGGATTGGCTCTGCCTAGGATCAGGTCTGTCAGCAGCAGGGCCGCCGCTGTTCCGATCGTCATGCCCCACTTGCGGAAGCCGGTTGCCACATAGATATTCGGATGATTCGAAGTTGCTTGTCCAATATAAGGCAGCTTGTCACCGGTGATCAGATCCTGGGCGGACCAGCGGTAGGCGATCTCATCGAGCTCCAGCGTGTCCTTCGCATAGGACTGGAGTTCCTCGTAATGATTGATCGTGCAGATACCCTGACCTGTCTTATGACTCTGGCCCCCGAGGATGATGAGCTCAGTACCGTCAGACTGCCGAATATTGCGAATCGAGCGCTTGGGGTCCTCGGCTGAGATATACATGCCGCCGGGATACGGCTTGGTGGCCTTAAGGGCCAGTACATAAGAGCGCTCTGCATGCATCCGGGCAAAGTAGAAGCCCAGGCTGTCATGATAAGGAAAATGAGTGGCCTGGATGACATGCTTGGCATCAATCCGGTGCCCGGCGGCCGTCATCACAGCTGGCGACTCGTTATGCTCCAGATCAGATGCAGTAGTCTCTTCATACACCTGGCCGCCAAGCTCAGTGAACGCACGCAGCAATCCTTTCAAATATGCTAAGGGATGGAACTGCGCCTGATGATGCATCACGACGGCACCCAGCGCATCCACATCCAGCGGGATATCATTCACAAAGGATCCCGGAATGCCGAGCTTTTGGTAAGCCTCGTATTCGTCCTGAAGCTTGCTTAACTGCGATTCGCTGTTTGTATAGACATAAGCATCGTGGTTTTCCCATCCGCACTGGATGTCTTCCGTCTCCACTATAGATCTAACAAAGTCAAGCGCTTCCTGCTGCGACTGATAGAAAAGCTTGGCCTTCTCTTCCCCTTCTGAACGGATCAGCTCATCATAGATGAGATCATGCTGCGCCGTTACTTTCGCGGTTGTATGAGCGGTTGTACCGTTCAGCAGCCTGCCTCCATCGATCAATACGACCTTCACACCCTCGCGGGCAAGCAGATAAGCAGCTGTCACACCGGTGATGCCCCCGCCCACGACGACGACATCCGTCTGCAGATCGCGATCCAGCGTACTGAAAGTGGGGATATCGGTCGAAGCCGTCCAATACGATTCCGGGAATTGCGGCAATACTGTTGGGTTGTCCATTTCATGTCACCTCATCACTGGTCTCCAGCATAATGTGCCTCATTGCCGGGAATTTATCCCAAGCAGAGTTTTTTACCCGTTGCACGGCCGGATGACTCAGGGAAAGCTCTTGTCTGCCGCCTGCTTCCCTTCCTTTCCCCTGCTCATTATGTTTTAATAGAGAGTAGGGCCCAATCGGGCGTCTTTTTTCGAAAAGGAGTGGATATCATGCAGATCTCATCTTTTTTGCTGCCCAAAGAAAAGGTCGTCTATGTGCTGGCCTCAGAGTCCATGGCTTCGGCCATGCATAAATTGGAACATCATAATTATACCGCCCTCCCTATCATCGATGACGAGGGCAAGTACATCGGTACGCTCTCCGAAGGTGATCTGCTCTGGAAGATGAAGGCTACGCCCGGACTGACATTCGAAACGATGGAACAGGTGCCGGTGTGCGATATGAGGAAGCGCGTCTTCAACGAATCCGTCGTAATCGACGCGCATATGGAGGATATGCTGACGCTTGCCGCGGACCAGAACTTCGTCCCTGTTACCGACGACAAAGGGGTATTCCTGGGCATTATCCGCCGCAAGGATATCATCGAATATTACACCCGTAATATTACAGATTGAGCGGTTGACAACAGACCGCGCTCCGGCTGATGCCGAAGCGCGGTCTGTTGTGTGTCTACGGAGTGGAGAGTCCTGCTAGTACGAAAACTAACGGTGCGTTGCCCCTTCTCATCGGTGCGTTATTATTTTCTATATAACGCGTACTCAACCTCCAACGGCACTTCGATTAGAAACAGTCTCACTTCCCCTTCTTCCGCCCGTATCTCCAGTTCTCCGCCAGCTTCAGCTTGTACGATAAAAAAGTCTTTGTGCTGGAACGCATATGTTGATTCGTCAACGATCTCCAATGACCCGTTGCCTCTGATAGCAAGGCCGGCCAGCGCCCGGTTCGGCGAAAGCCGATGCGAATAGGTCGCTCCATCTTCAATTGTAATATCCCACATCTGAGCATCTGTCTCGATTTTCATGGGTGATCCGTTTCCTAAGACGTTTTTAATCAAACTCCCATGCCGATGATCGCTGGAGAAGTCGCTGGAATCGTACTGGGAATAGGAAGGCGTTCGTTTCACTGCTTCGATCAGATTGGGCTCCAGCCAGATCTGAAATAGTTCCGACGGTTCTTTGATTGCTTCCGCATGCGACACGCCCGAACCCGTCTGCATCAGCTGGGCGCCACCCTCCTCTACCATGCTTGAAGTTCCCATTGTGTCTCGGTGATGACCGCTGCCCTGGATGACATACGTGATGATCTCAAAGCCTTTATGAGGATGCAATCCAATCTCCGCAGGACCCTCTGCATGAGCCCACGCCCAATAGAATAAAGGTCCGAGCCGGTCGATCACGGAGCCTTCTCCAGAGAAGCCAATTGGTTTCTGTTCGGTGATTTTACCGCCGTCAAACGTACCCTTTGCTTGATCCTGTGGTTTGATTATCCTTGCTTTCATAACGTAGTCCTCCTCGCATGGATTGATGAGTTGCCCTCGGTTGTTCGTAAACTGGTTTCTCCGTTCATACCATTTATCCTTAATTAAGGATAAATATATCCTAACATTAGGATAATTAATTGTCAAACCTAACCCCCTATCTTGCCTTAAGCACGGTGACAATCCAAAGACCGCCTCCCCCTGTTGGGAGAAGCGGTCTGGGTTACGGTTCGCATGAAAGCTCAGGACGTGTATTGTGCGTCATGCAGACGACTGTAGATGCCGCCCGAAGCGACGAGCTCGCGGTGACTGCCCTGCTCGGCGATCCCGTTCTCATCGACCACGATGATCCGGTCGGCGTTCTTGATCGTCGTCAGCCGGTGGGCGATGACCAGTGTCGTACGTCCGATCGCCAGCTCGGCCAGAGACTGCTGGATGAGCGCCTCGGTCTCGGTGTCGAGTGCGGAAGTCGCCTCATCAAGGATGAGGATCGGCGGATTCTTCAGGAACATCCTGGCGATCGACATCCGCTGCTTCTGGCCGCCGGAGAGTTTGACCCCGCGCTCGCCGATGATCGTATCCATCCCCTCCGGCATGCCCGCTATCATATCGGCCAGCGAGGCCCGTCTGGCCGCATCCCAGATCTGCTCATCTGTGGCGTCCAGCTGACCATAGGCGATGTTCTCCCGGATCGAGCCGGAGAACAGGAAGACATCCTGTTGGACGATGCCGATATGCTTGCGCAGCGAATTCAGCTTGATATCACGGATATCCATGCCGTCGATCGTGATCCTGCCTTCGTTCACCTCGTAGAAGCGCGGCAGCAGGCTGCAGATCGTCGTCTTGCCTGCGCCGGACGGTCCGACGAAAGCAACCGTCTCGCCCCTGCGTATCGACAGGTCGATTCCATTTAGGATCGTCCGCCCTTGCTCGTAACCGAAGCTGACGTTCTCGAAGCGGATATCCCCCTGTACCTTCTCTACCGTGACTGCATCCGGACGATCCGCAATATCCGGCTCGGTATCCATGATCTCCACATAGCGGCGGAAGCCCGCGATGCCCTTCGGGTAGCTCTCGATGACGGCATTGATCTTCTCGATCGGCCGGAAGAAGATGTTGGAGAGCAGGATGAAGGCCAGGAAGTCACCCAGTTGGATCCGGCCATCGACGAAGAACCACGCACCAGCTACCAGTACGAAGATCGTCACCAGACGCATCATCATATAGTTGATCGAGATGCTCTTGGCCATGGTTTTGTACGCCATCAATTTTGTTGTGCGGAAGTTCTGGTTGTCTACAGCGAACAGTTCTTTCTCATGCGCTTCGTTAGCGAACGACTGCACGACACGGATGCCGCCGACATTTTCTTCGATACGGGCATTGAAACTGCCGACATTGCCGAACAGCCGCTGGTACGTCTTGGTCATCTTGCCGCCGAAGACGATGATCAGCCAGGCCATGACCGGGATGATGATGAAGGTGATCAGCGCCAGCTCCAGGTTGATGTAGGCCATCAGGGAGAAGGCTCCGATCAGCGTCATAATGGCGATGAATACATCTTCCGGGCCGTGATGCGCCACCTCGCCGATATCGTTCAGATCATTGGTCATGCGGCCAATCAGGTGACCGGTCTTGTAATTGTCGAAGAAGCGGAACGACAGCTTCTGGATATGGCTGAACAGATTGCTCCGCATATCGGTTTCGATATTGATGCCGAGCATGTGACCCCAATACGTGACCACGTAATTAAGAACCATATTCAATGTATAAATCGCCAACAGTCCCACACAAGCCCAGATAATCATCGACATATCTCCGCTTGGAAGCAAATCCTCAGTGAAGGACCTCACCGCCAGCGGAAATGCCAATTCCAGCAAACCGGCAATAATCGCACAAGAAAAATCGAGGAAAAACAACCCTTTATAGGGCTTGTAATACGCAAAAAAGCGACGCAACACGAATAATCACTCTCCACATCTGTCAGCCGGTTCGGCTCTCTACTTTAGCATCATTTATGTATACAAATGTATGGTGAACTTGTCACAAAGTCAAGGGATTTTTGAGAATGATAATTCTTCTCATTTATATTTTCGGATATAGACAACATCTTTCAGATGAAGCGACGCGCTCCAAATGCTTTCACCCAGCGTTTGGAGCACGCTTAATATTTACGTGTCTGTGCGCTTACTGCTGCTGCCCCGCCCGCACCCGGATGACGCCGAGCTCATTGCTGTTAATGGCAAAGGCATTGCCTCCCTGCCCGACTGTCGCCCGGGCGCTTTGCTTGGCCCGGAAGCGTGTGTTGCTGCTGTCCGAACCGACAATGTTGGTTTGAAGACTATGCTTTCCGCCGCGTTTTCTTTGCTTTGCCATACCTCTCATCCTCTTCCCACTTTTTTTGTATTACCTTGCCGCTGTTTTCATTTTTGTTTGTAGATCTGTACATTGACCGCATTGCTGGCCAGCACATTGCCCGTCTGCGCTTTGGCATTTGCGAGCTGCTGGATCTTGAGTACGATATACAAGTTTTTACCCGCCTTCACCTTGTACGTTTTGATCCGTGAACGTCGGATGGCCGCTCACTCCTTCGCCGTTTGGTTCTTACAGGGTATGTCCCGTCATGTCGGCCCGTCCCGGCAGATCGACAATGGCGACAGCGGAATCTCCGGACAGCAAGGAACCGCATGCAACAAGCTGCATGCGGTCAGACGACAGCAGACACAATAAAACACAACTGTATTGAATCGAACACGAATTTCCGGTCTCAGCTAAGCGCGCCGGTTCCACCTCACACCCGCACTCCGGCCGCGATCCGCTCCAGCGCCCGCGAGCCATACAGCCCGTCCGGCAGCGCACCGGGCAGATGGATATACCCGATGTAGCAGTCGCAGCTCTGCATCCGGCACAGCCGGGGCGATGCCAGCTTCTCCAGCCCATCCCGGTACAAATGGCCGATCACCTGCCGGTCCTTGTAGCATCGCTTGACGCGGCCGTCGCCCTGCACGTAGAACACCTCATCGCCTGCTCGGCAGTATTGATCCTTGCTATCGTAATCCTGCAAATTGTACATGAATAACGGATCAAGCTTGCTAAGCCATTCAGTTTCCTCGGGAGTGTAATAGTCCGGCTTGTCCTTGAACGCATTGATCCACATGTACACCTGATCAGGCAGCGCACTGCGCATCGAAGCGATCGCGCCGAACGCCTCGCGCACCCCTACCGTCCCTACGCTAAAAGGAATGCCACGCTCGATCAGCTCGCTGCAGCGCGCCAGAAACGCGGACTCTGTCACCTCGCCGGGATGATAGGTAGCCCAGATCGACAGCTTGCCGGGCGTGAGCTGCTCCGTCCAGCCGAGCTTGGCCGACAGATTGGTCTGGATCGCGATTCGCTGGGTATGCTGCATCCGGCTGAGGCGGACGATCCCCTCCCGGTACCAGCGGTGGATCAGCGCTTCGCCGTACGGGTTGAAGAAGATAGATAGCATGTGGCCTGCGGCTGCCTGCTCGCCGGTCCAGTCGATAAACGTCTCCAACTGCTCCCTGTCCCGGGACAGGACAACGGCATCATCCACCCGTTTGCTGAACGGACAGTAGGGACAGCCGTAATTGCAGGAAGCCAGCTTGCCCCGATAGTATAAGGTCGCTCTCATCGCAGCTCATACGCCTCCATCCGCTCCCTGACATCGGATGAGATGAGCCAATCGCCTATCGCATCGGAGTAGGCCATGCCTTCTTCAGTCAGACGGTAGACCCCGCCCTCCACCCTGGCAAGACCGGTGTGCAGCAGCATCTCCAGCTCGGCATGGGTCTGCAGCGCCTCGCTGCCAAAACGCTCGTGATAGCCAGCGAGCTCCAACCCCTCTGCATGCAGTATTGCCTTCAAGATATACCGGCGTCTCTGCTCGGCTGGTGTGAGTACGATGCCGTATTCAGCAAATCGGTGATCCTCTGCATGGACATAATCTGCGATAATGCTTGCCGTGGCCCGGCGGCTGACACCATACGGCGAAGCATAATGGACTTCGCGGGTGTAGGAGCGGGCTCCGCAGCCAAGGCCCACCATCCCCTCCTCCTGGCAGCCATACGGCAGCAGGACCTTCCCTCCGCCCGCATCCGGTCTGGCAAAACGGCGCATCGAGTACTGGACATAACCGGCAGAGCGCAGCCTGTCCCTGGCCGCTTCATAGCAAGCCATCCGGATATCGTCGCCGCCCCGCTCCACGTCGCCGGGTTTGACGATCGTATGCTCTCTTGTATAAAGCGGGTAGATGAAAAGCTCCTGCGGCTCATAGGAGATCGCCCTCTCCAGCGAGTAGAGCCATGATTGCAGCGTCTGCTCCGGCAGTCCGTAGATGAGATCGAGGTTAAGGATAGGGAAGCGGTACGCTTGCAGCAGCGTTAGCGCTCGCTCGACCTCGGCCGGCTTCTGCGGGCGATAGACAGCGTTAGCCTCCGCCTCGACAAAGCTCTGGATGCCCATGCTGACACGGTCCACCCGATGGGAGCGGAGAACATCCAGCCGTTCCTTCGTCACCGTATCCGGCGATGTCTCAACCGAGATCGAGGCTTGCTCCGGATCGAGCCCCATGACGTCTTCGGCGATGGAGAACAACCGGGCCAGCTGATCCGGCGCCAGCAGCGTCGGCGTGCCGCCGCCGATCGCGAAACGGGCAAACGGCTTGCTGCAGGTGAACGGCGCCCACTGGCGAGCCTGACGCTCGAGGGCATCGATATACTGTTCGTGTACCGAGCTTCTGGCGTCCGGCAGCGTGAATAGATTGCAAAAGCCGCATCTGGCGGCGCAAAAAGGAACGTGCATGTACAGGAAGTAAGTATCGGCGGGCTCAGCTGCCCACAAGGACTCCAACGGCAGGGGCGGCTCCAGCTGGCGGTAAGCGGTCTTGTGGGGATACGAATACAAATAGGACCGGTAAGGATCGGCTTGCAGCTTCTCCTTCCAGCCGGTCATAAACGTCCTCGATTCAGAAGCCGCGCTGCTGTTCGCGTTTGATCTCATGCGGCATGCACAGCCTTTCTGTATAGATATAGAGGTTCACAATATTTATAAAATGAATTCGCGGTAAGGGACCTCCCATACCACCTCATGGGCCAGCCGATGCCCCTGGTAGCCGTCTTCGCCATAGGCCGTCCCGTGATCGGAGAACACCATGCAGAATACCGGCCGCTGCCGCTGCCGCAGTCTGGCGAACAACCGTCCCAGCTCCCCGTCTACATATCGCAGCGCAGCGCGTTGGGTGTCCACGGAATCCTGCTTGGCTCCAGGGACAAAATAATGGTTGGGGCCGTGGATCGCCGACACGTTGAGGAATAAAAACAGCTTTTGATCTTCCTCCGTGCGGTCCAGCAGCCTGATCGCATGATTGACCTGATGCTCCGTCGAGCGGGGATTGGTCACGCCAAAGGTCATCCGCCAGTAGCTCTCCTGGAAATAACCGGGAAGCACCTTGGCGAGCGCCACTTTTTTGGTGAAAAAGATCACCCCGCCGATACAAATCGTCCGGTAGCCCTCCTGCTGCAAGCCAGAGACCATATCCGGCGTATCAAATAGCCAAGTATCGGGGTGTGTCTTCAGCCCGGTATGCTTGGAATGAAAAAGCCGGATATGCGTAGACTTGTCCGTCGTCGCAGGCGTCGGCAGGAAGCCGCCAAAAAACGCATGATGCGCGGCATAGGTGAAGCTCCCCGGCGTATGCCGCTTCTCCCAGCCCCCACTGCCGCACAGATGGGGACAATGGGCTTCCTCCAGCACTGCCGCATCATAACGAAGCGTATCCAGCGTAATCATCAGCAGATCGTGCCTGCCGACGATCTGATTCATGTCGGGCATGCCCCGCTCTCCCCTCTCGCCGCTAACTGATCTCTATAGCAGAGCAGCTGCCATTCGTACGGGTCTGCACCTTGATGAAACACGCGGTATAGCAGATCGCCGAACGGATTGACCTCGAGCACATACACCTTCTCTGACCGGCTGACCAGCACATCGATGCCAGCCGACCGTACGCCGGGATAGAGGCTGAGCGCCCGCTCGGCGCAGCGTGCCACCTCAAGGCGGGCCGCTTCCGCCAGCTCCAGCTCATCCAGACTCATCCGCTGGTTGCGCAGGTGCAGATTGGTAATCGGCGTCCGGCTTACCCTGGCGATGCTGTGGCAAGCTCTGCCTTCAACGACGAGCTGGCGGATGTCATATACGCCATCGCCCGCCGCCGCTTTGGCAATCCATTGCTCTGCGTGGGCGCCGTGGCGCAGCAGCCAGTTGATCAGCTGGCGAATCAGACGGGGCTCTGTATATCGTCTCAGCTTGCTCGAGTTGTAATAGATTGGCGGGCGCGTCACATAGTTCTCGACTGCGAGCGTCGTCATCACGATCTCGGCGCCACTGACCGGATTCACCTGGTAGGCAAGCACACCGCTCGCTCCCGAGCCGCATGCCAGCTTGAGGAAGATCCGGTGCATCCGCGCATGGATCATCGTCTCGCGGACGCCCTCATAGCTTATCAACGCATCGGGCGGCGCCAGACGGGGCGGGACCAGCGTGCCTCCCGCCGCCAGCAGCTCGTGACTGCGGCGCTTGTCGAACATCGCGACTACAGCTGCAGGCGGGTGTACCCAATCAGCGTGCGGCCAGAGTGCGGCAGCTTCCTGCTCCAGGCGGGCCAGCAGCCGTGCGAATCCTCGGAACCACTGGGAGGGGTGCACGATCTGTCCCCGCTGCTCCTCCAGCTGTGCCGCTGCAGCTGCCGAGAGCGGTTGTGCCACAGAGCCGCCTTCCCGAGTACTCCCGCTCCACAGCAGCCGGTCCGCTTCTGGATCCGCCACCGCATCTGGAGCTCCGAGGGCGATCAGCCCGCGCTCCACTGTGAACAGCTCACCGGGTGAGTCAAGCCGCAGGAGCGATGGCGACACGCCGCGCTCAGCCAACTCGGTCAATGACAGCTTCCCGCTTAGCAGCTCCTCATAGGAAGCTAACGCTGCCGGTGCCAGCCCCAGCTTCCGCCGCGCGGCCTGCAGTGCCTCGGTACGGCGGTTGCCATGATTGCCGATCAGCAGCATCGATCTCACGGTTATTCGGTAATGGAAGGAAAACGGTAGTCTCCGTCTTCATCTTCCTGCTTGTCCGAGACATCGACATTCATCCCGGTCGCCTGCCAACGCTGGATCATCTCATCCGACATGTAATGGTACTTCAAGTCCAGCTTGTCCAATCGGCGAACACCGGCGCTGCCGATCAGCGCTTCGGCGCCTTTGTCCGTCAACGCGCCGAGTGACAGATCGAGCGTCTGCAGCTGGAGCAGGACCGGCGCATCCGAGATGGCGATAGCGATATCATCCTGGATCTCGCTGTTCTTGAGCCCGAGGTATGTCAGCTCGGGGAAGCGGCCGGTCTCCATAAATGGCAGGACGTCGTCCAATCCTCCGTCGAATCCGTAGTCATCCACGCCAAGATATAGCTCCAGCTTGCGCAGGTTGGGCAGCCGGCCGGCAGCGATCTGACCGATCGCCGCACTGCTGAGACCGCCGGTGATGACGATCAGCTCCTCCAGTTTGTCATGGACGAGCGGCTCGAAGGAAAGTTCCGTACCGCCCTGGACGGTGAACGACTGCAGCTCCGGAAAGGCTTCCAGCAGCGGCGCCATATTGGATTGCATAATCCAGGAGATCTCGCATTCTTCAAAGCTCATATCCCCGATAAACAGCTTGCGCAGCGACGGAAACGCATCTTTAAACCGCACCAACGTCTCGACAACAATGCTCGAATCATTCTCATAGGCGCCGCCCCAATCACCGATGATCAAGCTGGTCAGATTGCGGCTCTCAGGCGAACCAGCGAGCTCCTCCAGCTTGTCAGCCATCGAAACGCCTGCTTCATACTCATCATAAGGTATGGATAGTTTGATCTCCGACATCCCCGCCGCCTCCTGAGGTTATTCAAAATTCCTTACACTCTAATGGTAATCATTGTTAGTCCAAGATTCGACAGTCTGTACACCTAATATTTTCACTGGAAGATGTGGCGCGAGTAGGACGATAGGCCTGCTTTCAACCCTTGCCGTCAGTCAGGAGCTCCAGCAGCGCCGCTGGCAGCGTGAACTGCTGTTTATTGATAATGATCTGCTTCAGCTCATCCTCTTTGATAATCTCATGAGCTTCCTTGATCACTTCGACCTCTTTGTGCAGCCGCTCCATCTTCAAGTCGAGCTTGGCGGCCGAGTCGGCAGCTTCCTTTAATTCAGCGAGCAGGGAAGGCGGTACGGATGCATTGTATTTGTAATAAATCTTGTGTTCGAGGCTGGCCCAGAAATCCATGGCAATTGTCCGAATCTGGATTTCGATACATACTCTCTCCTGACGATCGGACATGAACACCGGCACCTCGACCAGCATATGCATGCTTTGATAGCCATTGGGCTTCGGATTCTGGATATAGTCCTTGGTCTCGAGAATGATCAGATCGTGCTGGCTCTTCAGCATGTCGTGGATGCGGTAAATATCGGAGATGAACGAGCAGGTGATGCGGAAGCCGGCGATATCTTTGATGTTCTCCTTAATGCTAGGCAGCGAGATATCGAATCCTTTGCGATACAGCTTCTTGATAATGCTCTCCGGCGACTTCACCCGGCTCTTCGTATGCTCGATCGGATTATAGTCGTGCAGCAGATGAAATTCTTCCTTAAGAATCTCTACACGGGTTTCCATAGCATCAAGTGCGAACTTGTACATCATCATAAAACGAGTCAATTCGTTGCGTATCGTCTTGAGCTGCTCCATCTGCAATCCATTCATCATCATGATTGTCCCATCCTAACCTGGATCTTAGTAGTAAGGCGATTGTCTTAGAAGGCCGGCCGATGCCGGCGATCACGCTTCTTATTCAAGCTTAATATAAACATAGGGTAGAATCAAATGTACGTCTGGTCAGGGCTCAATGCAAAAGGCAGCAGTGCGCCTCCTGCGCTCTGCCGCCTTTGCTCTGTGAGGATGAATTAGGATGCTGCACGCTGCACATTCACAGCTCGGTATAACGGAAATAATCGAAATCGGCGTGCAAACGCGTGCCGCTCGTGTCCTGCACGCAGACGCCGATATAATTGCCCGTAAAGCGGATATATTCCGCCTCATCGCTAAGATGGCTGACATCCAGCTCCGGACCGATGGCCGACCAGTCAGCCGCTCCGTCCTCCGCATAATAGAATTGCGCGAGATGACGCCGGATCACGACTTTCAACCGGCAAGCGCCCTGCTCGGAAAGGGAAACCTCCCGATCCATCACTTCCTCGCAATTGCCATTCACCGAGTGGAAGATGTTCAGGCACCGCCCCAGCTCGTCATCCCTGCTGATCCGCAGGTAGACATAGTCCTTGGTATCATAGTACAGGATCAGACCAGCCATCTGAGGGTAATGCGCCGGAGCGAAGTCCACCTTCGTCTCCGCTTCGCAATACATCGATTGCTGCCTGCGGGCAACGATGCTCTGCCGGTTGATGGAGATCGGCGATTCTTGTCCGTACAGCCGCAGATGTCCGGGGCGTTCGGTCAGCGACAGCCAGTCGGGAGAGGCCGGGATCCGCAGCGTATTCCACTGGAGTCCCAGCTCCGGTCGGTCGAAATCATCGGTATCCGGCTGCTCCGGAAACGGATGGAGCGGCAGCTGAGGCGGCTGCACTTCAACCTGCGGCGATGCGCCCTCGCCGTCCACGCGCAGCCAGCCGTCTTCTGTCCAATGGCAGCGCTGGATGGCCGTCTCTCTGCCGAGCATGCAGAGATTGTCCTTGACCGGGCGCCCAACCAGGTGAACCATGTACCACTCGCCGGTCTGCGTCTCCACCAGATCGGCATGACCGGCCTTTTGCAGCGCCAGCTCCGGCTTGCCCGAGGAGGTCAGGACCGGACCCTCGGGATCGACCTCGTACGGACCTTCGATGCTTCGCGAGCGTGCCATCGTCACCTGATGGTCATAACGGGTGCCGCCCTCAGCGGTCAGCAGATAGTAATATCCGTTCCGTTTGTAGATATGCGGCCCTTCCGTCAGTCCGCTCTTCGTGCCGCTGAAGATGTTGCGTACGGGGCCGACGAGCTTACCCTCCTCGGGGGAGTATTCCTGCAGCAGGATGCCGCCGAACGGATGGTTGCCCTGGCGATGGTCCCACCTCATATTGAGGATCCACTTGCGGCCGTCCTCATCATGGAACAGAGACGGGTCAAAGCCGCTGCTGTTCAAGTAAATCGGCTCGGACCAAGGACCCATGATGTCGCTGGCCGTCACCAGATAATTATGGGTATC
The DNA here is from genome assembly GCF_047238105.1 of Paenibacillus jepli. Classification (NCBI taxonomy): domain Bacteria; kingdom Bacillati; phylum Bacillota; class Bacilli; order Caryophanales; family Paenibacillaceae; genus Paenibacillus; species Paenibacillus jepli. The sequence goes on from NZ_JBDFMD010000001.1 coordinate 335,338, forward strand.
CTTGAATTTGCCCATGCGGCTCTTCACGTCGGTATAGATCAAGTAGAATGTGCCGTCGTGGTAGCTCAGACAAGGCGCCCATACGCCGCCTGAGTCGATCGTGCCCGCCAGATGGATAAGGGAGCTGCGTGTAAGCGCGTACGTCAACGGCCGCCAGTTGACCAGATCCTTGGAATGATGGATCAGCACACCGGGATACCATTCGAAAGTTGAGGTGGCTATATAATAATCGTCGTTCACGCGAACAATCGATGGATCGGGGTGAAACCCCCGCAAGATCGGGTTTTGAATCATGTCCGTGTCACTCCTCCCGGCTCTGATAGGCCGCTCATTATCGTCTGTCCCTCGGGGGTACGCATCCCAGCTTCCAACAACCTGACGATCCGGTCCACATCGTATACGCAGCCTCTCCAGGTGCCGCCGCTCGCGGCCTGCAGCGCGGCCCAGAGCCTCGTATCGTCCGGCAGCTCTGGATCCTTGGCCAGGCCCGGATGGGGCGTTCGCAAGGCGAGCTCCAGACTCCCTTGCGCAGCGTCAGCCGGCTGATCTCCGCTGCCGACCATATCGACGCGGCCCTCCAGCTTCAGCAGATCGATTCGGATATCGATCCAATCGCCGTCTCGGAGCTTACCCACCGGACCGCCAGCCAGCGCTTCGGGACCGATGTGGCCGATACAGGCGCCTGTCGAAACGCCAGAGAATCGAGCGTCGGTCAGCAACGATACTTGTTTGCCATAGGATAGATGCTTGAGTGCGGATGTCAGCTGATACGTCTCCTCCATCCCTGTACCGGACGGTCCGCGTCCGATCAGCACCAGGACATCTCCGGCAGCGATGCCTTTCGTTTTGATTGCACGTATCGCGTCTTTCTCGGTGGTGAATATCTTCGCTCTCCCGATATGACGGTACACGCCGTCCTCGCCCACCATCGAGGGATCGATCGCTGTAGATTTGATGACCGAGCCCTCGGGTGAGATATTGCCTACCGGGAAGGTGACCGTAGAAGTCAATCCGGCCTGGCGTGCGCGCTCCGGACTATAGATGATCCGGTCGGGATCAATGCCTTCCTGCTCCTCCAGATGCTTGCGCATCCGATGGCGCCGCTCGGAGCTCTCCCACCAGTCCAGCGTCTCGCCGATCGTATGGCCTGTCACCGTAAGCGCTGTCTCTTCCAGCACCCCCAGCCGCCTCATATGCAGCATAACCTCCGGGACGCCTCCCGCCAGAAAAGCCCTAACGGTAGGATGCGGCTCCGGCCCGTTCGGCAGGACGCTCACCAGGCGCGGTACCTGACGGTTGACCTCTGCCCAGTCCGCCACGGTGGGCATCTTCCTGCCTGCCGCATGGGCGATGGCGGGAATATGCAGCAGCAGATTGGTCGAGCCGCCAAATGCGGCATGTACGGCCATCGCATTGCGGATCGCCTGATCGGTAATGATCTGCCCGGTCGTCAGCCCGCTCTTTGACATCTGCATCGCCGCTCGCGCGGATTGCCGCGCCATCTCCTCCCAGACCGGCTGACCGGAGGGCGCCAGCGCGGCATGCGGCACTGTCATCCCCAGCGCTTCCGCTACGACCTGGGCTGTGCCTGCCGTACCGAGGAACTGACAGCCGCCGCCCGGCGTCGCGCAAGCCCGGCACCCCAGATCCGCAGCTTCTTCCAGGGACAGCTCCCCGTTCGTATAACGCGCGCCGATCGTCTGGATCTTGCCGGCATCCTCGCCATTCGTCGGCGGCAGCGTCACGCCGCCGGGAACGATAACACCAGGCAGTCCTGTCATCCCCGCCAGCGCGATCATCATCGCCGGCAGCCCTTTGTCGCAAGTGCCCACGCCCAGGACAGCCGAACGCAGGGGCAGCGAGCGGATGAGCCGCCGCAGCACCATCGCGGCGTCATTGCGGTAAGGCAGCGAGTCGAACATTCCCGGCGTTCCCTGGGAGCGCCCGTCGCACGGATCGCTGACGAAGCCTGCGAACGGGATGCCGCCACTGCTGCTGATCTCCTCCGCTGCGGCTTTCATGAGCAGACCGACTTCCCAATGACCCGTATGGTAGCCGAGCGCGATGGGACGGCCGTCCTCGTCGCGGATGCCGCCTTGCGTGCCCAGGATCAGCACTTGCTCTCCCAGCAGCTTGCCGGGGTCCCAGCCCATGCCTACATTTTGCGACAGCCCGAATAGATCGCCGCTCGGGGCGTTCGTGAGCATCTCCGGGGTGAGCGGCAGCGAGCCGCTCGGCCCTGGCGCATGGGTATAGATATTAAAATAGTCTTGCTTTTCAGGTTCACCCATTATCTTTGTCCATCCAGCATTCATGCCTGCCCCATCCTCTCTTGATTATGACTTAAGGCTTGATGAATACCGTTTTGATAGAGGTATAGAATTCGATCGCCGCCTGTCCCTGTTCTCTGGAGTGCGAGCTGGACTGCTTCATCCCGCCGAACGGCGCTTGCAGCTCGACACCTGCCGTCTCGGCGTTGACCCGTACCAGACCGGCATCCATATCCTGGACAAAGGAGAGCACATTTCCGATGTTTTGTGTATAGATGGATGCACTCAGCCCATATTCGGTATCGTTGGCGAGCTCGATCGCTTCGTCGATATCTCTGGCTTCGATCAGCGCCAGCACAGGGCCAAAGATCTCCTCTTGGGCGATGGCCATGCGGGAGGTCACGCCTTCGAAGATCGCAGGCGTCACATAAAACCCATCGGACAATTCGCCTTGCTCCAGCCGTTCGCCGCCCTGCAGCAGCGCCGCGCCTTCTTCTACCCCTTTTTTCACATAAGACAACACCGTTTCCATCTGTTTTTCATTCGCGCACGGCCCGAGCCATGTATCTGCTGCCAGACCGTCGCCGACCTTCAGCGCCGCGACTTTCTCGAGCAGTCTTGCTTTGAACGCATCATAGATTCCCTTGACCACGATAACCCGGCTGGTGGCCGTGCATTTCTGGCCCGTCGATTTCAAGCCGCCGCTGATCGTCGCATCCACAGCGAGCTCGAGATCGGCATCCTCGGCGATGATGATCGGGTTCTTGCCGCCCATCTCCAGCTGATACTTGGCGCCGCGAGCCAGTGCAGCCTGACCAACCTGCTTGCCCACCGCATTTGAACCGGTGAAGGTGATGCCGTTGATATCCGGATGCTCGGCGATCCCCTGCCCGATGACCGACCCACTGCCTACGACCATGTTCAGCACGCCCGGAGGGAAACCGGCGTCTTGAAAGCACCGGGCAACTTTTGCCGCAGTTACCGAAGTTTCCGTGGCTGGCTTCCATACGACTGTATTGCCATAGATGAGAGCCGGCGCTATCTTCCAGATCGGGATCGCTACCGGGAAGTTCCATGGGGAGATGACGCCTACCGTACCGAGCGGCGCACGAGTCGTGTACATGAGTGCTTCGGCATCCGTTGCAGGGATCACATCGCCGACTTTGCGCATGCCTTCCCCGGCATAATAACGAAGAATCGCTACGCCTCGTGCAGTCTCACCTTTGGCCTCCGGCAACGTTTTCCCCATCTCGCGCGTCATGGTCTCGCCAATTTCGTCTGTACGGCTTTCGAGAATATCTGCCGCCTTGAACAGCAGCGCCCCGCGCTGCGACCCTGCCAGCTTGCGCCATGCCCGCTGTGCGGATTTGGCCGCTGCAGCTGCCGCATCAAGATCCGCCTTTGAAGAGTTCGGGATCAGACCCACGACCTCATGCCGGTTTGCCGGGTTGATGCTCTTCTGTGTTCCGCTCTCTGGAGTGATCCACTCCCCATTAATAAAGTTACCATAAGTCGGCGTGTTTTCGTTTGCCATGATTCATCTTCCTTTCTATATGAACTGATCTAAGCCCATTTGGCCGTATTAACCAGAGTTCCGATCGATGTAATCTCAATCTCGATCACATCATCCGCATCCAGCGTAAATTGGTTTGGCGGGACGATGCACGTGCCTGTAAGCAGAACCGTACCGTCGAAAACCACGTTATCCCGATGCAGATATGCGGCCAGCTCTTCCAGCTTGCGTTTCAACTGGCCGGTACTCGCCGATTCGTCGACAACCTTCTCGCCGCCCCGGAAGATCCGGCAGCTGATCTGCAGCTGATACGGATCTGTCATGGCCTCCGCGAGGCGGATCGCCGGACCGATCGAGCAAGATTTCTTCCACACTTTCGCCTGCGGCAGATAGAGTGGGTTCTCGCCTTCGATATCGCGGCAGCTCATATCATTGCCTACAGTATATCCCACGATGGTTCCGTGGCTGTCCAGTACTAGGCCAAGCTCAGGCTCGGGCACCTGCCATTTGGAGTCGTTGCGCAAGCAGACCTCTTCCCCTGGACCGACCGTCCGGGCTGCGGTCGACTTCATGAACAACTCCGGGCGTTCAGCGTCATATACTTTGTCGTAGAACGTTGAGGCATCGAGCTTGCCGCCTGTCGCTTCATAGTTCCTCGCTTCTCTGCTGCGCTGGTAGGTGACACCGGCAGCCCATACCTCAGGCGCATCGATCGGCGTCAGCAGGTCCAGACTCTGCCACTCGGCCTGCAGCGGCTGGGAGGTTTGAATCAACTGCTTGACAGCTTCAAGGGGCGTCGTCCCCTCCTTCTCTGCTCTGCCTACAAATGACATAAAATCGGGATCGGACAGGGGATACAACGCGTCTTCATCCGTAATAGCAGCCAATTGCACTTTCTCTCCATTGCGGTACCGTATAATTCTCACCGATATCTCTCCTTCGCTTATAAAAGATTGTCATTCACAGCGCTTACAAACTATTTGTTTTATAATATAAAACATAGTTCTGAAATATACACGTTGATAATAACAAAGTAATCGCTGGAAGTCTACCTTTTTAAGGAATCGCTCCCTTTGGTTTGGGTTCGTATAGATAAGGTTATTAGTTGGATATAAGGCTGGAGAGGCGTACTATTCTATATACGTTTCTGTTGGATGGGAGGGCGTAAGATGCAAGTCGGAACATTTTATCGAGCGTGCATCAGTATAATTCTGGTCCTCCTCATCATTTATTTGCTGTGGAAGGTTCAGTTTTTGTTCGAGCCGCTGGTGCTGGCATTCAACATCGTCTTGATGCCGATCCTGTTTTCCATCTTCTTTTACTATTTGCTGCGGCCGATCGTTGGCAGGATGCAGAAGTGGAAAGTGCCGCGCGCCGTCTCAATCCTGCTGATCTACGCGGTGCTGGCCGGATTGCTTGTACTATTTTTCTTTCTCGTCTGGCCCACGCTGCAAAAGCAGACCTTGGACTTCATCAACAGTCTGCCGCAGCTCGCCAACGATGTGAGAAAGCAGATCAACTATCTTCAAAACCAAGAGATTTTCCAAGGCGTCAATCTCAATGATTCATCCATGACCAACCGTATGACGGATTATCTATCCGACGCGGTTAACTACGTCTCCGATTATGTCTCTGGCGCAGTTTCATTCATCACGACGTTCGTCATCGTCGTCGGTACCGTGCCGATCCTGCTCTATTACATGCTGAAGCAGGACCGGGCCGGCTGCCGCAAGCTGATCCGCAGCCTGCCGCGGCACTGGCGATATGAAGCGCGCAAGACGCTGCTGGAGATTGACCGGATCCTCAGCGAATTTATCCTCGGGCGGGTCTTGCTCTGCTTCCTGCTCGGTGCGATGATCTACGCCGGCTTCCTGCTGGTAGGACTGCGCTATTCGCTGCTCCTGGCGATCTTTGCGGCTATCGTCAATCTGATTCCTTACATCGGCCAGATCATCGGGATGGTGCCCGTCGTCATCGTCGCTTTTATCGATTCGCCGACTACCGTCATCTGGGTCCTGCTGATCAACCTGATCGCCCAGAACATCGAGAGCAATCTGCTCGGTCCGCATATCTACGGGCGCAAGCTGGATATCCATCCCGTCACGACGATCCTGACGATCCTGATCGCCGGTACGATCAGCGGCATCGTCGGCATTATGATCGCCATCCCCGTCTATATGATCGCCAAAGTGCTGGTCAGGAAATTGTATGTCTATCTGGTTCGCAACCGCGAACGTCTGCCTGAGGGACCTGATTCGTCTACTCCCGTGTAGCGCACGGAACTAGGATTCCCATTTGAGTTCCGATACAGACACAGCTCATGAGTATGCAATAAAGCAGGCCTCCCAGCACGATTTGGCTGGGAGGCCTGCTTATCATTGTCCAAATTCCGAACGGGGATCCGGACACTCCGAAGCTGGATTTGCTGCCGGAGACCACTTGCTGAATAATAACGTCAATAAACCTTTACAAAAGCCTAGTACGAAACCATTGAAAAACCTAAAACAACGAAAGCCCTTCCTCTCTTCCATCCTTGCGGCTCCGAAGACCGCGCCAGTGAGAATCAGGTCAACTATATATCCATCCACTATATATATCAAAGTTCGCTCATGATTATTCAATGCAAGCAGTAAGTATGGCGTTCAAACGAATTTGAACTTCCATTCAAAATATAATACCACATAGCGGATGAAGTTGTCAAGATTAGGAACATGTACATTGCCCATTGCCGCTGGCGCCTTTATATCAGCCTGCAAAAGGGGCATCATGTCCGGGAATGATGACATCCGGCGCAAGCCTTTTGACCTCATCAATCGTTCGTTTCGCAGCTTCCTGATCCTCCGAGATGGGATGCACCTCGCCATAAGCGTAATATTCTTTTGCCAGCACCGCATCGGCCGCAACGAGCACACGCCCCCCGGAGCCGGCATGCCGGAACAGAACCGATGTATGACCAAGCGTATGGCCCGGAGTCTGCACGATTTGCAGGCCCGGGGCAATCTCCGCTTCTGCTGGTGCAAGCTGCGCAAAAATGTCTTCGTCAACCGCCGGTATGCGCCCCTTCCAATTGGACAACTCTCTCTGAGAAGCAAGCCAACGCGCACCGGGAAAGAACCGGATATTGCGATAATGGTCTGGGTGCAGATGCGTCACATACACGATATCAATGTCCTCCGGCTCGACATCAGCCTCCTTGAGGCGAGCCATCAGCAGCTCCTCTCGCCAGCCGGGATCAATAAGCACTCGCAGTCCTTGGCCGATAAGCAGCACAGTCGAGCATATAATATCCCGCTTTTCGTCTGGATATCGGTATTTGTTCGTGGACAGCTGACCGTCAATCAATCGTTCATATTCGTATTCTTTCATTAATCTGCGCTCCTCGCTCTTCTACAGAATCGATCCACACCTCTCCGGCACTTTTTCACCAATCCTACTAAGCCTGCAGGCGGTATCCCTGATTACAAAAACGGCACGTCAGCACCAGGCCGCTATCCAGCACCATCACTTGCAATCTGTCGTCATCTTCCGGTTCCATAATCTCCCGTCGGTCTTCATCCGGCATGCCCGTCCCAAAAAAAGCTACCTGATTGCCGCAGTCGCACACAAAAGTCAATTTCATCCGCAGAGCCTCCCTTCCAAGAAACGATCTTAATAATATCAGTCAACACTTGACAATGATACGAATTGTATCATAAATTAAAAGTAATCAAAACCGGGTGGCCTATGATTCAGTTACACTATTTCCGCAGTAGGTAAGGAGTCCATAGACATGACGATGGGAGATCGTTTGAGAGAATTGCGGTTACGCAAGAAATTGTCGCAGGAGGAAGTCGCCAGGCATATCGGCATCACTCGCTCTGCATACAGCCACTATGAGATTAATAACCGACAGCCTGTCTACGACACACTGATCAAGCTGTCGGTTTTTTTCCAGGTCTCGCTGGACTACATCATCGGCGGCGAGCCGAGCAGGGATGAGCAGATGAATCCCGACACGCTCGAGGTCATCCGGCTCTTCAACACGATGAGCAAGGATCAGCGCAAGCAATCAATCTCGCGGATGCGCGAGATGATCGCTCAGAACGAATAATCCTTCTGTACCTGCCCTTTTAGAAAGCGCTCACCTATCCAGCCCTTCGAAGAAATCGAGACTGGCGATCACACGCTCGATCTCGACCTGATGCGCTTCATAATAGGCTGTGGACAGCTTGAAGTCCAGATTGTACTGAATCCGGTCATCCAGAATGAAGACAACTCTGAGATGAGTCTCATGCGCCTCATCGGTGACGAACAGATTGGCGTCGCGGTCGTTATCCAGTGTCGTCGGCACAGAATCGGACAAGTTGGGCGCCAGAGCTTCATCATAATGGGAGGCGTATGCCGACACAACGGCCTCGTCTCCGTCCGTCAGCCTGATACCGTCGCCGTTATCTGACTCCCCGTCTGCATGCCAGCTCGCGGGGTAGTCCAACGTGAAGCCGAATCTGGCGTTGCTGTAAGTTGCCCACTCCGCCTGCGGCTCATTCTCGCTTTCCCCTTCGGCTTCAGCGCCGGACGGTTGATTCATGTTGGTTGGCGGCGTGGTGGTTTGGGCCGGCGTTCCGCCGTTGCCTGCACAGCCTCCAAGGACTACGACCACCCCTAGCCCCGCTAGCATTATTCTGATGCGCCTCATCTTCATTCCTCCTGACACACCTGTTATGTGCGATTATACCCTCACCACTTTGTTATCACAAATCAGGAAATGCCCCTTTTTGATCATACGTCTAAATAAAATGGAACTCTTCGGTCCGCCCCGTTGTCTAATCCATAACCAAATAGACAAGGAGTGGGAACTATGAACATCAAAAAACTAAAGCACGGGGCTGCGCTCTTGATCTTGTCAGCCATGCTTGCCGCCTGCGGACAGAACGATTCCCCGGCGAATCAGAACACCGGAGCGACAAATGCGCCAGTCGATCCGCCTGTCAATCAGGAGCAGCCGGAGGAGAATAACGGCAACGCGACTGACAATATGCAAGATCCGGAATCTGAAGAAGCTGATCCAACCGGAGAAGAACCGGATTGGGGGGACGAAGGCTTGCCGCCTACCGCCTTGGAAGCGTCCACTACCGTGCTGAGAGCCCTCCAGAACGGCAACATGGATCAGGTATCGAGCTGGGCGCACAAGGACAAAGGCGTTCGCTTCTCGCCGCACGGTACGATCGATCCCGAGTCGGATCAGTTGATCGACGCAGACGCCATAGCCGATCTGATGTCAGACGACGAGGTGCGCACGTGGCGCTCCGCCGAAAACGGCGCTGATGCGATCGAGATGACCTATCCCGACTATCATGATCAATATGTCTATGATAAGGACTATGGGTCCGTTGAGCCGACCGAGAATGAGACGCAAGCGGATTCGATAGGGAACCTGCTGGATGTCTATCCAGCCGATCAATATGCCTTTGTGGAGTATTATGTTGCCGAGGACAACGGCTGGAGTCTCATCCGACTTGTGTTTGAGAAGATCGGCCAGGATCACGCGCTTGCGGCGATCATCCATGACGAACAAACTTCATAGTCTACCCTGAGATAAGCCCCGCCGGACGCTTGCGCGCAGCCGGCGGGGCTTGCCGTCTGTACGATGCAGCTCAGTCGCTAATTACCCATCAATTCGGTGGCCGGCAGCTCGATGATGAATCTGGTACCGACTCCGACCGTGCTCTCCACACTTATTGTCCCGTCATGCGCATCTACGATTTCTTTGACGATCGCCAGACCGATGCCGCTGCCCTGGCGTGTGTCTGCATGGCGTCCTGTTCTGTAGAACCGTTCAAAGATATGCGGAAGATCCTGCTCCGGTATGCCCGGTCCCGAATCCTGAATACCGATGACCAGCGAAGACTGATCCGCCGTGTATTGAAAGCTGAGCTGCAGCGTACCCCCATCCGGCATATGGTGCAGCGCATTATAGATCAGATTGGACATGACCTGCTCCATTCGAAACCGGTCGATCAGCAGCAGGATATACTCGCTGTCTGCCGTATGGTCACGCTGCTCCAGCAGCAGGGAGCATTCGAACGCGACCCCGCGGCTCTCCACATCCAGCTGATAGAGCTCCACCAGCTCGTCGACCCACTTGTTCAAGGTCACCTGCTTTTTGTTGAACTGCACCACGCCCGCCTCGAATTTGGAGAGCTCGAACAATTCGTGGATGAGCCTGTTCAGCCCCCCCACCTTGTTCAACATCATCCGGACATATCGATCCCGTTGTTCCGGTTCGGTCACAACACCGTCCTGCATCGCCTCCAGATACCCCTGGATCAGAGTCATCGGCGTCCGCAGGTCGTGCGAGATGTTGCTGAGCAGCCGGGTCCGGGAGTTCTCCAGCTTCTCCAGCTCGCGGTGGGTAATCTCCAGCTTGGCATGCGAGGCCTGCAGCTCCTCTGTCCGCTGCTCAATTCGCTTTTCGAGTCCCCGATTCAGCGACTTGACCTCTGCAGAGACCTGTTCCACCCGGGCCAGCGCATTGGAGAACCGGGTCGAGATGATGAAAGACTGCATCATGATGACGAAGAACAGACCGATCGGCACGAGGTCACCGATCGTAGACCACTCATTGTAAAAGGCCATATCGTTGAGAATGGTGAGCACGAACACCGCAATCCCGATCAACACGTAGACCGCACCGTTTCGTTTGTTGCGGACCGCCTTGACCAACACATACAGGATATACAGCGAGACGATGACGACCAGCAGTTGAAAGACAGGCAGCAGCCGGGAGTAGAACAGCGCCGAGGAAGCAAAGACGATCGCACACAAGGTCGCCACACAGCCGGTCAGCAGCTTCAGAAAACGAGTCGAGGACTCTTTGGGAAACAGATGATGGATGTACAGATAACTGGTGAGCACAGACAACGCAAAAGCCGAGTATTCCATCCGCATCCCCGTCCCCCAACTGATGGACGGGATCCACTGCATCAGATAGGCGTTGCCTGTCACGATTATGCGCAAGCTTACCAGCAAGCAGAGCAAACCGAAATACAACGTAAACTTTTCTTGGCGCCGCAATGCATACAATCCCAAATGATAGAAGCCGACCATCGCCAAACTGCCGAAAATAATCATATGGTTGGCCGTATCCATCATCTGATAGCGGACCATATCGCTGCTGCCCCCGATCAGAAATTCTACCCAGATTCCACCTTTCCTATGATGGTAATTGGATATCTGGATGATCATCTCGTGGTCTTCCCGGTCATTGACAAACATGACGATCCCGGGATACTGCTCGGGAACGGACGTATCGCGGCTTTGCCCGACCTTGCCTCGCTCCGCCAGCAGCTTGCCGTCGATCCACAGCTTGTAGGAGCTGAAGATGTTCGGAATGCGGATCGCCAGAATCTCCTCATCGAGGGAGGTCGTAAATTGCATCCGGTAAGTCCCGTAGCCCTGGCCGTCCTGCAGCTCTTCACCATCCTGATAGCTGTTCCACGAGCCGGGCACCTGGACCAGCTGTGCGTCTTCGCTGTCCCAGTCCGTCTGCGGGTCAAGCAAGCGATGACTGTAAAATTCCCATACGCCGCCCAAGGTCGACAGCTCATGTCCGCTGGCGCGCAGCCCGGTGAGGTCGGCTCTGCCATCCACCGCCTTCAGATCCGCTTTCTCGGAGAGTTGCATGCAACCCGCGAGACTGCAGATGATAAGGAGTAATGCAACGCAACCTATGGTTCTTCGTAATACCACTAAAGATAACCTCCAAAAGCGATTGCTTCGTACTTGGTGCATTCGTTATAATAGTCGAGAAAGCGAGGGGAACCGATCGTGAGCAACACATGCATTCTCGTCGTTGACGATGAACCCGATATTACCGAGTTAATCGAACTCTATCTAACCCGCGAAGGGTATGAAGTGCATACCGTGGACAATGGCACCGATGCGCTGGCCCAGGCCAGAGCGCTTCAGCCGGATCTTGTCCTGCTCGACATCCAACTGAAGCCGCTGGACGGCCTGCAGATCTGCAGTGAGATCCGTCAGTTCTCCTCAGTGCCGATTATATTTGTCAGCTGTAAGAGCGACGATACCGACATTATACACGGATTGTCGATCGGCGGCGATGATTATATAACCAAGCCCTTCAGCCCCCGCCAGCTCGTCGCACGCGTCAAGGCGCAGCTGCGGCGCCAGGCCTTTCATCATGGCCACGCAGAGGAAGCATCCTCGCAGGAGCAGGTCCTGACCCATGGCGACCTGACGATCGATCTCGAGGCATACACCGCGCATGTCGGCAGCAAGCCGGTTAATTTGTCCACCAAAGAATTTCATCTGCTTACACACTTTGTGCAACATCCGAACAAGGCGTTCCATCTCGATCATCTCTATGAGTTGATCTGGGGCACCGACAGCGCTGGCGATACCCGCACCATCATGGTACATATCAGCAACCTGCGCAAAAAAATCGAACCCGACCCGGCCAATCCCGTCTATATCGTGACTGTGCGCGGCGTCGGCTACAAATTCATCGGCAAGGAAGGATCAACACATGTACATCGCTAATCAATGGACCGACTATGAGCTGCTGGACACGGGCGGCGGCGAGAAGCTGGAACGCTGGGGGGACGTCATCCTCAGGCGTCCGGACCCCCAGATCATCTGGCCGCTCGCCAAAGAAGACGGAGACTGGAGGCTGGCCGACGGCCACTATCATCGCAGCTCCTCCGGGGGAGGCCAGTGGAGCTTCCGCAAGCAGCTGCCGGAATCGTGGACAATCGCCTACGGGCCGCTGCGCTTCCGGATCCAGCCGACCAACTTCAAGCATACCGGCCTCTTTCCCGAGCAGGCGGTCAATTGGAGCTGGATGATGGAGAAGATCTCGCAGGCCGGCAGACCGATCCGAGTCCTCAACCTGTTCGCTTATACCGGCGGGGCTACAGCTGCGGCTGCGGCGGCCGGAGCTGAAGTGTGCCATGTCGATGCCGCCAAGGGGATGGTCCAGTGGGCCAAAGAAAATGCCCGGCTCTCCGGACTGGCAGACAAGCCTGTTCGCTACATTACAGACGATGTGTTCAAGTTCGTCCAAAAAGAGCAGCGGCGCGGACGGCAGTACGACGCCATCATCATGGACCCGCCCTCTTACGGCCGGGGACCCAACGGCGAGACCTGGAAGCTGGAGCAGAACCTCTATCCTTTCCTTGAGTCGTGCATGAGCATCCTCTCGCCCAATCCATTGTTCGTGCTGGTCAACTCATATACAACCGGCCTGTCGCCGTCCGTGCTGCACAACCTGCTCCATCTGACCGTCAGCCGCAAGTATGGCGGACAGATCCATTGCGGCGAGATCGGCTTGCCGATAACCCGATCCGGTCTGAACCTTCCTTGTGGCATGCTGGGCCGCTGGGAGGCGGACGAGCGTTGAGCGGTCGGGGTGCAGACCTTGCCCCGGGAATCGAGATTCTCTATGAGGACAATCACTTGCTGGCTGTGAGTAAGCCGCCGGGCATCCCTTCCCAGGCTGACGAGAGCGGCGATCCCGACATGCTCACGCTGCTCAAGGCCGATCTCAAAGAACGATACAGCAAGCCGGGCAATGTGTTCCTCGGGCTCGTACACCGTCTGGATCGGCCGGTCGGCGGAGCCATGCTGTTCGCCAAAACGTCCAAAGCCGCCTCCAGACTATCCGACGCCGTCCGCAGCCGCAGCTTTGGCAAGACTTATGCAGCCGTGCTGACCGGTGCGCCGGCAGCTGCCAGCGGCAGCCTCAGGCATTATCTGCTGAAGGACAGCAAGACCAATACCGTGCAGGCGTATGATCGCGCGGTTGCTGGCGCCAAAGAAGCGCTGCTCGACTATGCGGTCGTCGCCGTGGGCGCCGGTCATGCGCTGGCGGCCATCCGTCTTCATACTGGACGTTCGCATCAGATTCGGGTGCAGATGTCCCAGCTGGGCACACCGCTGGCGGGCGACCGCAAGTACGGCGGACCTTCCGAAGCGGGCAACGCTGTCGTACCGGAGATCGCGCTCTGGTCAACCTCCATCACCGCACCTCATCCGGTGACCAAGGAACTGCTCGTGATTCGCTCTCAGCCGCCGCAGCGCGGCGCCTGGCAGCTGTGGTCGCCGGAGCAGCTGTCTGATGCGGCTGAGCGGTTCCTGCGCTGAGAGCGTCAATTAGATAGGGTTAAGGGCCATCCCGCACGGGATGGCCCTTTGACATCAACAATAGATAGCACAACCACTGCCGATATTCCGGGACTTTTTTATTTCGAGTGAGACACGGGGATTGGCGGAGCTGCATCAGCTCCGAGTTCCCGCTCACCATTTCGATAAGTGCAAAAGTACATCTAATTCAATCTAATTTGGTATAATATGGTTAATTGGTTTGAAATACATGCACTTTTGCATTTATGGTCCTGGATTCGAGCCAAAGAAGGGACAACAAATGCACTTTTGCTCTTATCATCCGGGCGAAGAACGAGGAAGTAGACCTCACCTTGGTCAGCATCAAAAACGCGATGTCGGGCTGCACTCGGCGTGATGCCATGGACGCGTTGGAAGGCTTTGGCAGACGCTTCGGGACTGTCATATCCGTAGCTCAAGGCCAGATCGATGACCTTGACATCGCTTGCCGCCAGCGCTTCCGCCGCAAGGGTCAACCTGCGATTGCGAATGTAAACCGTGACCGTAAACCCTGTTAGTGCGTGAAACATCCGGGCCGCTCAGCCTGTTCAATCATGCTTTGTTTTGTATGACGCGGCATCACGCGCCAAACCGCCGCGGACCCGCTGCACGATGGCAGCGGGTCCGCGGCGGAGCATTCCTATAGGGGCCGGCTTTCAATGAGGAGACACGGTCGGCGCTTCTGTCCCTGCGATCTTATACGGCCGAGTTAACCTGCGCCTTGGCCCGGGATTCGTCAGCATAGACGACCTTGCCGAGCAGGTAGACCAGCAGCTGCTGGTTGTGGACGGATAGTCCATCGAGCGCATCATTGATGTATGCCTCTCTCAGATCCGTGCCTCGCTTGGCTTCCCGGTGTCCCTTCTCCGTGACCGTCACCCAGACGATCCGGCGGTCGGACTGGTCGCGGCTGCGTGTGATCAAGCCCCCCCGCTCCATCCGGTCGAGAAGCGTCGTGATGGCAGCGGGTGTCGTGTTCAGATATTGCAGCAGATCTGAGGGCTTCATCGGATCATGCTGCAGCAGCAGCTCCAGCACATTGAGCTGGCCTTCCGTCAGATGAGGCGCAAGCGCATCCTCCAGATACAGCTTCCATTCCTTTGAGAACTTCGTCCATAGTCGAGTGAACTCTGCAGCGTGCATGTTCCCCACCTCCTGTCCTTAAGTATAGCATCCGCAAATGTCGAATAAAAGGTTAACGAGATTAATAATTTGTATGATGAACTGATAAAAAACCGAACATTTTGACAGCTTCAGACATAGACTATAGCCTAAGAACCGACGGGGGACGCACATCTTGTATACACGGAGGGATCACTATGCACCAACCTGACGGCGACCTGCTGCGCCGCATCCGGGCATCTGGACTGCTCAAAGACCCACAGTGGCTGGACCGGCTGCATGAACCGGTGCCCCTGTGGGTCCTCTTGGAAGTCATCTTGAACCTGCAGGAGAAGGTCGAGCCGGTCGGCAGGCCTTATGACTGACCGCGTACGAGCAACAGCACGCCCGGATCCTTCTTGTCCGCAGGAGCAAGCGACTTGCCGGTAGCTCTGCGTTCGTCGATCGGCGCCTTCTCCGTCGAGAATAGATGCTGCGCGCCGCTGACGGTAACCAGCGTCACTTGCTGCTCATGCTTGCACCAGAGCGCTCCGATCAGCCGCTCGCCATTGGAGCGGACCCGCTTGCCTTCTTTAAATTCAAACGTTGCCACGCCTTTGCCGCCCCGGCCCTGAACCGGGTAATCCAGCAGCAGCGAGCGCTTGGCATAACCAAAATCACTGACGACGAGCAGTTCGCCTTCGTCGCCCTCGACGTGTATCGCCGCTACGACTTCATCGTCTTCGCGGAGCTGGATGCCCTTGACCCCCGCCGAGACGCGTCCCATCGGATTGACCTCATTCTCGCGGAACCGGATACTCATGCCGAGCTTGCTGACAAGCAGCAGCTCCTTTGTATTATCGCTTGTCTCGACGAGCATCACTTCATCGCCAGCACCTACCTTGCAAGCTGCGATTGCTGTTGAGCGTGAGGTCATGTAATCCTTGAGCTCGGTCCGTTTCACTTGTCCCCGCCTGGTGACGAAGACGAGCGAGAGCTCCGGCTGATTGAAGTCCTTCACCGGGATCACACTCACTACTGCATCATCCTTGGGCAGCGGGACCAGATTGACGACGGCCGTACCGTTGTCCTTCCACTTGAACTCCGGGATCTGATGGACCGGCAACAGGAAGTACTGGCCTTTCTTGGTGAACAGGAGCAGCGATTCGATCGTATTGACCGGCAGCAGGTGGCGGATCATATCGCCTTCCTTGACACCAGCACTCTCGAGCTCGCCTCCCGATCTGGTGAAGGATAGCATCGATGTCCGCTTGATATACCCGTCCTGACTGAGCGTCACGAGCACGTCCTCCGGCGTAACCAGCACTTCCAGATTGACCTTCAGCTCCTCGACCTCGCCCCTGATCTCGCTGCGGCGGTCGATCCCGTATTTCTCCCGGATCTCCTGGAGCTCGCCGGCGATCAGTTGGACGAGCTTCTTGTTGCTGCCGAGGATCGCCTGATAGCCGCTGATCCGCTTGGCGATTTCCTTCAGCTCCTTCTGCAGCGTCGTAATCTCCAGATTGGTCAGCCGATAGAGCTGCAAAGTAAGGATCGCATCGGCCTGCCGTTCTGAGAAACCGAACTGGTCGATCAAGTTTTTCTGGGCGTCCTGGCGGTTTTTTGACGCTTTGATGACGGCGATGACTTCATCAAGCACATTTAGCGCTTTGACGAGTCCTTCGAGCACATGGGCGCGGTCTTCGGCTCTTTCGAGCTCGTAGCGGATGCGGTGCGTAACGACTTCTTTCTGGTGGTCGACGTAAGCCTGCAGCATCGGCTGCAGCCCGAGCTGCTGGGGCGCCTTGTTGACGATTGCAACCATGTTGAAGTTGTAGGCAACCTGCAGATCCGTCTTCTTAAGCAGATACGCGAGGATGCCCTGCGCGTCAGCTTCCTTGCGCAGCTCGACGACGATGCGCAGGCCGTTCCGGCCGCTCTCGTCACGCACCTCGGCGATGCCCTCGACCTTCTTCTCCAGCCGTATATTTTCCATTGCTGTGACTAGTCTTGATTTGACCACTTGATAGGGGATCTCGGTGATGACGATCTGCTGACGACCGCCGCGCATGTCTTCGATCTCGGTACGCGAACGCAGATAGATACGGCCTTTGCCCGTGCGATACGCCTCCTTGATGCCCTCTTCGCCCATGATCAGCCCGCCAGTGGGGAAGTCCGGTCCGCGGACGATGCCCATCAGCTCCTCTAGCGTCATCTCTGGCCGCGACATGAGCGCGATGCAGGCGTCGATCACCTCGCGCAGATTGTGGGGCGGGATCTCTGTGGCGAAGCCGGAGGAGATGCCGCTGACGCCATTGACCAGCAGATTGGGGTAACGTGCGGGCAATACGACCGGCTCCTTGGCCGTATTATCAAAATTGTCCTTGAACAACACGGTCCGTTTCTCGATATCGCGCAGCAGCTCCATTGCGATCGGTGACAGGCGCGCTTCGGTATACCGCATCGCCGCAGCCGGATCGTCGTCCTGTGAGCCCCAGTTGCCATGGCCGTCGACGAGCATATGCCCCATCTTCCACGGCTGGGCCATCCGCACCATGCCCTCATAGATCGAGGAATCGCCATGCGGATGATAGTTGCCCATAACATCGCCGACTGTCTTGGCCGACTTGCGGTATGGCTTGTCCGGCGAGTTGCCGGCGTCGTACATCGCATACAGGATCCGTCGCTGTACCGGCTTCAGGCCGTCTCGCACATCGGGGATGGCGCGGTCCTGGATAATATATTTGGAATATCTGCCAAAGCGGTCGCCGACCACCTCTTCGAGGAAAGCCGGGAGAAATTGTTCGGTTCCTTGGCTGCTCACTTTTCGATCCCCTCCGCATCCTCATATTCCATGAAGTCCACATTCTCGACGATCCAGCGCTTGCGCGGCTCGACCTTGTCGCCCATCAGCGTCGATACCCGCTTCTCCGCCTTGGCGGCGTCCTCGATCTGCACCTGGAGCAGCGTGCGCGTCTCCGGATCCATCGTCGTCTCCCAGAGCTGATCGGGATTCATCTCGCCCAGACCTTTATAGCGCTGCAGCTCATAGGATTTGAACTCCTTCAGGTAGTTCTGCAGCTGCTCATCGGTAAACGCGTAGCGGATCGTACTGTGCTTGCCCGACTTGCTGGAGATTTTGTAGAGCGGCGGCTGGGCGATGTACACCTTGCCTGCATCGATGAGCGGCTTCATGTAGCGATAGAAAAAAGTCAGCAGCAGCACCTGGATATGCGCACCGTCCGTATCCGCGTCCGTCATAATTATAATCTTGTTGTAATTGCCCTCAGTGGCGTCAAATTCCGGCCCGACCCCGGCGCCGATCGCCGCGATGATCGCTTTGTATTCATCGTTCTTGAGGATATCCCCGAGCCGCGCCTTCTCGGGATTCATCGGCTTGCCCTTGAGCGGCAGAATCGCCTGATGCTTGGAATCTCTACCCTGCTTGGCCGATCCGCCGGCCGAATCGCCTTCGACGATGAACAGCTCGTTGCGGGCATAGTCCTTGGACTGAGCCGGCGTCAGCTTGCCGCCGAGGTTCGAGCTCTCGCTGCGCTTCTTGCCGCTGCGGATCTCGTCACGAGCCTTGCGCGCCGCTTCGCGGGCCTTGTTCGCCTGCACCGCTTTTTTGATGAGCTGCTGTGCAACCTGGGGGTTCTCCTCCAGGAACACCTGCATCTTGTCAGTGACGATCGCATCGACTGCGCTGCGCGCAGAGGCGCTGCCGAGCTGATCCTTCGTCTGGCCGACGAACTCGACCTCGGCCATCTTGATGTTGATGACCGCCATCATGCCTTCGCGCAGGTCAGTGCCGTCGAGATTTTTTTCCTTTTCCTTCAGCAGCGACGTTTTGCGAGCGTAGTCGTTCATCGCGCGGGTGTAAGCCGTCTTGAAGCCTGTCTCATGCGTACCGCCGCCGCGTGTCGGGATCGAATTGACGAAGGAAGCGATCGTCTCCGTATAGCCGTCGTTGTACTGCATGGCCACCTCGACCTCGATATCGTCACGTTCGGCTGCGAAGTGGATGACGTCGTGCATGACCGCCTTGTCCTCGTTGAGGAACTGGACGAATTGACGGGCGCCTCCCTCGTAATGAAACATCTCATGCTTGTCCGCACGCTCGTCCTTGACGGTAACCTTGAGGCCGGAGTTCAGAAAAGCGATCTCTTGCAGCCGCTCCGCGAGCGTATCGAAGTTGATCGTCGTATTGCCATGGAACACGCGGGAATCGGGCTTGAAGGTTACCTTCGTGCCCGTGCGGTTTGTCTTGCCGACGACCTCCAGTGTCGTCACCGGTTCGCCGACATGCTCAGCTCCCGCTTCATCGACCCAGTAGGCAAAACGCTGTTTGTGCAGCTTGCCGTCGCGAGCGATCTCGACCTCCAGCCATTCCGAGAGGGCATTAGTCACCGAAGCTCCGACGCCATGGAGGCCGCCGGACTTCTTGTACCCCCCGCCCCCGAACTTGCCGCCGGCATGGAGGATCGTGAAGACAACCTGCGGCGTCGGGACCCCCGTCTTGTGCATGCCGGTCGGGATGCCGCGGCCGTTGTCCTTGACTGTGATCGATTGATCGTTATGTATGATGACATCGATCTCGCTGCAATATTTGGCCAGATGCTCGTCCACCGCATTATCGACGATCTCCCATACCAGATGATGCAGCCCTGACGTGGTGGTGCTGCCGATATACATGCCCGGCCGTTTGCGGACCGCCGTCAGCCCTTCCAAAATCTGAATATCTTCAGCGTCGTACCCCCGTTCCTGAGCCGGCGCATTCATTAACTTGTTCACTTGCTCGGTCATAAGCGTCCCCCTTGGCTATCTAAAGCAACGGGAGTCCAGGCTCCCGGCCTGGTTCTCCTGTGTCTTGCTTTCCGCGATGCGTACCTCTTGCATATACTCAAGCTATTTTAATTCAAGATGTCCTGTTTAGTAAAGACAGTAAACGAGACGATCAGTGAGCCGACCGCCCAAACGGCCAGAACAACCAGCGAAAACAGCAGGTTCATCCCCTCGACCGGCGGCGGTGTCCCCTCGAGATAACCGGTCAGCTGCAGGTTCACCGAGAAGATGTATCGAGCGCCTTCCCAGGCGGAGGCCATATTGGAGAGGATCGTCCCCGAGATAATCGCCGCCATCATCGTGACGATGCTTGCAGCCGTACTCCGCAGCAGCACGGATACCATCAGCGAGAGCACCGCAACCACCATGGCCGCAAACCAGGTCAGCCCGGACTGCATGAGCAGGAATTGCCATTGCGGCACCGCATGCACATTCGTCGTATCCACATCGGAGCCATTGATCACGAACCCCGTGAAGATAGGCAGCCCCCAGCCGCTGTACCCGAAGACGAGCCCGGAGATCAAGTAGCAGATAAGCGCCATCGCCACGATCGTCAGCGAGACGTAGAAGGTGAGAGCCACCAGCTTGCTGAACAAGATTTTCCACCGCCGTACCGGCCGTGTGAGCAGCATCTTGATCGTGCCTGTTGTCCGCTCGCCGGAGACCAGATCGGAAGCGATCGCTAGTACCATCAGCGGGATGAAGAGCGTTACGGAATTGCTCATGAAGCCCCGCGTAAACGTAACCGCATTGGGAGCGTTGGGATTGACATCCTGCTCCAAATAATAGGTCAGCTGCTGCACCATCACACGGCGGAACTGCTTCCACTCCTCGGGTATCCGGTTGCTTGAGAGCGTGTTCTCATAATCGGTGATCTGCTCCTGCAGCTGATTGCGCCAATCATCGAATCGAGCTTCATCCCGGGTCGACATGATCATCTGGGCGTAAGTAAAGATCGGCACCAGGATGGCTAGGATGATAAGGATGACATAGAACCGCTTTTTCTTCCAGATCTTCAGCGTTTCATTCTGTATGAGCGATAACAGCTGTTTAGTCAATCCCCTCACCCTCCGTCAGTTTCAAGAATAGCTCTTCGAGTGACGGCGATACCTTCTGCATACCTGTCACATCAATTCCTGCCTCTACTAGCTGTCGCAGCACAGCAGCGATATGTTCTTCCGGGATGGCGCTCACGATCGCCCCCGGCAGAGCTGTCAGTATCGTCTCATCGATCGCATGATCGCGCTCATCCACCAGTTGCACCAGCGGATCGGTCTGCATCAACGTCCGCGCCGCGCCCGGATCGCTCACTTGCCACAGCACGTACCCGCCGGCCTGGCTGACCAGCTCCTCGACACCGCCGACCGCCAGCACCCTGCCTCTGCTGATGATCGCGACCCGATCGCACATCAGCTGGATCTCGCTGAGCAGATGGCTGGAGATGAACAGGCTCATGCCTTGAGCGGCAAGCATCCGGATAAATTCGCGCAGCTCCTTGATGCCTTTGGGATCCAGCCCGTTCGTAGGCTCGTCCAGGATGAGCAGCTTGGGCCGTCCCAGCAGCGCCTGAGCGATCCCGAGACGCTGCCGCATCCCCAGGGAATATGTGCTGACTTTGTCCATGATCCGCTGACTCATGCCAACGATGCTCACGACCTCGCTGATCCGGTCTGCGCCGACATCGGGCAGCATACGGGCAAAGTGCTCGAGATTCTCCCACCCGCTCAGGAACGGATAAAGCTCGGGGTTCTCGACGATACATCCGATATGGCGAAGCGCCTGCTCCGGCTGGCGCTGCACATCGTAGCCGCCCACCTTGACCGAACCCGCAGTCGGCTTGATCAGATCGACCAGCATCCGGATGGTCGTCGTTTTGCCAGAGCCGTTGGGGCCCAGGAATCCGAAGATCTCCCCTTTGCGCACGTCAAAGCTGACCTCGTGGATGATTTTCTTGCGGCGGATCGTCTTTTGCAGTCCCTGTACGGTTAAGATAATCTCCTGCTCAGCCATCCCTTCCCCTCCTCTCATTCGACTATCTGGATGATCCGATCAGCGATCTGCTCATAACCCGCACCATTCGGATGAAAGCGGTCAGCGGACAAATAGGTGTCGATCGTCTCCTCGAACAGATCATAGGTAGGCAACATATGCATGGCGGGGTATTCCTGCAGGATGGTATACACGCTGCTGTTCCACTGCTGGACGAGCATACTGGCCGGCCGCAGCTCGGGGACATCATAGAATGGATTGTATAAACCGACGTAGATCAATCTCGCTTCGGGATTGAGCTCATGGATCGCTCCCGCAACACTCCGGAAGCGCTCCAGTGCAACACCGATCCGCTCGGCTACCGCTTCGACGCTCAGTCCGCCGGGGATCCCGCTTATCCCCGTCTCCGTCCCCTCCGGCGGCACCGGCACACCAGAGGGCGACTCCCCTTCTCCAGACGGCAGCTCCTCCTGATACTGGGCGAACTGGAACAGATCGTTGCCCCCGATCGTCAGCAGGATCAGATCCGCTTGTCGGATCGCATACTGGTAGCCGCTGTCGGACGCCAGTTTGTCTGCCAGACCGTCCATGCGCTGTCCGCCCACGGCCAGATTGTTATTGAGCCTGACCGGTACATCGAGCTTCTCCGACAATCCGTCCAGCACGCGGTTCACATAGCCTCTGCCTCCAGTGTCGCCCACGCCGCGGGTCAACGAATCTCCCATCGCGGTGACCCGCAGCTCCTGCCGGTCTGCCAGATCAGGCGTGTGATCCGGGGACTGCAGCGTCTGCCTGGGTCCTCCCAGCCCCATCACATCGCTCACTGCGTAGCCAAAGCCGAATAGTAGCACCAGCGTTGCCGCTGTGGCTGCCAGAGCGATGACCCGCCACAATCCTTTTGCACCTTGCCGCTCTGCCCTACGCTGCTTGTCCATGCTGTAACCCCCTCTTTTTCCCACAATCCGTATCCTTAGTCATCCTCTTATTCTTACATACTTAACCTATAAAATAAATCTTCCGGCCTGAATTTGCAAATGGAGGACGTCCGGGTCTTCTCTACCAAGCCGCACGATACCGCTTTGCGAACCACGCAAAAACCCGCAAAGCGCACATCACTCTGCGCGCCTTGCGGGGTGCTGGCCGGCTACTCGCCGTATTCAAGATGCAGCGACTGGGCGGCTCTCCGGGCATGCTCCCGGGCTGTCGCTACATCGTCGGCACTGCTGAGCGCTACGGCCATCCGGCGACCGATCCGAGTCTGCGGCTTGCCGAAGATCCTGACCTGCGTATGCGGCAAAGCCAGTGCCTCGGTAACCCCTTCGATACGGTAATGGTCGCTCTCGCGATCCGCTTTGAGCGTATAGGAAGCACCGGGGCCGAGCTGGCGAATCGAAGGGATCGGCAGGCCGAGGATCGCTCTGGCATGCAGGGCAAACTCCGACAGATCCTGGGTGACCATCGTCACCATGCCCGTATCATGCGGACGCGGCGATACTTCGCTGAACAATACGCCATCTCTTGTCAGGAACAACTCAACGCCGTAGATGCCCCATCCGCCCAGCGCATCGGTGATTCGGCTCGCGATCTCTTCCGCCTGACGGCGATTCTCGGCCGACACCTCATGCGGCTGCCACGACTCGATGTAATCGCCGTCGCGCTGGATATGGCCGATCGGCGCGCAGAAGGCGGTGCCCGACACCGAGCGCACAGTCAGCAGCGTAATCTCCGATTCGAAGGTAACGAATCCCTCGACGATGACACGCTGCCGCTTCGCCCGTCCGCCGTCCATCGCCAGCTGCCAGCATCCCTCGATCTCCGCTTCGGTACGGCATACGCTCTGGCCTTTGCCGGAAGAGCTCATGATCGGCTTGATAACGCAAGGCGTCCCGAGCTCGGCGACCGCCTGACGGAGCTCGTCCAGACTGTCGGCGAACCGGTAAGGCGCCGTTGGCAAACCAAGCTCCTCTGCAGCAAGGCGGCGGATACCCTCGCGGTCCATCGTCAACTGTGCTGCACGCGCAGTCGGGATAACACGCTGCCCTGCCTGCTCCAGCTCCACCAGCACCGAAGTCGCGATCGCTTCGATCTCGGGAACGATCAGATCCGGCTTCTCCTGCTCGATCAGCTGTCTAAGCTGATCCGCATCCAGCATGTCGATGACATGCGAGCGGTGGGCTACCTGCATAGCCGGCGCATGAGCATAACGGTCGACGGCGATGGTTTCGATACCTAGCCGCTGCGCTTCAATAACGACTTCCTTGCCCAGCTCTCCCGATCCGAGCAGCATGATTTTGGTGGCCTGCGGGTGAAGCGGCGATCCATAATTCAACAGAAAAAACCTCCTGGAAGCAGCGGCAAGCCGCTGGTTTTTCTTCCATTGTGGAGGTTTGTCTGCGGATAAGTCAAGCAAAAACGACTTCGATGTTCTTTTAGATCGTTTGAATAGCTTTGCCTGGGAGATTCGGCGTCTCCGAACCTGCGTTAAGCCGACAAGAAACGATACTGCGCCTCGATCAAACCGTGATAGATGCCGCCTCTGGCCATCAGCTCGTCGTGATTGCCTTGCTCCATGATAATGCCATGGTCGAGCACGACGATGTTGTCGGCGTGGCGGATCGTCGAGAGCCGATGCGCGATGATAAACGAGGTGCGGCCGAACAGCAGCGTCTTGAGTGCTTCCTGGATCTTCAGCTCCGTCTCGGTATCGATGCTTGCCGTCGCCTCGTCTAGGATCAGCACACGCGGATCCGCCAGCAGCGCACGGGCAAAGGACAGCAGCTGCCGCTGGCCCATCGACAGGATATTGCCGCGCTCCTGCACCTCGGTATCGTAGCCGTCAGGCAGATCCATGATGAAGTCATGGGCGCCGACCGCCTGTGCGGCCAGCACGACCTCATGATCAGTCGCATCCAGGCGGCCGTACCGGATATTGTCGCGGATCGAACCGGAGAAGATGAAGGTATCCTGCAGCACGATGCCAACCTGGGACCGGAGCGACGAGATCGTCACATCGCGGATATCCTGGCCGTCGATCAGCACGCGTCCCTCGACGGGGTCGTAGAAGCGGCACAGCAGATTGATGATCGTACTCTTGCCTGAGCCGGTATGCCCGACCAGAGCGATCGACTGGCCGGCTTTGACGTCCAGACTGATGTTCTTCAGCGCCGGACGTCCCTTCTCGTACTCGAAGACGATGTTGTCGAAGCTCACATCGCCGCGGATCTCGGTGAGATCCTTGGCCGATTCCAGCTCGGCTACGTTCGGCTTCTCGTCCATGAATTCGAAGATCGCTCCGAGGAGGCCATCGCGATCAGCAGCTGCGAATACATCTGGCCCAGCCGGTTGATCGGATCCCAGAAGTTGCCGATGTACTGGGCGAAGGCAACCAGCAGTCCGATCGTCAGCACTTCCGTCTGGATCAGGTGAGAGCCGTACCAGAACAAGATCAGCATACCGATCGCCGAGGTGATCTCGATGACCGGGCCAAACGCCTGGTTGAGCGCCGACGCCTTGTTCCAGGCTTTCACGTTGCTCTGATTCATGTTGTCGAAGTAAGCGATGTTATCCTGCTCCTGTACGTAGGCTTGCGTCACCTTGATGCCTTGGATGCTCTCGTTAAGATGCGCATTGATACGGGACTGATTCATCCGCACCCCTTGCCAGGCGAGCCTGATCCGCCGCCGCAGGGCGCTGGAGACGAGGAACATCAGCGGCACGGTGATCATGACCGCCACACCGAGCTGGAAGTTCAGCAGCAGCAGGATGACGACGATCCCGACCAGCTGCACGCAGTCCATCATTAGGTTGACTACGCCGTTGGTGAACAGGTCCTGCATCGCATTGATGTCATTGGTAATCCGCACCAGGATGGATCCTGCCGGCCGCTTGTCGAAGAAGCGGAACGACAGCTTCTGGATGTGGCTGAACAAGTCCTTGCGCAGATCATAGATAATCTTCTGCCCGATAATATTCGTGAAGCGGATCCGGAACGTATTGGCCGCCCATTGAATAATATACAATCCCAGCATCCAGCCTGCGTACGTATAGAGCTGCTCGTAGCTGCCGGCCCCACTCTCCGGAAAGATCGCTTCATCGATCGCCAGCGCGATAATCGCCGGAATCGCCAGCCGCGTCGCAGTGCCGATGATCATCATCAGCATCACGATCGGAATCAGCTGCTTGCGGTAAGGTTTCATATAACGAACCAGTCGGCCCATTTGCGCCCAGTTGAACGGCTTTTCGATCAGTTCATCGTCCTGATAGACGAAGCGCGACCGCTTGTCGCTAGTTTTGGAGGCTTGCTCGCTCAACTTGACACCCTTCTTTCTGTAGCCGCCGCATCGGTCGGCCGATCGGCATATTGAATATTGTACGTATCGCGATAATGGCCTGCGGTTGCAATCAGCTCTTCATGCGTGCCGCGCTGCACCACAACCCCTTCATCCAGGACGATGATCTCGTCGGCTTGGCGCAGCGAGGAGATCCGGTGGGCGATGATAAACGTTGTCCGGCCCTTCATAACCTCCCGGAAGCCGGCCTGGATCTCGTGCTCCGTCTCCATATCGACGGCACTCGTCGAATCGTCCAATACGAGGACCCGGGGATTTTTGATCAGCGCACGGGCGATGGCGATCCGCTGCTTCTGGCCGCCCGAGAGCCCCAGCCCCCGCTCGCCGACGATCGTATCGTAGCCCAGCGGCAGCTCCATGATAAACTCATGCGCTTTGGCCAGCTGGCAGGCCCGGATAATCTCATCATCGGACACATGGCCTACGCCGTATGCGATGTTGTCGCGGATCGAGGCCGAGAACAAAAAAGTCTCTTGGAATACCGGAGCGATCTGGCGACGCAAACTTCGCACGTCCAGCTTATTGATATCGATGCCGTCGAACGTAATCCGTCCCTGCCTGACGTTATAAGCCCGCATCAGCAGTTGGATGACGGTTGACTTGCCCGAACCGGTGCCGCCGAGGAAGCCGATTACTTTGCCCGGAGGCGCTTCCAGCGACAGATCGGTGAGCGCTGGTTTCTTGTCCGCATAGTTGAACGTAACGTTCTCGAACCGGACATGCCCCTCCGTTTTGCGATCGTCCAGGACGATTGCCTGCTCCGGGTTTTTGACATGGACGTATTGATTAAGCAGCTCCAATACCCGCTCCCCCGACGCTTTCGATTGGGTATAGTTGTTGATATGGAAGCCCAACTGCCACATCGGCTGGATGATAAACCAGATCAGACTGAAAAATGCGACCAATTCGCCGATCGACAGCGATCCGCTGATGACCAGTCTGCCGCCAACGACCAGCAGCATAACCACGCACAAGCTGGCGAGGAGCTCCATGACCGGAAAGTAATTGCCCCAGATCTTGGCTGCGCGAATCTGGTTGTTGCGGTATTCGTCACTGCGTACCGAAAATTTGTCCACCTCATGCGGCTCGCGGGCAAACGACTTGACCGTCCGCACACCGGTGATGTTCTCCTGGACAGCTGTGGTCAAGTGGCTCATCGCCAGACGCATCTCCTGGAATGCGGGATGGATCTTGCGCTCGAACTTCAGGGCGACGAGCGCCAGAAACGGGATCGAGATGAACGTGAGCAGCGTCAGCTGCCAATGGATCGTCATCATCATCGCGCCGCCGAAGAGCACCATCAGGAACATGTTCAGAATCTGGGCAAAACCGAAGCCGATAAACATCCGGATCGCCTCGAGATCCGCAGTCAACCGGGACATCAGGTCGCCGGTCTTGGCCGTATCGTAGTAAGGGAAAGATAATTCCTGCAATTTCTTGTAGCTGCCGTCCCGAAGCCGGTAAGCGACTTTGTTGCCCAGGCGTCCGCCAAAAAAGCCATGCACAAACTGCATGCTTGCCTTGAGCGTGATAACGCCTACAACTGTCAGCGATAGTAGCGGTACCAGCTCGTAACGCTCCAGCCCAATCACATCATCAAGCAGCACCCGCAGCAGGTTAGGATACACCAGCCCCAGTGCCGTCGCGAACATCAGAGCGATGATCGAGACATAAAGAAGCCTTCGTTCGGGCCAGTAAAAATCCTTAAGTTGCCTGAACACATTCACGCCATTTTCTCTCCCTTGACCATTTTTATAAGCATGAATGAATATTACCAGCATCCCACCCGGACGGCAAACCGTGCATCGCACCATATTTTAGACTGTGTCATCATTTGTTCACATATGGAAAACGAAGCGGGGGGTATTCTCCCGAATAGTCGTTTTTCATCCCCCGGAGCGGCATAATGCTCGCGTTTCGTTATAAACTGCAAAAAACGTGTGCAAGTTCCTGAAAAATAGCGGCTAACGCAGGCGGATGGCCAAGCTGAGGCCGTTACAGTTTGCCTTGGCGCAAAGCGAATCGCCGGGTACGCCGCTCTAAGGGAAGAAAAGCGCCTTGGAGCTCGGCGAACGGCCGACTCCGGCGCTCCAATGGCCGGAGAAAATAAAAGACAATTGCACTTGGACGGCAGACAGCCGGGACCGGGCAGTCCAGCTGCCTGGTCCCGGCTGTCCCGGGCTTGATTCATTATGATTTATACGAGTCTGGACGGCCCGCCGACTCAAACCGGTTCCTGCCGGCTCTCGGCGACGATTGCCTCGATACCGGCAAGCAGCCGCTCCAGCTCCGCCGGATCGGTAAGCTCTGACCATGAGGCTAGCGTACTGTCACCGTAGCTCTGGATCTCAGCTTTGAGCTGCGTCTCCGTCGCTTCGGCCAGCCGGCTCCACTGTCGTTCATAGTGGCTTGACCAGGCCTCTGCGATCGCATCGGCATACTGCTGCAGCGGCCCCGCAAGCAGCTTCTCCAGCTCCTGACGGAGCTGCGCTTTGCCGTCGCCTTCGAAGAAGTGGCGCGGTGAGCGGAAGCGGGTCCACAAGAGCTTGCGGTCAACAACATCGGTCTGCCAGACTTCCCCCGTATCCGGCGCCTCTATCTCCTGCGGATCGAAGGCTGCCGCCGTAAAGCCCTCCAGCCGCTCGGCAAGCTCTGCCGCTGCAGCGTCGTACCGGGCGCCCACCTGTCGCTTGACGGCCCCCTCCAGCCGAAGCGTGGTCGCCAGCAGTTCCTCCGAGAGTTCGCTCTGCAGCAGACGCTGCAGCTCCAGCCAGGAGGTCCACAGCATCTTGCGCAGATCCCGGCCGTCTTCCTGCAGACTGGCAGGATTGAAGGCCAGATTGTAATGCTCGCCGAACCGGTATTGTACCCGCTGCAAGACATAGTGCAGCAGCTCCTGCAGTTCTTGTCTGATCGGCTCGAAGGACAATCGGCTGCGGAACGCTCCTGTCGTCTCCAGCGCTTCGCCGACCCGGACGGTCAGCTGCTCGCGGCGAGCCTGTCGGCAGAGCTCGTCGCTTCTGGCGGTCTGCAGCCAGCTGCGGATCGTCTTGGCGCTTCTGGCGATCTCCTCGGCAGCCGAATCTACGGCCAGCTGCCCGAGCTCCGTCGAGGTAAAGCGCAGGAAGGCATCTTCGAACGCCTGGATGCCGGATTGCGCCATCCCCTGCGCATCTCTCTGCTGCTTGGCGTCCAGCGCCGCCAGCGAGGCGATCGGGTGCAGCCGCGGGAAACGGATGCCATGCTGCAGCAGATTGCGTTCGACGTGACCCACGACGCCTGCCAGCTCGGCTGCATCAGCGGCGAGATCGGCCGCATTGACGATGAAGAACATTTTATCCAGCTCGAACTGGTCCTTGACCCGGCCAAGCTGCAGCAAGAACTGCCGGTCAGCCTGAGAGAAGGCATGGTTATAATAAGTTACGAATAAAATTGCATCTGCATTTTTAATATAATTGAACGCCACACCCGTATGACGTGCATTGACCGAGTCCGCGCCAGGCGTGTCGACGAGTACGATGCCCTGGGCTGTCAGCGGACAGTCGTAGAACAGCTCGATCTCGCGGACAAAGCAGGAACGCCACTCCTCGGCTACATACGCCCGGTATCCGGCGGTGTCGACGAACAGCTCCCCGCCGAGATGGGGCTCCAGCGTCTTCCAGCCCTTGGCCGCAGCCTTCAGGAAGCTATAGTGGGGTCTTCCGCCCGGATGCAGCGCCTCCGGGGTCAGAGATTCGATGCGCTCCAACAGGGCGTCTGCCGAGAGGCCGCCTGTTTCCTCGCCCAGCAGCTTAAGCGAGTATTGAAGATCGTCCACCATCGCTGCTGTCGATTTCATGACGATCCGCGCCGAGCCATGCGGTTGACCCGGCGAAGGCGGGACGATCCGGTTGATCGCTGCTGTCGTCGGATTCGGCGACACGGGCAGCACCGGCTCGCCGATGAGGGCATTGGCAAAGGAAGACTTGCCTGCGCTGAACGCACCGAACAACGCGATCGTAAACCGGTTGCGCTGCAGCCGCTCCGCCTTGCTGCGCATCGCCGTAACCGCAGAGGCCAGCGAGGCAGTCGGCTGGAGCAGATCCGCAGCCCGATGCAGGCGCTCGGCAGCCAGCCGCTGCGGTGCCAGGACAGCAGCTCCTGCCAGGCTGCCGCTGCCGGCTGTTGCGTCAGTTGTGCCCATAGCCTTGCCTCCTGCTCCAGCCAAGGACGCCTGGAGGGCAGCCGGCTGCTCCGATGCGGGGATAGACCGCGGTCTGACGTCCACAGTGCTCGGCATGCCTTCGCTCGAGACGGCAGCCGCCGCTTCAGGCGCCGGCAGTTGGGGCATCGGCTGTGCTGGCGGCAACAGCCGCTCCAGCTCTGTCTCATGTATCTTCCGCTTCGACTCCAGCTCCTCCAGGCGGGACAGCGCGGCCGTCTGCCGGGACAGCTCCTCTCGCCTAGCTCTCTGACCGGCCGCCTGCGCGTCTCCCGCCGCCGCCGCCCGCTCTGCCAACAGCTCGGACCAATCTGCCGCTTGTTTGCGGTAACGCGTTTTTATCGCGGCCGAGAGTGAGCTGCAGTAGTTCATCGTCGCTTCATTGCTGAACACGGCACCCGGCGGGATCAGCTCCTCCAGCATCGACGGCTGCACCAGACCGGTCAGCTCTGCTGCGAGCCGCTGCTCCAGCGTCTCGTCCTGCCAGCCAAGCCCCGCAGCCTCTTTGCGGAACAGCTCCAGCAAGTGCCACTCAATGCCGGACCGTATGCCTGCCTGCAGCTCGGTATTGAACTGCTCCAGACGTCTCGCCTGCTCGGCTGCCGTCTTCGCCCCGGCGAACAGCAGCCCCGTTCTGAAGCCCGGTTTGCGGCTCTCCAGGAACGCATGCGCAAGATCGCGGGTAGCAGCAGGTGTAATGTTGGCATTATCCAGCAGCGACTGGACCTCTTGCCGCAGTCCGATCTTCAGCCGTTCCGGCGCTTCCCTGCGTGTCTTCTCCGCTGCAGCGATTCCTTCGAGCTCCTGTCGCAGCTCCACCAGTCCCGATTCTCCTCCTGCCTCGGCTAGCAGCTTCTCGCGCTGCGGCTCCTGTTCCTCCGCCAGCCAGCGTGCATGCTCTTCCAGCAGGTGGCGGGCCGACGCTTCCACGCTGACACGGCTCAGCTCCTGCCTCAGCTCAGCAAGACCTGCGAGCAGGCGCTCCAGTGATGTCCACTGCTGATGCGGATGATCCGTCTGCCGCATCGACAGATACAGGATGCCTGCCGGCTCAAGATGCCACCCGGCAAACGCCTCCTCAACACTGCGTTTATATTCTTCAAAGGCAAGCTCCTGCTCGCGGTGCTTGTCGATCTGGTTGACGATCAGATAGAGCGGCTTGCCCCAGTCTTTGAGCTGCTTGGCAAATGCGAAATTGATCTCCGACTGTACGTGGTTGTAATCCATGACATAAAAAACGACGTCCGCCAAATGCAGCGCCGATTCGGTCGCCATCCGGTGAGCGTCATCTGTAGAATCGATCCCCGGCGTATCCAGCAGCACGGTATGACCGCCTAGCCGCGGGATTGGGTACGTAATCGCAACTGAGGTGAACTCTTCACCGTTGACGCAATAAGCTTCCAGCTCCTCGGGCGCCGCTTCGATAATCCTGCGCTGGCCGCCGCTAAACTGCTCGATTCGGGCACAGGGCGCGCCGTCCGCGATTGAGACGACGTTAGCACTCGTCGGGATCGGACTAGACGGCAGCAAAGGCGCCTCACAAAGCCGGTTGATTAGCGTCGACTTGCCAGCGGAGAAGTGACCGCAGAATGCCACGACGAGCTGCTGCTCTGCGAGTTTGCCATTCACTTCGCGAAGCCGCTCCGCATGCCTGTAATCTCCCGCCGATTCCATCTGCCCGGCAATCTCCAAGAGCGCAGCGGAGACCGGCTCCGCTGCGCTCTGAGTCATACTGCTCATATGTGTAATCTCTCCATATCTATTACTGAATTGGCCTTGAGTGCTCTACTCGACCGTGCCTTCTTCATTGCCGTCGGGCATGCAGATTTCGAATACGTTGCCGTGCTGCAGTATAGTGATGCCGCGCTTCTTCTCGCGCATGACGACAACCTCCGGCTTGACCCGCATGCGCTCCAGGTATTGATCGGGCACATCTCCTGCTCCGCTCACGGTAACGCCTTCGAGAATCACCTCTTCATTGTCTGCAGGGGGTGCTGCGATGATATCCGGATAGATATCGGAGAACAGTTCAAAATTGTTGGTGTATACGGAAATGCACTTCATCGTCTCTCATCCTTTGCTGGGTAATGTAATGGTCTTTTCCTTATCTTTCCTGACTGTGACCGGCTTCATACGCTTCTTGCCTTCCTTGCACCGGTCCAGCAGCTCGCAGACCGAACAAGCCGGTTGCTGGGCTTTGCAATGGTATCTCCCAAAAAAGATGAGTCGGTGATGCGTCTGCGTCCATTCCTCCTGCGGAACAAGCTTCATGAGCTTCTTCTCGACCTCGAGTACAGAATCGTCGGCCTTTGCCGCCCCCAGCCGCTTGGAAACACGCTCCACATGAGTATCTACAGCAATGGCTGGCACGCCAAAAGCATTGGAGACAACGACATTGGCCGTCTTGCGGCCAACGCCCGGCAGCTCAGTCAATTGCGCATGAAGCCGCGGCACCTCGCCATCGTACTTGTCGATCAGCATGCGGCACAGCTTCTGGATATGCGCAGCTTTGTTGCGGAACAGCCCGATCCTGCGGATATCCTGCTGGAGCTCTTCAAGCGGCACCTGCAAGTAGTCCTCAGGCCGCTTGTACTTTTGGAACAAGTCTGCGGTTACCCGGTTGACCGTCTCATCTGTACATTGGGCAGACAGCAGTACAGCGATCGTCAGTTCAAAAGCATTGCTATGATTCAATTCGCAATGAGCATCTGGAAACATCTTGCCGATCACGTCCAGAATCTCTCTCATTTGTTTTTTGTTCATTCGATTACGCTCCCCAATAATGGGCTTCGTTTCAAAGTGTAGCGAAAAATGTCGCGGTACGCAAGCCTATTCCGTATGAAGTTGCAACAATATTTTGCAGAATCGGAACCCGGACAATTGGATGCGTTTTCATAGCGGCTAATGCCAAACGAAACAAACCCGGGAACCGTCGATTCGCAGACGGTCACCGGGTTTCAACCATAACTTAGTATCCTATGAATCCAATTACTTGATCACTTCCACCAGCTTGCCGCCTACTACATAAAGAGTAAGACGATCGCCGTTCTTGAGCGCATCGACGCTGCTTAGGGCACCGTCAACATATACCTTGGTCTCCGGCGAAAGCTTGAAGCGGTAGTTGTTGTCGTTCACGCCGTTGCGCAGCACGTGCAGCTCCCCGGCTGCCGTGTCCTGTCGCCAGAACGTGCGGGTGACTCCGCTGTTGACCGCAACGACCGGCTGATCAAGCGTATCCTTGCGGATCTCCACATGATCGCCTACGGCAAGAGCTGCCGTGGAGGTACTCACCGCACCATTCTTCTCGATGCGGAACGAACTGCCCAGTTGGACGTCGGTGCTGCTTCCGTTATACTCGGTAATCGTAATCCGGTCGGATCCGATAGACGCCAGCTTGCCCGACTTGACATCGACGACTTTGAGGGCGGCCGGCTGTTTGCCGATGAACGTAACATTCACAAGCTGACCCGGCGTCAGATTGGCCAGTGTAATCGGCTGGTTGGCGGCGGAGTGGAACTGCCAGTTCGACGTGACGAACCAGTCTGTTACCGTACCGTCGTCGGCACGCAGTCTTACTTTCTTGCCGTTGTTGTCCACAGAGACAATCTCCTGCTGAGCTACAGTATGCACTTGCAGCGCTACGACACGATCCTGGTTGGCGCCCAGGATGGCTGTTACATTGTCGCCAATCTTCAGGTCAGCGATCGTCGCCGTAGTCCGCCCGTACAAGTCGACTGCCATATGTTGATAGTCCACCGTGATCGAGGTGCCGTTCTGCAGGGCCAGCGTGATTGTGTTGGCCGACTGGTTGAGCGCGGTCAGCCTGCCGGTATAGTTCAGCACCAGCTCAATGGAAACAGCAGTGCGATCCGTATAACCGATCGAGATCTTCTTGTCTCTCGTCAGCAGATCTTCTGCCGCCTGCTGCGGGTAGACGGTGCCGTTATACGTAATGCGGGTTCTTGGCGTAATCGTAATGGCCTCGGCTCGTCCTCTGCCGTCAAGGACCGTGAGTACTTTGCGTTCCTTGTCATATGAGATGATCTGGGCGCCGTTCAAGTATTCCACTTGACGGTTGGCCACTTTGATAGCTGTAATCATTCTTTGTTCATTCACCGTCAGTTCCAGTTGATCTCCCTGAACCAGATCGGAGGTGGTCGGATTGTTCAATCCTTCGATGACAACCTGGACGTTGGATGCAAGGAAATGGGCTTTGGGTTCGCCGCCGCTAATATAGTTGATCATCCGGCCGTCTTCGCTAACGTTGTAAAATTCTCCAGTTTCCGTGTAGCCGGCGGTCTGCGACATCCGGATAGCGGTAATCTGGCTATTGCTTACTTCGTAAGTGATGCTGCTGCCGGCTGTCACGTCGCTCAGCTGTTTGACTTGATTGTTCAGCGTAACCAGAACATTGGAAGAGAATTCCCAATTCTCCGACTCACCGGTTTCGCTGTTCAATACGGTGATTGAGCTGCTGCTCACCGCCTGCACCGTGCCTGCTCCGCTCTTGTTGACCGGTGCATCCTGCACCGTCAGTGATAGGGCAAGCGGCTGGCTGCGGAAGGTGTCCTGTTGCACTTCAACCGTACTGCCCGCGACCAGATCAGCGATGGTTAGGCTCTGTCCAGACCGACTCCTGATGATGAGCGAGCTGTCATAATTCACTTCGATAGGATTCGTACCCATCCACAGCCAGACCTTGTTCTCGGCCGGCACGACGCGGGCGATCTCGCCCTCAAGCGTCTCGACCTGAGCATCGTCGCTGGCGCCTTCGATGAAACGCGCTTTGCCGCCTTCGGCGAGGACGAGCGCTTCCGCATACAACGTCAGTTTGTCCGCTGCAGATTGCGTTTCGGAGTCGAAACGATAGAAGATCGAACGCTCATCCAGCTCAAAGGTACGCGATGTCTGCGTTTCGACATCAAAAAGCGTAATCGCGGTATCGGTCAGCCTGCTGATCAGCCCTTGTGCCTGAGCGGGATAGTCCACGGCAAACTGGCCTTGGGCGCGGCTGAGCAAGGTCGCCAGCATGGCCCGGGTGACCGTCGTTTTGGGCTCGAACTTGTCTTCGCTCACACCGTTCATCAGCTTCAGCTCAACGGCGGCGTTTACAAAGCCCCGATACTCTGCATCGATCTGGTTGCGGTCATTGAAGCTGGATGGCCGGTTAGCCAATTCCTCTGCAAGTTCCGTCTCCGCAATGGTCCGGATCATCAGACGCGTGACCCACTCGCGGCTTGCTTTGCGGGAGCCCCATCCTTCCGGCAGCTCTTCGGCCAACTCGAATTCCTGGTCGCGATCAAGCAGACCATTCTGCATAGCATAGATTACATAGGGCTTGGCATAATCTTTCACTCCGAAATCTTCCGGGAAGACAACATTCTGTTCCAAATCGATCTCGTCCTCTCGGCCGAGAAACCGGACTGCCATGATTACTGCATCTTCATGCGATACGCCATCATTGGTGCCATATCTGCCATCTGCTCCATAACCCTGGACGATGCCCTGAAGCGACAGCTTGGCGATATGCTTCTCGGCCCAATGACCGGCAACGACATCTACGTAAGGAGTTGCCTTAACCGGAGCAACGGTCTCTTCTGCGTAGGCGGACGGAACCACGGTAACAGCAGACCCCGCGGTCATTGAAAAGACAAGCGCTAAAGCGATCTTCTTCTGCCATGACGACTTTCGAGTCATTTACAAAAACGCCTCCATTCGGACTTTATGCGCTGTGAAAAAATCACAGCGCATAGTCGACAAAAAATATGAATTGACAATAAATAAAGGTTCAAAAAGGTCGGTGATCAGACCCTATTTAACGAAAGGATGTTCTAGCGTCACATGCCCCATCAGCGACTCGACTTGCTCGCCGTCGACGAGCAGCTGCAAGGTATCGAATGCTTCAAATTGGAACACCGTGCTCGTAATGCTCTCAACTGCAAAAGCCTCTCCGCCCGAACCCATTCTGGCTTCGCCCGGTACGCTCAGATCGAGAACAACATTGCCGTCGGCAACAGAAACGTCTTTGAATTGGATTTCTTTCCAAAGCGATATCGTGCCCTCGTCCCCATCCTGCTGCAGCCTGTCCAGTGCCGCCTCGAGCATCTCTTGCTCGTCTGTGAACGTAATGACCTCTTCGGCTTCGACAAGCTCCATCAGTTGATCATCGGTGCGGTATACTTTGATGAGACGCTCCTCGGACACAGCATCCACTTCCTCTTCGCCCGAGGCGGGCGGCTCCGTCGTCTCGCCGCTGTTCTCCGGCTGCGTCTCTTCTGGCTGCTCCTCTATGTCATTCTCCTCGGGAGTCGCTTCATTGTCAATAGGGGTGTTCTCCACACCCGGAGCTGCCGGTGTTTCCGAGAGCTGCTCTTCTCTTGCTCCGCAACCTGACAGTACCAGGACGGCTGCCGTTACGATCAGCAATTTTTTGACTCCACGCATTGGGTATCCCTCCGATTCTGCTAAGACAATTTCAAATAGGATTTGATTCCTGCTACCATCTCTTGGGCGATCCGGTCCCGCACTTCATTCTTGGCGAGAACGCTGTCGTCATGCCGGTTGGAGAGATATCCCGCCTCGATCAGGATCGCCGGCATCGTCGTCTGACGGATGACGGCAAAGTTGGCCTGTCTGACCTTACGGTCGGGCAGCCCCGTAGCCTTCACCAGATGCTTATGCATCACATCGGCGAACGCCCGGCTGCTTTGGCGGTTGTAATACGTCTCCGTACCTGTAACTTCAGGCCTGAAGCTGTTGGCATGAATGGACAGGAATAAGTCCGCTTTCAGGTCATTGGCAAATTTTGCCCGGTCAGCCAGCTCGACGAACGTGTCGTCGCTTCTGGTCATGTACGGCTGGATCCGGGGCTCTTTATCGAGCAGCGCCTTGATCTTCAAAGCGACCGACAGGTTAAACTCCTTCTCCTGCCGTTTTGTAATGCTGATCGCTCCGGGATCCCTGCCCCCATGTCCGGCATCGATCACCACTTTGTAGATCTTGTTGCCTTCGCTGTCCGTACCGGGAGACGGTACGGCGCCTGGCTCGGGATACTTGACATCGATATTCAGCATCCCGTCGCTTTGGGATAACTCATATGAGGTAGGAACGGCG
Organism: Paenibacillus jepli; assembly: GCF_047238105.1. Lineage (NCBI taxonomy): Bacteria > Bacillati > Bacillota > Bacilli > Caryophanales > Paenibacillaceae > Paenibacillus > Paenibacillus jepli. The sequence continues at coordinate 372,877 of NZ_JBDFMD010000001.1, forward strand.
AGATCGAATACGATGCGGAGCGGCTTATCCGCGTGCGCAGAATAGCGGATGCCGCTGAGCGCAGGATGGCCGTCCACCTCAAAGCTGGCTTCCCCTGACGGTGTACCCGGCTCGAACCTCGACCCAAACGATGTGTTCGGCAGATCCAGCACCAGCCTGTCCGGCCCGGTCAACACCATCATCGCATTCGGCGCGATCACGCCATCGTATGAGATTGAGAATCGGCTGACGCCATCATAAGAGATCGCCTGGATGTATCCGCTGTCCGGCGGCAGATCCGGGCTAGGGCCAGCTCCCGGGGGAACTCCGGGGTTGCCTGGCAGAGAAGGCTGCTTATCATTCATGTGTACAGACTTGGCGACGTTATCCCATTGCACATCCAGTCCGAACTGCGAGCCGACGAATCGCAGCGGCAGCATGGTGCGTCCCTTCTCGATGAGGGGAGGCGCATCCAGCCTCACTTGCTGACCGTTCACCAGAGCGGTCGCCTTGCCCACGGTCAGCACCATCTCGGTCTGCCCGCTATGTATGCTTGCCGACTTGGTGTTCTGATCCCAGCCTACCTGGTAGCCCATCCCGCTAGCAATGACTGCGATCGGCACCATGGTGTTATTGTTTACCAGGCGGGGCTCGACGTCTGAAGCCAGGGTATTTCCGTTCAGATAAAGCTTGGGTACGGCAGCGGCTTGTCCAGTATGAGTCGTCAGGACCAGCATGACCGACAGCATCAACAGCATGGATACTAACTTTTTCATCATTCACCTCGAAGACTGATTAGTTGGCTGATGACATCCGAACCGTCGCATCCGAATAACGCCAGACGAACATTAGACGCAGGCCGACATAAAAAGTTGCGTTTCGAGGAAAATTTTAAGAGCAAAACATGAAAAGCCCGAACGCCTCGCGGTGCTGCGATTCATCCGGGCAAGCCAGGTCGTGCAGCGTTAAAACGCCACACGGCTGGCTTCATAAGCTGTAATCTTGTCTTCATGCTGCAGCGTCAGACCGATATCGTCCAGACCTTGCAGCAGAAACTGACGCCGGTGCTCGTCAAGATCGAAGGCAATCTCAAGACCGTGCGCATCCGAGAGCTTCTTGTTCTCGAGATCGACAGTCAGCTCGTAGCCTTCATGTGTCGCTGTGCGCTGGAACAGCTCTTCGACCTGCTCCTCGGAGAGCTTGATCGGCAGGATGCCGTTCTTGAAGCAGTTGTTGTAGAAAATATCGGCATAAGACGGCGCGATGATCACCTTGAAGCCGTAATCCAGGATCGCCCATGGCGCATGCTCGCGCGAGGAGCCGCAGCCAAAGTTGGCGCGGGAGATCAGAATCGACGAGCCTTGATAACGCTCCTGGTTCGGAGCGAAATTTTTGTTCACCTCGCCGTTTTCGTGAAAACGCCATTCGTAGAACAAGAACTGGCCGAAGCCGCTGCGCTCAATGCGCTTCAAAAATTGTTTGGGGATAATGGCATCGGTATCCACGTTGACCCGGTCAACCGGTGCAACGATACCCGTCAGTTTGCTGAATGCTTCCATTATAGATATATGCTCCTCTCAGTCAGTGATATCAGTTGACAACGGCCGTCTTGAATTCCCAGTCGCGGACATCGGTGAAACGTCCTTTGACAGCTGCCGCAGCGGCCATCGCAGGCGAGACCAGATGCGTGCGTCCGCCACGGCCCTGACGGCCTTCAAAGTTGCGGTTGGAGGTCGAAGCGCAGCGTTGACCCGGCTCCAGAACATCCGGATTCATCGCCAGACACATCGAGCAGCCGGCGTCGCGCCATTCGAATCCCGCTTCCACGAAGATCTTGTCCAGCCCTTCCTTCTCGGCCTGGATCTTGACGCGCCCCGAACCCGGGACGACGATCGCAGTCACGCGATCACTGACTTTGTGGCCTTGAGCCACCTCTGCAGCTGCGCGCAAGTCTTCGATCCGTCCGTTCGTGCACGAGCCGATAAATACATAATCGATGTCAATCTCCGTCATCGGCGTGCCAGGCGTAAGACCCATGTATTCCAAGGCCTTCTCGGCTGCTTTGCGCTCGTTCTCGGTCGGCAGCTCGGCCGGTACCGGTACTGTCGCAGTAATGTCGGTTCCCATGCCCGGGCTAGTGCCCCAGGTTACTTGCGGGATCAGGCTGTCTACGTCGAATTCGAGGACAGTATCGTACTCGGCGCCTTCATCTGTAGTCAATTGACTCCACACGGCTACCGCTTCTTCGAATTTCTCGCCTTGCGGTGCATACTCGCGTCCGCGGAGGTAATCAAAGGTCGTCTGGTCGGGAGCGATCAGACCGGCACGGGCGCCCGCTTCGATCGACATGTTGCAGACGGTCATCCGCTCTTCCATCGACAGGCTGCGGATCGCTTCGCCTGTGTACTCCAGCACGTAGCCGGTTGCGAAATCGGTGCCGTACTGGGCGATCACGCCGAGGATCAAGTCTTTGGCGGTAACGCCTGGCTTGCGCTTGCCGTTAAAACGGATTTCCATCGTCTTGGCTTTGGACTGCTGCAGACACTGGGTCGCCAGCACATGCTCCACCTCGCTGGTGCCGATCCCAAATGCCAGAGCGCCGAATGCGCCATGCGTCGAAGTATGGCTGTCGCCGCAGACGATCGTTTTGCCGGGATGGGTCAGCCCCAGCTCCGGTCCCATGACGTGAACGACGCCCTGGTCGATGCTGTTCAGGTCGTACAAGGTGACGCCAAAGTCTTCGCAGTTCTGCGTCAGCGTGTCGATCTGCTGCTTGGAGATCGGGTCTGTAATGTTGAAGCGGTCCTTAGTCGGTACGTTGTGGTCCATCGTGGCGAAGGTCAGGTCAGGACGTCGCACCTGGCGTCCGGAGAGCCGCAGGCCCTCGAAGGCCTGGGGAGATGTCACCTCATGAACCAGATGCAGGTCGATGTAGATGACGCTCGGTTTGCCTTCTTCCTGGTGGATGACATGATTGTCCCAGATTTTTTCGAACATTGTTTTTTTCTTCGACATTTCTTTCACCTCATGTATTGGTAGGTTATGAATTGAATCATTCCAATCTAATAATCGTATCATACCATGTCTTTCTTCATTGATCCAAGATATAATATCTATAACGATGATAGGTGCAGCCTATAGACCTAGAGATCCCTGCGATAATAAAGGAGATGAATCATATGGAGCTCAGACAATTGCAGTATGTGGTGCAGATCGCCGCCGACAAGAACTTCTCCCGGGCTGCCGAGAAGCTACATATCGCCCAGCCCTCGCTGAGCCAGCAGCTGGCGAAGCTGGAAAAGGAGCTTGGCCAGCAGCTGTTCCGCCGTACAACCAACTCGGTAGAACTGACGCATGCCGGCGACGTGTTCGTCGCCAAGGCCAGCGTCATCCTCGATGCGGTGGAGCAGTTGAAGCAGGAGATGGACGACCTCGGCCAGATGCGCCGCGGCCGGCTGGTCGTCGGCAGTCTGCCGATCACCGGCTCGCACATCCTGCCCATCGTCCTCCCGTTGTTCCAGGAACGATATCCCGAGATCGAGATCGTCCTCCTCGAGGACACTACGACCCGTCTGGAGCAGCTGACATCGAGCGGGCAGACCGATCTCAGCTTGCTGGCGCTGCCGCTTCTTGATTCCTCTCTGACCTGGGAACCGCTGATCGAAGAAGAGATCAAATTGGCGGTGCCGCCCCAGCACCGGCTGGCTGCAAGCGGCCGGCTGGAAGCCGATATCGCTGCGCTTGCCGATGAGCCCTTCATCATGCTGAAACGCGGGCAGGGGTTCCGTCAGATTGCCATTAACCTGTGCGCGCAAGCCGGTTTTGTACCGCGCACCGTATTTGAGAGTGCCAATATTGAAACTGTGCAGTCGCTCGTCGCTGCCGGGATGGGGATTGCTTTTGTGCCGATGATGGTCACACGGGCTGCCCGCAGCACGCTGGCGCCGGTCTATCTGTCCCTGAGCGCCCCCCGGCCCTCTCGCACGCTGGTAGTGGCGAGCCGCCGCGGGCGGTATCTGTCGAAAGCGGCGGAAGCCTTCATCGAGACGATGAAGGCTGCGATGGCGGAACATGATCAACCTTGATAGAGAGAGGGCCGCCGGTCTTCAAAAACAGGGATGCGGGTCCGAACCTCATCCACTAGCGCCAAGTCGATCGTCACGCACAGGATGGTCTCTTCCTCCCCCGCCTCTGCGACGACGTCTCCCCACGGATCGATCACCATCGAGTGACCGAAGAAGGACGTGCTGCCGCTGCTGCCTGTCCGATTGCAGGCAACCACATACATCTGATTCTCGATCGCCCGGGCAGTCAGCAGCGTCCGCCAGTGGTGAAGCCGCGGGTTGGGCCACTCGGCAGGCACGAAGAGCAGCTTCGCACCGCCAAGCGCCAGCCTTCTGGCGAGTTCGGGGAAGCGGATGTCATAGCAGATCATCGTCGCCGCCGGCGAGCCGTCGATTTCAAGTAACCCTGGAGCGCTGCCCGCTTGCAGATGCTTCTCCTCATCCATTAGCCGGAACAGATGGATTTTGGAATATTGCGCATGTGCTTTGCCTTCGCGGTCAAAAGCATATGTTGTATTGTACACGCCCTCCGCTCGCCGCTCGGCAACCGATCCTGCCAATACATGGATGCCATGGCGACGGCTGAACTCACCGATCAAGGCTTTGGTGCGGCTGCCGTTCTCGTCGGCCAGCGTTTCGATTTCTTCCAGGGCATATCCCGTGTTCCACATCTCCGGAGCGATGATAAGGTCCGGCTTCGGGCTCAGCCCTGCCGCCTGCTCCAGCAGCTCCGCCAGACGGGCAAAATTCACATCCGGCGAACCGGCTTCAATATCCATTTGCAATATCGCAAGTTTCAGCTTTGTCTCTGTCATTGCCGAGCCTCCTGTCGAACACTTATCCAATCTTACATTACCGGCCGCAGCCGCCTGCTCTAATCATAACGTGTCATGGAATGCTGTCAAGTTGGGAATATTAGTACAGCCTGCACCCCACAGTTATGTGGACTTCTGGCTTAAGGAGGTCATGATATGCTCAAACGCTCGTTAAGAATCGCCCTGCTGGCTGTACTGACCGTGCTGCTGCTGCTTCCCTCCGCTGCCCTGGCGGCTCCCGGACCGGTCCAGGTGTTCGATGTCGTCGCAGGCAAGGTGGTCAAAACCGTCGACAACACAGCCGAATACCAGCAATATGCCAAGGATTGGCTGAATGCCGTTACCGGCCTGTCTCCCCAGCTCAAGCCCAATGAAAAATGCGGCTATGTCTACCGCATCCCGCTTGACCAGCAGGCTGTCGTCAAGGCAGGCAAGCTGAGTTTGCAGACGGATGATGTGTTCCTTTTCTATTGCCCGGACAAGCCTGCCGTGCTGCTGGTCTTCGATGCGCAAAAGAAGCCCTACCTGCTGTCTTTAAAAGCGAATTTGCAGCCGTTCCTCCAAAAAATAGGTTCGCCTGACGCCTAAAGCCCAGGCCCTCTTCACAAGCAGCCACAGGCATCGCTCGCACCGTGCGGCGGTGCCTGTTGTCTGTTAACGAGCCTCCGCTCACTCCGCCACTCGACACCTCCCCGCGAATCTGCTACATTAGGGTTACGATTCAGGTCTATGTCCGACCAAATGGAGTGGATTACTTAATGAGTTCTGTACATGTCAAACGAACGTTCGAACCGGCCAAGCGCATGCAGGGACTGCCGGAGCAATTTTTTGCCCGGCTGGTCGGCAAAGCGGCCGCCCAAGCTGCCAAAGGGCGCGATATTATCAATCTCGGCCAGGGCAACCCCGATCAGCCGACGCCGGAGCATATCGTAGCCTCGCTGCAGGAAGCAGCAGCCAATCCTTTGTATCATCGGTATCCGCCTTTTGGCGGTTATCCCGTCCTCAAGCAAGCGGTCGCCCAGCGCTATAAGGAAGATTACGATGTCGACCTCGATCCGGACAAGGAAGTCGCCGTCCTCTTCGGGGGCAAGACCGGTCTGATCGAGATCAGCCAATGTCTGCTGGACCCCGGCGATGTCGCTCTCGTGCCCGACCCCGGTTATCCCGACTACTGGTCGGGCATCGCGCTCGCAGGCGGACGGATGTCGCTGATGCCGCTGACCGCGGATCACGGCTTCCTGCCGGACTATACAGCTATTGATCCGGCTGATGCCGACCGTGCCAAGCTGATGTTTATCAACTATCCCAACAACCCGACCGGCGCGGTGGCCGGTTCGGACTTCTACCGGGATACTGTCGCCTTCGCCGAGCGTCACGGCGTTGCCGTGGTCAGCGACTTCGCCTACGGCGGCATCGGCTTTGGCGGCGAGCGCCCCGTCAGCTTCCTCCAGACGCCGGGAGCCAAGGATGTCGGATTCGAGATCTATACCTTATCCAAGAGCTACAATATGGCCGGCTGGCGGGTCGGCTTTGCTGTCGGCAACGCCGAGTTGATCGGTCTGATCAATCTGATCCAGGATCATTACTATTGCAGTCTGTTCGGCGGCATCCAGCAGGCTGCTGCGACCGCCCTTACCGGTCCGCAGCAATGCGTCCGCGATCTTAATGCGACCTACGAGTCCCGCATGCATGCCTTGTTTGCCGCCCTGGAGCGGATCGGCTGGCAGGCTGAACGTCCCGGCGGCTCCTTCTTCTGCTGGCTGCCGGTGCCTGCGGGGGCGCGTTCGGTCGATTTTGCGGACCGGCTCCTCGTAGAGGCCGATGTCGTGGTGGCTCCCGGCGCAGGCTTCGGCACGTATGGCGAAGGGTATGTAAGACTCGGGCTGCTGGCGGACGAAGCCCGCCTCGAAGAGGCCGTCCATCGGATCGGACGATTGAATTTGTTCACATAACATGATATGCTGGAAGCAATCGAAGATCCAAACGTGATGACGGGAACCGCACGCCCTTGATGAATCGTGTCCAGAGAGTAAATTTCCAGGCTGCAAGAATTTACCGCGATAACGGTGTGTCCCCACCCCCGAACGGGCGGCGATGAGCCGCACAGTACCTGCTGTTATCAGGTCCTAAGCAGGATAAGAAGGCGATCATACCTTTTTGTCAATGAAGGTGGTACCGCGGAAGCCCAGACTTTCGTCCTTTTGGACGGGAGTCTTTTGTATTTTTTAGACCTTGATGCATAGAGGGAAAGGGATGTTTATGGGAGATCGGATCATTATCAAAATCGGCAGCAGCTCCTTGACTTCGGAAGACACAGGCGGTCTTATCCGCGAGCGAATCGACTTCTTTGCCAGTGAACTAGCCGATCTGCACCGGCAGGGCAAGCAAGTCCTGCTGGTCACCTCCGGCGCCGTCGCCGCCGGGTTCCGTCAGATCGGCTACGCTGCCAGACCCAAGCTGGTCCATGAGAAGCAAGCCGCAGCGGCAGTTGGCCAGGCGCTCCTGATGCAGGCATATCATCATGCGTTTGCCCGCAGCGGGATCAGCGTGGCGCAGGTGCTGCTGACCCGATCGGACTTCTCCAACCGGCGGCGCATCCATAACGCCCAGCGGACGATCGATGAACTGCTGAAGCAGCGGGTCGTGCCGATCATCAACGAGAACGACACTGTCGCCACCGACGAACTGAAGTTTGGCGACAATGACAAGCTCTCAGCGCTCGTCGCCAATCTCGTCAAGGCGAGCCAGTTGCTCATGCTGACCGATACCGACGGTTTGTATACCGAGGATCCGCGGAAGAATCCGGAGGCCAAGCGGCTCGTGCGCGTCGAAGAGATCTCCGCCGAGATCGAGCAGATCGCCGGCGGCTCGGGGTCGGCTGTCGGCACAGGCGGGATGCGTTCCAAGATCGAAGCGGCGCGCATCGCCATGCGCGGCGGCATCCCCGCCTTCATCGGCAAGCTCGCCGAGCCCGGCGATCTCTTGGAGTCGCTGGAGGGGCGCGGTCACGGCACCTATTTTGACACCAAGCTCCATACGCTGCCGATGAAGAAGCAGTGGGTCGGCTTCCACTCCCAGCCTCATGGCAGCATCACTGTCGATGAAGGCGCCGAGACGGCCCTGCTGACTGGCGGCAGAAGCCTGCTGCCGGCAGGCATCCGGGGCAGCGAGGGCGATTACCACCCCGGGGATGTCGTAGAGGTCCGCAATCTCAGACAGGAAACGATCGGCCGCGGCGTCGTCAACTATGCCGCCTGGCAGGTGCAAGCCGCTGCGGGGTTAAGCTCCGACGAGGTGCGGCAGCGGCTGGACGTCGTCCGGATCGAAGTGATCCACCGCGATGAATGGGTAGCCATGTAACCATTGCAGCAGCTTATATTCCAAGGAGGTACGATACTATGAGTGAAGTACGCGAAAAAGCCCGGAGGGCGGGTCTGACGACAGCAGCCATGAACCGGCTGACGACCAAGCAAAAAAATGAGGCGCTTCTGGCAATGGCCGATGCGCTCGTAAATGAACAAGATTCGATCATCCAGGCCAACGCCGAGGATCTGCAGCGCGGCCGGGATCACGGGACCAGCTCCTCCCTGCTGGACAGACTGGCCCTTAATGAAGAGCGGATCGGCGGTATCGCCGCAGGGCTGCGGCAGATCGCTGCGCTCCCTGACCCCGTCGGCGAGCAGCTCTCCGAGCTGACGCCTCCCAATGGACTGCACATCCGGCAGATCAGGGTGCCGCTGGGCGTCATCGGCATGATCTATGAAGCCCGGCCTAATGTCACCGTCGATGCGGCCGGTCTCTGTCTGAAGACGGGCAATGCTGTCGTGCTGCGTGGCGGCTCCGCCGCCCTCTCCTCGAACCGCCGGATCGTCGAAGTGCTGCACGAAGCGCTGGCGGACACTGCGATGCCGCCGGATGCGCTGCAGCTGATCGAGGACGCCGACCGCTCCTCCGTAGACGAGATGTTGAAGCTGAAGGACGGACTCGATGTCGTCATTCCCCGCGGCGGCGCTTCCCTGATCCGCAATGTGGTAGAGAATGCCACGGTCCCCGTTATCGAGACCGGCGCCGGCATCTGCCATGTCTTCGTCGATGCCAGCGCCGAGCAGGCGATGGCATCGGATATTGCCTTCAATGCCAAGGTTCAGCGCCCCTCCGTATGCAACGCCATAGAGACGCTGCTTGTGCATGCCGACTTTGCCTCCGCCAGCCTGGCGCCCATCGCCCAGCGGCTTCAAGAAGCCGGCGTCGAGCTCCGCGGCTGTGAGCGGACGCGCTCGCTGCTCGGCGGGGATATCAAGGCGGCTACCGACGAAGATTATGCGACGGAATACAATGATTACATTTTGAATGTCCGGATCGTAGACAGTCTGGATGAAGCGCTGGAGCATATTGCCGCCTTTGGCACCCAGCATTCCGAGTGCATCGTCACGCAGGATGAAGAGCACGCCCAGCGCTTCCTGCAGGAGGTCGACAGCGCAGCTGTGTATCACAACGCCTCTACCCGCTTTACGGACGGCTTTGAATTCGGCTTCGGCGCCGAGATCGGCATCAGTACGCAAAAGCTCCATGCCCGCGGTCCGATGGGGCTGCCTGCGCTCACGTCAACCAAGTACCAGATCGTCGGCAGCGGACAGATCCGCGGCTGAGCACATACTTTAGGAGGATGCAGCATGACTCATAACGAATCGCCTGCGACCGGGATTCCCGAGCGCAGGATTGCCTTTTACGGCGCAGGGTCGATGGCCGAAGCGATCGCCAGAGGGCTGCTTGACCGGCGCCTTGCATCAGCCGACCGGCTGTTCATGATCAACCGGAGCAATGAAGAGCGGCTGCACGAGCTGCGTGAGCGCTACGGCGTCGTGACGCCGTCCGCCGATAACGAGAAGCGCGAGGCGCTACGGCAGGCAGATATCATCTTCCTGGCTGTCAAGCCCAAAGATGCGCAGGATGCGATCCTGAGCCTGCGCGACGTGGTAAGCAGCGGACAGATGATCGTCTCCGTCATCGCCGGTCTGTCGATCCGTACGATCGAGCAGCTGCTGGATAAGCCGGTTTCGATCGTCCGGACGATGCCGAACACGTCCAGTACGATTGGCCTCGGCGCTACAGGGATTAGCTTCTCGGAGTCAGTCACCCAGGCTGAACAGGACGCCGCCATCGAGATGTTCCGCTGCCTCGGCGTATCGATTGTCGTCGAGGAACCGCTCCTTGACACTGTCACAGGGTTATCCGGTTCCGGGCCGGCTTATATCTACTATATGATGGAAGCGATGATCCAGGCTGGCACCGCCCTCGGTCTGGAAGAGGCAGATGCGCGCAAGCTGACGGTACAGACCGTGCTGGGCGCCGCCCGGATGGTCGAGATCACCGGCGAAGAACCGGCCGACTTGCGCCGCAAAGTGACATCGCCAGGCGGTACGACGCAAGCCGCGATCGAAACGCTCGAACAGCACGGCTTTGCTGAATCCGTAACGAAAGCTGTCTCCCGTTCGGCTCAAAGAGCCGGTGAGCTGGGAGCCATGATCGAAAGGAGTACGATTCAATGAAACCTGATAAAGGCATGTGTATAGCCGTATACCGCACCTATGACGACAAAGCGGATTTCCACAAGAAAGCCCAATCGATCGCTGTAGGTCTCACGGTGGGCAGCTGGACCGATCTGCCGGAAGCCAAAAAAGCGGCGATGGAAAAGCATCTCGGCCAAGTGGTACGGGTCGATATCCATGAGCCGGAGGACGGCGCGCCGGGGGCAAGGTACGCCGACCTGTATATCGCGTATCCGGAAGTCAATTTCAGTCAGGATATCCCTGCACTGCTCGTGACCGTGTTCGGCAAGCTGTCGATGGACGGCCGCATCAAGCTGATCGACCTGCATCTGTCCGAATCGTTCCTCTCGGTCTTCCCGGGACCCAAATACGGCATCCGCGGCATTCGTGAACAGCTCGGTGTCCATGACCGCCCGCTGCTGATGAGTATCTTCAAGTCGGTGATCGGTCACGATCTGCAAGGGCTGGAAGAGCAGTTCTTCCAACAGGCGCTGGGCGGTGTCGATCTGATCAAGGATGACGAGATTCTGTTCGAGAATCCGCTCACGCCGCTCGAGCGCCGGGTCGAGGTATGCATCGCGGCAGCCCGCCGCGCGGAGCAGGAGACCGGGCAGAAGCTGCTCTATGCGGTCAATCTGACAGGGCCGACGTCCCGGCTGGCCGAACAGGCCAAAAAAGCCGTCGACGCCGGTGCCAACGCCCTGCTCTTCAACGTGCTTGCCTACGGATACGACGTCCTGCACGAGCTCAGTAAGGATCCGGCTATCTCTGTACCAATCGCCGCTCATCCGGCCATGGCCGGCGCGCTCTATCCGTCCCCGCATTACGGCATCGCGGCCCCCCTGCTGCTAGGCAAACTAATGCGGATCGCAGGTGCCGATCTGTCGCTCTTCCCTTCGCCGTACGGCTCGGTTGTCATGCCGAAGGAAGAAAATCTTGCGGTGCGTGACGCTCTGCTCTCGGACGAGCTCTCCGTACCGGCGAGTATGCCGGTGCCATCGGCGGGCATCCATCCCGGCCTGGTGCCGCTCATCCTTAGAGACTTCGGCCATGAGGTTGTCGTCAATGCCGGCGGCGGCATCCACGGTCATCCGATGGGCACAGCAGCCGGCGGCCGGGCCTTCCGGCAGGCGATCGATGCGGCTGCCTCCGGCCGCAAGCTGAGCGAAGCGGCTGCGGAGCATGAAGAGCTGCGGACGGCGCTGGAGCTGTGGGGGAATAAGGAATGAGCGAGCGCCAGCGCGTAATCTTCTGCGATTTTGACGGGACGATCACCAAGAACGACAACATCATTGCCATCATCCGTCACTTCAATCCACCGGGCTGGGAGACGATCGTAGACGATATCATCCGCCAGCGGATGTCGATCCGGGAAGGCGTCGGCAAGCTCTTCTCCCTCCTCCCTGCCTCCCGTCAACAGGAGGTCGTGGACTATGCCATCTCCAATGCGGAGATTCGCGAAGGGTTCGCAGAGCTGCTGGCTTACTGCAGGGAGCAGCAGATCCCTTTCTATGTAACCAGCGGCGGCATCGACTTCTTCGTCTATCCGATCCTGTCCCGGTTCGATATCCCGGTCGATCACATCTACTGCAACGGCAGCAGCTTTGAAGGCGAGGCCATCGAGATAACATGGCCTCATCCCTGCGACGATGATTGCGACCGGGCGTGCGGCATGTGCAAGACGACGATTATGCGCCGCTTTCCGCCAGAACAGTACGAGCGCATCCTGATCGGCGACAGCGTCACGGACTTTGAAGGCGCCAAGCTGGCCGATCTCGTCTTCTCCCGTTCCCACCTGTCCGAGAAATGCCGGGAGCTCGGCCTGCCGTTCGTACCCTACGAGACGTTCCATGAAGTTACGGATACTTTGAAGAAAGAAAGGACGAGCCACTCATGACATTTTCAGCGATTGCATCAGAGGACAAGCAGCGAGCCCTCTCGGAGCTTGCAGATGCCAAGCAGCTGTTTGCCGACCGCGGCTGGTTTGCCGGTACGAGCGGCAACCTGTCGATGCGCGTAGGCGACTTCGAGCCCGAACAGTTTCATTTTGCGATCACTGCCAGCGGCAAGGACAAGTCTCAGCGGACGCCCGAGGACTTCCTGTTCGTCGATCAGCACGGCAAGCCTGCCGAGCATACGCGTCTGAAGCCTTCGGCGGAGACGTTGATTCATTGCGAGATCTACCGCCTGACCGGTGCAGGCGCGATCTACCATGTTCATACCGTGTTCAACAATCTCGTCTCGGAATGGTTCTGGGAACGCGGAGCAGTGCCGATCGAAGGCGTAGAGCTCATCAAGGCTTTCAACATCTGGGACGAAGAAGCGGTAATCGACGTGCCGATTGTGCCCAACTATGCGGATATTCCACGCATTGTACCCGAAGTCACGCGTGTCATGAATAAGCAAATTCCCGGTATTCTGCTGCGCAAGCACGGGATCTACGCTTGGGGCGCCAACGGCTTTGAAGCGAAGCGTCATCTGGAAGCATTCGAATACTTGTTTGAGTATGCCTATCGGTACGAGCTGCTGAAGGCGACCCGGAGATAAGCAGGATGCGTATCCAGGAGGTAGCCGACCGGCTCGGCACGACGGCCCGTGCGATCCGCTTGTACGAGCAGCGGGGACTGCTGCAGCCGGTCAAGGATGCCGGTAGCGGGTATCGCCGATTTACAGAGCCGGATATGCACCGACTGCAGACGATTGTGGCGCTGCGTGAGCTCGGCCTGTCGCTTGACGCGATCGCCGGGCTTTTCGCCGTCGGGGGACAGCCCGGCGAATGGGCTGAGCTGCTGCAAGCGGCCAGAGCTTCGCTCTACAGACAGCATCTTGCAGCAGCTCAAGGGCTGCAGGCGCTGGATCAAGTGATTGCAGCTTTGGAGAGGGCCGGTGAAGTCCCCCTCCAGGAGATGCAGGACGCCGCGCGCCATCTGCGGGTGAGCCGGATGCTTCGGGAGTCCTGGCAGGACCGGTGGGACTATGATCGTCTGGCCCGCCGCATGGATGAAGGCAAAGCGAGCATGCCGCTTGCTTTTACAGCCGGACTATCAGACGCATTGTATGAACACACGCTGGAGACCATCGCTGCCGTGGTCGCGCCTATGCCCGGCGAGCAAGGTCTCGATCTCGGTACCGGCGTGGGCAATCTCGCGTGGCGGCTCGCAGCCAGCGGAGCGGAGGTGATAGGGGTGGAGCAGTCGATCGGGATGCTGAAGATGTGTCGCCAGCGTCACCCACAGCTTTCCGTTCGCCAGGGCAATCTCCTCTCGCTTCCCTTTGCCGACCAAACCGCTGATTTCATCACTTGCAGCTTTGCCATGCACCATCTGACCACTGAGCAACAACAGTTGGCGCTGCAAGAGGTCGGCCGGGTACTAAAGCCGCAGGGCCGTCTTTGTCTTGCCGGCCTGGCTCTTACCGACGAACACAAATCTTATAACGGTGACCAGTCGCCACCCTGGTATCCGTTGTCAGAGCCGCATTTCATGGCTTGGTGCACGGCCCGCAGCTTTAGTTTTGACAAGCATTTGCTGGATCAGAGCGTCCTTGTCCTTGGGGCCAATCTCATGTCCTGACGATGAATCAATCCACGTAATCCAGGTCAGATGTCATGCATCCGATTCATTAACGAGATCAGCATACGTAACGCTCCCGTCGAGCACTCGCTTCGTGAATATACAAATCCAACCTCCAGTGAGCGATACCGATCAGGAAGAGAAATAAGCGATAGCTCGCCTCGTTCTTCGAGCTTACTAACTGAGGAACGAGGCAATAATGAAACCCCTAGTCCTGCCGATACCCCATTCCTAATCGTGTCTAGTGTTCCGTAATCCACAACAACCGGGTTATCGATGCCGTTCTCTAGCATAAGGGCATTCACAGATGCTTGATGCGCGCATCCCACCTCAAAAAACAGCATGGGTCGCTGCAATGACTCCATCAGATCGCCCGCCCCTCTCTCCGCGGCCAATACCAGTTCGTCGTCATACAACCTGATATACTCCACCTCTGATTGCTCCACGGGTCCGTAAACCAAAGCCCCCTGCAGTTCCTGACATAGGACCTTTTGGATTAACGCATGATTAGCGCCTGTCACGAGTGAATGCTGCACGTCTGGATAGTGGATACGGAGTTGAGCCAGCAACGGCGTTAACAAACCGGACGCACTTGTTTCAATAGAACCAAGCCGCAGAACCTCGTACGTTTCCTGTTTACCCCTGGTTGCCAGTTCGGCTTCGTGCAACAACAACAATATCTGATCCGCATATCCGAGCAAGCTCTCCCCTGCAGATGTTATCGACATGCCGCGGCTGGAACGTTCAAACAAGCAAACCTGCAGTTCTTCTTCCAGCTGTCTGATTCGAGCAGACACATTGGACTGCACATAATTCAGCTTTAAGGCTGCCTTGCTGATACTTCCTTCCTGGGCAACAGCCTGAAATATTTTCAGAGTTCCCGCATCCACGCTTTCACCTGCTTCCTCATTATTCCCATCAAAAATTATGAAGGCTGCTTTCGTTTTTGTTCATTTTACGAAATATGCCGCTCGCGTTACAATTAGCCTCAGCATCAAACACGATAACTCATCCAACAGGAGGATTACCATTTGAAAGCTATTTTACATGAAAGATATAGCGGTTTGAAAGGCCTTCGATATGCTGATGTATCGGTCAGTAATCACCCCAAACCTGGAGAAGTGCAGGTCCGTCTCAAAGCAGCCGGAATCAATCATCGTGACCTGTTTGTCATGGCCGCTCGTACTGCGAGTAATAAACCACTTATCCTAGGCTCGGACGGCGCAGGCATCGTCGCAAAAATCGGGAAAGGCGTATCTCGTCTGCAAGTCGGGGATGAAGTCATCCTCCATCCGACACTTGGCTGGAATACAGCTGCTGATGTCCCCTTGATCCCACAGATTGTCGGAGGACCGGGTGAAGGCACGCTTGCCGAATATATTACCTTACCTGCCGATAATGTACTCCCCAAGCCCTCCCACCTGTCGTGGGAAGAAGCCGGAGTGTTGTCTCTGTCCGCTCTCACCGCATACCGTGCGCTCTTTACACGCGGACAGCTACGACAAGGAGAGCATGTACTCATCCCGGGCATCGGAGGCGGAGTCGCAACCTTCGCCCTGCTATTTGCAAAAAGCGCAGGGGCAACGGTAAGTGTCACTTCCCGCAGTGAAGCGAAACGGGCTGCGGCTGCTCGCTTAGGAGCAGGGCATGCACTGGACAGTCACGGGAATTGGAGCGAGGCGTTAAGCCCGCAATCGGTCGATCTTATTATGGATAGCATTGGCCAGGACATGTTTGCAAAGTATTTCGACGTCTTGCGTCCAGGCGGACGCGTTGTCATGTATGGTGCAAGTTCAGGCGATGATCTGCAGGTGCCGATTCGTTCGATCTTTTTTCCACAAATCAGCCTGCTAGGAACCTCGATGGGGAGTCGCGAGGAGTTTGTGCAGATGCTCGAGTGGATCCAGCGCCATCAGATCAGACCTGTCGTGGACTCCATCTATCAGCTCCACGACGTATCCCGTGCCTTCGAGCGAATGTCTCAAGGCCTGCAGTTCGGCAATATTGCTATCAGGATCGAACAAGGTGAAACGGCTATCGCCGTCCTCTGGCGGCGTCGCTAGTTTCATTCCGGAGAAATATAAGCCAAGTAGATGTGTAAAACATATACTTTCTTATATTTTGAAAAAAAAGGAGCTGTCGTCGGCCGTCGACAGCTCCTTTTTTGCGAACAGTTTTATTGCCCCCCGCCCCGAAAACGACGCGTATGCTCTCTCGCTTCATCCGGATTCGTCACCCGGTTGCGGCTCCACTCGATCAAGATGCGGTCTATGTATCTGAGATGCAGCTTGCCTGCGAACACAGCTTCCTTCAGGGCGAATCGGATCAACTCATCCGGATACCGGTCCTGATCCAGCCAGCTGCTGATCGTCTCGCATTCCATCGGCGAGAGCGGCCTTCCGAACTCCCGCTCAAACAGGCTGAACAAATTGGGCGACTGAGCATCCTGTTCGGCAGGCTTCCTTATCCTCCCGAGCAGATCTGTCCCTTCCGCAGCAGCGGCAGCCTCGCCCGATACAGGCTGCGCCAGGATCGCTGCCGCCAGCCTTAGCCAGCCCAGCCAGTTGTAGCGCTCGTATTGGATACCGCTCGCTTCCTCGATCCGTTCGTCGATGGTCAGGAAACCGCCCTTCATCAACCGCTGCAGCAGCTGACCGATCACTTGCGGCGTCACGCCCATCCGCGCGGCCAGCTGTTCGGGTGTCGGGAAATCGTTGCCCTCCGCTTGCCGGAAAGTCATCAACTGCAGCATCAGCATCGCCTCGGTATCCGAGAGCCCGGTCTCGCGATAGGTCTTCATCAGCATGCCAGGAACAAAGACGCCACCCTCGGACAGCGCCTCGATCATTCCTGACACTCTGCTTTCCTGCCTTTCATTCAACGTCGTGTCCCCCCATATTCTCTTAGTTGTCATATAATGCATGCCATCTCGCTGCTAGGGGTACAACCGATACAGCATCCGCGGGAACGGGATCGTCTCCCGCACATGGTCCAAACCGCAGATCCAGGCTACCGTACGTTCGAGTCCGAGCCCAAAGCCGGAGTGCGGCACCGTCCCGTATTTACGCAGGTCAAGATACCATTGGTAGGCATCGGCAGACAGCTCATGCTCCGCGAAGCGCTCGGCGAGCAGCTCTGGATCATCGATCCGCTGCGAACCGCCGATGATCTCGCCGTAACCTTCCGGAGCAATCATGTCGGCACACAGCACGACCTCCGGTCTAGCGGGATCAGGCTTCATATAGAACGCTTTGATAGCCGTCGGGTAATTTGTGATGAACAGCGGCCGGTCATAGGCGGCGGCTAGCGCCGTCTCGTGAGGCGCCCCGAAATCTTCGCCCCAGGCGATCTCATGTCCATCCTGCTGCAGTCTGGCTACGGCTTCGTCGTAGGTGATCCGCGGGAACGGACCCCTCACCGCTTCCAGCTTGGCCGTATCGCGCTCCAGCGTCTTCAGCTCCGCCGGGCACTTCTCCAACACTTTAGCGACGACGTAGGAGACGAACTGCTCCTGTACGCGCAGGCTTTGCTCGTGATCGACAAACGCCATCTCCGGCTCGATCATCCAAAATTCGATCAGATGACGCCGCGTCTTGGATTTCTCCGCCCGGAAGGTAGGGCCGAATGAATAGACCTTGCCCAGCGCCATCGCCGCAGCCTCCATATAGAGCTGTCCGCTCTGGGTCAGATAAGCGTCTTCGTCAAAGTACTTGGTATGGAACAGATTGGTCGTGCCTTCGCAGGACGACGGTGTCAGCAGCGGCGGATCGACCAGTGTGAAGCCGCGCTCGTCGAAAAACTGCTGGATGCTCCGGATAATCTCCGCCCGGATGATCAGCACGGCCCGCTGCTTCGGCGTACGCAGCCACAGGTGGCGCCGGTCCATCAGGAAGTCTACGCCATGCTCCTTGGGCGTGATCGGATAGTCCTGCGTCAGCTGGATGATCTCGATCCCGGTGACGGTCAATTCGTAGCCGGACGGGCTGCGCGGTTCTTCTCTTACCGTACCGGTAACATAGAGCGAGCTCTCCTGGGTCAGCTTCTGCGCCGATTCCCAGGTCTCGGCGGACGTCTCCTGTTTGACCAGTACGCCCTGGATATACCCTGTGCCGTCCCGCAGCTGCAGGAACTGGATCTTGCCGCTCGAGCGCTTGCCGTGCAGCCAGCAGCCGATGCGGACCTGCTTGCCCGCCGCTTCCGCTACAGATGCAATGACCGTCATCTCTTCCATTTGTTCGGCCTCCCCTTTATTGAACAACCTCTTGATCTTGTCTTACCTCTGTTCCTTCACAAGCGCAAACGTATCGCGGGCGATCAAGAGCTCCTCGTTGGTCGGTACCACCAGTACGGTAATCCGCGACGACGCCGTCGAGATCCGCCGCGTCTGACGGGAACGCACCTGGTTGAGCTCTTCATCCAGCTCCAGACCGAGAAAGGTCAAGCCGGCGCAGGCGGCAGCCCGGACATGCGTCGAATTCTCTCCTACCCCTGCAGTGAACACGAGCACATCAAGTCCGTTCATGGCCGCCGCGTAGGCGCCGATATATTTGCGCAAGCGGTAGGTGTACATGTCAAAGGCGAGCTTGGCGTTTTTGTCGCCCTCCTCCATCGCCTCGACGATCTCGCGCATATCGCTGCTGATGCCAGATACGGCCATCAATCCCGAGTGCTTGTTCAGCATCGAGTTGACCTCGCTCAGCAACAGCTCCTCCTTGTTCATGGTGAACGGCACGATCGCCGGATCGAGATCGCCGCTGCGCGTGCCCATCATGAGTCCTTCCAACGGCGTCAGCCCCATGCTCGTATCAAACGACTTGCCGTCCATGATCGCGGTGCAACTGGCGCCATTGCCGATGTGGCAGGTGATCATCTTGAGCGACTCCAGCGGCTCTTCCAGGAACGCTGCGGCCTGATCGCTCACATAATGATGCGATGTGCCGTGGAAGCCGTACCGGCGAATCTTGTGACGGCGATAGAGCACCGTAGGGATCGGGTACAGATAGGATTCCTTGGGCATCGTCTGGTGAAAAGCGGTGTCAAAGACAACCGCTTGCGGCACGCCCGGCAGATTGGATTCGACCGCTGTAATGCCCATCATATGAGCCGGGTTGTGGAGCGGCGCCAGGTCGAACAATCGGCGGATCTCCTGCTTGACTTCATCCGTGACTAATACCGACTGCTTGAACACTTCTCCGCCATGAACCACACGGTGGCCGACCGCTTCGATCTCCTCAATCCGCTTCAGCACGCCATGTTCGTCGTGCAGCAGCATATCAATGACCCGCTTGACGGCCGTCACATGGTCGAGGATCTCGCTCACATCGCGCGTCTCGTCCTTGCCCGGCACTTCATGCGTGACGATCGAGGAATCCATACCGATGCGCTCGACGCTGCCGCTCGCCAGGACGGATTCGTTCTCCATATTGTAGAGCTGATATTTGAGCGAGGAACTCCCCGCATTGATGACCAATACTTTCATATCCGTTCTCCATCCTCGTTATAGTTAAAGAAACCGATGCCGGTCTTGACGCCCAGTTGACCTGCGCGCACCATCTTCTTCAGGACGATCGACGGCCGGTATTTGAGCTCGCCGTAATCCCGGAACATGATCTCCAGCGCGGCAAGTACCGAATCGAGTCCGAACCGGTCGGCCATCTCGAAAGGGCCGTGCTGGAAGGAATAACCGATCCGCATCGCGCTGTCGATATCCTCTGCCGTAGCGACGCCTTCCTCGAGCACATGCAGCGCCTCGTTGATATGCAGACAGATGAGCCTGGTCGTGACGAAGCCCGGCGATTCGAACACCATGATGCCCTTCTTGTCGATCGTCTCTTCGATGAAGTGCTTGGTCTGGAGGAATGTCTCCTCCGAAGTCTTGAGCCCCCGCACAATCTCTACCAGATCGATCTTGAACACCGGATGGATAAAATGCATCCCGATCACCCGCTCCGGATGAGCCGAGGCACTGGCCAGCTCAGTCAAACTGAGTGTGGAAGTATTGCTCGCCAGGATGACGGACGGCGGACAATGCTTGTCGATCTCCGCGATGATCTGCAGCTTGGTATCGAGATCCTCGGTAATCGTCTCAATGACCAGCTCGCAATCGGCCAGTTCGGCGAAACTATCTATCGGATGAATGCGGTTCATGACGAGTTTTTTCTCGGTTTGCGTGAGCGCCCATTTCTCGATCTGTTTATCCAGGCTATGCTCGATCATGCGCACCGCTTGGGTTAATTTCTCTTTTGTCTTCTCGATGGCCAGGACTTCGAGCCCTTTGAACGCCAGCATCTCTGCGATGCCTTGGCCCATCGTGCCCATCCCGACGACGCCTACCTTACGTACCTTCATACGCTCTCCACCCATTTCTCTATAGTTGCTGTATGGTTGCATCTGTCGGCAGCTTATTGCCGCTATCTCCTATTCTACACATCCACCACTGCCGGGCGCAAGCAAATGGAACAGCTGTTTGCATAATTTAATCGGGAATTGTGACGTCAAACAAGCAAAAAAGAGCGACAGGCGCTCTTTTGAGGATTAACTATGTCTGGAAACGGCTGCGTCACCTAACTAGTAGCCCGATCCTGTTTATTTCTGGGGCAATCTACTAGGCCGTCTGCGGCTCTTCCCGCATCAGCTCGCGGAAGCGGTCGCCGCTCAGCGTTTCTTCCGCGAGCAGGATGTCCAGCGAACGCAGGAACAGCTGACGGTGCCCCTGCAGCACTGACTTGGTGCGGTCCATCAAGCCTTCCAGCATCGACGAACTGATCTTGGCCCAGCTGTCAGGCGTCATCATCGAGCTGTCGACGATGCCCAGCTCCGTCAGGCCCGACTCGACCATCGTCCGTACGATGTTCATCGCCTGATCGAAATCGCCGCGCGAGCCTGTGCTGCGGCTGCCGTAGAACATCTCTTCCGCCGCTGCGCCGCTCAGTGCGATCATGATCTGACCATCCAAAAACTCTTTGGTGTACAAGTATTGGTCCTGCTGGGGATGATGCCGGACATAACCGAGCGCCTGCCCCCGCGGCGATAAAGCGACAGTGGAGACGCTGCCCGGACGGACGAGCTCGGCGGATATCGCATGGCCCAGCTCATGGATCGCCACGCGCTCGCGCTCCTCGCGGGTCGCCTCCCGGTCCGTCTTCTCTCCCATCATCACCTTGTCGATCGCCGAGGAAAGGTGCTGGTGGCTGATCTCCAGCTCATTGTCGCGCATCGCATAGATGGCCGCTTCATTCATGACGCTCTCCAGCTGTGCGCCGGAGAAGCCAAAGGATTCTTCAGCCACTCGGCTCAGCTCAACTCCGGGTTGCAGCGGCTTGTTGCGCGCATGGATCCCCAGGATATGCTCTCTGCCTTTCTTGTCCGGCAGCTCGACGCCGATATGACGGTCGAATCGTCCGGGACGGATCAGTGCCGGATCCAGCATCTCTTTGCGATTGGTCGCCGCCATGATCAGGATCCGCGGGGACTCGGACGTATGGATCCCGTCCATCTCCGTCAGCAGTTGATTGAGCGTCTGGTCATACTCCCGGTGCTGGCCGCCGTCACGCTTGCCGCCGATGACATCGATCTCATCGATGAAGACGACTGCGCTGTTCTTGCCGGCCTTGGCCGCCCGCTGGCGAGCGTTCTTGAACAGGTCGCGGATCCGCCCTGCGCCTACGCCGACATACATCTCGACAAACTCGCTGCCCGATGCGGCGACGTAGATCGAGTCCGTATAACGCGCGGCGGCCTTGGCGAGCAAGGTTTTGCCCGTCCCCGGCGGACCGGTCAGCAGGATGCCCTTGAGCGGGCGGATGCCGAAGCGGGCGATCTCATCGGGCTTGACCAAGAAATCCAGCGCTTCGATGAGCTCCTGCTTGGCCCGCTCCTGACCGCCGATCTCGTCAAACGACAGTTCCAGCGGCACCCGCCCCCGGGTAAGACGGTCACCGCCTGCCGTTGCCATCTGGCCGCGGTTGCGGATAGCGACAAACAGCACGGTGCCGATCGCAATCGCGATTAGAACAGGCACGATATTATAGCCGATGTAAGCAAAAAATCCCAGTAGTGCAACAGCGGTGCCGATCAACAGTTCCTTCCAATATTTAAGCATGGCTCCACACTCCCATCTCAGACGGCACCCGGGGGAGGATCACATACTTGGCTGCCTTGTCATTCTCCAGTGTGATATAGACATTGTCCGCATCCATCTCGGTTGTGGCGGTCAGACCTTCGGTCTGCCCGGCCAAACGATCAAGTGCTGCCGGGATGTCGGCATAATGCCGGGTCTCCATCGCCTGGGCGATATCGAAGAGCAGCATCGACCATAGGTCATCAAGCTGCTCATCCGGTGTCTGCACAACCTCCAACTGCAGCTGCCGGCTGCCTATATAGTCTGCGCCATTGCTGCGGATCGCCTGGTAGATCTCCCGCAATCCGGCGCCTCGCTCCAGCTCCAGCCGGAGCTGAACACGGGTCCGGTCAATGACGGGCTCTGCCGAGCGGACCCCCGGCACTTCCTCCACCACGCCGGTCAACGGCTTTTGCAGCGCCATGCTGTTATATAGAGACCATCCGCCAAGCAGCAGAGCTGCGGCGAGAATAGCAGTTAGAGCTAAGGGAAACAGTCGCAGTCTCATCAATAAAAGCCTCCTTCGCCAGCTATGATAGCCTTGAATGATAGATAAACATCTATATCAAAGTATATCATAGGCTAGTATACGAAGGAGGCTGTAAATAGTACCATTCCTAGCGTGGTCCATCCTCGTCGCTCACGCTTCCGGCAAACCGGTTGGGGAGATTGTAAGTGGTAATCAGCTGTCCGTTGTCAAAGCGGTAAAATCGATAAAAGTAACGGCGCGGCGAACCATCCACGCTGTAGTACACCTCCCAGACTTTCTGCCCGTTCATCATCCCGGGCATCGTCCGGATCAGATCGAACTCGGGATTGTCGGCGGCGATCCGCTCTTGCAGCATCTCTTCAGATATGCCCTCTGCTGCACTGACGATATCGATGTTCTCGTCATCCAGCCAGACAAACACTTGGTTATCGTCCGTATCCGTTCCCTGCACAATCCAAGTCGTCGTATCCCACACATGCTTGTCCACTTGGCCGATCTCGGTCAGCTGCGCAGCCTCAACTGCCCGCTCTGCAACCGCACGCTCTTCCGCCCATACTTCCTTGTGGATCGTACGGTACCACATATTGAAGAGAAGGAAGCACACCAGCAGCAGTGAAAGCGTCAGGACGACCCAGCGCACCGGCGTCATCAGAGCCGGCCTGCGGCTCCGAAGACGCATCCGTCACCTCGCCAGCAGCGCTTCGAAACGCTGCTGAGACTCCGACTTGATGCGCTCTTCGTCCATCAGCAGACAGACGTGATCCTTGACAATCTGTCTGCCGTCTATCCAGACATGGCGTACATCGCGGCCCGAAGCGGCGTACACGAGGTGGGAAACCAGACTGGTACGCGGATAAAAATGCGGCTGGTCAATGTCGATCGCGATAAAATCAGCCTTCATGCCCGGCTGCAGCCGGCCTAGCTGACTGCTCTGGCCCAGGGTAGCGGCACCGCCGAGCGTTGCCAGCTCCAGCGCACGATAGGCGGGTACGGCGGTCGGATCTCCCGACACGCCCTTATGGATCAATGCCGACAGCCGGATCTCATCGAACAGATCCAGGTTGTTGTTGCTGGCCGCGCTGTCGGTGCCCAGCGACACCTTCACTCCGGCTGCGAGCAGCTCGGGCACTCTGGCGACCCCGCTTGCCAGCTTCAGATTGCTCGCCGGATTATGCGATACGCCGACACCGCGCTCCGCCAGCAGGGCGATCTCTTCGTCCAGCAGATGGACGGCATGCGCGACAAAAGCCGGGCGGGAGAAAAAGCCGAGCTTGTCCAGATGCTCAGGCGGCCGGCAGCCATAGTCTCGCACATTCTGCTCGACCTCGGCAGCTGTCTCGGACATATGCGTATGCAGCATGACATCCAGATCATGCGCCGCCTGGACGAACTGCTCGATGTAAGCGGGCGGACAAGTATAGGGAGCGTGAGGCGACAGCATGGTGCGGATCCTCCCGTCGCCTCGTCCATTCCACTCCTGGACGAAACGGATCGCTTCCTCCAGCTTCTCCCGCTGCTCCTGCTCCGAACAGAGACCGATCGCCCCCCGGGTCAGCCATGCCCGGATCCCGGATTGCTCTGCTGCCTCGGCTACCATGTCCATACGATCGTACATATCGACAAAAGTAGTCGTGCCGCTCTTGAGCATTTCCAAAATGGCGAGCTCGGTGCCGACCCTCGTATCCTCTTGCTGATAGCGGCCCTCCATCGGCCACATCTTTTGCTCGAGCCAGACCTGCAGCACCTGATCGTCAGAAAACCCGCGCAGCAGCGACATCGCCGCATGGCCATGCGTATTGATCAAGCCAGGCATAAATAAAAGCCCTTTTCCCGGCAGGCGCTTGGCATCCACTGCAACCTCTTGCGGCGGCTCTTCGCCGATATAGACGATCCGATCGTCCTCGATCAGCATATGGCCTTCGATTACTTCCTGTTCTCCGGTCATCGTCACGAACGATCCCTGCTCAATCCAAAGCTGACTCATCTTCTTTATCTCCTTCTCCCCGATTCTCCAAATAGTAAGCCAAACTTAGCAGCTCCGTCGTAAAGTCCGCATGATGGATCCGGATCTGATCCGGCACTTTCAGGATCACAGGCGCAAAATTGAGAATGCCTTCAATGCCCGCATCCACAAACTGATTGGCGACGTTCTGAGCCTCTGTGGCCGGCACCGTGATGATGCCGATCCGGATATCCAGCTCGCGTACGGTTTGGTTCAACTCTTCCATCGGCTGCACCAGCATGCTGTTCACCGCCGTGCCGATCTTGTCCTGCTGTGCGTCGAATACGGCGACAATCCGCATATTATCTTTAATGTACTTGTTGTAGTTGCTG
Organism: Paenibacillus jepli; assembly: GCF_047238105.1. Lineage (NCBI taxonomy): Bacteria > Bacillati > Bacillota > Bacilli > Caryophanales > Paenibacillaceae > Paenibacillus > Paenibacillus jepli. The sequence continues at coordinate 397,799 of NZ_JBDFMD010000001.1, forward strand.
AGAGCGTGGCCGAGATTACCGGCACCGACAAGAGCCACATTAAGCGTCTGGTCCAGCTTCAGGATGCCTCTGATTTTCTCGATCAGATAAGTGACATCATAGCCGATGCCCTTGCGGCCAAACTCGCCAAAGTAAGCCAGATCCTTGCGGATCTGCGCCGGGTTGAGATCCAGCTTCTGCCCCAGATCCTGGGAAGATACCGTTTGGACCTCTCTCCTCGACAGCTCATTCAAATATTGCAGGTAGATGGGCAGCCTCCGCACGACAGCTTCAGATATTTTGATGGGCTTCATCCTTCGCCTCCTTTTCATCTGCTTGCAGCCACTCCCGCATGCGCGGCACGATCTGGTCCAGGTGCATATGCTCGATCTTCGGACCGGGCAGCGAATACAGGAAATGCTTGCCATAGTACGTTTCGATCACGCGCGTATCGTAGATCAATACGATCCCGCGGTCTTGTGCGCTTCGCACGAGACGGCCAAAGCCCTGCTTGAAGCGGATGACCGCTTGCGGGATCGACAGCTTCATAAACGGATTCTGTTTCTGCTGTTGGATCAGCTCGGATTTGGCTTCGACGAGCGGATGGTTGGGCGGCTGGAACGGCAGCCGGACGATGGCGAGCGCGACCAGCGCTTCACCCGGCAGATCGACGCCTTCCCAGAAGCTGCTCGTACCGAGCAGTACGGACGCCGATTGCTGCTGGAAGCGGCGGGTCAGCTTCGTCCGATTGCCGCTGTCGATTCCCTGTCCCAGCACCTGGATCCCTGAGCCTGCCAACGCTTCCTTTAGCGGTTCATAGACCTGTCTCAGCATCCGATAGGAAGTGAACAGCACGAGCATTCTGCCCTTGGTCTCTGCCGCCGCGTCGGCCAGCGACTGCACCAGCATGCCGATGAACGCAGGATCGCCTACCGTCCCTTTGACGCTTGGGAAGTTGCGAGGGATGCAGACGAGCGCCTGCTCTCTGTAATTGAACGGAGAAGGGAGCTGTACCGTCTTCAGCCGGCCCGTCGCTTCCTGCCCATCCAATCCAAGCTGCTCACAAGCATACTGAAACGATTTCTGCACGGACAGTGTCGCGGATGTCAGGACGATACTCTGCTTGGTCTCGAAAAAATAGGATTGCAGCTGCTTGCTGACATCTGCCGGCACCGCATAGAGATGTACGGATTTCGCCCGGAAGTTGGGGTTGGATTCAATCCAATACACTTCCGACTGGTGCTCAAGCTTCATAAAATGATGAAGATCATCGCGCACCCTGGCGAGATCTTTGACATTGCCGTTAATATCGGTTACGAGCGCCTGCAGTCCGCTGTCGTCGCTGCGGTCCTTGATGTCGGCCAGCAGCTTGTCCAGACCCTTGACCAGCCTTTTCAAGTGCCCGAACAGCTGCTCTTCCGCATCTTGCACGTTGTCCCAGCCTGCCGGCGGCTCTTGCGGCCGCAATCTCGATACAGCAGCGACAGATTCGGTCGAAGCTGCACCGGTCACCTCGGCGCCGCCGCCTGAGACGGCATAGAGCAGCTCTACCAGACGCTCCCAGGCATCTCTTACCTCCGGGAAGACAGGTACTAGCTCATCGACGGTCTCGCGCCACGCTTCACTGTGCTCATCCCCTTCATACTCCAGCTTGCCCCGGAGCTGATGGATGAGCCCGCTGCGGGCATCCTTATACATCCGCAGCAGCGGATGGTGCAGGGTGAAGTAAGACACCTGGATACCCAGGTGCTTGCTCGCCACTTCCTCCAGATGATGGGCCTCGTCGACGACGAGATATTCATAGGTTGGCAGCAATCGATGCTCGGCACGGATATCCGTGAACAGCATGGAGTGATTGGTAATGACGACATCAGCCAGGTTCGCTTCCTGTTTGGCACGATGGTAGAAACATCGCTTGAACCAGGGGCAGGCGCGATTGAGACAGGAATCCGTATCGCTGGCGACGGTATCCCAGAACTCGCTGCCTTTGTTCCCCAGATGCAGCTCTTCCTGGTCGCCCCGGCCGGTCTCGCCGAGCCAGACGACCATCTGGGCGGCGGTCAACGCATCGTCCATCAGACTGATGAAGTCCGCCGTATTGACTTTGCCTTCGAACTTGCGAAGACACAAATAGTTGCTTCTTCCTTTAAAAACCGCCGCTTTGAAAGGAAACGGCAGCACCTGCTGAAGCAACGGAATGTCCCTTTCACGCAGCTGCTCTTGCAAATTAATCGTATGGGTGCTTACGAGTATCTTTTGTTCCTGCTGGACACCATAGAACAAGGAAGGGATCAGATACCCGAGCGATTTGCCTGTGCCTGTGCCCGCTTCGATCAGCAGATGACGGTTCTCTGCGAGCGATTCGTAGACTTCCTGGAACATCTGGTTCTGCGCATCACGCTCTTCGTATCCGGCCACTTGCGCACGGAACGTCTCTCTCAGCTGCTCCAGGAAATCATCAAAGCTAACGCCTTCCAGAAGGGATTGTTCCCCGGGATCGCTGCGCGGCGGTTCCTCCTCGGTCCAGTCTGAGACCTTGAGGGTGAACTGCCGAAAATAGGAAAATTCATCCTCGTCAATAGACGTTTCGCTCTCTTTGCGACGCAAAGCGTCGTCGACAATCCAGCCCAGGTCATGATGATCCTGCAGAAGTGAGGACAAGCGCTGCAATGTGAGCAACGGCAGCTCACGGAGCTTTTGCACCACAGCCACAAACAAGTCCGCCGTCGCTTGCGCATCGCTGTCGGCCTGATGCTGCCGTTCGTGGGGGATCCCGAAAAGCTCTGTTACCGCTCCTAGTTGATAAGTGGTCAAGGACGGATACAAAACACGCAGCAGCAGAATCGTATCCAGACGCCGACCGACAAAAGGCATATAGCCGCTGCGCTCAAGCCATTCGTTCAGGAAGCCCGCATCAAAGCCGACGTTGTGTGCGACGAGCACGGCGTCCTCCAATCTCGGGATAAGCTCGAGCAGTACTTCCTCAATGGGAGGTGCCGCGGCCACCATCTGATCGTCTATACCGGTCAGTGTCGTAATAAACGCAGGAATGGGAATGGAAGGCTTGACGAAGGAGCTGTACCTGTCAACAGGCTGCAGCTCTTCATCCAAGACCACCAGTCCCACCTGGATAATCTGGTCATCGGTCTGATGACCGGTCGTTTCAAAATCAAGTACAGCATAATTCATCCGGTTTTGGTCCTCTCACAAACAGCTGAGCTCCGCACTTCCAAAATACAAGGACAATTGGCCGGCACGCGTTCTGCAGCTGTTCAAATTGTTCAGCGGATCCGCGAACGTAGGGTCGGCTTCGTGGGCCCGCATAAAGTAAGCTTCTGCCTCATCCAGGTTCATCCTGATCGCTTGGATGCAGCCCAGCGCATTAAAGCTGAGCGCCTTCCATTTGGGCTGATCGGCAAGGGCCACGACGATCTGGAACAGACGTTGTGCATCCAGCCATTGCTGCAGATGCATGTAGGTCATGGCCAGGAACATCCGCGATAGGTTGCATTCCGGCATCACGCCCAGCGCCTTCTCCAACGCCTCGGCCGCCTGACGGAACATAAACAGCTTGAAGTAACCTTGTCCACGGCTCAGCCACGCTTCCCCTTCTGAGGTTGCTTCCCCCGCCTCATCTGCTTCCGTTAGCTCTGGAGGACTGCTCTCGCCCAACTGCTGACGGTACTGGCTGAGCTTTTCTTCGAATTGTACCCAGTGATCCATCACCTGATCGCTGAGCGCGATTAGCGTGGCCAGCTGCGCCTCATCGTCATCCGACCGCAAGCTCTCCGGGCAGCGTTCTATTAGGTGATCCAGCTTCTCGTGCATCGTGGCAAACAAATGAGTAATCATAACTCGCCCCCGCCTTTACGATAAGAATGAACGCTCGCCGCTTCGTGCGGTTGTTATGATCATTCTTTGTCAAGGACAGGTGTTTCATTCCCTGTGCCAGCCGTTACATAAGGCTGACAGTGATCCACTGCAGCCGATCAGACGATTGTCGCATGAATCTCCTCATGTAAGGTTTCCACTGGCCGGTTGGCTGCATCCATGATCGCCACTTTGGGCTTGTGTGTGCGAGCCTGCTCGTCAGTCATCATCGCATAAGAGATGATGATCACTTGATCGCCAGGCTGGACTAGCCTGGCTGCGGCGCCATTCAGGCAGATCACGCCGGAGCCGCGCGGCCCGGGGATGACATACGTTTCAAAACGGGCGCCGTTGTGATTATTGACGATCTGAACTTTCTCATTGGCCCATATATCGGTGAGCTCCATCAGATCCTCGTCGATGGTAATGCTGCCAACATAATTCAAGTTGGCTTCAGTTACAGTCGCCCGGTGAAGCTTGGACTTCATCATCGTTCTATACATATGCTGTCACCTCGTCTCCTGAGAATATCCTGTTGTCGATCAATCGGGTCCGCCCGAATCTCACTGCCACGGCAGCTATCCAGCGGCCCCCCTCAGCGAGCCGCTCTTCCGGGCCGGGGACGGTGAGATCCGGGAAATGCAAAACCTCTGCATAGTCGATATCGGCAAGCGGCGCCTTTGCAATATACGCTTTTAGCCGCTGTGCGGCGTCGCTTGCCGTAATTCCATCACGAAGCCATTGCTCCGAGAGCGCCAACGCCTGCGAGAGCACCACGGCCTGGGTACGCTCGGCATCGTCCAGATAGACATTGCGCGAGCTCAGCGCCAAGCCGTCAGGCTCACGCACGGTCTCGCACGGGACGACCGTCACCGGCATGTTGAGATCCTCGACCATCCGTGTAATGACCGCCACCTGCTGGGCATCCTTCATGCCGAAATAAGCATGATCCGGTGTGACAATATGGAACAGCTTGCTGACGACCGTACCTACGCCGTCAAAGTGGCCGGGCCGGGAAGCGCCGCACAGCCGATCGGTCACGCCGGACACCAGCACGCGCGTCGACGTCTGCCTTGGGTACATCTCTTCCACAGTGGGCATGAATAACGCGTCCGCACCAGCCTCGTCAGCCAGCCGCTTGTCGCGCTCGCCGTCCCGGGGGTACTGCTCATAATCTTCACCAGGTCCGAACTGGAGCGGGTTGACGAAGATACTTACTACAGTCAGTCCGCATTCGGCCGCCGAGCGCCGGATCAGGCTGGCGTGTCCTTCGTGCAAAAAGCCCATCGTCGGTACCAGCCCCACCTTAGCTTCCGGATGCATGCTGCGATAGCTGCTTATATGGGATCTTAATTCGGAAATTGTTGTAAATACTAGCATAATTAGCTTTTCTCCTTCTCGCTGCCGTATACGACTGCCGGCTGGGAGGAATCGGAGGTGAAGCTGTGTTCTTCGCCAGGAAAGCTGCCGTCTCTGACATCAGCGGCATAACGACTGATCGCGTCGCGAATCGTCGAGCCGATATCAGCATAGGTCTTGACAAATTTCTTCTTCTTATAGTCGGCATCGTACTGCAGGATATCGTGATAGACGAGCACCTGACCGTCGCAACGATTGCCTGCCCCGATACCGATCGTAGGAATGGAGACTGCGCGCGTGATCGCTTCGGCTACGGAGGAGACGACCATCTCAAGAACAATGGCGCTTGCCCCCGCCTGCTCCAACGCCCGGGCATCCGCCAGCAGCCGCTGGGCTTCCGCCTCCTGCTTCCCTTGCACCCGGTAACCGCCAAGCTGATGCACCGATTGCGGCGTCAGTCCCAGATGTCCGACAACGGGGATGCCGCCGCGGACGCAGTCTTACTTCTTCCGCAATCTCCTCGCCGCCCTCCAGCTTCACTGCGTGCGCGAGGCCTTCCTGCATCAACCGGGCCGCATTGCGCAGCGTCGTCTCCATGCCGGTATGATAGGACATGAACGGCATATCGGCGAGGATGAACGTTGCCGTCGCCCCCCGTGCCACTGCCCTAGTATGATAGACCATGTCGTCGATCGTCACCGGAACGGTCGTATTGTAGCCCAGCACGACATTTCCCAACGAGTCGCCGACCAATATCGCATCGATTCCGGCTTCTTCCGCCAGTCTCGCTGACGGATAATCATAGGCGGTAAGAAACGAAATCGGCTTGCCTTGCTGCTTCATTTGTTTCATCTTCGTTACGGTGAGCGGAGCCATCTTATCTACCTCCTCCTTGATTAGGACAACCACAACAAAAAAACCTTTTAGCCGCCGACTAAAAAGGTCCCCAAACCAAAAAGGAACAATCTCCACTTGCTTCCTTCTGTCTCGGTCCCTACGGCTCAGAGCAGAGTGCGTAACGGCAAATGACTGCATGGTTGCGGCATTGTTATTCCTGGGTACAACTCCGACTGGCGGATGCCGTCCCGGGCTATTGCTGCAAACATCTTTAAAATTTACACTTATAGTATAGCACAAGGTGAAACGGCTGTCGCCATTTGCTTAGGGAGCCAGTTTTGCTCCGCAAACACTGAGCGCAGCAAGTTTCATTCCTTTATGAGTGAAGCGGGTACTGGCTGTTGTCGCTGATCGGCCGCCTTTCCCTGCGCCCTCATGCCATCTCCGCCGAAAAAACCGGCTGGATGCTGCCATCGTCGGACTTGAGCAACAACGCTCCCTCGGGACTTAGTCCCACCGGCGTCCCCTGCCGCTCTCCCTGGGGCGTGAGCAGCACCGCCGGGCGGCCCAGCGACAAGCTGAGCGCTTCCCACAGCAGCCGTACCGGCTCAAAGCCCTGCGCTTCATAGATCTCCACGAGCCCTTCAAGCTCCGCCAGGAAGCGCTGGACGATCTCGCTCCGGCTCCATGAGCGGCCGGCGGCGATCCGAAGCGAAGTCGATTTCTCGCGTATCTCAGGCGGGAAATCACCTTCTTCGAGATTCACATTAATGCCGATGCCGGCGATGACATAGCGCAGCCTGTTCTCCTCGGCGGTCGACTCCAGCAGGATACCGCTGAGCTTGCGGCCGCCTGCAAGCAGATCGTTGGGCCATTTAATGCCGATCTCCAGCTGCGTGATCTGCCGGAGCGCTCTGCATAGAGCCACTGCTGTCAGCAAGGTCAGCTGGGGCGTGTAAGGCAGCGGGATCGCCGGACGCAGCACAAGACTCATCCAGATGCCCTTCCCGGGCGGCGATACGAAACTTCGCCCTAGCCGGCCTCGGCCTTGGACCTGCTGATCCGCCAGCACCAGCGTACCGTCCGGGGCGCCCCCCTCTGCAAGGGCACGGGCACGATTCTGAGTGGAATCCAGCGAAGCGTACCATTCCAGCTCCTGTCCGTATTTGCCCTTGCCCAGCAGCTGCCGCAGCGTATCTGCATCCAGCTTGTCAGGCGCCGACATCAACCGGTAACCAAGCCGCGGCGAAGCTTCGAAGACATACCCTTTCGCTTCCAGCTTTTTTATCTGCTTCCATATGGCTGTACGGCTTACCGACAGCTCTTTGCTGATCGCTTCGCCGGATATGTACTCTCCCGGCTGCTGGGCAAACAACTGCAATAATTTGTCACTCATGGCTGCTCCTTTGTATAAAGCATGGCTGCCCGCTCTGCGAGCGCTTCTTTGGTATTATCCACTTTTCCCAGGGCGGCATCAACAAGCAGCTGCTGCAGCAAGGTACGAATCCATGGCCCAGGGCTGCGGTTCAACAGTCTCTGCAGCTCGTGACCACCCAGGGCAAGCTGCTGCAGCGTTGCCGGCTGCAGCTCGGTTAGCCACTGACTCAGCGAGGAATATGGCGCCAACAGCTCGTCCGCAGCTACATTGTCCAGCATGTCCCCTTGCAGCACGGCCAGCCACATTGCGGCTGTTTCTCTGCCGGCTGCAAGGACAGCACGAATCCAAGCCTCCCGCGCAGCATCCCTCGTCTGTTCAGCCATCTCGGCACTCGCCTGCATGATCTTGCAGTGAAAATCGACCGCCTGTCCGACGCTGTCTGCCCGCTTGGCCGCAAACCGGAGCGTTCGCAGCATCTGAACTGACGCTTCGCCAGCCAGTCCGCAGAGGATGCACAGCGCCGCCCACCTGGCATCTGTCCCCGCTACCTGTCCCAGACCAGTCCAATCCGCACCTTCCATGCGACCGTTTACTGCCAATGCCTCCCGCGTACAAGCCAGAAGTCCGCTGTCCGCCAACATGCTGCATGCCGCTGCCGGATCAGGTCCGCCTATCATCTTGTCCAGTTCTACGCCGACCCGCTCCATGGCAACATGACGCAGCAGGCCGCGATGACGCAGCATCGCGGCCCATGTGGCGGATTCGATCCGGGCACCCAGGCGGGCAGCAAAACGGACACCTCGCAGGATCCGCAGCGCATCCTCCTGCAGCCGCGCATCCGGATCGCCGACGCAACGGATCAGACGCTTCTCCAAATCCTGCTGTCCCCCGAACGGATCGACGATCGTGCCATCCTTGTACATGGCGATTGCATTGATCGTAAAATCCCTGCGCCGCAGATCCTCTGTCAGGCTGGGAATAAACTCAACGCTGCCGGGGCGGCGAAACCCTTCGTAGGCAGCTTCCTTGCGGTAGGTGGTCACTTCAAACTGCCCTTGGTCTGTCAGAACGGTGACTGTCCCATGCTGCAGCCCTGTCGGCAGCGTCCGGGCGAATAAAGCCATGACTTGCTCGGGCAGAGCAGAGGTGGCGATATCCACATCGGTTACATCCGCGCCGAGCAACACATCACGCACGCAGCCGCCGACGAACACCGCTTCATACGGACCGCTCAACCTCTCCAGGACCGGCAGTGCCGAGCGCATCCGCTCGTTGACAATCATGGCTCCGCCTCCCTCGGATTAGTCGTTGCATAGCGGGATCGGCACCGGTGCTTCGATGCCCAGTACCCGATAATAGATCTGTTCGTATTCGGACGTAATCCGATCGTTGCAGAAGCGAGTCCGTGCCCGGTTCAGACAAGCTTCTCGGAACTGGTCGTATAGTGCCGGCTGACTCAACAGCCTGATGCTGTTCGCCGCCATGCTTTCTACATCGCCGATCGGCGAGAGATATCCGGTCTCCCCGTGCGTGACCAGCTCCGGGATGCCGCCGGCTTGCGAACCGATCGTCGGTACTCCGCAGGCCATCGCCTCCAACGCTACCAATCCGAAGCTTTCCTTCTCGGAGGGCAGCAGCATGAGGTCGGCTAGCGAGATCACCTGGGCGACGTCATCCTGCTTGCCCAGATAATGCACCTTGCCTTCCAGACCCATGTCCCTCACTTTGCACTGGATGCGGGAGAGGTCCGGCCCTTCGCCTACCAACAGCAGCTTGGAGGGGATACGCTCCTGGACACGCGCGAATATATCCACGACGTCACTTACTCGCTTGACCGGGCGGAAGTTCGAGATATGCATCATAATTTTTTCTTCCGACTTAGCATAGTCCATCCGCAAGGTCCGGATGTCGCGAGGGTAATAGATACGTTTATCCACAAAGTTATAGGTCAGGTCAATCGGCTGCGTGATGTCCAGCAGTTCCTTTGTTTCCTTGATGAGATCATTCGACACGGCGGTAACGGCATCGCTCTGCAGGATGCCGAGACGGATCATGTCTTTGAGTGACTCATCCTGTGCCAGGACGGTGATATCTGTTCCATGCAGCGTGGTCACCGTCTTCAGTCCATTGCCCATCATCTGCTTGGCCAGGAAAGCGCAGATCGCATGAGGGACGGCATAATGAACATGCAGCAGGTCAAGCTTCTGCATTTTGGCAACCTGGGCCATCTTGCTCGCCAGCGACAGATCATAGGGCGGATAGCGGAAGACATAATAATCGTTGACTTCAACTTCATGGTAGTAGATGTTCTTGCGAAATTTGCCGAGACGGAACGGGATGCTGTGCGTAATAAAATGAATCTCATGGCCTCGTTCGGCCAATAGCTTGCCCAGTTCCGTCGCCACTACGCCAGAGCCACCCAGTGTGGGATAGCAGGTAATGCCGATTTTGAGCGGCTTTGCCATTGCGGTTTACACCTCATTTACGGTTCTGCTAGGATAGGATGCAGTTTATCAGGCTGTTGAAAAATAAAGCCTCAAGGTAACGGATCGTTCTTCCGATCGCTGTTGTTCCCAGATTTCTTGAATTTTGGACCCCTTTTAAGGGGGGAAATCCGGGAACAAAGGCGAACGCTGCGCTTCTCCAGAATCGATTCCGCACCCATCGGCGCTTTTTCAACAAGCTGAGTTTATCTATTTGTATTAGCCGGTATTAGAATAAATGAATCGGCTGGGGCCGCTTGACTGCAAAGCCTTCAGCGAATGCCCAGGTCCTCTGGGAACCGAGCAATCGGTCTCTCGCTTCGACATTGGCGATGTAGGCGCCCGTCAAAGGTGTAACTACGCGATCTTCTCCAGGTGCCGCAGCCTCGAACTGGGAGCGGTAACAGCCAAGCGCCTGTCGTTTCTTCTCATAGTGGGCACTGACATCCACCATCAGGTTGACAGCCTCGACATCATTAATATAATAGAAGATCAGCTGTTCCACACTAACCGGAGGCAATTCCGGCAAATAGCGCCGCAGCTTGGCATTGAATACCGCCTGCTCGATCAGCCGGCTGCAAGCGATATGATCGGGGTGCCGATCCTGCCAATAGGGAGCAAAGACGATCCGCGGCCTCGCTTTGCGAATCTCCGCCGTCACTGCGGCGATCTGTTCCTCTGAGCCCGTCAACCCGCGGTCCGGCAGGTCCAGGCAGCTCCGTGCGGATAGACCAAGCACCGCGGAGGCTGCGGCAGCTTCCTGCTGCCGCAGCTCCACGGTGCCGTTGGATGACATCTCCGCACGCGTCAGATCGCAGATGCCGACCCTGCTCCCGGCCTCCACCTGCTTGGCGATCGTCCCGGCCATGCCGATCTCGACATCATCGGGATGAGCGCCAAAAGCCAGGATATCCAGCGAGTCGCTGCTCATGACAACTCCTCGCCAGGCTTGTACTTGTGGACAAGCTCACGCCATGCAAAATCGCCGCGCTGCAACGCTTTGACCAACAGCTCAGCTGTCGCCACATTGGTAGCTACCGGGATCCCTTGCACATCGCACAGACGCAGCAGTGCGATAATATCGGGCTCGTGAGGCTGAGCCATCAACGGATCGCGGAGGAAAATGATCAAATCCATCTCATTCTGAGCGACCATAGCCCCGATCTGTTGGTCCCCCCCAAGCGGCCCCGACATGAAACGGTGGATCTTCAGCGAGGTTTGCTCCATGATGCGCGTCCCGGTCGTCCCGGTCGAGTACAACGTGTGGTTCTGCTTAAAGACAGGCTCATAGGCAATTACGAAGTTCACCATTTCTTCTTTCTTGCGGTCATGCGCGATAAACGCGATATTCATCTGCTCTCTCTCCCCCGTCGGCTGTCCCTTGGTAGTCGGTTAGTCCATCAAATGCTCGAAGCCGTAGATCATGCCTGTATAGCCCATGACTTTTTTGACCGCCACATTGACGCCGGGCATGTAACCCGCGCGCTCGTACGAATCGTGACGAATCTTGAGCGTCTGGCCGTGTCCTCCGAAGATGACCTCCTGCTGGGCAAATACGCCGGGCAGCCGCACACTGTGGATGCGGAAGCCATTATAATAACCGCCTCTGGAGCCTTCGATCAATTCCTCTTCCTTCGGGTTGCCCTGACGCAGCTCCTGTCTTGTCTCAGCGATCAATTCTGCCGTTTTGATCGATGTGCCGGACGGAGCATCCAGCTTTTGGTCTCCATGATATTCGATAATCTCGACATGCGGCATATATTTGGCCGCCTCGGCGGCGAACTTCATCATCAGCAGTGCCCCGATCGAAAAGTTCGGCGCGATCAACCCGCCGATCTCCGCTTCGCGGCAAAGCTTGTCCAACGATTCAATCTGCTCCGCCGAGAAGCCCGTTGTGCCAACTACCGGACGAACGTTATATTCGATTGCCTTCACCGTATTGCCGTAAGCTGCTTGAGGCACCGTAAAATCGACCAGCACCTGAGCCCCGGAGTCGCGCAGCGCCGCGTCCAGATCGTCAGTTACGATCACACCGGTAGCCGGCTTGCCTGCAAGCGAGCCGGCATCGATCGGTCCTGCAGACGGATCAACCGCAGCAGCGAGCGCAAGTGCCTCATCCTCCAACACCATTTTGACGACCTCGCGGCCCATCCTGCCGCCTGCTCCGGTTACTGCTACTTTGATAGGTTGTGTCATTTGTGTAATCACCTGTTCCTTCGTCTTATTGTCCGTCCCGCACGGGACAAAGCAGCTCTTCTCTTGCGTCTGTATTCGGCATACAACCGGCGTCCGGGCCCATGCTGGGGGTCGAGCTCCAGCAATGTCTTGAGGATCGAGACCGCTTCTGTGTAACGCGACCTCTCAGCCAGCGCCGCACCGAGCAGCAAATAAGCCTCGCCATGCAGCGGGTCGAGCTCGATCGACCGCTCCAGCAGAGAGATTGCTGCCTCAGAAGATTGCGGTTCGCTCTCAAGCAGCTGCGCAGCCTCCACTGCCATCATCCTTGCGGTAACCGTATCAAGATGGTACTTGTATTCCTGATGAGCTCCATCCAGACGGACTGCCTCTTCGGCATGATGCATGGCCTTGCTCCACTTGGCGCTGCGTGCGCATGTGATCGAGCAGCGATAGTGATAGTCCGCCTCGTCCGGGCATGCGGCGATCGCCTGCTCGAACCAGACGACAGCCTGCTCGAAGTCTCCGCCCAGGATGGACTCGTAAGCTTTTTTGATTGCCTCATCGCCGTTCATACGCCCATCCTCCTTGTACACAGGGATGATACAGCATATGTACGGCTCCCGCTTACGGTTCGTCTTTTCTCGTCCAGCGAGCGGCATCGCGGGTGTTGAATTTGTGCATCACCTTGTCATGCGCCTCGGTCAGATCGATACCGAGCGAGTTGGCGAAGCAGGCCAGGATAAACAAAATATCCCCGAGCTCCATCTCAATGGAATTATCCGCCTCGTCGCGCTTTTTGGGCTTCTCCCCATAGGTGTGGTTCACCTCGCGGGCCAGCTCGCCGACTTCCTCACTCATCCGGGCAAGCATGGAGAGCGGGCTAAAGTAGCCTTCTTTGAACTGCGAGATATAATCGTCGACTTCCTTCTGGATCGCCGATAGCGACTTGTCTGCCATGGCCCTTCCCCCTAACCGTATCACTCCATATGTTATCGCAAAGCCAGCTTGAAGACAATAGTCAGGCATATGTGCCGCCGCGAGTCACCGGCATAGGATAAAGGCGGGAGTGTGCATACTAGAACCATAGCCAATTTCCGGTTGGAGAGGAAGATGACGATGGCTCATCCCGTGGCGCGGGCCGCCGGCACCATAGTACCTATTGTATGCGGGGCGGCAGTCTATGCGTTCGGACTGCACTACTTTATTTTGCCGAACCAGTTGATGGAGGGCGGTGTCACCGGGATCGCCGTGCTGCTGAATTATGCATTCGGGTGGCCGCTGTCGATTACTACCCTGCTGCTTAATATTCCTTTGTTCTTCCTCGGGACTTATATGCTCGGCTGGCGTCAGATGATCTATACCATTATCGGCGCTCTGTCGCTCTCGGGAGCCCTCGCTCTCTTTGAATTGCTGATACATGCTGGCTGGATGTCCCCCCTCGTCACTTCTACCGACTATATGCTGGCTGCCCTGTATGCTGGCGTCACGATCGGCCTGGGGCTGGGCATCGTATTCCGCTTCGGCGGCACGACGGGCGGCGCCGATATCATCGCCAGGATCGTCTCCGCCAAGACGGGCTGGAGCATGGGACAGATCATCCTTATGCTGGATGCTGCGATCATCAGCCTCTCGCTGCTGTTCATCTCCAAGGAGAAAGTATTGTACACGCTTGTCGCCGTCTTCATCGCTTCCAAGCTGATCGACTTTGTCCAAGAGGGCGCCTACGCAGCCAGGGCCTTTTCAGTCATCACAGCGAAAGGCCCAGAGGTAGCAGCGGCGATCGCTGACGGGCTCGACCGCGGGGCGACGCTCATGCCGGCGGTCGGTGCATTCTCCGGTCAAGCCAGGGAGATGGTCTATTGTGTCGTCGCCCGCCATGAGATTCGCAAGATGAGACGGGTGATCCGGGAAGCCGATCCAGCAGCTTTTATCGTCATCCACGATGTTCAGGATGTCGTCGGCGAAGGATTCCGGCCCGACTAGCATTCCCCATAAAGTGGTGCTTATCTTCGAAGCGAATTCAGGTACTTTGCGGGGGCCCCGAAAACGTTTGAACTCTTTACAAGCAAAAACGCTTATAAATTTAAAAAAGACGCCAACCCTAACTGGGCAGCGCCTTATACGCACTCGAATTCTATGCTTTGGTATAGCGATCACGGTCATATTTGTACCGTTGCCAGCCTGCATACAGCAATACTGCTACGATCATCAGTCCGAGCATAAAGATGAACCGAAGCGGCATTTTGCCCCGGTCGATAGCGATGACCGGATCCGGGACACTGTCAGCCGACAGCTGAAACATACGGTCCACGTCATCCGAGAGGGATCGGATCGCGTGCGATACCGAAATGTGCCGGAGCCCGTCGCGCTCAGCCGTCTCCAACTGCGTGATCATATAGTGAATGGAAATATCCAGCGTTTGTACCAGAGCAGGCTGCTGCTGCAAGAGCGCGGCCGCTTCGATCATCCGGTAGTGCTCCCTCATCCCCCGCGCCGCTGCGAGTGCCGCCGAGGCATGATCATCTGTCTGCCTGTGCCACGCTTTGTTGAGTCGGCTGATATCTTCCCGGAGGAGCGGATAATAGGAACGCCAGGCTGCATTGGGGCCGCTCTGCAGTGCATCGAAAGCAAGCGACAGACGCGCGCTGGCCACCCTTACCTCATGCGCGCTGCTGGCACCCTGAAGGCCGCTCGTCAGCTCTCCGAGCATCTGGTCGATCTCGCCCCAACCTTCGGCTTGTCCTGATGCCCGGAGCTCGGGACGGGCCGATTTGTGCCTTAGCTGCTGTACCTGCTGGTAGACAAGCTGGCGATTGCCCTGGGCAGCCGAGTGATAGAGTGCCTGCGCCGCCTCAGTCAGCTCGTTCGTTCGTACCTGAGGAACGTTTGCCCGGATCGTAGCCGAAGTATATAGCGCTATTCCCGTTATCGCGACCAACAGTACAGTTGTCAGCAGCGTCCATCTTCTCATAGGACATCCCCCCATATCATCCTATGGGAGGATGGGACTGATTATGACTCGGGCAACCCGGCAGCCTTGGCGGACTTGTCCCGGCTAGCCATCGCAAGCCATACTACTGCTACACTTGCTAGAGACAGTCCCACAGTGAACCACTGGATAACCGTCAGATCGTCCTGCAGCACTCTGGGAAGCCACGGGAAGATCCCAAAAGTATAATCAAGCGTGTCATTCAACAGCAGCCAGCCTGCGGCCGCTGCCAACGCCAGCCGGCCAAACGTCATAAACCGCACGAACAGCAAGGCTTCCAGAGCCATCCCCAGATGCGAGAAGATCAGCATCCAGTCCTGCCACCCGAGTGAGTCGCCCTGGGCATAGCCTGCGAAGATCATCGCGACCGCCCAGATCCCGTACTTGACCGAGGTAGCCGCTGCCAATGCTTCGATGAGCATCCTGACCCCTCTGGCCGCTGCCTGTGGCAGACGCGGAGGGAACAGCAGATAGAGCAAAGCGATCGTAAAAAACAGGCTTGCTGTCGGACTGTCCGGGACAAAAATGAGCTGCCACAGCGGATGGTTGCTGGCCGTATAGATCAATTGATTGCCGTACCACATATATCCGTAGATCGTGCCCAGCAGGTTCACAATAAACAGCAGCCAGAGGAAGGGACGGCTCGTCAGCAATGCCCGGCTCCAGAAGAAAGATATTGACAAGACGCCACGCTCCTTTATATATCCCAGATTCAAAAGAAGAACCTGACCGCAGCGCTGCGGGTCAGGTTCAAGTGTTGGCTTATTATTCGGCAGCCTCGGCTTTTTGTCTGGACAGCCAGTTGGCAATCTGGTCAATCTCTTCTGTCGAGAACTGATCGGCCTGCGAAGGCATCGCGCCCTGTCCGTTGGTGATGATATCGGCAATCTGCTCTTCGGTGAGCTTGTCGCCTACTCCTCTGAGCGAAGGGATGCCTGCACCTGGCATACCCTTCATATCGGAACCGTGGCACTGCAGACAGGAAGCTGCGAGCTCCATCGCCGGATCATCTGCATCGACGATCGGCACCTCGGCCGCTTCTTCGCGCTGGATCGGATTCGGCCGCGGCTGACCGGCTTCATGGGCTTGTCTCGCCTTCTCCGCACGGTCGATATGCTCAGGTGTGACGTTGTTGATCTCAAGCTGATGCTGATAATGATCCCACGACACCTTGGTCAAGTATACACAAGCCAGGATGGACAGGATCAGCAAGCCCGAGGCAATCGGTCTTTTGTAGAAGCGGCGTTCCTTGCCGGTGTCCAGAAACGGCGCCAGCAGGAGCGCTCCGAAGGCAACGCCCGGCACGCCTACGGTACCGAGAACGACATAATCGCCCGAAACATAAGGATACTTCAACAATTGATACAGGAACAGGAAGTACCAGTCCGGCATCGGGATAAAGCTGGCATTCGTCGGATCCGCCGGATAGCCGAGCGGTGCCGGATGCGCAATGGTAAGAGCCAGGAAGCCGACCAGGGCAACTACACCGACCATCCACTCTTTCAACAGAAAGTTCGGGATGAATGCCTCGGACTTCCCAGGAAAAGCAGTGTAATCCACTGGCGTATTCGGCATCGAGCCCTTGCGGACGCGGGAATCGCCAACGTACACAACTTTTTCTTTGGAATTATGGCCATGCGCCATGAGGAACCCTCCTTTCGTCTATAGTGGTCCGGAAATGCCCTGTCTGCGGATCATGATAAAGTGTGCCGCCAGCATCGCCAGGAGAGCGCCAGGCAGGAAGAACACGTGGATCGCGAAGAAGCGTGTAAGCGTCTGCGCGCCGACGATCTCGCCGCCCTGCATGAGCTCTTTGATATAGACGCCGATATAAGGGACGGACTCCGCAATCTGCATGCCGACCTTGGTCGCAAAGTAAGCTTTGTTATCCCAAGGCAGCAGGTACCCGGTGAAGCCCAGACCAAGCATGATGAAGAAAATGAGCATGCCTACAACCCAGTTCATCTCGCGAGGCGCCTTGTAAGAGCCTGTGAAGAAAACCCGAAGGGTATGTAGGAACATCATAACGATAACGAGACTTGCGCCCCAGTGATGCATCCCGCGGACGATGGCGCCGAAGGCGACCTTGTGCTGGAGGTAGTCAACGCTTGCATAAGCATTGATAATATCCGGCACGTAATACATCGTCAGGAACATCCCGGAGAGGATCTGAATGATGGTGATGAAAAACGTCAGTCCGCCGAAGCAATACACAAAGGCGGAGAAGTGGTGGGCCGGGTTTACGTGCTCAGGGACCTCATGGTCCGCTACGTCCCTCCACATAGGCGTTATATCAAGACGATCGTCAATCCAGTTGTATATGCCTTTAAACATCTGATTCTACGCCCTCCTTATCAAACTCTTGTGTTCGGCTTCAGTGGACCGAGGTATACGACGCCTTCGCGGAGCTCCACTTCGTACTCGTCGAGCGGGTTCGGCGCGACGGCCAGGTTCTTGCCGTCCTTGTCGTACTTGGCGTCGTGGCAAGGACAAAAGTACTGATTGTCATTTTGCGTATTCCAGTTGATCGTACAGCCCAGATGCTTGCAGATCGGCGAGAGCGCGAAGATCGTGCCGTCAGCGCCTCTGGAGATCCATGCCGTCAACTCCGGCGTGCTCTCGTACCAACCGTCGACCTGGTTGATCTGAAAGCGGAATTCCTGCGGTTCTTCCGTGACGCTGCTCTCCTCGACGACCTTGACGAATGTCCCTTCCGCTTGCGGCATCAGCAGTGGATCCACGGCAAAGCGGATCATCGGGAGCACGGCTCCAACACCCATAAATGCCGTTGCGCCGCCCAATGTATATGCTAGAAACTGACGCCGGGACATCTCTTTGCGACGTACAGGTTGATGCGCGGCTTCACGTTGACGCTCTTCATCAGGCAAATACGTGCGTTCCTTTTCTTCCATCTTCTGTTCTACCCCCTTTAGCAACCGTATCTTGCATTCTGCCGAGTGGACAAAACACAACGAACTAGGACATTACTTATAATAGCTCAGAGCCCCATAAGCGTCAAGAATGAGCCGGTCGATTTAAGTCGATGAACAAATATCCGCTCTTAATTTGTTGACGTTTTGTCACAATTGGCCTTCTCTGGAATATATGATCCCACCGGGGGCCCGCTTTATACCTCTATTCCGCCTATGACCGCAAGTCATGACTGAAGATCGTTATCCATTGTTGCGTGTCCAGCATTGCATAACTTTCTCTCTCACCTCTGAAGCCGGGGGCAGCTTGCCGTCCTGATCCGGGATGACCACCAGATCGGCCTGCTCCGTGCCTGGCAGCGGCAAGTGTATCGCGCTCACAAGAATGACATACTTGAACCCGGCGCTCCGTTTGAGTTCGCTGCACAGCCTCTCCAGCATCGGCTTGTCCTCAGCCCCCCAATAATGACAAGCGGGGTAGATGACTACCCTGCCTTTGAAGGGCTGCTCGATCAGATCGATGGCATCGGCCAGCTTCTCCAGAGCCGTTGTCGTCTCTAGCGGATTCCCGCCGCCGGTCAAGCCTGTGACCGGAAGCAGGCAGGTATCGTAGTACATCCCGTTCTCCTGCCATTGTGCTTCTGTTAATTCACTGAACTTCATCGTCTGCTCTCCTGTCTGTCGTTTTGTTCATCGTATCATGACAGGTCTGAAGAAAGCAAAAAGGCTTGCCGCTGCTACTGGATTCATCCAAGTAACCGCATGCAAGCCCGGCAGATAAGTCTGCCCCGCGCCCTGCTAGTCTTGACTCAGAGCGTTCCACTGCTCTGCGAGCCGGCGAAACGTATCCTCGTCACCAGCCGCCAACGCTTGATCAATGGCTTGCTGGATTCGCTCTTTGTTGAATCGCCGAACGGCTTCGTCCAGGACCATCTCGGCAGTCAATCCCAGCATCGCCTCATAAGTGACCTTCATTTTGTCCATAGGATACATGCACCTCCAGACCAGGTTGAAGCCAGACTGCTATACCATCGTTCCTCTACTTGCTTGTGTATTCCTCGCCTTTGCGGACATAACTCTCCATCGTCTTCTTCATCCGCAGCAGATCGGCATCGGTCAGTTCTCTGACCGCCTTGGCAGGCGAGCCGAGCGCCAGTGTATAGGGGGGGATGGTACGGTTTTCCGTGACGAGCGAACCTGCCCCTACTAAAGCATATTCACCAATCTCTGCACCGCTCAGTACGATGGCCCCCATACCGATTAATGTGCCTCTGCCTATTTTGCAGCCGTGGATAATCGCGCCGTGGCCTACCGACACTTCGTCTTCCAGCAGCAGCGGCTGATCCGTATTGACATGAGCGACAACGTTGTCCTGGATGTTGCAGCGGCTGCCGATCCGGATTGGTGCCAGATCGCCGCGGAGAACGCTATTAAACCAGACGGTGCTTTGACTGCCGATCCGGACATCGCCGACCAGCTTGGCGCCTTCGGCTATGTATACGGATGGATCGATCTGAGGCATGATGCCCTGATAGGGAATGTACATCCGGGTTGCCCTCCTTTAGAGTGGTGGAAGACATTCTATCAGCAGCGGCACTCGCCTGTCAACGGTTCACACGGGCGTTTCCAACTCGATACGATCCTTCTCTCCGACATACACGCCTGACACGACGGCATGGCCGATCTTGGTCATTCGCACGACCTCCATGCCGGTGATGCTCTCCGATTCGCAGCAGTCCCATATGCATCATCATCGCCAGGATCCGTGTCTCCAGAACATCGGACGCGTTATCATAATAAAAAGGCTTGATGTACGGCAACAACTGAGATGCCAAAGAGGCTGTCGTAACCCATGGGTCGGCAAGTACATGAATCCAGTTGGCCAGCGTCAGGATATTGGGGATAGCCCCCTTATACAGCCTCAGCCAGAACCTGTACAGTTCAGTTGGCTCCGGCAGCATCCGCTCCTCGAGCATCCGCGTGCCTGAAGGCGCAATGACCAGTCGCCCGGACTCTTCCTTGAACAGCTGATCGTAGTAACCGTAATCATAGATCAGCGACATCCGGTTCGGATATTCCTTCATCCGTTTGCCGTAGCCGAATCGCCAAGCGCCGCGTCCTGGCGGCTCTTCCAGAATATGCATGGATTCCAGTACCTGGAGGATACTTCGCTTATACATATATCCCTCGGCCGTAATCGCCGGCTCATGCTGGCGGATATATCTAAGCAAGGTGAGTACATCTTCAGCCAACAGCTGCTGCTCGTCCCGGAAGCCGTCCGGCTCCTCGATATATTGCAGCTGCTCGCGCATCGTCAATGCCATCTGCTCCCGGAATCTGTCACGAAGATCGGTAGGCACATGAAGGAGATAGCGGGAGGATCCCGAGAAGCCGTTGAACAGCCAGCCGGCCTCTTTGAACTTGACGATCGTCGAACGCGGTCCTGCCGGCTGCGGCGGGTCGATCTTCTTGCTCCTGGTCTTACGGGACTTCCCCCCGGGGGGCTGGTGCTTACGATCGGCTATCGCAGCAGACTTCTGTTCCTGATCAAATCGCCCCTGCTGCACTCTGGCGATCAACTCCTCCAGGCTGTAAGCGTACTGGGTGTCGAACAACAGTGTACCCAGGAACCGACGTTCGGCTATCGTCAGCTCGTTCAACTGCTGCTTGACTGCTTCCCGGCGGCTGATCGTGGATAGAATAGTCTGAATCAGCTCATTTTTGGAATGGCTGTTGCATTGCAGCCGGTACTGCTCGGCTATCCTGTTCAACTGTTCGATATCCGCATACCCTAGCATCTCCGCAAGTTTCATCCTGCACCTCCCTGCGCTGTTACTAACCAGTATAGGAAGAAAGATGAAAAATAAACGTGGATCGCTCAATCTTGCAAATGCATGGAGCAGTTATGCAATATCGACACCCATGATTCATCCCGCAGCTCCAAAATCGAATAGGACATATTGCCGATATAACTGTCATCCAGATTATCGCAAAGCGAATGCAGCATCCGGCTCAAAAAGCTGCCATGCGTCACCACGAGCAGCCTGTGCTGCGGCTCGGCCTTCCGCATGTCGTCGATAAACGCCATTCCGCGCCGGGTCACCTCGTCATCGGATTCCTGACCGCCATAAGTCTTTCTCCAGTCGGGTCCCCATCGCTGCAGGCGCTCCTCTTCCGTCGTGCCTTCGATCTCGCCGAAGCTCCGCTCGCGCAATCTTGGATCTGCAGGCAGCAGAGGGATGCCCAACCGCTGCGCGATGATCCTCGCGGTTTCTCTGGCCCGCTGCAGGTCGCTGGAGATGACCGCCTCCCACCGCAGCTCGTCCGTGGCCAGCCGCTCAGCCAGTCTGAACGCTTGCGCCGTCCCCTCTTCATTGAGCGGAATATCCGTCTGACCCTGGATTTTGCCAGCCGCATTCCATGCTGTACGGCCGTGCCGCACCCATCCCATTTGCACTTTCGTCCATCTCCTTCGTCTTTGCCTTTATCCTGATTAGATCTTATCATGCCAAAGGAAAACCCTCCAGCACCATACGCTGGAGGGCTTCATTAGGTTCTTGTTCGGAGCAGCCAGTTCATCGCCAGGAGCGTCATCAACAACCCTGCGACCGACATGGTGATCAGATAGGTCGGTACGGACCGGGGCACGTTCAGGACAAATGGGTCGCTGATGCTGGCCATCGGTATCGCCTCGTTAAACTTCGCACTGACGGTCGTCACTCCGCTGCCGTCCAGCATGCCCGGCATCTGGATGATCTGCTCAGGTGCCGCAGGCGAAGTCGACCCGAACATCATGAAGGCCAGTGCGACCATAAAGAACACCATGCAGCAGGCGAGCGCGGCGACCGATCTGCGGCGGACATGGCCTGCAAGAGCACGGCCTCGTCTGCGGAGCGGCGTCAGCCACGACTGTTCTCGATAGATCCGGTCCATGACATCGCGGTTCATCGCGGCATAAGAGACTTTGGGCGCATCTTCCTCCGCCAAGGCTCGGATCAGCAGGCGGCTTTCTTCCCAGAGCTTCAGCTCTTCCTGGCAGGCCCGGCACTCTGCCGTGTGCAAATCAACCGACAGCCTGCGCGGATCCCCGTCTGCCAGATCCCAATACCATGCGAATGTTTGTTGCGCTTCTTCACATGTCATCTTAACTTCATCCCTTCGTATTCCACTATCGTACTTGTCTCGCCAAAATACGGCTCCAGCTGTGACTTGACACTCGCTCTTGCCCGAAACAGTAACGATTTGACGGAACTGACCGATTGTCCGAGAATCGCAGCGATCTCCTGGTACTCCAGTTGATCATACTCGCGAAGGATGAGGGCGGAGCGTTGTTTCTCGGGCAGGTTGTTGATGGCTCGCCTCACGAGCGACATCCGTTCATTAAGCAGCAGCTGCTGCTCGGGTACTGTCTCTATGGGGGCAACCGGTATGTATCCTGATTCATCCAGGGAGATATTCCCGGATTTTTGCTTGCGCAGTTCGCTAAGTACCGTATTGCGGGCGATCGTGTAAAGCCAGGTTGAGAAGGAGGCGTCTACCTCCCGGAACGAATGCAGGCTGCGATACGCTTTGTAAAAGGTTTCCGAGCACAAGTCCTCCGCCATAATCTCCATGCCGGCGCCTTTTAGCATATGATAAATAAAAGTGAGAATCTTGCGCTGATATTTTCGCATCAGATCCGAATACAACTGTACGTTGCCATCCTTGATCTCTCTGATTAATTGTGAATCCGTCATGCAAGAGACCCTCCTTGGCCTTCGGAGTGATCATCCCGGTACCGGATTACTAGAAGAGAGGTTCAACCTTATCGGTGCTGAAAAACCGATCTCTTTGAAATTTCACTACTAGTTAATACCGAGCCGGAAGGAAAAAGTTGCGGCTGTAATCTAAAAAAGTAGGAATCTATCATTAACCGTTCTGTCGGAATGGGAAGCATCTCCAATTATTTACATTGATACGTTTCATTTTATCACACCGGACCAAACCGCGGTCCAAAACTTTTCTAAATTTTTTTTCATGAGAATTCAATTTCATAATGCTTATTTGGAGTTATGAAATTGATTCATGAAGAAGACAAAAAAAAGACCACTTCAATGAAGTGGCCCATGCCTATTTTCGAGGCAAACAGTTTGGATAGGAGTGGAGAGAAACCATACTGTAGTTCTTATTATATGTATCCGTTTTCAATTTGTCAATAAGCGTTTTCATTTTTTTTGATAAACGCAAAAAAAAAGCACAGACAGGACGTATGCCTGCCTGTGCTTTCACTAATCGTGCACTGTGTAACCGAGCGACTCCAGCAGCTCACGGGCAGCATCGAGATCAGCCTGCTCCCGGAAGGAGAGCCGCAAAATGCCCGGCACATCCTCCCGGCTCTCAATAATCTGCAGATTGCTCAAGTTGATGTGCTGATCGCCCAGCAGCGTCGCGATCTTGCCGATAATACCCGGGTGATCCGGCACATCCACATAACATTCATAGAGAGAATGAATCATGCCCTTGCGCCGCTCCGGCAGCTGGTTGCGGAAGGCGCCTGCCAGCCGGAACGCCTCCTCTACCCCGTCCCCATCCTCCTGCTCGATGAGCCGGGCAAACCGGGACGTCTCGTCCTGCCAATCCTTGAGGAGCTCCAGCAGCACCTTCTTATTGTTAAGAAGGATATCGCGCCAGACGACCGGCTCGCTCGCAGCGATCCGGGTGATATCCCGGAAGCCGCCGGCCGCCAGCATGCCGTACAGGTCGTTGTCCTGGTGGTAACCGCGCACCTGATTGACCAGTGCCACAGCGATGATATGCGGCAGGTGGCTGATCGCGCCGACAATCTCATCATGCAGTTCGGGGTCGACGCTGACGATCTTCGCCTTGGTATAGGCGAGCAGCGCCTGCAGACGATCCAGCGCCTCCTGCGGCGTC
Source organism: Paenibacillus jepli (assembly GCF_047238105.1). Taxonomy (NCBI): domain Bacteria; kingdom Bacillati; phylum Bacillota; class Bacilli; order Caryophanales; family Paenibacillaceae; genus Paenibacillus; species Paenibacillus jepli. The sequence goes on from NZ_JBDFMD010000001.1 coordinate 421,715, forward strand.
CCCGGCTCCGGCGTCAGCACGTAGTAGGCATTCTCGTACAGATGCGACGTGGCCGCTTCCACCCCGGATCGCTCCGAGCCGGCCATCGGGTGCCCGCCGATAAATATCGCACCGCCCAGCCGCAGCTCCCGTGCACACGCGGCTACCGAAGCCTTGGTGCTGCCTACATCGGTGATGATGCAGCCGGACTTCAAGGGCAGGCGGCTGAGCGCCTCCACATATTCGGCCAATGATCCGACTGGTACGCACAGGAAGATAAAGTCGGCATCCGCTGCCGCCTCTTCCATCGAAGTGGTGGCGTGATCCACGACGCCGCGTTCCATATATTTGGCTACGGACGACTCGCGAACCGAATGGCCGACCACCTGCAGCCCCGGCTTGTCTTTGAAGCACAACGCCAGCGAGCCGCCCATCAAGCCAACGCCAAAAATTGCAATTTTGGTCATCAGCTACACTTGCACTGCAAGTTCCTGCAGCACTTCCTCCAGTGCGGCGATGAACTTCTCGTTTTGTTCCTGGCTCCCTACCGTGATGCGGATATGCGTAGGATAATAGCTCCAGCGGGCTCTGGCGATGATGCCTCTGCGGAGCAATCCGTCGAATACCTGTTGGGAAGGATGCTGCGCATCGAACATGATAAAGTTGCCGTAGGCCGGGAAATAAGACAGTCCCAGGCGCTCGAACTCACCGGCCAGATAACGGATCCCCTTCGTATTGCTTTCACGGCACATCGTGATGAAAGCTTCGTCGGCCAGGGCAGCACGCGCCGCCGTCTGGGCAAACCGCGTCGTGTTAAACGGCTCGCGGACCTGGTTGATCGAACGGATGACATCAGGGTGTCCTACGCCGTAGCCGATCCGCAGCGAAGCCAGACCATAGATCTTGGAGAACGTGCGCAGCAGCACCAGGTTGGGATGACTGGCAAGCAGCGACAGCCCGTCGGGGTATGCCGCATCATCAATGTATTCACAGTAAGCTTCGTCCAGCACGACAAGGACCGAATCCGGCACGCGACGCAGAAAATCCGCGACTTCATCATGGGTAACGATCGTGCCGGTAGGATTGTTCGGGTTGCAGATCCAGACGATCTTGGTCTTGTCCGTTACCCGGGCCAGCATCGCTTCCAGATCATGCTTGCCCTCGCGGAGGGGCACCTCGATGACGACCGCATTCTCGATCTCGGCATTGTGCTTGTACTGCGGGAACGTCTCGTCAGCCATGATCGTCTCGTCGCCTGCCACGATATAGGCGCGCGCCAGCATCAGGATGACCTCGTCAGAACCGGCTCCGAAGATCAACTGCTCCGGCTTCACGCCAAGCTTGGCCGCCACATCCTGGGTCAGCGCTACGCTTGCGCCATCGGGATAAATGCTCGTATTGGACAGCTCGGCGGTAATCGCAGCCTTCGCTTCCTCCGAGCAGCCGTATGGATTTTCGTTGGAAGCAAGCTTGATGACTTCGCTCAGGCCAAGTTCGCGCTTGACATCCTCTACCGGTTTACCGGGCTGGTAGACAGGGAGATGGGTTATATTTTGCTTTGGCTTCAATAGGGTCACCTCATCGACAGTTGTATCCGAAAACGGGTGTTTGCACACCGCGCTTCTGTGCCATCTATTGTCTCATAAGTCGCCGCTGATTTAAACCTTCAGTTGGCGGACGTATTCATAAATTTCGCGCAGGCCTTCTTCCCGCAGGGCGGGATCCTCCAGCTTGGGGATGGATTCCTCGATCCGGCGCACGATGGCGCTGCCGACGATGACGCCATCCGTCTTGCCGGCGAAGCGCAGCACCTGCTCGCGGCTGGAGATGCCGAAGCCGACGGCAATCGGCGTCTCGGTAGCGGAACGGACCGTCTCCAGGAACTCATCGATGCCGTGATGAAAGTCGGCCCGCACGCCGGTCACCCCGAGCGAAGACACGCAGTACACAAAGCCTCTGGCCTTCTCAGCAATGCGCTTCACCCGGTCATTGGAGGTCGGCGCCACCAGCGGAATCAGATGTACATCCGCCGTCTCCGCCATCTCCCGCACTTCGCCGTCTTCTTCGATCGGCAGATCCGGGATGATCAGACCGCTGATGCCATGCTCCCGGACTAATCCGAAGAAGCGCTCAAGGCCCAGCTGCAGGACAGGGTTGTAGTAGGAGAACAGGATGAATGGCAGCTTGACGCCAGCCGCCCGGGCCGCCGAAGCGACCTCGATGCAGTCGGCTACGGTGACGCGGTGACGCAGCGCCCGCCCGGAAGCCCGCTGGATCACGGGACCGTCTGCTAGCGGATCCGAGTAGGGAACACCCAGCTCGATCATGTCCGCTCCGGCTTCCTCCAGCGTCCGGATGATCTCGACCGTTGTCTTGAGATCCGGATCGCCCACAGTCAGAAACGGGATAAGCGCCGTCTCCTTGCGCTCCCTCAGCTGCCGGAACGTCTCATCAATGCGATTCATGCGCATTCCCTCCCAGATACCCCATAATCGATTCTACGTCCTTGTCGCCGCGGCCCGAGAGGCTGACGACGATCGTTTTGTCGCGGCCGAGCGTTGGCGCCAGCTTCATCGTCTGGGCGATCGCATGGGCAGACTCCAAGGCCGGGATGATGCCTTCTTTGCGGGAGAGCAGCTGCAGCGCCTCGAGCGCCTCAGCATCGGTAACCGGGACATAGCTCGCCCGGCCCGAATCCTTGAGATACGCATGCTCAGGCCCGATGCCGGGATAATCGAGTCCGGCGGAGATCGAATGTGCCGGCTGCACCTGGCCGTAATCATCCTGCAGGACATAGCTCAGCGAGCCCTGGAAGACGCCATGGCTGCCTTTGGTCATGGTCGCCGCATGCTCGTCCGTGTCCACGCCTCTGCCCGCTGCTTCGACTCCGATCAGCTGGACCGACTCGTCCTCGATGAACGGGTAGAAGATACCGATCGCGTTGCTGCCGCCGCCTACGGCTGCGACCACGTAATCAGGGAGCGCGCCGTATTCTTCGAGCATCTGCGAACGGGTCTCATCGCCGATGATGCGCTGGAAGTCGCGGACGATCATCGGGTAAGGATGCGGTCCGGTTACGGATCCCAGGATATAATACGTATCGTCAACATGACTGACCCAGTAGCGCAGCGTCTCATTGCATGCGTCTTTCAGCGTTCTGGTGCCGGAGGTGACGGGCACCACCTCCGCGCCCAGCAGATTCATGCGGAACACATTGAGCTGCTGGCGCTTGGTGTCCTCCTCGCCCATGAACACCTTGCATTCGAGACCGAGCAGCGCCGCGACGGTTGCCGATGCGACGCCGTGCTGACCGGCACCGGTCTCGGCAATGATCTTGGTCTTGCCCATACGCTTCGCGAGTACACCCTGACCGAGTGTATTATTGATTTTGTGAGCGCCGGTATGATTAAGATCCTCTCGCTTCAGATAGATCTTCGCGCCGCCCAGATGCTCCGTCAGACGCTCCGCATAATATAGCGATGTCGGGCGACCGGAATATTTTTTGAGCCAATAACGGACCTCTGCTACAAAGTCGGGGTCTTTGGCATAATGCTTATAAGCCTCTTCGAGCTCAAACAAAGCATTCATTAATGTCTCCGGCACATAACGTCCGCCGAAGATTCCATACCGGCCGCTACTGTCTGGCACTTGCTTCATGCTTCCTTCACCCTTTCGATGAACTGCTTGATTAATCCGATATCCTTGATGCCATCCTTCTCTACGCCGCTCGAGATATCGATGCCTTGCGGCGCGTAATCCCGGATCAGCTCCTGTACATTGCCAGAATGAAGCCCCCCTGCCACATAGAGCGGGATGCCGAGCCGGCGAGCTTCCTCGGCATAGGCGGGGATCAAATGCCATTGGAAGGCCTTGCCCGTCCCACCGCCGGCTGTATCGATGAGCAGGGCGTCGATCGTGCCGGCATAGGGCGCTAGCCTGGCCGCCACATCGCCCGTCTCCTCGCCGGCGGAGAGCACCTTCCATACCTCGCGTCCCAACTGGTCCTTCACTGCATGGCACAGCTCGGGATCCTCTTCCCCGTGCAGCTGCACCACATCGAGCTGCGCTGCAGCCAGGATCCCCGTCAGCTCAGCCAGCGTCGGATTGACGAAGACGCCGACCGTCCGCGGCTGCAGACCCTGCCTATTGCGCAGCATCGAGACTTCGCTGATCAGATCCTGCGCCTGCTCCGGCGTCACTTGTCTGCGGCTCTTGGCGAAGATGAAGCCGATCTCGTCGACTGCCAGACCGTCCATCGCCCGGATCGTGTCTGCATCCCGCAGTCCGCAGATCTTCACTCGGGTCGTCATGCGACACCCGCCGGACCCATGATCGTATCGACAGCTTCACGGACATCGGCCTGCCGCATGAATGATTCGCCGATCAGGACGCCGTGCGCGCCGATGCTCTCCAGATAGCCGATATCCTCAGGCGCTGCGATCCCGCTCTCGCTGATCACGGTAGCCGTCTTAGGCATCATGCCGATCAAGCGCTCGGTCGTCTTCAGATCGGTGGAGAAGCTGCGCAGATCCCGGTTATTGACGCCGATCAGCGTTGCCTGGCCCACCTCCAGTACCGTCGCCAGTTCCTGCGCGTCATGCACCTCCACGAGCACATCCATGCCGAGACTGCGAGCCAGCGTATCGTACTCTGCGAGTTGTCCGGCTGAGAGGATCGCGGCAATCAGCAGGATCGCGTCCGCTCCCATGAGCCGCGCTTCATACACCTGCCGGTGGTCGATGATAAAATCCTTGCGCAGCAGAGGCACGCGAACAGCCTCGCTGACAGCGGTCAGATAATCAGGCGAGCCCTGGAAAAATTCGACATCAGTCAACACTGAAATACAGTCAGCTCCCGCTTCCTCGTAGATCCGTGCCAAGGCAACGGGGTCAAAATCAGCCCGGATCAGCCCCTTGGATGGCGAGGCCTTCTTCACTTCGGCGATCAGTCCCAGATTCCGCTGACGCCGTTCCGTGAGCGCTTTTTCGAAGCCGCGGCACGGCGGCAAAGCCGCGATCCGCCGTTCATAGTCCTGCACCTCGAAGCCTTCGGCCAGTCGCTCCACTTCGCGCCGCTTGGCCGCTACGATCGTATCAAGAAACATGTGCGCACTCTCCTGTCGTCAAGATCAATTGCTCCAGCTTGGCGGCAGCGCTGCCTTCATCGATCATCTGCAGCGCCACGCCCACGCCTTCCTGCAGCGAAGAAGCAGCTCCGCCGACGTAGATGCATGCACCTGCATTGGCCGCCACAATCGCCCGGTAAGCCCCCTGCTCTTCTCCGCCTAGTACCTTGCGGATCAACGCGGCATTGGTCGCCGCATCTCCGCCCATCACTTCGCCAAGGGGATACGTCTGCAGGCCTAGCGACTCGGGCGTGATATCAAACGTGCGCAGCTGCCCGTCCTTCAGCTCGGAGATCTGGGTCGGCGCCGAGATGCTGATCTCATCCAGCCCGTCATGGCTGCTGACCACCATCGCCCGCTGCAGCCCCAGTCTGCCCAGCACCGCCGCCACCGTCTCGGTCCGCGAGCGGTCATAGACCCCTAGCAGCTGCCGGTCCGCTCCAGCCGGATTGGTGAGCGGTCCCAGCATGTTGAAGATTGTCCGGATCCCGAGCTCTTTGCGCGGCACTGCGGCATGTCTCATGGAGGGGTGGAACAACTGGGCGAACATAAAGCAGATGCCGATCTTCTCCAGACACTGACCCGCTTGCTCTGCAGTCAGTGTGATATCTACCCCCAGCGCCTCCAGCACATCGGCGCTGCCGGCTTTGCCCGACATGGCCCGGTTGCCATGCTTGGCCACTCTGACCCCGGCCGCTGCCGCGATGATCGCAGAGGCGGTCGAGATATTGAACTTGTGAATGCCGGAGCCGCCGGTCCCGCAAGTATCCAGCAGCCCGCTCTGCTCGGTCCGCACCCGGTAGGATCGGCTGCGCATCACCTCGGCGAACCCTGTAATCTCATCGATCGTCTCGCCTTTCATCCGCAGGGCTGTGACAACCCCTGCGATCTGAGCCGGCGTCGCCTCGCCGCTCATGATAATCTCCATCGTGCCCGCAGCTTCGGCTCGCGTCAGATCCTGTCCCTCGATCAGACGGGACAAGGCCAGCTGCATGGTCATCGTCTGCGTCGTCATCTCAGCTTCCCCCTAGGTTTGTATATAGTAATCCGTATTGAGCGCGCCGGCTGGTGCGCTGTGCCCCGTTGCCGGGAACATCGCTTCAGCCGCCCGGATCGCTTTGAGGCTCGATTTGGCTTTGTTCACCGTCTCCTCGTATTCCTTCTCCGGTACAGAGTCCCAGACGATGCCAGCGCCTGCCTGGACATAGGCTTTGCCGTGCTTGAAGACGATCGTCCGGATCGTAATGCATGTATTGAGACTGCCGCCAAAGCCGAGGTAGCCGATCGCCCCGGCATATGCTCCGCGGGCTTCATTCTCCAGCTCGGCGATGATCTCCATGGCCCGCAGCTTCGGAGCGCCGGATACGGTGCCTGCGGGCATACAGGAGACAAAAGCGTCGAAGAAATCCTTGTCCTTGCGCAGCTTGCCCGAGACATTGGAGACGATGTGCATCACATGCGAATATCGTTCGATCTCCATATAAGCGTCGCAATGGACGGTACCAAATTCGGCGACCCGCCCGATGTCATTGCGGCCCAGGTCGACCAGCATCAGATGCTCCGCCCGCTCCTTCTCATCTGCGAGCAGTTCCTTCTCCAGCGCCAGATCTTCCTCATCCGTCTTGCCGCGCGGCCGCGTACCGGCAATCGGCCGGGTCTCGACGCGGTCCCCGTCGACCTTGACGAGCGCTTCGGGCGATGTGCCGACGATCGTCTCCTCTCCCATTTTCAGATAATACATGTAGGGCGACGGATTCATCGTTCGCAGCACCCGGTATACGTGGAGCGGATCCACCTCGGTATCGATACTGAAGCGTTGGGACAACACTACCTGGAAGATGTCGCCGGCGCGGATGTATTCCTTCGCCTGCTGTACGTTGTGAATGAATTGATCTTTGGTCACATTGGAGTTGACCTCTCCCAGATCCGGATCCGTCGGCATACCGCTGCTTGTCAGCATCGGTACAGCGAGCGGCTGCTGCAGACGGGCTAGGGCGGCATCGATACGTGTCAGCGTCGACTCGTACACAGCGGCTATCTCGGTGTCGGTCGCCCCTTCGGGAATATGCACGTTGCCGATCACCTGGATCTGCTGCTTGAAGTGGTCGAAGACGATGATCTGATCGCAGAACATGAACTGCAGATCATTCATGTCCAGATCGTCGATCCGGTGCGCCGGCAGTTTCTCATAATACTGGAGCAGGTCATAACCAAAAAATCCGATCGCCCCGCCTGTAAAGGAAGGCATGCCCGGCATGTCGGGACTGCGGAAGCTGCGCAGTCTCGCCTTGAGCAGCTCCAAGGGACGCTCGCTCGTCGTCTGCTTGCCGTGCTTGTCTTCGATCGTCATTACGCCGTCCTTGCCGGAGATGAGCATGAACGGATCCGTACCGATGTACGAATACCGTGCCCATTTGACGCCGCCCTCGACGCTCTCGAGGAGGAAAGCATGGCTTTCCTGGCTGAAATGCTGGAACAGGCGGATCGGCGTTTCCGTATCCGCCAGCGCATGACGGGCGATCGGGATCAGGTTGTATTGCTTGGCCAAGGTGATAATGTGCTGCAATTCGGTGGTCATGGGCAATCCCCTTCCTTTCTACTCCAAAGGCAATAAAAAAGCTCCTGCGGATAGCAGGAGCTTGTGATCGATTAGGCCTGGATCCGGAATGCGCACATGGGAACATCAACGAACGGAATGGGAACGAAGGCAAGGCAAATACACCTCTCCTGCGAGTCTCCTCCAATGTCAGTCCCAAACAGCACTCTCTTCTCAACTCAGCTCATCTCTCACTAGGCTACGCTCTGCTCATCTCGATCTCAAAACTGCTGCGTCTGTCTCCCGCTACCGGGACCCAAACGCCAATAACGCTTACCTAAATCTAATCAACACTATACCTCAGCAAGCCTGATTCGTCAATTCTTGGCCGCCAAGTCCGGTCTCAGCGCCCTTGCGCCGCCAAGATAGATATGACGGATTTCTTCCTGGCTGCGATCGGTATTGACCATCACCATCAGACGAATACAGTGCTGCAGACTGCCTTTGACTGGCACCTCCAGCGAACACATGAGCGGCACCAGCTCCCAGCCAGGCAGCCGCCGGATCGCCACTGCCGGAAATGCGGCATCCAGGTCATGGGTGACGGTTATGAAAATGCTGCCCACTTGATCCGGCACCAGCTGATTCTCCTTGATCATATCGTCAAGCATCCGTGCGGTTGCATCGAGAATCTGCTGTTCCTCGTTGGCGTCTACCGTAATCGCCCCGCGAATCCCCCGAACATTCATCACTATACGGCCTCCTTCTTCAACTGCTCCACAATCACGCGCACCCTGGCGGCATCGACTGCAGGGTTGATCTCCACCTTGCCGATCGCTGTCGGGACGATAAATACCATCCGGCCCTCCACGAATTTCTTGTCGAACATCATGGCATTCATAATCGCATCAATATCGTAGTGCTCCGGCAGCCTGACCGGCAGCCCGCAGCGCTGCAGCACTCGCTTGGTTACAGAGTAGACTTCTTCGGGGGCGCCCAACTCGACGCCCAGTCTCGCTGCGCCCACCATGCCGATCGAGATCGCTTCACCGTGGAGCAGCTCACCGTAATGACCGACCGCTTCCAATGCGTGTCCGATCGTATGCCCCAGGTTCAGGATCGCCCGCAGGCCGCTCTCGCGCTCATCCTGAGAGACAACGGCAGCCTTGACGCTGCAGCCTTTGTAAAGGGCATAGCCGAGCGCATCCGCATCCAGCGCCAGCAACTCCTCTGCATGCTCGTCGACCCAATCCACGAATTCGGCGTCCCAGATCAGACCATGCTTGACCACTTCCGACAAGCCGGCACTGATGTCACGGGGCGGCAGCGACTGCAGCGTCGCCAGATCGTACAGTACCAGCTCCGGCTGATGGAAGGCGCCGATCACGTTCTTCGCCAGGCGGTGATTGACGGCGACCTTGCCGCCAACACTGCTGTCATGGGCCAGTATCGTCGTCGGCACTTGCACGAATCGGATGCCGCGCATATAGGCGGCAGCCACGTATCCCGCCAGATCACCGACGACCCCGCCGCCGAGCGCGACGACAGCAGATTTGCGGTCCAACCCCGCCTGCAGCGCCTCTGTCATGATCTGCTCGAACATCTCCAGCGACTTGGAGGCCTCGCCGGACGGCACTATAGTAGAGACAACATTATATCCCGACGCTTCCAGCTGCTCCGTCAGCGGCGCCAGATAGTGCGGCGCCACCTGTGTATCGGATACGATCAGCACAGGCGAACGCTTGATGATGCCATGCTTGGTGAACAGCTCGCCCGCACGCCCCAGCAAGCCTTCACCGATATAGATCGGATAGGAGCGTTCGCCAAGATCGACTGTGAGCTCCCTCATCCTAGTACTGCCTCACTTGTTCGAGATACGAAGTAACGTTGGCGCGCATCTCGTCGATGGAATCGCCGCCGAACTTCTCCATGAACGCCCGGGCGACCTCCCAGGCCACTACATGTTCCATGACGACGCTCGCTGCCGGTACGGCACAGCTGTCCGAACGCTCCACCTGAGCGGTGAACGCTTCCTTGGTATCGATATCGACACTGCGGAGCGGCTTGTATAGTGTGGGGATCGGCTTCATCACGCCGCGGACGACGATCTGCTCGCCTGTCGTCATGCCCCCTTCGAAGCCTCCTGCCCGATTGGAGGCCCGGTGATACCCGCGCTCCTCCGTATACAGGATCTCGTCATGAACCTTGGAGCCGCGCATCTCGGCGGCTTCGAAGCCGATGCCGATCTCGCAGCCTTTGAAGGCGTTGATGGAGACGACAGCCTGCGCGATTCGGGCATCCAGCTTGCGGTCCCATTGCACATGGCTTCCCAATCCGACAGGCACGCCTTCGATGATGCACTCGACGATGCCGCCGATCGAGTCGCCCTCGGCTTTGACCTGGTCGATATGCGCCATCATCTTCTCTTCCGTCTCTTTATGGACGACACGGACCGGCGATTCCTCGGTCTGCGCGATGAGCTCGTCGACAGATAGCTGGTTCGCCGGCGCTTCGATCTCGCCGATCCGGATGACTTGGCCGGCGACCTTGATACCGAACTCTGCCAGCAGCTGGCGGGCAACCGCGCCGATCGCTACCCGGGCGGCCGTCTCCCGCGCGCTGGAGCGTTCCAGCACATTGCGCAGGTCCTTCAGATTGTACTTGAGTCCGCCGTTCAGATCAGCATGTCCCGGACGCGGACGGTGGACGCGGCGCTTCTCTTCATCTCCGCCCTCGATCGGCTCGATGTTCATGACTTTGGTCCAATGCTTCCAGTCGTTATTGGCCACGACCAGCGCAACCGGCGCTCCAGTCGTCCGGCCGTGTCTGACGCCGCCTACGATATCGGCTGTATCCTTCTCAATCTGCATTCTGCGGCCTCGGCCATGTCCTTTTTGGCGGCGCTGCAGCTGAAAGTTCAATTCCTCAAAATCCAACGTCAGATTGCTGGGCAATCCTTCAATAATGGCGGTGAGCTGGGGCCCATGAGTCTCCCCTGCTGTAAGGTATCGCAAAGTCAATTCGGTTCCTCCTCGAAGTTTCTAGCGGCAGTCCAAAATCCGCATGCGGGATGCGGATACAAAGCTTGCATGATTCGCAGCGATCGGGCTATCGCCAGCCCTCTCGACATCTTTGCTAATTATAGTATAGCTCTGCAGGTTTGACAAGAAACAGGACACTAGAGTCATAGATGGGCCAACGCACCAAGCCCGCCTCCTGGAGCCTTGTCATAAAACGTAATGACGTCGCTCCAATGAGACGGGCTTGGTATCATCCACTGCTATGCCGGCCGCTGACCGGCTGCAGCTAACCGGAGACGGTCTGGCCGGCATGCCTGATTGCAGGCTCGGCGGCCAGTTTGGGATCGTTCAGGATGCCTGTCACGTGACGACTGTCCACCCCAAGGATCTGGGCGCACTCCTGAATAGATAGGATCCCGCGGCGGTACGCGGCAACGACCTTTCGCTTATCCATGTGCTACTCCCTTCACAATTGGTCAGTAGCCCTAGTATTGGAGGAATTGGCCAGCTCTATTCATCCTTGGCGCTTGCGATAAAAAAAGGTCTCCACCGTCTCCAGCTCATACTGCAGCGGCGAGAAGATCTGCTCTGTGCTGCCGACGAACAGCAGACCGCCCGGCCGCAGCGCCTGTGAGAACTTGCGGTACAGCTGCTGCTTGGCTTCTTCTGTGAAATAGATCATCACGTTGCGGCAGACAATAAGATCGAACGGCCCTTCGAACCGGTCATGCAGCAGGTTGTGCTGCTTGAACTTGACCGCTTTTTTGAGCTGATCCCGTACGCTATACAGCTCGTCGCTGACAGTAAAATAACGTTTGACATAAGAGGCAGGGACATCGCGGATCGAACGATCAAGATAATGACCAGTCTGCGCCCTCTCCAAAACCTTATGATCGAGATCAGTCGCCAGGATGCTTGAGCTTTCCAGCACGCCCAGATGATCGAGGATCATCGCCAGCGTGTAAGGCTCCTCGCCAGTGGAACAGGCAGCGCTCCATATTTTCAAACGGGGCGATTCCTTCAACAGCGCAGGCAAAAAACGCTGTTCAAGTGCTTGCCAGCGGTTAGGATTGCGCCAAAACTCGGAGACATTGATGGTCATCCGGTCGAGAAATTCATTCATCAGTTGCGGATCCTTCTGCAGGGTATCCATATAACTGTGGAAACTCGTAAAACCGTGTTTGGCGCGAAGCGTCGTGAGCCGCCGTTTCATCTGGGCTTCCTTGTACTGAGATAAATCGATGGCCGTTTTCTCCTTGATCCTCTTGATGAATAACGCAAAATCCTGATCCTCCAACGGATGCTCCCCCTTGTCTGACTTAGATGGCTGCCCCCAACTGCGGCGGCGTTAGCTCAACCGATCATATCCAGCGTTGAATTGTATGTTCGTAGTCCACAAGCTCTTCTTGTGTGAAGTACAGCTTAATCTCCCGCTCCGCGTTCTCAGCCGAATCTGAGCCATGGATGAGATTGAAATTGGTATGTACGGCATAATCGGAGCGGATCGTGCCCGGCGCCGCTTGCAGCGCATCCGTCTTGCCGATCAGAGCCCGTGTCAGGGCGATGACGCCATCGCCTCGCCACACCATGGCGAAGACGGGGCCGGAAGTGATAAATGCGATCAGCGGATCGTAATAGGGTCTTCCCGCATGCTCGGCATAATGTGCTTCTGCCAGCTTGCGGTCCAGACGCATAAACTTGGCGGCAGTCAACTGCAGCCCTTTTCTCTCCAGTCGACTGACGATATCTCCGATCAGACCCCGCTGAACGCCATCCGGCTTGATCATCAAAAACGTTTGTTCCATGATATGAGCCTCCTTCAATAGTGAACAGGGTTTGAGTTAAAAATTGCGTTTGGCCACAAACCGCGCGATATCGATCAGATGCTGCTTCGCTCCGATGTCCGGCAAACCATCCAGTGAAGCGATGGCTTTGTCGGTATAGCTGTCAGCCAGCTGTTCTGAGAGGACGATGCCTTTACTGCTGCGGATCAAGAACAGCGCTCGGGTAATGTCGGCTGCTTCTCCGAGCTCCCGGATCCGCGCGATCTCATCTCGCAGCTCGGCACCGGTACCCGCCTCCTGCAGTGCCAGCAGGACGGGCAACGTCATATTGCCTTGGGTAATGTCGGAGCCGGGCGGCTTGCCGATCTGTTTCTCGGTACCGCAGATATCGAGGACATCATCACGGATCTGAAACGCCATTCCTACGTTGTAGCCATACCGGTACAGCCGCAGCGCATCCCGACGGTCGCTATCTACGGCGATCGCGCCGAGCTGGCAGCTGACGGCGATCAACAGCGCTGTTTTGCGGCGAATCCGTTTGAGATAATGTCGGATCGACTGGCTCGTATTGAAGAAGTCTCTGATCTGTTCCATCTCTCCGATAGTCATCTGCAGGATCGCCCCGGACAACACCTTATGGATCTCGGGATGATCCAGCTCGGTCACCATCATCAATGCTTTGGCATAGATGTAGTCGCCCGTATACATCGCCACACGGTTGTCCCACTTCGACTTGACGGTCTGCTTGCCACGCCGGGTTTCGGCGTCGTCGATGACGTCGTCGTGGACGAGCGAGGCCATATGGATCAGCTCGAGCGGCGCAGCGATCCGCATCAGCCGGTCCGCGGTAATCGCCAAATTTGCCAGCCAGGAGCACGAACGCTGGACGCAGCCGCTTGCCTCCCGCCTTGAGCAGATGCAGGGAAGCTTCGCCAAGCAGCTGATGGTCGGTGCTGACGACAGCCTCCAGCTCGCGCTCGATAGTTTGCAGATCCGTTTTCAGTTTTGCGTATATTTCCAATAGTTTCATTCGTTCACCCATGCGACAGAGATTGATGGTTCAAGTATTGCATCCGTACGTCTTGCTCCAGCAGGCCGAGCTCTCTTGCATAACGGAAGTATAGCGACAGCCCCGCCTGCTGACTCGGCCCAAGATCATAATTGAGCTCTTGAAAGTAACGCCGCCAATAAGCGGGCTCCCCGCCTAGCTCCTCACAAGCGCGAGCCACCAGCAGCTCAGGCTGCTGCAAGCTGCGGCGTTTGCTGTCCAGCAGCGCCTCATGGAGCTCGCTCAACAGCTCAGGCTGCTGCTGCGCAACATCCTTGCGGGCGGCCACGACAGCGTAAGTCATCCCGTGTCCCGTCCAGCGCCGCCACAATGCGCCGAGATCAATGATCTGACAGCCGGTATCCCGCCAGGATGCCTTGATGGCTGTATCGCCGATCAGCAAGGCGGCGTCTGCCGACTCCAGCATATCATCAAGTGAAGGGGCAGTTGTCGTGTAGTGCGGCTGAGCGCCATAGTAATTGTGCATAAGGATGCGCAACAGGTTGACCGAGGTGGCTGACGTATTGGTCATGGCAATCGTCCCCTGCAACACCTCTTCAAGCGGCCGTTTCATGAACAGCAGGATCGAGTTGACTCTGTCTTCCGAACTCACGGACAAGCCGGGCAGCAGGATATAATCGTCGCTGTGCTGGGCATAGGCAAACGAAGAGATCGCAGCCACATCCAGTTCCCCACGCTGCAGCCCAGCGTTGAGACGGGCAGGAACCTGAGTCGTGACCTGCACGCCGCCGCCTAGCCTTGCTTCATGCAGATGAAAAAAAATCGGCCATGCATTGGCATAGTCAATCCGACCGAGGGTAATCGGGTGTCTGCTCTCCAAGGTGCTCTTCCCCCCATCTTCTGTACAGATCGTGTGCCATTGACATGTTGTCCATCATCTTGCCGACAAGGAAATCGACCATTTCCTTCATCGACTGCGGCTTGTAATAAAAAGCCGGCATCGCCGGAATCAGCTTGACGCCAAGTCTGGCCAAGGCCAGCATGTTCTCCAGATGAATCGCATGCAGCGGCGTCTCTCTCGGCACCAGGAGCAGCTTGCGGCCTTCCTTGAGCATCACATCGGCAGCCCTGGTCAGCAGGTTGTCGGAAGAGCCGTGGGCAATCCCAGACAGCGAGCCCATAGAGCAGGGAACGATGATCATCCCTTCAGTCAGAAACGAGCCGCTGGCGATCGACGCTCCGATGTCACGGTTGTCGTGATAGTGCAGACTGCCTGGGCTCGTCCTGTCAAAATAACGTTCCAGCGTATCGCGGCGTCTTGCGACATCCCAGCCGAGCTCCTCCTTGATCACCCGCCACCCGGCATCTGTTATGACCAGATGGAGTTCAATACCTGAAGCAAGCAACTCTTCGCAAAGTCTTATGCCGTAGATAGCCCCGCTCGCGCCGGTGATGCCGACGATCCAACGCGGGGCTCTCGCAGTATGTCCAGCTACCATCGGTGCAGCACCACCAAATCGACAAAGGTGAATACGAACACGACCACGCTGAGTGCACCATTCATCGTGAAGAAGGCGGTATTCACTCTGGTCAGATCATCAGGTTTTACCAGCCGATGTTGGTACACCAAGATCAACAGCGCCGCCAGCAGACCAACCAGATACCCCGTTCCAAGATCGGTTAACCAGTAGAGAGCGATCAAGCCGGCTCCCGTCAGGAGATGGAAGGCTCTCGCGATGCCCAGCGCGCCAGCCAGCCCAAAGCGGGCTGGAATCGAATGAAGACGCTCCTTGCGGTCGAACTCAAAATCCTGGCAAGCATAGATGATATCGAATCCCGCTGTCCAGAGGGCAACGGATACATACAATAGCATGGCCGTCCAGTCCACCGCTCCGGTTACGGCAACCCAACCGCCTAACGGTCCAAGTCCGATCGTCAGACCCAGGACGATGTGGCACAGCCAGGTGAACCGCTTCGTATAGGAGTAGATCACCAGCATGAACACGGCAAGCGGGAGAAGGATGACTGCCAATTGATTAAGCTGAAATGCTGCGAAGAACAATAGGGCAAACGATATGATGACGAACAGCAGCACTTCGCCCGAGCGAAGCAGTCCGGCCGGCAAAGCCCGATTCTCTGTACGGGGATTGCGCAGATCGATCGCTTTGTCGATCAGCCTATTCAACCCCATCGCTGCGCTGCGGGCACCGACCATAGCGAGGATGATCCAGCCGATCTCCGCCCACGAAGGCAGCCTGCCCTGCATCGTAACGGCGCCCAGGATGGCGCCGACGAACGCAAACGGCAGAGCGAGGATCGAATGCTCGAATTTGATCATTTCCAAAAAAATGCGTGTTTTGCGAATCATGCCTTATCCGTTCCCTTCGTGCCCATGTGAAGCGCCGCCACACCGCCGGCAAAGCCATAGTCCCGAACATCCTGCAAGCCGATCTCGCGATAAATCTCCGCCAAGCGCTTCCGGTCCGGGAAAGTGACAAGCGACTCTGGCAGCCACTTGTACTGCTCATGCGATTTGGCGATGAGCTTGCCCAGGAGCGGCATGATCTTCCGAAAATAGAAGTAGTAGAAAAACTTGAACGGCTGCCAGCCGGGCTTGGACATCTCCAGGCAGACGACTTGACCGCCGGGCTTGACGACCCGCTTCATCTCGCTTAGCACCTTGATCACGTCGGGAACATTGCGCAGACCGAAGCCGATCGTCGCATAATCAAAATGGTTGTCGGGATATGGAAGCGACATCGCGTTGCCCTGGACAAGCGTAACCTGTCGAGAGAGACCCATCTTGTCCAGTTTTGTCTTGCCGACATCGAGCATGGCCTGACTGAAATCGAGTCCGACAATGCCGCCCGTCTTGCTCGCCTGGGCGATATCAATCGTCCAATCGCATGTACCGCAGCATAGATCGATCGCCGTGTCGCCCGGACTCATCGCCATCTTGCGCATCGTAAACTTTCGCCAGGCTTTATGCCTGCGAAAGCTGATCAGATCATTCATCATATCATACTTGGGCGCTATGCGCTCAAATACTGAGTGTACATGCTGCTCCTTGGCTTGTTGTTCCATCTGTGTCACCTCGTCTCATTGAATGCTGGAGCGGGGCTAGCCTCAGCAGCCAACAAATCTTCGCCGATCCGGCGCAGCACCTCCGCCATCATCGGCGCCCGTGTATCCGCGAGCTTGCGGAGATCGGCCACAGCCAGCTGTAGTTCTCCTGCTATCCGGTCGTGTACAGCAGCGCGGACCCCGGGCTCTGCGGCCCCCGCATCCACCATCCCGTACTCCCTCAAGAGCCAATACCCCAGACTCCAGTGAAATCCAGCCGGATCATGCAGACGGTCCAGCTCACCGGCCAGCAGCTCCGCCCGGCTGACCGATTCGACCAGCTCTTCCCAGCATGGCCTCAGCTCGCGGCTGATCATCTCTGTGAACGAAAGCAGCAGCTGTGATCGCTGCGCCACGCCACATGCAATATAGCCGTCGCTATCCAGACGTTCCTGCTGCATCGCAGCGTACTGGTCCATCTTGAGCCGGTTAATCTCGCACACCGCCTCGCTTAGTTTGCGGATCACCTGGATCTGGCCGGCATGAGCGAGCAGATGATAGAACCGGCCGCTGAAATAATCGCCGCCGAGTACTCTCAACTGACGCTCCCGCATCTCCATCTCGGAGCCGGTCTCGCGCTGTGTGTCGATCCAATCATGTGTATCGAGTCCCAATTGGAGCAATCCGACGACCAGCACATACAGCTCATTGTGTTGCGGAGGGGATGTAGGCTCTCCGGTCAGCGCGACATAGAGCAGTCGGGTCCGCGCCTCTGTAAATGCAGGCAGTCCGGTAAACCGGTGTATCATATCGTACGCAATAAATTTATTGGCAAGCTCAGGAATTCTATAAGGTTTCATCGGTCAAGCCTCCGAACAGCTGTCAGCCTTTATGAGGTTGTTCAACAAATGAACAAATATCTAAATTATTATAGCACATCCCAAAATCAGAAGTATATCAAAAGTGTGTCCCTTCCTTGGCACTTTGACCCCTTGACGGTTATTCCGCAAGCGAGCCGTAACGACGCACCCACTGCGAAGTCACGCTGATCCGAAACAACGCACGCCACTGTGGCTGCAGCATATCTCCTGCGCTAAGACCAGGCAGATAACGCTTCAGCTCCGCATCCGAGCTCCGGACATCTGCTGCCATCAGCAGCCGGACATGGACGCTCTCTTCTTCAAGGAAACGGATGAGCAGCCGGTCGACATTGGACAGACCGACAAATGCCAGATCAAGCATCGCAAGCAGATCGCCGTTGATCTGCTCTGACTCCGCTTCCGGTCCGACGGCAAAGTCTACGGCCAGTTCGGAGCCGTCCCATTGGACTCGGGCCAGCTGATTGTACCAGCTCTGTCTGCCAAGCACATCGACAAGGTTGTACGGACTCAATAGTCCATCGTCGTCCGGGCTGAACGCGGCAGTCTCTTGTCCGCCGCTCGGCCGCGTCCAGGCGCCGCCTGGCAGCTCTGCGAGGACATAGACGGCGAGCGAAGCCAGCATGGCCGACAGAAACAACTGCCTCCAGATTCGCATCACATCAGCCCCCGCATCCGATATTGGAGCGCTCCGGACGATATCCGGCCAGTCCCCCATACTTCATTGTATAACAAAAAAAGCAGGCTATGCCTGCTTTCCCGTTTAATTATCGGTATCCATGGAGCCGTACTTGGTTAACACCGACGCCTTGCCGCGAATCTTGATCGCGGAGGTGTGATCAGTAAACTGCGCAATCAGAATTTCGCCACGATCCAGCTTCTCCGTGTGGTGAAATTTGGTGTCCAGGCCGCGAGTCAGTCCGATGACCTGTACGCCTTGTTCCTTCGCTTTGACCACGATATAATCGCCATGTGTTGCGTCCATCGCTTGAGCCCTCCCCAGATCGATTTCAAAAAAACGGCCTTCCCGCCGGTAACCGGTCAACAGGAAGGCAGTGTGCAAATTATGTAACTGGTCGGAGTAACAGGATTTGAACCTGCGACCTCACCCACCCCAAGGGTGCGCGCTACCAGGCTGCGCCATACCCCGATAATGCCATATATAATGTGCAAAATCGAGTCTACCGAAAAGTTGGTGAAAAGTCAACTTGGATTTTTAGAAAACGTCCGAACAGAATCATTCGGACGTTGCTAGCTCACGCTTAGTTGGATACGAGATCTTTCAGGGATTTGCCTGGCTTGAACGCTGGCATCTTGCTTGCAGCGATCTCAATCTCTTCTCCGGTTTGCGGATTGCGGCCTTTGCGGGCCGAACGTTCGCGAACTTCGAAGTTGCCAAACCCAACCAATTGAACCTTGTCTCCGCCTTGCAGCGCATCAGAGATGGCATCAAAAACAGCATCTACTGCTTTTGTCGCATCCTTCTTGGAAAGCTCAGTTGTTTCGGCTACTTTAGCAATCAAATCTGTTTTATTCATGTGTTCACCTCCTCTGACGGCAACGGTGGTCGCTTCATTATCATTCTGTTTAAACCGAATCCAACATTTTTATACCTTGATTCACAACAAATTTATAGTAATACAGCCGTTTCGGAATTTCAAGTAGATTAAGAAGTTTTCACACAAAAACCGTGATTTCCGCGTCACATCTGGCCATATGAGGGCTGAAAGGATACAAAAAGGCCTTGCGCACGCTATGAAGCGCGTGGCAAGACCTTGAAGTTAGCGATTTACAAAATGATAGCGATCAACCCGCCGGAGCCCTCGTTAATAATCCTCCCCAGCGTTTCCTGCAGTTTATAGCGGGCATTGTCCGGCATCATCGCGATCTTGCCTTGGATGCCCTCGCGGACGATGGAATGAAGCGAACGGCCGAAGATATCGGATTCCCAGATTTTGATCGGATCATTCTCAAAATCCTGCATGAGATAGCGCACAAGCTCTTCGCTCTGTTTCTCCGTGCCGATGATCGGCGCGAACTCGGACTCCACATCGACGCGGATCATATGAATAGACGGCGCAGTCGCTTTGAGTCTGACGCCAAAACGGGAGCCCTGCCGGATCAGCTCGGGGTCGTCCAGCGCCATCTCGGCCAACGTCGGTGCGGCGATGCCGTAGCCGGTCGTTTTGACCATCTCCAGCGCTTCTGCGAAGCGGTCGTATTCTCGTTTGGCATGAGAGAATTCCTGCATCAGCTGCAGCAGATGGTCTTTGCCGCGGATCTCGACACCGACGACCTCCATCAGAATCTGATCATAGAGCTCATCGGGTGCGTAGAGATCGATCTCTGCAACCCCTTGCCCCATATTCATACCGCTGAGTCCCGCTCTGGCGATAAATTCGTACTCCATGAACTGCTCGACCACCCGGTCGACATCGCGGAGACGGCGGATGTCCTTGACCGTATCGCGTACCGAGTTCTCATAGTTGCTGCGGACCCAATGATTTTCCTGCAGCACCATCACCCAGCTCGGCAGGTTGACATTGACTTCATGAACCGGGAACTCGTAGAGGACTTCCCGGAGCACCGACATGACCTCATCTTCCCCCATTGTAGCTACACTCATCGTCATAACCGGGATGTCATATTTGTGCTGCAGCTCCTGACGCAGCTGCAGCGCTTCTTCGCTTCGAGGCCGTGTCGAGTTGACGATCAACACGAACGGCTTGCCGACTTCTTTCAGCTCGGAGATGACCCGTTCCTCGGCCTCGACGTATGAGTTTCTGGCAATCTCGGCGATCGAGCCGTCAGTAGTGATGACGACGCCGAGCGTAGAATGTTCCTGGATCACCTTGCGTGTGCCGATCTCAGCTGCTTCCTGGAACGGAATCGGTTCTTCGAACCAGGGCGTCGATATCATGCGCGGACCGTTTTCGTCCTCATAGCCTTTGGCTCCTTCTACGGCGTACCCGACACAGTCGACGAGCCGCACATTAACCTCGAGTCCTTCGGCAACATTGATCTGTACGGCCTGGTTAGGGACAAATTTGGGCTCTGTCGTCATGATGGTCTTGCCTGCAGCGCTCTGCGGCAATTCATCAACGGCCCGTACACGGTCCGCTTCGCTTGTAATGTTGGGTAATACTACGGTCTCCATAAACCGTTTGATAAACGTCGATTTGCCTGTGCGGACCGCACCGACGACACCGAGGTAAATATCCCCACCAGTTCGCTCGGCAATGTCTTTGAAAATGTCCACTTTCTCCACTGAATATCCCCTCCCAATGAAATTTCCGAGTACAAGGTGCTGCGACTTTGACGAAGATGCTGGTTGGTGACGATAGTCGCCAGGGCTCGCCGCTCTTGCGGTGCAAGGGCAAGCAACGTAACTCGTACATCAATTTGGACTAGTAACAGCATATGTGGCAGATCGTGTTTTATGACGATTCGTTTTGATGGATTCTTCATCCGCGAATCGACCTTCCAAGAAAGGTTATATGACTCGGCGAGCTCAGATATTCGTATCAGGTCATAAAAACCTACCTTATTGCAACAAAAAACAGCTGCCCAGCCGCGTTGCTTGTGCACACGCGAAGGACAGCTGTCGTTTGTTAAGGCTGGAGTCCAGCCATAGCCTGAACTTCCTCATCGACCCAGTGATAAACTGGGCCCTTTACCGGCACATAATCCGAGTTCTCGGTAAGCAGCGGTCGCAGATCTTCATCCGGTTCCGGCGAAAGCCCTCCCTCGCGGATCAATCTGGCGATATCCATGCCATAGTCGGCATACACTTTGCCTTGCTCATCGATCATAGCCGTTATATAACTGCCGGAGAAGCTGCTTTGCAGCTGCGGCTCCGGGATCGTCAACTTGCTGTAATCGATCCGGTACAAGCCTGGATACGCCTGCTCTCCGAGCGGCAGCTGGGCCCCGTGGATATCCGTCTGCTCACGGATGGCCCGCTCGATCTCATTGACCCGCTGGAACAGAACCAGATCCATCAGCTTTACAGTAGGCTCTGTCGTCTCGTTGATGATCATAAAATAATAGTTGCCGCCCTTCTCAAAGGCAATGGACGGGATGTCACCGATATACCCAAGCTCCTGAAGCCGTTTCATATCCATTCTGTATTTCTCGTAGGTGGGGGTCTGGGCATCGCTGTTCAGAATGGGAAGCAAGCCTGTTCGCTCCTGGTACTCCCCGATGACGCTTTGCATATTACGAACCGCTTCCCTTACCGTTCCCTGGTTCTGAACCAGGTTCTGCCGGGGGTACATACAGCCGCTGAGCAGCATTGTCATCGCCACGACCAATGCCGTTAATCGCCATCCTTTGATTGCTTTCATCGCTTCCCCTCTCCTTGCTACCACAGTTCATCCTCCTGCTGCGCTTCCGCCAGTCTGCGTCGAACCGCTGCCCTGAGCGGATCCTCCGGCACTTCGATGACCGCATCGGCTCCCAGCCGAGCCTGACAAGACAGACGGATCCCTTCACCGAGCTGCCCGGCCAGCTTGCGCCGTTCCAATTCGGAAGCGGGCAGCAGCCCTTGGCCGCCCGGCGTAATGTCCGACACCTTGCACATGAGGCAGCCTGCCTTGCCCCCGCACCGCGAGCGGATGGCTATCCCCGCCAGCCTGGCCGCATCCATCACCGTCGACCCGGCTTTCACGCGGATCGTACGGTCCTCGGGCATAAACCTTACCATTATTGTCATCTCAGATCACCTTCCCTGCTGCGAGACACCCATGCATTCATCTGCCGAGTCAGCTCGGGTGACAACCGGTTGCGGCTCGCAATCTTGCGCAGCAGCCGGATATGGCCATCTGATCCCGGCTCTTCCTCCAGCGCCCGGGCAATCAGCGATGTCCGGTCCGCTCTCCCCCGCAGCGCATTGAACAACAGCTCGTGTACAAGCGGCACCAGGGCAACCTGGATCCCTGCCGCTTTTGTACAGTACGCATCAGCCAGGAGCACTTCTCTTACTTCCGTGCGATAGGATCCTTTCGGATCGGTGATGGTGAAGCCGCCTACCAGCTCTACCTGTGTCTCTCCGATCCTGTAATGGCTCAGTACCGAATCATAAAGGCCGCTTCGGGAGCGCTGAGGTTGATCCACGGCATACGCTGACAGAAGCTGATGCAGCTTCTCTGCATCAGGCTCGTCCGCGTATAGATCAAGATCGCCCGGAGGCTGCGGCAGCGGCAGGCCCCGCAGCATGAGCCCGGCGCTGCCGCCGACAACCCAAGCCGTGTGTGCGGCTTCGGTGAGACGGGCAATGACAGCCAGGCTTTCGGTCATATGCGATGCCGCACTCATGACAGACACATCCTTAGAAGTACGTTTTGTTGACCGCACGAATCGTACCGGCTCCCGACTTGACGATCGCCTGACAACCCAGGCGGTAACCCTCTTCCATCTCATCCTCATCGAGCCGGTCCCACTCGGCATCCGTAATTTCCTCGAGGTGCTCCATCCCTTCGAGGACCAGGCAGCGGCAGCGCGCACAAGTGCCGCGTGTGCAGGAGAATCCCCAGTCGATCTGATGCTTCAGCGCCAGATCCAGCAGTGAGAGTCCGGCTTCCGCCTCGACCTCGGCCTGGATTGTACGTCCCTTCAGTTCAATCATGCTGCATTCCTCCTCCGCATCTGTTTTATATAATGGAGATAAAGCTATATAAAATTCCGAACAATAATAATGCAAAGGCAACAATCGACAAAATCAGCCGAATAACCCCTTTGGTTTTGGTCCTAGCCACCGTTATAAGCAGCGCCGCAAACGCCATCAGGCCGATGCCGATAAAAGAAACCCACATTTTTGTCATTGGATCCATTGCGTCCATCGCTTCACTTCTCCCGCCATGCTATAATCTCAGGTTATTATAGCATCTGAACAAAAAAAGGACAAAAGCTCAGGGGGATTCAAACGCGCCAAAGTGGCGCTTCCCTTCGCTTTTGTCCACGTTCTTGTCACTTTTTCAGCATCATTTTAACCAGGGATTCCATATTATTCATATTCCCGGTCTTCTTCACGACACCGACGATGTCATTGATCGTATCTTCCGATACGGGCACTTTGGCCATTGCCGACACCTGCTTGATCAGCTTGCGCAGCTCAGCTTCGCTTTGCATCGTCTCCGATGTTACGCCGCTGGCCAGCTTTTTGACTGCCTGCTCACTGATTGGTTTGCCGGTTTTTTTGCTCACGGCGCTGAGCACGTCCTTGGAGATATTTTTGGGCAGTTGTTTGGCCATATGTCCTCCTCATCAAGTATGCGGCTTCTGACAAACGTTCGCACCTGTCGGCGACCGCCTGCATCTGCTTCATCATATGAAGAAGGGACGGGATTGGTGTAGGCGCTCCTCTTACTTGTCCATCTCCTGTGTCCGGCCGCGAGCCATCAAGTGCTCTACGGCCAGACGCGGCTCCTTGCCTTCGAACAATACGGCATGCAGTTGTTCCGTAATGGGCATCTGCACCTGATAGCGGCTGGCCAGGGAATGTGCAGCCGCAGTCGTACGTATCCCTTCGACCACCATCCCCATCCGCTCCAACACTTCTGCTACCGTCAAGCCTTGGGCCAGCAAGGAGCCTGCCCGCCAATTACGACTGTGCTGGCTGGTACACGTCACGATCAGGTCGCCTACGCCCGCCAATCCGGCAAATGTCAGCATATTGGCCCCCATCGCTTCACCGAGCCTGCCTATCTCGGCCAGTCCTCTGGTGATCAGAGCCGCTTTGGCATTGTCTCCAAAACCAAGACCGTCAGAGAGACCTGCTCCGAGTGCAATAATATTCTTGATGGCCCCAGCGACTTCTACCCCAACGACATCTGTATTGGTGTAGACGCGGAAGTAATGATTGATAAAATAGTCTTGGGCCTGCTCTGCTGCCGTCCGATCGACGGACGCAACCACAACAGTCGTCGGCTGTTTGCGGACGACTTCCTCGGCATGGCTCGGTCCAGAGAGCACTACAAGCCGCTCTGCCGGCACCGGGAGTTCTTCGGCAAGCACGCTGGACATCCGTTTGAGACTGTTCACCTCAAAGCCTTTGACGGCATGGAGCACCAGTGTGTCCTTTGTCAGGTAAGGCGCAGCCGCCTTGGCGACTTCCCGCAACGCCGATGAAGGTGCGACGAACAGGACCGCGTCAGCGCCCATCACAGCTTCAGCCAGGTCACTCGTAGCGGCGAGCCGCTCCGGCAATCTGACTTCCGGCAGGTACCGCGTGTTTAGACGGGTCTGATTAATCTCCTCGGCTTGCCTATCGCGACGCGTCCATAGACATACCTCGTGGCCATTATCCGCCAGCACAGCCGCCAGGGCCGTACCCCAGCTGCCTGCGACCAATACGGCCACTTTACGATTTGCCATGGGGCACTCCTTTCTTGGCGCCAAGCTTGTTCTCCGTACCCTGGATCAGGTTGCTCAGATTTTTGCGGTGCCTGACGACTGCCAGCAGCGCAACGACAAGCCCCGCCCAAAACAGGGGCATGCTCTGATCGATAACCAGGATCAAGAATGGCGTCATCAGTGCAAATACGAGCGAGCCCACCGAAACGTAGCGTGTGAGGACAATAACAAGAATCGCCAGAACCCCTGCCAGCAGCGACGGCACAAAAGCCAGCGTAGCCATGACGCCGACTGTCGTAGCAATCCCCTTGCCGCCTTTGAAGCGAAACCAGATCGGCCAGTTATGGCCGAAGACGGCAGCAAGTCCGCACAGTGACGCGACCCATTCGGTGTGATCCCCACCAAGCCAACGGCCGATAAGCACCGCTGCGATCCCCTTGGCCGCGTCAAGCAGCAGCACGGCAACCGCCGGTCCTTTACCGAGGACACGAAGGGTGTTGGTGGCACCTGCATTGCCGCTTCCATGCTGACGGATATCGATGCCCTTGACCCACCTTGCAATGACAATACTAAACGCGATCGACCCCAACAAATAACTGATCACAACACCCAATACGGCTTCCAAAATCATTCTCCCCTAATCTTCTTCGGACTTCCGACGCGTAAACATTCTGACCGGCGTCCCCTCAAAATTAAAAGCTGCACGAATTTTATTTTCCAGGTAGCGCTGGTATGAGAAATGCATCAATTCCGGATCGTTGGCGAAGATCACAATCGTCGGCGGCTTCACAGCCACTTGTGTGACATAATTGATCTTCAGGCGTTTGCCTTTGTCCGAAGGCGGAGGGTTCATTGCTACAGCATCAGCTACGACATCGTTAAGCAGATGCGTCTGAATCCGCAGGGCGTGCTGCTCGGAAACATAATTCACAATAGGAAGCAGTTTTTGTAAGCGCTGTTTCGTTTTGGCTGACAAGAAAACGATGGGAGCATAGGTCATGAACAAGAAGTGATCACGGATGCTCTGTGTAAATTGCTGCATCGTCTTTTCATCTTTAGCGACCACATCCCATTTGTTCACCACGAAGACGCAAGCTTTGCCCGCTTCATGCGCATATCCGGCAATATGTTTGTCTTGGTCGATGATGCCTTCTTCTCCATTAATCAGGATTAACACGACATCTGTACGCTCGATTGCCTTTAATGCCCGCATCACGCTGTATTTCTCCGTCGTCTCGTACACTTTGCCGCGCTTGCGCATCCCCGCTGTATCGATCAGAACATAGCGCTGGCCATCCCTCTCGAATGGCGTATCGATCGCATCGCGGGTCGTGCCGGCAATATTGCTGACGATGACCCTTTCTTCGCCCAGCAAAGCATTGACGAGCGAGGACTTGCCTACGTTCGGCCGGCCAATAAGAGCAACGCGGATCGTATCCTCGTCATACTCGTCCTCCTGCGGTTCAGGAAGCAGCCCTGCCGCTGCATCCAACAGATCTCCAATCCCCAAGCCATGCGCACCGGAGATCGCAACAGGATCGCCAAATCCCAGACTATAAAATTCATAAATATCATCCATACGGTCCAAATTATCCACTTTATTGACAGCCACAACTACGGGCTTGCGGGAACGAAACAGCATCTGCGCCACTTCTTCATCCGCGTGTGTCAAACCGGTCTTGGCGTCGACCATAAATATGATCGTGTCGGCTTCTTCGATCGCCAGCTCCGCTTGCATGCGGACCGACTTCATGATCTCGTCCTCACCATCAATCTCGATAC
This sequence comes from Paenibacillus jepli, assembly GCF_047238105.1. Lineage (NCBI taxonomy): Bacteria > Bacillati > Bacillota > Bacilli > Caryophanales > Paenibacillaceae > Paenibacillus > Paenibacillus jepli. Next base: position 448,244 of record NZ_JBDFMD010000001.1, read on the forward strand.
CGCCCGTATCGATGATGCTGAACGCTTTGCCGCTCCATTCGCTGGTACCGTAAAGACGGTCCCTGGTAATGCCCGGTTTGTCTTCCACGATCGCCAGCCGGTCACCGATTATCCGGTTGAAGATCGTCGATTTACCCACATTTGGCCGCCCGACAATAGCAATTACGGGTCTTGCCATCCATGTCCACTCCCCACTAAAATTCTCACGTATCTCATCATAGCAAAAAACGGCTGGCTTGGCTAACATTGATTTATCTCTCCACGAGGATGACGGTGCCATTCTTCAAATCATGCGCACTTGCGTCCAGGATTTTCTCCAGCAAAAAAGCTGTATCCTGCAGCTCTTCGATGGTCTTTACCTGAAATATCGGCGCACCGCCGCCAGGCTGGCCGCGGTTCAGCGTTACAATCGCTCTTATCTGTGCCATTACTTAGTCAGCCTCCTTCACCCGCGTTGACATGCGCCTCAGTCGGCATTCTCACAGCGGACTCCAGAACCGGCACGGCCATCGCAACCGAGATCGCTTTATCCTTGCTCAGTTCCTGCGGCAGCAGGAACACGCCGAGCCGCCCGTCTGCCATATCCAGCTTGGCGAGTGGGACTAGCGCGGGCTCGCCGGAATCCCGGTAGACTCCAAGAATCGTCGACATGTCATAGAGGATCGCTTGACGCTGCCCCAGGTTGGCCAGTGTCACTTTGGCGTTCGCATTACGAGGATCAAAGATGATGCCAAGCCCTCGCTGAGCGATCAGCTCCCGGTTGGCCGACAGACCGATATTCATCATATAAATATCACCCACATATAGATCCGGCCCATCCAGCCTCACCGCAGCTATCTTCGCGGACGCGATATGGGAAAGTGATTTGCCGGAGCGCAATTTGTGCACGATATACATCGAGACCACTCCGGCAGCAACGCCCCAATACCAATCCGTCAAAATAGCAAACAAACTTGTGATAAATGCAGTCATAATAACAAGGTAATTACGGCCTTCAAACACCATCGCAATTCCTTCGATATAAGTTGTCCCTCTGGACACGAGCTCCATCTCGTCAATCTTGGTTAAGGTTTCCCGTTCCATTTTTCGAACATCGCGAAATTGCTGAGCGGCAAGCGTGAGAAACGTAATCGCCGTATAATCTTTATCCAGCAAAGCCGGTACGGCTACTGCTCCCAGCGCCGCGGCAATGATGCCAAGCGAAATATGAATGATCCGGCCGTGCGGATAAGTAGGATATTGTCGATAGTCCGTTCGAAGCAGCAGCAGCCGTGCAAACAAACCAAAAAGTACGCCTATGACGATGCCCACGCTTAAACGGTTGGCAGCCAGGAACGCTATCATGGATGTCCGCCCCCTTCATCCTGAAACTTTCCTGTCTGCCATTGACTGCGCATAAACCATAGCAACCTGACTCCCGTACCAGTCAGCTTGGCGACAGTCGCGGCAGCCAACAGACTGTCCCACCACGCCCAGCTGCCGAGCAATCCCGAACCAGGTCCATTAACCGACAACAAACGTGCGGTTTCAGCAGCTAGCAAGGAAAATGCGACAATGACGAGTTGTTCCTCGAATCGCCAAGTCAGCAGGCCAGTGAACAGGCCGATAAGAACAATGCCATCCCAGGCAGGATGCAGGATGAAAAACACCGGATCCACCCGATACAATCGTTCCAGCCCATACCAACCAAGAGCAGCCACCACACTACCGCCGACGAGCACGATCATCGTTCCGGTCTGCAGCGGTAAACGTATCGTAGTTGCAGACCAGATGATTAGCCACAAAACGGATAAATGAATACTGAGACCCTCTGTAATCGGCAGTGCGAACGGCAACGAAAAAACAAGACCTCCTGCCAGCACCAACAGTCTGGACCGCGTGATTTCACCAAAAAGCGCGTTTCGCCAACCTGTTGACAACAAGATCAGAATGACGGTTATCGCCCAAACCGTCAACACCCCCGCATTCATTGGCATCCCTCCGTTGCCACTATTATGCGCCGCAGGGGGTAAAATAAACCCACAAAAACTGAAATCAAAAAGCAGCCCTCTATGAGGGCTGCTCTTATGATTATTGCAAACTTATTTGAATTTGCTCAGTTTGTCGCCGAAGCGCTCAGCAAGCGTGAAGCTCATGCCTTCTTTATTCAGGCTGACGTTAGGGTTGTTGAGATCTTCTTTGGACACGCGAGGCCCACGATCTGATCTCTCAGGACGCTCGGAGCGAGGCGCTTGCTCAGGAGCTTCCTCAGTTTCCTTGATGCTCAGGCTTACACGCTTCTCGCCAGGGTTGAAGTCCAAGATCTTCGCTTTGACTTCCTGACCTTCCTGCAGTACTTCAAATGGTGTCGCAACGTGGCGATGAGCGATCTGGGAAATATGGACCAGACCTTCTACCCCAGGAGCAATCTCTACAAATGCTCCAAAGTTCACCAGTCTGCGGACAGTGCCGGTAACAATATCGCCTGTATTGAATTGACCGGTAGCTGTATCCCACGGACCCGGCTGAGCCGCTTTGATGCTGAGGCTGATCTTGCCGACCGACGGGTCGACTTTCAGCACTTTGACGCGAACGGTGTCGCCTTCGGAGACGACATCCTTCGGATGAGCGACATGCTGCCAGGAGAGCTCCGATACGTGGACCAATCCATCCACTCCGCCGATATCGACAAATGCGCCGAATGGAGTCAGTCGTTGTACTGTGCCCTCGATCTCCTGACCGACCTCAAGAGATTCCATTACACGCTGCTTATTCTCTTCGAACTCGCTATCTAGAACTTCTTTGGCAGAGAGGATGACCTTGTTGTTCTCACGGTCCAGCTCTTTGACTTTGACACGCAAGGTGCGGCCTTTGTAATCGCTGAAGTCCTCGACAAAATGACGCTCGACCATCGAAGCCGGGATGAATCCCCGAACGCCGACATCGGCGACCAGACCGCCTTTGACTACATCGGCAACTGTAATCTCGAATACATTACCGTTGTCGAAGTCTTCTTGCAGCTTATCCCATGCATTCTCGCCGTCGATCAGACGCTTGGAGAGCACCAGCTTCTCCTTATCATCATCGATGCTGACGACTTTCAGTTCGATCTCTTGTCCGAGCTCGACCAGGCCTGTCGCGCTATCGATCTGGACTGCGGACAATTCACGGAGCGGAATAACACCGTCATATTTATATCCAAGGCTGACAGTCACCTGGTTATCTTCGATTTTGACGATCGAACCTTTTACGGTATCGCCTTTCTTCAGCGTTACCAGATTGTCCATAGCCTCTTGGTTTTCCGCTTCGGCAGCAGCCTCTTCCTGGCTTACCGTTTCTTCAACCGTTGAATCTTGGATTTTTGTTTCTTCTGACATTTGAAATAACCTCCTCAGTTCATACCCCAACTTTATTTAAACCTGTGCGCCGAGTCAAGCATAAATTGTGGCGTCAGGATTTAAAACTCAATCAAAACTTTAGCCTTCACGCACCATGGCTCTAATATGGGTCATGATTCGCTCGGTTGCCTGGTCCAGGACATCTGATGATGGATTGTCGATAAACGATTGCATATCAATGGGCTTGCCATACTTGATCTTCATCCTGCGGAACGGCTTGTAGGGTCCGATGATGGCCACAGGAACGACGGCAGCCCCGCTGCGCAAAGCCATCATGGCTGCGCCTTTCTTGCCCATACTGTCTTCGGACCCGCCACGCGTGCCCTCAGGGAATATCCCAACGACATGACCGTCCTTGAGCATCTGGATCGACAGCCGGATCGATTCCTTGCTGACGCCGCCTCGTTTAACAGGAAAGGCGCCAAGCGAACGAAGAAAAGCGTTGGAGAGCTTAGTGCTGAACAGCTCGGCCTTAGCCATGTAATGCACCTTGCGGCGGACTTTGACGCCTACTGTGGTCGGATCAATATTACTGATATGATTGGAACAGAGCAAGACGGGCCCGCTGGCCGGAATATTGTCCAGCCCTTCGGCCTTCAGCGGAAACAAGGTTGCAAAAATGGCGCGAAGCAGGGTCTGACAAATGCGATACATCATAGTTTACTTCGCCCCCGCCAATTTGGTTCTGCCTAATTCAATAATATGTTCGACAACCTGTTCGATCGTGAGATGCGAGCTATCTACAATAAGCGCATCGGCAGCGCGTGTCAGCGGCGAAACGGTTCTCTCCTGATCCATCTTGTCGCGTGCGGCGATCTCACGGCGCAGCTGCTCAAGCGTAATCTGCTGCTTACCGGTCGTCTCCAGAAATCTGCGCTGCGCGCGAATCTCGACACTTGCCGTCAGAAAAACCTTCAAGTCGGCACCCGGGAGCACTTTGGTACCGATATCCCGGCCGTCCATGACGACGCCTTTGATGAGGGCTAGGTTGCGCTGCTTGTCCACCAGCAGTTCTCTGACAGCCGGTATGGCGGCGACCTCGGATACGAGGAGATTCACTTCACGGGAACGAATCTCTTGCGTCACCTGCTGGCCGTCCAGCAGTACCTCCTGCCTGCCGTCCTCATTGGTGATGAGGATGTCAAACGATGCGGCCGCAGCGGCAACGGCTGCATGGTCGTCCGCACTTACTCCCGCACGGATAATGCCCAGCGTCACAGCGCGATACATGGCTCCGGTATCAATATAGATGTAGCCCAGACGCTCGGCGACCTTTCTCGCCACTGTGCTCTTCCCTGCGCCTGCAGGCCCGTCGATAGCGATATTGATCCGTTCGCTCCCGTCTCGATGCTGTGTGCTCAACGGCAAATCCCCCTTGCGAAGTGTAAAGCCTAAGTATCAATAAAAAAGCAGGCTCTGCCTGCGAACGTGAAAATTATACCACACTATAAGCTAAGATGCAAAAAACAAGGTTTAACAGCGAGGCACTAATTTGCTGTAAATGCAAGTTTCATGGGGGTGATTTCCTGGCGCGCTTGCGCAAGGGACAGAGGTTCGCCTTCCGCTCTGTCGATTCCTGTAACAAGTTGTCGAACCGAGCTGAACTGCAGGGCAAACTGGGCAGCCAAAAGGAGGGCAAGCAGCATAAGAGCAGCCTTGCCGAGTAATGCTCCAACTTTATCCATCACTGTCAGCTCCCGTAGTACTTCTGAAGGCGGATGGCCGGCCCGGCGGCGCTTCGCTGTACCGTTCATGAGCAACTGTCTCCTTATCCCGCGAAGTTGGCAATGTATGGCTAGTATGTGCAAAACCGTCCTATGTATGCTATCGTTTGCGAAAATCGAGCTGCCTTTCGAAACAGAAGCGGATAATTTTCTGGCGTTCCCCGTCCGAGATCGCGGCGAATTTGCACATCACTTGGGTTCTTCCTGTTTCTAGCGGCTTGATGCGTACGACTTCCGCTTTAAAATTCGCATGGTCCAAAGATCCGTTTCTATATGGAATCAACAACCAGCTATCAAGCAGATCGCCGAATTTCAGTTTCCACTTGCCTTCACAGATGAATGAGATGCCGCCGCCGCCGACATCATCTGTTGCAGCGACAAATTTGATGCCTTCAGTCAGTCTCACTGCCAGCTCCAGCTCCGCGGCAACACGCAGGAAGCTTCGGCGCTGCACCTTGGTAATCTGCTCGGTATCCGGCTTCTGAATCGCTACCAGGCGGACGACATCCTCTCGAAATCCGATCACATGTGAATTGAAATAATGCTTGACGCCGCCCTCCACCACAAAAAAAGCCGACAGCTCGTCGCCCAGATAAAGCTTTTTATAGCGACCTGTCGCTTCATTCAAAGGAATTTCGATCAACAAATCTCCATCACCCATATCCGCAATCCTCGTTTTGTATTCGATACGGGCTTCCGTTTCATCGGGTGAAGCGACTTGCAGATACAACACTTGATTCACACTCGGCAACACTTTGGCTCCCCCCTTGTAATCCATTTATTATAGCACGCCAATCGGATACGAGCTATACAATAGACTTCAGGAAAAGATGAACGCCAAAACGTTCTTAGCATGCAAAAAGCGCCCCTCGAAAGAAAGGGCGCCAAATGTGCAACACTCGTTGGCACATGTTGTTCAGTCGGCCTGCTGCAGCACTTCATCATTCATACCGGGCACCTGTTCGATCGATTCCTCTTCACCTGTGTCTGCATTGATAAAGATTCGATAGAGCGAGCCGTTGATTCGACCAAGAAACTCGTAACACAGAACCTCTTCCTTGCGCTCATTGTGGATGAGTGCCCGCTTGGCAGAACGCACCTCAAAGTCGGGGTTCAGGGATTCCCGCGCTTCTTGCTCCGTCAATCCCGGCTCGGGCAGCCGGCGTTCGCGATGCTCATACAGATAGTCAGATGTCTGCATCGAAACCGGCTGACCATCATCCAGTGCCGTTTGTACCGTCACACGGTCCGGGTAGATCAGCACGCCATCTTGCGTAGCAACGTATGTGAAATTGCCGGTTCGGGCGTATTCGTCATAACTTACAGCCTCCATATCCGGGTATCCGTGGGAAGCCAGGAACTCTCGGGCAGCAGACTCCGCCGTTTCAAGATTCACCTGCTTTTCGCCAACCTCCCGGGGGTTGAAAAAGGAGATCAGCTCACCGCCGCGCTTGGTATAATCGATTCTTGCAGGTTCGCCGTCACCGGTGTCCACGATGGCCGTATACGTTTCGTATTCGGTACCTGTACCATTTTCGACAACCTCGACACCGCTGCTATCAGCCAAGCCGAGGAAACGCGCGGCCTTTTGCTTGATCTCTTCAGGTCCGACTGCTTCCGCTGACAAGGCGCGCAGCGTATGCTTCTGGAATACCGCAGATACCGTAGGCCCCCAATCGATCTCGGGGTATTGGCCTACCTTATCCTCCATTGTGCGGAAGCCATCGATAATGGCGTTAGTACCCGACTCCTGCCGGGATGCCATCGCCACCTCCACATCCATCCATCGCAAACTGTTCTGCATGACTTCAGTCTGCATGTTCTGTAGGTCCTTTGTCAGTTCTTCCGATTTGGTATACAGCGTCTTGAGAGTCGTAAATTCCTTGTCCGAGAGCGGTTCTTTGGTGAGGTCCCGAATCGATGTGCGATATGCAAAGCTAGCGACATGCGAGAGGAAATCCTCTGCTTTGCTAAACGGCAACATCGTGAGCGGGAGTTGGTTGATTTCATTCTGCGCCTGACTTGTCATGCGCCACACATTGACCAGACCTTTGCGGTGATGTCCGCTTGATTTCGAACTTACCGCCAAGGTATTGCCCAACTGTTTGTGGATTTGATCCAGATCGTAGCTGAGATTATGGAAAGCCCGTTGATACTGATTTTCCGCCTTGATCAGCACCGCATTTTTGTCTTGATGCTCCTGATAGCCCCAAAAGGCTGCGCCGATGAACATCAGCGCCATGACAGGAAACAGCACAGCGCTCAAACGCTTATACATAGACAAAAGCTCCTTTCTGTGCAATACCTGGTGTTAGTTTGGTTTGCAAGAAGGAGCTTTATACATTCTTATTGGTGTTCCTCAATTTCGAAATCATCCAAGTTGTTGCATAGACATTGTTTGAAGCCGGTAGTGATATGACCCTTTTCCATACGCCCGCGAAGAACGAATTTCTCGCCGCATTGTCTGCAGCGGATCCGGACTTTGACTCTCTGTTCCACCCGCACACCTCCTGTAACGGTTTGCTTTGCTACTTGAAAGTGTTGACGGATCGGCTAAAATTTAATCTCGTCCTCGCGCTTGAGCAGACGGAACGGCGAGTTATTGTTAGCCCGTTGGATCTTGCGCAGTCCCCGTATCCACAGGAATACCATTAACGGCACAATAATAAAAACCCAGTTGGTTTTTAGAGTGAGCATAATCCAATCGTATGTGCCGTGCCAGAACAATGGCAGAGCGAGCGACATGGCGATAAATTTGCGCTTTTGAGGGCCGGGACTGAACTTGGCTTTGCCTAGATAATAACCCATCATAATCCCGAACAACGCATGCCCGGAAACAGGCAGGAGCGCGCGCATCAGGAGTCCGCCAAAAGAGGAGGGAACGAGAAAAGCGTACAGCACATTCTCAAATGTGGCAAAACCAAGCGAAATGGCAGTGGCATATACGATACCGTCGTAAGGCTCGTCGAATTCGGTGTGATTGTATATCATATGGAACAGAACAAACCATTTCAGCCCCTCTTCAACGGCTGACGAAATAATAAAGGAAAATACAATCGGCGACTCGCCCAGCCACAGAAGCAGTCCCCGTTGGATGATCATGATCGGAAACACAACCAGTGCACCGAGAAAAAACAGCTTCAGGACCATAGTAATCGGCTCGGAATGATATCGGTCTTTCAAATAGACATAAGTCAGCAAGGAGACGCCAGGTGCCACTGCCGCCATTAATATCGAGAACAATAGCACCATTTGTCATCCCCCTTCCTCGTGTTAGTCAAACCCAACCGCGATACCGCACGGCTTCAGCAAGCCGTCTGACACCAACCATATATGCAGCGAGCCGCATATCGACCGCTCGACTCTGATGCAGCTCATATACCTGCCTGAAGCCTCGGATCATCATATCTTGAAGCTTATGCTCTACTTCCGACTCGCTCCAATAATATCCCTGATTGTTCTGGACCCACTCAAAGTAGGAGACGATCACTCCGCCGCTGCTGGCAAGTACATCAGGTATGATCAGCACATCCCGCTCCGTCAGGATACGTGTCGCCTCCAGCGTTGTCGGGCCGTTAGCTGCTTCTACAACGATCCCGGCTTGCACACGCGGCGCGTTGTCTGCGGTAAGCTGGTTCTGTATCGCTGCGGGTACCAGCACATCGCACGGCCTCTCCAGAAGTTCCTCATTGCTGATCGAGCCGGAATACAGATTGGTCACAGCGCCAAATGAGTCCCGGCGGTCCAGCAGATGCTCGATATCCAGTCCATCTTCATTATACAACGCGCCGTGCACATCGGATATCCCTATTACAGATGCGCCGGCTTCATGCATAAATTTGGCCAGAAAGCTGCCGGCATTGCCGAAGCCCTGAATGATAATCCGGGCATCGTGCAAGGGAATCCCCCGGGTTCGCAGAGCCTCGTGAATCATGACGGCGACGCCGCGCGCCGTCGCCGTCTCTCTGCCCCGCGAACCGCCGAGGACAAGAGGCTTGCCGGTAATAAAACCGGGCGAGTCGAACTCCCGGATGCGACTGTATTCATCCAGCATCCAGGCCATGATCTGAGAATTGGTCATGACATCCGGCGCAGGTATGTCCTTGGTGGGCCCGACCAGTTGGCTGATTGCTCGCACGTAGCCGCGGCTAAGACGCTCCAGTTCCGGGAAAGACATCCCCCGCGGGTCACAGATAATCCCACCTTTGCCGCCCCCGTAAGGCAGATCCGCGATGCCGCATTTGAGACTCATCCAAATAGAAAGAGCCTTCACTTCATCCGCGTTCACATCGGGATGGAAGCGAACGCCCCCTTTGGTCGGTCCGACCGCATCATTATGCTGAGCCCGGAAGCCCGTGAAAACCTTCGTACCGCCATTGTCCATGCGGACCGGAATCCTTACGGTCATCATCCGCAATGGTTCTTTCAGCAGATCGATCATATCATCTCCGTAGCCCAGTTTGCGCAGCGCCTGCTCGATAACGATCTGGGTCGACTTCAGCACGTCGAACGCTCCTTGTACTGCTATCATTCGTTAACACCACCCCGTCAAAAGTCCCGTCATGTAGCACGGTTCTAATATGGGCGGGATGTAACGGTTCTATACGGAACGTTTGGTGAGGCTGTTCATTCAAGTAAAAGAGCATCGTCCAGCAGAGGCGCGACTGACGATGCTCTCTATCGGTATTCATTTGAAGTGCTGACAGATCTCCGTGACGGCTCCTGCCGGTATGACCACCTTGCCGTATTCCTCCAACACAGCGGCCGTAACCGATGTGGCCTCGCCGTACTCGGCCAGCAAAGCAATGATCGCATGATATTGCGCTGTCTCCAATCCACTTGGGTCAAATGCAAGAATCCAGCGCTCTTTATAGGAATAAAGTCGGCCATCCCCGGAAAGTCCTGCAGCCTGAAGCTGCTTGCTGACGGATATGACATCCTCAAAATCCCGGTAAGAGTACATCATGACGTCGCTTTGCTCGAGGGTAACCTCCATCTCATAGACATCTTCATCATTGTCTTCGTCGCTGTCTGCGCGTTCGTGAATCTGCGCCTCGGCTCTGCCGCGGGTTACAATAACGACCATGCCTTGCGCTGGAAGCGCAAAAACTTCGACGGCAAGCGGCCCGCTGGCGTCAAACCCCAGCTCGCTGTATGCCTGATCCATCATCTCGCTGAACAGTTCGTGCACCTTCGGAATTTCGCGCCACATGTCGTCCTTCTGGATCCCACGCTCCAGCAGGTCGTCGAACGTCAGGAAAATCCTGATCTTGTCCTGACTCAATCGCTCGATCTTCATGACAGGATCCTCCTTTGCAGCATCAAGTTATAACAGATTATGAAGCGACATATAATATGTGAACAAAATTATTATATGTAACTATGTTATCATTTTTGACTATGGATTGCACTACCGGATACAAAAAATAATCATCCGCCCTCCCCCCTCACGGGAGGTGCAGAGCGGATGATGCAACAGTAATGTGCTAGTGACTGGAGAGGTGATTTTCCGTAAGAATTTTGTTGGCTTCGCTGCGGGCAACAGGGTCGTTGGCCACCAGTTGCTCAAGTACCGCCATTCCCTCTGCACCCGCCTGGGCATCGTGAACTGCAGGAGCGGCAGCATCACGCTCCGCTTCCCGGTTAAACATGCGATCTAACGTACGGTGGCTGAGACCTCGCCACAACGTACTGACGCCTTCGCCGACTAAATGCAGCGCGCCGGGACGTCGTCTTGCAATCACGGCGGCTGCAGCGATGCCGAGCAGCCCGCCTGCGAGTATCGATCCCCATCTCATTCGCCATTCCTCCTTAAGCTGAGTTGAATTGCCATTGGTAGCTTTCCCCCTCCGGGGCCGGAGCATGCAGGCGTGTCCTTCGGACTCGAAGAGGGTATGGTACAATGAGGAAACAATCAGCTACTGCATGGGAGGGAATGGCATGAACCGCACAACACATCCTTTAGGAGGCGCGTTGCTGGCCTTGGCGCTGCTCGCAGGATGCTCGGCAGGACCGGGAGAAACCAAGGACAGCCCGCCGCCGCAGCTTGAAGAACAGCCAGAGAAGACGCCGGTCTCCGAATCAGCAACTCCAGAAGAAACGGACACTTTGGGCCAGGAATCGCCCGGCTCTGAAGTAGAACCTAATGCTGCAGAGCCGGAGCCGGATGTCCCTGGCGATCCGCCTTTGGAAATACAGTACGAGATGAACGACGCCTCATACCGTTTCACACCGCTTAGCGACGAAGTCGATGCCGATGCGGTACTGCTGACTTTTGACGACGGGCCCAAGGAGCGAGCGCTGCTGGAGCGTATGCTCGCTATACTCGACAAGCATAGCGCTAAAGCCATCTTCTTCGTTAACGGATACCGTGTCGAGCAGCAGCCGGAACTTCTCCAGTTGGTCAGCGACAACGGGCATATGATCGGCAATCATGCCTGGGACCATATTGATCTGAGGAAGGCCGAGCCGCAGGAAGCGCGCCGCCAAATCGATGAAGTGCAGACGATCGTCAGCGAAGTGACCGGCGAGGCCCCCCGTTTCTTCCGGCCGCCCTTCGGCTCGGGAGGAGACGCCGTAAAGGAAATGGCAGCGGAGCAGGGCTTGCTCTATATGACCTGGTCCAACGGTTCAAGGGATTGGGAGAACGCTGCGCGGGACAACCCGGAGGTAGTCATCAGCTCCGTCATGGAACAGCTCCACCCCGGTGCCAATATTCTCATGCATGAACTGCCTTGGACCGCCGACGCACTGGATGAGCTGCTCGGCTTGCTTACGGCCAAAGGCTATAGCTTCATCGATCCGGCGACTATCAAGCTTCCCGACCGTCCCGCTGCCGCAGAATGAGAAGTTTGGCTTCCGCAGGCGCTCCCAGCCGGATCGGCAGCTTGGAGGTGCCAAATCCGGCACTTACATAAAGCCGGGGTTTCACGACGCCAGGAGCGTCCTCCAGCGTATACCAGCCCCTCAAGTAGGTGAGAATCTCCGGCGAGCGCAACAGCGGCCCGTATACGGGGAGCGTGATCTGACCTGCGTGGGTGTGACCCGACAAGATGAGGTCCACTGGGGCGCCTTCCAGCCTGTCCAGTATATTCGGATCGTGGGAGAGCAGCAAGGTGAACAGTCCGCTCTCATCCCGCGCCTCGCCGCGCTTAAGAGCTTGTGCAAGACGGGCCCGCTCCGTGATCGGATCGTCCAGACCGCACAGTTTGATCATGCTCCCCTCCGGCCGTTTCAGGAGTATATGCTCATTGACCAGAGTCGTGCAGCCTTCTTCATGGAGCAGTTTATCCAGCTCCACTCTCGATTGATCATAATCATGATTGCCATAGACAGCATAGACGGGAGCAATGCGCGACAGAGTCCGGATATTGTGCCTGATCCTCTCCAGCGGCACACCTCCCTCCCTCAAGTCGCCTCCGATACAGACGAGATCCGCTCCGCCAGCCTCCGCAGCCTGCTCCACCAGACGCTGAGGGATGGTCCGGCGGTGAATATCGCTAATAAAGAACAGGCGCAGACCATCAAAGGACTCAGGCAGTCTATCCAGCCTTACCTCTTCCACCACCACCCTGCACCCGAAAGCCTCTTTTATCATCCATGCGACCATCAAGATCGCAGCGGCCGCGGCCGCACCCAGTAACCACCACACGTTATAGGTTCACCTGCACCTTTCTCGCCTGCTCCTGACCGCTTTTGCCGATGTCGCTGTTGATCGCTTTATTCCCATATATGAACAGGACGGCGACAAGGGCGACGAACAGGACAATCAACAGCCGGTAGAACCATTGAGTCAGCTTGACGCGGCTCGAGGGATGTTTTTTCTTCCTGGATGGCAAATCTGTGCCGGAAAACTCCGCTTCCATCGGCTGCAAGCTGTTTTTACTACGGTTACGATATTTCTCTACTCTGCTCATGTTTCCCTCCGGTAGCGGATGATGAGTCCCATCACCAAGTCGATAGCAAAATGCGCCGCAATCGGCGCCCACAGCGTCCCGGTCTCGATATAGATCCAACCCAGACCGTAGCTGATCGAGAACACAAGTCCGGTCGGAATCCAATGCTTCAAATAACGAATGTGGATGGCGGCAAAAACAATACTGGTCCAGTAGGGGCCGATGGCGAACTGAATGGCTCCGCGGAACAGCAGCTCCTCGCAGATGGACACGATCAGACAGATTAGTACGATATGCCAGATGGGCCGCTCGCGGAACAGTTTGTTGTTCACCCCACCGTCATCCGCCGCCTCCTCCGGCACCCAGCGGGAGATAGCCAGGTCGATGACGATCACAGCCGCCGCTAGCCCCAAGCCCCAATATATAAAAGGAAAGGAATTCGGAATGGCCAATAACGAAATTATATTCTGACGCTGTAATAAAATCCATACAATACCGATAACAAGTATAAGACCTTGAGAAACATAAAGATTGATCAAAAGCATCCTGTCGTCCAGCTGGTCAGCCGTTACTTGCCTGATCTTGATTTTTTGCCATTTAAATTTTCTCATGAGTAACCGCCTGTTGATTATTATTGATCCTTTGACCGATGCAGCTTACAATATAGAACCATACATAGCACATGAAGGAGATTTCGGATGGAAAAACGACTTTCACGTACAGAGATGTTGTTCAGTCTAGGTTTTTTGTTCATGCTGGTAGTAGCTGTGGCCGCTTTCTTCTACGGGGTCAAAGTGGGCGCCGAGAAGACGGAGACCAAGTATCAACCGATGAAGCTGCTGCAAAGCGAGGGCGGGGGAGCCGCATATCAGCAACAGGATCTTGTATCGTTCTATCATACCGTATTTTTGCCTCATCGTGAATTCCAGAATGAATGGCACTCAGCTCTGAGCCGGATTCGTTCGCAACAGGCCACCCAGCCTAAAGCGGCGTTCAAGGATCTGGAGAAGCTGGCGGCCCAAAAATACAGTCAAGCTGCAGAAGCAGCCCTGCCGGCAACCTCGCCGCTCCTGGCCCAGGGCCAGGTCAATCTGTTAAAAAGTCTTCGCTTGTTTGAGCAGACGGCTGCCCGCATGGCAGCTTCGGCGGACAGCAAGCAAGCTCAGCTTCTATTGAAGGAGCTTGCCGAGGATGCGTTTTATCAGCAGGCCGTCCAGCACGCCGGTATCGGCCAGCAGGAATATTATGCAGCAATGCTGAAGTGGAGCGCATCGGTCAATACCGAAATTCCGGGCGATTACGAGATGCCCCAGATTATGGAGATCAGTGTCTGGAAGCAGCTCCCCCTTACGATCAAAAATAAACTGATGGCCGACCAGCTGGTCGCCCGCAGTATCCTGCCTGCCTACTATCCGCAGGACCTCAGTACCCGTGTCGACGAGTTCATCGCGACGGGCGAAGCGGCGCGCATGAAGATCCGGACCGTGACAGCCGTCGTCGATCTGCTGCTCGGCACAAAGGCGGTTCGAACTGGTGATTTTGCTGCCAGCAAAGCTACATTATACAGCGAAGAGCTGCTTCCGCAGCTCCCGTTCTTCTTTCCTGAATAAGCAGGCAACCAGGCGCTCTGGATCTCGCCTTCAGTCGTATTGGAAGCCTTCAAGCGCCGATACGGCGGCCATGCCGCCCTCAACATTGATCAGCTTGCCGTAACCTTGGTCCGATAAATAAGCGCATACCCTCTCACTGCGCACCCCGTGCGCGCAGACGATGTAAAGCGGCCGCTCCGGATCCAACTCGTCCAGTCGGCCAGGGATCGTATTCATCGGCACATGAGCAGAGCCTTCGATATGGTAGTAGTCCCACTCGGCCGGCTCGCGCACATCGATAATTTGTGAAGCCTCCAGTCCGCCGCTCTCCAGTTGATTTTTCAATGAAGCAGCATCTATCGTTTTCCAGTTGCTCAAGTCCTTCTCTCCTTATGCCGCTCAGTAGCGGCGGTGTTATGCGGCCGAAGCCGGTCGCTTGCTTGCATCATAACCAATATCAACAACTTGTTCAAGTTTTGGCATTGCAATCTACCACAGCCTTGCTATAAAATAGGAGAGGTCATAGGATTAGCATGTATTACTCCGCAGAATTGAAAGCGACCCTCGTCCCGCTGCTGCACACGGCCGGGTACCGGGGTTTTTCAAATTTATACAGAAGCGATTATATCTAGGAGGTTTAAACTACATGTTTAAAGTGCTAGTATCGGATCCGATCAGCGATCTGGGAATTCAACAGCTCGTAGAAGCGGCTGACGTGGCGGTAGACAAGAAGCCGGGTCTTAGCGAGGATGAGCTGATCGCCATTATCGGAGACTACGACGCGCTGCTCGTCCGCAGCCAGACCCGCGTTACCGAGAAAGTCATGCAAGCCGGCAAACAACTTAAAGTGGTCGGCAGAGCCGGCGTCGGCGTCGACAACATCGACCTGCAGGCCGCCACTGCGCGCGGCATCATCGTCATCAACGCCCCTGACGGCAATACGATTACGACTTGTGAGCATACGTTTGCGATGATGATGGCGCTCGCCCGTCATATCCCGCAAGCGTACATGAAGACCGTCAACGGCGTTTGGGACCGCAAATCCTTCCTCGGCGTCGAGCTGCGCAATAAAGTGCTCGGCGTGATGGGGATGGGACGGATCGGCAGCGAGGTAGCTGCGCGGGCCAAAGCATTCGGTATGGAAATTCTGGGCTACGACCCGTTCCTTACAGAAGAGCGGGCAGCCAAACTTGGTGTCAAGCTTGCCAGTATCGACGAGATCGTCCGTCAGGCCGACTTTATGACCGTCCACACGCCGCTCACGCCGGAGACCCGGCATATGATCGCCAAACCTCAGTTTGACGTCATGAAGCCCGGCATGAGGATCGTCAACTG
This sequence comes from Paenibacillus jepli, assembly GCF_047238105.1. Lineage (NCBI taxonomy): Bacteria > Bacillati > Bacillota > Bacilli > Caryophanales > Paenibacillaceae > Paenibacillus > Paenibacillus jepli. The sequence goes on from NZ_JBDFMD010000001.1 coordinate 464,164, forward strand.
CGCCCGCGGCGGCATCATCGACGAACAGGCGCTCGTCGAAGCTATCGATCAGGGCATCGTGGCCGGCGCGGCGTTTGACGTCTTCGAGATCGAACCCCCTGCAGAGGATCACCCGTTCCTGAAGCATCCGAAAGTAATCGTGACTCCGCATCTCGGCGCTTCCACGGTAGAAGCTCAAGAGAATGTAGCCATCGACGTATCCGAGCAAGTGCTGCATATCCTGCGCAACGAGCCGTTCATCAATGCGGTGAACATGCCGCCGATTCCGGGCGAACTGTTGAACAAGCTGCAGCCTTACTTCGCCCTCGGCGAGAAGCTCGGCAGTTTTGTTGCCCAGCTGTCCAAGGGCGCCGTCTCGGAGATCGCGGTCAGCTTCTCCGGTGAATTGGCAGAAGTAGACACACAGCCGTTAACCCGTCATATCGTTAAAGGCGTGCTCGCGCATCATCTGGGCATGGAACAAGTCAACCTGGTCAATTCGATGCACCTGGCCAAGCTTCGCGGCGTAAACGTCGTGGTCCAAAAATCGCCTGAAGCCAAGGGCTTTACGAACCTCGTGTCCGTGACACTCCGTACGAAGGAAAAAGAACGTCATGTCGCAGGTACACTGTTGAACGGATATGGCTCGCGGATCGTACAGATTGACAAGTTCCCGGTGGACGTGACGCCGGGCGGCAATCTGATTCTGATCTCGCACAACGATAAACCGGGGATTATCGGCCGCGTCGGCTCGCTGCTAGGCTCCAAGGATGTAAATATCGCAACCATGCAGGTTGGACGGGAGCTTGTGGGCGGTGCAGCTATTATGGTGCTTACCGTAGACAAAGCCCCAACCAAAGACGTGATTGAAGAGCTGGCCGAGCTATCAGATATTAACAAGGCCAAAGAAATCAACCTGTTCTAAGCGTCCCCCAAAAAATAGCTCAAAAAAAAACCACTCTGCTGGCCGAACCGGCGCACAGAGTGGTTTTTTTGCAATGCCTATTTGTTTCACGTACAACAAGAATTGCCGCCATACTCAGACAAGAGCTAATGCGCTTCGACAGGAAGCAGCACCGTAAAAGAAGTGCCTTCGCCAAGCCGGCTCTCGACACGGATCGTACCGCGATGCGACTCGACGATATTTTTGACGATCGCCAGACCCAGGCCGGTGCCGCTGGAGACTGCTCTTGTCCGGGCCTTGTCGGCCTTGTAGAACCGCTCGAAGATGAAGGGCAGATCCTCGGGAGGAATGCCCTGGCCCTCGTCCTTGACGATGATCTGGACGCAGCTCTTGCCTTCGTGACGGATCATGTCTGCCTGGATCGTGATCGCCGCATCCTCACGCGTGTGGCGCAGCGCATTATCCAGCAGGTTGGTCAGCACCTGCTCCAGCCGATCTTCGTCGGCCAGCTTTAGCTCCAGCGGCAGTTCGGCACACTCATAGCGCAGACGAATGCCGCGTTCCTTGGCATACACCTGGAACTTGCGGTGCACCCGGACGATCAGTGCCTTGACGTCTACCTGCTGCATATTCATCTGGAGATGTCCCGCCTCCATCCTCGCCAGGTCGAGCAGATCCTTGACCAGTCTGCCCATCCGCAGCGACTCGTCGTGGATAACCTGGACCAGCTCCTGACGCTCCTCCGGCGATGCCGCGATGTCGTCCATGAGCGCCTCGCTGTAGCCCTGCAGCATCGAGAGCGGCGTCCGGATCTCATGCGAGACGTTGGCTACGAAGTCGCGGCGCAGCTTCTCCAGCTTGAACTCCTCGGTAACATTCCGCATGACCGCTACTGCACCGCGCACATGACTGTCTGATTTGAGCGGCGCCATGACCACCGACCAGACTCCGCTCATAACATTAATCTTGTCACTCTGGTCATGTCCTTCCCGAACCACCTTGCGGTATAGATCGTAGAGCGGTGCCGGCACATCGCCATAGGAGACGAAGCTCGCCGATTCGTCTGACCAATCCAGATTGTTCCACTGCTCCATCAGCAGCTGTCCCTGCGGATTGGTCAGGATAACCTTGCCCGCCGCGTCAAAGGTGATCACCGCATCCGCCATACTGCGCAGTACGCTTGTCAGATGGTCTCTCTCATGTGAGAGATCCTTGATCAGCGTATCCACCTCTTCAGCCATATGGTTAAAGGTATGCGAGAGATCGCCAATCTCGTCGGATGAACGGATCTGTACCCGTGAGCGGTAATCGCCTTGAGCGATCAGGTCGGCCGCTTTTTTCAACATCCGCAGCGGCTGGGTAATCTTGGTGATGAGGAAAAAAGCAAAGAACGTCGTCAACAGAAACCCGATGACGCCTACGACGACGAATAGCACCTTAATATCGTGTGCGTAATCAAAAAATTCAATATCGACGTAAGCCAGCAAAAACACGCCCAAAATAATCAGAACCACGGCCACCAGCAGAATGATCGTGATCCAGAGTTTGCCGACTACACTTCTCCAGAGCATTTACTTTGGTACCTCGAGCTTGTAGCCGACGCCCCACACCGTTGTGATCATCGCTGCGGCCTCCGGCGATACTTTATTCAGTTTTTCGCGCAGACGCTTCACATGCGTGTCTACTGTGCGCAGATCACCGAAAAACTCGTAATTCCAAACGTCCTTCAGCAGCTCTTCCCGACTGAACACCTTGTCGGGCGAAATGGCGAGATAGTGCAGCAGCTCGTACTCCTTGGGCGTCAGGCTGACTTCCTGTCCGCCTGCGGAAACACGATGCGCGTCATGCTCGATGACCAGGTGCGGGAATACAATATTATTGCTGGAGTTAGCCTCCTTGGTCAAGTAAGCGGTCGCCGAGGAACGGCGCAAGATCGCTTTGACCCGGTAGATGACCTCGCGCGGGCTGAACGGCTTGACGACATAATCGTCCGCGCCGACTTCAAACCCCTGTACCCGGTTCATCTCCTCGCCTTTGGCTGTGAGCATGATGACCGGTGTCGATTTGACCTGCCTGAGCCGGGTACAGACCTCGATCCCGTCGATTCCCGGCAGCATCACATCCAGCAGCACAAGATCAAAATCGGAAGAGGAGGCCATGCGGAGCGCGTTCTCGCCGTCCTCCGCTTCTTCGATCAGATAGCCTTCCTTCTCCAGATACATCTTCAAAAGGCGGCGGATTCGCTCTTCATCGTCTACGACAAGAATACGCTGCATATGCTCGGACATCTTGCGTCTCCCCTCTCTACTGAGTTAAAAGACTAGTTGACACCGGCATAAGAATGCAAGCCGGCGATGATCAGGTTGACACCGATCAATGTGAACATGACGATGACAAAGCCGATAACGGCAAGCCATGCCGAAGGCTGCCCCTGCCAGCCGCGCGACAAGCGCAGATGCAGATAGGCACTGTAGAAGAGCCAGGTGATCAGAGCCCATACTTCCTTGGGATCCCATCCCCAAAATCTGGACCAGGCAATATTGGCCCATATCATGGCAAAGATGAGCGCTCCCAGCGTAAAGATCGGGAATCCGATGGCGATAGCCCGGTAGGTAATCTCATCCAGATCATCAGGGTCAATGCCGTCCATCAGCGGATGAATCACCGCTCCAAGCGGCTTGCGCAGCGCGAGTCGCAGCAGCCCGTACAACAGCGAACCCATCAGGATCGACCAGGCAATCGTATTAAGCTTGCGTCCCGCGTTGACCCCATCCATCCAGCCCGGTGTTTCGAAGAGCGGCTGCGCAATGCCAAGGAAGGTATCCATCTCGACGACTTCACTGTTATAGGGCTTGAAGATTGGCGGCATGCTGTATTCGACATTCTCCACAGTCGTGCTGGCCACACCCCGGCTGTCGACAGTGACCAGCTCTTGCGTAAAATTAGCTTGGTAGCCCATCCCCCGGAAGATAAATACTGTGGCGATGAAAGCGATGATGACGATGATTACATACAGCGTAAACTCAACCCAACGCTGCGAGCGGCGTGCCTTTTTGCTCGTACCCTTGAAGTCGACGACCCGCAGCAGATACATCAAGCCCGAGGCAAAGGCGACGGCGAAAAACGCTTCGCCCAGTGCTGCCGTCGTAACATGGATCTTCAACCAGATCGAATTGAGCGCCGGGACGAGCGGCTGCACTTCCTGCGGGAAGACGGAAGCATAAGCCACGATCAGTACAACCAGCGGCAGCGCGAACATCCCCAGCACTGCCTTGCGGTAGATCGCATTGACGATGATGAAGGCGATCATAATCGCCATACCGAGAAAGGTCATAAATTCGTACATATTGCTCGTTGGAATCTGGCCGGAGCCGTACCAACGAGTGAAGAAGAAGGTCAGATGCGACAACAAGCCCAGGGCCGACACAATATAAGCGACTCTCGACCATCGCTTGGCATGAAGCTCCGGGTCGCGATTGCTCCATTTCTTACCCGCTACAGCAATCACATAAAACAAGAATCCAAAACAGTACAAGAAGAATGCGGCAATAAACGCATCACTGCTAAATTCTACCCAATTCACGAATTTTTCCCTCCGTTATCCAGTGACTTCGGATCGACCTCGATCGCCAGCTTGTTCAAGGCCGCCGCGACATCACTTCGCATGCCGAACCAATTCTTGTTGGTGTGGGCGCCCAGCGACAGCTTGCCGTTATCGACACGCAGCCAGATCCGTCGATGATTCCAATAGAAGCCCATAATCAGACCGAGCATAGAAATGCCCGCCCCTACCCATACGTAAGGCATCGCCGTGTCGATCCGGATATTCAGAAATGTTGTCGCACCGGCGAACGTCACGCCCTCCATCGAGCCGACGGACAACTCCAGCCGGTCGGAGATATGACTATTGATTTGATCCTGGCTGAAGCGCTGCTTGTCCACTTGGCGAGGGAAGTACAGATACGTCTCGCCTTCCTCGGCAAGCCCCGGTCCTCTGATAACAAAGAAAAATGCCGGCGCATTGGGATCTCTGGAAAGCGAAGTCGGCGCACCATCTTCCCCGATCGCAAATTCCATATACTGCGAGCGAAGCTCCAGCTCATACGGTCCTACTTCGTATTGAAGCTCGGGATTGATCATCCGCAGCTCGAACGAACCGTAATTCTCTCCAGTCTGTTTGTCGATCAGGGATGGCTGAACGGCGGCCAGCTTCGGTGAATCGTCGAAGTCGAACTGATAAGCGCTGAGTCCCTGGTACGAAAGCGGACTGTTGACGATGATATCATGCCGCTTCACTTCTTCGAGAACCGGCTGCTCGATGAGATCATGGCAATTGGCTGTACATTCGTACAGTACGGCTTTGGTCTGGTATAGCTTGGGCCTCAGCTGCCCCTGCATCTCGGCGGGAAGTTCGTCGTCCGTATAATAATCGACCGAGAACTGCTCGTTTTTGATATAATAGTTAGTCCCTTCGATCGGCACCGTCTCACCTTCAGGGATGGTCACATATTCGTCCATGTACCAGCCCGGGATGCTGCGGGCAAGAACGGCAAGCAGGAAGATGATCAGACCGATATGGTTGATGTAGGGTCCCCACCGGCTGAAACGGTTCTTCTCGGCCAGCAAGGCGTCCCCTTCCCGATGCACGCGGTAATGCTTGCGCTTCAGCTGCGCCTCCATATCACGGGCAAACGCTTCACCCGGGACATCCAGATCCCGGGTGAAGACGACCTTCTGTCTGGTGATGAAGCTGAGATGCTTGCGGATCTGCTGTTTCTTGAGCGCTCGGTAGAGCGGCAGCACCCGGTCCAGGCTGCAGATGACGAGCGAGGTGCCGATCATGACGAGCAGCGTGATGAACCACCAGGATTCATAGGTTCGGGAGAGTCCCAGAGCATAATACAATTCTCCCATCCGGCCGTGATTCGTACTGTAATAGTCTGCGGGATTCCCCGGATGAACGTATTTTCCTGCGGAAGGATGGTACCGAATATCGAACCGACGAGCGTTATGATGATCAAATAGACGGCAATTTTGACGGAAGAGAAAAAATTCCATATCCTGTCGATCCAGTTGGGGTTGCTTTTCTGCGAGCGCCGAGCTACACCGTCGTAGCGCATCTCCAGCGGTTCTTGGGAATGCATGTCCTCTCCCAGGGGCTTGCCGCAAGATTCGCAGAGCACCGTACCCACATTATTCTGATGGCCGCATTCGCATTTGGTGTTGTGAATCAATGGGGTGGCCTCCTTGTCCCGTTATGTCTGAAGCAGTTTCTCAACCCGCTCATTGATCTGCTCCTCGGTCATGCCGCCGACGAAGACTTCCATAATTTTGCCGTCCGGCTTGACGAAGAACGTCGTCGGGTACGAGCGCAGTCCGTAGAGCCGCTCCGTAGCCCGGTTCTGATCTCTGAGGATCGGGTACTCCAGATCAAACTGTCGAAGGAAGCTTGAGACGACCAGATCAGTCTCGCTGAGATTGATCGCGAGGATCTCGAAGTTGGCGTCCCGCCATTTCTCGTGCTGTTTCTGGAACTCCGGCATTTCTTTCACGCAGGGCGGGCAAAACGTGCCCCAGAAATTGATGACCAACGCCTTGCCTTTGTAATCGGACAAATGATGCACGTTCCCGTCGGCACCAAGCAGGGAGAAACCGGGCGCTTCCACACCTGCCCGCGGAATCGGGTTATCATCTGCAAACAGCGTCTTGCCGATCGCATATCCGCCGATCAGCAAGACGCCTAGAAGTACAACAATTTGAATCTTTTTGCGCGAAGAATTCATCGCTATACACCACCTAGGCTACAATGCATGATAGTTACATTATAGCGAATAACAAGACTTTAAAAACCGGGGCGGGGTTCACTTTTTATGAACATTATGTGACTTGCGGGCCAGACCCAGCAAGTCCTGAACCTCTTTTGGTGACAGATGTCTGAACTTGCCCCGCTGCAGGTTCAGCAGTCCCAGTTCGCCAAAGCGGACACGCTTGAGACGGACCACAGGGTGGCCGATCGCCTCGAACATCCGCCTTACCTGGCGGTTGCGGCCCTCATGGATCGTGATGGTGATCACAGCTTGTTTTTTGTCCTCGTCGATATCCTGATATTCTACCTGGGCAGGGGCAGTCATGCCGTCATCGAGCTTGATGCCTTTGGCCAGCTTGTCCAGCTCAGTCCCGTGCGGAATACCCTTGACCGTGGCAAGATAGGTTTTGGGTACGTGATGCTTGGGATGAGTCAACAGGTTGGCAAATTCGCCATCGTTGGTCAGCAGCAGCAGGCCTTCGGTATCATAATCGAGCCGGCCTACCGGATAGACACGTTCCTTGATTCCCGGCAGGAAATCGCCCACCACCTTGCGCCCTTTCGGGTCGCTCGCGCTCGTGATGACGCCTTTGGGTTTGTTCAGCATCAGATAGAGCTTGCCTTCGCCTTTGACCGGCTTGCCGTTCACCGTAATGCTGTCCTCGGCCGGATCGGCTTTTGCGCCGAGTGTGTTCACGGTTTCTCCGTTTACCTGCACCGCTCCGGAGAGGATCAATTCTTCGCATTTACGCCGGGATGCGATCCCGGCTTGTGCCAATATTTTCTGTAGACGTTCCAAATCTTTCACCTCAATCACATCATACCACAGCTTGGCCAAAGCACAAGCGCGCGGGACGAGCAATGCCCCTGTCAACCAAAGATATACAAACAGATAAATACCGCTGCAATAAAGCCGACTGCATCTGAGAACAAGCCGACCTTGAGCGCATAACGGGTCCTGCGGATGCCGATGGCGCCAAAATAAACTGTCAGTACATACAAGGTTGTATCTGTACTGCCCTGGATCGTCGAGGCAATCCGGCCGATCATCGAGTCTGGGCCGTAACTGTCAATCAGATGCGTCGTATAAGCCAGCGAGCCTGCGCCGGTGAGCGGTCGCAGCATTCCCAGGGGCAGCACTTCCCCCGGGATGCCGATACCCGCTAGCAGCGGCTGCAGCGCTTGCACCATCAGCTCCATGGCTCCGGATGCCCGGAACATCTGGATGGCCACCATCATCCCGACCAGATGCGGGATGATCGCGATCGCCGTGTCAAAGCCTCCCTTGGCCCCGTCGACGAAGGATTCATAGACAGGGACTTTGCGAAAAGCGGCATAAAGCGGAATAAAAACAAGAAGTGCAGGTATAAGCCAGATCGACAGCATCGTGATCAGATCGTACATAGCCAGCCCTCCCCCAGTTCAAGCTCAGGATGCCGCATCCTGCGGGGCGCCTCCCGCAGCTGCAGCATGATGAGCCGCAGCCGCACCCTTGGGTGGTCCTTGGCGCTTGATGTTAGGCGGCTGCTTCGCGCGGCTCCGGTACCAGCGGTCCGCCAGGATCGCCGCAGCCGTTGCAATCGCAGTCGCCATGAGCGTCGTCCCTACAATCTCCGCCGGGTTGGCCGAACCGTAATTCATGCGGATCGCTATCAGCGTGGTCGGCACCAGCGTGATGCTGGACGTATTGAGTGCGAGCAGCGTACACATGGCGGGCGTCGCCGTGTCCTTATCCGGATTCAATTTTTGCAGCTCCTGCATCGCCTTGATCCCCATCGGCGTTGCCGCATTGCCCAGTCCCAGGATGTTGGCGCTCATATTGGTCATAATGTAGCCCAATGCAGGATGTCCCTTGGGCACGTCCGGGAACAGGAAGCGAACCAGCGGACTGAGCAGCTCAGCCAGCTTACGCAGCAGACCGGCATCCTCGCCGATCCTCATGATGCCCATCCAGAACACCAGGACGCTGATCAAGCCAAAACTGACTGTCACTCCTGTCTTGGCCCCCTCGAATGCCGCAGCCGTCACGGCTTCGAGCTTGCCGGTCGCTGCACCAAAGATGACACTGACGGTAATGAGCAGCAGCCAGATCCAGTTTACCATCGTCCTACCTCCGCTCCGAACATAGTGAACAAGACGCGTGTGAGCGTGAAGAAATAGGAAGCTTCCCTGCCGGCCTCGCGTACGGTGGCCTGTGCGGCATCAGAATGATCGTTCGTCCGTCTCATCTCTTCGGACGGCGGCGCATCTCTGAGCGGCACAGCCCCGACCAAACTCTCGTTCAGATAGAATTCGAGTCTGCCTCTCTCCCCGAGCGCGTGGTCGATGGAGGACGGGTCCGTCACGACCAGCTTGCTTGTTATGCTTTCCTGCTCTCCTGCTGCCAGCGGATAACGCAAGCTTCCAGCTGCGAGATACGGAAATCCTGCAATATGTTGATTGCTGTAGGCCAGATCAACCAAAGGATAGCTGGCAAACGCCCAGTCCAGCAGCTTGCGGTGATCGGCCCAGTCGTCACCGTCATTAAGTGTAACAACGGCGATTTGCTGCCCGCCGCGTGTTGCAGAGGATACGAGACAGCGCAGGGCTTGTTTGGTATATCCCGTTTTGACGCCGTCGGCCCCCTCGTACATAGAGAGCATTTTGTTTTTGTTGGTCCATGTATAGTCCCAAGGGTCATGCGGGTTGGGTACCTTCTTCACCCTGGTTTTGACGATATCCTGGAAGCTCGCATTTTTCAGCGCATAAGCCGTCAGCTTGGCCATGTCATTAGCCGAAGAGTAATGCTCCGGGTGATCCAAGCCATGCGGATTCATAAAATGGCTCTGTTCGAGTCCGAGCCACTTCGCTTTCTCATTCATCAGATGGACAAATCCTTCTTCCGATCCGCCAACATGCTGAGCGATCGCTGTCGCTGCATCGTTGCCCGAGCGCAGCATCAATCCGTACAGCATGTGATGAAGACTCATCTCTTCCCCCATCTGGAGATAAATGGAGGATCCTTCTTTGCCGACGGCACCTGTGCCCGCTTTGACGATATCCGTCAGGTTGCCGTGCTCAATCGCCACGATGGCAGTCATTATTTTTGTCAGGGAGGCAATTTTATTGGGCTCGTCTCCCCGCTGCGAGTAGAGGATACGACCCGATTGCACATCAATAACTGCGGCCGCATGGGCATTGGTATAAACCTTTGGTGGTGCACCATGCGCTGGTTGCAGTGCAGGCAGTAACGGCCACGCGGCACCTACGACAACGACGACGAGCAGCAAGCGTTTCAGCATGGATGGCATAGTGATGGATACCCTCGCTTTCTATATGCAGCGTTCCAAGGCTGCACACTCTTGTACATTATATGTACGGGCCTGCCGGATATGTACATTCGTCATAATCGCGCCAAAAGCCGCAGCTCGTTCACTTTCTGAGCTGCGACTAGGCCTAACCGGATGTAGACTAGATCAAATGACCTTTTTCATCGCTGAGATGGACCAGATCCTCCAGATCTTCGATCACTTCATCTTCCCGGGTACGATCGGAACGAAACATCGTCTGGATCTTGTCAATGACCCGCGGTGCAGAATCGATCATACGTTCCATGAGGTGGGTCTGATTGTCGAGCGGTACGACTTTCACGCCTTGGGTGCCGACAACCAGAAAAGCAATTGGGGTAATCGACACCCCGCCGCCGCTGCCGCCGCCAAACGGCTGGCTATTGTCGGACTGGTGCCCCTCATGATTGCCTGCGGCATGATTCTGTGATTTGCTGTACCCAATATCGCTTCCTCCGGCTACGAATCCGAAGCCTACTTTGGATATCGGCATGATCACACTGCCGTCCGGAGTTTGTACAGGACTCCCGACAATCGTATCCACATCAACCATCTCTTTAATATTTTCCATCGCGGTTTGCATTAACCCTTGAATAGGATGTTCTGCCACGTGGTGAAGCCTCCTTTCACCCTTCGTATACGAACCAGCAACTGCAGTCCGGCAATAATAGCATAACCGAAGCGGATTTTTGCTATACAAGACCACTCGGTTGAAAAATGAACATGACTATAAACCGGCGTAACTGTCATCCGCGGCGTCGTTCTTAACTGCATAAACTGAGAACAGACGCCAAGAAGTGTGGTCTGGACTGTCCACACGGTACCGCACGCCATCGCCGTCCACATCGCATCCCCGGTCCCTACCGCTGTCTGCCAGCGCCATTCTAACAGCTTGACACGAAGGAGAACCCTGCCGATCCAGTCAAATAGCCGGTCGGTGCCACGCAGCAGCTGCTCTAGTTGCTCGATCCTGTGCATCACCGAACGGACTCCGATGCGTTGATTTTTTGTCTTGTCTGCCACGGCATGGCTATGTGTTTCGGTCTTGATGTCAAGCGCAGTTCCGCTCACTTTTATGATCGGAACTTCCCATACCGAATTAATCAAGCCGAATAAGCCATGAATATGAAAGGCCAGCTGGTCATCCTCCTGTTTGCGTGTCAGCCTGCCGATGACAACCACATGCGTGGCGCAGACAGCGGCACTAACCAAAAAAAAGAGACCTGCCGCGATCAGCCACCACATCGATCCATCCGGGAACCATCGCATCCTGCGGTTCACTCCGTTTCCTGAAACTGGATAGATGTAGTATTGGCCAATCCGACTAGTCTCATACTTCTTCTGGCTCTGTGCCCTGCGCTGTATATTCGTCCAAAGTCAGTTGTCTTTCATCGAGCTTCTCGAACAAGGCTTGCGTCTGTTCATCGAGCATATCTTCCGTATCTATGGCCGAGGGCTCCGGCAGCGACTCGAGATCAGGCAGGCCGAAATAATCCAGAAAGGCTCGTGTCGTCCCATAGAGAATGGGACGTCCGACCGCCTCGGCGCGCCCCACTTCCTCGATCAGATCCTTGCCGACCAGCGTGTGTAGCGCCCGGTCGGTCTTGACGCCGCGGATCTCCTCGATATCGATACGGGTGATCGGCTGCCTGTACGCAATGATCGACAGCGTCTCCAGAGCCGCTTGAGAGAGACTGGCCCGGCTGGGAGAATGGGCAAGCCTCTCAAAATACACGGCATGATCAGGATTCGTCGTCAAGCGGTATGCGCCAGCCACCTCCGCGATCCGAATCCCCCGTTTGGCTCTGCTCATATCCTTGCGCAATCCGGCCAGCGCCTCCGCGATAAGTTTGCTGTCTTGACCGGTTACTTCGGCCATCTGCTTCGTCGTGATGCCTTCATCGCCGACCATAAAGAGCAAACCCTCAATAATCGACTTCAATGTTGGAAAGTCCACCCTCAGCCGTTTCCCCTCTCCAATGAATCACAATATCATCAAACAATTGATGCTGGAAGCAGTGAACTTGCTTCATCTTCATCAGCTCCAGAATCGCCAGAAACGTAACCACAATCTCATGCCGGTCCAGATCCTTGCGGACTAGTCGCGAGAAGCGTACCATCTGGTGTTCCTTTAGCAGCTCGACGATATCGATAATCCGGTCTTTCACCGAAATCTCATCTCTTCTGACCGTTGCGACCAGCGATCTTCTAGCAGCCCGCTTAAGCGCCTTCTGGAATGCTGCGATCAGATCCGGCACACCCAGACCCTTGACCGGATTCTCTATCGTCTCCGGCAGAAAGGGAGTTAGATCTTCGGGCTCCTTCGTGAAAACAAGGCTGCGTTCATATTCCTTGGCGCGCAGCTCTTCGGCAATCAGCTTGTACTTCCGATACTCTACCAGCTTCTGGATGAGTTCGTCATGCTGATCGAGCCCGTCGTCCATCCACTCATCGTAGATCTCATCGACGATCGGCGGCTTGGGCAGGAGCTGGCGACTCTTGATGGAGAGCAGGGTGGCCGCCATGACGAGAAATTCGCTTGTCACGTCCAGCTCCAGCTCCTGCATCGCCTCCAGATAAGCCACATACTGATCCGCGATGTCGCTGAGCGACACTTCATGGATATCGATCTCGGCCTTGTCGATCAGATGCAAGAGCAGATCCAGCGGCCCTTCAAAGGTTTCCAGCTTATAGAGCATCGTCACCGTAGTGTCCTCCTGCTATCCTCAACCTTGCATTGATTTGGTTAGATTGGCCATCTCTATCGCAGAGGCTGCCGCTTCCCAGCCTTTATTGCCCGCTTTCGTACCCGCACGCTCCACCGCCTGCTCGATCGAGTCAGTCGTCAGCACACCAAAAATCGTCGGCACGCCAGTCTTCAGATTGATCGCTGCTACGCCTTTGGCTGTCTCGCTGCATACATAATCGAAATGCGGCGTCGAGCCGCGGATAACGGTCCCCAGCGTAATCACCGCGTCATACTTGCCGCTCTCTGCCATCTTCTGGGCAATAAGCGGGATCTCGAACGCCCCCGGCACCCAAGCGACTTCAATCTCCTCTTCCGTCGCACCATGGCGCTTCAAGGCGTCAAGCGCACCGCTCAGCAGGCGGCTCGTAATAAATTCGTTGAACCGGCCGACCACGATACCGTATTTTAAACCTTCGGAAACGAGCTGACCTTCATAAATGCGTGTCATATGAATCATCCTTCCTTCTGTTCGATCTCTTGATTAATTTTCAATGCTTTGTCATCATCTTGGTCAAAGCGCAGCATATGACCGAGTCTGGCTTGCTTGGTATGCAAATAGTTCGTATTATCTTCGTTCTCGGGCATCTGCAGCGGTACACGTTCCACAACTTCGATGCCGTAGCCTTCCAGACCTTTGATCTTACGCGGGTTATTCGTCAACAGGCGCATCTTGCTGACCCCCAGATCTTTGAGAATCTGAGCTCCGATGCCGTATTCCCGCAGATCGGGAGCAAAGCCAAGTTTAATATTCGCGTCCACCGTATCCAATCCCTGCTCCTGCAGGGCATATGCCTTCAATTTATTAATCAGGCCGATCCCGCGTCCTTCTTGACGCATGTACAGCAGGACACCGCGCCCGGCTTCATCGATCTGCTGCAGCGCCGCAGCGAGCTGCGGACCGCAATCGCAGCGGTGCGAATGGAACACATCGCCGGTCAAGCATTCGGAATGAACTCTTACCAAGACAGGCTGATTCGGATCAATCTGTCCCTTCACGAGCGCGACATGCTCCTTGCCGTCCACCTCATTGGTATAAGCGACGGCGCGGAACGTACCGAAGTCTGTCGGCATCTTCACCTCGACGATGCGCTCCACCAGTTTTTCCTTTTCATTGCGGTAGTGGATCAGATCCTGGATCGTGATCAGTTTGAGTCCGTGTTTGTCCCGGAACTCGATCAGATCGGGCAGGCGGGCCATCGTCCCGTCTTCCTTGATGATCTCGCAGATAACAGCTGCAGGCTTGGAGCCGCACATCCGAGCCAGATCGATGGCTGCCTCCGTATGACCGGCCCGCCGCAGGACTCCGCCTTTCTTGCCGATCAGCGGGAAGATGTGGCCCGGACGGCGGAAATCCCCAGCCTTGGTCTCCGGGTCGATGAGCCGGCGTACCGTCTCCGCACGTTCTGGCGCAGAGATGCCGGTGGAGGTCGATATATGATCGACGGAGACGGTAAAAGCCGTGCCGTGATAGTCCGTATTGTGCGTCACCATCGGCGGCAGATCGAGCTCCTCCGCCCGCTCCGGAGTAATCGGCACGCAGACGAGTCCGCGCGCTTCCTTGATCATGAAATTAATAAGCTCTGGCGTCGCTTTATCCGCCAGCGCGATCAGATCTCCTTCGTTCTCGCGGTCTTCGTCATCTACGACGATGACCGACTTGCCCAGAATCAAATCATAAATCGCTTCTTCAATGGCGTCAAATGAAATGGCGTCCTGCATCTCGCCTCGCTCCTTCGGCTCTCAAAATAATGTCCCTGCGTCATAATGCCTACTTACAAAAAACCGTTATCGGCCAGGAATGCTGCGGATAGTCCGCCGCGCGCCGGCTGTCTGCCGTTCTGCTCCGCATTCTCCGATCCTGCTGCGGAACGGCTGCCGAAGTGCAGCAGATGATCCATGTACTTGCCCAGCACATCCGTCTCAATGTTGACGGTATCGCCATTCTCCTTGTACTGAAGCGCCGTCTGCATGAGCGTGTGCGGGATAATCGATACGGTCAGATCGTCCTCTCCCGAATCAGCGACAGTCAGGCTGATGCCATCGAGGGTAATCGAGCCTTGAGGGACGACATAACGCATGCATGCTTTCTGGGCCGGAGCGATCCGGTAGATGACGGCATTGGCCTCCTGCTTGCGTTCCGTGATGACCCCCGTTGTATCGACATGTCCCTGCACGATATGGCCTCCAAAACGGCCCCCGGCGAGCATGGCGCGCTCGAGATTGATCGGCTGGCCGCTTCGCATTGCCTTCAGATTGGAATGACGATACGTCTGCGGCGTCACATCAACCGTGAAGCTGTTTCTATCGAAAGACACCACGGTCAGACAGACGCCATTGACGGCGATACTGTCGCCAATCTTCACATCGGTGAGCACAGTGGCTGCATCGATCGTGAGCAGCATCGCTTCTCCCTGCCGGCCGGTATGCCGCAGCCGGCCGATCTCCTCGATCAGACCTGTGAACATCGCTTCCCCTCCTAACGTTTGGTCTGGCCGGGATAGATCGGATATCCGCTCAGGCAGACATCCTCTCCCACGACCTCTACCTGCATCTGACTGATCTGCACGGCGTCCGCCATCCGGTCCCACCCGTTCAAGGCGAAGTTGACCGGTGCCGCCGCACCCCCGATAATCTTCGGTGCATAGAAGAGCATGAGCTTGTCGATCAGCGCTTCCTCCAGCATTGCACCGTTCAGTCGTCCGCCGCCTTCGAGCAGGATCGAGCCGATCTCCAGCTCGCCCAGCCGTTTCATGGCCCTCCTCAGATCAACATGCTTGCCTGCTCCGCTGGCCACGACTTTGGCACCAGCTGCTTCCAAGGCCTTGATCTTGGCAGGGTCGGCACGCTCCGTGGTCAGGATATACGTCCGCGTAGCTCCATCCTGCAACAGCCTTGCGGTTCTGGGGAGTCTCAGAGAAGAATCCGCGACGATGCGGACGGGACTGATCGCCGGTACCGACAACCGCGTCGTGAGCAGCGGATCGTCTGTGAGCGCCGTACCGACACCGACCATGATACCTTCATGCTGATGCCGCAAGGTATGCACCATCTCTCTTGCTTTGGGGCCTGTCACCCATTGACTGTCGCCGCTCTTCGCAGCGATCTTGCCATCCAGAGTACTGGCCGTTTTCAACGTGACGAAGGGCAGCCCTGTTGTGATGTATTTGATAAACGCTTCATTGAGCAGCCTAGCTTCAGCGGCGAGCACCCCTACCTTTACTTCAACTCCGCATTCTCTCAGCCGTGCGATGCCCCTTCCGGCCACCTTCGGATTGGGATCCTCCATCGCCACGACCACTTTTGCCGCCTGGGAAGCGACGATACGCTCCGAGCATGGCGGCGTCTTGCCGTGATAGCTGCACGGCTCCAGGGTTACATAGACGGTGGCCCCCTTCGCTTCGTCCCCAGCCATGTCAAGCGCGTGAACCTCTGCATGACCGGAGCCCCGTTTCAGATGCGTGCCGATACCGATGATCCGGCCCGCTTTGACAACAACGCAGCCGACAACGGGGTTGATCCCGGTCTGGCCCTTGGCTTTGGCCGCAATATCGATCGCCAGCCGCATATAATACTCATCATTAATAATATCGATCAATGCAGACACCCCCGGGGCAGCTGCCTCCGGGGGTGGGTGATATCGGGATACATGATGATGGCAAATTCAAACAAGCTGCAGAATTGTGAAAAAAAGAACAATCGCTGCTAGCCGCAGAATATGAAATCTTCAAGCATCTCCTTCTCCCATCCAGACTGTACTGTCGGTCCCGGAGTTGCACCAGGTCCACCGTTGGTTCTTCCGGTCAACCTCAGATGAGGAATGAACGGTCGATCCACCGGGTCACGGACTGACGAGTGCGGCATTCAGGGGATGACTTACGATATCCCCTGACGCCAGCTCCCGATCACCGCCGGTTAGGAATTTCACCTACCCCGAAGGAAAGCTGCATTACTTTTGTAAGTAATATTATCACTGAATGCTTTAAAAAGCAATGTCCATGTCATATCTCAAGCTCGATTTGTCGTACTAACGAAGCAATCGATGGCTAATTGTCCGAATAACAATGTTACGCTTCGACGATTTCAACTTTCTCCATCTTGTCGCGGCCTTTGAAAGCATCGACATGCTCCATCCCTTTGACTACCTTGCCGAATACGGTATGACCGCCGTCGAGATGCGGCTGCGGCTGGTAGCAAATATAGAACTGGCTGCCTCCGGTGTTCCGTCCGGCATGTGCCATCGCCAGCGTGCCCCGCTCATGCTTGTTCGGGTTAATCTCACAATCGATCTGATAGCCGGGTCCGCCAGCGCCCGTGCCGTCAGGGCAGCCGCCCTGCGCGACGAAGCCCGGGATGACGCGGTGGAAGTTCAAACCGTTATAAAAACCGCTGTTTGCCAGCTTTTCGAAATTGGCTACTGTGTTTGGCGCATCCTTATCGAATAGATCAAGGACGATCTCTGCGCCGTTTTCCATCTTGATTTTTGCCTGCTTTGCCAAGTCACTCACTCCTTAATGTCGTATGTATGGTTACATCTTACTACAATCTTCATGCAATCGCAAAAATCGATCTGAAAAGTTGAAAAAAAAAGCCTTAAGGCACGGATCGACCTTTCCATGCTTCTACAGATCGATTCCGTACCTCTTGGCGATGTCAACTAACTATGCAAACCTTATGCATCTGCCCAAAATGAAATAGGCTTATTTTACTGCCGGAGCCTTCAACAGACGGGCAGGAATAACGTCATTGCCGACGATATCGTCGAGCGATTCGCGCTTGACTGCAAGATCGGCTTGTCCGTCCTTGACGAATACAACCGCCGGTCGGCGGATCCGATTGTAGTTGCTAGCCATTGCATAATTGTATGCGCCCGTGCAGAAGACGGCCAGCAGATCGCCGCTATTGGATTTTGGCAGCTCCAGATCCCAGATCAGCATATCGCCGCTCTCACAACATTTTCCTGCGATCGAGACGGTCTCCTCTGCCGCTTCATTGGCCCGGTTCGCCAGCACCGCTTCGTATTTGGACTCGTACAGTGCCGGACGGGGATTGTCGGTCATCCCGCCATCGACGGCCACATACTTGCGTACGCCGGGGATGTCCTTGTGCGTGCCTACGGTGTAGAGCGTCGTACCGGCGTCGCCAACCATGCTGCGGCCCGGCTCGACCCAGATCTCCGGCAGCGGATGACCGGCTTGCGAGAAGTTGGTTTTGATCGATTCTGTGATCGCCTGGACATATTCGCGCACCTGCAGCGGCGCGTCTTCTTCGGTATAACGGATGCCGAAGCCGCCGCCCAGATTAATGACCTGGAAGGTCAGGCCGAGCTCGTTTTTAATCTTGACTGCGAACTCCGAAACTTTGTCGACTGCCATGCGAAAGCCTTCCACTTCGAAGATCTGCGAGCCGATATGAGAATGCACGCCGAGCACTTCAATGTTGTTCAGCGCGATTCCTTCCTCGATCGCTCGGTATGCGGCACCATTGCCGAGATCAAAGCCGAATTTGGAGTCCTGCTGGCCAGTCGAGATGTAATCGTGCGTGTGCGCTTCGACACCAGGTGTGATCCGGAGCAAAATTTTCACCTTCTTGCCCTTATCGGCAGCCAGGGCGTCGAGAAGATGCAGCTCGGTGAAGTTATCGACGACGAAGCAGCCGATGCCTGCATCCAGCGCCATGTTGATCTCGTCCGGCGTCTTGTTGTTGCCGTGGAAATGGATGCGCTCTGCCGGAAATCCAGCCTTGATGGCTGTATAGAGCTCGCCGTCCGACACGACATCCAGCGACAGTCCCTCTTCCTCGGCAATGACACACATCGCCATCACGCTGAACGCTTTGCTCGCGTAAGCGACCTGAAACTTCAGTCCGGAAGCCCGAAACGCCTCCACATACTCGCGCGCCCGTTGACGGACCAGCGCTTCATCTACAATATAAAGCGGCGTGCCGTAAGTGGCTGCCAGCTCGGTTACATCGTTGCCGCCGATCTCCAGGTGGCCTTTGTCATTGATTTTGCTTGTCCCATGCAAGTACATTGCTTTCCCTCCGCTTTCTGCATGCTGGTAGTGTATGCGGGCGGCCGCTATCGGATCCGCGCCACCATGCCATTTGACATTCAGTATACCGTATTTGCAGCGTCAGCGAAATGGATTTATTCACCGTTCATTTGTATTTATTGCAAGGGTCCCCCGCCTTTGTGCCCGGGCATCTTGTCGATCTGCTGAGGGCGAAGCAGGTTAGGCCTTTTCCTGTTGAACAGCACGGGAACCCGAATCAGGATGTTGAGCATGCCGCGAGCGTCGAATGGAATCAGCGGCCACATATAGGGGTGATTGAAGGAGCGCTCCTTGACCAGAATAATAAAAACTACAGTCGTGGCAATCAAAAAGCCCGGCACCTTAAAGGCGGCGACGATGACAAGCAGCAGCAGCCGGACGATCCGGTTAGCCAACCCGAGCTCATAGCTGGGCGTAGCGAACATGCCGATGGCGGCAATGGCCATATAGATGACAACCTCATTGACGAAAAATCCGCTTTGAACAGCGATGTCGCCGATCAATATGGCGGCGATCAGCGACATCGCCGTCGCAAGCGGCGAAGGTGTATGCACGGAAGCCATCCTCATCAGATCCACCCCCACCTCTGCGATCAGAAACTGTGCCAGCAGCGGCAGCTTGACCATCTCCTGGGGTCCGATAAAAGCTAGGAATGGCGGCCGGAGCTGTGGTTCCAGTACGAATAAAAACCAGAGCGGCAGCAAGAACAGCGACGAGAGGATGCCAAAGTAACGCACCCAGCGCAAATACGTGCCGATAAACGGCGTCTGCCGGTTCTCCTCCGCATGCTGCACCAGATCGAAGAATGTAGTTGGCAGAAGCATAACACTCGGCGTCGTGTCGACAAAAACGGCGATGTTGCCTTCCATAAGCTGCGCGGCCACTACGTCCGGACGTTCCGTATAACGGACCAGCGGATACGGATTCCAGCCGCGTTTCACCGTCGCCTCCTCCAGTTGCTTGTCAGCCAGCGGCAGTCCGTCAAGCTCGACATCGTCGATCTTGCTGCGGATCGAATCGACCAGCTTGGGATCCGCAATATCTTCGATGTAGGCCAGACAAACATCTGTCTGGGTTCGCCGTCCTGTCCGGGTAATGACGTAGCGCAGGCCGGGATCGCGAAGCCGGCGGCGGACCAGTGTAATATTGATCATCAGCGTCTCGACGAAGCCGTCCCGACTGCCCCGGACGACCCGCTCGAGCGTAGGCTCCTCCGGACCTCGGCCCGGAAAGTTTTTGGCATCGATGATCAGCGCCGTCTGCTCTTCTTCGATGAAGAGAGCCGTGTTGCCAGCCATGACCGTATCGACCACGCCGTCGAAGTCATCCTCTGTCTCGACCTGAATCGCCGGCACATAATGATGCAGGAAGCCGTGCACGGCATCCGCAGACACCTCATCATCCTCCAGATATGACAGTCGGGTCAGGACATCGGTCAACACCTCGTCCTTGGCAAAGCCGTTCATGTAGAACAAGAGTGTCCGGCGTCCGCCAAAGGTCATCTCCCTGGCCACAACATCGAAGCTTTTGCCAAGCCCCACTTCATCCTCCAGCATCCGCTTGAAATTCTCCAGCTTGGCAGGGACCCTTCTTTTCTCCTCCTGCTTCTGCGAGGCAGCCGGCTCTTGCGAATGCTCCTCGGTCTGATGCGGAAGCGCAGCAGCTTCCCGGTCCATGTTCATCTGCTCATTATCCATTTGCGCGCACCTCTCCTCTGAAATTCGGTTGTTTTCTTCTTTACCATTGGAAGACCAGCCAGTCGAAGAGCGAGCCCGTAACTTTGCCGAATACCATCGCCATCACGAGCGCGACCATATAATGGCTGAGTTTGAGCCGCTTGGCCAGGATGGGCAGAACATTGAGGACTTCGGTCAGGGCAGCTGCCAGCATGCCGACGAACACGCCGTCAATCAAACCGATACTTGCCAAATGGTATGCCCCCGGAACATGGAGCCGCCATCCGAGAAAGTCGGCGAACGACCAATAGACCGATCCAGCGATAATAGCCGACTCGAACCAGATTGAGCTCTGATAGGCGCGTGCCAGTTGGGCCAATCGAGGGATAAGATCCAGGATCACCAGGAGCGCTACCATGCCGCTGCCCACGGCGATCCCGCCAGCCAAACCGAGGAACAGCAACAACGAATAAGCCAACCCGTCAATCATCATTATCCTCCCCCGCATCTTGCTTTTTGCGCATCTCGTCGGCGATCACGCACGCATTGACATTCTCTTCATACATGTATAGCTCGACTTCGAGCGGATTGGGCTCTTCATTAAACCGCTTGCGGAAGAAGTGGTTGAAGAATAGCGCCATGCCCAGCCCAATACCAAGCGAATACGGAACTTGAAACCAGAGCGGATGCCGGATCTGCTCGCCTGTGATCAGCTCTGACAGGCGGACATGGACTTCCTGCATGCTCACATCGGCATGAAAATTCATGATGGCGAGCCCTGAGCCAAAAAAAAGCAGCAGCCAAGTAAAAACCAAAATCAGCAGCCGCGGCTTATCCGGTTTGTCCTGAATCGTGATGAGCACCTGGGGGTCGCCATAAGGCTCAATCGTCAGGCCCGGCACTTCCGCTCGAATCCGCTGGATGATATGCAGCACGTCGAGAACATAGCGATTGCCGTCTTCGGGTGTATGCTTATAAATCTCGAGAGATGCAAGCTGCCGGGCTAACCGGTTATTGGCCACGATGCGTGCCACCTCACCGAGTTTAACCCCGCTGCCTGGTGTAATCGCGATGCGTTTGCGCAGACGCAGATAGACAGTGCCGCCTCTGTGTTGATCCATGCTGCCCCTCCTTTCCGGCTGCAGCTTACTCTATCGATAGTATGAGATAACCCAGCGGCGGATACTCATGACTGACATGGAAATATTGACCGGAAGCATAATAAATAACCACACAAAGTGTGGCTAGATATCGAAGTTATATAGTTGAAACACGAATGGATCTGTTGTGTACGCCATGCTTATCCGGATAAATTGGAGGTCTTGATCAAATGAGCCGCGATCGTTTTTAATTGGGCTGCTGGACCGTCAAACCCGTAGATTGGGATTGAGGCCATGGCTCCATTAATCAACAGCATCAATCGATCGGCCAACTGCTCATCTTCTATGCCGGCTTGTCGGGTTAGCCGGGTCAAGCGAAGGCGAAGCGCCCGGTTGTACTCCAGCGCAAGGAGATGGACCGGGTGCTCTTGATTGGAGAACTCGGCCAAGGCGTTGAGGAATACACACCCCCGGTGATGATCAGGCTCCAAGATCTCAATAGTCGCCTCGATGAATGCCAGCAGCTGGTCCTGAGGCGCCCCGCTGTGCTTGGACAATACTTCGTCGAACGATTCCCAATTCATATGGTCATAGGCTTCCAAATATGCGATGATCAAATCTTCTTTGGTCGGGAAGTGACGATACAAGGTTGTCTTGGCCACACCGGACTTCTCGACAATGGTATCGACACCAACGGCTCGAATGCCTTCCCGATAAAACAATTCGCAAGCGACAGCAAGCACGCGCTGTCGAGCCGACGTTTTGGCCTGTAGCGCCATTCGTTCCACCACCTCATGAAAAATTTTACGGTTTATCCGCGCTAGAACAATGCCCTCATTCTACTATGGAAGGGTTCAAGCGTCCACTTGGGAGAGACCGCCATCAACTGGGAGTTCGCTTCCCGTAGTGAAGGTAGCATCGAAAGCCAGATACATCGCCGCGGCCGCGATTTCATCAACCGTCCCATGCCTTTTCATCGGAGTAGCCATGTCCCCGGCTTCAACTAAAGCCGCCCGTTCTTCATCCGTTGCCTGCGTAACCCCCATGGTGGGCGTACTAATGAAGCCGGGAGCTATTGCATTGACCCGAATATTTCTGGGGAGCAGCTCGGCGGCGAAACCTTGGGCGAAAGAACGGAGAGCGGCTTTGCTCCCCATATAGACGCTCATCCCCGGCGTGGCCGTTGCCGGTGTGACCGTGGTTAGCACAAAGGCGCCTCCTTCATTCATCAGCGGTGCGAGCTGTTGGATGGTGAAGTACGCGCCTTTGGTATTGGTCTGAAACTGACGATCATACGAATTCTCCGTCACCTGCTCGAAAGATTCAAATTCGGCAACACCTACATTAACGAACACCGCATCGACGGTGCCAAGCTTCTCTTGGACGGTGCTCCTAAGACGTTTGATGTCCTCCATGCGGGTAACATCGCATGCGAGCGCATAAGCATTCATGCCCAGCTCCTGCTGCGCGGCCTCAACATTTGCTTCCTTCCTGCCGGTTACGATCACCTTGGCGCCACCGGAGATCAGATGTTTTGCCATTGCCAGTCCCATTCCGTGCGTTCCCCCTGCTACCACTGCGTTCTTACCCTTGAATCGATTTGGCATCATCGTGGATTCCTCCTGGATAACATTTATTTAGAAAGGTTTTCGTATTGCCCATTCAAACGATACAATACTGTATTGTATCGTGTCAATACATGGTTCATATTTTCCTGCCACAACAAAAAAAAAAGACCGCGCTACTGCGCGATCTGCTCCTTGATGGACTGCAATATTTTTTTCTCCAGCCGCGATACCTGCACCTGCGAGATCCCGAGTCTGGAAGCAACCTCCGATTGGGTCTGATCGCGATAGTACCGCAGGTAGACAATCAGCCGCTCCCGCTCGGACAGGGCTTCGATCGCTTCGCTCAAAGCGAGCTTCTCGAACCACTTGTCCTGCGAGTCGTCGGCAATTTGATCCATCAGCGTAATAGGATCGCCATCGTTCTCGAATACCGTCTCATGGATCGAGGTTGGCGGCTTATTGGCTTCCTGAGCCAGCACCACATCCTCAGGCGAGATCCCGAGCTGCTGCGCCACTTCCTTGATTGTCGGCATCCGGCCCAATTCTCTCGAGAGCTCATCCCGCGTCTTGCGCACCTTATTGGCCAGCTCCTTGAGCGAGCGGCTGACCTTGAGCGTCCCGTCATCGCGCAGGAAGCGCTGGATCTCGCCGATGATCATCGGCACGGCATACGTCGAGAATTTGACATCATATGACAGGTCGAACTTATCTACCGACTTCAGCAGACCGATACAGCCGATCTGGAACAGATCCTCAGGCTCATACCCTCGGTTAATGAACCGCTGCACCACCGACCAGACGAGCCGGATGTTGCAGTTCACCAGCGTATCCCGAGCGCCGCTGTCTCCAGTTTGGCTTAGCGCGATCAGCCGCTTGACTTCGCTGTCATCCAGATAATGCTGCGCCTGCTGCTTCATTTGTGCGTCCATGAGGTCCCAACCCCTATGCGCCTAATTGTACAGCGCCTTTTTCGATTCGATGCGCTTCGCCATAACGATCCGCGTGCCTTGCTCGTGGGCGCTATCCACTTCAAAGCGGTCCATGAAATTCTCCATAATCGTAAAGCCCATCCCCGACCGTTCCAGCTCCGGCTTGGATGTATACAGCGGCTGACGCGCCAGCTCCAGATCCTCGATCCCGCGTCCGCGGTCGGCAATCGTGATCGACACGACGTCCGCTTCGATCGCGGCCTCGATCGTGACGACCCCCGCCGGATCGGCGTCGTAGCCGTGGATAATCGCATTGGTCACCGCTTCGGAGACGACCGTCTTCAGGTCGTTCAGCTCCTCCAACGTCGGATCCAGCTGCGATACGAACGCTGCCACGGCTACCCTGGCAAATGCTTCATTCTCCGAACGCGCAGCAAATGAGAGTGTCATAAAGTTCGAGCCGCTCATGATACGACCTCCAAACTTGTGAGCGCCATTCGCTCATTATCGTGAATCGTCAATATTTTGAACAATCCAGACAGCTCCAGCAGTCGGTACACACTTTTGCTGACGTCGCATACGACCATCTTGCCGCCTTTGCTTTTGAGCAGCTTGTAGCGGCCCAGGATGACGCCCAAGCCGGAGCTGTCCATAAAGCTCAGCTCCTTCAGACTGAGGATGACGTGATCACTGTTACCGCGCAGAATCGCCTCTTCCATCCGATGGCGCACAGTATCTGCCGTATGATGATCCAGTTCGCCGCGCAGACGGACGATCAGCACATTACGGTGATGTTCCAGTTCCATTTGAAGACTCATTGATCGGTTCACTCCTCCCTGTGATAGAGAGGGATTCCACACGCTGCCGATACATTCCTGCCCGCCGACAAAACTAGAAGCAGGCCGCTAGAGAGCGACAAAAACCGCATCAGTCGAATAGCTCGCTGGTCACACGCTTCAGCATCGTCCACCAGCCTGCCCGATCTACCGACTCCGGCGCCGTGACCTCGAACTCGCCAAGGATCTTGTCCTTCTGGAAGACGATCAGCTTGCCGATCGGCTGGTTCGCTTTAACTGGCGCTTGGAGCGGTCCTTCAAGTCTCAGCTCGTGACGGATCTCATCCTGAGGCGTTCCTTTTTTCAGAAGCACACTGTATTGATGCTTGGCCACAATCGGCAGTTCAGCCACCTCGCCTTTATGCACCTTCATTTGACCTATGGTATCCCCGGTCTTGAAAATCGGATGGTTGGTATACTGGGCAAACGCATAATCCATCATCTGTGACACCTCGTTGTTGCGCGTTTTCGTATTGGGCTCTCCCATGACCACGGCTACCACCCGCAGATTGTCCCGCTTGGCCGTTGCGGTCAGGCAGAACTTTGCCTCAGTCGTATAGCCTGTCTTGAGGCCGTCGGCGCCGCTGTAGAAGCGCACGAGCTTGTTGGTATTGACGAGCCAGAACGGCTTATCTGATGTCTTGCGCAGATGATCCTGGTATAGACCGGTATATTTCGTGATTTCTTCGTGCTTGAGCAGCTCGCGGGACATGATGGCGATATCATGCGCAGAGGAATAGTGATTCTCGGCAGGCAGGCCATTGCAATTGACGAAATGGGTGTTCTTGAGTCCCAGCTCCGCCGCCCGCTCATTCATCCGCTTGACGAATGCCTCTTCCGTCCCGGCCAGCTTCTCCGCCATCGCTACGGAGGCGTCGTTGCCGGAGGCAAGTGCGATCCCCTTGAGCATCTCCTCGACTGTCATCTCTTCTCCTGGTTCCAGGAAGATCTGCGAGCCTCCCATCGAAGCGGCATATTCGCTTGCCTGGACCTTGTCAGTCAGCTTGATCGTGCCTTCATCGAGCGCCTCGACGATCAACAGCATCGTCATGACCTTGGTGATGCTGGCAGGCGGCAGCTTGGCATGACTGTTTTTCTCGAAGATGATCGTCCCGCTGTCGGCATCGATGAGGATCGCGGAGAGAGCCGACGGTGCGAGCGAGGTCGGCATCGCCTCCGGTTTTTCTTCCGCGTTAGCGGCCGTAGCGGCCAACAAGGCGATAATTACGGTTAGGAGCAATCCTTTGTAACCTGTCGACTTCAACATAAACGGTTCCCTCCTGGTATCGGAGCAGGTGCATGGTCTATGCAGACTCACACAGACGCAGACCGGCTGCATTTATCCTTACCAGTCTTGACCGAACCTGAGCATAATATTCCAACTCCTCCCAAAACAAAAAAACCAACCGCTCGCACTGCCTGCATCATCAGGCATAGGAGAAGTTGGTCGGTCAACACGTCAGAGAGAAATCGACAAATCATTCGCAGTCTGCCTCACATAATCAGCAGCTTGCTTGTAATCCTCCGGAGTGGAAAGATGTTCCAAGATTAGCGGCAGATCCGGAGCCAGCTTGTCCAGCTCGGTTAGCAATGTCCGATAGTCCAGAGCCCCGGTGCCGGGAATGACTTCTTCCAGATGCACGGTCAGGCGATCAGAAAGACGGATGTCCTTGGCATGGCAGTTCTTGATATGCGGACCCAGCTTGCGGACAAAATCCCGAATCAGCTCTCCGTTGGCGTAATACAGCCTGGGACTGGTGATCATATTGACAGGATCAAAGTGCACCGCAAAGGATGCACGGTCTATCGCCTGGATCAGGGACAGATAGCTGTCTGCGCTGTCCGGTACGATCCAGGGCATCGTCTCCAGCGTAAAGAAAGTATGGCGGGGGTTGACCTGGTCAATAATGAGCCGCACCGTGTCGACGATCAACGCAAAGGTATCGTCGCTGAAGTTGTCCGGGTGAGGGCCATCCCACTTACTGGCCCTTGAGCCGGCGATATTGACGCAGCAGCGGGCGCCGATGCGGTCGGCCAGCTCAAGCTGCCGGATGCAATAGTCGATCGCCTGTGTGCGTGTCGCCTCGTCGGGACTGATCGGATTGCTCCATGCCCCCACTTCGGCGATGACCAGACCGGCGCCGCCAGCCGCCTCCCGGTATGCCGCTACCTCATGATCGTCGGCGCGATTGCCCACCGGACAGACGGCTGCCCGGTAGCCGGCCGCTTGCAGCGCTTCAACCCACCGCCCAGGTTCGAGATCTTGCTTGTCTAGGAATACGGGTCCTGCCAATCTCATGTTCATCTCTCCCTTTGGCATGCCCTGCCAGCAGCTGCGACTACAGGGCGCAGGCCGGCCGGCACAGCAGCATGAATAGCTGACGCACGGTCACTTGCCAGCTTCCTTCGCGAGTCTGCGGGTTCCCTCAGAAGTCACGACAGAGAGCAGCAGCGGACGCATCTCTGGCGGCTCGATACCAATCCGGTAGGACGTCGAGACCAGCTCAGCTGCCTCGGCGACTGCGGATCCGGTGCTATTGTGACAAAGCACTGCCAGAGGTTCTCCTGCCGCTACCGCATCGCCGACCTTTTTGACCATCACTACACCGGCTGCCGGGTCAATCGCATCATCCTTGGTCGCCCTCCCGGCTCCCAGCCGCATAGCCGCTGCTCCCAGCTGTTCAGCGTCGATCGATTGGATGATGCCTGCGGCAGCAGCTCTCACCTCTGTCCGGGAAGCAGCTTGAGGCAGGATAGCTGCGGGCGTATCGGCTACCCCCGGATCGCCGCCCTGCGCTGCCACGAAATCGCGGAACTTGCCGAGTGCTTGTCCGTCATGCAACAGGCCCTCCAGCAGTGCCCTGCCCACTGCCAACGTATCGGCCTTGCCGCCAAGCACGACCATCTGCGCCCCCAGCTCCAGACAAAGGGCGGTCAGATCCTCCGGTCCTTCTCCGCGCAGTGTTGATATTGCCTCTTCGACCTCCAGCGCATTGCCGATCGCGTAGCCCAGCGGCTGATCCATATCGCTGATGAGCGCCGAGGTGCTGCGCCCGACCTGCTTACCGATCGCGACCATTGCCTCGGCCAGCTCTTCGGCAGCAGCCACCGTTTTCATGAAAGCGCCGCTGCCGACTTTGACATCCAGCACGATTCGGTCCGCTCCAGCGGCGATTTTCTTGCTCATGATCGAACTTGCAATGAGCGGTATCGAATCGACGGTAGCCGTCACATCCCGCAGCGCATACAGCTGTTTGTCGGCAGGCGTCATATTGCCGCTCTGGCCGATGACAGCAAGCCCAATTTGCCGGACCTGCGCCAGAAAGGCCTCCCGGTCCAACTCGGTCTTGAAGCCTGGAATCGACTCCAGCTTGTCAATCGTCCCGCCTGTATGCCCAAGCCCCCGTCCCGACATTTTGGCTACCGGTACGCCGGCAGCCGCTACGAGAGGAGCGATGATCAACGTCGTTTTATCACCCACGCCGCCGGTACTGTGTTTGTCGACTTTCAGACCGGGGATGCTGCTGAGATCGAGCTGATCGCCTGATCGGGCCATCAGTTCGGTCAGGATGGCCGTCTCCTCGGGTGTCTGACCTTGGAAATAGACGGCCATCGCCCATGCGGCAGCCTGATAGTCAGGAATATCTCCATTGCAGTAGCCTTCCACCAAGTGTGTCAGCTCGGCGGCTGTCAGCTCGCCGCCGTTTCTCTTCTTACGGATCAAATCCACAGTCCGCATGCCAGATGTCCTCCTACCATGATGGTTTTTGGCGCTTGCTGGCAGCCAGTTTCTCCGCCTGCACCTTCACGATCAGCCGGTCCAAAGACTGGCTGAGACTTAGCACATCACGGTGCTGCAGCGTCTGCTTGCCTAGCGCCGTATCAATCATTTGCTTGCGCAGACTTTCCATTTGCTTCATCCATTGCTTGTCCATCAGCTCGACTCACTCCATGTTTTATTCGGTCACACCATGGAACATTATACGAGTATCTCCGGACAAAAAATGTCACAATGCGTCGAGGTGATTGTTACAGTTATGTAACAACATCCGCATCAGATCTGCGGAATGACGGCCAGCACCAGACCCAGGAACCGGCTCTTCACCCGCTCGGTCGTCTCCATGACTTCGGTGTGGGAGAGCGGCTGATCCAAAATGCCTGCCGCCATATTGCTGATGCATGAGATGCCCAGTACTTCCATGCCGCTATGACGAGCCGCGATGACCTCCGCCACCGTAGACATGCCGACTGCGTCAGCGCCCAGCGTCCGGAGCATGCGGATCTCCGCCGGCGTCTCATAGGACGGACCCAGGAGCCCCGCATAAACCCCGGTTCGCAGCTCAAAGCCCTGAGCCGCCGCTTGTTCGATGGCGATCCGGCGCAGCCGCTTGCTGTAGGCCTCCGACATATCCGGGAAGCGCGGCCCCAGTTCATTGTCGTTGGCGCCGATCAGCGGGTTGCGTCCGGTCAGATTGATATGATCTGTAATCAGCATCAGGTCGCCTGAGCCAAAATCAGTGTCGATGCCGCCGGCGGCATTGGTGACGACGACGGCCGTTGCGCCAAGGGCTTTCATCACTCGCACCGGAAAGGCGGTCAACTCCGGTCCGTAACCTTCGTACATATGGAAGCGCCCGCGCATCAATACGACTGCCCTGCCCGCAAGGGAGCCGATCAAAAGTTCGCCGGCATGTCCTTCCACGGTCGAGATCGGAAAATGCGGGATGTCATGATAAGAAATAACGGTCACATCAGTCATATGGTCGCCGAGCACGCCAAGTCCCGACCCCATAATCAGACCAACCTCCGGCCGGATGCTCGTCTGGGATCGGATGTATTCGACAGCTTCATTAATGTGGCTAACAGTTAGTTGATTCACGTTGATTCCTCCGATTCTAAAGATCATTGCAGTTCATTCAGAAAACTGGTGCCCCTGCCCGTACCGGCGACACCGAAATTATGAGCAATCGTTGCCGCTACATCGGCAAAGGTGGTGCGTGTGCCAAGCGCACCCGGTCGTTTCAAGGCGGGGCTGTAGGCGAGCAGCGGTACATATTCGCGGGTATGGTCCGTACCGGTATGGGTCGGATCATTGCCATGGTCGGCCGTAATGATCAGCAGATCGTCCTTGTCTGTCGCAGCAGCCAGATCCGGCAATGTCCGGTCGAACGCGGCCAGCGCCTCTGCATATCCGACAGGATCGCGCCTGTGGCCGTATAGCGAGTCAAAATCGACCAGGTTGGTGAACAGCAGGCCTCGAAACGGTTCGCCCAGCGCTTGCAGCGTCTTGACCATCCCGTCCTCATTGCTCTTCGTCGGCATCGAACGGGTAATCCCCTGACCGCTGAATATATCATGGATCTTGCCGACGGACCATACGTCATACCCCGCCCCCGACAATGCGTCCAGAATCGTCGGCTCCGGCGGCGATACCGCATAGTCATGTCGACCAGAGCTCCGCACGAATGCACCCGGGGCGCCGACAAAAGGTCTGGCAATGACCCGACCGACGGCAAACCTCGGGTCCATCGTCAGCTCACGGGCAATCTCGCAGCCCCGATATAGCTCCTCGAGCGGGATCACGTCCTCGTGGGCTGCGATCTGCAGCACGCTGTCAGCAGACGTATATACGATCCATGCCCCTGTCGATAGCTGCTCGGTGCCGAGCTCTTCAAGAATCTCGGTGCCGCTGGCAGGCTTGTTGCCGAGTACAGGGCGGCCGGTCAGCTCCGCGAAGCGGACGATCAGTTCCTCCGGAAAGCCGCCAGGGAATGTCTGAAACGGTACGTCAATCCGCAGTCCGGCCAGCTCCCAATGACCCGTCATCGTATCCTTGCCCACCGATGCCTCAGCCATCTTGCCGTATGCGGCACGCGGCTCGCCAGCTCCCTGCCAGTCATGGATCGGCGCGATATGCGCGAGCCCCCACTCCCGGAGCCGGGGCAGATCGAAGCCGGGCACGCTGGCCGCGATCGAGCCCAGCGTATGCGTCCCCTCATCTCCGAAGTCGGCGCTGTCGGGCATCGCACCGATGCCGACGCTGTCCAGTACAATGACCGCGATACGTTTGAATCTCATGGCTGTTCTCCCTCCTCCCGGGCAGCTCCGGCCGCTGGCAGCGCGGCGCGGGGATGGGCCCGGTCATATACATCCTTCATACGGACTTTCCCAGGGGCCATATACATCTGGGTGGTCGACAGGTCGGCATGACCGAGCATCTCCTGAACAGATCTCAGGTCAGCACCGCCTTCCAGCAGATGGGCAGCAAAGGCATGCCGCAGCGAATGCGGCGTAATCTTGGCCGAGATGCCTGCAGCCTGAGCATACTTTTTGATCAGCTTCCAGAAGCCTTGTCTGGTGATCCGCGCGCCCTGCTGGTTCAGGAAGAGCGCGGCATGTCCCTGATCGGGTCGCAGCAGCTTCTCCCGGCCGTGCTCTACATACCGGAGCAAGGCAGCCAGCGCACTCTCGCCGATCGGGATGATGCGCTCATTGCCGTTGCTGCCGATGCAGCGGATGAATCGCAGCTCCGCATGCACGTGCTCCAGGTCCAGCATGATCAGCTCGGTCACCCGCATCCCAGTGGCGTAGAGCAACTCCAGCATCGCCGCATCTCTGCAGCCTGCCGCGCTCGCCGGATCGGGTGCTTCCAGCAGCTGCCGCACTTCGTCGACGGACAGAAAGCGAGGCATTTTTTTCTCTTGCTTCGGCGTCTCCAGATAGATTGACGGATCCTGGGCGAGCCGGCCGCTGCGAATAAGATAATGGAAGAACGCTCTCAGCGAGACGATCGTCCGGGTGATGGTCGCACTCGCCCGCCCTTTCTGCCGGAGCAGCAGCATATAACGGGCGATATGATGACGAGTGATTGCCGGGACGTCTGGCGCGCCTTCCGCTGCCGCAAAAGCCAAAAAAGCCGTTACATCCCGTGTATAAGCGTCCAGCGTATTCGAGCTCAGATTGCGCTCGTCCGCCAAATGTTCGACAAATGACTGTACTTCGGATTCCACATAACCGTTCCTTTCACACAACGTTTCCCGTACTATTCCACATGGTGCTTGCCGATTCCTGCCGGTTGCGTGAAAGCATGGGCTATTCGCCCATCCAGTAAAACCATTGCAACCGCTCCAGCCACGCCCGGCTGTCCCAGGCGGTCTGATCCGTCTGGAACACCTTGAGCGCTTGACCGTGCGGCATCGCATAAGGATCGACCGGATTGAGCCAATCGACCGCCCACCGGTACAGCGTCACCGCGATGATGGTCAGCATCAGGAACAGCACGAGGAACTGCAGGAGCTCCCAGCATTTGCGCAGCGAAATAATCATGGCAATCCCCCCGGCCCACAGGTTGTCTTCTTTCCCACCTTATGACCGGCGGATCCGGAATAGTACAGTGCGGAGCTGCGGCGCTTGCCGCCTGTTTCAGGCTTGAGGCAGCGACGATGACGGAATCATCTGTTCCAATGGCATATAGGGCAGACCGACACTTTCCGCCACTTGAAGATAGGTCACCTGACCTTTGTAGGTGTTGACGCCTTTGCGCAGCGATTCATTGACGGCAATGGCGGCTTCCACCCCTTTGTCAGCCAGCTCCTGCACATACGGAAAAGTAACATTGGTCAGGGCAAGCGTCGAAGTCCGCGGTACGGCACCCGGCATGTTGGCAACAGCATAATGGAGCACACCATGCTTGATATAGACGGGCTGCCGGTGGGTCGTCACCCGGTCGATCGTCTCGATCGAGCCGCCCTGGTCAATCGCGACATCGACGATCACGGCCCCTTTCTTCATCGTCTGAACCATCGCCTCCGTTACCAAGCGGGGTGCGCGAGCACCAGGGATCAGGACGGCGCCGATCAACAAGTCGGCCTTGCGAACCGCATGGGCGATGTTGTACGGGTTGGACATCAGGGTGCGGATCCGTCCGTTAAACTGCTCATCGATGTACCGCATCCGCTCGGCGCTGCGCTCCAGGATCACGACACTCGCGCCCATGCCCAGCGCCATGCGGGCAGCATTGGTGCCGACGATGCCGCCGCCGAGCACGATGACTTCGGCAGGCGGTACGCCAGGGACGCCGCCGAGCAGGATGCCCCTGCCGCCGTAAAAGGCTTCGAGGAACTGTGCTCCAACCTGTACGGCCATCCGCCCGGCCACTTCGCTCATCGGCGTCAGCAGCGGCAGGCCGCCTCCCGGCAGCTGGATCGTCTCGTACGCGATCCCGGTGACGCCCCGATCCGCCAGAGCGCGAGTCAGCTCTGGCGCCGCCGCAAGATGTAGATAAGTAAACAAGATGAGATCAGGACGGAAATAACCGTATTCTTCCGGCAACGGCTCTTTGACCTTGAGGATCATCTCCGCTTCCTTCCATAGATCAGCCGCGTGCGGTACGATCGTCGCACCTTCCTGCTCATACTGCTCATCGGAGAAGCCGCTTCCCTCGCCTGCGCCTTGCTGCACCAGCACTTCATGACCTGCTTGCTGCAGCATCCCCGCACCTGCAGGGATGAGAGCCACCCGGCTCTCATTACTTTTGATCTCGGTAGGCACGCCTATTCTCATCAGGTGCTTCCTCCTCTGATCTGCTTATTGGAAGACAGGCAGAAGCCAGGCGCCTATCCCTCTTCAGTAATCTAGTTCAACCTGCCCAATATTATGTATGAGGCGTATCCATTGGCCCTTTTATCCCATATGGTAAGGTATCGACTGCAGGAGGGATTCCATTGACCCATATCGGGCACATCCTGTGCCGCTGCGCACGTTCCAGACCGACTGCGCATACGGCGAGACATCTGATCGTATTCCGCAAGGAAACGGATTGCAAGGCTTGCCACGCCTACCTCGTCAGACGTGGGATGCGTGCCGTCAAACACGTGCAGGGCGCCTCTATGCTCTGCTGTCATCTCGACAAGCGCATCTCTTGGCGATCGCTGCAGGCTCATCCCGCCATCCGCTATATCGAAGAGGATCGGAAGGCGCGGGCCCATGCTGCCCGGAGCCCGATCCGGGGGACTGTCGTCACCCGCCGCGGCAGCGGTCCGCTTATCCCCTGGAATATCCGCCAAGTCCAGGCCCCCCGGGTCTGGCCGTTAACCCGCGGCCGCGGCGTACGGCTGGCGATCCTCGATACGGGCATCGCGAAGCATCCGGATCTGCGCATTGCAGGCGGCGTAGATACGACTGGCGCGCGTTCCTACAACGATGACAACGGGCACGGCACCCATGTGGCCGGGATCGCAGCCGCGCTGGGGAGGAGCGGTCAGCAGGCCGGCGTCGCGCCGCAGGCCGAGCTGTATGCCGTCAAAGTATTGGATGCTTACGGCTTCGGGTTCGTCTCCGACATCGTCGAGGGCATCGACTGGTGCATCCGCAATCGCATGCAGGTCATGAACATGAGCTTCGGACTCGAGCCCGGTGTCCGGAGCAGAGCGCTGCACGAGGCGATCCGCCGGGCAGCCCGGCGCGGCATCGTCATGGCCGCTTCCGCCGGCAATGCCGGCGCGCGCGCAGCCGGCCTCGACGCTCCGGCGCACTATGCAGCGCCGCTTGCGGTCGCTGCCTCTACCCGCAGCGAACGGATCGCAGCGCTCAGCAGCCGCGGCGCCGGTATCGGCGTGACCGCTCCTGGCCAAGACATCCGCTCCACCTGGCCGGGGGGAGGCTACAAGATCCTCTCGGGCACCAGCATGGCGACTCCGCACGTCGCCGGGGCTGCCGCACTATTGCTGAGCGCCAGGCCGCAGCTTACCTCGGCTAATGTCCGTCGGCTGCTGGAGCGGAGCGCTCGGCCGCTGCCGGGCACTCCCCGACGCGCCCAAGGCCATGGACTGCTGCAGGCCGCAGCTGCGCTTCACCGTATGTCGGCCTGCAGGCGCACAAGTCCGGCTGCCGCGCCCAGCGCGCTCAGGCGTAAAGCTACGGCTGCAGCTCCTTGACGATATGGATGTCGCCGGTGCCGTTCAGTGCCCCGGCCAGATTGCGCGCCGCCAGCATCGCCATATCGAAGCGGGTGGCAGCAGTAGCCGAGCCGATGTGCGGTACGAGGACTACCTGATCCATCTTCAGCAGCGGATTATCGGGCGAGACGGGCTCCTGCGCGAATACATCCAGTCCCGCTCCGGCGATCTCACCGCTCTGCAGCGCCTCGATCAATGCTTCCTCGTCGACCGTCTGGCCGCGCGAAGCATTGATGAAGAAGGCGCTGCGCTTCATCTTCGCAAAAGCTTCCCTGCCGATATATCCTCTGGTCTCCTCGGTGAGCGGTGTCATGAGGACGACAAAATCGGACTGCGCGAGCAACTCGTCCAGCTCCAGGTAGCGGATGCCCAGCTGCGACTCGGCGTCCGGCTTTCTGGAACGGTTGTGGTATACGACATCCATATCGAAGCCCCGCTTGCCCCTGGCGGCGATCGCTTCACCGATTCGGCCCATGCCGATGATGCCGAGCGTCGCATGATGGACATCTGTGCCGAACAGATCGGCATCACTGCCCTTTACCCAACCTCCTGCACGCACGAAACGGTCGAGCTCGGCAATTCTTCGCGAGACCGAGAGGATCAGTGCAAAGACGAGATCGGCCACGGTGGCATCCAGCACAAATGGCGTATGCGTGCCGATGATGCCTCTGCGTTTCATGACATCCAGATCGAAGTTGTTGTAACCGACGGACATATTGCTCACTACCCGCAGCTGTGGCAGCTGCTCCAGCAGTTCGTCGTCCACCGCAATGCCGGTAAGCAGGATCCCCTCTGCTTCCTTCGCCTCTTCGATCAGCTGCGTTTTGGTGATAGCTTGCTTGCCTTCCCATTTGTTGACGTGACAATGCTCCTGCAGATAGGCCTCTGCCTCCTGCGGCAGTCTTGCAGCCAGGTAGACCTTCGGTTTCATCTTGCCGCCTCCCATATTATCGTTATGTACCAATACAGGTCCATTATAACATAGACAGCCCGGCTCTCCCCTTGAGGAGCGAGCCGGGCTGTCCCACCTACTAGATGCTACGCAGGTCCCTTATTATCATTCTTCTCGCGGCAACGTCTGCAGACGCCCTGGAAATCAAGACGGTGGTCGATGACCGAGAAACCGTACTCCGCTTCCAGTCGCTCTTCGAGCGGGCCGAGCCAATCGTCCATAATCTCGTCCATCGTACCGCATTGCACGCAGATCAGATGGTGATGATGATGCGTATTGGAATCCGTACGCAGATCATAACGCGCCACGCCGTCGCCAAAATTCATCTTCTCCACGACATGCAGCTCGCTAAGCAGCTCCAGCGTCCGGTACACCGTTGCCAATCCAATCTCCGGAGCCTTGTCCCTGACGAGCATGAAGACATCCTCTGCACTAAGATGGTCCTCTTCGTTCTCCAGCAGTACCCGTACGGTTGCTTCACGCTGTGGAGTCAACTTATAGCCCTGAGATTGCAGCTGCTGTTTAATTTTATCGATCCGGGCTTCCATAATGTCCCCCCCTGCGTCCATACCGTGCCCACTCTAGCAAACTTTTGTCCTTTAATTATAGGGGTTAACGGCAGCGAAAGTCAATCGCTTTGACGCCGGTCGGACACTAGTTCAGAAACCCGGATGCCCAGCCCATCAGATGCGGCGATACATACGCCTCCAACCATGCCGCAACCCATATAACTGCCAGCATAACTAAGGTGATCGATACATGGGAGATAAACGGATGACGCAGCTGGCCTTGCCGCAGGAGCAGACGATGCTTGACCAGATGAATGGAAAACGAGACCGACGATACGCTTGCAATAAGCAGTGCCGGCAGGATGATCAGATTGGGCGGAGCCACCGAGAACAAGGAGAACAGCACCCCATTCCAGCCGTGTCCCTGGATCAGGATCCCGACCGTAAAGCCGATCAGCACCCCTTTCAAAAAATCAAGCGCCAGCACCAGCGGCATCCCGATGACCGAAATGCCCAAGAGCCAAATCAGCATCACCCACTTGGTATGAAGCCACCCGCGGTCCCAAAACGCCTGGGCTTGATCCGGCCCCATACCGGCATCCAGCAACTGGACGAAATGATGGATATCGCCGGCCAGATCTTCCTGCTGCTCCAGTGTCAAGGCATGCACCAGCAGCGTGCCGAATATTACACCAACGACCAACAGTACCGACACAAATACATACAACGACAGCTGATCCTTGACCAGCGGCCGCAGCCAGGATGATTTCAATAAAACCCTCTCCCACACTTGTCCGGATAATCCAGTGTATGAAGAAGGCTTCTCCGCTATGTCATCCGATCCCTAGCTGCGATCGACTTTGCCGTATCGGCCGCCGCCCCCTGAACTGACCTGCAGCTCGCCCGCCCGGGCCGCTGCGATCAGCGCGGCTGCTTGTGCTCCGGCCACGGCGGACAGCTCATCAAGCGGAGCATGATGCAGGATATCCATCTCGGTGCCAAAGCGTCCCAGCAGCTTCTCCAGGGTGACCGGTCCGACCCCGGGCATGAATTCCAGGGGCACTTGATACAGGTAGGGAGGACGCTCTGGCGCCAAGTAAGCCTCCGTTCGGCCGGCAATGGCGGCAAGCTGCTCGATCCGGTCCATTACGCCGCGTACCAGCCGGGGACTGCCGCACTTCTCACAGCGCTCATGTGCCGCAGATTTCCCATCCGCGATCTGGCCGCAAGCCTTGCACCAGGTACGGTGATACTTGCCCAGTCTCGGATCCAGCCCATAGTTAGCCAGCATCCGTCTCCCCCGCGAACCCTGCAGTACCAGACACAGCTCTTCGAAGCTTGGTTCGGCCATCAGCATCGCATTGTACTCGCGGCCGATTCGCGAGAGGGAATGCGCATCCGAGTTGGTCAGGAATGGACAATAATCGAGCGCCTCGATCCATCCGGCCATCCGGCTGTCCGCACTCAGACCCAGCTCGACGGCATCGATGAGCGAGGGCTCCAGCACATCGGCGATGCGCTCAGTAGCGCTGCCCAACAGACTTTTGTGCGGGGTGAAGATATGCGCCGGGATAAACAGCCCGCCCCTCCCTTTCACCTCCGCCTGCAGTTCTCTGGCCGATACATAGATACGCTGCGAGCTGAGATTGACGTTTCGCATATGGCGCTCCAGCCATGAAGTGAAATCCTGCATGTCGGCAAGCCTGGGCAAAAAAATCAAATGATGCGCCGGTCCTCCCGTTCCCGCGTCATACACTTCAATCTCCGAGCCCAATACAATCGTCGTGTCGCCGAAGCGGATACCGCCTCCCGGGGCCTCTGCCATCTCGCCGGCATCCAGCAGATTCATAATATCGTGCTGGACACCCGGCACATGGGCATCGATGACGCCCAGCAGCGAGATCCCCTTGCGGACTGCCGCTTCATGGGCGATCTCGCGGAAGGTCAAGCGGCGGCTGGCACTGATCTTGACCGGCTCTCCCGCAGACGTCTGGCCGATGTGGAGATGAAGATCCGCGAAGATCCGGCGCAATCCTCCATCAGCTCTCTGTTGTCCAAGCTTCGTATGAGGCAGCATCAGATTTCACCAGTCATCCGATACCGCTGCCAGGCGTAGACGGCCATCATCGTCTTAGCATCGCTGATCCGCTCTTCCCGGATGTATTGCTGCGCTTCTTCAAAAGAAATCGTACTTACGGCAAGGAATTCCTCCTCGTCCAGGCTCATCTGTCCTTTGGTCAGCCCTTCCGCCCAATACAGGTACAGCTTTTCATCCGCAAAGCCCGGGGAGGTGTAGAAGGCGCTGATCAGCTTCATATCAGCTGCCTTGAAACCTGTCTCTTCTTCAAATTCGCGAAAAGCGGCCGTCCTCGGATCTTCGTTGCCGTCCAGCTTGCCCGCTGGAATCTCGACCTGGAACTTCTCCATCGGCTTGCGGTATTGTTCGACGACGATCAGCTTGTCACCCAGCAGGGCGACGACGGCAGCTGCCCCGGGATGGCGGACGATCTCCCGGGTGGCCGTGCCCCCATCCGGCAGCCGCACTGTATCCACCTGCAGCGTGATCACCTGTCCTTCATAGATCGGCTTGGAGGAGATCGTTTCCTCCTGCCACAGCTCGGGTCGTTTATTCATCGGATGCATCCTCTCTATTATTTCTAGCGCAATTCCAAGCTTCTGTTAGGCATACTTGTCCATTCTCCGCATATCAATTGTATCAAAGCTCTTATTCAGGTTATGTCAGGGGGATTTTCGTCATGAAAAGAGAGATGAGCGAACGACAGCTCCGTATGGTTGGGAAGGCATGGGAGATCAGGCACACGCTACGTCAGCTCGCCCGAAGCGGCGGTGCGGGAGCTACTCTGCAAGGCTATTTGCAGCACGACAGCCGCACGGTACGTGTCTCCAAAATTAAAAAGAAATAATACCAGCGTAAAAAACAGGCCAACCGCAGCGAAGCGGTTAACCTGTCGGCTTCTTGCTTAACGCGAGCCAGCTGCCCGGGTGATAATCTCCACGACAAGGCGGGCTGTCTTCTCCAGATCGTCGACTTTGATCTGTTCCTTAGTCGTATGGATATGCTCGTATCCCACAGCCAGATTGACGGTCGGAATGCCAAAGCCATTGAAAATATTGGCGTCGCTGCCGCCTCCCGAATGAAACGTACGCGGTTGGCAGCCAATGGCAGTAATCGCCTCCGAGGCCAAGGCTACAACATGGTCCTCTTCCGTGAAATTGAACGCCGGATAGATAATCTCGCTTTCAAACTCCGCCTGTGCTCCATAATCGCTTGCGGCGCTCTCGAGCGCGCTCCGCATCGATTCCACCTGCTGATCCAACTTCTCCTGCACGATGCTGCGGGCTTCCGCGTCAAGCGTCACATGATCGCAGACGATATTAGTCGCGCCGCCGCCCTCGAAACGTCCGATGTTCGCTGTCGTTTCTTTGTCGATCCTTCCGAGCGACATGCGCGAGATCGCTTTGGCTGCTACCTGGATCGCACTGATGCCGTCCTCCGGGTTGACCCCGGCATGGGCCGACTTGCCGATCACCTTCATCGTAATCTTGGCTTGCGTGGGAGCCGCCACAGCGATATCGCCGATCGAACCATTGGAGTCTAGCGCAAATCCGAGCTCTGCATGCAATCGTGCCGGATCCATCGCCCGCGCGCCATACAATCCCGCTTCCTCTCCTGCCGTGATGACGAACTGAACCGGTCCATGCGGGATATTATTTTCTCGGATCACCGCGATTGCCTCCAACATCGCCGCGATACCGGCCTTATCGTCCGCCCCGAGGATCGTCGTACCGTCGCTGCGGATATAGCCATCCTTATCAAGCTGCGGCTTGATGCCTTTACCCGGCGTCACCGTATCCATATGCGATGTGAAGAAGATCGGTCTGCCCCCTTGTGCCCCGGCAGGCGCCAGCGTTGCGAACAGATTGCCGGCTCCGTGTCCGGTTACCGCCGCTGTATCATCTTCTTCCACCTCCAGCCCGAGGTCAGAAAACTGCTTGGTCAGCACCTGGCTGATCTCCTTCTCATCCCTTGTCTCGCTGTCAACCTGGACCAGCGCCATAAAATTCGCTATCAGCCGATCTTTATTGATCATAGACTTTCCTCCATCCCTACAGTTCGTATACAATAGTAACTAATAGAGTTCCTGTGAACCTCATTAGATAGAATTTGCCCGAAAGGAGCCTGATCATGCAAAACAACAAATGGATCAAAGTGCTCGTCTACCTCATCATCGCTTCGATGCTGCTGTCCTCACTCGTGATGGGCATCGGCCTGCTCCTGTAACGCGTCCGCCCGGACGCCGAAGATGCGGCAGAAATGCGGCAGCACCTCGTCTGCCGCTTGCCGGAGCGTCAGTTCCCGGCCGGTCAGTTCTGCCAGCGACGTAACGCCGTACTGCTGGATCCCGCATGGGACGATCCCTGCGAATCCGCTCTGAGCGAGACCCGCATGCAGATTAAGCGCGAATCCGTGGCTAGTTACAAACCCTCTCCGGTGTCGGCATTTATTGAATTTCACACCGATCGCTGCGATCTTCTCCTCGCCAACCCATACGCCTGTATACTCTTCCTTGCGTCCGCCCCGGATGCCGTAACCTTCCAGCCAATCGATGATCACCTGCTCCAGATCACGGAGATAAGCATGTAGATCCAACCCCACAGCATCCAGGTAGAGCAGCGGATAACCCACCAGTTGGCCGGGGCCGTGATAGGTGATGTCGCCACCGCGGTCGATCTGGAATACCGAGATCCCCCGTTCGGCGAGCTCGGTTTCCGACAGGAGGAGATGCTCGGGATGGCGCTGCGAACCGATCGTATAGGTCGGCGGATGCTGCACCAGCAGCAGCGACTCATCCTGGCTGCCGTTGTCGATCTCCCGCACCAGCCGCTTTTGCAGCTCCCAAGCCTCTGCATAGCCGATCATCGGGTAGTAGCGGGCGTCCAGCGCCCGTGCATTCTCTGTCATGGTCTGTACCCTCTTAGTATAGTTTGGTCTCCAGGTTGTAGCTCTCCAGGTTCTCCTTCACCCGCTGCAGGAATCGTCCGCAGATGACACCGTCCAGGATCCGGTGGTCCAGCGACAGACAGATATTCGCCATGGACCGGACCGCAATCATATCGTTGATGACGACCGGCCGCTTGACGATCGATTCAAAGGACAGGATTGCCGCCTGCGGATAATTGATGATCGGGTAAGAGAGGATTGATCCGAAAGAACCCGTATTGTTGACGGTAAATGTGCCGCCCTGCAGATCATTCAGAGTAATCTTGCCTTCCCGTGTTTTGCGAGCCAGATCATCGATATCTCGGGCAAGCCCGGCGATCGTCTTGTGGTCCGCGTTGCGGATTACCGGCGTCAGCAAAGCGTCCTCTGTGCCAACCGCCAGAGAAATGTTGATGTCGCGTTTGACGATAATTTTGTCGACAGCCCAGACCGAGTTCATGATCGGATAGTCTTTGATCGCATTGACGACAGCCTTCATAACAAATGCCAGGTAGGTCAGATTGACACCCTCGCGCTTGACAAACTCATCCTTCATTTTATTGCGAAGCACGACGATATTGGTGACGTCGACTTCGATCGTCGTCCAGGCGTGCGGAATCTCGGTCACGCTCTGACGCATATTGCGGGCGATCGTGTTGCGGATCGGCGTTACATCGATGAAATATTCACCTCTGCGCCCGTCCTGCTTATGATCCGCCTCAACCTCGACCTCGGGCACGCGCGGCGGCTCTGTCAGGTGCAGGCCGGTCGTACGCAGCGCCATCTTGGGGTCAATACTGACATCGGACGCGGATTCGCCTCGGCCGCTGCGCGGGCTGCTTTCGAGATAAGCCAACACGTCTTTGCGGGTGATACGCCCACCCAGCCCGGTGCCCTTCATCGCACTCAGCGGTACCTGATGCTCTGCAGCCAGCTTCTGAACAGCTGGCGAGTATCGGTGCCGCATCGACTGATCGGCTTCCTCTGACGGCAGCGGCTCGCTGCTAATCTCGGCGATGTCCCTCT
Source organism: Paenibacillus jepli (assembly GCF_047238105.1). Lineage (NCBI taxonomy): Bacteria > Bacillati > Bacillota > Bacilli > Caryophanales > Paenibacillaceae > Paenibacillus > Paenibacillus jepli. The sequence goes on from NZ_JBDFMD010000001.1 coordinate 506,532, forward strand.
CACCGGCGCTCGCTTGGTCGGATGCCGCTTCCCCTTCCGTTTCGATCAGACAGATGGGCGTGCCGACCTCCACCTTCTCGCCGTCCCCCACCAGAATCTTGACCAGCTTGCCCTTGACGGTCGAGGGCAATTCGGCGTTGACTTTGTCTGTGAGTACTTCACAGAGCGGCTCATACACATCGATCTCATCGCCAGGCTGCTTGAGCCATTTGTCGATCTGCGCCGAGACGAGCGATTCGGCGAGCTGCGGCATGACGATTTCCGTCAACGATTTCATCTCATTCATCTCCCGTGCAGTGGCGGCTTGCAGCGCCGCCAAAAATAATCTAAACGTGTCAATACCGACTAATACAAGGCCAGTTGGTGCATGGCTTTCTTCACCTTATCCTTATTGAGCATATAGAACTTCTCGCCCGGCGGATTGATCGGCATCGCCGGCACATCCGGCGCACACAGGCGCATGATCGGCGCATCGAGCTCATAGAGCAGCTCTTCGGCGATGATGGCCGCGACTTCGGCGCCGACGCCCCCTGTCTTGTTATCCTCGTGGATGATCAGGACTTTACCGGTCTTGCGGACAGCCTCCAGAATCGCTTCTTTATCGAGCGGCTGCAACGTCCGCAAATCCAGCACCTGCGCCGATATGCCTTCCTTCTCCAGTTCGGCTGCAGCCTCCATCGTATAATGAAGCGGCAGGCTGTAGCCGATCACAGTCAGATCGTCGCCTTCGCGCAGCACATTGGCTTTGCCGATCGGCACCACATAATCGTCAGCCGGCACATCGCCGGTAACGAGCTTGTAGCATTTCTTGTGTTCAAAATAAAGGACCGGATCAGCGTCGCGCACAGCTGCTTTGAGTAGCCCCTTGGCATCGTAAGCCGAATATGGGGCCACGATCTTCAGACCCGGCGTGCCAAAAAACACCGATTCGGGACATTGGGAATGATAGAGACCGCCGAAGATACCGCCGCCGATCGGGGCACGGATGACCAGTGGACACGTCCAGTCATTGTTGGAGCGGTAGCGGATCTTGGCCGCCTCGCTAATAATCTGATTGGTGGCGGGAAACATGAAGTCCGAATACTGCATCTCGGCAATCGGCTTCATCCCGTACATAGCCGCTCCGATCGCCACGCCGGCGATCGCGGATTCGGCAAGCGGCGTATCCATCACCCGAGTCTCGCCGAACTGCTCCAGCAGCCCCTTGGTCGTCGTGAAGACGCCGCCTTTGTAACCGACATCCTCGCCGAGTACGAATACATCCTCATCTCGCTCCATCTCTTCGGCCATGGCCAGTCGGATGGCATCGATATATTCCATCTGTGGCATGCTTATGTTCTCCCTTCTCCATCCTGATCGCCATACACATGCAGCAAGATATCTTCAGGTGCCGGGAACGGTGCATTGTCGCCGTAAGCCGTTGCCTCGTCCACGAGTTCGCGAAGCTGCTTCAGCAGCGCCTGCTCCTGCTCCTCCGACCAGATTCCGCAAGAGATCATATACTGCTTGAACGCGGCGATTCCGTCCTTGCCCCGGTGCTCATCGACCTCTTCCTTTGTCCGGTACATCAGATCATTATCCGAGGTGGAGTGCGGTGAGATGCGGTACATGAGGGCTTCGACCAAGGTCGGGCCTTCGCCTGCAACCGCCCGCTCCCTTGCCTGCTTGACGACTTCATAGACCGCCAGCACATCGTTGCCGTCCACTCGGACCCCGGGGAAGCCGTAGCCTGCCGCGCGATCGCTGATGCGTCCGCTGATCTGCTTATGCAGCGGCGTCGAGATGGCATACTGGTTATTCTCGCACATGAAGATGACGGGCAGCTTGTGCACACCCGCAAAATTGGCGCCTTCATGAAAATCCCCTTGATTGCTGGAGCCCTCCCCAAACGTAACGAAGCTGACAAAATCCTGGCGCTTCATCTTCGCGGCCAGCGCGAGACCTACCGCATGAGGAACCTGAGTCGTCACGGGCGAAGAGCCCGTAACGATCCGCAGCCGCTTGCTGCCGAAATGTCCGGGCATCTGGCGGCCGCCGCTGTTGGGATCCTCCGCTTTGGCAAACACGGAAAGCATCAGCTCGCGCATCGTCATGCCAACGGACAGCACAAAGCCATAATCCCGGTAATAGGGCAGGAAATAGTCCTGGTCGCGGTCAAGCGCGAAGGCTGCACCGACCTGTGCAGCCTCCTGACCGATGCCCGAGACATGGAAGTTGATCTTGCCGGCACGCTGCAGCAGCAAGCACCGCTCGTCAAACGTGCGGGCCATCATCATTTTTGTATACATATCGATCGCCTGATCATCTGTCAGTCCAAGCTCATGATGTCTGGAGGTTTGTTTTACGGATCCGGATTGGGACATGCAAGCGTCCTCCTTTATAGCATTCTTATTGGTTACTGGTTATGATTATTACCAGGTACTAAGACTAGGTATTGCCCATTATAACCCTTCCCTTGCAAAAAAGATACTCTACCAATCGCAATTAAAGATCCGTACCGGAGGAGCGTCTGGGATTGTAATTAGAAGGCCAGCGACTGGCCATCCACAGCCATCATCGCTTCCCCCAGCGACTCCGATAAAGACGGGTGAGGCCTGATTGCCTGCGATGCCTCCCACGGCGTAGCGTCCAACAGCTGCGCCAGCGCCGCTTCCGAGATCATGTCGGTGGCACCGGGTCCGATGATATGTACGCCCAGCAGATCGCCTGTAGCCCGATCGGCGATGACCTTGACGAAGCCTTCCGTCTCCCCCCGAACCCAAGCTTTGCCGATGGCAGCAAAAGGCACCTTGCCAGTCTTCACTTCCAGACCAAGCTTTTTGACCTCGTATTCGGTATATCCGATGGAAGCAATCTCCGGTCTGCTGTAGATCGCTCTTGGGACGCGGTGATGCTCCAAAGGCTGGGGGGCCAGTCCGCAAATATGCTCGACTGCGATAATCGCTTCATGTGCTGCGGCATGCGCCAGCTGCAGTCCGCCATTGACATCGCCGACAGCATAAATATGCGGCTCAGAGGTCTGCATCATGCCGTTGACCGGTATGATGCCATCTTCGGAACGAACGTCGGTGTTCTCGAGTCCGATACCTGCCACTCTGGCCGCCCTGCCGACGGATACAAGCATCCGCTCGGCTTCCAGCTGTACGCGTCCACCTTCGGTATCGGCATAGATCGCTATGCCGCCATCCTCTGCGCGATAGGTGGATGGATCGATCGCTACCCCGGTCAATACCCGGACGCCCCGCCGCTGCAGCTGCTTGTCCGCCTCTGCCGATACTTCGCCGTCCTCGCCGGGCAGCAGTCGCGAGGCCGTCTCCACAAGCGTCACCTGGGCGCCGAAGTCGTTCATCATCGAAGCCCATTCCACACCGATCACGCCGCCGCCGACGATGAGCAGCGATCGCGGCAACTCCGTCATCGCCAGCGCATCGTCACTGGTCATGACATAACGGCCGTCAGGCTCCAGCCCCTTCAATGTGCGGGGCTGCGACCCCGTTGCCAGGATCAGATTCCGGGACACGACGGTTTCCATCTCGCCGTCTGCCAGTTCGACTGCGAGCGAACCGCTGCGGGGCGAGAAGATCGATGGTCCGATTACTCTGCCCTTGCCCTGTACGACAAGAATATCATGCTTGCGCATCAACGATTGGAGACCCCGGTGAAGCTGGTCGACCGTCTGCTGCTTGCGCTCCAGCACTCGGGTATAGTCCAGTTCTATACGATCGGCCGGCACGCGGACGCCGAAAACCTCCGCTTGCTTAACCGTGTGATATACTTCTGCGCTGCGAAGCAACGACTTGCTTGGAATACAGCCCTGATGCAGGCATGTTCCGCCGAGCTTGCCCGCTTCCACAACCGCTGTGCGCTTGCCCAGCTGCGCGGCGCGGATCGCCGCCGTATAGCCGGCTGGTCCGCCGCCCAATATAGCGATATCTACTTCAATTGTCATCCTTCACGCCTCCACTTTCAGCCTACTGCTGCACTCTCCTATTGTACCTGTTTTCATTGTGGCAAGCAAAAACGACTTCGTGCTAGCATTGGACATGCGATGGGCAGTCGGTTATTATAGTGCTAGGCTGCTAATCGGCAGTTTTGTTGAGGAGGAACGGACATGAGATTGATAATATCGCGTTTTATTGCGGTATTGCTGCTCGCCATTCCCGGTGTCGCGGCAACGTATGGTTTTTTGGCTATGAAGAATGCGATATTCGATTATTTCGCTGACTTTGGCAATGATCAGATGACGCCTGCATTCGGTTGGCTCAGATTCATAATTGGTGCTGTGCTCTTCCTGGCAGGTATTGCTTTTATCGGCGGCTGGATTTTCTTCCGGGACCGCAAGCGCAACTACCTCTCATCGCGTTTCAAGCCGAAACGCCCTCGCCCCCCGAGATCCGGTCCTTCTACTTGACTGCAGCCATCTACCCATTAATCGCATCCCACGCACAAATGGATGGCTCCTAGGCGGAGCCATCCATTATTCTGCTTGTTCACTTAAGTAGTCTGTGGACTGGCCGCTCTCGCAGTTGTCTACAGTATACCTTACCTGGCGAAGACGTCAACGGGGTTCTTTTGTCTGGATTTGTCACGATTATCCCTTCACTCCGCCGACCATCATCCCTTTAACAAAATACTTCTGCAGGAACGGATACACCATAATAATCGGCACGCTGGCAACAATCGTCATCGTCGCCCGGATCGAGAGCGGGGTCACGGTATTGGCTGTCGTATTGCCCGCATTGGCAAAAGCATCTGTGGCCGTGCGGCTGGTCATGGAAGCATTGGAATTCTGCAGGATTTTCTGCAGCTCGTACTGCAGTGTGCTCAAATTAGGATACGATGAATTGTAGAGAAACACATCAAACCAGGAGTTCCACTGGAACACTGCTGTAAACAACGCTACCGTAGCAAGAACCGGAACGCACAGCGGGAGTACGATCCTCATGAAGGTTGTGAATTCTCCTGCTCCATCGATCCGGGCAGACTCGATGATGCTCTCCGGCAAGCCGTCGATAAACGAACGGATGATGATCAGATTGAATACCCCGATCAAGCCGGGAATGATATAGACGGAAAACGTACCGATCATGTTGAGCTCACGAATGAGCAGGTAGTTGGGAATCAATCCGCCATTAAAATACATCGTTAGAATAAATGCAATCGTAACAAACCTGCGAAGCACATATTCCTGACGGCTCATCGTGTAAGCGACCATCGCCGAGCAGAACACCGTCAGTACTGTACCGATAACGCTGCGCAATACCGAGATCATCGTGGCGTGCATCACACTGTTCTCCCTAAAGATATAGGCATAATTCTCCAGGGTGAATGCACGCGGCCAGACGGTAATGCCTCCCCGGATCGAATCCGTCGCTTGATTGAAGGAGACAGCCAAGGTGTTGATAAACGGATACAGCGTAATAATCATTAACAGGAACAGGAAGGTATAATTGCAAATGTCAAAGATACGGTCCTCTCGCGAAGCATACCTGCGAAATGTTTTCTTTGGTTTGCCGGTTGCTGCAGCAGGCATGGTGATGGCCTCCTTTCTCTAGTTAGAACAACCTCGCCTCTCCCATGCGTTTGGCCAGATGATTGGCTCCGAACAGCAGGATGAAGCTGACGACGGTCTTGAACATGCCCGCGGCGACAGAGAGGGAGAAATTGCCCTGCGCGATGCCATATTTAAGCACGAAGATATCGATGACTTCCGAATAATCCACATTCAATCCGTTACCCAATAAGTATTGGGGTTCAAAGCCCGCCTCCAGCAGATACCCGATCTGCATAATCAGGAGGACGATGATGACCGGCTTAATCCCTGGCAGTGTTATATACCAGATCCTCTGCACACGGGATGCGCCATCTATTTCAGCAGCCTCATACTGGGCTGGATCGATCATAGTCATCGCTGCCAAGTAGACGATCGTGTTCCACCCTACATCCTTCCATACCGATGCGGCGCCGAACAGTCCCCAGAAGTATTCACCGATGCCCAAGAACAGGATCTCATTGCCTTTGTCGATGAAACCCGACCACACAAGCAGCTGGTTGATGGTCCCGTCCGGCGACAAGGTCGACTGTACCAGGCTTGCCGCTACGACCCACGAGATGAAGTGAGGCAGGTAGCTTACTGTCTGCACGACTCTTTTGTACACGATATGCCTTACTTCATTGAGCAAGAGCGCCAGTCCGATCGCTGTGACAAAACCCAGTATTAGATTAATGAAGCTCATGGCCAGTGTGTTGCGCAGGACGCGCAAGAAGCGCTCATCCTGAAAGAGGAATTCGAAATGCTTCAGTCCGGCCCAGTTCTGATCCAAAAAGCCTTTAGCCGGCTTAAAATCCTGAAATGCGATGGTCCAGCCCCAAAGCGGCACATATTTGAAGATTAACAACCAGATTAAAAATGGAATGGACATATAGACTAGAGAGCGTTGCCGAATCAATTTGGTCCAAAACCCAGCCGGTTTTCCTGTCGTCATCTTTGATGGTGACGTCCCCACGGGGATTTTCTCCAATGTAATCTACTCCTTCCGGCTTGATTCGTCGTAATGTATAGGCAGGCGGCCGTACAAACCGCCTGCCCGTGATTGCAGATACCAGTGTCTAGCTGTTTTGCTCGATCAGCTTTTTAACCTCTTCGGTTGTCCATTTCTCATAAGCTTCGGTATCCAGTTTGCCGAATTCGTTTGTGAACTCTGTCCAGATGGCTTCAAATTCTGCCGGAGTCGAGAGGACAAGCCGCGGGAAGTATTTCTTGGTCAGCTCCTCGCGCTGGGTTTCCCAGATCTGTTGTGGCGAGCCTTGCTCCTTCGGAATGCCCCAAGCAGGGAACCACGGACGCTCATCCGGTGCAGAGAACATCTCCGAATACGTTTGCACCCCATATTGTTCGAGGATGTGCTTATCTCCTTCGGTCAGACTCATCTGGAATACTTCCGGCTGCTCGCCGGGACCTAATGAGTTGCCGTCAGCGAATGTGGAGCCGCCGCCATAACGTGGCCAGTTCCAGCTATAATATTTAAATCCGAACGATTCATTAAAGGCCTCATCGATCATATTGATCTGCTCTTCCGTGCGGTACATTCTGCCTTCCTCATTGCGCTCATACGTTTCCCCTTCAATCCCCCACATCACCAATGCCTGTTTCTCATCCGTCAGCAGGTGATCGAAGTATTGGATAATCCGGGCCGGGTCCTTGGCACTGACGGTAATGCCGATACCACGGTTTTTAACGAAGCCCGGTGGATCCAGATACTGGTCCTTTCCACCATCGAAGGTAACTGGAAGCGGGAAGTAGCGATAATCGTCTTTGGACGGATCTTGAATCGCCGCATCCCTCAAAGCGTTGGTCGCATTGCCGACTTGCCAGCCGTAGTCGAAGAAACCAAGCACCTTTCCGGAAGTCAACTTGGCCAAATATTGGTCATAGTTGTCAACAAAGGACGCCTTGTCGAACATGCCTTCCGCATTCAATTCATTCAACGCTTTTAGCCAGCGCTTCGTCGAATCCGTAGCAGCATATACTTTGGCTTCATGTGTATCCATATCTACGATCACGTTTCCGTCATTCGGATAGCCTTCCAGATGCATCGGCGGGTTGGAGGTGGCAAAAAACCGCCAGTCATGTGTCAGAGCGACAAAGCCGGTCAAGTCTTCATCGGCATGCTTTGCTCTAAAGTCCCGCAGCAGATTGAAGTAGTCATCCAGCTTGCGGATTTCGGGATAACCCGCTTCTTTCAAGACACGACGCTGTACCCAAAATGCACCTTGTCCAATATTTGGGTCTGGGATAAACTCATTAACCAGATTGGAAAATGGCAGGAAGTAGATATTCCCGTCCTCAGCCGTCATCTGATTGAAGTACGGCCCATACACCCGCTGGATGTTAGGACCATGCTCCTCGATCAGATCATTCAAAGGAATGAATGCCCCGGCGTCCAAAATCTTGTCGATAGCCGCATCCGGGATCAGTACGTCCGGATAATCATTGGCAGCGATCATCGTACCAATCTTGGTATTAATATCGCCCACGAGATGTTCAAGCCGGAAATTGACACCGGTCTCATCTTCAAGGATCTTGCCGATTGTCGTTTCGTTCGTATTGATGTCTTTAGCCGCCCCCGCTGCATTAAAAATTGTGAAGGTAGCTTTCTCCAACGGCTTCTCACTATTATCTGGAGCATCTGTTCCGGAAGCCGGCGGATTACTGCTGCCGCTGTTCGTGTTGCCATCATTGCCGTTGCTGCATGCCGTTGCCACCATCATCGCAGCCAGAGACAGAATCAGCCACTTTTTGTTCATTGGTTTTGCCATCCCCTTTCGATCTCTTGTATTGTTGTAAGCACTTTCAGTATAGTTTGAAATCCATTTTCAGGGCACCCAACAAACTATATGCCTTACTTAAAAAAACAAATATGTTATTCCATATCAGGCGGTGTATCCGGCAGATGCAGATGAATTTCCGTTCCTTTGCCGGGGGCGCTCTTAATTTGAAAGGTGGCGTTGCTCCCGTAATGCATGCGAAGACGATAGTACAGATTTTTGAGTCCGACGTTGTCGCCGATCTCCTCGTGTTCATTTAGAGAACGCATCAGCCCTCTAAGCCGCTCCTCCTCCATACCGACGCCGTTGTCTTTGACTAGGCATAACAATAATCCATCCCTGCGCCGGATCGTGACGGAGATTCGCCCTGCCTCTTTCATCGGTTCAATGCCGTGAATGCTTGCATTTTCCACCAACGTTTGCAGCATCATTTTCGGCACCTTGCAAGAATAGGAAGACTCTTCCACATCAAGCTCATAATGAAGCTTTTCACCAAACCGATAGACCTGAATTTCCAAAAAGGATAATACCAGATCCATTTCTTCCTTAACTGACACCAGATCCTGATTCCACTGGAGCGACTTTCGGAAGATCTTGGCCAGATTGTGAATGATACGGGCTGTCTCAGTCTCTTCTTTCATCATGCTGCGTGTGCGGATCGTGGCTAGTACATTAAATAGAAAATGAGGATTAATCTGACTTTGCAAAGCATGCAGCTGGGCGCGGTTTCGTTTGAGCTCAAGATCCTTTTTCTGAATATCGGCCACATAGACATCATCGATCAATGTGCCGATCTGACGGGTCATACGGTTGAATTCACTCGTGAGTTGACCGATCTCGTCCCGATGATTTCCGTGAGCCACGGTCTCAAACGATCCATGCTTCACCTGCTTGACATGACGGACCAGGCGCACCAAACGGGTGCTCAGTGAACGGGTAATCCAGATAATGACCAATGTCGTCACGATCAAGTTGGAGATCGCCAGATACAGCACGAAGGATTTGGACTTGCTCACTTCCTCCAGCACATTATCTTCAGCGACCGCCAGTCTGATCGTCCAGTTGCCGAGATTGTTCACACCTGCCGGCTGTTCGAAGGTATAGGCTTCCGTCATCAGTAAAGAAGGATCAAAAGCGACCGGTTGGGATACCCAATCCAGGTCGCTTCGGTTCGTATATTGGATGATATCGTTCTCATCAAGCAGATAGACATCGCCGTCAATGATGGCAGAGCCAAACGCCTGCCGGATGGCATTCTGGTGAATATCGATTTTGACAATTTTGGTCCAGCGATTCGTATAATAATTCAGCTTGCGGATGACGCTGTAGTGATTTTCTTCGCCGAATGCCCCTTGCTCCAGGTTGCGCACAATAACAGAATGCCGGGATGCCTCCAGTTTTTCGAACCAATCGGCAGCTGTTACGTGCTCTGTAATAGGCAGGACATACCCGCCCCCGATAATCGTCGGATTGTCCGTATACAAACGGATTTGTTTGATGGAATTGTAGACAGGACTATATTTATTCAGGATCCAAAAGACATTGGTATTGTAGCTATCCACATATTCGTTGTCCGACATGTACTGACGCTCCAGTGATTCATTGAGAAAATAATCGGTGTTGAGGACATCAGATATGCCCATCGCAATCTCAAACTGGTCGCGCAAGTTATTTGCCGCTTTTTCCGCAGTCAGCATCAAATCCTGCATCCGCTGCGCTTTTACGTTGCTGCTGATGACCTGATAAAAAATCACATTGGTTAATACGATGGGAATAAGAACGCAAAGCAAATAGATAAGGAGCATCTTGTCGCGCAGTTTAATATGATTAAGGCTTAATTTGATCATATTCATACCTCTGCATTAGGATTTCGCATGAAGCTCATTGCGGTATTCACTCGGTGTCTTGTGTACCACCTTTTCAAATTGGGTAACGAAGTAATCTGCATTGCTGAACCCGACACGATCGGCAATTTCATACACGCGCAGTTCAGTCTGGCGCAGCAGACGTTTGGCTTCGCGCATGCGGGTATGCAGCAAAAAGTCATTAAAATATAGACCTTGGGTTTTTTTGAACAGCTGACCCAGATAGACAGGGTTCATAAAAAAATGGGAGGCAATTGATTTTAGGCTGATGGATTCATTGTAATGCGCTTCAATATATTGTTTTATCTTTTGAATATTGCCTTTACTTCCGTTTTTGCGAAGATCACTAATCAGACGCATGCTCTCACCCATGAATTGCTCAAAGATAACCCGAAGCCCTTCTATCGTCACAGGTGATGAAGACCATTCTCCCATTGCATGAAAGCCGGGCAAGTCGCGCACATCACCCTGCATCGTCTCGATGATCCTTGCTACACCGAATACCAACCGGGATACCGCACGGTTCACAGCCGACTCAGCAAATCGCTGCTCTTGAAATTGCAGGAAAATCTCATCCAGAGTCTGCTGCGCCGCTACTGCTTCCTGCTCCTCCATCGCTTCCATCAGGCGGCCAAATAGTCGATCCTCGATGTCACTGTATTGCAAAGGGATCGATTGCAGCTCTTCATACAAAAAGGGCATGCTGCCCGGAACCGCGTACTTGAATGCTCTCATCTGAATAACGCTGCGGTAGGATTCATGAAGTCCGGTTATATCCCGCACTGCCTTACCGGCATAAAGGTAGATGTGATCGCCCAATGTTTCCTTTAGCCTCGTGTGGAGAGTCACTAGATAAGTATGCCATCCTACAGATTCCACTGCTGAATCATTAATCAATAACGCATAAACTCCTGATTGTCTCTTGTGGATATAAGGCACTGCAGGATGGCAGAGCTGGCCAATGGTCTCGGCAGCCACTTCTTCATGACATCCACTTCCTGGCCGGGTATGGCAGTTATTGAACTCCACCTCGATATAACGTGTCTCGGCTCCAGTCAGTCTCAATGTGATCTCAGCGTCCTTCGTCATGCTTGCAGGCATTCTGCCGATCATCACCTGTTCCAGGTAAAATTGATACTGCTGGCGCTCTCTCTCTGCCCGATCCTCTCGCTGCTCGGTCAAGATAAGGTTCAACTTGGACAATAGTTGTTCCATTTCGTCTTCATCGATCGGCTTCAGTATAAAGTCTTCCACACCGAATCGAACTGCTTGCTGTGCATATTTGAAATCATTATAGCCGCTGACAATGACAAAGATAGGACTTGCTTTTTTTTGATCTTTGACAGCCTGGATAAGCTCCAGCCCGTCTAACTCCGGCATCCGAATATCAGTTACGACAAGATCCGGCGAGGTTTGTTCAATGATATGAAGCGCTTCTTCCCCGTTGGCGGCCTCGGCAACGATATCGAATCCGTGTTTGTTCCAATCCGCAAATTGCTTGAGTCCTTGCCTGGCGTAGATTTCATCATCCACCAATACAACTTTAAACATGGTTGTCCCTCCTCGAAGGTAACCGCTTTCAATTAGTATACCTCAATTGGCTGCCGGATGAAATTGAAGAAGTTTAGATTTTGCTTAGGTAATTATAGGTTTTGTTAGGAAGGATAAAATAAAAAAAGGAACCCGGAGAACCATCCCGGATTCCTGATCAGACGGCTTACAAATCATTTAAAAACTTCTAACTCTTTCAAGACACTTTATGTTCAATTCTCAGCTTGTCAGCCACCATCGCGATAAACTCGGAGTTGGTCGGTTTGGATTTGCTGATGTTGATTGTATAACCGAACAGGTGACTGATACTATCGATGTTGCCTCGCGTCCAAGCGACTTCAATCGCATGACGAATGGCTCGTTCAACGCGGGATGGGGTCGTTTTGAACTTCTCGGCGATTGCCGGGTAGAGTGTTTTAGTAATCGCTCCCAAGATCTCGATATTGTTGTATACCATTGTGATGGCTTCCCTCAGGTACTGATAACCTTTAATATGAGCGGGCACACCGATTTCATGGATGATACTGGTAATATTGGCGTCCAAGTTTTTTCCTTTGGCCAAAGGAACCACATTGGATTTGGGAATGCTGCTGCTAAACGCAGACGTCGACGTTACAGAAGCATTGCCGACCAGCTGGCGTATTCGGTTCGCAAGAATTTCCATATCGAACGGTTTCAAAATGTAGTAAGAGGCCCCAAGCTGCACTGCTTTTTGTGTAATGTTCTCTTGACCGAAGGCGGTCAGCATAATAATCTTTGGCGTCGTCTGGAGATTCAGTTCACGGAGACGTTCGAGAACACCCAGACCATCCAGGTGAGGCATGATAATATCAAGAATCAAGACATCCGGTACCTTATTCATCTCCTCCAATTGACGAAGGACTTCTTCGCCGTTATAAGCAATTCCCGTGACAACCATGTCTTCTTGTTCAGAAATATACTCCGATAACAGATTGGTAAATTCCCGATTATCATCCGCCAGTAGAACTTCAACTTTTTGCAATGGTTGGTCCTCCCTTTAACATCTGGTTTTGTACAAACCTATAATCTAGAACAATATTTACAGATATTGGCCTCTCAGCTACCGATAAAATCGATACTAACCAGATCTGCTTGTACTACACGATTTCGACACCGGCCATCGAAATCCTTCTGTCGAAAATTATTTTTCTTTATTTTTTTTTCTTAATCCTTTATAATTAATATTTTGCTGCAAAAGTCGGGATCATTCGAAATCATTCATTGTTTTTCGACAATGAGTCAATAAAAATAAACTCAAGGCGGCAGCTAGCTCGCCTTGAGTTTGGGTGGGTTGGGACTGAGCAATACCCCAGCATCCTGAAGCATCCATTCGATGAAGCAGCCGTACCCGGATGATGGATCATTGACGAATACATGAGTCACTGCACCGATGAGTTTGCCGTTTTGAAGAATCGGGCTGCCTGACATGCCTTGGACGATACCGCCGGTTTTCTCGATCAGCGTCTTATCCACGACTTTGATGACCATTCCTTTGGTAGCCGGAGCTGCCTGTTTAGAGACATGGGCAATCTCAATCTTAAATCGTTCTACTTTTTGACCATCCAACACGGTAAGGATCTCCGCTGGCCCTTCCTTTACTTCTTCTGCGAATGCAATCGGTACTGGTTTGGTATCATAACTGTGAGATGGCAATTCGCTCATTTGTCCGAAGATGCCGAATGCAGTATTCCGTTTCACGTTGCCGAGTATTTTGCTGTCTCTCAAGAAGTGTGCGCGTTTCTCTCCGGGTTCTCCATGCTGGCTCTTATTGATTGAAGTCACATTGGATTGGACGATCTGACCATCTCCGACCTCGATTGGAGACTGGGTATCCATATCGGTAATAACATGGCCCAAAGCACCGTAGACACCTTGATCGGGTGCGTAAAAGGTTAACGTGCCAACGCCAGCGGCAGAATCCCTAATATATAACCCTAACCGCCAAGCTTGGTCTTCAATATCAAATACCGGCATCAGCTGTTTGTTGATGAGTTCATTCTTGCGCTTGATGATGAGATCCAGCGGTTTACCAGCCGTTCCTGCCTTTTTTACTACTTCAGCAACTTTGGCGACTTCGTTCAGGTGGATGCCGTTAACTTTAACGATCAGATCGCCTACGTGGATCCCCGCTGCTTCTCCGGGGGACAACTTCTGCTGTGATGCTGCAACCTGATGATGTCCGACAACCATGATGCCTGCAGATTTTACCTTAACACCAATGGTCTGACCGCCAGGGATGACTTTCAGATCCGGAACGACGTTGACCTTGACGGTTTTAAAGGGGATCTTACCGAATAATTTCAGGGTCATAAAGGTCTGCCCGCTCCCATGCGGCTCCAGTGCAAGCGGACGATTCAGATTCACTTGAACCGAACGGTCTGTTGAACCGTTCACGCGGACGACATCAGGATCAACCGTCAATTGTGCATGCACAGGCATCGCATAATTGAGCTGTGTCAGTTGACCGGTGAATAAGCGCAGCTCATTCGGAAAAGATGCAAAATGTTGAAAAGGGGAGGAAAGCCCGATCAGGCAAACGATGAGAGCTAATGCCAGACCGATCCATCGCTTTCGTTGACTGGAGTTCAATGGTTTCACGCTCCCTATGGTTCCATCGCATGACGGTGCGGACACCGCCAATGGCGTACCTATAAGGTAACCCCGCCAACACCCTTTTATGTCCTACAAAACATTCCCGAAATGGCTCGGTTACGCGCCTTTTTGTCTGCTTGCAAGATCCAGCATTTCCTGTGCATGATGTCTGGTCTTCTCGGTTACTTCGACGCCGCCGAGCATTCTGGCAAGTTCTTCGATACGCTTCTTGATCTGCAATTCGGTGACCGATGTCGATGTTCGTTCTTCGATAATGTTCTTGCAGATCTCGTAATGGTGATCCGCCATACAGGCGACCTGAGGCAGATGGGTAATCGAAAACACTTGGCACCGCTCTGACAGCGCCGACATCCGCTCGGCAATCGCCTGGGCTGCGCGTCCGCTGACACCGGTATCCACTTCGTCGAACACGAGTACCGGCACGAGATCAATCCCTGCAAAAATTGCCTTCAATGCCAGCATGATTCGCGACATCTCTCCGCCAGAAGCAATCTTGTTCAATGCTTTTAGCGGTTCACCGGGGTTGGGAGCTATCATAAATACCGCTTCATCAGCGCCTTGTGCCGTCAACCGCAACGCTTCGCCGTCACGCAGCTGATCGAGCTGTACGCAAAATGCTGTCCTTCCCATTTGGAGATGCTGGAGTTCCGACTCGATCGCTTCAGCCAAGCGCACTGCCGCATGACGGCGCAGACCGGAAAGTGTCACCGCCTGAGCCATCGCCGTATCAAAAGCCGCCTGTTCTTCCGCACGCAGCTGCTTGATATACTCGTCCCTATTCTCCAGCTTGTCTGCAGTCGCAGTGATCTTCTCCAAGTACGCAAGGATATCCGGGATGCCCTCTCCGTACTTGCGCTTTAAACTGTGGATCAGATCTAATCGTTCTTCGATGGCAGCAAGACGCTCCGGGTCGGCTTCGATGCTGTCACGATAGCTGCGAAGCTGGAAGGCAGCATCCTCCGCCTGATAATAAGCCGATTGAAGCTGCTCCACCAGCGGATCCAACACGACTTGATCATATGTGCGGATGTCTTCCAGCCGGGCAACGGCGGCTCCAAGCGACTCCAGTGCGCCTCCAGCTTGTAAAAGTGAATAAGCTTCGGAAGCATAGTCCATTCTTTTCTCTGCATGCGTTAGTTTGCGTTTCTCTTCCAGTAATGATTCATCTTCGCCTACAATCAGTGCTGCGCTGGCAATCTCCTCCATCTGGAACTTGTACAGGTCCAACATCTGCATGTTCTGCCGTGCGTTCTCTTCGAGCTCTCGCAGCCTTGTTCGTATCTGCAGGTGCTTTCGGTATGCTTGCTGGTATGATCGTTTCTTCTCCATGAGCGGACTGCCGGCATAAAGATCTAACCACTCCAAATGCTTCTCGGTCTTGATCAGCGACTGATGCTCATGTTGGCCGTGGAGATTGATCAGACACTCACCAGTCTCGCGCAGCATACTCAGATTGACGATCTGACCGTTGATACGGGAGATGCTCTTCCCTTGGGCAGATACCTCCCTGCGGATAATCAGCATCTCTTGCGGATCGGCGGCGATGCCTAGACCGGACAGCACCGACCATACCGGATGGGTCTCAGAGAGGTCGAACATGGCTTCGATCTCTGCCTTATCGCAGCCATGGCGCACCATCTCTGTTGAGCTGCGGCCGCCGGCGATCAATCCCAGCGCGTCGATCAGAATAGATTTGCCTGCGCCGGTCTCCCCTGTCAGTACATGAAAGCCTTTATGAAAACCGACGACTACGTGTTCGATTACCGCCAGATTGCGTATGGACAATTCCCGAAGCATGTTTAACCTCTCCTTTACTTCATTTCTGTTGACGTCTTCACTACGCTTATCCTCAAGTCTCTTGGTTCATCAGGGCAACAATGCGATCTACAACCTCGCGGCTGTATTCTGTATTCCGGCAAATGATCAGAATCGTATCATCGCCGCAAATGGTCCCCATAATTTCTTCCCATTCCATGTTATCAATCAAAGATCCAAAGGCATTAGCCGTGCCTGGAAGACTCTTCATAACGACCAGATGATCGGTGTAATCAATGTGGACGAAATGATCCAGCAAAGCCCGCTTCAGCTTATGGATGGGTATGTAGCGCTGTTCCTGAGGCATTGCGTATTTGTAATTTCCCGATTCGGTCGGCACCTTGATCAGCTGCAGCTCCTTGATATCTCTTGATACCGTAGCCTGTGTAACCTGCATCCCGCTGCTGCGGAGCATATCAACCAGGGCATCCTGGGTCTCGATATCGTGGCTGCCGATCAGTTCCCTGATCTTGATATGTCTGTAGCCTTTCATGGACGGCACCCCTCTTCTCTGTGTCATTCATTCACGTGGAACCGGATTACGCGGATCTGCCGGTGCTTCGCATCTACATAGAGAACGCCGCTGCTGGACGGGACGAGCAGCGTGTATACCAGGAGGCGGTCGCGGATCCCGCTGCCCGTCCAATCTATCGGCATACGATCCCTTGCTGTCTTGACCAGATACAACTCGCTATCCTTCTCAGCAACATAATCAATATAGAGCCGACTGCCAAGCATCTCGCCATCCAGTTCTACGGATACTGGAACCCGGTGCCTGGCAGAAGTGACCGTGTAGCCTTCAATCTCCAGCAACCGGACATTCTCATCGCCAGGATCCGGCTCATCTCCTCCGTCCAGCATGATCAGCTGGGAACCTACGGGTTCGTGAAGCCAGATATAAAACCGCCTATAGACCCAAACGACGAACAAGATGCCGACGATAATCATAATAAACCAGTCACTGATATGGCCCAATCCGCACCGCCTCTTTCGTGAATGGATTACCATACACTTCGCTGCGGGCAAGTAAAAATCCTGTATAAAAATTACGAACATTTGTTTGCTTCATTACCAGTGTACCAAATTGTTGGCGAGATGGCTATACCCAAAATTAAAAATCATCGCAACAATATGGTGTGCATTCTCCCAAAAAAAAAAACGATGCGCAGGAATTGCACATCGTCGTTCTTCGCATGTATCGTCCAGCTAGCTGCCTTTCTTCCCCGTAAAGACGTTGGCTGCATCTTTCACCACCGCAGCTATCTCCTGGGCTCCCGGCGAGGCTCCAGCCTCGCCGGGCTGCCAATGCCAATAAGCTAAAAATTCGATGTTGCCTTCTCCGCCGGTAATCGGCGAGTACGTCAAACCCTGCAACGCGAATCCGAGCTCTGCAGCAAATCCCAAGACGTGCTCCAATACCTGGGTGTGCACGACAGGATCGCGTACGACACCTTGTTTGCCAACCTTCTCTCGTCCTGCTTCAAATTGGGGTTTGATCAGCGCCATCACACCTGAGCCGGCAGGGAGCAACGCGGCCAATGCGGGCAGGATGATCCGGAGCGAAATAAACGAAACATCAATCGTCGCGAAGCTCGGAGCAGGCCCCTTAAGATCCTCTGGCTTCATGTAACGAAAGTTGGTCCGCTCCATGACGCACACGCGCTCGTCCTGGCGAAGCGACCAGTCCAATTGGTTGTATCCGACATCGATGGCATACACATAAGCGGCGCCGTGCTGCAGGGCGCAGTCTGTGAAGCCCCCTGTCGATGCTCCGATATCCAGCATTGTCCTTGCTTCAAGATCAATGCCGAAATGGCGTAGTGCTTTTTCCAGCTTCAGCCCGCCCCGGCTGACATAGGGATGAACAGCGCCCTTCACCGTCAGTTGAGCTGTCCTAGACACCTTTGTGCCCGCTTTTTCGATCCGCTCGCCGTCGGCCAGCACCAATCCGGCCATAAGCGCCGCTTTTGCTTTCTCGCGGCTCTCATAGAAGCCCTGTTCAACTAAGAGCAGATCGATTCGTTCTTTCATTGTTTTTGCAGTCGTCATCATCGTTCTCCTGCCGGTTACTGGGTTGAAGCGCTCTTGTGTTGTCGGGGCAACAGCTTGATCAGCTCAGATGCCACCCGCTCGCCGGTAAGCCCCGCATCCCGCCGTTGCTCCTTGATCGATCCGTGCTCGATGAATTCATCCGGGATACCCACGATGCGTACGGCCATATCATGAATATCGCGCTCCGAGTAGAATTCGAGCACCGCGCTGCCAAGTCCGCCTTGCTGCGAGCCCTCTTCGAGTATGACGACACGCTGGCCTTCGGAGGCAAGCTGCAGCAGCATATCCTGGTCGAACGGTTTGATGAAGCGGGCATTGATTACACGGATACTCAGCCCGTTATGTTTTAGCAGCTCAGCCGCTTCGTCGGCAATCTGCAGCATCGGGCCGACCGCGATGATCACTGCGGAGTCGCCGTCGCGGACTACATCCCAGGTGCCGATCGGGATCGGAGTCATCTCCTTGTCCATCTCCACGCCCGTCCCGTTGATCCGGGGATACCGGACAGCGATTGGACCACCGTCATAGGCCAGTGCCGTCTTCATCATATGACGCAATTCATTCTCATCCTTTGGCATCATCAGCACCAGATTAGGCACGTGACGCAGGAATGCGATATCAAAGACGCCGTGATGGGTCTCCCCGTCAGGACCTACAAAACCGGCCCGGTCGATAGCAAATACAACGTTAAGATTCTGACGGCAGATATCATGGACCACCTGGTCGTATGCCCGTTGAAGGAACGTCGAATAGACAGCGAATACCGGTTTAAGCCCTTCCATAGCCAGCGCCGCAGACATCGTCGCCGCATGCTGCTCCGCGATTCCGACATCGATCATCCGCCCCGGGAAACGGTCGGCGAACTTCAGCAGTCCGGAACCTCCCGGCATCGCCGGGGTAACAGCAACGATACGCTCATCCTGCTCCGCCAGCTCGATCAGCGCGTCTCCGAATACTTGCGTGTACATCGGCGGTCCGACAGCCTTCAGCACCTGCCCGGACTCGATCTTGTAGGGCGATATGCCATGCCACGTATGCGAATCCGCTTCGGCTGGCTTATAGCCTTTGCCTTTGGTTGTCAGCACATGCAGCAGCACAGGCCCATTGACGTTGTTCGCCTGCATGAATGCTTCTTCCAGCTTCTGCAGATCGTGTCCGTCCACCGGACCAAGATAAGTGAGCCCGAACTCTTCGAACAAAACGCCGGATACGACCATATATTTCAGACTATCCTTGACCCGCTCTGCGGTCTTGGCCAGCTTGCCCCCGATGGCGGGGATTTTGTTGAGCAGATACTGCAGCTCCTCCTTGGCCTTCTTATAGGTCTTGTCGGAACGGATTTTGCCGAGATAGTTATGGATGGCGCCGACGTTAGGGGCAATCGACATCTCGTTGTCATTGAGCACGACAATCATCTTCCGCTGCTCATGGCCGATATGATTGAGCGCTTCCAGCGCCATGCCGCCCGTCAGCGCTCCGTCGCCGATAACAGCCACGACCCTGTGGTCTTCCCCTTTGAGGTCGCGGGCCATCGCCATCCCGATCGCCGCAGACAGTGAAGTACTGCTGTGCCCGGCTTCCCAGACATCATGCTCGCTCTCCGCCCGCTTGACGAAGCCGCACAGACCTTTGTATTGGCGCAGGGTGTCAAACCGGTCCATCCGTCCAGTCAATATCTTATGCACGTACGACTGGTGCCCCACGTCAAAGATGAATTTATCTCGAGGACTGTCATACAGATAGTGCATGGCAAGCGTGAGCTCTACTACGCCTAGATTAGGGGCCAGATGACCGCCCGTCGCAGACAGCTTCTCGATCAAGAATTGTCTAATTTCCTGTGCCAGGCTTTCCAGCTGTTCCATCGACAGCGTCTTTAAATCCTTTGGTTCGCAAATTTGTTCCAGCAGCACGTGTTTTCCTCGCTTTCCTGGACTGAAAACACTGTTGTCCATGAACGTGTAACTTTTTCAGCTATTATAGCACACATCTATATATAAACCCAATCCGACCGTTTAGAACCTTGTCGTTAATGGTCGCGCTGCATCAGATAATCGGCGATTTCCTCGAGTCGCGCAGGCTCGGGAAGTTTCGCGATCTCCAGACTCTGCTTGGCCTCGGAAGTAAGCTGCTCGACCAGTTCTTTGCTCTTGTCCAATCCGAGCAGATACGGGTAGGTTACTTTCTTTTGCGCCACGTCGCTGTTCGTTTTTTTGCCGAGCTTTTGCTCGTCTCCCACCAGATCAAGGATATCGTCCTGAATCTGAAATGCCAGTCCAAGCTTGCGGCCAAATGCCTCAAGCGCTTCAAGCTGCTGCGTCTCGGCACCGCCGACACGGCCTCCCGCGAGCAAGGAAAACGCGATCAGGTCGCTCGTCTTGTGGAGGTGGATATACTCCAGATCAGACAATGCCGTGACGCCCTGTTCTCCGAGTATATCAGCCGCTTGTCCGCCGACCATCCCTGCTGCGCCTGCATAATAGGCCAGATCGCGGGTGATCGCAAGTGCCGCTTCGACGGTTACGAGCTCATGTTCGGTTGCTCTGGTGACGGAATGAAAGGCGTGCGTAAGCAGCGCATCGCCGGCTAGCACGGCCATTGCTTCGCCATACACTTTGTGATTGGTTGGCTTGCCTCTGCGGTAATCGTCGTCATCCATCGCCGGCAGGTCGTCATGGACGAGCGAGTAGGTGTGGATCAGCTCGATCGCGCAGGCCACCGGCATCGCCGCCCGCTCCGCCTCTTCGATACCGCTGGCGGCATGTGCTGCAGCAAGTACCAGAATCGGCCGCAGACGCTTGCCGCCTGCGGTGATCGAATACATCATGGATTCGCGCAGCGGCTTCGGGATATCCCAATCGGCAGGAATGATCACGCTGAGCGCTTGTTCTACTGCCTGAGCCTGTTCTGCTATATAATCACGTATGGTCATCAGCTGCTTCACGCCTCTTCTCCTCTAATCTCGCCTGAGCCCTCAAACGGCTGCCGCCGCAAGCCGTCCTCCGTTTCGATCAGCGCCTCGATACGCCGCTCTACCTGCTCCAGCTTGCTTCCGCACAGCTGCGAGAGCTTCATGCCATCCTGGAACAGCTCAATGGCTGTCTCCAGCGGCACATCGCCAGATTCCAGCCGAGTTACGATTGATTCCAGCTGCTCCATCGCTTCCTCGAAACTAATGGTTTTTTCACTTTCTTCCATCTTTATCCTCCGCTCCTTTCATCGACCACACATGACATTCCAGCTTGCCGTCGGACAAGTTGACGTGCACCATGTCACCGGGCTGGACATCCGTTATTGAACGGATCAGCCGTTCCTGACTCTCGTCATAGACCAGACTATATCCGCGGGCCATGACTTTGAGAGGGCTTAAGGCATCCAATCCCCGGATCACGCCTTGCAGCTGCACGCGGCGCATCCTTGCGATACCAGTCATGCTCTGTTCCAGCTGTCGCTGCAGCGCAGCCAGACGCTTGCCGGCAAATACCGTCTGGGCTCCTGGGTGTTGGCCCGACAGACGGGCCCTTGTCCGCCCAAGTCGTTCTCCGGCTCCGCTCACGCGGCGCATCGTTCGTTGAACCAACTGTTCTCTCAGCCGATCCAGACGCTCGGCCGGCTCCAGCAGATAACGGCGCGGATGCAGGAACAGCGGCGACCGCCGGATGCGGTCCAGCCGCTGCTTCTCCTGTTCCAGTCTGCTGCGCAGCGATTGCTGCAGCCGCTGTTCCAAGCGGATCAGCTGCTGCCGAAGCTCAGCCTGATGAGGGACGGCAAGTTCCGCAGCTGCTGTTGGAGTCGCGGCTCTCAGGTCGGCCGTAAAATCGGCGATCGTATAATCCGTCTCATGGCCCACTGCCGATATAACCGGAATCGCTGAACCCGCGATCGCCCGTGCAACGCTCTCCTCATTAAAGGCCCACAGCTCCTCCAATGAACCGCCGCCGCGGCCGACGATCAGCACATCCGCTTCACCGAGCCGGTTCAACAGCTCAATCGCCCGTACAATCGATGGCGCAGCACCCTTGCCTTGTACAAGCACCGGCACGACGAGCACAGGCACGACCGGATAGCGCCGCTGCAGCGTAATCAGGATGTCTCTGACCGCCGCGCCCGTGGATGAAGTGACCACTCCGATCGCCCGCGGATATAAAGGCAGAGTTCGCTTGCGGCTGGCTTCGAACAGTCCCTCGCCCTCGAGCTTTAGTTTCAGCTGCTCAAAAGCAAGATACAGGCTGCCAAGACCGTCCGGCTGCATCTGGGTTGCATAAAATTGGTAATTGCCGTCCCGTTCATAGACCGATACGTTGCCCCGCGCCATCACCTTCATTCCTTCCTTGGGAATGAAGGGGAGACGTTGGTTGTGAGAACTGAACATGATGCATTTCAATCGGCTGTCTTTATCCTTCAGCGTGAAGTACATATGTCCGCTGGAATGGTGGGTGAAGTTGGAGATCTCGCCCCGCAGCCATACATCGGAAAGCAGCTTGTCCGATTCGAGCTTCATTCGGATATAACGGTTCAGCTCCTTGATGGAGTAGATCCGCGGCTGTTCAGCCATGGGATCACTCTCCGATGCCGTGAAGCCGCTTGGCGGCTTTGAGGGTATTGCCCAGCAGCATCGTGATCGTCATCGGTCCGACGCCTCCCGGTACTGGAGTGATCAACCCCGCAGTCTCCAGCACGTCGTCATAGTCTACATCCCCGGCTAGCTTGCCGTTCTCCAGACGATTGATGCCGACGTCGATAACTGCAGCACCCGGCTTGATATACGATTTGTCGATCGCCTTGGCCCTGCCGATTGCCACGACCAGAATATCCGCCGTCCTGGCGATATCAGCCATGCCTACCGTACGGGAGTGGCAGATCGTCACCGTCGCATTCTCACGCAGGAGCAGCATAGCCACTGGCTTGCCCACGATATTGCTGCGGCCGATGACGACGGCGTGCTTGCCTGCAATCTCCACGCCCGAGCGCTTCAGGAGTTCGATGCAGCCGGCAGGCGTACATGGCAGCAGACTGTCGTCGCCGATGACAAGATTGCCGGTGCTTACCGGATGAAATCCATCTACATCTTTCTCCACGGCAATAGCATCGATGACCGCTTTTTCATCGATATGAGCCGGCAGCGGCAGCTGCACGAGGATGCCGTGGATCGTCGATTGGGTGTTCAGTCGGTCGATCAGCGCCAGCAATTCCCCCTGCGGCGTATCTTCCGGGAGCCTGTGCACTTCCGAGTACAGCCCCAGCTCCTGACAAGCCCTGTCTTTGCTGCCGACGTAGACACGCGAAGCCGGATCGTCTCCTACCAATACGACTGCCAGCCCCGGAGTGACGCCTTGACTGCGGAGCTGTTCGACCTCCTGTTTGATCTCTTCACGGATATTGCCGGATATCGTCTTGCCTTCGATTCGTTGTGCGCTCATGTCCAGTCTCCTCTCGTTAGGTGGCGGAAGTGTCGCCAGAATTTTGCTTCAACTGATCCAGCGCTCCCAGCAGCTTGCCAAGTACGCCGTTGACGAATTTGCCGGAATCGTCGGTTCCGAAATGCTTGGCCAGATCGATCGCTTCATTAAGCGCGGCTTTGGGCGGCACATCATCGCGATAAACCATCTCATAACATGCCAGACGCAGCACCTGGCGGTCCACTCTGGAGAGCCGGTCGACCTGCCACCCGGTCAGAAACTGCTGCAGCAAGTCGTCGATAGCCTGCCGATGACCGGTTACCCCTCCGACCAATTCGCGCACATAGGCATCGATTTTGTCCACTTCTCCAGTGTCAGCACCGATTTCGTTTTCCTGTGCCGCTTCTTCTATCAGCATGTCCACAGCATCGGCAGTGTTCACATCATTCATTTCCATCTGATATAAGCTTTGTATCGCGATTTCTCGAGCCAGTCTCCTTTTCATGGAACCTCCTTGGTTGGTCGAAATGTTGTATTAGGTGCTTTTCCAATCCCAAAAAAACCTATGACTCCCTCCTTCAGCTGCAGCCCGGCACACAGCACCGGCAAGCGGAAGGAGGAAATCACAGGGTCTATTTGAACCAGCGCCACCGATCAGTCAGCCAGTCCGTTATTCGTCCCCAGGGAATCATAGGCGGGGCGGCTTCGTCCTTCTGCTTGCCGAAATAGTAGCCGATCCACAGCAGCAGCGCAACGAACAGCATGTCCCAGAACCCTGCGACCAAATAGATCATCCCCAGGAACACCGCGATCGCCATTCCCGCGATCCGTCCCCGGTACTGTAGCCAGTATTCCCTCCACATCGGCTTCACCACCCCTATTCCACACGACTCTTGAAGGTCTGGGTCTGGATGATGTTGGCGACGTATACCGTCACATCCGCCACGGGGATACCGGTCACTTCTTCAACATGGTCCTTGACCGACCGCTGGATATCTTCCGTCAATGCCGGGATCGAGCTCTCGCCGTCCACGATCGCGCGCAGCATGATTTCCAGACCGGCCTCGACAATGCGGATCCTCGCTTTGAGGTCCTTGACACCGCGCTGCTTGCCCGCCGCTTTGAGTGCCAGATTCTCTACTGTCTCCATGGAGATTCGGATATCCCCGTACTCCGTCCGTTGATCGATAGACGGCACCGAGGCATTGCCCCGCTTGACGGAGACATAGAAGAAACGAAGGCTGATCAGGAACACAACCAGCGACGAGGCGATCAAAGTCGCCGGCAGCCAGATCTGACTGCCATACAGCTCCCTGACCCATGCGTTCGTCACCGACTGGGGAATCCAACGCGCCCCCAGCGCCAAGATTATAACGGACAGCGAGCCGATGATGAGACTGTATATAAATAGAAGAAGCCTGTCCACAATTTTGATCAACCGTCTGCCTCCTTTGACGACTACGCCTTGCTATCCTGCTTCGGACGCGCTTTTCCATCTCATATTCATTGAAAAGCCCCCCTGGTGCCGAGCTGGCAAGCCCTTCACGAGGGGGGTCCTTAAGAGGTGGTTCAAAAGTCCGCTTTTAATCACGAAGTGATGGGGTTACTTCAATCGGTTGTGGGCCACTTCTTCGTCCTCGATCTTCTCGGCCGCTTTGAAATGAACGTCATGGATATGGACGTTCACTTCGACGACCAGCAGCCCGGTCATGGTCTCTATGGAACGCTTGACGCTCTGCTGGATCTCGGAGGCAATATCCGGAATCCGATTACCGTATTCTACGATGATGGAGACGTCGATTGCCGCTTCACGCTGTCCCACTTCCACCTTGACGCCTTTGGAGAGGTTTTTGCGTCCCAGCAATTCGGCGATGCCGCCGGCAAAGCCGCCGCTCATCCCGGCCACGCCGGGCACCTCGATTGTCGCCAGACCGGCGATCACTTCGATGACTTCAGGTGCAATTTGAATCGTTCCCATATCGGTTTTCTCATAGTCCGCAGCAATCGTACTCATTTAGAATCTACACCTCCCATAAAATGCGGAACCGTCCGCCAGATTTCACGCAGAGCTTATCCGCTTCTTATTCTCTATACTATACCATTTGCCAAGAATTATGACAAACTCGTCTAATTGTCGGAATCAGCTTCCCGACCGGTCTCCACAGGCTCGCTAAGATCATGCTCTTCAAGAAATTTGATATCGAAATTGCCCTTGATAACCTTGGGGTGATTGAGCAGCTTGAGATGAAACGGGATCGTCGTGCGGATGCCTTCGATGGCAAACTCGGACAAGGCCCGCTTCATCGTCGCAAAGGCTTCCTCGCGGGTAGCGCCCCAAACGATCAGCTTGGCAATCATGGAATCATAATGCGGCGTAATCGTGTATCCGGGGTAAGCAGCACTGTCTACACGGACGCCCAGCCCGCCCGGCGGGAGATAAAAACCGATCTTGCCGGCAGACGGCATGAAATTACGCTCGGGATCCTCCGCATTGATCCGGCATTCGATCGACCAGCCGTTGATCTTGACATCCTCTTGACGGAAGGAGAGCGGCTTGCCTTCAGCAACCGCAATCATCTCCTTGATCAGATCGATGCCGGTGATCATCTCCGTCACCGGATGCTCCACCTGGATGCGTGTGTTCATCTCCATGAAGTAAAAATTGCCGTCTGGTCCGAGCAGGAACTCCAGCGTGCCCGCGCCGGAGTAGTCGACAGCGAGCGCTGCACGTACAGCAGCCTCTCCCATTCGTTCACGCAGCGCCGGCGACATAACCGGACAAGGCGCTTCTTCGATGAGCTTCT
Organism: Paenibacillus jepli; assembly: GCF_047238105.1. Lineage (NCBI taxonomy): Bacteria > Bacillati > Bacillota > Bacilli > Caryophanales > Paenibacillaceae > Paenibacillus > Paenibacillus jepli. The sequence goes on from NZ_JBDFMD010000001.1 coordinate 532,977, forward strand.
GGCGTCGGCGCTGGATCGAACAATCGCGCTCGAACAAGTGTACCGCATTGCCATGCTTGTCCGCGATGATCTGGATCTCGACATGCTTCATGCCCGTTAGATATTTCTCCAGATAGACGCCGGCATTGCCAAAGTTATTCAAGGCTTCCTGCTGCGCAGTGGTGATCTGCTGGATCAGCGAAGCTTCGTCCTCGGCGATCCGGATGCCTTTGCCTCCGCCGCCCGCAGTCGCCTTGATGATGATCGGGTAGCCGATCTCGCCAGCGATCCGGACCGCATCTTCCAGATCGTCGATCAGCCCGTCCGAGCCGGGGATGATCGGTACATCGGCTTCCTTCATTGTCTGCTTGGCTACCGACTTGTCCCCCATCCGGCTGATAGCATCCGGCGACGGACCGATAAAGGTAATATTGCAGGATTCGCAGATTTCGGCGAAGTTGGCATTTTCTGCGAGGAAACCGTATCCGGGATGGATGGCGTCGCATTCGGTCAAGGTAGCGACACTCATAATATTGGTGAGATTAAGGTAGCTGTCTTTGGTAGCTGTCGGACCGATACAGTATGCCTCGTCCGCCAGCCTGACATGAAGCGAATCGCGGTCCGCTTCGGAGTATACCGCTACAGTGGCGATGCCGCGCTCGCGGCAGGCGCGAATGATCCGCACAGCGATTTCGCCGCGGTTAGCGATCAGTATTTTTTGAAATTCCACCCTTCGAACCCCTTTCGAGAGACTAAGTTACTCCGGTTTGACCAGGAACAGCGGCTGTCCGAACTCCACCAGCTGGCCGTTCTCCACCAGGATTTCGACAATCTCTCCGCGCACTTCGGCTTCGAGCTCATTCATCAGCTTCATCGCTTCCAGAATACAAACCACCGTCTTCTCGTTCACGCGATCGCCTGCCTGGACGAATGGAGGGTTGTCCGGTGAAGAAGCGCGATAAAACGTGCCGACCATCGGAGAGACAATTTTGTGCAGATTGTCGGCAATCGCCGGTGCAGCAGGCGCTGCTGGTTGATCGGCAGCAGGCGCGCCAGTCTGAGGAGCAGTCGGCTGGATCGCCGGCTGTGTATATGTATGGGTAATCGGTGCGCTCTGGATATTCACCACTTCGGTTTTGCCCGGTTTGCGAATGAGCAGACGCGCTCCTTCGTTTTCTAGCTCGAGTTCCTGTACAGAGGTCTGATCAACCAATTTGATCAGCTCTTTAATCTCGCTCAGTTTGAACATCGTTTATTCACTCCTTAGCAGTTGTGAAGCGCCCGCCCTCACGATGGGCCCGCCTCGCACATAACGTTAGTATTATATCACAACCCATTTTGAGAAACGAGTCATAATTTGGCCCGGCGATTTGAAATGCGAATATCCCGCCAGGCCCATGAGCCATGCGGGATATCTGGTGCTTCCTATTACTGGATGAACTGGACCGAGACGTGCTCCGCAGAGATATCGAGTGTCCGCATCACCTTGTCGATGATGCTCGCAGCCTGGCTTCTCTCCAGGTTCTGACTCTGCACCACTACCTTGTATTTATCCTGTTCCGGCGTAATAGCCACTTTGCTGAACTCGCTGCTCAGCTCTTCCTCAAGCCCGGTTATTTTTTCATCCTCCTGTTGGATGCCTTCAAGCTGGATCATCGCTTCAGAAGCCGTCTCCGGCGACTGGCTCATGTCTGTGACGATACTATAGAGACGGTCCACATCCTCCCTGAGCGTCTCGGCCCGGAGGTATTGCTGCTGGGCAAAGTAATCGCTCGCCGCAGCAGATGCTTCCTGCTCTTTGAGCATGCTCAGCACCTCCTGGTCCGTCGGTCCGGCGTCATCAGGCGCGCTGGAGCTCTCCTGGTCGCCCAGACGTTCTACATCGGTGACGATGATCTCTTCCATCGCGCCTTCCGTCCCGCCGCCGGCAGCGGCTTCCTTGGCTCCGTCACCGAGTACGATATCGGTGATCCCCCCGGCATCCGTGAGATGATCTGTCGGCGTGCTGTCTTCTGTGAAGAGGTAATAGGCAGAGAGAATGACCATCAGGGAGAGCATGGAGACCAGCCAAATCGTTTGGCGTTTTGTATTCATGGATTATCCACCTTCCTTTTTATACTTAGGATCAAAGATTAGGGCTGCTTGCTCGGGACAACGGATATCCGGTGGGCCGGAACCTGGACCCCGCGCTGGACTGCCTCCATCAGCAGACCGCGGACAGTCGGATCCTCCGCTCCCCGAGCAACGATGAGGATACCGCGGATGCGCGGCTTGATCGTTTTCGTGACGAAGGGTCGTTTTTCGCCTTCGACCTCATACAGCACGACTTGCCCGTCCGTTGTCGTTGAGGCCACATGACGTTTGCCGCCATTTCGATCGGTTTCATCGGTGATCTGCTCTGATTCCTTCTGATTGCGCTGCACGACGGTTTCTTCCGTAGAATCAATGGTGACCAGCACATCGACCGTCCCCACCCCGACGATCTTCTCCAGTATTTCTTGGAGCCGCTGCTCCAGCGGCCGCTCGATAGCCGCAAAGATCGATTCGGACTCCTCGCGCGCCGGTCCCAGCACAGGATCAGGCGCGACCTCCGCAACCGGCGGCTGATCGACGGTCGGGGCGACATCTTCGAAATTAACAAACGATTGGATGATCATCAGCGCGACGCCCAGACAACCGATGAGCAGGAGCCACCGCAAGGTACGGACCCGCTTCGGACCTGTAGGGCCTCCCCCCACCATTGCTTCTATCTGGTCCAGCCATTTGGCCACCTGCTCTCCTCCCCCTTCCGGCATCTCCTACTCGCTGTCCGCCTGTCTGACGATGACCGACTCGCCGCTCACGCCCCATCCTTCTTCAAGGATCAATCTGACCGTTTGCTGCCATTGCGCCCCGGCTTCGCCGCCTGTAGGAGCGGCAGGAGGGCTCGCCTCCCCTCCGAGCCATACCTCCACGGCTACCGGCTCGACTGGCGGCGGCTGCCGGACGGCTATATCAGAAGGCGTCTCCTCGCGTGAGGGGTTGCCCGACAGCGCAACCGCGACGCTTTCGATCCGCCAATATCCGGCGCGGCTGTCAGCTGCCAGTATGACATCAACTCGCGTTACTGGGGCGCCGCTGCGCCGGGAGATCTCCTGCTTCATCTCCTCTGCCACCTTGGTTGCGGCTAGACCGGCTGCCTGCTCTTGCTGCTGTTCGCGGAGCAGCTCGGCTTGACGATTGACAGCTGCCAGGGAATCGGCATCTCCCGCCAGCATCGCGCTATCCAAGCCTTGCCAGCTGCGGATTCCCTGCTCGAGCCGGCTGCCAAACTCACCCTGGAGCAGACTGAGAATCGGCGAGAGCAGCGCCAGCAGGATGAACAAGCCGATCACCAGTCGGACATAACGCTGATAAGCATTACTAGGCAAGAGCAGTTCGATGATGCCTGCCAGCAGGATGATCGCGATAATCTGTCTGAGCCACTCTGCAAGCCAAGCCATGCTTCCCCCCCTTACCTTGTTAGGCAGCTTTGCTTCATCTGGCCATGATTGCTGCATTGCCGGCCGTTAGGATGATCGTGACCGCCAGGAAGAACATGAGACTGACCGCTGCTAAGGCAGCAAACACATAGATCATGGATTTGCCGATCGTCTGCAGGCAGGTGATGATCGGACTCTCGCCGAGCGGCTGCAGCACCGCCGCCGCAACATTATAGATAAGTGCGAGCGTCAGAATCTTGATCGCCGGAAAGACGCAGAGGAATAACAGGATGACCACGCCGGCGATGCCGACCGCATGCTTGAGCAGCAGCGATGCGGAGAGAACGGTGTCTGTCGCCTCCGAGAACATCCTTCCGACAACCGGTACGAAATTGCCGGTCAGGAACTTGGCCGTCTTGATGGCCGCCCCGTCGGTCACAGCTCCCGTAGCCCCTCTGATCGAGATGACGCCCAAGAACACCGTGAGCAAGACGCCCAGCAGACCGACACCGAGGTTGCGGAGCAGATCTGCCAGCTGCGTGACCTTGAACCGATCCGACAGGGAACTGGCAATATGGAGCACCGCGGAGAAAAACAACAACGGAAAAACCACGGTATAGATGACTGTCCCGACGGTATGAATCATAAATATGATCAACGGATGCATGACTGACACGGTTACGATGCTGCCCATCGAAGCAAGCAGAGTGAGGAGCAGCGGAATCATCGCCATCATGAAGTCAATCATGGCCCCGATAGCATCCCTGGCATAGCCAATGGCGACATGGAAGCTGTTAATCGCCAGGATGATCATCACCATATAGGCTACCGCATATGCGACTTTGCTGACGGATCGGCGCTCAAAGGCGGTTTGCAAGGTCTCCAGCATCATACTGAATACCGTTAGCAGCACGATCGTCACGAGCAGCTTGCCGTTATAGAGCACCTCGTGCAGCAGGTACCGAAGCAGCCCGCCTGCCACCGTCCCCAGCTTGAGCCCCTCGCCTCCCGGTGTGATCATCTCGATGAAGCTGGGCAGGCGCTCATCGGGGAAGAAGCCGCCATACTCCGACATCAGCAAGCTCCAGTACCGTTCCACCTCAGTGGTATCCAGCCGCTCCGCAGTCTCCCGCGCAAGTGTCTGCGGGTTTGCCGCATCGGCCGGCGCCGCTTCCAGAGCGGCTGCACCCGCTGCCGGTTCAGGCAGCAGAAGCAGGAGAAAGAGCAGGAGCAGAGGCAGCCATCGTTTCACAAGCTCATCCCCCCGCCGGCAGCAAGTTCAGCACCGTCTCGACAATAATGCTGATAATCGGTACTGCCATGGCAAGGATCAGCACCTTGCCTGCAAATTCGATCTTCGATGCGATGCTTTCCTGCCCGGCGTCCCTGACGATCTGGGCTCCGAACTCTGCAATATAGGCTATGCCGATGATCTTCAGGATCGTCTGCAGATAAATGGCTGGCACGCCGGAACGGCTGGCCAGATCTTCAAGCACCCGGATCACCGTGTCGATCTTGCCGATCAGGTACAAGAACAGATAGATGCCCGTGAAAGCCGCCAGCACGAAAGCAAACAATGGTTTTTGTTCCTTCATGACAAGAATCAAAAGCGTAGCTACCAGACCTAGTCCCACGATCTGCACCATTTCCACGAGTCTCACCCACTATGCCGGTACGGCCGCTCGGGTCCGGCCTTGGCCCTTCATTGAAACAAGAAAATATCTTTGATTTCCTGGAACAAATCGTTCAACATCCGCACGACCATGAACAAGACGACGACAAAGCCGATTAGAGTAACCCAGTGCGCCATATCTTCTTTGCCCATTTGCTTGAGCACCGTGTGGATCATCGCGATGATAATCCCGATTCCGGCGATTTGAAAAATCGCGCTGACATCCATATTCATCTGTTTGGCACCCCACTACACCATCAGAATAACGATCAGCGCAGCGGCCAGGATCCCCAAGCTCTTGCACATTTTCTCATACCGGACCTGGTCCTCCCGTGCCGCATCTTCTTCCGATTGCAACTGCAGCAGCGCCAACCGCAAATGCTTGATTTGATCTTCTCTGTCGCTGATGCCGAGCAATGTTCCTAACTGCAGCATGATGTCTAGCTCGGATCGTTTCATGGCCGTCGCGGGCCAATGCGCCTGCAGAGCAGCTTCCCAGCATTCGTGGAAGGTGACGTCTTCACCGGCAGTCAAGCGGTCAGCCGTGCTGATCAGCAGCCCCCCTGCCGGCTCGGCCAAGGCAGTACCGGCCCGTCTGAGCGCTTCGCCCAGCGGTGTGTATCCATAGCCGATCTCAGTTTCAAGTCTCTGCAGCGCGTTGGCCATCTGACGGAGCTGCCGCGGACGTTCGGCAAAGCGGGCAGCCTGCTGGAACCCGATCATTGTACCGGCAAACAGGATGAGGATGGCACCCAGCAGCTTAACCATATCCCCCCTCCTTAGCACCTCCTGCCGGGTGGCCGCGAGCCGATGGCAGCTGCCGCAGCTCCGGCTTCAGCGCTTGGACGGCGCATTGCAGTGCCGCATCCCGCCGTCTTACGGTAACGACGGCCCCGAATACGCCGGCATCCAGCAGTTCCCTGATCTGTGGACGGCTGCGCGCCTCCGGCAGATCGAAGGCGTGTGCGGTCGCGATCAGCCGAATCCCGGCGCGGCTCACCTCATGAATCGCCTCCGTATCCTCGCTGCGTCCGATCTCATCGATGACGATCACTTCCGGCGACATGGAGCGTACCAGCATCATCATGCCCTCCGCCTTTGGACAAGCATCCATCACATCTGTGCGCGGTCCTACATCAAAGGCAGGGACGCCTCGATAGCAAGCGGCGATCTCCGACCGTTCATCGACAATGCCGACTTTGCGTCCTCGCCACTGAACAGCCTCCGGATGCCGCCAGGCGCCGTAACTCACGCTGCGGGCGAGATCCCGGATCAACGTCGTCTTGCCTTGCTGCGGCGGCCCCAGGATCAGCGTGGAGACGATCGACTGCCGCTGCCTGTCCAGCAGCTGGGGCAGCGGCTTGTCAGCCGCCCCTATCACTTCCCGGGCGATTCGTACATTGAAACCGCTGACGTCACGGATGCCTTTGACCGCGCCGCCCTCCAGCACGGTACGTCCCGACAGTCCGATCCGGTGTCCGCCTTGAACTGTGATATACCCCCGCCTGAGCTCCTCCTCCATGGCATACAGGGAATGGTTCGTTATCTTCTCCAACAGCTGCCTGCACAGGGCAGCGCTCGGCTTGTACATCCCGTGAGCAGGAAGAGGGCCTAACCGTCCTTCCCGGTCAACAAAATGGGATTGACCAGCGTATCCGAGCTCCAGCGGCCGCCCTTCACGGATCCGGATTTCCTCCAGCTCGTCCTTTACAGTTGCCGGCAGACGATCCAATACGCTTTGCAGCTCCAGGGGAAGCAATTCCATTATGCGGTTCAACATGCGGTTTCCCTCCCGGAAGTTTGTCCTTTCGTTTGTACTCAATGTATGCGCCAGATGACGGATTATGACTGCTGCGGAGATGTAGACGGAAGGGATTATTTTTTGAGAATGCCGATCAGGAGACAAGTAACGCCGGCAAGTACCCAGACCATTTTGGCAGCTGAGAGCTTGTCCGAGATGCCTACCAAGCCGATCGTCATCGATGAGATTAAGATAAGCGGACCGACCAGCGCCAGTGACGCATTGATGGCCAGCGCTTTTTCCACCTGATTGAACTTGAGCATCAACAATGCCGCCGCTAATTCGATGCTGCCGGAACATAGGCGGAGCACGGCCATTGCAACTACGAGCCTGTCCATTACGTCTTCCTCCCCTCTGCATCCATTGACCGCTACCTCATCTTATGCGGGTATGTCTCGATTTAGGCATGGAGACACCAGCCCGATGGCAATCGCATATAGTGCAGCAGGTAATCTATTGTCGCCTTCGAATGGCGGCACAGCAAATCCTGTTCTATTACGTAGGTAAGGGAGAATGACTATGGAAGAAACTTCGCGCACAGGATGGCATCCGCTGCTGTGCGACCCGATTGGCGAACGCGAGCCCCGGCAGAGCGGCGGCACTTCCGGCACAGCTGTGCACGGGGAACGCGGCAAGACGATGGTTATCGACAAGGGACTTGGTCTGCATGCTTTCAGCGACCTCATCGCGACCTCAGGCGACTACATCGATTGCATCAAGCTGGGGTTTGGTACTTCGACGTTGTATGATGAAGAACTGCTGACAAGCAAGATTCGGTTGGCTCGCAGCCGCGGGATCCGCATCATGCCCGGCGGGACCCTGCTCGAGGCGGCTATCCGTCATGGCGTGACAAGCTCGTTCTTGGAGCAAGTATGCAAGCTCGGCTACGACACCATCGAGGTGTCCGACGGGACGATCGAGATATCCCGGCAGACACGCACCGAGCTGATCAGGCAAGGACTAGCGCAGGGACTGTTTGTATATACTGAGTACGGCAAAAAAGCAGCGGGCTTCCGCATTGATCTGGAGATGCTGGCAGCGACCGCCTATGCCGACTGGACAGCTGGCGCCGAGCTTGTCTCTATCGAAGCCAGGGAGTCAGGGGTCGGCGTCGGTTTGTTCGATCACAACGGCCAGTGCAATGACAACGAGCTGGAGCAGATCCGCAGTCGGTTTGCCGATCTTGATGGCTTTATGTGGGAGGCGCCGCTGAGGCATCAGCAGCTTGCGCTGCTGCGATCGCTCGGCTTCAACGTACACCTGGGCAACATCCAGCCGGCAGACGTATTGACGCTGGAAGCCATGAGGCGCGGCCTGCGGTCCGACACCTTCCCTCTGGAGGCGGCGGAGGTTCAGGAGGAAGCTTTCTATTATATGATCTAGGGTTCAGGTATAAACCGTTCTGGCGAGCATATAGTGGTAGGGGGCTTGTACAGGCTCCAAGTCAGCGGAACGGGTGATTGTACTATGATAGGAGAAATAATCTTGGTAGGCTTGATCATCGTCGGCTTGATTGGCAAATCGCCGATTATCTCGACAGCAGCATGCGTACTGCTCGTCGTCAAGCTTGTGCATCTGGATCGCTATCTGCCGATGATCGAACGACGGGGCTTGGAGCTTGGACTCTTGTTTCTGACATTCAGCGTCCTGGTCCCCTTTGCCTCAGGACGCATCCAGCTCAAGGAGATCACCGCCGCCCTGACATCCTGGCCGGGATGGCTGGCGCTCGCCGGGGGCGCGATCGCCACCTATGTCAATGGTAAAGGGCTGGAGATGCTGAAGTACGACCCGCAGCTTATCGTTGGTCTGGTGATCGGCTCGATCCTCGGTATCGTCTTCCTGCGCGGCATTCCGGTCGGACCGCTGATGGCTGCGGGGATCACGGCCATTCTTTACAAAGTTTTCCTGATGATCAGTGAACGCATAGGTTAGGATCTTAAGATCGGGGACCCGGATCGATGCAAAATCTAATAAGGCCCCCCGGCACAAAGTGCCGGGGGGCCGCTTGCAGATATAAGTCCGATTATTCGCGGCGATCCTGTGGTCCGCCCACGAAGGCTTGCTCTTCGGTATCCAGATTATACGCCGTATGCAGCGCCTTGACTACATCATTCAGCGGTCCGGCTTCGATCACACAGGAGCATTTGATCTCCGAGGTGCTGACCATTTTGATGCTGACGCCGAGCTGTGAGATCGTCTCGAACATTTTGGCGGCGACGCCGGGGTTGCTGACCATACCAGCGCCGACGATCGAGACTTTGACCAGATTGTCCTCGGACGTCGCTTCACGGAAAGGCACTTCGCCGCGGATGTCTTCGATCACGCGCAGCGCTTTTTCCTTGTCATTATTGGAGACGGAGAAGGAAAAGTCGGCGCTGCCGTCCGAGACGCCGCTCTGGACGATAATATCGACATCAATCCCGTGACCCGCCAGCGCTCCGAATACTTTGGCCAAGATGCCTGGGATATCCTGCGCGCCCAGCAGACTGATTCTGGCCACATTTTTGTCAAAGGCTATTCCTCGAACGACAATACCCTGCTCCATTACCGCTTCCTCCTTCACCTGCGTACCTTCATTATGCGTAAAGCTGGATCTTACTACGAGACAAACGTTATTGTGTTTGGCATACTCGACCGCACGCGGGTGCAGCACAGCAGCCCCAAGATGAGCCAGCTCAAGCATTTCGTCATACGAAATCTCATCAAGCTTGCGCGCGCATTTGACGACGCGAGGGTCGGTCGAATATACGCCATCGACGTCCGTATAGATCTCGCAGCGATCTGCCTTGATGGCAGCTGCAAGCGCCACCGCCGTCGTATCGGATCCGCCGCGTCCCAGTGTGGTAATCTCGCCATCCTCAGACATTCCCTGGAATCCTGCGACGATGACGATCTGTCCCTCATCAAGCGAACGGATCACGCGCTCCGGCCGGATATCCGTAATCTTGGCTTTGCCGTGAACCGGCTCTGTCCGGAAGCCCGCTTGCCAACCGGTATACGATACCGCCTGGCCGCCCAGCTGATGGATCGTCATCGACAGCAGCGCGATCGAGATCTGCTCTCCTGTCGTCAGCAGCATATCCATCTCCCGCGCCGGCGGATTCGGGTTTAGCAGCTTGGACTGATCGATCAGATCATCCGTCGTATCTCCCATCGCCGAGACGACAACCACGACCCGATTGCCCTCCTGCTGCCGCTCCAGGATTCGTCTGGCCACACGCTGCATCCGCTCCGGGGTACCGACAGAACTGCCTCCGAACTTCATCACTAGTAATGACAACACTGACTCACTCCCGTATCTAGACTTTATAAAGTAATCCAAGCAGTCCTAATTGACGCTCACTTTAACAATCAGTTATACATTATAACATAAAGTTTCATTCCGACAAGTCAGGACGGGACGGCTGAGCCGTCACACACAAATAAGCCGCTCTTGCCATCACAGGCATAGAGCGGCTCTCCGGCTAGCCCTCGCTTATGCGCGGGAGATATACTTGCCCTCACGGGTGTCGATCAACAATACATCGCCCTCATTAATGAACAAAGGCACCTGAACGGTATGGCCTGTCTCCAGAGTCGCGCTTTTGGTCGCGCCTTGGGCCGTGTTGCCTTTGACGCCCGGCTCTGTTTCGGTAACCTTCAGCTCGACGCTGTTCGGAATGGTGATCCCGATGATCTCGCCTTGGTAGCTGGCAATATTTACATTCATATTTTCTTTGAGGAAGTTGATCTCCCACTCCAGCTGCTTCTTGTCCAGATTGAACTGGTCATACGTTTCGTTGTCCATGAACGTATATTCGGCGCCGGAGTTGTACAGATATTGTACTTCGCGGTTCTCGATCATCGCGCGGCCGATCGTCTCGCCGGCTCGAAAGGTTTTTTCTACGGTGTTGCCGTTACGCAGGTTTTTGAGCTTGGAGCGTACGAACGCGGCTCCTTTACCCGGTTTTACGTGTTGAAACTCAAGAACGGTAAAGATATCGCCGTCTACCTCGACGGTCAGGCCTGTCTTAAAATCGTTGACTGAAATCACTGCAAGTCCCTCCAATTATACGATTGAATTCCTATCCCAGGATCATAAGCTCTTTCGGGGATGAGGTCAATATTTTAATCCCGTTATCCGTAATGACGATATCATCCTCGATCCTCACTCCTCCAAAGCCGGGGAGATAGATGCCGGGCTCGACCGTTACTGTCATACCGGGTGTTAAAACTGTCTGACTGAGCCTCGACAGGCGCGGGGCTTCGTGAATCTCCATACCCAATCCGTGGCCTGTTCCGTGGCCGAAATAATCTCCATAACCATACCGCGTGATGATATCGCGCGTCAAGGCATCCGCTTCAACCCCCGTCATGCCGGGACGGATATGCTCGAGCGCATGCATCTGCGCCTCCAATACAATGCTGTATATCTCCTTGTGCTTGTCGGTCGGCTTGCCCACCACAACTGTACGGGTCAGATCGGAGCAGTACCCTTTGTAATAGGCGCCAAAGTCCAGCTTGACGAACTCATGATTGCCGATGACGCGGCCGCTGGCTACGCCATGAGGCAACGCGGAGCGCTCGCCGGAAGCGACGATCGTGTCAAAGGAAGACGAGGTCGCGCCATGGCTGCGCATGAACACTTCCATCTCCAGAGCAATATCGGACTCGACCATGCCTGGCTTGAGCAGCCCGACGATGTGCGAGAAGGTCTCATCGGCTAACATGGCCGCCTCCTGCATGACCGAGATCTCGCCATCGTCTTTGGTGGCGCGAAGCTCCTCTACGACGCCGGAGACCGGGACGAGCTCGACCTCGGCCAGCGCCTCGCTCCAGCTGGTATAATCGCTGAATACGACGAACTCTTGCTCAAAGCCGACGCGGCCGTATCCGCCGCCTAACAGCTCTCTTACCTTATCGATCGCACTCGTACCGTGATCGACCACCCGGAAGCCCGGGGCTTGCTCGGGAGCTTGGGTCATATAACGGAAATCGGTCAGCAGCCAGCTGTCTTGCTCTGTGACCAGTACGTAGCCGGATGAACCGGTGAAGCCGCTCAGATATCTGCGATTGACGGGATGGGTGATCAGCATCGCCTTCAGGCCACGCTCGGCAAGGCGCTCTCTTAACCGGAATACACGTTTGTTAGCCATTGCTGCCTCCTTCTTGCGGAATCTGCGGTTACCGGCTGTTCAGATGATCCAGAAGAGCATGGAAGCCCCAATCATAACTCTTGTCGCCGAAGCCGACGATCTGACCGGCGGCTACCGGAGCGATCACGGAATGATGCCTGAACGCCTCCCGCTTATGTATATTGGACATATGCACTTCAACTGTTGGAATACCGCTGCCAGATATCGCATCCCGCAGAGCATAGCTGTAATGCGTGTATGCGCCGGGGTTGATCAGGATGCCGTCGGCCTTGCCGTAGGCCTCCTGGATGCGGTCGATCAGCGCACCTTCGTGATTGGATTGGAAAAAGTCGATGCTGACACCGGCCTCCGCAGCCAGCACAGCAAGTCGAGTCTCGATCTCTGCCAGTGTAACCGTGCCGTAAATGCCGGGCTCCCTGACCCCCAGCATATTCAGATTGGGGCCATTAAGTACGAGTACAGCCGTCACCTCGACACCTCCTGTGTATTCGTCCTGATTCAACAAGAATCAATTGCCATTTTACCACAGGAGCCGCCGGTTTGAGAAGCGTTTCCTATGACGACCGGCTGGCTGAACGCGCTTTGGACCCCATCGGCTCCCTTTCAGACTCATCGTGGAACTCAAAGGCAATCGAATACCCGATGAACAGACCCCAGACAGTGAACACGCATAACTCCGCAACGATCGTATTCCATCCCAGCTGCGGCAGCGGCGCCATCAGGCCGATCAACGGACCGATCGATGCGAACAGCACGACCCACCACAATATCCCGTAGAGAATCCCGGCGCCGGGACCGCTGAAGCGTCCGAGCAGCGCTTTGTACAAATACGCAGCCACGATGGAGAAGATCACGAAGCTTCCCCACCCGATCAGAATACCCCAGTAGCTTTCGAGAAACGAACGGCGAAAAAACGGCTCCACCAGAAAGCCGGGCACTACGGTCGTGAAATGAACAATGTACAGCAGCCAGCGTACGATCCCCAGATCAGTCCGGCGTAAAACCCTATCATCAGGCAGTAAGTCCATGGATTGGTGTTCTCATCGCCGCGCTTGTTATCATGTTGCCTGGTTTGCCCCATCTCTTCTGCTCCTTTCAACATGCACAGATTGGTTCGTCACAAGGATAGTATGCAACAAGCCTTGCCGCATCCATACAGCACGTTGCGACCCGACGACTTAAAATTGGCAAACCGCTGCGGAATCAAGTACAATGGATCATATAGAAGCTGATGAGGAAGGTGACTATCTCTTGCCGCAAGATAGCAAAGCCATTTATGGCGGACAGGCTGTAATCGAAGGCGTCATGTTCGCCGGCAAGCATGTGAATGTAACTGCGGTGCGCCGCAAAAACAACGATATTGTCTTCTATGAGGTGCCCAAGACATCCGCCCGCTGGGTTCAGAACCTGAAGAAGATCCCCCTCGTGCGCGGAGTCGTCGGCATCGTCGAATCCAGCGCCAAAGGCTCCCAGCATCTGAATTTCTCTGCTGAAGCCTATGCGGAAGACGAAACCGAGGATACGGAAGGCAAGGAGCAGCAGACTCCGGAGGCTGCCAAAGCCGCCAAGAAGGAAGAAGAGAAGTCCGGCTGGAACCTGACGATGATCCTCGGCGTAGCTGTTATGGGGGTTCTTTCCTTCATCTTCGGCAAGCTGGTGTTCACTGTCGTCCCCGCCGTGCTCGAGGAGCTCATTTTTGGCAGCAGCTACAGCATCTTCGTGCACAACCTGATCGAAGGCCTGATCAAGATTATTTTCCTCTTGACGTATCTGTATCTGATCTCGCTCACGCCCATCGTCAAACGATTGTTCCAATATCACGGCGCCGAGCATAAAGTGATTAGTGCCTATGAAGCGGGCGAAGAGCTCACAGTGAACAACGTTCAGAAGTATACGCGGCTCCATTACCGCTGCGGCAGCAGCTTCATTATTTTGTCGGTCATAATCGGCGTCATTATCTACTCGTTCTTTGAGTGGGAGTCGCTGTGGCAACGGGTATATCTGCGGGTGCTGCTCCTTCCGCTCGTACTGGGCTTCTCCTATGAGGCGCTCCGGTTTACCAACGCGCTGCGCGATACGCCCGTCCTTCGTTTCCTAGGATACCCTGGTCTGTGGCTGCAAAAGCTGACGACGAAGGAGCCTACGGACGACCAGGTCGCCGTCTCCATCGCCTCCTTCAACCGGATGCGCGAGCTGGACCGCGAGATGGCCGAGCCCAAGGTTGGCAATCCGGCAGTATAGATCACGTTAGCAAGCATTCATAGTCAAGAGAGGATGTGCTGTGTATGCGAAGGTTTTCTCCGGCAGTGATTATCGTCGTTGGGCTGATCTTCATCGGACTGATCGTCACACTGATTAGCGATCCCTCTATCCTGATCATTGCCGCGGCGGTGTTCGGCGTGATCTACCTGCTCTACAAGTTCCCGCCGGACCGCTGGTTCGGCCGGAAGCCCGGCAGCCGCAATCAGCCGAAGGTCAAGCCGTCGGCCCGCACGGTCCAGAAGATGCAGGCCCGTACCAAGAAGCCGCGCAAAAAGGTACCGTTTCGGGTGATTGAGGGCGGCAAGGACGATGACGACAATATCCCGAAATATCATTGACAGCCTGCACCATGTATACGATAGCAAAAGGGCCGCCTTGAGGTTACAGACCTCAGGCAGCCCTATTTTTTGTTGCGTTAACTTATGTATATCGGCATGAACGCCTACTCGTTGTCCAGATTGGCACGGACCTTACGGAGCTCGTCCAGGCGTACAGGGTCGGCACGGAAATATTCGACCAGCGATTCGATACAGGTAATCGAATCCCAGCTCAGATGATGCTCGATCCCTTCGACATCGGTATAAATATTGGCCTCCTGCACGCCGATTGTCGTCAGGAAGTCCTCCAGCAGCTGATGCCGGTCCACCAGCCGTTTGCCGATTTTTTTGCCTTTGCCCGTCAACATCAAGCCCCGGTACTTCTCATAGATCAGGTACTGGTCCTTGTCCAATTTTTGGATCATTTTGGTAACGGATGAGGGATGCACCTCAAGACCTTCGGCGATATCCGAGACGCGCGCATATCCTTTTTCGTCGATTAGTTTATAAATTCTCTCCAAGTAATCTTCCATGCTCGGAGTCGGCATCGAAAGCTCCCCCTCACTTGCTTCATTCCACCTGCTGCGGTGTTGCTCTTAGTATCATACACTGTTATCTGCTGCCATAGCAACCTTGGGACCTTGATCTTCCATGACTGCATCGGCCCCCTACTCCAAACACTAACGAGGTTAACGCCATCATCTGTCGATAAGGAGGGCTGATAGATGCCAACCCCGGACACGGAGAGTAAACCGCGAAGAAGCAAGCTTCACGAATCGTTTGTTCCAGAATTGGTCTACTTTGAACCAGGTGCGCTGGATTATCCCAAAGGTCAGATGATCTACCGCTGGGTGGAGGAGCAAGGCATCCCGCTGCGGATGACCACCTCCCACAACCGGATCACCAATCTGCCGGGCGAAGGCGAGCTCGAGCAGTATAAAATCGCCAAGCGGACGCTGGTCGTCGGCGTAAGAAAGACGCTGAAGTTCGACCAGTCCAAGCCCTCGGCCGAATATGCGATTCCGATCGCGACCGGCTGCATGGGACATTGCCATTACTGCTACCTCCAGACCACGCTGGGCGCCAAGCCGTATATCCGGGTGTATGTCAACATCGACGAGATTATGGATGCTGCACGCGGATATATCGAAGAACGCAAGCCGGAGCTGACGCGGTTCGAAGCGGCCTGTACGTCGGACCCCGTAGGCCTGGAGCCGATCACCGGCAGCCTGCGGGAGCTGATCGAGTTCATGGCGGAGCAAGAGTACGGGCGGCTGCGATTCGTCACCAAGTTCCACCATGTCGACTCGCTGCTGGATGCCCGCCATAACGGTCATACACGCATCCGCTTCAGTGTGAATAGCCAGTATGTCATCAAGCACTTCGAGCCGGCGACCTCCCGTTTCGAACAGCGGATCGAAGCGGCAGCCAAGGTAGCTGGTGCAGGTTATCCGCTTGGCTTTATTATTGCACCGATCATCTGGCATGACGGCTGGGAGGACGGTTACGGCGAGCTGATCGCCCAGCTGGCGGAGGCACTGCCAACCGAAGCGACGAAGGGGCTGACCTTCGAGCTGATCCAGCACCGTTTCACCAAGACGGCCAAAAACGTTATCTCCCGCCGCTATCCGAAGACCAAGCTCGAGATGGACATCGAGAAGCGCAAATACAAATGGGGGCGTTGGGGCCAGGGCAAATACGTCTATCCCGATGAAAAAGCACATGCGCTCCGTATGTTTCTCTCGGAGCGCATCTTTGAACATTTCCCGGAAGCGAATATCGACTATTTTACGTAATGACTCGTTCCACTGATTAGCCTAGCCAGGAAGGGGCAAACTGGTTCAGCCAAACGGTGAGGCGTGTCATCTGGTCGGTGAACAGCAGGATGCCCATCAGGATCATCACGCCGCCGCCGACCTTCATGATCGCCTGGGAGTACTTGAGGATCCAGCGCGTGGAGCCGATGAAGAACGCCAGGACGAAAAAAGGAATGGCGAAGCCGAGGGCATAAGCGGTCGTCAGCTGAAACCAGGTTCCGGGATTATTCGCAGCCAACAGCAGGATAGCCGTCAAAATCGGTCCGACACAGGGTGACCAGCCCGCCGAGAAACCTATCCCGAAAATAACTGAACCAAGATAACTCTTCTTGCCCAGTTTGACATCCAGTTTGCGATCCTTCATCAGAAATTTGGGCTGGAATAGCCCAATCAGCACAAGTCCAAGCACGATAATCAGGATCGCCGACAACTGCCTGATCAGATTCTGGTAATCTCGGAAGAAATCACCGAATGCATTGGAACCGTAGCTTAAAGTATAAAATACAATACAAAACCCGATCATGAAAAAAAACGTATGTACCATCGTGCGTATCCGGACATCCCGGGTACGCCGCTCCGCTTTGAGATCTGTCACCGAGATACCGGTAATATAGGAGAGATAAGATGGATAGAGCGGCAGGCAGCAGGGGGAGATAAATGACAGGAAACCCGCCCCGAAAGCGAGCCATATATTCAAATCCACGAAAGCACCCTCCTCGATCAAAATAATCAATCAGATACGCAAACCCCGTTTGACAAGCATCAGCAATATAAGTACGGCGATCAGCAAAAGTACAATGGTTGCTCCGGGTGCGAGATTCCACACGCCAGCCATCATCAGGCCGCCGATAATCGCCATCTCAGCGATCAGGACAACGACGACGATCGACTGCTTGAAGCTGCGGGCGATGATCAGACTGCATGCCGCCGGGATCGTGAGCAGCGCCGACACGAGCAGAGCGCCGACCAGCTTGATCGATGCGCTGATGACAAGAGCGGTCATTACACTAATCATAATATTAAAATACCGGACAGGCAAACCGTTGACTGCCGCCGCATCTTCATCAAAAGTAATCAGAAAAAGCTCTTTGTAATAAGTAATCACAGCCGCTAATACAAGAACGGTAACGACCGCGATGACAATCAGATCTTCGTTGGCCAGCGTGTAAATGCTGCCGAACAGATAACTGGTAATGTTGACGTTGAAACCCGTGCCGATCGTGAACAGCATGGAAGCCATGGCAACCCCGCCGGACATAATAATGGCAATCGATAACTCCGCATAACTCCTATAAGTTCTTCTCAGCTTCTCAATCGCAAAGGATGCGATCAGGGCAAATACGAGTCCCATCCCGATCGGATAGACACCGAGCAAAAAGCCCAGCGCTACACCGGCAATCGAGACATGCGCCAGCGTATCGCCGATCATGGCCAAGCGCCTTAACACAAGAAAAAGCCCCAGTAAGGGGGCTGTAATGCCAATGAGCACACCGCCGGCCAAGGCCCGTTTAAAAAAATCGAACGCAAGTATATCCACTATCCGAGTCCATCCTTCCCGTTGCAACCACCCTGACTCATCCCGGCACTGGCTGCTGCTCATCAATCGTATTGCGCAGATCCCGCAAGCTGTGAGCCAGATCCGATTCCCCGCAATTGTCCAGCTCGTGGGTATGCTTGACATAGAATTTCAATTTACCGTTCTCCTGCAAGGGCTCGTCCCCCAGATAAGAGCGTATC
Source organism: Paenibacillus jepli (assembly GCF_047238105.1). Taxonomy (NCBI): domain Bacteria; kingdom Bacillati; phylum Bacillota; class Bacilli; order Caryophanales; family Paenibacillaceae; genus Paenibacillus; species Paenibacillus jepli. The sequence goes on from NZ_JBDFMD010000001.1 coordinate 551,158, forward strand.
ATGTCCATGTCATGAGATACCATCAGAAATGTAATGTTGTGATGCTTGTGCATATGCTTGATCATGTGGAAAAAATTCGCCTGCGTCTCCACATCAATCCCCACTGTCGGCTCATCCAGAATGAGAAGCGAAGGGTTATTGATCATGGCCCGTGCCAGAAAAGCCCGCTGCTGTTGACCGCCAGACAGCTGACCGATCCGCTTCCCTGCGAGATCCTCGATCCTCATCGCATGCATGGCATCCTCCGCCTTCAGCTTGTCCGCCTTGCTCAGCGGCCGCAATAGCTTCTTCCTGCCGTATAGTCCGGACATGACGACCTCCCGGACGGTAGTGGGAAACAACGGATTGAAGGCATTCTTCTGCGGCACATATCCGATCCGCTCCCACTGCTTGAACCGGTCTGCAGGCTGGCCGAACAACGAGATGGAGCCTTGCTCCGGCTTCAGCAGACCGACGATCATCCGCAGCAGCGTCGTCTTGCCTGCACCATTGGATCCGATCAATCCGACGAAGTCGCGCTCCTTGACCGAGAAATTCAGGTCGGTGATGACCCGCTTTTGCTCGTAGGAAAAAGAAACATCACGAATTGATATGATATCTTGATGACATGCTGCGCCTCTGGCTGAATTCGGCTGCGTATCCACCTTGTTTGCCATCGCAAGTCTCCTTTCTCCGCCAGCCTGCAAGACCGGACAGATGTTTTCTGCTCTCTCTATTGTAATGCTTTCATGAGATTTTGCAAATTAGCTTCCATGAGCGAGACGAAGTCCTCGCCTCTCGCTTCCTGCTCCGGCGTCAGGCCCTCTACAGGATTAAGGATCAGCGTATCGATGTTCACTTCGTTTGCCAACGTCTGTGCCAGCTGCGGCGAGATCAACTCTTCGAAGAAAATATATTCCACATTATGCTCTTTAACAAAGTTCGCGATATCCTTCAGGTCCTGCGCTCTTGGCTCGGCATCCGGAGAAAGTCCCATAATGGAAACCTCCGTCAGGCCGTAATCCCGGCTCAGATAGCCAAACGCCTGATGAGAAGTAACGATCTCTTTGCGTGTCGTCGTCGCCAACTGCTCGGTGTATTGCCGGTCCAGCTCTGTCAGCTTGGCCTTCAGTTGCTCGTAGTTGGCTTCGTAACCTTCACGATTGGCCTCATCTGCTTGTACGAAGCTGTCCTTGACATTCTCCGCCATGATCAGAGCTGACTTGGGGCTCACCCACGTATGCGGATCTACACCGCCATGATCATGGCTATGTCCATGATCATCTTCCTCGTGCGCATGATCGTCGCCTTCATGACTATGATCATCCTCGTGCGCATGGTCGTCATGGCTATGATCATCCTCGTGCGCGTGGTCGTCATGGCTATGATCATCCTCGTGCGCGTGGTCGTGGTCGTCATCGCCATGATCATCCTCGTGCGCATGGTCGTCATGGCTGTGCGAATGCCCATCGCCCTCGATCAGCTCAATCCCTTTGCTCATTTCTGCCGTGACCACGGTCGCATCCTGGTTCAGCCCCTTCAGGAAATTATCGACCCAGCCTTCCAGACCAGCGCCGTTGTAGAGGAACAGATCGGCTTGGGAAGCCCGCATCAGGTCCGCGCTGCCCGGTGTCCAGTCGTGGGGCTCGACGCCTGCCGGGATCAGATTTACGACTTCAGCGAAGTCGCCGCCGATTTCATTCGCCATATAATAGACCGGATAAATGCTGGTTACCACTTGGATTTTTTCCGTTACGACGGTTTCATTGCCGCTTGTATCTTCGTTAACGATTCCATTGTTATTGGTGTTGTTGCCGCAGCCTGTCAGCACCAGTGCAGGCAATGCAAAAGCCAACAGGGTCCCTTTCGCTCGTTTACCTAATTTATTCCAATTGTACATGATTGTGATCCTTCCTTTGCTTAAGTAATCATAATTAGTAATCGTAAGGATTACGTAATGATTATAGCGGGCTCCCTTCGGAGTGTCAAGCAGAGGCACGAAAAGGCCCCCTCATCGCTGAGGGAGCCCAGATTTATTTGACCAGCGCGCCGTTTGGCATCGCGTCCGGCACCGTTGCCAGCGTCAGCTGATCGCCCGCCGACGCTGCCAGGATCATGCCCTGCGACAGCTCGCCGCGCAGCTTGACCGGCTTGAGATTGGTGACGCAGATGACCTTGCGTCCGACCAGCTCTTCCGGCTTATAATGCTTGGCAATGCCGGAGACGACCTGGCGCCGCTCGCTGCCCAGATCCAGCTGCAGCTTCAGCAGCTTGTCAGCCTTGGCTACCGGCTCAGCAGAGAGGACTTGCGCAACGCGCAGCTCGACCTTGGCGAATTCATCGATGGCGATCTCCGGCAGCCCTTCCTGCTCGTGCGCCTGAGCAGCTGCAGCCGAAGGGGCAGCGGCCTGAACTGCTTCGCCGCTTTCCCCTGCGGCAGCCGGAATACTCCCCGGCGACATCTCGCCTGCGATGTACGCCACCTCCTCGGCTGCATCAAGACGCGGGAAGATCGGCGCTCCTTTGCTGACCCGCGTGCCTGCCGGCAGCAGTCCGAAGGAGCTTGCTGACGACCAGGTCGTCAGCTCGCCCTGCTCGATCCCAAGCTGCTCCCAGATCCGTGCAGGCGTATGGGTCAGGAATGGCTGCAGCAGGATCGCCATGATCCGCAGCGACTCGGCCAGGTGGACCATGACCGACTGCAATTCCGCCGCTTTGGCCTCATCCTTCGCCAGCGCCCAGGGCAGCGTCTCATCGATATATTTGTTGGTACGGCTGACGAATTGCCAGAGGCTGCTCAGCGCCACGGAGAACTCCATCTGTTCCATCGCCCGCTCTACGGCCCGGATCGTCTCGGCTGCGAAGACCTCCAGCGGCTCGTCAAATGACGTCACCTTGCCTGCGTAGACCGGAATCTCGCCTCCACAGTACTTGTCGATCATGGCGATCGTCCGGTTCAGCAGGTTGCCCAGATCGTTCGCCAGATCATAGTTGATCCGCTCGACGAAGTTCTCCGGCGTGAAGGTGCCGTCGGCGCCGAACGGAACTTCGCGAAGCAAGTAGTAACGCAGCGCATCCAATCCATAACGGTCGATCAGCATGACCGGATCGACAACATTGCCTTTGGATTTGGACATCTTCCCGTCCTTCATCAGCAGCCAGCCATGCGCGAACACCTTCTTCGGCAGCGGCAGATCGAGCGCCATCAGCATGATCGGCCAGTAGATCGTATGGAAGCGGACGATCTCCTTGCCGACCAGATGCACATCGGCAGGCCAGAAGCGTCGGTATCTCTCATCGTCCGAGCCGTATCCCAGCGCCGTAATATAATTGGACAATGCGTCGATCCAGACGTAGATCACATGCTTCGGATCGCCCGGCACCTTGACGCCCCAGTCGAAGGTTGTCCGCGAGACGGCCAGATCCTCCAAGCCCGGCTTGATAAAGTTGTTGATCATCTCGTTCTTGCGCGACTCCGGCTGGATAAAGTCGGGATGCTCTTCGTAATACTGCAGCAAGCGGTCGGCATAGTTGCTCATCCGGAAGAAGTAACTCTCCTCCTTGACCAGCTCGACAGGACGCCCGCAGTCCGGACAATTGCCGCCGTCCAGCTGACGCTCAAGGAAAAACGATTCGCAAGGCGTACAGTACCAGCCTTCGTATTCGCCTTTGTAGATGTCCCCTTGCTCCAGCAGACGGCTGAAGATCTGCTCCACCTGCTGCTTGTGGCGCTCCTCCGTCGTCCGGATGAAATCGTCATGCGAGATATCCAGCGTATCCCACAGCTTGCGGATGCCGCCCACGATCTCGTCGACAAACTGCTGGGGCGATTGGCCTTTCTCGGCCGCTTTGCGCTCGATCTTCTGGCCGTGCTCGTCCGTACCTGTCAGATACCATACATCGTAGCCTCGCAGCCGCTTGTAACGGGCCATCGCATCGCCAGCTACCGTCGTATAGGCATGGCCGATATGAAGCTTGTCACTCGGATAATAGATGGGCGAGGTAATATAAAACGACTTTTTTTGTTCAGACATCTTTGCGTCCTCCCTTTATATTGTTGCGTTCACTGACGTACAACAAAAATAACAAAAAACCCCCGTCCACATATGGGACGAGAGTCATGCACTCACGCGGTACCACCCAAATTCCCCTCCGAATGCAATGGCTTCCGGAAGGCTTCATCTGCCGCCACGACTGGCGGACTGCCGTTAACGCCGGCATGGGCGCTGCATCTTACGGTGCCGGCATTTAGCCAGCCGAACGCTCGACGACAGCTCCTCCGGGACCATCTTCCACAGCGGCGGCATACCGGTTCTCAGCTGCTCCGGCTCTCTGCAATGCGCTAGTCTGTGTACTCATCCGTTCATCAGAGACAACATATTATCCTGTTCTCGGTGCTGAAAAGCGACCTTTTTTGATCACGAACTTAATGTAACTGTATCTATGTCAAAATATACCGGACAATCATCATTATTGTCAAGCTGGCGGACGTCTGGCAATCTCAGGCTTCCGAGGCGGCACGTAATCGATCCCTCCGGGATGGAATGGGTGGCATTTGCAGATCCGCTTGACGGTCAGCCACGACCCTCTGGCAGCCCCATGCGTCTCCAGTGCCTCCAGCGCATACGCGGAGCAGCTCGGATAGAACCGGCAGGTTGGGGGCTTGAGGGGCGAGATGACTTTGCGATAGAACAATACCGGCATCTTCAGCAGCTGCCGCATCGGCACGTCCTCCCTCCCGTTCTAGACGGTGGCTTCTTCCTGCGGACAATCCTTGCAGTAGCCGAACACTTCAAACTTGTGCTTCACAACCTGGAACTGATCCGGCGCTTCGGTCATATCCATCGGGCAAAAGGTAATCGGATAGGTTTTGCCGCATTGCAGGCAAATCATGTGATGATGGTGATGATGCTCCCGGCAGTGCAGCTTGAACTTGACACCCTCTTCGAACATCACCTGCTCCAGCACGCCCAGCTCCTCCATCACACGAAGATTGCGGTAGACGGTATCGAAGCTGAGTCCCGAGTAATATTGTCCCATATAATCGTAGACTTCCTTCGGCGCCAAGTATCCTGGGGTATCGGCGAACAGCCGGGCCAGGGTCTTGCGCTGATCGGTCACACGCAGGCCTTGTCCGGACATCTTCTGGATGATCTCATCTGCAGTAAGCACTCATTTACCTCCGTTCTCTTACTTCCATAATGCCCGAAAAATTCAGCGGCGTCAATTCAGCGCCAAGTCCCGCTTTTACCAGGACGGCGCACCGCTCTTCGCAGCAGCGCTCCGCTCGACTAAGTAGTGGCAGCATTCTAACAGGGAAGGCGTGATTTTATAGTATCTTTGTCGCCTATTCCTATTATATCATCTTCTTCTCCTGTGTTACTTTATTGACATGTCGTCAAATCATAGTTTAAATAAGGAGAGATAACATGATTAAAGTAGCTATGTTGAGTTATTGGCACGTCCATGCTTGGGATTATACAAAACAGGTGCAGGCGAACCCGAATACGGAAATTGTCGCCGTCTGGGACGAGCAACCCGCCAGAGGCCGCGAAGCGGCAGAAAAGCTGGGCGTCTCTTTCATCGAAGACCTCGATGCCCTGCTCTCCGATACGACTATCGATGCTGTTGTCGTCGACACGCCAACCACGATGCACCATGAAGTGATGATCAAGGCCGCCCGTGCAGGCAAGCATATTTTTACCGAGAAGGTTATCGCACCTACGCAGCGTGAAGTACGCGAGATCCTCGCTGCGATCAAGGAAGCCGGCGTCAAGCTGACCGTTTCACTGCCGCGACTCAACGACCCGTACACGCTGGCTGCCCAGCAGATCGTCCAGGAGGGCTTGCTCGGCGAGCTGACGCTCGTGCGCGTGCGACTGTCGCATAACGGCGCATTGGCCGGCTGGCTGCCTGAGCATTTCTTCAGTCTGGAAGAATGCGGCGGCGGCGCTCTGATCGATCTGGGCTGCCATCCGATGTATCTGACGCGCCTGTTCCTCGGACTTCCTGTATCGGTAAGCGCTCAATTCGGCTATGTGTCCGGCAAAGAAGTCGAGGACAACGCCGTCGCTACCTTGAAGTATGACAACGGCGCAGTCGGTATCGTCGAAGCCGGCTTCGTGAACAGCCATTCGCCATTTACGATGGAGCTCCACGGTACCGAAGGCACGATCCTTTATGGCACGCCAGAGAGCAAGCTCCTGCTGCGCAGCACGCGCAAGGACAGTGACGGCTGGCAAGAGGTTGACTTGCCTTCGGCTAGAATTCCGGCTTTCGATCAATGGGTAGAACATGTTCAGAACGGTACGACAGCCGATGAGAACATCGCACTCGCCACCGATCTGACCAGCCTGATGGAGGCTGCTAACCTGTCTGCGGCCCAAGGGCGCAATGTCCGGCTGGACGAGTTAAAATAATCAGTAATCCCCACAAAGTGAAGCCTTGACTTCGAAGCATAATCAGGTACGTTGCGGGGAAGCCCGGTATAACACATATATTCTGAACTAATAAGCAATCCTGACCAGGGGGGATCGATACGATGGCCAGCAAGCCTTTTCCATATCAATTGATGGAGGACAAGATGGATGCGCTCGACCGGCTGGAGCTCCGCTTCCGTTGGGGCGCGTACGGGTTCCGGGTGCTCCGCTGCCATCTGACCTCTTTCCCGCCTGGGAAGATTATCCGCTATCACAAGCATTCCGAATTCGAATTCCATTTCATTCCCCGCGGCAGCGGCATCGTCCGAATGGGCGAAGAACAGTTCGATCTGCGCGAAGGGATGTTCTATATTACCGGTCCCGGTGTCATGCACGAACAGGAGGCCGCCGAGGTTGATCCGATGTATGAGCTTTGTCTGCATGTCGATATTCTGCCTCTTGTGGGACAGAGCGCCGAAGATAGCTGGGGCGAGCTGTGGGAGCAGCAGGAAGCCGAGCATTGCATACAGGCGCTGCAGCATTTTCCGCTGCAGACGTTCCTGGACCAGCATCAGGCGATGCCTTGGTTTTTGAGCGCTTATCGCGCTTGGGTAGAAGGACGGCCCGGGTATTACAGCTCGATCAAACAGGCCATCATCCAGATCATGCTGCGTGCGGCCCGGGTTACCGGCCCTGTTGAAGCGCCGTTCGCGCTTCCTTCCCGCAATCTGAACAAACACCGGTTTCAACTGGCCGTCCAGTATATCCAGGACAATTATGGCAGCGCGATCACACTGCAGGAGGTTGCCGAGCGGCTCCATATCAGCGTGCGCCAGCTGCAGCGGATCTTCCAGGAGCAGCACGACTGTTCCTTCAGCGTCTATCTGGAGGAATACCGGCTCACGCGCGTCTGTGCGGCGCTCATCGAGGATACGCAGCCGATTGAGCAGATTGCATTGGATCACGGGTTCTCCGGGAGCAATTACCTTTATTATGTCTTCAAGAAAAAAATCGGCATGACGCCTAAGCAATATAAACAGAAGCATCAATCCCGCAGCCAGCTGCTTAACATGTAGAGGCGAGCTGGCAAATAGAAAGGTGGATCCCATGAGTCAAGTCCCGAACGTCCGCATCGGCATCATCGGCACCGGCGGCATCGCCCACGCGCACGCCCGCGCCTACAAGCAGCTGCCCGGCGTCGAGATCGTCGGCGTCGCCGATATCATCCCTGGCAAAGCCGAGGAATTCCTGGCCCTTGAGCTGCTGCATGAGGCCAAAGCGTTCCAGAATCACCGCGATCTGCTGGATCTCGATCTGGACGGTGTCAGCATCTGTACACCCAATATCTCGCATCATCAGCTGTCGATCGACGCGCTCAAGGCCAACAAGCATGTCCTGCTTGAAAAGCCCATGTCCGTCACGCTCGAGGAAGCCATCGCAATGACCGAAGCGGCGCATCAATCCTCCGGCATGCTCACGATCGGCTTCCAGCCGCGTTACGATCCCAATATGGAGCTGGTTCGCGATATCGTGCAATCCGGGAAGCTCGGCAAAGTGTACTACGTCGAGACTGGCGGCGGCCGCAGACGCGGGATGCCGGGCGGCACCTTTATCCGCAAAGACCTGGCCGGCGCCGGCGCAATGGCGGATATCGGCTGCTACTCGCTCGACATGGCGCTTCATGCGATGGGCTACCCCCGGCCGCTCACCGTCACTGCTTACACCTCCAACCATTTCGGCTCCAACCCGTTGTACCATCCGGAAGCCGAACGTTTCGAAGTCGAGGATTTCGGCGTAGCGATGATCCGGTTCGAGGACGATCTCGTCCTGCAGTTCAAGATCTCCTGGGCGATGCACATGGATACGCTAGGCTCGACGATGTTCCTCGGCACCGACGCCGGACTCAAGATCAACCCGTTTGGCAGCGGCAACTGGTCAGGCGTCTGGGACGGCCGGGTCGGCGACATTACGATGTATCATGATGTCATGGGACGCCAGACGCATACGCCGATCCCCGTCATTGCCCATGAGAAGGATCTCTTCTTCGAGAAGGTGCGCGACTTCGTCGAAGCCGTCAGAGAAGGACGTCCCGCGCCGATCCCCGGCGATGAGATCTTGATTCAACAAGCGATTATCGACGGCATCATACGCTCCTCCGAGCAGAAGCGGGAGATCGAGCTCAAGCTCCCGGATGCGCTATTCCAAGTCTCACCCTAACAGTCAAAACCAGCCCTCCCGGCAGATCGCATTTACTTGCGATCTGCCAGGAGGGCTGTTCGTTGTGGCTGCCCGGCTTTATCCTGCTACCACCGGACTTCTGGCATCGGCAGGAACAGCATATGGATCGGCAGATTGCTGCCGGAAGCGAGCGTAAAGACAAAGTCTACAATTTCTTCGCGGTAACCTGTCCTGTACAGGACTGCCGCTTCATGCTGGTTCCATAATATGTTCGTACGCGTGACCGGTACAGTCGTGCCATTGATCGTAAAGGCACCGGTATATTGACCGCCACGGGCATTCAGCGCAATGACCGTATTGGGGGCTACTCTGACCTGCATCCGGTACAATACGCCAAAGTTGCCTGTATTGAGCTCCAACAGCCCTGTCAGGTTGTCGATCCCGTAGATGTAGCTGTCCATCGTCCGATCCCCCAGCACTAACCGGTGCGGCTCGGCGCCGAGCGTCTCGCTTACCCGGATGATCCGGTCAGCCGAGCTGAATGTGCCCCGGACATGTTTATTGTCCCGAGCCAGCAGCGGCAGCGACTCCAGCGCAGCGACCGGATCGCGGCCCTCGCCGACGACTGCGATGCGGAAGCGTACATTGGTCGTCGTCGTGACGTCCGCGTAGGCGCTCAGCACATGTCCAGGCTTCATGGGGAGTCGGTGCAGGTCGGGCAGCACGACCTTCGACTCGCCCGGCCCCAGCCGCATCCACTGCGTCTGCGGCCGGCTGGAGAGTGCGTTCAGGTAGCGCTCCACCGACCGTTTGCCCGTGTTGGCAACATACGGGTCGGGACCTCCCATGGCAAATGCGCCAAATCCGACCTGGGTGACCACGCTGTTGGTGTTGGTAGCGATCAGCACCAGCTTAAGATTTTTGCTCGTCCCGTTCAGATGATGGAACATAAACCGTGTCTGACCGGTTAACTGATCATCATACGCGATCCCTTCCCCGAGCAGGGTTTCTGGAGAGTTGCTGCGCACCATCTGGGCAGAGAGCGACTCCACTTGATAAGGGATGGATCTGTAGGACAACGAAGCCGAACCATCGACCGCATACTTGTCCCCTACCGGAGCGAACAACCGGTGGTACTCGTCGAAGGTATACAGAACTTCCGAGGTCACAGTAATCTCCCGCGTCATCCGATCCTTCAGTCCGTGACGGTCCTCTACTTCCAGCGTTACATACTTCCTGCCTGGCTGGAAGAATACCTCGGCGTTGCCCGTCCAGGTTCGTCTTACGATCGCGTTCTCGTCGTCGGTACTGCGGTCGATGTACTGTATTCGTTCGCCGATCCGGTAGGTCGTCTTGTCAGTAGTAAAGTCTGCTACTGGCGGCTGATTGGGCATCCTGACCTGGATCGTAACGGAGTAGGGCTCGCTCCAGTTGCCGTCCTCTCCCAGCACGGTCCGGGTGATCGTATATTGTCCCGGCTGGTCATAATACTCCTGGAGCCCTGTCCAGTATTCATCTACATACCGTCCATTGGCCAGGTCGCGGTACGATACTCTGGTCTGTCCTGCAAAGATGTTGCTCGGGACGATCTCGAACGTCGCCTGCAGCGCATTGCTCCAGCGGAACGTCATGACGGTCGGCGTAAAGTCGATCGAGCTGCCGGTCAACTCGGACCACGTGCGCAGCGGCACCATCAGGAAGCCCTCCTGTATGAACACCGTCCCGGACGAGCGAACGACCTGTCCGTTGACACGGATATCCGATTGATTGGGGCGAAAGCGGATGTCCAGATTGCCCTTGACCGCGATTGATTCCTTGGTGGCTGCATTATATGAGACCTGGAAACCATAGATTTGCGCCATCGTTTTGAACGGGCCATAGGAGGAACCATTCCGAAATGTCACGGGCTGTACCGCTTGTACAGCCGTGCCATTATGACGCAGAATTTTGCTATTCTTGGTAAGGACGAGCTGTTCCGACGAGCGATTCGACGCTTCCGCCTCCTGAGGAAGGACGATCATCGGTAGAAGCAGACAAAAAATGAGCAGGGACTTGAATGATTTCATGCTTGAACTCCTTTGTGCCGATCTGGCTGACTAATCATACGATACTGTGACGCGGGGTCTACGGTAAAAGTTGCGATTGTTTTTACAAACGTCATCATTTTGTCACAACCGCCTGCAGCGTGAACAGGCCTGCCGGCTGATACCGGCAGGCCTGGGCATCGTGGATAAGATGACGTGGTTAGCCGTTAAATCGCATGTCGGCAAGAAATGTACCCGCCATCGCAACGAACAGAATAATGGAAACAGCAAGCAGCAGATCGCGCTTGCGCTTCAGCCGGACCAGCTGCTCCCTTGGCAGCTGCTGATGCACGCCTTCCGCGAACTGCCGCTGCACGAACAGCATCATAATCAACGCTGCCACGAAAAAGATATTGATAATAAACCAGGCTTGTCCCAGATCCAAAACATATCCTCCTTCTAGGAAGTCTATTACCGGGCAAGGGCTGTAAACCGGACCGGCGAGGGTCGGATTTACAGCCCTTGTGTGTGACATAACTGCGCTATAGGCTGATGTTCATCGGCTGCCCGCGCCGGCTAGACGTACCACAAGTCCAGCAGTACGAAAAAAACGACAGCGCTGACGACGGTGCCGCCAAAATAAAACCAGCCTGTACGAAACCGCGTTTGGAACATCCGCAGGATGCCCAGACTGAGCAAGCTGAAAATCAGCAGAATACCGACAGCTCCCAGGATAAACAATCCGGCAGAAACTTCGCTGACATTGACTAATGACAAGAATACGCACTCCCTTGGCAAACAAGTTTATATAGGCTGTTGAACACACACTTATACCTTGCATTATAAGGGATACCTTGCGCCAATGCCAGCTGGATATCGGACAAATTGGTGACATTTAACGCCCGGGGGTTCTGCGGATCGGCATTTCCTCATACTGGTCACCGGCACGTCGTTTCTTCAGCTTTACCTGGAGGATGCCGGAGGCAAGCAGTGCGCGGCAAGTGGAGGGCAGGACAAGACAAGGCAGCCTGACGATCCGCGCCTCCCTCCCCTCGCCCATGGCAAGCTTGATCCGATCGGGACGAATGAACAGCCTCAGTTCAGCATCCCGGACTGCTGCGGGGATCGGCAGCTTGACGATGACGAAACGATGCGTTTCGAACAGCTCCGGCTTGCCATTTCCCGACAAGCCCGCCTGCATGCCCGGAAGCGCGCCGCCAAGCAATTGTCCGACGTATCGCTCGACCCAATCCGGCTGCTTCAGCATCTCTTGTGCCTGCGGCAGCCCCCCCTGTCCCATCCACCGTTTCATCTGCTCCCAGTCAAATGCCGGATCCTCCTTGGAGTAACCATCCGCCAAGCCGCTCACCTCCGCCCACTGACGTCGCTGCTTCCATCCTATGCGGCGAAGGAGGGCTATGCCCCTGGAAATTCCATGAAGTACATGGTTTATTCCCTCCCGCAGAGGAACGTCTGGGCGAATGCCGCATAGGATGGAGCAAAAGCTTGCTACAGGAGTGGTAATATGCCTTCAGTCGTCGGATTTGTCAACATTGTCAGTGTAGGATCCAGTGCCGTCATCCAATTCGGTGATGCGCTGCAGCTCTCACCCATCAGCAATTCCAAGTCCTATGCAGGATCGGGCTCGTTCCTCACAGGCGGACTCAGCAATGCCAATAACGGCGTCAGTGCGACCAACACACTCGATCCGGACGTCCAGGACAACGCCACCAATCAAGTGAATGCCGTATGAGCCTGACGGTATATCAGCATATTACGATTCATCAAATGAGGGTCGACAGCGTGTCCAATTCATCCGTCCTGCAAGTAGGGACGGCAGGGGCTATCCGTTCCGTGTCCCAGCTCTACAACACGGGGCAATTTACCGGACCGGCACCCCAGCTGGGCGAAGAGGACCCGCTCTCATTGGTCCCCTTCCCCAGCCCCCGCTAATAATTAAGGAGGGATTACATGCAGCAGCAGCCTTTTTCATGGCAGGACTGGGCACGCCAGACCCAGCACCAGGTGCAGCAGCAGGCGAAGCGGATCGCCGAGCTGGAGCGGCAGATGTGCGAGCTGTCCGCCCGGCTAGCCTGCATGGATGAAAAGCCGTCATATACCATCGAAAGGTTGGAATATCATTTTGATCAGCTCAAGGTAGACCGGCTCGAAGGCACGCTGCACATCGGCATGACTCCGCCGGCCGGGGAATCACTCGGCGAGATGGATCAGTTCACGGTGACGCCCGCCTATCCCCAGCCGCCGGGCTCGCCGTCAGCTGCCGCTCCTTCCTCGCAGACAGTCGAGCCGGCCCTCGGACCGCCGGATGACGAATTGCGCCAGCGGATTGATCACTACTTGGCGCATGCTGCCCCTGCCTTACTGTCTGAGCTGGCAGCGCAGCGGCAGCTGCCGATCGATCCGCATCATGCAAGGTTGATTCTGGACGATCTCAAGCGGCAGGCGTTGCCGCGGCTGGCCTATTATCGGGAGACGGCCCGTCGGGACTCCAGTGGAACAGCTGCGGCTGACGATATCGCAGCCCGGACGATCCGGGACATTGAGGAGGCGATGCGTGTGTATATCACACGCCTCGGACAAGGAGAGGATCCGTCTTGAGACTTCAAGTGACCAATCATCAGCTTGCCGTCGGCAGCATCTCGCTGATCGGCGTGTCCACTTCTTCGATGCTGCAGGTAGGGGACACGGACCAGGTCATCTTATATTCGATGTTCGATACTCCGCCCGAATCCGTCGTCGTGGGTCCGCTTGCGCCGCTGCCTCCCCCGGATCTCACCGAGGAAGAAGAATTATGATCGCGGATGGCCGCGTCCGTACAGCCAGGTTGGGGCAGCTCACGATCATTAACGTCTCGCTCTCCGGCATTGTCCAGCTAGGCGACCACGACAGCTTTACGCCTATTGTCCGGGCGATCGCGGTCCAGCGCCAGGAGGACCATCTCACCGCTGGGGAAGCTTCCTTCGCCTCCTATCCGTTTTTCACCCGTCCTTTCCCTCTCTTTCCGCTGCCGCCTGCGGGAGCTAACTCTTCCGAGAGCCTTGCGATCGATAAGCTTCATCTTAGTCCAGATATCCACGTCGGCAGCATCTCGGTCATCGGAGTCGGCTCTTCGTCGCTCGTGCAGGCAGGCAACGGGCGGTACACCCGGGCCGAATCGCGTGTCAAGCATATCCGCCAATTCAGAGACCCCGCACATCCCCTTCCAGCCCAATCCTGATCTTGTCTGGGCAGCAGCCCGAATCTGCCCTCCCGGTACAAACGTCCATAACCATCCGCCCTCTCTGACATACATTACAGTGTGATCTAAACCATCGCCGGTTAGGTGACCGGACACGATCACAGGTTTAACCAACACAAACACTAAACAGGAGGTATGTACTGTGGGATACCCTGTAGGCGGTGCCGGATGCGGTCCGGTTGGTGGCGTAGGCGGCGTAGGCTGCGGCCCTTGGAATAACGTGGGCGCAATTCTGGTGCTCTTCATTCTGCTGGTTATTATTACTCGCGCCTGCCTCTGGTAGGAGCTGCGAAGCAACCGGCAGTACTGCAATGACATGCTGAAAGAGCCGGCCATCCTGGCCGGCTCTTGTCATGCCTTCGCGCGGAGTTCCGCGTACTTGGCTGCATACTTGCAGACGCTCTGAACATAAGTGGCATGGGACCAGGTAAGCGGTGCGACAGACAGCGGAGTCCCGTCATAAGGATGTAGCTGTTCCGGCAGAACGCCGCTCTCGAGCGCCGAACTGACGACCCACTCGAGCGTCTGGCGGGGCTTGACGAGCTCTGACAGGTCCGTCGCTGCATCGATCTCATAATTGGCGATCCATAGGGTGCAGATGATCCAAGGATTGCCTGGCACCTTCTCGATGTCCGAAGCGTGCTGGAAATAGTAGTCATTGGTATATCTGGCGATTCCGCCGACCTCTGTACGGACCCCAAGGCCGTCTCTGATTGAATCCATCGTTCGGATGACGCGCTCGTCGGTTACCGGCAGCACCCCGAACTCCAGGACGCCGAACATGCTGCTCTCGAGCGTCATATCCTTGACCCATTCATCCTCCTTGAGGACGAGGCCGCGGGCGAACCGCCCGGACGACTCGTCCCACAGATGCTTGATCATCGCCTCTTTCATCTTCTCGGCGATACCGCGGTAGTGATCGCTTCGCTCATAATCGCCGAACAGATCGGTGAAATATGCCGCAGCCATCAAGCCGCCGTATACGGAAGCTGCCGTATAGGTCCAGATACCATAGCGTTCCTCCCAGAGATCATAGCTTGCCTTGGGCAAGTCCAGGCTCTCTTCGATATAGCTGGCGAGGAACTGTGCCGCTTTGCGGATCAGATTGCTATAGAGCGACTGGGGCAGCTCGATGACGCGATGGCGGGTGTAGTCTTTCCACAGCGCATACAGCACCAGCGCCGTCTCATCCTCCTGCAGCGGGATTCTTTCGCTCCCCTGGACGATATAGGGATGCCAGCTGGAGCCGACCGTGCCGTCAGGATTGTACTTGTGATACAGGTAGCCTTCCGGCGACAGCCCGTCCGCACAGAACTGGAAGAATGGACTGACCACACTTTGATAGCCCGCCAGCGACATGGCATCAGCGATCAATGCGCCGTCTCTTGGCCACATATAGCTGTAATGGTCCCGGTTATATTGCAGGATGTCAGTATCGTTGGCAGCCAGGATGGCCCCCCGCTCGTCGATCTGGGTGCGCACCATCAACAGGCTTTTTTTGTAGAGGCTGATGACCGGTCTGGACAGGTCGCCGAAGTCCATCTCCGATCGGGTGAGCCAATGGTTCCAGTAGATGACGATCCGGCTGAGCAGCTTCTCTGGATGACTATCCTGTACATATTGGTTCAGCCGTTTGACCTCGGTCAGATCTTTGCCGATCGACATCCAGTAATACACTGTCTTCTCGCCGCCTGCAGGGACCATCGTCCGGAAGCTGATCGTGCTGTCTACAGAACCTTGTGAGATCGAGTTGCCCATCAGGATGCCGTCTTCCGCGTCGCGCCACGTTCCTTCGGCCGAGCCGAATCGTTTGATCCCCGTGGAGTACTGATGGATACCGCCTTCTTCGGAGAAGCCGTTAAACATGAAGTAAGAAGAACGTTTATAATGAAACACCGTATGGTTCTCCGGATAATAGGCAGCGGTATCGCCGACCTCGTTGCCCTCGATCATCAGATCCTGATGGAAGAACAATTTGACCTCGCGCTCATCATCCCGGAGATTGCGTACGACCACACGTTTAATATAGATCGTCTCCCTTTGGTGGATGCCGTCATTGAGCTGCAGCTCCAGGCCGAGCCGCTCGTTTTTGGCTAGTACGTTGGTCACCAGTGAATCCTCGATATAGCCGAGTTGAATCTGCCATTCGCGGTCATCGAGCCAGGAGAAGGAACCGCCTGCCCAGACGCCGACACGGCACTTCTGCCCGCCGACATGATTGAGCTGGCCAACGAATGGATAGTAGATATCGCGGATGAAGCAATGATCGTCCAGGTTGATGAGAAGTTTACCATTGCCGATTACCAGTTGCCTTGCCATTTCAAATCTTCTCCTTTCGGGTGGTGCACAAGCTCTTGTACAAATCCAGGTAGCGGCGGGCCGGCTTCTTCCAGCCGAAGTCCCGTCTCGAAGCTGCTGCGACAAGACGCGTCCATTGTTCGGGATCCCGGTAGAGCGTCAGCGCTTCGCGCAGCGCATCCAGCATCGCCTGCGGCTCCAGCTCCGTGAACACAAAGCCGTCGCCGCTGCCGGAGGCCGCATCGTATGGTCGTACCGTATCCTTCAGTCCCCCGGTTGCGTGGACAACCGGCACTGCCCGGTACTGCATCGCGATCAACTGGCTCAGTCCGCAAGGCTCATAGCGCGAAGGCATCAGATACAGATCTGCAGCGGCATAGATCTGCCGCGCCAACTGCTCGTCAAACCCTGTCACAGCGGCCACCTGCCGGGGATGACGCGCCATCCATGCTGCGATCCGCGCTTCCTCCTCCGGTTCTCCGGCCCCTAGGACGACGAGCTGCGGGCCTTCGGCTATCAGCTCGTCCAGTATGGGCTCGATCAAGTCCAGCCCCTTCTGCCAGGTGAGCCTGGAGACGATGCCGATCAACGGCCGGTCTCCGGATTGGTCCAGTCCCAGCCGCTGCTGCAGGAGCGGCTTGTTGCGGGCTTTCTTGGCCAGCGCATTGCGGTATGGAAACGCAAGTGCCGGATCACGCATCGGATCGTAGAGCTCGGTATCGATGCCGTTGGTCCATGCCGTCATATCAGGCAGTCGGTAGCGAATGACGCCATCAAGCTGACCGCCGAATGCCGGCGTCTGGATCTCTTGCAGATAAGTCTCGCTGACCGTGGTCAGCTTGTCAGCATAGAGGAGTCCCGCCTTCAGACAGCAGGCCTCGCCGTATAACTCAAGGGTATCTGCTGTCAGATCGGCAGGGTCGATGCCTAGCAGGTCGGCCATCAGCTCCAGCGGCATACGGCCCTGATAAAGCATATTGTGGATCGTGAAGACGGTCCGGATGTCCCGGTACGCCGGATCACCGGCATACCGCGTCCTCAATAAATAAGGAATCAGGGCGCTCTGCCAATCATGACAGTGAATCACATCCGGCATCTCATCCATGTAAGGGAGCGCCGCTAGCACTGCAAGACTGTAGAAGACGAACCGTTCCGCTTCGTCATCATAGCCGTACAGACCGCTGCGGCCAAAATAGTACGAATTGTCCAGCAGATAGAAGGTTTGGCCACAGGCCACCCCGCGGAGCAGCCGGCACGGCTGACGTCGCCAGCCAAGCTGTATATCAAATGTATGTATCAAGCGGAATTCACGATCGAATTCCGCCGGGATGTCACGGTATCGCGGCAGTACAATGGCCTGGGCGGCTGTTGCCTCGGACACTGCCTTGGCAAGCGCTGCAGCCGCATCGCCAAGCCCGCCGGTCTTGGCCAATGGCGCCGCCTCGGAGACTGCGTACAGGATATTCATCTCTCTCCACCCCCGTCTACGATCAGATCACTTTGCGCTTGCCCGCCAAATACGGCGCGTCAGTCACACCGCGGATCTCCCGTCCGGCTTCTATATGGACTTCCTTGTCCAGGATGACATGTTCGAGCTGGCTGCCCTCGCCGACCTCGCCGTTCTGCATGATGATGCTGTTGCGGACGACAGCGTCTTTGCGCACCTTCACGCCCCGGAACAAAACACTGTTCACGACGGTCCCTTCGATGATGCAGCCGTTGGCAATAAGCGAGTTGCTCGTCTTGGCCCCTTCGAGATAGGCAGCCGGGGGTTCGTCCTTGACCTTGGTGAAGATCGGCCCCGGTTCGAAGAACAGCTCCCGCCATACCTGCGGCTTCAAGAGCTCCAGCGAATTGCGGTAATAGCTCGTGATCGTATTGATGATGCCAAGATAGCCTTCATACAGATAGCCGTTGATGTGCAGCGTATCAAGCCGGGACATGATCGCATGGCGCACCAGGTGATCCTGGCCCTGCGCCAGGGAAGTCTCCACGAGATCCAGGAGCAGCTCTTTCTTCATGACATACATCTCCATCGACACCAGATCGCTCTGCATCCGACCGTAATGATCCTGCATGCCAACGACGCGACGGTTGCCGTCGAGTTCTACTTTCCTTGCTTTGCCTGAGAGGTGGTCGCTCTGGCGTTTGCAGACGACGGTGATATCCGCACCCTTGGCCAGATGGTCTGCCAGCACCCGGTTATAATCGATGTTGCAAACCATGTGACTGCGGGCGACGACCACGTAATCCGCATGACTGCGGAGGAAGTAATCCCGATGCTGGAAGAAGTGGAACAAGTCCCCTTTGCGCAGATCGCTCATATCGTCAGCTATCGGCGGCAGGACGAACAAACCGCTTTGGCGGTGATGCAGATCCCAGTGACTGCCTGATCCCAGATGGTCCATCAAGGAGCGGTACTTCGTATGGGCGAAGACGGCGACCTTGGAGATCCCGGAGTTGACCATGCTGGACATCGTAAAATCTACCAGCCGGTAGCGAGCCCCGAACGGGACGGTCGCCAGGCAGCGATTCGCCGTCAGTGATTCGAGCTCATCGGGCTCGTGAATTAGATTGATAACGCCCATCAGTTCCTGATTCATGGCTACTCCACCTCCTGTAGCGATTGTGAACTGCTGTCCACATATTCGTCGCTGGCTACGACGGTGATCGTCTCGTCTTCCGGCTTGCCGATCGTCACCCCATCTGCAATGATCGCACCTTCGCCGATGATGGCGCGATAGATCCGGACGCCTTGACCGATCTTCACTCCCGGCATGATGACGGACTCCTGGATGATCGTATCCTTGGCTGCCTGGACACCGTTGAAGAGGACAGAACGATGGACCCGGCCTTCGATGAAACAGCCCTCCGTGATCAACGAGGAGGTCACTTCGGCGTCTCCGGAGACGTATTGCGCCGGACGGTTCGGATTGACCGAATAGATACGCCAGTTTTTGTCATTGAGATCCAGTGCCGGCTGATCCTCGAGCAGATCCATATTGGCTTCCCACAGGCTCTCGATGGTGCCGACATCCTTCCAGTACCCCCGGAAGGGATAAGCATTCAGCTCGATACCGCCCTCAAGCATGGCGGGGATGAGATCCTTGCCGAAGTCGTTGGAGGAGCGCGCATTGGCCTCATCCTGGATCAGATACTGCTGCAGTACTGGCCAGGAGAAGATATAGACGCCCATGGAAGCGAGGTTGCTC
This sequence comes from Paenibacillus jepli, assembly GCF_047238105.1. Taxonomy (NCBI): domain Bacteria; kingdom Bacillati; phylum Bacillota; class Bacilli; order Caryophanales; family Paenibacillaceae; genus Paenibacillus; species Paenibacillus jepli. Next base: position 570,527 of record NZ_JBDFMD010000001.1, read on the forward strand.
TGCGGTTTCTTCGGCTTCTCTTGGAAATCCGTCACCCGGTTCTGGTCATCGACGCTCATCAGCCCGAACCGGCTCGCCTCCTTCCAGTCCACCTCGAAGACGGCGATCGTCACGTCGGCTCCCTTTTCTTTATGGTCCTGCAGCATCAGGTCGTAATCCATCGTATAGATGTGATCTCCGGAGATAATGAGGACATATTCGGGATCGTAGCTGTCGATAAAACCCATATTTTGATAGATCGCATTGGCCGTCCCCTTGTACCACGTTCCTCCCTTTGACTTCACATAAGGAGGCAAGACGGACATCCCGCCATCCCGTCGGTCCAGCCCCCACGGGCTGCCGATACCGAGGTATTGGTTCAGGACGAGCGGTTGATACTGGGTCAGCACACCGACGGTATCAATGCCGGAATGCGCGCAATTGCTGAGTGTAAAGTCGATAATCCGATATTTGCCGCCAAAGTGTACGGCAGGCTTGGCCAGATCCTTGGTAAGTACGCCCAGCCGCTTGCCTTCTCCTCCGGCTAGCAGCATCGCCACCATTTTTTTGCGTGCCATGGACACCACTCCCTCGATGTTGTGTATTCCCTGTCCGAGCGCACACCGTAAGGCTGCGGACAAGAGCGGTTGCGGAAAAGAGATGAATCCGGCCGCGCAGCGTGGCACGGCCATCAGAGTGAGGATGGAAGGGATCACGATTGTGAAGAAGATGTAAATAAAAGTGACATAGAGGCGTTTCTGTTATTATACTATGGATTTGCTAGATTGACACCCTAAAATAGCTCAAAATCCGCTAAGCGCGGATACGGCCTGGCAGCCTGTTCCTCCCCCCTTGTAAAAATCAGGATGCGTCTCCCTATATTATCTTGGTTTTCCGGTACGCACACAAGAGAGGAATTTGGGGATTATACAGAGGTTTTATCGCATCATGAGGAAGACGATGACAGCTGTGTGAACGAACGTCAGCAAAGGCATACCGGTGGTAAATGTCCGGTGTCTGGTCTTGTGGCGGAAGCTGCGCATCGCCAGCCACATCCCTGCGGCTCCCCCGGCCAGAGCAAGCAGGAAAAGCCGCCGCTCCGGTACGCGGCGACTGCCGGATCTCTTTGCCAGTCGCTTGTCATGTCCCATAACGGCAAAGCCGGCCAGGCTGAGCAGGATCAGCCATCCGAGCACGAAGGGCAACAAAGGGACCGCATGCCATCCTGCCATGTTCATGCTCTCTCCTCGTAATAGGCCGCTATGCTGGGCCCATCCTCCGACTCAGCGGTAAATACCAACTCATAATCGCCGAGCGCGTAGTGCAGCGTCCATTGTCCTTCATAGTACCCGTCATTGACGTTATCCTCCGGAGAATGCAGGCTCCCTGCGCCGAGGACGCCCGCCAGCTCCGGGAGCGGATCGCCGACGGTCACGCCGAACAGCCCGGTGCCCGGCCTCATGCCGATGCGCTTGACACTGCCATGGTTTATTTCATCACCTTCGCTGAGCTCGGCATCGGTAAAATAGACGACATCAGCGTACGAGAAGTAGAGTCCTCCCGCAAAAAAGTCCATTGCCTGGGGCTCTCCCAATTCTTCGATCAGGGCTTCGGTATAATCACCAAGCCCGTAGGCAAAAGGCTCGAGCCGGCCTTCATAAGCGCTTGGCGGGAAAGGATCCGCTCCCGGGGGCTGCTCGCTCTCGGACACCGCCCCTTCCACTGGCACTGTGGAAGGGGTGCAGCCGCCGAGCCATACCGCCAGCAGGATGAGGATCAGCCCATAACACCGCGTGGAAGCATGCAAGCTTTTCATCTGCCGACCTCCCCGGATGTACTTGCCTGATATTGTCTCCGTACATACAGGCCCGGCTCCAGCGCCGATACAAAGCGGCTCGGCTCACCGACCGACAAAAGCCGCAGCTCGTGCATCGCCCTCGTGCATGCCGTATAGAACAGCTTGCGCTCCAGCTCACGGCCATACTTAAGATCGGAAGCGTCGCTGATGATGACCGCGTCGAACTCGACGCCTTTGGCCAGATAGGCGGGGATGATCTGGATCCCGGTCTTAAAGGATGACGTTTCCTTGCGAATCAGATGAACGTCGCGGACTTCAGACAGCATTTCATGCAGTGTCTCGCATTCGGCTGCCGTCCGGCCGATCACTGCAACAGAAGCATAGCGCTCCCGCTGCAGCTCGGCTAGAATGTCCGCCAGCGCAACACGATGTTCCTCGGCGTCAGACACCACAGTGACGGACGGCTTGTCGCCGCTGCGGTTGAACGGGATAATCGACTCGCCGCCAGGAACCATGCCGCTGGTGAATGCGACGATCTCTCGGGTCGATCGATAGCTGCGCAGGAGCCGGATGATGCCGGTATGCTCTTCGCCGTACAATGCGATCAGCGGCTCCGTCTCGCCCATCACAGGCGTGTGCGCGTAGATCGCCTGGTTCAGATCGCCAAGTGCTGTCATGCGGGCGCGAGGAAACAGCCGTTTGAGAAACTCCAGCTGAAAAGCCGAGTAGTCCTGGGCTTCGTCGACGATGACATGACGGACGTTAGTATTGGTCTCGAAGCCTTGGACAAGCTCCTTCACATACAGGAAAGGGGTCGCATCTTCGTAAGGAAGAGACTGGCTCCGGATCGCTGCCGCCGTATGCTTGCAGATGTCACCCCAGGCCTCAGGCGCTTCGCCCGGCTCGGCAGCCGCTTCATAGTAACCCGTCTGCTCGAAGATCTGCAGGTACAGCCTCACATAATCGACAAAGGACAGCGATGCCACCCGGCGCCGTACTGGCTTAAGCCGCTCTCTGACGATGAGCTTGGCGAGCAGCTCCTTTTCCTTGTCCTGATCGTCGAACGTATCGATCTTGTCCCGGTTCTGCTTGCGCAGCTTCTGGTATGCCCGCTGATACTGCTCAGGCGACAGCAGCTCGATCTGCTCCTCGACCCACGGCTCCTTCCATTGCTCCAGCTCGAAGGAATGTATGCGTTCCTGGATCCATTCCTCCAGCAGGACTACGCGATTGGCGAGCCTGATCGCAGGATCCATCCGATAGAACCGCGTCTGCAGCTCTGCTGCCGAGACGACCGTCTGCCCCTGGCATTTGACCGGTTTGAAAGGCAATCCGCCCTCTTCCAGCTGCTTGATATAACGATGGAGCGTCTTCAGGTAGGCTGCGGAAGATTTGTACCGGATCCCCGCCAGCCTGGCATCATAACCGGGTGTATCGGCATCCTGCAGAATATATTCGATCTGCGTGAACGGATCCTCTACCGCAAAAGTGTCGCTTAATCGCCGGTCCAGATATTCCTGGAACGTCGTCTGGACCATGTTCTGTTCTCCCAGCTCCGGAAGCACAGTAGAGACATAACTGTTGAACAGCGGGTTGGGCGAGAACAGCACCATCTGCTCCGCCCGCAGGGTTTCGCGGTGCCGATACAGCAGATATGCGACGCGCTGCAGGGCCGCCGATGTCTTGCCGCTCCCGGCCGCTCCCTGAACTACCAGCATCCGCGCCTTCTCATCACGGATGATCCTGTTCTGCTCCTTTTGGATCGTCGAGACAATCGAGCGCATCTGCTGATCACTGGTACGGCTGAGCGCTTGCTGCAGGAGCTCATCTCCGATCGTCAGCCCCGTGTCAAACAGCAGCTCGATCCGGCCGTCCTTGATGACGAACTGGCGCTTGAGCAGCAGGTCGCCCTGCACTTCGCCGCCAGGCGTATCATAAGCGGCCGGGCCGGGGCCATGATCGTAATAGAGACTGGAAATCGGAGCCCGCCAGTCATAGATCAGGAAGCTGTCCGAACGCTCATCGAGAAACGAACCGATGCCCAGATAGATCTGCTCAGTCGCCCCCGTACGCTCATCCCGGAAGTCGATCCGGCCAAAGTAGGGCGATTTCGCCAGACGTCCGTATTTCTCCATGGCCGCCGCCGCATGGCGCTGGCTGCGCTCCCGCTCGGACAGCAGATCGGCCTGCTGTTTCATACTAAAGTACGTTTCCGTTATATCTTCGCTGGTGCTGAAATTGATCGATACTTCATCCCAGAAGTTTTTCTTGATTTCGGTGGCTTCGCTGTGAACCTCTCCCGCCTCGCGCTCCAACTGGACGAGCTGCCGGGAGATGGCGGCGATGACCATGTCGACTCGCTGCTGCTCCTCCTGCCAATCCTGCTTTGTAATACTCATGGATTCCGACCTCTCTTCCTAGGCTTAGGCTTGGATGACGGCGCCGGGGCTGCTCCCGACCTCTTGCTGTTATCGGCTTGACTTTTGCTTGCCGGCGCTTTATAATATATGTAGCTATTTGTTGGCTCTGATGTGTTTACTCGTGTGGGCAAAGCCACCAACCTATACTTTACCATGTAAGGCTTCCAAAAGCAACGAGGAGGCCTTTTTGAAATTCCATCATTCATTCAGGGGGAAATTACAAATGTCCATTTATGATTACACGGTGACTACGATTGACGGCGAGATCACGACACTGGCCAATTACAAAGGTCACGTATTGCTTATCGTCAATACAGCGAGCGCATGCGGGCTTACTCCCCACTATGAAGGGCTGCAGCACTTGTATGATACATACCGGGAGCAAGGCTTAGTCGTTCTTGGTTTCCCTTGCAACCAGTTTGCCGGTCAGGAACCGGGAACCGAAGCGGAGATCAAATCGTTTTGCGAGCTGAAATACAATGTATCGTTCCCGATGTTTGCCAAGATCGACGTCAAGGGCGAGCATGCCCACCCACTCTTTACACATCTGACAGAAGAGGTGCCCGAGCCTTACCGGACCGGCGAGATCGAATGGAATTTCGTGAAGTTCCTTGTAGACCGCGACGGCAACGTTGTCAAGCAGTTCAGCGCCCGCACCGAGCCAAGCCAGTTGACCGCAGACATCGAAGCACTCCTCTGAGAGAACCGATCTTTTTGAACGTGAAGACAAATGGCGATGCCTCCCGGGCATCGCCATTTGTGGTGCGAAGAGAAGATCTACCTCTTGAAAGTAGAGTCCCTGTACAGCACCTCACCGTTGATGAGCAGCTTGTCCAGCGGATCGGACGGCTTGGCGATCCTGGCGAGCAGCCGTTCGACAGCTCTCCTGCCGAGCGTTTCCTTGGGCACATTGACGGTGGTCAGCGGAGGCCGGGACCGGTAGGCGTCCTCGATATTGTCGAAGCCGGTCACTGCCGCCTCGCCGGGCACCTCGATCCCGAGCGAGCCCAGTGCCCGCAGGACGTGGATTGCGATCATATCATTAGCACACAGCCATGCTGTCGGCAGCTCGCCTCCGGTACGCGCAGCCTCGGCCCAGGCCACGATCTCCCCTTCGGCTGCCGGCCCGGTCAGCCCGTCGATGCTGAGCAGCTTTTCCGCGCCGCCCGCAGCCGTGCCAAGCTCTTCTTCCACGGCGCTGCGAAAACCGATCCAACGGTCAGTAAAGCTGCGGGAAAATTGATGGCTGCCGACGAATTGGAGCCGTCTGTGTCCGAGACCGATCATATAGCGTGTCAGCCGATACATGCAATCGGTATTGTTGACGAATACCGTATCGGTTGGGATCAGGGCATCCTCATGATCCACCAGCACCATCGGGATCCCCATCCGGTGCACTTCAAGCAGCAGCGATGAAGAGATCACGCCGACGCCGATGAGCCCCATGATGCCTTTGGGATTGAGGATGTCCATAAAATGATCGACGCTGTGCTCGGAGACGATCAAGATCCCCAGTCCGTCTTCCTCCAGCTTGGCGGAGATGCCGTTGACTATCTTACCCCAATACGTCGACTCCCGCGTCTGGAACCGGATATTGGGCATGAGCACAATGACGATTTTTTTCTGTCTGGTGCGGGGCTTGACCCCTGCAGGAGCCGTCTCCGCCGGCCGGAGCGCCGTTGCGCTCTGTGCAAAGTACCCGAGCTGGGACGCTGCTTGGATGACGCGTTCTTTCGTCTGGTCACTGACGCCTCCTTTGCCGGAGAGCGCCTTGGAGACGACAAATTTGGATACGCCCAGGTAATCGGCGATTTGCTGCATGGAGACTTTTTTGCCCATATTCGTAGTTCAGCTGCTTTCTATAAAAGGTTATCTACTTTCCATCTATACCAGAGCGCATATCAAAAATCAAGCTAAACGCTTACCGGCTTGCGAAGCTCGGGCTGCCAGCCGGTCGACAAGCAGGAGCAGCCCGTAAAGCAGAAAACAAAGCCCCCAGACGATAAACTCCAGCTGCAGCAGGTACCACGGCCAAGGAGCTAGCAGATCCAGCATCGAACCCGTGGCCGGTTTCCGGGCCAGAAACATAAAATTGCTGCCTGTCCACAGATTGGCGAGCGCCGCCGGGACGGCGAGCACGTGGAGCCAACCGATCGCCCGCAGTACGGAACCCGCTGTCGGCCGGTAGCCTTCGACTGCCGTCATGAAGAGGCTCGCACAAATAATCGCGATATGCGCGACAAAGAAATGAAGATAGCGGAAGTGCGGAAACGTATAGTCCAGATTGGGAGTCAGGAGCGCCTGAAGCGCGCCGAGAATACCCAGAAAGAAACAGATCTCATAAAGCCTTCTGCCCTTCGAAACCAGCAGAACGGCAGACAGCAGCAGCGTCATGCTGCACAGCTGAAGGGGCCAAGCCTGCACGCTCCAGGTCCCGCTCATGATATGCCAGATCTGCAGGGCACCCTCACTGCCGAGCAATACGGCAGCCAATCCCCATCGTACGAGCCGGTTCAAGCGCGGGTGCCGCAGCCTGCCGCGCCAGAGCACGATCAGCAAGAAGCACAGCGCGCCGATAACCAGCGCAACAAGATGAGCCGTTGACAGCCATGCAAACTCCATCCTCATGTCACCCCCGATTTGCTTCCATTATCCGGTCTTCGGGTATGGATGACCAGTACCAAGGTGAAACGGCTGTCGCCGTCCTCTGGCGGCGTCGCTAGTTTCATTCCGGAGAAATATAAGCCAAGTAGATGTGTAAAACATATACTTTCTTATATTTCAAGTTCTACTGGTACTGCGGCCTAATTAGCCTCGCCGTTATTGATTGTCTTTGCTATCCTTGTGATCGAATAACCCCATCTCCCGCACTCTGCCCGCCGCTTCTTTGGAGCCGCTGAGACCCAGCTTCTTCAGCACATTGCCGATATGATTCTTGACAGTCCGGATCGAAACGAACTGCCGCTCAGCGATCTGAGACTGCGTATAGCCCTGATCGACCAGCTCCAACAGCTGCAGCTCCGACGGCGTGATTAACGATTTGAGCTTCTGCACTTCAAACTCCCGCTCCAGTTCCTTGAGTCTGCGGAACTCATCGCGCATCTGTTCCGCCGCGGCGGCACTGATCGTCGAGCGGCGCACATAGGCCGAACGGATCGCCTCCGGCAGTCCTTCATAGTCGGACTTGATCTGATAATCGATCGCACCGGCCTGGAAGGAGCCGAAGATCAGGTCCTTCTCTTCCATCGACGTGAGCATGATCACCCTGGCTCCCGTAGCTGCTCCCACCTCTTCGGCCAGCTGTACGCCCTCCGGTACGCCATGCAGCATGATGTCCATCAGTACGACATCAGCAGGAGCTTCTCCCGAGCTCAGCGCTTCCCGGATACGTTCCGGCTGATCCGTCGCAAGCGCCACCTCCAGATCGTCCTGCATCGCAAGATATGCCCGCAGACCGCGCAGCCATTCCTTGTCATCTTCGACAATCCACAGCTTGATTTTATCCATCCGCTCACCCCCTTCATCGATTGGCTCCACTTTCATTGTTCGTTTTTTCGGATTCAACCGACTAATTCTCGTCTCTTCTCGCCCGGATACTCCGTTTGGGGAACACCATCGTCGCAGTCGTGCCCTCTCCAGACCTGCTTCGCAGCAGCAATCGGCCGCCGTGCTTCCTCATGACATGATAAGCGTAGGGAATTCCCAGTCCAAAGTTGGCACCGCTGCTTCTCTTGGTCGTGTAGAACGGCTCGAAGGCTTTGCGGATCGCCTCCTTGGGCATGCCTCCTCCCGAATCCCGCACTTCGATCATCAGTTCCCGCTTGGCTTCGACCAGCTCAACCGCCAGCTCGCCCCGGCCGTTCATGGCGTCGATGCTGTTGGAGATCAGGTTGGTGAGCGCCTCCGCGACTTGCGCCGGATCGAGATGGCACTGCCAGCCTTCGCGGGTCCGTACGGTAACCGTCAGTTCCTCGGACAGCTGCCGATACGGCTTGACGGTTTCCTGGATGAGCCCGCCCAGATCTACGAGCGCAGGCTTCACAACCAGATCCTCCGTGCGTCTGTGGACCCGGCTGATCATCTGCTCGATATGCCGGGACGCCTGCAGGACGGTCTCGATATCCTCGAGCAGCTCCTGCTGCTGCGTCTGACGGGCGTAGCTCTGTATCTTCTCGCTGAACAGCTTCGCTTTGCCGATATCGTTCTTGATCGCATGGTTGAGGATTGCCGTACCGGAGGTTACCGCCCGCAGGGTCGAATCCAGCCGGCGGCGGTCGATCAGCACGCGGATGCCCAGGAACCCGTAAGTGAACAAGCCGATGATAAAGATGACAAATCCCGCTCCGACAAACCAGGTGTTGTAGACCCACATTCGCAGCATGCCAAAGCTGGGCAAAACATAATTAAGCATCATGAAGATGAGGACCGGCGGCAGCACTGCCAGACAAACGACGCCGTGGGTTCTTGCTTGCAGCGCATGCACGCTCCGTCTGGTCAGGACCAGGACGGCTCCGATCAGGATATAGGGCACGGCCCACCAGACGACGAAGCGGAATGTAATGGGGTACATCTCATTATATGGCGGCGTCGCGATCAGACTGATCATGATTGGTACGAGCAGTGCTGCCGCAATCCAAAGACGGTATCGCTGCAGTCTCCGGATGGGACGGTACGCCAGTGCGAACAACAGAAAAAAGTACGGTACCCCGTAGTATGAGCTGACAGAGGATGCCGCTTGCAACGTATAAAGCGCTTCACTAGCCGTGGTAATGCCGTAATGCTCTTCGATATAAGGAATGATGCGGTCATCCAGCAGCGCAGCCAGCGCTCCGGTCCCGCCGAAGAATGCTACGCCGCCCAGTGCGCGGTTGACTGCTGACCGGGGGTCGGAGGCGATCAGAAAGATCGTCATCGCCCATAAGGCAAGGATTACGAAGAGCATCTATCTCTTCCTTCATTAGTGAGATTTACGAATCGTTTAGCATTCATTTTGATTATACCCTGTTCCTTGCCGGGATTGAAGCCAAACGAAGAAAAAACAGTTGCATCCGCCTCATCCCCGTGCTATGATACTTTTCGTGCTTCATGACAGGGGGACGCTTTCCCTCCACATCAAGCCTTGTTATCGGGATGTAGCTCAGCTTGGTAGAGCACCTGGTTTGGGACCAGGGGGTCGCATGTTCAAATCGTGTCATCCCGACCATCCATACGTTCCCACGCAACCGCCGATTGCGATCGGCGGTTTTTTTGATTGTTGGGCCTTGCGCGAACTGAGGACAATTGTACAACTTCATTCCCCTTTCCGAAGAAGTATCCGCTTACAAGGCAGGCTACGATAGAGCCCTACTATCGTTGCTCGGGAAAGGGATTCACGCACGGAAAAGGAGACTAAGCATAGCTAGCCTCCTTCTCCGCTCCGCCGCCATACAGCGTGCTCTCGGGGAGAGAGCTTGCAGTGCTGTTTGAAATGCCTGATCCAGAGCTCCGGCTCATGGCGGCCCCTGGGCTGCCATCGCTCGCTTGCCATTTGCCCCCGGTGCACACATGCTTGCCGAGCAATTCTTCGCCGCCTCGCGGCAGGCTAGTCGTCGCTGCTTCCTCCTCACTTCGCCTGCGCAAGCAGCCGATCGCTTCTCACTCTCGCCACCGCCTGTTGCCAGCCGGCATACCCCGTATCGGCCGCAGCCCGGGAGCAGCCAGGGAGATAACGCGTCGCCTGCCGCGACAGTGTGTCCAGCTCGGCTTCGTGGCGCCACACGCCCGCTGTCAAGCCGCCCAGATAGCAGGAGCCCATCGCAGACAGCTCCGCGACATCGGAGCAGACGAGTTCTGCCTGCAGGATATCCGCCTGCAGCTGCATCAGATATCCGCTGGAGCTCGCGCCTCCATCCGCCTGGATCTTCGCCAGCCGGATGCCCGCTTCGTCGGCAAACAGCTCCGCCGCATCCCGGATCTGATAGGCGATGCTCTCGTACCCCGCCCGGATCAGATGAGCACGTGTCGCGCCCCGGCTCAGACCGACCACTGCTGCCCGTGCATCCGCATCCCAGTAAGGCGCGCCCAATCCTGCGAATGCCGGGACCACATATACACCTTCATTATGATGGAGACCGGACGCTAACTGCACAGCTTCTTCAAAGCTGTCGAACAACCCCAGATTATCCCTCAGCCATTTCATCGTATCGCCAGAGCTATGGATGATGCCTTCGAGCGCATAATGAACTTCGCTGCCGATCGCCCAGGCTACTGCTGTGACGAGGCCGCTGCTTGACGAGAGCGGCTTCTTACCGGTGTAGGCGAGCACGGAGGAGCCGGTACCGTATGTGACTTTGGCCATCCCGGGCTGCCGGCAGCGCTGTCCGTACAAGGCGCCCTGCGAATCGCCGATCAAGCCGCAGACCGGTACGCGTTGGGCCCCGGGCAGCTCAGATGCCGCTGGATAACCTGCGATTTCGGTGCTTGAGATGATCCGGGGCAGCTCGAGTCCCTCAAGACCGAACAATGCTTTGAGCTCCTCATCCCACTGCTTCGTCTGCAGATTGTAGAGCGAAGTGCGGCTCGCATTGGTATGATCCGTTACATAAGCCGCTCCCCCGGTCAGCTTCCACACCAGCCAGCTGTCCATCGTACCCGCCATCAGACGGCTCTGCGGCGGCAGATTTGGCACATGCCGCAGGATCCAGGAGATCTTGCCGGCAGAGAAATAAGGGTCCAGGAGCAGCCCGGTCCGGCTGCGCACCATCGGTTCGGCGCCTTGCTCCTTGAGGAACCGGCAAGCTTCAAGTCCGGCGGCACTGCCAGACGATCGCCGGATAGACCGGGGAGCCGGTCTGCCTGTCCCAGACGACGGCCGTCTCCCGCTGATTGGTGATCGTGAGCGCCGCGATCCGATCCCAGCCGATACCGAGTCTCTCCATGACTTGCCGGATCAACTGCCTGACATTGGCATAGATCTCTTCCGGATCATGCTCCACCCAGCCGGGACGCGGGTACAGCTGACGGTGCTCGGCAGCCCTGCTGGCGACGATGCAGCCGGCTTCATCGATGAGCAGCGCTTTCGTACCCGAGGTGCTTTGATCGACCGTTAATATATATCTCACCCTGCCACCGCCTTATCGCGCTTGCTTCAGCAAGTCCGTCGCCAGCTCGCAGATATGCGGTACGCTGATGCCATAGTGCTCGAACAGCTCGGCAGTTTTGCCGGTGATCGCTGGTTCGTCTGCAATACCGACGATCCGTACCGGAACAGGACGATGCTGGACCACGATCTCGGCGACGGCTGCGCCGAGCCCGCCGTGGATGCTGTGCTCCTCCAGCGTGATGATCCCCGCCGTCTCCGCTGCCGCGCGCCGGATCGCTTCTGCATCGAGCGGCTTGATCGTATGCATGTTGAGCACCCGGCACTTCACGCCTTCGGCCGCCAGGCTATCGGCTGCATCCAGCGCCACCCGCACCGTCTCGCCCGCTGCCACGATCGTCACTGCGTCACCCTGGCGCAGCTCGACTGCTTTGCCGAACTCAAAAGGAATCTCTTCGGACGACGCATAGCAGTCCTGCACAGGATTGCGGCCGATCCGCATATAGACGCCGCCCTGATGCTCCAGCATCGCCTCGGTCGCTCTCCGGGTCTCGTGCCGGTCTGCCGGCAGGATAACGGTCAGTCCCGGGATCGCCCGCATCACTGCGATGTCCTGAAGCGAGTGATGGGACATGCCGAGCGCCCCGTAGCTGACCCCGCCGCTGATGCCGATCAGCTTGACGTTTGTACCCGAATAGGCGACATCAACCTTGATCTGCTCGATCGATCGCATGCTGAGGAAGCAAGCCGGCGACGCGACGAACGGTTTTTTGCCGCTAGCGGCAAGACCGGCGGCGATGCCGACGATATTTTGCTCCGCAATCCCCGTCTCAACGAACTGCTCCGGATAGGCTGCGGCAAACGGAGCCATGGCTGCCGAGCCGCGAGAGTCGCTGGCCAGGACGACGATATCCTTGTCTTCCTCTGCCATCGCCAGCAACGTCTCGCAGATCACTTGGCGGTTGGCGATTTTATTGGTAGTGACTGTCATGGCCTTCACCCGACTTCCTTGGATAATTCGGCGAGCGCCCGCGAGAGCTCCTCGTCGCTTGGTACATGGTGATGCCAGTGAGGCACATTCTCGGCAAAGGAGACACCTTTGCCTTTGACCGTATTGGCGATGATCAGGGACGGCTTGCCGCCCGCAGACGGCAGACTGCGGAGCAGCTCCGCGAGGGCGGCAACATCGTTGCCGTCCACCTCGTGAACCGTCCAGCCGAAGCTCTGCCATTTGTCCCGGAGCGGCTCCAGCGCCATCACGTCCTCCGTGCTGCCGCTGATCTGCAGCCGGTTGCGGTCGACGATGCCGACAAGCGTATCGAGCTTGTAATGCGCCGCCGCCATCGCCGCTTCCCAGACCGAGCCTTCGGCGAGCTCGCCATCGCCCATCAGCGTGTAGGTGCGGTAGGCGCGGCCATCCATCCTGCCGGCCAGCGCGATGCCGACAGAGATCGAGAGTCCGTGGCCGAGCGCGCCTGTATTCATCTCGATGCCGGGCACTTTATTGTTGGGGTGGCCGATCAGCCGGGAGCCGAACCGGGAGTAAGTCTCCAGCTCTTCCGACGGGAAAAAGCCCTTGTCGGCGAGGATGCAGTAAAGAGATTCTACCGAATGCCCCTTGCTGGCGATAAACCGGTCGCGATCCGCCCAGTCCGGGCGGGCGGGATCAATGTTCATCACGTTGTAATAAAGAACGGTCAGGATATCGGTATTGCTAAGTGATCCTCCTGTATGCCCTGTCTTGGCGCCATGGATCATCCTCAATAAGTCCATGCGGATCTGAGCCGCTTTGCTTTTCAACTCCTGCTTATCCATCTGCCCCTCTCCCTTCCGCTTGTGGGGCGCATAGACGCGGTTGACATGCTCCTCCCGCTAGAATGCGCCTATTAATGCGAGCCGCGCAGCCACGCCTGAATCTCCTGCTCCGTCGGATCCACCGGATCCGCCTGCAGTCCCGGGATATATTTGCAGGCTTCGAACAGAACTGGCACGATATCGGCATGGATGCCCACAGCGTGATGGACATAAGGTCCTTCCACCAGCTTATGCTCCCACAACGGCCAGTCGTTGACCTCCACCCACACATATGAGCCTCTTGTGAAAGGTCCTTCGATGCCCTTCGCACGTCCGAGGAACAGCGAGTACTCGCCATGGTCGCCGTCGAAGCGCACGATACTTATGCTGCCTCCGCGAATCTCACCTTCATGCGTGCCCGGCGAATGGTCGTCGAACAGGAAATGCTTGCGGAGCTTCGGCTTGTCGCCTTTTTCCTGCTCAACAGACAGGCTGACGGGAAAGTTGCCGCAATGGAACAGCAGCTCCCCGTTAGGGTTATCCGGATGACGGATCGTCAGGTCGGCGAAGAAGGTCGGCGTCTGATTAAGCGCAGCGGCTTGAGCCAGGATCGATGTGATCGCGCCGTGGATATCGGTCTCGCATGTCACCGGAATCTGCTCATCTGTGAGAATCGCATTGGCCAGACAAGGCATGATGCCCATCGCATCCTGCAGCGAAGACCAGCATTGGATGGCGATAGCTGTACTTCTCGTGTCGCTGGCATATCGTTTCATGGCTGTCTTGAGAGCGGCGATGCGGCGGACCGCTTCATCCGTCACCTCGGACGTATCGAGCGCCCTTCTGATGTAAGCGATGGCTTCTTGCAGCTCAGGCGAGTCGCCCTTCTCTATCTTGGTAGTGGCGCGCTGGATATCCACCAGCGTGATCGGGTGCAGCTCGATGCCGAAGCGCTCCAGCAATTCGCCTTCATTGCACATCATCGTCCAAAAAGACGACGGACGCGGGCCGATCTGCAGGATGCGCAGCTCCCGGAAAGCTTTGACCGCATGAGCAGCACCGATGAAGTTGACGAATCCGCGTTCGAACACCGGGTCATCGATGCGACTGTTCGTAATATAGGTGAAAGGCACGTTGAAGCGTCTGAGCACCTTGCCGGTGGCGAACAGCCCGCATTGCGTATCCCGCAAGCGCATGCCGTCTTCGAGCGGCGCTTCGTCGCGCGGACCCCAGAGCAGGACAGGCACGCCCAGCGCTTTGCCTACCCTTGCGACCGTATCTTCCGTGCCGAAGTTACAGTGCGGAAAAAACACAGCGTCAACTTTGACCGCCCGGAACCGCTCGATGATCGCCTCGGCGCCAATCAGATCGTCAAACAACAATCCTTCCTCATTGATGCCCTCCAAATCCACGATGTCAATATCAAGGCCGAAGCTCTCGATTTGTTCGCGGATCAGCACCTTATAACGGTGAGCATCCTCCGTGCTGAATACAAAACGACGCGTGGGGGCATACCCCAATGTAAATCTGGCCACAACATCCACTCCCTCGGCAAACATCCCTTCGACTAAACCATTACTAAAAAAATATTAATCACACATCTACATTCAACCCAAGCAATCGCTTTCAAAGAAAACGTTTAGCTAATACTATCATGATAATTTATATTCGGTCAATTTTATTTTATATAAAACGATCTGTTTTTTAGTTCCGACTTCAAACACATGATCGTCTCATCGAGAGGCAATGAAGCGGCCTTCACCCATAAGAAGGCCGATTAATTACGATCTATAGCGTTTGATCCAGAAAAGATTTAGGTAATTCGGTTGTATATTTTAGTTGCACATAGTAAGATTTAGTTAGCCATTAAGGAGGGATTCGCCCTTTGATCAAAATCGAAGATATCGCAAAATATGCCAACGTATCCAAATCCGCTGTGTCTCTGGCTCTGAACGGCAAGCCGGGGATCAGCCAGCAGACCCGGGCCAATATTCTGCGCATCGTCAAGGAAACCGGCTACGTCCATCGTACAAGCCGTACTGAGAAGCAGCACGCCACTGGCACCGCTTTGCGGTTTGTCGCTTGTACGCATGCCGGGATCGTCCTGGAGCATTTTAACCAGCAGCCTTTCTTCATGGAGCTGATCCATTATATCGAGGATAAATGTCGCAAACGCGGCTTATCCCTGCTCGTCCACGCTCTGCCCGCCGACGAGGCGGAGGCCGGGATCGCCGCTTTGGAGCAGGACCAGCCTTCGCAGGGGATCATCCTGCTCGGCACCAACCTGACCAAGCTACAGGTCGAAGCGCTCGCCGCCCGTCACCGGAACCTGATCGTGCTGGACACGTGCCACGATACGCTCAGCGCCAACTTCGTCGTCATGAACAACACGCAAGGCGCCCATCAGGCTGCCGGTCACCTGGCAGAGCAAGGGCACAAGAGGATCGGGCTCGTGCAGTCGCAAGTCCGTATGCACAACTTTGACGCCCGCAAGCAAGGCTTCCTCCAGGCATTGGCGAGTGCCGGCCAGGAGGTCCGCGACGAAGACGTCTTCACCGTCTCGCCAACTGTCGTCACCTCGCAGCCAGATCTCGTGGAAGCGCTCCGCAGCCGTCTCGAAGATCTGCCGACCGCCTTGTTCTGCGAATGCGACTATATCGCAATCAGTGTCATCAAAACGCTTGGCGAGCTGGGCTTGCGGGTGCCGCACGACATATCTGTCGTCGGTTTTGACAACATTCACGAGTCAGTCGTGATCTCTCCTGAGCTGACGACCATCCATGTCGAGAAGGAAGCGATGGCCGAGCTTGCGGTAGCCAGACTGATGGAGCCGGCGTCGATTATGCCGGGCATCACCAGCAAGACTGTGGTTGATACCCGTCTTGTCGTCCGCAAATCTTCTCAAGCCCCGCCAGTCGCCTCCCGCGGCTCAGTGACCGCCCAGCCTTAACCGGTGCGATGGATCGGATGCCGATCTGCCGCTGTGGTCCGCTCAGCTCCTCGCTGGGCGGCGCTTCACAGCGGCTTTTTTTTGCGTGCGGAGGGTGGCCGCGCCAACGGCGAGCAGCCGGACCCCAGGGGATCCGGCTTCATGCTCTTTATTCTTGGAGGCCAGTACGCTACTGCAACACAGCTGATCGCTCGCAGACGATCGTGTAGCTGCCCGACCCGACATGGAGCACGGTCTCCTCTTCACCGGTACGAATCAGGCGGCAATCGCCATCCTCGGCTGGCTGTGCCCCATCGACAGTCACCTGGCGGCCAGGCACATGGACCTCGGCGGTCGTTCCTGGCGGGATCGTGACTTGCAGCTTGAGTGTACCGTCCTCCTGAAGCTCCCACTCGCTCCTGATCGTACCGTACAACGATTCGTATGATGCCTTGACCCAGGTCAGACGGCCGCCGGGACGCGGCTTGATCAGCGTATGGCGGAAGCCCGGTGCAGACGGGTCGGCCTCGATACCGGCCATGTAGCGGTACATCCACTCGCCCACGGAACCTAGCGAATAGTGATTGAACGAGTTCATCGACGGTGTCTGGAAGCCTTTGTGCTCGGTCCAGCCGTCCCAACGCTCCCAGATCGTCGTGGCGCCGTGCTTGATCGAATACATCCAGGACGGGAAGGATTCCTGCGTCAGCAGCTCATAAGCGACATCCAGTCGGCCGTTATCCGTCAGCGCCGGCAGCAGATAGCCGACCCCGAGGAAGCCTGTCGACAGCCGGCTGCCGCGGAGGCGGATATCCGATACCAGATGCTCGAGCGCCTTGCTGTGGAGTTCCCCCTCGAGCAGTCCGAATTGCAGCGCCAGCACATAGACGGTCTGCGTATCGCCGTGGATACGTCCGTCTTCGCTTACGAAGGCGCGGCGGAAGGCCTCTGCAATTTCGCCGAACAACCCTTCATAATGCGCCTTGTCCTCCTGTTTGCCCAGGACGCCGGCAATCCGCGAGAGCAGTTTGGTGCTGTAGCCGAAATACGCTGTAGCCAGCACCTCATTCGGCGTATCCGCATCGATCGACAGCCAGTCTGCATAGTTGGCATAGCCGGGACGCACGAGCTCCTCGCTGTTGCTCCGCAAATATTCGACCCAGCGGACCATCGCATCGTAATGACGCTCCAGTACCTGCGTGTCGCCATACATCAGATAGAGCGTCCATGGGATGATGACGCCGGCGTCGCCCCAGCCCGAATTGTCCGGCGCGTACCAGTTCAGCCGCGTATTCCACATTTTGAACCGGCTCCAGCCGCCGTCCGGCGCGACATCCGTGAAGGCTCCGGAAGGCTGCTGCGCGTCGATCAAGTCCCATACATACTTGGTAAAGAACCTCGACACATCCATATTGTAGGACGCGGTCCGGGCAAAGATCTGGGCATCCCCCGTCCAGCCCAGCCGCTCGTCGCGCTGCGGGCAATCGGTCGGCACGGAGAGGAAGTTGCCCCGTTGTCCCCAGGTAATATTGCTGTACAATTGATTGACCATTGCATCCGAAGTTTCCAGCCGTCCCGTAACCGGCGTGTCCGAGTGCACGACCTTGCCCGTAATATCGTCCAATGACGGCACGCCGGGATAGCCGATCACCTCGACATATCGGAAGCCCTGGAACGTAAAGTGCGGCTCATACCGCTCCTCGCCTTCCCCCTTCATCACATAATGATTCTGCTGAACGGCCTTCCGCAGATTGTCCAGATAGAGCGTGCCGTCCGGCTTCAGCACTTCGGCATGACTTAGCGTAATCCTGGTGCCCCGCAGCCCGGAAGCCTTCACTTCCGTCCAGCCGACCATATTCTGTCCCATGTCAAAAATGTACGTCCCGGCAGCCGTCTTCCTGACGTCGATCGGACGGACCGTCTCGGTGATCCGGACAGGCGGTTCGACCATCGATACCAGCAGGCCATTGTAGCCCGGACGGACATCCGGCTGCTCCCAGAACGAATCGTCATATCCCGACCGGCTCCAATCGCCCAGCTCCAGCCGCGCATCGTAGCTCTCTCCCTTGATCATATCCGAGTAAATGATCGGTCCGCGCGCGGTCTTCCAGGTACTGTCCGTCACGACGATGTCTTTGGTGCCGTCCGTATACTCGATGACCAGCTGCAGGAGGAAAAACGGCCGTTCGCCGTATACCTTGCTGCCCAGCATGCCGACGGTGCCGGCATACCAGCCATCGCCCAGGATGGCTCCGACAGCGTTGCCGCCCTCCACCACATGGTCCGTGACGTCCAGCGTCTGCACCTGGGTCCGCTTGTCATAATCGGTCCAGCCCGGGGCAAACAGCTCGCCGACAACTTGACCGTTGATCTGCAGCTGATAGAGACCAAGCGCCGTAGCATAAGCAGTCGCTCGGCCGATCGCCCCTTTGGTCTCAAATGCTTTGCGGACATAAGGCGAAGGCTGCAGCTCCACACCGGGTTCCGTCTTGCGTCCGACCCATTTGGCTTTCCAACTGATACGCTCCAGCAACCCCATAGACCAATAGGCCGGCTCGCTCCAAGGCGAGACGTTACCGGCGCCGTCCCAAACCCTGACCTTCCAGTAATAAAGCCTCTCCGACTGCAGCGGCTGTCCGGCATACAACACATGAGTGGATGCTGCGGATTCCACCTTGCCGCTGTCCCACACATCCCCTTCATCGCGCTGCAAGACGGCCGCATCCGATGCGACCAGGATCTGATAAGCGGCTTGCGCTGCCGAACGCGCATCGGACTGCAGCTGCCAGAACAGCCGGGGAGTCCTGGTGTCGAGACCGAGCGGATTCACCCTGTACTCCGTCTTGCAGTTCACGGCTTGCACAGTCATTTCAATCCCTCCAGTTCCTTGTATCTCTCCGCCCATAATTGCAGTTTGGCGTACATGTCCTCCAGGATAAATCGAGAATCGACGTAACGGTATACCCGTAACTGGCGTGGCGCGCCTGCGGGACGCTCCCCATAGCTCAAATCTTCTCGTACGTATGGCGGATCAACCAGATCGTAATCGTCATCATGATCATCAAGCAGCAGCCCCACCGCAGGCGAATCGCCGAGATGCCACATCTCCCCTTTGGGCCAGCGGGGCCCGTGATGAGGCAAATGATTAAACGCGTCCAGTTGATCATACAGGTAACGTCCGATTTCGCCATATGGACGTACGCGGACAGCTAACTCTGCCAGGGAGACACGCATCATTTTGTAGACGTTCTTCGGCACCTGCCAGAGCGGGATCGGGGAACCAAAGACGACATTGGCTGCGTGACGGTCAATCCCCATATTGAACTCCGTCCCGCCCTCGGGATAGGCGCCTCCGCCGATCCAGATCACCGTCAGCCGGTCCGCAATGCGCGGCTCATGCAGATAAGCGGCTGCCAGATCGGTAAGGGTGCCGAGGAAGATCGCATAGAGCGGCGTGTCGTCTTCCTTAAGCGCCTCCCTGATGATCAGCTCGGCGCCTTCAGACATTACTGGCGTCTCTTCATCCGGCAGCGCCCCAGTGGCGCCGCGAAAAACTTTGGAAGCGCTTTCCATACGCATCAAGCGCATCACTTTACGGATTTCTGCGTAAGATTCCTCCATGGTCGTTTCCGTACGGGTGCCGAAATGCGCGGCAATGATGCCGGCGATCCGAAACCGCGGCGTTAGCAGAGCATGGGCAATGGCGTACTGGTCATCGGCTTCGTTTTTGGCATCCGTGTTGATGATCAGTCGAATCCGCTTGCTCTCGGGCACATCAAAAGGCATCAACATGATATGTATCCCCTTTCACAAAACAATGAAGGTTCGTATACTAAACAGTTTTAGTCTTTGCAAGGCATGAATTTCGTTTCAATCCATGAATTATCGTATCATGACGTCAATTTATCGTCAATGTTTTTTCTATAAATTTAGTTATGCGGAAACTAAAATTTAGTCACCCTCCAGGACAGCTGTCTTGGAGGGTAACTGGTGTCAAATCGGTCTAACGAGCCTGTCATGAAGGAAATCAACAATATGCTGGGTCTCACGCCCCCCGCCATGCCGCCGGTCGCCCAGCTTCATCTGCAGCAGGCAGCCAGGGTTGCTGGTGAGGACGACAGCAGCGCCGGTCGACTCGACCTGCGACATTTTGGCCTCCAGCAGTTGACCAGCCATCTCTGGCTGAGTAATGTTATATATCCCTGCTGATCCGCAGCAGCGGTCCGCTTCCGGGAGCTCGACGTACGTCACGCCCTCGACACTTCGCATCAAGGCGCGAGGCGCATCGGAGGAGCGCATCACGTTGCGCAGATGGCATGAATCCTGATAAGTGATCCGGACGCCGCCATCCCCGGCAGGCGCTGCCGACGTGTCGCAGAAGCTCGGCAGTCTGCCGTGACGCACCAGCAGCTCGCTCACATCGATGACACGGGAAGCAAACCACCTGGCGCCCTCCTCCCAGTCCCTGTCCCGGTGCAGCAGATGGTCGTATTCGACCAGACTGGCTCCGCAGCCGCCGGCATTGGAGACGATATACTCCACGCCGGCTTCTTGGAAAGCTCTTATGTTGCCGCGTGCGAGCGCACGCGCGTCCTCTGTCTCCCCGCTATGCGCGTGAAGCGCACCGCAGCAGTTCTGGGTTTCGGGGATGATCACCTCAAACCCCGCCGCTGTCAGCAGCTCTACCGTCTTGACGTTGGTATCTGTGAACATGACATCCATAATACAGCCCCTGAACAACCCTACCACGGCCACTCGCTCGCCCTTGGCCGGATGACGGGCGCCGATCCGGTCGATGACGCCTTTGCCCGATGCCTCGGGAAGGATCGACTCCATCTCGGCCAGATGAGCCGGCAGCAGCTTCAGCATGCCGCTCCCGCGCGCCAGCCGCTGCAGACCCGTGCGCTGATAGAGTGCCATGGCTCCGCCGAGCAGCTGCATCCGCTTCTGCTTGGGGAATACGCCGCGGAACATCGTCTTGCGCAGCCCCTTTACCCACCAGCGGTGGCTGTCCGTATGATCCTCGATGGCGTCTCGAGTCTGCTCGATCAGCTGGCCGTACTTGACATCCGCTGGACAAGCGGGCTCGCAGGCGCGGCAGCCGAGACAGTGATTCATCTGTTCCTCGAATGCGGCATCCGGGTCCATGATCCCGTCGGCCACCGCCTTCATCAGGGCGATCCTGCCTCGCGGCGACTCGGCTTCGATCCCGGTCTCGCGGAACGTCGGACAAGCCGGCAGGCAAAAGCCGCAGCGCATACAGTTGGTCAGCTGATCCTCATCGAGTCGCAGCCGGAGTTTCTCGGCAAGCGGATTAAGCTTTGTAAGATCATTTGATGCCTCGGGTTTTATCTTCGTCTCAGCCACGGTCGATCACCACCCTTCTGCGAGCCGATTTGGCGAACAGCTTGCCGGGATTAAGCAGATGATGGGGATCAAAGGTGTTCTTGATACCCTGCATGAGCGAGATTCCTTCGCTGCCCACCTTCCACTCCAGGTAAGGCGCCTTGACGATCCCGACGCCGTGCTCGCCCGTAATGGTACCGCCAAGGGCGATCGCCGCTTCGAAGATCTCGGCGAACGCTTCCTCGACCCGGTGGATCTCCTCCGGATCTCGGGCATCCGTCGTCGCTGTCGGGTGCAGGTTGCCGTCACCGGCATGCCCGAATGTACAGATGTTCACGTCATACTTGCTGGCGATCCGATTGATCTCCAGCACCATGTCAGCGATCTTGGACCGGGGGACTGTCGCGTCTTCGAGGATCGTCGTCGGACGCAAGCGTGCCAGAGCGGTAAAGGCGCTGCGCCTGGCCGTCATCAGCTTGAGCGCCTGCTCCGCATCCTCCGCAACAGCGACACGGTCGGCGTTCTCAGCCTCGCAGATGGAGGCGATGAGCGCGATATCCCGCTCCACTGTCTCCGGCTCCCCGTCCTGCTCGATCAGCAGGATCGCCGTCATATCGAGCGGCAGGCCAAGGCCGGCGAACGCATCGACGACCCGGATCGTCGGATTGTCCAAAAATTCGAGTGTTGCCGGAATGATCCGGTGCTCGATAATTTTGGACACTGTACGTGCAGCGTCATACAGGTCGCTGTACATCGCCAGCATCGTTTTCTTCGCTTTGGGCGGCGGGATCAGCTTCAACGTCGCTTCCGTAATGACCGCCAGCGTCCCTTCCGAGCCGACGAGCAGCTTGGTCAGATCATAGCCCGCTACATCCTTCATCAGCTTGCCCCCGGTGCGGATAATCTCGCCGCTGGCGAGTACGGCTTCCAGACCGATGACATAGTCCTTGGTCGTCCCGTACTTCAGTCCGCGCAGGCCGCCCGAGCACTCGGCGATATTGCCGCCGATCGTCGAGATCGCCATACTGCTCGGGTCGGGCGGGTAGAATAGCCCCAGAGCCTCCACATGGGCAATGAACTGCTTGGTGATGAGCCCGGGCTGCACCGTTGCTGTCAGATTCTCCTGATCTACCTCCAGCAGACGGTTCATCCGATGCATGACCATGACGACTCCGCCCTGCACGGGGACGGTGCCGCCGCACAGATTGGTTCCTGAACCGCGGCTGACGAGGGGGATCCTATGCTGGCTGAGCACCTTCATCACAGCGGACACCTGCGCCGTATCTGCGGGGTAGACGACCGCATCCGGCAGCGCCTGCAGCATCGGCGTGCCGTCATACGAATGCGTGACCAGCGTTTGCTGGTCATCCTTGAATCCATCTTTACCGAGCACTGACGTCAGCGCCGAACGTATTTCTTCCTTCAACACACCTCGTACCCTCCCATAGCCAC
The DNA here is from genome assembly GCF_047238105.1 of Paenibacillus jepli. Taxonomy (NCBI): domain Bacteria; kingdom Bacillati; phylum Bacillota; class Bacilli; order Caryophanales; family Paenibacillaceae; genus Paenibacillus; species Paenibacillus jepli. The sequence continues at coordinate 593,323 of NZ_JBDFMD010000001.1, forward strand.
CCAACCTCTCAACTGCAATTGATCAGGTCATCTGATGACTTTTGTTTGGGTTTAGTATACACTAAAATTAGAAGACAGCAAATAGCAGCTTATTGAAAAGGGACGGCGAGGTGCGGAATCGTGCTTGAACCACGCTTTCTGGAAGAAAGCGGCTCCGGGAGCATATGCTTCGAAACGCTCGCCTTTGTCCCCGGATTTCTCTACATAAAGAACCTGCGAAAGGAGTTACGATGATGGAACACTTAGGCCAACGTCCGCTCAAGAACAGCGAGTGGGTCATGCAGGATCTGCTCCGGCAGCTGAATGAACGCGAGCTCGCTCCCGGAGACCGCCTGCCTTCTGTCGTCGACCTGGCGGCCCGATACGGCGTCGGCCGTTCGACGATCCGCGAAGCGCTGAGCGCCATCAAAGCGATGGGCCGTCTCGATATCCGCCAAGGCGGCGGCACCTTCGTCATCGAAAGCCCCACCCCGCCGCCTCATCCGGCACAGCTGCAGCCGGAAGCGTGGCTGGACCGCTCCCGGTCGCTGCGGCATATCCTTGAGGTCCGCCAGGTGCTGGAGACGGGCGCTGCACTGCTGGCTGCCTCCCACCGCACTGAAGCGGATCTGGAGCAGCTGCGGCAGACGCTGGCAGAGATGGAGGCGGAGCTGGACGATGAGCGCGCCGGTGAACAGGCCGACATCCGCTTCCATCTGCAGATTGCCGCTGCCACCTGCAACCCCGTCATCGCCGATCTGATGGCCTCGCTCTCGGGACGACTGCATGAGAGCATGAAGGACACGCGTGCCCTCTGGTTCTATTCGGAACGTTCGAGCTCAGAGCGTCTGCTCCGCGAACACCGGGCCATTTATGAAGCGATCGCCGCTGGCGACGGCCCCGAGGCAGCCCGTTTGATGGGGCAGCACATCGCCAAGGTCGAACAGGTGCTGGACGAGCGGGGAGCCACATCCCCCTGATGCAATCTTCGTTAAGAGATGACCGACGTGCCGGGCGGCTTGGCCGCCCGCGTACGGTCCTGCAGCTGAGCCAGTTCCTGGTCTCCCCAGCTGAACCCCTCGGTTTTTAGCCGCTCCACTTTGTCCCAATCAATCTCGACGCCGATTCCCGGCTTGGCCAGTTCGGGCAGCAGCAGATAACCGTCCTCGTACCGCACCTTTTCCGTGCTCACATCATCCGTATACACATATGGGCCCGTCGGATCGGAGACGGCGTTCAGGTTGGCCAGTGCACCGCCCAGCAGCGCTTGCGCCGCCGTACCGTAGCCCAGCTCCTGCGTCGTCCCGATCAATACGCCTTTGCCTGCCACTTCTGCGGCTGCGGCTGCTTTGCGGGCCGCCTCGAAGCCGCCGATGAAGATGAGGGCGATGTTGAACAGATCTACGCTGTCGTGCCGGATCATATCGGATAGCTGCTTGAAGCTCCACACATGCTCGCTGACCGGCAGATCCACTGCCATCCGGAAGTTGCGCAGGCCTTCGACATCATTGCGGAACGCCGGACTCTCCACCAGCTGTACATCGTACGGCGCCAGTCTGCGCGTGATTCGCAGCGCCGGCTTCCAGTCGAGCAGATGACTGTAATCCAGGGATTTGATCGTCACCCGACTGCCGAACTCGCTTCTCACGCCGTCCAGAAACGCCTCATCGGCATCGGGATTGACCCCGGCATAGAGCCGGAATACGTCGAAGCCCTGCTCCAGCTTGCTCCGCACGACAGCGAGATTGTCCGCGACCTCCGAGACGCTCCGGTGACGGAAGATGGGATAGCATACTTTTATTTTGTCCCGAAGCCGTCCGCCCAGCAACCGGCTGACATTGACGCCGAGCGACTTGGCCAGCAGATCATGCAGCGCCATGTCCACTCCGCAGCGGATAAATGTGCCTTTCTCATAATAATACATCGTCTCCGGGAACAGCCCTGCCAGCTCTAGATTCAATGCGGAGAGCTCATGCGGGTCGCGTCCGACGAGCTGCCTGCGCAGTGTAACCGTCAGGTCCGCCGCATCCAGTGCATACTTGGGCAGATGCGAGAAGTCGGACATCTCGCCTACGCCGGTGATGCCCTCGTCAGTCAGCAGGCGGACAAAGGCGTGTTCGCACACAAAGCCGGTCTCCCGCGGAATGCGCACCACATCTAGCTTTACATCCGTTATTTTCATGTTCTGCCGCTCCTCCCTCTATTACATCGACAACGAGATCGTCTGCGTATGCGTGTAAAAATCCAGCGCGGCCAGGCCTTGCTCGCGCGAATGCGAGCTGGACTGCTTCAATCCGCCAAACGGCGCCTGATACTCGACGCCCGCCGTCTCGCTGTTGACCTTGACCATGCCGGCCTCGATATGGCGGATGAACGTCATCGCCGAGCCAAGATCCGTCGTGAAGATAGCGGCGCTGAGCCCGTATTCGGTATCGTTGGCCAGCCGGATCGCCTCTGCCAGCGTCGGCGCTTCGAGCAGTGCCAGCACTGGCCCGAAGATCTCTTCCCGGGCCAAGAGACTTGCAGGATCAACGCCAGTGAACAGCGTCGGCTCGACAAAATAGCCGCCGTGCAGCCGGGCGTCCTCCGGCACACCGCCGCCGTGCAGCAGTTCCGCTCCCGCTTCACCGGCTGCGGCGATTGCTTCCAGCACATGCCGCTGCTGTTCACGCGATGCCAGCGGTCCATAATAGACACCCTCCTCGGTTCCCGGACCCATCGTAATGCGCTGCAGACGCTCCAGCAGCAGCGACGTGAAGCGCTCCCGAATCTCCGGCATCACGATGACCTTGCTGGTAGCCGTGCATTTCTGGCCTGCGCTCTTCATCGCCCCGGACACGACTGCGTCCGCCGCCCGCTCCAGATCGGCATCAGCCAACACGATGACAGCATTTTTGCCCCCCATCTCCAGCTGGTATTTGATGCCTCTGGCTGCCGCCTGCTGCGCAATCCGTTTGCCGGCGCCATTAGAACCTGTGAAGCTGACCCCCTGCACAAGCGGATGCTCGATCAGCGCGGATGCGACCGCAGCCCCCGAACCATGCACGAGGTTCAGGACCCCGTCCGGGAAGCCGGCTTCGCACAGGATCTCCATCAGCCGCGCCGCCGTCAGCGAAGCCTGGGTGGCCGGCTTCAAGACGACCGTGTTGCCGGATGCCAGCGCCGGCGCCAGCTTCCAGACCGGGATCGCCACCGGGAAGTTCCAGGGTGTGATGAGCGCCACCACACCGAGCGGGATCTTCTGTGTGTACAGCAATGAGGCTCCATCGGCTGCAGGCAGATGAGCGCCATCCGCATGCATGGTCAAGCCTGCATAATAGTGCAGGATCGCCACTCCTCGTTTCACTTCACCTAGCGCCTCCGGCAGCGTCTTCCCCATCTCGCGGGTCAGCAGGTCTGCCAACTCGCCGCTGCGGGCATCCAGCTGCAGGGCCGCCTGCCGCAGCAGTTCGCCGCGCGTGCCAGGGGCCGTATCCCGCCAACCTGCAGCAGCGGCATCCGCCGCCAGCACGGCCTGCTCGGCATCCGCAGCAGCCGAACGGGGTACAGATCCCAGCCGCTCGCAGGGATCCGCCGGATTATGCGCATCGATGCGTTCGCCGGACTCGGCGCCGCACCAGCGGCCGCCGATGTAATTGTTCGCTTCGATCATGTTCGCTTCGCCTCCTCGTCATCCTCCAACAACTCCCATGCGCGCAGAATCCCGGTCACCTGCTGTTTATCCTCCACTGTGAGCGCGGCGATCGGCGGCCTTACCTGACCGCTGTCGTACCCGAGCTGGGCCATCGCCTCCTTGACAACGCTGACATTGGCTGCGCCGCCGCGCTGCTCACGCAGCAGCTCGAACGGCCGGAGCAGCTGCCAGATCCGCATCGTCTCCGCCACATCGCTGCGATTCATCGCTGCGAGCAGGGCAAGCGACAGTCTGGTATCGACATTGACCATACCCGATGTGAAGCCGACAGCGCCGGCGGCGTAATAGAAGGGCGCCCACATCTCCGCCGTCCCGCAGATCCAGGCCAGCCTTTCGCCGATCGCCTGTACGGCCTCGGCAAAGGAAGGCAGATGGTTGACCGCATACTTGACGCCTACAACCTGAGGGATCTCTGCTGCTTCCAGCAGCGTGGCCGTCCGTACCTGTTCACTGCGTACATACAGAATCAGCGGCAGGTCTGTGGCCGCTGCAATGGCCGTATAGTAGTCCAGCAGTCCATGCTCGGACTGAAACGGGTGCACGGGCTGGTGCACCATCAGGCCGTCGGCGCCGGCCCATGCGGCGGCAGCTGCCAGCTGCGCAGCTGTCGCTGTATCGTAGCCTACGCCTGCCATAACCAGCGCTCTTCCCTGCACCTGCTGGACGGTGAGCCGGACGGTCTGCTCCGCTTCCTCGACGGTCAGCGAGTAGAACTCGCCGGTATTGCCGCAGGGATACACTGCCGTCATGCCGCCAGCGATCAGCCGTTCGATATTGACCCCGATTGCTGCCTCATCGATGCTTAGATCGTCCCGGAATGGCGTGACCGGAATCGCATGGATGCCGCTGAGTCTCGCGACTATCGCTTCTCTGTTGTTCATAAGCTCACCTCCAGTATTAATCAGACTGCTGGTACGCCGACCTGCCGCCGTCAACGATCAGTGACGTGCCGCTGATAAACGACGCTTCGTCAGAAGCAAGGAAGACGGCAGCGGCAGCGATGTCTTCCGGCGTCCCGAGCCTGCCCAGCGGATGCGCCTCCAGCATCCGCCGCTCCTTCTTGGCCGGGTCGGGATAGCCGTCCAGGAAGCGGCGTGCCAATGGTGTCATGACAAAGCCGGGCACCAGGTTGTTGGCCCGGATGCCCTGGTGGCCGTAATCGACACAGATGCCGAGCGTCATCGCCTGCATCCCGCCCTTGGCCGCCTGATAAGGAAAATGATTGAACTGGGTCCGGATCGCATGCGTCGACGAGATGTTGACGATGCTGCCGCCGCCTGCAGCCGCCATATATGGAATGGCATGCTTGGCGCAGTACCAGGCTCCTTTGAGATTGATGGACATAATCCGGTCCCAGTCTTCATCGGTTGCTGTCAACACATTGGTCGTGCCGGTAACACCGGCATTGCAGACGAGTACATGGGGACCCCCAAAGCGCTCGGCAGCTGTATGCATCAGCCTGGCTGCCGCCGCCTCTTCCCGCAGATCTCCCTGCAGGAAAGCCGCCTGGCCGCCGCAATCACGGATCATCGCTGCCACCTGTTCGCCTTCGGCAGCAGCAATGTCGCCTACGACCACTGCCGCGCCTTCCTCCCCGCACCGGAGGGCGATGGCTCTGCCGATCCCCGAGCCCGCTCCTGTCACAACCACAGTCTTGCCAGTCAGCCGGAGACCGCTCATGATTCGTACAGCCAATCCAGTGTATTGGTCTTGCCCTCGCCTTCGACATCCCTCACCCGCAGCGGCTGATCGGCCTTGATCACACCAGGGACGAGATAGGCGCCTCGTCCGAACACAAGCCGATGCCGACCCGCTTCGTAACGGAAAGCATGGACATTGACGCTGGGCTGGAAGAACACTTTGAGCGCATTGGTCAGTACCGGCGCCAATCCCCCCCGGTCATCCGCATGCGTATTCTCTTCGAGACTCGGCACCTGCAGCCACTGCGGATGACTGGAGTTGAAGTACCCGATCAGGATGATCGCTGGCTCATTCAGCTCGATATCGAGATCGAACCCCTCCTTGCTGGAGCGCTCCCGGTTAAAGCGGATCGCCGTCAGCCCCTGGAGTTCTTCGGCTACGCTTGCGGCCGGGATTCCGCCGTCAGTGAACAGCTCGCTGTCCGTCTGGAGCACGTAGGTCTCCGCATCCGGCGAATGCAGGATGAATTCTGCCTGCCGGTATGGCGCCGGCGGCCCTTCGGCGGCAGCCAGCTTCTCGGGCAGCCGCCCTGCCTTCAGCCCCTCGACGATTCTGGCATAATGACTGTACTCTGCCTCGTACAGCGGCAGGCATTGCTGCCAGTGGCCGTACGTCTCGCCATTCGAAAACGGCACCTTGCGCTGCGGCGTCTGCATGCTGTTCGCATACAGATAGGTGTCCGCAGTCCATTCTGCCAGCTCCCGGTAGGCTTCGAGACTGCTGTAGATGTGCGCTTGCGCTTCTTCCAGCAGCTTCACCTGCTGTTGATCCGTATAATTGCCGGCGCACTGCTCTTTGTAGGTCAGGATCAGGATTGCCGCCCTTACCTTCTCCGTGTAGACCTTCGTCATGAGCGAGATGGCCCGGACGTCGGATGAGATCCTGGCATATTCCTCCCGCGCCTTCGTCACCGAGGCTGCAGCGCGAGCCACGGCCCGGGCAGCACGCTCCGCATGCCCCTCTACGCTTGCCACGATATCCAGCGGAGACTCGCCGACCGGTTGCCGGCACTGCAGCTGACCCGCGACATATTCATCCAGCCGCTCTCCCTGCGGAGCCTGACAGTCCCACAGCTCCTTCCATTGTCCATAACGGGCGGGGTTGGTAAGCTGGCTCATCGTCATGCCCAGGCTCATCGTCTGCCGGTTGCCTTCTGTAATGCCGAAGCGTCGGAGCAGCTTGGGCGCGATCTCCCCGGTATGCTCATAGCTGTCCAGGATTGCTTCTCCCGCCTCCCGGCTGCCGAAGCGCTCTGCCAGCTGAGCGATCCAGTACTCCCTCTCCAGGCTCGGGTCGCGGTCGGGATTCCAGGCATACCGGAACCATGCGGCAAACCAGATCCAGTCCCGGTCCATCTGGCGCAGCCGGGGCTCCGTCTTGTCCGGCGCATACGGCCAATCCCAGTAGAATAGCGGATATAGGTGAATGCCGTTCGTATGCAGCCGGTATTTGGCCGCCTGTACACTCTTCTGGATAAAGGAAGGGGAGCCGTACCGAAAAGGCTCAAGGTTGGCCAGGATATGCACATTAAATAGATGTATCGAGCCCAGCGAGGCCAGATGACGATGGGTGTGCTGCCATTTGCCGCGCGGGGTGTACGTCGTCAGCGATTCCCCGTTATATTTGGCCTCCGTGAACAAGTTGGCATAGTTGGGAATAGCTTCCGCCATCACCTTCTCCGAGGGGATCGCGTGGGCGCGAACGATGATCGGCGGCAGCTCCTTCACTCCCCGATCCTTCAGCCCGTCATGTACGCCGGCAAGAATCGTCTCATTGAACCACTCCGCGCCATAGATCGCGCCTTGCAGTGCCTCTCCGAGACATACCATGAGTCCGACATGGGGGAAATTGCGGATGAAAGCTGAGATCGAGCGGATATAATAGTCGCTTGTCAGCGGCAGCGGCTTGGGCTGATGCAGATCCAGGCCATGCTTCTCCGCAAACGGCAGCGGGATGTGGATGTTGTAAAATTTGAGCACCAGCCAGATCCCCCGGCGGTCGCAAGCCTCCGCCAGCCACTGGAAGGTCTCAACGTTGAGTCTGAACTCTTCCTCGGTAACCTCCATCGCTTCCGGATATTCGTCCAGCTTCACCAGCGATGAGAACGGATGACCGCTCCAGACGTAGATAACGTTGCAACGCTGCTCCAGCAGCATGTCCAGGAATGCCGACCACAGCCCGCGGTCATAGAACCAGGGGAAGCGGCCCGGCGTGATCGGATATTCGTACGTCCGGCGCGGCGGCTCGACCTTGGTCAGCTGCAGCGGGACGACCGGACCGCGCAGCTTCATCACCGGGCCGTCCTTCATAGCCAGATTGTCCGGCAGCTCGCCGCGAGCGGCGAGGATACCTGCGAGCTGCTGGCAGCCGTACAGCACGCCAGTTGCGCTGCCGCCGACAACAACCGTCAGCGAGCCGGGCAGCGAAGCGAGGTAGAACGCTTCTTCTACTGGCGGATCAGTATGATAGAGCAGCACCTCCGCCTCTTCGAGCGCCTGGATAAACGAACATTCCCCCCGGACCGCAATGGCGATCTTGGACCCTGGCGTATCCCGGTAATTCTCCACTGTCCATGCCGTCGCCGTCTCAGCAGGTACCAGTCCTTGACCGGCGACCGCCTGCCGCAGCAGCTCGGCGCCATAGCGGATGCGCGCGCTGGCCCGCTCCGGCAAGGCGAGATGTATCGTAGTCATGTACAGCCTCCTTCTCATATAGGCAGCCGGCACGGCGCCATCCCGCCCTGCCGGCAAGCCGGATTACTCGCTAAGATAAGTCTCGGCGATGCTCTGCGCCTCAGCCATGCCGACCCTGCCCAGATCATCGAGGTATTTGGCCCATTGGGCGTCGTCCGACGCATCCGCGATGCCCATGACGGCGCGGGTCGCGAACTGATAGGCGACATCCTCCATGGCGCTGACGGTCGTATTGATCGTCTGCTGCTCCTCTTCCGTGAACGGGGCGCTCTTCGGCGTCAGATTGTAGATGCCGGACACTTCCTCCATCGCCTCCTGCTTTTTCAAGAACATCGGATCCGATTTCAACACGTCTTCACTCTGTTTGAGCAGCCAGTCGAACCCGTGCTGCTCCGCCACCGTTTGACGATCATAGCCTTCAGCGTAGGTGATCTCGCCATTAGCCTCGGTATAGGTCACATCCTTCAGTCCCATATGGTGGAACAACTGGCCCTCCGGAGAAGCCGAGAATTCGATGTATTCGAACAGCTTCTCCAGCTTCTCCGGCTCATTGGCCAGCTTGCTGCTGAAGATCGGCCCGAACAGGGCAAAGCTGAGCGGGCTGAACTCAAGTGCTGGCTCGGTGCCTGCGCTCGGCAACGTGCGGGCATAAGCCCATTCGCCGCCCGGGATGTCCGTCAGCGCATATTCCGGATCGATCGTGTGGCTGGCGTACTGGAAATCCACCAGGACGCTTCCGGTAAGCCGTTTGGTTTTCCACTGTTCCTGCGTCAGGGTGGCGAATTCCTTCTCGATCAGTCCTTCCTTGTAGAGCTTGGCCAGGAAGATCAGCATCTCGCGGTGCTTCTCCGACGCCATATTCCAGACGACGGCATCCCCGGCATCAGGATCGTTCCAGAAGCCTTTGGTATGGTCGTTGCGCGGATTGCGGAAGCTCTGCCGGAAGCCGTTCATCAGATTGCGGATGCCCGTATTTTCGGTACCGCCTCTGACACCGATACCGACAGACTGCGGATATTCGGCTTTGAGCGCGTTCAAGGCCTCATACAATTCATCCATCGTCGACGGGAACTCCTTCAGACCGATCTTCTCAAATGCGTCCTTGCGGTAGATCCATGTCATCGGATCACTGCTGGCGACGCTGGGCAGCATATACAGCTTGCCGTTGGTGGCAGCGAAGCTCATCAGCACTTCCCAGTCTTCGTCGGTAAACAGACCTCGGTACGCAGGCAATTGATCGATATAGTCGCTGATCGGCAGCAGAAAGCCGGCGGAAGCCCACTTGGCGACGCTGCTCGGACTATTCATGTTCGGGATAAAGTCCGGATACTGCCCCGACGCGAACATGACATTATATTTCTCCATCCCGGCAGACAGCGGGATCGCTTCGTAATCCCAATCCATGTTGAACCGTTCTTCCACTTCCGTAATATAATCGTTGGGTACTTGATTGGGCGGATATTTGGGCATCCCGGCCACTGAGATCTTTACAGGCGCCGAGGTCCCGCCTTCTCCCGAAGGTGCATTCGAACCGGAGCTCTCCCCGGTATTTCCCGGTGTTGGATCGGAATTGCTGCTGCAAGCTCCGAGCACGGCGGTCAGCATGAACACTAAGGACAGCAATACAGCCAGCGATTTGCTCTTGCTCATGTACTCATCCCCTTTTCATTTTTCAACGAAATTTGACCCTTTCCCTAAACTGAACATCATAAGAACAGCCGGCGCATCACCTCCCTTATAGAGATCTTCCGCTACCCTTTGAGCGACCCGATCATAATGCCGCGGACAAAATACTTCTGGATAAACGGATAGATAATCAGCATCGGGATAATCGATATCACCAGGGTCGCATACTGCACGGACTCGGGCGTCAGGTTGGAGCTCAGATCCTCGGCCAGCGCCGCATTGCCCTGCGAAGCAAGCTGGTCGGCGAGCGTGCTCTGCAGGACGATCTCCCGTAGAATCAGCTGCAGCGGGTAGCTGTCATAATTGCGCAAATATAACATGGCTGTGAAATAGGAGTTCCAGTGTGAGACGGCGTAGAACAACCCGATCGTTGCTACACCCGCTGTAGACAGCGGCAGCACGATTCGAATCAGCGTCTGCAGATCGCCGCAGCCATCCAGCTTGGCGGCCTCCTCGATCTCCACGGGGAAATTTTTGAAGAACGAGATCATAATGATGAGCCACCACGAGCTGATCAGCACAGGTACTGTGACCGCCCAGATCGTATTCATCATCCCCAGCGACTGAATCAGGAGGAATTGCGGGATGATGCCGCCGGTAAAGAACATCGGCAGGATACAAACGGTCATAAACAGCGGCCGGAACAGCAGATCCCGCTTGGACAGCACGTAAGCTGCCGCCGTCGTAAACACGACATTGAGCACTGTGCCTACTGTCGTAATCACGATCGAATTCCAGAACGAACGCGGGATATGCACATTCTCGAACAGAATCGTACGGTAGGCCCCCAGGCTGAACTGGCTCGGCAGCAGACCGACACGGCCTCGGACGATCTCCTCCGGCGAGCTGAGCGAGATGGCGATAACATGTAGAATCGGCAGCAGCGTAATCAATACGACAACGATCATAACTGCATGGACGACCACATCCAGCACCCGGGAGCCAAGCGAAGTATCTTTTACCATAAGCTCTCGTCAGCCACCTTTCGGGCGATGTAGTTGGCAGTCACCAGGAATATAATGTTGACCGCAGCATTGAACAAATCTACGGCAGCGCCGAAACTGAAATCCAGTTCAATCAAGCCTCGCCGGAACACAAAGGTCGAGAACACATCGGCCGTCTCGTACGTCAGCGAGTTATACATGAGGATGATCTTCTCCGCGCCAACACTGAGCACGCCTGACATGTTGAGGATGAGCGTAATAACGACGACCGGCTTGATCGCAGGCAGCGTGATGTGCCAGATCTGCCTGATCCGCGAAGCTCCATCCATGACGGCAGATTCATACTGATCCGTATCGACCTTAGACAAAGCTGCCAGATAGATGACGGCCCCCATTCCCATACTGGTCCAGATCCCCGAGCTGACGAAGAGAAAGCGGAACCATTCCGGCATGGCAAAAAAGTAAATCGGTTCAAACCCGAGCCGTCCAAGCAGCATATTAATCACGCCTGAGCTGGGAGAGAGCACCATCTTGAGCATGCCGATAACCGCTACGATCGACAGGAAATAAGGCAGATAACTAACGGTTTGCACGAAGCTTTTGTACATTCTGAGCCTTACTTCATTGAGCAGGAGGGCGAACAGGATCGGAATCGGAAACCCGAACAGCAGGGAGTAGAATCCGAGCAGAAACGTATTGCGGAGCAGATTCCAAAAATACGGGCCATTGACAAAGTTTTTGAAATGATCCAAGCCCAGATGTCCTGCCCACGGCGATGTGAAGACGGTTACAATAAAATTTTGTCCTTCCTGCATGCGAAAGTTTTTGAACGCGATCAGCACCCCGTACATCGGGATGTAATTAAAGACAATAAAATAAAGGATCGCCGGAAGCAGCAGCAGAAGCAGCACCTTTTGCTTTTTGCTCCGCAGGCGCATATCCGCGATTCGCTCACGCAAGCGCGTCTGTCTTGCTGATTTGGTTTCGGCAACCGCTTCTGTCATTTCATCACACTCCCTCTTAGGCAATGATTGCTTTTTGATGCGGTAAGGACGCCAACGGGAAAGGCAGTCCATTTGATAGCGCTATCAACAATCCAACCTTACCTCTGCGGAGGGGCGCTCGTAAAGGAACAGTTCATACCAAGCACACCATCCGCACACAAGTAGCCGGACCCCTTGCTCCACGCGGTATTTCCTTCTCACCACCCATTAGTTTTTCGGCACTCTTTGCTTCAGAATTATTGGTTAGATCATGAGAGAGGATAAAAAAAAGCCGTGTTCCTGTCACTGGTCAGGCGACATGGACGCGGCTTTTTCATTTATACCCTCGGTCGTCTATGGATCAGTCTGTGCGCCAGGCACCTTGCGGAACGAAGTGGGCTGGATACCATAGGCCCGTTTGAACGCCCGCCGGAACGATTTGTCACTGTTGTACCCTACCATGAGCGAGATCTCTACGATCGGCAGTTCCGTTGCCCGCAGCAGCCTGCATGCTTCATTCAGCCGCAGCTGCTCCACATATTCGGAGAAAGTGACCCCCATTTGTTCCTTGAACAAGATCGAAATAAAGCTTTCCGTCTGCTTCTGATTGGCAGCGATTTGACATAGACTGAGTCCGCTGTCCTTATAATCGGCGGCAATCGTCGCTTTGATCTCTTCGAAAAGCTTGCGGTGACGGCTCGTCTTCTGTTGACGGATCTGTTCGCTGAACTGTGTCAGGACTACACGCAGCATCCCCATATCCGGTACCGGATGCTCGAGTTCGGCGTGCTCCAGCTTGACTAGAGCAGGGATATCCGAACCGGGCAGGCGGCTCAGCTGCTCTGTCAGCTTCTGCAGAGTTCCCTGGATCTCCTGGAATAGCTGTTTTGTCCGCCACGGACTCAGCTGCCGCTGCACGAAATTCTCCGTCTCGATATGCCCGAGCAATCGCTCCAGTCCGGCAGTATCCCCCACACGCACTGTATTCATCAGCTTCAGTTCCAGATCGGGCGGATAATAGTAATAGGCCGAATGTTTGCCAAGCGCATCATACCGGGATAGCTGCTGGGTCAATTCGGGATCCAGGACGTCAAGCGCCTGTCTTGCATCATTATAGGAACGCCAGATTTGCATAGCATTGCCTGCGACCTGGCCAAGACCGATTGAACATAACAGCTGTCTTTCCTGCAGCAGCCGTTCCTGTAACTGCAGCAGTGCCGCCTCCGCCCAGTCAAGCTTGTCTTCGGCTGCAACAGATGAACTTAAAGGGATAACTAGCGCCATCGTCATTGGCTTGAGCTGATGGAGTAGCCAGTCTGGCTGGCAATTCTCTACCACAGACTCCAACAGTGATATGCCGCTGCCCAGGTCTGCATGCCCGGTCTCGACATAAGGCTGTCCATGAATACGGATCAGTGCGACAACATATTCTCCGTCTACTGAAAGCTGCATACGGGCTTGCTCTCCGTATCCTAGCAGCTCTCCCCTAGTGTTGAATCCGTTTTTGAGCAGCCTTTCCAAATAAGCGCTCCTGAGCAATAGCTGTTGTTTGTCCATGCGAACGCGCAGATCGCTGAGCGATTCCAGCAGCTCTTGTACCGGCCGGCTGTTGCGATAAGCGAACAATAGCGCAGCGATACAACCGATCAGTAATGCAGCAGCGATAATACTATAATTGATTCGCTTGATGTATTCCGCTTTGGCAAACACTGCGGCTTCCGGCAGACCAGATACATACGTCCAACCGTTATATGCAGAACGGGTGTGAGAGATCATCGTAGCGCTGCCGTCAATGTTATAGACCTCATAGCCGTCTCTAGGTCCGCCATCCAGCAAGGCTGACTCGATCGGCGGATGCCCTTGGAAGGTCGATGCAATGAGCCGGTTTTCTTCGTCCAGGATATACGCAAAAGCTCCTTTTTCATCGAGTGACCTGTTGAATAACTGCAAGACTGATTGCTCACGGATCAAGATGACAACCGCTCCATCGATATGGGTCCGATGACCGGCCGGCAGACCGCTCACGTATGCGATATAGTTGCCGCGTTCCTTGCCGCCATCCACATTCTCAAGCCGATGATAACGGTTAACTTCCTCTTTGCTGACCACATCCTCCAGCCACTCTCCGAAAGCGAGATCGCCGATCTGCAGCGGATGTTCATGTAACCTGGAGATATGGTCATTGGCGATGATCGTCTCGCTTTTGGCCAGGTACACAAATAAGCCGGAGAAGTAATTATTGGTCGACAGCTTATAAAGCTCGTTGCGTTGCAAGGAAAATTGGTAGATCGATTCCGGCGACCACTCTGCTTCCGCGAGTAGAATCAAAGCAAGCAGATCCTTATCCAGCGAGATGACCGACACGACTTCGCGGATTTCCGCGAACAGACTGTTCAAGCTTTGCTTGCTGTGTTCGAGCACCGTTTGATTCAATTCCACGGCATCCTCCCGCACGACCTTGACGGTCTGCTGATACGCATAGGCCCCGATGGTCAAAGGGAATAACAGGATCAAAAAGTAGGAGAACAAAAACTTCCCGAAAACATGTTTGTTTTTGCCAAAGCGCTTATGAATCCAACTACGCACCCGTATCCCCCCTTGTTAGGGCCCTCTTTGTTTGTTACCGCTTACAATAATTCTTTTTTTGGAATAGCCATTTCCGTTCTTCGATCATTTTACTTGATTAGTTTTATAGTATCACAGCAAAGTTTTGTTTTCACCACTAAAATTTATTTTGTTTTTTACTAAAATAAAACAAATTCAGTCAATGCATACACACAAATAGACGATGCAGGAACAAACCTGCACCGTCATAATGCCCATTACTATGCTAAGTTATTGTAAGTCCTCCACTTGCGTATCCTGTAGTCGTTGTTAATACAGCCAGACCGGTCGTCGTTGCCGAGAAGACCAGTAACAGACGCGTCTGCGCAGCAACCGGAATATTTAATCCCGTGACAATATCTGAAATGTTCCTCGGGAACCGTTGGCATACTCATTGGACGGGACCCCTCCTTTGGACAACTGGCAATGACGGGTCGAACTGACGCCACAGCGCATGTCGTCAGCAGAATGATTACATTTAGCCTATTGTCCAACGTGGTAGGTTATGCCTCAGCTTGAACTATGGAAGACAATATTTCTAAATGGGGGTTTCTTCTATTCATGCTTGCGCCCGGTTTGGAATAGAGATGCAATAACATGACATTCAATTGTCAAATGGAGGGTGCTGAATTGATATCGATTAGCTTATGCATGATTGTCAAAGATGAGGAGGCTGTACTCGCCCGTTGCCTTGGCTCTGTGGGAGCCATCGCCGACGAGATTGTGATCGTCGATACCGGTTCCACGGACCGGACGGTCGAGATTGCCCGGAAGTTTACCGACTGCATCTATTCCTTTGAGTGGATCAGTGACTTTGCCGCTGCACGCAATTATGCTTTTGCCCAAGCCACCAAAGACTATATCCTCTGGTTGGTCGCAGACGATGTGATTCTGAAAAAAGACAAAGACAAACTGCTGGAGCTGAAATCCTCGCTCGACCCCGAGGTCGATTCGGTCTCGATGCTATACAACCTGAGCACCGATGAATTTGGCAATGTCAGTTTCAGTCTGCGCCGCAACCGGCTCGTCAAACGCAGCCGGTCGTTTCGCTGGATCGGTCCGGTCCACGAATATCTTGAGGTGAGTGGCCGAATCCTCACCAGCGACATTGCCGTAACCCATGTTCCAGGCGATGAGGATCGGGATTCGGACCGCAATCTGACTATTTATGAGAAGCGGCTTGCCCTAGGAGAGCAGTTCTCGGCAAGAGATATGTATTATTATGCCAATGAGCTCAAGGACCATGGACATTACGTAAAGGCCATCAGGATGTACGAGCAATTCATTCGCGGGGGTCAGGGCTGGGTCGAGGATGTGATCGCGGCATGCGGCAAGCTTGCCGACTGCTACACGGAACTTGGAGACCGCAAAATGTCGCTGGAATCTGCATTGCGGGCTCTGCAGTATGGCACGCCGCGAGCCGAGACCTGCTGCAGAATCGGTTATCATTACCTGGAGGAGGGGGACACCGCTGCAGCTGTCGTCTGGTACAGAACGGCAACCCAGTTGCAGCAGTCGGACAGCTGGGGTTTCACCAATCCCGCTTGCCACACCTGGCTGCCCCACCTCCAGCTGTGCGTCTGCTACGACCGATTGGGTCAGTATGAACTTGCTCATATTCATAACGAGCAGGCTCTTCAATACCGGCCGTCCGATACCCGAATGCTGGCTAATCGCGCTTATCTTCTCGCACGATTGACCGGCCAGCAAAACGAATCTGATCAGGGAGGTGCAGCCCCATGAGCCAGGAACCCCGTCCCCGGATTCTCATCGGCAGTCCGATCCGTCAATCTCCCGATATCCTCAGACGCTTTCTCCAGTCCTTGCGGCTGTTGCGGGCCGAAGGACTGGATCTGACCTATTTATTTATCGACGACAATGACAATCCAGCTTCTCAACAGGAACTACAGCAGTTTATTAACTTTTCCAGTCAGACACTTATCCGGTACGCAACTCGGGAAGGGGAATATGTGCGAGACGAGAAAACACATTATTGGAATGAACAGCTTGTATGGAAAGTGGCTGAGTTTAAAGATGCTATCCTGAACTACGGCCGGGAGATGCGCTATGACTTTGTTTTTCTGATCGACTCGGATCTTTTATTAAGTCCCCATACTCTGCTGCAGCTAGTAGCAGCCGATAAACCGATCGTAGCGGAGATCTTTTGGACACGTTGGCAACCCGATGCGATTCCCCAGCCTCAAGTATGGATGTGGGATGAGTACGGCCAATGGGAGCAGAGCCGAGGCGAGAGTCTGACTGAACAAGAGAAAGGCGTACGCTTCCACCAATTTCTGGATAAACTGCGGGTTCCAGGTTTATATGAGGTTGGCGGGCTTGGCGCTTGTACGCTCATTCGAAGCGATGCTCTACAGAAAGGCGTCTCCTACAAGCCGATCGCCAATCTTACGTTCTGGGGAGAAGACCGCCATTTCTGTATCCGCGCCGCAGCCATGGACCTTCCCTTATATGTTGATACCTTCTACCCTGCATTCCATATCTACAGAGATACAGACCTGGACGATAGTGACAAGTTTTTGGCGAGCGCAGTCGAAACGCCGGCAAGCACAGCGGATCCTGTGATCGAGATGAGCGAGCAGCCTCTGGCCCACGCCTCTGCGACGAGCAGAGAGAAGACCGGCATTACTCTTTCGATGGTGCTGCGTAACGAGGAACATCGCTATCTAGAGGATGTGCTGCAAGCTCACCGCTCCTTCATCGACCAGGCCGTGATCATCGATGACGGCAGTAGTGACCGGACTGTCGAGATTTGTATACGCGCGCTGAGCGGTATTCCTGTGCGAATCGTGCACAATCCGGTATCCCGGTTTGATAATGAGATACTACTTCGCAAACAGCAGTGGGAAGAGACAGTCAAGGCTTCTCCGGAATGGATCCTCAACCTTGATGGCGACGAGCTGCTGGAGGCCAGGTTCGCAGGAGCAGCTGCGAGCTTGACCTCCCGGACCGAGACGGATGTATATTGTTTTAGACTTTATGATTTTTGGAACGCTACGCACTACCGGGAGGATGAGTATTGGCAGGCTCACCGTACCTACCGCCCGTTTCTGCTCCGGTACCGGCCGGACTTTGATTACCGTTGGCGAGAAACGCCGCAGCATTGCGGGCGCTTCCCTAACAATGTCTTAGAGCTGCCGCACGAGTTGTCTGAGTACCGGATCAAGCATTACGGCTGGGCTGATCCCAAAGAACGCATACGCAAACTTGAACGCTATCGGCAATTGGACCCCCAAGCCCGCTATGGCTGGCTGGAGCAGTACGAATCCATATTGGACCCACATCCTTATCTCGTGGCATGGGAAGAAGCATGAGCACGTCCCCCGCCGCGCTGGAACACGTGCTCATCCACACGCTGCCGCTGCTAATCCGGCATACGTCGCGGCAGCAGGATGTAGAGATGGTCGTCACCTGTCTTCATACGCTAGCCCAATCCTCTGCACGGCAAGTCGTCATCTACAACCAGGGATGTCTGACGAATGCCCAGTTATCCGTCATAGCCAGAGACTGCGGTGTAGATGCGGTCATCCTCGGTGCAGAGAGCAACGTCGGGATCGCCCGGGCCAGGCAAGCCTGTTTTCAGTATGTCTGGCAGGAGTTCCCTGACGCTCGATATATCTCGGAGATCCACGTGGATATGCTCTTTCCGCCAGACTGGTATGTCCCATTGACCGACTATCTCGCCGCTTCGTCGGAGCCGATGGTCTGTCCCGGCATCGTCACGTCCTCAGGGGAGCTGCAGCCGCTCGGTCTGCGCATCAGCCCGCCGGAGGATGCAGCAGGCTGGCTGACTCTGCTTGCTTCCTTGCCTCGAGCTGGTCTGGCTTACGGCTTCGTCCATCCGGTCATCCATCGCTGCGAGGCCCTCCGGGCAATCGGCGGCTACGATATCTCTCTTCTGCGCGGCAGACAAGGCTATGAGGATGACAGTCTGCTGCTGGCTTATGCGTATTACATGGGCACAAGGACCCGCTGGAAACCGCGATGCTACCTGCAGAGCTGGGTATTTCACGCTACGATGGCTCAGCGGATGTCGATCCCGGACAAACAACAGGATTTCGAGCTTAATGAGCTAGGACTGTTCCATCAATACGGGATCAACGGACTGCGAGAGCTTGCCCGGCTGCATAGCCAGCCCAATATGTTTGGCGACATGGTCCGTAAATATATTCTGCTCTCAGGAGGTCAAGAGGCATGAATCAAGCCGAGCAGCAAAAAAAGGTCTGGGATCAGTTATGGACCGCCGAGGTGTCCTACGAGTGGGATCCTCTGAGCGAATCCATCTACAGGAAGATCCGTGAGCATCTGCCGGATCCGGCTTCAAGCCGTGTGTTAGAGGCCGGTTCCGGCACAGGCAAAATCTCGCTCCGGCTTGCAGAGGACGAGGCGGATGTCACGCTTGTCGATTATTCCGAAGCAGCAATTGTCAACAGCCAGCGCGCATTTCAACAGCGGCTTCAAGCCGGGCGGTTCATCGTCTCCGATATCCGGAACATCCGGCTGCCTGACGGCGAGCTCGACCTGGTTTGGAATGCGGGAGTGCTGGAACATTTTACGCGGGAAGATAAAATTGCAATTCTTGAGGAGATGGCCAGGCTAACCAAGCCGGATGGCACCATCCTTGTCTTTACACCATCAGCCAGATGTCTGCCCTATCTGGCAGGCAAGTATGCGGCCGAGCAGCAGGGCATTTGGATGTATGGCGTCGAAGAGCCCGTCTGGTCGCTGAACGAAGAGTTCGCAGCCAGCGGGATCACTCTTGTCGGGGAGACGCATATCGGCTTTGCCAACAGTTTGGATTTTCTCGATTTTATCGGCGGCTCGCAGTCCGTCAAAACGTGGCTAAGCCAGTGGTATGATTCCCTTGACGATGAGCATCGAGCTCCCTTTGCAGGCTATCTTCTCGTTAGTGAAGGCCGTATCGGTCACCGACGGGAGGTCCCGCCCCAGGCGTCTCCACAGGCGTCGGCGCACCCTGCGGCTGCAGCGCCGGAACGACTGGCTCAGGCTCAGCTTATCCTCAGCAGCTACCACGCTCAGCGGCCGAGCAGCCATTATCTCAGCGCTTACCGGGAAGCGGAGGCGACGTACTGGTTCCCCTTGCTGCGATGGGTGGATGCGTTGATCGAGCCGGGACGTACTCAACTGCTCGACGTCGGCGCTGCCTACGGCACGCTGCTCGTATACGGCACGCTTGCGGGAGCCAGATGCTTTGGTCTGGATATGACCGACCGGTTCTGGTCGCCTCAGCTGGAGAGGGATTATGGCATCGGCTGGTCGCTGTGCAACATCGAATCTGACGCAATTCCCGGCATAGACACCTTTGATCTGATTTTATTCACTGAAGTTTTGGAACATATGAATTACAATCCGATCCCCGTCTTTCATAAGCTCCATGCCCGACTGCGCAGCGGCGGCAGTCTGCTTGTATCGACACCCTGGAAGCAACATTTCGCCCCATCACACGAATATGCCGACCTGTTGGCGATGCCCTGCTATCAGCCGGGAGATGGATTCATCGACGCGGAGATTAAATATTATACGGCGGATGAGCTGCTCAGACTGGCCGAGCATACCGGATTCAGAGTTCAGTCGCTAGAGCTGTTCAACGGCCATCTGCTGGCCTGGTTTATCCGGCTCTGACGCAGCTGCAGGCTGCCCGCAAACCAGCCTTGACAAAGCCGAAGCAGCAGGCTACAATGTTACCAATCACATATTCTTCCTCAAAGGGGAGTAGCGTCCGGATTCCGTCCGGAAACAAAGTCGTCATTACATGGATGTCCGCCATCCATCGGCTTTGTTGGCATGAAGCGCTTGTTCTTTATCTCATGCTCAGCAAGACCTTTGCCTATAGTCGGCAGAGGTCTTTTTTATGTCCTGAGCCGACTACGGGATGAAGAAAATACAAGCCCCCACAGGAGGAAAACATGGAAGCAAGTTTGTTATTGGAGTATGGTTGGGTACTGCTCGTCCTGATCGCGCTGGAAGGGATCCTGGCAGCGGACAATGCCCTCGTCATGGCGGTTATGGTCAAGCACTTGCCGGACGACAAACGGAAGAAGGCTCTGTTCTACGGTTTGGCCGGCGCGTTCGTGCTCAGGTTCGGCGCTTTGTTCCTGATCTCGTTCCTGGTCAATGTCTGGCAGGTTCAAGCGATTGGCGCACTCTACCTGCTCTACATCTCGATCAATCACATCATCAAAAAATTCTTCTTGAAGAAGGACGAAGAGAACGGCAAGCCGAAGAAAGAATCCGGATTCTGGATGACAGTCTTGAAGGTTGAGCTGGCAGATCTGGCATTCGCAGTGGATTCGATCCTGGCCGCCGTTGCACTGGCCGTGACACTGCCGGCAACCAATCTGCCGACCATTGGCGGGCTGGATGGCGGTCAATTCGCAGTCATTCTGGCAGGTGGTCTGATCGGCATCGTCATCATGCGTTTTGCAGCCACCTATTTCGTCTCGCTGCTCAAGCAGCGGCCCAATCTAGAGACCGCAGCTTTCTTGATCGTCGGCTGGGTCGGCGTCAAGCTGGCGCTGTATACACTTGCTCACCCCGACATCAACTTTATCGACAAACACTTCATCGAGTCGTCGACATGGAAGATCTTCTTCTGGGCCGTCCTGATCGGCATCGCCGTCGTCTCCTGGTTCCTCAGCGGCAAGCTGGACGCCGAGAGTCCGATTACGGAGAAGGAAGCCAAGGTCGTCAAGGAAGAGGAGAACATCGTCGAAACCGGCGAAAAATAAATCGCATTTTACAACAAAACAAACGACTTCGCTGTCCCAAAGGACCTGCGAAGTCGTTTTAAATTTGGAATCTATGAAGCGCCGCCTGCTCCCATTCGGGCCGCAAGCCGATGCAATACTTGTTTTAGCCGGACATTCTCGCAAGGCTTGATGATGTAATCCACAATCTGCTGATCAAACGCCCACAACGCATAATTTTTATTCTCGGTCACGACAACAATCTGGACGCCGGGATACTGCTCTCTGATCTGTTCTGCGACGAGTACGCCATGCATGTCGGGCAGTTGTAAATCAAGGAATAGGGCATCCGGTTGAAGGAGACCGATGCTGTCGATCGCTTCGAATGGGCTCTTGCTTTTGCCGATAACCGCTACATTGTCCAGTTGCCCGAGCATATCAGCCAGCCGGTGCATTTCACGTTCATTGGCATCCAGCACATACACTTTTATCAACCGCTCCCCTCCTTCACCGGTAGTATAGCAGCGGCTGCTCTGCGGCAGATAAGCCGGCCGCGAGCAGTCATCTGCTCATGCCTATTCTCACTTGCTCGGCCGCAGAAGCGCCAGATCTTGGGTCGGTACGACGAGATGAATATTGTTCATCGTGCGCAAGGAACCTGAGATGATGCCGGCCAGACGCCCCTGCTCGTCCAGCAGAGGACCGCCGGACATGCCGCTGACGATCTCCGAGGACACCAGCACCCGGCTGCGGCCGTTGATGATCGCTGCGGGACTGTTGACGATGCCTTCGGTGATGATCGGCGTATCCTTGAGCGGGTAGCCCATTGCATAGATGCGTTCCCCGTGCTGGAGTGCCGGTTCTCTGACAGGTAGGATCGTATATGCCGGTACATTGGCCTTGGGTGCCGGGAGCTTGACGATCGCAGCATCAGTCCGCTCGTCATACGCCAATACTTTTACGGAACGTACAGTCCGTCCATCGCTCAACACCGCTTCGATCGAAGCTGCGTCTTTGACGACATGGTAGGCCGTTGCAGCAGTGCCGTCCGCTGCAATGAGCGATCCGCTGCCCACCGACTTAACGGTTTGATCTTCATTCAGTACTCTCAGATAGATCATCGCTTTATGTGACCGCGCATAACTGTCTTCAGCATTATAGCTTGCCGGCGAATCCGCTTGTGTGCCTAGCGCGACAAGTCCGGTACCTGCCAGCAGCAGGAGCAGCAGCCATGCTGCCGCCCATTTGCTTCTCATTTGCCTCTCCTCATTCCTTGCGATTACTTGATGGCCGACATGATGGCCTCATAAGCCCAATGACCCGGGTTCACATCGGTGATCGGTGCGTGTTCGCCGTCCGGCTTGGTCCCTACCATCCGGTTAATCACGGTCACCGCCTGGGCTCTGGTGATCAGCTCCTGCGGTCTGAACGTACCATCCGGGAATCCCTGGATCAATCCCAGTGCGGTGAAGGCGTTGACGTACCCTTCGGACCAATGGCCTTTGACATCGCTCAGAATCGTCGTATGAGATACCGCCGTCTCCAGTTCCAATACCCGCGAAAGGACAACGACGAACTCGGCTCTCGTCAGCCCCCGGCTGCTGCCGAAGGTGCCGTTGGGATAACCTTCGATGATCCCAGCGGAAGCGAAGAATCCGACCAGATCCTCTTCCCGGGATTTGACATCGCTGAATGGGTGGCCTACGGTTATCTGCTGCATATCCAGCAGCGGCGCCAGTGCCTCGATCAGCTCATAGCGGGTGATTGCTTGATTCGGCTTGAACGTCTGGTTCTCATAAGCCGAAATATAACGAATCTCCGATGCATTTTCTTTTACTTGATAATGGGCGTTCTCCACTTCGAAGCGAAGGGTAATGATCGTGTCATCGCCGCTTGTGATAGCTTTGACTGTCGTGTTGCCGCTGAGGATGAGCTCGCCCTTGTAGATCTTGCTCCTCTTGGTCGGCTCACTGCCGTCCGTCGTGTAATAGATGGTCTGGCCCGCTGGTGCAGTCAGCACGAGCTTGCTGTTCTTGGCGACTCTGACCGTACCGTCAGCAGCTTGGCCGCCGATCGTTGCCTGGAGCGTCGGCTCCGGCTGCTGCTCCGGCTCGGGCTCCGGCTTCGGCTGTGGCGTTGTCGGGATCGCAACGCCGCCTCCGCCGCCGGCAGGAGGGTTGCCGCCAGCCGTTTCTTTGGTCCAGACGCCGGTCACCATGCTGCTGTACTCTTTATTCTCGGCGATGGTGATGGCTCTGATCGTTGTCGTCTGCTTCAGCTCGATCGGTCCGCTGTACACTTGCGAAGTTTCATTCGGCGTCCTGCCGTCGGTCGTGTAGTAGATCCGTCCGCCCGGTTCGGTCGTCGTAAGCGTGATTTGGACCGTATCCTTGAAGGAAACCTGTGCCGGCAGCACCGGGCTCGCTGCTTGGATGCTGTACCTCGGAGCCGGCTGCTGGATGCGGATCGTCCGCTCCAGTCCGCCGGCTGCGGCCTTCAACGCCACAGGACCCGTAGTCGCCAGCTGCGCCTTGGCGCCGCTGACAAGCGCTTCTCCGCGCGCGGCCGTCCAGCTGATGCCTGGTGTGGACAGAGCTACCGCTCGGTCGCGCTCGATGCGGCTCACCAGATCCTGTGCATGCAGCACTACCGTCGCAGCTCCCAGCCGCGATTCCGCCTTGGTTTGCAGGTTCTTCAGCTGTGGATAGAAGCTTGCGCTTGGCTGCCAATGCGTTGCTGCGAGTCCGCCGGGCAAGCTTCCTCCGGTAAGCTGTTGGCCGGTCAAGCCCTGACTGCCGGCATCACCTGGTACTCTGATACCATCTGCATTATAGAAGCTGCTGTTCAGCTTTAACATCTGACTGTTGTACACATTGCCAGTCAGAACCGTTGCATCGCTCTTTTGACCAGCGATGCCGCCGAAATAGGTCTTCTGCGCGATCAAGATGCCATCTGAGACGGCTGTTGCCTGGCCGCCCGCGAGCGATTGACGGATCGTTCCGCTGTCCGTCGCTTGTCCGGCGATGCCGCCTGCCCAGGCTCGGTCGCTGCCACCCGCATGAACCGTCCCGGTAGACGAACTATACTCGATGATGCCGCTGCTTACCCCGGCGATACCGCCGGCTGATGGACGCTCCCCTTCGGCATGGACCTCGGCATAGGACAACACCTCGGTGATGACGCCTTGTGACGTGTTCTCGCCGGCGATGCCGCCGACAGCCTGACCGTTCGCAGTCTCGATCCTGCCAGTCGTCAGCGACTGCGAGATCGTACCGTCGTTGCGGCCCGTGATGCCGCCGACCTGCGTACCTTCACCGTTGATCTGTGCGTCCACGCGGACTTGCTCGATCAGACCGGTGTTTATGCCGGCTGCAACACCGCCTACAGACGATACGTTCACCCCGGCCGATACGAACCGGAGGTCGCGGATGGTCCCTGCATTCTCGGATACGAAGCCGGTAGGCACGCCTGCGACGCCATGCAGCGTCAAGCCTGATATCGTGTGGCCGCCGCCGTCAAAAATCCCGTTAAAAGCCGCAAATGGCTGCCACGGCCGACCCTCGAGATCCAGATCCGCTGTCAGGGTGATCCGGTCGACTGCCAGTTTGGCTGCGGCCGTCCGGTCGAATAGACGATAATAGTCCAATCCTCGCTCATTGTTCAGCAGGACCGCACCGTTCAGCTGCTCCACCGTGCGCACGGCCAGCTCGCCTTCCCATGCATCGCTCAGGAAATGCGTATCGACCCGATCCGTCCAGATGGACGTCTCACCCAGCGGATTGACCGCTTGTTCGCTGTAGCTCGGCGCCGGGCCCCTGTTGTGTCCGATCAGGTCCGACTTGCTGTCCACAGTCGCGCCGGTGATCCTGCCGTCTCGGAAGTTGTAGCCGACCAAGGAGCCTTTATATACGTTGGCTCCTGTGACCTCCACAGAGATGGCGACCGCACCGGCATGCACCTGATGCAGCAAGCCGTCATTGTAGCCCGCGAAACCGCCGGTATACGAACGGGTTGCACCGCGCGTGCCCACGGTCTTGACGCTGTCCTGCAGCGCATAGGAGCGGCTGATCTGCGCTCCCGCCTCGATCTCGCCGGCAAAGCCGCCGCTGCGCGTATCGAAGCCGGTGTTGCTGATATTGCCGGCAGCATAGCTGTCCGAGATCAGATAATGATTGATCGCCCCGCTGAAGCCGCCGGCGTAGGCGCCCAGACGTCCGTTCAACATGACATCTCCGGTAGCGTAGGCCAGCGTCAGCTCGCCCTTGACCGACGGATCGCCGGTACCCGTCAGGCCGCCAAAGCCGCCGGCATAGATCGTGTTGTCCTGATTGTCATCCTGAACTGCGACGTTCATTTCCGTCGACACGTTGGACATGACGGTGCGCTCCGCTGTGCCTACGAAACCGCCGGCAAACGTGCCTGGCAGCCTGCCTGGCTTGGATACTGCCGTGCCGACTGTCAGCTTGCTGTCGCTGCCGCCCTGCCACCTGGTGTAATGCAGCTCACCGCCGACCGTATGACCGACAATGCCGCCGACATGAAAGACATGGCTGGAAGGCGCATCAATCGCACCGTCAGCATAGCTTCTGACGATAATGCCGCTGGAGTAGCCGGCGATCCCGCCCAGCTCCGTCGTCTTGCCGCCCTGGACGAGAAAGTCAGCCTGCGAGTCGCTGTTGTAGATCGACGCATCAAGCAGTTGACCCGTCAGGCCGCCGACTGCGAGATTCGCCTCATGGTCTGTGCCATTCACAGTGATCATGATCGGCATCACCCTTGCATCGTATAAGCCGTGATAGAGCGGCATCGCGTGGCCAAAATCAAACCCTTGATCGCGGGCCTCCGAGCTGACCACGCCGGCGATGCCGCCGACATAGCTGTTTCCGCTGCGCGAGGTTACTATCAGCTGTGGCAGAGCCTCGGCATCGTGAATGATGGAGTTCTCCGCCTTGCCGACGATGCCGCCGGCTGTTATTTGCTCAGCCTCGCCACGGATCGCGAGCTCTGCTCGAGCGCCGCTCATCGCCATCTCAAGCGAACGACCGACGATACCGCCGATCACAGCATCCTGACTCGCTGTATCCGGGGCAATGCTCAGCCCGGTTACAGCGATCTCCTCGATATCGAAGTCCGCGGTCCCTTGTCCTTCCTTGACGCCAACGGCGCCGCCGAGCACGCCTTTGCCGCTAAGATGAATTCCTTCGGCAGCTCCCGTGACGACAAGCTCCTGCAAGGTATTGCCTGCAGACGATCTGCCGATAATACCGCCGACGATCGTCTGCTCGCCGGTCGGGCTCAGGACACCGCCATCGAAAATCACAGTCAGGTCCGTTCCTTTACCGCTCACATATTCCCCGATCAGACCACCGACCGTCTGGCCGCCTCCGCCGGAGAAAATGGTGAATTCAGGTTTTAGCGAGACGCGGAAGCCAGACATATCGCCAGTCTGTCTGCCGACGATACCGCCGATCACGGACAATTCGGCATCGCTGCCGACACTGCCGTCCTGGGCTCTGATCTCGAAGAGTGACGGCTGCAGCTCAGCCTCATTCTCTCCGATCACTCCGCCTATGGTAGACTCTGGACGTGCGCCGACGATCCGGCTGCCGTCTTCGATCATAATCAGCAATTCTTCCCACACGCCCGTATTCTTGCCGATGACACTGCCCACCGTACGGCCGGACACTTCCATCCCGTCCAGCAGATGCAACGTGACAGACGTTACCCTGCCTTTGTTGTAGCCCGCCAGCACACCTGTGTAATTCATGCCGGCAACCGCGCTCGGCTCCAGCGTCATATTGCGCACGGTGCCATGCTCGCCGATGACGCCGAACAGTCCGCTATAGTCATGGACAGGCTGTACGGTCAGACCATCGATAAGGTAATGTTTGCCATCGAAGGTGCCCTGGAACGGACGATCTTCATTGAAGCCGATCGGCACCCACTGCTGGGACTGGATCGAAACCTTGCCGCCGAGCTCGATGATCCGATTGCGGAAGTCGAAGGATTCCATACCCGGTACTGTGCCGTTGACCAGCGCCGCCAGACCGGCCAGCTCCGCTTCAGTCGTCAGCACATAAGTCTCAGCCCCGCGGTCGTTCATATACCAGTTGATATTGGCATTGACATCATTGCCGCCCTGCCCCCCTGTGTTGGCCGTACGGTTAAGCTCAGGATACTGATAGCTGGCATTGGGCGAGGCGTACTTCCAAGTCTGTACGAAATCCCAGCCCGAGTGTCCAGGGAATATCTGCCGGTCCTTCAGCGTCTCTGTCTGCAGCGTACTCAGACCGCCGAGCACGCCCAGGAAGTTGAAGTTGCCTGCGGCAAAATCCGGCAAGTCGTTGTTGTACTGCTTGCCTTCGTCTTTGATATAGAAGTTTTTGTACAGGAGATTTTTACTTGCATTGTCGTAGCGTCCTGCATAACCGCCCGCCAACGCCCCGTTCTCGGCCACGACTCTTGCAGTCGAATACGTCTGTGCAATTTCGCCATTGCGAATCCGGCCGGCGAAACCGCCTGCGAAGGAGTTTTCATTGACTGCACGTACATTTTTGATGACATATGCGTCGGTGATCGTGCCGGATTCATGGTTGCCGACGAAGCCGCCGACCACACTGTTGATCCCGCCCGCTGTTACTACAGAAGAAGTATGCGACTGTTTGATATGACCCGTATTCCAGCCTGCAAGCCCGCCCAGATATACCGGCTGCGATTGCGAGCCTGTAGCTTGGCCGTTGATGTCGATATCGACATACGAAGCCTGGATATGGCCTTCGTTGCGACCAACCAGCCCGCCGGCGAGCGTGCCCTCGCCCTCGATGGTCATCGTAGCGTTGGCGTAGGTGTAGTAAAGTGTGCCTGTGGTTGTGTTCCTGCCCACCAGACCGCCCAGGATGCCCTGACTTGCAGTGGAGGTGACAGGAATCTTGTCGGTAATGCTGTTATTGGCAATCAAGGTGCGGTTCTCGCCGACCATGCCGCCTGTGACTGTCGCAGGCGAGGTTACATGGACCGCCCTGGTCGATGTGCCTACAACCCGGCTGTGCTGGATGCTGCTTGCTGCCGTCGCAGGATCTGCACCCGCATCCCCCGCGCGGGCATCGTTGATGCCGACATAGCCGCCGACGGTAGACGAAGCCGCTGTCGAGATAACCTGCACATAGAGATCAGTAATGGCTACGCCCGTGATGACGGCTTCGTGCGTACCCCGATTGTAGCCCGCCATCCCGCCGACGATGCTGCGAGGTCCGCGGACGTTCAGATTGACAGTACGTCCGTCGAGACGTCCCAGCTTGGCGCGATCGTTGTAGCCGGAGACCCCGCCGATGTACGCATCAGCCGCCGCTTCTGCGGTATTGATCAGCACATTGCGCAGATTGGCTGCCGTCAGGTCGCCGGTGATGCCGCCTTCTTCCATGCGTCCTGCAATCCCGCCTGCCTGCACCTCAGGCGCACTCACCGAAAGGATGACATAATTGGGCAGTTCACCGTCTGCGACCGGCTGCTGGATGTCGGTCTGGATTGCATGACCGACGATGCCGCCGACCATCGATTGGCTGCCGCTGACGGTAATCGTTGGCAATTCGCCGGCAATAAGGTGGCTGCGTGCGATGGCAGCTGACTGGCTGCCTGCTTCAGCCGGCTCGGCATGGCCGGCGATCCCGCCCGCAGCGGTCCGTTCACCGGAAGTGTTGATCACGATCGAGCTGGCGATGCTGTCTGTCAGTGAGCCGCTTAAGTAACCGGCAATGCCGCCCAGCCGGTTGTCCGCCCCGGTCGCCGTGATCTGGATATCCTCAGCCAGCGTGCGCGGACTGTCGCCCGAGATCTCGCCGAAGCTGCCGCCCGCCGAAGCGGAAGCGCCGCTCAGCTCGAACTGTACATGCCGCGACTCCATGCGGCTGCGCTCGCTGCTGATCGCCCCTTCCTGGATACCTACGATACCGCCTGCACGGATGCGGTCTGCAGGTGAGGTTAGGTGGATATCTCTTACATCCGTGTAGACCACCGGTGCCCGGCCCGCACCAATCGCACCGCCGAAGCTGCTGTCGTCTGCCAACAGCTGCATCGTGATCTGGCTGACACGGACCATCGACTCCGCCTCTCCGACCGAAGCGTCAGCTGTCAGTCTGCCGGCTACGCCGCCCAACGTGTACTGGCTTGTACCGTCCTCGGTCATAAAGCCTACCTTGGTGACGCTGCTTTGCCGGATGGACAGAGCTGTCTCGTTGTGGCCGACGATGCCGCCTGCCGTCAAATGCTGAGCCCCATCTACTGCTCCAGTACTGGCGGAGATCGTCAAAGAGTTATGGCCATGATAGCCTGGATCGCCGACGGTGGCGCCTGTAATCGTACCCTGAGCGGAGCCGGCGATCCCGCCTGCCGCCGCGCCCGGAGTAGTCGCCGTCAGGCGTATGTGACGCACCGTTACGTTCTCAGCGCTGCCGTTTAAGTAACCCGCGATACCCCCAAGCGTCCCATCCGAGCTCAGCTCCGCGAACGTGTCTGCCGTGCCGCCGGCCTGCGAAGCCGAGAGCGTCCCGCTTTGCAGGCTGCCGACGATACCGCCGGTGAACGTCTTATCTCCTCCAACAGCCTGGATGCTGCCGGAGAATACGGCATGGTCCACATTGGCATTGTGGGCGTACCCGACGATGCCGCCCGTACTGACTGTAGCATCAGCAGCCGATGCTGTCGACGTCACTTGGATCGTATGGGCATAGGTTGCACCGCTCACGCGCTTGTCGACGCTCTCGGCCGGGATCCAGCCGATATACCCGCCGGTGTACACTTTTTGCTGGCCATTAACAATGAGATCTGTGTTACTTACTACATTGTTGCTGGGCTCCCCGGAAGCTCTCGCGTAAGCCCGGTTGCCAGTGATGCCGCCGGTGTATACCCCAGTGCCGCCGGATACCGTAATCGTGCCGTGCGTCTGATAAGCCTGCGGCTCTGCGCTGTTCAACAATACGCGACTGCCTCCGTAGCCGAGCACTCCCCCTGTATAAGCTTCGTTCGGAGCGCCGCTGACGGTCAGATTGGCCGCATTGCCCGCCGCGCCTTCGAAGGCCAGCTCGCCGTTCACGCGGCCAAAGAGGCCGCCCGTATACACCTGGTTCGTTCCCGATACCGTTACTTCATTAATATTGGTATGCGGCAGGTGCCAGGTCAGGTCGCTATTGACATAACCGGCGATGCCTCCGGTATGCACTTGCGAGCCGCCGTTATTGATAACGGGCTGCGTATGCATGTATTGCACCCGATAATGACGGTCCAACTGGAAGCTATGGATGCTGCCCGCGATGCCGCCGGCATAGCTGCTTGCCGAGCCTGGCGCCGATACCTCTACAGTAGCTTTGCTGGAGGTCAACTCGGAGAGCGTCAGCTCGCCGTCCACCCGTCCGATGATGCCGCCGGCGTAGTTATGGAGACCGGACTGGGCGAGGATGTGACCTGCATTGTCAAACGGCGTATTTTCTTCGTCCATCCGCAGGTCGCCCTGCGCATAGCCGACGATGCCGCCGGCATAGACACTGCCTGTTGGGCTGCCTACCGCCGTCAGAGTGATGTGATTGGCATTCTTTTTCATCTTCATGCCATAGCTGCCGGTGTATCCGACGATACCGCCGACGTGTGTATCCTGGCCGTTCACGGTCATAGTGCCGTAGTTGAGCGACGTAGAGATGTCCCCTTCGCCCCAGCCGACGATGCCGCCGGCATAGACCTGCTGATCTGAATTGACCGAGATCACGATGTTGTTGGTAATATTGTAGACGATACTGGAGCCGGTCATTTTGCCGACGGCTGCACCGACATACACAGATTGATTGTTATTATTCACCTGGATGCTGCCCGAAACGTCGAATACATACCCGCCGACCGTGCCGCTTTCCATATACCCGACCAGACCGCCATACTGGAGCTGCTGAGGGAGCGTCATGCCGCGGATCGTAAACGTCTCGCCTTCCAGCGCTGTCAGGGAGCCGCGGAACGGATGCTGCTCGGTGCCGATCGGCTCCCATACATATCCGCCGCCGAGCTGGATGTCCTGGGTGATTTCCAATATTTTTCCTTGAAATCCATTGACACTGCCTTCATTAACCAGTTTGGCTACGCCAGCCAGTTGTTCTGCAGTATTGATCTTGTAACTGGGGTAGATGGGATCGTACCAGTCCGTATCGGCATGCTCGATCCAGCTGGACCCGTCCGCCTGTGCCATATATACGCTCGTTCCTGCCGCCAATACTGCACAGACCAGGACAGCTGCAATCCAATAGATGGTCTTCTGCTTAAGAGCCATTCGTACACCGCCTTAGCTGTTTGTAAATCGTTAGCAGACGCACCCACCCGGGCTGCTCTCGCCCCAAGTGGGTAGCATCGCTATAGTCTAGTAGTCGGTAATCAACCGGTCGAGACGGATGGCAATAGCCGCGGCTTGCGCTCTGGTGAGCACCTCCGCCGGTTTGACCCGGTTGTTGTCTCCGGTAATAATGCCGCTCTGGACACTCAGCGCTACCGGACGGCGGGCCCACTCAGGAATCGCAGCCTCGTCCTCGAAGCCTGCCAAGATGTCCTCGATCTGCGCTTCCGTGATCTCCGCTCCGATATTCATCGCCGAGAGCAGTCTACCGACCATCGCCATCGCCTCCACGCGGGTCAGCGAGGATTGCGGCATATAGGAGCCGTCCGCCATGCCGTTAACGATTCCCATCTGCGAAGCGACCGAGACGCTCCGGTTGAACCAGTGGGATTGCTGTACGTCGGTGAAATCCGATGACGCATCCTTATTCATCCAGCCCGCCACGCGGAGCAGGATCGTCGGATATTCGGCTCTCGTAATCTTGCTGTTCGGATCGAATCGGCTGTCGCCTTTACCGAGGACGAACAGCTTGGCTGCTGCATCACGGATGCTCTCGCCTGCCCAGAAGCCCGGCTGTACATCCTGGAACTCGCCTGCACTGCGGACGAAGAACAGTTGGCCTTCCCCGGTCAGCTGCACGGATACATGCGCACCTTCAGTCTCAAGCTTCCAAGGTACGGTTGTCCAGCTGCTGCCGTCAGGCGAACGCAGGACAACTGCTGTAATGTCGGACGACCGGATGCCTTCCGGTACGCTGATCGATGCCAGGATCGGCGAGGACCAGCTGGCTGTCGGCAGGTTGGAGCTGATGATGACGCCATCGCCTGCGCCAAGCGCTGCTGCACCCAGTCCGCGAGCGATCTCCCGATCCGTTGCACGCTCTGTCGCGCTGGCAGGACGGATCGTCAGCTCGAGGTCTCCCGTCACGGCTGCAAGCCGTGTATGGTCCAGCTCGAGCTTTGCCAGCGGCAGATCGATGACGAGCTTGCTGCCGGCATCTGTCGTCTTCTTGACAGCTGCACGATCGATCTTGAGCGTATAATTCTTGTTGTTGTTGGATTGCTGAGCCTTGATGATCAGGCCATCTGCCGTCAGGTTGTTAACCATCTCATCCGTAACATGCAATACTGCAGTAGTGCCGTTCCATTGCGCCGTGACCTTCTGATCGCCTACATTAACCTCGATCGGTCCCGTCGGCTGCTCAGGGGTTTGCGGTGTCTCCTCCGCAGGAGGCGTTGTTCCCGGCGCACCTGGTCCTGGAGCTCCCGGACCAGGGCCGCCAGGGCCTACTGGACCGACTGGGCCACCAGGTCCGCCAGGGCCTGGAAGAACGGGATCGGTGTAGATCCGGGCTGTCAGGATGCCGGACACCGCAGTCGTTTCTTTGTTCAGCGATGTACGGGCAGCGACGATGATACGGTCGCCTTCGGCAGCCGCAATCCGTCCATCCTGAGGCAGGAACTTCCAGTCTTCTATTTTTTGTTTGAAGGTTGGTGCTGCAGCATTCGTCCCTTTGGCGAACACTTTGTAAACCAGCTGCTGACCAGTCATCTCTCCCGCGGATTGAACGACCACTTGGGTCATCGACTTGTTGCCGCTCACGACTGCTGTCGAAGCCGTAATCGAACGAATTGCCGTTTGCTCGGGAGCCACGACGCTCGCAGCAACCATTGTCTCCAGCGTAACGTCCTCGGAGATCCGGTACTCGGCTTCGATCAGGCTGGCGCCGAGCGCCTGGGCCGTGACTTTGCCATTTTTATCGAGCTTGATGCTATCTCCTCGCGTAACCTGATAGCTCAGATTCGCCAGCTTACTCGACGGGATGGTCTCCTCAACATATACCGGCTTACCGTTTTGATTACCATTTCTATATCGCAGCTTCGCTTGCAGTGTCCGGGCCTCGCCCGGCTTCATCGGTGTCAGCTCCTCGATAACCAGCGCCGTCGGCACTCTGAAGCTGTCGTTGGTGATGCCGACGGTCGCGCGGTTCTCATTGCCTGCGGCATCGCGTGCCACGAATGTCAGATCCACGACCGGATCATTCCCTTTAATCGGCACCATGCTGTCAAATGCGCCGTTCTCCGCCAGCTCCACAACAGTTCCGCCTACCGTGAGCACGGCGTCGGTTGAGGTAGAGCCGACGATTCGGATCTCGCCGCCGCTTGTGCGCTCGCCGGTTAGCGGCTGATCGATGAACAGCTTCGGCGCGATCGTATCAACCGTCAGATATAGCATTGTAACCGCCATATCTCTCGTCGTCTTGTTGCGGGCTACCAGCTCGATCGCATAAGGACCGTCGGTATCGAATTGGTCAAAGCTGATGGCCCCGGCGCTGCCGCTGCCCGCATTGGTCAAGCTGACCTTGCCGACCGACTTGTCATCATAGAACGCCTCGACCTCGACATCCTTCTGATCGGAAGTCAGCTGGATCGTCTGGGTCGTCTGCTTGGTCAGAACCTCCAGGAAATCCGCGTTATGCTGCCCGCTCATGGACAGCTTCGGCTTCGCCGGCACCGGCAGCAGCCGCTTCGCCGCATCCGTCCGGTTCGCGAAGTGGTAATTCTCGTTTTTGTCCGCTTCTTTGGTCGGCTTGGTGACGCTGCTCACGCCAATGACATATTCCTTGCCGACCTCAAGACCGGTATAAACATAACTGCTGCGCAGTGCCGTATCTCCATCCAGACTTTGCAGATTCACTTCGTCGGAGGTGGATGTGGCACTCCAGCCGCCGATCAGGATGTTCTCATACTGGCCAGTCTGGCTGTTGTAGAATGGCGCTAGCTCTTCTTCGGTGAACAGAATGTCGCCGAATGCCGCGTAAGGCACGAGCGCGCCGCCCTTTTCTTGACGGGCTTCGATCATATAGCTGTGTTCAAATGCGCTATGGCCGGATTTTTTGGCCTTCGGCTTGAACGACAGAGCGAACAAACCATTGCCCGCCGGCTTTACCACGACGTCGCTGACCGCTTCCGGTGCCAGCGGATCGATGAGCTCGAACCGCTCGGTCGACGTTTTCGTTCCGTATGCGCTGGCCGATTTGAGCTCCGCACGCAGGTAGTAGTT
Source organism: Paenibacillus jepli (assembly GCF_047238105.1). NCBI lineage: Bacteria > Bacillati > Bacillota > Bacilli > Caryophanales > Paenibacillaceae > Paenibacillus > Paenibacillus jepli. The sequence goes on from NZ_JBDFMD010000001.1 coordinate 627,758, forward strand.
ACCTTGCTGCAGCAGGCCGCGGATATCCTCCCTGTCTCCGAGAAGGGATACGCTGGTCACGTCGATGACCTCGCTGCCGCTCGTTGTTTTGCCGGTTTTGCCGCCGTTTTTGACGACCGGGAGGTTCTTGGCGATCAGCAGTCCCGGATCGCTTGCGTCTGGAAGCGCCTTTGGATTCGCAGCTTGACCGGGATCCAGGACAGGTGCCACAGGCTCGTCCGTCAGATACAGATTGATGGTGTCTCCCGGTTTGGCGTTCGCCACGCTCCAGGAAGCTGTGAACAGGTTGGGGTTGCTGGTGTTTTTGGTCAATTCAACATTCATCAGTTCCGGTACCGTCGGTACGTTCAGTAGTCGCGTATCCACAGCACGGTCTGAAGTCAGCGTCCAGTTCCCACCGCTGGCCAGCTTGTCATCGGGCAGGACGATATAGACTTTTCTGGAGTCTACGCCATCGAGCGCTTTCCCAGCCGGGATGATCTGGGTATATGCATTGGCGCCTTTCACCGTATTTGTGTTGTCATAGACGATCGGATGATTCGCACCGGATGCATCCCTGAGCTTCAATTCCGGTCTCGCGCTGCCGTCGTATGCGACCTCGATGATCGCATTGCCGCTTACATCGTTCATAGCGATTTCGTGCACTCTGCCGTTGTTTTTGACATTGATGCCGCCGATGCCGATCGAGGCGGAGCCGTTCTCAATAATCTGGACGCCTTCAGCGACTTGACGATACGTAATCTCATGCGTCTCCTGCTCGCTATTAAGCCAGGAGGTCGCGAGCGTCTCCATGCCTTGGCCGATGACCATCAGCGTTGGACCACGCTCCGGATCCTCGACGACCAGATGCATCAGACCGTCCGGCAGCTGCTCGCCGGAGGTGCCGAATTCGATCCCGCCGCCCCAATAATAAGTGATGCCGATGGAGATAAAGAGAATACCGACGCTTCCCCAGATCTTGTCATTGTTGACGCCGAAGAAGACACTGGCGAGCGGCATGCCACCGACAATCGGAACATTGGACGGGATCTGCAGCTTGGCGCCGATGAAGCCTTCAAAATCGGTCCGGTTCTTCTCCAGGTTCTGCCCCACGAAGATCCCCGCACGGCCGATGATGATGTCCCAGCCGCCGATATTGACTTCCGTCTCGACCCGGACGAACCACGGCGTCACCCATTGGGCTTCGAGCAGCGCCTTCGTAACCATCTCCATGAGATCATCATCATCCGGACTAGGGTTCGTGGAGAAATCCAGCTTGCCCTCGATCTTCAGACCCGTCCGCTTGACGGTCAGGTCGACGTCGCCGAAGAAGTAGGCCGGCGCGATGCCGAAGCGCATGCTGACTCCTGCCTGCACGACCAGCGGGAACGGATCCTTGTCCGAGCCGCCGGCGATCGTATCGGCCAGCTCACGGATCGCCCCGCGCACCCCAGTCAGGTATGTAGCTCCTGTGACCAGCACGCCTGGATTGCCGAGGGACGTTTTGAAGCCGATCACATCCGGCAGGATCCGTCCGTCCTTTACTTTTTTGAATGCCAGCTCGACGCCGATGTCGACCACTTCTTTGAGCACGGCTTCAAACTTGATGCCATAGGTGTTGGCCACCCCTGGCACTGGCTGTACGTAGTGGACGACCTTGAGCTCGCCACTGGCGCTGTCGCCTTTTTCTTTCTTTCCCTTGGCGTTGATGAGCCCAATATCAGAGCCTAACTCGAACTTAAGCGCCGCATCTACGCCGACGAAGCCTTCGTCGTTGAATACGACATTGTTGACCTCCCCTTCGATGATCTTCAGCTTGATCGACCCGCCGAAGGAGATGCCGCCCTCGCGGAGGATGAAGTCATTGAAGGAGAATCCGAACCCGCCAATTGCAAAGCTCGGCGGCGCGAACAGACTTTGTCTGTTAAAGTAGACATTCTCGATCATGACCTGACGCATCGGGTTGAGCCGGTCGCCGAGCGCCCCGACTGCCCAGCGCAGACTGCCGTTGAGCGTATCGTCTTCTTCATTGCCCTTGTTGTCTGCTTTCTCGTCTTTGCCCACGGTCAACCCTTGGCCAAGTGATTTTTTGAAGCCGTTGTAGAAGTCCAGTGTCCACTCGCCTTTATGGAAGATGAAGCCGCTGCTGGCCACGCTAAGCGTACCGTCGCCTTTTACAAACAATGATCTTACGAATGCCGAGTCCGACTTCCGGCCGAACATCTCCAGCTGACCCCGCACAAACACGAGATCTTTGCCGCGATATGCGACCGATTCGTTGATGATGGCCGGCTCGGTCTTGGTGTCGACGATCACCTGCTTTGTGTCGCCTGTGCCAACTTCCTTGACCATGCCGCGGATGACCACCAGCCTTTCGCGGTCATAATCGTCATCGCTGAAGAAGTCTTCCAGCTCTTTTTCCGAGGAGAACATTTTGTATTGGTAGAAAGGCACCTTCTCGTACACTTTATCGTCCAGGAATTTACTGAGATCGAACTCCGGGTCTACCGCTTTGCTCGCCGTACCAAACGCGCTGCGCAGCGCTTTGTACGACACTAGGTCGGAACTCAGCCCCGACACGCTGCTGAACGGATTGTTCGGGAACATGCTGTTCAGCTCATCGAGCAGGTCCTGGTCGTGACTGGACAAGCTGTTGATCGAGCTCACATCGATCGCTTGCTTGTACACGGCCAGAATACCCGCTTCACGCATCCGCGACTCGTCGTTGTCGGTCACCATGAAGGTCTGCGCGGTAATCACATCGAACAAGTCTGCCGTCTCTTCGTCGTCGCCCAACGTGCCTTTGTAATCCAGCTCCATCTGATACTCGCCAAGCGGTAGCTCAGGTCCGTTAGTCTCGCCGATCTTCCGGCCTTCGTTGTCGACGATCTCGCCGCCGCGATACGTAATCCGCATATCGCCGGAGAAGCCGTCATCGGTAGGCTGCATCAGCACCGACTCCTGGACCGGCACTTTGTAGCGGCTGCCGGTTACCTTCTCGCGGATATACAGGTCGAAGTTGGGCTGCGTCGTTTCATTGCCCGTGTTATAAGCTTCGATATTCGTCAGATTCATCGTGATGTATTTGACATCCGTGCTGTAGAGCTCTTTTGGCGTGACGCCGAATACCGTCGTAGGGACGGCGTCGCCGACTGCCGGCAGCAGGATAAAGTTGGACTGGCTGGATTCGTATTGCGCCATCAGCCCTTCGTCTTCTGTATCAGTCAGCTTGGCCCGCGTCTGCGGACTGCTGGCTGTCATCAGATACTCTCTCGTCACCGGCCAGGGCCGGCCAACCGCCTGCACTTTATATGATACCGTAATGGTATCGCCAGGCTTGAATGTTGGTTGAATCCCCAGTTCCGCTTCCTGCGGAGTCGGCTCTTTGCGAATCTCCAGTTCCTTGCTCCGGAACGATTCGAGTACCGCTTTACCGCTGCTGTCTCTGACAACCTCGCCTCGATCGTTGAGACGGACGAAATTCAGGCCGCCTTGGAGGGTCAGCTCGGATCTGATCGAGTCATGTTCCATATCGAACATGGCCAGGTTCTCGATCTCGGCGGTGATATCGAAGATGCCTTCATTGCTGTACGCGCTGTTGTCTCCGAGCGTAGCCAGCTGCTGAGGCGGATCCATGTAGCGGATGGAGAACACTTTGTCCGGCTCGATGATCTCGCCCAAGCCATAGACGGTCTCGTAGGAAGTCGCAGCGCCCTGTGCGATCGTCTTGGGCTGCCAGTAGAAGGCGACCGCAGAATCGGCCGTTCCATAATCGTTGGTGTCCCGGGTGTAATCCAGGTTGGGATTGACTTCGTAGTCCCATTTGGTGTTCGCCAGACCGTTCCAGTGGCCGACGATCATCTCGTCGACGATGTTGAAGCCGTTCTCTGCGACATTGTTGAAGCCATAGGCAATGACGTTGGTGGCCTGCGGATTGTTCAGATCCAGCCGGTCCCGCATCACCCAGTACGGCGGGAGCTTGTAGAAGTTGACATCTTCCTCGGGTACATCCGGTTCATGGACGAGCTTGCGCTCGACCAGCAGCGGCGCCTTGTAGGCTGTACCGATCTGGAAAGCCGGGCCGTCATTGCCGGCTACCATCGTGTCGAGCAGGATCCGACTGCCGATCTGGACATCAGCTCCGCTGTTATTAATGACTTCGTAACGGATGCTGACATTGCCGATGTTGGCCTTGTCGTTCATATCCGTGTAGAGCATCAGCACCTGCCTGATGGCGACACCCTTGATCTTCCAGGTCGTCTCGATGTGGCGGGTGCCGTCGGGATTGTTGACGATACGCGGCTTCGTCGTTTCGGAGAAGAAGCTGATTCCGAATTTGTACGGATTGCCAAAGATATAATCGTCCCCGTCGATGCGGAACGTCGTAAAGGATGTCTCGGGGTCGTCACCGCGGAACATCAGATTTACATTCTGGTCATTTTTGCGGATGGGCTGCCCCTCAACCGTGCGGATGCCGTACCGTCCCGTGCTGTTGTCCACCGTAATCTTGATCAGCTCGTTCTGGAGCACAGTGACATCGGGTGTGGACACTTGCGCAGCGATCGTCTCGATGCCGACAGCAGCAGACGAGATGAATAGGATCAATGCAAGCAATAAGGCCGTCGTCTTCTTGACAAGCTTCACTTCAGTACCTCCTGTTCTTTACTAACCTTAGTCGGACTCGCAACCATAAGGCCGGGGAGCCCGTGATGAGCTCCCTGCCTCAACTGTTACTGCATTTTGCCAACGAAGAATGTGGCGTACTCGCGTTCTCTCTCCTGGTTGCGTACGATGATCGTGTACCAGCCCACTTGCGGGAAGGTCACTTTGTACTGACCGCTCACCAGTTCCTTGTATGATACTTTTTGAGCGATATATTTCATCTGACCTTCACGGTACAAGCCCGGCTGATAGAGCAGATCGAAGGTTCCCCATTCATTGGTTTCTTTATTGCCGCCGATCAGCATCTGGTTGAAGCCGGTCACCTTGAAGGTGATGACATTCGTATTGAATAGGGCAGTCTCGCCGTAAGCAGAAGAGATAATCGTGCCGTTGCCGGAGATCAGCATGCCGCCGTCTGCAGTCACTACAACCTTTTGCTGAAGTTGTGTGATGTTGCCGACCTGGTCGGTAGCAGTATAAGTGACCATCTTGGTGCCGGTGGTCGTCAGATCCAGCTCGCTGATGTCTACCTTGATGTCGGCAGCTGCCGACAAATTATCCGATACGGTGAACCCGCCAAGATCAGTACGGAAATCGAAGTCCTCTTTGTTAACCAGGACCCCTACGGACTCCTGATGCAGCGTCAGCTCCGGCGGCGTATTGTCCAGGCCGCTGATGACGACGGGAACCCGGCTGCTGTTGCCCAGCAGGTCGGACAAGCCGATCGTCGTGGTGCCGTTGGTCGCATAAGCTCGAGCATAAGTGTAAGAACCGTCCTGATCGCTGATCCGGTTGGTGTATTGACCATTGTCGTTTTCTATCGGCCGCAGACCGGAGAACACCTGGTTTGGCGCATCGATGCTGCCTGCCAGCGTCACCTGCACCTTGCCCTTCGCATAGCGCTGACCGCCGATGGTGACGATCTCCTCTTGGTTGACCGGCTCCCCATTGTCGTCGACGAAGGTGTAGCTGATCGACGGCTCCAGAGCCCCGGAGCGGATCGTGTCGATCGTTTCTTCGATCACAGTCGTATTGCCATTCTCGTCGGCAACGACGAAGGTGGCCGTTCCGTTTTCGTACAGGGTCTGCATATTTTTCATATCCGGGAAGAACAGTCGCTGGTTGCCATTCTCCGGCTCCACTCCGAGCGTCACCCCGGAGGAGAACAGGACATTGCCGTTGCCGTCCCTGATCGTCCCGAAGGTCAGGCTGCCGTTCTCCCCATAGCCGTAGGAACGGACGATCCTCACCCGCGGCGCTTCCTTGCTGATATTGCCCACCGAGGCTTCCGCAGTGCCGACGTTACCCGCTTCGTCACGGAACTGGAACAGGAACGTACCGTTTGCTTCAAAGGTGTACGCGTTGCGGCCATCATTGTTGACCATAACGATCGGCTCCGAGGAATCGACGATCCGGGCCGTGACGTTGCTGTTGGTCGGAGCAGTAATGTTGTATTCAATCGAGACGCGCGGCGCCTCGTTGTCGATGTTGCTGACGACGACATAGAGCACATCCTTGCGGTTCGGATCGCTCAGATCCAGCAGATCGAAGGCATAGTAGCCATTCTCTTTGACATTGAACACATTGCCGCTGCGCGTCGGCGCCGACGGATTGACGGCTGCCGGCACGACCCGGATCCCGAGCGGCACCATTACTTCGATATTGACGCCTTTATCGGACATTACCGGACGTGTCGTATTATGAGTTGCCAATCCGTAGATCGGTTCATCCTTGGACAGCTTGGTGATATCCAGCGTCTTCGGATCACTGATTGAACCGCTAGGCGCTCTATATTTGACCTGAACCTGCAGCTGGTCCGCGCGACCGGTTGGTACGCTCAGCGAGACGAAGTTCGTGTACGGCTTCCATCTTGTCCATGTCTGGCCCTTGTCCGGCGAGACGGAGTATTCGTAGCCCTGCTTGTTCACCGTTTCGAGATTCAGCTTCAGGATCGCCGTATAGCCGTCCTGCGCGTCTCCAAACAGATAGATCAGGTCGGAGCTTCCCGGTGCCGGCGGCTCTTCTGCGCCAGCCGGACGTGTCACTTTAAAGGTGGATTCGGTACTGACGATCGCCATGTTGCCCGCGCCATCGGTCGCCCAGACATACAGCTTGTAGTCCGCTACTGCGCCCGGTTCCAGTGCCGATCCATCGATAACCGCAACTCCGCTGGAAGGCAGCGGCTGCCAGCCCTGCGTGGCCGCATCCGGAGCAGGATCCCCATTCATAACCCAGAGATATTTGTTGTCCATATTGTTTTTGCTGTAGTTCTCCGTGACCGTCACTGTAACGTCCTGTTTCTCACGAGGGTAGTCGACACCGCGCTTGTTGAACGTGACGAGAGGCGCTTCATTATCCAGATAGTAAGCTTTGGAGAAATAATAGTACCGGTCGCCCTGCTTTACCATCATGTGCACATAATGGATGCCGTTCAGTGAATCGCTCAGCGGCACCGCATACTCAAGCGCAGGACCGCTGACCGCTGCCGTAACCGGGAGCCCCGGTCCGACAAGCTCGTCATCCTCTTGCCGCGCGTCCGGATCGCTATCCGGGTTGGCGCTCGAATCTTGCTGCGGCACGCTGTCGGAGCCACCATCCTGTTGACCGTTCTCGCTTGCTTTCGGCTCCGAGTCCGATGCACCATCCCCGGTCTGGACCGCGCCGTCACCTTGTTCTTGACCGGATGGGCTGCCTGCGCTCTGGATGCTGACCTCCGGCTTGTCCGGTTTGGCCGTTGCTTGCTGCGCGCCTGACTCCGGTACTTCCAGCTCCTCGGTCAATGAACCATCAGCGACGCTGCCTTGCATGCCCGTGGTTGCTTGAAGCTCGGTATAAGCCGATTCGGCGGATGGCCGGTTGGCGCTGCTGCTTACCGCGTAAGCCACTTTGTCCGGCAAGATACCGCTAAGCCGGAAGAACACATCCATGCTCTGCACATAGTCCGGGTTGGCCGGAGTGAGGAATTCGCCATGGACGCTCTCCAGGGAGCTGACGGTGACCGCCTTCTCTGCCGGCCAGACGACCGAGTTGCCCGCCCGGTCGGACGCTTTGATGTAGAGACGATAATCGCCGTCCTCGAACACCTCGCCCAATGTCCGCAGTGTTGCCTGGCCGTTGTGGAGTTCGACTTCCTGCCATTCGATCTCGCTCGGCTGTCCGCCGTCTCTGACCCATTGATAATCGGCCTGGGCCAGTCCGCTGTGCTCGTCTTCGACCGAGACAGTCATCTGGACATCCATCGTGTTGTCGCCCGCCGTGGCGGTATTCATAATCACCGGAGCAGCGTTATCCAACATGATCGAAGTGTGCTTATATGTCCAGTTGGAATCCTCCCGGGTGAAGTCGCTGATCGGCCAATCCTGCAGATTGCCATAATCGCCGACGGCTTGCAGCGCCTTCTTATCGGCATGGATCTCGCGGTCGGCATCGGAGATATCGCTGCCCTGCAGCTCCGCTTTCCACTGGTTGTACAACTCTTCATTGAGCCGTTTGAAATCCTTCATCTTCTCATACTGCATCAGCTCGCGTGCGGAGTCCCATGTCATATCCGCCGTCCAGGTATGCAGATACCATGGTCCTGCCGTACCGCTCGCTATCGCTTCCGGCGGCGGCGCGATCAGATTGTTCTTGTTGTTGACGACGGAGAACTGCAGATGCTCGTAGCCTTCATACAGTCCCTGGCTCGGCTGCTTGCCGGATAGCGAGTAACGCTTGACTGCGGCAAACTGGTCAGCTTCCTTGCCGGCGAGCGGATCCTCCGGCGACTTGCTCCACCAGTAATAGATAAGGCCGACGGAAGGCGACCCTTCTCCTGTCATATTGGAAGGACGGAAGATGCCCATACTCGGCCGCTCGCTGCCGCGGTCGCCCGGCACAGGATCAAGCGACGGGATCAACAGATGCGGATCATTGGCATCGACGGTGATGGTGCCGGTCTTCTGGTACTGCTGTCCAGTGGCACCGCCCTGCTGGTACCGGTAGTCTATCATCGGCGGCGTATTGTCGATGATCAGCTTGGCCCAGTCGATCTTGGAATTGACCAGCGACACATCACCGTTCCCTACCGCTCCGTCCACATGCTCGCCGTCGAAGTTGGCCGGCTGGATGAGCAGGTTGCCGGCATAGTCCTGGATGACATCCATATCGGTGCCGCCTGCCTTCTGGTCATGCGAGATCGCGATAACCTTGAGCAGTGGCGTCTCGACGGTCTTGCCAGCGGGGATCTCCATCTCAAACGTCCAGTCTTTTGTGTTCTCGCCTGCAACATAGTAGGCCTTCATGCCGTTATTAAGGTGAATATAGGTTCGGTAAGGGTCCCATCCCCGCTTGACGACCGCTTCCTCGGTCAGCTGCAGCGTAAATTCGACCTTGTCGTTCTTGTTGATATTGACGCCGGTCAGAATCTCCGGCTGGATGCCGTTGCCGACCTTTGTATACTTCGGTGCGACGCCGTCAATGGTGACCGCAAAGCCGAAGCGGCGCGGGTTGAACGGATCGTCCGTGAGCCCTGTCATGAAGTCGGTCAGCTCTCCCGAAGCATCGGGGTATACGAGCTGCGGCGTCAGTTTTTTGCGCGGGATCCGCAGCTGTACGGCGTTGCCGGCCGCATCCGAAAGATTGGCGGTTTTGAGCTTCTCCTCCATCGGCCAATCGATCGGCGCACCGCTTTGTCCGCCTATCATCTTGGGCTCGATATAGCCTGGGCTCTGATGATAGCGAGAACCGGTATAACGGAAATCGATCGTAGCTGTATATTTGCTAAGATCAGCAGCGGTCTGATACTGCATGTTCTGCATATATTGCTGCTGGCCAGCCGCCGGCAATCCCGTCCCGGGAATGTTGACGAACAGCGGGTGGCGTGTGAAATGATCATAAAAACCCGAGTTAAGGGCAAAAGGCTGTACAGGTTCGCTGAACTTATAGGACAGTGTCAGGTTCTCCTGCTGCTTGATGAACATCTCCTGATGCTTGGCGACCGTATTGACCCGCTGAGCGCCAGTACCTGTCAGGTCGTAATCCTCCAATACGGGACGAACCGTATCCTGGAATTTGATATAGAGACCCTCGACTCCGTTCAGCCGGCCGTTGTCCTTGTAGCGGCGGCCTTCGCCGGCGAACTCGACGGTGATGACGGAGTTTTCATGGATTTTTGCTTTAAAATCGCGCTTGCCGATGCCGCCCTTCGGCGTCTGGCCGCTGAACAGCGTCTGACCGTCTACGACGATGCTGCCCCGGGTCACCCGTGTCCAGGATAGGAACCCCGAATAGTAAATCATCGAGTTGAAGCCGATCAGCACCTCAGCCTCACCGCTTTGGGCGAGCTGTCTAAGCTCCGGATTTTGTGCTACGTTGATGACGAAGCGGGCCGTTTCCCACTTGTCGTTATATCCAAGCCGGATATTGCCCCGGTCCCAGTCGATCATCTGACTCGGCTTAATTGGATGACTAAAGCCAGGCACGTCATTTTGATAGAAGTTGATCAGCGAATTTTGGGCCGCATACGTGGCATTGCCAATCCGGACGCCTTTGCCAAAAAACACTTCTCGATCCGCGGCCGCATAAGCAACCGGCATGCTCCCCACAGGGAACAGCATGACAAACATCGACATGATCAGAGCTGCAGCCAGTAATCGTTTCCCCAGGCTCTGCTTACGCATTCCCGCACCTCCCTGTCTTCCCTTGATCTGTGCGCAGCCCCAGCCGCAACGGTTGGATGCCCATCCTGCTCATCATGTAACCCTCGCTCTCTCTGTTTAGAAGATCGTCTCTTCATGAGACTTTAGACCTACCGACACTCTGAAATTTCGACACTGTCCGAAGTGTAACAGGTCGTACTGAACAAATTCTGGACAACGTTGTACAGAGACTATGGACTCAATCTTTAACACAATACTTGTGCAAAGGATGAGCCGGTCGCTGCAGCCAAGAGGGGGCGGGTGGACGATGGGTGATTAGCTGGGCACGCCCTGAACAACAAAAAAACAGCAGCGACAGAGGATAGCTGTCGCTGCTGTTTCAATTTAAATTCTAATAATTTATATGTTCCACATGTATATTATGGGAAGTGAACTCTGCCACTGTTGTACCACAGGGCGTCGTTCAAACCGGCCTTATGCACATCGATCAGGATATGATGTCCGGCATGGTAATCGACGCTTGGTTTGGACGAGACGCCCGAATCCCAAATATGATTGTGTACCCAGTTCACCGACGGCCAATGGAGCTCGCCGATGTTGTACCAGATCAGGCCGGTATTCTGGCTCGTATGCATTTCAATGATTTTGTCCTCTCCTACAAAAGCCACTGTCGGATCCGTGCCGTCCTGGCCCTGCATCTGTCCGGTAAACTGCCAGCTCAGCGCTCCGCCTGTTCCCCAAGTCCCTGCAGTATATTGCAGCTTGCTGCTGCTGCGATATACGGCTACGATGCGGCCGTCCTGCATCGCGACATCGGGGCGCTCGCCGTTCTGGCCATCCACGGTACCGGCATGCAGCCAGGCGCCAACCGCCCCATTGAGGCTGTAGAAGCGCAACGTATACCCTTTTTGCGTGGCATCGCGCATCATCGCCTCAAGCCGCTGTTCTTCCTCCTGGGACCAATTGCCCGGCATCAGCAGGTCGAAGCCGCTCTCGATATGCTTCCAGTGGATCGCATAGAACCGGTGGTAGATGTCCGCTTCCCGGGGGAAGTAGTCGGAGACCTGCGCATGTCTGCTGCCGGTGACACTGTGGACCTGATCCTTGAACGCCGACAGCTTGCCCGTCGTTTCCGAGATAAAGGCAAAGTAAGCGTCCTTCAAGCCGTCCGAACCGGACAGGCAGACCGTAATGGCTTGTTCGGTGAAGCTGCCCGATTCGCCGACATATCCGTAGCTGATCAAGGACGGGTAATGGTCCAGAATCGCTGCAGCGAACGCGAGACTTCGCGGTAATCGGGATTATTGGCCGTCTTCATGTCGAGATTGATGATGATGTCCCTGCCGTCTCCGTAGACGCTGTCTCCATTTACTTCGATTCGGGCCGCCACATCTTCGAAGTATTTATGAATACTCCCGCCACTTGCCGATGCTGACGCTTGGCTGAAGTGGGGGTTTCAGATGTCTCAACCTGACTTTCTCAGGATGCTTAACACCTGTGGAGTTGACACGTTGACGGACTGGTTACCGGCGGGCCCCTCTATCCCATCTGTACCCTTAGCGGATACGTTTGGGAATACTTTGCGCAGGATGTTGGCCGCTCCGTTCACATCGGCGTGAATCATGCCGAGCGGGCTCACATACAGCCCACGGTGGACCCGCTTGCCGGAGAAGGCACAGGTCACCGCCTCATCAAAGCGCGGTAACGGATCGTGATCCAGGAAGCTTGCTTTGGACGTATACGCTTCTTCGGTCACGATCACCGTGATGCCTTGCTCTGCTGCCTTATACTGGATCATCCCCATGAGCAGCCCGTGCGGGAGGTGACAGAATGACTGGTTGTTGCGCCGTCCCATGCCGGTGCCTTGCTTCCATCCTGTGTTTTGACCGATCACGATGGTGCCAATTCGCGCCTCTATGGCCAGCCTGACCACGTGATGACTGACCTTGTGAAACAGGTCCTTGATTCGGCGATAGCGCTGCAGGTGCAAGCGTTCCAATCGTTTGGACGTATGCAGGCCTTCTCGCGGGTCCTTGCCATGGCGAAGAATACGCGAGTAGTGCGCTTTCATCTTGTTGTAGTATTGATTGATCGCTTTGACGATCCCGCCCTTCACGAGCATCGGCTGCGCACCGGTTGTCGTGACCATGGTTGCGAGATTGTCCACGCCGAGATCAATCGCCATGCAACATGCAGATGGAGCAGCGTCCGCTACCGGTTTCGGCACTTTCAGAGGGCAAGCGAAGATCAGTTCGACAACATAGTGCCCATGACGAGGGACGACACGCACTTGCATAAGCTTGCCGTCCTTACAGCCCAGCTTGCCGATGTTCAGTTGCCGTTTGGTTCGGGGGAGTTTAAGATATTTCCCTTCTTTGATGACGCAGTCCTGATTCGAGAACACCACTTCCTTCACCTTGCTCCGAGCATAGCCCGGCATCTTCGGCTTGCCCGTGAATCGCTCCGGATGTTGTCGGTACGCCTTCATACTGGCGAAAAAGGAAGCCCAGTTCTGGAACACCACCTTCAGGATACCTTGGCTGCTCTGTGCAGGAAGCGCGCGGTAATCCGGCTGGTTCATCACTTTGAACAAGGCATCCAGGAAGGCATACGAGAGGAAGGGCCGCTCTGGCGTAGGCAATACAAAGGGACGAGCATGATTTTTCGCACTTCTTCGCTCGTTCATCGCATCCAGATGCGCGGAGAGGGTATCCATCACTTGCCGTTGCAACGGCTGGCAAGCAGCAGACTGCCCCCTGGCAGTAAACACTTGTCGGACATAAAAGGTAGCCGTATTATACAGATTTTTAGCATGTTGGCACGTTTCATCGAGGTAAGAAAATAACGGATGTCCCGGCTTGATCCACACTTGAAACGTTCGATATTCGGATTTTGGCACGGACATGAAGTCACTCCCTTTTACCCGATAAGCGAATGTATGTTCCTATTAATTATACCGTCGCAAAGGAGAAAAGGAAAGAAGATTTTGTGGGCTAAAGAAGCAGTCGCCGATTAACCTCACCACTTGAAGAAGTGGGAGTCCTCTCGGCGAAAGTTGATAGAGATCTCTGGTGTTGGGCTGGGCTGCGGCATCATGCTTGACATACAGTCTGACTTTGCCCTGCAGGTAGTCGGGATATTGCGGCCCGGTATAGGTACTGTGATTGGCATCGACCATAATGTCCAGTTCCATGTTGTAGAACTGCAAATCCAGCGCACCCGAGAATTTCTGATCCGGATCGTTCTCATCATAGGTGTCATGAAACGCTTTGTACAGATTGGCTTGGATCACCTCGGCATTTGCGGCAGCCCCTACAGGGGCAACGAAGAGCAGCGCGGCTACAAGCAGCCACACCAAACTTGATTTTGCCATTCCTGACGTTTTTCTCACACGTACCACTCCTTCATGCTAATCTGTCATTTGCGCTCTCGGCGAACCCAAAAGTTGAAAATGTCATTTCGCAAGTAGTCCAGTGAATACAATATCTCTTTGTTCTGCTCATCATAATGCAGCTGCTTCATGAGAATGACCGGCGTCTCTTCTTCCTTGTCGATCTGCAGCCGCTGGACATACTTGTCCTGCTTCAGCGGCACTACCAGCTCGGTGTCTGCTCTGGCAATCGTAATCCTGCACTTGTCCTCGAGAAAGCCGAACAGCGAGCCCGAGAAGTCTATCCGCTCAAAGGCGTCGCCGACCAGATCCCGAGGGATCAGATTGACCGAATAGGCTACGGCTTCCCCGTCCGCATATCGAATCCGTTCCATCTGAATCACCTTGGCCTCCTCTGCAATGTTCAATGCCCGCGCCCCTTCCTTATTGCACACCACCTCCCCGATCATTTCTTTTGTGTCATCCTCCCTCAGGCCAGCCAGCTTGATCATCGTCCCGATGCTTTGGAGAATCTCCAGCCGGCTCGGGATAACGGGCAGCGGCTTGATGACGAAGGTGCCGATGCCATGCTTGACGAGCAGCTTCCCTTCCTGCTCGAGCAGCTTGATGGCCGCGCGCAGCGTTTCCCTGCTGACACTGAAATATTTGGCCAGCTCATACTCGGAGGGCAACCGTTGCCCGACTTTCCACAGCTTGCTGTCTATCATTTTTTCGATCTCGCTCTTGATGTTGGGATAACTGATCAACACAGGTTCCTCCAATTCATTCCTTGTCTTCTAGGCAAGAAGCGCTTGCTGCAGCAGCGGCGTCAACCGCTTGTTGCCGCATACGAGCAGCGGGTGATCGTCAAGCTGCAGCCGCTCAACCATGCCCCCGGCTTCCTCGACGATCAGGGCGCCGGCGCCGGTATCCCAGTCGTTCAGATCGAACTCCCAGAATCCGTCCAGATACGACGCCGCGACAAAGCACAGATCAAGCGCCGCGCTGCCCGTACGCCGAATCCCTGACACCTGCCCGGTCATCTTGGCAAAGTACGGGAGATTGAGCTGATGGCGGCTGCAATCGTTTGGAAAACCGGTAGCCAGGAGACTATGTTTGAGGTCCCTGGTCTGCGAGACGTGTACGCGCTTGCCGTTGAGATAAGCCCCGCTCTCCCGCACGGCCCAAAATTTCATGTCCAGCCCGGCCGCATACACCATCCCCGCAACAGTAATGCCCTTGTGCTGCAGGGCAATCGACTGGGCAGACAGCGGGAAGCCGTGAATATAATTGGTCGTTCCGTCCAACGGATCGACCAGCCACACATAATCACTGGACCCGTCCATCCGGCCGTTCTCTTCACCCAGGATGCCGTGATCCGGATAGTGGCGGCGGATCAGCCGGATCAGCATGTCCTCCGACTTCAGATCCACATCCGTAACGAAATCCGTCTCCAGGCCCTTGCTTCGGACGTTGAAGTCGCGCGCCTGAGCCGCCTGTTTCTGGTAAGCAGCCACTTGCTCTGTCCAAGCTCCCATATGGTGAAGCACATCCTCCAACAGCAGCCGTTCCTGCTGATCTATTCGATCCATTTCAGCGTCCCTTCCTTCACATTCCTTCGGATGATTCTATGTGTGGTTGAGGAAATCAACGATGATGCCCATGACGGCTTCCTCCAAGCGAGCGCATAATATAGGCTACGGTAAAGGCCAGCACCAGCAGCACCATCACCATCGAAGCGGCCGCCCCGTACCCGATCTGCAGATTGTATACCCCTTGCCGGTAGATGTACTGGGTGATGGTCGCCGTCGAATTAGCCGGCCCGCCGCCGGTTAACAGATTGACTTTGTCAAACAGCCGGAACGTATCGATCGTCCGCAGCAGGATGACTAACAACAGACCCGGCAAGATATTGGGGAGCGTAACATGGCGGAACAGGCTCCATCTGCTGGCGCCATCGACCTTGGCCGCTTCGTATTGGGCTCTGGATACGGCTTGCAGCGCCGCATACAGCAGCAAAAACGCAAACGGCGTCCACTGCCAGATATCGATCAGCAGAATGGTGTTGAAAGCCAGACGGATATCCATCAGAAAGTTGAAGGGGCCGGCCCCAAAAAACGAAAGCATATAATTGATAATGCCGTTGTGATTGCTGAGCATCATCTGCCATACCAGCGCCACGGTAACCGGAGGCAGCAGCGCCGGCAGGAGCAGCGACACCCGCAGTACTCTCAGGCCTCGCCGCATGCTGTCCAGCAGCAGCGCGATTGCCAGGCCCAGGGCGGTCTCGATCGAGACCGCCAGTACCATGAATTTGACCGTATTCCAGATCGATTGCATAAACAGCGGATCCTGGAGCAGCCGGGCATAATTGTCGAACCCGACAAACTGCTTGGCGTCGCTGGCCAGGTAGTAATAATCCGTGAAGCTGTTCAGGATCGTGTAGATGAAAGGAAAGACGGTCAGGCCGATCAGCAGGATGAGCACGGGGGCCAGCATGCCCAGTTGAAAACGCCATTTGCTATGCAAGTTCTTTGCCCCTTTCCATACCTTTCGCAGTGTTATTGCATCACCTGGTTGATCGCTTGATTGGCATCCGCCAGCGCTTGTTCCGCCGACTTGGTACCAGCGATAGCTGCCGACAATTCGGCTCCCAGCGCTTCTTCCACCTGCGACCATTTCGGTGTGCGGGGTCTGGCGACCGAATTTTGCAGCGCCTCCAGCTGGATCGGGAAGTGCTGATATTTTGCTGCCAGCTCGTTGTCCTGGTAGACACTTTTTCTCGTCGGGACACCGCCATGCTCGACCATACTTTTCTGGGTCTCGCTGCTTGTGATGAAACTCAGGAACTCGGCAGCAAGCTCGGGATATTGCGAATTGGCAGCAACGCCCATCATCCAGTTGCCGATCATGCCGGTGGAGATGGCCGGATCGGCCGCGGTTCCCTTGGAAGGAATCGGCGCGTAGCTGGCGATTGCTGTCTCGCCGGAGATAAACCAGGACGGCCATCCCAGGGCCATCGCCGCCCGGCCTTCGGACACCGAGCTGACGATATCCGTCGTCTCGTAGTTGGCGCCAGCGGCAGCCAGCTCGATATACAAACTCAGTGCCTCCCGGCCCGCTTCTGTATCGATCTGGGCACTCCAGCTTTCATCGAATACTTGTCCACCGAACGCCCAGAAGATCGGCAAAAAGTCGGACACGATTGGATTGCCCTGCTGGCCGCGGATGACATAGCCGGCTGTCCCGTCAGCGGCATGGACCTCGCCTGCGATGTGCAGCACCTCTTCCCAGCTATCCGGGACGTCGTACCCCTTGTCCGCCATCAATTGTTCATTGTAGAAAAACAGTTGCACATTGCCCGAGAACGGCAGTGCGTACAGGTCGCCGGTACCATACGGATGCTTGCCGAGAGCCAGCGACGACGCTTCAAAGTCCTCATCCGCCTCTACTCCCAGCTCGGACAGGTTGGCAAAAATACCGGCCTCTCCAAACTCCGGCATCCAGGGATCATCAGCCATCACCAGATCATAAGAACCTCTGGCATTGGTGGCATCAAGCGAGATCTTCTGCTTCAGATCCGCTGCCTCGAGACCGATGATCTCCACCTCGACCTGATGCTCCTCCTCGAAAGCCGTTTTTACAGCTTCCATGGCCGCTACATGCGAGCCCCCCCGGGCGGCGATCACCAGCTTGTCGGGACCTTGTCCCTGCGACGACTGGCAGCCTGCCAGCAGTCCAACCGCCAGACCTGCACTCAACACCACACTGAACCTACGTTTCATCTCTCCATCCTCCTATTCTTTTATGGCGCCGGCCGTTAGGCCGTTCATCAAATGCCGCTGCATGAAAACTGCGATCAATACGACGGGAATCATCGACACGATGCCGCCGCTCGCGACTTTGCCCCACTCTGTCAGCTCCTGCTCGCTGTTCAGCGTGGCCAGCTTCAGGGGAATCGTAAAGTCGCCCGGGCGTTGAATAAAGATGACACTGTACAAATATTCATTCCAGGAGTCCATGAAGGACAGGATCGTCACAGCTGCGATGCCCGGGGCCACGAGCGGCAGGACCACACGCAGGTAAATCGTCCATTCCGAGGCGCCGTCGATGCGTGCACTCTCCTCGATCTCCTCGGGCACACCGATGAAAAAGGCCATCATAAACCAGACGACGAACGGCAGATTGACCAGAACATGCGCGAGCACAATCGGCACCTTGGTATGGAGCAGCCCGGCATCGTTCATCAGGATATACAGCGGCAGCGCAAAGGTAATCGGCGGAAGTACACGAACGAGCAAAATCCAGACCAGCAACGCGTTTCTGAAAACAGGGGCAAAGGTTCGCCGACTGAGCACATAAGCGCAGGACAAACCCGCCGCGAGCACAATCGTCAGGGATGCCAAAGTGACGACCGCGCTATTCCAGAGCGGCAGTCCGTATCTCTCCTCGGTAAAGATGCTGATGGCGTGCTCGAAGGTGAACGAGCTTGGCCATAGCGACACTTGGGCGAACAAGTCGGTCGAATGCCGGGTCGCCATAACAGCCATCCAATACACCGGGAACAAGGTGCAGAGGAGCACAACCGTCAGCATCCCGTATTTGGAGCCAATAAGTAGCCTGTTCAAAGGATCTTCCTTTCTTTTAATTGTCTAGACGTCTATACGTTTACTATAGGGATCGTTTGTTAACTAGGTGTAATGTGGAAAATAAGGATTGGTTAAGGGGGGGGGGGGGGGGACGGCTGAAGCCAAACTACAAAAACGCCGACGGTAAGAAATCGGCGTTCAGGTTAAGGAGGAATCGAAATTCAATTGAGATCGCAACTGGCACGCCCATCAAAAAAAGGCCTCATCTTTCGATGATGGCCTTAGTTATTTAGCTCTTCTAACGAACCAAGCAGCCGGTTAACACCGGCTATATCCGCAGCTCGCGCACGTCTTGCAGCCCTCGGTGTTGATCAGCGAGGCCGAGCCGCAGGAGGGGCACAGGTCGGTAGAGCTAAAGGCCCGGGAGGGCTGATGCCCTTGCGGCGTTTCTCCGGCACCCTGCTCTGTCCCTAGACCGGCGGCTTCCCCGGCGTCCGTCGTCAGATCGGATACATGCAGCTCCAGTGACTTGGCCACCGCATCGGCGATCGACTCGACCCGGGTCGCACCGAAGCCGATCGCCCCCGAGCCGCCGATGCCCTTGAGATGCTTGATGAGCAGCTGCACCTTGCTGCCATGGTCGCCGTAGCGCAAAAACAATGAGCATACCCGGCCGAGCGCTTCCGCCATGGCGAACACATCCGACCCCGCTTTGCCCACGTTCAGGAAGATCTCTCCCGGCGTGCCATCCAGATCATTGATCGTGATGTAAGCCATCCCGAATGGCGTGTTGACTTTGTACGTCGCGCCGCGCAGTACCTGCGGACGGCGTTTGTACTGTTTGTCGATCGGGACCGGAGAAGACGGTATAGCGGCTTCGGAAGCGGATGGAGCAACCACTGCGCTCGCGGACGGCTCCGCCGGTGCGGTCGCAGCAGCCATTATAACTTCGGCATCATCGGAAGCTGGGGCCCCGGTCTCGCTAGCGGCATCCTCCTTCTTGTCCGTCGAGAGCACCTGCACATCGCGGCTGCCGTCGCGGTAGATCGTCACGCCTTTGCAGCCCAGCTCGAAGGCCAGTTCATAGAGCCGTTTCGTATCCTCGACCGTGAAGTCCGCAGGGGCATTGGCCGTCTTGGAGATCGAGCTGTCGACCCAGCGCTGGATCGCCGCCTGCACCCGGATATGGTCCTCCGCCGCCAGCTCCATGGCGGTGACATAATAGTCCGGCAGCTCTTCGCCGGGGTGCCGGTCCTTCCAGACTTGGGCGATCGGCACGAGCTGCTTGTCATACCCCAGCCGGCTCTGACGGTAATATTCAAAGGCAAAGTAAGGCTCGATGCCGGTCGAGGTGCCGACCATCGTGCCTGTGCTGCCAGTAGGCGCCTGCGTAATCAGGGTTACATTGCGGATGCCGCGCCCACGGACCGCTTCCCCCACCTCGGGGTACACCGTTGCCAGCTCGCGCATGAAGCCGCTGCTTAAGAACTTGTCGGACTCGAAAGCCGGGAACGAGCCTTTCTCCGCCGCGATCTCGGTAGAAGCCAGATACGCCTCCTTGGCGATGAATCCGTACAAACGGTCCAGGAAGCCCAGCGACTCCTCGCTGCCATAGCGGATCTCCAGCCGGATCAACAGCTCCGCCAGCCCCATCGTCCCCAGACCGACCCGGCGCTCCCGTTTCTGGTTCGCTTCATTTTGCTCGAAATGATAAGGTGTCACATCGATGACATTATCCAGGAACCGAACCGCCCATCGCGTCACTTGGCCCAACTCCTGCCAGTCCACATCATGCGCGGTCTCATCGTAGAACCGGGAAAGATTGATCGCGGACAGGTTGCAGACGCCCCACGCCGGCAGTCCCTGCTCGCCGCACGGGTTCGTGCAGATGACCGGGTTGAAATACCAGCTGTTCGACATCTCATTGTAGCGTTCCATGAAGACGACACCGGGCTCCGCCGACTTCCACGCCGACTCGATGATCGTATGCCAGACCTCGCGTGCTCTGACGGTCCGGTAAGGGATGACCCGCTTGCCCATCTCCCGCCAAGCTGCCAGATCTCCCTGCCAGAGCCGGTCATAATCCGGATCCCGGGTGTCCGGGAAGACGAGCTCCCACTCCAGATCCTCTCTGACCGCCTCCATGAAGCCGTTGCTGACGCAAACCGAGAGGTTGGCATTGGTTACTTCGCCCATCTTTTGCTTGACCGTGATGAAATCCTCCAGATCCGGATGCCAGTCGTTGATCATCAGCATAAGGGCACCCCGTCGGCTGCCGCCCTGCTCGATCAGCCCGGTCGTATAACTGAACAGGCCGCCCCAGGACACTGAACCGCTCGATGAACCGTTGACGCCGGCGACGACCGCCCGTTTGGGCCGCAGCGACGACAGATTGATGCCGACACCGCCTCCTCTGGCCATCACCTCGGTCATCTCGGTGAGCGTGGCCATGATGCCACCACGGCTGTCATGAGGGGACGGCAGCACATAGCAGTTGAACAACGTCAGCTCGTCGCTCGCCCCTGCCCCTGCGGCGATCCTGCCGCCCGGGACCAGCTTCCAATCCGCCAGGATCGACCGGAACCTCTGCTGCCACTGCTTGCGCAGCGGCTCGGTCTCTTCTACCGCAGCCATTGCTTCCGCGAGCCGGTCCCACATCTGCTCAGGGGTCTGCTCGCGCGTCAAGGTCAGCTTGTCCACATCGGTCGTGACGATCAGCCCGCTTCTTGTTTTCACGGTCGCCTGGCTGCCGGTACGCTCGATGACTTCTCCGGCTTCCTTGGCCGGGAATTTCGGGTCATCCTTTATCATGACCAGCACGGTATCTCCCGGCTTCGCAGCGGCCGGGTCATCAGCCTTCCAAGCGTAACGATCCAGGAATATTTTCTCGCTTAACCCTGTCAAGCTGCTGGTCTGCACCTCTGCCATCTTTACCACGCCTCCATTTGCTGCAGGATTGATCATTCGGATCCATTCAGACTAACCAATCACTACATATTGTATGTTTGTTTCATAATAACATACTATATATTGTATTACCACCGTTCTAAATCTCACAATCTGGTGACGCAACCTTCCGCCTGTCCAAGCGGTCGCGATCCTGAAGTGTCCCTGTTTTTGCGGGTTCCTCTTATGATTCCCCTAGATTGCGGCAATACTGATAGACATGTAATGTTTCTCACAGCCAGCCCTCGCCCCTGCAAGGGCAAGGCTCTCATAAGGAGGATAAACAATGGCCAACTCCACACATTCTGCAAGTTCGGACTCGCCCGGCAAGAACAAACTCCATCCGTTGGTCGAGCTTCATTTTGACCGCAGCTGGCAGGATGAGCTGCAGCAGCGTCTGGCCAAAAACGGTCCTTGGGATGAATGGGTGCTCTATAAGCTGGCAATCGAAGCCCAGCAGGCGCGCAAAATCGACAGCTTCGACGAGCTGCAGTGTCTGCGCGTGCTGCCGTCCTTTGATCCGATGCCCCACCAGATCTCCACCGCTCGCAAAGTTTTGGACGGCATGGGCGGACGAGCGATTCTCGCAGATGAGGTCGGTCTCGGCAAGACGATCGAGGCCGGACTGATCCTCAAAGAATATATCGTTCGCGGGCTCGTCAAAAAGGCGCTTATCCTGGTGCCAGCTTCACTCGTGCTTCAGTGGGTCCGGGAGCTCAACCAAAAATTCGGAATCGCCGCCGTGGCTCAAAAAAAAGCCCACACGTGGCATTATGATGTCGTCGTCGCTTCGATCGATACCGCCAAGCGGGAGCCGCATCGCGAGCTGCTGCTCGGCACGGACTACGATATGTTGATTATCGACGAAGCTCATAAGCTGAAGAACAAAAAAACTACCAATTATCAGTTCGCAACCCTGCTGCGCAAAAAATACTGCCTGCTGCTGACAGCTACGCCGGTGCAGAATGAGCTTGATGAGCTGTACAATCTGATCACCCTGCTCAAGCCGGGACAATTGGGCGGGCAGAGCGAATTTGCGGCCAATTTTGTCGTCGATAAACGGCAGCCCAAAAACGAAACTGAACTTCATGATGCGCTCTCAGGCGTCATGATCCGCAACCGCCGGGGAGATGGCGGTATCGAGTTCACCCGCCGCATCGTCAAGAATATCCCGCTGCAGCTCTCTCCCGAGGAACAGGCGCTTTATGAAGCTGTGACCAGCTTTGTCAAACAGCGGTACGCCGAGAGCGGCGGCGACCTGACCAGCATGCTGTCGCTGGTCACGCTGCAGCGTGAGGTGTGCAGCAGCCGGGATGCCGTGTTCATCACGCTCGTCAATATGTTCAAGAAGACGCCTGAAGATTCACCACTGCGGCCGAAGATTTGGGAGCTGGTCGAATATATCCGACAGATCCAGGCTAATACCAAAGCGGAGACTGCTTTGCGGCTGATAAGGGACATGAATGAGAAGGTTATCGTCTTTACGGAGTACCGGGCCACCCAGGAGTATCTGCTGCAGTACTTCCGAAGCCATGAGCTTATCGCGGTGCCCTACCGCGGCGGCATGAACCGCGGCAAGAAAGACTGGATGATGGATATGTTCCGCGGCCGCGCGCAGGTGCTGATCGCAACCGAAGCAGGTGGCGAAGGCATCAACTTGCAGTTCTGCCATCACATGATCAACTTTGACCTGCCCTGGAATCCCATGCGGGTCGAACAGCGGATCGGCCGGGTACACAGGCTGGGCCAGACGGAAGATGTGCGCATCTATAATCTCTGCACCCTCGGGACCATCGAAGAGCATATCGTGGGTCTGCTGCACGAGAAGATCAACCTGTTCGAGATGGTTATTGGCGAGCTGGATCATATCCTGGAACGCTTAGAGAAAGAAGATCAGTCCTTGGAGAAACAGATTGCCAAAGCGATGCTGGAATCTTCGGGACAGCGCGAGCTGAGCAGCCGCTTCCGGCAGTTGGGCCACTCGCTGAGCAGCGCACGTCTGGAGCATCAGGACCGCCCAGCAGATGCGTCATTCGGACAGCTGCTTGATGCGGTCAGTCACACCGTGGAGGTGAAGCAATGAATACCAGACAGATCCACCGGTTTGTCCAGCATTATCTGGAATCGACCGGGTGTCACATCATCGAGAAATCGCCGGTCCATTTCAAGGTCAAGCTCTCCCCGCTCGCGGACCGGATCCTTACCAATCGTCCTTATTACTGGGGGTTCGTGGACCGCACGGGAGCGGAGCCGGAGACGATGTCGTTTTTGTTTGTCACCGACAAAGAAAAATATGACCAGGAGCAGGAAAAAAAAACCTCTAGCAAGGCAGATGGATCCGCTGCCGCAGATGCGGCACTCGCGCGCAGCTACGGCTACGTTCACAGCACTACCGCAGGAGCCCGGATGCCCCGAGAAGATCTGTATTACGGCTCGAAGCGGCTGGAGCAGCTGTTCGAAGCAGCCCGGAGCGGAGGCAGCTACGTATGCCTGTTCCAGGAGCCGGACGCCCGCAAGAGCCACCCGCTGGAATCAACCGCTTATACCCCTTGGCTGGGAATTAATCTCAAGGTTGATTTTCTTTGCGACCGCAAGCGAGAGGAGATCCATTCCTTTGGTATTTCGCTTGCCACGGGACAATGTGTCGAGCAGTTCCAGGACCGTCTGTCGGGTCTGAAGATGACGCCGCGCATCCCGCCCAACATCCATGTCGCCCGAAGTGCAGTCACACTCCACAAGGCCGCAGGCATCATCGAGCAGACACTTGAAAAAAAACTGCGCACCTATGATTATGCCTGGGCGGAAGAAGCCTCGCAGCGGCTGCATGAAGAGCAGCAGTTGATCTCCCATTACTACGATGCGCTGCTATCCTCGGCCGTGGACGAAGTGAAGCCGCAAATCCAGGAGCAGTACGAGAACCGCAAGGCGGAGATCGACTGGCAGTACCAGCCTCGGGTGACGGCTTCCGCCATCAATGGCGGTATTTTTCACCTGGCAGGTATCGAATAGCCCAGGACAGACGGGATTCGCTGGATTCCGGCAAAAATAGAACAGGCGCAGCTAAGCTGCGCCTGACAGGTTCCAACAAGCTTCCCGGAGCGGTTCCGGTACAATAGAAGGACAAGCCAGCTGCATAGCGGCTCATAGACAGACAGGATGGTGAACGGTTTGCGACGTTGGGTTCCCTTATATACAGCTGCAGTCTTGCTGTTTGCAAGCGTAGCAAGCGCTCAGGCTGTGCGAAGCGAGTCGTTCGAGTTGACCGCTTCCGCTTCAGAGAATATCCATGATCAGATTGACCAGTGGCTTGACGCCTTATCCAGCCAGCCCGCTTTTGGCGAATGGGCTGAAGCTGTCCGAGACATTTCTCCGCTGGGACCCGGTACGCATAGCTGGCTCGTAACCTTTCATAGCGGCCAGCAAACAATTGGATATATGGTTGTCCATGCAACGGAAGACGGCGGTTATGCACTCGGCGAATACGGTGTGGGAGAGGAGCCTCTTTACGGTGCTGCCACACTTAGACGGTCTTTATCTTCACTCGGTCTGGAAGCTGCTCACCTGGCAGGGATACTCAAGGTCGAACAGCACTATATTTCTCCAGTACTCGCAGTATGGCGCATTCAGCAACAAGACGAGGAACCGATATATGTCGACGCCAAAACGGGTGAACAGCTGCCAATTGAGGATGCTGACTGGCAAATGGCAGCGGACGCTGCTCACATACCGCCGAGCCCGACTCCAGTAAAACTGCTGGACGTGCTTGTCCTCCCTTCTTTTGATGCATTTGAACGCATGCCTTGGCTTACCCGTCAGCCGCTGCGTCCAGCAGCACCCGCCGATCAACTGAGGCTGCGCGAACAGGTCCGTTTTACGGCGGATCCTTTTGAAGGTCGGCACCTTTTCGTTTGGCCTGTCACCGGATATCACCATTGGGATGACCATCAACTTTATTTGTCGGTGGATCAGGAAGGCAGCCGTTATATCCCATTGGCCGTACTGCATGCTGCCGGAAGCTATTATTAACCTATCCATTTATGGTCAAGGTGAAACGGCTATCGCCGTCCTCTGGCGGCGTCGCAAGTTTCATTCCGGAGAAATAGAAGCCAAGTAGATGTGTAAACATATACTTTCTTATATTTCAAAAAAGCTGTTGCCCGACGTTCGTTCGGGCAGCAGCTTTTTTATTGGGAATCTCCAGAGGATCGGACTTTGTGCCACCGGGTCTTCCACCATACCATAAAACCAAGCGGCGCCAGACCGAACCAGCGAATCGTCCAGTGCTCCTTCTGCACCCGGGATGCTTTTCGCTGCTGCTTGCGCTCCGCCCGGGGGGTCTCCACATACCGCACAACCTGCTTGGTTACATACGTGATCAATTCTTTACTGTCTGCCATAACCCTTCCTCCCTCATACCCCTTTATCTTCAGTATGTCCTCCATTTGCAAGCGGCATCCGTGCATGACAATTCCCTTCTGGAGCCAAGATAAGCAATGTTGGATTCAGATCAACAAAGTCATGAGGGAGGCTGCGATAATGAAGCGATGGTTGGCATTCGTGCTCATATTTGGACTTCTCGTGCCGCACGCACATGCATCCGATCGTCCGGATATTTCCGGCGCCCTGCCGGGCGCTGAGGTACTGATCGATGTCGGACATGGAGGAATTGATGGCGGCGCACATCATGGGGACATTCTGGAGAAGGATATCAATCTGGCCATTGCCCGGAAGCTCTATCTGCTGCTTGGCAGCCAAGGCATCGACGCGGTCCTGAACAGAGACAGCGACTATGCGCTTAGCGATGATAACCGCTGGCATATCAGCCGTTCGAGACATCGACGCGACCTCTCTCAGCGCCGTCAGCTGTCGCAAGAGATTCCTACACGGATCCTCGTGAGCCTCCATGTTAATTGGACGCCGGACCGCAGCGAACGCGGTCCGGTCGTCTTGTACAAGGAGAATGGCCAGAGCATGCTGCTCGCTCAGTGTATCCAGGATGCACTCAACCAGCAGCAGCAGACGCGGACTTTGCCTCGCAATGGAAACAACTTCTATATGCTTCGCAAGACAGACAAGCCTGCAGTGATCATCGAGGTCGGGTTTCTCAGTCATGCCGGCGACCGGCAGATGATGACCAATTCTCAAGGTCAAACGGCCATCGCTCAAGCGATTGCCAACGGATTACGGCAATATCTGCTGATCACGGGCCATTGAGGGAATAAGATGGGAAGCCGTGACGAAAACAGTTGACGCATCCTGCTCAGGAGACCATCTGCGAAGCAAAGAAGCAACATTTTTGCCGGACGGCCCGACATGACCAATCGCGATGACCTCGGGCGACTCTTGCAGGTAACGTGCCAGAAGCACCAGCTGCCGCTGGATATGGCTAGCTTGGTAACGGTCATCCAGGAACAGCTTGTTGATCAATACAGGCACCTTTACCTTGTCAGCCACTTCCGTTATGACGGACTTGTGCGTCGTCCGGCTGTCCAGGTAATATAGCCCGTGTTCCCTGCATACCTCCAGGACGACTGTCATGATCCGGCGATCGGCCGTAATTTTGGACCCCATATGATTGTTCATCCCAACAGCATGCGGGATGGCTTCGATCGCTGCCTCTACCCGGTTGCGGATCTCTGCATCGCTCATATCTGCGGTCAACGCGCCAGGGCCAAGCCATTCCTTCTTGCCCCGATTAGGCTCCATCGGCATATGGATGATTACCTCATGACCTCTGCGGTGGGCTTCCTCCGCATCTTCCTTGCTGGACGGCAGGAATGGCATCACCGCGACTGTAAGCGGGATGGGGAGCGCCAGGATGTCTTCTGTTCCCGACATCCGATTACCGAAATCGTCGATCACGATAGCAATGCGCTTGCTCGGCGGGTGGAGGGCAGGCAGCGAGGCAGACTGTCCACCCGCATAAGCGCTTGCCGGACCAGCCAGTGATAGCCGCGGTGCGGAGCCAGTCAATGATACGGAGAGCAGCACGAGGCATAGTGTGGTTAGTCTAAGCCATATCGACATCTGAATGGTCATCTCCTTGCCAGCGAAAGTCTCCTCTCATTGTGTGGAAATGCCCTTCAGAATATGTACCTCTTGCCAAAATAATAAAAAAAACAGATCCCTGTCGGCTATACTACACGACAAAAACCTGCTTTTCTAATTAAGATATGCGGTCGAGAGGACTCGAACCTCCACGGCTGTTACACCACTAGAACCTGAATCTAGCGCGTCTGCCAATTCCGCCACGACCGCACGATAGTTGTGATTCACACCGAAGCGTGTCTTGATCACGAGATTTATCTTAGCATGCAGCGGGATGGGAAGTCAAGCTGATCAAAAAAATAAAAGAATTTCGAAAATTCGGGCGATATGCGATTTCTCCATTAAAAAACCAGCCCTTTAAGGACTGGAATGATTAAGCTGTATATAGGAGATCTTCCATAATGGTTACTAGCCGGTAATTCATATGCTCCAGCTTTTCGATCGCACGGTCTTGCCACTGCGGACTGCCCATCATCCATTTGTTGACCTGTATTTTCTCATAAGCTTCGTCCATGGCAATAATCTCATCCGTATTCATCAGATCTCTGTCGTAGATTCTGACGCGATACAACAGATCGCCAACTGTGTTATACAGACGCTCAAAGTAATCGTTGTTCATATCCTAATCGCCTCTCTTTTAATCTAGTCTATTGGATAAGCCTTTGTATTCATATCGTATGCTGCGATGATAGTATTTATTACCCACTCCCAGCGGGATGAAACAGCACGTTCGGTAGTTGCTTTTATTATACGGGATATTTTTGTAATATTCAAGTTAATTAATCTAACACAATCACATGAAATCCTTCATAAATGTAACATAACAATTACGTTATACGTCATAATCATTGGTATGAGCCGCTATAACGATCCTTTCTGCCGCTATTGCCAAGGTGAAACGGCTGTCGCCGTCCTCTGGCGGCGCAGCGCGTTTCATTCCGGAGAAATATAAGCCAAGTAGATGTGTAAAACATATACTTTCTTACTATTTAACAAAACCTGCTCACCCAGGTTGGCACTGCGATACGGACACAATAAACTCTATTTTGCAGAAAAGCCCACCAGAAACAGTTCCTGCGGACCCACGATCCGTTATTTGCTGGTTTTACGCCCGTTAGCCCCCGTTTACAGACCGATAACGGATCCTCTGTCCGCAAGCAGTTCTAAAAGCCCGCCCATGCTCGAAATAAGGGCTACTGAGACCGCTCGGAAGCGAGCACACTACCCTCAGCGGTCTTCTTCCATACTCCGTCGACCTGAAACATATAAAATCTGG
This sequence comes from Paenibacillus jepli, assembly GCF_047238105.1. Lineage (NCBI taxonomy): Bacteria > Bacillati > Bacillota > Bacilli > Caryophanales > Paenibacillaceae > Paenibacillus > Paenibacillus jepli. Next base: position 656,264 of record NZ_JBDFMD010000001.1, read on the forward strand.
CTATAAAGCACAAAAAAAACCGCAGGACGCACCTGCCGGCGCTTCACTGCGGTATCTGCCACCTTTATCCTCTTTAATCAAACAAATCGCCAAACACATCGAGTACCGTCTTCTTCTTCTTGCGTTTGTATGGATAGCCATGTTTGTCATAGTATCGCTGCTCGGTAGCTCGCTCGTGATACGGACCGTTAGGACCATGCTCCCCGTAACCGCCTTGTGGCTGCTGCGGCGCTCCATAGGTGCTCTGCTGACCCGGGTAAGGATTGGCTGCCGGACCTCCGTAAGGCTGCCGAGGCGGCGCCCCATTGCCGAAGCTAGGGACCCCGCTCTGCTGTGGAGGCATGGCTGCTTCTGGCATCGATTGGTCCCACGATTCGAGCTCCTGCCTCATTTCGTGTACGCCTCTCATCAGCTTGTCCAGTTCGCCTCGGTCCAGCCATACGCCTTTGCAATCCGGACATACATCGATCATTACTTCGTTCTTCTGCACCTCACGCATTCGCACATCTTCGCAAACGGGACATCTCACTGCCTTCAACCTCCTGTAGACTACGCTTCTTCTCGCTTGTTGGAAGCGGGCTCGTAGCTGTACGAACGACTTAGCTTGACAACCCTTCTGTTCGGGCGGCGGATCATCACATGCGCGTCATCCCAAGCCACGACAATGCCCACTACATCGTTACTCTCGATCGCGTCTCTGACGACCCGTACCTTGACACCATCCTGCCGATACTGATCCAGCTGCGCATCAGACACCATGATTTGAATCTTCCTTTCGCACCAACAACGGAAAAGACCTCCATGCCGCACTTTGCCGTTCATCGAGGTCTTCCGTTATGCACTATTTTGTGCTATTAGAGCCGGCGGTTAGCCAACATGTTCTCTTGAATCATTGGTTTCGAACCACTCATCCAATACACGTGAGGACATCACACGCTTCTCGATATACTCACTCTGACGCTCTGTAAAATGAGGCTTCCAATCCATCTGGAGTTCTTCACCCAGCTTCACGATCGTAAGCAGCTCTGACCAGGCAACATATCGTTTGTACCAAAAAAACTGCGGATGCTCGATCATGTAGGGATAGAGATCGTCGAATTCCGTATGCTTGCAGTCGAGCGCACGCTCGAAGTGCACCTTGGCATCATTCAGCTTGGTTTGAAAAAAGTCCAAAGAAAACTCTGATTTCCCCATAGTTATCTGCCTCCTCTCGGCCACTTACTAGCTATTATAAAGGAAAATGTCCCTTGAGGAAAGGGGAACTGCCCCCTGCCCTCAGACAAAGGTGATCTTGCCGCCTTCAAGCGATGCGATCTGCACGAGTGATTCCACTCGTATTCCCTGTTCTCTGAGAGCTCTGCCGCCGGCCTGGAACGATTTCTCCACAACGACCCCCATCCCGGCCAACTCGGCACCGGAACGCTCGATGATCTTGATCAACCCCCGTGCAGCATCGCCATTGGCAATGATATCGTCAATAAAGAGTACACGATCTTCTACTGTAAGATATTCCTTTGAGACCATAATATCTGTTACAATACCTTTAGTAAACGACGGCACACGCTCGGACAGCGCCTCGGGATCCGCAATCAGTGTCTTCTTTCGTCTTGCGAACAGAAGAGGCACCCCCAGTGTCAACGCCGCCGCAAACGATACGGGGATCCCGGATGATTCGACAGTGATCACTTTGGTAATCTTTTCTTCTGCGAACCTTCTGGCGAACTCTCTTCCCATCTCCATCGTCAGCACCGGGTCAACCTGATGATTAAGCAAGCCATCCAACTTCAACACGTCGCTCGACAGGATCGAACCTTCGCGCAAGATGCGTTCTTTTAGCAAATCCATGGTTTCACGTCCCCTTTACCGGATGACCTTTTTTGGATAAGTTACCACAGCCGGTATAGGTTGCGCAACTTCAATTTTAGTAAACCTGCCCGTTTTCAGCACTCGACAGGAGGTTCCCCCATGACAAAGGATCTTTATATGCGGCAGTTCCGGCGGCTTGCGGCAGCGACCGCGCTTACTATAGCCTTGTCAGGCTGCCAGCAATCTCCGGCAGACTCTCCATCTCTGCTCGGACAAGCTTCCGATGTGTTCGCGCCGGCGGGAGGTCATAGCGAAGGCCAGCAGCCTGCGCATGCCCCGGGACCAGGTGCAGAGACCCCTCAACAGTCATATGACCGCCAGCCTCCAGCTCCCAGGGCAGAAGACCCGCTCGTCCGTCCAGACGAGGCAGCCAAAGGGCACGGCACCGGGGAGAATGTCAGACCCTCTCAAGGCGATGTCACATCGGATGTCATCGAAGAGAAATGGAATACAAACGTGCCTAAGCTGATCAATCTCGCCATCGGAGAAAGCATCACCAAGGCGACCGAGCAGTTCGGTGACGCTGCAGAGACATACATCTTGGCCGACGATGAGGATCAGATTACCGTCAATGGCTATAATGGCTTTGCCATCGGATATGGCAAGGATCAGCAGATCCGGTTTATCGAAGTGTTCGAATCTGGCGTTCGGACCGGCTTGAATGGCGTGCGAATCGGCGACTTCGAGGAGAATGTACTGGAAGCGCTGGGCAAGCCGACCACACATACCAGCTACGTCATCGGGTACAAAGCCAAAAGCACCCTGCTCAAATTCGATATGGACCCCAAAAGCCGGGAAATCCTCTCCATCAAGCTGTTCCTACAGGTTTAATATCCGCGCTGCAATTCGCATGATGGACTAGTCATGCCTGTCCCCCAAGACTCATACGCTAGTAAGAGCAGATATGAGGGGGGACGTCGATGAGAAGCATCGGACGCATCTTACAGGTCGCTTTGACCTACATCGGTACTGTCGTCGGCGCAGGTTTTGCGAGCGGCCAGGAGATTATCCAGTTTTTCACCCGTTTCGGAGCCTGGGGGGCAGCGGCGATCATCATCTCCACCGCCCTCTTCGTATGGCTGGGCGCCAAGATGATGCTGATGGCCTCTTCGATCTCAGCCCGTTCGTATGAGGACCTCAACAAAGCGCTATTCGGACCCCGCGTCGGCAGTTGGGTCAGCCACTTCATGCTTGTCGTATTGTTGGGCGTATCAGCCGTCATGCTGGCAGGAGCCGGAGCCATCTTCAAGGAGCACCTCGGCATCCATTATCAGACCGGCCTGATGATCACGCTGCTCGGCTGCTTCCTGCTGCTCCGCAAAGGGATGGAGGCGATTCTCGCCGTCAACACAGTCGTCGTACCTGTTATGCTCATATTTACTATTCTCATCATGGTCGACAGCCTCACTTCGCCGGGTTCGGACCGCTGGCTCCTGCTCACCAGCGATCATTCGCCGTGGGCGCTCTGGGCTTCTCCGTTCCTGTATACAGCCTTCAATCTTTCATTAGCGCAGGCGGTACTGGTCCCTCTGGGAGCACGTATCAAGGACCGTCGCATCATCCTCACCGGAGCCTGGATCGGCGGCATCGGCATCGGCTTCATGCTGCTGGTCGGTCATATCGCGCTTTCTCAGTATATGCCCGGGATCACCCAATTCGCCATTCCGATGGGCGGCATCGCCAGACAGCTTGGCGGAGCCATCCAGCTCATCTACATTTTCCTTATCTTTGCCGAGATTTTCACGACGCTGATCGCAGATATCTACGGCCTCTCCCTACAGCTTCGCGAGCGGCTGCGCTGGCCGCGAGAACTGCTCATCCTGGCTATCCTTCTTGTCTGCTACGCAGCCAGCCAGATCGGCTTCGGCCCATTGGTGTCGACCCTGTATCCGCTTTTCGGTCTCATTAGTCTAGGTTGGTTATTCCTCATCATCCGCAAGCGCGGCCTGGAGAACTAGAAGCTCACTGGGCTTGTGCTCCGCTGCCGTTTTGCAGATAGACCTCTTTGATCTGGCTGATCACCCGCTCCAGGGAATATTCTTTCTTCGCCCTATCCCATGCCGCCCGGGCCATATTGTACCGATAAGACGGATCCGAGACGAGCTTCTCGAGCGCATCAGCAAGCGCTGGCGCATCCTCCGGCGGCACCAGCAGGCCATTTACACCGTCCTTGATCTGCTCGGCGATCCCGCCGACACTCGTACCGACCAACGCGAGCCAGCAGAGCGCCGCCTCGGCAAACACTGACCCGAATGCTTCCGCCCGCGAGGGCAGCACGAAGATATCGAAGAAGGGCATGAACTCTTCCGGATGCAGCATGTATCCATAAAATATGATCTCGTCATACAGATTCAGCTCGACCGCGAGCTCCTCCAGTTCTTTACGGATCGGGCCATCGCCGATAATATGCAGGACGAACGAGTGATTGCGCCTCTTCAACTTCGCGCAGGCATGAAGCAAAATATCGAGCCCCTTGGCAGGCACCAGGCGGCATACCGTAATCAACTGCGGCACAGCGTTCTCATGCGAGATCGGCTTGAAGCGCTTCTCGTCAAAGCCGTTAGGGATCACCTTGACGCGTTCAGGAAACTTCAGGTAAGGAGAGAGGTACTTGCGGAACGACTCCGACACGGTCAGCAGTCCATCCAGTCGATGCTCCAGTTCACCGTAGATGGCGGTCAAAAACTGATGCTCGGCCCCACCTTCACGGATCTTGCCGTTAAGGATCAGCTCGCGTTCATAACTCGAGTGGATCGTCATCAGAACTGGTGTATCCGGGAACAGCTGCTTCATGACGAGACCGGCAATCGGATGGTGGGCATGAATCAGGTCATAGTTCGTTTTGATCCGCATCCGCGTCCACCAGACATAATCTTTGTAGGTTTGAATATATTTGTCCAGGATCGGATTGCCCTCGAACTGCTTGTGGTCGATCGTCGCGAAGCTGACGTCCTCCTGACCTTTATTCCGAATGCGCTTAGGCAGAGAGAAGATATCCATCGGCCAATCCATCTTGTGGAATCTCTCCTGAATATATGGGACCATGGAAGATACGCCGCCCGGCTGTTCCGGCGGAAAAAACAGCGCCTGCAATATGTTCAACCTGTTGCCTCCTATCCAGCCGGGCGACGCCCGACTGCTGCATTGACAAATGTAGCTCAATTGGTTTAATTATACCCCTTTATGCAGACGAATGACAGAGTCAAGGGCCACGATTGCAGCAACGACAGCGACACAAAAGAACAGCCGGGCGCGCTTCAATAAGCGCAACGGCTGTTCTTATCCTCCCGCAGCAGATCAGGTGTCCGAGCCTTCACCTGACTCTGAATTGGTCGTATACTCTTCTGCCTGATTGACGCAGATGAGATGGCTGTCCGGATCGAGAAATTTCAGATAGCCCCCTGCCGGAGGGGTAAAATAAGGCTCCTCGACGATCCGTACACCGGCTTCTGCCAGGCGCTCATGCAGAGCCTTGATGTTTTTGGAATGAAGCTCCAGCGCGTGGATTGGCTGACCGTCAATCTCCCACTGCGTGGGCTGGATCGCTCTTGCATCCGTCACAAGCAGGTGAAGCGTCGGACCGGCGCCGCGTCCATCTCCACCGCCCCCGTTCCTGATGTGCAGGAAGCAATTTTTGTCGTTTACCGACTGCGGGTTCTCTTCCACGAATCCCAGCAATTCCTTATAAAAAGCTACCGACTTTGCCAAATCGGCCACCGGCAGTTGAATAAGTGTGTACCCGTCAACATCCGCTTCGTAGTGATTCATAGAAAGCCTCCTTCACAGGTATAGTAGTTAGATCCGCCTGAACGGATACTGCGCCTCAAAGTGCTGCGGCGCCCTTTCTCTCCTATACCCGACTCTCCCGGTTCTGAACCCCGCAACACGCGTGGTTCATCCTGTCATCCCGGCAATCTGCCTGTCATAATCCTCTCGCAGCTGACCCATCAACAGCAGATCGGTGTAGCGCCCCTGCCGATAATGACGCTGGCGAAGCCGCCCCTCCTCGCGGAAGCCGCAATGCTGATAGCACTGGATGGCGGCACGGTTGTCCTCATGCACCTCCAACTGCAGCCGGTTCAGACCCAGCTCATGATACACAAATTGCTGCAGCACGCCGATCGCCTCGCGACCGTACCCCCGTCCGTGATCCGCGGGATCCCCGATGACGATCCCCATCTCGGCCATTCGGTTCTTCCAGTCGATCTCGAACAGATCGAGCTGCCCGATATAATCCTCACTGTCCCGGTGGGCAATAATGAATCCCCGATGACCGCCTTCCCCCTCCATGACACGATGCAGGAAGGTCTCGGTTTCGTGCATCGTATGCGGATACAGGAATGCATCGGACAACCCGCAGGTGATAACGGGATTGTTGACCCAGGCTCTCATATAAGGGAGATCCTGCAGACGGTATTCCCGCAGCATAATCCTGGCTCCATGCAGATGCGGCATAGCCTCTTACCTCCTTCCAGCCCGATGCGACATCACTAGCTTGCCATACCCGCCAAGGACGCCTGCATAGACCAGATGTCCTGACAGCCACCACAGCAGTGCCGACAGATCGCCTGTACCGGGCGTTCTGTCAGATGCCAGCGTCAGCGGCACCCAGGTGAGAGAAGCCGTCAACCCGATGGCGGCGGCCAGCAGCCACGGGCGGCCCCGCCACGTGGTCAGGACGGCGTACAGCCAGCCCAGAGGCACCGCTATGAGCAGATGCAGTCCGAACTCCAGCCATTCCGGCATCGTCTGCGGCAGCCAGTCTACAAAATCGACATTCAACAGCAGCGTATACACAAGCTTGCCGCTCTCATGCTCGATCCACTTCAGCAGGCCGCCCAGCACAAGCCCCGACAACAGGCCCGCGGCTGAGCCGTGAATGATGATCCGCCGCCAATTGCGGTTCATGGTGCGCTCCCCCTGCCTTTATAAAGAAAAAAGAGCCATCTTCAGCTCTTTGGACGACTTCCAGCATCGTTATTTATCATTCGACAGACCATCTTGCTTTACCGGGATCAGGATCTCTACCGGCTCTTCTTCAAGATGCTCATCGATATAGTACACTTCAATCGTGACCGCATTGTCGTCTTTCTTGAGATTATTCTCGGCCATCCATGCCGCAATCTGCTCATAGCCCTCTCCCATCCGCTCGTTGGTGCAGGTAACCATAGCGTAGGTATGCTCCGGTATGGTGAATTGGACCATGCCCTCCGGCACTTCTTCGAGATGAGCCGTCTCGTAGCTCGACCAATACGTAGCGAACACTTCATTGCCGTGGAAGGGACTGTACAGCACCGATGCATTAATCGGAGTGTGCAGCTCATGCTTCCTGGCGAGGAACTCGCTCTGCAACCGGATCGCCTGCTCAGGCAGCGTAGAGTACGGTCCGGAATAGCTGATGCCTACCAGATTCAAAGAAGGCTTGTTTACCATCATGCAATTGTCCATAGCGGTTTCCTCCAACAATCAGTTTGGATACTGCTTGGCTTGAACGCTGTCTGACGGCAATTGTTAAGTCTATTAGTCATTGTACTAATTTATTATCGTCCACTGCAACTTTTTCGCAAGAATTATTTGGAGTATACTAAATCTACGCGATTCCCATGAAAGGCGGTGCACCCATGCAGATCGTCGCCATGCTGACGATGCTTATCGACCATGTGGGTCTGGTCTATTTTGCCGGCGACCCGCTCTGGCGCATCATCGGCCGGCTGGCTTTCCCCCTTTATACTTACGCACTGGTACAGGGCTTCTTCCACACCTCCAACATGAAGCGGTACCTGCTGCGGCTGACGATGATTGCACTGCTCTCCCAGGTGCCCTATCAATGGGCGCTCCACTCGGACGACATCAATGTGGTGGGCACGCTGCTCGTCAGTCTGCTTGCTCTGATTGCGATGCAAAGGTGGTCACATCCCGCTTTGATGGTCGTAATCGGCTGCGGGGCAGCTTATATCCTGGAGACGTTTAACTTCAATTATGGCTATTACGGACTGGCTCTCGTCCTCATCTACCGGTACAGCCAGTCTCATATGCAGGTACTGCTCCATTTCCTGCTGAACCTGTCCACCTTGCTTTCCAAGCACTGGGAGACCCAGCTCTACAGCGTCTTCGCAACCGTGCTGCTGGTGTATTGGCCCGTCTTTTACCGGACCTTCGACCGCATCCCGCTCCCGCGCTGGGTGTGGCGCAGCTTCTACCCCGGCCACCTCGTCCTGCTGGGCGTCGCGCAGCTGATCATCTAGCGAATTATTTGTTCTTCTGCTCCAGCGCAGCCTTCAGCGCATCGCCAAGACTCGAGCCCAGCGTCACGTTGTCGCTGAACTGCTGGACGAGCTTTTCCTGCTGCCGGCGGTCCTTGCGGCCGCCGCCGCTGCGTTCGCCGTCCAGCTTTTCTACGAAGTTGCAAGGCCGGCACTGCGCATATTTGCCCGCTTTGCCGGTATGGATCTCCATCTTCTTGCGGCATTGCGGGCAGCGCTTGTTGGAGAGCGCCGGTTCTGCGGCGCGGCGATAGCCGCACTCGCGGTCGGAGCAGACGAGCGTTTTGCCCCGCTTGCTCTTGATCTCCATGAGCGGCTTGCTGCATTCGGGACAACGCGACTGCGTCAGATTATGCGGCTTGTACTCCTTAGTCTCGGCCTTCACTTCGCCGACCCACTTGGCCGCCTGCTCGCGGATGGCGGCCATGAAGCGGCTGCGATCCCCCTTGCCCCGGGCAATCCGCTCCAGCTCCCGCTCCCACTCCGCCGTCATCTCCGGACTGCGCAGCTCGTCGACGACCAGCTCGATCAGCTGCTTGCCCTTGCCTGTCGGGACCAGACGGTTACGCACCCGCTCGATTGTATCGGTGTTCAGCAGCTTTTCGATGATATCCGCTCTTGTCGCAGGAGTGCCCAATGCGTGTTTTTCCATCACCGAGAGCAGTGCCGCTTCCGTATATTTGGGCGGCGGCTGCGTGCGCAGCTCCCGCGCTTTGGCGCTCTTGATCTGCAGCTCTTGGCCGACTCTGAGCGCTGGCAGCAGCTGCTGGGGCTCCTCGTTTTGAGGCGCCGCTTCGTCATCCTCATCCTCCGGGATGACGGCAGATCCGTATACTTCTTTCCAGCCCAGATCCGTCTGCACCCGGCCTCTGGCATAGAGGGCATCCCCGCCTGAACGCAGCACTACGCTTGTCTCGTCATAACGGTACACGGGGTAGAACAAGGCAACGAACCGTTTGACGATCAGATCATACAGCTTGCGCTCTTCATTGCTGAGCGCACCCAATTGTACATACTGCTCGGTAGGAATGATCGCATGATGATCCGTCACCTTGCTGTCATCAACGATGCGGCGGGTAATCTGGAGCGGCTGCCGCAGCACCTTTCTCGCAAGGACGGCATAAGGCCCCACGGCGATGCTCTCCAGCCTCCCCTTAAGCGTGGGCGCCATGTCAGAGGTCAGATACCGCGAGTCGGTTCGCGGATAGGTCACCAGCTTGTGCTGCTCATACAGCCTCTGCAGCACCGAGGAGGTCTGCTTGGCAGAGAAGCCAAGCCGTTTGTTGGCGTCCCGCTGCAGCTCGGTCAGGTCGTAAGCAAGGGGCTGCGGTTCGGACTTCTGCGACGTCTTGAGCTTATCCACCCGGGCCGCTTTGCCGTTCAGCCGGCCTGCTGCCGCCTCCGCAGCGGCCTTGTCCCACAATCGTCCATCATGCGACTCCTGCGGTCTGTATGCCCCCTGGAAGCTCCCCAGATCGCCGCTGACCGTCCAGTAAGGCTGCGGCTGGAAGCTTTCGATTTCCTGCTCGCGCTTCATCAGGATGGCCAGGGTAGGCGTCTGTACGCGCCCTGCTGCGAGCTGGGCGTTGTATTTGACCGTTAGCGCCCGTGTCATATTGAGCCCGATCAGCCAGTCCGCTTCCGCCCGGCACACCGCAGATGCGTATAGATTATCGTAGTCGCGGCCGGGCTTCAGCGACCGGAATCCTTCCTTGATCGCCTTATCCGTCTGGGAAGAGATCCATAGCCGTTTGAACGGCTTGCGCCAATGCACCAGCTCCATAATCCAGCGGGCGACCAGTTCCCCTTCGCGGCCGGCGTCTGTGGCGATGATCAGTTCCTTGACATCCTGCCGTTTGCAGAGCTGCGCTACTGCCCTGTACTGCTGCGATGTTTCCTTCATGACCTTGAGATTCATCTTCTGCGGCAGCAGCGGCAGATCCTCCAGCGTCCAGCTTTTGTACTTGGCATCGTAATCTTCGGGTTCCGCCAGCGTGACCAGATGCCCCAGCGCCCAAGTGACGACATAATCCGGGCCTTCAAAATGATGCCGCTGTTTTTGATGACAGCCCAGTACCCGCGCCAGTTCCTTGGCGACACTCGGCTTCTCTGCCAATACCAATGATTTCATATGCAAAAACCCCACTTCCATAATGAACATGTCTGTTCACCATTATCCATGGAAGTGGGGACGCTTGTCAAAGCCTGGATGCTTGGCCTGGCAGTATCTTATCTTTTGACAGTGAGCGTGCCGGGATCGTACTGAACGATACAGTCGGGGGTGTCCAGCTCCTCCAGCTGCAGACGCGGATTGACGGGGTAGCTGTCCATGCCGGAAGCGGCATACGGGTAGATCCGGCTATTCCAGCAAGAGGTGTCGGTGGCGTTGGCATCCAGCCACAAGTCCATATCCTCCGCCTCCAGAATGACCGGCATCCGCTCGGTATACTCCGAGACGATGCGGTTGGACATGGTTGTCACAATCGTAAACGTACGATGCTCCAACCCGCGCGGGTCCACCCTCGTCTCATACAGACCAGCCATGCCGAAGACAGGCTTGTCCCGCAGTACGACACGCAATGAGCTGCTGAGCTTGCCTTCGGTCCTGGTCATGTAAAAACCGCTGCACGGCACGATGCAGCGCTGACGTTTGAGGATGCGTTCAAAGATTTTCTTGCCGCTTACGGCATCATAATCCGCATTGACGGAATCTTTGGCCCAGTAAGGAAAGAATCCCCATCTCGAATCCACCAGCTCGCGTTCATGAAGCTTGCCGATGACGATGGGGACCTGCTGCAGCGGCGAGATATTGTACCGTCTCCTGTAGGGAGTCATCATTTTGGTAATGCCGAAGGTTTGTTGGAGCTGGACGATGTCAGCCGTCAGGGAAAAGCGTTCGCACATGGAGATCAGCCACCTTTTTTACCTCCATTATCCGCAGCTTTTGCCATCTTATGCATGACCTTCCGATTTAGAGGCTGCTAAGCTTCTAGAAAAGTTTCCAGAATAAAGTCCTTCTCTACGATCCGGGTCGCCGCATCGACCCCTACAAAGCGCAAATGCCACGGTTCATAAGCATACCCCGTCTCTTCTTCCTGACCTTCACCGTATCGGATAATAAAGCCGAATTCATGCGCATGCTCGCTAAGCCACTTGCCTTCCTTGGTCTGACCAAAGCTTTTGACCAGTCCGTAATTTACGCTCCCGCTGGACACGTCCATGGCCAATCCCGTCTGGTGCTCGCTCTCTCCCGGATAAGCGCTGGTCCGGTTTGCTTCCGCCTCGCCCTTATCTCTGGCATTGCGCTCGAAGATCGCCTGCTGCGTGGCGTATGATCGGTAGCCGGACACCGCCTTCAGCTCGATGCCCTCCGTCTCCGCCCGTGCAAACAGCCGCTCCAGCGCCCGGGCCGCCGGCTGGCGCAGTTGCTTCTTGGGGTGGTCGCCGGAGAAGGAGAACGGCACATCCGGCACGACCAGATCCGGTGGCGTGTAATCCGAAGGCAGACGGCGCTCCTTGTTCACAAGCACCAGCATGCTGGTGACGTTGGTGATGATCAACTGTCCGTCACGCTCTTCGGCGGTTGCGCCCGGACGATTCGCATCGATCATTGCAGTCAAGGCATTCTCCAGCGCTGCTTTGGGATCAGCCAGCGCCGCTTCAGTTGCAGCTGCGCTACTCGTATGCTGGATGAAGGGAGGGGCAGGCGTCTGGGATGCGACCTGCTTGATGAGCAAGTGGTCGAGCGGCGTCTCGGCCATCGCCAGATATCCGGTACCGGCCAGGATGAGTAGTAGGGCAGCTACATTCTTTTTCGATAGATTCATAAGCCTATGCCTCCCAATCTAGTAGTCGTAGATAGAGTATAGGACGAAGTTGTCTCCTTATCGTCTCGACTTGTTTCGGACTTGTAAACTCTTAATACGTGACGCTTTCATAGTCAATACCCGCGTAAGCCCGCGATGAAAACAGCTAGGGTTGGAAGTACCGCATACACGCAATCTCTCTGAATAAAACGGAACAGACGAGGGAAGCTATAGCTGGGCCCAATATGCCGGCAAGTCCACTAGTTCAGATCGATTTGAATCGGAGTGAAAGCCAATGTTTAAGCTTCTGATGAAGTGGGTGGTAAACGGAACTGTCGTCGTTGCCTTCCTTATGTATTACTCCAACGCTACTTTTGGGATGGCAGCTCTTATGGCTACGGGCCTGACAGCACTGTCATATCTGATCGGTGACCAGGTCCTTCTGCGCGCAACCAACAGTCTGATCGCCGCGATATGCGATGTACTGCTGGCTGTAGTCTACTTCGGCGTATTATCGTATGCACTGGGTCTGGGTATCACCTGGGGTGAAGCCTTCTTCCTCGGCCTGCTGGTCGGTGTAGTGGAGTGGGTCCTTCACAGGTATGTCTTTAAAGATAAGATGAGTGTCGATGGGACATAACACCGACGGCAATACGAAGGGAGGGGTAAGCATTGCCCTATGAGACGATCAATGGAATCGAGATGTATTACGAATCTAAAGGAGAAGGCATGCCGATTGTCTTCATCCATCCGCCGCTGCTTACCGGAGCCGTGTTCCGCTATCAACAGAGCTCCCTCTCCCCGAGCTACAGGGTCATCACATTCGATATCCGGGGGCATGGCAAGAGCAGTCCTTCCGAGACTCCTCTGACATACGGACTGATCGTGGAGGACATGAAGCAATTGATGAACAAGCTGCAGATTGAAAAAGTGATCGTCGCGGGCTATTCTACGGGAGGGTCCATCGCCCTGGAAGCGATGCTTACGTATCCGGATCTTTTCGTCGGCGGTGTGTTGATAAGCGCCATGTCTGAGACGAGCGACATCTATCTTCGCAACCGGATCCGCATCGCTGTCGGCTTGTCTTCATGGCGCCCGTCAGAGCGGCTGCTCCGATGGGGGATTGCATGGGGGAACTCGGACAGCCGCACCACTTTCCGCACCCTGAGAAGTGATGCCAGGCGGGGCAGCCGCCGTAATATCAGACAACTGTACGCCTACAGCCTGCAGTATCGCTGTACCGAAAGATTGCCCGAGATTCAGGCTCCTGTCCTGCTCCTGTACGGCGGCAAAGACCGGAACTTCAAACGGTACCGGACGATCCTGCGGCATGGGCTTCCGCACAGCCAGCTGGTTGTAATCGGTTCGGCCAAGCATCAGCTGCCGACAAAGGCGGCTCTCCAAACCAACGATGTCATCCGCCGCTGGGTAGCCAAAATAGTCAAAGAAGCGAACCTGGGTGTTATCCATGCGCCCGAAAGCGAAGCAGATGTAACTGCCGTTCATATCACTGAATCTGATCCGTCGGTCCTGGATCAAGAAAACCGCGCCTCTCCTTAGAAGCGTGGTGAAAAAGAGGGCCTTTGGGTAGTGGATCGATCTTCCGATCGCTGTGGTTCCCAGAATTCTTGAATCATAACCTCTGATTGAGGTTGAATTCCGGGAACCACGGCGAGTCAACGCTTTCTGAAAGAAAGCGACATCGGAAGCATATGCTCCGCTTCTACAGAATCGATCCACACCTCTCCGGCACTTTTTCACCAATCTTTTAGAGAAGCGCGGTTTTGTATGCCGCGTCCGAACTATTTTTTGAAAGGCTCGTTCTCCACTTTGATCTTCCCGTCCTGCAGCTGATGGATGCCATCGCTTGTGCCTGCAGTATACATATCTTCCATCAGTTCTTCAGTAAGCTCGCTGCCTTCCAGCTCGCGCCGCTCCTCGTTGGACTTATTTTCTTTCACCGGGCATCGCCCCTCTTCGTGTTATTGCCGGACTCCGGAGTCGGAGCACCGGCAAGTTATTGTTCCCGGCCCTCTCTGCTTCATTCGCTGCCTTCCTCAGCTAGCGTAAAAGCCTGCTATTGTAGGCAACGACCTCGTCATAAGACAGAGCGCCGCCGAAAATGTCCAATGCACTGCCGATCGTAATGTCCAGCCGGCCGTCTGTCAGCTCGCGGAAAGCACCCAGATCCTCCATCGAACGGCAGCCGCCTGCGTAGGTCGTCGGAATCGTCACCCAGCCGGCGAGTGCACGCGCCAGATCCTGCTGCACACCCGAGCGCTTGCCTTCGACGTCAACGGCATGAATGAGGTATTCGTCGCAGTATTCCGCCAGCTGATTCAGATGGGTCTCGTCGACGGAGAAGCTGCTGAATTGCGTCCACTGCTTGGTTACCACGTACCAGCGGTCATCCTTTGCCTTGCAGCTCAGATCGATGACGAGACGGTCTTTGCCGACCTCCGAGACGAGCCGCTGCAGATTGCCTTCGTTGAGCTCGCCGCCTTCAAACAAGTACGAGGTGACGATCACATGGGTCGCGCCCTGCTCCAGATAATGGGCCGCATTATCAGCTGTAATGCCGCCGCCGATCTGCAAGCCGCCGGGATACGCCCGCAGCGCCTCGACTGCAGCTGTCTCGTTGCCGCCGCCGAGCATGATGACATGGCCTCCCCGCAGCTCATCCCGCCTGAAGAGGTCCGCATAATAGGCCGAATTATGCTCGGACACAAAATTTTCGATAATTGGTTTTTTGCCGGTCCCCAGCGTTTCGCCGACGATTTGTTTGACTTTTCCTTGATGCAGATCAATACACGGCCGGAATTGCATCGTTATGTCCTCATCCTTTCCGAAGTGACACAAGTGTCGAACTCGTACAAAATTTAGTAGCGGGACCGCTTCTCAAGCTTGTGAACCTGCACCAGAGCAATTATAATAATGAGGAACGCCGCCAGGGCAAGCATCGGAATGGTGATGAAGCCGAACCAGTTGAGGTAATCCTCTGCGCAGGATACGGCGCCGCAGGCATTGGCCAGTCCAGAGTCCTTGGGCAGGTTCTGCAGCAGGATGTGATACGCAGAAAATCCGCCGCCGATGATTGCAAGCGGCAGCACATAGGGTATAATAACCGAAGAGCTGCGCGCGGTGGCAATACCGAGCAGGAGCACCAGAGGGTACATGAAGATGCGCTGGTACCAGCACAGGCTGCACGGGACATAATGGAGAACCTCGCTCAGGTAGAGACTGCCGAGCGTGGCCACGACCGACACGGCCCAGGCCAGGAACAGCCAGGAACCGCTTTTTCTATACTTCACTTCTATCACTCCTTGCTCTCGCGTCGACAACTTTATATTCTACATACCCAGGCTATATCCGGCACGTGTATATGGCATGGTTGCCAGTAGTTGCATGGCGGATCTACTTATGTACTGGAATGTATTGAATAAAATTTTAGCATGAAGAAAGGAGCTTGTATATGCACAAATGGGCGATGTTCGGGGTTTTTTGCCTAGCCGGAATATTCAGCATCTATCTCATCCTCTTCACCCTTCCGTCCAAGGAAGAAGCCGAACGGGAAGCAGCCTTTGAAGTGCCAGTGCGCGAGATTGACGCGGGCGCTGCCGAGCAGCTGCTGACTCAGCAAAATTGTATCGGCTGTCATGGCGGCAATCTCGAAGGCGGCATGGGTCCGGCGCTGGACAAGGTCGGCTCGACCCTGACCAAAGAACAGATCTACCGCGTCATCATGAATGGCGGCAACGGGATGCCTGGCTTTGAGGATCAATTGACCGAAGACGAGATCATCAACCTCTCGCTGTTCCTGGCAGAGAAACAATAATGAATGAGGAATAACGCCGTTGCCTTTGGGGGCAACGGCGTTTATATGTGCTTATAAGTTGCCCCGGGGGACAATGGCGTTTCACTTGCTTATAAATTGTCCCGGGGGCAACGGCGTTTATATTTGCCGCGCTCGAAATGTTCTGCAAGGATTGGTTTGGTGCTTAGAGCGTTCAAACATCACGTGGAAAAGGTCTACAAGTATCATTTTGATGCCACTAGTGTCTCGTTTCACTCTCAGCCGTGTCCCATAGGACAACGGCATGAGATGTGCTGATCATTGTCCGTGGGCTTTATTGGCCCTTCAACGGAGTTTTATTTGCTGCCAACGCGACCAGCAAGAAGCTGCGGCAATGCCGAGTAACAGTCCCGATATCGGCGAGACGACGGCCATCCCAAGCAGGTTGGCGCTGTCTGAGACGATGAACTTGAGCGCCACAGTGACTACCATCGAACCCGCGACGATCAGCCAGTAGACCGCTTTGCGAGACGCCGGCCGTGTCTGTATGTGTTGGGTCTGTCTGACTTGGACAGGAGCTCCGGCAAACGCTCTGATCACAAGCAGCATCAGCAGCGTCAGACCCAGCAGGGAGAGCCCGTGCTGCAGCAGCTTGTAGAGTTGGTAACCAAAGATCGAGCCCTGCAGCCATTCGTAGCGGACGACAAAATAGCCATGCCGGTGCGTAAAGGCGTCGACGAACAGATGCGAGACAAAGCCGATCAGCACAGCCACGATAAAATTCAATCAGCCTGCCGGTCTGCGCATATCCACAGGCGAGCCGCGGACTGCCAGCGCAAGAGCGCGACGGTCCATCCCCAGCCATGAAGGCAGATGCTGGGCCAACGGCTCCTTGACCAGGAGGTGAAAGAGCATGGCCAGCAATACGCTTAGCGGCAGCGCCTGGACGATAAAACCAGGCCAGGAATGACCGATCGTCGCATGCGGCTCGAGCGCCAGGAAATACTCGAAATCGGGCGACATACTCCCCAGTATAAGCCCTGTCATGCTGAGGCGCCGAACGACCAGCTTGGCAGGCAGTGCATACAGCGGATGAGCAAAGGTAAAAGGCATCCCAACCCCCCCTGTACGTTAGCGGTTGCGTGTGATGACGTATGCCCGCTCCGACTTGGCGAAGCCGAGCGCCTCATAATACGGCTCAGCACCCGGCGCAGAGAGCAGCACCAGCGAGCTCTCTTCTCCTATCGCCTGCTGGACTCTGGCGATCAATGCTTTGCCGATGCCTTGCTTCTGATATTGCTTGTCCACCGCCAGATCGGACAGGTAACAGCAATAGGCAAAGTCAGTGACGGCCCGGGCCACGCCGACCATCCTGCCGTCCGCCCAAGCCGTGACCAATAGATCCGCCCGATCGATCATCCGCTGGATCCGGTCCAGATCCTCATAAGGACGCTTGATCCCCGATGAACGGAAAACCTCCGCCACATCCGCCGCCTGTATCTCTTTGTCATCCTTATAGATAATCATCGATACGCCCCCCCAATAGATACGGTAGTTTCCGTGATTTTATCATAACTGATCCAAACGGCAAGCGAACAAAACAAATTCTACAGCCTTATGCTGGCACCGTGATACCGTAGACATTGAACGTGCTAAATGCAGACCAAACTGCGGGGTGCCGCGATGTTGGAGCGGGCGGCGAGGCTGGTGGAGGTGCTGTAAGGGAGAAAAGATTCGTTGGAGTGGGTGTTTTGGGGTCAGTGGTCTGGCTGACTTTGCTGCTCCCATGGAAAAAACCGCTGACCTGAGGTCAACGGTTCAAGGAGTAGCACCTTGTCACACGGCTTTGCGTTTTTTGCGGCATTCCGATTTGGACTTCGTGCACGTGTTGAAGACGCCGGTAAAGTCAAGCCGATGGTCGCTGACCACGAACCCGAACTCCCGCTCGACCCGCTCCTCGATGCTCTGCAGCCAATCGTCCTTGATCTCCTGGACCGCTCCGCAGTCCCGGCAGATCAGATGATGATGCATATGGGCATGGTCGTCACTGCGCAGATCAAACCGGGCTACGCCGTCGCCAAAGTTGACCTTCTCGACGATTTGCAGATCGGTGAGCATCTCCAGCGTGCGGTATACGGTTGCCAGACCAATCTCGGGAAATTTTTGCTTGACCAGCATATATACGTCTTCAGCGCTCAGATGATCCTTTTCGTTTTCGAGCAGCACACGGACTGTTACCTCCCGCTGCGGGGTGAGCTTGTAGCCCTTCATCTTCAGCTGATGATTGATCTTCCCCAGTTCTTCCATTACCGGTACCATAACAGACACCTCCAATTGTAGTACTGGACACCCTTATTTAGAATGATTCTCATTTGATTATATCTCAATCGGGCGAATTTAGCAAAGGATGTCTTTTAGTTGTCTTTTCGATGTCTTTTAGTACTGGAACTGAAGGGCTATTCGCGGTATTCTTCGCGGAATGGAAGGATATCAAGCGGTATCGGACGACCCGAGGCAGGTATATACTCGGCCTGGAACCTTCCTTTGTAATGAAAGACTGGGCCGAGCAGCGGATTCCTCACCGTAACCTCGATCCGGAAGCATCTGGCATCATCATCGTACCATTCGCATACCTCGGCTTCCCCAGTACCGATGCGTGGCCACCTGAACTGAAGCGGGCCTTCATAAAAACGCTGTTCCCCGGATCGGATCCGGATGCCGCCGCGGGGATCGGATGACAACTGCAGATCGACCGCCAAATGCTGACGATTGCCCAGATAGTCCACAATCCGCTCCCGCTGCGGGCTGTAGATCATCGAGGCATCGAAGGTGCGGATGCGGCGCGGAAACCGGAATTTGCGCACCCAGCTGACCGTCTCGCGCCCCTGCTTGTCGGTATAGGCATAATTGTGCACTGTGAAAGGGATCTCACTGCCGCCTTCAGGAAACATCAGATGACGGGTCGCCCCCAGTGCAAGCGGCAGCGCAGCTGCCCGGGCATACCAGATCCGCTCCATCATCCCCCGGCCGATGCAGGCGATTCCGTCGGCACTAGAGAACCCGAATCGCTCGCGGATCCGGGGATGCAGCCGCTCAAACTCGGCCCCCATTGCTTTTTGGTATATAGAAGGCATCGGCTGACTCCCTCCTCTCTGCGCCTGCGGCCGGCCTGCGCCGGCAGCGTCCGGCATGCGGCAGCCGTTCTCGTGTCCCTGCAGCAGCCAGGCCGCAGCCCAACAGTGCCAGCATAAACGTCAGCGGTTGAAACGGCTGGCTGAGCAGCTCCGGGCGGCTCCACAGCACCGGCAGCGTCAACCCGAGCAGGAACACGCTATGCAAGCCATATGTCCAACGCTTGCGGTGCTGCAGCAGGATCAGGACGCCGAGCAGGATCTCGGCAATGCCGAGAACCTTGACCACCTGAACTTCATAACCGGGTGCCCAGCCCGTCGACTGCAGCATCGCCAATTCCCCGGCATCAGGATACAGCAGCTTGGGCACCAGACCCTGATAAATCCAAAGCACGGCAAGCACAATAACGAGGCAATAGTGAATGCAAGCGTTTCTGATCGTGATGGCTGGTGGAATATATTGTTCAAGCCATATGCGCAGTACATCGAAGCTCCATGCCGTAGCTCGTCCGAATAACGGTCTGAACAGCAGCCGGTCCAGCCAATATCCGCACAAGCCAAAGCGCGTATCGTAATCGAATCGGGTCATGAAGGAGATGTGGTCATGCCGTTTCTCGTACCGCCAATAGCCCGACCCGTGCCGGATCAGAGAGAACGGCTGGTCCGAAGCGAAGACGAGGGTCGACATTCGCCCCCCTTCCTTCAACTGGTTGGCTTGTGTCTCTCCTGTACCCTTGATGGCCATCCCGGCCCCAATGCGAGTAATATATTCAAACTGCTGTGGGGCATCCTCCGAATCGCGAGGCAAATAATCGATCTTGCTGAATCTTACATCCCACTGCTCATGCAGCCTCGGAATCTGGGTATGCTCCCACAAGGTATCCATGTCCGTCTGCATATCCAACTGCACATAAACCGGCTTGCGTCTCATAGCTCTTCCCCCCCGATCATGAATCGTCCGCGGTTCCGGGCATCCGGCACTATGCAGACCGCGCTGCGCCCGAACCATCTGTAGCGCGCCTTCGCTACCCAGCGGTAGATCCCGTCTCGGATCGGCACAGGCACCACTATCCCCAAGTAACAGAGACGATAGAAACCGCCGAGCTTGCGCAGCGTCCGCAGCGCTGCTGTGGAGCGGGTATAACAGACGCCGCCATCGATCATGACGAAGGTATCCCGCTCCATCGCCGGAAGTCCCGCCTGATGCAGCCGCAGCCGGCCTTCGTCTGATTGGAGCGCCGCAAAACGGAAGCGTCCGTATGGATCCCGCCGGACAACAAAACGCGTAACCGCGTGGCAAAGCAGGCATTCGCCGTCTATGAGCAGGAGGATTCGTTCCTCCGGTCTATATCTGCTGTTGTTCATCCTCGCCGCCCCCTTTGACTCCAGTCTACCCGGAGATGACCGCGAGCGGCAGAACCAACTTTTATGGGTCGACGCCAAAAAAGGTACTACAAAACGTAGTACCCTTGCCGTCCGAGGACGGGAATCAGGAGGATAGGAAGTCGACAAACTGCGGCGAACGCAACATGCCTGACTTGTACCGGCTCCGGTACCGGATCCGGGCCCGCAGCTGTGGTTGAAGATAGACATAATGCCTGTCTTCGGACAAGACGAGTCCTCTCGCAGCTGCCATAAAAGCGCTGCGGATCTCTGGCGGTACCGACTGCTCGACGACGCCGACTGGCTTGCCGCCCATGTGAACAAGCCAGCCGAACCGGGACTTGCGGTAAGCGGCGATCGACACCTCGGCAAACTGATAATTGGGCACTGTCAGCCAATCGTCGGACCGGCGTCCGAGATACAAGCTGTCCTTCCGTTTGCCGACGACGCCTTCCAGCCCGCGCTGCCTGACAGCCTCGAAGAGATCCTTGCCTGTCCGCTCCACGGAGAGCACCCTGCGATACGATTTGTTCTCCGTCAGCACCTCGCTTAACAGCTGCTGGCGTTCGGCCAATGGCCATCGCCGCACATCTTCTCCGTCATAGCTCAGGATGTCGAATACATAGTAGCGCAAAGGCAGCCGCTTGGCGCCATCCCGGATACGGGCCGGCTTCGTCAGCCGGAACCTTTCCATGACCGCTTCAAACTCGAACGCTCCCGTGTCCGGGTTGTAGTACGCGACTTCGCCGTCCAGTACGACATGCCGGCTGTCCACCGGTACATGATGCAGCTCCGGATATCGCTCGGTGACATTGGTTCTGAATTTGGTATACAGATTGACGACCCCGCTCATCATCGACAAGGCCAGCCTATGCCCGTCGATCTTCGGCTCAAAAACATACCGTTCATCATCAAAAGCCGCCTCGCATGACACAGGCAGCATTGGTTCGTAAAACATCTCACGCGCCTCCCATTTCAACCATTGTAGCATCAGCCTCAGGCTGTGCCACTCGGTAAATTCAGGGAAGCTTCAAGGATGGAGCTTGCGGGTGCAGCGGCATGTCACTCCGGCGGCCGCCGCAGCAGACCGCGCCGGCGGACGCGCTCCACCGCTTCTTTGCTGCTTTTGACACCCAGTTTTTTAAGGATTTTGTTAACCTGGTTTTTCAGTGTGCTCTCCGCCTTGTACAGCTTTTTCTCGATCTGCTGCTGCGTGTAGCCCTGCTCGATCAGCTCGAACACTTCCCGCTCTGCCGGGGTCAGGTCCTTCAGCTGCTCTTCCCGCTTGAGGCGGGCGAATTCCTGCAGCAGCGGCTCCATCGCCGATGTGTGACGGACGGCATGCCGGATCGTTTGCGGCAGCTCTGCAAACCGGGTTTTGTCGAGATAGTTGACCGCCCCGGCCGTAAAGGACTGCATGATGCTCAGGCTGTCGGTAAGCGAACTGAGCATGATCACCGGCACCGGCCGGATGTCATGAACCCGCATGGCGGCATAGATGCCTTCACGACCGCTTGGCGTCAGCTGGATATCCATCAGCACGATGTCAAACGCCAGACTCTCGGCCATACTCACCGCCTCTTCCTCGGAAGTAGCCGCTCCGACGACCAGCAGATCGGGCTCATGATTCAGAAAAGCGGTGATGGATTTGATCCAGTCCGGATCATCCTCCACCATGAAAATCCGGATATGCGGTTGGTCCATGGGCAGGCTCCCTCCTCTCTAAGTCCGGGCTCGCGGAAATGTCAGCATCACCGTCGTCCCTTCGCCCTGTCGGCTCGCCAGCTCTGCTCGCCCGCCGCTTTGGGCCATCACTTTATACACATACGATAAACCGAGCCCGTAATTGTCGGCGCTGCCTTTGGTGCTGAAGAACGGTTCGAACACTCTGGCACTCTGGGCAGACGTCAGGCCATTCCCCGTATCCCGGATGAGGATTCTCACCTGCCGCCGCATCTCCTCCACCGAGATGTCCAGCTGCCCGCCGTCTGGCATGGCTTCGATACTGTTGGCGACGACATTGCTGACGGCCTCCCGCAGATGAACAGGATCCGCAAGCACCTGGGGATTCGTGCCGTACGATGTCGTCAGATCGATACCTGCCGACTCCAGCCTCGTCTGCTGGGCTGAGAGCACATCCTCGATTACAGTATCGAGGCGGCAAGGCTGGAGCTGCAGCGACAGCTCCTTCATCTGGCCATGGATCCGCGACACCATCGCCAGCATATGCTCGGAGCTGCTGTCGATGATGCGCAGATGCGCCTCGGCTGTCTCGTTACCCGCTGATTCACGTCTCAGGTTAGCGGCGCTGATGGCGATTTTGCCAAGTTCATTTTTGATCGTGTGGTTCAGCATCGCTGCTCCGGAGCTGGCGGCCTGCAGCGCAGGCTCCAGAGGATCATGCTCCACGCGCAGCCGGACGCCGAGCACGCTGTAGACAAAAGAGCAGAGCAGCGCAATGCCCAGCGAGTACGAGACGAAGATCGAAACGTAGCCAAAAAACGGAAAGTCAGGCTGGGCGGCACGTCCGATATAGATAAGTCCATAAACAGCCAGCAAGGTCGGCGTCATGATGATACTGGTAATAAAGCGGCTGCGCCGCATGCGCCGATCCTTCTCCTGACGCCAGGCGTCCAGCAGCACAAAACAAGCACCAAGGTAATAGACGCCTGCCCAAACCGCCAATAGCGGATAATGGATCGCAAATGGCGGATCAAAGGTCGTCCATGCCGCCGTAGCAAGTACAGGAATCAGCAGCAGCAGCTTGGCGCCGCGACGCCGGCCCGGCGTATCGAGTCGCTCAGCGTAGACAAGCGAGAATACGAGTACTGCATAGGGAGTACAGGTCAGATTAACGAATTGGACGATGCCGGAGGCAAGCAGCCAGCCCCGCCCGTCCAACCACTCGGATGTTCCGCCAATCGCTGCGCTGACAAGGAACAGCGCCGCCCACCGATTGGTGGCATGACGGACCTGAACAAGCCAGACAACAGCAGCGGCGGCCATCAATGCAGCAAAATAGTACAGCATCGGCTACCTTCCTTACCGGTTAATACCTCCCATTCTACCATAAGTCCGCTCCCCGGCGAATGGCGGATACGTTTACCCCCGCTTGCCGGGCATCCACCAGTTCCAATCGCCCAGCAGCTTCATCAATGCCGGCATGAGCAGAAATCGAATCAGTGTCGCATCGATGAAGATCGCCGCTGCGATACCGACCCCGAGCTGCTGCACGCCCGCCACCTCCCCCCAGGCAAATGGCAGGGTCACGACGATGATCATGGCAGCAGCGCAACTGATGATGCGCCCCGTCCGCGCCAACCCGTAGATGACCGCCTCGTCATTGTCTCGCGTGATTCGGTAGGTCTCATAGATGCGGGAGACCAGGAAGACGGCGTAGTCCATACTGATGCTGAAGGCAAGACCGAAGATAAAGACGGGTATCATAATGGCGATCGGCCCCGGTGTCACGCCCAGCCATCCGGCGCTGAACATCCATGTCAGGAGCCCGAAAGACGCGCCGAGACTGAGCGCATTCATGAGCAGCGTCTTCAGGGCGATGACCACGGAACGAAAAGCAAGCACCAGAATAACGAAGTTGGAGACAGCGATGCTGATCGCTACTTTACCGAGGTTGCCATAGATATGGCCCTGCACCTCCTGATGATACTTGGCTTCCCCGCCAAGCAGATAACGCCCGGCATCTGGCTGGACGTCCGCCTCCCGCCGCAGCCAGTCGGATACGGCAGCCGCGCCGGCCTCCCCTCGCACGGTCAGCTGCACATACTGCACTGACGTCGAGACAGGCGGCAGCACAGCTGCCTCAGCGACCAAGGGGTCGGCCGCCCAGCGAGCTGCCAGCGAAGCAGAGGCGGCTTTCCGGTTATCCTCCGATTGGTCTTGGTCGAAGACAAGTGCTGCGTAGACTGTCGTCTGCCCGGTGATGCCGAACCTGGCTTCGAACCGTTCATAGGCCTGCCGGACCTCAGAGGAAGCAGGCAATGAAGATGCGTCCGGGATCGCCAGCTGCATCCGCAGCAGCGGCAGGCAGCTGAGCAGCAGGATCGCCGCAGACCCAGCAGCAGCCAGGAGCGGACGCTTCATCAGCCAGGCGGACCAGCTCCGCCAATCAGGCGCTTGACGTCTGCTGCCGGCTGACCCGCGGATATCAGCTGCCAGCAGCGTCATGAGTGCCGGGACGAGCGTCCAGGCCAGGAGGACACTAAAAGCCAGGACGACTAGCGAGGCAAGTGCAACCGACCGGAACAACGGCAGCGGGATCCACAAGGTGCTTGCCAGTCCCAGCGCCACAGTGGCGGCCGCATAGAGGACTGCCCGTCCGGCCGTCTGCATCGTAGTTGCCAGCGCTTGCCGCGGTTCAGCGCTGGTCAGCTCTTCCCGATAGCGGCTGACAAGCATCAAGGCAAAATCGAGACTAAGCGCCAGCCCCACCATCGGAATGACGCTAAGCACAAACGACGAAAGCATCAGTTGGGTGCCTATCACATACATGATGCCCATCGCGCAGCTGACCCCGACCAAGCCGGTGATGATCGGAATAACGGCGCAGACGACCCCGCCGAAGGCCAGCAGCAGGATGGCAAAAGCAGCCGGAATGCCGACGAGCTCCGCCGCTTTGAAATCCCGGCGGCTTGCTTCGTTGACCTCCGACTGGATCACCGGCTTGCCTGTAAGACTGACCGTGATGCCTGGCGGCTCCGAAAGGGACTGTCTCAGCAGGGCAATCAGCGGCCCCCACCGGTGGGAGGGGGCGTCAAAGCTGAGCAGCGCATAAGCCTTCGTCCCATTCTGCATCCGGGGGTCTTCGAGGGGGGAGAGCAAAACTGCCGTCACCTCCCATGCGCGCAGCCGTTCTGCTGTTCGCCGGATATAGTCGCCCAACGCTTGGCTGGACACGCCTGGCTGGCTCTCAAACAGCAGAATGACCGGATCCGCAGGAAAACCATGATGGTCGGCGAGCAGCTGCTGGACAGACGAGTAATCGCCCTCCGCTGCGAGCCCGTGATCCTGCAGGACGGCAGACAGCCGCGGAGCCCAGGGGGCAAGCACGGCCAGCACCAGCAGCCATCCGCCTACGACAGTCAGAGCACGGCGGCGGATACGCCGCTCAAGAGATCCGCTACCCATGCCGCTCTCGCGCTATCCGTACAACCCGCCGCCCGAAGGATGCGGGTCGAGCCGGGTCGCCTTGACGAACTGCGAGGCGAGACGAGGAGCTGTTCGCGCCAGCTGAGCCAGGAAGGGCGCCAGAGCAGGGTGGCTCAGCGACTGCTGCATCACCCGGCCCCAGCGCAGCGGCCGGCTCAGCTGACGCTTCACAGTCTTCTCATAGCTCCGCTGCCAGATATCCTTGCTGATCCTGCCGCTCAAGAACGCATCCGCCTGTGCGGCACACAAGAGCGATGTCCGCAGCGCGATCGACATGCCGTCGCCGCAGAGCGGCGGGATCACGATCGCGGCATCGCCTGTCAGAGCCGCCCCTTGCCAGGCCGTCAGCGGCTTGCCGAGCGGGACCGGCGAGACCGCCGCCTGCGTTCCCGATACCGGCTCGGCACCGCTCAGCCGCCGCTGCAGCTGCGGGTTGTTCCGGCAAGCCCACTCCAGCAGCTCAAGCACAGAACCCCGCTCACGGACAGCGCTGGTGTGAGCGAGCAATCCGGCGACATTGACGATCCCATCCTCGACGGGAGCCAGCCCGACATATCCGCCCTTCCAGAAATACAACTCTACTGCATCGCCCGATGTCATGCCGCTATAGTGGGATTTGACACCCAGATATCGCAGTCTGCCGCCGGCCGGATCCCGCAGAGCGCCCCCCGGCAGATCACGGCCGGGAGCGGAGCCGCAAGCCGAGATGACTGCACGTGCACGGAATCCGCCACACTCGCTGCCCCGGGTGTCGATGGTATACCCGTCCCCTTGACTGCGCACCGCGCTCACCGTCGTACCCGTCACGATCCGCGCGCCATCGTCCGACGCCTGCCGGTGCAAGGCACTGTCCAGGAAATAGCGGCTGATGCCAAGCGCAGCTGCCGGGAGTGCGAGGCGCAGCTCTTCCTGTCCGTGGAGCGTCAGTGCGGCCTGACGGATGATGCCCGGTCCCCGGTCATAGATCCGCTCAAGGACACCCAGCTCCGCCAGCATGGTCAGCGCCTCGGGCGAGAGGAACTCCCCGCATACCTTGTGCCGGGGGAAGCGTTGACGGTCGATCACAACCGTCCGCCAGCCTCTCCGTGCCAGCACTATGGCAGCACTGCTGCCGGCGATCCCTGCGCCTATGATCGCGATATCCACCTCATCCATCAACAAGACCTCCCCGTCCGTCTGGCCGGATCCACACCGCATAACGGAATAAAGGCCGCCAGCTGTATTCCAGCCTCAATCCCGGAAGCGCCGCTGCCAGCCGCGTCCAGTCAGCGCCGCGGAACCCTTTGGCGACGGAGAGCGGCCCGTCATGCCGGATATAGCGGTTGCCGGGCAGCAGCCGGGAGGCGCCCCACACCGCGAGCCATGCCAGCCAGTGCCGATGGATGTCGCTGACGACGACACCAAGCCGCGCCATGCTGCTCAATGCTTCGGCGGCAGCGATCAGTGACGGCCCGGTGAAATGGTGCAAGAACTGGGTCGCTGTGACGATGTCTGCTGACTCGCCTTGGCGGCTGAGCCGGAACAGCTCGTCCTGGACGACGGTGATCCTGGGCTCCATCCGGTGCACCAGCCGCGCAGCCGCGCACGCTTCGGCCGTCATATCGACGAGTTGGATCGATATGGCGATCCGCTGCCGATCCGCCCAACGCAGCAGCGCCAGGTTAACATCGCCGGATCCGCTGCCGATGTCCGTTACCCTGAGGCGCTTCGGACGGCCTGCCGCCTGCCATAGCCTTTCTACACCGTATAGAGTAGGCCCGGCTGCATGGAACAGGCGGTTGAGCAGCCGCAGCTGACGCAGCGCGGCGCTCAGCTCGGGACCGCTCGCCTCCGCATCGTCCATCAACTCCGGCTTGACGGCACGTTCCCCGAGCGCCCTAAGCACGGATGGACCTCTCCGGCTCACGGTGGCCTTTACCGACTGAGTCTGCACCGGCAAACGTCATGCGCAGCATCTCAAACGTCAGCCCCGGACCAAAAGCGACCGCCAGGCCGTCTCTCGCCGGAGACGCTGACTCGCGCAGCGCCTGCCGCTGCTTGTGCAGGACGAACAGAATCGTCGCCGAGGACAGGTTGCCATACTCCCGCAGCACGGCGCGGCTGTTGGCAACCAGCTCATCCGCCAGGCCGAAGGTCTGCTGGACACTGTCGACGATCCCCTTGCCTCCAGGATGTACAGCCCACCAGGACGGCATCTCCCCGCCCAGCAGCCGCTCCAGCTCGTCCGGGATATGCCTGGCGATCAGCTTGGGCACCTCCGGCGACAGGTACAGTTCAAAACCGTAATCCCCGAGCTCCCATGACATCTGATCCGCACAGCCGGGAAGCAGCGTGCTGTAAGGTTCATCCAGCAGGAATAGGTCGGCCTCCCCAGTCCTCGCCGCTGCCGTGACGACACAAGCTGATGCCCCGTCGCCGAAGAAGGAAGCGCTATAGAGCGCTTCCCGCTCGCTGGATGGCTGGATATGGAGCGTGCAGAGCTCGACACAGACGATGAGCACTTGAGCGGAAGGCTGGCCGGCAGCGAGCTGGCGAGCCAGGCCGATCGCCTTCAGGCCTGCCGCGCAGCCCAAAAACTGCAGCGGCATCCGCTGTACATCGGATGCCAGCCCAAGCTGCCAGCAAAGCTCGGCATCGAGTCCCGGCAAAAACTGTCCGGTGCAGCTGACCGTGATCAGATGCGTGATCTGCTCAGGCTTGGCCTGACTCTCAAGCAGCGCCGCGCGAGCCGCAGCCAGAGCCAGCGGCACCGACTCCCTTTTATAGATACGCATCCGCTCTGCTGTACCGGGTGCAGGCGCGGCTGCTCCTCCATCCGAAGGAAAATACCTGCATGCCGAAGGCTCGGCAAGCAGATTGGGCTCGCATGTATACCTCGTCTCCACGCCGTTCTGGCGGAACAACCGTCTGGCCCACCTCGCCGCATCCGGCCTGCCGGCTAGCGCTTCCGCCAGCCGCCCAGCGGTTTCCTGCTGCTCCAGACGATGCTCAGGCACAGCCAGGCCGATGCCGGTTATCGCTATCCCCGTCTTCTCCCTATCCATCTCGATCCCCTCCATCTATTGCGATATGGCATGCCGCGAGATCGTCTCCCGGGCATGTGTCTGCTAATCTTGCTATGGACATGCCGTAATCTATGGATATTCGGCACCAGCCTTTTCTATGCGCTTATCCGCTGCATAAAGAACAGAAAAAGCCCACGAACCCTTGCTGCATTCAGCAGGGCCGTGGGCAAGAGGAGCCGGACGGATGAAAGCGGTACTGCGTTCACGTGAAGCGTATCGGGCTGCTCCCGCGTTACCTCTGGACTCGATTTTCCGTATTCTATCAACGCATAATCTAGCTGCCCTTCGTCTTCGCCCCGGAATGCTCCTGCAGCAGTGCAAGCTCAGTCGGCGTGAGCTCCCGGTAGCTGCCAAGCGGCAAGTCCGGATCCAGATGCAGCGCACCCATGGCCACCCGGCGCAGATAGGTCACCTGTTTGCCCACCGCTTCAAACATGCGCTTCACTTGGTGGAACTTGCCTTCGCGGATCGTCAGCGTAATCCTCGACTGCGGCGAGCCGTCAGCCGCCGGCTCCACCTTGTCGATCATCAGTTCGGCTGGCATCGTCACATATCCGTCATCGAGCGTCACGCCTTGGGCAAATTGCAGTCGGTCCGCTTCATCGACTTCTCCCTTCACAATTGCCTCATACGTCTTGTCCACATGCTTGCGGGGCGACAGCAGCTCATGGGCCAGCTGACCGTCATTGGTGAGCAGCAGCAGCCCTTCCGTATCCTTGTCCAGCCTGCCTACCGGAAAAGGCTTAAGCAATCGGTCCTCCGCCCGCAGCAGATCGATCACCGTACGCTCACGGCGGTCCTCGGTCGCCGAGATGACGCCTTGCGGCTTGTGCAGCATGAGATAGACGACCTCTTTGTAGAGGACTACGTTCTCCTGCCACCGCACGGTGTCCCGCTCTGGATCGACCGCGAGCCCACTGTCCTTGATTACGGCATCGTTCACGGAGACGAAGCCTTGCTTGACCGCTTTTTTGATCTCGCTTCTGGAGCCGAATCCCATATGGGATAGCAGCTTGTCCAGGCGGATTGTCTTGGTCATCTGCATTACCCCTTCCTTAGTATTCCGAGCAGCGGACCTGGATGCTCAGACAATCCGCCATCCCGGCGCCAGTTCGTTTTTGAGCACGCCGTCCTGCCATCTGCCCCATCCGAGCGGGTAGCCTGCTACACAGACAAGGACAAGCCCCTTCGGCTCATCTGCGTCGGCGCCCGACGGTCCCTTGATCTGCTCCCGGTCAATCTCCAGCGTCTCGCCGCGGAGATAACGCCACACCGTATCGTCTTCCGCCCGCAGATCCAGCACTCTTGCAGCTTCTGCTGCCGTAAGCCCCAGCGCCAGTGCCTGGGACGGCTCAAAACGGTGACGGCCCGCTTCTCCGATATACCAGCCTGCCCGGATGACCCGCAGTCCGTCCAGTGCCGGGAGGCCATGCGGCTGCAGATACAGACGGCTGCCATAAGCCGTCAGCCGTCCGGCTAATGGCCGCTGCAGGGTCAGCTGATGCTCGGCAAACGTCTGCCACTGCGCCTCCGCTGAAGCGAGATCCGGCGCTTCCTTGCGGGATCCCCGCCGCCTGTCGGCACGGACAGCCCGCCCAGATACCGCTGCCTGCTGCTGTCGGTCCCTCCGCAGCTCCCTGCTGCTTGTCCGCAGAGGTGCGGAGGGCTGTTCGGGGGTTCCCAAACCAGCAGGGGGTGAAGCATCGGAGCCAGTTCCTTGCTTGTCTTGCAGGTCTGCTGCCAGAACAGCGGCATAATGCCCCTCGCCCTGAACATGATGTGGCCAGAGACGCACCGTCCCCTCCAGTCTGTGGTCTATTCCTCCCGAGACATCCGCGAATCCGGGCTGCCAGCCGTGGTCGGGCTGGACAGGAATCACGTCCAGCCTGGGGTGGCTGTGCAGCAGCGCGGCGATGCGATGCTCATTTTCTTCCGGCGTAAACGTACACGTCGAATACACAAGTCTTCCTCCCGGAGCCAGCATGGCTGCGGCATGAAGCAGGATGTCATCCTGCATAGCGGCATACCGGGCAGCATCATGCTTGCCCCAATAAGCGATCATCCCCGGCTCCTTGCGGAACATCCCTTCGCCGGAGCATGGGGCATCGACAAGGATCCGGTCAAAGTACCTGTGGAACACCCTGGCCAGCGAGGCCGGCTCCTCCTGCAGCACGACTGCATTGCGCACGCCCGCCCGTTCGATGTTTTTGGCCAGCGCTTTGGCGCGTTCAGCGGCATTGTCATTGGCAACCAGCAGGCCCTTACCCTGCAGTCTGGCAGCGATCTGCGTCGATTTGCCCCCCGGGGCGGCGCACAGATCCAGCACCCGGTGGCCCGGCTGCACGTCCAGCAGAGCTACCGGCGCCATCGCGCTCGGCTCCTGGATATAATACAGTCCGGCATGGTAGAGGGGATGCTTGCCCGGACGGTCAGCATCGCCTTGGTAATAATAGCCGTCTTCACTCCAGGGCACTGGCTCCAGCCGCTCGCCGAACGGAGCCAGGCGGCGGAACTCTTCAGCTGACAGCTTAAGCCGGTTGATACGCAAGCCGTACCGCCGTTCCTCGCTATAAGAAGCCAGGAAGGCGTCGATTTGTTCGCCCAGAAGCGTGTGCATCTGGTCCACAAACGGCTGCGGGAGCGTCTTTTCCATGATGATTCCTCCTCCGGTTCACAGATTTGCAACGATTTTGGACAGATCTCTTACCTAAACAGTGCAGCATGGTGTATAATTACTTAAAGTAAGTGGAAGAAGCGGAAGCGATATCAACCAAATTCGGTATGGAGGTAGAAAGCAACTCATGAAGAAAATGGGCATCTTTTTAGGTATCATTGTCCTATTGTTCGCAGGTATCTTTGTGCTCAACAAATCCAATGTAAACGAAGTTTACAATAAGCCGGTTTCCGAGCTCAATCCGCAGACCCGCGCGATATTGGATGATCCCAATTATCAGAATATTATTTTGCCGGACGAGCTGGAGAGCCGAATCGCCAGCGGCGACGGAACATTCGTCTATTACTTTGCCTCAGACTGCGGGTTTTGCAAACAGACCACTCCGGTGCTGATGCCGCTCGCCGAGGAAGCTGGCGTCGATCTGCCGCAGTTCAACCTGAGAGAGTTCGACAGCTATTTCCAGAAGATGGGCATTCAATTCACCCCGACTCTGGCTTATTACGAGAACGGATCGCTAGTCGACAAGATGGAAGGCGGCATTACCGTAGACGGCAGCACCGGATTTACAGAACAGCATTATACAGATTTCTTTGCCAAACATAAAGGCTGACCACTGGTCTTTTGAAAAGCCAACCCCCCGGGCCGGGCCCGGGGGGTTGGCTTTTCAGCGATAGCAGTTATGATTGGCCGCTGTTCTTTTTGGCTCGCATAATGGCCGCCTGCACTTCTACAGACAATTCTTTGAGCCCCCAGATATCCTCGCTGTCCCACAGCTCATTGAATTTCAACTGAAATTGGGCAGCTTCCCGCACCCGGTTGTAAAAGTACAAATCCTGAATATCGCTCAGCACTTTGGAGACGATATTGGAGCGGTCCTCGAAGCCTCTCTGGGCTTCCAGAATCTCCGCCCGGATGCTGGACATCTCCGCATCAAGCTGAGAGGCGGCTTCCGCAGCCTTCTTGAGCCGCGCGCGCACATGCCCCGGCAAGCTCTCTTTATATTTATAGTTAAGCGAATGTTCGATCGTCGCCCAAAAATTCATCGCCAATGTACGGATCTGGATCTCTGCGAGTACTTTCTTGAATCCCAGCGCCGTCTGTACCGGATACTCGACGATCATGTGAAAGCTCCGGTACCCGCTCTCTTTATAATTGGTTACATAATCTTTCTCGTAGACAAGGGTGAGATCCTGCCGTTTGCGGATAAACTCGGCCACCCGCTGGATATCCTCGACGAACTGGCACATGATTCGGATCCCGGCGATATCTTCAATCCCCGTATCAATCCGATCCATCGGTACTCCCAGACGTTTGGCTTTTTCGAGGATGCTGGATATGCGCTTGACCCTCCCCGTGACGAATTCAATCGGCGCATAGGATTCCCGGACCTTCAATTCACTGCGTAACGTTTTGAACTTGACCTTCAGCTCTTCTATTGCTTGCTCATATGGGAGCAAGAAAAGGTCCCAATCCCTTCCATCCATGACGTTACCTCCATTTCAGCTTACCGGTGCGCTGAACCGACTGCCTCCGTGAGCCGTGTGAAGCCGTCGCGGCGCAACCTCTCCAACAGGCCGCGGTTCAGCTCGCGAAGGATCTCCGGCCCCTTATAGATCAATGCCGTATAGATCTCAACCAAGCTGGCGCCTGCGCAAATCTTATCGTATGCGTCGTCGCTATCAAAAATGCCGCCCGCGCCGATAATCGGGAGCTGTCCTCCCGTCTGGCTGTATACGCTGCGGATGACTGCCGTCGACATAGCTGTGACCGGGCGGCCGCTCAGCCCTCCGGCTTCGGCTGCATGAGGATGCGTCAAGCCCTCCCGGCTGAGCGTCGTATTCGTAGCTATAATACCCGAAATCCCGCTTTTGTGAATCGTATCCACCGTATATTCCAACTGCTCTGCCGTCATGTCCGGCGCGATCTTTACCAGGACCGGCTTGGGCGTCTCTCCCCGACGGGCACCCTGAGCGTCCATCTCGCGACGGACGGAATCCAGCAAGGTCTTCAGCTCGTCGCCATGCTGCAGCGCGCGCAGATCGGGTGTATTGGGCGAACTGATATTGACGACAAAAAAATCGCCGTACTCATACAGGACGCGTATGCACGCCATATAATCCTCATGCGCCTGCTCGTTGGGGGTCGCCTTGTTCTTGCCGATGTTGATGGCGATCGGTATCGTCTTCACCCGCCGACGCGAGAGGCTCAGGCGCATCGCTTCCGTCCCGTCGTTGTTGAAGCCCATCCGGTTGATGAGCGCGTCGTCAGGCGGCAAGCGGAACAGCCGCGGCAGCTCGTTGCCTGCCTGGGGTTTGGGGGTTACTGTACCCACTTCCGCAAAGCCGAAGCCGATGCTGGAGAAGCCGTCGACCGACTTCGCATTTTTATCCAGTCCGGCAGCCAGTCCGACCGGCAGCGGGAAGCGCAAACCAAATAAATCCATGGCAAGCTCCGGGACTGGCTCCATGCCATACATCGACTGCAGCAGGCTCAGCATCCCCGGAACTTTACCCGCACTGTGCAGCCCGTCGATCACGAGATGATGAGCCTTCTCCGGGTCCATGCGGAAGAGCGCCGGCTTGGCAATTTTTGAATACAACACGTTCCTTCACTCCGTTTCCTTCGTACCACACGTCATCACTTAAGTTTATCCTTTTCCATGTGAAAAGAAAAGGGTCATATGCCGCAACCGGAGCAGTAACAGCAACACATGCATTGCGGCAATGGCCGAAAACGATTACACTGACATTATAATCAATTGCTAAACTTATCTGGACTCGAAAGGTGGTGTAGTCAGATGGGCGCCAACCGCAGAAAACCGCCTATATTGCCCGGCAAGCCAAAGGAAGAAGGCAACAAAAAAGCCATGATCGTCCTTGGCTCGACATTTGCCGTTATCGTCATCCTCGTCTCCGTCCTGATCATTGTCTCCTGATGTCAGTCCAGCCACCGGTACACCTTGCCGGGATTGGTCTCGTCCTGCCGAGGGGTCAACTGAAAGCGATCCTTGCCGGGCGTCACCAGATCGGGCAGCCCGCCCCGCTGGATCGTTACTGAGGTGCCCAGCGGAACGAGATCATAGAGCTCTTCCACATCAGCTTTACCCATCCTGACACAGCCGAGCGATTGATCCTTGCCGATGCTCGCAGGCTCATCCGTGCCATGGATGGCATACAACGTCCCCGACAAGGTCATGCCCCTGCTTCCGAACTCGCCGTTATTACGGCCGTTCGGATTTTTTACTTTCTCGGTAATCGTAAAGCTGCCCTCCGGCGTCTTGTCACCGCCGAGACCGACCGGATAGCTCCGTACGAGTACATCCCCGCTCAGGACAGCCAGCCGGTACTGCTGCGTGTCCACGACGATGCGCAGCGGCGTCTCGGGCAGCTGCAGCGCCTCCAGCCAGCGTCCCATACCATCAGGGCTCCCCCCGGGGCCGGCTGCTCCCGCCGCTCTTCCCTTCATCTCCTCCAGCAGACGCGGGAACTGGTCCCGCATGCCCGGCGTATCTCCCGAAAGGACATTGGACGGATAGGCGCCGACCAAATCATCCAGCGAATCTGGCCAACTGCCCGCAGACTGTCGATAGTGGTGGATGGCGCTGGCCAGGGTCCACCGCTCCTCCTGCTGCATACGCCACTGCTTCAGCTCCTGCTCGGCTTCCGCCGGACTGGCCGGCTCGCAGCGGCAGGCAGCCGCGTCGTGGAGCTTGACAGCCAGCTCGCCGCCCGAAGGGGAACGTTCCGCAGACATGAGGATTCTGCTCTTGCCCTGCCACACCCGGTATTCCTCCCGTTGTTCGAGCGACACAGCGATCGCTCGACTCTGCGGCTTGCCGCTGCCGTACAGCAGACCGGCGAGCAGCGAGCTGACTGACTGGGGATCGCCTTCCTTGACGAATGCTACCGTCCAATCAGATGACGCCGGCTGATCCTGCATCACCGGTACCGGGTCAACCGGCTCCTCCCTGGCCGGTGCGAGAGCCGTCAAGCCGAGCAGCACGATGATCGTGGCCACTGTGCGGCGCACCGCAGCTCTGCGCTTGCGCTGCCTGATCCACTGCTGGATCGCTTCTTGCTGCTGCAGTACGAGCGGATGCTGCTTGTCCTCGAATGCCTCATAGATATCGCCTGCCTGAATGAAGCAGTAATTGGCTTTGGCGGTTTTGCCCAAGCGGATATATTCCTTGCCAAGCAGATACCAGGCCATTTTGTTGTCCGGATGCTGTTTGACATAATGTTTGAGGTGGATCTGCTCTTCACGTTGATTCACGCCGCCGCCCCTTTCCTTTTATATATTTATATCGGCAGCAAAAACCGCCCGATGTAGGGTCGGGCGGTTGAAAGTTCATTATGACGGCTTAGAACAGCGGATTGCGGAGCAGGACAGAGCGGGAGGATGGCAGCCACTGCACATCGAGTCCCAGCTCTTCTGCGAAGAACCTTACCGGCAGATAGAGCCGGCCTTCCTGTATAAAAGGTGCAGCATTCAAAGTGAATGTCGTTTGTACGCCTGCATCGAGGATCCTGATCGTCACGTCACCCTGATGCAATCGGTAAGTGCGTTCATCCCGTATTACCTCGATCTGCCTGCCGGCCATTTCATATTCGACCTGGTAACCCAGTCGTTCGGCTAGCACCCGAACAGGGACGAACGTGGTGCCGCTGAGGATGATCGGATCGGCATCAGTAGGGATTCTTTCATCGCCGTAGAGCAGCTTGACCCGGCTGTCTCCTGTCAAACCTTCTGGCATCTGGTATGCTGCGAGAAGACGGATCCTGTTATTGCCCGAGTCAGCGATCGCATAAGCACCGTCGCCAAGACTCGCAATATCTGTAGGCACGTTCAGCGCCGCATAGAGGGCCAAGCCATCATCTTTGCCCGTCTCCTCCGGCGTACCTGCTACGGTGTGGACGACCCCATCCTTAAGATAGCGGATGCTGTGGTTGAGCGAGTCTGCGATCAGCAGCCCGCCTTCTGGCGTCAGAGCGAGTCCGCGCGGCGACCGGAAGGCGGCAGTCCCGGCCGGGCCGTCTGCATAACCGCCCTCGGCATAAGCTTCGCCAGTGCCGTAAGCCTGGCTGGTCCCGGCGACTGTCCGTACCGTGCCGGCGCCAAAATCGATATAACGGATCAAATGATTGCCGGTATCGCTGACATAAAGGTTGCCTTGTCCGTCGATGGCCAGTCCGCTCGGTTCATTGAATTTGGCCGCAGCGATCGGACCGTCCGCATAATCCCCTGCTGCTTCTACCGCGCCCGGATAATACTCAATCACTCTAGCTGAAGGAGCGGTAAGGGTCGTTACCCGTCCCTGCTCGATCTTGCGGATGACATGGTTGAGAGTGTCGGCAACGTAGATTATACCTTCTTGCGATACGGCAACGTCCAAAGGTTGATAGAACCTGGCCTCCTGGCCTTCGCCGTCCGCCAGGCCCAGGATACCGTCGCCTGCAAGCGTGGTTACTTGGCCCTGAGGGGTCATCTGACGGATCGCGTGATTGCCCGGATCGGCTATAATGATCGCCCCGGACGGGTCTATGGTCAGTCCGGCGACCGAATCAAAGGCAGCTGATGTGCGGTCTCCGTCATTCCAGGCGCCGAGCAGGCCGCCTTGCTCGTCCTCTCCCAGGTCGAGGCCGACACTGTCCGTGGTCGAAGCTGCTGTCACTTGACGGATGCGATGATTGCCTGTGTCCGCTACGTAGAGCAGACCTTCGCTCGTAGCAGCCAGGCCGGTTGGGGTTCGGAATTCGGCATGTCTGCTAGCCCCGTCCAGCAAACCGATCTCCCCGCTCCCGGCAAGTGTACGAACTTCATAGAGCGGCAACTGCTCCATAAGCGGATCGCCTTGCAGCTCAGCCCCGGATACCCCCCAAGCAGGGAGGGACAGCATGAGCAAAGCGGCCACCGCGCCTTTAAGCAGACGTTTCGAACGTATAGTTAGGTTTGATGTGCTTGTTGTCATAAGCGGCTCCTTAACTAATTGGTTTGGGATGCCAATCTGACATCCAGATGAGATATGTCGATACCTGCAATCGGACGGCCAGCGGCATCAACGGCGATCAGTTCGGCGATGCGGATCGTCTGTACGGCTTCGCCGGAGCCTGTGATCCGGAAGGGCAGCTTCACAACGGATGTTGGCGTATTGATGCTGACTGCCTGTCCGCTATACTTCATAAGCGAGTAATAGAATCCGTCCTCGAACGTATCGTAGCGGTCCACACTGTCGTAAGACGTCCCCGTGCCATTCCCCGGGTGAATCCGGAACAGACCGCCGCCTGTCCGATACGCGAGATCCGTCCTGCCAAACGCTTCTTCGTCAACCCGCAGTCTATCTGCATCATAGGCCAGCCTGAGCTGCAAGCCATAGATGGTCCGGGATCCCGTAAACCCGTTCAGCTCCAGGCCTACCGTAAAGCTCGAACCCGCAATACCGGTATCCGGACTCAGCACCAGTCTCGCGGCAGGCTGGCTTACGACAGGCGGATTCGGGGCCGGGTAGAACGTCGGCCGCTCGGGAGCCGGAGCTTGTTCTTGCTCGCGCAGTTGCTTGTCGCGTTCGAACCGTTCCCGTTCGCTTGCACCCAGTCGATTGAGCAGTTCTTCCGTCGCTCTCTTTTTCGCTTCTTCCTGTGCCTTGCGATTGGCTTCTTCCTGCAGCTTGCGTGCTGCTTCCAGTTTCGCCAGCAGCTCTTGTTGCCGGTCTCTTTCCGCAGCCAGTTTGTCTTTTTCGCGCTGCTTCTGCGCTTCCAGCTGTTTCTTTTTTTCCTGAACCTGATTTAGCTTTTCCTGCTCTTTTGGTGATTTGACGATTTCTTTTGGATCGTCGAGGTTGATCTTGTTCTTGTCGGGCAAGTCCGGATTGACCTCACTTGCGAGCCTGCGCGTTTCCTCCAGACTTAGCTTCTGTTGATTCACTGCTTCTCTGGCAATATTGCCGATCAGGCGGTCCAGGTTATTCAAGACCCGCTCCAGATCAGACGGGCTCTCCAGGAACGGAGGCGGCACATCGCCATTCTGAAGCTTCTGCTTGGTCTGTTCGATGAGACGATCGTTCTCCTCCCCGATCTGGTCAGCAGATCGGATGATCATTTCGATGATCTCGGGACCGGCAGAGGAGACGAATTCCTCGATGTCGATGATCGTGACGAGCTCTTCCGGCTCCTCTCCCGGCAGCAGCGTGATCTGCTGCGAAGGGTAAACTGCG
Organism: Paenibacillus jepli; assembly: GCF_047238105.1. Classification (NCBI taxonomy): domain Bacteria; kingdom Bacillati; phylum Bacillota; class Bacilli; order Caryophanales; family Paenibacillaceae; genus Paenibacillus; species Paenibacillus jepli. The sequence continues at coordinate 694,624 of NZ_JBDFMD010000001.1, forward strand.
GTATCCGATTTCTTCGAGTTATGCTTGCCCGTCACGATTCCTGAGAGGGGGGTCACTGTCGAAAGTCCCGTAGACGGACTCACGGAGACCAGGAAGTTGGTCCCGCGCACGCCCATGATGGCCGTCGGGGTTTCCAGCTCGAACTGGTCGCTGGCGTTAGAGATGGACTGCACCTTGACCCACAGGGATCCCGCCCAAACATTCATTTTTGTTTTACTGCCCTTGTCATCTTTGAGCTTGGTGAATGTCACCTGTGAATTCTGGGCTATCGTCACGGTATCCTGCGCCGCTTTGCTGTTGGACAACTCAAGCACGACTGACGCGCCCTTGCCGGTAGTGACAGTATCGCCTTCATTTAGCGTCATGTTCTTGAACCCGGTAAACGTCTTGGAACCGCCTGACTTCTTCACATGGACCGTCCCTTTCAACTCCTTGACGATCGCTATCCGTTTGATCTGGGCGGATGTCTCATCCGGCGCGGCCAGCAAGCTGAGCGGCGCAGCTGCCAGTACGAGGACGAGCAGCAGCCGCAGCGCATAGAATCCTTTATTCATCGCATGTATTCCTCCCTTTTACCTTCCTCACCAATCACTGCGTACACCTGAATCGGCTTTTCTTTGCCCTTTACCTTGATCTGTCCCATGTCTTCGGTACGGAACCTGCCCTTGATCCGTTCATACAGGTCGCTGCTGATGACGATTTGGCCGGGCTTGGCGTTTGATTCGAGACGTGCAGCGAGATTGACCGTATCGCCGATGGCAGTATAATCCAATCTCAGTCTCTCCGAGCCGATGTTGCCGACGACAGCAGCGCCGCAGTGAAGGCCGATGCCGAACTTGACTCCGATGCCGTATTTCTCCAGACAGCGCTGTTCCAGCAGATCGGACTGCTCCTTCATCTCCAGCGCGGCTCGTACCGCGTGGGCAGCATGATCCGGCAGGTCGACAGGAGCGCCGAAGATCGCCATTACGCCGTCGCCGATAAACTTGTCCAGTGTACCCTGCGAATTGAACACCGCTTTGGTGCATAGATCCAGATATTCGTTGAGCACGTCGATGACTTCCTCCGGCTGCAACCGCTCCGACATCGGAGTGAATCCCCGGATATCGACGAACATGACGCTGATATCCCTCCGCTGTCCCCCTACTTTGACATCCTGACCGGAAGCCAGCATCTCATCGACGACGCTGCGGGGCACAAAACGCCCAAAGATCGTTGTGACCCGGCTGCGCTCTTTACGTTCATCCATATAATGCGAGACCACCGCCCAGCCCGCTGCCGTCGTCACAGCCAAGACAGGGTAGGTCAAGGAGATGAAGTGGGAAAAGAACTGATAGACGATCAGCCAAGCCGCCGCGTAAGCGACGATAAGCCCGCAATAGAGATACAGCGACGCGCGTCCCGGATAACGCTCAAACAGGAATAACCCGATCAGTGTCAGTCCGAGTATGAGCGAGTAGGTAACAGGCATGCCCGTATCAAAGAAGAAGGCGCCCGCTACGAGCGACTGGACCATATTGGCATGGATCTCTACCCCGAACATCGTCGTCGTGCGGCTCATCGGGGTGTAGAATTCGTCCTGCAGGCCAGCAGCGTAAGGTCCGATCAAGACGACTGCGCCTTCATAGTACTCCGCGGGAATATCGCCTGACCAGACGTCAAAAAAAGACTGCGCGTCATACCCTGTCGAATGGCTCGCCTGCTCTCTGGGCTGGGTAAAGAAATCGATCGTAACCTGGTTTTTGGCGTTGAGCGGGATGGTCTTCCCTCCCCGCTGCCATGCCCCGGTCGCTTCGTCATACCGGATCTGCAGATCCTCTCCCAACAGATGATTGGCCAGCCGTACGCTCATCGCAGGGACCATCTCGCCGTCCGGATCCTGCAGTCCGATCGTCAGCATCCGAACCGCGTTGTCTTTGTCAGGCATGACATTGATATGGGCGGTCTGCTCGAGCGGAGCTGCGATAGTCGGAGCCGGGTAGATGACTGAATGCGTCTCGAGCAGCCCCCTTGCCTCCTGCCGTTCCCTCAATTGGAACACGACCGGCAGATATACGTTCGGATACCGCTGCATCACCTCAGCCATCGCAGCGTCCGCATCCGGATTCTGCCCCGGTTCGGCCAGTACGATATCGAGGAAGACCGCCTCGGCGCCGGCATCGGCCAGCTTGGTGATCAGTTCGGCATAGACGCTGCGATCCCACGGGAATTGCCCGATACGTTCCAACGAATAGTCATCCACTTTGATCATCATGATGTTCGGATGAGGCGCTCGCTGGGCATCGCTTTTAGCTCGCATCAAGTCTCGCAGCGGTGACTCGACGAAGTTCAGCGTACCCCCAGAACCAAGCCCTGCAAGCAGCGACCAGAACAGGGCGATCAATACCCCGGCAGCCCCCGCTCTCATCCATTTTTTGACAGACATAGTTTCCCCCTTATGCTTATGTAATCTAATCTGTCTTTTCTCTCTATTCTAGTCCAGCTTTTCATATATTGGCAATACGAATCATCGAAAAAAACCCTGCTTCGCATAGGAAGCAGGGAGAAAATTGTATAGTTACATATTAAATGGCTCGTCCGCGATCTTAATCGAATCTGTAGGACATCCGTCGGAAGCGTCCTGCAAGTCGTCGAACAGATCTTCTGGAATCTCGGTTACTCCGCGATTGCCGTCGTCTCCATAGATGACTTCAGCGAGACCTTCATCATCATAATCATAGATGTCAGGCGCCGTAGCCCCGCATGCACCGCAAGCAATGCATGTATCCTTCTCAACCCAAGTATACTTACCCATGGTATTTCCCTCCTGTACTCTCTATAAACCCGTTGTGATTTCTCTCACTCATCAATATATAACAATTCCTCATCCAATTGCAAGGATGTCCCGCGAATTCGTCGATTCCGGATGAGCGCCGACGGGTCGTCGCTGAGCATGCCCGCCGTCAGCACGGCATCCTCGCCGTACTTGTCGCGAAGAGCGTCCATCGTCTTGGTCAGGGCCTCTTTGCGCGGCTCTTCCTTATAGTCGAAAAGATCCAGCTGCATGGCAGCCGTCGCTTCAGGCTCCAGATTGTGCAGTGTGATCCCAAGCAGCCGGATCGGCTTGCCTTCCTGCCAGTGACGGTCGTACAGCGCGCAAGCTTCCTTATAAATCCTGTCCGCTGCTGAGGTCGGGGCATCCAGCGTATGCGAGCGGGTGATCGTCTTCATATCGGGCGTGCGGATCGTAATCTGCACTGCCCGGGCGACAAGCTGCTGCCTTCGCATCCGCCTCGCAGTCTGGTCCGCGAGATTCAGCAGCACCGTGCACACCTGCTCCCTCGTCTTCACGTCCTTGGGCAAGGTGGTCGTATGACCGACTGACTTGCTGGGCTCGCGTACCTCCTTTACCTCCGAATGATCGATACCATGCGCGGCCTGCAGCAGCCAGGAGCCCATCACGCCGAAGGCTCTGTTCAATTGTGTCTCGTCGGCCGCAGCCAGCTGTCCGATCGTATGCAGGTTCATCCGCTTCAGCTTCTCAGCGGTCTTGCGGCCGATGCCGAACAGCATCTCGCACGGTTCGTGCCAGAGCGTCGCCGGCACGTCCCGCAGACGCAGGACGGTAAGTCCGCCAGGTTTCTTCATATCAGAAGCTATCTTGGCCAACAGCTTGTTGGGCGCAACTCCGATCGAGCAAGGAAGCGACCACTCGGTAGCGATCCGGCTCTGGATCAGCGAGGCGATCTCCAGCGGCGTGCCAAACGCTTTGGAGCCGGTTATATCCATATAGCACTCGTCGATAGAGACAGCCTGGACGAGCGGCGTGTATTGCCTGGCAATGCTCATGAAACCCCGGGAATATTTGCGGTACAGATCAAAATCAGGCTTGATCAATGTCAGATCGGGACATAGCCGCAGACCTTCGCGCACGGTCATGCCTGTCCGCACCCCTCTGGCCCTGGCCGCGTAAGAGCTGGTGACGATGATTCCCTTGCGCAGCTCCACGCTGCCGGCGACAGCCGTCGGTCTGCCTTTATACAGCGCGGGCTCTTCTGCCTCATGGACGGAACAGTAGAAGGCATTCATATCCAGATGCAGGATGACCCGCCCCTTGGCCGGGTAGTGGTCGCTTGTCGTCTTCATTTAACTTAGGCGCGATGCCCGCTGATCAGTAATAGCCATCATGCAGCATCTCCCTTGCAGAAGTAGTCAAGGTGAAACGGCTGTCGCCGTGTGCTTACGAAGCCAGTTTTGCTTCGCAAAACTCTGAGCGCAGCGCGTTTCATTCCATAGAATTCTAAGCTGAGTATGAATGTGAAACTTATACTTTCTTAGAATTTCAAAAAAGACCGCTGTCCCTTAAGCATACCCCCTGCCCCGCCCCAGGTCAATCCTGCAGTATATGCAAAAAACATACCCTGCGCCAGGCTTTGATGTTATAATAGGAAATTATGACTTTGTATTGGATTGCATAAAGGAGGACGCGTCCCGCATGACCAACCAGATCTCGATTTTTGATACGACTCTGCGAGATGGCACACAGGGCGAAGGCATCAGCCTGTCGGCTGACGACAAGATCAAAATCGCCAAAAAACTGGATACGCTAGGTGTCCATTATATAGAAGGAGGCAACCCCGGCAGCAACAGCAAAGACATTGAATTTTTCAGCCGGGTCCAGACGCTCGGGCTGTCGGCGAAGATTACGGCCTTCGGAAGCACGAGAAGGAAAAACAGCGTTGCCGAGCAGGACAGCAGTCTGCTGCGCATCGTCGAGTCCGGCGTGCAAGCCGCGACGCTTGTCGGCAAGTCATGGGATTTCCATGTCCATACGGCGCTGCAGACGACGCTGGAGGAGAATCTGGCGATGATCTTCGACTCCTTTGCCTTCCTCAAGCACAAAGGCATGGAGGCCATCTATGATGCCGAGCATTTCTTCGACGGGTACAAGCATAACCCCGAGTACGCGCTAGCCGCTCTGCTCAAAGCCCAAGAGGCGGGAGCTGATTGGATCGTGCTCTGCGATACGAACGGCGGCACGCTGCCCTCCGAGATCCATGAGATCGTCTCCCGAGTAAGGGACGAGCTGACAGCCCCGATCGGCATTCATACCCACAATGACTGTGAACTGGCCGTAGCTAATACGCTGGCTGCCGTCGGTGCAGGTGCCCGACAGGTTCAAGGCACGATCAACGGCTACGGCGAACGGTGCGGCAACGCCAATCTATGCTCGATTATCCCGAATCTGCAGATCAAGATGGGCTATGACTGCATCTCCGATGAGCAGTTGTCCCAGCTCACCAATGTCGCGCGGACGATTACCGAGATCGCCAACGTGCAGATGCCTGTCGGCCAGCCCTATGTCGGCAATGCTGCATTCGCTCACAAGGGCGGCATCCACGTCTCAGCGATCATGAAGGATGCCAAGACCTACGAGCATATCGAGCCGGAGCTGGTCGGCAACAAGCAGCGTATCCTCGTCTCGGAGCTGGCGGGGCAGAGCAATATCATCTCCCGGGCCCAGGAGATGGGGCTGGATGTAAGCACCAACAACGAGAAGACCAGACAGATCATGGATCAGATCAAGGAGCTCGAGCATCAAGGTTATCAGTTCGAGGGTGCTGACGCGTCGCTGGAGCTGCTGCTTAGAGAAGCCTTTGGCGAGCCGAAGGAAATCTTCAAGCTGGAGTCCTTCAAGATGATCGTCGAGAAGACCGGCGCTCAGATGGTGTCCGAAGCCATCGTCAAGATCAATGTCGACGGTCAGACCGTCTATACCGTTGCCGAGGGCAATGGCCCGGTCAATGCGCTTGACAATGCGCTGCGCAAAGCCTTGATGCAGTATTACCCCGGTATTATGGATATCACGCTGTCCGACTACAAAGTGCGCGTCATGGACGAGAATGACGCAACGGCGGCCAAGGTACGCGTCCTGATCGAATCCACGGACTACCATAATAAATGGAGCACGGTCGGCGTTTCCAGCAATATCATCGAAGCGAGCTGGGAAGCGCTCGTGGACAGCATCCGCTACGCGTTATTCCACTCGACCAAGGTCGAACCCGCTCCAAGCGGCGAACGCGAGCGGATCGGGCTGATCAACCACTGATTGTCCTCAAAAATAGACAAAACAAAGAAATGGCGGTGCCAGGGTTTGTTGCCTGCGCCGCCATTTCTGACTTTCAAACTGTGCCGAACACCACTTACGACCACTTGTCGATCAACTGCTCCCACTCTGCTTTGGAGATCACGCCGGTTACCCGCTCCCGGATGATGCCTTCGGCATCAATGAGCAGCGTGCTCGGAAATTGTCCGATTTTATACATTTCCACAGCTTTGCCTTCCCGGTCCATCAAAATCGGAAACGTCAGACCGAAGTTGTCTACAAACTCCCGGGCCTGCCGTTCTTTATCGTACTTGGTGGCGTTGATCGCGTACAGGTCGATCCTATCGCCATGCTCCTCATGCAGCGCCTGCAGGTCAGGTGCCTCCAGCTCGCACGGTCCGCACCAGGATGCCCAGAAATTGAGCAAGAGCAGCTTGTCCCGCTCCCCGGCAACGGTCACCGGATGATCCTCCAGATTGGGCAGATCCAATACAGGGGCGGCGTTGCCCGTCTTTGGTTTCGTATCCTCCGACTGCTGGGCGATCACGGATTGATGTCCAACATTCTGGTAGATGACGACACCCGTCAACACGACCAGGACAGCGATAACCAGCCACGTCCGTTTCATGATAACACCTCTCATCTCATCCGTAGTCCTTCTTAAGATAGTACCATGTCCAAGAATGGCTTCTCAACATCAAGGACACAATAACATCGTCGATATTGTGACCGAAATCATGATTCTCAAAAGGAGTTGCATAAACAGTGGGCTTCGTTAAATCCAAACGGCTTTGGCTGCCTGACAATGTAACGAACGACCCTGCCGGCAAGAAGGAAGCCAAGTCTGCCAATTCCACGGGAGGCTCATCCGGAGGGAAATGGAAGGAATATATCGCTCTGGCCAGTGTCCCTATGGTCCTGGTGCTGGGCAACTCCATGCTGGTGCCGATCCTGCCCGATATGGTCAATCGTATGGGAATCAGCAAATTCCAATCCAGCCTGATTATAACTTTATTCTCGGTTACAGCCGCCATTTTCATACCCGTTGCCGGTTATTTGTCCGACCGCCTTTCGCGAAAGGCCGTGATCCTGCCTGCTTTGGCCTTATACGGCATCGCTGGTATCGTGGCTGGTCTGGGAGCGCTCTGGGGCTCGTATGCAATCGTCATTACAGCCAGAGCATTCCAGGGCCTGGGTGCCGCAGGAACTGCTCCCATCGCGATGGCGCTGGTCGGCGACAAATACAAAGACGGCCAGGAAAGCGAAGCGCTTGGATTGATCGAAGCCGCCAACGGCACAGGCAAGGTTATCAGTCCGATTCTCGGTTCCTTGTTGGCCCTGATCGTCTGGTATGCGCCGTTTTTTGCTTTTCCACTATTTTGCGCCTTGTCGCTGGCGGCGATGATCTGGATGATCAAGGAGCCTGATGCCGACCGCAACAAACAAGCCATTGGCGAGTATGCGCGGCAGATCGGGACGATCTTCCGAAAGCAGGGACATTGGCTTATCCCGGCTTTTCTTGTCGGCTCACTTGCCCTGTTCACTTTGTTCGGCGTACTCTTCTTCCTCTCGGATCTGCTGGAGAAGGCTCCGCATCATATCGACGGGGTCGCCAAAGGCGGCGTGCTTGCTATCCCGCTGCTCGGTCTGGTGCTAACCGCTTATATCTCAGGGAAACTGATCAAGACGAACGGCAAACGCATGAGAGTGTTCATGATCGTTGGCATGGCGGCCATGACCTCTTCGCTCGCTGCTGCCATCTTTCTTTACGGCAACTTGTATGTGCTCATTGCCCTCCTGACGGTAAGCAGTATTGGTACGGGTCTGCTGCTGCCCTGCTTGAACACGCTGATCATCGGTTCAGTGGAGCGCAAGCATCGGGGGATGATTACTTCATTATACAGTAGCCTCCGTTTCTTCGGCGTTGCTCTGGGGCCGCCGCTCTTCGGCTGGCTGACTGACCGATCCCAGACCCTGTTGTTCTCTGTTGTCGCTGTGCTGGCCTTGGGGGCGCTCATCATGATCTGTATGAGTGTCAAGCCGCCAGCCAAAGCAGGAGATGCTGCATGAAGCCGGTCGAAGAAGGTATAGCCCTCTCAGAGGATATAAGCTATACTCAGAGGTACTTGAGATCGGAGAGGTGTAGCCCTTGAAGGCAGCGGAATTTCCTGATGAGATCTGCCGGATTACTGCAGCAGCCGTGCAGCAGATGACGGCTTGCGCCCTATCTGCCTATCCGCTGGAAGCCTGCGGGGTGCTGTTGTCCGGCACGTCCTCCCGCATTGAATCGGCAGTCCCGATCCGCAACGGCAGCCGGCATCCCGAACGCAGTTTTTCTTTTGACCCGGAGCAATGGATACCCATCTATTATGCAGCACAAAAAAACCAACAGATTGTGGTTGGTTTTTTTCATTCGCATCCTCACGGCAGTCCCGAGCCCTCCGCTGCGGACTATGCCGGTCTGCCTCCGGCATTCGCCGGCGTGTATTGCATCGTCTCTCTGGAAGACGAATCACCCAGGGTGCATGCCTACAGGGGGATCTCAGGGAGGCTCAGTCCGCTAGTGCTTGCTCAAATAGGCATATAAGTCAGCCAAAGTGACGATATTGCGGGACAATATAATCGCCAGATACTTTTGCCACAGCTCAGCAGTCATCAAGGAGTCTTCCAAGGCATGATGACGCTGAGTGACAGGCACGCCATAGCTATCCAGCAGCTCATCCAGCCCATACGAACCCCGCCCCGGCTCAAGCCATTTGGACACCATCATCGTATCGAGCACCCGATGTGTCAGATTGACTTTGGAGGTGCGCCAAAGCGCGGCATTGAGAAACTGCTTGTCATGACTGCTGCCATGAGCGATCAGCACGCGCTTGCCGACAAACTCCATGAAGTCATGTAGCACCTGCATCAGATCGGGTGCTGTCTCCGCCATTTCATTGGTTATTCCTGTCAATGCCGTTATATGCTTGGGCACCTTTCGATTAGGATTAACCAGACTATAAAAGGTTTTGTCACGCTCTATTCGATCGCCACGCAGCACGACGCCGCCTACCGAGATAATTTCGTCTCCATTATAAGGGTAAAAACCGGTTGTCTCCAGATCGAAGACAACCAGCTCCAGCTCCTTGAGCGGAGCGTCCATGATGGACAGCTTCCGCTGCTCTTTAGTCACCGATCGGATGAATGCCATCTGCTGGGCGTTTTGCGCACCCATCATGGAAGCAATGGCTGGCGTAAGTCCGCCCATTTTATACAGATTCCACATTCGTCCGACGCCTTTCGGGTGTTCTTTCATTGCTCTCGCCTCCGCCTAGCCTTACCTTAGCTTGCGTGTGATTTGCCTCGATACGCTGCGCTGCAGCCGCTTCCCTACGCGTAGTCCCTGCTTCAGTTGTTCGGTCAATGTCTTGTCCAGCCTCTGCCGGGACAGCATTCCGTTACTGGAATATAAGCCGTCCTCCTGCTGTTTCATCGTCAAGAGCCTGAAGGTGAGAAAGGATCGAAACGCCTCCTGCAGCAGTTCGGACTGCTCGCTGCTGATAATGCCTGCAGCTTCCAGATCGCGCAGTCTTTTCAGAGTGGAGGTGCTGCGCACACCGCTCTGAATAGCCATCATCCGGATCGCGTTGACCATCGGTATATACGCGCCATATTTGATGTCCACACTGCCTGCTTCCTCACCGTATTGTTCCTTCAGCAGTTGTCCGAACAAACCAAGCAATACCTTATGACGCATCGTGTTATCCAGCATCCGCCTTACGATACGCGGATGGGCCAGCATATCCGAGAAAAAATGGTCCTTTAAACGGCTGTGCAGTTGTTCTTCGCCATACACCATTCTGGCATCAGCTACAATGAGCAAATAGCGAACCTCTTCGAACTCGGCCTCTGCAAACCAACCCTCCAGCTTCCGGACCCAGTTGGTCATCGAGTCGCACCATAACGGATTGGAGCTGATCACATTGCCTTCGCAGGGCGGATAGCCGACCTTCTGCAGATTCTCTACTACCAACGAGCCAAACAAGGCAAAATAATGCTGTACCGCTTCAGCCTCCTGTTCCTGTGGCGGGTCTTCGTATAGAATGCCGCTGTCCTGATCGCTGGACAACGTCTGCTCTTCCCTGCCTCCGCTTCCGAACAATAAATAAGCATATGGCACGGGGGGAGAACCGTTCCCCTGCCGTGCCATATCTGCTTCTGTAAGCTTCATGACGCGCCGGATCAGCGCGTCATGAACTTCATTTAATGCCTCATAGAATTGTTCGACTGGCATGGAGGAGAGCAGAGCTTCCATCCGCTCGTGCGCTTGATCTCTAAGTCTGCGCAGTTCGGGATAGTCTTCGGCCGTTCCGATACGACTCAGGAGTTGCTCTCCTGACGGATCACTCATGCCGCTCTCCCCTTCATGTTGTTCTTTCTTTAGAAGCGTGGTGAAAATTAGGCCTACGTTGTGCGGATCGTCCTTCCGATCGCTGTGGTTCCCAGAATTCTTTAATCATAACCTCGGGTTGAGGTTGAATTCCGGGAACAGTGTATGCTTCCGAAGCTAGCTTTTCTGCGAAAAGCTTTCAGGCGAACGCTTCAACGCTTTCTGCAAGAAAGCGACTTCGAAAGCATACGCCCTTCTCCAGGACAATTCCGCCCCACTTCCGGCACTTTTTCACCAATCTTTTAGACTGCCCTCACAATAGGGCCTCAGTAACGGATCGTTCTTCCTTTATCAGGCCCTGGCACCTTTGAGGGGCTAAGCGTTCAGGTTTGTTCCTTTTTTCATTTGCTCAGGGTAACCGTAAGCGCCGTGCTCGCTGAGGTCAAGACCAATGATCTCTTGCTCTTCCGAGACGCGGAAGCCCATAACCGACTTGATGATGGCCAGGACGATGAAGGATGCGATAAACACGAATGCGCCGCATACAACAACTGACAGGAATTGAACCCACAGCTGTTCCCAGCCGCCGCCGTAGAACAAGCCCGCACGACCAACACCATTATACTCTACAAGCTCAGGCGTAGCGAACAAACCGTTGGCCAGCGTACCCAGGACACCTGCCGCACCATGGACGGACAAGGCGAAGATCGGATCGTCGATTTTCATTTTCTCGAAGAACTTCATGCTGAAGAATACGAACACGCCAGCAACGAGACCGATGACGACTGCTGCCCAAGGCTCAACGAATGCACAAGATGCAGTGATAGCGACCAGACCTGCAAGCGCACCGTTCAGCATAGTAGTGATGTCAGCTTTGCCAAGCACGATCCAGGTGATGAGCATTGCAGCTACCGCACCGGCTGCTGCACCCAATTGGGTGTTGAACGCTACGAAGCCGAAGAAGCCATCGTCGACGCCAAGCGCGCTGCCTGCATTGAATCCGAACCAGCCGACCCACAGGAGCAGTACTGCCAGTGCGGTGAACACTTGGTTGTGACCAAGGATCTGGTTAGCCGAGCCGTCTTTGTTATATTTGCCGATCCTTGGCTTCAGCAGGATGGTAGCTGCCAAAGCTGCCATTGCACCAGACAAGTGAACGACCGTCGATCCGGCAAAGTCTTGTGCGCCGTCCTCAGCCAGGAAGCCGCCGCCCCAGATCCAGTGAGCCACGACCGGGTAGATGAAGCCTACGAATACTACCGTAAAGATTAAGTAAGATGACAGCTTTGCACGTTCTGCAAACCCGCCCCATGCAATCGACAGCGAGATGACTGCGAATGCGGCCTGGAATACCCAGAAGAGCGAGGATGGAACAACATCGTCAGTGATCGTCATCGAAGGGGTGTAGAAGAAATCTCCGAGGCCATGAACAGATTGCCGTTCTCTCCAAACGCAAAACCATAACCAACTGCCCAAAACATAAGGGAACCGAGGCCGACCGTGAAGATTGTCTTACCGGCGACGTGACCGGCATTCTTCATTCTTGTCGAACCGGCTTCCAGCAGGATGAAGCCCCCTTGCATGAGGATGACCAGAATCGCTGCTACCATCACCCACAGCAGATTGACGCCGAGCAGCACCGAGCTCGCGGTTGGCTCCGAGGCAAAGGCCATTGCAGGGAATAATAATAGCAACCCACCTAATGAACTTATGACTTTCTTGACCACAATGACCACTCCTTTAGTGTGATGTTTCCTAACAGTTCAGGAAAGACTTAATGTCATTATAGTCAGAGAAGGGTCATTTGACAATACACTTTTTAAAAATTTACAAAAAAAAAGGCTCAAAACTCTAACGTTCGGGAGTTTTCACGCCTTTAATGTTAAGTTTTAGAACGCTTTTCAAATAAAAACGCGATTGTCAAGACTTAATTCTTCGTTTTTTGCCCTGGAATAGGAGATATGTACTAGAGCTTCCACCACCCCTTTGTTTAGAGTTTTTAACAAATGTAAGCTTTTCTTCACAGCATCGTAACAATCGTCAAAGCATAACGTTTGACTGTATACTTCTTGATTAGGTATCATATAGTTATAAGAAGAAAGTTCATTGCTTTAATTAGGTAAGTATGCGAGGAAAGAAGGTGAACCCAATGGGGATATAGCATTGTACCGCATCGGAGAACTGGCCAAAAAAGCCAATGTCAGCTCCCGCACCGTCGATTTTTACACCTCGATCGGCTTGCTCGTTCCGGAGAGGCGCTCGGCCAAAAATTACCGGCTGTACAGCGATGAAACTTTGCTCCGGCTGCAGCGTATTGAACAGATGAAAAAAGAAAAATATACATTGGAAGAGATCAAGACCAGTCTGGACCAGTGGAGCAAGGTCTCCCCCGAAGAACAGGTGTCCCAGAAGCTCTCCGATCTGCAGCTCCATCTCGAGCAGCTGCAGCGCGAAGTGAGGGAGCTGGAGCCCGTTATCGAGCAGCTCAAGCCGCAGCAGGCCCGGCATATGGTCAAGCAGCTGATGCCGCAGACAGCAGCCTGCATGGAAGCTCTGATGTTCCTGCTGGGCAAAGGTCCTCTAATGTAAGATTTAACTCAAAAAGGAGGCTTGTGCCAAATGTTGTTCTTTCACCCGATGGATTTTCTCATTATTATTGCGTTTGGTATTTCATTGTGGGCTCAGTTCCGAGTGAAAAGCACCTTCAATAAATGGACGCAAGTGTCCGCCTCCAGCGGCCTCACCGGCTACCAGGCTGCGCGGCGGATGCTGGATAACAACGGTCTGCATGATGTCCAGATCGAGCCGGTCCAGGGCCGTCTGACGGATCATTACGACCCGATGAACCGCGTTGTCAGACTGTCAGAGCCGGTATATTATGAGGGCTCGATCTCTGCCATCTCGGTAGCCTGCCACGAGGTCGGACATGCGATCCAGCACGCCAACAGCTATCCGATGCTGGTGCTGCGCCACAAGATGTTCCCGGTCGTCAACCTGGTATCCGGCATCGCGCCGTTCCTGCTGATCGCAGGGATCCTTTTTCAGGCCACCGGACTTATCGGTATCGGTATCGTATTCTTCTCAGCTGCTGTGCTGTTCCAGCTCGTGACACTGCCGGTCGAGTTCAACGCCAGCAGCCGCGCCCGCGATCTGATGATCTCCGAAGGCTTCATCCGCTCCGAGGAAGAAGGCGGCGTCGCCAAGGTGCTGAACGCAGCTGCATTGACTTACGTAGCCGCTGCTCTGATCTCGCTCCTGGAGCTGCTGAAGTTTGTAATGATCTTCGCCTCTAACCGAGAATAACGGGAACGGCTGTCGCCGTCAATAAAAAGCCCGCTTGCGCGTCTATACGATGCAAGCGGGCTTTTGGTAATGGTTGGCAGATCGAGCACATCAACGCTCGTGTTCCCGTGGCTTGTCCGCAAAGTATTGCAGCAAAAATGTCTGGAACGCCTTGGCGACCAGCGGCAGCTTCTGATGCGAGCGCTGGATCAGTCCGATCGTACGCGTCACCTGCGGACCGTGCACCGCTACTTTGGCAGGCTGCAGACGGTCGGAGGAGTACAACGCCATCTCAGGCAGCAGACTAACCCCCATCCCGGCAGCGACGAGTCCGCGGATCGTCTCGGTCTCCTCGCCCTCGAAGCTGATCTGCGGCGTAAAACCAGCCGCCAGGCAGGCTTCCCAGACGATCGGACGCAACGAGTAGCCTTCGCTGAACAGCACAAAGGGCTCGTCCCTCAGCTGCTCCAGCCGGATCGAGGCCTCTCCCGCGAAACGGTGGCCCGGCGGCAGTACGGCATACAGCTCTTCCGTGAGCAGAACCGCACCGCACACCTGTTCATGCATCTCGGGAAATGGAGAGATAAAGGCCAGATCGATATCCCCCTTGAGAAGCTCGCTGATCAAGGACGGATACATCCCCTGCTTGAAGCGAAACTTGACATGGGGATACCGCTTGCGGAATTCGGCCACAACCTCGGGCACCAGTTGGATCCCCAGACTGTGCGGGAACCCGATCCGGATCTCGCCGCGTTCGGGATCCATGAATTCATGGACCTCGACCACCGCCCGCTCCAGATCGCCGAGAATGTGTTCGAGCCGCTTCAGGAAAAGCTGTCCGACCGGGGTCAGCTGCACATTCCTCCCCTTCTGGATGAATAGCTGCAAGCCCAGCTCCTCCTCCAGCTGCCTGATCTGCCGGCTCACCGCCGATTGCGCTACATGCAGCGCCTCCGCCGCTTTGGTCACATGCTCCAGCCTGGCCACTTTGACGAAGTAGTACAGCTGTCTCAACTCCATAGCTGTTCCTCTCTATCTCCGCCGCTGCAGCAGGCCGTATAGTGCGAAGCCGGCAAAGCCGCCGCCGACATGCGCCATCAGGTCAATCCGACTGATAAAGATGGACATCAACACCCCGATCACCAGAATCGTGATCACCGTCTTCCTCGAAGCCTCATCCAGTTTGTTGCGCTGCAGCAGGACGATATGGAGGAACGCACCAAACACGCCGTAGATGGCTCCGGAGGCGCCGGCTGATACACCAAATCGCACGGAATCATCATACAACACCAGGCTTAAGAAACTGCCGGCAATCCCGCTAAGAATGTAAAACGCAAAGTAACGGACATGTCCGAGCAGACGTTCCAGCGGCGGCGCAAACACTAGCAGAGAAAAACAATTAAATAGCAGATGTTGCCAGCCGATGTGCAGGAACATCGCGCTTAAATAACGCCACGGCTCCGCCAAACCGAAGGGATCTATAGACGGAGCCTTGATAAAGGCCCCCCAACGCAACAGATTGAGCGTGTTCATTGACCCTCCGGTCAGCTCCAAAATTGCAAACATGACGAGATTGATCGCCAGCAGCACAGAGGTGACGGGGTAAAACTTCAAATACGAGCGAAAGCTCTCATAACGCAAAAATATCAACGGGACGCCTCCTTTGTACATGCCATACAGATTGGACAAGGGTCTTGGCTTACGATTATAATGAATGGGGTAATCCAATACTTGCATACGATAGAGGAGGAATTCTTAATCATGGCTCAACAACGCAAAGGTGTAGCCACCCTCAAGGGCAACCCGATCACTCTGCTCGGCCCGGAACTCAAAGTCGGCGATCCGGCACCGGACTTCGTGCTCAACAAATCGCTGGTCGACAGTGTGTCGCTCAAAGACTACGCCGGCAAAGTCAAGCTGATCAGTGTCGTCCCTTCTATCGATACAGGGGTATGCGATGCTCAGACACGCCGATTCAATGAGGAAGCTTCGGCTTTCGGAGACAATGTCGTCATCCTGACCGTCAGCGCCGACTTGCCGTTCGCCCAATCCCGCTGGTGCGGAGCAGCGGGCGTAGACAAGGTGACCATGCTGTCCGATTATAAGGACAACAACTTCGGTTCCGCTTACGGCGTCCTGATCGAGGAGCTCAAGCTGGATATGCGCGCGATCTTCGTCATCGATGCCAGCGACACCATCCGCTACATCGAGATCCTGCCTGAGATGACTGAGCATCCGAACTATGATCAAGCGCTCCAAGCTGTACGCGCGCTCATCTAACGCAGTCCCATATCGGCCCCAAAGCGAAAATAAAGCGAGAGAAGGCAGCCCCTTCCTCGCTTTATTGTCTATGGACTGTTCGTCTTATAGGCAGCCATCTTCTTGTCGAGCGTACGGTAGATATCAAGAATGACCCGATAGTTGGAACCGAGATCACCCAGCGAGCCCCGCGATGCCGAGTAGATATCCACTGCCGTCGTAACCGGATTGATGCTAATAACCGACACCGTAATATCCATCGTTCTACCGGTTGCCGTTCGCTTCTCGACGACGATCTCGCCTACGGACTGTACTTCGTGAAGCACTTTATAGCCCTGCATCTTCTTGAGAGTCGATACGACATCCTCCCATACCTTATCTTTGGACAGCTTGTAGTAATGGGATTTCAATAACGGATCCTTGGCTTTGTCCCCCGTCTGTTCAAAACTGCGGAGCAGTCCAATCAGTGTCCGTTTCAACACGACATCTCCCCCTCCAACGTCTATGTATATGTGTGAGTTCAAACCTTCTATAAGATGGACTCTCGTTTCATATACAAGGGCAACTTATGACACAAGGTCCCATTTGCATTGCGCTGAAATATAAGCTCGTATAAGAGCTGAACTTATACGAGCTTATATTAAGGTCAAATCCGGCGCCCATCGCCGGAGCATCTGTTATAACATCCCCGCTGATGCCGTCCGGCTAGCTTGTTTCTGAACCCGCTCTCGCAGGTGGGTGACCGCAGAGACGCATTTGAAGTCCCTTTTCGGGGGCATGACAGCCGCGACTCGATCTAGGTCTCCCGTAGTACAGCCATTGGTTCAAAACAAGGTGAAGCCGTAACGCACACCGCAGGATGTAATAGCTATTATAGTCTTTTTAAACGTGAAAGTAAACTGAACGCCAGACTGTTACTTGGCCTGCTCGGACTCGTCCTTGACGGATGCTCCGTCCATCCGCGCCAGCTCCAAATCCTCTTCTTCTTCCTGCGACCGCTTCGCCTCTTCTTCAGCCGCCGCTTTCTCGGCCTGCATCTGCAGCTTCTGGTAGATCAGAAAGAAGTTGTAGAAGGAAACGGTGGCAATGATGCTCCCCATGAAGAACGGGATGAGAAAGGTAAATTGAAAGCTGATAAATACGACGGCGCCGCTCATGATCACCGTGGACAGCGAGCGGAAGGGACGGCCAATCGTAATCAGAATTGCATTTTTGAGGAGCTGAAACGTCTTCATGTGATAATGAACCATCATGGAGAAATAGTTGAACATCGATATGAACAACAAGACCATCAACCCGATGAAAACGAATGAGAGAAGCTGAAACGAAGTCAGCTCATTCATATAAAACCGGTAATTGACGTACATGATGACGAACAACAGCGTGTAAAGAAGTCCGCCGAGCATGCTTTGCAGATAATTTTCTTTGTAGCCCCGGAAATAGGTCTTGAACAAAGGCACATCCACCTCGCCCATCACCCATTTCCGCGCAACCGCAAAGAGAGCTGCAGTAGCCGGGAAAAAGAAAAACGGCGCGACGATGGCCGCCATGATCAGAGCAGTGAACAGCTCATCCTCCGTCGACGACAAAAACAACCCTGTTACAAGCAAAAATACAAACGGAATGGAGCAGATAATCCAAAGCACATTCGTCACGGACAGCCGCATGATCCATTCGGAGATTTTGTAAAAGCCTCCCATGAGGCCTCTCATTTCCATGTTGACTCCCCCTAAACTGTTCGGACTATCACAAGCGGCCGGCAAGATTCGTAAACGTTCTCATAGGTCGTTCTGGCAAGCCGCCGAGCCGTCACGCGCCTATTTTGTCATACGGTGGGCTAGCGTCTAAACGGCTGCCACCTAAGGGCCATAAGATAAGGTGTAATCCTAACCAACACCCAAAGGAGGTTGCCGCATGAGCGAAAGAGGATATGGCGGATACGGTGGCTTCGCAACTTCGACAGGAACAATCCTTGTATTGTTCATCCTGCTTGTCATCATCAGCCGGACGTTTCTTTACTAAACGCCTAATCGCCGCATGACGAAAACCGGGGATCCACGGCCATGCATCTCTTCAGATGCGAGGCCATGGATCAACTCCCGGTTATTGTCATTAGTTGTTTACATAATCGTCGGAGGAGCTGCGTGGACGACGTCCTTCGCCACCGCGACTCTCACCGTCACGGCTGCCGGTGTAACCGCCGCGGCCGCTGCCGTAGCTGCTGCTCCGGCTGCTGCCGTATCCGCCACGGCCGCTGCCGCCACTGCTGCCGCGATTGCCACCACCTTGTCCCCCGCGGTAGCCAGAACCGCTGCGTCCCCGGTCATTGAAACCGGAGAAGCGGCGCCCGTTGGTACGGACATCCGGACGACGTTTCTTGGCACGGATCGGATCTTCAGGCGTCAGCTCGATGTTGACGTCTTTCTTCTCGCCGGTCAGCAGCTTCAGCGCCGCTGCCAGCAGATGAACCGAATCATAGCGTTCCAGCAACTGAATCGCTGTGCCTTTGAATTCATTGAAGTCCTCGGACTGGATAATCTCCAGCAGCCGCTCAGCCGTGACCCGCTGTTTGCCCTCGATCGCTTCAGCCAGCGAAGGCAGCGCTTTTCGGGAGATCTTCTGGCGGGTGACACGCTCGATAAAGTGCAGATGATCGATCTCGCGTGGCGTTACAAATGACCATGCTGTACCTTCTTTGCCGGCGCGGCCTGTCCGGCCGATGCGGTGAACATAGCTCTCCGGGTCCTGCGGAAGGTCAAAGTTGATGACGTGGGAAACCCCGGATACGTCCAGACCGCGCGCTGCTACGTCGGTGGCAACGAGTACATCGATGCTGCCGTCGCGGAACTTGCGCATGACATTGTCACGCTGGTTCTGCGAGAGATCGCCATGCAGGCCGTCCGCCGAGTATCCGCGCTTCTGCAGCGCTTCGCTCAGCTCGTCTACCCGCCGTTTGGTGCGTCCGAAGATAATCGCCAGGTCTGGGGATTCCATGTCCAGCAGACGGCTCAAACCTTCGAATTTTTGGCGCTCGTGCACTTCGATGTATGCCTGATCGATCAGCGGCGCCGTAATGTTCTTAGGAATAACGGAGACGTGCTCAGGATCCTTAAGGAACTGCTGGGCCAAACGTTGGATATTCGGCGGCATCGTCGCCGAGAACAGCATCGTATGGCGCTCTTCAGGTACAAGCTTCAGGATCGACTGGATGTCTTCCATGAAGCCCATATCCAGCATTTCGTCCGCTTCGTCGAGGATAACGGTCTGGACATCGTCAAGCTTGATCGTCCTCCGGTTGATATGGTCCAGCAGTCTGCCTGGCGTACCGATGATGATCTGCGGACGCTTCTTGAGCGCGCGGATCTGGCGGCCGATATCCTGTCCGCCATAGATGGGCAGCGAGCGGATGCCTTTAAACCGGGACAGCTTGCCGATCTCTTCCGCAACCTGAATCGCCAGCTCCCGTGTAGGGGTCATGATCAGAGCTACGATACGGTCCTCGGAAACCGGGATCTTATTGATGAGTGGAATGGCGAAGGCGGCAGTCTTGCCTGTGCCTGTCTGTGCCTGGCCGATCAGATCCTTGCCGGTGATGGCTACAGGGATCGCTTTGTCTTGTATTGGGGTTGACTCCTCAAAGCCCAACTCTGTGATGGCTTGCAGAACCTTTGGCTCCAAGCCGAATTCAGCAAATGTTTTCAAACGTACTCAAACTCCTTTTTATCTGCGTCTTACTTGAAAATTATCCTGTTCATTATAGCATACTTATGTCGATGAATACCAGCGGCACCTATATACACATCCTATATGAAGGCAAGTGCGGTTATGAAAGCGCCATCCTAGAAAGACTCCCAGCCCGCCGCACAAGCCGGAGAGGAGAAGACTGATGAATATTCCAGGCAAGACTGCTACCGTCCTCTCAATGCTTGCCGGCTCGCTGCTCGTCGCTTTCGGTTTCAACATGCTGCTTATCCCGCTTGGCCTGCTGAGCGGCGGACTGTCAGGCGTCGCCATGATCATCGGTTATGCCACGGGCGGAGATATCGGTTGGCTATATTTTGCCCTCAATCTCCCCGTGCTGGTCTGGGGCTGGCTGCGGCTGGGCAGACCATTCATCTTCTGGAGCATGTTCTCCGTCGTGTCAGCGACCGTATTACTTAAGATACTCCCGGTTCAGCCGATTGCTCCGGATCTGCTGCTCGGCGCCCTCTTTGGCGGGATCCTCGTTGGCGCAGGCAGCGGCATCGCGCTAAGAATGGGCGGTTCTTCCGGCGGCTTTGATATTATCGCTTCGATTATTACCCGCAAGAGGGATGTGCCGGTGGGCAGTCTCATCTTCCTCCTGAACGGGATTGTGGTATTGGCGCTCGGTCTGCTCTCGGGAGACTGGCTGCCTGCCCTCTATTCGATGCTCTCGATGTTTGCTGCCGGCAAGATGGTCGATTGGCTCCACATCAGCCATCTCAAAGTAACCGTATTTATCGTCACGAATCGGACCAAGGAGCTGACAGGCCGTCTGCTGCAGCGCCCCCGAGGGGTGACGATCATCCGAACCCGAGGCGCTTACTCCGATGCGGAGCGGGACATGCTCATGACGGTAACAACCCGCTACGAGCTCTCCGAGCTGCGCCGGTTGATCTCCGAGCTCGATCCGGGAGCCTTTGTCAATATCGTGGAGACGGCGGGCGTCATGGGTGAATTTCGCAAATAGCCGCCTCTGCGGCTTCAAACAGCCAGAAAGGCCCGGAATATGGGACGGATATGGATTTGCGGCAGCAAGACTAGGTTTTTTGAAGCATTCCTGTTATACTATAACCAATCCTCGATGCTTTGTTTCACGCCACTGGTAGTCCCTCATTTCTCAGATAATTCTTAGAATTTTCGCGGGAAGGGTGATGCAGGATGGATCATGAAACGGTAACACTATCGCGGATTGTCGAGAAGCTTGCACCGGAGATGTACTCATTCCTGACAGCAAACGAATTGCAACTGAATATCGTGCTGCGAGACGGACTGGCGGTGCTTGAACCGGAAGACGCGATCGAGATCGTGCAGCACAGTATTTGTGAAGTTCAGAAGAATGTGTTATTGCAATGAGGATATGGCTATTCCCGATGCCGCACTGCGGAAACCGGGAATAGCTTTTTCATTTATCCTACGAAGGACCTCTGTCTCCCTCTCGTCAACTGGACTATACTGGAATCAATACGCTTAATGGGAGAGGAGAAGCATGGAACTTATATTTTCAATGCTGGCAGTCCTCTACGGCCTGCTCGGCGGATCACCCGGGGATCATACGAAGCCGCTGCTGCACTCGCTAGCTCCCATACCCGGACTGACAGCATTCGGGGAAGAAGAGCAGCCGGATGCGCAGCAGCCCGATATCTTCGTCAAAACGGACCCGCAGCCGGATGCCCCTCTCGTCAAAGGCATCTACGTCACTTCCCATAGTGCGGGTGGCCAGCGGATGGATCAGCTGCTGCAGCTGATCGATGACAGCGCTCTTAACAGTATGGTCATCGATATCAAGGACGACCACGGGTACATAACCTATCCATCGGACAACGAGGAGATTCTTCTGCTCGGCGAGACACGCCGAAATATCGCCGATATCGGAGCGCTGATGGACCGGCTCGAGAAGCACAAGGTGTATCCGATCGCCCGCATCGTCGTTTTCAAGGACAGTGTGCTGGCAGCCAAGCACCCGGAGTTGTCGTTTGTACAGGAGGATGGGAAGGTCTGGCAGAACGGTCGCAAGGAAAGCTTCGTCAATCCGTACCGCAAGGAAGTATGGGATTATAATATTGCCGTGGCCAAAGAAGCGGCACGATTGGGGTTTCAGGAGATCCAATTTGACTATGTCCGGTTTCCCGAGGGCTTCGAGAACAGAGCCGACTCGCTCACGTTCGACAAAACGGAGGAAGAACGTGTGCAGATCGTTGCCGACTTCGTAAAGTATGCCCGGGAACAGCTGGAGCCGATGGGCATCCGCGTCTCCGTCGATATATTCGGCTATGCGGCTTCGGTCCCTGCAGCCGAAGGCATCGGTCAGGACTTCGTCAAGCTCTCCAAGCATGTCGATGTCATCTCCCCCATGGTTTACCCCAGCCATTACAGCACCGGCTGGTTCGGTCAGCAAGCGCCTGACAAGGCGCCCTATGAGACGATCAAGGGCTCTATGCTGGATACGCACAAGAAGCTGGATCCGATCGGTCACTACAAGCCCGTAATCCGGCCTTGGATACAGGACTTCACGGCGAGCTGGCTCGGCCAGGGGCATTATATCCCTTACGGCAAAGAAGAAGTCCAGGCACAGATCCAGGCGCTCAAAGACACCGGGATCGACGAATATCTGCTTTGGAACGCAAGCAACCGTTACACAGCGGGTGTTATCTACGATTAACGCACCGCCCAAGCGAGCTGTACATGTAAAAACCTCTCTCCGTCCGTATGAGCCTGCAGCGGTTCATAACGGGCGAAGAGAGGTTTTTTGGCGCTTTCCTGGCGGCTGACCGATCAGGCAGCTGCCGGTTATTGCGAGAGGCGGGATGCGAGCTCGTACAGCTCGGTATTGAACGGTTTCTTGGTACTGACAACCTTGTCGATGTCAGTGACGACATATTCCCCGCGGATGATCCCGCAGCCTTTGCCGGAGTCGCCCTCCATCAGCTTGCGAACGGCGAAGTCGCCCAGCTGGCTGGCCAGAATCCGGTCATTATGCGTCGGCGTGCCGCCGCGCTGGATATGGCCCAGCACGGTCACGCGCGGCTCGATGCCGTTGCGCTCGGTGATCTCGCGGGCGACGTCCTCGCCCTTGCCCGCGCCTTCGGCGACCAGGATGATGCTGTGACGCTTGCCGTGCTGGAAGTTCTCGTGCATCCGGTTGGCGACAACATCCAGATCATAAGCCGCTTCGGGAACAAGGATCGTCTCGGCGCCGCTCGCGAGTCCCGCATACAGCGCGATATCACCGCAATGACGCCCCATCACTTCGACGATCGAGGAGCGCTCATGCGAGGTCATCGTGTCGCGCAGCTTGTTGATCGCATCGACCACGATACTGACAGCCGTATCAAAACCGATCGTAAAATCCGTAAACGGGATGTCATTGTCGATGGTGCCTGGCAGACCCATCGTCTTGATGCCGAGCTTACTCAGTTTTTGGGCGCCTTGGTAAGAGCCGTCGCCGCCGATGACGACCAGGCCGTCGATGCCCCTTTCATTGAGCACATCCGCCCCGCGCTGCTGACCCTCAGGCGTGAGAAACTCCTTGCATCTTGCCGTCTGTAGAATCGTACCGCCCCGCTGGATGATGTCGCCCACGCTGCGCAGATCCATCTGACGCAGATCCCCATTGATCAGGCCCTGGTAACCGCGCTGTACGCCGTACACTTCAATACCGTGATACAGAGCGCTCCGCACCACTGCTCTTACAGCGGCATTCATTCCTTGCGAATCGCCGCCGCTGGTCAATACTGCAATCTTTTTTACATTTGACATCTTGCTTTTCCTCCTCAGAATGCTTAAAATCCTTCTACTCTTTACTCTTGCTGCGAATATATCGGCTATTCATCCAGAAAAACAGTCTGGCAAGCGGACTGCGCCGCATGATCGTTCTGGAAATGTGTCGGACGTCCTCCTGCTCACGGACTTTGGCGTCCGAGAGATAGAGCGCCAGCAGACCTTCGATCACCATCCGGTGAAATCGCGCCGCAGGCAGCGCTTGAACGTCCGCCAATGCCCGCGCCGCCATCTCCTCCAGCCCGTCAGTCAGTGTGGCGGTATCCTCATAATACGCGCAAAAGTTCAGGTCCCCCTCACGGCGGTCTTCTTCCTGATCGATCAAATAATCGAGCAGGATGTGCAGCCCGCTGACATGAGGGAAATAACCGCGACTGACAGCGACAGCTTCCTCCTGCTCCAGAGCCGGCTGCGCCGCTGCCAAAAACAAGGCAAACATGCCTAGCGTCGAGCCTGCAGCTGCCGCGAATTCGTACCAATGCAGGTGGGGACACGCTTCCTGATGCCCCTGCCACCATGCCCTTAACCGCTGCTCGCGCAGTGCAGGCGCAATATGCTTGTACACCTGCAGGTCGGCGTACAGCGTGATGAGCCGCTCAAGAGGTTCCAGAACGACTCGGTATGAAGGCAGCGCCGCCAAGCTGCGCTGGCAGGTAACGACCAATTCCGCGAGGTATCCGCCATCTCCGGCAGTCTGCCTCAGCCCGTAATAGTCGACAGGGCCTCTACCCGGGGCTGCGGCATCATGCATCGCCTGGTGCAACAGCCGGAAATCAGCCGGATCCAGCGAACTGCTGCGATCGCACAGGTTATCGAGATAGTCGCTGATCGTCTGCAATGCGACGATCAGCGATACGAGCTGCGGGCGGCTGGCGGGATCGGCGGCGGCATACACCGCGCCTCCCTGGCAGTGGAAGCGCTTGGTGCGGATGCTGCCCAGCGCCTGCGTCCGCAGCTCCTCGTCCGGAATCTCACCTGCCCGTGACTCCCAATACGACAGTTCTCTGTCGACCTCGGGGAGCACATGCTTGTACATCCGGAACATCAGACCCGCCGGCGTGGCGGGCAGTGCTTGCCATTTACGCTCAGCTCTCACTTCCGGTCCTCCTGGATCCCCTAATCCTGTAAACCTACAAATTTAAATGTACCATTTCAATCGTCATTTATCCAGTACTTATGACCCGGTTAACCAAAATTTCAAGAAAGTTCACGTCCGACGTGATATACTGGAAAGCAAAGCAAAAAGGAGCCGCACCTTATGAATCCGCATCCTGCCGAGACAGTGACCATGAAGCGATTATGGTCTTTTTTTCTGCCGCTCGGAGTGGCCGCCTCGCTGGTGACCATCTCCCATGTCATTATTAACAGTACGCTCAGCCGGGCCGCTGAGCCTGAGCGCATCATTGCAAGCTATGCGATCGCCCTCAGTCTGATCACCATGACGGAGCGACCGGCCGTCCTGCTGCGTCAGACCTGCTCTGCCCTGATTAGAGACCGCCGCTCTTTTGCAGCGATGCTCAAGGTAGCCCAGCTGGTGTTTGCCAGCATCATCCTCCTGGGTCTGCTCGTCTGTTATACGCCGCTCGGCGCCCTGATCTTCACCCATTTGTTCGGCGTGGAACAGGAGCGGGTCGGCGATATTCTCGACATCTACCAGGTGTTGATGTTTGTCAGTCTGTTCTCGGGCATCCGCTGCCTGTATCAGGGCGTGATTATCTACAATCTTCGGACCAAATGGCTGACGATCGGGATGGCCTTCAGACTGCTGGGCATGTACCTGGTGTCGCTGTATTTCATCCGCACCGGGATTACCAGCGGCGTGGTTGGTGCGATCATATTCCTGATCGGCATGATGATCGAAGCGGCTGTGAGCTACGCTGAAGGGCGAACGCTGGTCAAGAAGATGCCTGAGATTTCACCCGATCATCCCGTGCAAGGCCGCCGCGAGATTTTTACGTTCTACCGGCCGCTGCTCTACTCATCGCTCATTACGGTCTGGATCGGACCGACGATCAATGCGATGCTGGGCAAGTCGTTTGACGCAGTACTGGCGATTGCCTCCTTTGCCGTTGCTGCCAGCGTCGTCGGCCTGATTACCAGCTTCTTCAGTTACTTTCATCAGATCGTGCTTAACTTTTACCGGATTGATCCGGGGGCGGTCCGCAAATTCACACTGATGACCGGATTTGTGCCCGCAGCGCTGATCGGAGTGCTGGGGTATACACCGGCCGGTGAATGGTTCCTTGGCTACGTCATGGGCGTGGAAGGCAACCTGAAGGCGGCAACACTGCAGTCGCTCAAAGCGTTTGTGCTGCTGACGCTGGTCATGCCGTGGCTTGATGCGCTGAACGGTCTGGTTATGGTACGGGGGCAGACCCGGCTCATCTTCGGTTCGCAGGCCGCCAACTTTACCTTTACCCTGTTGACACTTTTGCTTCTGATCTGGCTGACCCCGGAGTGGAACGGCGCGATCGGCGCCTGGGCACAATCCGTAGGCATGCTGGCCGAATTCGGCTTCGTCGCATTAGCGCTCCGGTTTATCAAACCGATGGATACCGTCATCGCAGGGAATCAACGATAACTCGGGAGTGAAACGCACATCATGTCTGCACCCAACGAAATCCCGCAGCAGCCGCAGCTGTCAGCGACAGCCACACGGGACGCATGGCGGCTGCGTATGTTCAGCTTTGCCTTCTACACCGTTATGGCTGTGGTAGTTTCGTATTTTCCGCTCTACTTCTATGACCGCGGGTACTCGGAGCAGCAAGTCGGCATCCTTTACTCCATCGGTCCGAGCGTCTCGATCTTCGCCAATCTTATCATGGGGCTGGCCAGCGACAAATACCGGACGATCCGCAAGCTGCTCACGCTGCTCCTTGCCGGGCAACTGATCATGATTGCGCTGCTGCTTCCGGTCAGTCATTTTGTACTGGTCTGCTTCATTATGGGAGGCTTTTATTTCTTCCAGACGCCGGTCAATTCGCTTAACGACAGTCTCATCCTGCTGTCCGAGCCGCATACCGGACGCCGGTACCCTTCGATCCGGATCTTCGGGTCGATCGGTTTCTCGGTCGCGGCGCTGCTGATCGGACAATTTATGCAGAACAGCGGATCGGGCTTGGGCTCCACGATGTATATTGCGATGGGCTCCATAGTGGCCGCCCTAGTGCTGTCCCTGCTGCTGAGAGATTATCACGGCTCGCTGCGCAAGATGGAATTCTCCGGCTTCTTCATGCTGATCCGCAAGCCGCAGATCGTCGTGTTCTTCCTGCTGATCCTCGTGCTGTCGGTGGCCCACCGGATGAATGAAGGCTTCCTCGCCATCATCATGCGTCAGATGGGGGCCAGCGAGTCGATGATCGGCACGGCATGGATGATCTCGTCTGCCAGCGAGATCCCGGTGCTCTATCTGCTGGGCAAGTATGGCCACAGGTTCAAGGAGCTGCCCTTGCTGGCCTTCGCCGGCGTCGCCTACGCCCTGAGGTTCTGGCTGCTTAGTATCGCGACTGCACCGGAGTGGATGGTATTGATCCAGGGGATGCACAGCATTACCTTCGGGGTCTTCTTTTCCACCGCGCTGCGTTATCTGTCGGTACTTATTCCGGATGAATACCGCTCCTCGGGCCAGGCTGTCTATGCCGTCGTCTGGACCGGGTTCGCCGGACTGCTGGCAGGCACGGTAGGCGGCTTCGTCATTGAACAGCACGGGCCCACGCTCTTCTTCCAGGCTGGCATGACCTTCTCGCTGTTTGCGGCAGCAGGCTTTCTCGTCAAGCATCTGCGCAGCCGCTAATTGTCAGCGCAGCTTGCGAAGCATGGACCCTTTTTGAACAATTTCTATTATAATAAAGGTAAAAGGAATGGTGACGCGTGACGAATCACGAAACCTATGCACAACTGAAACACATTATCCATGACCGGCGCAGCGTGCGCAGCTTTACAGAGCGTCCTGTGGACAAGGAGCTGATCCGCGAGCTGATCGATTGCGCGCGTTATGCACCCAGCGATACCAACTCGCAGACCTGGGAGTTCATCGCCGTGACCCGGCCCGAGACGATCCGGACAATCGAGGAGATGACCTGGGAACAGCTTCGGGGACGGGCTGCCGCAGCCGAAGGGGACGGGCTGGTTCGGGAAGCCCGCTTGCTGCTCAAATCGTTTGGTCCCTATGCCACCGCCTTCTCCAATGCCCCTGTATTGATCATCTGTCTAGCTACGCCCTATACATCCAAGTTCAGGGAGAAGATCTTTGACCCGATCCAGCTGGCTCCCGAAGAGGTATGGCGGGAAGAAGGCATCAAGAGCAGCTGTCTGGCCTCGCAGAACCTTATGCTCGCCGCTCACGCTCTGGGACTGGCAACCTGCCCGATGACAGGCCCTGTATTGCTGGCTGAGGAGCAGCTCAAGGCATACCTCGATATCGAAGCGAGCCGCCAGATTAATATGGTGATCGCTCTCGGCTATCCCGAAGTCACACCGGGGAAGCTGCCGCGTAAAGAGATCGACGAGATCCTCCGCTTCGTCGATTAATCCGCTTTTGATCACGAAGTTGCGCAAGGCCCCCATTGTTCGATATGATAAAATACAAACTCAAAGAATCGAGGTGACGACCGATGTTCAAGAAACATGTCATCTACAAAACCGACAATTATAATATGCTGACCGTCGAAGTGCGGGGCAAAACACTGGTTGTCCGCGAGATCTCCGACCAATGGGGCGAGGATTGCCATGAGTTCCTCAGCCGTCCGCAATTGCTGCATTGGGCGGAGAACCGTTACCGGCCGGAGGACTACGAAGGCAGGGAACAGGAGCGGGAAGCGATCATCGCCGCCTTGAAAGAAGTTTAATCCAGTCACGGGAGGAACAGATGAACACGACAGCTACCGCCATTTTTATCGTTTCCGCCTTTGTCTTGGGAGGCGTCATCATGCTCTATCGCGAATCGATCCCGGCCAGGCTGCGTCGCGGCATGGCGATCGCATCGATCCTGCTGATTGCCTTCGCTTTTTTCCTGATTGTCTACAGTCTCTTTACGATGGGTTCGACTGCTCCCTGACTCCGTGAGCGATCCTGCTCATGTTTTGCCGATAGGCAGTGCATACTAGGGCAAACTGTGTGGAGGAGATGTGATACTCCGTGAACAAGTGGCCTCTGACCCTGTCTCTCTGCCTGTCGATAAGTCTGATCCAGCCTGCAAGTGTGCACCAGCCTGCGGAACGTCTACCCGCCGCCAGCGCAGGCGATTATATACATACTTTGAGGAGGAATTCCATGAACGCTGTTATCAAACGGTCCGAGACCAAGCCCGAGCACCGCTGGAAGCTGGAAGATCTCTTTGCCAGCCAAGCCGACTGGGACAAAGAATTTGCGCAAGCAACAGAAGCGATCCAAAAAATCGCCCAGTATGAAGGCAAACTGGACGATGCGGCACAGCTCAAGGCTTGCTTTGCACTTGAAGATGAACTGAGCCTGCATGTCGAGCGGCTGTATGTCTATGCCAATATGCGGCATCATGAGGACATGGCCGCTCCCGAATACCAGGCGCTTTCGGACAAGAGCAAAAAGCTGAGCGTTCAGTCAAGCGAAGCCACCTCCTTCATCTCACCGGAGGTGCTATCCTTGCCGGACGAGACACTGGAAGCCTTCATCGCCGATCCCGAGCTTGCCCCCTTCCGCTCGACGCTCAAAGAGATGCGCAGACAAAAGGAGCATACCCTCTCCAAGTCTGAGGAAATGCTGCTCGCCCAGGTCGGCAATGTGGCTCAGGCGCCGGGTACGATCTTCGGCATGCTCAACAATGCCGACCTCAAATTCCCCAAGGTCAAGGATGAGAACGGCGAGGAAGTAGAGCTTACGCACGGCAGATACATTCAGTTTCTCGAGAGCAAAAACCGCGATGTCCGGCGGGAAGCGTTCGAGAAAATGTACGAGACTTACGGCAAAATGAAAAACACCTTGGCCGCGACCCTGAACGCGAACGTGACCAAAAACATTTTTTATTCCCGGGCGCGCAAATATTCTTCCGTATTGGAGATGTCATTATTCGGAGACAACATTCCCGAGGAAGTGTATACGAACCTGATCGACACCATCCACGATCACCTGCCGCTGATGCACCGGTATATGAAGCTGCGCAAATCGCTGCTCAAGGTCGATGAGCTGCATATGTACGACTTGTTCGCACCGCTCGTGGAAGAGTTCAAGATGGACATTGCTTATGATGAGGCGAAAAGCCTGGTCAAAGAAAGCCTCAAGCCGCTGGGTGAAGATTATCTGAAGGTGCTGCAGGAGGGCTTCGACCAATCGTGGATCGATGTCTATGAGAACGAAGGCAAGCGCAGCGGCGCCTACAGCTGGGGAGCATTCGGCACCCATCCGTATGTCCTCCTCAACCATAAGGACAATCTGAACAGCATGTTCACCTTGACCCACGAGATGGGGCATGCCCTGCATTCCTATTACTCGGATCAGGAACAGCCTTACCGGGATGCGCAGTATACCATCTTCCTGGCAGAAGTCGCCTCCACGCTCAATGAAGCGCTGCTGATGCACTACCTGCTGGAGAAATCGACGGATCCGAAAGAGAAGATGTATCTGCTCACCTATTATGCCGATCAATTCCGGACGACCGTGTTCCGCCAGACGATGTTCGCGGAGTTCGAGAAGATCATTCACGAGAAAGTCGCCGGCGGCGAATCGCTGACACCGCAGGAGCTGAGCAAAATCTATTATGACTTGAACGTGAAGTATTATGGCGAAGAAATGGTCGTGGATCAGGACATCGAGATGGAATGGGCCCGGATCCCGCACTTCTACACCAGCTTCTATGTCTATAAATACGCGACCGGGTTCTCCGCAGCGACGAGCTTCTCCAAACAGATCCTGGACGAAGGCAAACCGGCAGTCGAGCGTTATCTCGGCTTCCTGAAGAGCGGCAGCAGCGATTACTCGATCGAGATCCTGAAGAAAGCCGGTGTGGATATGTCTTCGCCGGAGCCGATCAGCCAAGCCATGAGCGTTTTCGAGGACCTGATCTCGCAGATGGAACAGCTGGTAGAGAAAGGCCAGTAAGCTCATCGGCAGAACACGCCAAAAAAAAACGGTCCCGGAGACCTATCCGGGTACCGTTTTTTTGTATGCTTATTCGCATCCCCGTCACGGAGATTCCCTTTGTTCCCTGAGCGCCCCCCCGCAGCCGTCATGGAAGAGCCGGACCGCAAAGGCGATCCGCCGCTGGAGATCGGCATCCGTGAACGTCTTGGCCGTCAGGATATCCATCTTGAATACCTCCAGGATGCCGATAAACGATGCCCCATGCAGATGCGGTTCTTCGATGCCGGCCGCTTCCAGCATCGAAGCTATGATCGACATATAGTTTCGCCGGAAAGCATGCATCATCTCCATCAGCGCTTGGTCGCTGTTGGGAGCCTGGAAGAACAGCCGCGGGTAGTTCTTCACGCCAAAATAATAGGATAGGTGATGCGAAGCAACGGCATGCAGCTGCTCCTGGAGACTATTATCCGGTTGCAGCATCCGCTGCAGCTGGCTGAGGAACCGGTCATGATCCCGCTTCGTCATCGCGGTGAACAGCTCCTCCTTGCTGGAGAAATAAAGGTAAAGCGTTCCTTTGGCAATACCTGCCTCATCAGCAATCTCAGACATCTTCGTCTCATAAAACCCTTTGGTGCCAAAAAGCCTGTAGGCAGCATCCAGGATGATCGTCCACTTCTCGCCCGGTGCGGCGCTCACATCCAACCCCTCCTTGCTATTGGTACATTACCGGAGTGCAGTCCGGGCATTTTGTTCACGTCGGTGCTGCCTGTGGAAGGCCAGCTCGTAGACGACAGGCAGGAATACAACCGTGAGCAGTGTCGATGTCGTCAGACCTCCGACGACGACAACCGCCAGGCCTCTCGAGATCAGTCCGCCTTCCGGTGTGGAGAATACGAGCGGCAGCAGAGCTGCGATCGTCGCAATCGCCGTCATCAGGATCGGCCGCAGCCTGGTCTTGCCCGATTCGATCAAGGCATCGCGGATCGTCATGCCTGCACGGCGGTTATGATTGATCCGGTCGACAAGCACGATCGCATTGGTGACGACGATACCGATCAGCATCAATAGACCGATCATCGCGCTCATCGATAATGGCTCTCCGGCGATCACCAGTCCCAGCAGCGCGCCGATCGGGACGAACAGCAGCGATGTCATGATGATGAACGGCACGCGAGCCTGGCCGAAGAAGATCAGCATCGTCAGATAGACAAGACCGACAGCAATCAGCATCGCGATCCCGATATCGATGAAGGTTTGAACCGTCTCGTCACTGCCGCCTCCGGATTCGAGCGATACGCCCTCCGGCAAATCCAGCGCCCGGACCCTCTCGGTGACGTCGCTGGAAACCGCGCGCACATCGTTGCCCACCACTTCCGCGGATACTCTAGCATATACACGCTCATCGAGCTTTTGAATCGACGTATAGACTTCTGTCTGTTCGATCGTTGCTACTTCCTCCAACGCCACCGGCCCGGCTGCGCCAACCAGCATGATCGATGCCAATTCTCCCCTGCCCTGAAGCGGCTCATCATATGCCAGCCGCAGCTCTCTCGAGTAGCCGTCAAGCATCAGCGTACCGGCTTCCACCGGTCCCGTACGGTCGGATACGAGGCCGAGTACCATATAGGGAGAAAGGCCATATGCTTTCATTTTAGCATGATCCAGCTGAACAGACCACTGCTGCTGCTTCTCCTGCATATTATTAGAGACGTTCTTCAGATCGCCGCGCTCCAGCATCAGAGCTTCGACCATGGCCGAAGCTTCCTCCAGCTTGCTCAGATCATCGGAGAACAGATCGATATCGACGTTGTTGTTGCTAGGCGGGCCGCCTGTCGACTGTTCCTGGATGGAGAAGCGGGCGGCGGGGGCAGCCCTGTCCAGGATACCCTGAAACGATGACTCAAGACGGGCGATCTCTGTAACGGTATCCATCCCTTCGGCCAATTCGATGAAATACACTGCCCGATTGGGCAGCGAGGAGCCTGTAGCAAAATCGAAGCTGCCGATCGAGACGAACCGCTTGGCATACCTCTCCTGCTCCTGCTCCAGCTGCTGCTCCAGCAGCAGCGAGATCTCGCTTGTCTTCTCCAGTGTCGTCGAAGGCGGAAGCTCGACTGTAGCCGAGAGAATCTTCTGCTTCTCATTAGGCAGGAAGACGAAGCCTACATTGCTAAGCTGATACAGCACGCCGGAGCCGACGAGGAGCAGCAGCGCCGATACCATGACGATCGCTTTGCGGCGCAAGCTGAAACGGATAACCGCCAAGTACCAGTCAACATAGAATGGATCCTTCGTCTCCTCATGAAGCTTGACGAACGATACCCTTGCCAGCACGGGTACGATTGTGATCGACACGATAAGCGAGGCCAGCAGAGCAACAACCACCGTGAGGGCGAACGGCAGGAAAAACGCGCCAGTGATGCCTCCCACCAGGCCAAGCGGCAAAAAGACGACTACCGTCGTGATGGTCGATGACAGGATCGCGCTCATCATCTCCCGCGTGCCCTCCTTGGTCAGCTCGGTGCGATCCTTTGCAGGTTCAAGCTTCATTTTCCGGTATATATTCTCTATGACAATGATGCTGTCGTCTACGACACGTCCGACTGCTACAGTCATGCCGGCAAGGCTCATCACGTTGAGGGTAAGTCCCCACCATTTGACAAAGATCGCAGCGATGAGGAGCGATAGTGGAATCGAAAGGACGGCGATAAACGTCGCTCTGAAATTGCGCAGGAAGACCAGCACAACGATCGCAGCGAACAACGCGCCGAACAAGCCTTTGGATACCAGCTCGCTGATCGAGCTCTTGATCGCTTCGGCCTGATCGAAGATCATGACGTAAGATATCCGATCCTCATATTTGTCGAGCACTTCAATGACGCTATCCGCCACTTCGACGGTGTTGGCATTTTGCTTCTTGTTGATGAGCAGCGCCATGCTATCTGTCAAATTGTAGCGGGCGAGTTCATTGCGAGTCTCGATAGGGGCGATCTCTGCGACCTCTGCCAGCGCGACAGGCACTCCGGTTACTGGAGACTGGATCGTCAACGCCTCAAGCTCGCTAAGCGTCGTCAGCTTCTGCTCGATATGGATCGGCACGACGACGGCCTCTTCGGTCATGGCTCCCGCCGGAAACGAGAAGAAGGCTCCTTCGATGTTTTCCTGGATCGTCTGCAGTGTGATGCCTGCCTGGACGGCCTGCTCCTTATCCACTGTAATCTGCAGATAGGTCTGCGAGACGGCAGACAGCGCAGCCGAGTTGACGCCGCTCAGTTGCTCCAGCTCAGGCTGCAGCACATCACTCACCCATTGCTCGACATCGTCTCCTCCGTTGGCAAACAATGCCAGATTGACGACGGGCACGGAGCTAAAGGAAAAGCGGCTGACCGTCGGCGCACTTACCTCTGGAGGCAGTGAAGCGCCGGAGATCCGGTCGTTCACACTTTGGGTAACACTGTCCATATCCGTGCCGATCGGAAAGGATAGCTGCAGCCGCGCCACACTTTCCAGCGATTGGCTGGTTAAGCTGCCGAGCCCTTCTATCCCCTTGAGCTGTTCCTCGAGTACGGAAGTGACGTTGCCGTCAACGTCCACTGCGGATGCGCCAGGGTAGACCGCCGTTACGGTGAGCTGTGGAAACTCGATATCCGGCAGCAGATCCGACTTCAGCGTAAGGAAGCTGTAGACGCCCCCGCCGATCAGCAGTGCGGCGATGATGATGATGGCCACCGCATTTTTCAGACTGAATCTGGTCAAAAATGACATGCTCATTCCTCCCGTTGTCTATGTATAAGAACATATTCCTAATTAACAGCATCCTCCTGACTGACTGGTTAGTCATTGCAAGTATAGATCCATTGTATAACCTTTGTCAAGCGTTATGAATTCCACATGCCAAAAAGCCAATCCGGCTGCTCTCAGATTGGCTCTTCGTCTGTCTATTGTAGCCACCAGAGCCCCAGCAGCGCTGCCAACAGGCCCGCCGCAGCCGACGCCAGCAGATTGACTCTGTCGTTGGTCAACCATCGCAAGCCACGGATCCGCTCGGCCGGATTGCCGCAATGCTCGGCGCGTTCCGTCTCGGTCCCGCATGCCGGGCAACGGAACATCACTTGCCAGACGGCCCCCAGCCATGAATCTGCGAACGCCCCTGCCAGTCCGGCCACAGCGGCGATGACAGCCAGTACTGCAGCATCAGACCATGCCAGCGTACCGGCAGCATCCCCGCCAGGAGAGCTGGGGGCCAGGGCTCCCAGGGCGGCTGCAGTAAGACCGATCACCGCCGCACCCGCCAAGGCGGCTGCGCTGCCGAGCGGTGTCACGCCGCCGCTGGTGCCTGTGCTGACCGGGCGGCCGCCCACCAAGGCTCTGGGGGCGGTACGGCTGAGCGCGCCGATCTCCGTCGCCCACGTATCGGCGTTGGCAGATGCCATCACGCCGGCAAAAGCATACAACCAGAGCGGATCCGGCCAGGCTGCATGACCAAGGCAGAGCAGCAGGCCCAGCCCGCCATTGGCCCACACTTGACCTGCGTCGCGCCGGCCGCTTTTGGCATAGCGGGCTTCAGCTTGCTGCTTGGCCCGGTGCCGGCGCTTCCAGCGGGACCAGAAGGTGGAAGTGATGAAGAAGACGATCAGACAGCCGAACCATACCGGCCCGCCAAACGTCACATATGCCGTGCCCATCACTGCCGCAGACCAGGCGCCTGATAGCGACAGCGAATCGCGCCGATAAGCGTACCAAGTTATCGCAGCGCTTCCGGCTGCCCCGAGCAGCAGCCGTATCCACCACCACTCTGTAAGATCAACCCACCACTGCATCTTGATCCCCCTTGCCCATAAATTTGCTTGCCGTTGCTAAGATTCGGCAGGATTCGAGCTGTTCACGTCGAATAGTGCGGTATTACTCATCTCCTTCTATAAATCATCGTCCAATCTTGTAAAAAGGAGTGTATCCTTTGCGCCAACCTGTTTCCCTCCAGCACTCATCGGCAGGCTCTCCTGACGAACTGCCGCCCGCCCAGATTCTTCGCATTATCTTTGACTATACAGCCCAAATCGCCAATGAGCGAAATCTCCAGCGCGTGCTTAGTCTCATGGCCGACATGGGTCGGCGGATGATCCTCTCCGACCGCTGCGCCGTCTGGCTGATCGATCATCAGAAGCAGGAGCTCTTCACCACTGTCGCCCACGGCAGCGAAGAGATCCGGGTCCCGATCGGCTCCGGATTCGTCGGGCACTCCATCGCAACCGGCGAATCTCTTCTGATCGAAGATGCTGCAGCGGACGATCGGCACAACGCGGACAATGACCAGAGAAGCCATTATGTCACCCGAACTGTCATCACGGTGCCCTTCGTAGGCAATGACGGCAACATCCTGGGTGCTTATCAGGCGGTGAACAAACGATCGTCAGATGCGGTGTTTACGACCCGAGATCTGGAATACCTGACCCTGGCCGCCTCCTATGCCGGCAAATCGCTCGAATCGGTCATTTTGCATGAAGAGATCGTCGCCACACAGCGGGAGATTATTTTAGCGATGGGAGAAATCGGCGAAAGCCGATCCCGAGAGACCGGCAATCATGTCAAACGGGTTGCCGAGTACTCCTATCTGCTGGCCCTTGGTCTGGGGCTCTCACGCGAGCAGGCCGAGCTGCTCAAGATGGCCTCGCCCATGCACGATATCGGCAAGGTAGCAATCCCCGACAGCATCCTGCACAAGAGCGGAAAGCTTACGGCAGAAGAATATGATCAGATGAAGGAGCATACGGTTATCGGCTATAATCTCCTGAACAAGTCCGGCCGCCGGCTGCTCCGCTATGCAGCCCGGATCGCCTATGAGCATCATGAGCGTTGGGAT
The DNA here is from genome assembly GCF_047238105.1 of Paenibacillus jepli. NCBI lineage: Bacteria > Bacillati > Bacillota > Bacilli > Caryophanales > Paenibacillaceae > Paenibacillus > Paenibacillus jepli. Next base: position 731,056 of record NZ_JBDFMD010000001.1, read on the forward strand.
GGTGCCGGGTATCCCCGAGGGCTCCGGGGAGAGACGATCGACTTGTTCGCCCGGATCACTGCTGTCGCCGATGTGTTCGACGCGCTCGGCAGCGAACGTGTCTACAAGCCTGCCTGGGAGCTGGGGCGAATCCTTGAGCTGATGCGGGAGGAGCGCGGCCGCCACTTTGATCCGCGGATTGTCGACGTATTACTGGAGCAGCTGCCCGCGCTCCTCTCGGTGCGCCAGCAGTATAGCGACTGCTAGGATGGTGTTACTTATCCCGTCCTCTCATGAGCGCCGCAAGCCGGTGCCCTGTCCGATCGCCCGCTCCCACCGGTCAGGATAATTGGTGCAGATCATCACAGTCCTGTCGATCGCAGCGAGCTTGCGCATCGCGACAGGATCGTTGACCGTCCATGCCATCACCTGGATCCCGGCTTGCCTGAAGATGGCCATCCGCGCTGCGGTAATCGACCGGTAGCCGATCGACAGGAAGCTGCAGCCCAGCTGCCGAAGCCTATCCAGCAGTGTGGCAGGGGCGCCGTCGATGATCAGACCCGTGCCGATCTCCGAGCTGAGGCTGCGTACTCTCCGCAGCGCTGCGTCATCAAATGACGTGATGACCGTATCATGCTGCAGATTCCATTTGTACAGCAGTTCGACCACCCGCTCCTCCATTCCCGGATAGCGGCCGCCGTAAGTCTTGAGCTCAACGTTGAGCCTGCAGCGTCCGACGGTTGCTTGGATCACCTCTTCGAGCAGCGGGATGCGCTCTCCGGAGAATGAACGGCCGAACCACCTCCCGGCGTCCAGCTGCTGCAGCTCAGCAGCCGTTTTATCCCCGACGAAGCCTTTGCTGCCGGTTGTGCGGTTCAGCTTGTCGTCATGGATGACGACAGGGATCCCGTCTTGGGAGAGCTGGACATCCAGCTCGATCCACTGCAGGGCATCGTATTTCATCGCGCGCGCGAAGGCCGCCATCGTGTTCTCGGGAGCCTCCCCCGATGCGCCGCGGTGTGCGACACACCAGTTACCCATAACGCGTGCCTCCTTCCTCTCTGGCCTATTGGGCTATAATATTGCCATCCTTGTCGATGACAGCGTCGTAACAAAGCGCCGAGATCCGCTGCAGCAGCGCCGCCGCATCCGCCCCTGCAAGCGGCGTCGGCTGAGACTGGACCTGGCGCATCGGATGGAGCTTCAGCCTGCACTCCCCGTCACGCGTGCAGCGGGCATCCAGCACTCCGGTGTCAGCCGTAGCAGGCGTAGCTGTCATGTTGAAGATAAAGTTGCCCAGACTGTAGGCGATCCATTTGCCTTTATACTGCTCGAATCCTTGCAGCACATGCGGATGGGAGCCGATGATCAGATCGGCGCCGGCGTCGATGTACGCACGCGCCATCTCTCGCTGATAATCAAGGGGATGATCGACCCGCTCCTTGCCCCAGTGCACCATCACCATGACCAGATCAGCCTGTTCCTTGGCCGCCTTGATCGCTGCTACAGCCCGCGCAGGATCGTAAGTTTCGGCCACACCGGCACGGTTGCGTTCGGCCTTCCACTCCACGACAGGCACGACCCGGCTGAAGCTGAGATAAGCCACCTTGATGCCGCGCGACTCCAGGATGACCGGAGCAAAGGCTGCGGTATCATTTGCGCCCGCTCCGACATGCGGAATGCCCGCTTGATCCAGATGGTCCATCGTATCCATCAACCCGACCACACCCATGTCCAGCGTATGGTTATTGGCCAGGCCGACGATGTCGATGCCGGCCTCTCGCAGGAACGGCAGCGAATCCGGAGAGCCTTTGAATACGTATTGTTTGTCCTCGGCCGGTGTCCCCCGGAGTGTAATCGGATTCTCCAGATTGCCAGCGCTCAGATCTGCATCCGCCAGATACGACAGCACGTTGGCATACGGATAGTCCCAGCCGTGCTGGCGCATCAGCTTCTCCACAGATCCGGCCAGCAGGATATCGCCGACGAACGACAGCAGCACTTCCTCCTCGTCTGCCTCGGGCAGCAGCGGCTCCTGATCCTGCGGAATGTCCGGCTCATGAGTGCCCGCTTCTTCCGGTGAGGCATGGTCCGGCTCTTCCTCAGCCGCATCATCGTCGGGCGCTTCCGTCTTCCCATCTCCCGCATCGGGATCAGACTGATCTCCACCCGAGCCGGCCGGAGCTTCCATGTCTGGGCCTGGCTCGGGGACTTGAGCGCTCGGGGGATGGGCTCTAGGCTGGATAATGGTGTCGCGATGTTGCCAGATGAACATGCCGAGCAGCAGCACTAGAACGAACAAGACGCTGTTAAGCAGCAAAAGCTGCCGCAGGCGTTTACGCTTGCGATGTTGTTGGTGTCGGTATTGTTCCGAGCGTGAACGAGGCATGGATGAGAGAGCTCCTTTTGAATGACAATTGGCGTTATATGTATCACGGTTTGAACTACACCTATTATAGCAGGATAAGACCGGTGTTCCTACGCCGATTTTTGCATGGATAATACAAAATAACCCCACAAAAAAAGGATATCCCGAAAAGTAAGCGAGCCTACTTTTCGAGACACCCCAAGCTTGATTACACCGACATTTCAGTTGACCTGCTGCTGTCCAGCTCAGCCAGCACTGCCGCCGCCGCTTCCTTGCCCTGCCGGATGCAGTCGGGGATGCCGACGCCGTCGAAGGCCATGCCGGTCACCCAGATCCCCGGCAGCCGCTCCGCCAGCCGCTCCCGCAAGCGCGCTATCCGGCTGATATGGCCGACCGGATACTGCGGCATCGACCGGCGCAGCCGGGTGATCTCGACGAACTCAGGTTCAACCTCGATGCCCATCAGAGCCAACAGATCGGCCCGTACGCGAGCCGTGATCTCTTCATCGGATTCCTCAACGATCGTCTCCTCGCCGGCATGACCGACATAACACCGGATCAGCACTTTATCCTCAGGAGCCGTATGGCTCCACTTTGCCGAAGTCCAGGTGCAAGCCGTAATCGAATACCCTTCGCTGCGCGGCACCACAAACCCGGAGCCATCCAGCTCCCGGCCGAAGCTTGCCGCATCAAAGCCGAGCACGATATTGGCCACCGATACGTAGCGCATTTCCTCCAGCTCCGGGACCGGCGCCAGCGGTGCCAGCAGATCGGCACTATGATATGCTGGCACCGTCAGGATGACGGCATCGGCATCCACCGACTGGCCATCCGACAGATCGATGGCGTAGCGCGGCGATCCAAGACGATCATCGTCCCGCATGCCTCCGCCGTCCTCTGCCTCGGCCCTCCGGTCACGGATCGCTGCAGCTGCCGTCCCCAACCGGCGGTCGATCGACTGCAACGCGGCGTCGAGACCTTCGATCAAGGTGCTCAAGCCCCTCTTATAGGAGAGGAAGACGCTGGTCTGGACAGCCGGAGAAGGCTTGTCTTCATGAACCGGCGCCGTCTGTCGGCTGGACTGCATGCCCCGGATCAGACTGCCATGGGCCAGCTCAACCTGGCGGAACTGCGGGAATGTCGCCTGCAGACTGAGCTGGCGCAGCTCAGCGGCATAGATCCCCGCGAGCAGCGGCTCGGCGAGCCGCTCCATCACCTCAGTGCCGACCCGCCTCTCCAGGAAGCCGCCGATCGACTCATCGTCGTCGCCGGCCGTCGCGGCGGGCCTGGCAGGCAGCTCAAGGTCCTTCAGCGCCAGCTGCTTGCCTTCCTCGCTCACCAGCTCCGTCGCCATAAATGCCTCCAGGTCGGTCGGGATGCCGAGGACAAGCCCCCGAGGCATCGGCAGCAGCCGTCCCTCGCGAACGATAAAGCTCTGTCTGGCATTCTGGTCCGTCAGCTCTCCCTCAAGGCCAAGCTCCCGCGTGAGCTCGATGGCCGGCAGCTTGCGGGCCAGGAAGGAATCCGGACCCTGCTCGATGACAAAATCGTCCCTGCGCAGCGTCTGGATGAGACCGCCAACATGGTCGTTCGCTTCTACCAGCGTAATCCGCACCTTCCTGCCTTGCTCCTCGGCTTGACGGAGCACATAAAAAGCGGAGCTAAGACCGCTGATCCCCCCGCCAACAATGACAATTCGATCGATACGTTCATTGCTCCGCATATGCACTCAACCTTTCTCTTGTGCCGACAAGACTGACTCAGCCAGTGTCTCCATATATAACGGGTCGGTATTCAGCATCTCGATCCGTTCCAGCTGCATGTCCAGCTTGGCTGCCACGTCCTTGGCTTCGATGTCGATATCGTACAACACTTCCAGATGATCGGATACGAACCCGATCGGCGCGATCAGCACATGTGCGGTCCCTTGCGTCCGCACCTCCTGGAGCGTATCCAGTATATCCGGACCAAGCCAGGGCTCCCGCGTCCGTCCTGCGCTCTGCCACGTAAACTGCCAGTTCGTCACACCGGCGCCTTCCGCGATGGCCGCCGAACTCGCGAGCAGCTGCTGCGGATACGGATCCTTCATCTCCAGGATGCGCTCAGGCAGACTATGGGCACTGAACAATACTTTGACAGCCGATGCCGGCGTCTCTGGTGCAAACTTGGCCAGTCCCGCTTCGACCCTGCTGGTCAGAGCGGCGATCAGCTTCGGATGGAGATGATACTCTTCCACAAACCGCATCTTCACGCCCTGCCCCGCCGCTGCTTCGCTGGCGCGCTTGATATAGCTGCCGACGCTCATCGAGGAGTAATGCGGCGCCAGGACGATGCCTACCGCCTCTTTGATACCGTCGGCAGCCATCGCAGCCACCCCGTCTTCGATGTAAGGCTGGGCATGCTTGAGCCCCTGGTAGCAGCGGTAGCGTCCGGGTGCGGTGTGCTCAAGCACCGCCTGCAGTCCGGCGACCTGGGCATCGGTATTCTCCCGCAGCGGAAACACGCCGCCGACGATCGCTTCGTAGCGTCCCTTCAGATCCGCCAGCATCTCTGGCGTCGGCGGATGGCCGCGGCGGATATGCGTGTAATAGCTCTCGATATCATCCAGGCTGGCCGGGGTGCCGTATGACATCACCAAAACTCCGATTGTTGCATCAGACATGGCGGCTCTCCTCTCTGCTGAGCTGTTTGATCCTGTCAGCCGAGTAGGCGTGCACATACTCGGTCAGATGGCGCAGCTTGTCCAAGGAAGCTTCCGGGAACAAGCCGTGGCCCAGATTGAAGACATATCCCGGCACCTCTAAACCTTGATCGATGATACGGCGGGCCTCCGCCTCAAGCACCGCCTCCGGCGCAGTCAGCAGTACAGGATCCAGATTGCCCTGGATGGCGAACCGGCCGCCAAGCCGCTTGCGCCCTTCGCGGATCGAGATCCGCCAGTCGACGCCGATCATCTCCGCCTGCAGCTGCCGCAGGCTCGGCAGCAGCTCTCCCGAGCTGACGCCGGGGAAATAGATCTTCGGTACATCCAGATCGGACAGCTCCCGGAAGATCCGCTCGATCGTCGGCAGCACATACCGTTCGAAGTCATGGGGCGCCAGCGAGCCTACCCAGCTGTCGAACAGCTGGAACGCCTTGCCGCCGGAGGCGATATGCGCACGAAGATACGTAATGACCATATCTCCAAGCTTATCCATCAATTGGAACCATACGTCCGGCTCATTGTACATCATCTGTTTGGTGAGCAGATAGTTGCGCGAAGGCCTGCCTTCGATCAGATAGCTGGCGATCGTAAATGGCGCTCCTGCGAACGTAATCAGAGGCACCTGGAGCTCATCGACCAGAATGCGGATCGTCTCCAGTACGTGAGACAGGTCCCCCTCCACATCGATCGGACGCAGCCGCTCGACATCGGCTTTTCCCCGGATGGGGTTATGGATGACAGGACCGACGTTCTGAACAATATCAAAATCAATCCCGATCGATGCGACCGGATTCATAATATCGGAATAGAGAATAGCCGCGTCCACACCAAGCTTGCGGATCGGCATCATCGTCACTTCGGCTGCCAGCTCCGGCTGCTTGCAAATCTCGAGCAGCGAGAATTTCTCTTTGATCTTGCGGTAATCCGGATCATAACGTCCTGCCTGACGCATGTACCATACCGGCACGCGGTCCACGTTCTCCCCCCGGCAGGCCCGAATGAAACGGTCGTTGTAGCTCATCGACTTTCCCCATTTCTCACGTATTCCCTTCGATTCCATTATGCCCTTTTTGGCTATAGCTAACAACCGTCAATAAACGATCTAGTATGACAATAGTTTGACAATCAACAGCCTAACGTCAGATTATAGATCACACGATCCGGCTGTTTAACCCTCGGGAATTGGGTAATAGTAATCATACTGCAACAAAATATTGCAACTATGGAGAGGAGCGCTGCACATGACACATCCGCACCTGGAATGGAGCACGCTGGAGGAGATCGCACGAAAACATAATTTGCTGTATGAACTCGGCGACAGTGTCGTCATCGGCAATATCTCGTTTTTGCGACCGGAGATGAAGCCCGACCGCATCGAGATCGTCCCGTCCTTTGGCGGTGGACAGTTCGATCTGAAGATCGAGGACGGCCACTTGTATGCCAATGAGGAACAGCTGCTGCCGCTGATCCACGACAACCGCAAACCCGAGGATGGCATTACCGATCACCGGACGCTTCACTAAAAGATCCCCCAAAAGTGCCGCTTGGCTGCGAAGCTTGCTCCGGTACTTTGCGGGGGCCCCGAAAACATAAAAATCAAGGCTCCGAAAGGAGTCTTTTTTTGCTGGACTCTGAAGAGGTATAATAAACCTAAAAACAAAATCTGCTAACGCAGATTGGCTTGGAGTGCAGACACAATAGCAGCTCTCGGGACAACCACCCCGGCATGAGCCAACTGATTCGGACCAACCATTCAAACGGATTCAAGTGACTTTTTACCCCTGGTTATGGAGCGTGGCATTCAATCCATCCGGGAGCACAACTTATCCACAAGAGACGAAAATCATAATTTCCTAAACAATAAGAAAAACGCCTAGTGTGGTCCTTAAAGGACTGGGAACAGCTTGCTCTCCGAACTGAAAGCAGATGGGAAGAAAAGTGCGTTGCAGCTCTGCGGACGGTCGATTCCGACGCAGCGCGTTTCATTCCGGAGAAATAGAAGCCAAGTAGATGTGTAAAACATATACGCTTATATTTCAAGAAATCGCTTGTATCTCAAAATAAGCCGGTCCTGTCCTATCGCGATACCGACTTGCTCACAGGGAGGCCCCAGTCTGTATGGAACGTTGGAAAATCAATCTTGCGGTGTTGTGGTTCGGCCAGTTTTTGGTCCTGGCTGGCATGACCATGATTATCCCCTTTCTCGCCCTCTATCTCCAGCAGGATCTGGGACTGACAGACCCGCATGAGATTGCAGTCTGGTCCGGCGTCATCTTCGCCGGCAACTTCGTCACTTCCTTCCTGTTCCAGCCGCTCTGGGGCAAGCTTGCCGACCGTTACGGCCGCAAAGTGATGCTGCTGCGCTCCGGCTTCGGCATGGCGATCGTCATGACGCTGATGGGCTTTGCGGCCAGCCCGTGGCAGCTGCTGCTGCTGCGGATGCTCAACGGTACGATCTCCGGGTTCAATCCGGCGGCCGTGGCGCTTGTCTCGACGACAACACCGAAGGAACGGATGGGGTTCGCGATGGGTACGCTCCAGTCCGGTGCAATCGCAGGTACGATCCTTGGACCGTTCATCGGCGGAGTGATGGCCGATGCTTTCGGCTTCCGGCCGATCTTTTACATTACGGGCGGACTCCTCTTCCTGGCCACCATGCTGGCCGCATTCCTGGTTCAGGAAAGCTTTGATCGCGAGAAAGCCGCTTCGCAGCCGCAAGTATCCGTGCTGCAGGGCTTCCGGGAGCTGAGTCACGTCCCGCAGCTGATGGCGCTGTATGGCGTCACGTTCCTCATCCAGTTTGCCATGCTCTCTCCGATGCCGCTGATGCCGCTCTACGTTCAGCAGTTGCACGGCTCTGTAGAGAATCTGGCCTTTTGGGCGGGATTCGTCGGTTCGGTGACGGGGCTGTCCAACCTGATCTCCTCCCCGGTCCTCGGCAGGCTCAGCGACCGGATCGGGGGTGAGCGCATCCTGGGGGTCGCTTTGGTCGGTTCGGCCATCATGTTCATCCCTCAGGCTTTCGTCACTTCGGTCGGCCAGCTCGTAGTCGTCCGCTTCCTGCTGGGCGTCTTCCTGGGCGGTCTGATCCCTGCCGTCAACGCCCTGATCCGGCTTAATACACCGGAAGGCATGGAGAGCCGCGCGTTCAGCTTCAATACCAGTACACTTAGTCTCGGCAATATGATCGGTCCCGTGTTCGGCGGCGCCGTCTCCGGCTTCATCGGTATCGAGGGCGTCTTCCTTATATCGGCCGCGCTTCTGCTGGCCAACGCCGTCTGGGTCCGCAAATCGCTCGTAAAGCGGGGCGGGAAGCCCGACTTGTCACATCACCGAAAGGAAGAACGCTCATGAAACTGCTAATCATCGAAGACGATCTTCAGCTCTCCAAGACGATCTGCGATACGCTGCGCCCCTCTTACGAGACGGCGCAAGCTTACGACGGCGATGAAGGGCTGTATCAGGCCGAGCAAAACATCTACGACGCCATCATCCTCGACATTATGCTCCCCCATCGCAACGGCTACGAGGTGCTGCGGGAGCTGCGCAGCCGGGGCATCCGCACGCCGGTGCTGATACTGACCGCCAAGGACGGCATCGACGACAAGCTGAAGGGCTTCCGCGAGGGAGCCGACGACTATCTGGTGAAGCCGTTCCACCGCGAGGAGCTGCTCCTGCGGCTTGAGGCGATCCTGCGCCGGGCAACGGGCGAATTCAAGGATCAGACGCTCGGCTTCAAGGAGATGAAGCTGAATCTCCTTAACAAGACGGCGACGATTAATGGCGAGGTGCTGCATCTGAATGGCAAGCAATTCGAGCTGCTCGAATATCTTGTCCATAACAAAAACGCGATCTTGACCAAGGACCAGATCTTCGATCGCATCTGGGGCTTCGAATCCGAGACCTCGACGACCGTGGTCGAGGTGTATGCCAGCCATCTCCGCAAGCATCTGAAGTCCTCCGGCTACGACCGGTACATCCGCACGTTCCGGGGCTTAGGCTATATGCTAGGCGACCAGGAGGCCTAGGATGGACCAAAACTTCGTATTCCGCAAGCAAAGGCGGCAATTCACGATCCTTAACTTTATTACATTCACCCTCATCTTCGCCCTGTTCGCCGTGATCATCCTCAGTCAGGTGCAACGCAGCATGTATTCGCAGACCGATCAGGAGCTGCGTGGCTTCACGGATCGGGCGGCAGACTTTGGGGGCATCATCCCCGACACGGGCAGCATGCGCGGCGGCGGTCCCCAGGGCGGGAGCGGAGGCGGCGGTCCGCAGGGTGAGGGCCCGGGCGGCTGGCCGTTCCGCCCGGGAGACGGCTCGATGCCGCCCAGTCCGAGAGTGACAGTGCTGCATTGGGACAAGGACGGTCAGATCATCAACCAGGATCAGCTCGGCTCCACTCTTTATCAGACGTACTTCAGCGATCTGGCCTACAATCCTCAAGCCGTAGACGAGATCCGTACGATCACGATCCAGGACAGCTATCGCTATCGGACGCTGATCTACATCAATCCCGAAGCGACGAATGGCGTCTATGCGATGCAACTGCTAATCAACGTCGATGCCGAGGAAGCGGCAGTCGCCAGCTTCCAGCGTATCCTCATCCTCTGCACGGCGCTGTTCATCCTGCTCTCGATCGTCACGAGTCTGCTGCTGTCGAGCCGCACGATGCGACCGATCCAGCGCTCCTGGAGCAAGCAGACCGAATTCGTCGAGAACGCCTCGCATGAGCTGCGGACGCCGCTGACGATCATCCAGAACAAGCTGGAGCTGCTCCTCACCTCGCCGCAGGAGCGGATCGTCGACAAGTTCGAACCGATCGCCGTCAGCCTCTCCGAGACGCGGCGTCTCTCCAAGCTCACAGCCGATCTGCTGACGCTGGCGCGTGCCGATTCGGCCGAGACGGTACTGGAGAAAAAGAAATTGCCGCTTGAACCCTTCCTTAAGGAAATCTGCGAGCCTTACGCCGAGATCGCCGAAAGTCAGGACAAGCACCTGTGGACGTCGCTTGAGCCGGAACTTGTCATCGAGGCCGACCCGGGCCGCTTGCATCAGCTTATGGTGATCCTGCTGGACAACGCGCTCAAATATACTGCCGAGGACGACAGCATCGGCGTACTCGCCCGTCGCGACGAGCATCGCCTGCTAATCGAGGTGAGCGATACCGGCATCGGCATCCGTCCCGAAAATCTGCAATCGGTGTTTGACCGCTTCTATCGCGAGGACAAGGCGAGGAGCCGTTCTGCCGAGCAAGGCGGCTCCGGGCTTGGCCTCTCCATTGCGCGCTGGATCGTCGACGCCCACCATGGCACGATCGAAGCCGTCCCCCAGGAGACCAAGGGTATCGTGTTCCGCATCCGCCTGCCATTGCGCTAATACCACAAACAGGCTGTCCCTCCGTCATATGCAATGACGCCGGGACAGCCTTTTTCATTTGTCTTCCTCCGGATGACGCTCCGCCATTGTTAAGGTTTCTTTAAGGTGCAAGACTATAATTTAATCCATGCCCACCTATCTTACACATGAAATGGAGGACCAGGAATGATCAAGGATCGCAACCCGTATCCGAAGGGCCGGCGCGAGCTGAAGCACGCCATCACACGGCTCGACTGCCACCTGCTCCGCAGCGGATTGCGGCATGTCATGCGAAGCGACCCCCATGCGGGTCCGGGCGGCACGTATCTGGTACGCAGCGTCTACTTTGACAACTTGGACAACAAAGCGCTGATCCAGAAAAAAGAAGGGCTGTACGCGAGGGATAAATACCGGGTTCGGCTCTACGACCACAACAGCAATCTCCTCCATCTGGAGAAAAAGAGCAAGCGCAACAATCAAACGTTCAAAGAGAAATGCCGCATCGCGGCGGAGGAGTACGAGCATATGCGGCAGGGCGACATCGCCTGGATGTCGGAGGATGAACGTCCGCTCATCCGGGAGCTGCATCTGCAGATGCAGCGCTATCAGCTCAAGCCGCTCACCATCGTAGATTACGAACGCGAGGTATTCACCTACCCGCACGGCAATGTGCGGGTCACCTTCGACAGCAACATTCGTACAAGCAATCGCAACCACGATCTGCTGAACCCGAATGTGCCGATGGCGCCTGCGCTCGAGCCGGATCTCGTCGTGCTGGAGATCAAATATGATGAATACATGCCCGATATCATCAAAAAACTGCTGCAGATCGGCAACCGGCGCACGGAGGCATACTCCAAATATCAGCTAAGCCGCATGTACAGTTAACGAAGTATTCTAATGTGAATCTGGAGGCGTACTTTCATGGAAACGATTACTTTTAATGATATTTTCAAGTCCAACTTTTTGGAGAAAACAAGCAGCTTCTCGCTTATCGATTCCATTGTCGGTTTGCTGGTCGCGTTCGCCGTAGGCTTGTTCATCTACTTCATCTATAAAAAAAGCTTCACCGGCGTCATCTACTCCCATACCTTCAACATCTCGCTCATCATCATCTCGATGGCAACCGCCCTGATCATCATGGGCATCTCCTCCAACGTGTTGCTCTCGCTCGGCATGGTAGGCGCGCTCTCGATCGTCCGCTTCCGGACGCCGATCAAAGATCCGATGGATCTGGTCTATGTCTTCTGGTCCATCGTCAGCGGCATCCTGTGCGGAGCCGGCTTCATCCCGCTCGTCATCATCGGTTCGATCCTGATCGGCATCGTCATGCTCGTATTCGTCAACCGGATTACCGTCGAGAATCCGTATCTGCTGATCGTCCGTTACACGGAAGGCAAGCTCGAAAGCTCGCTGGAGCATGTCCTCACGCAGCATACCCGCAAGCACGCCATGAAGTCCAAGTCGGTCATGCCTGGCGAGGATTATGAGATTACGTACGAAGTGCGGGTCAAGGATAAGGAGGCCGGCTTTGTCGATACGATTATGAAGATGGATGGCGTCAAATCCGCGGTCATGCTCAGCTACGACGGCAACTTCACAGCTTGATGACCGGATGCTTGAAAGGAGGGATAACTCGATGGTAAGCTCGCGCACGATCATGGGAACCATCCTCTTATTGCTTGCCCTGTTGCTCGTATCGATGCTGCTGCTGCCTCGAGTGGCCGTACCGGCACGAGGCGCGGGCGAGGGTTATGTCGATACCGTTTTTGATCAGAATCGCGTCACCCGGGTCGATATTACGATGTCGGATGACGACCTGCAGTCGATGCTGGACGACCCGCTTGCCGAGGAGAACAAACTAGCCGATGTAACCGTGAACGGTGTCACCGTCAAAGGAGTCGCAGTCCGCACCAAAGGCAATTCATCGCTTCGCTCGATTGCTCAGAGCGAGGAAACGGATCGCTATAGTTTCAAAGTAGACTTCGACTATTACACGAATCAAAGTCTGAACGGTCTGAAAAAACTTAATCTGAACAACAATTTTAGCGATGCCTCCTTGATGAGGGAGGTGCTGTCATACGAAATCATGGAAGCTATGGGTGTGCCAACGCCGGGGTACTCCTATATGTATGTGTCGATCAACGGTCGGGAATGGGGACTGTACGTCGGTGTTGAAGCGATCGAGGAGACGTATCTTGCCAGACATTTTGATACCGGAACTGGAGACCTCTACAAGCCGGAAGGCACCGGCAGCGACCTGGTATGGATCAGCGACGACATTGATGATTACCCGGGGCTGAATCTGAAGACGAACAAGAACATCTCCAACGGTCAATCGACGATTAGGTTTCTGGATGCCATCAATAACGGCGGTGATCTGGAATCCGTGCTTGATGTCGACGAGGCGCTCCGCTATTTTGCGGTTAATACGGCGCTGGTCAATCTGGACAGCTATCAAGGCTCTCTGAAGCACAATTACTATCTGTACGAGGAAGACGGTGTCTTCTCCATCCTCCCGTGGGATTATAACATGTCGTTCGGCGGCTTCAGCTTTGGCGGCGGGATGCGCGGAGGCATGATGGGCCAGCCTGACCAGGGCGGCGTCCCGGGCGAGAGAGCTGCCACGGGCGTAGAAGGCGCTGCGGGTGACGGCATCGCCGCGCCACGCCAGCAAACCGGGACAGCTCCAGGCCGACTGCAACGGAACACGCCAGCTGCAGCTCAGGACGCAGGCGGGGGGGATGACGCGAGGAGGCAAGAGCGCGGCTTCCGAGGCGGCATCGGCATGGACACGGGCGGTATGATGGACTCTAGCGCCAACTTCATGAACGAGAGCAATATTAACTTCAGCATCGAAACGCCGGTATCGGGCGCGAAGCTTGAGAGCCGTCCACTGCTGGCATCGTTGCTGGCCGTCGACGAATACAAGGAGAAGTATTACAGTTATCTGGAAGAAATCGCGGCCACGTACTTCACGGAAGAATGGTTCACGACGAAGACAGCGAACATCTCGGCGCTGATTCTTCCGTATGTGGAAGCCGACCCGACCAAGTTTTTCACGACCGAACAATTCCTTCAAGGCGTATCGGGAGACAACAGTCTAACCGCCTTCGCGGTCAAGCGCTCCGAATCTATCCTTGCCCAAATATCGGGCGATCTCGTCGTGGAGGCTGATACGAGCCAAGGCTTCGGCGGCGGAGTTCCAGGCATGGTTATGGAAGGCATGCAGCCCCCTGAAGGGATGCAGCCGCCGGAGGGCATGCAGTTCCCCGAAGGGATGCAGCCGCCAGAAGGTATGCAGTTCCCCGAAGGGTTCGAGCCCGCCAGGGGCGGCGGTCCCGGCGCTTGGGGAGGTGGCCCGCAAGGCTCTGCCGCGAATAACAGGACAGGCTACAGCAACGAATTCCTGCTCTCATCCGGGGTCAGTGTCGCCGTATTGGCAGCAGGACTCTGGTTCGTGGCCCGCTTTCGCAGACGACGTATATAATAAACGTTCACAGACGACCTGGTTCCCTTTCATCGGGGGATGCCAGGTCGCCTGCTGTTGTCGCTGCTCCTTACTTCACCATCGCCAGCGTCAAGCCGTCATACGCAGGCAAGATCGTGCTGATCAGTCGCCCGTCGGTCGCCATCCGCTCGTTAAAGGCGCGCATCGCCTGGACCGAAGGGCCGTTCTTGGCGGGGTCGGCCACCCGGCCGCGCAGCAGCGTATTGTCACCAGCGATGATGGCACCGGGCCTCGCCAGCCGGATAGCATAGTCCAGATAGACGGGATACCCTTCCTTGTCGGCATCGATGAAGAAGAAGTCGAAGCTGCGCCCCTCCTCCTCCAGCTGCGCCAGGCTTGCCGTAGCATCACCGATCCGGTAGTTCACCAGGCTGCCCAGTCCCGCTGCGTCCATATGCGACCGCGCCACCTCTGCATATTCCTCTTTCAACTCCAGGGAAGTCAACGTACCGTCTGCAGCCAAGCCGCGCGCCAGACAGATCCCGCTGATCCCTCCCAGGGCGCCGATCTCGATAACATCCTTGGCGCCTGACATCCTGACGAGCATCGTCAGCAATCTGCCGAAGCCCGGAGCGATCGAGATCTCCGGCATGCCCGCGGCCCGGATGCCCTCCTGGGCCCGCTCCAGATCCGGATCCGAGCCGAAGATCTGATTGGCGTATTCCTCTACCGTCATACTCATTTCTGTATTCCTCCTTTGACATTTGTAACCTGTCACGCTTTATCCTATACTTGAGTTCTAGTCAACTTGATTGTATGTTTTTGTGCGGCCGAATACAATGTTCTTCGCCGCTTATCCCGAACCGGAAGAGGTACGAAATATGGACAAATTGCAACTCATCGCCACCTGCCCGATGGGACTGGAAGCTATCGTCGCCCGCGAGCTTCAGGATCTGGGCTATAAGGATACCCGTACGGAGAATGGCCGGGTCAACTTTGAAGGCAGTCCAGCAGATATCTGCCGGACCAATCTGTGGCTGCGGACCGCAGACCGGGTGCTCGTCAAGATGGGCGAATTTGAGGCCCGCACATTTGAGGAGCTGTTCGAGGGCACCAAGGCGATCGACTGGGCCGCTTTCATCCCGAAAAACGCCGAGTTCCCCGTCCAGGGCCGCTCGCACAAATCCAAGCTCACCAGCGTGCCCGCCTGCCAGGGCATCGTCAAAAAAGCGATCGTCGAAAAGCTGAAGCTTGCTTACCGCACCGAGTGGTTCCCCGAGGACGGCGACTTGTATGCTATAGAGGTCCAGCTTCTGAAGGACCGGGCTCAGCTCGTACTCGACACGACGGGCCCGAGTCTGCACAAGCGGGGATACCGCAAGCTCGTAACCGAAGCGCCGCTCAAGGAGACGATGGCTGCGGCGATGGTGCTGCTCAGCCGCTGGCGGCCGGAACGGCCGCTCTACGATCCGTTCTGCGGCTCAGGGACGATCCCGATCGAGGCGGCCATGATCGGCTGGAACATCGCACCCGGCCTGCGCCGGAATTTTACGAGCGAAGCCTGGCCGGTCATTGGCCAAGCCCATTGGGACGATGCCCAGGACGAAGCGTTTGACGCAGTCAAGGATGAAGTGCCGCTGGAGATCGGCGGTTCGGATATCGATCCCGAGGCGATCGAGGTCGCTCTTGCCGCGGTAGCCAAGGCTGGCTTCGCCAAGGAGCTAAAGCTGCAGACGCTGCCCGTGTCCCAGGTCAAGCTGACAGGAGAGTATGGCTGTATCATCACCAATCCCCCCTACGGTGAACGTCTGGGCAGCGAACGGGAAGCGGACCGTGCGATCCGTGAGCTTGGCGATATGGCTGAGGCTGCCCGTTCGTGGTCGGTATTCGCGCTCAGCCCCTCCCGGGAGTTCGAACGCGATTATGGCAGGCCGTCGCACAAGAAGCGCAAGCTGTATAACGGCCGTATCGAGTGTGCGCTCTTTCAATATCTGGGACCGCTGCCGCCCTTGAGCAAACGGGAGGCGCAGGATTATTGAATCCGACACTCTCATTAAAACGATTGTGGCCTATGCTCAGCCGCTTCCGGGGGATCGAGCTGCTGCTGTTCGTTCTGCTGATGCTGCTTAAGCTGTACCTGTTCGACCACTCGATCCATGTCCGCAATATGAGGATGGGCGCAGCTGATGTCATCGTAGCCACGGGAACGCTCGGTCTGATCGTGTTCTGGACAATCTGGCTTTCTGCCCGGGCGCGTATCCTCGTTCTGATCCTGCTGAATATTGTCCTGACTTCGATTTTGTATGCCGACCTGCTCTATTTCCGGTATTTCCAGGATCTCATCTCCATCCCGGTCCTGCTGCAGGCCGGGCAGGTCGGCGCACTCGGAGAAAGCATCGGTTCGCTGCTGAAGATCTCCGACATCCGGCTATTCCTCGATTGGCCGCTGCTGATCACCTTGTCGCTCTGGCTGCTCCTCCGCCGGAAGCCGGCTGCCTCAGACGGTCGGGCGCCCCGCCGGCGGCTGCGCAGCGCCATGGTTCGCTTGTCGCTTAGTCTGATCGTTCTCGCACTCAGCGTGACGCTGGTGTTCGTGCCGATCCAGATCGCCAAGCGGACGTGGGCGCAAGGCTTGTTCGTCGGGATATGGTGGAATGTCTCGCTGTATAACGTCACCGGACTGTTCGGTTTTCACGGCTACGACGCCTACCAGTATGTCAAGCAGCAGCTCGGCAGGACGGAGCTGCCGGAAAGCGAGCTTGCCGATACCGCACGGTGGCTGCAGGAACACCGCGCAAGCGTCTTGCCGTCTGCGGACGATGCACTGTTCGGAGCCTACAGGGGCAAGAATGTCATCATGGTCCAGGCCGAGGCAATTCAGAGCTTTATGATCGGCCGTTCGTTTGGTGGCCAGACGATTACTCCCTACTTGAACGAGTTGATCGAGAGCAGCGCCTATTTCCCGGATTTCTACCATCAGGCGGCGCAAGGACGGACATCGGATGCCGATTTTGCCGCGAACTGCTCTCTGCAGCCATTGCCCACAGGCTCTGTGTTCATCCGTTACGCGCAGCACGAATACAGCTGCCTTCCCGGGATCCTGCGGGACGAGGGCTACGCTACCGGCGTTTATCACGCCTACGACGGCGGATTCTGGAACCGCAATGTAATGTACAACAACATGGGCTACGTCAAATACTATAACCGTAATGACTATATCGTGGACGAGCCGCTTGGCTGGTCGGTCGGCGACCGTTCCTTCTTCCGCCAGTCCGTGGAGAAGATGAAGCTGCACCGGAAGCCGTCCTATTCGTTCCTGATTACACTCACGAGCCATCACCCCTATTCGCTGCCTGCATCTTACAAGACGCTTGAGCTGGGGGAGCTGGACGGCACGATGTTCGGCGACTATATCCAGAGTGTGCATTACGTGGACCAGGCGTTCAAGTCGTTCGTGGGCGAGCTGCAAGCAGCCGATCTATGGGAGGATTCGATCGTTGTCTTTTATGGCGACCATGACAACTCGATCCGTGATTGGGAGCCGTTCGAGACGTTCCTGGGAGAGCCGTTATCCGCCCTGCAGCGAGAGCGGATGCTGCGCCAGGTGCCGCTGCTTATCCACCTGCCTGATGGCGCTCATGCCGGCACTTATCCAGGAGGCGGCCAGCTCGATATCGCGCCGACGCTCCTGCATCTGCTGGGGATCCGGCCGGATGATCACTATATGCTGGGCGCCCCGCTGCTGACCGGACAGCCGCTGCCTGAGCAGACCGTCGTATTCCGCGATGGCGCATTCTCCTCTGCGTCCCATTACTTCGTACCGTCAGGCGACGGCATCCTCGCACACGGGACATGCTACAGCCTGATGACCGGAGAGCCTGTCGATGTCTCGGCCTGCGAGCCACTGGCCCTGAAGGCAAGAGCGCAGCTGATGCATTCGGACCGGATCGTCATGAACAACCTCGTCCCGCGCCTGCGGCAGCGGTGACTTTCGACCCCCATATTGAACAAGAAGGCGTCCCCCAGTCTATGACTGTCGGGACGCCTTCTTTATAAAGAAATCAAGCTTTAAAGTACGGTTTTGCTTTCTCGATGACTTCATCCTCCGAAGGCGCCTTGATGTAACGCCCATTGACGAAGATAAAGGCATAGCGCGCGCATGGACCGCAATACGATTTGCAGCCCACTTTGATCTCTGTGTCCGGCAGCGCCTTGTTCAGCTTGCTTAGCATGCTCTTCACTTTGACATGCTTGCATTTATCGCAGATCCGGATATCGTTTGTAGCCATCGGTATTCCCCATCTCCTGTGATGCATCCTGCCGCATCAGACTTTCTGGCAGACGTTCAATGAATCCTTATTAGTGATCGCCGTGGTTGCCCTTGGAGGGATTGGTAATCGCAAAGCCCTCCTTCGGGAGATAAAAGTAATCGATCCGAACGCCGTCGAGCATCGGCTCCTTCGTGCTGAGCAAGACGTCGATCTCCTTATCTGTCGGGACGACGACATCGTCCTCTTTGGCGACATCAAGCGACATGCCGTAATGCGCATGATCGCCATGCTGATGCGTCACCGATACCCGCAGCATCTTTCCTTCGTTCTCCGGCTTGTCCAGCTCGGTGCGCAGCACTTTGGCGGCATTGCGTGAAATCTTGCATTTCATATCCAATCCAGCTCCTCGCAGTCATTTTCATACGGAATCCGCACATATACGTAACGAAACCCCGTCCCGGCTAGCCGGGACGAGGACAGGTTGGCGGCATAAAGTGGTACATCGGGTTGCAATTGCTGTAGTCTCATTGTATCGAAAAGGATCCCACAGAGCAACTGTTATTTCACCCTTGGTTCGGGAGCGGGCTTGCTTGCCGGGTTGTTCATCGAAGCTCGCCCAGCAGCTGCAAAAGCAGGCTCTTTAGCTCCGCATACATATCTTCGAGCTGGGTCAATGGCAGCGGGTTGACGCCGTAGCCTGCCTCAATGGTAAAACCGGGACGGCGGAATTCGTAGATAAACCAATCCTTGTAGCCAGCATCGCTGTCGGTCAGCTTGACGGCTTTGTAGCCGCTCGCCCTCGCCATCCCCTGAGCCAGCGCCTCGGCCTCCGGCGGCTCATAGTCCCGATAATTCCAATAGATCTCCTGCCCCTGAGTATGAAGCGCCAGCACCAGATCAAAATCGTGCCTGCGCGTCCAGCCGGCAAGCCCTGCCGCTTCAGGCTCGCTCAGCGGCTGCGGACCCGGATAATCCCGCGGACCCGGACCGGCTGCGGCGCGGCGTTCGCATTCTGCTTCCCAATAGGCAGGGAACTGATCATTCAGGTCGACGCCGCGGATGTTGGCTTTCCATTGCCCGAAATCGTCGGAGCCGCCGTTCCATGCCAACAGCTGCTGCCGCAAGCCGCGCTCCTCCGGCAGGCCATCGACCACCAGCCCGACGCCGTCCGGATTCACCATCGGCAGGATCCATAATGAATACTGTTCATAGATGCGTCTTATCTCCATCCCGCCCCACGGCTGACCGCCGGCATATGTGGACGACAAGTCCTCCAGCAGCGCCATGGCCAGCAGGGAAGTGATCCATTCATTGGCATGAAAAGCCGCATTCAGATGAATCCGGCAATCGCCTTCGCCGAACCGGACGGCGCGGATTGGCCGTCCCATGACACTGCTGCCTGCCTGTTCCGTATGAAGAAATGGATAAGCAGCCGCCAGCGCAGCCATATCGGCTTCGCAGCTATCCGGTCCGTAACCCTGCTGAGCCGTCACGATCCGGCAGCCGCTATGCGCGAGCAAGCGTGATGCCGGCCGAGTGAGTCGTCTATTCAAGCGGTAACAACCTCCTTGACAGTGCACTACCACCATGTGTATGCAATGGCGTGCAAACACATGCAACGCTGGTTCAGCCGTGCCTGAACAGCAATAAACCGCTTGTCGGCGGATCCTCTCCACCGAACAAACGGTTTATCTCAGTCCTTCCGGGTATAATGGACCACTCATCCGATCTTAGGCACTTGCCATACAACCGGCGTGAGCTCAATCTGCTCATCGAGCCAATCCTGGGCGATCATCTTGAAGAGACGCGGATCCCCGCTGCAGCAGAACTGGTGAACCGGGATGACATCGCCTTGCGAGAGCTTGCCCTTCTCATGAAGGATGGTGCTGATCTCCCTGGCAGTTTCCTCTGCCGAAGAGATAAGTGACACCTCCGGACCCATCACAGCCTGTATGGTCTCAGCCAAAAATGGATAATGCGTACATCCAAGAATCAGCGTGTCCATCCGGCTCTCCTTGAGTCCTTCCAGCGACTCCGATACGGCTTCATGTGTCTCCGATGAATAGAAGTTGCCTTGCTCGACAAGCGGCACGAAACGCGGGCACGCTTTGCTGAGCACTTCGATATTGGGGCTCAGCTGCTTCAGCGCATGCTCGTATGCCTTGCTGCGGATCGTTCCCTCCGTGCCGATGACGCCGATCAGACCCGATTTGGTCCGGCCTATCGCTGCCCGCGATCCGGGATGGATCACGCCGACAACAGGAATATTGACGCGTGTCCGTATATCTTCCAATGCGACGGCAGTTGCCGTATTGCATGCAATCACGATCATCTTGGGACCAAATTGCACGAGATAATCGACGATCTCCCGGGTGAATCGCAGTACTTCCTCGTAAGGTCTGGGGCCGTAAGGCGTCCGGAGCGTATCGCCAAAGTAAATAATGCGCTCCCTCGGAAGCTGGCGCATCACTTCCTTGGCCACCGTAAGGCCGCCTACGCCGGAATCTAAGATAGCTATTGGATGTTGCACGGACACACCGCTTTCCTGATCAGATTAACGCACTGGATATGGTCGATTGCCCTGCTTATCACGCTTGCAAGTTCATCATAGAATATGTGCGGCCGTTCCAAAACGTACCTACATATTAGCGCAATTCCGGACAAGGTTCAAGATCAGCATCTGACAGGAAAGGAAGGCTCAGCCCAGCAGAGGGCCGGCACGGCGGTTACCGGTAAGCCGGCAGCCAGTCGCCATGAGCTTCGATCAGCTCGTCGCACATCGCGATGATGTCATCCATCGACAGCTCGGCGCTGGTATGCGGATCGAGCAGCGCCGCATGGTAAATATGCTCTTTTTTACCGGTCATCGCCGCCTCGATCGTCAGCAGCTGGGTGTTGATATTGGTGCGGTTCAGTGCAGCCAGCTGGGGCGGCAGGTCGCCGATGTAGGTCGGCTGGATGCCGCTGCGGTCGACCAGGCAAGGGACCTCGACGCAGGCCTCCTTCGGCAAGTTGGTGATAAGACCCGTATTCATGACATTGCCGCCGATCTTATATGGCGTATTCGTCTCGATGGCCTCGAAAATATAGGACGCGTATTCATGCGAACGCTCATGCTGCAGATTTACATTGTCCACCAGCTCGCCGCGCATTTTCTTCCACCGTTCGATCTGCTCCACGCAGCGGCGCGGGTACTCATCGAGCGGGATGTTGAACCTTTCGATCAGCTCCGGATAATTGCGTTTGATAAAGTAAGGATGATACTCAGCGTTGTGCTCGGAGGATTCGGTTACATAGTATCCGAATTTGAGCATCAGCTCGTAGCGGACCATATCGTGATGCGATTCCTTCTGCTTCTCCGCCGCCCGGCGCTTGATCTCCGGATACAGATCGACCCCGTCACGAGTAACTTCCAGCAGCCATGCCATATGGTTGATGCCGGCAATCTTCGATCTGACCCCTTCCGGCTCGATATCAAGGTCGCGGAACAGATGGGGCAGACAGACTTGCACGCTGTGACACAAGCCTACAGTATTGACGCCGCCATGCGTATTCATAACATTGGTCAGCACCGCCATCGGGTTCGTATAGTTGAGGAACAGCGCGTCCGGGCTGACCTCCTGGATATCGCGGGCAAAATCGAGCATGACCGGGATCGTTCTCAGATTGCGGAAGATGCCGCCGATGCCGATGGTGTCTGCAATCGTTTGCCGGAGGCCGTATTTTTTGGGAATCTCGAAATCGGTAATCGTGCACGGATCGTAGCCGCCGACCTGGATGGCATTGACGACAAACTTGGCCCCCCTTAGCGCCTCCTTGCGATCGCTGTAAGCCTTGATCCGACAAGTACTGCCGGAGCTTTGTGCCAGGTTGAGCAGCATTTGCTCCGAATCCTTCAATCGCTGCTCGTCGATGTCGAACAGGGCGAGTTCGAATTCCTGGAGAGCGGGAGTCAGCATGCAGTCTCCCAGGACATTTTTGGCGAATACCGTGCTTCCGGCACCCAGAAACGTAATTTTTGACATGGTCGTATCCTCCTGTTTCCGTGATTGAGATGAGTTCACTTTCCTTTCTTCACTATAAGAGAATTCGCTTGTCAGAGGTATGGAATAAATGAGGATGGATATGGACAAATGAAGGACGTTCCTATACGATTTGGAGTGTAATGTTTCAAGCATTTCACTACCGGTCCGGGGAGGAAAACGACATGTCGGTTAATCATTATGAATTTTCCATGGGCATTAATAGTTTGCCTGCTCAAGGAGAACTGGCTGTTTTATTTAGCGGATACGGCAGGCCGATGCCCAAGCACCGGATGGGACCAGCTGTGCATAACTATTATTTGATTCACACGGTGAAGAAGGGCTATGGTACGTTGGATATCGGCGGTAAGCGGTACAATTGTCGTGCCGGGGACTCGTTTGTTATCTTCCCCGGCGAGCTTTTCACCTACACTGCCGATGCCGATACGCCATGGGAATACCAATGGGTGGCATTTAAAGGCGTGGCCGCCCGTCCGCTGCTGGAAGCTTACGGTGTATCCCCTCTCCGTCCCGTACTGCATCATGCGGATATCCGCCGGATCCGGGTGCTCTACGATCGGATCCGTCTGGCATTCCTGACGATCGACTCTCCCATGATGGCGGATCTGGAAGCGGGCGGTCAGCTGCGGTTGCTGCTGCGCCAGTTCGGCACCGTGCCTGTCGATTATCATCCTGTCTCCGGCAACCGCCAGTCCGATATGGAGCGCCAGATCAGCCAGATGGCGATGTGGCTGTCGCTGCAGTACGACCAGAATCTCTCGATTGCCCAGATCGCCAAAACGTTGGGCTATCACCGGACACATCTGTCCAAGATGTTCAAGCAGGTCACGGGGCATTCGCCATCCCAGTATCTGTACCGGGTCCGCATGCAGCGAGCCGAGAGTCTGCTGGGAAGTGAATTGACGATCGGGCAGGTCGCTTCTTCGGTCGGTTTCCCCGATCCGCTCTACTTCTCCAAGCAGTTCCGCCGCTGGAGCGGCCTTACGCCGACAGCCTACCGTAGATCGCTGACCGCCCAGGCCAAAGCCAGTACACAGCAAACAACCCGCCCGGATGATCCGGACGGGCTAGGCATAAGAGAGTGATCAGTCTTTATCTTGCTGTACCGCAACCGACGGGAGCTCCGACTCCTGAGCCGTGTCGGCAGTGTCTGGATCATTGACAATCTCGGCGGCATCCACCGTCTCCGAGACAGCCGAGGAGACCTGGGCCACACCGGTGCGGCGCTCGCGCCACGCCCGCACTTCGCCGGCCACGGAGTCTGCTGCGGATCTGGCCTTATCGACCAGGTGTGAGGTTTGCTCACCGACCTGGCTGGCGATCTTGCTCGTCTGTTCGCCGATGATATGTGCTGTGTGGACGGTTTTTTCACTAACCTGTTGCGCTCCCGCGGCGATGTCCTTGCGGAGCTCTTTGCCGGATTTAGGGGCGAGCAGGAGTGCACCAACCACACCCGCGATCGTCCCCACTACTGCTCCCAAGAGGAAACTGCTTGCTTGATTGTCCCGTTTTCCTGTCATTACGGATTGCTCCCTTCTGATTGTGGTTCGTGTGCATTGCCCTCCGAAGCGTCTGCGCGTGCGTCTTTCTCGGCACGCCGCTCCTGCCAATACTGCCACGCCTCCCAGCCGGCATGCGCCAGATCCAGGGCGCCCGAGATCTGCCGTCCGAGATGGCTGCCTGACCGAAGGCGATCCTCGATCATGACCAGCCCCCGGTTGACATGTTGAAGCGACTGGTCCGCCGACCGTGTGAGGATGTGGAGTTCGCCGATCAGCTGCGAAGTGTCTGTCTGAAGTTTTCCCAAACTGGTATGGATTTCATTCAGTCTGCCGAGCGCGACTCGTGCCGCCCACACCGCAGTTGCCGTCAAGACCATTCCAGCCGCTGTCAGGAGGATCAGGCATACCGTCAGCAGATCCGACATCGCAGGTCAGCTCCTCTCCGGGTTCTGGACGAATGCCCAGTTTCTACTGACATTATAGTCACCGGAAGCTTGTCCTGACACAAGTCGCTGCAAAATTATTCCTGATTCTCCGCTGTTCCCGCACTACCGGATAGCCTGTCTATCCGATAGCTGCATTTGCTGCCGCCCTTGGCGAGACACTCGGTGCGCTCGACCTCGGCGGACAACAGCTGTTTAAACAGCTCCAACTCGCAGCGGCATGCCTGCTGATACCGATCCGCCACTCTTGCGATAGGGCAGTTGTACTCGTTAAATACAAATCCATCGTCCCCTTGCCCCTCGACCTCAACCATGTATCCGCCGCTGTTCTGGATGACTGCCAGCTCCTGGATGCGCTCTTCCAGTGACTTTCCAGTCATCCGAGGAGTGTAGCGCTGCAGGAGCTTGCGCTTGCGGCCTTCGAATATTTGTTCGACCAGACGCTCCCCGCCATCCTGATCATCCAGCTCCTCCAGAAGATCCAGCGTCAAGGTATGATAATTGCTGGGGAATAAGCCAGCCGACGCCTCCGTCAGCGCATAGACGTGCGAAGGTCGGCCCATCGGCTGACGAACGACAGACAATCTGACGAAGCCGTCCTTCTCCAGCGTATTGAGGTGACGCCGCACGCCCATCTCTGTCATGTCCAGCGTCCTGGCCAGATAACCGGCATGACTGGGACCCTTGGTCTTCAATAACGTCAGGATCGCCTGCCGGGTGGAACCTTCGTGACGGCGCATCTCTTCCATGTTCGCATTGTCCTTACCGTCCATTGTCAGGCCTCCCTTGCCCCTCGCTATACGTATTAACATACAACGAATCGGCCTGGCACGCAAGTTAAGATGGCGATGCGTTACTGGTCGCGTCCCAGCAGCAGCAAGGTTTGCTTCGACGTCGGTTGTCGGCTGCCTCCCTTGGGCTCGGCGCTTAGCGCGATCATCTCGGCCAACTGCAGCACATCTCCGCGTACGTACAAGTGGCCTCGCCCGTCAGCCAGCTTTATCAGTCCCAGGCTGTCCCGCCGGCTGCCGCTGACCGCCCAGGCCTGATAGTCCTCGAACTCCCGCTCCGGCAGCCGCTCCAGCAGCAGCACAGCCTCCCGGTTATCTCCGCTTAACCAGATATATCCTTCGCCCTCCCCCGGCACAGCAGGATACATCCGGTAGCGGGACGTATCCGGCGCCGACAGCACCGCCAGAGCCGCAGGTTCCTGCAGTTGCACATAAGAATCAACAGGCGGCTGTCCGGTGTGATCTCCCTGGCTGCCTATCATCAGCACGATGATCAGGGAAGCCGCGAGGGCTGAAGCTGTCCCCGCAAGCCACGTGCGGCGCAGCCGCCGTAGCCATGCCAGCCGGCGTACGCGTCCGGCCAATGCCAGTCGGATCCGCTCTGCGGGATATTCCGCCGGATCGGGTGTCATCAGATGATTCATGCCCGACGGCGATGGTGCTTCGCCCAGCAAGCGGCTCCACTGTCCGTGTGCTTCTTCGCAGCAGCGGCAATCCTCCATGTGTGTCCGCATCCGATCGGCAGCTGTTCCAGGGAGCTTGCCCAGCACATAATCGACCCATTCTTGTTCCGTATATCCGGCTATGCAGAGTCGCTGTCCGGCAGCCGCCTCAGGCTTTCCCTTCATCGCTCAACCCTCCCTTTTCTCCATCCAGCCAGCCTCTGCGAGCCAGTCCTTTTCGCATATGTCCCAATCCATAACGAACCCACGACTTCACTGTGCCAAGCGGCACTTCCCATGCCTGTGCCATCTCGCGCTGCGACTTGCCGCCGAAATAAGCGCCTACGACCGCCTTCCTTTGAGCTGTCGGCAGCTCATCCAATACCTCGCGGAGCACACTTCGCTCCAGCCTCTCCAACGCCTTCTCCTCAGGTGTCGCCCCTCCACTGCCGACACTCTCCACAACCGCCTCGGCTCGGTCGGTTATGGTCAGGCGGCCGCTGCGACGCAGCCGGTCCATGGCTCGGCTGCGCGTCATGACAGCCAGCCAGGCTTCGACGGAACCTTTGGCCGCCTCATAACGGTTTCCCTTGCGCAGCGCCTCGATAAACACGTCATGACACAGATCCTCCGCTTCCATCCGGTCTTCCAGAAGCCGCCGTGCCATGCGCAGCACCAACGGCGCATACCGGCTGTAGAACAGTTCAAATGCCTCCAGCGAGCCCTCGCACATCAAGGCCAGCACGCTAGCCATATCCTGACTTTCGCATGACGGCCCATGAGCCGCCTTCTTGCTGCCATCCGTTCGCACTTCCCTCTCTCCTCCCGAACCTACGACGTAATCAACCTCTATATTTCCATTTGTATCATAAAAAAGTGCGGTTTGAAAATACCCGCGACATTTTTGGGAGAAGGATTAAATCCAAAACGTTCTCTCGTGCGTAATCCGGTTAAAAGCGCCTCTGGCGCTAATATATCTTCGTGCAGGAGGATGATAGTCGATGTACAAAACATGGCGAAGTTTAGGGCTGGCGATGCTGGCGATGGTACTGGCATGGACGGGGAGTGCAGCTGTATGGACGCCGGCCGTCCACGCAGCTGGCGAGCTGGAGCTGTACACCCCCTATACTGCCCTGGATGCGGCACCGGGTGAATCGATCACGTACGATGTGGAGCTGATCAATCATACCGCACTTACGCGGCAGGCGGATGTCGTCTTCCACGACGAAGGGAGCGGCTGGCAGTCCGAGCTGACTGCAGGAGGACGCGGCGTCAAGCAGCTGGCAGTCCGTCCCGACAGTCCGCAATCTCTCTCCCTTCGGCTGGAGGTCCCGCTGGAGATCGAACGCGGCGAATACAACTTCAGGTTAACCGCCGGCGATGCGGCGCTGCCGCTCAAAGTATTCGTAACGGAGAAGGGTACGTATACAACGAAGCTGGAAGCCGAGCAGGCCAATATCCAAGGACATGCGGACGCCAGCTTCACATTCTCGACCAGCTTGCGGAACCAGACTGCCGAGGAGCAGACCTATGCACTGGCCGCTTCACCAGAGGCTGGGTGGGAGGTAACCTTCAAAGCCGGCGGCAACAGCGTCACATCCGTAACGGTTGAACCCAATGCATCGCAGACGATTACCGTCGAGGCGCTGCCCCCGGATCATGTCGAGGCCGGAACGTACAAGCTGCCGATCGCAGCAGCCAATCATGCGACTCGGGCAGAGACGACACTCGAGGCTGTAGTCACAGGCAGTTATGGCATCGGGCTGGCAACCGCCGATGAGCGGTTGAATGCCGAGGTCCGCTCGGGAGGAACCCGCACGCTTGACCTGATCGTATCCAATACAGGCACGGCAGCACTGGAAGACATCAGTTTGTCGGCACAGACGCCCACGAACTGGGAGGTCACGTTTGAACCCAAAACGATCCAGCAGCTGGAACCAGGAATGACAGCCAATGTTCAGGCGGTCATCCGGGCAGATGAACAGTCGATCCCCGGGGATTACGCCTTGAGCATGAGCGCCAGCAGCCCGCAGAAGTCGGCGAATGCAGCGTTGCGGGTAGCAGTCAAATCCTCCTCCCTCTGGGGGTGGATCGGCGTCTTGATCATCGCCGCGGTCGCTTTGGGGATCTACGGCTTGTTCCGCCGTTATGGGAGGCGATAACCGTGAATCATGAAGTTGCAGCTATCGGCGGGCAGCAGGAGATGAACGGGCTGTCAGAGGCGGCTATCGAGCTATCAGCTTTGACCAAAGCGTACGGGTCCCACCTGGCGGTCAACCGGCTGGATCTGACGATCCCGCGCGGGGAGATCTTTGGCTTGCTGGGTCCTAACGGCGCTGGTAAAACGACCACGATCCTGATGCTGCTCGGTCTGTCCGAACCGACCGCAGGCCGCGTGCGCGTGCTGGGGTTGGATCCGGCAGCTGACGCGATCGAGATCAAACGCAAGGTCGGCTATATGCCGGATGATATCGGGTTCTATGAAGACCGGACCGGACTCGACAATCTGATCTATACTGCCCGGCTGAACGGGATCCCTGTCAAAGAGGCAACAGACAGCGCATATCAATTGCTTGAACGAGTGGGGCTGGGCGATGCCGCCGACAAAAAAACCGGTACTTACTCCCGGGGAATGCGCCAGCGGCTGGGATTGGCCGACGTGTTGATCAAGCGACCGGAGATGATCATCCTGGATGAACCGACGCTCGGTATCGACCCCAGAGGCGTAACCGAGCTGCTGCGCCTCATCACCGCTCTAAGCCGTGAAGAAGGCTTGACTGTCCTGCTGTCCTCGCATCATCTGCATCAGGTGCAGCAGGTCTGCGACCGAGTCGGCCTATTCGTCAATGGAGAGCTGGTCGCATGCGGAGATCTCGCAGATCTGGCAAGCCAACTGGATCAGCAGGGCAACGACACACTGGTCGACCTTGAGATCCAGGGCTGGAACGAAGGGCTGGAGCATAAGCTGCAGGAGCTGGAAGGGGTAAGTTCTGTCAAGATGGGGGACATCTGTCGGACGGGTACCGTCAACGTCCATGTCACCTGCAGCGACGAGACGATCCCTGTCATTGCCAGACTGGCGGCAACGCATGCCGAGCTGCAGTCGATCCGCAGACACAGCTACCAACTGGATGACATCTACCGCCGTTATTTCGAAGGGAGCGATGGACATGGCGCGTAAGCTCGCTTCGCTGTTGCCAGCCACGCTGAGCATCCGCTGGCCGAAGGATTCACCTTCCGCCGAGCGGGCCGGTAAGCGGATTGCCCGCCAATCCACGGCTTCGGCCTTTCGGGTTATGGTGCGCAAAGAGTTCAGTGACCACATTCGCAGCTGGCGTTTCGGCATCCTGCTCGGCATTATCTTTTTGGCCTGTATCGGCTCACTCTATTCCGCCATCTCCGCACTGCTGGCTGGCAGCGCTGCCGATCAGGCGGAAGACGGTTTTTTGTTCTTGCGTATGTTCACGCTCTCCGATGGCAGTTTGCCGAACTTTACTGCTTTCGTTTCCTTTTTGGGACCGCTTATGGGGATTGCGCTCGGCTTTGATGCCGTCAACACCGAGAGAAGCAAGGGTACGCTCAGCAGGCTGATCTCGCAGCCCATCTACCGTGATGATTTCCTGAAGGCCAAGTTTGCGGCTGCATTGCTGATCATAGGCATCGTCATCTTCACCCTCGGGCTGCTAGTCATGGGGTTGGGGCTGCTGGTCATCGGCTTTCCGCCAACGTTTGAGGAATTTGCAAGAGTCGTGCTGTTTTTGCTCGCTGCCGTTGTTTATGTCGGCTTCTGGCTGAATCTGGCTATCCTGCTGTCGATTCGCTTCCGCCAGGCAGCGACCTCCGCGCTCTCTGCCATCTCGCTGTGGATTTTCTTTTCTGTCTTCTACAGCATGATTATGGGATTGATCGCCCGCTCATTGGCTCCAGAGAGCGAGGCAGATACGGGAGCCATCCTGTCCTTCCAACGGCTGATGCTCTCCCTTAACCGGCTGTCGCCTGCCGAACTGTTCAATGAAGCGACGACTACACTGCTCATGCCGGCTGTCCGGTCGCTCGGCCCGCTGACGATGGAACAGCTGGTGGGAGCACTGCCAAGTCCGCTCCCCTTGGGTCAAAGCCTGCTGCTCGTCTGGCCGCAGCTTACGGGACTGCTGGCTGCGACGATGATCTGCTTCGGCATCTCCTACTACCTGTTCATGCGCCAGGAGATTCGTTCCCGATCCTAAAATGGATATCTCCCTGCAAAACAAAACAAACCGCGTCAGCCGCGGTTTGTTTTGTTGTCATATGGAGGGTATCCCCGCCGAACGTCGTGCCGTGCAAGAATCTGCTCAGTTGGCAGCTTCCCGGGAGAGATAGTCTTCGATTGCCGCTGCAAAATCCAGCAGGTTGCGGGGAAGCTGCGGTGTCAGCTCATGGAGCTGTTCCCGGGGCCACGCGTAATATTCCTGTACCAGCGGCTTGCGCAGCTTCACCAGCGCAGTCAGATTGCTGTACAGCTCGTCCGCAAAGACGCCTTCCCCATGGATGATATCGATAATATCCTCATAGCTGCTGGCATCGCGCATAATAAACGCATCGATGAGATAGCTGCCGATGTCGGTTACTGACTCGACAGCCAGATGGAGCGCCCGCTCCTGGGCGAGACCTTGCAGGAGCGTGCCCTGCCAATCGGCAGCCAGCGTCTGCATTGCCTCTGCAAGGGGCGGTATGCTGCGGAGCCGGGCTTCGATTTGCTTACGATCTACATAATACATGGGCCAACCTGCCTTTAAGAGGTTGTTCAAAAAGTCCGCTGCCCATCACGAAGTGACTCAGGAGGTAATTCGACATCGAATCTTGAATGCAGTCGGAACTTCCGGTGCTCACGTAGGTTCACCTACGCTCCGCTCCTCATCTCCTCCCGCCTTCAACCTTCTCGGTGCTGAACACCGACCTTTTTGAACACGCACTTTAATTGAACTCGCTCGTTATTGTTTCTTTTTCCTGCCTCTTCGCTTCAGCCAGATCGTCATAACGATAAAGCTGATAATTACAACCAACAGATACGTCATCAGCATTCTGCTGTCATCCATCAGGATCCCTCTTTTGTATTATTCGGATTAGTTAGGAATCAGCTCTCGTAGTCGACGCTGACAGCGGATTCGCGAGCCTGGTTCATATGCTCGATGACCTTCTGGTGCACCGGATGCACCTGGTAGGCCTGCAGATCCTCGAGTGAATCAAACACCGTCGTCAGGGCGATATCGTACGACCGCTCCGTATGAAGCACATCGGTCCCTACCTCCAGCTTCTTCAACTGTTCGATCTTGCCTTTCATATTGCGCAGCACATCCGCTGTCGCCTCTACGCTCTCCGGCGATCTGTCTTTCAGCTTGAACAAGACAATATGGGTAATCATCTTCCACATCTCTCCTCATCTAACGGTTACAGCGCCTGCGCATGAGGCAGGCCCCTTTGTCACATAATAACTTAAATGACCGCAACCTAGCAATAACAGCAAGGAAGGGGAACCGATATTCATGCGTTATCCCGTTACGATAATTGCCACAATCGTAGGCTTGGCGCTCTGTCTGTACAATTCTACCGGCCACGACCCCCATAACTTCGTCTTCTTTATGTTCAGTGTCCCTGCCTGGGTCGTCGACCTGTTCGTCGATATCCACGAGGTCAGCGTCTTGCTGATGTATGTAGCGACTGTACTGAGCTATGTGCTAATCGGTTATATCACCGATCGTATCATCCACCATACGAGGGCAAGACAGGCACGCTCCCGTTGACGGCGAGGCGTTACCGTCGACCCGATGCTGCCGGCTGGAGACGCTGACGATACTGTCCGAGCAGCCGCTCCGACTCCCGGCGCACGACGGACCACAGCATCGTGAACTGGTGCTGATAGCCCCGTACGGCATACTGTACCGACAGCCCTTCGGCATGCCGGCGCTCCTGGTTGATGCGGATCCCGCTGGAGCGCATCTGCCGCTTGGCTGCCGCCTGCTCAAGCAGGACCCGGTCCTGCAATGCCCGCAGGATCGACTCGTACAGGCGCGGCAGCTTCATCGGGGAAGCGCCCGCCACGCCGATATCATGATCGAGGATCTGCACCGCGACGCGGAGCAAAAGATAGTGCTTGACCAGATTCAACTCTTCTTCCGTCTGGATCGGCATACCTGCCTGCACCTCTGCGGAAGCTTGTCCTTGCGTTGCCGAATCTTTCATCTGTTGTGCCTCCATTCCACGAAAAAAAGGAACATTTGTTCCTATTATAGCGAACAAATGCTCTGCTGGCAAGGACGGTCTCCGTGCAACACCCGATACGAATTTGAAGTTTGGTTAACGCGAAAACCCTTGAAGCGATTTGCGCCCCAAGGGTTCTGGCATATTAATTAGTCATTCCACAGCGCTACGCGAGCTTCTACGAACTCTTGACGGCCTTTCTCCGCTCGTTCTACGCCGTTCTTCTCCAGCTCTTCCATGTAAGCGTCCCAGATCGCGTCAAACTCTTCAGGCTTGGCCAGAATCGCTTCCGGGATCCGCTTCCACGTAATGTCGCGAAGTCTCGTATCCAGCACGCTTACTTCATGATCGCCGGGGATCGGGATGTTCCATGCCGCGCCCCAAGGCTTGATCGGGAAGTTGTCCTCGCTTGGGAACAGGTCTTTCCAGAGGGTTGCGCCATACGCCTCAAGCACTTCCTTCTCAGCCTCGTTGTAGCCTTCGATCAGCTGCTCAGGGAAACTGGTGGTGTAGTAGTTGCCTGTCGAATCCAATACGCCATCGCCATAGTGAGCGCCGATGTTGGTGTATAGGCCGATTCCCGTCTCTCTTTGGAAATTCGCCACATCGTTGACCTTACGGTTGTTGACATCGGCCGGAATGACGCGTTTGCCGTCCACGACATTGTAATGCTCGCCTTCCACGCCCCAGTTGAGCAGGATCTGTCCTTCTTCGGAAGCGAGGTAATCCAGGAATTTGATCGCGCGGACCGGATCCGGGTTGTCGACGCTGATACCGACGCCGCTTCCCGACATGAAACCCGTTGGCCAGAACGACGTCTCCAGATATTCCTCAGACATCGTTACCGGATAGTGTCCGTACGTTTGATCGAACTTGCCTTCGGCCTTCAGCGCATTCTCGCCGTCGCCATAGTTCCAATCCTGGTCGATCAGACCAAGGACGCGGCCGCTGGCGATTTTGGCATTGTATTGATCATGTTTTTGTACGAATGTCTCGGGATCAAGCAGACCGGTCGCGTTCATATGGTTCAGCCAGCGGAAATATTCTTTCTCTTCCGGACGTCTGAAATGATACGTCACTTCCATCGTCTCATGATCGATATAGAATTCTCCATCATCGCTGCCGCCGGTCGTAAAGAATGCCGGGTTCGTTACAGAGATATACATCCGCCAGTCGTCGGAATTCAGCGTCAGACCGATGTTTTTGTTGCCGGCTTCATCTGTTGGGTGCTTCTCCAGGTAGGAGCGAATCGCGTTCTCAAAATCCTCCACCGTACGAATCTCGGGGAAGCCCAGCTCCTTGACGACGCGGTGCTGGAGGCCAAAGCCGCCGCCAGCGCTGAAGTTCTGGCTGTCCACAGCCGCATAAGTCGGGATGACATAGATGGCGTGATCGTCTTCACTGTAGCGCAAGCGCTTCATATAATCTCCGAACAAAGCTTTGATGTTCGGCGCATGCTCCTCGATCAGATCTGTCAGATCCATCATCGCACCAACGTCGACCAGCTTGGCGACATCCTGCTTGGCACTGATCAGGTCAGGATACTCACCACTGGCTGCGATGAGGGCAACCTTCTGTACAGGATCGCCTACCGCGTATTCCGCATCGAGGACGACGCCTGTTTTTTCCGTAAGAATCTTGCCGATCCGATCCTGCATGCCTGCCCAGTTCGGGCTAGGGTCGGCACTGAAGAAGCTCATGGTGAGCGGCGCCTGGCCATCCCCATTTTCTCCACCGGTCGAGCTGCCCGGGGACGGCTCGTTATTGCCTCCGGAGCATGCGGCCAGCAGCCCGATCAGCATGGTAGCGGATAGTAGAACGCCGGTAAATTTCTTTGTTTTCATCATGATGCAAAAACCCTCCTCTTTAAATGTAACCTAATCATGCGCAACTGTAATCTCTATATGTTAACAGGTTGTCCTGCAAACAACTTGGCTAACTCTTTACAGCACCAAGAGTCATGCCCTTGACAAAGTACCCTTGCAAGAATGGATAAACCACCAGGATGGGTACGGTAACGACGATCGTGATCGCCATCTTCACCGATTCCGGGGATACCCGGCTCATCACCTGCGACATGTTCTGGCTGCGGTAGTCGCCGCCGCTGTTGCCTGTCGTCGTACTCTGGATGACCTTCATCAGCTCATATTGGAGCGTCGTCAGGCTGGCGTTGGAGCCGTTATACAGGTAAGTATCCAACCAGGCGTTCCATTGACCGACGGCCAGGAAGAGGGCGATCGTCGCCAGCGCCGGCTTGCAGAGAGGCAGGATGACTCGCCAGAAGATCGTCCAGTCGTTGGCGCCGTCCAGCTTGGCCGATTCCTGGAGAGCATACGGCAGTCCGTCCATGAAAGAGCGGATGATGAAGACGTTGAACGCACTGACCAGTCCCGGCAGGACATAGACGGCAAATGAGTTCATCATGCCGAGGTCCCGAATCAGGATATAGACGGGGATCAGCCCCCCGGATACATACATCGTAAGCGCCAGGAACACCGAGATGAAGCGTCTGCCCTGGAAGTCGGCACGGCTGAGCGTATAAGCCAGCATCGCTGCGCTTGCGAGTCCCAGGAACGTACCGACGACTGTCCGCAGGATCGAGATCTGAAACCCGGTCAGCAGTGTCGGGAAGGAGAAGATGACCCGGTAGTTCTCCAGCGTGAACTCCCGTGGCCAGATCGTGATGCCGCCGCGGACGGTGTCCGTGGAGTTATTCAGCGAGATGGCCAGCACGTTGAGGAACGGATACAGGGTGACGACAGTTACTAAGCCAAGAATAACATAGACGGAGATATCGAAAACCCGGTCCGACCAGGATGCTCTCGCGAATGTTCGGTTCATGATGCGTAAAGCCCCCTCTTACATGATGCTTTCTTTGGTGATGCGCTTGAATGTGCCGTTGGCAATAAACAGCAGCATGATACTGACGACGGAGTTGAACATGTTGATGGCCGTACCGAAGGAGAATCGTCCCATGCCAAGCCCATAGTTGAGGGCGTACAAGTCTAATACCTCCGCATAATCCCGCACCAGATTGTTGCTGAGGAGGAACTGCTTCTCGAAGCCGATACTGATCAGATGGCCGATCGACATAATCAGCAGAACGATAATCGTCGTCCGGATCCCGGGTATCGTCACATGCCAGATCTGCTGGATACGGCTCGCCCCGTCCACCTTTGCCGCTTCATAGAGCTCCGGCCCGATCCCGGCAATCGCTGCCAGATAGATAATCGCATTCCAGCCGCTTTCCTTCCATACATCCGCTGCTGTGACGATGGACCAGAACCAATTGCCCTTGGCCATGAATTGATACGGCGTATCGATGACGCCCAGAAACATCAGCAGGTCATTGACAGCACCGTTCTCCGTCGACAGCATCTTGGTGACGATACCGGCGACGACGACCCACGAGACGAAGTGGGGCAGGTATGAGACGGTCTGGACGAAACGTTTGAACACCTGCTGCCGCACCTCATTGATGAGGATCGCGAGGATGATCGGCACCGTAAACCCTGCGATCAGACCCATGAAGCTCATCGCCAGCGTATTGCGCAGAGCGAGGAAGAAACGGTCGTCGCTGAACAAGGCGACAAAGTGATCGAAGCCTACCCACGTTTGATCGAAAAACGAACGACCCGGCCTGAAATTTTGAAATGCCATCGTCCAGCCCCAAAGGGGCAAATAGCTGAATACAAACACCCAGATAACGAAGGGAAGCGACATAAGATATAGATACCGCTGCTGCAGGGCAATTTTGAAAAAACGGCCCGGATTCGGTTTCGGTTTTTGCTTCTCCGGTTTCTTGGCTGTGATCGCTTCCATGATGATTCCTCCTTGCTTTATATAGCTATCTTAAATCAAGTGAAGCGTTTGCAGTACCCCATGGATTGTGCCGAAAATCATGTAAAAATTAGCTATAGTTTCGTTATTCGGACCTCCATAGAGTGATATAAATTGGCTAGGTCAAATGAGGGCGCGCTGTAGAGGAAAAAAGGTGCGTTACTGCGAGAGTTGGCGCCGGATGGCGCTCTGTAGAGGAAGAAAGGTGCGTTACTGCGGGTGCTCGCGACGGATGGTGCTCTGTAGAGGAAGAAAAGTGCGTTGCAGCGAGGGGGAGCGCCGGATGGCGCTCTGTAGAGGAAGAAAAGTGCGTTGCAGCGGGTGGGAGCGCCGGATGGCGCTCTGTAGAGGAAGAAAAGTGCGTTGCAGCGGGTGGGAGCGCCGGATGGCGCTCTGTAAGGGAAAAAAGGTGCGTTGCAGCGGGGCTTGGCCCCGCCGCCCGCACCACCCCATCAGACTCGCTGGAACTTTTTCCATGAACGACCTTCTCCATTTAGAAACTGCCTCTACCACAGGCCGTTTTCAACGCTTGCGGAAGCCGGTTGGAGAGATGCCGACGTACTTTTTGAATTTGGTATGGAAATAATCCGCGTTGAGATAGCCGACTCGGTCGGCGACCTGGTATACTTTCATGCCTTCTTCTAACATTGCCTTGGCATGCTCGATCCGGACTTTGTCCAGATAGGTATTGAAGTACTCTCCGGTCTTGCTCTTGAACAGCTTGCCCAGGTAGGCGCTGTTGTAATTGAAGATCTCGGCCAGCATCTCCAGACGCAGCTGCTGATTATAGTTGCGATGGATAAAATCGATCAGCCGCTTAATCTGCTGGTCCGAGCTGCCTTGATCCAGGCGGCTGACCACCTTCTCGAGTGCCAGCATGACAGAGGCCACCAGATCGGAAAAATGGGACACCTGGTACGCTTGGAGCAGCTCGGACGCATAGTCGCCTGGCTCCCGGGTCAGCTCCGGACGATGCTGAACGAGCCGGTGGATGACCGTGCTGGCTGCTTGTACCAGCCTGGTCTTGAGCTCCTGCTCGCTGATCCCTGCTGCCAGCCAGCTCCAGCCAACGCCTGCCAGCATACGCTGCGCGGCCTCCATATTGCCTGCGTCCGCGGCATAATACACTTTGTCCGCGAGCGCAGCGGCGCTCTCCGGCTGCTCCCCCTCTCTCGGCAGCCAGTCTGGCATCTGAGGCTGTGCCCCTTCCGCCAGGATCTGCCTTCCGGCATGACGGAAGGCCTCCCCGAGCAAAGACTGGGCATCGGCATAGCTGGCCGGCCAAGCCCCTGGTCCCTTGACGATGCGGCCAGCCGCCGCCACCCAAGGCGCGGACAAATCCTGCATTGCTTGCTGAAGCAGCAGCCGGGCCTGGTCAAGCTCAGATGCATCCTTCAGAGCGATAACGAGCTCATGCTGATGCGCAAAGACATAGCCGCGTTGATCCTGCTCCACGACTTGCGCCAGCCGGCTCATGACTATCGCCTGCAGCTCTCCCGACTCCTGAGACACATCAGCCAAACGGAGCAGCAGGATCCTGCCGCTGGGCCAGTCCAACTCGTCTTCCGCCGTCTGCGTCAGCTCAGCCGTACCTTCCAGCAGCTCGCGGAACAGCAGCTCGCGGCTCTTGGGCGCATCTGTCCTGGCACGCTCTGCCGCCTCCGCTTCCAAGGTATCGCGAAGCTTCATCAGATGCTGCTGCAGCTCGTCTTCATCCACCGGCTTCAGCAGATACCCGTCGGTCTGCAGCTTGATCGCACGTTTCGCATATTCAAAATCCGCATAGCCGCTCAAGATCAAAAATCGTACGGCCCCTCCCAAAGCGCGGACCGCTTCGATCAGCTCCAGACCATCCATCCCCGGCATACGAATATCGACAATCATCAACTCCGGCTGATAGGCCAGATACTGCTCTACCCCCTCCCGTCCATTGGCGGCAGTAGCCACCACGTCATAGCCCAGCTCATGCCAAGGCATAATCGACCGCAAGCCTTCGCGGATCATCTTCTCATCGTCGACGATGACGACCTTGATCATAGCGCTCCTCCTTCTGCCGGGACACGAAACTGAATCTGCGTTCCCTGACCCTGCTGACTGTGTATCGCAAGTCCATATTCGGCGCCGTATGCCAGCTGCAGTCGCAGATGAACATTACGGATGCCAATCCGCTGACCGTCATCCTCCTCGCGTTCTTCGAAGGAGGTCATGATCGCCTGGAGACGCTCTGGCAAGATGCCCAGGCCGTTGTCTTCGACGGAGATAACCACCTCGCCCCTCTCCCGCCATACCCTGACACTGACCTTGCCGCCCTCTTCCCGCTTCTCCAGCCCATGGATGACGGCATTCTCCACCAGCGGCTGGATAATGAGGGGCGGCACCTGCACGTCGCCGACGTCAGGCTCGCAGATGATCTCGTAAGCCAGCCGCTCCTCGTGGCGGAATTGCTGGATCTCCAAATAGCTCTGGACGATATCAAGCTCGTCCCGCAGCATGACCGTCCGCTTGCCTGCCTCCAGGTTGGCCCGCATCATGCGGCCCAGCATCTTGACGACACGGGCGATTCCCTGCTGGCCGCTGAGATGCGCCTTCATGCGGATCGATTCCAGCGTATTGAAGAGGAAATGCGGGTTGATCTGACTAGCCAGCATTTTGAACTTGATCTCGTTTTGCCGCAGCTCGAGCTCGCTTTTCTCCCGGTTCGACTCCTTGATCTCCATCATCAGATCGTCGATGCTGACAACCATCGCATTGAACTGTCTGGACAACTGGCCGATCTCGTCGCGTCCGTCGATTGCCATCGAGGTCTCGAAATTGCCTGTCGCCACCTTGCTGATGTGCTTGCTGAGCCGCCGCAGGCGGTTGGAGATGAGCGAGGAGAAAGCGTAGATCAGCACGACCGCGATTACAAGGCTGATGCCGATGACGAGCAGCGCCACATTATTGATCCGGTCAGCATCCCTGACGATGCTCTCTACCGAGAAGACAGAGATGACCCGAATGCCGTTAAAGCTGGACTGGGGCAGCAGCTGCTCGATCAGGATCTTGGAGGCTTGGCCGTCCACGACCGCATCGAAGTCCCCGCTCTCCTCAGCGATGACCGAAGCATCGAACCGTATGTCAGCGAGTGTCTTGCCGGTACGGCCCGGGCGGTTGGCCGCGATGATCGCATCCTGGTCGTCGACGATCATCGTCTCGAACGACTCTTGATCCAGGATCGACTGAAGCAGATTCGTATTCACATTGATAACCAGCACGCCATCCTCGTCGTTCTCGCGGAAGTCGACTTTGCGGATCAGACTGAACCGCTGCGTCTGATCCCGCTCGTCTACGATCCGGTTCCAGGAGATCAAACCATTGGTCGCCAAGGCCTGCTGGTACCAAGCCTGTCTGATCGTGCCTTCGTCCGGCTGGATGAACTCCCAATTGTTCAACAGCGTCTGGTTGTCGATATAAAACCGAATATCGGTAATTTCTTTGTAAAGCCGGGCGTACTCCCTGAAGTCCGGGTAACCCCGATAAGCACTGACCACTTCATATACCGATTCATACTGCCGGTTGGCCACATCCTTGAGCCGACTGTCATAGGAGAGTCGGTAGGAGATATCGTAGGAGACATTGATTACCTCGGCTGTTCGCTTCAAAACCCGGTCGACGTTGAGCGCATTTTGCTCCATGGCATTGGTGAGCGCCATCTGCCGCAGCTCTCCCGTCAGGAAGAGTCCGACGATCATGACCGGTACGAATACGATCATAATAAAGGTCAGCATCAGCTTCTTTTGCAGCTTCATGTCATTCAAGTAACGCAGCATGAACCTTCCTCTCCTGTCCCGGCAGCTCTCCGTAAGCGTTAACAAGTCCGCGCATGCGCATAGAGCTGCCTTATCCAACTATGATTATAGTCGAATAAAGCAAGCAAAAGCATCTGTAAATTATATCAAAAATCATATGAAAATTAGTGATTTACGCCTATCATAACAAACCAAAGAAGGGATGCAGCCGATACTGCTCCCTTCTCTGGTTTGCCATAATTCAATTAGTTGGCCGGAAGCTCCCGCTTCAGGAAATTCCAGAAGTTGTTGTAGAACAGATCGGCGACGTCGCGCTCGATCTCCTCGGCCGTCACCTGCCAGCCGGATGCCGCGATGTCAGCATACTTGTCGATCAGCGCGTCGCCGATGATCCGCTTGGAGTGGCTCCATTTGTAGACGACCTGATCGAGGACGCGCGCGTCGGAGTGCTGCGGGATCATGCTCGTACCCAGCATTTCCATCCGCATCCGGGTCATCTCGTCGATGAAGACCGGATTGTTCAGGAACCACCAGCAGCCGAACACCATCAGGTTGCGGAACTTGCGCGCCAGCACCGTCAGCTCCTGCTGATTCTCGCGGGAGAGCATCGTCACCAGGAATTTGTTCTGCGGGTATTGCAGCAGCATATGCTCAAGCGACTCCAGAGAGGCCTTGGCGACGAAATCGCCGGCATCGCCAAGCGCCGGATGAACTCTTTTCTTGACGCCGATCATCATCGCAAACGGG
This sequence comes from Paenibacillus jepli, assembly GCF_047238105.1. Classification (NCBI taxonomy): domain Bacteria; kingdom Bacillati; phylum Bacillota; class Bacilli; order Caryophanales; family Paenibacillaceae; genus Paenibacillus; species Paenibacillus jepli. The sequence continues at coordinate 771,243 of NZ_JBDFMD010000001.1, forward strand.
ATGTTGCGCTCGCGGCTCACAGGCAGGATACAGTCGGCGATGACACGAGAGCGGTCCGAATCCTCCGGGAATGCGAAGTCAGGAGGCAGCGAAACAGCCATGTAGAGCGGCTTCATGCGGTCGATCCAGTCTGTCAGGAAGCGCTGCACCTCGCCGATCGTCGCTTCATTCCACTCGTCTTGCACCTCGTAGCCCCATTCGCGCAGCCGCGATTTGGTGTTGGCGTAGTCATTGAGCAGCGGGTCCATCCGCAGTACCGCGTGGAAGCGATCATCATACTCGACGCCGCTCAGCCAGACGTTGCGCTCTTCTTCATTGAAGACGTCATTGGTCATGACGACATGTTCAACCTTGGCCAGCTTCAGGGCTGCATCCACATGCTCGGCGGCCGTCATGCCGTCGAAGTACTTACGGTAGCTCGCCAGATCGCGGCTGCCCACGTCCTGGCCGAAGGCGTCCAGACAAGTCAGGACGCCGCGGCACGCTTCGCTGATCGGCGAATGGTTGATGAACAGCTCCTGCCAGATCAGCTCCGCCTGCTGCTGCTTGCTCAGCTTCCAGAAGTCCTCGATCGCAATGTCCGACCAGCGCATCACTTCGGCGACCAGATAGTGGTACGTCAGCAGCTCGTCGATACCGCGGAGCAGCAATCCGCCGAATTCCGGGGCGTACAGATGGGTATGCAGATCCGTTACCGGCTGCGCAGCTACCGTTTTGCGGACAAACTCCGCCAGTTGATCCTGTGCAATAACTGTCATGTCGATGATTCCTCCAATACAAATTGTGTAGAATGGAATGACTTCGTGATCAAAAGCGACTGCTGATGTTAGAGGGTTACGCCGTCCTTAAAGATCGCAATCTCCCGATACCCGTACAGCTCGTTGTTCGTCTCCTTGACGCCCGATGCGAGGTCCAGTACGTATCGGAACAGCGCATCCCTGACTTCATCCTTGTCGGCGCCGTCGATCAGTTGGCCGGCGTTGAAGTCGATCCAGTGCTTCTTGCGCTCGGCCAGTGTCGAGTTGGTCGAGATCTTCACCGTCGGCACAGCGCCGCCGAACGGCGTACCGCGTCCAGTCGTGAACAGGACGATATGCGCGCCTGCGGCGGCAAGCGCCGTCACTGACACCTGATCATTGCCCGGCGCCTGGACCAGATTAAGCCCCTGCGCGCGTACGCGCTCCCCGTAAGGCAGGACGTCCATCACATTGCTGGTGCCGCCCTTTTGCGTGCAGCCGAGCGACTTTTCCTCGAGCGTGCTGATGCCGCCGCTCTTATTGCCCGGGGACGGATTCTCATACACTTCCTGGCCGTAGCGGATGAAATAAGCCTTGAAGTCGTTGACCAGCGAGACGATCTTCTCGAAGGTGTCCTCGTCCTTGGCCCGGTTCATCAGTATCGTCTCCGCGCCGAACATCTCCGGCACCTCGGTCAGGATCGATGTGCCGCCGTAGCTGATCAGCTTATCCGAGAAGGCGCCGACGAGCGGATTGCCGGTGATGCCGGAGAAGCCGTCCGAGCCCCCGCACTTCAGCCCGACCTTCAGCTTGGAGACCGGGATCGGCTGACGGGTCATCGTCTCTGCATAATCGACCAGTTCGTCGAGCAGCTCCAGCCCGCGTTCCAGTTCGTTGTCCACCTCTTGCGCGGACATGAACTTGATGCGGCGGGGATCGGGATCTCCGATAACCTGCTTGAACTCGCCGATCTGGTTGTTCTCGCAGCCGAGCCCCACGACGAGCACGCCTGCGGCGTTGGGATGATTGGCAAGCGCAGCGAGCAGCTTCTGCGTGTAGCTCAGATCGTCGCCGAGCTGCGAGCAGCCCAGAGGATGGGAGAAATGATGGACCCCGTCGATGCCCCGTCCCGTATAGCGCTTACCGGCCAGCTTCTCTAGACGCTCGCACGTTTTGTTGATGCAGCCCACTGTATTGATAATCCAGATCTCGTTGCGAATACCGGCTTCGCCGTTCTCCCTCAGATAGCCGCTAAAGGTCGGCACCTCTGCCGGAGCGGGCGGCGGCTGGAGCTGCGGCTTGTAATCGTAGGACAACAGACCGGATAATCCCGACTTCAGATTGTGCGTATGCACCCACTGCCCGGGAGCAATATCCTGCTGCGCCACACCGATGGAATAGCCAAACTTGTAGACGTGCTCACCCTTGGCAATCGCTTTCACTGCTGCCTTGTGTCCGGCAGGGATGTCCTCGTGCAACGTTATTATTGTACCATCAATCTCGAATTCCGTCCCGGCCTTCGTCTCCTGATAGAGGATAAAAACCGAGTCTTCCTGATTAATCTTGATATAAGCATTCATCGCATCTCCTCCTCCTCCTGCGCGAGCAGAGCCGAGAGCGCGCTCACCAGCTGAGTATAGCAGCCTTCCTGCAGCTCGGCAGGCAGCTCCCGTCCGGGCGGCGACGTCCAGATGGCTTCTGATTCCATGACGCCTTCCACCAGCACCGTCAGATCCCGCGTCTGCTCATAGATCGTCCAGAGACCTGCAAACGCCGCCAGGCTATCCGCATTGTCTTTCAGCTCATACGTTTCTTTCCTGCCGCCCTTGACGCGGTATCCTTCCCAGATGTCGCCCCGGGCTGCGCACCGGTGGAAACGGATGAAGCAGGCCAGTGAAGCAATCATCGTATCCGGCACGATCCCCTGTGCCGCAGCATACTCGCGCAGGGTCGGCTGCAGCCGCGTCTGGAACTTCTGCACCGAGTTCAGCGCGATATCCAGCAGCTTGTGATCGATAAACGGATTGGCAAAGCGCTCCAGCGTTCGATTGATGTACGCCTCGGACTCTTCTGCCGGGAAAGGCAGCACAGCTGACACCGTCTCGCCCAGAAATCGCTTCAGCGGCGCAGCCACGCGTTCGTCAGCGATCGACTCCCGGACGATATCATGCCCCAGCAGATATGCCATTGGCACTAGAAAGGTGTGCGCACCGTTCAGGATACGCACCTTGCGCATGCTGTAAGGCTTGAGATCATGGACCCACTCGACTTGAAGACCCGCCTCGGCGAATGGCAGGCGGGATCTCAGCTCCGCATCTCCTTCGATAACCCACTGGTAATATGGCTCCGCAGCGACCAGCATCCGGTCTTCAAAACCGAGCCCTTGCTGCAGAGCGGCCGCCTCCGGCTCCGGAGGGTAGCCTGTGACGATCCGGTCGACGAGCGAGTTGACGAACCGGCTGGCATTACGGATGTAGCGTTCAAAGTCGGCGCCGAGCTGCCAGGCCTGAGCCTTCTGCAGCACCACCTCGCGCAGCGCATCTCCGGGCCGCGGCAGCAGCTCGCAAGGGACGATCACCACGCCGCTGTCCGGACCGAGGGTCTGGAAGCGGCGGAAGAGCCAGGCGGTCAGCTTGCCCGGGTAGGACAGGATCGGCCGGCCGGGATTGTAAGCTTCCTCTGTATAGACTACACCTGCTTCGGTCGTGTTGGAGAACACAAACTCAATCTGCGTCTCCTCCGCAGAAGCCATAAATGTCTCCCACTCGGCATAGGGATCGACGCACTGCGAGATGCTGCTGACCAGCTCGGTGCGGTCGATCGTCTCGCCGCCGCTGACGCCCCGCTCTACGAGCGTGAACAGCCCTTCCTGCTCCCGCAGCACCTCCAGCTTCGGCGCGCCAGCGGGCCTGGGCTGGGTGACCAGCACGGAGCCGCGGAACAAGCCCTGGCTGTTACTGCGATGGATCATCCAATTGACAAAGGCGCGGATAAAATTCCCTTCTCCGATCTGAATGGCCCTGACAGGCCAATCGCCCGTCTGTCCGGCAACAGCCGGATGCGAGCGCGTTAAACGCGGCAAATTCATATTAACCCTCCACCTCCTATATAATAACAACGTTGTTATAATGGCGTGCAGCCTCTCCTTCCAAACTGAGCGGAAGCCTAGCCGGGCGGGGCTGCAACCGAGCTGCGCACGTGAAGCACCGGTTTGATCGTCCGGCTGAGATGCTCTGCGCCATCCTGGAGAATCTGCATCATCATCTCCACTGTCTGCTCCGCTACCTCCTCAAGCGGCGGTCCCACCGAGGTCAGCGGCACTTCGGCATAAGCCATCTCGGGCAGCTCGTCATAACCGATAAGCGACATCTCTGAAGGTACGGCTATGCCACGCTCGGTGAAGGCCCGCAAAGCGCCGCGCGCGACCAGATTGTTGCTGCCGATGAACGCTGTCGGGGAGCCTTCTCCGTCAGGCAGCCGCATGATCGCCTCGTAGCCGTCCTCCCAGGACAATCCCCCAGGCAGCACGTAACCCGGCGTAAGCGGCAGGCCGACATCCAGAAGCGCTTCCTTGTAACCGCGCAGCTTGACCTCCTGGGTATCGCCGATGAAGCCGATCCGGCGGTGGCCAAGCCCATACAGATGCTCAACAGCGGCATAGATGCCCGCCTTGCGGTCAATCTGCAGGACGTGCACCGGGAGATGCAGGTTGCTGCCGACGACCAGCAGCGGCGTATCCAGCGTAGCCAGCCGCTTGGACAGCTTCAGCGCACGCTCCTCCACGTCTCCCCAGAAGATAAGGCCGTCAACCCGCATCTGCCTGAACCAGTCGGAAGCTTGCTCCGGCGGCGACATCATCATGACGATCTCGTAGCCATGGACCTGGAACATCTGGAAGAGGCGCATCGCAAGCTGGGCATAGAGGGGGTTGTTGACATCCTGCCAGATCAGACCGATCATCTGGCTCTTGCCGCTGACCAGCTGCCTGGCCAACAGGTTCCTCCGGTAACCGTATTGCTCCGCGATCTGCAGCACCTTGCGTTTGGTCTCTTCCTTCACCAGCGGACTGTCGTTAAGCGCTTTCGAGACTGTACTGAAGCTGCAGCCGGCGAGCTTGGCTATTTCTTTTATCGTGATCATCTTCTCACCCAACCCGCTTTCGCCTTGCTTTGCCTTCACTATAGCACAAACTGATTGCCAGAACAATAACAACGTTGTTATAAACGATCTAAATGCCATGCTAGGTCCAATTCCATACAAATAATAATAAACGCTCACAAATCCGGGATAAAGCCCGACAAAAAATAGTCCTTTTGGGCATCCATTATTCGACGTTTTTTTCTTAATCCTTCTGTTACGATCAAATTGAACTAAAACGAAAACGCAAGATAAGGAGTGATACAGTGAATTAGTGAAATGTTTCAGGGTCCATATTTGCTAAAACGAAAATATTGAAGGGAGTAATCCACATTGTTTAAAAAAAGGTACCTGACCATCTACCTGTCCCTCTTGATTATGGCATTCAGCCTGCCATCGGCCTTCGCAGACGAGTCCGCTTCAAATGAGGCTTTGCCGTTTGTTCTCCACAATGTGAATTTTGCTTTTGAAGAGCGGACAGACGCCGTTATTATAGACGCCGGCAATGATGTAAGCGGTTCCTCTTTGTCTGAATCCGATTTTTCAGTCCATGTCAAATTGACGCGAAAAGTCAACGCCAATTTTGTCGTGTATGATGGACCCAGAGTAGTCACTGACGTGTATGTCAGTCAAGTAAATGGTACCGGTTCTCCTGCCGACAGCGGCCGGTACATCATTGTTGATTTTGCCGACGTAGGTTGGGGCGACGGCGGGACCATGATTGATGGCGGCTACACGCTCGATCCCCAGTACACTATCACGTTCACAGGCGACAAGCTCGATTATGCGGACGGTTCCTCCCACATGCCGACTTTCGTCCAGAGCGGCATGGTCAGTCCGGTCCTGGATAAGTACAAATATGCGAACCATGATGGACTGGATTACAGTTACTTCTATAACGAGGAGGCCGGGCAGCCGTTGCCGCTGGTCGTATTCTTCCATGGCGGCGGGCAGGGCAACGATATCTATACGCCGATCCGCTTCAGCAACGGCGGCACCGTATGGGCCAATCCCGAGAATCAGGAGAAATATCCAACCCATGTGCTGGCTCCTCGCAATGCCACGACTGTAGAGAGCATGCACAAGGTGAAAGCTGTCATCGACGGGATGATCGAAGCGGGCAAGGTTGATCCGAACCGGGTCTATATCACTGGCTTCTCGATGGGCGGCGGCTCCACCTGGACCTTCCTGCGCACCTATCCCGACTTCGCCGCTGCGGCAGCGCCCCTGTGCCCTGCAGGTGGACCGCAAAACGTAGAGAATGCGCTGAAAGTAGCGAATCTCCCGCTTTGGACATTTGTCGATGAAGAAGATTTCTTATACAACTCCGTGGTGAATACCGACAGAACCTATTCACCTTATTGGAACGACTCTCTGTTGACGATCATTCCTTTCAATCAATTGCATGAACCTCCATACAACGGTCACAGGTTCGACGGGCACTCCGTATGGCTGCCGGTCTACAACGAATATGTGCATCCAGACCGCGGTATGCTGATTGACTGGCTGTTCTCCCAGAGCAAGATCAGGGGCATCGCCGAAACAGAGGTGATTACGGAAGCCGGGATTGCTCCTGTACTGCCAGAAACGGTGGCTGTAGATGTCAATCATAGCGCTACCGGGGTGGCGACGGAAAACCGTCCGGTTGTATGGGATGCGATTGATCCTTCCCGTTATGCCGCGTCTGGCGTGTTTGAAGTCTTGGGCACGATCGAGGGCGTGCTTGAGAAGGCGAAGGCTACGGTAACTGTTGTCTCCACTGCTTCCAGCTCCGCGACTTTGACAGGACCGGAGTGGGTCCAAACCGGCCAGCAATTCGAAGTCATCTATGGTCTGAAAGGCATCGAACACGACGTCTATGCACAAGACATTACCATTGCATATGACACCGATAAGCTCGAACTGGCGGGCGCTCCCGTCTCGGTCAATTCGAATATATTTGTTATTGCCGGCACAGAGGAACAAGCAGGCAGTATCCGGATACTCGGCATCCATGTCGGCGAAAGTGTGGATCAACCAAATCAAAATCTGATTAAGCTTAGCTTCCGTGCCAAGAATACAACTGGCGTAACCGATATCCAGGTCTCGCAGCTCGTCATCGCTGACGGCGAAGGCGTCGAATCCGTCGTTGACGGAGATACGCATATCGTCGAGATTCGCCGGCCGATCATCCCTGGCGATTTCAATAACGACGACAGAGTAAGCGTCGGCGACCTGGCCTTGGTAGCCAAAGCATATGGCAAAACCTCGGAGAGTCCGGATTGGAATCAAGTGAAGCAATACGACATCAATAACGATGGCTTCATCGATATTGAAGATCTTGTCGCACTGGCGCGTCTCATCCTGACAAACTAATTGCATGGCTGCAGCCCCGGGGTATCGCCAATCCTTGAAGTGCTGATACCCTGGGCGCTGTCCCTCATCTATCTATTCCTATATATCGACTATGAGCGGGGAGACGATTAGTTTGAAGATTCGAATACTGCATCTGCTGCTGTCCACATTTCTGCTATTCGCGATGCTGCCGGCGCTGGCGAATGCCGAGGATAAGCCCGTATTCTCATTGAGCAGCTCCATTAACGAAGCAGTGATTGGCAATGAAGTCACGATTACTGTTGAAGGCCAAAACGTATCCGATGCTTATGGCTTCGAGGTTCGTCTATCCTATGATCCGACCGTGCTGACCTTCCTTCAGGCAACCACGACCTGGAGCGGCTTCACCGTTCCGGCGATCGTGGAGAGCGGGAGTCTGACTTTCGCCCATACGAAGGTAGGCAGAACCAAGGGGGAGAACGGACATGTACGCTTTGCCTCTGTGCGATTCCAAGTTATCGGTCAGGGCGATGCCGATATCCGATTGACACGCGTCAAGCTGGTCGACAGCGAAACCGGAAGCACAACGGCTGAACCAGACTTCCTGCTCAAGGTCAGTACGCCAGTGAAGGAAGAGGCCGACTACTATGTAGACACCAAGGGCCACTGGGCAGAAAAAGAGATTGCAAGAGCAACAGAACAAGGCTGGATCACCGGATATCCTGATGGACGCTTCGCCCCGCAGGAAGAGGTCACTCGCGCCCAGTTCACTACGATGCTCTCCAGAGCACTCGCACTGTCTGCCTCATCAGAGGCGATCCACACGTTCCAGGACGATGATCAGATTCCGGCGTATGCCAAACCCCATATCCAGCGAACAGCCGCTGCGGGCTTGATCAGAGGGTATGAAGACGGCACGTTCAGACCATCGCGCTGGATCAATCGATCCGAGATCACGGTCATGCTGATGCGTGTCCTGGGATACGAAGACGACAGGGAATCCAGTCTGCCGCTCACCTATGCCGATGCAGATCTCATCCCGCAGTGGGCGTATCCGGCCGTGGCAGCAGCGACGGACAAGGGCATCGTCCAGGGAAGGAGCGCCAACCTGTTCGCTCCCGGCGGCGATACGACCCGAGCTGAAGCCGTGACCTTAATCTTGAGACTGTTAGATCATAAATAGGAGTGAAACATATCATTTCTTATAATTGAAAGCAAAATCGCCTGTCTATACACGAAGAATCGACTGCCGCTACCGTCGCTCTTGTGTACAGACAGGCTGTCTTATGCCTTCTTGTGCCTTATGGCAGGATCAGGTCCATCAGACGGGCCTGGCCCCAGGGCGCGATCCGCACCGAGACCAGCATATCCTCACGCTGTTCCTCCAGAGCCCGCCCTGTCCCTTCCTGCACATAATATCGCTCCAGTCCGTATCTCACCTGGATCGCGTTAAAGCCGGTATAGGTTACTTTGCCTTTCAATACAGCTTCATTCTCATCAGCTTCCGGACGGCTGGGAGAGACCTCGACGGCCTCGTATACCCCTTCCCCGCCGCTCGTCCGGCGCAGCTTCACATAGACGGTATCCCTGGCATCCGGCAGTCCGGTTCCTCCCGTCCACAGTGCAACGTCCAGACGGCTGATCTCATATTCCAGGATGACATAATCACCATAGAACAGATCCCGAGGATCCACAGGAGCAGTCTTCAGCACGATCTGCTGCCCGTACCACCCTGCTGCCGCATAGGTGAAAGCCATGCCGCCCAGCACGACAATCTGCAGCGCGACCAGGAGGATGAGCAGCACGCGTCGACGTTCGGTTCTAGGCATCCTTATCCTCTCCTTCTGTTGTCAGGAAGCTTCTCCTGCGCCGGTTCAGATACCAGCTGAGCACCAGCAGCAACACGCCGCCCAGCAAGAAAAACAACGATTTGTCCATGAAGTCCCATGCCAGCCGCGTATAGGCCAGCAAGATCGCGAACAGGAACAGCAATGTGCCAAGATTGATCCGGAAGCGCCACTGCTCGGTATAGCCATGCCATAAGACATACAGTGAATAGAAACATAAGGCCAGCAGATAGAGCAATCCCGTTCCCTGCGGGATGAAGAACCAGGGCAGCAGCAGCAGCCAGTCTCCCAGCGTGCTCGTTCTTCCGTACTGTCTCTTGCCGATCGAGGAAAGCGCCAGCAGCGTCGCAAACACGATCAGGAAGGTTATCGAAGCGGCCAGCTCGCTCCCTGCAAAAGCAAGCGCGGGGATCTCATCCGGGAACAGCACCATCACGATACCAAACAGATACATCCCCGTCATGACGCTGCCCTGCAGGGCATATGCATCTTCACGGGATCTGAGCCAGTCCGCTGCCGCATACATAGCGAGGGCCGGGAGGAAGAACCAGACGATCTTCCACTCCTGCATCCCGATCAGCATCACCGACTGCACCATCAGACTAAGCCCGAGCACCCATGCCAGCCAACCGTTACGATGCACGAGCCAGTACCAGCCCAGACCGATCGCCAGCACCAGAAAAGCCATAATATTGAACTGATCCGTATCGGCAAGGCTGTAGCCTTGCGCGATATTCAGCACAAGTGCTGTATAAACAAATAAAAAACGGGACGGATAAAGCCAGGTCAGCAGCACGCCGGCGGCGCCCCATAGCAGGAATGCCGTCGATTGCGCCAGCAGCAGATGGTACATTTGCACGATCAGGAAGATCGAGCCACCAAAGGTAGTCAGGCCGATCGCCAGCAGCGCGATGCCCAGCCGCTTGTCGCCTTGACGGTGGAAGCGCTCGCCAGCGATATAAAAGCCGGTCATCGCGGCGATCAGCAGCAGCAGCCGCCAGAGATGACCGATCGCTTGCCAGTTGGCCGCTACATAGGTCAGGATGCCGATGCCGACCAGCAGGCTGCCAAGAATCGGCAGGATGCCTACGGCACGTTTTTTCTCGTCGTACAGCGACAATAGCCGGTCTGCCTGATCAGAGGATATAATCTCTTGATCCACCCACTTCGGCGCTTCTTTCTCCAGCCACTTGCGAGACATAAGCATCACTCCTTAGAGATCGGATCATTGAACTTGCAAGCTGATCCTACCCTTAGTATAGCTCGCTGCCTGGCATTTCATAGTCCTATTCTTCTCTAGTACCCCTCACACAAGCCGCTGAAAAAGAGAGCTCCCGGCCGGGTTGGCCAGGAGCTCACGTACAGCAGCAATAAATTAGACGCCTGAATAAGACATAAACCCGCCATCCACTGGCACGGTAATGCCCGTTACAAAGCCCGACATCTCCTCGTCAGCCAGCCAGATGAGCGTGCCGAGCAGATCCTCCGGCTTGCCGAAGCGGCGCATCGGCGTGTGCGCCATGATCTTGTGCGAGCGCTCGGTCAGCGAGCCGTCCTCATGCGTCAGCAGCCGGCGGTTCTGCTCCGTCAGGAAAAACCCCGGCGCGATCGCATTGACGCGAATGCCAGCATCCGCCATGTGCACGGCCAGCCATTGCGTAAAGTTGTCGATGGCCGCTTTGGCAGCGCTGTAGGCCGGCACTTTGGTCATCGGGGAAGGAGCGCTCATCGAAGACATGTTGATGACAACAGCTCCCGGCTGGTGCATCATCCGCCGGGCGAACACTTGCGTGGGGATGAGCGTGCCGATGAAGTTCAGATCGAACACATGACCGAACCCATCCACACCGAGGTCAAAAAAACTGGTGACAGCCGGGTCGTCTACATCCTCCGGACGATAAGTCTCACTGGTCGTGCTGCCCTTCGGATGGTTGCCGCCCGCCCCGTTGATGAGGATGTCGCACCCGCCGAACGTTTCTGCGATGATGACATCGGCCCGCTCCACGCTTGCTTTGTCCAATACATCGCAGGCGACCGCGATCGCTTCGCCGCCCTGCTCGCGGATCGCCGCCGCGACAGCCTCGCCCTTCTCGGCTGTACGGTTCAGGATCGCCACCTTGACGCCGTGTCTTCCAAGCTCGCGGGCCATCGCCGCACACAGTACGCCGCTCCCTCCCGTGATGACTGCGGTCTTGCCCGCCAATTGCGGATGAATCGGTATCATGCCCCATACCTCCCTTGTGATTGCCGCTCCAATGAATCCCAGATCCCCCATAAATACATGATGCCCAGCGCCCGGTCATACAGTCCGTAGCCCGGCCTGCACTCTTCGTCCCAGATATGCCGGCCGTGATCCGGTCTGACATAACCAGTATATCCCTGCTCGTGGTACGCGGCGACGACATCGCAGATATCGACGGTTCCGTCCTGGGCGCGGTGCGACGTCTCGATAAAATCGCCATTGTCATAGAGGCGGATATTGCGGATATGGGCAAACGGAATACGATCGCCGAATTCACGGATCATCGCCGCAATATCATTGTCGGGGCGGGCGCCCAGCGAACCGCTGCACAGCGTCACGCAATTGTACGGACTATCCACAAGCTGCAGCAGCCGGCGGATGTTGTCCCGCGTCGTGATGATGCGCGGCAGCCCGAAGATCGAGTAAGGCGGGTCGTCGGGATGGATCGCCATCTTGATATCCAGCCGCTCGGCGGTCGGGATAATCGCATCCAGAAAATAACGCAGGTTGTCCCACAAATCTTCCTCGGACACTTGTCTGTAAGCCTCAAAGCTGGAAGACAGATGAGCGAGCCGCTCCGGTTCCCAGCCCGGCATGGAATATTCGGGATTGACCGCGATCTTCCTGACCAGCTCCAGCGGATCCATCTGGTCGACTCTGGACTTTTCGAAGAACAGAGCCGTCGAACCGTCCTCCAGCTCGCGGAACAGCTCGGTACGGACCCAGTCGAAGACGGGCATAAAATTGTAGCAGATCGTCTTGACGCCGACCTGGGCGAGCTTTTCCATCGTACGCTTGTAGTTCTCGATATAACCGTCGCGTGTCGATAAGCCGAGCTTGATGTCCTCATGAATATTAACACTCTCGACGACGTCCAGATGCAGCCCGTACGGCTCCACTTGCTGCTGCAGCGCCATAATCTTGTCCATCGGCCACTCGTCACCCGGCAGTTCCTCGTGCAGCGACCAGGCGATGCCCTCGACCCCCGGAATCTGGATAATCTGCTGCAACGTCACACTGTCATTGCCTTCTCCGTACCACCGGAATACCATCCTCATCTCTCCTGCTCCTCCTCAAAAAAATGTGGATAACGCGCAATGAGCTCCGGCAGCTCTTCCTCCAGCTTGCCAATATGTACCTTCAGCCTGGCAGCGGTCTGCTCCTCATCGCCGCGTCTCAAGGCTTCCAGCAGACCCATATGCTCCTCCATCACATGCTCCATATGACGGAACTCGCGCATCGACAGCAGACGCATCCGGTTGATATGCGCACGCACCTGATCGATGATCTCCTGCAGCATGGCATTGCCGGCAACAGCCATGATCTGCCGATGGAACGCTTCGTCTGCCAGAAGGAAGCCGTACATGTCGCCCGCCTGCGCCGCCAGCCGCTGCTTCTCCAACAGCTCGGTCAGCCGTTGCTCGGTCAGCGAGCGGTCGGCAAGCGGCCAGAGACTGGCAGCCTGGCGGAAAGCGCCTTCTTCCAGCTGCTCCCGGACAAATCTCGCCTCTGCCACCCGAGCAACCGAGATGCGGGCGATCCGGGTGCCTCGCTGCGGCAGCACCTCGATCAGCTTCTCTCCCGCCAGCATCCGGATCGCCTCGCGGATCGGAGTGCGGCTGACACGCAATGCTGCCGCCAGTTCATTCTCATAGAGCATCGAGCCAGGCTCAGCCTGCAGGCTGACGATGACTTCCCGGATCTGCTCGTAAACTCTTGTACCGAGCGATTGTCGCTCAGGCGGGTCCACAGGTGAGAATGTCATTGTCACATCAACTCCTGGTTCGTTATCATCATCAATTCAAGTTTATCATCTTCTATGTATACTTGTATACAAGTACAGTTCAATTTCCGTTGCCTCTTAATCTCATTTAGATGTTTAAAACTGTTAATTTCCGGGTAATTGATACTGCCATTTATAGCCAAGCTGTCAATCCTAACAATCTGAAAGGGGGAAGCCCATTGATGCCGCTTATACTCCTCATTCTGATCATCGTCCTTGCGGCTGTTTTGATCGTCATGCTGGGCAGGCAGCAGTGGGGAAGGAACGAGACCGGGCGGCCTTCGAAGGAGAGAAGCCCATCAGCAGCTCAGCATTCGTTTCTTCTTCCTTTCTCTACCGAGGAGCTCCCGCCAGTAACGGATCATCCGATGTCTGAGCGGGTAAGACTGGTATCCGAGGCAGCCGCCGGACAGCTCGCGAGTCTGCGCAGGATCGCTGCCCGGCTAGCCGACAGAGAAGTCGCCGCCCAGCTCCATGCGCTATGTGTCAGCTCCGAGAGCATCGCGGGCAAGCTCCGTCTCCGTCCGGGAGGATTGACGCTGGTTAGACGTCATTATGACTATTATCTGCCGACCACAGTCGAGCTGCTCCAGCAGTACGATCGTTTGATCCACAGCCCCGTCTATACCAAAGAAATGGAATTTCAGGTGAAGCGCATCGAGAATCTGCTTCCCAGTCTCCGTGCAAACTTCGATAAATATGTGCACAAACTGATGCGTCACGAGCTTATCGATATCGAGGTGGAAGTAGGTACACTCGAACAGGTGATGCGATCCGAGCGGGCATCCGGTTAACTCTGGGGTGCAACGACTTTACAAGGAGGAATAGATGATGAACAACACGACGGCGATCCCCCAGGCAGCTGCTGGAACTAACGGCACGGACCTGTCCGGCATCCTTGGACAGCTGACCCCGATCGAGCTCCAGCAAGCGCGCCGGCTTGCAGACACCCTGTCGAGGGACGAATCCAGCTCTGTCGCCAGCTTCGGCAGCGCCATCCAGGAGGATATCGCTGCTTTTGCAGGCTCCATCCTCGCCCAGATCCGCAGCAGCGACAGCGGGGAGATCGGAAGTGCAGTCACCGAGCTGATCCTGACGCTGCAGCAGACGCCGACGGAAGAGAAGCCTGCACGCTCCCTGATGAAGCTGCCCTTTGTCGGCAAGCTGGTGGCAAGCGCCAAGCGAACAGCCCAGCAATCCCGCAGCCTTGAAGACCAGGTCGAGCTGATCCGTGACCGTCTCGACGCAGCCTACATCATGCTGCAGAAAGATATCCAACTGCTGGATATCGTGCTCAAGCGCAATTATGATTACTTCAAACAGTTGGATCTTCACATCGCCGCCGTACAGCTGCGTCTGGAGGAAGCCATCACAGAGGAGCGCCCGCGCCTGCAGCAAAAGGCAGCTGAAGGCAGCGACCCCTGGGCCGACCAGCGGGTGAGCGAGCTGGAAGACTTCATCCGCCGACTGGAGCTGAGGCTCGACGACTTCCGCCGGACGAGATACATCTCGCTGGCACAAGCGCCTCGGATCCGCCTGCTGCAGCAAGGGGAACAACTGATGATGGAGAAAATCCAGTCCGTCATCTATAATCTGATCCCGCTCTGGAAGATGGATCTTGTCACAAGTATGGCCCAGGCGAGAGTCGGGCGGGCGCTGGACGTCCACAATCAGGTGAAAGAGCAGATCGAGACCAGCATGCAGCGCAGCGCCGAACGGCATCGCGAGCTCACGCTTGAGGTGGCTGCTCGCAGTGAACAGGGCATGATCAGCATGGACACCCTGCGCTCCGTGCATCAGGAGCTGCTCATGACGCTGGAGGAGACGATGACGATCTATGATGAAGGCAGACAGCAGCGTTCCGAGGCCGAGGCTGAGCTGCAGCTGATGGAGCGTCAGTTGAAGGAGAAGCTGGCGGCCACGATCGGGCTCAGTCCAGGCGAACGCTACGCTTGATTTATCCCGTTAACGCACACCAAGAAGCCCTGCGTCGCAACACTGCGACGCAGGGCTTTTTGGTGTGCATGTTAAGTATGCACGGAGTGGGACTGCTTCCTCAGTTTCCTCCCCTTCATTCATAAGGTCGGTACTTCTCGCGCAACTGGCTCGCCATAGCTTTGCGCTCCTCCACATCGCCGCGCAAAAACAGCCTCACTGCGCCTTCCTCCAACACAGGGTTTAATTTCTTCCGTTTGACCAGCGAGGACAGGCTTTGTTTGGAAATTTGGAGATAGTCGCTCACAGCTGAAGCTGTCATGACATGCTGACGAATCAATCGGGTTAACTCCTCGCGTCTCATCTTCATAATCACCTCATATTGCCAACCATATCATGCCTTGTCCGCCTAGTAAACCCCAAAGCTGAAATTCTCTGTTTACAAAGGTAAGTAGATATGATATATTAAAGGTTATTTCCAAAAGGTGGTGACAATTACGAAAACCCCAAAGGAAGTTCTCCATGACGAAGATGTCCAGACTGCTTATGCTTTAGAAACCGTTCTTCATGTCTATTCCCTGCAAGCAGCAGACGGGCGGGCGTTAGCTGCCGGTATAGTGACCGACTGGAATGAAGAGGCGTTCTTTATCGATCATATTGCATATATCCGGGACCGTCATGTCTTCCTGAACTTTGAGTCCTAGATTAAACCTCCCACATAAGCCCCAACTCAAAAACACACCCTCGCCAGGCCAGCTGACGGGGGTGCTGCACGGATAAAGCGTACGCTTCTCGAATCAGTTGAACCTTCTTAAGCTTCTAGTACAGGAACGTGCAGGAGATGATAACCAGCAGGATGAACAGGACAAGAATTGCGCCGGTGGATGTACCATGAAACCCGCCATAACCGCCTACAGCATTACCCATGTTGTTTCCTCCTTTAATTTAGGCTACACCACAACATATGCGACGGGCGGCCAGAGGACTGGGTGTTTTGGCAATTTTTATCGATCCCTGCGATTATGGGCGCTGTATCGATTATTTCTTCGCACCATGGATTATGCTATAATATTCAAACAGTATGCAAGTACAGGTCATAGATCCGTAAGGGAGGTCCAATGAACAAAGTAAAACTATTCTCCGGCTCATCCAATCGGCCCCTTGCGGAGCAGATTTGCAAAAGTCTCGGTATCCCGCTGGGCAAGATCGACATCTCCCGGCTGGGAAGCGGCGAGATCCATGTCTCGTATGAGGAATCAATCCGGACATGCGATGTATTCATCGTCCAATCACTGTCGCATCCTGTCAATGAGAATCTTGTCGAGCTGCTCATTATGATCGATGCCGCCAAACGCGCTTCGGCCAAAACGATCAATCTCGTCATGCCTTATTACGGCTATGCCCGGCAAGAACGCAAATCGGCTCCTCGCGAACCCATCTCGGCCAAGCTCGTCGCAGACGTCCTGACCTCAGTGGGAGCAGACCGGCTGGTGACTATCGATCTCCATGCCGACCCAATCCAGGGCTTCTACGAGATCCCTGTCGATCATCTTACCGCGCTTGATCTCATCACAGATTACCTGCGCAATAAGGGCATCGTCAATCCGGTGGTCGTCTCTCCCGATGCTGGACGGGCCGGAACCGCCGAGAAGCTGGCCGACAGTCTGGACTGTCCGTTCGCCATCATGATCAAGAACCGGCCAGCGCACAATATGTCGGAGATTACGCATATCATCGGCGAAGTCGAAGGGATGACACCGATCATCATCGAGGATCTCATCGATACCGGCAGCACCATCGTCAATGTCGTCGAAGCTCTCAAGAAGAACGGCGCGAGCAATGCCTATGTCTGTGCGACGCACGGCCTGTTCTCCGCTGACGGCTTGCAAAAGCTGGATAACCCCAATATCGAGGAAGTCGTCATCACCGACACGATTGCCCTTCCCGAGAAGCACTCGTCCAGATTCGTCATGATCCCGATGGCGCCCAGACTTGCGACTGCGATCCAGATCATCACCCAGGGCGGATCGATCGATACCTTGATCAAATCGCATTAGAGTAGACCCACAAAGCAAGATTCATCTTCAAAATAAAACCAAGGGGCTGTCCCAAAAGTCATTTTAGATGACTATGGGATGCCCCTTCTTCAAGTTGAGCCCCTCGCTGCGACGGCTATCCGGCCGCTCCGGCCGAGGCGTGGGACAAGGCGGACGGACCGATTGCCGACGCCGGGATCCAGAATAGAAACGTGCTGCCCTGCCCCGGTTCGCTGCTGACCTCCATCTCACCCTCCATCATTTCGATGAAGTGCTTGCTGATCGCCAGTCCCAAACCGGTGCCGCCATAAAGGCGGGTTGTCGATGCATCCGCTTGCGTAAAGGGCTGGAACAGGTTATTCAATTGCTCCGGAGCGATCCCGATCCCGCTGTCTTGTACACGGAATTGATATCCGGCCACCCCGTCCCGCTCCAAGTGGATCACTCCCAGCTTCACCAGGCCGCTCTTCGTGAATTTGGCTGCATTGCTGAGCAGATTGAGCAGCACCTGCTTCAGCTTGGTCAGATCGGCAGTGATGTCGCCGGCCACATATTCAATCTCCAGCCGATTATCGTTATTTCGGATGAGTGGTGCTACCGAGGACTCTACATCCATGATCAGCTCCGCCACAGAGAATGTTTCTACATACGTCTCCATCTTCTCCGCTTCAATCTTGGAGATGTCGAGGATGTCATTGATTAATGCAAGCAGATGATTGCCGGAGCGTCTGATCTTGTCCAGATCTTCGACCATCGCTTCCTGACCGAGATCCTCCGCCTCTTCCATCAACATCTCGCTATAGCCGATGATCGCATTAAGCGGCGTGCGCAGCTCATGACTCATATTGGCCAGGAAACGGCTTTTGATCAGATTGGCTTCGATGGCCTCGTCATGCGCCTGCTCAAGCTCTGCCGTGCGCTGGGCAACCAGATCCTCCAGATGCAAGTTCAGCAGCTGCAGCTCGCGGTTCTTCTCGCGGATCTCGTCAGATTGCTGCTGCAGCTGGTTGTCTT
Organism: Paenibacillus jepli; assembly: GCF_047238105.1. Classification (NCBI taxonomy): domain Bacteria; kingdom Bacillati; phylum Bacillota; class Bacilli; order Caryophanales; family Paenibacillaceae; genus Paenibacillus; species Paenibacillus jepli. Next base: position 789,287 of record NZ_JBDFMD010000001.1, read on the forward strand.
TGAGCGAGAAGCGGTTGGAGATCATCATGCTGAGCAATGAAAGTCCCAGCGTGAACAGCGTCCCGATCGTGATCATATAAGCAAGCGAAGTCTGATCGAGCAGGATGCCATTGGACATCTGCGAAGGGTCTCGCTGTTCAAAATGGGCCGCCATCATGCCTGTATAATGCATGCCGACGACAGCCGTACCCATAATGAGGCCACTGCCAAGCTTCTTCCAGATCTCTCGCTTCCCGCTGGTGTGGCGGAAATAAAAAGCCAGCCACAACGCGGCAACGGAAGCTGCGACAGCAATCAGAATCGAAAGTCCAAACATCAGGCGGTCGTATACAATATCGATCTGCATGGCAGCCATGCCGATATAGTGCATACAGGAAATACCCGCAGCCAGCGTCAATCCGCCAAGCAGCAGCCGCCTGAGCGGCAGCTCGGGACGGCTGACGCAGATGAGCGAGAGCAAGGCGCCGGCAAAAGCGGCGAATACGGATACAATAACAAGCCCCATATCATAGGGAATCGGTACAGGCAGCGAGAACGCCAACATCCCGACAAAATGCATGGACCAGATCCCCATCCCCATCACAGCCGCGCCAAACATCAGCCAGCCCCAGCGGATCCCGCCGCGGGCGTTGCTGGTTCGTCCTGCCAGATCAAGCAGTGTGTATGACGCGGCAACTGCGATGATATAGGAGAAGACGACCAGTACCGCATCATGGCTGCCATGCATATGCCCCATGGTTGAACCTCCTCAGATGTTATCAAATGGCATGCACTAGTTTTGCAGAATTGCAGCGATCAGAATCCCCCAGCCGACGATGAAAGCCAGCCCGCCAAGAGGCGTAATCGCGCCTAGCTTGCGTATGCCGGTCATGCTTAGAATGTACAAGGAGCCGCTGAACAAGACGATACCGGCGAACAATACCCAGCCTGCCGATGCGGCTAGGGAAGGCGCTGCCAGCTCAGAACCGAGTAAACCGACGATCAGGATGCCCAGCGCATGAGCGATATGGTACTGTACCCCGGTCTGATAGATTGCCAGTTGTTCAGGCTTCAGTTTTTTCTTCAGGGCATGGGCGCCGAAGGCCCCCAGGATGACAGAGATCATCATATTCAGACTGCCCAGCAGCAGCAAGGTTTGCATCATGTATATCCTCCCTTTTACATGCTGACCACGCGGTTCTTGCCGGAGCGTTTGGCCTGCGCCAGCGCTTTCTCGGCCCCGCGGATCAGTCTGGCATGACTGCGCTGCAGCGTCGGCACCGTAGAAGCGACACCGATGCTGACCGTCAGCGAATCACCTGCCTCCAGTTGATCCATCGGGATCTGTACCGACATGACTGCCTGGCGGATATCCTCTGCCAGTACTGCCATGGCCTCCAGCGTCGTATCCGGCTTGTAAAGCGCGAAGGTGCCGCCGCTGTAACGGGCGATGAATGCATCCTCCTGTTTGCCGAACGCGCTGAGCACATCAGCTACCCACTGCAGGCAGAGATCTCCGCCGTGGAAGCCCTGGAGCGTGTTGTACACCTTGAAGTTGTCAATGTCCAGCATCATCAGAGACAACGGCTTCTCTTCACTAAGAGAGCGCCCCCACTCATGATAAAGCGATTCTTCGAAGTAGCGCCGGTTCGGGATCTCGGTTAACGGATCCAGATTCATATACTTCTGTAATTGGTCGGTCACATCGGAATAACTCTCTTCCTGGCGCTGGCCTCCTGCCCGGTCCCTGACGATGATCCAATAAGAAGTCTTGCCGCCGAACTGGACCTGAGCAGCGGTAAGCTCAACCTGCAGTTCTGTGCCGTCCAGAGCGGTCAGCGTCTCATTCATCGAGGACAGCTGTTCGGAGGAATGCTCCAGCCGCTCAAGCTCCGCGAGCAGCCCCTCTTCCGCAGTGCTTCGGAGCAGCTCTTCGATCTGCCTGCCATGCAGCGCTTCGGGCTCAGACGCCCGGAGCAGCCGCGCTGCCCCGTCGTTGCAGTAGACGATCTCGCGCTCTGTCAGCGTGAAGAAGGCAGCCGACGAGATCTCCATCAGCTGCATGTAACGCTTCTCGTTTTCCTTGATGATGCGCATGTTGAGCAGCGCCTTCTCTTCCGCCTGCAGCAGCTGGTGCTCGGTACGCTTGAGCATGATGCTGTTGAAATCCGGCATGACCCGGATCTCGATCTCCCGCCATGGCAGCGCACTGGACTCCACGATCTCCCTCCACTTCTCGAACGATTTGCGGGGGCTCAGACGCATCCCGTCATCCTCCTGGATGACCGCTTTGGCAGGATCGCCAGCCCAATCTACGATTTGGATCACCTCCGGTCGGAACCAGAGGATAAATTCGTTGTGCTCTGCGGAGAGCGCCAGATACATGACCCCGGAGACCAGATGCTTATAAGCCTTTGCCGGCTCGTATTCCTTGCTGAGCCTGGACGTATGATAGACCGATCCCGTCGTCTGCTTCGCCAGCCAGGATGCCAGCTCCCCGACCTGACTGCGGCTCGGCGTCGCGCCGAACAGCGTGAGCTCGTTCTGATAGCAGACAGCGGCACCGGATGCTTTCATGAGGTTCAGCAGGGAGGCTTCTTCAGCCTTTAGCCGCTGCATCACAGCTGTAGCTGTCGTGTTGCCGATGAAGATGCTCGAGAGCTGATTCACTTTGGTCTTCATCTCTACTTCTTCCTGATAATCATCGAGCTGCTGCCGCTGATACAACTCATTGGAGAAAAACGCGCCAAGGAAATTGCACAGATTGCGCAGACGGTGATTGACATATTTGACTTCATTGTGATGACAGGTAATTAGTCCCCATAGCTTCCCGGCATGGATCAGCGAGATCGTCATCGTTGCCTGGACGCCCATATTTTGCAAATATTCGATATGCAGGGGAGACACGCTCCGCAGTGTCGACAGGCTTAGATTGAGCGGCTTGCCGGACTGCGGTTGCAGAACAGGCAGGATTGGGACTGGCTTGTAATTCACATCGATGATCATACGGAGCCAATTGCGCAGATACAGCTCGCGTGCCTGTCTGGGGATGTCGGAGGCCGGATAGTGGTGACCCAGAAACGGCTCCAGCCCTTTTTTCTTCGCTTCAGCAATGACCTTGCCGTTCCAGTTCTCATCGAACTCGTAAACCATGACCCGGTCGTACCCGAGGATCAGCCGCAGCTGCTCGGCCGTCACCTGACTGGCCTCGAGACGGCTCCCGGTCTGTTTCATAATGTTGAAGAACGTCTGGATCCATTCAAAATCCCGCTGATCGGCAAAAATATCGCCGTCTCCTTCTTCGAGCTCCAGAATCAGTAGCTCTTCGCTCTCATGCATGATCGCGAAGAAAGGTGCCTCGCCGCCAGCCGTGCGGACCGTAACGTGCATATAATTGAGGGCAGACGGCACGGCACGATTGCGATACCTCTGCAATATGCTGTCGATCTGCGGCTCCTCGATCAGGTCGCTGAGCGCCATGCCAAGGATGTCCTGGTGTCCGATCCCAATCATGTGCTCTGAATTGGTGCTGCACTGGACAACCTTGTAATCGTCCAATGTTACTGCAAGCAGCAGGCCGTGGGGCTGTATGCTGCCAGGGATATGGATGGGTTCCTTGTCGCAATTGGTCAGATCGATCGGATCTTGGAGGATGTAATCTCCATCCGTGAGGAGCGTTCGGTTTAGCAATTCTTTGTTGGCAGGGTTGCTCGCGTCAGACATCCGGTCCATTCCCTTCTATGAGATGCATCAAAGCGCCGCCGGCACTTCTCTGCCTGTTATCCAGCAATCGAGAAGCACGAACGTCTCCCGGGCAGCTGCTATCATCTGTTCTTCCTTCTCGGCGGTATCCGCCTCTTCCTCAAGCTCCTGCCGGAATTCCTGCCAGCGCTCGCGGGTATGTGGACCATAGCTGTAGAAATACCGGCAGTTCTCTTGCGGGTCAACCGGCAAAACCTGCGCCAGCTTCTTGGCGATCATCTGACCGCCAAGCGTAGACCCTTCCAGGACGTAAAGACTGCCGAGCGCCCTGGCACGCGTGGTCAGGTCCGGAAGAGCGTCGCACAGCGGCAGACGATCCAGCTCCTGACGTTTTACTCCCAGAGCCGTCAGATCCTGCTCCAGCCACTTCGTCTTGTTGCGAGACGGTTCGCTGAGCGCGCTGCCGTGCGGATGCTCCACCTCGTGCAGCCGGGCTTCCCATGGCTTGATGAAACCGTAGAACTTCATTAAGTAATCTTTATATTTTTCCATCGAGAGACTGTTGTTCATAATGGCTGCCGCGTATTCGTTTTTCTCGATGTGCTCATGCATCGGCGCCGTTTCTTCCTTTAGACGGGTTAGGATTGTCGAAGCTGTAGACATGGTTCTAGCCTCCTTCACAATACTATAATCATACCATTAATTCACTTTGAAAAGCACTAGCTGAGGCGAAGCGTTTTGGACGCACAAACAAAAAGCAGGAGCACGACTCGTTTACGAGTTGCGTACCCCTGCAAAAGATAAAGAGCTATGATTTGCGAAGCATCCATTCATGGTCAGGATCATTATGGAACTTCCAGGTCCTGCGAGGACCAGCCATGACATTGAGATAATACACCTCATAGCCTGCCGGCGCCCCGACCGGATGGTAGCCCCGCGGCACCAGCACCGCTTGCCCGTCACGGACGGCAAGCGTCTCATCCAGGGAGCGGTCATCAGTGTATACCCGCTGGACGGCGTACCCCTGCGGCGGATCGATCCGGTAATAATACGTTTCTTCGAGCAGCGACTCCTCGGGAAGCGCATCACGGTCATGCTTGTGCGGCGGGTAGCTCGACCAGTTGCCCCCCGGTGTGAACACTTCGACGACCAGCAGACTGTCTGCCCGCTCCTGCTCCGGCAGGATGTTGTGCACCAGCCGCTCCATACTGCCGCTGCCGCGCAGCTCCACGCCGACTTGTTCAGGTTCAATAAGTCTTGCAGTGTGGCCACCGGCGGCAGGTGCGGAGCAGACTGCGAGCTCCAGTTCGGTAACGGCGGCGACACGGTATTGCTCGCCGCCAGGTACATAGACTGCGTAAGGCGGGATCTTCTCAAAGATGTTCATCCTGCTGCCGACATCTTGCCAGGACAGCCCGGCAGCCGCTACGTCCGCCCGCCCGCTCAGCAGCACCAGACAGACTTCCGTATCGCCGGTGCTGCGCTCCAGGGTCTCGCCCGGGGCCAGCCGCAGCGCTTCAAAGCCGACATACTGCCAGCCCGCAGACTCCGGGGTGATCCGCAGCAGACTGCCGTCTTCCGCAGGCTGCGCATTCGGCTTCACGATCAACTGATTATTCATCTGCACGCCTCCTTTATTGTGCCGCTGCTTGCTGCAGCTGCAGCGCTTCGTCCAGCCGCACCGGCCGGCCGAGCTGCAGCGAATGGCGGGCGGCGAGCGCCATCAGCTCGGCCTGATACCCGTCCCTCCCATCGACCGTTACCGGCCGTCTGCCGCAGACCGCCTCGACGAATTGCTTCACTTCTTCGATATACGCTTCGTTGTAGCGTTCCAGGAAAAAGTGCAGCGGCTTGTCGCGGCGGACACTCTGCGCCGTATGCACCTCAGCGGTGTTGGGATAGTCATTGGCGACCGTCACGCTCCCCCCGGAACCGAATACTTCGATGCGCTGGTCGTAACCATAGACGGCCTGGCGGCTGTTGTCGATGACGCCGAGCGCCCCGTTCTCGAACCGAATCGTGACGATCGCAGTGTCGACATCGCCATACTGGGCGAACACCGGATCAATCATCACGCTGCCATAGGCATGAACCTCCACCGCTTCGCTGCCGGTCAGATAACGGGCCATGTCAAAGTCGTGGATCGTCATATCCATGAAGATGCCCCCGGAAGTGCGGATGTAGTCGGCTCCCGGAGGTGCGGGATCGCGGGAGGTGATCTTGATGATATGGGGCTGGCCGATCTCCCCGCTCTGCACCAGTTCCCTGGCTTTGCGGAAATTGCGGTCGAACCGCCGGTTGAAGCCGACCTGCAGCGTCACCCCGGCTTCCCGCACCGCTTCCAGCGCTTCCGCCGTCTGCCCGATACTGAGGCTGACCGGCTTCTCGCAGAACACATGCTTGCCTGCGGCAGCCGCCTGCTTGATCAGCGTCACATGCGTGTCAGTCGGCGAACAGATCAGGACTGCGCCGATCGCCGGATGGCGCAGCAGTTCCTCGCTGTTGGCCGTCACCAGACCGATCCCGAGCCCATGGGCCCAGCTCCGCAGAGCGTCGTCTGCCCAAGGATCGCTGATCGCGATCACTTCGGCCTCGGGCAGCCGCGACAGATTCTCGGCATGGATCCTGCCTATGCGGCCGGCGCCGATAATCCCGATGTTGAGTTTATCCATAATCTTGTGCTCCTTTAGATGGACTACCGTCAGTTGGCGCTACCAGCGGGCCGTCACCATTTTTTTGCGGGTATAGAATTCCACGCCGTCGCCGCCGTTGGCATGCAGATCGCCGTAGAAGGACTTCTTCCAACCGGAGAAAGGGAAAAATGCCATCGGCGCGGGAACGCCAAGATTGATCCCAAGCATGCCTGCGTCGATCGTCTCGCGGAACTGCCGGACCGCGCTGCCGTCCTGAGTGAAGAGGCAGGCGCCATTGGCAAACTCCGAGCGGTTGGCCAAGGCGATCGCTTCCTCCAGCGAAGCTGCCCGGACAACCGATAGTACTGGCGCAAAGATCTCGTCCTGCCAGATCTTCATCTCGCCTGTCACTTCATCGAAGATCGTCGGACCGACGAAATATCCTGGGCCACCCGACGCGTCATCGAGGCGCCCGTCCCGCACCAGCTTGGCGCCTTCCTGCTCGCCCTGCTCGATATAACCCAGCGTCCGTTTTTTGTGCGAATCGCGGATGACCGGGCCGAGGAATACGTCCTCTTGCATACCGTCGCCTATGGAAAGTCCGTCTGCCGCTTCTTTGAGCTTGGCAACTAGCGCATCGCCTGCCTCGCCGACGGCGACGACGACGGCGCACGCCATACAGCGCTCGCCGGCGGAGCCGAAGGCGGCCGCTGTGATCTGCTGCACTGCTGCATCAAGATCGGCATCCGGCAGGACGATCGAGTGGTTCTTGGCGCCGGCCAGTGCCTGCACCCGCTTGCCGTGCGCGGTGCCGGTCTGATACACATACTCGGCCACCGGCTGCGAGCCGACGAACGAGATCGCCTGGATGTCGGGATGCTCCAGCAGGCCGTTCACGACATCATGGGCGCCGTGGACGATGTTGAGTACGCCAGGCGGCAGCCCCGCCTCAGCGAACAGCTCCGCCAGCCGGTTGGCCAGCAGGGGCGTACGCTCTGACGGCTTCAGTACGAAGACATTGCCGCAGGCGATCGCGAGCGGGAACATCCAGCACGGCACCATCATCGGGAAGTTGAACGGCGTGATGCCGCCCACGATCCCGACCGGATAGCGGTACATCGCCGACTCGAGGGAGGTAGCGATGTCCGGCAGCACTTTGCCCATCATGAGCGACGGCGCGCCGGCGGCATATTCCACGCATTCGATGCCCCGCTGCACCTCGCCGTATGCTTCATTGTAGCTCTTGCCATTCTCGCGGGTGATGATCCGGGCCAGCTCTTCCCAGTGCTCGACCAGCAGCTGCTGATAGCGGAACAGCAGGCGCGCGCGACGCGGCACAGCTGTGCGGCTCCACCCCGGGAAGGCTGCCTTCGCTGCAACCACGGCGTCATCCAGGTCAGCGCGCGAGGAGAGCGGGACCTGCGCGATTACCTCGCCGCTAGCCGGATTATAGACGGGCTCCGTCGTCTGCGAGGCGGAGGCGGCCCAGCGGCCGCCGATAAAATTCGGGATAGTGTTGGCTTCATTGGACGTTGTCATGGAGACAATCTCCCTTCCTGTACGTAGTGTGGGGAATACGGATGAAAAAGCGGCCTCAAGACTGCTCATGCAGGGTATTGGCGGCCATATAGGCGTCGACCGCCGCTGCTGTCGGCATCGCATCCGAGCAGCTGTGGCTGGAGACGACGATCGCTGCCGCCGCGCTGCCGTATTGCATGCTCTGCTCGACGCTCCAGCCCTGCATCAGACCGTACAGAAAGCCGGCCGCATAGGAGTCGCCGGCTCCGAATGTCTTGACGACCTCGGCGCGGTAGCTGCCTGTGCGATGGCTGCCCCCGTCTCTGGTGTAGGCGATCGAGCCGGCTTTGCCGTGCTTGATGACGACGAGCTTGGCCCGGTAATCGAACCATTTGGCTGCGGTTACCCCGTCTTCGTGCCCCGGGTTGTCCTCATAGCGCTCCATCATGTCGAACTCTTCCCTCGTACCGATGATGATGTCGCATGACTCGGCGGCGAGATTGTAGTATGTGGCTGTCTCTTCCTCCGAGCTCCACGTATACGGCCGGTAGTCCAGGTCGAAGGCGACGACGGCCCCGTGTTTGCGGGCATAGGACAACGCCTGGAACACGGCTTCGCGCGAAGGGCTCTGCGCCAGCGCCGTACCGGAGATAAGCAGCAGCCGGGTGTTGGCGATCAGCTCCTCCCTCACCTCGCGAGGCTCCAGGAGCAGATCGGCGACATTGTCGCGATACATGAGGATGCTGCAGTCGGTCGGGCTCTTGATCTCGGTAAATGCCAGCCCCGTCACCGCCCCCGTATCATCTGTGGTGACGCCGGAAGTATCAATGCTGCAGTCTTCCAGATACTTATGGATGAATCGCCCCATCTGGTCGTCCGACACCTTGCCGACGAAGCCGGTTCTCAGGCCAAGTCTGGCCATGCCGATGCAGATGTTGGCCGGCGAGCCGCCGACGTATTTGGTGAAAGTGACGGTCTCCTCCATGGGACGATTGATTTCATTGGCGTTGAGATCGATACATAGCCGGCCGACAGCGACAAAATCAAGCGTTTTGTGATCAGGAAATGCAATCATGGATTAGTGTTGCTCCTCTCCTAGGTCTTGGTCAGGACGGCTTTGACAGCTGCAGGTTCAGCGCTCCAGCGGTATCCCGTCCAGGAAGGATAATGCCCGCTCGGCGTACAGTCTGGGCGGATGGACGGCGGGATCCTGCTCGCCTTCGAGCATCGCCCAGCCGTCATAGCCCCGCTGGTGCAGCTCTCGGATGATCGGACCAAAGTCGAGGCAGCCGTCACCCGGCAAGGTGAACACGCCACGGCGCACGCAACCGATGAAGTCGGTGCCATCGAGTGCAGCCTGCTGCAGCACATCCGGGCGCACATCCTTCAGATGCACGTATGCGATCCGGTCATAGTGCTTGCGCAGCACGCGCAGCGGATCCGCGCCGCCGAAGTAGGCGTGACCGGTGTCGAAGAGAAGGTGGACGAGAGCCGGGTCGGTGAGCTCCATCAGCCGGTCGATCTCTTCGGGTCGTTCGATGACCGTGCCGCCATGGTGATGATAGGTCAGCTTCATGCCATACTCAGCCGCGATAGCTCCCGCCTGGTTGAGCCCTTCGGCAAGCGCCTGCCAGCCCGCTTCATCCAGCCGCTCCACCGTCTGTTCATGGGGGGTCCGCCGCGGATCGAAATGCTGCGAGCCGCCGATCTCCGCCGTGCTGACGACCCGGCTGCCCATCTCGCTCAGAAACGCCACATGGGCACGGTACGCTTCCAGCTCCTGCTGCCGGTATGCGGGGTCCGAGAAGAGCACCGATTTCCACTGCGATACCAGCTCGATGCCGCGCGCTGACAGCTCCTGCTTTAGCACAACAGGGTCTGTCGGATACTTGCGCCCCATCTCCGTCCCTCGCAGACCAAGCGCCTGCAGATCGTCCATGATCGTCTCGAAGGTCGTCTCCGCGCCATGCTCCCTGACATCCTCGCCGACCCAGTTGATCGGGTGTGCCCCGATTCGAAAACGCAAATCTTGCAGCATCGCTATTGCCCCTTCCCTGTGGACTTGTAGATCTCGCTCGCAGCCCCTGAACGCCTCGCCATCTCGCGGCCTGCCGCTCGCACCTTATCGCTCTCCGAATCCTCCGGCACGCCGATGCGCCACCATGATTCGTAGCCCGAAGTGCCCGTTCCCGGCAGAACTTTAATATCGATCAGAGCGACGCCCGGATGCGCCTGGACGTCCTGCAGCGCCTGACGCAGCTCCGCCGCCGTGCGCGCAGCGCGTGTATACGCGCCCATGCTGGCGGCGTGGGCGGCAAAGTCGATCGGCAGATACGCCCCGGACAGCCTGCCGCTGGCGGCGTCCCGGCGGCGGAACTCATTGCCGAAGCCGTCGCTGCCGTGTCCCCGCTGCAGATTGTGGATGCACTGGAAGCCGTGATTGTCCAGCAGCAATATTGTCAGCTTGACGCCTTCCTGGATCGCTGTCAGCAGCTCCGAGTGAAGCATCAGATAGCTCCCGTCGCCCACAAGCGCGTAGACGTCCCGGCCGGGCTCAGCCAAGGCCGCTCCGAATGCGCCGCTCACTTCGTAGCCCATGCAGGAAAATCCGTATTCCATATGGTAGGTGCCGGGCTCCGACGCTCGCCATAACCGCTGCAGATCGCCAGGCAGACTGCCGGCGGCGCACACGATGACATCCGTTGGCCGCAGCGACTCATTGATGATGCCGAGCACATGCGTCTGGACGAGCCCTTCGTCCGATTCCAGTGCATACAGCCGGTCCACCTCGCCCTTCCAAGCGACATGAAGCTCCGCTAGCTCCGCATCCTCGTAACCACTGAGGTAACCGCTATCCCCTAGCGCCTGATGAAGCGCCCTGAGGCCTTCTCTCGCATCTGCCGCAAGCGGCAGCCCCGTCAGCTTGGCTGCGTCGGCCCCGTTGATGTTCAGATTGACGAACTGCACATCCGGGGCGAAGGCGGATTTGGACGCCGTAGTAAAGTCGGAGTAGCGCGTCCCGACCCCGATGATCATGTCGGCTTCCCGCGCCAGCCGGTTGGCGGCCAGCGTCCCGGTCACGCCGATGCCGCCCATATTCAGCGGATGATCCCATGGCAGGACGCTCTTGCCCGCCTGGGTCTCGGCGACCGGAATGCCGAAGCGCTCGGCAAAGCTTGCCAGCTCGCCTCCGGCGTCCGCATACCGCACGCCGCCGCCGGCGATCAGCAGCGGCCTGCGGCTGCCGGCTATTGCCCTAGCTGCCCGGGCGACCGCACTGGCGGCAGGGGGGCGGCGTTCGATGAAATGCACCCGTTTCTCGAAAAACGAGAGCGGATAATCATACGACTCCGCCTGTACATCCTGGGGCAGCGCCAGCGTAACCGCACCGGTCTCTGCGGGATCGGTCAGCACCCGCATCGCATGCAGCGCCGCGCTCATCAGCTGCTCCGGGCGGACGATCCTGTCCCAGAAGCGGCTGACCGGACGGAAGGCGTCGACGGCGGAGACAGTGTAATCGCCGGGCACTTCCAACTGCTGGAGCACCGGATCGGGCTGGCGGCAGGCAAAGTTGTCGCCAGGCAGCAGCAGTACGGGAATCCGGTTGACCGTCGCCGTCGCGGCAGCTGTCACCATATTGAGCGCGCCCGGCCCGATTGACGACGTACAGGCATAGATCTGGCGGCGCTGGCGCTGCTTGGCAAAGGCGGCAGCCGCATGAACCATGCCTTGCTCGTTTTTGCCCTGGATGAAGGTCAGCGAGCCAGGACTGCGCTCCAGCGCCTCTCCGAGGCCGGTCACGTTGCCGTGACCGAAGATGCCCATCACCCCTTGCACGAACTTGTACTCCTGGCCGTCTACTGACACATACTGCTGATCCAGAAACTTCAAAAGCGCCTGAGACATCGATAAACGCAAGGTTGTCATAATAATCTCCTCTCTTCGAGGTTAAGCGCTTAACCCCTTATGAAAATAAAACCCCGGTATATACGGGGTTACCCTGAGGACAGCCGAATCGCGATCGTATGATCGTACGGTGTCAGCAGGTTGACCGCAACGGCCTGGCAATGGCGAGGCAACGCCCCCTCCCCGGCTGGCTTCAGATGCTCCAGTGCGCCTCCTTGCACTTCAATCCAGTCCGTGCCGGATCGACAGCGCATCGTCCCTTGGACCAGCCGGTAACTCCCGTCGTCCTGCTGCTCCAGATGCGGGCCGGAAAGCTCGCTCTCGCTGCCGAACAGGAGGATGACCTGGGTCATCAGAAGCTCCGGCTCCTCGCAGCGGAGGCGCAGCAGCCAGCCGCTCTCCGTCTCGGTCAGCTCTGCCTCTGGGCGGTGCTGCTGCTCATGCGTCAGCTCGCGCAGATGATGCGGCAGCAGATACCAGGGACTGCAGGCGCTGCTGGACGTATCCGGGAGCAGCTCAGGCGGCAGCGGTCCATAATAGCCTTTGGCTTCGCTTGCTTGCAGCCGATAGCCGCCTTCGATCGTCTCCATACGATGCATCTTGACGATGCCCGGCTCAAACGCGGTGGCGATCCGCACGCCCAGCAGACGTGCCTCGCCGTGGCGCAAGGAGAATAATGACGGGCTCTCCGTCATAATGGTCGCACTCGTACGTCCGTCCCGGTGCCTTGCCAGCGCAGCGCCGAACTCGGTATGCATGCGGCTGTGGTAGATGACGCCCCCATGCCCCACGCTCGCCATATCCTGGAGATAGCGAGGACGCGGAAAATCGGCATGCAGGACGATGCGGTAACGGTCCGGCAGCGGCGCCGGTGCCGGCAGCTGCCGGAGCAGATCAGGATGACGCAGCAGCATCGTCATCGTGTGATTGGGCAGGCCTCCAGGGTGGGTTAGCGCTTTCCCTGCGAGTGAAGCAATTGCGGAGAACTCGGCATCGCCGTCCTTCCAGGCCATCAGGGCTGAGACGACGAAGTAAGTCCCCATATGGGCCATTGTACCAAAATCTTGGCGTCCCGAATAGTCCGTAACTGCTTCTCCGTTCGGATGAATCAGATAACGCATCATGTACAGGTTGCGCCGGACCGGCTCCAGCAGCTCCTGCAGCTCGAGAAGCTCGGCGGTATAGTACAGCGACAGGTTGCTGACCGCATTGTAAATCCCGTTGCTCCGCTCGGTCCATTCGCCGTCCGACGTGCAGTCGATCCCCTCGGCAAGCCAGACCTCAGCTCGCTGCCGCAGCGCCTCCTCGCCGGTCAGCCGGTAGAGGAAGCCGAGCGCGGCTGTGAGCACCCAACGATGGTTGGGCGTATGGCAACCGCCGGTCAGCATCGCCGGCACCGTGCCCTCAAGGAACCGGCGGAGCACTGCCGCAGCTCGCTGCAGCGGCTCCCAGCCACTGGAGATCATGAGCTCGTATGTCTGCGCCAGCCCGCTCACGACAAAGGCGGTGTCCGGCGGCGAGTGCATGTTGGTGAAGCCCGGCGAGATCGTACCGTCGGCATGCTGCGAGCGGAGCTGAAAGTCCGCTGCCAGCTCAAGCCGCTCCGCCAGCGGCTCGCTGCGGTAGTAGCGCGATTCTTTGCATAACAGAGCAGCAGTCCACGTCGCGATATAGAGCGGTGCGCCCCCGACATGGCTTGGCCAAGCCAGACCGGTTAACGGATCGCGCACGCCTCCATAGAAGCGGCTGGCAGGATCCATCACCTGTCGCTCGAGACCTAGCTCCGTCCACTCGTCGCCGAGAGCGACATTTCTCAGATAGATGTCCTCCATCTCATTCCTCGCTTCCTCAGCCCGCTATGGACTGACATAGTCGTTATCCCTTCACGGCTCCGAGCATGACCCCGTTGACAAAGAAGCGCTGCAGCCATGGATAGACGAGCAGGATCGGCACGGTGGCGAAGATGACACTGGCCGCCTTCAGACTCTCCGGTACGAGCAGCATGTTGCGCTGGCCGCCTTCGTTTTTCAAGAGATCCGTAATCATGGAATTCTGCACCATCTGATACAACTTGAGCTGGAGCGGATACAGCTCGGGACTGGTAATATACATTAACGTATCCTGGAATCCGTTCCAACGGCCGACCGCATAGAACAGACTAAGTGTTGCCAGCACCGGCAGCGACAGGGGGAGCATGATGCTCATAAGGGTCCGGAAATGGCTGCTGCCGTCGATCTCCGCAGATTCTTCCAGACTCTCCGGGATATTGTTGAAGAACGAGACCATGATGATCAGATAAAACGGATTAATGAGTCCGGGCAAAACAAGTGCCCACACGGAATCAAGCAAACCCAGATTGCGAACCAGAATGTATTCAGGAATAATACCGCCGCTGAAGAACATGGTGATCACGACGATCAGCATCATCGTTTTGCGCCCCTTCAGCTTTTTGCGCGACAGCGGATAACCGAGCGCAATCGTCATCAGCATGCACATCAGCGTGAACAGCACAGTCAAGCCAATGGTAAAGAACATCGAACGAATCATGGCAGCGTCAGCGAAGACTTTGGCGTAGGCTTCAAATGTAAGACCAACAGGCATCAGACTAACCTTGCCCGATGTAATCGGTCCAGCCGAGCTCAACGATATCGCGATCAAATGCACAAACGGGGCCAGACACAGCAATGTTGCAATCGTCATAATGATGATGGTGGACATATCAAACCAGCGGCTGGCGGTCTGCTCTTTCATAGGGAGTATGCTCCTTTCGTGGAGGAATTAAAGAATGCTCTCATCCGTCAGCTTCTTGGATGTATAGTTGGCTCCCAGGACAAAGATCATGCCGACGACGGCTTGGAACAGACCGACTACCGTAGCCATCGTATATTGTCCAGACTGCAGTCCGACTCGATAAACAAACGTACTGAGCACATCCGAGTATTCCCTCACCGCCAGGTTGCCGATGACATAAGGACGATCAAAACCGATGGTAATCATGTTGCCCAGATTAATAATGAGCAGGATAACGATGGTCGACTTCAAACCCGGCAAGGTAATATGCCAGATCCGTTTCAATCGGCCGGCGCCGTCGATGCTGGCGGCCTCAAACAGCTCCTTGTTGATGCCCGTCAGCGCTGCGAGATAGATGATCGTCCCCCACCCTGCGCTCTGCCATACGCCTACCAGCAGGTAAGTGACGAGCCACTCATTCTTGCTCGTCAGGAACGGAATCGCATCAAAGCCGATACTCGTGATGAGGTTGTTGATCATCCCTGATTGCGTGCCGAATACCTGATAGACGATGCCGCCAATGATAACCCAAGAGATGAAATGCGGGATATACAGAACGGTTTGGGAGAGCCGCTTGAACCAGACGATCTTCATCTCATAGAGCAAGATCGCCAGAATGAGCGGTGCCGGGAAGGACACCAGTAGATCGAGAAAATTCAACATGAGCGTATTACGCAGCGCAAGATAAAAATCCCGCATACCGAAAACTTCTCTAAAAGCATCAAAGCCGATCCACTGACTTCCAAGAATGCCCTGAAAGAAATTGAAATCCTTGAAGGCGATCTGGATGCCGTACATGGGACCGTATCGGAAGATAAGAAAATAAGCCAGCGGCAACACAACGAGCGCATACAATTGCCAATAGCGGGTGAAATAGCTTTTAAAACTCACAACGTCCCCTCCCAAGGTGAAACGGCTGTCGCCGTGTGCTTACGAAGCCAGTTTTGCTTCGCAAATCTCTGAGTGCAGCGCGTTTCATTCCATAGAATTCTAAGCTAAGTATGAATGTGAAACTTATACTTTCTTAGAATTTAAAAGTTTTCCGCAGGAAAACTCGCTTCGTAAGCATACGCTTAAGTTTTCCGCAGGAAAACTCGCTTCGTAAGGAAGAAGCGAATCGCCCGCAAGCGATCGCTCCTCTCCTCACCTTCGTGCTGCTTAGCCGTTCAGTTCCTTGTACAACGCAGTGCGCTCGTCGAGAATCGCCTGGCCGCCATTGGTCATGTAATCCCTCATCATGTTTTCAAAGACGGTATCAAATTGATCCGGGCTGGCCATAGTCGATTTTACGATCAACTCGTTGAACTTGTCTTGCAGGGTCGTTGCGTATTTGGTCTGCGCTTCGATCGGTCTGCCGGTTACGACCATCTCGACCGTATCCCGATTGGCAATATCCTGAGCCAGGGCGACATCTTCCTGGTAACGGGTAGGGAATTGCAGCGCACGCGCTTTCATATTGTCCTCTTCACTGCCCAGTTGCTTGCCGTTAGAGATAATCGCCATGTCGCCGCTGATAAACAGACGGTCGATTGCCTCCTGGCTCGGGTTTTCGAGAACGACCGGAATGCCGTCTTCGAGTGTGTAGTTTTCGCCTTCTACACCGTTCTGGATATGGAACAGATGATCCTCGGAAGCCATCCACTCCAGATACTTGATTGCTTCTACCGGACGCTGGCTCGATTTTGGAATCATGATATACATCCCGTTCGGCGCGTACTTCGGCTTGACATATTTCCCTTCCGAATTGGTGAACACGTCGATGGGCAGCAGCTTGGCGCTTTCTACATTGGCTCTGAGGATATCGTAGGTGCCATTTTCGTAAAACATGTTCACGTCATCTTCCGAGAAGAACCCTGTCTTGCCGCTGGAGATGTCTTCATTGAACTTCTTTTTATCCTCATCGAGTCCGAAATCTTTACTAATCAAGCCTTCGTTGTACAGCTTGTTCATAAATTTCAGACCTTCCTTGAAGCCGGGCAGCAGCGGCGGATAGTCGTTGGAGCCCAGCTGCTGTGTCATCGTGAAGCGCTCTTCCTCGCTCAAAGGCTCGATAAACGACCAGAGCAACGTTTCATATTGCGCGGAAGCAATCGTCATACCGAACGGAATGACTTGACCCCCGGTTTCTCCCGGATCGTTTTCTTTGAAGGCTTTCAATGTTTCGTACAGCTCATCGGTCGTCGTCGGGGCCGGCATGTCCAGCTTCTCGAGCCAGTCCTGGCGGATGAACGAGGCATATTTGCCTGTGTTGGAGCGTTTGGCCGGGACAGCGAACTGTGTCCCTTCGAATTTTCCGTATTCCAGCACGTCGTCACCGAGAAACGCCTTCAGGTTCGGCGCATGCTCGTCAAGCAGCGGGCCGACATCCGTTAGTCCGCCCTGACTCGCGTACCGGTTAAAGGTGTTCGGGTCGTAGGTGAAGACAATATCCGGCACATTGCTGCCGCTGGACATGAGCACGTTCAGCTTCTCGATCTCCTCGGACCGGGGGATGGGCACGAACTCGACATCGATATTGTTCGGGTCGCCGAAGCTTTCCTGCACATAGCGGGTCATATAGTTATCCTGAATTGTCATGCCTGTCGGCGTATTGCCGCGATCGAATACTTCAACCTTCAGTGTAACGCGCGCTCCGTTTCCTCCCTCGGCTGTCCCCCCCGTGCTGCTGGTTTTGCCGTCGTTGGAGGAGCATGCCGATACGAGCAGCGTACTTAGCACGACTGCCGATACGAGCGTCTTGGATGAGATAAGACGTTTGCTGCGAGTGTGTTGTCTGTTCATTCCTAACCCCTTCTTTCCTTCACGAATGTTGCCGGCACGGGGAGTTGTAAGCGCGTTCTTGCCTCAGCGCCGTGCGCCCCTTCCGGACTGACCACAGTATGTCACAGCCGGAAAGCAGGCGGCAATAAACCTGTTTCAAATCGATAAACCAAAGCACGAATCCACCAATATATGGAATACTAAACTACCTTCGCATCCTAAACAAAATGCCAGATCCCTTGCTACAACTGGATTTTTCAACCTTACGGTGTCGACCCCGGCCTCATCTGCAGCTTACGATAATCGCCAGGCGTGACGCCGACGATCCGCTTGAACACCCGTCCGAAAGTGATCGCATTGGCATAGCCGACTTGCAGCGCAATATTCTGGATCGGCTCTGCAGTGTGCGCGAGGAGGTGCTCCGCCCGATCCATCCGCAGCTGGACGATAAAGTCGACGAATTTCATATTGAATTCTTCCTTGAACAAGTAGCTGGCATACTTGCCGGAGATATTGAAACGGTCGCTCAGATGCTTCAGCGACAGATCCGGATTCTCAAAATTCTCTTCGATATACGATTTGATCTCGGCGATCATCGCACGATGATTTTTGGATTCGCTATGCGCCACATAGGTACGGTAAATGTCTGTCAATTGCTCCAGATATAAGCTTTGAAGCTGCTCAAGCGTCTCCGTCGATTCCCCCTTGCGATTCAACTCCCGGATCGCTTCGCTGTCAAATTGCCGCTGCAGCTCATGTGAGATTTCCGACAGCTCGCTGCCCAGCATATCCATCATCGCACTGATAATCATCCGGATTTCTTCATCCTTCAACTGGTCTTGCCGGAGCTCTGCGAAGATCCGGTCCAGCGCTGAACGCCAATCGCCGCTTAATAATCGGAACGCCTTGACGGCCTCAGCGCTCAGCTGCATATACTTGTACCAGGTCCGGCCGCTCTTGCCAGGCAGTTCCTCACTCATGATGAGTCCATTCTCTCCCATGGCAAGTCGATGCTCCAACGCCTGCACGGCCCCTTTGTACGAGGATTGAAGCTGCCCCAGTCCTCCGGCAAATGTGCCGACCCCGAAGCGCAGCGTCATCCGCAGATTGTCTCTGATCCAGCTGCAGCCCTTATCGACCAGCGATCTCACGATTGCCCTGGGCTCGGTTTGCGGCTGGCTGAAGATCAGTATCAAGCCCATCCGGTTCTCGCCGATCCACTCCAGCCAGCCCTGCATGCCCTCGCCCTGACTGAGCTCGTGCAGCACATTCATAAGCGCGAACTTCAGCGTATGTTGATCGCGGACCGAATAATCGCTGCGGAAGCTCCCGTAGCGGGCCATCTCGACTGCGATAAATACCGATTGAAGCCGGTCCGTCGCTCGCGGCCATAAGGATAAACGGCGCATGCGCTGCTCGATCTCCGAGGCCTCCAGCTCTCCCTGGATGAGATCGAAGAACAACTGCCGTCTGCTGGCTTGCAAATTCTCGTTTTGCTGTTTCTCGAAATCGGCGCTCTGCTGAATCAGACTCTCCAGCGTATGGTCGATCATCGCCAGCTCGTCCATCTTCATCCCCAGCTCGCCGCGATTCATCTGGATCGACTCGATCCTGTTCATCATGATGCGGATCGGACGATAGTTTCTCCGGGTAATATAGATGATATAGATAATAGCCAGCAGCACGGTGACAATCCCGATGACAATCCAGACATAAGAAATGACCGACACCCAGAGGAATAACTGCCCGGCCGTGCTGCCGCTCACAAATGTCCACCCGAGCGGTTCTAATATCTGCCGATTCAATACTCGTCCATCCGGCTCCTCGCTGTCAGAGAAGCCTGCGCCATGCGTCGCGAAGATCGTCTCTCCCTGGCGGTCCAGGATACGCAGAAAGGATAGCTCATTGTTGTTCATCGACCGGATCAGCTGCTCCACTGCATACATGTCCACATTGATCACTGCCAGCCCCTCGTTGCCGAAAGGCATGGGCTGCCGCTTGTACATGGACAATAATCGCTTTTCTCGATGCGGCATCTGCTCTTGCACGATCCGAACCTCCGACCATCCGTCATAGTCCGGTTGATCCAGCGCCAGCTGGATAAAGTCCCGATCCGAGAACTGAGCCAGCGGGAACAAGCCATCCTGCGTCAGCACCGTCTGATCCTCGGCACGGTACAAATAAACGGAGTAGATCAACGTTTCTCCGGCGGCAAGCGCTCTCAGGCTATTCGCCACATCGTAGGCAATCTCGGTGTCCTGCCCGGTCTGTCGCGTCCCGAAGAACTGCTCGAAGCGGTTATTCTTCTGTATCTCTTCGAGCAAGCTCAGCTCGATCTCCGTCAAAGACCGGGACAAGCGATCGATCGTATACTCTGCGTTGATACGGTCGGCTTTAACCGTTTCTGTATTGGAAATATCAGTAACGATTACGAACGATAAAAAAATCAAAATCGTAATCGTGATCAGAAATATCGGAAAGTAAGAAAACAGCATCCGTCGATACCAATTTTTCTTCAGCAACATCGACAGCCTCCTAGGCAAGAAGTACAAAAAGGAAAATATAGGGTAAGCGCTTACTCTAGTGTAATGCAAACCGCCTCCGGAATCAACCGTCAAAAAGTACCTGTATCTTCCGGTGAACGTTCCCTCCGACGATGCTCATTGCTTGCTTTCCCAAAAAAAACAGGACGGCGCGTGTAACGCGCCGTCCCGGGTGTAACCAGACCCCGACATCGGTTGCTTAGAGGGATTCTCCGTGCAGGTAGTTGAAGAAAGGCTTGTCGACCCAGAACTGGTACGGTGTGATGACCGCACTTGGATCAATCGCCTTGAACCCTTCGACGACCCGCTCGGAATCCTCGTTGAGCGAGAAGGGATGCACGCTGTAGGTGCTGTCCGGATCGGTGATCAGATTGTTGGTGATGATCTCATAATCGGCCAGCTCGGTCTCCGAGAAGTACAGCGGCTGCCACCACGATCCGTGGATCAGTCCCTGCTGATCGGCTTCATTCTTCTTGGCGTAGGTCAGGACGACATCCTGGAAGGCCGCTTTGTCAGCAGCGTTGGCAAACTCAAACACCAGATCATATTCAAGCGAAAAAGCAATATAATTGCCGTTTTCGATCTGAATGACATTCGGTCCCGGATCGCCCCACTCTGCCAGATGCAGGAATGCGGACGTCTTCGGCTCGTATTGCACCTTGGCGTTGAGCTGCTCGCTCTTGAGCAGTCCGATCAGTTGGATCGCATGCTTCAGATTGGAATGTCCGTAGGTCAGCGTCAACTCCGGGATGAAGTTGGCGTCATAGCGCGAATCCTTGATATTGTAACCGGTGACCAGCTCCTGCTCCAACGCTTCGTTCACCAGCTCTTGCAGCTTCGGCGCTTCGAACAGATCTGCCGTATGGTAAGCGGTCTGGATCTTCAATGCGATATCCTGATCATAGACATAACCGATGTACTGCTTGTACAGCCCTTGGTTGACCAGTACCTGACCGAGGAGGCTGGTATATAGGGATTCACTTGCCGTATGGTGCGGCTTGTAATTGGCCAGCCATGCCGCCGGCAATACGCCTGTGTCTACAGCCGCAGCCAGCTCCTGCGCCATGCCTTTACTCAGTTCGCCGCTTCCTACGCCCAGCTTGGCCAGCACCTGATTCACCTTGGCCTCCGGATATGTATATGCCAGTTCCTTGAGCCCGGCTGCACGCACGGCGATCGATACGGCAACACTGTTGGTCAGCGTCTGGTTCGGCTGGATCGCGGGTCCCGACAGGATGCCTGCTTCGTACAAAGCAGCCGCATCCGCGAAGAGCGAATGAGACGAGGTCAGATCGGTGAAAGCGACCGCTTCGCCGGACGGTGTCAAGCTTAAGATATGTGCCACGGCAGCGATGAACTGGCCTTTCGTGATCGTCCCTTGCAGGCTGACGTCATATTTGGCAGCGAGAAACTGCTGATATTGCTCCGGCCCGTCGGCATAGACCTGCTGCGAAGCATGGATAGCCGTCGGCTCTGCAGCATATGCGGCAGCCGAAGAAAACATCAGTGTAGCGGACAAAGCGACAGCGGTGAGCCATTTCGGTGAATAACGCGGTGAATAAGTCAACTGGAATACCCCCATCATCATGTATTAATCCCGATACTTTTCGTCGGATAAAGAATTAGTATGAAGTATATGATGAATATGCGGGGGTGTCAATGGCAATAAAATGCCATAACCTTGTTAGAAAGCCTTACGGGGGCAGGAAACTCCCGATTATCCATCGGTTCTCAAGACCGCGATTGTTCATCCGCCTCCAGCACCCTGCGGACCCGCTTCTCGGTATGTCCTGCCGCTTCGGTTAGGGCATCGGTCAAGCTGCTCCCCTGCTCACGCAGCTCATCGATCTGCACATCCGCCTTCAAACGGCCTTCGTGCAGGATAATGGCACGGTCGATGACATTCTCGATCTCACTGATCAGATGAGTCGCGATGAGCAAGGTCTGTTCCTCGTGCAGCTCGGATACCGCCAGTCTGATCAACTCGCGGCGGCTCAGCAGATCCTTGCCCTGGAACGGTTCGTCCATGATGATCAGCTTAGCGGACTTGGCCAGCCCTGCACTAATCTCGACCTTGAGCTTTTGTCCCTTGGAGAAACTCCGAAGCTTGCGCTCCCGGGGCACTTCGTAGAATTCCAGCAGCCGCTGGTAGCGCCGGTGATCGAAACGGGGGAAGAAATCGCTTAGGAACCTCCCATAGTCCATAGGGGACATGCTCTGCAGGAAGCTGCCTTCTTCCGTAATGTAAGCCATCTCTTCGTAATGCTCGTCCGGACGTCCCCCCATGACGCGCAGCTTGCCGCTGCTCAGGGCGCTGATGCCCATGATCGCCTTGAGCAGTGTCGTCTTGCCGCTGCCATTCGCGCCGAGCACACCGACGATCTCCCCGGCCCCGATGTTCAGCTCACGCAGGTAGAGCGCAACCCCGGTCCCCGGGTATTTCTTCTCGATATAACTGGCTTCGATCACGGCGCATCCTCCCCCCTCGTCTTGGCGATGGCGATCCGCGCCAGCATCCGGTTGGCCGACAGGTCGCCGACCGCGGCGCGTGAGGGCATCTGATAGACGCTGCGGATACTGTCGTCCTTCGCATCGGCAGCGAGTTCGCCTGTATAGATGAGCTCTCCTTCTTCATATGCCTCAATGCGGATGCGCTGCGGCCCGCCCAGCCTGCTGATAATGCCAGCTTGAAAGTCTTCTGCGGCCATCATTCGGATCACATAGAGCCTCCCGTAGTGCCAGCTCATGTGAAGAATCGCACCGTTCCCATTACGCTCGACTCTCTCGTAACTGGCCGGCGTGACGGATTTGATGGCGAGCTCCTCTGCCGATTCCAGCGTAACGATCGTCTCGACGATACGGGTTTCGCTGCTCTGGCTGCTTGGCAGTCTCAGATGCAGCAGTCCCTCCCCTTCATCCGGGAATGCATTGTAGGCTAGCTCGTAACGGACACGTCCGTCGCTTGCCGTAAGGCTGATCTGTGGCAGTGTCACATGGCCCGTGCGCTCGCCGTTCTCAGGGTTATACCGGGTTACGGTCAGCATCCCATCCTCTGCAGCCAGGAGGAGCAATTGACCGCCTACTGCTTCCAGCCCCAGTATGCCAAGCGTCGGACCGGCATCGGCGTTGCTGTTGCCCTGCAGGCTGAACTCAACCACTCTGCGGGATACTTCCTCTTCGCCTTCAACCATACGGGGTTGGAAGGCGACCTCGAAGATCGCATTGGTGCCGGTATGCTGGGGCGATGATGGAGCAATGTAGTAGACGGTGTCGCCGATATTCGTCAGTCCGTACTCCACACTGTTCCATAACGTAAAGTAGTTGGGATCCGAGCTGTTCTCAGAAGAATCGGGACGCAGAACCGGACGTACAACCGCAATTGTCATACCTCCATTTATCGATTGCTCATAGCGCCTGATGATATGCTCATGAGCATAATTGGCCACCTCGATCCGGGTCTCCCCTATCATATGCGAGAACGCCTGGTTTTGCTGGCTCGGCGGGAGCGGCCGAAGGACCGGGAAGATCTCCGCCTCCGAGACGCTGTGTTCGCCCGCGATCCGAAAGTCTGATTTATGATAAAAATCATTGAATGTCCCGGTGACGGTTAGTCCCTGAAGCGCCGCCGGATCGCCGCTCAGATGCTGCACTGTCGCGGTCGGCCGGTACAGATCAGCTTGCAGCGGCACGATGAGCGCAGCAGCGCCGGCCAGAACAACCAACAACAGAAGCGCGGCAAGGTGCGACTGGATCCAAAGATTGATGGCTCGCATAATGTAATCTCTCCCTTCCTGTCACGCAGCGTATCATGCAATCGCCCTTTCCCGGACGAAGCGGCTGCCCAGAAGCATGAATAACCCGCTCAGACTCAGCATCGCTATTGTATTCAAATACATCTTGAAAAACCCGACCTCTTCATATGAAGCCTCTGCAGTCCGGAACATAAGTTCACGAATAATGAAGAACAGGGCTACTGCCACTAGGGGCAGCACGTCAAAGCGCCGGCTCCGCTCGCATAGCAGCGCAAAGTACAGTCCGGTAAGCAAAACCAGCGCCAAGCTGAAGCTGGACAGCAGACCTTCCCACGTCATAGGCAGCAGAAGTCGAAAAAAGGAAGAGCGGATCACAGCCAGAAACCAGCCGCCCGCGATCGTCCAGTCCTCGCCGCTGAAGCGGTCTACGGCGCCCTGGACCAGTCCGTAACCGAGCCGCATCCCGAGCAGATGGGAGACAAGAAACGCAAGCAGACCGAGCGCATAAGCCGACAGCTTGCTCCAATAGAGTGCGCTCCGGGCAAGCGGCAGCGTCAGCAGCGTATAGATGCTCTTGCTTCCCCAGTAATTGCCGTACACATTGACTGCAAACAGGACAAGCAGCAGTGCCAGCATCAACGTGAATGCCACCACGCCGCCTGAAGCGGCATACAGATCTTCATAGCGCAACAGAGCCGTCTCTCTCGACATCGAGGACACCGTCAGCTGTAGAAGAAGCAACTGCAAAGCAATCGTGCCCAGGCAGATGCCCAGCAAACCCTTCATCATCGACCGCAGCTCATAATTAATCAGGCGGTAGTAACCTTTCATCTTCGAGCCCTTCTTTCATGTGTTATCTATATAGTACACGATATGCACACTAAACGGCGTCATTCCTCCATCGCTTAATGCCTGTCTTTCGTACGCCGCTCGTCCATGCCTCCGTCGTCCCATAGCTCGCTGACCAGATCGACGACCCGCTTGAACGACAGATTGATCTCTTTGGCCGAATCGATGAATTCCGTCACCAGCTCATGCGTCAGCTCGGACTCGATGCGCTGCCGGATCTCCGCATCCACATAGATGACGCTTCCCTGGTTGCCGCTCGTATGCACATATCCTTCATCCTCCATCAGCTTGAACGCCTTCTGCACGGTATTGGGGTTGATCTGCAGCTGCGCGGCGATCTCCCGCCGTGAAGGCAGCCGGTCGCCCGATCTGGCGTACCCCAGCAGGATCTGCCGCTTAACGTACAGCGCAGTCTGGATGTACACGGGATCACGCGTATTAAGCTTCAGCCCATAAAAACTCAGCATCCTTCCCGTCACCTGCTTTCTGCTATATGTGTATTATGGGGGTAATACACCAATGTTGTCAATGGCACACGAAGAAAACCGGCTTCTCTTGAGAGAGAGCCGGTCTGCACTGGAGCTTATCCGGTTAGTGAATAGACGAACCGTGGTGCTCCGAAATTTCGTTCAGCGCCTGGCCGGCTTCGTTGATGAAGATCTCACGCACGGCCAGATCGCCCAGCGCGACAACGCCGAGCAGATGGCCATTCTCGACGATCGGCAGCCGTCGGATCTGCTCCGAAGCCATGATCGAGGCCGCTTCCTCCACGCTCATGCCAGGCTCTGCGGTGCGGATGTCCTTGGATACAAAATTAGCGATCGCTGTGTCCGGCGCATGATTGTCCGCGCAGCAACGGATAACAAGGTCGCGGTCGGTAATGACGCCGATCAGTCTGGACTGCTCGGTCACCGGAATAAATCCGATGTCATGAGATTTCATCAATTGCGCCACTTCCTGTATCGTACTGTTCGTGGAGCAAGTCACACAGTCCTTGGACATAATATCCGAGATTGTACGCATACTAAACCCTCCTTTGTTGGTTAACCCTGCTTAGACTGTCCGGGCTGCGTCTGATTTATGCGGGGTGCCGAACATGACAGGACATGGCGAGTATTGATACACTTATGGAAGTGGAGGTGAAAGTCATGAATTCGTTTCCGAAGCTGCTGATCGGTGCCGGCATCTTGCTGATCGTGATCGGGCTGATCTGGATGATCGGCGGCCGCTTCTTGAACCTGGGAAGATTGCCGGGTGATATCGCCTATGAGAAAGGCAATGTCCGTTTTTATTTTCCTATCGTCACTTGCATCGTCATCAGCATCGTCCTCTCGCTCATCTTCTATATCTTCCGATTGTTCAATAAATAAGCTGTCAATTAAAACATTTTTTTAAGGGGATCATAATCGGGTAAGAGCTAAGAGACCATGAATACATGGGCAACAATTTCAATTGCGAGGAGGTTATCGTTATGAAAGCTGTTACGTATCAAGGGATCAAAAATATCGAAGTCAAACAGGTGGAAGACCCGTCCATCCGCAAAGCCGATGATATTATCGTCCGCATCACATCAACGGCAATCTGCGGCTCCGACCTCCATATCTATCAAGGCGCGCTCCCGGCGGACAAAGATTATGTGATCGGTCACGAACCGATGGGAGTTGTCGAAGAGACGGGGCCGGACGTCTCGCGGGTCAAAAAAGGCGATCGTGTCGTGCTGCCGTTCAACGTATCCTGCGGCCACTGCTTCTACTGCAACCATCAGATGGAAAGCCAGTGCGATAACTCCAACGGCAATCCGGATATCCATACCGGCGGCTATCTGGGCTTCACAGACCGTTATGGCGGTTTCCTGGGCGGCCAAGCGGAGCTGCTGCGTGTTCCTTATGGCAATTTCATGCCCTTTGTCATCCCTGAAGCCTGCGAGCTGGAGGACGAGGCGCTGCTGTTTCTCTCGGATGTGCTGCCAACCGCCTACTGGAGTGTGGAGCATGCCGGCGTAAAGCCGGGGGATACGGTCACGGTGCTGGGCTGCGGCCCGATCGGCCTGATGACGCAGAAGTTCGCATGGATGAAGGGCGCCTCGCGCGTCATCGCCGTGGACAGGCTTCCTTACCGGTTGGAGAAGGCGAAGCGGATGAATGATGTGGAGATCTATAACTTCGAGGAGTATGAGAATATGGGCGCGTCGATCCGCGAGATGACCCAGGGCGGTACGGACGTCGTCATCGACTGTGTGGGCATGGACGGCAAAAAAACGACACTGGAGGAAATCGGCCAGAAGCTGGGGATGCACGGCGGCTCCCTCGGTCCGCTGGAGATCGCCTCGCAGGCGGTACGCAAGTTCGGCACCATCCAGCTGACCGGCGTGTACGGCTCGTCCTACAATGGCTTCCCGCTCGGCAACTTCTTCGAGCGGAACATCAACATCAAGATGGGGCAGGCGCCTGTCATCCATTACATGCCCGAGCTGTTCCAGATGATCACGGACGGCAAGATTGATCCGACAGCCATCATCTCGCACAGGCTGCCGCTCGAGCAGGCATCCGAGGCGTACCGCATGTTCAATGATCATGAGGATGAGTGCACGAAGGTTGTTTTGAAGCCGTAGCAGAGGGGGATTTGGGACGCTCCAAGCTCTGCAGCTGCATGCACGACCGGATCATCATGGTCCAGTAAGCAAGAGCCTGCTCTTCACGGAGCAGGCTCTTGCTAGTTGCCTAAGACTTGTCTTGAATAAGCCCATACTTCGTCTTGATGCGCTCCAGCTTCTCCAGCATCGGCCGCGCCAGCACCAGCAGGAAGATAACGGTCGCCGAGGCGTGCACCAGATCAAACCAGAAGCCGGTCATATATACGGCAGCGAGCGCCTCCCAGGTGAACCTGGGGCTGAAGATCATGAGCGAGCCAACATTGATGATCCCGCCGTAGATCACCAGGGTCGCCAAGCCGCCAAAGACGCAGAGCACCATCCGCGACGGCAGCTTCTCGCGGCGGCCGAACAGCAGTCCGGCCAGGAAGCCGATCAGGCCGAAGCAGAACATCTGCCACGGGGTCCACGGCCCCTGGCCGAAGAAGAAGTTGGAGACGAAGCCGGCCAGCGCACCTACCAGGAAGCCAGCCTCGGCGCCCAGGCTGACACCGGCGATGATGACGATCGCCGTCACCGGCTTGAACTGCGGCAGCATGAAGAAAGCAGCCCGCCCCGCTACTGCGATCGATGCCAGCACTGCAATCGTAATAAGCTCACGGGCTTGAGGCTTGCGGCGCTCGAAGACGAGCGCGAACGGGATCAGCGTGTACAGGATGATCAGCAGGCTGATGAAGTAGTAGCGGCGGTCGTCCAGCAGGAAGATGCCAGCCAGGATGGTGGCCGGAATCACGACGAGGATCAGAGCGGCCGCCCAGATCGTCCGGCGGCTCAGCGCACTTCCTCCCGGCATCGGCGGACTACCTCCTCCACGGTCAAGGCATCGCGCCAGACGTCGCGGGCGATCCGGTTGGCTGCCGTCGTATAGAAACTGTTGCCTGTAAAGAACGGTCCTGCGGCGTCCTCCGCGATGATCGTGCCGTCGAAGAATAACGCGCAAACTTCACCAAAACGCGCACAGAATTCGACGTCATGGGAGACCATGACGATCGTCACGCCGTCCGCTTGCAGCCGCTGCAGCAGCGCCGCGAGCTTCTCCTTGAAGAAGCCGTCGAGTCCTTTAGTCGGCTCATCAAGCAGCAGGAGCTGCGGCTCCAGCAGCAGGATCTTGGCCAGGGCGACCCGCTGCTGCTCGCCGCCGCTCAGATCATACGGGTGCTTGTCCAGCAGCGGCTCGAGCTCGGCAAATGCCGTCACCGCCTCCAGCTTCATCCGCTTATCCTGTCCCTCCAGTCCGCTTCCGCGCATCATGTCCGTCAGTTCAAGCGCGACAGTCTTCTGTACGAACAACGTCTGCGGCTGCTGCGGCAGTACCGCGAGGCCGCCCGTGAACAGCGCCTTCGCAACGGTCCGTGCGGGGTCGCTGCCGAGGACCAGCGCTTTGCCTCGCTGAGGCCGGTGCAAGCCGCTGGCCAGTGCCAGCGTGGTCGTCTTGCCGGTGCCATTGCCGCCAAGGATGCAGTACCATTGCCCCCGTTTCACTTCCAGAGATAGACCTTTGAGCACATCGGCGCCATGCTTGTCATAGCGGAACCAGACGTCCCGGAACTGAAGCGCGGGTCCGTCGTCAGCTGAGCTTGATGCCTCCACAGCAGAACTCCGCGATTCGGCTGCAATAAGTCGTCCAGCTGGTGCTTCCGCGGCTGCAGGCTCCTCCGCCAGATGAGCATACAGCCACGCGCGGCCTTCCCGCACCGTGAGCGGCGCCGCCAGGCTGCTGCCGGTGCCCGCATGGATGCGCATCGCCGACGGCATCGCCCGGAACATCGGATGTCCGCTTACCCTTAGCGCTTGACCTGCCTCTGCAGGGGCCGCATCCGCTACGATACGGCCTTCGTCCATGACGATGAGGCGGTCGGCGTGATGGAGCACTTCCTCCAGCCTGTGCTCGCTAAGCACAATTGTCGTGCCCAACTCACGGTTGATGCGGGCGAGTGTGCCGATGAACTCGAGGGCAGCGATCGGATCCAGTTGGGAAGTCGGCTCGTCCAGGATGAGCACGGCAGGCTGCATCGCCATAACTGAAGCCAGCTGCAGCAGCTGCTTCTGACCGCCCGAGAGTTCGGATACCGAGGCATGGAACCAGCTCTGGATGCCGAAGAAGCTCGCCATCTCCGCCACCCTCAGCCGGATCGTCTGCTGGTCATAGCCCAGGCTCTCCAGGCCAAAAGCCAGCTCATGCCATACCTTGTCGGTGACGACGCTGTTATCCGGATGCTGCAGCACGAAGCCGATCTCGGCCGCCTGCCGTCTGGCTTCCAGCTCGGCCAGGAGCTGGCCGCCGTAACGGATCTCGCCGCTCCGCTCGCCGTGCGGTGCCAGCGCCGGCTTGAGCTGCCGCAGCAGCGTGCTCTTGCCGCTGCCCGAACGGCCGCATACTGCCACGAACTGACCGCTGATAAGATTCAGGTTGATATCCTTTAAAGCTGGCTCAGCTTGTCCGGGAAAGGTGAAGCTCAGCTCCCGGATGTGGTAGATCGCCATCGCCATTCCTCCATTCCATTCAGGATGACAGGGAGCAGACAAAGCGCTCCGTATGCGGCATAGACCAGGGCGGAACGCCAGGTGATATCAGCATAAAGCACCGATGGGAAATAGCGGATCGTATTTTCTCCCCAGACCGCCCCCACACCTACTATGGTCAGCAGCACCGCCATCACCGTCAGCAGTTGCTTGTCGCGCAACCCCCACCGGAAGAGCGAGAAGTGGCTGCGACCGGGCAGGCCGTAGCCTCTGGCTTTCATGCTATCCGCCGTCTCGATCGCATTCTCCAGCGCCCATGTCGTCAGGATCGACACGATGGTCATGCCGTTGCTGGCTCTCGCCAGCAGATTGCCCTGGGTGACGTCGCGTCCGATGCTCCGCTGAGCTGCGGAGATCCGCTTCGCCTGGGCGACATAACGCGGCACGAACCGCAGGGACATCGTCAGCAGCAGGGAGAGCGCGGGCAGGATGCGGCCCAGCAGATAGACCCATTTGTCCGAGGTCATCACGACATGCAGGCAGGAGAACCAGATGATGACAGTGACGAACATGCAAGCGGCAGCAACGCCATAGAGCAGCGATTCGAGGGTGACCGGATTGCCGCTGGGAAGATAGAACAGGATGGTCACGCCAGCGTGGTTGAAAGCCGGGTTCAGCACCGCTGCCGCCAGCAGCAGCGGCACCATGCCGAGCAGCAGGAAGCGGACGGCGCGCCGTCCTTTCAGGAGCAGGACATAAGCGATCGCAGCCAGCAGCGCGATGCCCTGGAATACCGGATGCATGAACAGCATGCTAAACGTCAGAACAGCAATGAAGTAGACCGCCTGGATCAGCGGGTGACTGGAGCCGAAGTGGTCCCTCATCCCCCGTTGCCTCCCGCCGCTCCGTCGCCGCCGACATCGCGCCCAAGATCAGTCGTGTAGACCCATTCGACGACGTCGCCGTCCTGCAGGGCATAACGGCTGCTGCCATAGTTGGGGAACCAGCCGTTCACCTTGTACATCCAGCCGCTCAGCTCGCCGCCGTCGAATTCGTAGATATTGTTGATGCCTTCGACATAATTGCTGTTATAGAGCGGCGTCATGACAAACTCCATGTGGATGCTGTTTTTTCTCATCTCCCGCAACAGCAGGTCGAATACGGACTCGCCTTCGTAAAAGTTCACCTGCTGTGCTTTGTAGATGATGCCGTCCTCGGGCAGCACTTCCAGCTTGTCCGGATTGAACCGGTCGAGCCGGGTGAGCAGCGTCTCGGCAGATACCGATAAGGTAGCGGTCAACGCCTTGCTCTTATCGACCTTGGCATCCTGCCATTCGACCGGCTGTGCTTTGCCTTCGGGGACCGGGTCCGTCTGGTACTTGTCCTTGCTGCCTGCGGGCGGACTCTCTTGTGATGGCGTTGGCTGCGCCGGCGGCTTCGCTGCCGCTGGCTGCCGCGGCGTACCGTTGCTGCTGTCTGGAGCCGGGCCGCCCGATGACGCCGGTGCCTTCCCATCGGCGATGGACGGTGCGGCCGGATCGCCCGCAGCTTCGTCGGACGCGGTATCGGACGCGGGGGGCGTATCGTCCTCCGCTCCTGCCGTTTCTGCCGCCACCGACACCTCAGTCCCCTGCCGCTCAGCCGCCTCCAGACCAGCTCCCGCTCCGGCAGTCGCCTGCGGGTCCGCATCGGCTACCAGGGTAGTCATATCCGCCCCTGCAGCCGCTTCATCCGCGCCTTCGTGCTGTGCAGCATCCGTCATCGGAGCAGTCAGATCGGACGGACCTCCTGCCTCTCCCATCCCCACCTGCGGCTCTAACGGCTGCGACGTCCCCCGGCCCTCCCAGATGAAGACGACCGTCAGCACCAGCAGGATCGCCGCCGCTGCGATCCAGCGATTGCGTTTGTTCATTGCGTGTTGCACCACCTTACATAGCAAAAGCAAGGGCATATCTGCCCCTGCCATGCAATCGTTGATTAATTAGCATCGGTCAAGTCATACAACCGGCTCTTGCCCGTAGCGTATCGCTCGTAAGCGACAAGGGCGTACAGCGCCTGGTCCGTCGCCATCACGTCGACTTCGCCTGGCTTGGCGCCGCCGTTATCCGCTCCGCCCGGCAGGATGTGATAGAAGCCGCTGCCGGCAACCGCAAAACCGAGCAGCGCA
Organism: Paenibacillus jepli; assembly: GCF_047238105.1. Lineage (NCBI taxonomy): Bacteria > Bacillati > Bacillota > Bacilli > Caryophanales > Paenibacillaceae > Paenibacillus > Paenibacillus jepli. The sequence continues at coordinate 820,999 of NZ_JBDFMD010000001.1, forward strand.
TCAAGCGCCGAGCTGCCATTTTTGATAAAGCGCGGATCCGTGTGGGGATCGATACCCAGTCCCGTCAAGGCGACCACAACCTGAGCCGCACTCTCTGCGTTGGAAGCCCCCCAGCTCAGATATCCGCCGTCTGCGGCCTGTGCCTGGGAGAGCCAGGCCACAGCGCGGTCGACAGCCGCTTTGACGCGGTCTTGCTGCGCATAATATGGCGTCAGCGCCTGGATCGCCATCGCCGTCAGATCCGGGTCGGGATCCGTCGCCTGGCTGTCGAGCGCCCAGCCCCCGCCGCCGATCTCCCGGTTCAGGATAAAGTCGACTAGCTGCTGCCGGCTTGTCTGCGTCCCGCTGCCCGTGTGAGCTGGAATGGTATAGTCTTTGCTATCCAGAGCAATCAAAGCGAAGATCGGGCCGTTGATGCCCTGCTTGATCAGCGTGTCATAATCCGCGAGCGGCTGCAGCATATTGTAGCCGGCCACGTCATCGACAGGCTTGCCCAGCGCAGTCAGCACCAGGATGACCCGGTCGTACTCCGTATACTTGACCCGGTGCAGCACACCGTCCGCCGCCTTCAGGGTTTCCTCCAGGTTGGTCAGATACCGGTCGTAATAAGCTGCCGGTACGTCGATCTGCGAACGGGCCAGTCCGAACACGCTCCACTCGCCGCCTACGCTGGCAACGGCCGGGCTGGTCACTGTCCGCTGCAGGTACCCGGCTGCATCGGCGATGGTACGCTGTACTTGCGGCAGCGCGGCTGACGGAGCCGGGGGCTCCGGCTCGGGAGCTGGAGGGAGCGGCTCCCCCTCCAGGTAATCAAACGCCCGTACCGCGACAACGGCAGCCATCTCACGGCTCACCTGCTGCTGCGGGTGGAAGCGATTGGCGTCGCCAGTCATTAGCCCGGCAGCGTAGACAGCTGCCACTTCCGAACGGGCCCATGCAGCAATTTGTGCCGCGTCCGTCAGATTGGTGCTACCGGATGCAGCAGGCAACTCCAAGGCTCTGGCGATCATGACCGCCATCTGCTCGCGGGTGATGGTCGCCTGCGGTTCAAAACGGCTGCCGAAACCGTTAACCAGGTCCGCTTCATACGCGGCTTGAACATATGGATGGAACCATTGGCCCGCACGCACATCGTCAAATGCACTCGCAGAAGACGAGGACAGCGGGAGCTCCAGCAGCTCGCTCAACAGCTTGGTGAACTCCGCACGCGTGATGCTCGCCTGCGGACGGAACTGCCCTTCGCTGCCTTGCAGCCAGCCATAGTCTGTCGCCCGGGCGATTCCCTCATAAGCCCAAGCAGCCATGCTGGTCCGGTCATCGTAGATGGCATTGGCATCGGTTGGTTCTGGTTGCGGCTCCGGTGCAGTAATCGACTCTACCGTATAGGTGATAAATGCGGTAGCAGAGGTGGTACGTAGTACCAAGTCCTGTCCCTGCACGAAACCATATACCGCTCCAGGCTGCGCCGATTGTGCCGCTTGCTGACTTGCATAGACGCGCAGTTGCTGCCACTCGTCGCCCGCTTGGTAAGCTGCCTGCTGCTTGGCACCACCTTTAATCGTTACACTGAGCGGCTGATCAAACGCTGCATGTTGCTCGCCTTGAGTCAGCGTGAACGCATGACCGAGCTTCGCTTGCTCGTTCTCTTGTGCGAGGATGGCGGCTTCGCGTTGCTCTGTCGTTGGTTCAAAGGTATGCAGCAAACGAATGGCTGGACCACCAGCCGTCAGTTTGGTGCCCTCCACAATATGAAGCGTCAGCTCCCCGCGTGTCGCCGTCAGCTGTGGAATGCTGGAAGTAACAGCCGCCAGGTCCAACAGGACAGCGTGCGTGGACGACGGGACGTTGACCGTCAGATGCTTGGCTTTCTTATGCTCTTCCGTCAGCTTGATTGTATAATTTGCAGTAAGCGTAGAAGGAACAGTGAGCGCTTGTTGCTCGGAAGCTCCGCCACCGCCAGGAATGCCTCCGCCAGGTCCAGGATTAGTACCTGGGCCTGGTGGGTCCGTCCCTGGCCAAGGCGCTTGTCCCAAGTCTTCGCCGAGGTTGGTTGTGTAGCGCCATTGGATGCTGTCCCCGCTCTTCACGGAATACGCACTCGCACCAATATTCGGATACGTTCCGTTGACATTGTACATCCAGCCGCTGCCTTCACCATGGTCGAATTCACCGTCGCCGGCAATCGACTCCACATAGACACTAGCGAACTCACCGCTAAATCTACTCTCATAAGGGATATTGCGTGCATCCAGCGTACGCTGCAGGACACTCCATGCCGTGTCGCCCGCTTGCAGAGTAACAGTGGTTGGCGCGAGTACAGTACCTTTGCCAATCGTTTGTTTGTCTACCGAAACCGTAACGGATTGTGTAGCTGGAGGCGTTCCGAGATCACCGCCGCCCCCGCCGCCTGACGAATCTTCAGGAGACAGCTTATAGACAATGAAATCAGTAAAATGCTTCGTCTGGATGACCAGGTTGCCAGCCGCATCGTAGGCGAAGACTTCTGCTCCGCTTGCTTCTCCGGCAGCTTGACTATCGAAGTGCTGGATCAGCGTCAGCTCATCCTGCTCGGCATAGGCAGCGCCATACCCTGCAAGTCCCGGATAGGTCAAGGTAACGTAGCTGTCAAACGCAATCCGACTCTCTCCACCCAAGGCAAACTGGCGGACAATCGACTCCAGCTCCTGCCCCTCGGCGAGCTTGTCCGTAAGCTCTGCCGCAGTAATCGAGGCTGGACCGAATAGCGTTAACGCTTGGTCTTGGCCAGTAGTAATTTCACTGCCTTGCGGCAGAACAACGGCTACACCGCCTTGAACCACCTCGATGCGCGGCAGCTCTCCGGCTGGCAGCTGAAGACGAACCGCTGCGGTCCGGCCCTCCGCAAGCTCGATGCGGACATCTTTGTCACGATCTGCGGCTTGCAGCGTGATAACATACTCACGCTGATTGTTCGGCACCGTGATGACCGGCTGTTCTCCTGCCGGTATGGTCAGCTCAATCGGCGGCAGGCCGCCCGGCAAGCTATCCGGCGCATCCGTCATATCATAGAGACCATTCTGACCTTTGAGGAAACGGTCATAGGCGACTAGGGCGTAAGTGCATTGGTCGGTTGCCATACCATCAGGTCTTGTTTGACTCAAAGAATGAACAAAACCTCCGCCTTCTACCGCAAACCCCATCATAGCATCTAGTGGAGAATTCCCATTTTTTATAAAGCGTCGATCTGTATGAGGATCAATACCCAGGCTAGTTAATGCGACAATAACCTGAGCCGAACTTTCGGGATTAATAACGTACCAACTCTCATACCCGCCATTTGGTTTCTGGTTCTCTGATAACCAAACCAAGGCTCTGTCTACCGCAGCCTTTACATTAGGATGAGTTTCATAGTAAGGAGCCAAACTCTGAATGGCCATTCCTGTCATATCAGGATCCGGCCCATTTACACCAGATCCGTATGCCCATCCTGCAGCGGCTTCTGTCCCTCTTCTAACTTCTCTAGACAATACACCTTCGATTAACATTTCTTTTGTAGCCTGCTTCTCACCTGCATGGAGAACAGGCAGATCATAGTTACGTGTATCTAATGCAATGAGGGTAAAAACGTAAGCGTTAATTCCTTGTTCGTAATTGCCGCTATCCGCCATATAACCTCTCAGATCATAGCCGCCGATATTTCTGATATCGGCGCCAATTGCTGAGAGAGTTAGAGAACGTCTGGAATATTCCGTGCTATTGCGGTTGTTTCCAAAATTTCCAGATTGTAAAATTGCTTTTGCTTCTACACTCTTATAATAGTTCTGATAGTACCCCTCTGGAACCTGGTATCCCGAGCGAGCCAATGTGAAGACAGACCATTCTTGACCGTCTATCGGCGTTGGCTTGCTACTTACTAAATACGCTAGACTATTCTCAAGATGACGCTCGATCCGCACTCTCTCATCCGAGTGATGCTTGGCCAGCGCCTCACTTAGTTTTGCCAGGGCACTGCCTATGCTTTCAGCCGAGCTCTCTGTATTGACGGCAACTGCCACCGCTTCCTCATACGAAGTCCGTAGTTCAGCATTCTCCATCAGCTTGACATATTTCGCATCGCTATTGATCTCTGCAAGCTTGGAAGTCAGCGCATCCTTATCTGCGGGTTCAAAATAGTTACCTTCATTTCCAAAGGCAATATCAGTTGCCTGTACGTTACCAGCGGATACCCCCGGCAATACCAGGGACCACAACATACTGAGCATTAAAAATAAGGCCAAAAATGTGCGTTTCATTTCTTCTTTTCCCATTCCTCTCTCACACGCTTGTAGTCGTTCCTGCCCGCCAGTTGTCATGCAAACGCAAAAATCCCCGCATTCTATCTAAGAATGCAGGGTGTTAGAAGCAAACCATCCCGGTTTGCATACCAAATAAACACCTTCCTATCCATCGTAGAATTGTGTACAACAGAATACAGGCAGGTCTTCTGGCTCAAGCGTCATCATCCATGCCGCCTTCCCGGTTTCCCAGTGGCATCTGGCACGAACTCTTCTTTCACAGCGGCGGGACCGCGCGGGAGTTACACCCGCTTCCCTTTTAACCAGTCTTTGACCCAGAGGATCAATCCTGGCACCTGTTTCTCTCATCGATTCGATTGTCCTGACTATCATACCGAATCTAGCAAGTTTTGTCATGTACTTTTGATCACAAAGGTTGTGAATATTCCTTGGTGCCGCTAGTAGCTTCCACCAGCTATTTTGGATGCGCCCCATTTCGAGCTCTCTAGCTTCTCTGCCCGCACGTCCATTAGCTTTTTGACATAGCTTGAACCAAAGAATGCGAAGGAGGCTTCCATGCGTTGAGCAGACAAACAGACAAAAGACCGGGCGTATCGATTATTACCGCGACGCATCGTCCTCAGTATATCAAGAACTTGCTAACTAATTATGCCAGACAACGCTATTCTATCAAAGAGCTAATCATCATTCTGAACAAAGACAGCGCGGAACTAGGGCGTTATCGCCGCATGGCGCAAGCTTTTCCTCAAGTTAGTGTCTATCAGGTGCCGGAGAAGCTATCGTTGGGTCAGTGTCTCAACTGCGGGATCGCCAAAGCCAGGTATCCACTCATTGCAAAGTTTGACGACGATGATTATTACTCGCCCTCTTATCTGCAGGAGCAAGTCCGGGCTCTCATACGCACAAAAAGCGATGTCGTCGGAAAGCACGCATGCCTCGTATACTTGGAAGCTACCCGTGAGCTGCTCATCCGCTCGCCCAAACACAGGAATCGCGAAGAAAGGTTCGTCCAAGGCGGAACGATTCTTTTCCATCGTCGGGTGCTGGCCCATCACGGCTTCCCTGACCGATCACTTGGCGAAGATACCAAGTTCCTGAGAGATTGTACAAAAGCCGGATTCAAAATCTATTCGACGTCTCCCTTCAATTATGTATATATGCGCAGATCCAATAAACAAAGCCATACCTGGCGGGTGAAGGACAGCTTCTACAAGAAGGGAAGCATCCCCGTTGCCCAAGGCAAGCCCTACCAGCCTCTGGCGGACCGGCAGAACTTCTAAGTATAGATTCTAGATCTACAACGGCACGCGGACGGACTTTCGACGTTCAAAGCACAGCACCACAGCTTTTGTGCCTGCGGCCAAGATGCAACACAAATATAGCTTTCGCGAAGACATCGACCGACCATGGTTTTGGCCGCTTGCCTTTCACGAAAGCTATTTTTTCGCCACGAAACAGGATCATTTCATTTTTATCCGGAGCTGCGGCGGTGGTGCTTGTCTGGTTGGCGTTGTACTCTCTTCCGTTTGTCTCTTCCCGGTCGTTGCCTTCTTCACGGATTCGGTGACATGATGCAACACCTCCCCCACATCCTGCACCGATTCCAGCAATGGATCGATCGTCTCCATCTTCCCCTTCACTTCCGTCGTGATCTGGTTGGCAGAGTTCATGAACTGCGACGCTTCCTTCGTCAGGTCGTGTACCGCATTGCGGACCTCGGCCAAGGTCTGATTGGTCTGAGCCAATGTAGACATGCCGTTGTGCAGCGTCCGAATGCCATAGTAGACCAGACAGCTGAAAGCGATGACCGCACAGACCACACTGATTTGAATCACCATGTAAGGCTCCCCCTCCTTCATCACAATGTATGTGGACGAAGTGGCGGACATTCCTCGTAAGGCGAGCATCATCTAGCTGCTGTCTCGCATCGGCTGTCATTTACGCATAATAGGCCTGCAGCAGTGTCCTCGTGTCTTCTTCGGCGCCGATCTCGTTGCCCAGCAAACCATGCTCCAGCCAGCATTGCCGGCAAGCCTCCTCGGTCAAGCAGTTTCCGGCATCATCACAGGTGTAGCAGTATTGCAGCAAGTTGCGGGTCACGTCCAGTTGGTCGGCTCTCATCTTGATCACGCTCCATTCGTTTTGTTACCTTTAGTATACGAGGGAGTCGCCGATAAGTATGTGATTATTTTCACAATATAATGATCTTTATGTGTTCGATGCTCCCAGCCCCCAAACCAAACGCCCGATCCCCACAGGAATCAGGCGCACTCCGACTGCCTCTTACTCCGGCAGCTCGACGTTGTGATACACTTGCTGCACATCGTCATGATCCTCAAGCGTATCGATCAGCTTCTCAAACTGGGCCAGCGCGTCGCCGTCCAGCGTGACGTAGTTCTGGGCGATCATCGACAGCTCGGCGATCGCGAACTCTTCGATACCTGCGCCTCGCAGCGCTTCCTGCACGGTATGGAACTGGTCCGGTTCCGCGTAGACGATGGCTACGTCATCCTCTTCCTGGATATCGCGCACATCCGCATCTGCTTCCAGGATGATCTCCATCACTTCATCCGCCGTCTTGCCGGTCACACCGACGACAGCGGTAGCATCGAACATGTAGGATACCGAGCCGCTGACCCCCATGTTGCCGGTTGACGTTGTTGGTCAGCGCATCGACGATAATCATCGAACCGCTTGGACCGAAGCCTTCATAGCGCAGCTCCACATAGTTCTCATCGCCGCTGCCCTTGGCCTTGTCCAATGCGCGGTCGATAATCGCTTTGGGCACATTGTACGTCTTGGCCCGCTCCAGTACGACCTTGAGCGCCCGGTTCGACTCGGGATCGGGCTCGCCTTTCTTCGCAGCCACGTAGATCTCTACGCCGAACTTGGCATAGATCCGGCTTGTATTGGCGTCCTTGGACGCTTTCTTTTCCTTGATATTATTCCATTTACGACCCATCTGGTTCCACTTCTTTCCTCATTACTCTTGTACAACGATATGGGTATTCCGACTTTAATCCTAGTAGAAAAACCCGGGCTTTGTCAAGCTAGTCTCCCAGGGCATAAGACTGCGCAAAAAGAAGCTGACGCCGATCGGCATCGGCGCCAGCGCAAGGCTTATCCTATGAATCGAGTTGCAGGACACGCATCAGAATTTCAGCGGCTTCGGCGCGGGTGGCGCCTTGTTTGGGACGGAAGCTCTGATCCGGGTACCCGGACAGGATGCCGTGCTGAGCAAGCGCAGCGATGGCTGCTGTTGCCCATGCAGAGATGTCCGATGTATCCGTGAAGCTTCCCGGGGACTGTATCGCCCCCTGAATATCGAACGCCTGCTGCAGAATACGTGCCATCTGCTCCCTCGTAATGGGATCGTTTGGCCCGAAGCGGCTCTCGGTATAGCCTGTAATCCATCCCTGCTCATGAGCTGCCGCTATCGATTCGGCCGCCCAGTGCTGCTCGGTGTCCTGGAACCTGCGGCCTGTCCGGGCCTCCAATTGCAAGGCCCTCACAAGGACAGTAACAAATTCGGCTCTCGTAATCCCCGCATCGGGCCGGAAGGTATGGTCAGGATAACCGCCAATCGCACCCAGCGCAATCAGACGGCGTACGCTGTCTGCTGCCCAGTGCCCTTCCAGATCACTCGGTTCAAACACAGGCCATGGTGTCGGCGTCTCAGGCTGCTCTGGCTCCTGAGGCAGCACATCCGTATCGCTGTCCGGATCTTCATGAGACGAATCGCCACCCGGCGTGTCGGCTCCGGGACTGCCAGCGTCAGGAGAAGGCGGTACCGGCGGAGTGAAGATCGGACCCGGCTGGGACGGCTGGGACGGTTCGGATGCTCTCGCTTGAACCGTTACAGCTGCACGCACTTTCGCCGTAACGGAACTCCCATATCCGATATCTATCTGCAGCTCGCCCTCGAACGTATACGTGCCGGCTTGCTGCCCGTTATAGCTCGGCGTGCCGTCGTTCCAGGTGATGTCCACAATTACCGTCTCTCCGTCCTCCATTGTGTCCTCAAGCTTCTCCGGCAGCGGCAGTGCGCTCCGTTCGGTGCCGTAAGGGACGACGATAGCCGGAAGCTCTGGAACCGGCATGGACAATACCATAATTGCCGCACTGAGTTCCCAAGGATTCTCTACGTCTGATGGCAATGTCAATTCCCCAGTAAACCAATAGACGCCGGCTTCCTCCCCGTTGTAGACCGGAGTCCCGTCATCCCAGGTTATCCCGGCCTCCAACTTCTCCCCTCCGTCCACTGTAATCTCTACTTGCTCCGGCAGCACCAACTCGCTCCGCGCCGTGCCGGGCTCAGTCACCAGCGGCGTCAGCCAAGCCACCTCATCAACCGTAGCGGGCCCCACGTTAAACGGGACGGTTCTCACTTCTCCCGAAATTCTGATTGTAATGACGGCTCCACCGAGAGACTTGGCAGTCACTTGGCCCTTGTCATCCACCTCGATGATAGCCTCGCCTTCCGTCACTTCGTAACGGGCTGTCTCCGTCACATCATACGCGTCACCGCTCTCATGGTAGGTTACAATATGGATTTGGGCAATGGGATTTCTTAGTGAGAGCCACGGACGCGTTGTCGTCACTTCCACCTCCTGGAGTGGATCCATCCATTGCAGGAAAGGCACTTTATCCGGATAGGCGTACCATACGGTGTCGAAATCCCATCCAACGAATGTCGACGGACGCTTCAACGCTTCCGCAGTAACCCGCTCGCCTGCATGATTGATTGGCGGTTCACCATCATAGGCACTCTCGTTCCAGTAGGAGGCCGTCACGCTTCCGTAGTTGTTCCCGATCAATCCGCCGACAGCAACTTCACCGGCTGCCGACCCCGAAGCGTAGGATGATTCAACCTGTGCTGTGCCTGAGTTATAACCGGTCAGACCGCCAACAGCTTCAGTTCCTTGTACGATAACTTCTGAAAAAGAGTCCCTGATGGTTCCGGCAAAATTGAATCCCACCAGGCCACCCGCGTGTTGTTTCCCCTCAACCGTGCCTCGGGTGAAGGATTGGGAGATGCTTCCTCGATTGTCACCAACAAGACCACCGCTGTAATCCCCCCCTGAGATCTGAACCTGCGCAGAAGATGCCGTGATTGTGCCTCTGTTTAAGCCCACAAGTCCCCCTACATAGCTGTCGCCGTGGAGTTGGCCCGTGACATGGACATTATGGATCACGCCTTCATTTCTGGCTGCCAATCCGGCAATGACGCCCCATAAATCCAATAATAGCTCTACGTCTTCCAGATAAAGGTGGCTGACGCTGCCTTGCGGACTGATATGACCGAACAAAGCCTGGTCGCTGCCGGGAGCTGAAATCGTCAGCCCCGTAATCGTATGTCCCCCACCGTCCAGCGAGCCTTCAAAACCACCCTCGACTTCGTGCCCGATGGGCACCCACGTCAGTCCGGTATCGAAGATCGGATCGGGAATAAAGCCGGCCAGATCAATGTCCCTGACGATCCTATAGTGGGCGTCCAGATCGTGTCGGATATTATGCAAATGTCTGGCAGATGCGATCAGGTAAGGATTGTCCAGGGTGCCGCTGCCTCCCCAGAAAGGATGGGGATCAAATAGCGTGTAGAAGCCCTCCTCGCCATACGGTCCGTAAACTACAGTATCCGATTGCAAGTTGACGGCTGCGCGTACCCGGTTAGAAGAGACATGATTTCCCGTGAAGTTCACGTGGCCCCGGCCATTGCCTTCTGAGTAATAAAAGTATATCGTCATCGGATTATACGTTGATCGCGTCCAATAGGAATGGTTGCTGTAGAGATAGTCATCGACGCCTTCAATCTTACTACCGTGATTTGTGGCAGGAGGAGTGTTGCCCGTGTACAAATGCTCTTCTCCCAATTCGGACAGCGACAAGATAAAGAGCGTCTCGTCTGTATTGATCTCATCATCTGTATATGTGGTAGACTCCACAACGCTGGCCTGAAAATCCTCAGACAACCCTGCATAGAACTCGGTTCTCAAATAATCCCGCATCTGAGACTCTCTCCAGCTCAGTGTGAAGGTGCCGCTGAAAGCCCGCTCGATTCGGGTCTCCTGCTCCCACAGCAGCGTCCGGCCTTCTCCAAAGTGAGACTGCGATAAAACAATCCACGGCTCCGTATATCCCGACTGATCACGGACTACGGCTCCGACGGGCAGATTGCCAAGGGTTATCTCATGCACTCCCCCAGCATCGGGCGGGGCACTTACGGCAGACACACTGCCTTGAGGCAGTATGGACCATAAGAGCATAAGACACATTAAAGCAGACAGACTTCTTGCTGATGCACGTGTATTTTTCTTTGGTTTCACGATAATCCTTCTTTCCTGTGAGATCAATAGATTTCAGATTATCATAGTAACTTTAAGACTAGTTTAAAAGAATGCAATTTTATTCCATAAATAAAAATAAAGTCGTTTGGCAATAAAAAAACCACGCCAATCCGATCGATGGCGTGGACGGTAAAACGGAAGAGAATCGTCTGGTTGCTCTAATCCTACTCCTTCACCGAGCCCATGACCAGACCCTTGACGAAGAAGCGCTGCAGAAACGGATAGACGAGCAGGATCGGCAACGCGCCGATGAAGATCTGAGCGGACTTCACCGTCTTCTGCGAGATCAGGGCCATCTCGGCCGGATTGATGCTCATCGAGCTCATATCGCGCTGGATGATGACTGTCTGCAGGAACGTCGCCAGCGGATACCGGTTCGGATCGCCGATGTAGAGCAGGCCGTCGAACCACGAGTTCCAATGGAACACCATGCTGAACAGCGAGATTGTCGCGATCGCAGGCAGCGATACCGGCAGATAGATGCTGAACAGCGTCCGGAAGTGGCCGGCCCCGTCGATCAGCGACGCTTCCTCCATCTCCTTGGGGATACCACGGAAGAAGTTGAGCATGAGGATCGTCAGGAACACATTGACTGCCCCCGGCAGGACGAGCACCCAGAAGCTGTCCATCAGCCCGAGCCGTTGGATGACCATATAGAACGGGACGAGACCGCCATTGAACAACATCGTGAAGACGAACAGCCAGGCGTATACATTGCGGCCGCGGAAGGCCGAAGTCTCCTTCGAGAGCGGGTACGCCGCCAGGAAGGCCAGTGCGAGCGTCAGCGCCGTACCGAGAATGGTCCGCTGCACGGAGATCCACATCGAACTGAGGAAAACCGGATTGCTGGTCGTCTTTTTATACGCTTCCAGGGTGAAGTCGACCGGCCACAAGCCGATGATATTGGCGTCCGCAGCCACCTTGGAGCTGAGCGAGACGGCCAGTACGTGGATCAGCGGGATGATACAGAGCAGCGCAAGCACCACCAGCAGGATGATGTTAAACCCATTGAAAATTTTATACGATGGCGATTTATAGTACATGCAGCCCGCCCCCTTCTAGAAGATTCTGTAGTTCGCCATTTTGTAAGCCATCCGGTAGGAAATGACGACGAGGATGAAGCTGATCACTGACTTGAACAGCCCAATGGCCGTCCCGAAGCCCATCTCGCCGTTCAGGATCGCGGCCCGGTACACGAAGGTGTCGATAATATCGCCTTTGGCATAAACAAGCGGATTATACAGGTTGAAGATCTGGTCAAAGCCCGCATTGAGTACATTGCCGAGCGCCAGCGTACCGACAACGATCGCGATCGGCAGCATCGCCGGAATCGTAATATGCAGCGTCTGCTTCCAGCGGTTAGCCCCATCCACCTCTGCCGCTTCATAGAGCGCCGGATTGACTCCGGCCAGCGCAGCCAGGAAGACCACGGTGCCAAAGCCGAATTCCTTCCACACATCGGAGACGATCACCGTGAAGCGGAACCAGTCGCCATTGCCGAGGAAGAAGATCGGCTCGATGCCGAAGACGCCGCTCAGCACCCGATTGACGAGCCCGCCCTCTGTCGACAGCAGATCGGTAAGGATGCCGCCCAGGATCACCCATGACAGAAAGTGAGGCAGGTAAACCAACGTCTGAACAAAACGTTTCAGCAGCTGCTTGCGCACCTCGTTAAGCAGGATGGCAAAGACGAACGGCGCCAGCAGGTTGAGCACCATCTTGAAGACGGCGATGACCAGCGTGTTCCAGATGACCTGCAAGGAGTCCTCCCGTTCAAACAGATATCGGAACTGGTCCAATCCCACCCACTCCGAGCCGGTGAGTCCGAGCCACGGCTTGAAATCTTGAAACGCCATGACGAGTCCGCCCATCGGCAGGTAGGCGAACAGGATCAGGAAGATCAGGGCTGGCAGCACCATGACATGAAACGGCCATTGCTTGGCCAGATAATAAAAAAAAGATTGGCGGTGCGGACGGATCCTCTCCGCTTGTTGACCGGCTGCCCCAACCGGTGGTTGTGTCTGCTCCATATGGCGCTTCCCCCTGAGCTGTTAGTGTATAGATCAAGTATAGCAACGCCAGAACGATCCCATAAGCAGACAAAACCCAACATATAGGGCATAATTGCAACCACTTTGGCGGGCAGCCGACTTAACCGTTCGGCACCATCCAGCAGCAGCAAAGCTGCTCAAGCGGGTTTGCTGCTCCCGGGCCCGCACACCAAACGGCCCCTTGCATCCGCATGCAGGGGGCCGCCATAGCCGTACCGGTTATTGAATACTGTCGTACCACTCGTTCACTTCTTTGGTAATGTCATCACCGCCGGAGGATTTCCAACTGGCGACGAACTGGTCGAACGCTTCGGCCGGCTTCTCGCCGAAGATGATCTCGTTGAAGGTCTGCGCCTCGATCTTGTTCAGATAGTCCATCCGGGACTTCATCGTATCGGTAGGCGGACCAACGAACATATCCTTCTTGGAGATCTCCTCCTGCTCCTTGACGACCGTCGCGGCGAGCGCCGTCTCCGGCCCATAGCTGGAGACGATCTCCTTCTCCCGGTAGGTGGTCGGCTCCTTGCCTTCGGCCAGATTCATAAGCGCCTGGAACTGCACATCCGGGATGCGCGCACCGTCGCGGACGAGGAAGTAGCGCAGCGGCGCCGTGACTGCCCCGCCCGGCACATCATCGAGGTAGAGCGGATTGCCGCTCGCGTCCAACGCATAGTCATAACCTTCGAAGACGCCATGCTCGAACGGACTGCCTTCCTGCGGATCCGCCAGGTTGTCGAACAAGTAGTTCTGGTAAGTGAAGAACGCTTCCGGATGCTTCATATCCTTGTTGATCAGCGTGACGCCGGTGTGGAAATGCGTACCATGCCGCATCGCCGTACCATCCTGGCCAGTCGGGATCAGATGGGGCTTCCAGACTGCGCCATCGACATTTTTGGCCGTATCCAGCAGCGGCCAGCCGCTCATCCAGTAGGGACCCGGGATAATGCCCGCCGTACCTGCAACCGCAGGCTCGGACGTCTTATTCTCATCCCACAGCGCCGCTTCCTTGGGGATATATCCCTTGTCGCGCCATTCCTTGAGCTTGAGCAGCCCTTCCTTCATGCCTTCGTGGATCGAGCCGTACATGAGCGTCCCATCCTCCGCCTCGTTCCATTGGGACGGGATCGTGCCGTAAGCCCCGAACACCCAGGATGGGTCGCCCATCCACGTATTCATCGACGACTTGAAGCCGATGCTCAGCGGCGTCACCTGCTGCGGGCTTAGGCCTTGCGGATTATTGTTGAGGAATTGCTCCATAACGTTCTCGAGCTCCGCGATTGTCTTCGGCCCTTCCAGACCAAGCGCGTCCAGCCAATCCTGACGGATCCACAGCAGGTAGTCGTTATTGTACGCGTAGTCCAGAACAGGGATCCCCATGCGCACGCCGTCCTTGACATAGGCATTCCATACATTGGGATCCAGACTCATCGCTGCCTTCCACTTCTCGTTGGCGTACTGGTCGAACAAGGCTCCGGCATCCTGGAAGCGGCCGGAATCGATCAGATCCTGCACCAGCAGCGGATCATTGACGGTGATCACATCCGGCATCTGCTGACCGGAGGACATCGCCAGGCGCACCTTGGTCACAAACGCGTTATTCGTATCCGTGACGGACCACAGCGATTTGACCTCGATCCCCAGCGTCTCCAGCGCCCAGCGGGTGGCGACACTGTTCTCGATCGACTCGCCGTCGCGGAAAGTGAGCGCCGGATCGACGCCCCATACCGTCGAGATCGCCACCGGCGGATCGTATTTGTCCTTGTAAGGGCTTTCGTCCGTGCTGCCGGCAGCACCATTCGCAGCAGGCGTGACCGGGTTCGCCGGTTCATTGCCAGTACCGCTGTTGGAGCAAGCAGCCAGCATGGAGGCGATGAGAAGCATACATAGCGTATAGGACAGTCGACGTTTCTTGACGTTCATAGGAATCCCCCTTTGGTAATGTCTACAGGTTAATTATAGGGTGCATGGACTCTCCGGCCTATGACACAATGCGAACATCTCAGCACCTATTGCAACCTGTTTACCTTTCCCGGAATTCCTGGGGCGTCGAGCCGTAGTACTTCTTGAAGGTTTTGCTGAAGTATTGCGGATTCTGATATCCCAGATCGCTTGTGATCTCATAGATCTTCTTGTTCGTGTGCTTGAGCAGATAGAGCGCCCGTTCCATTTTGAAGCTGATGATCCAGTCGCTCAGGCTCTCCCCCGTCTCGGCCTTGAACACTTTGGAGAGATAGACGGGATGCAGGAACACCCGGTCGGCGATCGTCTTGACCGTCGTATCCTGGCTCAGATTGCTGGCGACAATCTCATGCACCTGCTTGACGATGAAGCTCTTGGCGCTCTCCTCCTTCTGTGCGAGCTCGCTCTCCAGCTTGCGCAGCACCTCATCGGACCATCCGCGCAGCCGTTCCGGCGACAGCACGATGGTCTGGTCGAGGATGAAGTTGATCCCCAGCTCGTCGATCTGGGAGACATAGTGCCCTTGACGGTGTGCGACATACAGATAAGCATTGGTCAGTGCCAGGTAGACCTCATACAGGTGCTCCCGCGAGTAACCCGTCTTGGTCAGGTCGACGAACACCTCGCCGATCTTCTCGCGGACGGCCTCCCACCGCTTGGACTCCAGCAGCGTGATCAGAGTCGGCGGCTTGTACAGACTCTCCAGCGACTTCACATGCGCAGCGCCCCTGCCGTCCCGCTCCTCCAGATAGTGGATCGTGTGATGCTCCTCATGCGCGATCATGAACATCGTCCCCAGGCCCGCGCGGTAGGCGGCCGATACGGCATCGGGGAATTGGAACCACTCTGTGACGACGATCGAGATATCCCCTTTGAGGTAGTTGCTGACATTGGTGCGGAAGCTTTGCGCTGCCTCGGCGAGCTGCTTCTGCCGCTTGGTGCGCCCGTCTGTGCTGTACTGGACGCTGGGCGGCGCATCGCTCCGCGGCTGGACGAGCAGGATCAGATACTCGTGAGGTGCTTTGCCGTGCCAGACTTGGAAGCTCCCGGCGAAGGACTCCTCGGCAATATTGCCGATCGCAAACTCCATCAGCGAGACCGAATTGTAGTCCAGATGCGAGAACTGACGGCCCAGCTGGACCAGCAAGAGCACCGTCGGCTTGTCCGGCACCAGCGGAATCTCATATTGCTGGAGCTTCTCCTGCAGCGTCTTCGGCGAGAGCTGCCGGCCGAGCACCAGATCCATCATCAGGTTGGCGCGCAGTACCTTGAGGTCTGACTTGCGGCTGTACTGCAGCTGATGCATCTTCTCCGCCTGCTCCCACTCGTCCTTGAGCGCATTGATGGCGCCGGTCAGGATATGGACGAAGTCGTCGTCGTTCAGCGGCTTCAGGATATAGTCAAACGCCTGCAGTTGCACCGCCTTGCGGGCATACTGAAAATCCGAATGCCCGCTCAGGAGGATGCTCTTGATATGCGGCCAGCGCTCGCCGATCACCTGCAGCAGCGCCAGACCGTCCATCTCCGGCATCGCGATATCCGTGACGACGATATCGACCGGCGTCTCTTCCAGCAGCGCCAGCGCTTCCTGGGCCGAGGCCGCCTGATACACATGCCTGATGCCGACCGCGGCCCAGGGGATCGTCTTGGCCAGACTCGAGGTCACATATACTTCATCGTCCACCAGCAAAATATCAATCATTCGATCATCTCCTCGCTATTGGATACCGGCTCCCACCGGATCGTCACCTTCGCGCCGCCGAGCGGCGACGGTTCAAAGGCAAGGCCCGCGCCGCCGCGAAAACGCAGCAGCATCCGTTGATGGACATTCCAAAGGCCGCATCCCATCTTTTCGTCCATCGACCGGTTCATCTTGTACTGCAACGCGTGCATCGCATCCGGCGTCATCCCCTTGCCGTCATCCTCGACAATCAACAGCGCGGCTTCCGATTCCCACAGACCGGTTATCCGAATCGTCGACGCCTGGCTGCTGGATTCGATGCCGTGGAGTACGGCGTTCTCGACCAGCGGCTGCAGGATGAGCGGCGGCACCTCCAGCTGCAGCATCTCGGGCTTGATCTCCAGCGTATAGTTCAGACGCGGCATCCGCATCTTCTGGATCTCCAGGTAGCTGGTCACGAAGTGGACTTCTTCCGAGAGAGTGACCAGTTCACGCTCTTGTCTCGTCGTATAGCGATAATACACCGACAGATGATGCGACATCGCCACGACCGCTTGATGCTGCTCGAGCTTGGCCATGCTGGAGATGAAGGAGAAGCAGTTGTAGAAGAAATGCGGATTGATCTGCGACTGCAGCTGCTTCAGCCGCGCTTCCCGCACATGGATCCGCTCCAGATACACTGTCTCGAACAGTTCCTGGATCTGGGCAACCATCAGATTGAAGCGGGTGAAGAGGAAGCCGAATTCACCAGAGCCTTTGGACTTCATCCGTACGGTATAATCACCGTTCTTGAGCCGCTGGAAGCCGGCGACCAGTCGCTTGACTGGCACTTGAACCTGCGCGTAGAGCAGATAGGCGGCGATACAGCCGAGCAGCAGCAGACCGGCAACCGAATAATAAAACAGCCGGTTGGCTTGTTCGATCGGCCGCAGAATCTCCGTAATCGGGATATAGTCGATCAGATGCCAACCGAGCATCTCGGACTGCACCATGTTGATCAGATAGTCCTGGTCGCCCAGATGGACATTGCGGCTCTCCAGCGCCTCCAGCGGGCGGTTCCCGAGGGTACGGATGACTTCGCCGATCAGCTCCCGGTCGGCAGAGCGGTTGTAGATCGCCCCGGCATCAGGGTGATAATAGAACGGATCGGAGCGGCCGCCGCGCTTGAATTGGTCCAGCATGTCGATGATGTTGCTGCCGCTGAACCGCACCTCGATGATCAGATTATAATGGCCGGGATCCTCGTAACTGGAATAAGGCGTCACCGCGAACCGCGAAAAGGTCACCTGCTGCTGCCCTGCTCCGCCGCTCGCATGCATCTGCCAGCCCGGCCGCAGCCGCTGCTTGAGCAGCTCGGCATCGTAGAGCGACACATCGAGCGAAGAGATGTCCCGCTGGAGGACAGGCGAGTAGATATGAAGCGAATTGCGCCACTTCAGCGAGCTCTCCTGGATCGCCAGCTTCGTCTGGATGCGGCGGATGAGCGTCGTCGTCCGTAGATCCAGCTCCGGCATCGGCGTGAAAATATCGCGCAGCGAGGCGATATCCGGATCCTGGATGAGCAGATCCGGCCACAAGGCGATGGCATCGATGCTGGCATCCACTTCATTTTGAAAAAAGACCAGCTGGCTGGCATTGGATTTATTCAGTTCCTCGCCAATGATATCCGTGCTGGTCCGGTTGGAGTAGAAATAAAGGGTCAGAATGGGAATTAGCAAAAGCAAGGCCAAAACAATGATTTTCGTAAACAGATTGATTTTGGGCATCGTTGGTTGAAGCTCCTTAGGTCCTGATGATCTTCCTAGCGGTAGACAAAAGCATAGACCGCCCTCTCCATCATACGGACTAGGCGGCAGCTAGACAATCCATCATTTCGCAACATATCGGATGTTTTGGCAGTCGTTTAAGCGGAGAACAGAAGGATGTCGCGATACAAGGTGAAACGGCTGTCGCCGTTAGGTAAACAAGCGACCAGCCCCTGCCTCGTTGTCGAAGGGGGGGCTGGTTTTTGGCGGCGGGCGGCTGGCTGTTATGATACTTTTCTATAATTGGAGCTCCGATTTTCGGCGGGTGGCGGGCTGTAATGCTACTTTTGATGGTTTCTCGCCGACCTCCTCCACGATGTGCTGGATGGTCACGCCCAAAGCATGTCGCTGCGGTACACTTTGTCGTACAGCGCATGAATTCGCCGCCCCCTAGTTTCCCTTGGCTGCAAGGTATAGTCCGGTTTGGGGTTACCCGTGCTTTTCGTTTGGTGTCGTTAGCAGGGTTTACTGCATTCACTGAGGCTTCCCTTCCCGCAGCTCTCCACTTCACCTTTCGGGCTTATAGGTCCGCTCCCTACGAAAAACTCGTGCGGGGGGTGGTCTCCCTAGTTCCAGGCACAACGTGCTCAGCATACCGATCCCCTACTACCTGCAAGTTCTTCCGCGCTGCGTTCCAAGTACTTCACACGTTCTATGGCCTTCGCCCAAATATCGGGGCTCGGCACTTCCTTGTCCCTTGCGGGTGATTTTTGACGATGCGGCAGGATTCACTTCATGTTACGGCCTGCTGATTTGCTCGCACTCCCGTGGGAGTTACGTTGTCACGGGGCTTCAACCTTAGGATCTCTCCACCAGTTGCCCGTCAGCTACGAGGCAACTTGGCATTTACCTCGCCCGGACTTGCACCGGCAGTTGTACCTAGCTTGTCTAGGCGCGCAACAATCAAAAAAAACCGCAGCGAGCGGAGCGCTCGCATGCGGCAGCGTAAATAGCAATATATATCGTATCTTGCGCTGGTTCAGGGCTTGCCCTTTGCAGCCAAGGTAGCTTCCATCCCTAGTCTTTCATGCCGAGCCATTTCTTGAGCACACGCTTCATATTATTCGATACCGTTCCATATTTGCCACTTTTTGTTTCGGTTCCTGTAAAAAAAACGAGCGAACGCTCCTCGTCAAATTGCTCGATTTTATTCAGATTTACCAGATTGGTACGATCCAGCCGTTGAAAGTTGTAGGACTTCATGTGATGCTCGTAGGTGGAGAGGGTAGGCATCAGAGGATAATACTGACCGTCTGCCGTATGCAGCAGTACGGAACGCTCGGAATTCTCGATAAAGATCACGTCTTCGACATCAATGGTGATGAGTTCGCCCATGTTTTTCGGATCCTTTGTTACGTAGAATTTCATCTCACACTCACTCCGAAAAATTGGATTGGGCCGACGGGTTTGACCCGCGGCCCCCCTCTCGATATTACTTCTTTAACTCTTCAGGCAATTCTGGACGGTGTCCGGCAAACGGAGATGCCGTAGCGGCAAAATAGGCGGCAATACGATCAAGAACCGTCGAAACTTGCCTTGCAACCCATTGACTCATGGATATCACCTCCTTTTATTGGGAATGACCAAGGATAGAGCCTGCAATAACAAAATTATCGTAAGTGTGGGGGACTGAATGAAAAAATTGCTGCCGACGATGAATAAAGACAAGATTTTCATAACAGGAAAGTATTTCTCTGGCATGCGCGCATAACCTTTGATATTGGCTGGAGCGAAGATTGCAAATAAAATAAAGCAAAGCCCCGTCGCAAGCAGAATCCAATCCTCGGGAAAAGGAAGATGGGGCGCACCGGCTGCTACACTCAAAGTAACCAAGGTGCAGAGCGCTGATGACTGGAAGTGATAGCCGCCGGAAACCGCACGAACAAGTACGAGCATCATAATGGAGAATCCCGTCTCGAGTAATGTCCCGGTAAGCAGGCCGATTATGGCAGCGGAGGTGTAAGGAATCAGAAAATTGATGACAATGATTAGAGCATAAGTCATGACGGCGATACTGCTTGTCTCTCTCGTATTTGCATTCTTGATCGATATAGCAAGCTTCTCAGCCCACGCTTCAATCATTGGTGTACTCCTTTCGCTGTGCATAATAGAGTAGAACCCAAAGGAGAATGAAAAGCGGGAAAATAATAGCTAATGCCCACAAGTTAGAAGCAAATGTAACAAAGTTTGTAACCGCTAAACTGACATACCCCGCAATGATAAACACAAACAATTTAAGATTAATTCCTTTCATGGCTACTGAAACATGCTCATAATCCGGCACAAAGGTATAACCGAGACGAAACTTATAGAGCAGCCACACAATCACAATTACGATAGAAACCGATAAAGACTGGAGAATATACATCGGAACCGAATTTGGGACTAAAGTCCCAAGGGTACTTGAAACCAGATCATAAAAATCATAATCAAATACTGAATAAAGAAATACCCCATATAACCGTAAACCGTCATCAAAGCGGCGTAGAAGATATGTATGCGGAACATCTGCCATAGAAAAAGAAAAATGATCGGCGGCTGCAAAAGTGTTGCGAGTCCCCTCATCTCCAAAACCTGAAACACGAAATGCGAGATCAGCGACATGAGCGCGGAAGTTAATAGGATCTGACCCCAATACCCTCTCAACTGAAACTTGAACATCGCGAAGGTTAATAGAATGAGAGCCAGCCACTCGATACCTGAGAAGAAGAAATATAGTACAGTACTCATAAGTACGCTCCCGTTTTCCCTCAACACATGGAAAATGTTATAAGTCTATTATACTATATCAAAATTTGTAAGTTAAGAAATTTTTACGAGAATTCCAACATATTTTCAATCAAATTTCGACAAAAAACGCCAATATTCTTGCAGAACCTTCAAAAACTCCCCCTCTTGGTCCGAAGACCGGAGGGGGAGTGCTGTCAAATTAGTCGTTCAATTGCAACATTCTGCTGATGATGACCGCCGCTTGGGCGCGATTGGCAATGCCTTTCGGACCATAAGTCGTCTCCGTCATGCCTTGGATGACGCCTTCCTCCGTCAGCAGGGCCACTGCCTCCCATGCGTAAGATGCGATCGAGCCGCTATCGCTGAACTTCGCAAGTAGGCCGCCAACATCGCTGGCGGAAGCAGCTTGCGTCAGCTTCAGAACATTGGCTGCCATGATGGCCATCTCTTCACGCGTAATCGCCCGGTTCGGCTCGAAACGGCCTGCGCCTACACCCTGTACGAGTCCCAGTTCGACAGCAGACGCTACATAAGTGTAATGCCAGTTTGACGGCTGCACGTCCGAGAACGATACCGAAGCATCGAGGTTCGTGAGTCCGTAAGCTCTGACGAGCATCGTCAGGAACTCGGCACGGGTCACTTGCTGACGCGGTGCAAACCGGTTCTCGGCAACACCGCCTACGATGCCGAGACCTGCCAATTCGCGGATCGCATCACCTGCCCAAGCTTCCACGCCTTCCAGATCGCCGAACTCAGGGGTCGGCGTACCCGGTACTTCTGGATCTACCGGAGGTGTGCCAGGCTCGGTCGGATCTGTTGGGTCTGTTGGATCCGTAGGGTCAGTCGGATCTGCCAAATCCGGAGTCGGTCCAGGTATCCATGGACCCGGGCTCGGGTTCGGGCCCGGCTCAGGTATGACCGGTACGCCAGGTTCAGCGAGATAGATCGCATTGGCCAGCAGCCGGTACTGATGCCGCGGATGATCACGGTTGACCAGTTCATTAGAGAAGATGGTCAGATTTTTGCCTCCTCCAGCGTAAGTGAAGGCCATCACCTGTCCCTTGGCTGCCTCATGGCCCGGCCACCAGCCTGCCTTGAAGAAGTCCTCGTCATCGCTTATGCGAGCCAGTACATCGGCCGAAGAAGGCACAGCCGTGATATAGAGCCAGAGACGGTATAGAAATATTCTACTGCATCATAAGGGCCGGTAATCGGGCTCGACGGCGATACGTCAGTCCGGAAGAGTCCTTCGTGCGAGCTGCGGGTTGTGGCGAACTCGAATCCAGGGATCAGGTTAGCCGTGCGGACCGTATTCATCGCCGTCCGGCCGAATCCGACATACGGCTTGCCTTGGTCGATCAGAGTCGTGGAGCCGCTGGTGTTCACCAGAACGTCCGCTTGACTCTGATTGCTTACGACTTCGAAGCCTAGTGATTTCAATACGTAAGCCGGTACACCGGTTGCCGCCACCTTCAGAGCCTCCAGCTCTTTGCCTTGCGGCTCTTCGCCGCTGAACAGCTCCAGCTCAAGATAGAGATCGGTCACGACTTCTTGCAGATCTTCTGCCCGGACGACGAAGTCGCCGGCTTCGTGCTCGGCATCGTCAGCAGTCAGCATGACGACTGTTTTATCCTCAGCCAGCAAGGTATTGACGGCAAGCAGTGCGTCATTGTTGCTGTTGCGGAGCACGACATAAGTCGAGCCGTCCGGCACGACGGTTGCCGGAATGTCGACGGGAGCGCTCACCTCGTCCAGCTTGCCCGTGAAAGCACCTGCTTCTCTGATGATGTAGCGGTCAAAGCCGCGCATATCATGGAAGTTCTGGACGATATCTGCATACATATCATCAAAATCGGAAACGTTGATGCCGTCATAGAGCACCAGATTGGCGAGACCGCGCTTGGCCTGATGCATATTGACGACATACGAGCCTGCGGGATATGTGGTGCCCGCTACGGTCACTTCCTCCGTAGAACGGTCTACCTGGACGCCGTTGCGCAGCAGGTACTCTGCCATGCGGTAAGCTTCCAGCACATTCTTTTGTAGAGTGCCGTCAACCGGGAGCACATAGTACTCAGGGAAGAAGTTGGTATTCCCCTGACGCGGACGTCCAATCACTTCGTTGTTGCTGTCTACCAGGAATTTATCGACATCCTCGCCGATGTCGATCCCTCCGACACCGCGTTTGTAGACTTCGAGCTGGTTGAGGAACAGCGTTTCTTTGTTTTTTACCACATAGTCTGTTGCCGCTGCAGCCGTATAGTAGAGCGCCTTCTGCGACTCTTCGTTGAGCTCCGGCATCTCCAATGTGTGACCGAGTGCCCCGTGATGCAGCGCGTAGACAGCCGTATAAGCCGGGGATGCATCATCCCATCCGGTTGCATTGGCGATCGGCTCGTAGTTCTCATCCTCGAACATCTTGCGATTCTCTTCATACGGGATATGGTAGACATCGTAAGTGGTATTGGCGATGCCCGCCTCGCCCATCGCATAGGCCTGCTCCAGCATGCTCTCCATGAGCAGATCGTATTCGATGTTCGGATCATGCGGCGGCGTGCAAGGCTCGATCAGGAAGCTCCCCACGAATCCGTGCATATCCAGGAAGGACAGCGGCGACCATTCAGCAATTTTCTTCGTGACCGCCTGCGTCTCCGGCTGAGTCTGGTAAGAGTTGTCCCGGTTCAGGTCGAACCCTTCGGCATTGGCCCGCGTATTATGCACCCGTCCGTCCGGGTTATTGGTATAGACGAAGATAAAAATAGCATGCTCGAGTGCATCGTCCATATTCAATGTAATGGTTTGGTCGTGCCCGCCGAGCTTGGTATCGTATTGAATCTCTTCTTCAAGCGCCATCGTTTCAAAATAATTGAGGATGACGTCCACGCCCGGGGACTCGTCCGGATGAATATTGTTCAACCAGATCGGCACTTTATAGTCCGTCAGCCGATCTTCACGGATATCCTCTGCCAGCTCTGCCGGATTTGACATCATCTTCGGATGGATATCATTCTGATATTGGTCCACGGAAGCCTCATCCTTGGCCAGCACAGTGAAATAGATGTCGCGACCTTCGACCGACTTGCCGATTGACGTCGTCTCGATGTAACGGCCCGTCTCTCTTGCCGCCTCTGCCGTGATCCGGTCGATCTCGGGCTTCAGTTCGGCATAGCTGCGGTAGCTGTCGTAAGGGGTCAGCTTGACCTTCGTATGAGCGACTATTTCCCCGTCCGCCACAGCAGCCAGCTCAAAGTTGCCGATGAATTTCGGATACTCCGGCCGGATGTTGTTGTTCGCTGTACGTGGAGACAAGTTGTCCGTTCCGAACGGTAGATCGAAGGTGATCTCCGCCGTAACCGTGCTGCCCGCGACGGACATCACCTCTGCAGAGATAAACGAAGGACCTGTATAAGCGCCAGGCGTCTGCGGGGTCGCTCCCGGTACCCATTGCTTCCAGTCTGCGAGCGGCTTGCCATCGTATGTCCAGGTCAGGCTGTCCGCGCTGACGCCTTCAGGCAGGTCAAAGGTTGCCGTGAGTGTGCGCTTCTCCGTCATCGACGCTACGTCCTTGTCAAGTACCATCGTTTGAGACGACGACGGCTCTTGCACTTCCAGCAGAATGCTGGTCAGCAGCTGAGTAAATGTAGACAACCGCTCTTCGATTCGGCCGGGAAACGCCTGGCTGATGAAGGCAAGATTATCTTTATACGTATGGAAGATTTCATCATGCTCTTCGGTCTGGGTGTAGCCGTCCAGATCGCCGATCTCCCAGTTGGTTGCTTCCAGATAAGCGTAAGGGATCCCTTTCGCCTTAAATGGCGCATGATCGCTCCAATCACCCGTTGTACCTTCCGGATAATCCGCATTCAATCCCGGGTTGGTCGTTACATCCAGTCCATCACGGTCGGCAATCGCCAGCCCGAGATCGCGGACGAAACCGCCGGCTCCCGCACCCCCGTAGATATACATCATATCGCCAGCTGCGAGGCTGTCGAGATTGATCATGGCGACCGTGTTGTCGATCTGCTCCTCAGTCATCTGATTGACATAATACTTGGAGCCCTGCAGTCCGACCTCTTCCGCACCAAATGCGATGAAACGGACGGTATACGGCCTTTGCTCTTCAGGAAGCGCCTGGATGGCCTCAGCAACCTCCAGCATGACACTTACGCCCGATGCATTATCGTCAGTGCCTTGTCCGGTATACGCCTTGCCTTCATACGAGCCCGGATCAGTCGAAACGGAATCATAATGCGCACCCACGATAATCTCACGGTCCGAGGCACCTTGGACGACACCGATAATATTATTGCTGTTGAACGAACCGTCAGAGGTCGAATACGTAAACGGCTGCTCTTCCGGCTCCAGTCCGAGTGTATCGTACTGTTCCTTCAGATACTCACCGGCTTCGACTTCCTTGGCCGTCCCCGCTTCGCGCGTACCGATCTCGTTGGTGAGATACGCGAGATACTGGTAGGCGGCGTAGCCCGTCTCTTCAGCTTCGAGCATGGTCTCAGCCAGCGTCACTTCCACTTCATCAGCTGCCGTAACATCCGTATCTGCTGAGACATCCGCATCCGTATTCTCTTGGTCTTCCTGCCCCGGATCCAGGGCCGAATCCTGCGCTACCTGTTCAGTCTGCGCCCCGGACGATCCGTCGTCCGCCCTGTACGATCTCGGCCATTGCGATTCCCGGCGCCACTGTTCCCAGCAGCATCGTCAACGTCAAGCCCAATGCCAGCCATGATTTGGCAAATGATTTCCCGTACATCTTGTTCCTCCTTCAAAATAGGATGATGAATAAACTACGGCCAACTGTCCTAATCCCCACTCTCTCATCTATCAACTCCCGGATTGGCTCAATTCATAGACAAAGCACCACAGAGCGATGAAAACAGAGCCAATTATGTATACAGTATACAGAATACAATATACTATATTAATGGAATCTATTATAACACCGCTCTGTCACACGAACAATGCTATTTTTATGGAATCTTCCTATTACGAAAGCCATCTTGCCTCTGAACCCCCGATAACTTACATGAATCTCACACAAAAAAGAACCGTCCCTTATATTGGAACAGTTCTCTCCTTTGGAAAAGCGGTTCATGACTTGTTGCAGCGTCACCTCATCGCTTGCGGGAAGTAAGCTTGGCTTGGGTGAAGTGCAGGAGATAGTCGTGGCCGCCGGCTTTGGAATCGGTGCCGGACATATTGAAGCCGCCGAAGGGATGTGCGCCGACGAGCGCGCCCGTGCACTTGCGGTTGATATACAAGTTGCCGCAGTGCATCGTCTGGAGCGCCTGCGCGATGCGGTCCTCATCGGCGGAGAAGAATGCACCCGTCAGGCCAAACTCCGTATCATTATAGATGCGGATCGCCTCTTCCCAGTCTGCCGCCCGGCAGATGCCGAGCACCGGCCCGAAGATCTCCTCTTGCATCACTACCGCATGCGGATCCAGATCCGCGATGACCGCAGGCTCGATATAGTACCCACTAGGATCGCCGGGACGGCCTCCGAGGAGCAGACGGCCCTCGGTCTTGCCGGTTTCGATGTACGCCAGAATCCTTTGGTACGAGCTCTCATCGATGACCGGCCCGACTGGGGCATTGTCCTCCGGCAAGCCGATCGCAAGCTTCGCTGTCAGCTCCCGGATCCGATCAACCATCTCATCGTAGACGCTGTCCACGATGATCGCCCGCGAGCCGGCCGAGCATTTCTGACCCTGGAAGCCAAATGCCGACGCGACGACAGCCGACGCCGCCGCCTCCAGATCCGCCGTCTCGTCGACGACGATGCCGTCCTTGCCTCCCATCTCGGCGATCAGCCGCTTCATCCAGATCTGGCCCTCCGCTGTCTCGGCGGCCAGCTTCTGAATATGCAGTCCCGTCTCCTTGGAGCCGGTAAAGCTGATAAATCGCGTCTTCGGGTGACGGGTAAGATAATCGCCGATCTCGGCGCCGCTGCCCGGCAGATACTGGATGACATCAGCAGGCATCCCCGCCTCCACCATCACCTCGTAGAACTTGTAGGCAATGACGGGTGTGGCCGACGCCGGCTTCAGGATGACCGTGTTGCCGGAGACGACGGCTGCCGAGGCCATGCCTGCGCAGATCGCGAGCGGGAAATTCCATGGCGGGATGATGATGCCGACGCCAAGCGGGATGTACGACAGCCGGTTATCCTCTCCCGGCACCACTTGCAGCGGCTGCAGCTCATTCGTCCGGGAGAGGCGGAGCATCTCGCGTGCGTAGTACTCCAGGAAATCGATGGCCTCCGCTGTATCAGCATCCGCCTCTGCCCAGTTCTTGCCTGACTCCAGGATCATCCACGCCGAGAACTCATGCTTGCGTCGCCGCATCAGTGCAGCCGCCCGCACCAGCACCTCTGCCCGGTCGGCTGACGGCGTCAGCTTCCACCGCTCAAAAGCCGCCAATGCCGCGGCCATCGCCTGCTCCGCCTGCTCGCGGCCGGCTTTGCCGACGCTGCCGATCACTTGCCCGGTAGCAGCCGGATTGATCGAGACGATCTTGGCCTCGGGCATGACCGGCTGACCTCCGATATGCAGCGGATACGTACCCCCAAGCCGGGATTTGACTCTCTCCAGCGCTTCCAGCATAGCCTGGCGATTGCCGGCATCGTTAAAATCTGTCATCGGCTCGTTGCGGAATGGCTTCCATCCTGCTTCCGTCATCGCGATCCCCTCGCTCTTCGCAGATTTTTGAGTACAAACCAGACATTTGCCGGCCGCTCGGCCAGTCGACGCATGAAGTAGCCGAACCAGTCTTCGCCGAACGGCACATAGATTCGGACCCGGTGCCCTTGACGCACCAGAACGTTCTGGAGCTCCTCGCCGATCCCGTACAGCATCTGAAACTCATACCGTTCCTTGGGGATAAGACGGTCATGGATGTAAGCAAGAGCGGTATCAACAATGGCCTTGTCGTGGGTCGCTATCGCCGCATATCCCTGAGTCAGGTGCAGCCGGATCAACGCTATGAATTGCTCGTCGACATCCGCTTTGTGCGGAAACGCGACCGATTCGGATTCTTTGTAGGCGCCTTTGACCAGCCGCAGATTGGCCTGCAGCTTGCCCAAGGCACGTACGTCATCCATGGAACGGCGGAGATAAGCCTGGATCGCTACGCCGACATTGTCATACTCGCGCCTCAGCTCCCGATACAGCTCCAGCGTCTGCGCACAATGGGCGTAGTCCTCCATATCGATGCGTACGAACTGACCTGCGGCAGCAGCATGCGAGACAATGCGCCGCATATGCCCTAGAGCGTGGCCGCCGTCTATATCCAGACCAAGACTGGTCAGCTTGAGCGAGAGATTGGCTTGCAGACCCGCTTCCTTGATCGCATCCAGTGTCTGCAGACACATCTCCGCCGATTCAGCGGCTTCTTTAGGCGTCGTCACGAATTCTCCCAGATGATCCAGCGTGGCCAGCTTGCCGGCTTTATTGAGCCTGCGCACGACGGACACGGCTTCGCTGATCGTCCTGCCCGCGACGAAACGTCCGGCCCCCAGCCTGAAGCCGTATCTGCGGGCCAGCCGCCCGGCTGCCGGGCTGCCGCCCAAACCAAGTAATATGCGACGCATCACCGACTCGAACATGCTGCATGACCTCCTGCCAGAGATATCCTACAGTATTCGCTTGCCTAGCAAGGATGCGACCAGCTCCACCGCCAACCTGGCCGTCCGGCGGTCATGATCCAGCTGCGCATTGACCTCCACGATCTCTACTGAAGTCACTTTGGCCGATTCGGCCAGCAGCTCGCATGCGAAGTGGGCTTCACGGTAATTGAGCCCGCCCGGTACAGGCGTGCCGACCCCGGCAGCCTCCATCGGATCCAGACAATCCATGTCAAAGCTGACGTGGATGCCGTCTGTCCCGTCGCCGGCGATCCGGAGCGCTTCCCCGACGATCGTCTGGATCCCCATCCGGTCGACCTCATGCATCGTATAGCAGGCGATCCCCTCCGACTTGATCAGCTCACGCTCATCGGGATCCAGCTCACGGGCGCCGATGATAACCAGATTGCGCGTATCGATCCGGCCCGCACCCTCCACAATATCTGCGAGCTTCAGACGGGCATGGCCCGTCGCGACAGCGAGCGGCATCCCGTGCATGTTGCCGCTGGGGCTGGATGCTTCCGTGTTGAGATCGGCATGCGCATCAAACCAGATGACCCCCAGCTTGGGATGATGCTTGGTGAGGCCGGCCAGTGTTCCCATCGCTATGCTGTGGTCGCCGCCAACAACTAGGGGCATGACACCCCGCGAGACAGCATCCGATACCGCTTCACCGAGCCGTGACGCCGTCTCCAGCACTTCCTTCCTGCGCTTAGGCGCGCTTCCGCGTGTCCAGCTGTCCTCGCTCTCCGTCCCCGCAGAGGGGCAATCGATCTCGACGGTTTCTGACAGCTCCAGCTTCAGTTGGCCCAGCTGTCTCAGCAGACCGGCTTGGATGACCGCGTCTGGTCCGAGCTCGGACCCCGGATATCTCCCGCCTAGCGAGAACGGAACTTTGATGACTTGAATCGGTAATGTAGACATAGTGGTCATCCTCTCTTCTTATTTATATGCAACACTTTGCTCAGACAGTTGTTGTCAATACCTGCTCGATTCGCTCGAGCGCCCAATCCAGCTCCTCCTGCCGGATCACGAGCGGTGGCGCCAGACGAATCGTCGTCTCATGCGTTTCCTTGCAGAGCAGCCCAAGAGCCATGAGCTCTTCGCAGAACGGCCGTGCCGGACGGTCCAGCTCAATGCCGATGAATAACCCGCGTCCCCGGATCTCGCGGATATACGGGCTGGCGATCGACTCCAGCCGGCGGAGAAGATACGTGCCAAGCTGGTCCGAGCGCTCGGCAAGCGCTTCACGCCGGGTAACCTCCAGCGCCGCGATCGCCACGCTGCAGGCGAGCGGATTACCGCCAAACGTCGAGCCATGCGATCCAGGCTCGAACAAGCCGAGGATATCGTCATCGGCAGCCACCGCCGATACTGGCACGACGCCGCCGCCGAGCGCTTTGCCCAGGATATACAGATCCGGCACCACGCCTTCCCAGTCGCAGGCGAAGCGGCGGCCGGTACGGCCGAAGCCGGTCTGGATCTCATCGGCAGCCAGCAGTACTCGATGGCGGCGGCATAGCTCGTGAGCAGCCTTGAGGTACCCTGCCGGCGGGATGATGATGCCCGCCTCGCCCTGGATCGGCTCGATGAGCAGCGCGGCCGTATGCGGCGTGATTGCCTGCTCCAGCGCTGCCAGATCCCCGTAAGGGATGATCTTGAAGCCCGGCGTGAACGGACCGAAGTCCTCGCGGTACTCAGGCGACGAGGAAAAGGAGGTGACGGTCAAGGTCCGCCCGTGGAAGTTGCCGCTGCAGACGATGATCTCCGCCTGGCCGTCCGGGACGCCTTTGACACGGTACGCCCAGCGGCGGACCGCTTTGATCGCCGTCTCCACTGCCTCGGCGCCGCTGTTCATCGCCAGGATGCGGGACTTGCCCGTGTAAGCGGACAGCTTCTCATAGAAGATACCTGGCGAGGGGCTGTGAAAAGCCCGCGAGGTAAGGGTGACTTTATCCGCCTGCTCCTTGAGCGCCCGGATAATATCCGGATGGCGATGCCCCTGGTTCAGCGCGGAGTATGCACTTAGCATGTCCATATATCGGTTTCCTTCCGGATCCTCGACCCAGACGCCCTCTGCCCGTTCGATCACGATCGGCAGCGGATGGTAATTGTGTGCGCCATACCGGTTGGACTGCTCGATTGCCGTTCTAGATGATGTTTGGCTCATCACGAATCCTCGCTTTCGATGTTTGAATATTGTATACAATATACGTATGGATATAAAAAATCGGACAAAGCTTTAGTATGCCCTGTCCTGGGATAATTTATACGTGATTGCAACGAGCGGCGCATGGGGCGGTCGGATCGGGTCTCTGATGCTGGAAGCTGACCTTACTCTCTACAATACTTTGGAGAGGAAGTCCTGGGTTCGTGGATGCTGCGGATTCGCCATGACTTCGCGCGGGATGCCTTCCTCGACGATCAGCCCGCCATCCATGAAGATCAAGCGGTCGCCGACCTCTCGGGCGAAGCCCATCTCATGCGTGACGATGATCATCGTCATGCCGTCCTTGGCCAGCTTCTTCATGACATCGAGCACCTCGCCGACCATCTCGGGATCGAGCGCCGACGTCGGCTCATCGAACAGCATGACGGCGGGTTGCATGGCCAGTGCCCGGGCGATCGCGATCCGTTGCTTTTGGCCGCCGGAGAGCTTGGCAGGATATTCGTTCTGTTTCTCCTCCAGCCCAACGGTACGCAGCAGCTCCAGCGCGAGCTCGCGGCCCGAAGCCTTGTCACTTTTCTTGAGCAGGGTTGGCGCCAGCAGCAGGTTCTCCATCACGCTCATATGAGGGAACAGATTGAAGTGTTGGAACACCATGCCCATCCGCTGACGGATCTGGTTGAGCTCCGACTGGCTGCCCGTCACTTCCCGGTCTTCAAAGTATATCCGGCCGCTGCTTGGTTCTTCCAGTCTATTCAAACAACGGAGAAACGTGCTCTTGCCCGATCCGCTTGGTCCGATGACCGCCACGACTTCTCCCTTGTGAATGGTCGTATTGATTCCTTTTAGAACCTGATTGCTGCCAAACGACTTATGCAGTTCCTCTACTGTAATCATGATTTGGTCAACTTCCTTTCCAGCGCGCGCAGCAGGTTCGAGAGCGTGAAAGTCATGATGAAATAGATCGCCGCAATGACTAGCAGCGGTTCAGTCGGCAAGAACAA
Source organism: Paenibacillus jepli (assembly GCF_047238105.1). Taxonomy (NCBI): domain Bacteria; kingdom Bacillati; phylum Bacillota; class Bacilli; order Caryophanales; family Paenibacillaceae; genus Paenibacillus; species Paenibacillus jepli. The sequence goes on from NZ_JBDFMD010000001.1 coordinate 852,656, forward strand.
CGAGCTCTGCAGATTGCGAGCTGTATACATCAATTCTCCGATACCGATAAAGGCGACGAGCGAAGAGTCCTTGATAATGATAATGAATTCATTGCCGATCGCCGGCAGCATGTTGCGGAACGCCTGCGGCAGCACAACATGGCGCATCGCCATCGCGCGGGTCATCCCAAGCGAACGCGCCGCCTCATATTGTCCCTTGTCAATCGCCTGAATTCCCGCGCGGAACACTTCGGCCATATAAGCCGCGCTGTTAATCGTCAGTGCCACCACGCCAGCCGTAAACGGCGGCAGATTAATGCCAAATGTCGTAAGGCCATAATAAATAATTAAAATCTGAACAATCATGGGCGTGCCGCGAATAAGCTCGATATAGGCGCCCGCCAAAAAACGCAGCAGTCCAACCGTCGAGATGCGCATCAAAGCAAACATGACGCCGAACAGCGTACCGAGAACAACGCCGACAGCAGAAAGCTGCAGCGTTGTCAAGGCGGCTTTGGCAAAGGTCGGCCAATGTTCGTTTAGGAAAGAGAAATTCAAATCCTGATTCATAGGTCGTTAACTCCGTCCGTTATTATTCACCCAGCAGTTCGTTGGCCTCCACGACGAATTGCTCGTACTCGCCCGATTCGACCAAGCGCTGGATCGTCGCGTTGATGCTTTCCATCAACTCATCTTCGCCAAGCTTGACCGCTACGGCAAAGCCTTCGTCTTCTTCCGCGATCTCGACCGGGGCGATAGCCAGGGACGATTGGGTTCTCGCATATTGCTCCCCTACCGGCGACTCCAGGATGATCGCATCGACACGGCCGCTAGTAAGCTCCATGACCAGCTCAGGAATCTTGCCCAGCGACGTCAGGACGGCGCCATCGATCTCTTCGGCAATCCCTTCCTGGATCGAACCCAGCTGAACGCCGATCCGTTTGCCGTGCAAGTCCTCCTCAGAAGTGAACTGATCCGCTTGATCCGCCTTCACGAGCACCGCCTGCGAAGTCTGATAGTAGATATCCGACAACAGGACATTCTGACGGCGATCATCAGTAGCTGTCAGGCCCGAGATGACCATATCCACTTTATCGGTGTTAAGCGACATCAGCAAGCCGTCAAATTCGGAGTCAATAATCTGAAGCTCAGCGCCCAGATCCTTAGCGATCTCTTTGGCCAGCTCGATATCCGAGCCAACGATTGTATTCGTGCCGTCGATATTGGCATGGAACTCGAACGGCGCATAGTCAGCGCTTGTCCCCAAGATGAGTGTCTGGGTCTCTTCAGTTGGCGCATTGCCTCCGTTGCTGCCAGTATTGTCCGGCGCATTATTAGTACCGCTGCCGCCTCCGCACGCTGCGACGATCATTGCCATTGCGGCAATACTGCCAGTAGAAAGCCACTTCTTGTTCATCTTCTCCATCCCCCGTTTTTAATCATTTTACACGTCAATCTAGCATTCCAAACACTTACGTGAATCTCACGCCGCTAGATATATAGTATATTGTATACAGAATATTCCGCACAATATACAACTATTCGAATGTAAGCAATTATAACACTCTCATTCCCCGTGCACAACGCTTTTTTAGGTCGAAATGATGACAGCTCTCGTGTGAAAAGACCTGACAACTCCTACGAACTTGGGTATAATAACCTAATAAATACTAACCTTGCGAGACTCGAATTGCTACAAGGGGGAATTATCGTTGCAGGCACCAAAGTACCAGTCACTAAAAGACCACGTATACGATTATATCGCGCAGCGTATCCAAGATCAAACGCTGCTGCCCAACCAAAAAATCAATGAAGCTGAAATTTGTAAAAAACTGGACATCAGCCGGACGCCAACCCGGGAAGCGCTGTTCCAGCTTGCCTCCGATAATCTGCTGGATTACCTGCCGCGCCGAGGATTTACGGTGAAAGCCTTTGACCCCAAGAAAAAGCTGGACCTGTCGATGATCATCGGTACGCTGGAAGGTCTGGCAGCCACACTGGCGGCGGATCACCTCTCGCCCAAGGATCTCTCGGCTATGGAGGCGCTTGTCGAGAAGATGGACCATGCTATTGCCCATCATCAATTCTCGGACTACTATAAGGATCAGATTATCTTCCATAAGATGTACATCGACAAATCCGATAATGAAATTCTGATCGAGACGCTAGGCTCGCTCAAAAACAGCTTTATCCGCCAATCCTATGCCAGCGAGGATCCGGACAAGCTGATGCGTATCCTCTATGTCGTCAATGACGAGCACCGCAAGATTGTGGAGCTCCTCCGCACCCGGGACAAGGCAGGACTTGAGGCCACGCTGAAGTATCATTGGCGCATTATCGACAGCGAGATGCTGTAGTAAATTAAACAAATGAAAGCACCTTCACCGCACCAAAGCGGCAGAAGGTGCTTTCTGGTATGTGGAGGGCAGTCGTAGGATTTGCGTCTTACGCCGAAGTCTGATCAGGCAGCAGAATAACCTTCAGGCAGCCTTGGCTTTGCTTGACCAACCGGAACCCTTCCTGGAACTCGGAAAGCGGCAGCTTGTGGGTCACTACGCCGTCTGTCGGCAGTCGGCCGTCCGCGATGCCCGAGATGACATGCGGGTAACAGTAAGGACCGAGATGGGCTCCGAGGATATCCAGCTCCTTGCGGTCGCCGATAATGCTCCAGTCCACCGTCACCGGACTGCCAAAGACGCTGAACTCCACGAAAGTACCCAGCTTGCGGATCGCGTGCAGACCCTGGATGACGCTGGCCGGTGCGCCGCTGGCTTCGATGTAGACATCGCAGCCGTACCCTTCTGTCAGCTGCATAATCTCCGCCACGACATCCTGCCGGGTCGGATTGAGCACAAGATCCGCCCCGAATCGCTTTGCCAGCTCCAGCCGGTCGTTCTGCAGATCAATGACAGCGAGCGTGCCGGGTCCTCTCAGCCGCGCTGCCGCTACCATACCCAGCCCGAGGGTACCGGCGCCAGAGATCACCGTGAAGTCTCCCAACTGAATATTGGCGCGGTTGACCGCATGCATCGAGCAGGCATACGGCTCGATCAGGATCGCCTGCTCGAGCGGCAGCGCCTCCGGCACCCGGTGATTGATCGCCTGAACCGGGAAGATCATATACTCGGCCATCGCGCCGTTCACATTCGACTGAAAGCCATAGATATCATGCTTCTGGCACATCCAGTACTGTCCCCGCCTGCAGAAGCGGCATTCCGTACAAGGTACGATCTGCTCCGAGATCAGGCGGTCGCCTATGGCATAATCGGTCACACCTGTCCCGACAGCAGCTACGATACCGACGAATTCATGACCGGGGATGACCGGCGTCTTAACGTACGTAGGCTGCCCGTCGCCGCCCCAGAACATCGGTGCGCCGTCCCACGCCTTGACATCGCCTGCGCAGATGCCGCAGCCTTCCACCCGGATCATCACTTCTCCTGGTCCCGGCGAGGGTGTCTGTACTGTCTCGTACCGATAATCGCCCGGCCCGTGACATACAACCGCTTTCATCGTATCTGGTACACCTATCACCTATCTGGCTCCCTTCTCCTTCGCTTATTGGTTCAGGTTGCGGATTCGCATATTAGTCCAGGTTATAGAAATGCGCTGCTGTCCCGCCCAGGATCAACTGGCGTTCGCTATCAGAGAAACCTGCCAGCGCCCGGTTGGTCTCGAGCCATACCTTGCGGTAGTCGCCCGCCAGATTGGCCACCGGCCAGTCGCTGCCGAACATCAGCCGGTCCGCGCCAAAGCAGATCATCGCGTGCTCGATGTACGGCTTCAGATCCTCTCCGGCCCAGCTATCAGGATCTGCTGCCGTGTTAAGTCCGGACACCTTGGCGAAGACATTGGGGTATTGTGCGGCCTCCCGCAGCAGCGTCGCCCATGGCTCCAACTGCCGCTCGCGGATCGGCGGCTTGGCGAGATGATCGATCACCAGACGCAGCTTCGGCAGCCGCTCGGCGAGCGTGCAGACATGCTCAAGATGGCGGGGCAGCACAGCGACGACATCATACGTGTATTCGAAATCAGCCAGCACACCCAGTCCCTCCAGCACCGCGGGCTGGATCACCCAATCCGGATCGGCTTCGTCATGAATCAGATGCCGTACCCCTTTGAACTTGGTACGGGAGCTCAGCGCCTCCAGCCGCCTGCCGGCAGCTTCGGGATTGCGCAGATCCACCCAGCCGACGACCCCTGCCACCCACGGATGGCGATCGCCGACCTCAAGCAGATAATCCGTCTCTGCATCGCTGTGGTCGGCCTGGACGATAACCGTCTCATCGATCCCGTTCTCGCGCAGCAGCGGCTCCAGCTCTTCGGGATGGAAGCTGCGGAACAGCTCCGGCTCATTCACCGTCGGCCAGGTATATGGGATGCGGTCAAAATCATAGAAATGCTGATGGGCATCGACAATGCGTTGCTTCGTTTCACTCATAGTCAGGGATTCCTCCTCATTGTGGTTATGCCGCTCAACGCTCCCCCGTCTTCAAAGAAACGGTGGATTGCTTCCTGCACCTGCGCGTCGGGGATAAGCGGCGGCGCCTGATGCGGCTTGCTGCGGGCGTCAAGGATGACATTGTCGCAGCCCCAGTGCTTGTGACGGTAGGTTGCGCCTACGCCATGCATGTCGTGCGAAGGATTGCTCCGGGTAAACGTGACCCACAGGAAGTTGTTCAGCTCCGCGCTCAAGAACTCGCTGTCGTCGCACAGGACGATCAGCGGGCACTCCGGCAGCCCGCCCCGCTCCATGATAAAAGCGGACCATGCCGCTGTCTCTTCTGCGGTCTGCTTCTCACCCCGGTAAGCCGGGCCGTCGACCGCGACGATGCCCGGCAGCACGTACCCCGCGTGCCGGATGCCGGGAAGCTGACGCAACAGCTCCGGCACATCCCGGCACAGCTCTCTCCGCTTGGGGCCCGCTGCGGCAAAGATCACCTTGCTGCCCATATTGAGCCCTTCGCCGGAATAATCGAGCGTGTCGATCGTCGTCTGGGTCTGGAAATGCAGATCGCGCTGCAGATCCATCCGTTCCAGCATATAGGTGAAGAATTCCTCCATCCGGTGCGTGCTGAGCGGCTGCTCCTGCTCGGCCGCGATGAACAGATACTTGGCCAGACTGAGCTGTCCCGTCCCCAATATACGGTTGGCGATCGTCAGGATCTCGGCGGGACGCTGCACTTGCTCATAGGGCGTATAGCGCTCGCTGCCGATCGCGAGCAGCAGCGGATGCACGCCTGCCGCATCGACAGCATGAACCTCCTTGACGCCGCGGATCTCCTTGCTGATCGCCCCGCCGGTAAGAGCATGGATCAGCTCGCCGAAGGAGGTGTCCTCCTGCGGCGGCCGGCCGACCACCGTGAAGGGAAAGATCGCGCCGCTGCGCGCGTATACCTTGTGCACCCGCATCACCGGGAACGGATGGACCAGGCTGTAATAGCCGAGATGATCGCCGAATGGCCCCTCCGGCTTGGTCTCGCCGGGATGGATCTCGCCGGTGATGACGAAGTCGGCATCGAGGCTGATGCAATGACCCTCGCAGTAGCTGTAGCGGAAGTGCCGGCCGGCCAGCAGGCCTGCGAAGGTCAGCTCGCTCATCCCCTCCGGCAGCGGCATCACCGCAGATAGCGTGTGCGCAGGCGGCCCGCCGATGAAAATGCTGACCTTGAGCGGCTGGCCGAGCCGGTTCGCTTTCTCCTGATGGATGCCGATGCCCCGGTGGATCTGGTAATGCAGGCCGATCTCCTTGTCCGTCTCGTAGTCATTGCCTGTCAGCTGAATGCGGTACATGCCGAGATTGGCATTCATCACCCCCGGCTTCTCCGGATCCTCCGAATACACTTGCGGCAGGGTGATGAAAGCGCCTCCGTCATCCGGCCAATGCTTGATCTGCGGCAGATCGGAGATGCGGATCTCCTCAAACCCTGCGGGCCGCTCCCCCGAAGACTTGACCGGCAGCGCCTTGCGGGCGGAGAGCGCCGTCCCGAGCGACTGTACCGGCTTCTTGAGCCCGCCTATCGGTTCATTGCGGAGATCGATGACGCGCTGCGCCGCATCCCAGGTATCCCTGAAGATGTACTTGCTCCGCTCGATCGTGCCAAAGAGATTGGACACAGCCGGGTACCGGCTGCCTTTGACCCGCTCGAACAATATAGCAGGCCCCCCTGCCCGGTACACTTCCAAATGAATCGCTGCCATCTCCAGATGCGGATCGACTTCCTCGCGGATCCGGATCAGGTGGCCCGCCCGTTCCAGGTCATTGACGCATTGCTCCATCGTGCGATAGTTCATCCTGACACTCCTTTATCCAAGTCACACTTGCTGCACGTATATATCCACTTCAATTATGTATTTCGATATGTACTTCTTATATCTGCTAGGGCTGGGGCCAGGTCAACTCGGAGGCCGGGTTTCCATACGATCAGCCTGTATGTTCGTACAGTTCCGTTCATATAATGGCAGAAACAAATTCCGGGAGGACCTCGTCCATGAACAAGCTTGGCGAACGAATCCAGCATGCCATCGACCGGCTGACGGCCGAGCTCGCGCAGTCGCAGCAGCCTGATGGCTCCTGGCGCTGCTGCTTCGACAACGGCACGAATATCGACACGTATATGATCATCCTGATGCGAACCCTTGGGGAAGCGGATGAGCCGCTCATCCGACAGCTCTCCGACCGGATCAGGAACCGACAGCACCCTGACGGGTATTGGCGGCTCTATGAGGATGACGGCGAGGGTCACCTCTCCACGACCATCGAAGCCTATTATGCCTTGCTATACGCCGGCTACTGCCGTCCTGAAGACGCGAGTATGGTAAGGGCGCAGCGTTATATCGCCAGGAAGGGCGGGCTCGCCCGCGCTGGCGGCATCATGACGCAGGCGCTGCTCGCCGCAACGGGACAGATCCGGTGGCCGCGGTCGGTGTCGTCGATCCCGCTGGAGGTGCTCCTGCTGCCCCCGGCATCGCCTGTCCAGTTCTTCGACTTCTCCGGCTATGCGCGCGTGCATCTCGTCCCCCTGCTGCTTATGGCAGACCGGCAGTTCGCCATGCAGGGCGAGGGGTGCCCGGACCTGCGCAGTCTCCTTGGCGCCCGCGAGAGCAGCTACGAATCTCCGCTGCCGCAGGGCCAGCAAGCGGTGCAGCAGCGGCTGGATGCCGGACTGTACCGGCTCATCGGCAGCCGCCGTTCGCTGCATGAAGAGGCGACTGTGCGGGCCGAGCGCTACATGCTGGAGCGGATCGAGTCCGACGGGACGCTGTACAGCTATGCCAGCTGCACGATCCTGATGATCCTGGCGCTGCTGGCGCTGGGCTACGACAGCGAGGATCCGGTGATCCGGGCAGCGCTGAAAGGACTCACGGGGATGAAGTATGAGCTGGAAGCGGGGGCGATGATCCAGAACTCGCCTTCCGAGATCTGGGATACGGCGCTGCTGGCATATGCTCTGCAAGAAGCGGGCGTGCCTGCCGAGCACCCGATAATCGACAGGGCAGGCCGCTACCTTCTGACTCATCAGCACACCAAGCCGGGAGATTGGTCATTGCATAATCCGGGCGCGGCTCCCGGCGGCTGGGGGTTCTCCGAGAGCAACACGATCAACCCCGACGTGGACGATACGACAGCAGCGCTTAGGGCGATCTATGCGGGCTCGCGCCGTGATGCCCGCTGGCTGGCCGCCTGGAACCGGGGGCTCAGTTGGGTCGTCTCTATGCAGAACAAAGACGGCGGTTGGCCAGCGTTTGAGAAGGATACGGATATGCAGATGCTCACTTGGCTGGCAATCGACGATGCCGCAGCCGCAGCCATCGACGCGTCGGAGGCGGATCTGACGGGACGCACGCTGGAGTATCTCGGCCATTGGGCACGTCTGGACTGGACACATCCGTTGGTCAGGAAAGGCGTGGATTGGCTGGTCAAGCATCAGGAGAAGGACGGCTCGTGGTACGGCCGCTGGGGGATCTGCTACATCTACGGCACGTGGGCGGCGTTGACGGGGCTGGCCGCGGCCGGCGTACCTGCGGACCACAAGACGGTGCAACACGGCGCCAAGTGGCTGGAGAAGATCCAGCAGGAGGACGGCGGCTGGGGGGAATCCTGTCAAAGCGATCAGCGCAAGCACTATGTGCCGCTTCCCTGGAGCACGCTCTCGCAGACGGCTTGGGCGCTGGACGCGCTGATCGCCGTTCATGATAAGCCGACAGCTTCCATGACACGGGGGATCGCCAGACTGATAGAGCTGCTGGAATCGCACGGCCGCGGGGCCGGTTATCCGACGGGGGCCGCCCTGCCGGGCAGCTTTTACATCCATTACCACAGCTATGATCAGATCTGGCCCTTGCTCGCCTTGGCGCATTACCGGACCAAGTACGGGAGCGTGTCGGAGTAGCAGTGCCCGGAGCTGACTTGGCCAGCCTCTCAGCGCTGCTGCCGCAGATAGACTTTGAAATAGCCGACATAGACAAGTCCGATGAAGGCTCCGTACACCGCCAAGGTCACAATAATACTGCGCGGATCGGCCAACAGCTGGCTGCCCAGCAGGGCAAACAGCACCATGGACGGGATTTTGCCCAGCGAAGAAGCGATAGAGTATGGCCAGAAACCCACTTTGCTGACGGCACAATAGATATTGACCAGCACCGAGGGGATGAAGGGGATGAGCCGAACGGACAGGATAAAGATAAACGCGCTGCGTTCGAACATCGCCGTGATGCGTCCGATCAGGGAGACCTGGTGCAGCATCCGCTGACCCCAGTCAAAAAACAGCCAGCGCACCATTACAAACATCAGGATGGACGCGGCCGATGAGCCGATCCAGGTATAGACCGCACCCAGCTGCGAGCCGAAGGTGGCGCCCAGGATGCCGCCGATCAGCGGATACGGGATAACCGGGAATAAGGCAAGCAGCGTGGCTGCGCTAACGATCATCAGCGGATGGACGCCGCTCGCCTGCTCCAGCCAGCCGAGGATATCGCTGCGGTACCAGAGGATCAGGACGATCGCAGCGCCGTATATCAGAAAGGACAGGATGCGCTGGTACAGCGGCTTGCCGGGCGTCACGTCCAGCGGCGCCCCTGTCTTCCCCGGTTCGGGTAGGCCAGCCTCTCGCTGCTCCGTACCTGGAGCAGACGTCTTGGCTTCAGGATCATGTTGTATGTCAGACTTTGCAGGATGCTTCATGCTTTTCTCTCCTTCGAGGGCCAGCCTGCGCGATGTGGACAGGCAGCCTGTGCCCATTGTACCCAATTGGAGCGGCGACGGCCAGTCTTCATGTGGTAAAGTAAAGGATGATAAGGTTGTACCAAGCCCAAGCTTATGAAGCGATTTTTCCTTTGAATAGTTTTTAGGAGGACCATGATGACCCACACCAAGCAACGGACAGCGGCCGGCACTCGCCTATTCGTCCCCAGCCTGCGCGCTGCTGCCGGCAGCTACAATCCGCAAGAAAGGTTCTGTCTTCGAACAGGCCGGTTATACGCCTTCGGCATCATCCTTAAGGGCAGCGTCGAGATCGTCATGGACGGAAAACGGCAGATCGTCCGCGCCCGAAGCGCCTTCCTTCTGCCCCCAGGTACGCTTGCCTATGGACAAGCGTTGGGAGGTCAACCGCTGCGGTATCGGGTTTTGCTTTTTCACTGTGTCGTGCTTGCTGGACGCGGCTCCGACTGGCGCACCGGTCCCGCCCGGCTCCCGGCTGCTATAGGGCCGGCTCTGGCGACCGGGGCCGCTGAGCTCTTCGATGCACTGAAGACGCAGGAGCGCCACATGGTCTGTTTCCTGCTGGCCCGGCTGCTCCAGCGCTACCTCGCGGAGCTGAGCGAGCAGCCCGCTGGGGGAGGCGGCATAGAGGCGGCTGCTGCTTACATGGACAAGCATTTTACCGAGTCCCTGCAGGTCGAACAGTTGGCTGGTATCGCAGGATACAGTCCCAATCATTTCACCAAACTGTTCAAATCCGCGATGGATTGCACACCTGTCGCCTACCTGACGAAGCTTCGGATCGAACGGGCCAAGCAGCTCATGCTGACTTCCGGATCAATGAAAGAGGTGGCCAGCGAGGTCGGGTACCGGGACGAGCATTACTTTAGCCGGGTCTTCAAACAGGCAACCGGCGTGGCACCGACGATCTACATCAAGACTTGCCACCGCCGGGTAGCCGCCTTATACTACGGGCTGGACGAGTGCCTCCAAACCCTCGGTCTGCAGCCGGTGGCCAGTCTCTCCTATACAAGACGCATCGCGCAGCCCGTCTTATCCCCAAGCGCCTTACCCCATGGCCTGCCGCCTCAGCCGCAGACCCTGCGGCTCGACAGCATCGGCATGAATTATGAGGCGCTCCTGCGCTCCCGCCCGGAGCTGCTCATCACCAGCGATCTTCTGGCGGATGAGGCTGCGCGCATGCGCGAGATCGCACCTGTGGCGCTGCTGAAGCATTCGTATGACTGGCAGAGACCGGGAGGCCGAGCGATGGATCGGGCGCTTCGCCGAGCTGCGCAGCCGTGTCGGTGAACGCATCGCCGCGCAGCTCGGTTCCGCGACTGCCTGCTTCCTGCGGATTATGCCCTCCAGATACCGGGTATACGGGGCCCGCTGTCAGACCGGAGCTCTGCTCTATGGCGATCTCGGGCTGTCCCTGCCTGCCGGATTGGAGCCGGAGCGTTGGGCGGTTGAGCTCGACAGGCACATGCTCATGCAGCTACGGCCAGACCACGTCTTCCTCATGGTCGACCCGATGCCCGACTCCAGGCGGAGGCTGCGCGAGCTCACGCACAGCGAGCAGTGGCGCAAGTGGCGTCCGGTGAAGAACGGCTGCATCTATCGAGCCGACGATTATCTGTATGCGGCACTCGGTACAGCCGGCCGGATCGCGACGATAGATCATGCCGCGGGGCAGCTTGGCGTCGATGTGCGGGGGATTGTCCAAGCATACTTAGAGGAAATATCCATTGCCAGGTAGGTGGCGCCGCCTTACTATAAGTGATAATGATTTTCATTATTATATCGAAAAGGGGATTCACCATGAGACCGCTATTGCCGTTTGCTTGCCTGATGCTTATCCTGCTGCTCTCCGCCTGCGGAGGACAGAACAATGCGACACCGGACAATGATCCGTCTCCACCCCAGCAGCAGAACACGGGGAACGAATCGGAAGCTGCCGAGAACAATCAAGCAGCCGGCACATCCGACATGCGTACCGTTACCCATATGATGGGCGAGACCGAGGTCCCTGCGGAGATCGGCAAGATCGTCGTGCTATCCGCCGCTTATGCCGATCATCTGCTGACGATTGGCGAGAAGCCATATGGAATCAATGTAGAAGCCCGCTATGGCGGCGATTACCCTGCCTATCTCGCGGATCAGTTGGCAGGTGTGGCGCTGGTCGGCTCGGCCGAAGAGCCCAACCTGGAAGCCATCGCCGAGCTTGATCCCGACGTCATCCTGATCGAGAGCCGGACAGCGGAGACGACATATGATCAGCTGGGCAAGATTGCGCCGACGATCGTCCTTGGCACAGAATGGCTGGCGTACGAGGATGACCCTGCTTCCTGGACGTTCGACCTGCTGAAGATTGCACAATTGTATGACAAGGAGGACCTCGCCAAAGAGCGGATCGCCGAGCTCGAGCAGAAAGTTGCGGAAGCTAAGCAAACGGTCGAAGCCTTGGAGGATAAAAAGCTTGCTTATCTCCGGGTGCGCGAGAAAACCGTGCAAATCTACGCTGCTGCCGGTCATCCGATGAACACGCTGCTCTATCATGATCTCGGATTCGAGCCATCAGCGCTGACCCCCGAGGATCAGCGGGCCGACCTGTCTCTGGAAGTGGTCCCCGATCTGGATGCCGGACTGATCTTCCTGGAGGTTGATCCGAATGGACTCGACAATCTCCAGAGCATCCGCGAGAGCTCGCTCTGGTCGATCGTCCCCGCCGTCGCCACAGACCAGGTCCATGAGACAGATTCCTTCTGGCTGTTCAAAGGCTGGGGCGCGATCGGACGCGCTCAGATCGTGGAAGAAATCCTGCAAAGCTTGTCCTGATTCTGCCGGTATACATTCCTGGGGCGGGCTATCGTAAGTGCGGTGTCCGGAGACGGCGAACCTGTGGAGAGCAAAAGCTAAGCCAGCGTGAAGAAGCGGCATGATACGGGTGCTTTTGAAAAGCAGCTTCATGCGTTCCGTCAAACGCTGAAGCAGCAGCTGGCCGCCAACAACGGGGTTCCGCTAAAGGTAGAGGGCACTTATATTGATTATGATATGATTGATCAGCCGCATGCCAATTTTCAATTCATAAATTTGACCGAGAAACGCATTATCGCCTTTGAATTTACGTTTGACTGTTATGATGCTTATGGCCAGAAGGTGAAAGGCACGTTCTCCGGCAATCACCGCATCAATGCCAATGTGGGACACACAGATCTGTCGCCCGGACAGGGCAGCACATACACGACCGATTTGATGTGGTATGAGAGAACTCACACTCTTCGCAACATCCTTGTCAACAAGGTTGCTTATTCGGACGGCACCGTCTGGAAGAGAAAATAAATTGGTTTCCAAATAGCCCCAACTGAACCTTAACCTGAGCCGCCTTTCACGCTATACTTAAGAAGGCATTCGGCATCTGCAACCCGAGAGATGCCAAGTTAAAGGAGGCAGTATGGACTACATAAGAGATTACTCGATGTATGCCGCCATATTCGGCTGGTTCAGCTTTTGCTGGTTTGGCTGGGCACAGGAGCGGCCGCGGCAGGGATGGCGCGTGTTCCTCGGTATCGGTTCAGGCATCGGTTTATTGATCAGTATCCTGGGGATTTATCTAAGCGCGACTCACTGGTCCTCGCCGACTGCGCTCTCGGAGATGGGCGCATTCCGCAGCTATCTTATTTTTGTCGCGATCGAGGTTGTGCTTGCCGGCGTCGGCGCATTTTTCCTTATTCGCTCCAAACGGTCCGACTACGTCGCGCCATGGATCGCGTTCATCGTCGGCATCCATTTCATCTGGCTCAAGTTTGTGTTCCTGGATGCTGCGCTCTACGTGCTTGCCGCGCTGCTGGTGGCGGTATCTCTTATCTCCCTGCCGCTCTCCCGCAGACTTGGCGTCGCCAACAGCGCGGTCACCGGCATCGGCACGGGACTGTCCCTGCTTGCATTTGCCGTACTGGGACTGATCCGATTCTATATGGCAGCGTAAGGTTGCACCAACAGGGGAACTCAAGCTGACAGCTAGTTGAATACAAAGCCTCGCGGTAACGAATCGTTCTACTGACCGCTGTTGTTCCCGGATCTCTTGATTTGGCCCTCTCAGGGTGGTAATCCGGGAGCAACAGCGAACAGAACGCAGGTCTTTGAACTATCGGAATATGCGTCCAGATAATACCAGCCGGTACTATGAGCACTAAAATGGTGTTTGCTGACCCTACCTATGTTTGACTACTCCAAGCACCAAATCGGGACTTACTGACTCCATTCCACCGCTCCAAGCATCAAGACGGTGCTTGCAGAACAACCCTTACCGCCTTATTAGTAACTGGAGTCTAATTTTGACAGCTAATCGCTGTCTTTTTTATATTGCTGCTTTACTTATATATACCTATTAGGTATATTGGAGTTATGAAACGGAGGCGGTACACGACATGGTCTATGTGATATTGGGGTTCCTGATGATCCGCGCGCTCACGCAGTACGATCTGAAGCAGGCGTTGAGCCGTGAGGTGTCCCCCTTCTACAGCCCCAGCCTGGGCAGCATCCAGGCTGCGCTCAAAAAGCTGGAGGCCGCAGGCTATGTGGTGCCTGAGACACAAGCGGACGGTAGGCGCAAGAAGAAGCTGTACACGATAACCGCGTCGGGCCGGGAAGCGCTGCGCGCCTGGATGCTCGCCAGCATCGCCCAGGATCGGTTGGAGACGGATGTCGGTACCAAGCTGTTCTTCCTAGGGTTGATGGCGCCTGCGGAACGACTGGCTATCATCCGCGATATCGTCCAGCAGCTGGAGCTCGTCGCAGCGCTCTATGAGCAGACGGAACTGGCAGAATCTGCACGCTCCGTCGACACACCGTACCGCGATATCGCCCGCTATCAGCTGAAGACATTGAGCCTCGGTCTGCTGCAGCATCGCAGCATGCTGGAGGGGCTGCGGCAGGTGCTGACTGAATTGGAGGAGGAGATCTACGGTGGAGAATCCTAATCCGCATGCCCGGGAGTTGACGTATCGGGGCGCCCGCATTGCTTACAGCGTACAGGGGCCTGTCGCAGGCGAAGCGCTGGTCATGATTCATGCCGCATTTGCCGACCGGCAGCTGTTTGAAGATCAATGCAGCTATTTCTCAAAAGCTTGCCGGGTGTTGACGCTGGATCTGCCAGGGCACGGCCGTACCATCGTAAAGGGCACTCGGGTGGTAATGGGCGATATGCCAGATATCCTTGCCGCTCTGCTCGATCAGGAGGGCATCGCAGCCTGCCATCTGCTCGGCGTATCTATGGGCTCCCTGGTTGCCCAGGCCTTCGCTGACCGCTACCCCTCCCGTGTCCGCTCGCTAACCATCGTCGGCGGCTATTCGATCCACAAGGCGAATGATAACGTCCTGAAGGCGCAACGCAAAGAGACGCTGAGCTGGTTCGTGACAGGGCTTATTGCCTTTGAGCGGTTCAAACGCCGCATAGTGAAGCAGTGCTGTACGACTCAACGGGGACAGCAGCTGTTAACCCGGAGCTCCGCGTCGTTCACCCGGCGATCCTTTCTGGCAATGGATGGCATGCAGCGTTTCTTCGTGCCCAAGGATGATCCTGCGCCCTATCCGCTGCTGCTCGTCTACGGCTCGGAGGATCTGCCCGTGATTCGGGAAGCGATGCAGGCGCTCCACCAGGCCGAGCCCGACTGTCAATTGATGGAGCTGGCCGGCGCCGGCCACTGCGCCAATGCCGACGATCCGGCGGCGTTTAACCGGACGCTGGCGGCATTTATCGGCATCCCGATGGAGCAGTAACCATGGCGCAGCCGTGATGCTTCATTCTGCCGGGGGTTAACGATGCGATGGCAGAATTTATCGGCGTGCCGAGGGGAAGAAAAGTACGTTGCAGCTAGGCGGACGGCCGACTCCGGCGCTCTAAGGGAAGTACGTTGCAGCTCAGCTGACGGTCGATTCCGATGCTCTAAGGAAAAAAAGGTTCGCTGGAGCGTGTGGCGTGGCGGGTGGAGAGGCTGTAAGGGAGAAAAGGTTCGTTGCTGCTCAGCGAACGATTCCTGGTTATGCTCATCAGTTATAGCCTGACTCCCAGGAATCATATAAATTATATTTAACAAAGGACCGGCCAGCGACCGGTCCTTTGTGCTATCTTGCGGGGGTTTACCAATCTGCGTTGTTCGTCCCTCCGCATTGGTCTTACTCGGCAAAGCTCACGTAATCCAGATTGCCGATATACATTAGACTCGAGGTTGTCGATCCGGTAATCACCATATAAATGGTCTGCGTGCCGCTCAATGGCTGTGTCAGCACAGCTTCGGCTACCCGAAAATCACTCCAGCTTCCGGTTTGCGGCATCGCCACTTCACCAATTACCGTCCCGCCCGGTCCATCCAGTCTAATCTCAGCCTTTACATCGGCCGGGATACGATTGGACGGCCCGGAGTAGGCTAGCGAAACTTTGTTTTTGGCCGTAGTGCCAAAATCAACGTCAGCAAAGTTAAACCATGCTCCAGTAAATGTATTAGCGACGACTCTGCCGCCATTGCCGTTCTCTTCTGCCATCGGACTATTCCTGAACGTATTGTTCTCCTGCGACCGCTCAGCCGCTTCGAACTCCAGGCGTATTGGCGGCTCGGTCTCGACCGGCGGGTCCACAGGAGGGTCAACCGGCGTCTCTGGCTGGTCTTTCACCGTAAAACGGGCGTTGTCGAAGTTGCCGATATACGAGATACCGCCTCCCGTCGTACCGCGAAGCACCAAGTACAGGTCATGTACGCCAGTCACCGGCTGCGAGAGCTCAGCATCAACGATCGCATACGTGGTCCATCCGCTCGCTGTCGGCGGCGCCTCGACTGTAGCAAGCAGTGTGCCGTCGATGCCTCCCAGCCGCACCTCGACCCGCGAATCGGCTGCCGTGTTGCCCCGGTTGCCGGCATATTCGATCTCCACATGATTGACGCCCGAAGTACCAAAGTTCATGTTCTTGTAGGCCAGCCATGCGCCGTCATACGTATTGGCGACTTGCCTGCCGCTTCTGCCGTTCTCGAGATGCATCGGCCGGCCGTTGCCCGCATTGAGCGCTGTCGACCATTCATCATAGTCCTCCAGCTCCAGCATCGCATAATCGTCACGCAGCTCCAGATAGTCCAGGGTGAAGCTGTCTAGGTTGGAGATGTACGGATGCGTTCCAGTTGTGCTCCCCTTCATGACGATATATAAATCGTGTACACCAGTGACAGTCGTATCCAATACCGCATCATGGGTGATATACGAACCCCAGCTATCGCCAGTACGAGGCAGTTCTACTTCGCCGGCCAATGGGCCATCGGCACCACCCAAGCGGAACTCGAGCGCGATGTCCTCTGGCGCGCGGTTTGTGGGCGCATCATAGACGATGGAGACTTTGTTCTTGCCCTTCTCTCCAAAGTCTACACCCTCGAATGCCAGCCAAGCACCCGGGAAGGTATTGCCGACCACTGTACCGCCATTGTTCGGTTCCGTGTACATCGGTCTGTTTTGATTCAATGGATTCGTGGCTTCCGTCATGCTGGTAAAGCTCTCAAACTCGATCTTCAGACTGTCGCTGCCTGGCTCCTCCGGCGTCTCCGGGAGCTCCGGGGCGTCCGGGAAGTCCGGCAGCTCCTCTTCGGCATCCGGGTCGAACGGGTCGATCGGATCGACCGGCTTCTCAGGGACCGGCAGCGGCTCCAGTCCGGGCTCCTGAGGCTCTTCGCCCGGCTGTC
The DNA here is from genome assembly GCF_047238105.1 of Paenibacillus jepli. Classification (NCBI taxonomy): domain Bacteria; kingdom Bacillati; phylum Bacillota; class Bacilli; order Caryophanales; family Paenibacillaceae; genus Paenibacillus; species Paenibacillus jepli. The sequence goes on from NZ_JBDFMD010000001.1 coordinate 869,561, forward strand.
CTTCAGGACGCGGCGCAACCGGTTCAGCCAGCCAAACCGAGTCGTAGATGTTGCCGTGGAACGCATCCACGACATACACATTGACGGCGTAACGGCTGCCTGTCACATTGAACATCTGCGATACCTGGAAGTCGCCGTTATCGACCGGGATCGCGTTGGTCATCCAGGCTTGACTGCCGCCATCCATCAGTTGGAAGACGACATACGGATCTTCGTGGTAGTCGCCGGTCAACGTCCCGCTCGCCGTGACCGCCAGTTGGCCGCGGGTGGTCGTTGCGACTTCCAGATCATACACTTCCCACAATTGATTGGCCGTATAATCCTGATCGGAGATCAGCGCCAGACCTGCCGCCTGCTCCGCTGCCGGATTCGCTCGTACCCGTATCTGCACCTTGCCGGCCGGATAGTCTCCCGCGCCGACCGTCTGCGGATTGTTCGTCACCTGGCGCCAGCTCCGGCCGCCGTCTGTCGTGAACTCATACAGCTCCGGCTGTTCAAAGCCCGGGACATAGCTCCATCCGAAAGTATTGAGCTCATCATCAATGACCGGCGCTGTCGGCGCAGCCGGCACCTCAAGAAGCTTGAGCGCCTCCAATCCGAAAGCGAAGGCGACATCCGAGCTCGTCCCGTTGACCTGATGCACCTCGGCTGCAATCACGTTGGTACCCTCGACCAGCAGCGACTTGTCGATGGTATACGGCAGCCAGTTGCGTTCATTGCCTACTGTCGCATTCGCCCAGGTGTTATAGCCGACTGGACCATTCGGCATATTGGTGCGGATGATCTCGTGTCCGTTCAAGTAGACGATCGCTCCGTCATCCCGGATCAGGCGACCAGCAAGTGCCGCCACGTCCTCGGGATGATCGATCTGGAACGCATGGCGGAAGTAGGTTGTCGGATACTTGTTGTTGCCGTCGGGACCATATCCCACCACTGTATCGACGTAACCTGTGTTATCGTACCCAAGCACTGCAGCACCCGCCGCCCAGTCGCTGTCGTCGAAGCCGATGGCCGTCCATCCGTCGCCCGGATGGCGGCCCTGGTCGAAGAACTGCCAGTCCGCTTTCTCCTCGATAAGCTCCTGGCTCGCATACTTATTCTCCACCGCACCGGTATAATCGGTGGTCGGCGGCGCAGCCTCCGGGGAGGCTCCCCAAGCATAGTTAGGCTCAGCCCCCATCTCGAAGACCAGAGCGCCGCCATTCATGATGTCCGCGTGATTGATCCACGGCTGGTCGAACACCTCGCCGTTCAAGGTCGCGGACTGGATGAAGCGGTTCGCGCTGGACACATTATTGGCCTTGATCGTAAACGACCGGCCGTTGTCCAGGTTCAGCTTCACTTCCGAGAAGATCGGCGAGCCGATCGTATAGTACGGATCGCCCGGATTGCTCGGGAACAGACCCATCGCGCTGAATACGAACCAGGAGGACATTGCTCCCGCATCGTCGTCCATCGACAGCAGATAGCCTTCCGGATCCGCCCGGTACACTCTTGACTTCATCGGATAGTTATACAACCCATGGTTGTGGTATTTCTGGGTAACCACCTCAGTCGTATACTCCCGTGCATAATATTGCGTCAGGTACGGCATGCCGAGATAGTTGAACAGGAAGGGCACATGCAGATCCGGTTCATTGACTGCGACATACTCATCGATGGCGAAGAAGTGCTGCAGATCCTCGGCCATCGCCCGCTTGCCGCCCATCAGCTCAGCCAGGCCCGGCACATCATGCGGCACGGTCCAGCGGTACGTCCACAGATTGCCTTGATAGACCAGTCGGCCCACGGCTTTGACATCATTCGGATTGACCTGCTCGCCATTCTTCGTGAAGAAGCCGCGCTCGACGCCGTCTCCATCCTCCTGGGTTGCGTTCCAGTGCTGCTTGTAAGACATGGCCAGCTGCTTGTACTTGTCGTACATGTCTTCGTCGCCCACCATCTCCGCGAGCTTCATCGGATAGTAGGCGCTGTACGCCTTCTCCAGCATGCCCGACACACGGTCTTCCGTGTCATACTGGTCCGTATCTTCAGCCATCCCCTCCAGCACCTCACGGAGCTCGGGTTCGCTCAGCTCGAGCCCTTTGGCGATGGCGTCGAGGATGACAGCGCCGTTGAACTCGTTGCGCACCGTCGGGCTCGGCCAGTAGCCGGCTCCCCACTTGGTATAAGACCCTCTGGTTTTGTACAGATCGATCATGGACAAGGCCATGTTCTCGAAGCGCTGCGGCTCAAGGATCGAGTACAGCGGGTACTTGCGGAAGTCGTCCCACGTCGACCAGCCATTGTAATACTCGAAGTTCTCGCCGATCTCCGATGTATGGCGGATGGTGTTCTCGTCCCGGCCCGCGCGGAATTCGCCGTCCGAGCTCGTGACGTTGTTGGGATGCTGCATCGCATGGTACAGCTGGGTATAGAAGATCCGCTTGTTCTCTTCATCCGTATCGGTGACTTCTACCTTGCCTAGCGTATCGCTCCAGAGCTGGCGGGTGGCTTCATGCCGCTTGTCAAAATCCCAGCCGAAGCTCTCTTGCTCTTGCTCGCGCTCTGCCCTGGCTTGCTCGACACTGATCGGCGACAGTCCGACCTTGGCTTGCACGATCCTGTCAGCCGAGTTATCGAAATTGAAGTTCAGCCAGACGCCGCTGTTGGCGCCGGAGCGCTCGGTGGCCGAGCCCGACTCCGCACCGCTCCATGTCGTATAGGACGCCACGTCCTGATCGAATTGAATGGAATAGTACATTTTGTAGAACCCATTAGCGCATACATTGCGGGATTCGATCATGCCGGTGATTTCATTGCCTTCTACCTTAAGATTCGCATTGACCATACCGGCATACGAATTGGACAGGTCGACGAGCACGGAGCCTGTCTCCGTATCCACTGGAAACGTGTAGCGGTGAAAACCGACATTGTCCGAGGCGGTGAGCTCCACCTGGATGCCGGAATTCAGCTCTACGGTGTAATAACCGGCAGATGCGCCTTCGCTCGTCTTGTCATAACGTTCCTTGTAGACGCTGCTGTTGGTCGTGAAGTCCTTGGTCGTCGGCATCATCAGGATGTTGCCGCCGGCTCCGTTGCAGCCGACGCCGCTGAAGCGCAGATGCGAAAACCCTTTGAGCGATTGATTCTCATAATAGTAACCGCTGAATGCGCCACCGTCGCTATCCGGTCCGGGAGCGACCAGCCCAAACGGTGTCCGCGGTCCCGGGTTCGTCTGGCCGTTGTCGCCCAGCGTATTGATGAACGGGTCCACATACTCGACCGGCGTCAGATTGGTGAGGGGATAAGCCGGCGATTGCCCGCGCTCCACCCCGTACACCTCAAACTCGCTGATCCGCGCCGTATTGCCGTTGTGGGCGGCCTTGGTAAGGTACAGCCGCACGTAGCGGGCATCGAAAGCCGGCACATAGCGGTCGACGATCGTCTGGCTGTTGTTCTGGATGACATCGACGTCCTCCCAGCGCTTGCCGTCTTCACTCTTCTGGAAGCGGAAGTTCTTGGTGTTCCAATAAGGACACTGGTTGCCCTCGGCCATACAGTTGTTCTGTACGACATATTGGTTGATGGTGAATACCTCACCCAGATCCAGCATCAGCCAGCGATTTTCACGGGGCGAGTTGTCGCACCACTTCGTATCGGTTTTGCCGTCGACGGCAAACTGGGCGACCTCCCGCTCATTGCATGCTCCCGACCCCATCGCAATAGAGTCCAAAGCCAAATTTCTTGTTTCAATGCCCGAAGTCGGCAGCAGCGTATTAGCTGCCACAGTGCCAAGACCCGCCGTCTGCAGCAGCGTCAGCAGCAGCACGAAGGCCAGGCTTAGCGCCATCCATTTATTTCGCATGGGATCCTCCCGTAATTGGATTGATTAGCTGTTGCTGAGCAGCCGGTTGATCATCACAGCAACCTGAGCCCGGGTAACGGACTCCAGCGGCAGGAAGCGTCCTGCATCGCCTTCGATCAGGCCAAGCGACCAGGCTTGCTCGACGAGCGATACCGCCCAGCCGGAGATCTCGTCCTGATCCGCAAACGGCAACGTGCCTGCCATAGCGGAACGGACATCGAAGTATTGTGAAGCGCGGACCAGCGCCGCTGCGGCTTCCTGACGCGTGATCTGATCCTGCGGCCGGAACTGGCCGTTGTAGCCGTTGACGATGCCGAGCTCAGCTGCTGCTGCAACATGCTCCGTATAGTAGCGGCCTGCAGGCACATCGGTGAAGTCATGCGATGCTGCCGTCTGCTCCGCGCCTTCCTGCCATGCCATCGCACGCATGATCAGCGTGACGAAGTCGGCACGGGTGATGCTGACACTCGGCCGGTAATGCTGCTCATCCACACCTGTGACGATATGTTTGGCCGCCAGCGCCTTCACCGGCAGTTCGGCCCAGTGACCGGCCATGTCGGCGAAGCGTTTGTCGTACTCCAGCAGGGCGTAGGTGGAGAAATGATCGGTCGTAAATGCCGCCTTGCCGCCTGTCAGCCCGACTTTGACATACTCCAGATTCTGTCCGTTCACATAGTAAATGCCAGCCAGATCAGCGTTCAGGCTGGGCTGCTGCTCGCTTGTCAGCGTCAGCTCCACACCTACCGGATGCGTCAAGGTGCGGATGACAGAGCGTACCCCGCCTGCAATCCTTTCGATGACCACATCGACGACGACACCGGTCGCACGGTACGCTTCGCCCGATCTTGCCGCCGCTTCGACCGCAGAGCGGACTTCGCCTGCCCATGCGGTGTCCAAAGTAATACGGACGCTGTCTCCTCCTGCAGCTATAGCTCCCGCCGGGAAGCGCATCGTCAGCCCGCCCGCTTGCAGTACCAGCTCATGACCGCCTGCACTCAGCTCCTGCAGCGCCGCCGCCGCCAGCTCGACCCGGATCGCTCCGGCGGATGCGGCAGGCAGCTCGATCGTCACAGCACTGCCATTCTCGCCCTTGGCCTGTGTGATCGCCGCGCTGCTGACTTTGTAGATGCCGTCGCCATCAGCTGCCGGCTTGATCACCGAGCCCGCTATCTCTTCCCCCGGCTGCTGCTCCTGGTCCTCTTCCTCCTCCGGCATCACGGGGCCAGGGAAGTATATGCCGCCACCCGGGGCAGGGACGACGACCGAGAAGCTCGCTGTTGCCTGCTGCGAGCCGTACCCCGCAAGCGCCGTATACGCCCCCAGCGGGGAGAGCTCCGCCTGCGTCGGAATCCCCACAGTTGTCGTATAGCGGCTGTTCACGATATCCGCCACATCCAGGAAGAAGATGGTCCCGTCGGGACGCATCACCTTGATTACGACTTCGCCCGTCCCATCGGGCACGGTGCCGGAGAGGGTGATCTCTCCCCCTCTTTGGACTTGATTGCTGCTCGCCTGCAACGTCATGTCCGGGGCGGCATATGCAGCCGCCGGCACGGCCAGCATGACGATGACCAATATCGCTGCCAACACATTTTTCACCTTGGATAGCCTCACTTTCTTCTCCTTACTTCAGCACCAGCGGCTGAGCCAGATGGACAGGGGTCTCGATCGATCCATTGAATTCGTCGAAGACGAATACTTTGACCGAGTACCCGCTGCCGCTGGCATTAAAATATTGGGACATCGTCATGCGGTCCTTCGTGAGCGGCACCGCGTTGATCAGCATCGGCTGGTTGCCGTTCATCAGCTGGAAGACAACATATGCGTCTCCTTCGTAATCAGCGACCCGACGCACATCGATATCCACCTGCAGACGTTCGCCGGCAGTCAGCTCGCCTGCGATATTGTACGTTCGATGAATGCTGTTCTTCGTGTACGGCCGGTTGGACTGCAAGGACAATCCCGCCTCTCTGCTGCTGGCCGGATCTGCCTTCACCCGCACCCTGACATCGCCGGCCGGAATGTCCGTATCGCCTACGAATTGCGGATTGGCTTCTGCGGTAGACCATGTCTGGCCGCCGTCGACCGAATATTCATAATCGTCCAGGCTGTCGAAGCCAGGCACGTTGGTCCAGCCGAAGGTGTTGAAGCCGTCGTCGACCGTGCCGCCTGACGGAGCGGCAACCCGTTCTCCCGAAGCTGCAATCGCCAGGCCGTCAGAGTTGTTGCGCTTGTTGACCGCTTTGACGACAAATGTGTACGTCTCCTCGGGGTCCAACCCTTCGAGCTTGTAACTATAGCCGTTCAGGCCGGCCTTGACCGGGATATAAGCACTCCAGTTTTTGTTGCCGTTCATTTTGCCATCCTGCTCATAGATCCTGAAGCCGCGGATGTCGTCCTGTTCGGGCTTGCCCCAGGAGAGGATGATCTCGCCGTCCTTGTTCAGTCCGGAGCTCAGATCCTTGACCTCATCGGGCTTGACATCATCACGCACGATCGTGTAGGTGTCAAAAGGCTCGTCCTCGCCCAGACGGTACGATTCCAGCGTCAGACTGCTAGCCGTCATCCGCAGGCCGGTGTACACTTGCTTCCTCGGTTGCTCGACCACTGCGCCGAAGTAGTTTTGGACGTTGGGATTGATCCCGTAGAATTTGGTGCCTGCCGTGTTATTGATCATGTAGATCGTCCCATCCGGGTTAAGCGCATGGCCTTGTTGATTGGTCTCTATGTCTCTGATGGCCTTGTCGCCATACATCTGATATGTCCGGACGTACGAGTGATCGTGTCCTTGCAGAACCATATCGATGCCGAGCTCGTCGAAGACAGGGAATAATTGTTTTCGCAGATCCCGGATCTCAGCTTCGTCAGAGTGGCCGCCCAGCGAGTAGATCCCCTTATGCCCTACGACGATTTTCCACTTTTTGTCCGTTTGCGCAACTTCCTTGCGCAGCCATTCGATCTGTTCTTCAAAGGAATCGCGCATGGCGGCATTCCAGTTCATGTCCATCGTGTTCATGACCATGATCCGGGCATCGCCATAATCAAAACCGTAGACACTGCCTTCAGGCAGCGGGTTATTGATCTCGCCTACAGGGTAATTGAGATGATGATAGAAATTGTTCTCATACGTGAACGGCGGCTCATGATTGCCCACCGTTGCCTGGATCGGCAGATTCATCAGAATATCCTGAGGCTGGGTGAAAAAGTCGAACCATTGGCTTTCGTACGGACCTGCGTCCACCAGGTCGCCTGCGTGCACAAGAAACTGGGATTCCGGGAACTTATCCAATGCTGCACGCAGGGTGTTCGACCACACGACATAATCGTTTGTATTTCCACCTTGCGAATCCGCTACATATATAAATTCATAATCGGTCACATTCTCGGCCTCGGTCGTGAAGTAACCGGTCTCGCTCCAGTTGTCGTCGCTCCCGAGACGATACTTGTAGGCCGTGCCGGGCGTCAGTCCCTCCACCAGTACTTTGTGGCCGATGAAGGTCGCATTCCGCGAGCCGTCCCATCTGAGCGGGAGCACCTTGGACTCGCCGTCGAACCGCTGCACGGCATCCGTTCCAAAAGCGCCGCCAACCGGCACAACTTCGACGATACTGTCATGGACATTGTCAGGCGCATTTTCCTGATCGTCATATCTCGTATACCAGGCAAAGCCCCGGTTCGTCTTCGCGCTGCCATGGAGCGTCATGGCAATCGTAATCGGCTCGTAGCTGATGTAACGCGACTCATTGGCAATGCCAAACCGAAAAGCTGCGATGGCATTGCCGTCCGCTGTCAAGCTGCTGTCGCCGTCGTAGCTGACGAACAAGCTTTGTCCTCCCGGAATCGCTCTGTCCAGCTCTAGCGTCAAGGTAGAGGCATCGTCAGCGTTCCGCGTGACCGTACGCACGGAGTAGCTCCGGTTGCCCGCTTCCAGGACGAAGTGGCCAAAGACGCCTTGCGGCAGCTGGCCGAGCTCATGCGGGAAGGTCAGCACTGCCCGATTGCCTTCGGCCATCAGCCTGCCGCTTACCGGCCCGTTATAGTCCGCCGGCTGGTAGAAGACGCTGGCCGGTACGAGCTGCTTGGCGATGCCGTCAGCCGACCAGCGGAGGAACAGATTGGAGCCGCCGTCGTTCTCGAAGTAATCGAGTTTGATGTCGTATTGTTGACCGGCTTCAAGCCTGATCGGTTGGCTGGTCTGTTCTTTGTCCCATTCATTGACCCAGAAGTCGATAATCGGCGTCTCCATGTCGCCAATCCATAGTCGGAAGCCATTGTCGCCGATGATATAGAAGGTATAGTCCGCCGTCTGCTCCGGCATGATCTGACCGGTAAAACGAATGCTCGCCTGGTCGGAGCGTCCGGCCATCGCAGCGTGAACAGGTTCAAGGTTCGAGAAGTTGATATCGGGGTAGATGGCGGTGGATTTCAATTCGTCAAAGGAAAAGTTGCCGCTGGCGCCTGTATTGGTGTAATGCTCGGCCAGTAATCCGCGGTCCTTCGGTTCATCACCCGTCAGGGCTCTGAGCTCCAGCGAGAAGTACAGATCAGAACTGGTGGCCGCATTCTGATGGACCTCGGCAGTGATCAGATTGGTGCCTTCTCGCAGCATCGAAGGCTCGATGGAGAAAGGCACAGGATCGCGCTCGTCGCCGACCACCGTTGCCAGCGTCGTGTGGGTAATCTCGCCTGCCGGCAGATTGGAGCGGAACACTTCCTCGCCGTTCAGATAGATGACTGCACCGTCATCGCGAATCAGCGATCCGTTCAGCTGCCTGATCGCGTCGGCATCCGTCACATCGAAGGTCTGACGGAAGTATACGGTGATCGGCTTGCGGCTGGCGTCCGGGCCATAGCCGATGGTTGTGCGGATGTCCTGCCCTTTGCCGGCACTTGCGTAACCGAGGGGGGCTTCACCGTTCTTCCAGTCCGAGTCGTCGAAGTCGGCATGGCGCCAAGCCGTTCCCTGATCGGAACCGTCCTCCAGATAGTCCCATGTACTGTTCAGTGGTACGAGCACATGGTCTGCGGCAGCCGTACTCATGCCATTGACGGCAGCCACATGGGGCAAGAAGCTCGTCGCAGCGAGGGTCAGCACCAGGATCAGACTGAGCATGACTCCCATGTAGCGATTAGACTTTGCCTTGATTTGAATCGGTCTCACAGCATTTCCTCCTAAACATATATTTCTGGCTCCTGTCCAACACTGGGTAATTATACTGCTAGAAATATAAGCCATGTGCTGATTTTTGTTATGAAAACATAAAGATATTTTATATACAAAATTCGAGATTTACCGTTTGTTAATATGTATAAAAGTGGGCGTGGTGATTGTTTAACCGGCAAATGATTGTGCTGAGAATCGCTATGCTACGGGGGTATTGGATGGAAGACTTGAGTTACTTTGGGGGAGGAAAGCCTTTTCACTGGCTGCAAAAGGAGGTAATATTATAGTCCAATAGGGTGGAATAATAAGGAAGCTAATGTTAAGGAATGTACCATTGCGAAAGATGCGTAAATAACGTATGCCGGATCCGCCAGGATGGATGGCTTAGTAAACAGTCGTACGATCTGTCGGCAAAGAGCCGCTCTCCTCCGAAGAAAAGAGCGGCCCCGCCAGCCTGCTTATGCTTGCCAATTGCGTATCACATCCATCAGAATCGCTTCTGCCTGCGCCACCTGCTCGAGGTCAACCCATTCATCGGCGGTGTGCGCCTGGGCGATGCTGCCGGGACCGAACACTACCGTCGGGACGCCGACGCGGGTCAGCTTGCTGGCATCGCTGCAGTACGGCGCGCCGATCACCCGGCCACGCTCAGCGCCACGCCACGCAGCCTGCGCCAGCTGCCGGGCAAGCGGATGATCCGCCGCAGTCTCCATCGCATAATCGAGAATGAACGGTTCGCTCACCGAGAGCTGGAGTCCCGGCGTCCGTTCGGCCAGCGCCAACAGCTGCTCCCGAATCTCCGTCCATACCTCCATCGGCTCCTCGCCCGGTACAGTCCGGCGGTCAATCGTAATCCGGCAGTTGTCTGGGATTACATTGGGCGCACGACCGCCGTGGATTTCGGTGATGCAGCAGGTCGGCAAACCGACCAGAGGGTGGCGGTCACGCTGGCGCAGCCGGACAGCCTCTTCGCTCATATGCCGGATTACCGACGTCATCTGCTCGATCGCATTGCTGGCCTTCTCTGGCTCCGAGCTGTGTCCCGCGATGCCTCCCGCTTCGATGTAGAAACGGATCACGCCCTTGTGGGCAGCCACGATATCCAGGCCGGTCGGCTCGCCGACGATCGCAGCCGTGTAGGCCAACTCCCCCTCCCTGATGCGCCGGGCAAGGTCCAGGACACCCCGATAATGAACCTCCTCGTCGACCACAGCGGCGACATGAACGTTGACCGGCAGATGCTCACCACTCAAGCGCAGCCGTTCGACAGCTCCCAGCATGGCAGCCAGCGACGCCTTGGTGTCGCAGGCTCCCCGGCCGTACAGCCTGCCTTCTCTGCACTCTGCCCCGTATGGCGCGATCGTCATCCCTTCCGTCTGCACGGTGTCCATGTGAGCCTCGAGCAGCAAGGTCGGCAACCGGTCGTCCTGACGGAGCATGCCGATCACATTGTCCCGGCCGGCTGCGACGGGGTGTACGGCATAAGGCAAGCCCAGCCGTGCCCAAAATGCCGCCACATACTGTCCCATCTCCGCCTCTCCGGTACCGCCCGGCAGCGCGGGATTGACGCTGGGGATCCGCACGAGCTCCTGTAGCAGACGGATCGCTCCCATCTCTCGCATAGCCTTCCTCCTCCTCTAGTCGCTGCAACCCCTGGCGTCGATGACGATCCACTCGGCGAATACACCCTGCCTTCTCCCCGCTACACGGTCACACAAGTTCGGCAATACGCAGGAATGGTTGGGGATGATCTCCAGCCGGTCGCCGACCGACAGTACCGTGCCCTCCGGGTCATACCGCAGGAAGCCGTGCTCTTCATTGAGTCCCGCGATCCGCACGTCGGGACGGCCGATGACGATGCCATAGTCCTCGCGGTGATGCGCTCGGTCGCTGGTCAACGTCTTCGTCCCGGCATCGATCGTCGCATAGCCCGGCAGCGGCGTGCTGACGACGGTCGCCACGACGCGCAGCGCACAGTCTTCTTCCCGGGCAAGCCCCATCGCCACTGCCGAAGCGTCGAAGAAGGCATAGTTGCCTGCCCGCACCTCGGTTACGCCAGTCAATTCCTCGCACAGCAGACCCGCAGGAGAAGAGCCTGTACTGACGACATTCACAGATAGACCTGCCGCCCGGAAGCGCTCTGCCGACTCACCCATGATCGCTGACTCCTCGCGAACGGCGGCCCGTAGTCCCTCCATGCCGGACTGCCGGTAGACCGTTCCGAAGTAGCCCATCAGACCGCACACCTCCAGTCCCGGCAGCCCAACGATCCGGCGGGCAAAAGCCAAGGCATCCTCCCCCGGCTGCCTGCCGCCCCGGTGCAGACCGCCGTCGATCTCGACCAATACCCGGAGCGGCTTGCCGGTCTTCACGCCGACCCGGCTCAGTCCTTCGGCGCCGGCGATGCTGTCAGCGGTCACCGTCAGGTCGGCCAGCCGATGGAGCGCTGCCAGCCGCTGCAGCTTATCCTCGCCGATGATCGGGTAGGCAATAAGCAGATTTGTAATCCCGCCCCGCACGAAAGTTTCGGCTTCCGACAGCTTGGCCACGGTGATGCCCGTGGCTCCGGCAGCCAGCTGCCGCCGGGCGATCTGCAGCGATTTGTGCGACTTGATGTGCGGCCGGTGCTGGATTCCCCGTGTTCGCAGCCGCTCAGCCATGGCAACGATATTGGCTTCCATAATGTCCAGATCGATGACGACGGCCGGTGTACTCAACTCCTCATAACCCGATACCATCTGGGATGTCACTCCACTTCCACGATCAGCTCGATCTCCACTGGCGTATCGAAGGGCAGCTCGTTGGCCGAGATGGCAGAACGCGCATGGCGGCCCTTCTCGCCCAATACATCCACCAGCAGATCGGAGGCGCCATTGATCACATAAGGCTGCTCCACGAAGCCGTCCGCACTATTGACGAACGCCAGCATTTTCACCACCTGCTTGATCCGGTCCAGCTCACCCAGATGCGCCTTCAGCACCGTCAGCAGATTGATGGCCACCTGGCGGGCAGCCGCGTACCCTTGCTCCACCGTCAGGTCGCTGCCGACCTTGCCCGTCATCATCAGGACGCCCTTTACCCGGCAGTCATTGCCGGAGGTATAGACAAGCGGGCCAACCTGTTTGACCGGTACATAGTTGGCTGCGGCGGGCGGCACCTCCCCCAGCACGATGCCCAGTTCCGCCAAACGTTCTTCTACCTGTCCCATATGCTTCCTCCTCTCGAATAAGTAAATTTCCTTGACTCTCTTGCCTCAGCGCTCTTGCCCGTCCGCATACACCGAGCTGCCACGGGTCGCCGCCCATGCCGAGATCCGTGCAGGGTCGCCTTCCCACAGCCGCTCGCGTCCCCACTGGTTAGCCTCCGGCTTGCCGGTGCAGGCGATCCGGATGACCGGGAACAGCGTGGTCGGCGCCTCGGCCGGCAGTCCGTCGATCGTCAGCACTTCCCCGTCTTGACGGAAGGACAGCTCCTGACCGGTCGTCAGCAGGGTGACCGACTCGACAGGCGTCGTCAGGTCGGCCAGCCGCAGCTGCGGCCGTCCATCCCAGAACCGGATGATCAGATACAGGTTATTGCCCTTCGTCGTCTGCCAGCCTCGGGTGATGAACTCGGTCACCGAGCCGCCGTCCGTGCCGTAGATCGCCTCGCCGTGCACCTCCAGCCAGCGTCCGATCTCCATCGCCCGCTCCACGAAGCCAGGCGGCAGCTGGCCATCGGCCATCGGACCGACGTTGAGCAGCAGATTGCCCCCGCCGCCGGTCGGACCGCCGCCCTTCTGCACGCAGTCGACGAGCATGTCGAGCAGCACATCCGCCGGACGCCACCGCTCGCCGATGGAGTGGCTCCAGAGCCGCCAGGTCGTCACCTGACACGACTCCCACAGCCGGCGATCATCCGGCACGATGACATGCTCCGGGGTGCCGAAATCGCCCAGCGTATCCGAGTCGCCCGCGCCGACCCCGCCGTCGGCACGGTAGCCATCATGCTGCTCCGAGTAGCCGAGCCGGTTGTTGACCAGGATATGCGGCTGCAGCCGCCGCATTTGCTCCAGCAGTTCTACGCTCTGCAAGTCGTCCGCATTGCGGGGCCACACACCGTCGAAGAAGAAATGATCGATGCGGCCATAATTCGTCAGCAGCTCCTTGACCTGGTTGTGCAGATAGTCGCGCACCTTCTCCCAGCCTGCCGGATCCTTCTGCGGGCCGTCGAAATAGGCCGGGAGCCGCCAGTCGATCCAGGAATAGTACAGACCGACCCGCAGGCCTTCGGCGCGGAAGGCCTCGACGTACTCGCGGACAAAATCCCGTCCCGCCGCCTGGCGGGCGCTGGAGTAATCCGTATAGGCGCTGTCCCACAAGCAGAATCCGTCATGGTGGCGGGTCGTAAAGCAAGCATATTTGAAGCCCGCCGCCTTGGCGGTACGCGCCCACAGCCGGGCATCGAAGTGCTCCGGATTCCAGTTGCAGGCCTGCTCGGCATATTCTTGATGCTCGAGATGCTCGCGGAACAGAACCTGCTCGCCCCGCCCGTACAAGGCGTAGGGTCCCCAGTGGATGAACATGCCGTAGCGACTGTCCGTGAACCATTGCCAGTAGTCCGGTATCTTCTGTTTCGTATCGGTCATCGTATCCCTTCCCTTTCGTCAGTCGGAGTGTGTACTAGTAGATCGAACCTGCAATAACTTTACTAAGGTCGCTGCGAGGAGAGGGGGCTTACGATCACTGGCTAGTACGAGTTGGAATTACCTCTACTAAGAGGCTGCATCCATATTGGCATCGTAGGCTTCCTGATACACCTGCAGATAACGGTCGAGATTCATATTGGCCAGCGTGGCCAGGTAGTTGTCCCACTCCGCGTCGATGTCGGTGTTGCCGGTGATGAAGCGGGCGTTCATCTCGCTCACGTAGTCGTAGATCGTCTTCTGCAGGTCGGCAATCTCTTCGGTCTGCTCCGTCGTGAAGAAGAGCGGCGGCATGACCATGCTCGCATCGACCCGGTAAGGCTCGTACTTCTCCTTCGTCTCGTCGTAGAGGATCGTCCCGAGCGGATTGTCCGGATCGGCGGCTTCGCCCAGACGCAGCGAGTTCGGACGATAGTTCGGACCGGTCTGGGACCAGTGCTTGTTCTGCGTGACGCCGAAGCTGGCATTGTCCTTATAGACTGCCTGCTCGCCGTTCAGACCGAGTACGCCGTCCTCCGCATACTCCCAGTCCACGCCGGGCTCGCCGAAGTTGAGACGCAGCGTCATCTCGCGCTCATACAGGGCATCTGCCAGGCGGAAGGCCGCTTCCGGATTGGCTGCTGCGGAAGTGATGACGAATTGGCCGCCAGCCACCTGATACGGGTCATATTGGGTCAGCTGCACACCATCCGGTCCTTTGAGAGGCGGCACGGCGACATATTCGAGCCAGCGACCGCTGCTGCCGTTAAGCTGGGAGACCGCGCTCATGTTGGGGCCGGTTGCTGCGCCGAGTATCGGCGTGCCCGGATTTTCGCCCAACTGCACGAGCTGATTGGCATCCTGGGTCAGCGCCTGCGGATCCATCAGGCCGTCCGCATACAGACCATGCAGGTATTTGAGTCCTTCCTTCCAGCCATCTTTGTTATAGGGCACATCGACTTCGCCGTTCTCGTTGATATACACCCGCGTATACGGCGCATAGGTAAACGAGTTCATCAAGAAGTTCTCCACGCTCGTGGTCAAGGTAGATGTCGCGTTAGCCATCGGCGCGCCGGAGAACGGGATCTCATCAGCCTGCCCGTTGCCGTTGGGGTCTTGCGTCTTGAAGGCCATCAGCACGTCGCGGAACTCCTCGGTTGTGGTAGGCATGTCGAGGCCCAGTTCATCCAGCCATGGCTGATAGATCCACATCTTCTGACGCATCGAGCAATGGTAGCATTCGTTCGGCGCAGGCAGCGCATAGATATTGCCGTCTGTCGTCGTGATCGCCGATTCGACCAGCGGGCTTTCCTCGAACATCTTCTTCGTATTGATGCCGTATTGCTCGATATAATCATTGAGCGGCAGGAAGACGCCCTGCTGGCCGTAGAGCACCTGCTGCTCCGGGCTGACGTTCATGCTCATGATGACATCGGGCAGATCGCCGCCGGCGAGCGTCAGATTGAGCTTCTCGGCCACCGAGCTGGCGGGCACGACTTCCCATTCGATGTGTAGATTCGTCAGTTCTTCCAGATAAGCTGTGAATTCATTGGTGCGGAAGTCCTCGACCGCCGCATTGGCGCTGGTCATCACCCGGATCGTCGTCTTCTCTTCGGTTATCGGGAACTCCCCGGCTGCGGTGACGGTCTGAACGCCGCCCTCCTGCCCGCCGGCCGTTGCATTCTCTTCGTTGCCAGCGTTGCTGCAAGCAGCCAGCAACTGGGCAGTCATCGCCAGACAAAGCGTCATGGCCCACACGGATTTCTTTTTCATATTGAATACCTCCCCCACGATTATCCCTTTAACGAACCGATCATGACGCCTTTGACAAAGTACTTCTGGACAAACGGATAGATCACAAGCAGCGGCACCGAAGCGACGACGATAAGTGAATATTTAAGCAGCACCCGCATCGCTTCCCGGCGCGCCGCATCCTGCGGATCGCCGCCGAACATCGTGTTGTCCATATCATTGCTGATCAGGATATCCTTCAGCACCAGTTGGAGCGGATAGAGCGACTGTTCCTTGAGGTAGATCATCGCATTGAAATACTGATTCCAGTTGGCTGCGGCATAATACAGCGTGATTACGGCGATAATCGGTCCCGAGAGCCGGATGACGATCAGCGAGACAAACTTGAAATCACTGCAGCCGTCGATCTGCGCCGCCTCCAGCATCTCATCCGGAATCGTCATCTGAAAATACGTTCTGGCGATGATGACATTCCACACAGTAATCGCGCTCGGCACGATCATCGACCATACCGTATTGAGCATCCCCAGATCCTTGACGACAAGGTAGGTAGGAATCAAGCCGCCAGTGAACATGGTCGTGAAAATGAACAGAAACATGAATATGTGGCGACCAAAAAAATCTTTTCGCGAGAGCGGATAAGCCGCAGCGATCGTCAGGACAATATTGACCAGCGTCCCAAAAACCGTGTAAATGAATGAGTTTTTGAGCCCGGTCCAAACCTGGCTGTACTGAAAAACCGCGATATAGCCCTCCAGCGTCGGACGTACCGGCCACAGCCAGACCTCGCCGGAGATGACCGCCGACGAATCGCTGAAGGATGCGCTCACTACATAGAGAAGCGGGTACAGCACGCTTAGAAACAACAAGGTTACGAGGACGTAATTGACGATCGAGAATGTCCGGTCCTGCCAGGACTCGTTGCGAAAGCTGGTGTTCATCGCCTCTCCCCCTCTACCACAGACTAGCCTGATTCGTTTTTTGCGCAGCCTTGTTGACGATAAGCAGCAGAATCAGGTTGATGATCGACTTGAACAGTCCGATCGCGGTCGAATACGAATAATTGGCTACCGCTGCGGACAGACCGACCTTGTACACATACGTGTCAATGACCTCTGAGGCAGTCAGATTGATCGGATTTTGAAGCAATAGCACTTTTTCGAAGCCCACATCCAGCATCTGTCCGGTGTTGAGAATGAGCAGAATGATGGCAATCGGCATGATGCCCGGAAGATCGATATGCCACATCCGCCGCAGCTTGCTGGCGCCGTCGACAACAGCTGCCTCGTGCTGGGCCGGATCGATGCCGGCGAGCGCTGCGATGAAGATGATGCAGTTGAAGCCGACATGCTGCCAGACGTCCGACCAGACATAGATGGACTTGAACATCGAGGCGTCACCGAGAAAGTTGATTGCCTGAAAGCCGAGCGCCTGCAGCACCTTGTTGATCAGTCCGGTACGCGGATCCAGCAGCTCCTTCACGATCCCCACCATGACCACGATGGAGATGAAGTGAGGCGCATAGGTGACCATCTGGATGCCCTTCTTATAGAGCCCCTCCCGAAGATAATTCAACGAGAGCGCCAGCAGGATCGGGAACGGAAAGCCCGCCGCCAGATTGTAAAAGCTGAGCAGCAGCGTGTTCTTCAGAATCCGCATAAAGTCATACGAGTTCACAAACCGGATAAAGTGCTTCCAGCCGACCCAGTCGCTGCCGGCGATGCCTTTGACGACGCTGTAGTCTTTGAACGCGATCTGGGCGCCGTACATCGGATAGTACTTGAAAACGACCAGATAAAGAAACGGGATCGACATAAAGACATACAATTGCCAACTCCGTATCAGCTTGCGGAGCACCGGATGTTTCCCGGCAGACCGCGCCAATCCTCTCTCACCGGCAGGGACAGCCGTTGGATGGTTTGCCGGCATGCTCAAATCACCTCACCCTTTCTTCACATCTATGCTTATCCCCAACCTCCTCTTCGCCAGGGTCATCCCCGCTCTTTGCGTTGCGGCGGGAACGTCTGGTCACAGCATAACGAGGAAGACCGGAGGGCGTAAATGGGAAGCTGGGCAAGGTGTTGGCAAGGGTTAAGAATGCGGGATTAACCGCTGTCATATGCTTTGCATTTGTTAAGATTAGAGGCCCAAACCGTTAACTCGGCGGGCTTAGCTTACACTAATGGCCGATCTCCAAATTGCGGTAGGCCGTAGCACTCAGCCCGGTCTCCCGTTTGAATGCTCTGCAAAAGGTATTGGAGGAATAATAGCCGGCCAGCTCTGCGATCCGATTGACCGGCTCCGAGGTTCGAATGAGCAGTTCCTTGGCACGGCGCATCCGCAATTCCACGAGATAATCCGAGAAGTTGGTGCCTGTCTGCTCTTTGAAAAACTGCGACAAATAAACCTTGGACATGCCCAATTCGTCGGCGATCTGGTCCAGATTCAGACTCGGTTCTTTGTAACGCTCCTGGAGGAGGCTGGTGATGGTCTCGATCAGACCGACATTGCGGCTCTTCTTGCGCTGGTCGATGGCATGGGAGATCTCGATGAAGAGGTCCGTCAGCGACCGGTACACAGCATGCGGATCCGCCGAGCTATAGATCTGGTGAAGGAGAGCTCGGACTTCCTCCGACTGTTTGATCTGCAGCTGATCCTGCACCTTGACCAGACATCCGCTGACCTCGCACAGGAACAGCTGCTGCATCGGCAGCGGCAGATGGCGACTGGCCAAATTTTCCTCGCGCAGCATCGACAGCAGTCTGGCGACCTCTTCGATCTCCCCCGCCTTGGTATAGTTGATCAGCCGTACTTCCACCTCGCCGGGGAAGTAGAATCCGCTTGCTTCGTTGGGCAGTTCGTCGAACCAGAGGATGCTCTGGCTGCTTTGCAGCTCGTCATGGAACAAAGCTTGCCTGGCTTCTTCGTAGGAGCTCGACATCTCCAGCAGCGAACCGTAGCTGCCCCCCATGGCGACGACAGGTCCTTCGGGCACCACACGAACCATGTATTCACGCAGCTGCTCGATCATCCGCACCACCTCTGCCTTGAACGAAGAACTATGGTGTCCGCGGTCCACGACCAGCAGGGCGATGCGGTCCTCGGAGATATCATGATAATAGGCGGTATCTCCCAGCAGATGCCGCAGCGCTTCCTTGAGCAGCACACGCTCCAGGTCGAGGCGATGAAGCCGCTCTTCTCCGGTATGACGGCTGCCCCCTTGCAGTTTGATGATGCCGATCGCATATTCAGCACCCTGCAGCTCGAGACGCTGATGCCGCAGCAGCGTATTGATCTGTTCCATCGTGACGAATTCGCCTTTGAGCAGCCGCTCAAAAAACGATTCCCACAGCAAGGGAGCCTGCTTCTCTATCTCCGATTGCAGCTCCCGGTTGTTGTCGATCAGTCCGGAGACAGCCTGCTGGATGAAGCCATACATATCGCCAGGCTGCTGGGGCTGAGCACTGAGCCGATCGGACAGCGTCGAGACGATCCGCAGGAGCGGACGACTGTTGCGGTAGGCCAGCCAACTCGCCAGCAGCAGACCAATCACCAGGAACAATCCGACGAGTGCAAATGTAATCTTCTTAATGTACAGCACTTTCTCCAGCACGACATGAGGCGGCTGGGCAACGACGTAAGACCATCCCGTCTCCGGCGAGGTCGTGTACGAGACCATCATGCCGCCGGTGCGTTCGGAAGGCTTGAGAATGCCTCTACCGGCAGGCAGACCGGCCAGATCCGACGGCGTCTCCCCATCAGCCGAGATGGCGCTGATCACCTCGCCGTTCTTGCCGCGGATCGAAGCCCAGCCGCCTTGGGACAGATCGACCCCTTGCAGCAAGGAACGGAGCTGGCTGTTGTCGACCAGGATCGCGATGGCGCCTGTTACCCGGTTGGGATACCCCATGGATTGCATGTAGGTCATCATCTCTCGCTGCTTTCCCTGGTAGCTCACCCGGCTGACAGGCTGAAACTCGCGGTTATAGTAGCGTTCAAACAAGCTTTGCTCCCAAGTTTCATAGCCCACGCCTTCATAATTGAGGATCTGCTTATAGAATCGCGGCATCTCATAGGTCGTCTTGGAAGATAACACGAGACCGCTGTTCTTAAAGAACAGATAATAGTCCACGATAAAATTGTTGGACATGTTGTAGGAGTACAGCCGTTGCTGCGTCTCCAGCACTTTGAATGTATTGGAGCCTTCGAACGGACGGTCGACCCGCTGGAAGCCGGTCACCTGAGGATCGTTCATGATCTGGAAAGCAATACTGTCGATCTCCGAGAGCCTGCGGTCGAGCGTATCGCGCACCTGATCCAGCAGCTGAAGATTAGTGCCCGTCACTTCATTCTCGACGACATCATAGGTCCGGTCATAGAGCAGATAGCCGAGCAGCAGCGTGAGCAGCATGAACATACAGTAGGGAATAATCAATCGAACGAACCAGCGGTGCTTGCGAAGATTGGCGATACGGTTGAATGGATGATTTGCCACACTTAAACCTCCCGTAAAACTCACTTTAAGTGTAATTTATAGTCAAATATTAAGGTTTTTTATTCATGTATGTAACTAATTATAACACCATTATCACTTATGACTGAGTTAAATATAGAGCTAAGTACAAACATCGTACTAGAAAGCGCTATCAAAATCGAGGGGTCTTGCAAATTTTCTATAAATAACAGCTTTTTGAACAACGTTTAGCGCGATCTATAAGGATTGTCCGCATCCCAAAAACGCCACGGATAGTCACGCGCTTCGCCGCTGCCGTCGATGCCGATCCGCGGTCCCGTCTCGACCATGCTCACTTCTCTGCCTTCCGCAATATAGAGTGGCGGAGCAAACAGCGGACTGCCGTAATCGGCAGGAGTAATGCCAAGCGCCCGTGTCAGCTTGCCCGGTCCGCTCGTTAACTGTTCCAATCGCGCGACCGGACGGCGGTCCAGCATCAGGTCCAGGCCGAGACAAGGTTCTACGGCCCGGATCAGCACCGCTTCGGGATGCTCGGCCTTGCCGCTCACGACATTGACGAGGCAATGCGTGTGCATGACATATGTGTAGGCATAGCCCGGCGGGCCAAACATCACCTCAGTTCGCGGCGTCCGCCGATTATTGTAGCTGTGGGCAGCACGGTCGCCTGGACCGATGTATGCTTCGGTCTCCACGATCCAACCAGCCGCAACGCCCTCATCCGTTTCTTTGACCAGCAGCTTGCCTAGAAGCGCGCGGGCCAGTTTCAGGGTAGGCTGATTAAACCAGAATTCCGGCAATGGCGCCGGAAGCTCCTTATGTTGTTCCAAGTTCATTCCTCCGTTATCATCCTATTCTTTCATTATAACCGAATGGAACCGTACAGGTCCTATGTACGAATCCAGGAAAATTGTTCCTCTCGCACCTGTTTAACTTGCCGTAAATTGTTTATATTTCTAGTGAACTGATTATATACCCAAAGGGGGCACTCATGAAAAACGAAGCATCCATCAAAGGGGAACTGCGATGGTTCCAGCTGGCTGCAGGTATAGTCCTGCTGCTCATGCTTGGAGTCATCTGGTCGTCAGCCGACGCCCATGCAGCGACCTCCAAGCCGATCCAGGTCATGTACGATGATAAGAAACTGGATTTCAGTCCTGCTCCGGTGCTCGATAACGGCACAACACTGGTGCCTTTCCGTCCGCTGTTTGAAGCGATGGGGATGACTGTCGAGTGGAACAGCAGTCAGCAGACGGTGACCGGCAAGAAGGAAGGGCTGTCGATCGTCCTGAAGATCAACAGCAAGCAGGCGACCGTCAACGGTCAAGCGCTTCCGCTTAGCCTCGCTCCGCAGATCCGCAGCGGCAGCACGCTGGTGCCGCTGCGCTTCGTCGGCGAATCCACCGGTGCCCTGGTCGCGTGGAATCCTTATGCTCCCGAAATCCTGATCTATACGGATCCGTATCTGCAATCGATGGGACTAACCAAGGAGCAGGCCAACAAAACCATCAATGACCGGATCGCTGAGATCAAAGCTCAGATCGAGGCAGCCGAGGCCGCCAATCCGCCGGTGAATGTACCGGCAGCCCCTGCCGGGAGCGGTGTCTATAAACCGGCCGCTTCCGATGCGATAGACCTGAATAACCTGCAGGGCATGTACTATGGCTTCCGCTCCGACTTTGACGGCTCGGAGTGCGGCGGCATGTGCTGGGATATGTACACATTCCTCTCCGGGGGCAAAGTTGTCGTGGGTACGCCGGTAAATGGCGGACCGGAGACGATCAACTGCACCAAGGATACGTGCAGCAGCTATACGATCAGCGGCGGCAAGCTGACGATCGCCGGCGGCTCCGTCCACACGATCGAGCGACGTGACGGCAAGCTGTTCATCGACGACGTCGAGATGGCGAGAGTCAAGCCGGTCAGCAGCAATCTCAGGCTGTCGGATTCGTATATCTATCGCGGTTTCTCCGGACTGGTCGGCATCTCCGGCGGTGCAACCTCCTGGAGCACGACTATCACGTTCCAGGCCAATGGCAACTTCGAGAGCGACAAGGTCATGATCGGCTCTGTCCAGGGCGGAGCCCCGACTCATGGGTCCGCAGGATCCTCCACGAGCGGCTCTTATCGCATTACCGGCAATACGATTGTCCTCGCTTACCGGGACGGCCGGGTAGAGACGGAGCTCTTCTTCGTGCACGAGGACGATTCGCTGGAAGATATCCATATCGGCGAGAATTACTTTTACATCGATTAAGGATGTGTGAGTTGCAATGGGAATGATCGGTTATTTTTCCGCAGTCAGCAGGGAGGAAGCGGGTCAGCTTGCACATGGCGGGCTTGAGCTGGAGGATCTGAACCCTTATGAGCGCCCAAGTCTGGACATCGACAAAAGCTGGCAGGCCATTCATTTCGTTTTGTGCGGAGACATCGCGGACGGCGAGCCGCCCCTTGGCTATGTCGTGCCGATGCTGGACGCCCAGGCGATCGAGTTTGGCGAGTTTGGCGCCTTTTATCTGCTGCCCGGTCAGGTCGCAGAAGCTGCCCAAGCGCTAAAAGGCTTCACCAGAGAAGACTTTCGCGCGCGGTATGACATCGATCAGCTCGCTAGTAACCAAGTGTATCCCGTCTTTACAGATGAAGACAGCGAGGAGTTCTTCGACTACCTGGCGACGAATCTCGAAGCGGTCTCCGAGCTGTATAAGCAAGCGGCCGAGCTGGGCCAAGGCATCGTCTTCTTTGTCTCCTGACACTGACCGAGCAAAAACGACTTCGCCGTCACAAGCGTCATGCTGGCGCTTGTAACGGCGTCCGTCAGCGGGACGGTGTCCGTCAGCTGATTCTAGGGTAGCGTTGACTTGAAGCTCAGACCCTAGATGCAAAAAGTGCATCTAAATTAAGTGTTTTATCCATATTGTTACAATTCTGAATAAGTTAAATGTACTTTTTGCACTTACCCAAGGTCAATAGGAGATTTTCGGCGCTTTTAGATGTACTTTTGCACTTATCGAGGCGGCGAGTGAGAGCTCTGAACCCACCATTCAACATATACTTCCACTCAGCATTTCGAAGCCAGAGCCCCGGAAGAGAAAAAAAGCGCATGCTTCGGAGTGAAGCATGCGCATTAAATGATTGCAGCCTGCCTTTGCCCCAGACTTTGTTGCGGTTGGCGCAAAGAAACTGACTTTCTTATTATTTAGCGAACCGATGATTGCCGATCGTCTTCACCGTCGTCAGGCCGGACCAGAATGAGCCTTTGGTCACCTTCGGATTGTAGAAGTAAACAGCACCGGGTACGTTATTCCTGCCGTTCAGTGCGTCCTTGGCGGCCTTCAGCGCGCTGGTATGCGGCTTGCTCCGGTCCAGGAGACCATTATGGGCCGGCGGGAACTGCTTGCCGGAATAGATGACGCTGCGGATCGAATCAGGGAATTGGCTGTGAGCCACCCGGTTCAGGATGACATTGGCGATCGCCAGTTGGCCTTCGTATGATTCGTGCCCCGCCTCGACCATAGTGATCTTGGCCAGCAGCTCGTGCTCCGCTTCCGTGTACGGTTTGGCTACGCGGTCATAGAACGAAGGGATGACGACTTTGAGCACGGACCCGTGCTCCGGCTCACCCTTGCCATCCAGACCATTGCGCCGCAGCAGCTCTTGCCGAGAGATGCCATACGCCTGGCTGATCGCGTCCAGTCCGTTGTCGGTGCTGACCTGCTCCGGCTTCAGCCGGGTCAAGTGTGCAATCTCCGCATCGGCGTCGAAATGCATCTGTCCGTGCAATAGCTCCGTCAACTCGCGCAGCGGGGCGTACAGTCTGCCGCCGGACAAGAATGGAACCGCATCCATGACCAGACGCTCTTCACTCAGATAGACGACCGGCAGCTCGTTGCCCAGAATGACGGTATCCTTGGCCTGCGTCTGAATCGTCAGCTCCTCATTCTTCCCGTCCCAGCTTGCCGCTGCGCCGAACTCTTCCGCGATCGAAGACGCTGGCACATACAATCGTCCGTCGCGATGAAGGACAGGTGCAGATAACTGTATATTCTCTCCGTCCACCCGGATCTCCGGCTGAGCAGCGGCATTAGCTTTCTCGGGAGAGAAAGAGAGCAGTAAGCAACTCAGCAGGAATAGCCCTGCCACTACAGCAAGCAGATTGTTTCTGGAAGTGTATCGTATGATCATATGTACCTCCCAATGCAAGTATGGGTCGATATGCCTATGTCATTATTCACAGAAACGATTATAACACAGCTCCCCTTGTCCAGAAGATTAACATTTTCACAGAATTAACCAAGTTTCCCCGGGACAAGCTGCTGGTCCGGCTGACGCCTTGCTGAGGCGGCTGAATGGGTGTAAGATATAAGATCTCAACTAACCTCATATGAATGGGAGGACAACCGATGAGGACAGATATTGAAAATTGGCGGCCCCTGACTGTTGCGCAAATTAACGCGATGTTTGCCGGCATCCCGGCTCGGTGGTATATGTCAGGAGGATGGGCCCTTGATTTGCACGTTGGCAAGCAGACAAGAACACATAGCGACATCGATATCAGTATAATCCGTGAAGAGCAGTTAATAGTCTATCAGCATCTAGCGCGTGATTGGAGGTTGTACAAGGCCGAGGATGGGAAACTGGAGCTTTGGGAGGAGGGTGAATTTCTGGAAGCGACCAGCGATGTCTGGATCAGTAAGAGCGGCGATGCGCCGTGGGCATTTCAACTGATGATTATTGATCGTATAGATAACACTTGGATTTATAAAAGAGAGCCATCCATTCGAAAACCGATGGATGATATCGTGTTGAAAACAGCCGCAGGCATACCCTATTTGAGACCGGAAATTCAGCTTCTTTATAAGGGAGGCTCGTCCCAAATCCGGGAGAAAGATCACCAGGATTTTCGAATGATGCTCCCCCTCCTGGAACCGCAGGAAAAAGATTGGCTAAAACGCTCATTAATGAGCCAGTTCCCGCAAGGGCATGCCTGGATGACCTGCTTCTAAGGTTCTCCGTACCTGGTGTGCCGCTCAATAATCGCAACTGCTTCTTCTCTGGATTCGGCAGGTCCCGCAATCATGAGATCCTTGGTACTCTTACGGTCGCCAGTCAGAGGCTCGAAGACCCAGATGGCTACCTCTTCCATCCGATTCACTTGCCAGATCAAACCGAGGGTCTGCACATCCAACGTCCCGATTTCAAAATCCACATACGTTAAGTAACCAAATTTGTTATTGTGTGCGTCTGTAATG
Source organism: Paenibacillus jepli (assembly GCF_047238105.1). Lineage (NCBI taxonomy): Bacteria > Bacillati > Bacillota > Bacilli > Caryophanales > Paenibacillaceae > Paenibacillus > Paenibacillus jepli. Next base: position 894,707 of record NZ_JBDFMD010000001.1, read on the forward strand.
AAAGTGAGATCGGCGAGCTCTGTCGTGGCCGTATGCTCAAAGCTATCGATGACCATAGATCCCTCAAACCGGGGATCGGCGAACAGCCGGCGCTTCCACTGGCCTTCGATCCGGATCTTCGTTGGTTCCACCACGGACGGATCTTCCATTCTCAGCATAACAGCGGGGTACTCCTGAGAAACCCGTAACGGGATGGCCCAGATAGCTGACGTGATGGCCCAGATGATCAGAAGCAGCGATGCAGCTGCCAGCAATAATTTCCCGGCCTTCATGAACGGTCGCAGCCGCTCCTCCCGCCGGTCCCGGATTCGCTGCGACGCCTCGAAATTCAGATACGCCTTTTCCTTCTCTTCCCTTGTTTCGTTATCGAAACGGGAGAAACTCGGAGTGGTATCGTTGGGCGGCTTATTCACAAGATTCCCCCCGTTCTGCTGCAACTAAAATCAAATCACTGCTCATAACCTCGCAAACGCGATATAATCGAAGACGAGCGGCTTTTGGGCCGATGAGACCATCATCCGGTTGAACTGTCCTCTGTGATACTGGCCGTGCAGCGCGACATGCGTCACAATCTCGCGGACTGAAGTTTCAAAAGGCGTCCCCTGCTGATTGGTATAGGTCACGATGCTATCCAGCTTTTGCTCGGTGAGCGTCTCGAGATACTGATTATAGCTCCGCTCGTTGTCTCTCATCATGGCAGCAATATCGGACTGCACGCCGTCTTTCCACAAGGTCAGATGCCGCGTGCTGCCGCCATTCAGGCGGATCAGCCAGACCTGCTCCGCTACCGCCATGTGCCGAAGCAGCCGGAGCGCTGCCGGATCCTGCACTTCACCTTTCTCCAATAATTCCACAACCTGGCGATTGGCCCAAAAAAGATGCTTCATCATGAGCGACACTGTCTTCATGGCCGCTTCCTCCTCTTCTCCTGATCGGATAGATACGTTTCAAAATACGGACAGAGCCGCTTCTCCCCTGCTGCCGGCGCTATCAAATCGGTCGTCGTGACGGCGCTAAGGAAGGCCGCCGCCCCGTGTAGCGGATGGTTCACCCGCTTCAGAATCGCCAGGCCCGCCGCGATCAGCCAATGGGGCAGCCGGAGCAGCCTGGGAGTTCTGCTGACGAGCGTGCCTGCCAGCTCAGCCAGCTCCCGGTAGGTGAACACTTCCGGCCCGCCGACCGATAGCTCGGGAGGCCCGCCCTCCGCCGACTGCACGCAGAATCGGGCAAGATCGGCTCCGTGGATCGGATTCATCCGGCAATCTCCCTTGCCGGGCAGCATGATCACCCCTTTTGCACCCATGTGTAGCAGTTCGGTCAAATCAGAGTAAAATCCTGTTGGTCTGATAATCGTATACGAGAGACCCGATCCGGTCAATGCTTCTACGAACCGTTCCCTGGCTTCCACCAGCTCCAGATGACGGAATTGCTCCGCCTGGAACACTGATATAAACAAGAATCGCTGTACACTCGCTCGGACTGCCTCATACAAAAGATTCATATTCGCACCAAAATCGACATCCTCATAGGTGAAGCCTTCCTGTTGTCTGGTAATCCCTACAGACGAGAAGACGATATCCACCCCGTCGCAGAGCCCACGGAGCGACTCAGGCCGGGTCAGTTCGCCGACGAATATCTCATCGGCCAGATCTGCGATGGCAGGAGCCAGGAACGGGCCTTCCTGCTGTAGGGCCTCTGGCCGTCGCACCACTACCCGGACCCGGAAGCCCTGACGCTTGAACTCTTGGACCACATAGCGGCCGAGATACCCGGATGCGCCGGCAATCAGTACGGTTTTCATCCCACCTCACTCCCTCATCTGCGATACGGTTCTTCGCGAACCAGATGGCCATAGACGATCTTAATGAACAACAGCGGCATCAGCCACTCAAAGCCCGGGACGGCATCGACGACATAGCCATTAATTAGGAAGGCCACCATGATCAGCAGCATGGCAACAGGGCGTTGCAAGTACAGCGGCGTCATGAGCACCAGAGCAACAGATAGGAGATAGATGATGTACCAGGATAGGCCATATATCCAATCTCCCCCGCCATGCCATAGGCCGACGACCACCGGATGAAGATGAAGGATGCTGAACCAGACGGGATGCTTCAGGACACGACCGGTCTTCCCTTCATGCGGCTTGGGCGGCGTGTGATAGAATCGCTTGCAGGAATTAAGGGCATTGGAGACGAGTCCGCCGCTGATGTCGGCAGCCAACACCAGAGCAACGATGATCTGGGCGATCGACCACGATACATCTCCCCGCCCTATCATAACCGCTACAAAAGCTGGAATGATCAGCGCTGATAACAAACTCAGCCAGCGTTCGGAATCGTACGCGCCTGTGCCTGCGGAGAAATCGGTTTTGCCTTCATAGGACCAATCAATCCGTGGAGCTTTATTGTTCATCTCGCAGACCTCTTTCTGTTTAATAATTTTAAAATGAGTATACTCATTTTTCGGGGTTGAAAAGAGCCGCTTCATCGCGGCTGGATAATACTCAGGTAAGCGGACCACGGTCCGACATCCGCCCGGTAACGGCCCGCCATCACCCTGAGGATCTGACTCAGGTGCGTCATATCGTGGACAACCCATGTGGCGATCAGCTCGCTCACGCTGACGTTGCCTAGCTCCGGATGCACCGCTGTATGAGCCAGTTGCTCCTTATCTACGTTCATCTCATGCAGCAGCTCCAGGCTGGATGTACGCTCTCTCCTGAAAGCAAGCAGCAGATGGTCGGGGGATTGCCCGCTGACCCGCTGCTTATGCGCGAACCGGTCGAAAGCCGGCAGCTTCGCGCCGCTGCCCGTGAGCATCCCTCGCAGGCGCGGCATCCAATTCGTACGCTCGGCCTCCACCAGATGCGCGAGCACTTCTGTCGCGTCCCAGGTGTCGGCGCCTTCATGGCAGGTCAACCAAGGCTCCGGAAGTCCGGCGAGCAGCGCCTCCAGCACATCAGGCGTTCGCTGGAGCAGCGGCAGCGCTTCATCTAGTCGCATCCAGTTCACCTCCTATTCGAAACGTCTTCGCGGATATGACCTGTCAATACAAACAAGATCTGATCATGCATCGCCTGCAGCAGCGCCTCATAGGTCCACTCCTCCATCAGCACATACTGGGAGAGCAGAGTAACGACGCAGCCGAAGATGCAAGTGGATGCGGTCTGCATGTCGAGCTCCGCCAATGCTTCGGGGTAAGCTTCTCGCTGCACCTCCAAAAAAGCAATCATCTGCTGCAGCATGCGGTCGTCTGCGGCAAACAGGCCGCTGCGGGCTTCAGCACTGTCGATGGAAGCGCCACTGTAGACGAGCGCGAAATAATCCCGCAGCAGCCCACGGCTTACCTGCTTCATCTTGGCCAATTCCTGATCCAGCATGGCAACGATCGTCGCAGTCAGGTGCCGGGCGCTCATCTGTGACAGCACGATATCGGCTGCCTGCGGATCATCGGAAGGCGGCATGACCGCAGCGACGAAGAGTTCCCCTTTATTGCGATAATAGTTAAACAGCGTACCTTCGGCGATCCCTGCTGCACGTGCAATCTCCGCAGTCGTTACCTGCTGGTAGCCTTTGGCTTCGAACAGCCGGGCAGCTTGCTCCAGGATGGCTCTCCTTGTTTCTTCTTTCTTGCGCTCCCTTAATCCCATCATGGTCTCCCGTCTGTGTAAGTTCTAGGTGTCCGCTTGCTTCCGGCTGGCGTGATAAGCATGCTGCACCCGTTCGATCTGCCGCAGATGCACGTGCAGATGTTCGGTATAGCCTTCCACGATCTGCTGCAGCGTCTGGATCCCGGCTTCCGTATGCACGCCCGTGCGTTCCCAATCCGCAGGCGTTAACTCACGCAGCACCGCTGCCATCCCTTGGCGGAGCACTGCGAACAGTTGGATGGCCAGCTGCGGATCTTGCGTCTGAGTGGCCAAACGGGTGGTCCATTTCTTCTCATCAATCGCCGTCAGGAGCGGCCTTTCTTCGGCGATGACGCTCTTCATCCGGTGCACCGCCACTATCTCGGCATCGGCGACATGGACGATGATCTCGCGGATCGTCCAACTGTCGGCAGAGCTGCGATAGTCTAGCTGCTCCGGCGGGAATGCCTCTGCAGCCTTGCTCAGCTTCACTACTCCGCTCTCATACGCTTGAATGATTGTGTCCATCAGGCTTGCCTCCCTTGAAGAAATATGAGTACACTTATTTTAGAGTGTACTCATTTTTTGTAAGAAGTGCAAACTATATTTTGCTGTTTGGCATTCCACGCTTTTTGCGCAAGTAGCGCCTGCTGGGTCCGCTTAGCATGATAGGTCAGCTTGGGGACAAACGTACGCGGTTCCCGTAGGCGCTATGTCCCGCCCGCTTCTACTGACAGCCGGAGCTCTCTCCCAATACAGCCACTTTAGACGATGGGAACCGCACAGAACCTGCCGAAACGGTACTCCTACCTGCCTGGCTGCCACCGCTCGGCACAACTCAGCGGCGAGCGGTCAGCGAACGATAAACGAGCAGCACATTGCCCGAACGGAACGCCTTGACCTCCGCCAGCTCCAAACGCATGCGCGGGTTCAGACGGCTCAGGAACGGCCGGCCGCTGCCCAGTACGACCGGATTGACGATCAGTTGATACTCATCGATCAGATCGGCCTGCGACATCGACGCTGCCAATGTGCCGCTGCCCAGGATGGCCACATCCCCGCCGCCGGGCGGCTGCAGCCCGACATAACTGTCCGCGATGTCGCCGCTCAGCACAGTTGTATTGTGCCAGCTCGCATGCTGCAGCGTATGAGTGGCCACATACTTCCGCAGACGGTTCATATGCCCGGCGACCCTATCGTTGTCCACCGCTGCTGCGGTCGGCCAATAATCGGCCATCAGCTCGTATGTTACCCGGCCGAAGAGGATGGCTTCTACCGATTCCAGCAGACCGGATGTATAGGCGTTGTACTCCCCGTCCACCTGATGCCAACCGATCTCCCGGTCGGGTCCCTCGAAAAAACCGTCCGCCGATACCATCATTTGCGAGATCCATTTAGCCATCAGCACCCGCTCCTCTCTCGCCTTGTCTCCGGTAATGCAGCATCACGACACCGCCCCCGAATCGGCGCGCCTCCACGAGCTCCAGCCCGACCTTGTGCTGAAGTGCGGGGAAAAATGGCTTGCCATCGCCTAGCAGAACGGGGTGGGTATACAGATGGAATTCGTCGATCAATCCAAGCTCCATAAAGGTAGCCGCCAAGCCAGCGCCGCCCAGGAGCATATCGCCGCCCCTCCTTGCCTTTAGGTCCTCAACCGCGTGCTGGATGTTGTCGCGGACAAGCCTGCTGTTCCACTCCACACCCTCCAGCGTCCTGGAGAATACGACCTTCTCCACCTGCTTCCATGACTGGGCAAACGCAATCTCCTGCGCCGTTGCCAAAGGCTGCTCATCTGCCGTCGGCCAATAAGCCGCCATATTCTCATAGGTGTGTCTACCGTACAAATGCATATCGACTTGCGCTTCCCTATCCTGAATGTAGGCAAACAGTTCTTCATCCGGCGCGCTCCAGCTGATATCCCCTCTCGGTCCTTCGATGAAGCCGTCCAGAGATACCATTTGGGAATAGATGACTCTTCTCATTGCCCTACCTCCTTCAACATTGCTAACCCTTCCTAACCATAACATACCAAAAAGCCTGGATTACTTTTCAATTGCGGTCATGGGGGACTTGCTGGCCCCGGCTCTTGACGTTTTATAGTTTAGATACTAAACTAAATGCATGACACATTTCAAAGCACATATGGAGAACCAGCACAACGAGGAAGCCAATCAAGGCAGTCGAAGTCTCGGCCGGCTGATCATGCAGCTGCGAAGGCTGGAGCGTCAGCCCCACACGTTTGGCAGCGCCGGCACCCTGTCGCCAAGCGAAATTCATACCATCGATGCGATCGGCATCCAGGCTCCTATCCTGATGAGTGACCTGGCGGCCCGCTTGGGCGTGACTAAGGGCGCGATCACACAGCTCATCCAGCGATTGGAAACCAAAGGACTGGTGTCCCGCACGCCTCATCCCGAGGACGCTCGCTCCACCCTGCTCTCCCTCACTCCGCTAGGAAAGGAGGCTTACACGGCCCACGAGGCTGTCCATCATCAATTCTATGATCGCCTTCGCACGCAACTGAGCGAGCAGGAGATCCGGGCATTTGAGAAAAGTCTGGCGATATTGAATGACATGCTGGAGCCGCACAACGGTTCTAAAAGCAGAAAGGAAAGCGGCTATGAATGAAAAGATCGTTGTCATTGGGGGTTACGGCCATGTCGGCGGCAGGATCGCTCTGGAGCTGGCGAAACGTTATCCGGGGCAGGTTATCGCTGCAGGCAGAAATCTTGTGAAGGCGGAGGCGTTCTGCGAGCCAAGCGAAGGACGCATCCTTCCGATGGCGATTGATGTGTCTAAAGAGACGGAGGCTGCGTTGCTAGAGGATGTGCGTCTGGTCATCATGTGTATGGATCAGCAGCATACAACTTTTGTCCGGGCATGCCTGGACAGAGGGATCCATTATATCGACGTCTCGGCGGATTACCGCTTCCTCTCTCAAGTAGAGGCTCTCCATGAGACGGCAGCCGGCAGCGGTTCGACGGCTGTACTGAGCGTCGGTCTCGCTCCGGGGCTGACCAACTTGCTGGCGAAGCATGTGCACAGTCTTGTTGATACGACGAAACGCATCGAGATCAGCGTCTTGCTCGGGATGGGCGATGACCACGGCGAGGCCGCCCTGGCCTGGACACTGGACAACGCCGCCACTGATTTCACAGCGCGAACACACCATTCAGGAGAAGAAATGAGAAGATCCAGCATGGGCGACGGCAGGAGGGTAGATTACGGCGGGTCGCTGGGCTCACGACGGGCGTACCGCTTTAACTTCGCCGATCAACACATCCTATCGCGGACACTGCATGTCCCGGAGGTATCCACGAGACTCTCTCTGGATCCCGGATGGCTGACAGATACGATGGCCGCCGCCAAGCAGCTCGGCCTCCTGTACCTGCTCCGCAGCCCCCGTCTCCAAGCCCTGGCGATCCGCGCCTTCTCGAATATCCGGATCGGCCAGCCGATCTTCGCAATCAAGGTCGAGGCACATGGCAGCCGCAACGGTCAGTACGCGATAGCCGAAGCCATCTTGACCGGCCGTCATGAATCCGAGGTCACCGCTCTCGCTGCGGCAGCAGTCGCCACGCATCTTTGCAGCAGCGAGACACCGGGCGGTGTGTTTCATATTGAGCAGTTGTTTGACTATAACGAGCTGGCGCCGGCATTCGATGAAACGGCATCCTTGACGATCCGGTAAATCCTCGTTAATCCACCAGCTCCCAGGCAGGGTTCCAGACAATCTCCCACAGATGGCCGTCAGGATCCAGGAAATGGCCGGAGTACCCGCCCCAGAACGTGTGATGCGCCGGATCCGGGATGACCGCTCCCGCCCGCTCGGCCTGCGCCATGATCGCATCGACCTCTTCGGCGCTGCCGACGTTGTGGCCGATCGTCATCTCGGTAGAGCTGGGTGCGCCGGGCGGTACCTTGGCCTCATGAGCCAGATCCTTGCGCTGCCAGATCGCCAGCTTCAGCCCTCCCTGCAGCTCGAAGAAGGCCACAGCGCCGTGCTCGAACTCCCGGCCGATGATCCCCTCAGTCGGGAAACCGAGTCCATCCCGATAAAAGTGCAGAGATCTCTCCAGATCATCTACTCCGATCGTCAGCACAGAAATGGTTGGTTTCATCATTCTTTGATCCTCCTATTTCAATTACGTATGCCTGCCCCCCTATTATGGACCAGCCGCATGGTCTCATTCTTGTAAAAAACGGTCATCTTGCATTTAGATACCCGTTTGTTCGGACCAGATGTTCATTATTGATCGAAAGCATCTAATACTGCCGTTCTGTATCAACCAGATTGATGGAGGGTTTGCCTTCTTTCAGATAAGTCGCCAGATTGGCCAGGAAGATATCCAGTACCCGCTCTTCGTAACGGTCTGTAACGCCGCCGTTGTGCGGGGTCATGATCACGTTGCTGAGCGTCCACAACGGATGCTCTGCCGGCAGGGGCTCCTGCTCGAAGACATCCAGACCGGCGCCCGCGATGACTCCGCTGCGGAGCGCATCGACCAGCGCATCGGTGTCGACTGTTGCTCCGCGGCTCACATTGATGAAGATGGCTGTCTCCTTCATCCGGGCAAACTGCTCACGGCCGAACATATGATGCGATTCATCGGTCAGCGGCATGATCGCCACGACGACGTCGCTCTCGGCCAATACCGTATCCAGATCGTCCAGGCCATACATCCGGTCGATCGTGTCGACGGGCGCGGCCGAGCGCCGGACGCCAAGCGTCGTCATCCCCAATGCTTTGGCCATCCTTGCGAGTTCCTCTCCTATCGCGCCAACGCCGACGATCCCCATCGTCTTGCCGTAGATCTCCGTAAGTCCGCCGGGGTTCTCCCAATGCCGCTCTGCCTGATTGCGGATCGAGATATGCAGCTTGCGGCCGAAGGCCAGGATCATCGCCAGCGCCGTCTCCGACACCGGGTGAGGGTGCACGCCGCTGGCCGTCGTCAGTGCGATGCCGCGCCGCGACATGAGCGCGAGCGGCATCCTGTCGATCCCCGCTCCCCACGCCTGCACCCACTTGATGCTCGTATCCTCTGCTTCGCAAGCCTTCTCTGCTTCACCCTTCCAGCCGCAGATGATATCTGCCGACTTCAGGTCAGCCGCGAGATCTTCCGATTGATCCGCGATCACGACTGTAACCTCGGGAGCCGCCTCCCGGATCCGACGGATCCCCTCCTCCGAGAGCTGCGGAAACACGATCATGGTTGACATACGCATCCACTCCTTCAACCTGTGATAGATTATGTAAATACTCATTACCCACTTACCCTGTTGTGCTTCGGTGCGAATCGAAAAACGGAATTTCTTTCAAAACCATTATACCCAAGGTGAAACGGCTTCGCCTAAGAGTTTTGCAAAGCAAAACTGGCTTCGTAAGCATAAGGCGCAGCGTGTTTCATTCCGGAGAAATAAAAGCTAAGTTGATGAGAAAATCATGTACGCTTATATTTGCAAAAAAGCCGCTGCTCCCCTAATTAGAGAACAGTGGCTGTATGTTTTATTCACTTCGCCGATTCATAAAATTGTGACGCAGGAGATAGAGGAAGAACGGTGCGCCGAGCAAGGTCGTCACTGCCCCGACCGGCAAGCTCGAGACGCGATGCTCCAGGCCAGGCAGGGTCAGCGTCAATGTGACGCTCTGCCCCGCCCAATCTGCCGCTGTCAGCAGGGCAGCCGAGAATAATGCGCTGACCGGAAACAGCCGCATCGGATGTCCCCCGACGAGCCGTCCGGCGATATGCGGACCGATGAGACCGATGAAGCCGATCGCGCCTACAACCGATACGGCCGACGCTGTCAGCGCTGCGGCCACGAGCAGCAGCATCAGCTTGGTCCGGCCGGCCGCGAGCCCCAGTCCCACGGCTGTATCATCGCTGAACCGGAGCACAGCGGCTCGACGGGCCAGCAGCAACGCCAGGATGACAAAGGTCAGCCCCCACGGCCATAAATGATGCCAATGCGTCCAGACCCGTCCATTGAGGGAGCCGAAATTCCACAGCAGGATCGAAGCGAGCCCCTGCTGCTGCCGGAGCAGCAGCAGGGAGGTCAGCGACTGGAGGATCGAGGTCGCCACGATGCCCGTCAAAGCCAGCCTTGCGCCGCTGTTGCCTCTCCAGCCATTAAGCAGGTAGATGAAAAGCACCGTCAGGATCCCTCCTGCCATGGCAAGGAACGACAATTGATTGCCGGAGAGCGAAGCGGCCGGCAGCAGTTGCATCGCAAGCACCATGGACAGTACGGCACCAGCCGATACGCCGATCAGCCCCGGCTCGACCAGCGGGTTGCGAAGCACGATCTGCAGGATCGCTCCCGCGAGGCCCAGCATCGCGCCGGCAGCGATCGCGATCAGCACGCGCGGCAGTCTCAGATTCCAGACGATGTGCCGGCCAGCAGGATCTTCAGACAGGTTGAGCAACGCCCCGGCTACCTCTGGCAGCGACATGACAGTCCGGCCAAATGCAAGATGGAGCAGAACCAGTGACAGGAGCAGCACCGACAACACGGCGAGGGTCCACAGAAAACGCCGGGTGCCGAACGTTCCCGAGCCTGAGCCGAGGAGCCTAGCCATGGATTCCCCCTCCTCTTCTACTCACGATATACACCAGGAAAATAGAACCGCCGATCAGCGTCGTCCATACGCCAACGGGAAGCTCCATCGGCTCCAGCCACAGCCGGGCCAACTGATCGGCCGCTGTCAGGAGCGCCGCGCCGCATACAGCCGATACAGGCAGCACCAGCCTCACATCCTGCGACCGTATGATGGCTCTGGTCAGATGTGGAGCCAGCAGCGCGATGTAGCCGATCGGGCCGCACTGCGCCACCGTCACTGCGACCAGCAGTGCACAGACGATGAGCACGAGCAGTCGGACTCGATCGACCTTGATCCCCAGACCGGCAGCTGTCTCGTCGCCGAGCTGCAGCAGATTGACCGAGCGGGCGAGTCCTAGTGCCAATGGCAGCATGAGCACAGTCCAGGGCAGGATCCGCAGCACCTGATCCCATCCGCGATTGGCCAGTGATCCGAGCAGATATGTGTAGAGCAGATTCACATCGTTGCCGGTGCCCAATGTGATCAAGACGACCAACAGCCCGTTCAGCATGGCCGATACGGCCATCCCTACGAGCAGCATGCCTGTCGCGCCTTTGCTTCCTTTGGCAGCCAGGACGACGACAAGCCCGCCAGCCAGACCGCCCGCCAGCGCCAGCAGCGGATGCAGGTGAAACGGTATGGGCATGTGCAGCACGGTGATCGCGGCCACAGCCAGCGAAGCCCCCGCTGATATGCCTAGCAGCTCCGGTCCTGCCAGCCGGTTGTTCAGCGCACCTTGCATCAGCGTGCCTGCCGCTCCCAGCAGCGCGCCGACGATCAGGCCCAGCAGGAAGCGCGGCAGTCTGATGTCGATTACGATGGTACGGGCGAGCTCCTCGCCGCCTCCTGCCCACAAGAGCTCCGCTAGTGCCTTCCAGCTCAAGAACGGCGTACCCGATCTCAGTCCGATCGCCATCGTCAATGCCAGTGCGACGAGCATCAGAAAAACCGGAAGAATCACTTTTCTTCCGGTCACATGACGTGTCTCCTCTGTTATCAAAGCCGTGCCTCCTACTGGAGATCCGGATAGAGGATCGCCATCGACTCGTCGATCAGGATGCCCAGGGAGCGCGTCCCCCTGCCGTCGCCCCAGATCGGCGAGCGAACCTCGTGGACCTGTCCGCTCTGTACCGCTGCGAGCTTCTCCCATAGCGGCGATGCCGCCAGCTGCTCGGAGATTGGCGCGGCGTCCGGACTGAACGTGTAGCTCTGCACGAAGATGACGTCCGGATCCTCCGTCAGCAGACGCTCCAGCGAATAAGGAACAGCGCCTTCTCCGAATGGATCGTCCTCCGGCTTCTCGACTTTCCATGGATAGTCCGAGATCTCCTTCATGACCGTACCGCCGAGACCCGAATCAGTGATGACCGAGAAATTCACATCCGAGCCGTAGATGATCAGCGCCTTCTTGTCCTTGGGAGCCTCGGCGGAAGCGCCTTCCAGCTTGTCCTGGAACCGCTGCTGCGCAGCCGCGGCCTCCTCTGTCCTGCCGGTGAGCTGGCCGATCGTCTCCAGGATGGCGAGCGAATCGTTATAATGCACCGGATTGGCCAGGTAGAGTGGCGCTATCCCTTCCAACCCCTCGCGCAAGGCATCATGCACACCCTGCAGACCGATGACGAGATCCGGTGCGGCAGTGACAAGGTCCTCCAGGCTCGGCTCGAAGAAGCTGCCGCCGATCGACGGGAAGGTCTCGCCCTTGCTCCCGTAGAACTCCGGTGCGCTGGCGATCACCCGGACGCCGCCTTCGGCGACGGCCACCGGCTCCATACCCAGCTCGGCAAGCACATCGACACAGAGCGACACGATACACGCCACCTTCACTACCGGCTCGTCAGCCGCGATCGTCTCGCCGGTCACATCCTTCGCAGTTACAGCCTGGAAGATCTCTTCTTCCCCTGCAGCCAGATTGCCTCCGCTATTGCCCGCAGGCGCTGCATTCACAGGTGCGGCATCCGTCTCCTCCCTGTTCTCCGCCGGATTGCCGCAAGCCGCCAGCAGGAGCAGCACAACAATCATCATGAGTAATAATGCCGATTTCTTTCTGTTTCCCATTGTCCGATTCCCCTCAACATATACGTAATTATTACTATTATAAAATCAACGTTTTAATTGTAATGATTACTTTTAACTTTGTCAAGGAATGTATTGCGGCAAACCCAAAGGGCAGCCTGCTGCCAGGCTGCCCTTATCATCGCATCTTATGTCCGATCCGCGATCTTGAAGCGACGTACCGACGTCTGCAGCTCCTCTGCCATCTCCGTCAAATGGCGGATCGCGCTCGTAATCTCCTGCATCGTCGCGCTCTGCTGCTGGACCGCAGCTGCCACCTCTTCATAGCCTGCCGACTGCTCCTGCGTTATCCCCGAGATGCTCTGCATCGACCCGGCGATGACCTCAAAGGAACGATCGGCCTTGTCGAGCGCCAGCTGCAGATGATCCATCCGTTCCGAGAACGCCGAGATGCCGCTGTAGATCAGATTGAAATTGTCATACATGTCCCGGATCCAGACTTGGCCCTGCTCCACGGCCTGAGACCCTTGAGAGATGCTCTGCAGGACGAGCACACTGTCATGCTGCGTCCCGGAGATCAGCTCGGTCACTGAGCCGGCAGCTTTGGACGACTGGTCGGCCAGCTTCTTGACCTCGTCAGCTACAACGGCAAAGCCTTTGCCATGCTCGCCGACACGCGCTGCCTCGATAGAAGCATTGAGCGCGAGCAGATTGGTCTGCTGGGCGATATCCGTGATGATCGTGATGATCTCACCGATCTCCCTGGACCGTGAATCGAGCTGTGTCGCCGCCTCCTGGGACTGCCGCATCTCCTGCTGGATCGCATCCATCTGCCGCAGCGTCTGCTCGACCAGTTGCTGACCTTCTGCCGACTGGGTGCCGGCCGCCCGGGCCATCTCCTGCATCGATCGGACTTCCTGGTTGACTGCCGCCAGGTCGGTATGGACCTCGCCGATCGCAGCGGCACTGCCAGTAATCGATGATGCGACCTCAGCCACGCCCTCATGCATATGATTCATCGTGCCCGCCAGCTGCTGCGAGCTGGTGTTCATTTCCTCCGATGATTGGTACAGCTGGGCACTGGTCGCAGTCACCGTCTGAGCAGAGGCCGAGATCTGCCGGATCAGCGTCTCCAGATTGCTGCGCATGTCTTCGAATGCCTTCGCCAGCTTGCCGATCTCGTCCGACCGCCGGATCGAGACTTGCTCCGACAAGAATCCGGAGGCTACCTTTTCCGTGCCCTGGGCAAGACGAATGATCGGCCTGGTTATACTGCGGCTGATGAAGTAAGCGACCAACGCCCCGACCACCGCCACGATGATCATAATTACCAGCGTTACGGTGTACACCGTCGCTCTCGTCTCCGGCACGACGGAGGCGTCGAGATCGATGCCGGCCAGGCCGGCATTTTGCCCGCTCGCGTCTTTCAAAGGGATAAAGACGGATTTGTGGATGCCGTACTCGTCTTCGTAGATTGAGCTTACGATCTGCCTGTCCGTCTCCAGCGCCGCCTTCATCTCGTCCGTGAATGGATACTCGGTGCCATAATCGTCATCGACACCGCTCAGGATGACGATCTGCTCCCTTTCCCCGGCGCGCCATAGGATATAGACGTTCTCCAGCGAATAATCGTCCTGATAAGACTCCAGCTGCGCCTTGATCTTATGATAGGCCGGATGATCCGGGCCATCGATATCGAATGCCTGCTCGGGAATCGCGGCCAGATAATTGGCTACGGCCTGGATGTTCGTCGTCAGCCGCAGCTCGAATTGATCTTCCAGCTTGTCGGAAAGGTTTTTGTTCATCTGATATACGGTAATCCAAAATACAGTACAGATGAGCAGCACCAATACTAATATGCTGCTCATGATTTTTACGAGCATCCTGCCCCGAAAGCTCCTCGCGGGGGGTGATTGATCCTGCTGTTCCAACGTCCTACCTCCTACTGATGATCGACGGATTCGCATAGGCTGCATAAGCTTTCCCGATCCGCTCTGTCAGATAATCTACTATTCCATACACATCTCCTGGCTCGGTATACGGGGAGATGACGAATATTTTGGCCGCATATAATGCGGTGAAGCCGCCGTCGATAGTCGGTACGACCAGATGCTTCTTGGTGTCCCCGAAGAAAATACGGTCCCGCTGCTCGCCGAGCGCCTCGAACAGGCATGCATTGAGACGGTTGGTGCGCTCGATCTCCTCAAGACTGCAGCTTCCGGAGAGCTCCTCCTCGAAGCCCGGCCCGCCTTCGGGATAGATCCGGAAGAGCGTCACGATGCCGGGGTTGTCCGCGTTGACAACTATCGCCTCCGGCAGCTGTGTACGGAGCACTTCCCTGAAGGTCAGGTTGACCTCGACCAGTTGCCCCAGCAGACGCTGATAACCTTCCACGCCGAAAGCCAGCAGCGCACTGTAAATGCTGATCGAGCTGGCCATCCGCGAGCATTCCAGCGTATAGCCCGTATGATACTGTCCGTACCCGCGGTGCCCCACATACGGGGTCTCGTCCGGCTGGAGATCGATCAGCCTGAGATCGGCCGCATCCTTGACCAGGAAGAGACTGGTCAGGTAAGGTGTCTGGCCGAGCTTCTGGAAGTCAAAGCAGAGCGAATCGGCGTACTGCAGATGGCGCATCTTGCGTGCGATGGCCTGCAGCGCCTCCCTGACCTGCGGCTTGAAGCCGAGCGGATTGTCCGCAAAATCATACGCGTTGAAGAAAGCGAAGAAGCCGCCCAGCGCCGAGTCGGCATGAATATGAGGACGCTGCAGCCCATGCCTCACCGCAACATCGGCTGCGGACGCGTAGATCAGCTCGGCATCGTCGATGCCCATGGCATCGGTCGTGCCGGTCGTCGCGACGATGTAGACCGGGATGCCGCCGCCTGCGATCACCTTCTCCAGCTTCGCCCGGAGATCGTCCACATCCATCGCGCTGTCCGCCCGCGTACGTACTTTGATCAGTTGATCGCTGCCGATCCCTGTCGCTTCCATCGACTTGAACAAGCTGTAGTGCGCCGAGTCGGAGCAGAATGCGAACAGATTGCCGGGTACGCCCTTGCGCGGGGCCTCCGGTGCGAACTTGGCGATCGCCAGACGCAGGCCGGTGAAGACGGCGCCCTGCCCGCCCCAGGTCGTATATCCGCCGCTGCGGTGGGCATCGTAACCGACCAGCTTGGACATCATGCTGATGACCCTTACCTCCGCTTCGGCACCCGCAGGCCCATAGACATCCCACAGATTGTTGCCATTGACCAGCATCGCCGTGATCATCCCCAGGATGCCGGGCGTACTGGCCATCGGCAGGATATTCGTCAGGAAGTAGCGTGTATGGTACGGATGATCATGCAGCAGCTCGAGCAGCTCGCGGTTTACCTGCTCCAGCTGCTTGCCGCTCTGCGGGATGATGCTCGAGCGGATCAGATCCTCATAGAAGCGCTCGGTACGCAGCTTCTCCCCTTTAAGATTGACTCGGTCCGGATCCTTGAGCTCGTCTACTCCGCTGACGAGTTGTTCGATAAGCTGCAGGAGTCTTTCTCTCTCTTGCAGATCGCCATCCTCGCTAGGGAATAACGAGGTTACAGCCGTGTGGTTTCTCTCTCTCATTGCTTCATCTCCTTCTCCAAGGTCACACAAAAAAGGTGAACACAGGACAAAAGGCCCGCAATTCACCCATTACTCAAGTGCAGCTGGCTGACTTATCCCTGAGGAGTTAGTCCCTTTAGCTTTGCGTCCCTATCTTTCAATAGGTTTGCCTAACTATTCATTTCCGAAGAAAAAGTGAAACTTTCTATACCTTTGACCCACTCAATCTGATAATCCCGATAGTTATTATAGTTCATTAGAATCATCTTGGCAACATAATTTACCAAAAGTTTAAATTGCTAACCACCCTGTATTGTTTGCACTTAAATTCCACAAAAAAACTTCCCGAGTTATTAACGGGAAGTCGTGAAATACATTTAGGTGTGCGGCGCATACTCGACGTAAGCTTCTTTTACGTGCAGAACACTAAGCGGCCGATCCTCGATTATCGCTTTGCGTTTGGCCTTGAGCATGACCTGCTCCATGTCTGCATAGCTGCAGCCGGCCAAGCATTCCTGCGCGTATGCTCGGACCTGCTCTTCATGTCCAAAGTCGCCGATCAAGAGACCGATATACTCCGACCTGGCCCCATCATCGGGCATACAATACGACATTTTCGTATCGAAGCGACGCCAGATTGCCATATCGAGCTCGGTCTCCAGATTGGTGGCAGCCGCCAGAATACTGTTGCCGTCGAACTCATCGAGACATTGCAGCAGCGTATTGACTACCCTCGCCATTTCTTTGACTTCATCGTTGTTGTCTCTGGTGCGGGCGATCGCGTCAAACTCATCCAGAAACAGTACACACGGCTCCGACTTGGCATAATCAAAAATTTTGCGGACATTGCTCGCCGTCTCGCCCAGGTGGCTGTGGATGATCGCGTCCAGCCGCACAAGCACGAGCGGAATTTCGAGCCGGGATGCGAGATAAAAAGCGGTTAGCGTCTTGCCTGTCCCCGGCGGTCCGTACAAAACAACCTTATTGGGAATCGGCACATCGCAGAGCTCGAATTTTTCTTTCATCCCGAGGATGGTTACGAACTCCTCGACGATCTGGCGATTTTTGGGCGGCAGTACGATTCGCCTTACTTTTTTTGCACATTCTTTAGGTGCGTAGTAAGTGGCTGTATCGATTCCCTTGGCTCGGGGGATACGAGAGTTCGATTTGGTTTTGCTCATGGGGCAGTCTCCTTGTCCTTCTGTTGCCTGTGGTTTAATCGTAATGTTTACATTTTATTATAGCAAGCGAAGGTGAATGCAAGCAAGTTGTTAGTCATGATTATTTATCTTCGCATCGCTGCTAGCGGACGGAAGCTAACGACACAAACCCCTGCCAGATGAATGACAGGGGCTTGCTACAATAACGATGTTAAGCTGCCGATTGCAGCCTCAATCTATCGGTTCTCTAGCAATCGTACGATGACCGCCACAGCTTCCGCCCTCGTCGCGCGGCGCTCGGGACCGAAGCTCCCGTCCGGATAGCCAAGCATCACACCGCTGGAAGCAGCCGCTCCAATCGCTTCTCTCGACCAGGCTGCAAACGCCGCTTCATCCTCGAAGCGAGTCGGGGCGCCGCTGCCTTCCCATCCCAGAGCACGCATCAGCATGACCGCCATCTCCTGACGGGTGACGACCTGATCCGGAGCAAAGGTACGGTCATTCATCCCCGTGACGATACCGGCCCCCACCGCTATGGCGATCGAGCTTCTAGCCCAATGGGCTTCCGTATCCTCAAATACGAAAGCTTCTTCAGGTGGCAACCCGAGCGCCTGTACGATGATCTGCACAAACTCCGCTCTTGTCATGTTGTCGTATGGCCTGAACGTGCCGTCCGGATAACCTGTGATGATGCCCGCTGCTGCCAGACGCTCGATCTCCTGGCTGGCCCAATGCGCCGCCGGCACATCGGCAAAATGAATCGTCAGCGGTTCTGGCTTCTCTGGCTCCCGCGGCACCTCCGGAGCCTGCGGCTCTTCGGGAGCACCAGGCTCCGGAGGCCCAGTCGCATCAGCCGACTCGCGCCATTGGGCCGTCAGACTAAGATCGGCAAGGACACTGGAAGAACCCGTAAATGCTTCCCCATCCACCGTATACCAGCCTTCGAAGATATAACCTTCCCGCTCAGGGACAGGCAGCGCGCCAGGCGGGTAACCTGGTGCAACCCGGATGCTGTTAACCGCACTTCCGCCCCCTGTGTCAAAGCTGATCAAGTAATAGACCGGATATACGGGTGCAGGAGCAGACGCTCGCTCCGTAATGGATACGGTATAGGTGGCTGTAAATCCTTCATATAAAATCGTCAGAGTCTGCTGAGCAACCGGCTGCCTGCTGTCGAAACCGCTGACCATATCCGCCGTTACCGGCAGGGTAGTCTCACTCTCATCATTCCAGCGGACAACCAGCTGCAATCCCGTGACATTCAACGTATCACCCACGCGATACTGCGTCTGGTAAGCAGAATCCGAACGGATGCCAATTTCGGTAATCACGGGCTCTCCGGGCTCTCCGGGCTCTCCGGGCTCTCCGGGCTCTCCGGGCTCTCCGGGCTCTCCGGGTTCTCCGGGTTCTCCGGGCTCCTCAGGTTCCTCTGCTTTGATAATGGTGATCGTATACAGCCGCGTCTCGCCATTCTCTGCAGACACCGTTAGCCGGACCGTCTGGCTGCCTGGAGATAACGGCACAGCCCCGCTCCTCTCGCCGCTGGTCAGCTCGACCGGCCCCCACACCAAGGCTTCCTGCCCGTCAACTAACGACGCGTCTATCTTGGCTGCCGTATCTGCAGCCACCGCCGCTACAGCGACAGCGTCCATGGTATGCGGCACTTCTGCCGTATAGGTCAATTGCTCTTCCGCAAAGGCCGGACTCAACTCCAGCTCATCCTCGGCATGATAGAATAGAAGGTTGCTGAGACTGTTCACATCGCTCGGCTCGCGAAGCCAGATCGCATACAGCGTCGTGGAGGCCGTGACGCTCAGGCGACTTCCCGGCGCATAGGTCGTCCCGGAGCCATCCGCCGCGGTGTTCCAACCGCCAAACGAATGTCCTTGCAGAACAAGTTCATTGGCATTGCCGAGCACGACAGCCTCCTCTCCTGCCAAGTAAGCCTGCTGATCTAAAGGCGGTGTCCCGCTAGTATGGCCGTTCCCCTCATAAGTGACAGCGTACCGCTCCCTTTCAGGCATCGTCGCCTGCAGCATGGCATACGCCCGTTTATTCCCCCGGACATCCCGAACGATGACGTTAAAATAATAGATTCCGCCTTCTGTCAGATTGTCGATTGCTATGGTATCGATATCGGCTGTATACGGTTGTAACGGGGTTCCATTCGATTCAAGGGAAGCTACCGTGTTCAGATTGGCCCGATCCGACTGGTAGACCCGGTATTCCAGCTGTTCTTGCACACTGATATTATCGGTTGCCTTGTCCCATCGAAGTGTCAGCTCTGTATAGCTATCATATTCAGGAGCAATAACCATACTGGGGGCGCTAGGCGCCGTGATATCCAGAGACGCGCGGCTCTGCACTGGAGTTGGTCTCAAAGTAGCCGTATTGTCACCTAACTGACCGGAGCTGTTCAATCCCCAGCTCCATACATTGGCGTCCTGCCTCATAGCGATCGTCGAGAATCCGCCGGCCGCCACGTCAGCCGCTTGATCCAGAACCTGTACAGGCCTGTTGCGGTTAGTACTCGTACCGTCGCCAAGCTGACTGTAATTGTTCAACCCCCATGTCCATAAGGTGCCGTCCGCTTGGATAGCTGCACTATGGAATCCGCCGCCAGCCATCGCTACCACTTCATCCAGGTCTTCAACCTGTGTTGGCGCAGTCACTCTGGCACTGTTGAAGCCCGTGCCTACCGCTCCCCACTGGTTTTCACCCCATGCCCAGAGTGTCCCGTCCGCCTGCAATGCCAGACTATGATTGCCGCCCGCCGCAATTGCGGTCATATCGATTAGTCCCGGGACAGGGGCAGGAAAAGCGCGGTGTGTCGTCGTTCCGTCACCCAACTGTCCTTGTCCGTTATCGCCCCAGGCCCACACCGACCCATCCTGCTTCAACGCCAAGCTGTAATAGCCGCCTGCCGCGACTGCGATGACATCCTCGAGACCATGGACTTGGACAGGTACCAATGTCGGATCTGTTGTTCCGTCTCCCAGTTGTCCTGATGTGTTCAGTCCCCATGCCCAGACTGTGCCGTCCCCCCTCAAGGCCAACGCATGATAGCCCACGCTGTCCGTTATTTGGATGATGTCTGTCAATCCCAGCACTGGCACAGGGACCCTGCGATCTTCCGACGTACCGTCCCCCAGCTCTCCGTTATCGTTTTGTCCCCAGGACCATACCGTGCCATCGCTCTTGAGCGCCAGGCTGAATCTCGCCCCGCTCCCCACAGACGCTACTTCTGCCAAGCCGTGAACGCCAATCGGTCCGCTGCGGCTCGTGGTCGAATTATTGCCCAGCTGCCCGCGTTGGTTATTGCCCCATGCCCATACCGACCCGTCGCTTCCCACACTTAGACTATGATAGTAACCCGCAGCAATCGCAGGCTCCACGACATATTCCATGCCCATCGCTTTCCCCTGGTAGAAGGGAACATAGTAAGCAAGCAGGAGCAGACATAATCCCGTTAGCCATCCTTTTCTCAATGTTGTGCCTCCATTCTACAAGTGATCCCAATTTGTCATAAGTATAGGAGAGCTCATTTTTCAGAACAATTAACAAACGTTAATTCGGCTATTTTTCTCTGTGTCGGCCTGTTGTGAAGAAACGCAAAAAACGCGCTGCCCTTAAAGGAAGACGCGTCTTGAAGCGGGAGCTGTTATTCGAGGCTGGAACTTACAGCACTTGCCCTCGTACTATAGTTAGAACCCATTAAGAAATGGGTATATGGAATGAGACAAGAGGTCGCAAGGAGGAAAACATGTGCTCGCTAACCCCAGCTGGTATTTTGTCATTGCAAGTGTCATAGCAGTCGTCGGCATCATCATCGTGTATAAACAAATGATTACCTTCATCTTAACGGAAGTGGACCGCCGCCCTGACATCCCGCTTCTTTCGCTATTGAACAAGCAGCGAACGGCTTTTTTCATCAAGCTTCCGATCATTGAATTGATCCCGATCCTCCTGGTCGCCGTCGGGTTCATGAACGTAATCGATATCCCCGCCAGTTTGTCCTTTCTCGACATAGCCGTACCGTTGGCAATAGTCATTGGGTTACTGGCCGGCGGCGTGATCAGTATATGGATGACTACAAGCGTCGCGTTATCGCATGTGGAGGTGCAGGGGCAAGGGATGACGCAATCCTTTAAGGCCATGGCGATCCTGGCGATCGCGCTGATGGGTGCGATCCCGATGACATCGCTGGCTGCTTTCTTCGTCCTGATCGCGTAACAAGGGAGGCGGATCCTGCGGATCAACGCCGGGTCTGCCGCGGGGCTTGCAGGTTCTAGTGGATCACTCCGGCGTTCCGCGCGGCAAACGGACGACAAATTCGGTTTTGATCTCATCGCTGGTCGCCGTGATCGTCCCTTCATGCTGCTCGACGATGTTTTTGGCGATGAAGAGCCCCAGTCCCGTACTGTCCTCATGATAGGTCCGCGCCTTGTCGCCGGTGAAGAACATATCGAAGATCTGCGGCAGATCTTCCGGCAGAATCCGGTTGCCGTAATTGACGATGCCCACAACGACTTGATCTTCCTCGGCGATGCAGCGGATATCGATAAACTGACCTTCGCGCCCGTATTGGGCTGCGTTGCTCAGCAGATTCTCGAACACACGCGCCAGCAGCTCGCCATCGCCCCATGCATACGCGCCCGGATGGACATCCAGCCGCGCCGTCAGATGCATCTTCTCAAACAGCGGATATAGCTCTTCATTCAACTGCAGCAGCAGCTCAGCGACATCTACAAGCTTACGGTCGATCTGAAGCTTGCCGTAGTTCATGCGGGTGACCTCGAACAATTCATCGATCAACCGCTCCAAGCGCAGAGACTTGGTATAGGCAATCGAAGTAAAATGCTTCGCTTGGGACGGCTCCAGCTCTTCATTCTTAAGGATAAAATCCAGATAGCCAATAACCGAAGTGAGCGGGGTACGGAGATCATGCGCAAGATTCAGAACCAATTGCTCCTTGCTGCTCTCCGCAAAGTCTCCCCGCTGCAGAGCGCTCCGCAATTTCTCCCCCGCCAGGTTGATGTCGCGGGCGATATCTCCGAATTCATCTGAAGAAGGCACATTAATCTTGGCGTCAAAGTTGCCTGAGGCCAACTGGTTGATGCCTCCTGATATCTCCTGGAAGTAGCGGGCATAACGCTTGGTAAGCATGAGAAAAAAAACGATCGACAACGGGACAAAGAATAGGAGAAAGAAATTCACATCTCCAACCTCGCGGATAAACCAGCGAATCCGGGTCGTCGCATCGCTTATGTCGGTCGTGTAATAATAGAGCTGCGCGGCTTTATAGATCGCGAAGGTTATCACCGCGGCACATAACAAGCTGCAGCAAAATAATAACAGCATGTTGAACCGAAAGCTGCGAAAGATGTTACCCATGGAATGAATACCCAACTCCCCATACGGTTTTGATCAGCTTGTTCTTATTCAGATCCTCGCCGAGCTTCTTGCGCAAGGTCCGGATATGTACCATCACCGTATTATTGCCTTCGTAATAATCCTTGCCCCATACCTGTTGAAAGATATTGTCCGAGCTGAACACCTTTTTCGGGTGACTGGCCAGCAAGTGCAAGATGTCATATTCCTTCGGGGTCAGCTCCACCGGCTTGCCGCTGACGAGCACCGTACGTTCCTCGGGATGAATCACGACACTGCCCGCCTCGATGATCGGCTGTGCTTGGGGCATCGGACGACTGAACTGCATAGCCCGCCTCAAGTGGGCGTTCACTCTGGCAACCAGCTCCATCGGATTGAACGGCTTGGTCATATAATCGTCGGCCCCCTGGACGAGACCGGTGATTTTATCGAGATCCGAGCTTCTCGCGCTCAAGAACAGGATAGGGAAATGATACTTGTCCCGAATCCTCCTGGTCACCTCATAGCCATCCAGCTTCGGCATCATAATATCCAGTATCGCCAGATCAATCGGCTGGCTGGTTATCACCTCGACTGCCGCCTGACCGTCAGGCACCGTGATACAGCGGTAGCCTTCCCTGTCCAGATGCAGCATGACCAGATCCGCGATCTCGGCATCATCTTCAGCAATCAGTATCGTAATCGGCTTCACGCCTACACCCTCTCTACATATGCTTTATGTTCAGTTTATCATACTCGCTTGGTGCGGACAGGCATAATATCCGTTTCCCGCGGAGCAGATGCCATCCCTGATGCCTTGCCCCACAATACATAAGCGAGGACTCCGCATAACCCCCCCACGGTGTTCAGGATGATATCATCCACATCGAAGGTTCCCATGGCGAAGATCGCTTGGGACATCTCCAGAAACAGGCTGAGCATCAGCGATTTCCCCAGCACCTCGGGGACGATGAACCTTCGGTCTGATCCGAGCAGTCCCAGCAGGAGACCGAAAGGCATAAAAATACCGATATTCCCAACCAAATTGATATTCCCGTGACGGGTACCCGCATCCAGCGCACGAGTTATCTCATGAAAGGGAATGAGATTGCCCCTCTGGATCCGCTCCACGACACGCAGCGGCTCTTGCCAGCTGATCTGGAATTGGTGAACCAAAAAAGACACATCGATGGCGTGACCTTTGAACAGGATAACCTTGATCAGCAAAGAAAAATAGATGATAAGAAGAATCTGAAGGAAAACGGTACGATAAGTCATGACTGCTCCGCCCCCGTTTCCGTCCTCGCCTCCCCGATCCGTGTCGTGACCACGATTCCATCCCGGTTATCGCCGGACAGCATGTAATTGTCCATGACCGGAACTTCAAGCTGCTCTTCACTGCCGAAAGCATAATACGACACTTTATATGATATCCCGTCCAGTTCAAAAACTACATTTTTTTGCTCCTTCAGAAAGTCCAGATACTCCTCCAATACGAAACCATGCTGCTGCATAATCGCACTGTGTGGAAGACCGACGTAACGGTAATGCCACGGCTCGTACATCACCCCGGTAATCTCCGTCTTATCTTCGGGGTACCGCAGGATAAACCCGTGCTTCCAGGCATGCTGCGCCAGCCACTTCCCTTCCGGCGCATCCTTCATCAAGCCGAGCCTGGAGCCGATATCCATCGCCAGACCCAGATTATGTTCACTGTGGCCCGGCGGATGGGCAGCCTCCGGCCCTCGATCATTGTAGAGCATAGCCTGCTCTGTCTGATCCCTGTATCCGCTGGTGATCAGGAATTGATCTATGCCATCCGCGCTGGCCGACGCAACCATAGCGGTGAATCGTTCCAGTAACTGCTGCGGCATCTCCACCTGGTTATCCAGGATGCCGAACCCCTCCAGCAAGTGCTGATTCTCAAACAGGTTGACCACGTCCTTTACAACCAGATTATCAGGCACCGGATGCTCCGGATCGATGAGCAGCAGTTCCCCCGCATAGACGGCAGTCCGGTCTACCGTGATGCGGGGTGAGTCGTCGTGGTCTGCTGTTTCTGGGATATGAATGACATCCGACGCGACCACCTCTTTATCACGCGGTGATTCCTGTTGCTGCTGCCCTGTCAATGCGCCATATACGAGCACAAACACGAGGGCTAAGCCCGCCACTATTTTTTTCATCCATGACACTCCTCTCCTAACCTGTTCTAGTAGGATAAAGGAGAGTTCTAAAAGAATTCATCGGATAAACTTAAAATATTTATAAAGTCGTGCTTGACCTTAACGCAAACGTTAATGATATCGTTCTAATCAGCATCTGATGACCTTGAAATGATAGAGGAGTGAAGCGAGTGAAGAACAAGAACAAAGCTGAGTTTCCCGGCATCGGGAGCACGATCGGGGTTGTGACGGGGATACTCGTGGTGACAGCCGCAATATGGCTCTTATGGAGCGGACATGGCAATATTCGTTATACGGCGGACCACGGGGAAACGATGCCGATCTGGCACAAATGGATCCCTGCACTTGTCGGTATAGCTCTAATTCGTCTTATACCATTTAAACTACCCTATTACCAACCACTTGGAGATGGATATCCGCGACGAATCCTTCACCAAACCTGGATTTTAGTTAGCGCATGCATCATTTTTATGATGGGTTTGCTTCTAGTTGGCGAGGAACACCCGGCATTCCAGCTGTGGTATATGCTGCTCAAACTTATCTTCCTGCTGCTTGTTCCCTGGCTCGTGCTGCGGTTTTACCGGGGCAGCTCTTCCACTTCGCCCCCGCATGCAAAACCGCAAGCTCTGACCCGCTGGCATTGGTTCGCGCCGCTGGTGGTTTTGACAGTTTGGGCATATATCAACTTTTTCACGGGATTATCGGTGCCTTATGCTGCGAGCGAACTGACGGAACCCGTCATCGCGGCGATCTTTTACGTACTCATCGGGTTTTTCATCAATGGCGTGCTTGAGGAATTGTTTTACAGGGTGTGGCTGCAGACCCGATTGGAACGGCTGCTGGGTGTCTGGCCGGCCATCTTGCTTACATCGATCCTATGGGCGATCTGGCACATTGCGATTCAAGGCACCGGGGAGTGGCAGTTGGACTTGGCGACCGTGATTGCTAACCACGGGGTGACGGGGATATTTCTAGGCTACTTGTGGGCCAAGTACCGCAACGTGTGGGTTCTCTTCATTGTCCATGGCTTGATCAACGCCTCTCCCCGGTTTCTGCTTGATATATGGCTGAATTAACGAGGATCTAACGTCTGCAGCGCCGGGATCGTCGTATTGGTAGCCAGCACATCGCACACAGCATAATTGCGGCCGCTGTCCATGCGGCTCCCAGAGGCAGCATGAACAAGACGAGGGCATGCAGCATGAGACTCAGAATGAGACCGCTGACGATTCTGGCATGCCTAAAGATCAAAAGCTGTTTGCGGATCGGGCTACCCGTCGCCCCCGCAATGGCTGGAAGCAACCGTGCGAGCGCCAATAGGATCATCATACTAAGAAGAATTTCACCTGATGGACACGCATAGGGTTAGCTTGCTGGGCAATACTTTCTAGAAACTGGTTCGCTCCCCAGCCCACTTGGGGTATATAGTATGCGAAGCATAATGTGAGGAGGGAAATTATGTCACACGATTCCGCTCAGCTCACTGACTCCAGGCGCAACACCGTGTCCGGTATGCTATTCGGCCTTGGACTCGTCGCGTTTATAGATGAAGCGGTCTTTCATCAACTGCTCCACTGGCATCATTTCTACGACCGGTCCACGACAGAGATCGGACTGGTCTCGGATGGGTTGTTCCACGCCTTCAGCTGGTTCGCTACCATCGGCGGGTTGTTCATGTATGCAGATCTTCGGCGCAAACACGCTCTCCGAAAACAGCTTTGGTGGGGAGCCGTCCTGCTTGGCGGCGGCGTATTCCAGCTGTATGACGGCTTAATCCAGCATAAAGTGATGCGTATCCACCAAATCCGCTATGTCGAGCATGTCTGGGTATATGACTGGATATGGAACCTTACAGCCATAGCCATGATCGCGGCTGGACTGATACTGATGCGAGGCTCTCGCCGGAGGAACAAGCGATGACAAAGACGCTGCACGAAGGATATCATCATCATACATCGGACAATGGGGAGAGGGTTCCAGCGGAGGCTGCAGGAGGTGAGGGATTCGAGCAGGTCTTGCCGTCCACCCCATTCCTGCTGGCAGCAGCTGCTTATGCGGTAGCAGCAGCTCTGTCAGCACGCCGCTATAGCTCCTGGCCGAGGCACCGCATGATATGCTGGCTGCTTGGAGTCGGAGCTGCGGCCGCTGCCGTGATCGGACCGCTCGCGGCTGCTGCGCATCACTCCTTCGAGGCCCATATGGCAACGCACCTGCTGCTCGGCATGATGGCTCCGCTGCTGCTGGTGCTGAGCGCTCCGCTTACGCTGGCGCTGCGGACGCTGCCAGTGGCGCACGCCCGCCGCTTGTCCGCCGTTCTTCGCTCAGCCCCCTTGCAGCTGGTGATCCATCCGGTTACTGCGGCGGCGCTCAATGTCGGGGGACTCGCTCTGCTCTATCTGACAGAGCTCTATACGTTGATGCACGAGCATGTGTGGATCTATATACTGGTCCATCTCCATATCTTTCTGGCCGGATACGCGTTTACCGCGTCCATGCTGTACACTGATCCTGTGCCTCACCGCAAGAGCTATATGTACCGCTCGATCGTCCTGGTACTGGCTATTGCAGGTCACGGCATACTGGCCAAATATTTGTATGCCCACCCTCCGGCAGGCGTAATGCCTGACGAGGCAGAAGCAGGCAGCATGCTGATGTACTATGGAGGCGATTTGGTTCATCTCGCGGTCATCTTCCTGTTATGCCGGCAATGGTACAGGTCCGCGGGGCGCGCGCTTCTCCGAGGGACTAAGAGCACGTCCCACGGGTAGCGGCTAGCGGATGTCTGCCTCTATCCTGTGACACTTGACGGCCGCTCGATGGATGTATATGCTGGTCCATCTCCATATCTTTTTGGCCGGTTATGCGTTCACCGCATCCATGCTCTATATCGATCCGGCACCGCACCGCAAGAGTTACATGTACCGGGCGATTGTCAGCGAAAGTCCGTTTAGGCCCATTTGGATTCGGTTAAAACTTCCCTATGAACTTTTTTAAACGCAATAAAAACTTTAAGCCTGTTTTTTTTGTCTCTGCCTTGCTTGTTGTCCTATTCGTCATGTTTGGCGTGCTGTTTCCGGAGCGTATAGAACAGTTTGCTGAACGAGCCTTTGATCTAACCGCTGCCTATGCAGGCGGATACTATCTGCTAATCGTGGTCGGGTTCATCGGTTTCTGTCTTTACTTCGCGTTCAGCCGTTGGGGAACGATACGATTGGGTCAGGAGGGGGATCGACCGGCGTATTCGTTTTTCAATTGGGTGGGGATGTTGTTTAGTGCCGGTTTTGGGGTCAGCCTTATCTTCTGGGGCGTATCCGAGCCCGTCAAGCATTATTTGAACCCGCCATTGGGCTATGAGGCTCGGACACAGGAGGCCGTCGAAGCGGCCATCAAATTTTCGATGTTCCATTGGGGAATTCATCAATGGGCTATTTTCGCTGTTATCGGACTGACGGTGGGGTATGCGAAATTTCGCAAGCAGCAGTCCGGCACCATCAGTTCCGTGCTAGAGCCGCTGGCGCAACGCCTAAAGATCAAGAGGGGGTGGCGGTCAGCGGTCGACACGCTTACCGTGCTCGCAACAGCTACGGGAGTCGCAACCTCGCTCGGGCTTGGCGTCATGCAGGTAAACGGAGGATTAAACTATACGTTAGGTGTGCCGGATAACGCCGGGACTCAATTGATCATCATCGGCTTGCTGCTTGCCGCCTACCTGGTATCATCGGTTACCGGACTTAATAAAGGCATTCGGATCCTGAGTTTCATTAATTTGAGCGTGGCTTTTTTACTCCTGGGGTTTACGTTTGTGTTCGGTCCCAGCCTTTACTTGTTTAATACTTGGCTCTCCGGTATAGGCAGTTATGTGAGTGAGATCATCCCGCTCAGCCTGAATATGCGGCCATTGCAGCCAGATCTGGCGTGGTTGAAGGAGTGGACGCTATTTTATTGGGCCTGGGCCATCGCCTGGTCTCCATTTGTAGGAACCTTCATCGCGCGCGTCTCCAAAGGCCGGACGATCCGTGAATTCATCGCCGGAGCGTTGCTGGTGCCACCGTTGGTTGCCATCGCATGGATGGCCATTATGGGAGGCTCTGCACTTTATTTCGAAACCGTCGAATCGATTCCGATCGCAGAGGTCGTGCAGGAGGATATTACGCATGCGTTGTTTGCAACACTCGAGCAGTTCCCGCTGGGGATGATCCTCTCGATGATTGCCCTGGTGCTTATTTTTATTTTTTTGGTCACTTCAGCGGACTCTGCCACGTTCGTGCTGGCGATGATGACCACCAAGGACCAGATGAATCCACCAAGGATGGGCAAGATTGTTTGGGGTATCCTTCAGGCGGCAGTTGCCATCGTTCTTCTGCTTGCAAGCGGTCTGCAAGGTCTGCAGACAGCTTCGCTGCTGATGGCCTTGCCTTTCTCCATCCTTATGATCTTGATGTGCGTTTCCTTTGTATTGCAAATCAAGAAGGAAAAGTAGACTCTGGTAGATAAATATGCCCGGGTCAGTCATCAGTCGGCTGATGGCAGATCCGGGCACAGGCCGCATATTGACGCTTCTTATCATTTCATCTGAGCCTGCTCCAGCTTCGATTGCGCAAGCACATCCACCCTCACCTTGCGTGTCCGGTTGTTTTCAACCTTGACTGCCGTGATCTTGAGATGCTCATGCAAAAAACTTTCTCCCTGATCTGGCGTACGTCCAAAGTGCTTGAAGATCCAGCCTCCCACACTTTGATACGTCTCGTCCGGCACCGGGATCTGGAATACCTGCGCAAAATTGTCGAGTTCGTATTTCCCGTCAAGAAGATAAGAATCTGAACCTATTTTTTTGAAATCGCTCGTTTCATCGTCATGTTCGTCCCATATCTCACCGACTAGTTCTTCCAGGATATCCTCCAGCGTAACCAGACCCACTGTGCCGCCAAACTCATCCACAACAATCGCCATATGATTTTTGGACTTTTGGAAATCATTTAGGAGTGTGGAGATCTTCGTTGATCTCATCACAAACAACGGTTCACGAGCAAGCATCTTGATATCTACTTCTATTCTCTGCACCAGTGCCGCCAGAAATTCCCGTTCTGACAATATTCCGATGACGTGGTCGATCGAATCCTCATAAACCGGGATGCGGGAGAATCGCTCGCGAAGAAATATATCCTTTACTTCATCCACGGGCAGGGTGACCTCCACAGCGATGACGTCCATCCGATGCGTCAAAATTTCGCTGACAGTGATCTCGTTGAAGGCCAGGGAACGATGAACAAGATCTTTTTCCCGTTCGTTAATCACACCTTCCTCTTCGCTGATGTCGACCATGACTTTGATCTCTTCTTCTGTAATAGAGGGTGCCGGGTCCGCTTTGGAGGAGAACACTCTGGAGACGAAGGCCTTTAACTTGCCAAACACAAAGTTGACGGGGGTCAGGATGCGGATAAGCACGAGCAAAACTCCGGACACCGTCAAGGCATATTGCTCCGCATTCTCTTTGGCAAAGGATTTCGGCAGGATCTCGCCGAACACCAAGATCAGCAGCGTCATTCCGAATGTGCTGACGAGCAGACCCGTGCTGGCCCCAAACAAGTCAATAGCCACTTTGGAAGAAATACTGGCGGCAGCTATATTTACGATATTGTTGCCTACGAGGATGGTTGATAAGGCATGATCGAAATTTTCAACAATGTATAAAGCTTTGTGGCTCCCCCTCCGGTTTTCAGCTGCATAGTTCCTTAACCGGATTTTGTTTGCGCTGGAAAACGCGGTTTCAGCAGATGAGAAAAAAGCAGACAAAAAGATTAACAGCCCTAAAGTCAATATAAGTCCTAAGGGAACTTCGGACAATATCCTTCACTCTCCTATGATTCTTCTGTTTTAATATTTTATTATAATCGTTTTGATTCAGGCATTCAATCTCTGGGTGTACCGAAACGTCGATCGGCCGGTACTTGGACGTACCGGCCGACCTCTCGTCATATATTGAAGTTTAGCTTTTTCCTTCCGCCTGGCAACCACAGCGTCACAATCCCCGTCCCATACTCGCCATAAAGATGCGGATTATCAATCAGCGGATAGCCGTCATCGGCCTTGAGCTGCTGACCGCCGATCCGGCTCGGCTTCCCGTATTGAAGCGTGATCTCGCCGAGCGATGGAGAATCGTAGACGAGTGCCCCGTCATCCCACGACTGGATGCGTGCGGAGACGACAGCTTCCTTGAAGTCTGCGAAAGACCCGGACTGCTCCGTGCTGCCTGCCTCCAGCAGCCAGATATTGTTCTTCTTCCGGCAGAGCAGCTCCCGCCGCTTGTACTTGCCATGATCCATCACAAGATAAGGCTGCTGCGAGTACAGCGCAACGTAGGCCTCCCCGAGCCGGCCGAACAGCCAGCCGGAGCTGGCCTCGGTCTCATCGAACTGGTCGAACGGGAAGTACGCATGGGTATAGCCGGGTCCTTCGCCCAGCCGATAGTTGTAGGCCAGCACGTTGCGGTGGGCAAACGTATGCGGGTTGATATATTGTCCCCCCCAATACGAGGGCCGCGTCATCTCGGACTTGTTGTCGAAGCAGGTGACGAAGACCGGCACCGTCCCGCCCAGCAGCACCTGGCCCGCATGTACTTGCCCCCCATGCTCGCCTGCCTTGGACTCGACCATCCCGGACACCATATAGTCCCGGGTCCGGTACGTCGAACAGTCTACTCCTGACATCCCGCCACCCGGGAACAGCCCCATCTGCGACCGTGTGAACAACTCCGACTCGCTGCCCGCGACCTTCTCCCACTCGGGTTCCGGGCTATACGAGCTGCCAGCCATCGCGATGCACCCGATCGACATGTCGCGGACGAGCCGGTGCGGCCAGCCGAACAACAGCCAGTTCATATGTCCGATCGCCTCCAGCTCCGGGTGGATGATCGACTCTTCATAGCTGCGGCCATGCGTCGTCGCCATGATCCCCCTGCTGCTGTGCGACGCCATGATCGGACAGATCAGATCCAGGAGCTGGCGGGCCAGCAGCCGTGCGTAGCCCTTCTCCTCGCCAAAATCAACAATGCTGAGCAAGGCCAGGATATCCTCCTCATAATACGTGTTGGAGTGCCACTCCATGAAGCCGTACGTCCCCTTCTCCCGGATCCAGCGCTCGGAAGCCAGTCTTCCCTTGAGTGCATGGAACAGCCCGTTTTGGCCGCTGTTCGTGAAGAGGTCGCCGGGGAAGAGCAGGCCGGCCACGTACTCCGCACTGAAGAACAGAATCTCGTGATTCTCCGAGCGCGTGAACATCAGGGAGCGGCCGGGCTCGTCCTCCCAGTATTTGAAGCCGAGGATGCAGGCCTTCATCCGAGCCGCCAGCTCGGGATCGAGACGACCGGAGTCGGCGTATCGGATATACATCCGCAGCAGGCCATGCATCGCGAAGTCCGCGCAGTCGTATCGGTCTTCGATATAAGCCACTGCCGTCTCGATCGCAGATCTATCTACGGCGTCCCAGCGTCCGGCTGCCATCTTGGCGTACTCCCGGTAGAGCAGCGACCGGTCATCGGCAGGCGCCTCCGCCATCTGCTCCAGCATGTAGCGCTTGCGCTGGCTGAAGTCCGCCCCTTGCGGAAGATCCTGCATCCAATCGACACGCTCGAAGATGAAGGACAGGCCCTGGATCTGCTCGCCGGTGTCCGCTTCATAGACGAGCGACAGCAGGTACTCTCCTGCCTCCGGCAGCTCGCTGGCCCTGGCGATCTCCCAGGTCCGCTTGTCGCCAGCCAGTCTGTCTGCGATGGTCCGCACGGTTCGCAGCGGCATCCCTCGCTTGCTCGCCGACAGCATGGCCTTGAATGTGCCCGTGCTGCCGATGGGCTCATCCCAGTCCAGCACGATCTGCTCCTCTCCGCTCACCACATTGTGTGCTGTGTAGAAACGCCGCCAATCCGTCTCAAGCTGACTGCGGCTGGCCGGCTCCAGCAAGCGCGGCACCTCTGTCCGGATGCGATCATCCTGCGCCGTCAGCGAAAAGGAATTGATGCAATGCAGATGCACATTGGCCAGCAGGATGACGATATGGTTGATGCCCCGCGTGAGCGGCAGCCGGACCTCGAAGGTGTCTTCGGTCCGTCCCACACGCTGATGGCTGAATCGCTCCACGCCATTAACCATGACCCGGGCCGAGCCGCTTAGCCACAAGCCGAAGGCATAGTCGCCATCGTCTGGGGCATGAAGCCTCGTGTAGGCGTAGGTGACCAGCAGTCGCGCATGGATGCCGAAGCGTGCCCAGGTCATCTTGTGCTCCGATTCATCTGTCCGCAATAGGGACCATGGCAAGGTCTGATCGTAGAGCGATAGCGTCTCTCCTTCGGTTGGCGCAAGCCCGGTCAGCCGGGAAGCGGCTTCATCCAGCAGCTCCGCGTAGGGTGCGATCGGCACCCGATAATTGTCTTGATACAGCTCAGAGACGTTAAGGTCGAACGGCCCCGCATACAGCCAGTCACGGAGCGTCTGTGTAGCGCTATTCGTGTTCATCGTTTCCCCTCACTTCTTGTCGAAGGACATAAGAAAAGGAGAACTTGGGCGGTGAGCCGGTTCTCCTCTCTTCATCCTCGTTAGTTGAGTACTTCCTGTCTTAACTCCTCGTACATCTCCAATTGCTCAGCAACCATTGCATAGATATCTTCAGCGAGCAGTGCATTGTCCTTATTCTCGGCATACCAGTCCTTGTACCATTCCTCGATCTTTGCGCCGTCGCTCCGCTGCCAGATGTCCTGCGCTTCGGCGAGCGCCTGATCGATGCTGTACTTGGTTCCGCCGACGACGCCTTTCATCCACAGATCCGAGATCGACTTCTCCGCATTGGAGTCGGAAGTCGCCAGATCTTTGGGAAGCGCCGGCATATGCTCGGAGATCGTCAGCTCCGGATACGGTTTATCCATCGTCAGATATGTCTCGCGCTGCAGGTCGTACATCTCCTGATACTCTTCCTTGCGGGGGTCGCTGTTGAATTTCAGGATCGGCAGATTCCCTTTGTTGTAGGTGAGCCCGCTGTTTTGCAGCATCCGCATATCCAGTGTGATATCCTCTACTTCCTTCTTATGCTTATCCGCATCGATGATCTCGATGACCTCGCCGTTTTTCTGGTAGTGCGTCCCTTCCTCCCCATAGGCGAGCCGCTCCATCGTATCTTCCTGGATCAGGAAGTCGATATACTGCATGACGCTCTCCGGATGCTTCGCCGTGGCGGCGATAACAGCCGTCATCTGTACCGGATTCGTGAGGGTTGGCGTGAAGGCGCCAAACTCGCTTTCCGGGAGCGGGATAAAGGTCACCTCGGCGTCCGGCACATTTTGCTTGAGCGGATCGACGAAGTTTTTGATCAGATTGACCGTGTTGCCTTCCTGGAACGGATAAATGCCGACCTTGCCGTTGACGAAATCCTGCTGTGCCTTGGCCCCGTTCTCATCATTGATGAAGTCGCGGTCGATGATGCCTTCATCATACAGCTGCTTGATGAAGGAGAAATAGGCATGACGGCGATCCCAATCGATGATCAGCTCATCGTCCTGGACGACCCATTTGGTGCTGGCGCCGAAGATTTGTTTCATCGTGATCTCGCCTCTGCCGCTGATCGACACGCCATACGTATCCTTCTGACCATTGCCGTCGGGGTCCTGCTCGGCAAAAGCCTTCGCAACGGTATAGAGATCATCCGTCGTCTTGGGAATCTCAAGCCCCAGCTTCTCGAGCCAATCGACCCGGATCAGGATGCCGCGCTGCGGCTCCACCCAGTTGATGCGCCCGAACTCGTACAGTTTTCCGTCCGATTTAGTCCCGGCTTTGCGGAGCAGCGGATTCTCCTCCAGCAGCTTCTTATAATTTGTAGAGTGTTCTTCGATCAGGTCGTCAATCGGCATCAGCTGCTTCTGATCGTAGAGCGGATTGCGGTTTGTCGGCGCATATTCGAACAAGAGATCCGGTGCGCTGCCCGAAGCGAACAGCACGTTGATCTTCTCCGATGAATTTGTGCGCGGAATCGCGACAAATTTGACATTAGCCGGTCCATTCTCGTTGATCCACTTGGTCCAGCGGTTGTTCTCGATCGTGCCCTCGTCCTGAGCGACATTGCCCCGGTCATAGATGGACACGGTGATGTCTTGTTTCTTGACCGCTTGCTCCCCGCCGGCGCCGCTTGAACTGCCGCCGCCCCCCCCATTGTCGCTGCAGCCTGCGATCATGGCTGCGCTGAGCAGCAGCGCCAGCGGCGCGTTCATCAACTTCTTCCTACTCATGCTTATTTCCCCCTTAAGGTTGAATGTTGAGGTACAGCTTCATCTATCGCATCAGCCTAACCCTTGATCGAGCCAAGCATAACGCCTTTCACAAAATACTTCTGCAGGAACGGATAGACAACGAGCATCGGGATGACCATGACCAGCACTCCGGCCGCTTTCAATGATTCTGGCACGACCTGCACCTGCTCGCCGGTCGCGACGATCTCCTGAAGCAGACTCTGGCTCTGGATCATATTCTGCACGAGCACCGTCAGATTGTACTTGCTCGTCTCGTTGATATAGATAAGCACGTTCATGAATGCATTCCAGAAGCCGACGGCATAGAACAAGGTAAGCGTCGCGATCGCCGGCATGGAGAGCGGGATGACAACCTTCTGCAGGTAAGTCCACTCCGTACAGCCGTCGATGCGAGCGGCATCGTCAATCTCGTCCGGGATATTCTCGAAGAAGGTACGCATGACCAGAAGATTGTACGTACTGACAAGGGCCGGGAGCCAGATCGCGAAGTACGAGTTGATGAGTCCTAGCGACTTGACGACGAGATACGTCGGGATCAGACCGCCGCTGAACAGCATCGTGAACACCATCGCCAGGGTGAAGAAACGGCGGCCGAAGAAGATTCTCCGCGACAGCGGATACGCCGTCATGATCGTGACGCTCATCGAGAAGATCACACCGACGACTGTAATAACCACACTATTCCAAAAGGCCGGGATGATCCGCGTCCCTCCGAACAGCATCGCAAACGCGTCCGTGTTCCAACCGATCGGATAAAAGGTGACTCTGCCCGAGGCAATCGGCTGCAGATCGCTTAGCGAGAGCGCAATGGTATTGACGAGCGGGAACAAGCAAGTGATGCCGAGCAGCAGCAATATGGCGCTATTGATAAAATAAAAGATTTTTTCTCCACGCGTGCTTTTCATGTTGTTCCCTCCCTCACCATAAGCCTTTGCCGAATCTGCGAGCGACTGCATTGGCAGCCAGCACAAGGATGAAGCCGATCAGCGACTCGAACATCCCCATCGCTGCCGACAGGCTGAACTGTCCGCCCTGCAGGCCCACCCTGTACATAAAGGTGCTGATAACTTCCGCAACCCCGGAGACGATGCTGTTCTGCAGCACATAGACATGGTCGAAGCCGACCTCCATCAGTCTGCCCATCGAGAGGATGAACATAATGATAATCGTCGAGCTGATGCCCGGAATCGTAATATGCCAGATCTGTCTGAACTTGCTGGCGCCATCCAGACTCGCCGATTCATAGAGACTGGGGTCGATCGCGGTAAGAGCCGCCAGGTAGATGATGGCGCTGAACCCCATCTCCTTCCAGATCCCGGAGCCAACATAGATGCTGATCCAGGAGCCGGGCTCGAACAGGAACGGATACGGCTGTCCCGTAATCGCTTCCACCCAATTGTTGATCGTCCCCGATTCCACCGAGAACAGGGTGACGACGAATCCGCCGATGATGACCCACGAGAAGAAGTGAGGCAGATAGACGACGGTTTGAATAATGCGTTTATACCAGTTTCTTCTGACCTCATTAAGCATCACAGCCAGCAGGATCGGAAACGGAAACCCGACGAACACATTGAGGAAGGACAGGACGACCGTGTTGCGGATGACGTTCAGCGTCTGCGGCTGGCGGAAAATGGTCTCGAAATTGTCCATCCCGACCCACGGACTGCCGAACACGCCATCGGCGAAATTGTAATCTTTGAAAGCAATCACCAGGCCGCCAATCGGCAAATACTTGAATATGACATAAAATAACACACCGGGAATGAACATGAGCAGCAGCGGAATATTCGCTTTCCACCTGCGGCGGCTGGCGCTCAAGCCGGAAGGACTGCGCGTAGTCTGGTTGTTCGGCCCGCTTGGGTCCAAGGCGGGGACGGTTCTGCCTGTTGCCATCGTATCGATTCTCCCTTCCTTGAGCTCTCTTTGACTTCTGTCCTCATTATAAAAGCCCTCATGAGCCGCCGCCTTTGATTAGCAAAGAGAAATCTTCGGTTTGCAACGATGTTCCCCGGAGCCGACCGTGAAAGAAAAAAGCTGCTCCACAGCGTCTAGTGACCCTGCGAAACAGCACCGCTTGAAACCCGTTCCCGCTTCCTGTATTCCGAGGGCGAGCAGCCCGATGCGCTTTTGAAGGCCGTAGCAAAATAGTTGGAATCGGGGTAGCCGACAGCTTCCGCAACTTCTGCAACCTTCATGTCAGTATTCTTGAGCAGCAGTCTGGCTTTGTCCATCCGCAGCCGGGAGAGATAGCTGCTGAAGCTCTCTCCCGTCTCCTTCTTGAACAGATTGCCGAAGTAGTTGGCGCTGAGATGGGAATGTGCGGCCACATCCGGCAAGCCGATCTCCTCGGCATAGTGGGCTTGGATATACTGGAGGGCACGGGCGACGATGCCGCTGT
The DNA here is from genome assembly GCF_047238105.1 of Paenibacillus jepli. NCBI lineage: Bacteria > Bacillati > Bacillota > Bacilli > Caryophanales > Paenibacillaceae > Paenibacillus > Paenibacillus jepli. The sequence goes on from NZ_JBDFMD010000001.1 coordinate 931,939, forward strand.
TGCGGTCCATCTGCCAACTGGACAATGCCTGCCGGAACCGTGCGACTTGCTCGCCGAGCCATGCCGCTACCTCTTCTCTGGTCTTGCAGACGTGAAGATCTGCCGCCCATCGGCCGATCTCGCCCGCCATCTTGGGATCGACCTCAAGCTCTTTACGCATGATGTCATTCATCGCCAGGGCGGCGCAGAAGGCCTCGATCTTCGACTCATCCGGCGATACCTGAGCGGACGTCAGCGATGTGAGCAGCTGCTCGGCATAGTTCTGCAACGCATCGGTATTGCCCAGCAGCATCATCGCCGCCATCTCGCCCCGGATCAGCTTCACTTTGGATTCGTTGATCATGGGAGCTCCGCTTTTGGACACGCCTTCATCCGCTACCGATCTTCTCAGCTTCGTCTCCATCCAGCCCTCCAGCTCCCGGAAAGACTCGAAGCTTCCGAACAGGTGGGCCAGTACAGAGATGCCTAACAGCTGCCCCACGACATTTGCCGCTTCTTCGAACAATGGCTTGGCCTGGACCTCCTGAGGCAGCCAGTAGGCAAACCTGTCATAGGTGAGCATCAGCCACCGGATATGAGGAGAAACGGCAGTCAGCATCTCCTGCAGGATGTTGCTGACCGCGAACTGCAGCAGCATCCTGTCGCTTCTGCGGTAATCCCTGCTCTCTGGCAGATAGCTGTCGACCTCCAGCAGCCAGAGCTGATGTCCGCGGAGCTGCCGTTCTACCCTCTCCGCTTCGCCCAGGTCATAAGGCAGATGCAAGAGGGCGCTGCGCAGCAGCACATCCTCCTTGTGCAGCTGCTCCTCGGCCACCTTCTCCCGCTCCAGCACTTGCAGCCTGAACTGCTCGAAAGCATCTCCGAGGATCCGGCACACTTCTTCTTCCCTGCAGGGCTTCAGGAGGAAGTGCTTGACGCCATGGCTGATCGCCGCCTGGGCATAATCAAAATCCCGATACCCGGTCAGGATGATCACGGACGCCCCCGTTCCTTCGGCCGCGATCTTGCCCGCCAGCTCCAGACCGTCCATCAGCGGCATCCGGATATCGGTGAGCACCAGATCGGGCTGCAGCTCACGGAACTTGACAAGCGCCTCCCGGCCGTTGCCGGCTTCGCCCACCACGCTCCAGCCCAGCGGGTTGCTGTCTACCAGCTTGTGGAGCCCCTTCCGGATGAACGGCTCATCATCGACGATCAACAGCTTTCCCTTCATACGGATTCCTCCCCTTGTTCTATTGGCAACAGCAATCGGATTTTGGTACCCGCTCCCGGCTTGGACTCCATCTTGAGCCCATACGGCTCGCCATAGATCAGATTCAATCGGCGGATGACGCTGCGGATGCCGATAGGTGTCCGCTTCCTGCCCACGACCGGCCCTTCCGTCGCCCGGGGAGCCATGGCCGAGGCTACGATGTCCGACATCTCCTTCTCATCCATGCCCTTGCCGTTATCGATGATATCGATGCGTAATACACCGTGCCGCTCCCCTGAAGCGCTCTCCAGCTTGAACTCGCGGTCGATCGAGGCGTGGATGATCAAGACGCGCGAGGTCAATTTATCGGCAAAGGCGTGGACGAATACATTCTCCACGAGCGGCTGCAGGATCAGTCGCGGCACCTTGGCCTGCTCTGCGCCCGGTCCCATCTGGATGATCGTCTCCAGCTCTTCGCCGTGCCTGCTGCTCTGGATCGTCAGGTAATTGCGGATCTGGGCGAGCTCATCGGACAATAATGTCTCGGTGTCCGCCGGCTCCAGGGCATACCTTAGCATATCCGACAAGGAGACGACCAGTTTGGCAGTCTCCATCTCATCCTTCAAATAAAGCTGCCAATAGATCGTATCGAGCGTATTATGGAGGAAATGGGGGTTGAGCTGCGTCTGCAGCGCCGTCAGCTCCGCTTCCCGTTCATTGAGCTGCCTCTCGTACACTTCGCGGACGAGCGTGTTGACATTCTCCGCCATGGAGTTGAAGCTCTGTCCGATATAAGCGAGTTCATCCGAGGTGTCGATGGCAACCCGGGTCTCCAGGTTGCCTCCCCTCATCCGCTTCATGCCATGTACAAGCATGCTCAGCGGCTTGAACAGTCTTTTGCCGCTCCAGTACAGCAGCAGCACAGCCAGCAGGACCCCGACGGCGCCGACAGCAGTGGATATTTTGAGGACCACGGAGCTCTTCTCCTGGATAGAGTCCAGCGCCACCCGGCTTACCAGTGAGAACCCCATCTCCCTGGATCTGCTCTTGGCATAGAGATAGGAGATGCCGTTCTCCTGGACGATCTCTTGCGCTCCCAGCTCGGCCGGGTCCGGGATGCGGGACGGGTCTTGATCCTGCTGATCTGTATAGACGAGACTATCCTGCCTGTCGTACAAAAACACATTGGCCTTCTCATCGCTTACGAGCTCGCCCAGATCTTCCGAGAACAAGGAGCGGTCGAACAGCATCACCATCGTCCCGTACTGGTCAAAATCCTTATTCTTCATATAACGGGCCGCCACGAAGAAATGGCGATAGCCCGAATCCTCCACCGAGCTCTGCAAGGCGATGGGGAACCAGACCAGATTGCCTGACGAATCCGCCAGCCGCATCTTCACCTCCTCGTAGACCTCCTGCCGCAGCGAGCTGCGGGCGACTGCCGAGAAATGAAAGAAGAAGCTGTTGTCTTTATTATCGTAAAGAAACATGGAATAAAACTTGTTCTCGTCATTTTTGACTTGATACAGCATCTTGTTCAGCTCATCCTGATTCGAAATCTGGGTGTGGCTTTCCCGCTCATCCGTCTCCGCTGAACGTCTCAACACCTGCTCGACATAAGGATTGAACACGATAAAATTGGAAATCCGGTAAATGTCCCTGATCTGGAGATCAATGCGTGCGGCAGCTTGTTCGTTGGCTTTGGAAAACTGATTGCTGACGACCTCCGAGAACAAATTGACTGTAATCCGATAGGATATGTAACCGGATACAAGAAAAGTAAACATGATGATCAGCGCCATATGCAGCATAATACGTGAAGAAAAGCTGCCTTTCTTCCACATGCGTGTCCTTCCTCCCAGTGGCCCAGCTTATCCTTTCCATAGTAGCACCCATGCGGGGAGCATTCAAATAGGAGCTGCAAGATTCCGTCGAGATCAAAGAGTTTCCTTTGCAAATCAAAGACGCTGCAGCAAGCGGCTTCGGTATACTGGGGGAAGATGCCGGTATCGGCGGAACTATGGACAAGGGGGATGCGCTATGCTGCGGGATGACATCATGTTTCACAATGTTGCAGAGCTAGAGCCGGCTCCCGGGGGAAGCGGCTGGACACTGCAGCGGTTTCCGCGAGAAGTAAGGGAGGCTCTGGGCAAAGGAATTCATCAGCGGGGACGGTTTATGGCACAGGCTTCCACAGGGTGCGAGCTCCGCTTCGTCACAGGTGCCGAGCACATCCGCATTACACTGTCGGCCACTGTAGAAGCTGGCGATATCCTGATCTACAATGGGGATTACTTTCACTCCGTGCACCGATTGCAGGCTGGATTGCTGCATACGCTGCAGCTCGATAAACCCGGCCGGCTGAGCGCTGTCGGAAGGGAGACGGCCCCGGCAGGACGCTTCTCACCTGACGTCTGGCGGGTTGTGATCAGCCGCAACTATACGGCAGGACTCGGATTTCAGGTAGTCTTCCATCATCTCGACACCTTGGGGCATCCTGTGAGACCGCCGTCCTCGGTGGAGCTCCCCGGACGGGTCTGGCTGGCTTACGGCTCTTCGATCACGCACGGTTCAGGAGCGGTACTCCACCATTCCTCCTATGTGCAGCAGACGGCCCGCAGGCTCGGTGTGGATGTGTGGAACAAGGGGATCGGCGGGGCATGCTTCTGCGAGCCGGAGATGGCGGACTATCTGATGTCATGCGGGGACTGGGATGCAGCGACGCTGGAGCTCGGCGTCAATATGCGCGGCTTATTTACGCCCGATGAGTTTGAAGCGCGCGCCACATCCTTGATCGAGGGCATGCTCCGGCAGCATCCCGGCAAGCCGGTGGTGCTGATCTCCATGTTCCCTAACCTGGATGATCTTGAACAGACTGCCGGCAGTGAGATGTCGACAGCGAACAGACAGCTCACCGAACGGCTGAGGCAGATCTACCTCAGGCTGGATCACCCCTGCCTGCATCTGCTGGACGGTCATCAACTGCTGCCGGATGTCAGCGGACTGACGACTGATCTGATCCACCCTTCCGATTATGGCCATACGCTGATCGCCGAGCATTTGTCTCAGGCGATGGACGTGATCCTTCAAGGAGGCGGATAGCAGCGGCTCCTGCTACCGATACGGACACGGGTAGCGCCTATTTCGATCAAAACCCTACTCGGAGCAGGTCCTACGGACACACGATCCGTTATGTGCTGATTTTGGGCTCGTGAAGCGCCATTTTTAGACCGATAACGGATCCTCTGTCCGCAAGCAGCTCTAAAAACACGACCCTGCTCGAAATAAGGGCTACTGTGTCCTCTCGTGAGCGAGCGTTACGGCCTGCGGATTTGCTCGTACTCCCGTGGGAGACAGCGGGGAGCGTGAAGTCAGGCTGGGAGCTGTTCGAGCGGTTCGCTCCCGATCTGGCGATCCTGGACATCATGCTGCCGGATGGAGATGGCTATGAGCTGTGCCGCCGGATCCGCGGGGTGTCGCGGATCCCGGTCCTGTTCCTGTCCGCCAAAGACGACGAAGTCGACAAAATCCTGGGGCTAGCGATCGGCGGGGACGACTATGTCACCAAGCCCTTCAGCCCCAAGGAAGTGGCTTACCGGGTCAAGGCGCAGCTGCGGCGTGCCGGACTGTATGCAGCGGAGCTGGAAGGACGGGCCGGCACCGGAGCGATGAGGACGCTCGGCCCCTTCTCCATCAATGCTGAAGAAACGGAAGTCACGAAAAACGGAGAGCGCTTGGGGTTAACGGCCAAGGAGGTCGGTTTGATGGCATGCTTCATGCGCAATCCGAACCGGATCGTGAGCAAGGAGACCTTGTACCAGGCCGTATGGGGAGAAGATTTCTACGGGGCCGACAACACATTAATGGTGCATATCCGGAGACTGAGGGAGAAAATCGAGGAGCGGCCTTCCGAGCCGAGATACGTGACGACCGTCAAGGGACTGGGTTACCGATTCAAGGAAAAATAGGTGAGCATCGTGAAATGGAAACTAACCGGACGTTATCTATTCTCTATCCTGAGCATCGTCCTGATCGTCATCATCGTGAATACCTTGATGGTGATCGGCATACTGCTCTACCAGCACCGGACAGGGCTCGAAGAGGTGAGCAGCGACTCGGCCGAGCGGTTCACGCGGGAATTCAGCCAATATATGCGATTGGAGAATGACGAGCCTGTCGTCACCGAAGCAGGGCTGCAAGCCTTGTCGGCGTACGGGGCATGGCTGCAGATCCTGGACGGAAGCGGGCATGTCGTCTCCGCCTACGATGCGCCGGACACGGCCTCCACTCACTATAGTCCGGTGGAGCTCGTGCACAAGTACAAGTATATGGACGATGAGTTCAATACCTACTTCCTCGGCGGGTATGAGACCTACAGCTATATTGTCGGCATCCCCTACTCGCAGGAGAGCCGCTTTGTATTCACGCTGAATTTCGGCTCGTTTCTCTCCCAAGCCTCCAGGGCGCTGCTGGTGATGATTATCGTCGATGTGCTGATCGCCGCAGCGATCGGACTCTTGTTCAGCTCCGTGCTGTCCAAACCGGTCCATGCGATCATCGAGCGCATCGCCCAGCTCAAGCAACGGAACTTCGCGCCTTCTCGTCCCAAGCGGCCGGGCGTCTACACCCCGGTCTTCGATAACCTCAATGATGTCTCCCGTACACTGCAGCAGCACGAAGAGGAGCGGCTGAAGCTGGAGCGGATGCGCAGCGAATGGATCAGCAATGTCTCGCATGATCTGAAGACGCCGCTGGCTTCCATCCAGGGGTATGCCGAATTGCTGGGCGAAGAAGGCATAGACGGAGCGGAGCGGCTGGAGTACGCAGGCGTCATCGAACGGCAATCGATCTACATGAAAGAGCTTATCGAGGATCTGAATCTGACGATGCGGCTGCGCAGCCACGACCTGCCGATGCAGCTGCAGGACACGCGCATAGAGCCATTTGTGCGGGAGCTGGTCATCGATGTGCTCAATGACCCGCAATTCAAAGACCGGGACCTGACCTTTGACAGCGAAGCCCCGGAGCTCAGGCTGCCGGTGGATCAGCATCTCATGAAACGGGCCCTGCTCAACTTTGTGCACAATGCGCTGATCCACAGCGGCGAGGCATCCTCCGTCACCGTCAAAGTCAGCGACACCTGTGTGACCATCGCTGATAACGGACATGGCATCCCCGAGGAAGAGCAGACGCAGGTGTTCGACCGCTACTATCGCGGCACCCATACGCTTGATACGCGCGGCACCGGTCTGGGGATGGCGATCGCCCGCGATATCATCGAGGCGCATGGGATGGCGGTGGAGCTCACCAGTCAGGAGGGGAAAGGCACGGTGGTGAAGGTACGGTGGAACGGGGCGGCAGGCGAAGGCTCGACTGCCCTGCTGCCGCAACCCGGCCACCAAGTCTAAGAGCAAGCTAACTAGGTGATCAGGGCAATAGGATACCGCTGCCCATCCGGAAGAAAGCAAGTGTCATATTGGCCGTGTCCTGACTCTCCGCCCCCAGTTTGATCAGATCGGAGCCGGAGCCCTGGCTGGCTGCGCCCGAGAATGCCAGCTGACCATCCACATACATATCGTAAGTATAGCTTGGATGCACAACCATCCGGTACGTGTGATATTGTGTCGTATCCAGCGTAAAGGATCGATCCGGATTCGTTGCCTTGTTCTGCACGGTTCCCTGTGTACCATAGGTCACATAGAACGACACCAGATAATTGCCGCTGCGGACCGTGACCTGGTTTTTGGTTCCCGGCGCATTGGCACGGATACGCGTCTCGAGTGTAAAGGGTCCCGTCGGCGCCTGGAACTGGTTCTTCGTCAGGAAAAAGTAGGCGTTGCTCCCCGCCGTCTGATTGCTGACGATATGAAGCGTCGACGCATTTTGCTGGATACTACCGCCCGATCCTGTCGTGCTCCAGCGGCTCAGCACATTCGTCATCGGGTCATCCATCAGATTCCATGGCGTTTCATTCAGGAACTGGATTCCCGACGCATGGCTGTTGGTCTGGATGTTTCCCTGCGCCAGACTGGTAATCAGCTGGCCTTCTATATAGAGGTCCTCGAAGGTGACATTTTCGATCTTGTGGCTCGCAGAGAGCCCCTGAATTCTGGAATGCGTATCGCCTGAGGAGAGGAAACGGACATTTTTCACTTCGACGTTGCGGACGCTGCCGTTGCCGTAGCTGTCGTTGATGACCCGCATCTCGATCGGATAAGGAGCGTACGATTTGTACAGCAGCTCCTCGACATTGATATTGATGAAGTGGATATCCTCCATCAACGCGCTACCCTGCTGATGCATGATCGAAATGCCGCGGCTGCCCCGGACGACATCGATGTTCTGGAACCAGATATCATACATGTGGTCGAATGCCTGGATGCCCGCCTTGGTGCCCGCAGCTCTGGAGTAGACCACTGCGCCGTCGAACACGACATTGTACATCGGTTGAGACGCCCCCCACGGCGTCATCATGCCGTAAGGCCCGGATGGCTTGACGCACAAGGCATCGTCGCCGGTAAAGACGAACGAGTCGATGACTCTCACATTACGGCTGCCGGCAATATCGATGCCGTCATTGTGATCATAGAACGGCGCATTCACAACCTTCACATTGTGCATATCTACCCCGTCGTTGTAGGCTGTCACGATCGTCCAGTACGTTGCATTGGTGACGATGATGCCTTCCATCTCGAAGTCGTTCACATTCGTCGTCAGCACGGCATGGATCATATTGGCGAAATTATGGTCATTGGTATGATTGCCCGCCAGCTCGATCCCGTTGGCATCGATGACCCCCCGCCCGCTGATGCGCACATCGTCGGCCCCCTCATCGACATGCACTTGCAGATAGACGGGCGTCTGGTTGGAGGTACGGGTGGAATACTGCACATAATCGGCAGCATTGCCCGTACCTCTGAGCACCGCTCCCCCTTCGAGATACAGGTGAACCTTGTCCTTCAAGTTCAGGGTCGCCACCTTGTACAAGCCTTGCGGCACATACACGACACCTCCGCCATTCAGAGACGCATCATCGATGGCCTGCTGGATCGCGGTTGTCGTCAGCACGGCTCCTGTCGGGTCGGCCTGGTAAGGGGCATGAGTTACGTTGTACACGCCTGTCCCGGTTGGAGCAGGAGCATCCGTCTCCATCGGGTCAGCCATGATCAGAAGCTTCTCATAATTGTCGATCTGCAGGATCAGGTACGACGGCCCGTCGAGTGTAAATGTGAGCGTGTTGCCGGATACCGTGCCCGGGATCCCGTAGCTCTGCGGACTGATCGTATAGCTCTGGATCGGAGCCGGCGCACGCACCGTGATCTGGATCGGACCATCCTGGGAATAGTGGACAAAATGCGAGTTGACGCTCGTGCCGAACCGGGTGTGCTGGTACACCGTGACCGGATCACCGTCCAGTTCTACATCAAACGTCTGACTCTCCGGGTAGACCGACACCGGTAGATCGTATGCGGTATAGCTGCCGCTGGCTTGCGCCTCGCCGGTCATGATGAAGAGTCCGCACATCAGGCCCAGCACAATCGCCATACCCTTCACCGCTTGTTTAACCGCTTTCATAATTACCTCCTCCTTAGCCTTTGAGATGCTATCGTGCTCCATTATAGTCAAGCTTGCGGCATGAGATAAGGCGGTAAACAGATGATTAAGGGAGACGATTTCATCCTCTTTGCCGGCCACAGAGTTGTGGTGAGAGGCCGCAAGGCGTTGAGGCCCCGTACAGTAAGCGCGAGTTACTGGTCAAGACCACTCTCCAGGCATAGTGCAATCAAATCGTCCACATGCGCCGTTGCCAGACACTCGACGGTATCGGCAGCGCCATAATAAATCTTGACTTCACCGTCATCTTCAAGGATCATGCCGCCGGGAAATATGACATGATTGCGAAATCCGCCCTCTACCTCGTATGAAGCCTCCGGTGCGAGCAGCGGCCCGCGATACTGCCCGATCACCTTGCGCGGATCGTCCAGGTCCAGCAGCATGATGCCCGCGCAATACCGTTTCTTCCAGGCCGTCTCCCAACCGTTCTTGCCGCGCGACGGATCAATGTCTACGGCATGAAACGTGGTCAGCCACCCATGCTTCGTACGTACCGGCGGTGCACCCGGACCTACCTTGTCGTTGGCGTACGGCACATCCTCGACACCAAGCACCAGCGACGAACGCCCCCAATAGACGAGATCTGGCGACTCGGACAGCCACAGATCGAACCGGTCGCGACCGCCTCGGCTGTACACGGGCATCGGCCGCTCCAAACGTAGGTAACGGCCACCAACCCGCTCCGGAAACAGCACCATGTTCCGGTTGTCCGGCACGCTCAAGCTTATGACATCGAATGTCGCAAAATCTTTTGTCGCGGCAATACCGCCGCGCAGTCCATGCTTCGTATCCATGGCGAAGCACATATATACTTTGCCGTCCATTACGGTCAGTCGCGGATCGTATACCCGGTACACTTCCTCATCGGACCATTGCCATATCGGTGCAGATTGCACATGCCAATGAATACCGTCGTCGCTGGTCGCCAAGCCCAGATTCGTCGTCCGGCCCGGATACACCTCGCCTGTCTCCTCGTTGCCGTAATCATTGCGGAACACCATCACATATTTGCCTTCATACTTTGCCACGCCGGCATTAAATACCATTGCCGGTCCATAAGGGACCTGGCGGGGCGACAGTACAGGATTAAGAGCATGCCGCTGGATGACCGGAGCAGAAGTAAGTTGTCCGATCAGTGATTCGCTTGATGTATGACGATTCATAGAAGATTCTCCCTTCTTGGTTCGCTATCATATTCTTATGCTATCGCATAACGAAGGTCAGGGCTCCGGCAGCGCCGGAGCCCCGAACCATCCTTATTTGTTCACGTACCAGTCATTGATTTCTTGGACGACTTCTTCTCCGCCTGCGCTGCTCCATGCCTTCTGCAGGCTTGCGATCCCTGCCTCCGATACCCCGTCGACGATCATCTTGATCAGATTGTCGTTCACCGCGGTGCCCAGTTTGTCGCTGGACGCCGAATACTTCGGCAGGAATGGCGAGAACGCCAGCGGATCCTGATGGATCTGTTCCTTCGGAATATTGTTGACGATCTGGAAATTGTCGAACATCGGCTTGCTCTTCTGCAGACGGGCTTGCCAGTAGGTGACGAAGTTCGCTTCATCCATGCCGATGACGAAGTTGTTCGCCTGCCCTCTCGTCTCGGTAAAGGACGGCTCAATCGGAATATAATTTCCATTATCCACTTGATAATCTAAGCCTTCCTCGCCGATGAAGAGTCCTTTGAATACTTCGGGTTCCAGCAAGGCATTGATCATCTTCACCACGTCTGCGGCATGCTTGGAAGACTTCGGCACGAAGGTGATTTTGTTGAATCCTCCTACTTCCGTGAAGCCGCTAAGCCCGTCCGGACCTGTCATCGGGGGGATGAACTGGTAGGTCGCATCAGGTACATTTTTTTTCAGCGCTTCGTCGTAGCCCGGAATCGATGACCAGCGCGTCCACAGCACGCCTGCGCGTCCGCTGGTGAACTTCTCAGCGGAAGTGGCGGATTTATTCGTTGCAAATTCTTTATCGAGCAACCCTTGCTCGTATAGTGAACGTATAAAAGTTGTATAATTTTCGAGCTCGGGATGACTGGTGACGTTTTCAATTTTCCCGTCTCTCACATTCCAATGGCCATAAATCCCGAATGCCCCCATAATGTTGTCGATCAGGCCCGAGCTGTCCATCGTGAAAGGAATATTGTTTTTGCCGTTGCCGCCGGGGTCCTGATCTTTGAAAGCCTGCAGGACATCCATAAACTCGTCCAGCGTGGTCGGCATTTCCTTGCCAACCTTCTCCAGCCAGTCCGTGCGGATAAGCAATCCGCTGCTCACATAGCTGACGTTAAGCGTCGGGATGCCGTAGATTTTCCCATCCACAGTTGCGCCAGCGAGAGACTCTTCGGAGATTGCTTGCTTAATATTCGGCCCGTATTCTTCAATCAGCGGTGTGAGATCCGTTAAGGCGCCGTTCTGTGCGAAGTTGAAGAAATCCTGTTTATTCATCGCATCGATGAAGTCGTAATCTGTTCCGGAAGCCATGATCAAATTCAGCTTATCGCTGGGCTTCTCCTGCGGCAGCATGTCGTTGTTGACCTTATACCCCGTCTTTTCCTCCACGTAGCGATTAACCGGATACTGGTTGTAATCGTCCTGCATGTAGTTGCGCAACGCTTTGAGCGTCGGCTTTTTTTCCGGAGCCTCTTCCGAGCCGGCAGGCGCGCTGCTCTCGGCGACTGGTTTGGTTGCAGCAGGATCATTTTGTCCACCACAAGCTGCCAGTACAGAAGTAGTAGATAACATCAGTGTAATCATTGCTGCCTGCCATTTTCTCCTTGACATGTTGAACCCCTCCATGAGTTTCATTATAAATAATCCCTTGACGATTTGCTCTAAAGAAAACGCAAGAGGTTATTCCGCTTGAACCGGCATTGCTATCTAAAGCGGTCAGCCTTTCACGGATCCGATCAGAATCCCTTTGATAAAGTACTTCTGCAGCAACGGATACACGCAAAGAATCGGAATCGTTGAGACGATAATCGTCGCATTGCGTATGCCTTCGGGAGACAGGTTAAGCAGCGAATCGATATCTTGGTTGAGCAGATTCTCGTCCGAAGCCTGCAGCACGATGTCCCGCAAATACAGTTGCAGCGGCTTGAGTGCCGGATCATTCAAGTACAGCATCGGATGGAACCAGTTGCTCCAATAGGCGACCGCATAAAACAAGCTGATCGTAGCAAACACAGGTGCCGAGATCGGGATGATGATGCGAAGCACGATTCTCAGATTGCTGGCGCCATCCAGCTTGGCCGATTCCTCCAGGCTCTCCGGCAGACTCTCGTAATAATTTTTCATCAGCAGCAGGTTGAATACATTGATCAGCGCGGGGAATATAAGCGAGCCTAGGTTATCCATCAGATTGAGATTTTTGATCAGCAGATAGGAAGGCACCAACCCGCCGTTGAAAAGCATCGTGAAAATATAGAGCAACAGGATGAACTTGATGCCGGGCAGATGCTTTTTCGATAGCGGATACGCGGTAACAGCTGTGAATATGACCGATCCGAGCGTGCCGACGACGGTTACGAAGACCGAGACCAGGAACGCTTTCTGGAATAAATGATCGCGCAGGACGAACATGATATTCTCCATCGTGAACGCCACGGGCAGCAGTCCGACTTTGCCGGATATGATCGCCCAGTTGGAGCTGAGCGACTTGGCGAACACGTTCAGGAACGGGAACAGGCAGAGAATGCCCAAACCGATCAGGATGATGTATGCAAGCCAGATGTAAAATCGCTCTGATAAGGACTGTTTTATTTTCATCGTCTTTGCCAATGTCGTCCGCCCCTTCCCTACCATATACTCTTGCCTGTAACCCGTTTAGCCAGCGTGTTGCCGCCGATAACGAGGATAAATCCGATCACCGATTCGAACAGTCCGACTGCGGTGGAGAAGCTGTATTCCATTGAGGTTAACCCCATGCGGTATATGTAAGTTCCAATGACATCGCCTGTCTCATAGACAGTGGGGTTGTACAGGAGCAGGATCTGTTCGGTTCCCGCTTCCAGCACATTGCCAATCCGCAAAATAAGCATGAGTATAATTGTCGAAGCAATCCCGGGCAGCGTGATCGTAAACACCTGCTGGATGCGGCTTGCGCCATCAAGCTTGGACGCCTCGTACAATTCCGGATCGAGCCCTGCGATCGCTGCGATAAAGATGATCGCGTTCCATCCCGCTTCCTTCCAGCCGGCCGTAGCGACGATGATACTGCGGAAATAGTCGTTATCCATGAAAAAGTTGATCGTTTCTCCACCGAAGTAGGAGATCATTCCATTCACGATCCCGGTTTGCGGGGACATAATGTTGACGAACAATCCGGCGATGATGACCCACGACAGAAAATGGGGCAAATAAATAATCGTCTGGATCGTGCGTTTAAACCACATGCGGCCGACCTCGTTGAGCAAGATTGCAATGACAATCGGGATCGGAAACAAGATGACGATCTTATATAAGCTGATGAGCAGCGTGTTCGTCATGATGGTTCCAAAGTCATCCGAGGCGAACAGTCTCTCGAACTGCTTTAACCCTACCCACGGGCTATCGCCAATGCCTCTAAAGATGTTGAAATCCTGAAACGCGATAACCAGGCCGTAGATTGGCGTGTATTTGAAGATGGCCAAAAAGACGAGTCCCGGAATCAGCAGCAGGTACAAATCGTAATTGCGCTTGACGATCGACATCCAATGATTACCTTTGTTCATACTGCTCCTCCAATCGGCGTTGCTCGTTACTGATCTTAGGATCTAGGATACATGCCGGGCGATTAGGAGCGTGAGGTACAGATGTTAGCGGGAATAGTCCATTTGTCAGGAAACAAAAAATCCCCACAATTAAGTACATTGCGGGGGGGCCCGATAACATGTAAATATAAGATTAAAAATAAAAAGCTGTCCGGCAAAGGTCACAGGATACCTTTGCCAGACAGCTTATTTCCGGTTATTTGTCTTGATCATCCTCCCCCGCCGGAAACCACATGCTGACCGTCGTTCCCCTTCCCGGCTGCGACTCAATGGTCAAGCGGCCTTCGCCGCCGGTGAACAGACGCACTCGCTCCCATACGTTATACAACCCGTAACTCGACGATGATGCAGGAGCGTTAAGACTGTCAACCAATTGCGCGATTTGTTCCTCCGTCATGCCAATCCCGTCATCGGTCACGCGAATGATACATGCTCTGCCATCCGCTTCCGCCTCGATGCTGATGTTTCCATGATGCCCTTCCTTATTATGGATGCCATGCATAATGGCATTTTCGATGATCGGTTGAATCGACAGCTTCGGGATCATACGGTCGGACAATACGCCGGGGAATGCTACGGAATATTCAAAATTGTGAAACCGCTGCTTCTGGATCTCCAAATACGCCTTCGATAAATTCATCTCATCTGTCAGCGGTACGATGTCCTTGCCATTATTCAACGTCAAACGGAAATATTGCGCCAGCATGTTCAGCATCCGGCTGATATCATGGGCTCCCTTCGTTAAGGCCATCCAGTTGATCGTATCGAGCGCATTGTACAGGAAATGGGGATTGATCTGCGCCTGCAGCGCCCGCAGCCTGGCCTCCTTCTCCCGCTCCTTGGTACGATAGTTGTCTTCCATCAAGTGCTGGAACGTCGAGAGCATCTGTGTCACACTCTTCTCAAGGCGGATGACGACGCCGCTGCGGTGAGGGATGCCTTCCTCAATCATGGCGGCCCCGCGCGCTCTCAACTGTTCGGTAATATCGCGGACGCGGTTGATCGTGCCGCGCGTAATATGAGCGAATATGAAGAAGGCTCCAAGGATAAACAGCAAGGCCAGCGACAGTGCCAAGACCAGAGAGAACCCGACATTAAATTGATGGCTCATGCGACTGATCTGGCCGGCCGGCAGCAGGGAAACCACCTTCCAGCCGCCTTCGTGAAGCGAATCGAAAATAACAAAATACGACTGGGCATCCATCGTGATTTTCTCGATACCCAATGGCTGTTCGGCGATGTTCTTGAACGTATCAGGCGGCAGCAGAAGGCTGCTAATCTTCTCCGGCTGTCCATGGGATACGATTGTCCCGGCCTGATCCACGACATACATATTAGGGTTATGCGCGTCCAGTTCCGCCTGGTTCAGGATGGAGGCCATATTGGCTTCCGCCACATCCAGCATGAGAATGCCGATAATCCGGCTATACGCCTTCGGATCTCGGATGATACGAGCGGTAGAGAAGACACGGGCTGCGCCTGGCGCAGTAATATAATGCTCCATACGCGTCGGGATCCATTGCAGAGCGCCATTGCGCTCAAGTACCGCACTATACCAAGGCATCACAGCGGCTTGGTCCAGGCTGAAGAAATTGACATGTTCGCGCGCATACATCTTCTCGGCATTGACATACAGCTTGATCTTCAAGATATCGCTGCCCTGCAGGCTGCGAATCATATTGCCAAGCTTCTTCTCTTCCTCCACCTGGCTGAAGAGAGTACCTCTATGCGGATCACGAGCCAAGATCTCGTACAATTCCGTATTGAGAATCAGCGCGTCGGATATCTCCTTCACCTTGGTGAGCCGATAATCCAGATTAATCTTCACCTGCTGCACGGACTTGAGCATCGACTGGGTCACCTGATCCTCCAGAATCTCTGCCGATTTCTCGATGTAGTAATAAAGGAGGCATCCGGCGGGCAGCAGCAATACGAGCAAATAGAGCAGCAGCATCCGCCGGTATGTCAGCCACATAAGTTGAAATCTGCGCAGCAGCATGCTCATGAAATGGCCGCCCCCCATATATCGTCATCTAGATCGCTGCCAGAAACGAAGCCGCCGCCTCGGCGATTCGGCGGTATCCTGCTTGATTCGGGTGAAGCCGGTCATCCGTGAAGTGCGCCAGCGTTAGCTTGTTGAAGCCGCTGACCGCATATAAGTCAAGTACCGGCAAAGCATACGCATGTCCAATCGTTTGCACAGCCGCCGCATAATCCGCTAACAAACAGCCTTGGCCGTTGTGCTTCTCGCTGTTATATCCGTCTTTGTCCCGTTGCAGCGGTGTCCACAGATTCATCCTGCAGAGCGGATTGCGAGTAAGCAGCTCTTCGATCAGAGACTGGTAAGCGCCAAAAAATGTGTGATCATCGAACGTAGAACCGATCGGCTTCAACTCGCCGAGTGGCATATTAAGCCGATAATCGTTGGTGCCGGCAAAGATGGTCAAACAGTCGTACGCTTGTTCCAGGTACCGACCCATAAAGACGGTTGCCCCGTCGTCCCGATCGCTGCCAGCTGTCATCGGGCACCCGCCGCGGCCAAAATTGTCCACCTGTGCGAAACCGAGCGCCGTTTGAACAAGCGGTTGATACCCGCCGGCTGCGGTAATGCTGTCTCCCAACGTTGCCCAGCTTGCCCCCTGCCATCTAGGGCCCCCCATTACATCGTCCTCCTGTGCAAGTCCCGGTAATCGCTTGGATTCATCCCTGTATACTTGCGAAATTGTTTGGTGAAGTAGCTCGGTTCCGCATATCCGATCGACGCGCATATTTCGGCCAGCTTCTGATCGCTGCCCGTGAGCCGTTCTTTGGCTTTCTCCATGCGGACTCTGGTTATATATTCGTTGATCGTCTCTCCTGTCTCCTGCTTGAACAAGAGACATATGTAAGTCTTGGCCAAATACACCTGCGATGCAATGTCGGCAATCGTCAGGTTGTCCGGGTATCTCTCATGAATGATGCGCATGATGGCCGTGATGACTTCCGGGACCGGCTTCTCCTGGCGGCTCTCGATTCGTTTGCAAACCGCCATCAGGTATTTTTTGATATGGAGACTCATATCGTCAATCGTTTCCAGCTTCATCAACTGCGACCAGGCTTCGGATTCCCGTTCTCCGAGATCGCCCGCACGCATGCCGAATTCGGATAGAAATTGGGAAGTGACCAGCAAAAGCTGCAAGCAGATTCGCTGGCAATCGACAAAGCCAATACCCGGGCTGGTACGCAATTCCTCAAACAATTTATCCAGTTGCAGCGTTACCTGAGCGACATCGCCTGTCTTCAGGACAGATGCGAACACCGTGATGCGCTCATTGATCAGGCGGTAATCGACGTCCTTCTGCGCGGCCATGACGTCAAAGGTGATCACCTGGTTTCTGCCAAGGAACAACTTGCGCTCGATCGCCTCTGCCGCCATCTTGTAGCTATCGGCCAACACTCCCATATGCTCCACCGTACCGCCGACACCGATCGTTAAGCTAATCGCCTCCGCCATTCGACTCAGGAAGCTGTTGAGGCTATCCATCAATTCACTCACCAGCGGAAAGATCATATCTTCTCCTTCCATCTCCGGCAATGCGACAAGAAGCACATATTCGCCTCGTTGATGCTCGAACACCCTGCCTGAGATGCGCGCATCCACAATTTCCTGACAGATGTTCTGAATGGCAAATGAGATTAACTGCGTATTCTGCTCGGTCATCGCAGCGAACACGGTTCTTGGATTGTTGATGCGGATGATCAGCGCACAGTAAGGGGCCTCGTATGGAAGCATGAGATCAAGAAAATCTATGCGCTTCTCCATCGACATCCTGTCCGCTTGCCTGTCGCGTATTAACTGAATAAAGAACTTCTCCCGCAGCAGCGGGATGCTTTGGTTCAGTCTGGCATTCATTTGCTGCAGCATGTCCTTACGGCTCTCTTCCCGCTTTGTCATCGCCATGATCTTCTCGATAACCGCCTTCAGTTCCTCCAGATTGACCGGCTTTAAAATATAATCCACCGCATCCATCTTCATGGCCGATTTCAAATACCCGATATCGTCATACCCGCTGATGAATACGAATTTCGTCTCGGGATGATCGTCCTTCAGCCGGTTGACCATCTCAATCCCGTCCATGCTGGGCATTTTCACATCGGTCAGCACAATGTCCGGCAGAATACGGTTTGCCAGCTCCACGCCCTTATTCCCGTTCTCAGCCTCGCCTGCAACTTCGATACCGTATTCGAACCAATTGATGCATAATTTCAGTCCGTTCCTTGTCGAATATTCATCATCGACAATGATCAGCTTATACATGCCTCTTCCCCCCGACACAGAAAAGATATTGATTTCATTATATCCTGTTCGGACTAGGCTGCGTTTAAGGAATAATGGTCGAATCTTCATGAATTTCTTGGCTAACCGCTACACCTTGATTGTCTTCCAGCATAGCTCAATCACTTGTTGAATTTGAGCCTGATCCAATTTATATTCTCCTGCCAAATGTCCTTTGATAACAGAGGTGATCATCCCGTATAAGAGTTGAATAAGGATGATTCGTTCCATGTCCTTAATGATGCCCTGCTGCTGACCTTCCCTAATGATAGAGAAAACTTCCACCACGGATGGATCTTGAGCGTTTCGGATTTCTTCGGCAATGTAAGGCGAGTAACTATGATTCTCTAAAAAGGTTAATTTCTCGGGATATTTCAGAGCGTACTGCGCCATATTTCGCAAAATCGTTTTCACCCGCTCATAAATAGGTTGATTGGCGTCGTAATTGTTCATCACCTGTTCCGTCCGATGAATGCGCAACAGGTCAAACAATTCGTTGACCAATTGCTCTTTATCCTGGAAATAATGATAGACCGTACTGGACCCGACATTGGCTCTCTTAAATATCTTTGCAAACGTCACAGACTGAAGCCCATCTTCATTGATCAATTGCAATGTAGCTTCCAGGATATCTTCACGCTTCCCCACGATTACCAGCTCCACATCAGAATATTCATTCCACTTCGCCGAAGGCAACTTCAATCTTTACTATAACTCAGGAATAAAAATTCCACAAAAATCGTCATAAAGAATCGATATTGACACATTTACCTTAAACAATTACAATTAAGTAGAATAAATATTCTAAATCCAATTTATTAGTTCTGGAATGGAGGCTCTCATTTGACTAACTATAAGGGAAAAGTTGCGCTGGTTACTGGGGCATCGGCGGGAATCGGCAAGGTATACGCCACCGAACTGGCAGCTAAAGGATGCCATGTCATCCTGGTCGCACGCTCAAAAGGAAAGCTCGATGCGCTGGCTTCAGAGCTTACAGCAGCTTACGGTATCCGCGCTTTTGCAATTGCTCAGGATTTATCCAAGCCAGAGGCAGTAGAAGCGTTATCGGAGCAAATCAAGCATTATGGACTCCAAGTAAATATCTTGATTAATAATGCCGGGTTTGGCACCTACGGGAGGTTCGAGGACATACCGAATGAACGCGAGCAAGAAGAGATAGCCCTTAATATTGCATCCTTGGTCGCCATGAATCATCAATTCCTACCGGACATGCAGCGGCGTGGAGATGGGGTTATCGTCAACGTTGCTTCGGTTGCCGCCTTCCAGCCCTCTCCCTATATGGCGGTCTATTCTGCTACCAAAGCTTTCGTACTCTCGTTTTCCGAAGCACTCTGGGCAGAGAATCGCAATCGAGGCGTGCACATTCTGGCTCTTTGCCCCGGAGCAACGCAGACAGAGTTTTTCAACGTGGTTGGCACCGAGGCTGCGGCGGGAGGCAGCAAGCTCGCTTCACCTGTTGATGTCGTCAAAGCAGGGTTTCGGGGAGTCGACGAGAAACGAAGCTATATCATAGCAGGAACACAAAATTATTGGACGTCCCAGGCCAGTCGTTTCCTGCCGCGCAAGTGGGTCGCACGGTTAATGGAACGAATTGTTCGTCCCAGGACGATCTGAAAACGACGAAGCCGGGAGATGAGCCAAAGCTACTGTTTGGCTCATCTCCCGGCTCACGAAAGTTCGCTTCTATCTCCTGCGATACACAAGTTTACGCATTATTGCGTCAGCCGGCCCACTCAGACGTCGACTTTCGAGCCAGACAGCGATAGCAATACCCGACATCCAAATCAATACAGCCGTTATCAATGCACCCGCACTGTCCATCCTGCCCCCTAATCCAAAGGCGACCGGAGAAAGCAGCACGACAAGCATCAATTCTTGATAAATGTAAAAGGTCAGGGAGCGCTTCCCTACTGAGACCAGCATGCTCGTCACCCGCGGCATGATCCTGCGGATCGAGTGACTCCCAATTGCGATCAGCGCAGTATATCCCAATCCGCCCGCGACCCCCGTCAGAACATGGAGGATAAAGAACCAGCTGATCATTTCAGGCTGCGGATGCCACGCGTTCGCTCCAACCAGAGCATAAGGAAGCGCGCCAGTCATCGAAATACTTATCCCGCCGAGCGCCAACTGTTTTAATCGCTTATGAAACCGTTCCGGCTGATCCAGCCATCGATTGCGGGCAGACCAGATGCCCAGAGATATAATAAAAATCATCGGATAAAGCAACACATTGATCAGAACTACGAAAGGAAACGCCATCGCGTATTCGCCGACGAGCTGCAAATAAGTATGCGTGGCCGTCAGTCCCATGCCGGAATCCTCGCTCTTCAAGATGGGGAAAAGAACTAGCCAGGCTGATGGGATCAAGAGCATATATACGAGTCCAAACCCAATGATGGCACGGATCTGTAGTTGCGTTCGCTTAAACAATAACCACCCGATTACAAGTCCGGCAACGCCATACGCAGCAAGGATATCAGCGCCGCCAATAATCACCATATGGATAAAACCGAACACGATCAATAACCAGGAGCGTCGCAGCAATAACCGTTTTACTTGCTGCACCGGCAGCCCTTTGCCAATCTGGCGTGAGACCATGGTGGCAAGCCCGTAACCGAACAATACCGCGAACATGGGATAAGCACGATTGTCTACGAATAACAAACCCCAAAAATTGATTACCTGGTCCAATGCATGCTCGCCCAGGGGGCGTGTCATCAAACGCGTGTCTGCTGCAAACAAATAGACCGGCGCGTGTGCCACGACAATAAGCAGCAGCATAAAACCGCGACCCAGATCCGGAGCCAAAGCTCTCTCTGGTGTCATCTTCCTCACCGTTTGCTGATCCATAAAAAAACACCTCATTTATTATTGATTGAACCGTTCGTTCAATAATATTGCAAAAAAATTTTTTTGTCAACCTCCGCAGTTCGCGGTTTATTATTGTAAAATTCTAAGCAAACGATTGACGTTCCACTCCAGATCCAGCCCGAGCCAAGCCGCATCATCGACGATAAGGCCAGATAATACGGCGAGATACAGATTGGCCAGTTTGTGAGGGTCCTCATCAATAACCTGCCCACACTGCTGACCTTCCTGGATAATAGGGATGAACAATTCAACATAGCTTTCTCTTGTTACCTCTATCAGCTGCTTCACTTCTTCGTCCAGCTCTGGCGCGGTTAAGCAGATTTGGATCAATCGGAATACTTCCTGACTCCCCGCCGCGAGTGCAGAACGTGTGAAGTAAGCGATCTTATCCAGCGGGACTGCGGCTAATCCCCGTACCTCTTCAATTAATTGATTGGCATCCTTGGTCGCCCACAGCAAACATTTGGTGAGCACATCCTCTTTGGATGCAAAGTAATGATAAGCAAGGCCTTGGCTCAATCCGGAAGCTTTGGCGATCATACTCATTTTGGTGTTTTGGATCCCGTTCTCGGAAAAGACCTGCAAAGCAGCTTTCAAAATTTGGCTTTCGCGTTCTTCGCGAATTTGATCTGTCTGCTCTCTCGTATAGCGTGCCATCTATTGAACCTCTCATTGGTATAAAATGTGTTGCAATTCAGTATAACATACCTTCCAGATATGGAGTTGTTTTTAACATCTGCCGATCTGGTTGCAATCGGCACGAGCGCCTTGGTAAATCCGGACTGGCCCAACAAAGTGAAGGAAGGCCAAGCGTTAATCCGAATTGATCATAGTTTTTTGTACCCTATCGCTTCAATCAGAGATGAAGAGCTTGTAATCTGAGCAGGTGATCGAACCAACTGCGGCACAGCAAGAGCCCGCCATCTCTGACGGGCTTTGGCATAATCATCAAATCCCCGCTGCTTTGATACAGGAAGCGAAGGCAGCGAACGCTTTGCTTTGAAATTTTCCTTTTCTGGAAACCAGCTGAGTTGTTGCGGTTTGATATTGTTGAGGGACGAGTCTTTCGGAACGGGCACCCTTTCGGAAAGACAATCCAGGAGGCTGTTGCAACATCCGGCGAACCTTATGCTGCTTTCTCGATAATTGCCAGAAACACCTTCAGATCGGTCAATTCCATATGAATCCTCCGCCCATGATGAATATCCGATGCAAGGTACCTACATCTCAAACCCGAATCCTCCACAGGATTCCCGGAAAACAAACGGCGTCTCAAACTCAAGCGATCTGGGCTTGGCCGAAGGATCCAGGATGCGGCCCATAACCAGACGAATACAAGCGGCAGCCATTTCTTCTACGGGCAGCTTCACTGTAGAGAGTGACGGAACGCTGTATTTCTCGGCGTCATGATCCCCATAGGTCAGGATCTCCATCTGATCCGGGATATCGATACCTGCGCGACGAAACTCTGGAAGCGCGGCGACAGCCATCAGTCCCATCGGGAAGAACATGGCGGTTGGCAGTTCGCCGCCCCCCGCCAAGAGCCTCTTGGCCGCTGCGTTCCCCCCTTCCATCGTCATCGGAGCCGTCTGAATATGATGCGCTTCCAATTGCAGTCCATATGCTGCACACGATTCCACGAATCCTCGGAAACGCAAGTTATGCTCCGTGTTCACAAGATGATCCGGCACAATCGTCCCCACCCTCTTATGCCCGCGGAGCGCGAACAACTCTGCCGTCTTGCGCCCGATCTCATACGTATCCACGTGGGCACAGCTATAGCTGGCGCTCTCACGATTGAACAAGACAGCCGGCACCTGTATCGGATTCTCTTCCAGGTAACGCTGTTCCTCTGCAGAGATACCCGTCAGGATCGCGCCATGGTAGTTGCCTTGGTCGCAAATCTCTTTGATCCGGTGAATATGCCTGCGCGTGTAGGGCTGAATCGTCATCTCGAATTCAAATTCTTGCTCCAGGATCGGGTTCTGAACGCCCATGAAGAAACGCCCCAATAAATCCGATGACAGATCGGATGGCCAGAAGGTCGCAATTGACGGGATGTTACGGCCGTTGGACTGTCTTAACCTTCTGGCCGATACATTGGGCAAATAACCGACCCCTTGCGCTGCTTCAAGGATCCGCTGCTGCGTTTTTTTCGAGATCCGCATTTCGTCGCCGCGTCCGTTGAGCACGATGGAGACGGTTCCGGCAGAAAGCTTGGTTCTTTCGGCTATCTCTTTAATCGTTGACATACTCATCCGTCCCATTCGCATTCGTCTTACCTTATTAATACGGAATGGAACGGGTAATGTCAAGGGAGATATGATATTTGTTCTTTGATATTCGTATGACGTATAGTAGACAAAGAATCGACACTTCTTCATCATGACGCCTTCCTCTCCATTTGATCAGCAGCGGGGTCAGGTAACCGACTCCCTCGCGAACTCCCGATACTCCTGGGGTGTCATGCCCGCTCCTTTCTTGAAAAAGCGGGTAAAGGAATGCGGTGACTCGTATCCGACACGTATGCCAACCTCATGAATGCGCAATTCTTCAGCAGCAAGCAACGCTTTGGCTTTACGAATTCTTGCCTCCTCGATGTAGTCTGATAGATTCTGACCGCGTCCCTGCTTGAACAACCGGGACAAGTAAGCCGGATTGAAATGGAACTGACTGGCGATCCGGATCATCGAGAGCTCCTCGGCAAGATGCTGCTCCACATAGTCGCAGATCCCGTCTATGACGCTTTCCGCGCGTTTTTTCTCCCCTGAGCGTCTGAGGGCAAATAGATGATCTGCGGTCGTGGCCAGATAGATATAGGCTTCCTCCCATGAGCCATGCGCTTCGAAGCGCATCAGCTCGGTGGTTGAAATACGGCCCGCAAGCTGCCTCCGGTTAATATAGGCGAGCAGCATCACCGCCACCGCGTAATACAATTCCATGACCTGGTTGGCGTCGACGGATGGCTCAGCCAGCATCGCGTCGGATAATGCTTGAAATGACGCCATGAAGGCTTCGCTGCGGCCAGCTTCAAGCAATCCCGCCAGCGGCTCGATCTTATCCGCCCGCAACCCCTCACGGGTCGGCTCGGTCAGCTCGATCGGTTCAGCCTGCACGGTCATCACCATGCTGCTGCCATCCCCAGCCCGCTGATGCTGCATCTGTCTCAACCGGTGGTACGCACCCGGCAGCGCCTCCCAAGTGTACGGCGTACGACAGATCGTAAAGGTGGTCTCCATACGCAGGCTATCCACGCAAGCGGCTTGGACCCACTCTAACGTACCTTCCAAGAAACGCGTCAAGCCTTCAAACGAAACCTCTTCATCTGCAGATTCGCCTATCGGCTGCACCAGCCAGAGCAGGTCGCCGTACCGGTCAATGATACCGACGCTTTTAGCCTTCTCATGGAAGCAGCCTTCTGCAAGCAGCTTGGCTGCGAGCGCTGATTCCTGCCGTCCGGTATAAGACGTATTGGCTCCTTCATGCACGAGGGTTCCCAAGACGATCAGATAAGACTTTGCAGGATCCAGCGGAACATGCAGCTTGCAGAAATCATCCCTTAAACTGCTCGTCGACACACTCCCTGTCCCGAGCAGCAGATGCCTGAAATACTCACCATGCGCCAGTGTCTCAAGCGTCGTTCGCGTATCCCTTGCCTGCTTCAGCAATGTATCTGTTCGGAGCCCTTCCTCCAGCTCCTTTAGCGTTTCTTCCACAGCCGCAATGACCTTGGCGTAGCCTTCCGTTTTCAACAAATAGCGAACGCCCCATGTCTGAATGGCGCGATAGACGGGGTCAAAATCATTGTAACCGGTTAGGAAAATCACTCTGCAGCGCGGCCAGTCCCGGCGTATGATCTCCAGCAATTCCAGTCCGTCGAGCTCCGGCATCCGGATATCGGAGAGGACAAGGTCAATACGTGTTGTGTTCAGCCACTCCAACGCTTCGACTCCTGAATATGCTTTACAGATTTCAAGTCCTTGCATGTCCAAACCGCCGAGGATTTCCGCTATTCCGTCGGTTATAATCGCTTCGTCGTCTACGATCAGCAATCGGCGCATATCACATTTCCTCCTTCAACGGTATGCTGAGCGTGACCTTAAGACCGCCCCACTCCCCGCGTGAGACGGCAACGCCGCTGCCCTCTCCGCAAGCGATGACCAGCCTGCGGTGGATATTGATGATGCCGGTCGTTTCCGATATCTCTTCCTGCTGCATCAGTTTATTGGAGAGACTGCCCAGCACTTCGTCCGTCAAGCTATGTCCATTATCTTCGACAATAATGCACAACCACGCCTCTCTCCGTTCAAAACGAATCTCGATGAGGCCGTTTCTCGCTTTTTTCTCCAGGCTATGCTCAAAGGCATTCTCGATAATCGGCTGCACGATTAAGCGGGGAACCTTGATTCGTTCAAAGGAAGCAGGCAATTGTTCAAAATGGACTTCGATCCGTTTATAAAACCGCAACTCCTGAATGTCTGCATACGTCCTGGCGTGGTGAATCTCTTGCTTCAGCGTCACTTCATCGGATGCATTGCGGGTGACGAACTGAAAATATTCGCCCAGCAGGGTGGTGAACATCTCGATGCGCTGCGTATCGCCAGTCTTGGCCATCGTATTCATAATGAAGAAGCTGTTATATAAGAAATGGGGGTTGATCTGCGATTGCAGCTGCTTGAGCTCGGCGCGCTGTGCAAGCACCTTCTGCTTCCAGACCTGATCAATCAACGTGCGCAGATTCATAACCATCTGATTGAAACGTTCATAGATATATCTGAATTCGTCATTCGCCTCATGCGCGATGGCTTGCTCGAGATCGCCGTTCTCCAATCGGCGGAACCCCTTCACCAGCTTGAGCAGCGGTTTATGAATGAACTTGTAGGTGGACAAGGCGTAGACGGCCATAATGACAAGCGCGCCTGCGGCGAACAGCCACGCAATAGTATAAAATTTGTCGAGCGGCTTGCGGACGATCTCCTCTGGAATAAAACGGTAAATGGACATATCCAATTGTTCCGAGTAAGCATGAGAGACAAAATAATGCTCACCGCCCCATGTGATTGCGTTCGAACTGCCGCTGGAGATATGATCCAGCTTCAGCTGCGTGTCATCGTCAGGCATGCTGACGAATCCGCTTCCAATGGAAAAGTCGGTATTGCTGGAGCGCATAATGGTGCCGCTGGCCGGATAGATATTGAACTGTCGGAGCGCTTGAAGAATCTTGAAATTGTCCATTTCGATCTCAATGATAAATAGCGGCTCCTTGCCCTTTCCCCCGCTCGGCTTGGCGGCACTCAGGTAGAGATTGCCCTCCCATACGATAAGCTTCGTCCCGCGGCTGCCGAAGGCAGATCGAATGTCCCGGTATCTCTCGCTCTCGAATTCGCTTGCCCCGTTTAACGAGGAGAGGGTTTTGGCGATGCTTTGGACATGCACACTGACGTTGTGGATGTAGCCGCTGCTGTTCTGTACTGCATAAAGGCGGTTGATCACCGCTGTAATGCTCTGCATCCGCTGGATATCATTCATCGTCTCCCAGGTGATGGCGATCTTGTTCAGGTCTGTATCCTCAAGCAGACCATACTGCAGCAGCTTCATCCGCTCCAGTTCATTCTCCAGGTCGTTAAGGTAGAACGAGAGTTGTGACACAGCCGTCTTCGAGATATCGTCGCTTGCCGTACGGATCGTCCAGTGATAGATGTACACGCCGGCCGTAATAATCGGCAGCATAATCAAAGCAAAGGTGATGACCAAACGCAGAAAAATCGAGTTTCGCAAGGAATAATCGCGGCGCATGATCATTGTTCCATTCCCCCGGCCTTTTTCTCTCTACTATACACAACAAGCATGCGCCGCGACCATCCTCATTTAGCCTTTCACACTGCCAAGCACGATACCTTTGACAAAATACTTCTGTAGAAATGGATACGCCATGAGGATGGGAAGAGAAGCAAGAAAAATCTGGGAAGACCGCAGGGTCCGGTCCGAAATTTGTGCCAAACTTAACAGCTCTTCACGCGATACGGCCATGAAATTCTGTTGGATAACAATGGTCTGGATGTAGCTCTGCAATGGGTAATTGGAGGGATCTCCCATCAAGATTAATCCATCAAACCAGCTGTTCCAATGCTCTACCATAGAGAACAAGGCCAAGGTGGCAATCGCAGGCTTGGAGATGGGCACATAAATTCGCCATAGCGTCGTCCATTGGCTCGCACCGTCAATGACCGCGGACTCTTCCAACTCCCTTGGGACTGCACGGAAAAAATTAAGCAACAGAACAATACTGAAGACGGGAACAGCTCCCGGCAGGACCAGCGCCCAGATGGAGTTCAGCAGTCCCAGCTCCTTGATCGTCACATACCAGGGAATCAGACCTCCGTTAAACAGCATGGTCAGGAAGAAGATCCAGGCATAGACTGGACGGAGGCGCAGCTGTCCAGTGTCCTTTGATAACGGATACGCCACCATGATGGTCAGTAACAGATTAAGCGGCGTTCCCAGCGCCAGCCGCTGCAACGAGGTGCCCATCGACACCCAGAAGCCTTGCCGGCTAGCAGTAAACTCGTAAGAGGCAAAAGTGAAATCGACCGGCCACAGCTTGACATACCCGGCCGCCGCCGCCGTGCTGGAGCTGAAGGATACGGCGATAATATGGACAAGCGGCAGAATGCACAACAGGGCTACCGTAATCAGAAACACCGTATTCACGACAGCGAACCAGTCCAGCCGCTTGCCGGGAATCGCAGCTTGTTTCGCAGGCTTTAATGACATATAGGGTTCCTCCTAAAAAATTCTGTAACGGGCAAACCGGTAAGCGAAGAAGTAAGAACCCGCGATCAGGATAAACGAGATCACCGATTTGAATAACCCGACTGCCGTCGCGACCCCATACTGCGCATCCAGCAAACCAATGCGGTATACAAAGGTATCCAGAATATCCCCACTCTCATACACCTGCGGACTATACAGGTTGAACACCTGGTCAAAACCGGCATTCAGCAGCTGGCCCAAACTAAGAACTGACAGCAGCACGATCACCATCCGCATACCCGGCAGCGTAATGTGCCATGCCTTGTGCCAGCGGTTTGCGCCGTCAATCGTCGCCGCCTCATACAAGCCCGGATCGATCCCGGTAATGGCTGCCAGATAGACGATCGTTCCATAGCCGAAGTTCTTCCAGATGTCAGATCCAATCAAGGTAGTCGGGAACCATTTATTATCACCGAGGAAGAAGATCGGCTCCATGCCAATGGAAGTTATTAAACTATTAATGATGCCGCCTGAGGGTGAGAGCAAATCGATCAGAATCCCACCCAGAACGACCCATGACAGAAAGTAAGGCAAGTAAATGGCCGTCTGCACCGAACGCTTGACCAGTTCATTTCTCAATTCATTTAACAGAATGGAAAACACAATGGGCACAAGCAGTCCAAGCACTAATTTCATACTGGCGATGTATAGGGTATTAAAAAAGACGGTCGTGAAGCTGGGCAAGTCCATGACATACCTAAAGTTATCCAAACCGATCCAGGTCTGCTCTCCAAACAGCCCTCTGGCCGGAATGAATTTTTGGAAGGCGATCACTACGCCGGCCATCGGCACATAAGAAAAGATCAATATAAAGATTAAACCTGGCAAAATCATGATGTGCAGCGGGAGCTCCCTTCGCCACTTTCGGATCATGATGCGGACCACCTCTCCATCTCCTGATTGAGAAAAATAACAGGGGAGGCAGATGCCCTAGGCCTCCTCTCCCCTGCCGCTGCTATCATTTCGTTGTCTCGTACCACTCATTGACTTCCTGCGTCATCTGATCTCCCCCCAGCTTCTTCCAATCCTCGACAAACTTGTCGAAGGAATCGATTGGATCGCCAAGGATGATTTTAACGAAGGTCTCATTTTGCAGCTTCTCAAGGGTCGATTTCCGTTCAACCATGGTCGGTGTTGGCGCGGCAACGAACTTGTCGATCAGGAACTGATCGTTCTTGTCATACAGGTCGGTAATGCCCATGGAGCCGTCCGGACCATAGATCCGCTCCCAGCCCCATACGGCAAAGCCTTCCTCGGAACCGGATTCATACAGGTCCAGCTTTTCCTGGATCGTTTTGGCTTCCCCTACCAGTGTCGAGAAGTCGTTCGCTTGACGTGCGGCATCGATTTCACGGAACGCCGTTACATTTTTCTTAGGCGGAGCCGGTTGGACCGGCGACAGCTGCCATACGCTCTCCGCTTCTTTCGGCGCGTAGTAAAAATCAAATTCGGCGGTCTCGCCCCAGTTTTTCTCCAGATGCAGATTGAACAGCTTGATAACCGCTTCCGGATGCTCGGCGCTTTTGCGGACCACGAAAAATTTCGTCGTACTGAACCTTTGCGGTACCATGGCCTTATCGCCTGAATCCGAGACGATCGGGAACGCTTGCCACTGTGCGTTAGGATCGTTATTTTTATTCAATTGGAGCGGCCAGATGGAGTTCCATTGCTCGCCATAGCCCATGCCGATTTTGCCGGCTGTGATATCTTCCGCTACTTTGCCGCCATCCTTGATCCCGAACTCCTTATCGATCTGTCCGCTTTTGAACATATCTTGCAGAGCCTGCAAGCCCTGCTTGACCTCCGGCTGGACGCTGCCGTACACGAGCTTGCCGGATGCATCCTCGATCCAGATGTTCGGATAAGCCTTGTAGCCTGCCATAAAGCCCTGCAGCCCATTGGCTCCGCCCCACAAGTCTTTGGTGACGCCCAGTCCAAAGGTATCCGCCTTGTTATTGCCATCGGGGTCATTCTCTGTAAATGCCTTGGAGATGGCCAATACATCGTCCATCGTCTTCGGCGGCTGCAGGCCCAGTTTGTCAAGCCAGTCCGTACGAATCCAGATGAACATCGACCGTTCAATCGAAGGCTCGACTTGAGGCACCGCCATCAACCTGCCGTCAAACGTTGCAGCGTCGAAGGGACCACTGCCTTCTTGCGACAAGATATCCTTGGTCAGCGGACTGGCATACTTCTCATACAAGTCCGTCATATCTTCGATCAGATCCGATTCTGCCAGCTGCTTTAGCTGAACCGCGTTCACGGCGAGGAAGTCCGGCAGATTGCCGGAAGCAAGCGTGACATTCATTTTCTGAACATACTGGTCGGATTCCGGATTGCCTTTGACGACCCACTCATTCCGGATTTTGATGCCCAATTGCTCTTCATAGACCCGGGTCCAGCGGTTATCTTCAAACGTTTCGCCATCCAGCACGCCCAATACGTTGTTCTCGACGACGTCGCTCAAGTTGCGCACCGTCGATACTTCAATCGGCGGATCGTATTTACCGAGCGGTCCATCTGATGCATCGGTTTCTGACGAGGAATTATCGTTATTCGTATTTGCATTCCCTGCGGGCGTCTCTTGCTTGGGCGGCTCGTTCGAGCTGCCGCTACTATTCGTTCCACTATTGTTGCTGCAGGCGATGAGCACCAGTACCGTCGCCATCAGCAGCGCCAACACTTTTACAGCTTTCCTTTTGCTTGCCATTCCAACTTCAACTCCCCCATCTATCAGATACGAGACAAAGCAGCGCATGCGAGTGTCTGCGCTTTCATTATAAGAAAATCTTCACTCGCCGAACAATGGTCATCTTTTTACTTCTTTAACTCAATGATACTTTTTTGTAAGCGCTTCATTTTAAGACAAAATGAGCTTTTTTTCTACAACGTTTGCCGACCTATTAAATTAGCTAACCCTTATTAAGAAGTCCAGGCCATGGCATGGGCTTCT
This sequence comes from Paenibacillus jepli, assembly GCF_047238105.1. Lineage (NCBI taxonomy): Bacteria > Bacillati > Bacillota > Bacilli > Caryophanales > Paenibacillaceae > Paenibacillus > Paenibacillus jepli. The sequence continues at coordinate 962,474 of NZ_JBDFMD010000001.1, forward strand.
GTGCTATAATAGGACTGAACTTATTGGTACGCTATTGGTCTGCTACTATTACTCAATGAATGAAAGGAACAGTGAATGGAGATGTCCAAAAAACAAGCTGTGAACCCTTACATGCCGTCGTGGGAATATGTCCCTGACGGAGAACCCCATCTTTTCGGAGACCGTGTCTATGTGTATGGCTCGCATGACCGGTTCAACGGGCATGTCTTTTGTCTCAACGATTATGTATGCTACTCTGCGCCGCAGGACGATCTGGGCAACTGGCGTTATGAAGGCGTAATCTATGAGAAAACCGACGATCCGCTCAACCCGGACGGCCGCATGTGCCTGTATGCACCGGACGTCACCTGCGGCCCGGACGGACGCTACTATTTGTACTATGTATTGGATAAAGTGCCTGTCGTTTCAGTGGCAGTCTGCGATTCGCCTGCAGGCAAGTACGAATTCTACGGATACGTCCGCTACGCGGACGGAACGAGGCTGGGCGAGCGGGAAGGCGACCAGCCGCAGTTTGATCCCGGCGTGCTGACCGAGGGCGACGTGACGTACCTGTACACCGGTTTCTGTGCCAAGGGAGACCGCTCGCGCAATGGCGCGATGGCGACCGTGTTAGGTGCGGATATGTTGTCCATTGTAGAGGAGCCGGTGTTCATCGTTCCCAGCGAGCCATACAGCGCGGGAAGCGGCTTTGAATGCTATGAATTTTTTGAAGCGCCTTCCATCCGCAAGCATGGCGATACGTACTACTTCGTGTACTCCTCCGTTGCCATGCATGAGTTATGTTATGCCACCAGCAAGCACCCAACCAGGGATTACACGTACCGCGGCGTCATCGTCAGCAATAACGACACCCACATCAGTACCTACAAGCCGGCGGAGAAGCCGGCGTACTATGGAGGCAACAACCATGGCGGCATGGTCGAGCTCTGCGGCCAATGGTACATCTTCTATCACCGGCATACGAACGGGACGAGCTTCAGCCGCCAAGGCTGCATCGAACCGATTGAGATCCAAGAGGATGGTTCGATCCCGCAAGTGGAGATTACTACCAGCGGCCCCAACGGCGGCCCGCTCGTCGGGGAAGGCGAATATCCGGCCTATCTGGCATGCCACCTGTTCACCGATGTCGACGAAGCCTACACAGGAACGCATGGAGCCTGGATGGATGGGCGGTTCCCGAAGATTACGCAGGATGGCAAAGATGGAGATGAAGAGATCGGCTATATCGCCAATATGCAGCATTCTGCTATTGCAGGCTTCAAATATTTCCAGTGCACCGGTGTGAAACGGATCAAAATCAAGGCCCGTGGTTATGCCAACGGAAGCTTCGAGGTCAAGACCGCTTGGGACGGTCCGGCTTTAGGCTCGATCCCTGTCAAATTCACCAATGTATGGACAAGCTACGAAGCATCCATTACCATCCCCGATGGCGTACATGCGCTGTATTTCCAATATGTCGGCATGGGCAGCGCTAGTCTCGCTTCGTTCACGCTCGAATCATAGTCCGCTTGGGGGACAATGATGACTCTGCCCCCCATCATATAAAAGCCATCACGGATGTGATGGCTTTATACTTTGATGAATCATCCTACGCTTTGGGGATCGTCACGGTGACTCTCGTCCAACACTCAGGCTCGCTCGCAATGGCCACCCCGTACCCGTTGCCGTATTGAAAACGAATCCGCTCTTGAACATTGTATAGACCATAGCCTCTGGACTGCTTGACCAGCACCTCTTCAGCAATACCGGGGTTCATCCCCGGGCCGTTATCTTCGACAGTGAAGACAAGGGTACCGCCCGCATCTCCGATGGTTCCGCTAATCCTCAACACCCCGCTTCCGGAACGCTTCTGGTCAATGCCGTGCTCAATGGCATTCTCCACGAGCGGCTGCAGGATGAGCTTGATCATGCGCTGCTCGAGAATTTCCTCATCGATCTCATAAATCACCTCGAAATTATGATCATGCATAATTAATTGCATTTCAATATAAGACCGCGTGTTCAGGATCTCGTCTCTGATGGAAATCAGTTCTTTTCCCTGGTTAAGGGTTGTGCGATAGAAAGTGGACAATATCCCCGCGACCCGGCTGATTTCCTCCGATCCCGCATCAATCGCTTTCCAATTGATAACAGAAAGCGAGTTGTATAAGAAATGGGGGTTAATTTGCGCTTGGAGCGCACGCAACTCAGCTTCCCGCTGGGTAATTTTGCTTTTGTACCCTTCCTCAATCAACAGATTGATACTGGCCAGCATTTTGCCGAAACGTGATTCTAGTTCCCCGATCTCGTCGCTGGCATGGACCTTCAAATTGATCGTTAACGTGCCTTCTTCGACCAATTGCATCTTGTGATTAAGCCGCTGAATCCGCCTTACAAATATACGGGAGAATAGCCAAATGATAAATAGCAGCACAACAACGCTGATCCCCTCGATAATCAAAGTCGCGCGGATGATCTTCCAGGGACTAATGGTCAACGCATCGACGGGAGCAATCAAGGACAACGACCACTTCGATTCCCTCATCTCGCGATTCAGCCATAGGTGCCCTGGAAGCTCTCCCGCCTCGCCCTGCAGACGTCGCTCCGTCACTCGTGCGGCATCTATTTGATTCGCGGTCTCCGGCTCCGTTGCATAGACCATGTTGCCTTTCGGATCGGTTATAACGACGGAGGCCTGCTGCAGATCGGAGAGGTCCAAGGAGCTGGAGAGGAAGCCCGGGACCAATTCTACGTAGACGAGGTTCTTCTTCTCATAGTTGACATTGCCGAAGATGCGCCTAACGCCGAAGACCTTGCCCTCCTTGACATGCCAGTGCGTCTCCAGCGACTGCATGGCTTCTTCATACCAGTCCTCCTGCTCGACTGATGCGATCGGCAGAATGGAGTTCAGGCGCTGGGTCAGATTGTTCTCGGTATAAATCACGATACGCTCGATGTCGCTGTTTAGAGATGTGGCGGTGTTGATCAGTGGATCAACAATTTCCTTCAAATCGATATACATGACGTAATAGCTTTCGTATTCCTCATTGAAAATCGTAAAAAAGTTTGGATTATAGCTGATTAGTTCAATAGCGGAGTTGAAACGCTGCAGCTTGTAGCTGAAATTTTCCTCAATTTTCCGCAAGTTTTCCTGCAAGACGATGTGGGCCTGTTCCAGCTGGACCATCTTGGATTGCTGATACGAATAGACACCGAGAATCGTGAGCGGAATCAAAATGACCGCCAGATAGGAGATGAATAGCTTGTGTCTGAGCTTCATTGAATGGATCCAGCTCGCAAGCACGGAATTTCCGCCTTTCCTGTCGTATCTCTATTCTTTAACGGCCCCAAGAACGATGCCACTGACAAAGTATTTTTGCAGAAACGGATAGATTAATAGAATGGGCACCATTGAGACCATGACCTTGGCAGAGTTGAGCAACTGGCTCGACATGTTGGTCAGTCTTCGGATTTCATCCGGATCCGTGGTATTCATAATGGAGTTGACGCTGATGATAAGCTGTTGAATATAGGTCTGCAAGGGCCACTTCTCCTTGTAATTCATCAGTATCATTCCATCGAAGAAGGCGTTCCAGTGCCCAACAATCGAAAACAGGGTGACGGTAGCCAAGGCCGGCAATGAAATGGGGACGAAGATGCCAAATAGCGTTCTCCATGGGCCCGCTCCATCCATATTGGCCGCTTCCTCGAGTTCTTTGGGGATGCCCCGGAAGAAATTCATAAGGAGAATGACGTTGAAGATCGGTACTGCTGTCGGCAGTACAAGCGCCCAGATGGAGTTCAGCAATCCCAGGGAGTAGATCGTCATATACCAAGGGATCAATCCGCCATTGAACAGCATGCAGAAGATGACAAACCACATATAGCCATTTCTCCCGGGGAACTGTTTAGCGGATCTGGACAGCGGATACGCCATCAGAATCGTGATGATGAAGTTTATGGCCCCGCCCAACAGAACCCTTTGCACCGATACGCCAAAGGAAATGAAGAAATTGCGATCGTTGAGAATGGATTCGTAGGCGGCCAGATTAAATTCGACGGGCCAGAAATAGACTTGACCGGCCATAGCCGGTATTTTCCCGCTGAATGAAATGGCCAGCGTATTGAGAATAGGAGCTATGGATAGAAACGCAACAACACTTAATATTAGGTAGATGGTCCAATCGACGAATCGGTTCGTTCCACGGATCATAAAGCGTCACTCCCGTCAAAAGATGCGGTAATTGGCAAAGCGGGCGGCAAGCAGATAGGATATGGCAATCAAGAGGAAACTGACAACGGATTTGAGCAAGCCGACAGCCGTCGCCAAGCCGTATTGGATCTCCTGCAAGCCTGCGCGATAGACGTACGTATCAATAATATCTCCGGTCTGATACACAATCGGATTATAGAGATTGAGAATTTGTTCAAAACCCGCATTCAATACGTTGCCCAGGCTCAGGGTCGCGAGCAAAATAACCGTCGGCAATAAACCGGGAATCGTAATGTAAAGCAGGCGATGAAAGCGGTTGGCGCCGTCTATGGCGGCCGCTTCGTACAAGTTGGTATTGATGGATGTTAACGCTGCAATGTAGATGATGGTGTTAAACCCAAACTCCTTCCACACGTCGCTGGATACGAGAATGACCCGAAACCAGGTATTACTCTGTAGAAACATGATGGGCTCCCCACCGAACAAACGGACCATCTGGTTAACGACACCTTCCAGACTGAGAAGATTGATCAGAATGCCGGAGAGAATAACCCAAGACATGAAATGAGGCAAATAAACGATGGTTTGTACGACCCGTTTGAACTTTCTGCTAATGACCTCGTGCAGAAGTAAGGCAAAGATAAACGGGACAGCCATGCCGAATACAATCTTAAATGATGCGATAATGACCGTGTTTACAAACACAATCCGGCTGTCCGGCAGTGCAAACATATACTCAAAGTTCTCCCAGCCCACCCAATCCGAACGAAAAATGCCCCTCGTCGGCTGAAAATCCTGAAAAGCAATTACGATGCCGAACATCGGGATCACGCTGAAGACGAACAAAAGTGCCAGACCGGGCAGGAGCATGATATGGTAGTTACGGATAAACATACGATTCTTCATTGCCTCGCCACCTATGTGAGAAAATTTCATTATATTTTAAGCAGGGGCTGCCCTTGGGCTGCCCCTGCTTAGCAGTGTTATGCGTCGACTGCTTTACTGATTATTGACGATCTCGGCGATTTCCTTGGTGACTGCATCTCCACCGATTGATTTCCACGTGGATACAAAGGAGTCAAATTCGTCCAGCGGGGCTGTGCCCGTAATGATTTTCAGGAACGTCTCATTCTCCAGCTTCTCCAGGTTGGAGCCTCGACGGAGCATCGTTTCCGTGTTGCCGTAGAAGACCGGCTCGATGCGGTTTAATTCATCTGCTCCCGTAACCGCTGCAGCCGTGTAGAACGCCAACGAATCTGCGTAAGCTGCCATATCCTGCTTGGGGTTTTCCTGGTTTTTCAGAATCGCTTCGACGCGCGGCAGGATGCGTTCCGGCAAGCCGGATGTATCCTTATCCTGTAATACCTTGTCATAGATCGGCACGTCTCTTGCCAGGGAATCCTGATAGTCCAGTTGAAGGTTCAGCGGATAGTTCAACCAGCCGACGCCCAGGCCGCTGTAAAGCTCCTTAACCGCCGGATCAATCATACGGATGCCTTCATATTGCACATTGAGAATCTTGATGACGGCTTCCGGGTTGCTTGCTTTTTTGTTGACGACAAGGAAGGTACCCGATGGAGCTGAAGGGACGATATTTCGCTTGCCTGCGCCATCGAGGGGCACTGCGAGGGGCACCCAGTCCGCGTCGGGGTTCGCCTTGACCGCATCGGACATCGCCCACCCGCCGAACCATGGTGCAAACAGGATTCCCGCGCGACCGCTTGAGACCAGACCGGCATTGTCTTCCCATTTCCGCGTCAGAAACTCTTTATCGATCAGACCTGCTGCATACATGTCTCTCAATACGCCAAGCGCTTCCTTGGTCTCTGGCGCGGTAGAGCCATAGAAGATATTCCCGTCGCCATCCTGGAACCAGCTGCCGGGGTAAGAATGATACGCATTGAAGATGGGGTCGAAGGTAAAGAACCCGCCGTCGCCGACAACCGTTGTATCTCCGAGAAGACCGACCGTATCGTTCGCACCGTTGCCATCAGGATCACGCTCCACGAAGGCCTGAATGACATTTTTCACATCATCCACGGTCTTAGGCAGCTCCAGACTCAGGTTGTTCAGCCAATCCTCACGAATCCACAGCAGCTGGTAGCTGCCGTCAATGTTAGTGTTCGGGAGTGCATACAGCCGATCGTCGATACGTCCGGTATTGAGTACGCGGTCTCCGGTATAGGAGTCATAATATTCTCTGATCAAGGGCGAAGCGTACGCCTCGTATACATCGGTCAGATCCGCCAGCATATCCGCCTTGGCCATTCGGTGAAATTGTTGCTCATCCACAATCATGACGTCGGGAATATTATCGCTTGCAATCGCCAAGGTGACGCGCTGATTGTAGGCTTCCTGATCCTCTACCGAGAACTCGTACTTGATGTCCACGTTCAGACGATCCTCGACGTACTTCAAATAAAGATTGTCCTCCAACTTGTCCCCGGCCGGCAAATTGTTGCCGGAAACCCCTTGCCGGGCCAGCGTAATGGTGACAGTGTCCTCGTACTTTTCAAACGGTCCATCGCTAGTCGTTGCTTCGCCTGACTCTGCGGACTGCGGTGGCGGTTCCGTCCCCTGTGTAGCATTCGTTGATGAGCCCTTATTGCCATTGCTGCATGCCGTCATGCCTAGTAGTGCTGTCGTACAAAGCAAGATGAGCCATTTATTTCTGTTCATGCCCCAACCTCCCTGATTTGAGTTGCGTGGTTTTGTCTACGTTTCCATCATACCTCCCTGTGAAAGCGCCTTCCATCTCACATATTTACGATTTAAATCACTTTTTTACGGAGTGTGATTCGCGATATTTGGCTGGCGTGATCCCGTGATGCTGCCGGAAGGACTGGATGAAATAATTTGAACTGCGATAGCCGGTTTTCTTGCAAATATCGACGATCTTCATGTTTGTGTCCTGAAGCAGCGCAACGGCTTTGTCCATGCGGACGGTGGTGAGGTAACGAATCAAACTTTGACCGGTCTCCTTCTTGAAGAGGTAGCTGAGATAGCTTGGCGTCAAATAGACTTGCTCGGCAATACTTTCCAGAGACAAATCCTGATAATAGTAGTTATTTATGTGCTGTTTGATCTGCTCAATGCTCCTGTTGACCGACTCGGTCTGCTGGCTCTCGCCTGCACTTGAATCCATAACAGTGAAAATTTCGTGCATCAGCTCTTTAAGCTCATAGAGCGAAGAAGAACGAGAGATTTTGTCCAGATACTGATTGATAACGCCCAGATTGTTCCGGACTTCCCCGGCCAGCGCTTTATGCATGATTTCCGAACAGAGGAATTTGGTATACAGCGAAGAAAGCTGACCCCTGGTTTTCAAAAACGTAAAGAGCAGTTCAACCCCGTATTTGGCCCCCTCCATATCAGCGTAGTCGAGACATTGGTAGATCTTGTCCATGAGGCTTTTCAGCTCTACCTTATCAAAGGATGATTCTGTAAAATGCTCCTCAGTGAACAAGATGGTGGAATCCTCCATAAAAAACTTGTACTCCAGCAGCCGTTCGATGCCGAGATAGGCTTCCCGGATCCCATCCCATCCCGCTGCGACTGCACCTACAATCACGCTCACTTCCTGGCCATAACGCTCAGTTGTACTGGAGGCGACCACCTCCGCCATCGCTTGGATCGCGTCCCGTGACAACGGCTCAGCTTGAGCCACAAACAGAAGGCTCTGATTTTCATTTACGTTCAAGTAATCGAAGGGGAGATGAATGCGTTCACTTACCATCGTGTAAAAATCATCATTATACATATCAAAAAACGCATTGACGCACTCCACCATCAGGAGATGAATATATTCTGATTCGCAGGATCCACCCAGCAGCCGCCAAGCGGGAGGGCTGGCGGGCCTGGTCCCGTTGATGGCGTCCAGCAGCATCTTCTCTCGCTCATAGATCATCCCCCGTCGATACCCTTCAAGCAGCATAATATTACGGGCCCGCTCGGCTTCCTTCTCCAGGCAAGCGTCAAGCGCCCGGTTGATCGCCGCGAGAAATTCAGGTACCTGAATCGGCTTCAGCAAATAATTGGAGACTTGCGTGCGTATCGCTCTGCGGGCATATTCGAATTCGTTAAATGCGCTATAAATGATCAGTTCGATGTCCGGCTGCTCGGAGCGGATGTGTTCTGCGAGCTCCAATCCGTCCATAAATGGCATCTTGATATCCGTAATGACAATATCTATGGGCTGGCTGCGGATCATGTCTAGAGCCGCCTCGCCGTTCTCCGCCAGCAAGGGCTCCAGCTCCAGCTTCAGACTGCGGATGAGATTACGAATGCCCTCCCGTTCGATCCTTTCATCGTCGACAATCAGTACACGGTGCATAACCGGACTCCCCTCTGAACACAAAATCACAAAAAGGGCCGCTCCGCTTAAAAGGTGCCGCCCTTTTTGTGTCTGCTGATGCTATAGGCTTCTCAAAGCAATCGTACCTGCATTCACGCTATGGTTGGCACGCAAGGCTTGTTCTGCCGTATGAAGCTGCTCGCCCCATTGAAGCGTGTAGCGGAATTCATAGAATCCGCCCAAGGTCGCTTTAAAATTCGTTTCCCAATAGTTCGTCAACACCCAGGCATACAGGGATTCGGGAGACCCTTGCGCTGCCAGTCCTTGAACCTTGCGTTCGCCGAATGCCAATGGTCCTGTCTGCATCAGCGGCGTATCCGGCGTGGCCAGCGCCAATCCGCCGGCTTCTCCTACCAGAGCCAGCCCTTCCTGAATACAATAAAAATCGGTTAGCGTTCCAGGAATCTGGTCGATCCCCGGACGAATCGCCGCTCCTGCCTTATCAAACCACAGCTCGCCGTTATCCTTTCGAAGAAAAGGCAAAGACACATACACATTTTCAGGTTCCCAGATACTCATCTTATGCATGCGAACAGAGACGTCGACTCTCGGCTGCCCCCTGTAAACCTTGAGGAAAAGCGAGTAATGACTCATCCCCTCTACTTCGTACGTAAGCTCTACAACTGCATAGAGAGCGCCGTTCGCTATTTCTTTGACACCGCATAGCCGACCGATCGAACGCTGGACATTCATTCCCTTGCGGTTTCTTCCCATGATTCTCCTGACGGTCATTTGATCGCTCTGTTCGCCATGCGTGACTTCGTAAACCGGTGTAAAGGCACCGCAGGCTTGGCTGGCATCGATCAGTTCCGTGCCTGTCCCCTTGTCCACCCAGGAGACAATGCCCGCTCCCTGTCGCCATACGATATGGACATCAGCGGATTCAATGCTGTTCTCCGTGATAGCGACCCGGTCTGTTTCATTAGCAAGAGGAATCAGATCTGATATATCATGGATACGGTCGGCGCCGATGAGTCGGGTGCTGCTGGTGGTGCGCCCTGCAGCAGGCTTGGAGACGCTGCGGATCACATACCGCTTCTCTTCCTTCGCATCCAGCTTGGCGTTGATGGCAATCTGATATCCTCGGCTCACCTTCTCCTGCTGATGCGGCACCACCTCACCCGTCTGCTCGTCTACGACTTCCATGCCATCCCGGAAGTAATCTGCCTCCCACTGTTCCTCGAGATAGAAGAAGGCCAGATCTTGTACAGGGTGATCAAATGAGTTGATCACCTTGTACGTGAACGCCCGATTCGCCCGCAGCAGCGCATCACCCCGGTCCTGCATGACCCTGTCCAGCGAACGGTTCGCCAAACGGCTCGCATTGGCCGCATACGCTTCCTTGCGCACTGCCAATTCCTGCACCATGGGATGCCATGGCTCGGAGATCGAGGAATGGTACCCCCAGGTATGCTCAGCATACATCATCAATTGATTTTCAGCTTCTGTCAGCTCCTCCGGCCTCACACTTCTGCTGTCCGGATCAAGCCGCTTGACGGCGGACAGCGTGCGCTGGGCATTGCGAAAGATTTGCGTATGCATAGCTGTCGAGGCTACGCCATCGGACCACCAGTCTGGCCAGTCCCCTCTGTAGATCGGAATGTCTGCATCCTGCTGCTTGACCAGATCGAAATATTGATTCAACGTCGTCATCTCGATCTCTACCTGTTCCCCGTGCTTTTCATTCCATTCATGAATGAAGCTCATGATCCGACCGTTAGGAGCGGCGTTGTCCCGCAGCAGCCCCATTACATTGACCAGTATGAAATCGTACGGGTAGCCTTCCTTGTCGAGCTGCTCCAGATAGCGTGAAATTCTCGTCTCTGCGATGGCCCAATGATCTTCGGCAATCCCCCAGACCCGATTCTCGTCGCGGACTGTGTAAGATAGCGTGCCGTCGGGGTTAATGCCCAGATCGTTGCCCATCATGTAATGTTCGCCGCTCCATACAAGCAGACGCTTGCCGCTTGGCGTCTCCCAATAGAACGGAAACTGCTTGCGCCCGATGGCAAACATCCCGTGATGCGTATGAATGCAGCTCAGCAAGTGTTCGATACCGGCATCCGCCATCGCTTGCGCATAGCCCCAGCTGTAACCGTTGATGTCCGCGGTCATCGCCGAGCGGACATTCAGTCCGTGAAGCGCAGCGAACTTGCCGGCTCTGGCAAGCATGTCGGTGAGCAACTCGTACTGAATCAGCTCCGTCATGTTCAAGTAGGTGCCCGACAGCTCGATATCGCCTCTGCGCAAGGCCGCCACGAATCGTTCCCTTTCCTCTTCTGTCGCATCCTCAAGAAATTTTTCAACCGCCCAGAATGTCTCACAGGTCCACTTGAAGCCCTTCCACTCCGGACGGTCGTCCGTATGCGAGGCTTCACAGATCGCTACGGCTTGCCGGATGAACTCGACATGATACTGCTCGATTTTTTCCTGTCGTTCGGTATACCCGATATCGGTGTGCGAGTGATGAACGACATAGATCTTCCATTTCTTTCTCCCGGTTTGCATGGCCTATCTCCCCTAATCAAAGAATGAATTCTCTTATGCTTGCGACAAGTATAGCGCCCGTGCGAAACGAGCGGTAGGCTACATTTTTGCGATTCGTATCGATATTTTTTGAACCGTCTTGTTACGTCGCTTGTGATGTCATAAGCCCATATACACCAAGCAGCGTGCTCGACAGCGTGTCGCGACTGACCCGTACTTCGGCATGCAGTCCGGGAAGCGCCAAAGCTTGGCGAAAGGCCGGTGCAAATAGATGGGCGCTCTTGGAGATCTGTCCGCCGAGAACGATGAGGTCCGGCTGAAAGCGCCGCAAGGGCGGAGCTAGAATGTCGGCCATCTGCGTGCCGAATTGTTCAAACAGGCGCAGAACTTCCGCCTCTCCCGCGTCTGCCAGGGCGGCAAGCTCTCTCACGTCCAGTTGCTTTGTATCTAAGCCGAGTCTGGCGGCCAAGCGCAGGATGCCGCGTCGGGAGATATAGTGATCTGCCGTTCCCTCCTGCCAAGGAACGCTGTACAGCCAGCCTTCGGGCGGCACATCGCCTCGCCGCTTGACCAACCGCCCCCGCTCCAGAAAGCAAGAACCCAGCCCAGTGCCGATCGTCAGGCAGACGGCGCGATTGGCACCCGCCGCCGCGCCCCCGGGAAGCGATTCGCCAAGCCCGAACAAGGCTGCGTCATTCTCGAAAGCGATGCTGAACTGCGATGAGAGCCTGCCGCTCGTCCGATCATCCGAGCGAAGCGCTTCTTCGAGCAGTCGTCCGACAGATAAGCCGTACAGCGACTCGAACTTCCCAAGCCCGCGGATGCGGCTGACACCTGTTGCATAATCGAAAGGCCCAGGGAAAGCGATTCCCAGTCCCGCCGCCACTGCGTCCTGACCTGCCTTGGCGAGAACGTCTGCGAAGATATCAGCGAAGCGGGCAATCATCGGTCCGGCCGCCAGATCGGCACGGGATTCATAATGTCCGGCCGTGGTTTCCAAGATTGCCCCATCAGCCAGAGCGGCTGCTTTGATCTGTGTGCCGCCTACATCGAAGGCAACAATAAGGGATGTGGTCATCTGTCGCTCCTCCTACGATCGGACATAAGCTTTGATCGTACCTATGGTCTTGCCCTCGCTCGGGCCGCTGGGCCGGATGGTATAGGCGGTTACGGAACCAGGGACGATGAAGGTCTCGGCATAATGAACGACGAACGGCTCGAATGCTCCGTCCGGGCTCTCCACGGTCGCCTCTGCGCCTTCAACCAGATTTAGCATATGGACACTGCCGTTCTGCATGTGCAGAACAGGCTCTGAGAACCAATGACGCTTCGTTTCGATAAACTCCAGCTCATGCAGCCCCGTCCGCTCTTCCTTCCAGCCTTCGCCTGCTCCGATCGCCTCTATGCGATTCACACACTCGGCCTCGATCCATGGCGACGTCCGGTCCCAGCGGATGACCTGTTCGCCATGATCCAGATGCACCGGGCGGGGCTTCCCGTCGAGTCCCAGGCGATCCCAGTCCCATAATTTGAACGTAAAAATATAGGGTGTTGCGCTGATTTCCAGTACCATGCAGCCTTCAGCAGAGCAGTGAACCGTGCCGGCGGGAATCAAAAAATGGTCATGCTTTTTCGCCGGATAGGTGTTGATATACTTCTGTGCCGGAAACGTGAAGCCCCCTTTTTGCGCCTGACGGAGATCGGCCATCATGGCTTCCGGAGAAATATCTTCCTTCAGCCCCAAGTAGACCTCCGCTCCAGGAGCCGCATCCAGGATATAATAGCTCTCGTCCTGCGTATAGGTCATACCGAAGTGCTCGCGGATATAGTCCGTCGTAGGGTGGACCTGCAAGCTTAGAGGCTGGCCGCCAATCGTATCCAGAAAATCAAAGCGGATCGGAAACTCCGCACCAAACCGGGCATAGACATTCTCCCCTAGTAAAGCAATGGATTGGAAGAACACCAGATTAATCGCTGGCATCTCGACACGAACGGATCCGTATTGAAAGTAGACACTGTTTTCCTCCGGGACGCCGTCGAACCCCCACGCATAGGGGTGTTCGCGCTTGGGCAGGTCGATTGTATCTTCCAGCCATGTGCCGCCCCACACGCCGGGGTCGAAGTAGGGAACCAGACGGAACGGCCGACTGGCCGTCTGTCTCATCCCCTCGAAAAGCGCTTTGCGGGTGAGCATTTTAGGTAATCCCTTGGCATTCGTGTCCAGATAATAATCCATCTCGCCAAGCCGTTTTTTCTTCAGTCGGTCAGCCATGCGCCACTCGAAGAAAAACCCTCTCTTGTACAGCCGCAAAACATCGTTCTCCCGGCGTCTCGAACGCCAGTTGGCAAGTTCGCCGGTACGGAAACGCTGCTGAATCTCCCAACGGGCAAGGTCGGCATAGAGACGAACGTCTCCCTCGGCAATGAGTGAGGCGCCAAAACCGATGACAAGCACGACACCTTCTTGCACGGCATCGATCCGCTGCTTTAAGATGGAAATTCGTTCCTTGACATAAAATTCGTCAATTTCGAACGGTGTCATATAGCCAAAGACGCGATCGTCGGTCATATAACGTTCGACTTTGGCATCTACGACCTCGTGGTCCATCGCCGCTTCCTCGGCATGCACAACCGTTAGCGGTGTGATCGATTGCCGACAGCCCGCGATAATTTCATCCTGCCGCACGCCAGGGTAGCATTCAACGACGACTACGGTTTTTCGTTTTCCTGCTCGCTCGATTGCGGAAGCCAATTCAAAGCCAATGTCGTTGTACCCTTGCCAGACCTCATCCGTTCGTCCTTTAATCTCAATAAAAGGCGCTTTATTATAATGCGATGCCATAGGATACCTGCAGCTCCTTGATGATTATTTTTATCATAATATAACACAAACTAACCTAAATTAACATTCCTGAGCAAAAAAAAAGCTAAACGATGTGAAGCTCAACGCCGCTTTCTTCTATACGTACCCGATTCTCTTCAGACAAGCCGTCGTCGGTAACAAGCACCTGTATGTCGCTCAGCTCTGCGACCGGCGAGAAGAAACATTTGCCGAATTTCGAGGAGTCGAGCAGCATGACAATTTTCTTTGCCGAGCGAATCATGGTTTTTTTGACTTGCGTATCCATCAGATTCGGATCGGTAAATCCTGTCTCCCATGTATAGCCCAGAGCGGACAAAAACAACGTATCGGCATGATAGCGGGTGAAGAACTCCTCCGCCACAGGACCCACAAATGTGCCGGATATGTCCCTGAACATCCCCCCGCAGCTTATCATTAGCCGTTTATCGGTGGCATAGGGCCGAAACCGGTTCATGGTATCCATTCCATTCGTAAGCAGTGTCACCCGATCCAGATGTCCCAGTCGCTCTGCTATGCGTGAGACTGTCGTCCCGTTCTCCAGCACAATGGTGTCCCCTTCGCGTACGAAGGTCTTCGCCGCATAAGCAGCCAGTCTTTCCTTGACCTGATGGTTGGCTGCTTGCTTTGTTTCCATCTCCGGCTCGTCCTGGAGCATCTCTTGTCTGGCATCCAGATAGACGGCTCCGCCATGTGAGCGGCGTATTGGATATTCATGCTCCAGCCCGTTCAGGTCGCGGCGAATCGTCATTTCGGTGACACCAAAACGATCGCTGAGTTCTTTTAATGAAGCCGCGCCTTTGTCGGCCAGATACGTAATAAGTGCTTGTTTTCGTTGCAATGGCAGCATAACGGCACCTCGTCTTTTTTCTTATTCTATCACAAATGAACATCATTTGTTCAAGAAAGGCAATCCCCATGCTTCAAACTTTTCCTCGTAAAATATACACGCAAAAGGACACCAACGCTATGGTGCCCTCTCCATGTCTATTCATTATCCAATTTGCGATCTCCAAACAGTGTCTCGGTATTTAACGTAAACCCTTCAATCACCACATCTTCATCTACCTCGATGAGGATGCATCGTTTGCCCTGATAATTGACCTGTTTCACGTATTTCAAGTCCTGCGGACTGACAGAAATCGAGGCCACCTTGGTCTGAATCTTGATGGATTTGGAATTAAACTTGGGAATCACGCTGCTGGCTTTGAGCTCATAATTCCTGTCATCCACGACATTCTGGAACGCTTGCTCCATCTTCTCCGCCGTGACATCCGGCACGCCGCTGACCGTCAGCAGCTGCTCCATATCCCGGTAATCCAGCTTCGGGGGTTCTTCCTCTTCATTGTCCTCGATCACCCGATGGATTTCCTCATACACTTGAGAAATGGTCGAAGCATCCAACTGGTCGCCCGCAACCTCCCTGACGATCTCTTCAAATATGCCTCGCTCTTCTATGGCCGTCACCGAGCGCTCCGCATTCAACACGTCCTCAATGAATTTTACATTCGGTTCATTGATCTTCCCGACGCAATACAGAACGCGGTTCACATCCGATACATTGTCTGTCACGCTAGGATAGAAAAAGCCCTGTTCCGGCGTGCTAAGCTTGATGATCGGATCAACATTCACATTGTATTTAAACTCCCGCTCGGTATAATCGAACAAGAGCGATTTGCGCTGCTGCTCTGTGGAGTTCACACTGCACAGAATGAACAGATGCGAGAACATCTCGTCCTTCCCGGTTTCTTCGGCTTCATCGTTACGACCTTTGGTTGGACGATAATATTGCCCGCGTACGAACGTGACCACCGTATCGCGCTCATACCTGTTGTCCTTGAGCATTTTCTCTACCAGATGCAGCATCAGATTCATCCACTCTTCGGTATCCCCGGTCACCATGCCCTGATGAAGAAGCACACGGGTCGGATCCTCCGCCTCCTCCATGAACTTCAATTCGAACAGCTTTTGATCCAGTTCCCCGGTCAGCAGTTTTTTGAAATTGAGCATATACAGCTCCTGCTTCTCCCGCTCGACCATCGCGAACGGCTGGCATTCGTAATGATAAATTTCTTCGCTATCTTTCATAATATAGGCATTTAGAATATCGTGAATCGTGAGCATCTCATGGTCCAACTTGAACTGCTTGCGAATATGTGCGACTTCTTTTTTGATCATAATTGCAGAGCCATCTCCTAACTTTACTCCTGTTGTCTTAACCCGCTATACGAATACGCGTTCTAATTGATTGTACCGCCGCTTTGACAAAAAGGAAAGCTCAAAGACGCAGCTTGACGCTAAGGTTCTCGTGTTTAAACCAAGTCACTTCGGTTAAAGAGGGAAAAAGGAGGTAAACGCATATGACTGCATTAAATGAAACAAAGAAAATCGGCTTGGGCACGGCTCCGCTAGGCAACATGTTCCGAGACATTCCTGAGGAGGAAGCCCGGGCCACGATTCAGGAAGCTTGGGAGCAGGGCATACGATATTTTGACACGGCTCCGTTCTATGGTGCCGGACTTGCCGAGCTGCGGCTCGGACAAGTGTTATCCTCTTATCAGCGCGACGATTATGTGCTCAGCACAAAGGTCGGCCGGGTCATCTCCCCGGATACAACGGAGGATCGCAAGGGGTTGTTCGCATTCGGCCGCAAGAACAAAATTGTGGATGATTATACCGCAGAAGGCACCATGGAATCGATTCGTCAGAGCTTGGAGCGTCTGCAAACGGACCGGATCGATATCGTCTATGTTCATGACATCTCGCCGGATTTTCATGGGGAGGAGTGGCTGGCCAAATTTGAAGAAGCAAGAACCGGAGCGTTCCGGGTATTGACCCGGCTCCGCAAGGA
Source organism: Paenibacillus jepli (assembly GCF_047238105.1). Lineage (NCBI taxonomy): Bacteria > Bacillati > Bacillota > Bacilli > Caryophanales > Paenibacillaceae > Paenibacillus > Paenibacillus jepli. The sequence continues at coordinate 979,218 of NZ_JBDFMD010000001.1, forward strand.
AGGCGTGATCAAGTCGTGGGGGATTGGCGTGAACCTGACTGAACCGCTCGAGCTGGCTCTTGCCCTGGAAGAAACGAAGCCGGATATCGTGCTGCAAGCAACAAAGTACACGCTGCTGAACCACGAGCATGCCTTGCAGCGCTTAATGCCCGCCGCCACGAAGCAGAATGTTCGTATCGTGGTCGGCGCCCCTTACAATTCGGGCGTCACAGCTGGCGGCCCTCATTACGATTATGAAGAGGCACCTGCAGAAGTCATCTCCAAATTGGACCGGATGAACGAGATCGCGAAGCGCCATCACGTCAGCCTCAAAGCCGCGGCGCTGCAGTTCTCAGCTGCACATCCTGCTGTGGCTGCCGTCATCCCGGGAGCCAGCCGTCCCGAACGTATTGCAGATAATCTAAAAGCATTCCAGACAACAATTCCTGCTGCATTCTGGGAGGAGTTGCGGGAACAAAAACTGATTGCTCCTCATGCTCCCTTACCGAATCATCCTGAAGTTGTCCATTCATGATAGAGCAGGCGGCTCCCGGTATCCATTATGGATACCGGGAGCCGCCGACACGCTAATGGGTCTATATCATTGGCCTTCTCGAGGACTTCCCCTCTCTAGAAGCAAGGTCTTGATCTCCTGAATATCTTTCTTGAGCGACTGATTCTCATGAATGATCTGCTCGAGCATCACTTCGCGGTTCGCATCGTCCTCCTGGTTGAGATAACTCAGGATGACAGCAACCACCAGATTGAGTATGACCAAGGCGCCCACGACAATGAAGGATACAAAGTACGTCCAAGCCCACGGCATCTGTTCGATAACCGGTCTCGCCACCTGACTGGCCCATGATTCAAACGTGACGACCTGGACTAACGTGAACAGGGAGGTATGGAAGCTGCCAAAAAACTCATACGGCATGGCATCTCTAAAAAAGGTCGTGCCGATAATGGCATAAATCGAAAAGATGAGCAGCGTGAGACCCAGAATGCCGACTAAGGCCGGCACGGATTTCATAAGCGAATCGATAATTTTGCGCAGCGCGGGAATCGCCGGAATCATGCGAATGAGCCGCAATACCCTAACTAACCTCAGTACGCTGACAAATGGCGTGGAATAAAAGATCAGACTGGCCGCGACGATCGCAAAATCAAATCTATGCCACCTGTCCGACAAGTATGTTTTGGGACCGAGCCCCACTGTCTTCAATACCATCTCCAGTACGAAGATCCAAATAATGATGCGATCCAGGGCGAACAACAGCGGGTGGCCGACATAATAGGTCTCCAACACGATAATAATTCCGTTCAAGAGAATGATGCCGATCACTGCCGGTTGGAAGTACCTGTGCTCTACGAGCTCTCTTATGAAGCTTCTTATAGATCTCCTATCCCGATTGCTATCTTTATGGATGTGCATGGTCTTGCTCACCGTTTCCCTTCCGTGAGTATCGTTTCAATGATTCATTATACTACAAGTGAACAAGCATCATACAAAATGATCATAGATCCGATTGCGCTCGGCTCGTTCTTGCGGGCTGAGCTTCTGGGCATCGGCAATCTCGTACCCGCCAAACGTGTCATACAGCCTCGACGAGGGATCGATTTCTACATAGGTACACCAAGGCAGCCAGTGATAATGACTTTCCAATACCTGGTTGATAAAATTGCCCGCTTCATGGCCCAAACCAGGCATAATATAGCCGATACTGCCGTCCACATCATTGGACTGCCTCGTATTCTTATGAATGAATTCGGCAAAATCGAGATAATGCTCATCCCCGGTGATGATATACAGGCGGTAATACGTATAGGAACAAGCAGCCATATAGACATCCGCTCCTCCGCCAATGGTAATAATACTCTGACCACTGATGGAATATTTGTTGAAGGGATGCACAGGCCATGGGGTCGTCACCGGGAAAGTCCACGCATACGTCCACGTCTCCGTATAATCTGCAGCCCCGATCGCACCCTCCAGCCATTTATCTTCGCCAGTCAGGTCATACAGCGCCAAGAATCCCCACATCGCATAGATGCCAGCCTCGTTATCCTGAACATCGGTGTTGTCGCAAGTCCCTCCGCGGTATTCCAGGTTCCGATAGGCGTTGTCGAATGACCAAGTCCCTGCTTTGATTGCCGCAGTTTTGTACCGTTCATCGCCGGTCACCAGGTAGAACTGGACCAGGAACCGAATGACGCTTGGGGTGTTGGCCTTGGAGTCCATACGAATGGAGCTGTCTGTATTGTAAGCTCGGTAGAAGCTGCCGTCCTCATTTTGGATGTCTACAATCCAATCCGCTGTTTTTTTGCAAAATGCCAACCAGGCGGGCTTCTCCTCGCCCTTCTTATGCATATATAACCAGGCGTCCAATATATTCTCGATGCCGTCTGCCAGCATCCGGATATAATGCGGGTAAGGTTCGAACGCCCCGATCCCGGGATGATAGCACATCTGCGGCAGGCCGGAGTCGGTCATCGCGGACCTGACCCAAAAATCAACGATGTTCATTCCTTTTTCATAAGACTCCGCGTTGTTCTCTTTGTCTCCATATCGAAGCAGCTGATAACCGATCCCCGGCTGCTGTCCGACAAATCCGAATTGAAACGATACACTGGACACGTCCATGTTGGGGAATTGACAGGAAAACGGCAAACCGTAAGCGTCTCCATATTGCCTTGTATAATGGGTCAACATACGCATACAATTGTGGAAGTGACGTTCATTATCGACTTCAAACAGCTGATCCCGCATCCGATCGTAGGTGGTCCTCCAGATATCGCGCATCATGAGCTGATAGTCCGGATAGTGACCGAATTGAAGCGCTACTGAATAGCTTTGTTCAAATCCGACTTCTACCGGATGGTTGACACGATTGAAGCTTTTCGATTCGCCCTTGTAATCCAAACCGGCATATCTCCTGGCAGCAGACATCTGTCCGTTACAGCCGGGATAGATGTAATCGATGGACAACCCGTCTACCTGGGCTTCAAAATCCTTGCGAACAGGAAAACCATAATACAGGTAATTCATCGTCCGGTTCTTCGGCTTGCTCATGCCGATAGCGCCAATCGTAAACTTGGGGTCCACGTGGTTGCCAGCCAGCTTGATATCAAGGGAACGCATCGTGACGTCGGAAGTCCAGCGCGATAACGCCGCCATCTCGCCGGAAGCGATATGGTGCATCGCGAAGAGCGGCAGGGCGGATCCGGTCTCCATACGCCAGAAATACTCGCCGTCCAGGTCTTTGCCAAAGTCCGTCTCGCGTGCGAATTCATTCTGTTTATACCATACGCCCGGAGCGAAGCAGTTGTAATCGCGCGTGTCCTCCGATTCAGCCATCACGAAGGAAATCTTGGTGGAGAAGCCAAGATCGTCACCAGCCTTCAATACCTGGACCTTCCGGGTTACTCTAAACCCCGGACCGGCGGCTTCATAGGCATCGACAAATGAGAATTCCGAGCCGGCCGGCACGGCAAGCGTACCTTTGGCAATGACTTGGTTACCCGACGCTTCTATCTCGCTGTAGGCCTTGTCATAAAACTCATTCAAAGCCATTGCCGTCTTAACCGTTACAAACATCGGCCGTCGGTTATAATAAAGCCGCCTCCCGCCCTTTAACACCTCCACGCCTCCGTCTGTGAAAGAAAGCTCATATTCGCTGTTTACAAGTTTCATTTCGATTCCTCCCATCTATTGATTAATGTGCTGCTTCGCTATCGCTCGTTGAGATATCGCACCGTATATGCCACAAACTCAGCCAGCTTATCTACAAATTGTATAGGTTCCACATGAAATCCTGATTGTTCCATCGCCTCTCTCTGGATCGGGGCAGGCGCAGTATAGGGAAATAGTCCGACGACATAGTGAGACTGCAAATCAAGGAATTTAGCAATCGTCTTATCATCCCAGGAAGGGAAAGCTGTAGCGATGACTTGGCCTACCTCGGCTATAGCTAGCATATATTGCTTCTTGAACTCAACCAGTTTCTCCAGCGTCACATTCCGCTCAATGATGGTGAAGAGCATGGAGATCAGCTTCAGGAAGCGTGGATGCCGATCGGCGGCTTGGGCCCACTGCTGTGAAAACGCAGGAATATCTTCTGTCATGTCTTTAACAAACGTGGTCCTGAGGTCGGCAACCCAACCTAGCATTTCATCCAGCGCCACCATCAGGTAGATCTCTTCCTTGGACGAGATGTATTTATATAGATTTCCACGAGTAAAAGTCGTTTCTTTGGCAATTTTGGCCAGATCAATCTCGTGAAATTGTTCTGTATCAAACAATTTAATCGCCGCATTCTTGATTTGCTCGATGCGAATCTTCCGCTGCTCCTCATTTCGTACCCGATCGAATTCCATGTTACCTAACTCCTTTCGGCAAGGTGAAACGGCTTCGCCTAAGAGTTTTGCAAAGCAAAACTGGCTTCGTAAGCACGCGGCGCAGCGCGTTTCATTCCGGAGAAATACAAGCCAAGTAGATGAGAAATCATATACGCTTATATTTCAAAATTATAACACATTCCTCTTGCAGGATTCTAAGATTACCTTTATACTATTCTTAAGTAACGTGACGTAACGTCAATTAATATCGGGAAGGTTGATGAATATGAGTAAACCAAAGGTTGTGCTTGTTACCGGGGCCTCGGCAGGCATCGGGAAAGCAACGGTGCTGCAGCTGTTGCATGAGGGGTATATCGTGTACGGAGCTGCCAGACGTATGGAGCTGATGAAGGATATCGCATCGAAGGGCGCCCGGGTCATCGCGATGGATCTGACTGACGATGCATCGATGACGAGCGCAGTGGGTCGGATCATCGAGGAGGAAGGCAGGATTGACGTGTTATTCAATAACGCTGGATATGGCTCCTACGGGGCTGTGGAGGATGTCCCTATCGAAGAAGCGAGACGTCAGTTTGAAGTGAACCTGTTCGGTTTAAGCCGGCTCACTCAGCTCGTGCTTCCTTATATGAGGGGGCAACGTTCGGGGAAGATCATCAATACGTCCTCGGCAGGCGGCAAAGTCTACACCTTGCTGGGCGCCTGGTATCATGCCGCCAAGCATGCGCTGGAGGGCTACTCCGACTGTCTTCGTCTGGAGGTCAAGCCGTTCGGGATCGACGTCATCGTCATCGAACCAGGCGCTACTGAGAGCGAATGGGCGGATGTCGCCATCGATCATGTCCGCAAGACATCGGGGAATACAGCGTACAGCTCATTGACGGCTTCATTTATTGACGCCTTTAAAGCCCTTGAAAAATCAAGTAATATCTACTCTCCCAATCGTATTGCTGACTTAGTATCGAAAGCGATATTGGCCAAAAACCCGAAGACCAGATATGCGGCAGGAAATGCCAAACCTGTACTCCTTATGCGCTACTTGTTGTCCGACCGCATGTTTGACCGTATACTATATCGTATGTTTAAGGTGAACAGCCAGCAAACCTAAAAATCTCACCACACCAAGCGGGAATGTCTTCTTCTAAATCCATTGATAAGCAAAGTTGATCCTTGGCTGAAGCCGTCGTGATGGCTTGTTCAGAACGCCTCATCTTGATAATACGCTTGGATTTCCCTCCCCAAATAATCTGCTATGTCTTCAGGAATATAATTGTTAAACTCATGATTGTGTGTCTCCAAAAACCGGTTATCCTCCATAAGACGCAACACGTTTTTATTCGTTGGGAACAGCCGGTTCATATCATCAATCCTCTCCCTCACTTGATCTCTGCTTGCAGGATCATCATGCTGAATCGCACGTCTGACGGCTTGCAGCAAATACCATACATTCAGATCCATCCTTTCTTGATAGGCCGGATCGCGGAGCTGCTTTAACTCCCCCATAATCTGCTTGTCCGTCTTAAAGTACGTTTCTAAAGCTTGAATCTGCTTCTTTTCCCGGCGGAGTACGTCAAGCATAATAAAAGCAAATTCATCCAACTCCTCCTCAGCCATGCCCTCAGCCTGGTACAACCGCTCCATCCTCTTAATCACTTCTAACATATCTTCTAATTCTGCTTGTTTCTCTTGAATAAGCTTCTTTTGGATATGCATGAGATCGCGGCTTTTCAACGCTTCGTTGGTCATATGCTCTTTTATCTCATCCAAAGAAAGACCAAAATGTTTTAAGATCATAATCTGCTGGAACAATTCCACATCTGACCTTGTATACACTTTGCGGCCATTCTTGTTCGTTTTCTGTGGTCTCAGCAACCCGATTTTATCATAGTACCGTATGGTTCTAACCGTTGAATCCACTAATTTTGCAAACTGGCCAATGGTTACTTCCATGTTAAGCCCCCTTACCATTCTTTCGATGAAAGGCTTGCTTACGACATAACGTCACAACCTATGATTGATTGTATCTTACATCTGAGAGGAAGGATAGTATGGGATCACCACAATCGTTATTTAAGAACCGTGCTTTTTTATTTCTGTTTCTCGGTAGTTTCTTTGCCATTATTGGGTTCACCATGTTTTATATGACCACGACCTGGTTTGTCATTTCGGAATTGGCCTCTGCCCGTTCCTTAGGTCTCATCCTTATTGCCATTACGGTGCCGCGTATTGTTATGATGGCGTTTGGCGGAGTGCTGGCAGATAAGTTTAAGAAAACGACAATTATGTTCAGTACAAGCTCCATTCAAGGCATTCTGCTCGTCATCATATTTTTGTTGAAATATAACGACCTATTAACCTTTGGGTATTTGATTGTTTTAGGATTTTGTTTTGGGACATTGGATGCTTTTTCAGGACCAGCCGGAACATCGCTCATTCCAAAAATGGTACCGAAAGAACAAATCAAACAAGCCAATGCCGTCATTCAGGGTCTCGGGCAAATTGGTTTTGTGATTGGACCGATTATTGCCGGAAGTGTCATGGAGTTTGGAGGTGTAACGTCAGGCTATATGGTCGCATCCATTATCGTGCTATTATCTGCTTTATTCATGTTCCCCCCTTTCTTGAAAGAAGGTCCTGTGGACAACACCATCAAACAAACGCCGCTTAAAGATTTACTAGAAGGGTTTACTTATGTTAAAGCCAGCAAATTCTTGCTTACGGGCATACTGATTCTTGTTACGTTAAATTTCTTTGCCTTCGGTGCCATATCGATAGCCATCCCCATCTTAGTTGAAACGTATGGCGGAACCCCGATGAACCTCAGCTACATTGATGCTGCGTTAGGGGTTGGGATGCTCGCAAGCACCGCAATCATCGGGGTCGTCAAAATACGCCGCAGGGGATTAACCTCGATTGCAGGGCTGATTGCTACCTTACTGGTAGCGATAGCCTTTAGTCAAATTCCTAATCTATATATATTGACTTCGTTGGCGTTCCTGATCGGGTTTACGATGACCTTTGTCTCGATTCCCTTCTTCACCTCCGCTCAGGAAGATACGGACCCGCGCATTATGGGCAGAGTCATGAGTATCGTCTTCCTGGCCATGAACGGGTTTGATCCTCTTGCTTATGCGGCTGTAACTTTACTTGTTTCCCGCGGCTTCGATATTCAATCCATTATTTTGTCCTTCTCCATTGTTGGCTTGCTGATTGCTCTTGTCACCCTCTGGAGAGGAAAAGTGTTCAGAGGCTATACCTCTAACTACTGACCAGGCTGACCTGTAAAAGGGGCGCTCCCTCGCATGCCGGCGAGGAAGCGCCACTGTTTGTGGGCAGCGCATCAGCTCTATCGAGATGCCGGTTGAGCGTCAAGCATTCTCAAGATCAGAACGACCGCCTCCGCCCGGGTCGTATTAGCCGCAGGCACAAACCGGTTATCGCCTCTTCCGTTGACCAGACCCGCTTCGGCTGCCGCCGCCACATAAGGGTGTGCCCAGGCCGCAATACTGTCGGTATCGGCGAATGTCGGCTTAAGACCTTGGTCAGCTGCACGTCCTGATGCCCGCATCACCATGGCAACCATCTCGGTGCGGTTGATCAAACTGTGCGGACGGAAGGTGCCGTCCTCGTACCCCGTAATCACGCCGGCCAATTGGGCTTCGGTGACAGACGGCCTGGCCCAAGCCGGAATCGTGCCGGCATCAGCAAACTCGAACGCTGCGCCGTCTCTGGACGGAAGCTCCATCGCCCGGGCGATCATGACGGCAAACTCGGCTCTCGTTACCTGATGCTGCGGACGGAAGGTGCCGTCGGGATAACCGTTCACGAAGCCAAGTCCGGCTGCCCGCTCGATCTCCTGTTTCGCCCAGTGACCGTCAAGATCGTTGAAGAGCGCAGGCAGCTCACCGGCAGGCCTCACGCTCCGGCTGACATTCGTAACAAGATTCGTAGCGGTGAGGTCGCTCTTTACGAGCTTCACCTCAGCAAGACCGATGGCTGTAGGCTCCAAGCTTGTCCCTATGAGCTCGTACGTGATGGTAGCCAACACCACCTTTCCGTTATCACCGGCAACTTTGCCGATCTTCGTATGGGCAAATACGAGCTTCCCTTCCTTAGGCGCCATCGGCACGGAAAAGCCCGGCAGCGAGCTTTCCGCTTTCACATAACGCAAACGGCTGGTATCAAAGGTCAGATTTATTTCATAGCCATACAGATCGGTCAAGTTGTCTCCGGTCACGGTAACCTGGAAATGCTGACCGACTGCAGGGCGTTCATTGTTCACGGTTAAGGTAAAGGCAGCCTCCCTGGCAAGCGCGGTATAAGGAAGAAGAGAGAGTGACAGCATCAGAGCTAGACAGAGGAATAGGAGTTTACGTCTCATCGTCGGATCCATCCTTTTTCGGCAGATTTTACCCTTGCATCGCTTAGAGAAATGGAGGTCGGCGTGACGCCGGCCTCCGTGTGGTATATCTCTTATTCGGACAACCAGTTTTCAACAATCATTCTTGCTACGGCTGACAATTCGCGAATCGTAATCTCGCCGCTGTCGAACAAGTCTGCCTTCTCGACATGGACCCAATCCGGATCGCTTGATTTCGTACCGTAGTACTTCGCCAGGAACGACAGATCGAGAATCGTCACGGCGGTTTGACCCGGTACAAGCGTAATGATGCCGGCAGCAAAATCTTGTACGGCTTCATGAAGCGCCGTCACGGCTTGGTTCACCGTAGACTGTGAGGCAGATCCGTCATTTTTCACGGCCTCTGCCCGCTGGATTGCTGCTTCCAGCGCATCGATGGCCTCGGCGGAATATTGACCGATTTTAGTGCCTTCCTCTACGCTGCCCAGTTTAGCTTTCGCTGCGTCAATGGCTTTGATCAACTCGGCTTTGTTGACATTCGGATCAGCAATGACACTGCTTCTGAACACCGAGATCGCTTGATTGAGCGCTGTAATCGCCTGCGCGATGTCACTCTCCGTCGAGGCAGCATCATCCCGGACCTGGATGGCCGCTTGAATGGCCTCTTGCAGTCTAGCTTTGGAACCGACCGGATATTGCCCGGGTTGTGTACCTTCGGTAGCTGCACTCAGCAACTCTTGCGCTTGTTCGATAATGGCGGCGAGCCCTGAGCCATCTGTCAATCTGACTTGGATGTCCAGCACGGCTTCCTCTACATTGATATTGCGTGCAGAGGCTTGTGCAGTCACCACAAAGTCTGAGAGAGACACGCTCGTACCGCCCGCAGCTGCGCTGCTTGCCGCGCTGCCATTGAGCACGAACAGTTCGCCGCTGTCTTGGTACAGACTGCCTTTCGTTGATGCGATGATAAGGATCTGCCCTGTTTGCGGCTTGACGGCAGTTGCCAGGATGCTTAGATCAGGATGGACATTGGTAATCGCGCGATCGGCCAGGCTGACCACACCGCCATCGTCCGTCCGGGTCTCGAATTCGAATTTTGCCGGATCGTAATTCACTTCAACGGAGAACGCATCAATCCCCGTGACCAGATTGTCGATGCCAACGGACAGATGAATAGGATGTCCTGCGATGACGGTAGATGGACCGCCGAGCTCTGCGTTCTCTTGCTCTTGGTTGACTTGAAGCGCTTTAAATGCGTTGCGCAGCGCATAATATGCATTATCCGCTGAATCCTGCCCGATCTCGTCGTCCGAAGCGGCAGTTTGGGCCTCACTTAAGGCGCTTGCAAAAACGTTCCATGAATCCATCGTATACTTCGTATGGTCCAGGTTATTAACGGCCCCTATGAAGTCAGTCAGTAAGGTTTTGTCGACCCCCGTCGGGTCAATCGGGTTGGCGGATCCCCCACGGCCGACTTTGACCTCGTTAAAATAAGCCTCTACTTTCGTAATCTCGTCAGCCGTCAGCACCCGGTCGTAGATAAGAATCTGCGAGACTCTGCCCAGGAAGCGGAATGGGGTTGAAGCCGACATACTGTATCCGACGCCCAGATCAGATCGGTTCCCTGCAAGCGCCTTCGCGTTGGTCCCAGGCGTGCCGATAACGTTGTTATTTACAAAGACGGCTCGATGGGTTCCGTTCAGCTGTGCTCGCACGCTGACCAGATCGTCAGTGGCTGTAGTTGTAATCTGCTGGCCTCCGCCAGATACGCTGCCGTCGGCGTTGCCAAAGCGAATGTTGACTCGGTTGGTTCCGACACCGAGATTAATCCCGCTCCAGCCATCGTTGGCAGCCCATGTCTGGTAAGCCTCATTCAAACCAAAGTAAACAAGGCCATTTTGGTCGCTGGAGTTGTTGGCAGTCGTTGTTGGTCTAACCAGTGTGTAGATCGTCATCTCCGTACTGCCGTTATAATCTTTAAAACCTGCCGCTTTTAGCGGTCTGGAGTTCGCCGCGAATTCCACATAGTCGTATACATCCTTCTTTATGGCGGGGTTGCCGTTTGGTGTTCCAAGATTGTCGCCGCCGCTGCCGGGGACATTTGCCGGGACAAGCTTCGCCGGGACGCTTCCCATATTTGTCCATCCGGTCACATTGCCGCTGCTGTCTCTTTCCACGCCTTCATCGGCCTTGAGCCATAAGTCGAGACCATTTCTTGGAATGTCGGCGAGTGTCGTATCACTTACCACAACACGAGTGTGCGATTGACTCAAGACTTCGCCGTCCTCCGCCAGGACATAGATAATGTAGGGTCCGGGCACCATCGGGGCGTTCATCCCGATCGCGTCACCCGAGGCCACCGACTCATCGTCGCCGCCATCAAAATGTCCACCGCTCGACGAGGAGATCCATATTTTTTTGGTGGCATCATCCAAATCAATAGCGAATCTCACTTTCCCGCCGGGGGCTACGTTCACATCAGCCGGGAGCAGCTTGTTTGCAACAGATACAGTGGTGGTGAATTGGATGGTCATTTCATTCGGATTGGCTGGTGTGCTGACGACCAACGTCCAGCTTCCTTCGGTGGCGATTTTATATCCGCTCGCCACGGGATTGCCGTTAAGCGTATACGAGTATTCTCCGCTCAAGGTCAATTCAAGCGGTCGTACCGATGAAACCTCGTAACTTTGCCCGTCCTCCACGTTAATGGCAGACGCGCTCTGGTCGACGTATACCGTATGCTTGGACGTCGCTGTTGCTCTGCCGTCGGCATAGACGATATACAGCTTGTATTCCCCTGCTGCAGAAGGAGCTTTGATTGTTTTGGCGTCGCCGGCCGCTTTGGTCATCCGATTGCTTTCACCAAAGGCCGTTGTGTTCGCAGGGGCGAGCCAAACCGTGTCTTGGGCTTGCAGCAGCCCCCTGCGTTTCAGCGTCCCACCATTGCCCATGATGACGTTGGACGCCAGCTCGAACTCGGTATCGGCAATGAGGCTTCTTGGGATCATATGGGTGTATTCATTCTTCAACCCCGAATTCAGTACGATTTCGTTGCCCTTAAGCGGCCAAATGCGGGCTTCGCTTTTGTAGTTGTCGTAAGTAATCCTGGGGGCGCCATTCTGGTTGTTGTTGCCATCCACGTAACCGTCTATGGCGATCATATCGCTTTTACGCTTCCAGTTGTTGAACTCAAACAGGCGGCTTTGTCCGGGGGCATGCGAGAGTTTGGACTGCACGACATTGCCGATCATCTTGATAAATGTGCTGCCTTCGTCCGGATGGAACCCGTTCGTCCAGTTGTTGGAGGTCGTCGGTTTGCCCGTCGGATTCGGATCCAGAAAGTTGTAGTTCATCTCGGTATAATTCGTCCAGTTGTCCGGATGCCAGTTGCTGGTCTTGTCGGTGACGGGATTGTTGGTGAGCGTGTTGATGGTATCCCACGTCCCGCCATCCGGCAGCGTGCCCGGATCTCCCTGTCTGCCCAGGGAGTAGATGGCCCCGGAGTCGTTAACGACCGTACAGATCTCCTCTACCCGGTTATAGCTGATCTTGTTATTCCTGGACGTCGTAGTGATCTCTGGAGATCTGGCGAGACTCGTCTCGTGCGTCCCATGGTAAGGGCCGCCGGTCTTGTTGGTGCCTTGGGCCGTGAAGCCGAACCCGTCGTACTCGTCCCAGCCCCAGCCGATGCTCATCGCGCCATAAGTGGAGTCGTAGAAGTAGTTGTGCAGCACCTGCATGTTCGTGGTGTAGAAGGAGGCGAGTGAGTTGGCTCCCGGGAATCCATAGCAGTTCCTGAACAAAAAGTTGTTCGTGATATAGATGTTCTCCGGCACGGCTTCCGTACCCGACTTGAACTTTTCCTTGTCCACGCCTGCCCAGCTCCGGATGGGCGTGCCCGAGACCGAAATTCGGGATTCATGCACTTCAGGCTTATCGTTCTCATAGATATGGTGCGGATGACCGATGACAATGCCCGAAGCGAGCGTATCCGCAATATAGTTGCCCGTAACTTCGATGTCCTTGACATCATTTTCGATATGGATGCCATTGAAGCCGGTCAGCATAATATCGCCGTCCAGCACTTTGATATTTCTTGCCCCGTTGATCATGACCGCTGCGGGCGGGATGTCATACCCGCGGTAGAACGTCTCATGCCAGTTGATGCTGCTCGGGAAGTACACCGTGTTCACGATCGAGCCCTGAACGGACGCATACCCGCGGGAGCTGCTCGTTACTTTACCGCTTCCGTCGCTTAGCGTATAGGTGCCTGTCAGTTCAAACAGCTTGTAGTCGGTATGGGCAAATCGCAGCCCCTTAAATGTGATGTGCTTCACTCGTCCATCATCCGAGCCCGCCACAGGGCTCAAGCGGTCCCCTACAGGGATGCCTCTGATGTCGAGGACGGTCTCCAGCCTCGGAATGACCACATCGGCGGTATGGATGTCCTCGCCTTCCAGCGGGATGTAATACAGCGTGCTCTCTGCCTGGTCAAAATAAAAATCTCCGCGTTTGTTGAAAAATTCGAAAGCGTTGCGGATCACTTGGTTATTGCCAGGATTGTATTGGGTATTGTTGCTCAAAGACTGGGAGATCGCACCGTACGGCATCTGGAAGCGGAGCATGACCCCGCCAGGCTTGCCGCTCGCTTCCGGCGCCTGCTCGATTGACGCGAACGTGACAAACGGTCTCGCCCATCTGGCGGTAGAGCCGCCCATGCTTTCGGCTTCGATGTTTTGAGGGTTTTTCGTATCGGCCTTCAGACCGACGCTGGCATCGAATACGATCCCGGCGCGGATATTATTGCCGTCCCGCCATGCCCAATCATTATCCGCACCGGTGAAGCTGACTGTCGGTGTGCCATTGACGGTTCGGTTAGCCGACACGATTTGCGGGCTCAGCGTCATGTTGGCTCGCTTGTCATTGACATAGATGGCACGCAGCTTGTCGCTCCGTTCAAGGGTCGTTTTATACGCCGTCAAGCCGTTCGTGTGAGTCAGGCCAACCGCTTCGGTCCATACTCCCTTGTCCAGCATTTCACCGGCGCTGATGACGGGCTTCGCTCCAGGAGCCGCTTCATACCGGATCGTGCTGCTGGCGCTGCCGGAATCGTTCTTGTCAAAGACCAGCGTTTCATCCAGCGAATAAAATCCATCCGCGATTTGAACAACGATATCACCGCCGGTTTTCGGAAGCGTTCTCACAATCTCTTTTGCTTTGGCAATGGTTTTGTAGGGCTTTGCTTGCGATCCGTCACCTGTGCTATCGTCGCCAGTCGCAGCTACATAGATTGTTTGGCTCACCGTATTGCTTATCTCATTACTCGTCGCACTGTCGGCCGAAGCTGCCGCTGCCGACAAGGGCAGCATGGAGAAGACCAGCATCAAACTCATCATCCATATGAATGCTCTTTTCCTCACGTTCAAATAACCTCCCTAGATAAGGTGAAAATCTTAAACAGTTGAAAAGGAAGCCTAAAGTCACGGATCGATCTTACGATCGCTGTTGTGCGAACGCTTCGCAGCATATGCTCCCGAAATCGCTTTCTTTCAGAAAGCGTTGACCAGATTCGATTCCGTGCCTCTTCGGCCATTTTTCTTCAATCAATTAGAGTTTAAGCGCTTTCACAAGCGTGCTAATTTTACATGCCCGATCACCTCCATAATCGCGTATACTTGCGTCCTTATTATTTAAGAATGGCTCCTGCCGTTAGAGCGTTCTCGATCTTTTCATTGCCAATCATGTAAATCAACATCGTAGGCAGGCTTGTCATGAGCATAGCTGTCCCGATCAGTCCCCAGTGGGACACCCCAACGCTGACAAAAAAGCTGTGCAGCCCTACGGTAAGCGGCCGGAATTGCTCTCTGGCTCCGAGAATGAAAGCTAGCGGGAACTCGTTCCAGACCCGCATGAAGATCAGGACGGTCTGCGTCATGAGCGCCGGCATGACAATCGGGAAGATAATCCGGAAGAACGCCTGGTACACATTGGTTCCATCGATACAGGCCGCCTCCTCCAGCTCTTTGGGCAGAGACCGCAGGAAGGCATAGAGCATCAGCACGCATGCCGCCAGAGAGAAACCGGTATAGGGCAAGATCAGCGCAAAGTGCGTGTCATTGATATGGAGCGACTTCACCAATTGAAATAACGGAATGACAACGACCTCTATCGGCACGATCAGCCCCAAAGAGACATAGAACAGCATCGTCCCATTCCACTTCCAAGACATCCGGCTCAAGCAATAAGCAAGCATCGTCCCCGCGAGAAGCGTAATCGCGATGGTGCCGCCTGTGTAGATAAAGCTGTTCTTGAAATACAGCAAAAAATCATATTTGGCTAAAACCTCGGTGTAATTCTGCCATTCCCAGGACTGAGGCAAGCCGAACTGATTCTCATACGCTTCAGATCTGGACTTCAAGGATGTGGTGATCATCCAGTAAAACGGAAATAGAAAGGTGCAGCCGATGACCACCCAAAATACGCGAAATAAATAGTTCACTGTCCCATGCCTCCTAAAACTCTACTTTTTCACGGGCGACGAAACGTTGGATAAGGAAGGAAATCAGCAGACACTGCAGGACAAAAATAACGGCAATGGCTGTTCCCTTACCAAATTGCGAGGTATCAAACGCCGTGTAATACATCTGATAAATCACGGTTCTTGATAAATCGCCCGGACCGCCGGCCGTCATCACCCGGACATGGGCATAGAAAGCCATAGAGCCTAAAGTCGAGAGAATGAGGACATATTTGATAACGTCTTGCAGCAAGGGAATCGTAATGCGGAGGCTGACTTGAATAGGATTGGCGCCATCAATCAGGGCAGCCTCATAATAATTTTTGGGAATCGTCTTGATCCCGGTATACAACAGGATGGCGTTCAAGCCGATGTACTGCCACAGGAACGTCAAGCCGATGCTCGCCATAACCGTGTTCGAGTTGGTCAGCCAGGAACGGGTCAGGTGATCCAATCCCACGGCCCTCAATATCGTATTGAACAAACCCCAGTTCGGCTCATAGAAGGCCACCCAGATCTGGGAGATGACGATGACGGACAGAATCGCCGGGAACATCGCAGCGGTTTTGAAAAACCTTCGCAGCTTCGGTGTCTGGGCATCGATAAAAAGCGCCAGGATCATGGAAAGCGGCAGTCCGATCAAGAGGGACATGCCGACAATTAAATACGTATTCTTATGCGCCACCCAGAACGAGGATTGCTGCATGACGCTCCAATAGTTATCAAGACCAACAAACCCCAGATTCTGAAAGCCATTATGGTTATGGAAGCTCATCCATAATTGCGGCAATAGCGGGTAGACACAGAACAGGGTAAATAAGATTAAAGCAGGAGCAGCAAAGACGGTTATCGACAGCTTGGTGCTGAAATACTTGTTCATAGCTCACTCTCCACTATCCGTAGTTCAATCGCAGGCATGGGCCCGCCAGACGTGCGTCCGGCGGGATGACCTTATCTCTATGCCATGACAAACGATTCCTTAATCAAACCATGTATTGGCTTCCCACTCCTGGTTGATGACCTTGATGAAATCGGCGGCCGGATATTCACCCGTCAGCAGTCTGGCCCCCTGAGTTGACATCTCCGAGGACATCCGCGCATCGAGAGAATTGAGCGCCATCGAAGGAATCATCACTTCCGCCGCATTGTACCAAGTCAAGAACTTCTCCATCAACGGCTCCAGATCCGATGGCGTGTTGCCGGTCTCCAACGCAATGGCTGAACCGACTGATTCGAAATACAAGGCATCCTGCATCGCCAGGAACTCGGCCAGTTGGACGGCCTCATCCGGGTGAGCTGTCTTGGCGCTGACGGCATAGCCGTTCAATGGAGAGCCCCAGAATTGAACTACTTTGTTCTGGTCATACGCTGGTCCTGCGCTTGGGAACGGGAAGAAATCGACCCCTTCGATTTTCGCCATATTCGGCAATTCCCACGTGAACATCCACAGCATGGCTGAGCGCTTGGACGTAAACATTTCCATCGCCGGACCATAATCGAGATTGGCAATGCCATCTGCGAAGACACCTTCCTTGACCAGTCGTTCAATCCGCTCCACCCCTGCCATAACGGAGGGATCATTGAAGTCTGTCTGATTGTTGACCAGCTTGCTCATTGCCTCCGGGTCCTCAATCTGGATCATCTGCTGAAGCATGAACAGCTTCGGTGCCCAGCCGTCTTTGCCCGGCGTTGCCACCGGAACAATGCCGTTATCCTTCAGCTTCTTCGACACCTCGATCAGCTCATCGAAGGTTTGGGGCACTTCTGCGCCTGCTTGTTCGAACAGATCCTTGTGATAGAAAATAACCGGTGTGAAATACGTATCCGCGCCAGAAGCAATGCTATAAATCTTGCCATCAAAATGCTCCAGGGCTTCAGGTACTTTATATTTGTTCAGAAAACCGCTTTCTGTAATATGAGGCTTCAAATCCATAATATTGCCTGCCTGATTCAAGGAAGTGAAGAAGCCGGCATCATTCCAGAACACATCCGGCATATCTCCGGAAGCATTATAGGTTTTGATCTTGTTCGCCATATCCTCACCGCCGCCGCCTGGCTCGAATTCGACCTCCAGGTTAGGAAACGCCTCGGCCAGATTGGGCTTGATAAATTGGTCCATGATGTTATTGCGGTTTTCATCCGTCGTGAGGGTCATGACACGAAGCTTGATTTTTTCCTCGTTTGTCTTCCCCCCATTGGTTTGTTCTGAAGCGCCCGTCGAAGGCGAAGGTGATGGTGCAGGCGCAGGTGCAGGCGAATTGGTGGTAGACGAACAAGCTGCCGCAGCCATCATTGTGCAAGCCAGCAAAGCCGTTAAATAAATTGCGCGATTTGATTTCAATGTTCTGACCTCCCGTTTTTTTCTGTAGGATGACAGCCCACTCAAGAGAGCGCTACCATCTACACGTTTTATTTTATCTAGCAGCCCCAGCCTCTAACAGAGACTATTTTAGGTGGGGAAGGAATATTGTCGGCACTTGTCTGGCAGCAAGTAAAAACGTCTGTCAGAGGCTTCGGAAGGCTCCGCTCTGACAGACGATGAAAGGATTGGATCACTTGATTTGAATAATTCCTCTTATTTGCTGACGTTGCTTATATACTTACTAGGCGTAATCCCCGAATACTTTTTGTAACATTTCCCGAAATAATTGGCATCCGAATACCCTACCCTGCTCGCAACATCCTGAACGATAAGATAGCCCTGGTCAAACAGCTCCTTTGCCTTTTGCATTCTGACTTGCGTTAAATAATCATTGATCGTAGAGGCGGTCTCTTTCTTGAATACATAGCAGAGATGGGTGTAATTCATATGGACGCCTCTGGCAATGTCCTCAATCTTCAATTCTTCGTTGCAATAATGTGCTGTAATGTACGCCTTGACCTCTTCTACAATAACTGCGGACCGACTGGACTTTTTCGCATGAACATGGAGCATGATCCTGCCGATCAGACTCCGGATCCAATCCTCAAACTCACTAAACGAGTCCATTCTTTCTACGAGTCCGAACAGATCAGGCTCAGACCGACTATGGACGATCTCATGGATATCCTGAGAGGTTTCCTCCAAGAACTCCATGCATGTCGAATAGATTTCAAAACCAGCCACAAGCAGCATGTCCAGAGAGGCCTGCTTTAATCGGGCATGGTTGAAAAATTCGCTCAGCCATGCCTCTACCTCCGGTGCATTGCCTGTTCGCATACTCTTCAAGAAGCTGCTCCGCTTCTCCATGGAATAGAGATGGACCTTCATGGCCGACCGTGTAATGTGCGAATACCCGATCACGCGATTGCCCCCAAGCAGATAGCGATGCTTGAGCGCATAGAGGGCCTCTTTGTAAGAGGCGGACACGCCCTCCAGGCCATCATGCCCGTTCCCCAGACCAATGGTATAGGCCCATCCATGGGCCGCCGACATCCTCGCGCCTATCGATTCACACTGCGCCCCTATGTCGTGCACCTCGTGGTCTTTCGAACCAAACACAAGGACAAATTGGCCCTTTTCATTAAAGAATCCCTCGCAGCATAATGTTGGTTCCATGGCTTGCTGAACAAGGGCAGGCAGATTCCGCCTCAATGCTGCTTTATCCTGGGTTAGACTTCAGATCTTTATCATCCTCACTAATTTCAATAACTGCTGTCCGATAGCTCGTTGAGCTGGTGTCGATTCCCAAGCGGAGCAGTCGCTCGTCCTTATGTTCAGCTTCGAGGTTGCCCAGCACCCAGTCGTTGAGAGCTTGCGTTCTCTGCAGGGATGCTTTTTCAACCGCCTGCCTTTTCAAATCATCCAGCTCTATTTTTGCATGTCTCTCGTGAGTGATCACATGCTTCATTTCACTTAATGATCGTTGAATCTCATCGGTATCAATCGGCTTTAATACATAGTTGGAGACACCGAGCTGGATTGCATTCTTCGCATAGGCAAATTCGCTATGACCCGTCAGTACGATAAACTTGGCGTTGAAGCCCGCTGACCTTGCCTTCGCAATAAACGTTAATCCGTCCATAATCGGCATGTTGATATCCACCATAATAATATCCGGATGCAGCACTCTCATCTGTTCAAGCGCATCCTCCCCATTTTTTGCCTCGCCGATCAATTGAAGATCCCATTCCTCCCAAGGCAATGAAATTTTGAGCGCTTGTCTAAAGTAATATTCATCATCGACAATTAACACTTTATACATGCTCCTGCCCCTTTCATTCTATAGCTCTGTTAGCGGAAGACGGATCGTGACTTTGGTAAACGAGCCGGAGACGCTATCCACTTCTAATCCATAGAAGTCCCCATACAACATCTTGATGCGGCGGTTCACGCTTCGTGCCCCGAAGCTCGCTTGTTTCTTGTCCTCCACCGCAGGCTGCAACAGATGCTCGATTTGCTGCGGGTTCATCCCAACACCGTTATCCAGCACCTCAATAATAATTTGACCCTCCTGCAACGTACCGGTGATGCGTAATTGTCCCTTCTCTTTCTTCCACTTGAGCCCGTGATAAATCGCGTTCTCGACTAGCGGCTGAAGCATCAGCTTGGGCGTTGCATAACGCATAATCTCTTCATCAATCGTCATGCTGTAATCCATATATTCGACATAGCGAAGCTTCTGGATCTCCAGATAGCTCTCCGTTAATTTCATCTCTTCCCGTATCGATATGACATCATTGCCTCTACTGAGTGAGATGTTGTAAAAATCCGCCATATACTTGGCCACGGCAATCGCTTCTGTCTTCATATTCAGCTTGATCAGCGAAATAATCGTTTCAACCGTGTTGTATAGAAAATGGGGTTTGACCTGAGACTGAAGCAGCTTGAATTCAATCTCTCCCTTCGTTCGTTCCTCTTCAGCAATCTTGGTCACAAGCGCTTCGATCCGGTCCATCAAACTATTGAAGCCGTCACTCAAATGTCCGATTTCATCCGTAGATTTATATGCGCTCCGCACATTCATTTGACCATTTCTTATTTTCCTCATGGTGCTGGCAAGGATAAGCAGAGGCTTCGTGATGGAACGGGACAGAAAAAAAGAAATTCCCAATGCCACTACAAGACACAAGATTCCGGTACGAATAATAAACTGATTGATTTCTTTATTCTCTGCCGTGATGACTTCAAGCGGAATGACACTGATGATGGTCCAACTGAGCGGTTCAAACCGCTGCGTAGATACGAGCAGCTTGTCCCGTCCCTTGCCGAGAATGAAACTCAATTGACTTTCATCCGGATCAGGAAGGGTAATCGAGGTCATTTTCGTGAAATTTCGATACAGTAACGACTTATTTCGGGAAGATATGATACGATTCGTATCATCGAGGACATAGAATTCCCCTCCCTGATAGTTTAAGCTACTTTCATAAATCGCGGCAATGACAGATTCTTTGATATAGAGCGCAACCATGCCGATGGTTTGTCCCATTTCTTTGTGCACCACCGCTTTGGACACGGCGAACACATCGCTCTCGGAAGCATCATAGCGGAATTTGAACGGCACCAGTCCCGTCCAGATCGGACGATTGTTATTGGCAAGCTCCATGGCCGTTGGCTCCGTACCGAATAGTTGTGTTGCATATCTGTTATCCCCATATCCAGCATCTGCCCATCGCATGCGGGACGAAAGGACACTGGCAGCTTTGACGATCGTATTGGGCTCCACAAAATTGCTGATGATCTCCGAGATTTTCATACTCATATTTAAGCTTTCGAGTCCGCCCTCCGACTTTTCCATGGCCATATCCTTGTACAAAACCTCCTGCAAACGAAAATCAGTCGCCAGCATTTTGGAGTAATCCTCCACATACGTAATCAACGTCTCGATATTATTGTTGATAAGAACGAGCTCGCGCAATGAATTGTTCATCGCCTTGTCGATGATCGCTTTTTGCGAGATACTATTGGAGAAGTAAGCGATGACGGTAATGAGAATGCCCACAATAACAATGATGGTGGCGAAAATTTTGTTTTTGATCGAGATGCTTTTCAGATCGAATGGGTGCTTCATTCTTGAACCCTCACTTCCCCCCACAGTAAAAAGGTTCCCAGCATAAAACCGTTTTCATTTTAATGAACATTCGACATCATAGGTAAGCATTCCTCCTGCGTGTGCAGAAAATGATAAACCTGCCTGTAACGTGAGAACTGCTTGTAATCTCAGCGACGGTTGACCTTCACACCAGCGTGAAGCTTTATACTATGGCTAGAAAGCTGCAATCAACATTATGATGAACAGGAGGAACAAAGTCTTGAACCATTATGAGGGTAAAAAAGCTGTTATCGTAGGCGGTACACATGGTATGGGGAGAGCTGTGGTGGAGGCATTGCTAGCGGGGGGAGCCCAGGTGATGTTGACGGGAAGCAGTCCTAAAAATGTAGAAAAAGCGAGACGGGAACTGGGAGAACGGGCGCAAGTCATGCAATCCGATGTATCTCTCATGACGGATATCGATGCATTTGGTGCTTACGTAGCCGAACAGTTCGGAGAGGTCGACTTAGTCCACTTCAATGCAGGAATCGCGATGCTAGAACCATTCACGGAAGTGACCGAGAGCTCGTACGATAAGACATTCGACATTAATACTAAAGGGGCTTTCTTCACCGTTCAGCGTTTGGCCCCCCTCATCCGAGAAGGCGGGTCGATCGTCTTTGCATCATCCGTGGCAGAGGAAGGCGGCACCCCGGGGATGAGCGTCTACGGCGCTTCAAAAGCGGCCTTGCGTTCGCTGGCCTCTGGTTTTGCAGCTGAACTGTTGCCTCGGGGTATTCGCGTCAATGTGGTCAGTCCCGGTTTCATCCAAACGCCGACAATGGGTGTGGCTGGCATCTTAGAATCGGAACGCGCCGCCTTTGAAGAGCTTGGAGACCAGATTACGCCAATGAAACGTCATGGCTCGCCTGAGGAAGTAGCAAAAGCAGTACTTTTTCTCGCTTTTGAGGCCACTTTCACCACTGGCGCCAAATTGGCAATAGACGGCGGCTTAGGGCAAGGCCTCTCAGTGCAGTAAAAAAAAGCTGGTACACTCCGTCCTAGGTGCCACTGACAAGATGCTCTGGCACTCTAGACGGACATACCCAGCTTATGTCCTTTGCTCGAACTAGACAGCGCAACCTGCCGTTCCAGCAGCCGCTTCAATTGCAGCATGGAATCGATCTGATAATTCACCTTACGAAGTTTGTTTTCGTAGATTTCCTGCATTTCATCGCAGTATTCATAATCGTCTGGTGATGCGACCTCGCACTGGAACAAGCTATGTATTTCATCCGTTGTGAATCCCAGCTTCAAATAGAGCTGAATCGCTCGAACCCGTTCGACGGCTGGTTCACCGAAATCTCGGTAGTCGTTTTCGAGTCTATCCGCCATTAGCAGACCTTTTTCTTCATAATGCCGAATTGCACGCGGGCTGACATTTGTCAGGCGGGATAATTCACTTATTTTCACTCGAGTAGACCTCCTTGCTTTTAAATGAATTTTACATGTATATGCCCCGAACCTCATTATATCACGTTCGGCATCTACAAATTCCCCCTTAAAAAATTGGTCCCTCCTATGCGCTCCGTCTTACTCACGGTACTTCAGCACCCACTTTTCCATTTCCTTCAATGCCGCATAAAAATCGATGCCTTTTTCCGTCAACGTGTATTCTACACTGACAGGTACCGTTGGAAACACTTCACGATTGACCAGTCCATGGCTCTCCAAGTGACGCAGTGTATCTCGAAGTGACTGGGTTCGAATGATCGAAGTGTTACGCTGTAATTGATTAAACCGTGTCGGCCCATTCAGCAATTCCTTCATGACTGTATGCGTCCACTTCGAACCGAGAATTTGAAGCACTTCACAAATATACAAATTGGTATCATTCAAATCATTTTCAGCCATAAAAACACTCCTTACCATAAGGTTAGCTAGTCAAAAGCAATGGAGTATGTCAAAAGCAATTGCCTTCTTACAAGTCTACAACCACTGCCTTATAATATCAATAAACCGGTACATTCAATACTTTTGGCGCCAAAAGATAACTCTAGATGCTAACCAAGGATAGGAGATGAATGAGCTATGCACATCACACAGCAAATACACTTAATGAAGAGACCGATAGGCCGTCCGGATGAATCAAATTTTGAAATCGTTCAAGCCATGCTCCCGAAACTGGAGAGGAATGAAGTTCGAGTGAAGACTCAATATATGTCGATAGATCCTTATTTGCGCAACATGATGAATGAACAACCATTTGTCGCGCCATCCTTTCAATTGGGTCAAGTGTTTGGGGAGTTAGTTGTAGGCGAAGTTACCGAATCAACAAGTAAGATGTTCCGACCCGGCGATTTCGTATCCGGTTCTTGGGGCTGGCAAACCTATGCGAATGTAAGCGATGAGGATCTGATGCTTATTAATCCAGACCAAGCCCCGATCTCCACCGCACTGGGCCTTCTCGGAATATCAGGTTTAACCGCATATTTCGGAATGAACGAGATTGGCAAGCCAAAAGCCGGCGAAACCGTAGTCATCTCAGGAGCAGCAGGTGCGGTAGGTATGCTGGCCGGTCAGATCGCTAAGATTAATGGAGCGAGAGTCATAGGTATCGCGGGTTCCGATAAGAAGGCGAACTATTTGCTTCAAGAACTCGGTTTCCATGGGGCAATTAACTATCGTACGACATCGAACCTGCTGGCTGATTTAAAGGCAGCTGCTCCGAATGGTGTTGACGTATATTTCGACAACGTAGGGGGATGGATTTCCGACACCGTTTTGGCTCTCTTGAATCGAGGAGCACGCATTCCTATCAGCGGCCAAATTTCACAATACCACTCTGAGGAACCGGAGCTCGGTCCGAGAGTAGGGAACCTGCTTGTCAAAAAATCTGCCCGCATGCAAGGATTCTCATTCATTGATTATTCTTCGCAGTTCCCGGCGGCTCTGGAGCAGTTGAACAGTTGGAGTGAGGCAGGCAAAATTAAATATAAAGAACATATCATCCAAGGCTTCGAACAAGCGCCAAGAGCATTCGCAGGATTATTCTCAGGGGAGAATATCGGAAAGCTGTTGGTTCAGATTTAATGATGGGATAGATGCATGAGAATTATCGGATAACTTTCAATCGCAAACAAAAACTCTGTGGCAGATAGCGATTCACAATAAGACCAACGAGCTTGCCTTAAGACCTCGCCCTGTGATTAGAGCAGCTCCCTGGAAGAAACCAAGAAGAGCAGGCAATAGCATACCTCCCACGGCATACTCGTAAAGCTTAGCGAGGTCTGCATCCTCGCCCAGGTAGACGGTGTCTCCGCCCAACACCTTAAGCGTGGACTGGTAGTCGTCGAACGCAGACTTATTGCCACAATAATATAAGACGGTATCCGGTTTACCCACAGCTGCAGGTACGTTCTTGACAGCACCATCAAGGAACCTCGCGCCATGTCCGGTTGCCCAAGCAGCCATCCTGCGAGCACCTGAAGGGATGCCCGAGTTCAGTGTAACTAATGTCCAGCCAGCCAACCTATTTCCCGCTGGTTCCATTACCTGGATTGTCGCATCGTAAGTGGTAAGACACGTTACAACGATTGCGCTTACCAACCTCGTTTTAAAAACAAAAAAGTACTGCACCCATCATTATTTCGGGGTACAGTACCTTCTTCATTTCGTTAAGACCTTTTCTGTGGCCTCCGTATTACTCAGTCGATTCGAAGTCCATCATTCTCAAGATCAAAACGACTGCCTCCGCGCGGGTCGCGTTAGCCGCAGGCACAAATCGATTATTGCCTCTGCCGTTGATCAGCCCCGCATCCGCTGCCGCAGCAACGAAGGGCTGAGCCCAGGCTGCAATGCTGTCGGTATCGGCAAATGTCGGCGTCAAGCCTTGGCCAGGCACAATATTCAATGCCCGCATGACCATGGCGGCCATTTCGGTACGGTTGATCAGCTGGTTCGGACGGAAGGTTCCGTCCTCGTATCCCGTAATCACGCCCGCCAATTGGGCTTCCGTAACAGACGGCCTAGCCCAACCCGGAATCGCGTCCAGATCGGCAAAATCAAAAGCTTCCCCGCCTTTGGACGTAAGCTCCATCGCCCGGGCGATCATCACGATAAACTCTGCTCGGGTTACATGATTCTGCGGACGGAACGTGCCCTCGGGATAACCGTTTACGAAACCAAGTCCCGCTGCTCTTTCGATCTCCTCTTTCGCCCAGTGGTTATCAAGGTCAGTGAAGCTTACCGGTGGCGGTGGGGAGGTATCGGCAGGTATCACGCTCAGGTTTACATTGGCTACTGGATTCGTAGCGGTCAGGTCGCTCTTCACCAGCTTCACCTGCTTAAGCTCGATCGCTGTCGGGTCATCGCTCGTACCGATGGCCTCAAACGTAAGCGCAGCCAGAACCACCCTTCCGTTTTCACCAGCAACCCTGCCAACCTTCGTATGGGCAAATACAAGCTCCCCACCCTTGGGGGCCATCGGAACGGAGAAGCCCTGCAAGGAGCTTTCCGCTTTCACATAACGCAAGCGACTTGGATCGAAGGTCAGTTTTATTTCATAGCCGTACACATCGGTCAAGTGGTCTCCAGTTACGGTAACCTGGATATTCTGACCGACAGCAGGGCGTTCATTGTCTACGGTCAAGGTAAAGGAAGCATCCTGAGCAAAAGCGGGGAAAGGAATGACAGCTAACGATAGCATCAGAGATAAATATAGGCATAGGACTTTACGTCTCATCATGGAATCGATCCTTTTCTGTGAATTTAAAGGAGTGGAGAAACGGAGGTCGGCATGACGCCGGCCTCCGTGTTATACTTTTTACTGCAGAATGAAACGAGCCAATGCGACAAGGTCTTCAATGTCGATTTTTCCATCCTCATTAATGTCGTAGATCTTCACTTCATTCCAATCCGGGCTGCTTGACGTTTTGCCATACGCTTTCGCAACGAGCGCCAGGTCACCCACGCTTACTCTGTCGTCATTGTTCACGTCACCTGGTATGACAGGTTTAACAATCTCAACGGAATGCGTACCACCATTAATTTCCGCCTCGATTCCCTCGCCATCCGCAAGCATGACAAGCGTTACTGCGATATCCGCAATACCCGCTGTGTTCTTGGCCTTGAAGGTGAGCTTAAAGAAAGTCTCATTTGGATGTTGTACGCTGTCATTCACATGAATACCCAGAATTCGAATGCTTCCTTCTTGGCTTTTGTCTGTACCTGCGATGATAAACTTCTCCGCATCCACCGATACTGGCTGGCCGACAAGCTCCAGCTTATCAGCGTCATATTCGATGGTAATATCTTGGGCGTACACTTCCTCTTCCAGGCCCTCAAGACTGTAGGTCACCTCGAATGTTGCTCCAGACTGCACTTGAGCTGGACCTGACAATACGGCTGAGCTAGTCGCCTGGTTTCTGGACTGGGCGAACATCCAATCAAAAATGTTCTTATCTGCGAACGCTTCTTGGCTTGGGCCATACCTGAAGCTGGCATTGGATTGGCCAAGAAGGTTGCTGTACACTTGAGCTTCGGTTTCATGCGGCGTCCAGTCATAGCCAAAATATGGGAAATTATAGGCCTGGTTGGTTTCCAGCACATTCACGTTGGCATTAGCATACAAGCCGCTGACGCCAGCACCGGTTGAGAAATACTGTGTCCAGCTATTACCAGCCCCGTCATTCTTATGCGTATGCGCCCATATGGCGGTTTTTGCGAGCTCGGGGTTCGCCGTAAGCTGTGCCTCGGTCGGCAAGCTGCCTCCTGCAAGTGGAACGATGGCAGAGAGGAACTCAGGATTGCGGCTATAGAAACCGAGGGTGTACATGCTGCCCATCGAGAAGCCGGACATGTAGACACGGTTCAGATCCACCTTGCCCTCAGCAGCCAGTTTCTCCACGTAAGCGATAAGAGCCTCGTTATTGTCCTGATTGTTCGCGTGGTTCTGCGTAGCTATAATGTGCGCGTTGTACTTGCCGGGGTTCTCCAGTTGGCGTTTGGAGAGCACCGCTGCGCCATTCGCGGTTTGCATCGGTGCGAAGAAGTCTCCCGAAGGGCCGCCGCGGCCGCCGCCATGGTTGTAGATGAAGAGAGGAAGCGGACCTTGCTCTTCCCAAGAGTCGTCGATCGAGATCAGGATGTCCATACTGCCTGTGCCGTCCGGGTTCGTTTTGTCCGGGTCAAACTTGTCGAGCGCCGGGTTGACTACCGCTTGCTGAGTGAATCTCGGGGTTACGGACGTACCGTCTGTCAGCTTGATCTCACGATCCACGTTGATGCGGTAATTGAGGATCGCCGAGAAGGCGTTTTGCAGGTTGCCCGACACCATGGCCCCCGATGTATAGCCGTTGGCATTCCAGAACTCCAATTCGATGATGATGTAGCGTCCGCTAGCAGGCGTATCGGTGACGAGGTCGCCTGATCCCGGTGCGGGTGATAGGTAGCCAAGCGGCTCGGGATCGTTGTTGACATAGACTCTCGTAATATTACGCAAGCCATCGAAAATGACGGTCGAACCATCCAGCCTTGTGTTCGTGGCGGCCGCCGTGAACATGTCGGCGCTCAGGTCAGCAAGGTTGGCCGTGTTGCCTTCGCCAAGATCGATGACAACTGCTGTCGTCACATTGCCGACAGAGAAGATGTCGTTGTACACGGTGAACGGCAACTCTCCTGCGTTTGCAGCAGCCTTGAATGTGGCGTGGATCGTGGTGCCGCTTGCGGTAACATTCTCAATGGTGTACGTGTTGTCTGACACAGCCACTTCATCGCCGTTCACCGTAACGGTATCCACTTCAAAGCCGAACGCAGGGTTGAACGTGAAGGTCACGTCTTCGCCATCGTTGACCCAGACATGGCCGGCCAGGGAGGATGGGCTTATACTGCCATTCGCGCCGGATGATGCCATGACGTAGTGCTGAACGCCGGCGGTCACGTTCGGCTCATACAGCCGCAGTGCCGGTGACTGATTGATCTGCTCCAGCAGTTGAGCGGCGCTCGTCGTGTTCGCCGTCCTGCTCTTCGAGGTGAAGCCGTCTTCCGTACTCGTCAGAGCAAAGTTCCACTGGTTATTCCCACCCCAGATGTACAGGGAAACGGTGCCTTCTTCTTCATCCAGAACATGCAGCAGCATGCTCTGCTGGTTGCCATTGATGGCTGCGCCAGTCGTGTTGAGCGGCGCGTGCTGGGCGTTGAAGCTCGATTCCCTTCTCAGCGGTTCCTTGCCTGCACCTGGGCCGGGAGCATTGTTCAACAAATAGTAGCCCGGGCCTTCACCAAGACCGCCGGATGCCGCAGCAGTGTTCGCGCCACGGCCAAACTGCCAGATCATGTCGTCTGTTACTTCGGATGTAATGAGGTCCCCTTCGATGGTTACAGGCTTGGAAGCCATGCCAATCTGAGTGTCGCCGGTGACGTCGCCAGGTGTTTTGATTGTCGCTTGAGCGTTAGATAGCGCGCCGTGCTCGGACACCACGAGATAGCTTTTGCCAATCTCGACATCAGCAGGGTCGACCTGCCTCCACGTGTCGTTTGGTTCTTGCGCTGCCTCCGCATGGCCCGACACAACTAAACCTGCTAACATTGCAAAGCAAACCAAGAGAGCCACCATTCTACGCATTGAGCTACAACTCCTTTTCCTTTTTTGTGGTAAGCTCCTTTTGTAAGTGCTTACAAAGCAAGTATAGTCTGTGTTCATTCAAATTTAAATTCATATCATTGCATCAGTTGTTGTCAAATCTTGCACAAATCTAGATTCGATTAGATCGGACGAGCATACGATTCGCGGTACTCCTTGGGCGTAGCTCCATAGTATTTTTTGAACACGCGGCTAAAGTGACTTTCACCCAAAAAGCCGGTATGCTCTGCGATCTGTATGTTCCTCAAACTCGTGCCAATGAGTAGCTCCGCGGCTTTATTCATCCTCACTTGCGTGACATAAGCCCAATAATTAATACCGAATTCCTGTTTGAACGCGCGGCTTAATTGGTATTTATCAATATCGAATCGATCTGCAACCGTTTGCAAGGTTAGATCCTCTTGATAATCGTTTTCTACATACGTTTTGATCCGGCGGACCGCATCCCTCAGCTTGAATCTGGTTCCCGAAGCGGGCGAGCGAAGGGCTTGCGTACTCTCCGTAATTAATTGTGGCAGGTATGCGGTATCTTGGGCAATCGAGCTAATTCCGACGGACAAGGTGTCCGTTGATGTCGCCATATTGTCCATCACCGTTTCACTGATTTGACGCAAACGATCTTCGGTTAAACCTTCTCCCCCGCCTACTAATACGATTTGCCCGTTGCGGTGTCTCGTACACATGATACAGTGGTTGTTCATATCTGTTTGTCCTTGCAATAAGCATGAATAATCAATTTCCGAGTGCAGACTGTCCTCGAATGTCAAAATCGCATAACGATCGATGGCGAGAATTTCAAATGCTTTCTGCACGTTCATGATGGACTCTGAATCAATCTGTCCGGAGTACACCGTTCGATTGATTTCGCTGAGAATGGCTTGTCGGGCAGCCAATATGGACGTTTCAATCAAATCGCTTAAAGATTTCTTAAGCAATTGCGCATCAACAGGTTTCAGCAAATATTGGGAAGCGCGGAGTCGAAGCGCATCCCTGGCGTATTCGAATTCATCATAAGCGCTTAAGATAATCGTCTGCGGTATTTTTTTTAACCCTTGCATTCGCTCCAACGATTGGATGCCATTTAATAACGGCATATGAATATCCATGATCATGAGATCCGGGAGCAATTGTTCGACCATGGTTGCCGCTTCCTCGCCATCATAAGCATGCTCTACACTTGTTAGTCCAAGCTCCTTCCAATCCATCACTTTGTCTAAATATCGATGCAATGATACTTGGTCGTCAACTATAAGCAGCTTCAACTTGATTCCCCCCTTGAAGATATCAATTTCTAGGCAACACAATATAAACCGTTGTGAATACACCTTCCTTACTTCGGAGCTTCAATCCGTACTGAGGGCCGAATTTTAATCGAATCCGTTGATTGACGTTGAATAGACCTATGCTATCCGGCTTCATGTCCGGTTTGTTTAATTGGCTAGCAAGTTGACGATATCGATTTTTCGCTATACCTCTTCCATTATCATGAATAACGATTAGAATCCCCGGTTTGACGGAAACGACACGAATCGTCATTTTTGCGGATTGCGGATTTTCCCCAAATCCGTGAAGAACTACATTTTCTACTAGTGGTTGCAGGAGCAACTTAAGCACTCTATTTTTCAAAACGTCCTCATCCGGGATGTGAAATTGAATATCAATTCGATTGTCATATTTCTTGTTCACGATATACAAATAATCTTTGACATTTTGAATCTCCTGTTTCAGCTCTACCATCTCTTCCGATTGCTTCATGGAGTACCGCAGCAGTCCGCTCAAGGACAGCACCAAATGGTTGGAGTCTTCCGTATTCCCGCAAACAATCTCGGTTTGCAGCAGCTGCAGCGTATTGAAAAGAAAATGCGGATTGATTTGAGACTGCAGCGTTTTAAGCTCTACTTCTTTTAATGCAATATCTGCTTGATAGTTTTGCTTGACCAGAGATTCGATTCGCAGGTAGCGTCAAGAAGTTTGTGTAGTAAGATTATCCATCGGGACGATGGGTGGTATATAGGTTGTCGTTCTGGTGGCGAGTGTAGCCCAAGCGAAGGCGCGGGAGGCTAGTGCTTGTCGCTCGATCCTCTGGCATACCGCTCACGGTACATGGTATCAAACGCGGCTTTCGTGTCGGAATCAACGAAGCCTCGTATGGCTCTACCGCACCATTTTTCATTGTAATCCGTCGCCTGCAAGTAAATAATCTTTTCGGCTGCTTCAATGTTGGTCAAGCTATTCATTGGCTTAAGGCGTTTGCGGAGTTCTTTGTTCATTCGCTCAATCGGGTTGGTCGTGTAGATGGCAGGCCAGGTGAGCGCGGGATACTTGTAAAAGGTCAGAAGTGTTGACAGCTGTTCCTCCCAAGACTTCACCTCTTTTGGGTATTGCTTGCGCCACTTCTCCTTGAATCCTTCAAAGACCGCGCGTGCCACATCGCCATCAATGGCCGAGTACACTTGCTTGAGGTCAGCGAGAAATTCGGTTTTGTCTGCGACACGGATTTTGGGGAACGTCGCCCGCACTTTGTGGACGATACAGTGCTGGACGTCAGCCATCGGATAGATTTCCTGAAAGGCTTCCTCCAGGCCGGGTAAGCCGTCAAACACACCGAGCAGCACTTCGGTCGCACCACGCTTCTGAAGGTCTTTCAGGACCTCACGCCAGCCGTTTGAGCTTTCGTGACCGCCGACGTAGAAACCAAGAATTTCACGAATGCCTCTCTCGTCGATCCCCATGGCCAAGTACACGGCTTCACTGCTGACCGAGTTGCGTTTGAGTTTGACGTAAAGTCCATCGAGATAGATGACGGAGTACCGCTTCTCCAGAGGGCGATTCTGCCATGCCTCAATGTCTTCCATGACCGTCTGCGTGATGTTGCTGATCGTGGTGGGCGAGTAGTGGGTACCGAACATAGACTCAATGAACTTGGCGACCTCCCGCGTGCTCATGCCGCCTTTGTACATGTGAATGATGGTTTCCTCCAACCACCCCTCACGCCGCTGGTACGGCTCAAACAAACGAGTATGGAACGTACCCTTTCGATCGCGTGGAACCCGTAAGGCTCGAATTGTTCCGTGCTGGGTCTGGAAGCTTCGTTTGTAGTGTCCGTTCCGGCTATTGCGTACATGCGGTTGTTCGACGCTCAGGTGGTTTTTAATTTCTTCTCGCAAGAGAAGTTCCAGCTTCTCTTGCAGCAGCTGGGTAACAGAATTTTCAAGTAGATTGCTGTACATGGTTTCGGGTATAGTATTCATCGAGTAGGGTTCCTCCTTGGTGATCTTAGCAATCCCGAGGATACCCTACTTTTTTATGTTTTGGATAGACTCCAAATCATGGTACACAAACTATTGTACTTCACCGATTCGCACGACTAACTCCCTAAATTTATCGCCTATTACGTCCAGCTCGCGATATTTGTAATTATTCTTAATCACATAGATGTCATCTTTTCCAATTTTGTCTAAGTTGGAGAGCAAACTTCCGAAGGGGAGAGAGATTTTAGCGGTGATCAAGATTGAAATCAGGATGTTAAGCAACAAGCACAACCAAATAAAGTCGATCAGATTAGATTTTAACGAGTCTGCTTGTTCGTTAATGACCGACTTTGGAATCGTTGAGATGATACTCCAGCCTTCTACAGCAGTAGGGTGAAAAATGACAAGGGTTTCATCTCCATCAAGCTCTGTCATGAAACTTCCAGAAAATCCGGGATGAATACGTTCGATGCCTGTGAAGTTAAGCTTTGTGCCGATTGCAGCTATCTCTCTGTGTGCGATGATGTTCTGCTCATTATCGATCATAAAGATGCTTTCATTGTTTTGATAATAGCTTAATTCAAACATCGCATTGATTTTGGCAATATCCAAGTTAGCGACGACAGCGCCGATCGTCTTGAGCGTGTAATCCTTTACTGGGAGAGCGATCGATAACGTAGGCAGGTTATGTTTTGAAATATTACTTTTGAAATAGTAGTCCTGCATATGAAGTCCAAGCGCGATGAAACCCTTGCTTCCCGTTTCCGAAATGGCCTGCTTAAACCAAGTCTGCCCAGTGAATGAATAGTCCCATTGCAGAGACTTTCTTCCATCTAGGTTGTTTACATAATCATTCTTCCCTAATATTAAAATATCGCTAATCATAGACTGCAAAGAAGATACGCCGAAAGCTACGTCAGCGATATTCCTTTCATGCTGGATTCGCCCTCCGATATCCATTTCCCTCCCTGGTATCATCATCCTGCGAACGGAGTGATCGCCAGCCAGAAGGACAAGCGAGCGAGTAGCTTCTTCTAGATTAAAGCTCAGACCACGTGCCGCTTGCTCCATCACCTTATAGCTGGACTGCGTAACTTCCCTGGTAAGACTTGCTGTTGAATCGCGTACAGATAACAATCCGAGCAGCAATAAGAGCAGGATATTTACGACCAAATAGGAGAACAAGATCGTTCGAATAATGGTATTTCCGATTAGAGAACGAATTAAAAATTTGATTCCAGTGTTCTTCATCCCGCACTTCCTTTAAGCGCTTTCAAATTCGTTTTATAATATAAAACATCGTTTCTTATTATATATGGCCACATAATAGCAAATGAGAATGAAGATGTCCATGTAAATTTTCCTGGGCAGTTGATTCCGGCTTTGACCGTTTTCAGTCACAGAAACCGCCTCAACCTCGAGCGTGACAAGGGATTGGGCGGTTAACATGTTTTTTTGTTTGGTTTGGATCAGCCTTTAACAGCACCGGCAGCGATTCCCTTGACGATATGCTTTTGCATGAAGATAAAGAAAAGGAATATCGGCACCAAGGTAACGACCGTAAGTGTCATAAACATCGGCCAATGCACGGTAAATTCACCTTTCGCTCGATAAATTTGCAGAACAAGCGTTGAGTTGGAGGACGAGTTTAGAAACAGCATAGGTGCCAAAAAGTCGTTCCATATCCACATCGTCTGAAAAATAACAGCCGTCGTCGAGATCGGTTTCAGGAGTGGGAAAATAATCCTCCAAAAGATGCCCCACACGCTGCAACCGTCTATGACCGCCGCTTCAGATAGCTCCCGCGGGATCGTTCTCATATACCCCATCATAAGGAAGAATACAAAAACGGAGCCATTCAAGTATAGCGCAATGAGACCGTAGAGCTTGTCGATTAGATTCAATCCAGTCATCAGCTGGAACAATGGGATCAGTGTCGCCTGAAATGGAATCATGAATCCTGCTAACAAATAGAGCATAGCAAATCTTGTTACACGATTCGCATTGAAAACAACCGGATAGGCCCCCATTGCGCCAATGATCACAACCAGGGTTACTGAAAAGAAGGTGATGGTCAAGCTATTTCCAAAGCTGCGCAAGAGTGCAGTTTCTTCAAAAACTTGTACGTAATTCGTTAGGATCCACTCTTTAGGTAAGCCTATCGGGTTCCTCGTAGCATCTTGCATCGTTTTGAAGGTATTAATAATGATTAAATAAAACGGAAAAAAAACAGCTAATCCTATAGGGAGCATGACTAGATCGAGAATCCAATTGCGTTTTTGAGAAGTCGTCGTCATTACAAGTCCTGCTCCCTTCGTTGCATCATTGTCACCTGGAAGATTGCGATCGCTAATACAATGAGGAAAAATACGACTGACATCGCCGATGCAAGACCGTATTGTGCCTCTGTGATTCCCTTTTGCACGATCACCTGGGTGACGGTTAACGTCTCGAAACCAGGCCCGCCCTTCGTCAATGCAAATGGAATTTCGAACACTTTTAGTCCGCCTGTAAGGAGTAACATCACGCTAACGGTCATCGCAGGAGCGAGTAATGGCAAGGTAACATATCGGAATTGCTGAAAGCGATTCGCCCCATCTATGGAGGCGGCCTCGTAATAATCTTTAGGGATTGACTGCAAGAAGGCTAAGTACAACACGGCATGCCAACCGGTGATCGCCCAAGTAGCAACGAAAATGGTAGACCACTTCGCAAGAAGCGGGTCTGACAGCCAAGGCTGTGCCCCGATGTTAAACAACTGATTGAGGATCTTATTTAATACGCCAGACCCAATCGGTGCCAGAATAAATCCCCATATATAGGCGATTAGCAACCCACTTGGAATGGAAGGGAAGAAAAAAATGGCCCGATGCAAATTCCTTGTTAAAAACTTTTGATCCAACACCATCGCAAGCGGTATGGCTAAGACCGTGACAAGCAAAGCCTTGCCAAATGTAAATAACAGCGTATAGGATATGGAAGCACGTATCGCATCATCAACAAATAACCGTTTATAGTTTCTAAAACCTACAAAATCATAGATATTTGAATATCCACCGAAGTTAGTAAAGCTTAAAAATAGAGATTGCAATAATGGATAGATGGTAAACAAGGTATACACAATGAGAATGGGAAGCAAAAAGGACTGGAACTGTAGCTGTCGTTTAAGTTTGTTCATGGTTTTGCCTCCAAATTCGAATAGTCAAAGAGAGGGAGCAGGCTGCCCCCTCCCCCTCAATCCTCTAATGCTGATTACTCATCCATTTCCTTCAATTTATTGTCAAGGGATGCGGTTGCTTCTTCCGGCGTTATTTTGTTGGTCGCGATGTCTTGGAACGATACTAGAAATTGGAGTCGAAGTGCTTCTTGGTGGCGATTCCATGATACCATCGGCAAGTAAATTCGCCCTTCCATGAGTCCATCTCTATAGGCCGGTTCGTACGCTGGGTGTACTTCAGTATTATAGCCATGAACCGTTATGATGCCGCCCGTACCTTCTTCGAACTCCTTCAACCCTTCAGTTGTTGTCAAGTATTCAAGGAATAGCAAAGCCTCTTCTTTGTGTTGCGTCTTCTTATTGACGGCAAAGCCTACACCTGGCGCTCCGTTGTAATACGTGTTGCCAGGCTCCTTACCCGGGATCCCCATAATTTCGAACTCGATATCCGGATTAATTTCCTCAATCGTCGGGATGTTCCAAGGGCCACCAGGGACCATAGCTACGTTCTCAAGAGCGAACTCGTTCATAACTTGCTCACTCGTCAGACCGATCATGTCAGGGGACAGAATGCCATTGTCGATCAGCCCTTCTTTCCACATCGTTAACACTTCGGTCCAGCCCTCCGAAAATGTTGCCTCGCCATTAAAGAGCTTTTCGTCAAACGCTGGGTCCTTCGATAGTACATTCGCACCAAACATTGCGGAATGAATAATGGTAATATCATGCATTCTGTCATACAGCGGAAGAATGCCAGCATCCTTTAATTGCAAGGACATTTGAACGAATTCATCCCATGTTTGTGGCAATTCAGTTATGCCGGCCTGTTCAAATAATTTCTTGTTATAAAATAAGCCGCCTGCCCAACCTGCTTGTGAGAACGCGTAGATTCTTCCATCTTTGCTAACCATCGGTTTGTTGCTGTCCAACATAACGGACATGAACGGCTCATCGGTCAAATCTAGCGCGAAGTCGCCATCGATAATCTCATTGCGATTTTCCGCAGCGATGATGAATAGATCAGGGGCCGTATCAGACAACAGCA
Organism: Paenibacillus jepli; assembly: GCF_047238105.1. Taxonomy (NCBI): domain Bacteria; kingdom Bacillati; phylum Bacillota; class Bacilli; order Caryophanales; family Paenibacillaceae; genus Paenibacillus; species Paenibacillus jepli. The sequence goes on from NZ_JBDFMD010000001.1 coordinate 1,015,536, forward strand.
TCGTCTGCAGTTTCGCTATGTAATCTGTAACCGGTGGAGCAAACTGAAAATCGAAGGAGATATGTGGATATTTCGCTTGGAAACCGTCCAGGACGGGCTTCATTTCTTTTTCATTGTTCCAGGCAAGGATGCTCAGCTTGACCGGTGTCGGTGCTTCTTCACCAGTCGTATTGGTGCTGCTCGTATTTTGATTGCCCGGAGTGCCCGTATTACTCGTATTGGTATTGGTGTTACTACTGCAGGCACCGAGCACAACGGACAAACAAAGAACAGTGGTTAATAGCAGCGAAGACGTTTTCTTCATTTCGTAAACCCCCTATAGCATCATTGTGTTTGTGTTAAGCACTGGCTGAAAGCACTTACACGTTGAGTATACTGCTTGCTCGCTCAAATTTGAATTCATATCATTGCATCATTTGTTGTCAAATCTTGCACAGGTGTATGTTCGAAACCATTTGAATACGCTGCAAAAGTATTCGGAAGCTTATGCGGGCAAGAATCGGCGAAAAGGCTGTCCCGAAAGTCATCTGGGGATGACTTTTTGAGACAGCCTTTTTTTGTGTATGGAGTTTAGGGGATGTAGAAATCTTTGATTACGGCGAAGCGCTATGCGGTCAAAGATCCTAACGTATGTGAAGAAAGGGCACCGGTGGCACAACGATTGTATCCTCATTAACCTGTTCAAATAAAATTCCTAGGACGAAGGGATCTTCCCTAATAGAATTAGTATTACTATTATAATTGAAATAAATAATAATATATAACTACTTATTATAGTACTTTTGATATTTCTTTTAGTTGGTTTATTTTTCAATAAATTGGTGGATGAGGTTCGATAAGAAAACTCAGGAAAAAAGATTCTCATCAATCCAGACCCCCCCCAACAAAACAAAAACTATAATTGACATAAAGAGTCGATCAGATATATCCATCTGTTTGCCCCCTGAATATTTCCCCATTCCAGATTTGGATCAATCGTCCTTTTAAAGGGTGTTGATTCATTATAGAACATATATTATTCTCCGAACAATCCAATTCCTTAGCCGTTGATTACGCGCTGAAATGTGGAGGGAATTTAGACTTTTGAACCTATGGAGCCTAGGGGGATGTATGAATCTTTGATTATATGGCTGACGAAGCGTATTCGACGGGGACTTTTAGCGGTAGATTCAAACGCCGTACTCCTCCGCTTCGCTCCGTCCGTGCGGGCGAACCCCCTTCTCGGGGTTCATCACCCCCTAGGCAATCCATACGAAAAACGCCATCACATGATTGTGATGGCGTTCTTGTTCGTATGGAGCCTAGGGGGATCGAACCCCTGACCTCATCGCTGCCAGCGATGCGCTCTCCCAGCTGAGCTAAGGCCCCGTATTCCTACATCTTATGTAACTGGAGCTTACGTTCCGTGTTCATAAGTTTATGTGGCAACAGAATAGATAATATCATAAATTCGATTTGTGTGTCAACACTTTTCATAAACTTTTTCAGCCATTTCCCTGGCACTCTTAATCCCCCTTCTCCTCGCTTGACTTATTACTACATTATGTAGTAGATTGTTAATACTACGTAGTGTAGTAATACCATCGTTATGGACGCATAACGTGAAGAAGAGGTGTACTGCAATGAACCAGGTTCATAAGTTGTCAGATACAGAAATGGAGCTCATGGAGGCGATCTGGGCGAGCGATCCGCCGGTGACGTCTACCGAGCTGCTAACCCAATTTGCAGAGAAAGGCCGTGACTGGAAGGCTCAGACGATGTCCACGTTCCTATCGCGGCTCGTGGAGAAAGGCGCACTGGCTACAACCAAAGAAGGCCGTACCAATAAGTACGTCCCCCGCATCACTAGAGAAGCGTACAAACTGGCTGAAACCCAGAACGTACTGGACGATTTGTATCAAGGCTCTGTAAAGAACCTAATCTCGGCGCTTTACGACGGCGACAAGCTTTCCAAGCAAGATATCAATGAGCTGAAGCAATGGTTTTCGGAGAAGTAGGCCATGATGACTCTTCTTCTTGACTGGCTCGTGTCGTTAACCGTCGCCGGGAGCGTGGTCGTGGCTTGCAGCTTGCTGCTGCGTTTGCTTCCTGTTCAGGATATGCCAGCCTTATGGCGCTACAAACTCAACCAGTTGGCTGTCTTCTTCTATCTTGTGCCGCTAGCAATCGTTGTTCAATGGCTGACTCCCTTTTTGACATCCTGGTTCGCTGCGGCTCATAGCACATCAGACGCACCTGACACTGGAGCGGTTTTGCTACCCGCAGGCTCGTCCGCGACTACGATTCCCGTATCTGCTGCTGCCCTTATCTTGACCGTGTGGGCTGTAGGTGCGCTAAGTTATATCAGTTGGCAGATCTATCAATATCGGAGATTCGTCCGTTTGCTCGAACGTTCGGGCACCGACGTGCCGCCTAATAGTGATGCTTCATTAGAACTAGCCCATTACAAAACGTTTCTTTCGCTCAAGCGCCCGGTCAGGCTCGCCTATAGCGAGTTGATTCGCACGCCTTTGCTGGTAGGCTTATGGCGTCCAACAATCTACCTCCCCCGACAAGCGGCTGCGGAGATGGATCTGGGGATGGTCCTCCATCACGAACTCATTCATCTGAAGCACAAGGATCTCTGGATTAAGGCATCGGTATTGTGCGTAACTGCACTACAGTGGTTTAACCCGCTGGTCTACTTGCTCCGCCGCGAAATCCAGACCTGGAGCGAGTTGGCGTGCGATGAACAAGTGGTCAAAACCATGTCCCATCGTGAGCGTAAACGCTATGGTCAGACGATTCTGAGTGTGATGACAGATTCACGATCCGTACCCACGCAATTTTGTGCTTCCTTGTCCTCTGAAGGCCAACATCTAAAAAGGAGATTAACCCTTATGCTGACTGTGAAACAAATGAAAAAGAAGACACTCATTCTATTGGCCGGATCCGGCCTGCTCGTCGCTGCCTTGGGCACATCTGCGGCTGTCTGGGCATCCGACAATGCGCCTTCGATCGAACCCGCTCCAGCCGAACTGTCACCTGTAACTGATCCAGCGCCATCCAAGGTGGAGCCTCTTCCCGCACCTTCGGATGCGTCGGAGGCTCACACCATTCCAATCGAGCTCTATCCCGCAGCATCCAAAGTGGCTGATGACTATCCAAGCGAACTGTATGCTGTTTCGGACGAAGAGATTCCAGCTCCAGATAGGGTCACGGAAGCCCGCCCCGTGCCGCAGGACCAATATGAGATTGCACCAGGTGTAGCGGAAACTGTCCCAGCGGAGGAGAAGCCGTTACTTGTCCCTGCTGATGAGACAGGCGTGGATAATGTTCCAGACGTGTCCATCTCTGAACCACCGTTTGTCTCTGAGTCCGATAATATCCCTGCTGAGGCGCCACCTACCGATGAGGTCAGAACTGTCCCCGCAAGTGAGAAATAAGTAGCTAACCATTCCATACCCGTCCTTCAAACACTGCCCTTGGGCAGTGTTTTTACGCTCTTCCCGAACGTTCATAGTGTCGTTGTCGACTGGCGGGAATATGTTTTCTGTTCATTATTCTATGACATGCCACAAAAAAAATGCATGACAAACAGGTGTAAAATGCAGCATTTACACCTGTATCATGGTTTATACATAAGAATTAATTAGACAAGGACAGAATTAAACTCACAGCCTCCGCACGCGTTGCAAGGACATGCGGCGCAAACACATTGCCCTCTCGTCCGTTCATCAGTCCAGCTGCATGAGCTGCGGCTACTTCGGCTCTGGCCCAGTCAGGAATGTCCGCGGCGTCTGCAAAGGTCAATGTAGCGTCAGGTGTGGTCTGGAGCTGGTGCGCACGGACAATAATGACTGCCAGCTCAGCACGGGTAATGCGCTGCGCTGGTCGGAACGTGCCATCCTCGTAACCACCGATGATGCCCGCTCCAGCAATTGGCGCAAGATAAGGCTCCACCCAAGCCGGTATGTCCTGCTCATCCGAGAAGCTAGCATACGTAGATGGCTCCTCATTAGCTGGCAGCGCACGTCCCAGCATGGCCACAAATTCCGCCCGGCTCACCTGTCCATTAGGACGGAAGGTGTTATCCTCATAGCCATTGACGATCCCCTTGCTCACAGCTTGCTCGATCGCGGATTTTGCCCAATGATTCGTCAGATCCGTGAAATCAGGAGAAGGTGCGACAGGCTCTTCAGGCCCTGGCGCTGGCTGCTCCGGCTGGGTGGGCTGCTCAGGCTCAGGGTCCACTGGTTCTGTAGGCTCCTGCTCCCCTTGCCATTCCTCGATTGAGTCCTTATCCAGCTGCAGCTCTACCTTGTACTCGTGATCATACAGGAAGGTCGGACTGACCTGCCAGTAGATCTTCACCCAGCCCTCAAGCTTCTCACTCAGATCGTCAACCTCAAACGAGACGACTCGGGTATTGGCTTGCTCGTTCTCCACTACCGTCTCCGGTGTCGCAAGCCCGTTGCCAGTGTCGATTTTGAACCCAATAATCTCCTTGCTCTGCTTTAGAGTCACTTCTACCGTCAACTTGCCGTTTTGCACAATGAGCTTGCCCGGAGTCACGACATAATCCTGCATGACGGAGACCTGGTCGGTATTGTGCTTCAGGAAGGTGTAGTCCAGGCTGTACACACCATCAGCCAGCTGCTGCCCTGTCTCTGCCGCGTATGCGATAGAAGGTCCTTGTTGATTTGTACCGGAAATCGCGGCCCCAGGTGACACCGGTGTTAGCAGAACAGCCATGAGTGCTACAGATGCAGCCGTTGTTTTTATGTACGTATTCAAAATAAAAGCCCTCCACCCTCAATTGATTATCATTCTCATTAACCCAATTGATAAAAGCATACCGCATCCTTCCAGCAGCTGTCAAATTTTTTTTCGTTTAATTTTGCATCGTATGTTTATCATCCTGAAAATAATTATTAAAGACTATCCCCTGGCTCTGACGATGCCCGGTACGTTACAGTCGACGCGTGGCGGGTTTGCCAGCAAATAGAGGAAGAAAGGTGTGTCACAGCTGACAACCAGCGGTTAGCGGACACATCTTGCCGAAGCAACCAAAATTCTTAACGACAAAAAAACAGAGGCATCGCTGCCACTGTTTTTTCGACCATCCTCATGTTCGTTTCGAACGTCTACAGACCAATACAAATTAACGCTCCCTGCTACCGCCCGTCCTTGTCAGACATCGGATGCTTGGATAGCAAACCGGTCAGCTCTTTCATGAACATGTTGATATCCTTGAACTGCCGGTATACCGAGGCGAAGCGCACGTAAGCGACTTCATCAATCGGGTACAGCTGCTCCATCACCAGCTCGCCGATCTGGAAGCTCTCGACCTCAGCCTGTGCCGTGGTCCGAATCTCCTTCTCCACCTCGGAGACGATAACCTCCAACTGATCAATAGAGACTGGTCGCTTCTCGCAGGCTCGGATCAACCCGCGCAGGATTTTATCGCGGCTGAACTCTTCGCGGCTGCCGCCTTTCTTGATGACGATAAGCGGCGTCTCCTCGATCATCTCGAAGGTCGTGAACCGTCGGCTGCACTGCTCGCATTCGCGCCGTCTGCGGATCGATTTATTTTCGTTGGCCGGTCTGGAATCCAGCACCTTGGTACCCGCATAATCGCAATAGGGACATTTCATGTTCGTCATTCCCTCCGTTCTCTTAAAGTATGGGGACAATAATTACCATGTATTCTCGGTTATGATCAGACGAAAATCGCACATAATACTTTTACCAACCGCAAGGAGGTGACACACATGAGCCAAAACCGCAGCAGCAACCAACTGGTCGTACCACAAGCAACAGCAGCGCTGGACCAAATGAAATTCGAGGTAGCGCAAGAGCTGGGTATTGCTATTCCGCAAGACGGATACTACGGCAATATGGCAACTCGCGATGCGGGTTCCATCGGGGGTTATATTACCCGCCGCCTGGTACAGATCGCTGAGCAATCCCTTGCCGGGCAATACAAATAATACTAAGTCTTAATTCGAAAGCCTTGACCACTGCCGAAAGTCAGCCGGTCAAGGCTTTCTTTGGTGTAATGGACGCTAGCCAATTTCACTCTATATAGAACGTCCCTGCCTTCCGTCAAAGTGTCGGATATAAGGACTTATACTTTTCATAGTAATAAAAAACGCGCTTCACATAATGCCTCGTCTCTCCGAACGGAACATCGCTCAATTGATCAAGGGTGCCGTCCCACACCTGCTCCGACATCCAGCGCTTCACATTGCCGGGACCCGCGTTGTACGCGGCCACTGCCGCGATCGTATTCTGATCGAATTGCTTGCTCAGGGAATGAATATACCATGACCCCATCTCGATGCTTACATCCGCGCGATGATGGATGTCATCCATGGTCACAGAAGTAAAATTGGCTTGATCGATAATCCAGTCGGCTGTGTCCGGCATGATCTGCATGATGCCCAGCGCGCCTTTGGACGACTCACGCCCGGTCTGGTAGTTGGTCTCCGAGCGGATGATTGCCGCCAGCAGATATGGATCCACCTTGTAATTGCTTGCACTGGCACGTATATCCTCCCGATAATGAATCGGATACATCATCTGTTCGATACGATCCGAGCGGATGAACAACACGACGGTAGCGACAACTACCGCCAGCAGTACAACTGTACGCATCAGTCGTCTCACCGTTTCACCGCCTTCCGCATAAAGGCTTCCACTTGCTGCTCCGTCTCCTCGAGCGATCCGCTGTTGTCGATGACCCAATCGGCCCTGCTGCGCTTCTCTTCGATATCCATCTGCAGCCCGATTCTCGAGAGCGCCTCTTCCTCCGTCATCCCGGGGGAGCGCGCCAGCAGCCGCTCGACCTGCAAGGGCTGGGGTATGTATACCACTAGCACGCCTTCGTACAGCCCGGCTTGTCCAGTCTCGAATAGCAGCGGTACATCGGCCACCGCCAGTCGGTCAGGGTCCTCGTCTTCATATTGCTGGAGCCGGCTCTGCATCCGCTCTCGGATAGCCGGGTGAAGGATCGCTTCCAGCTCCTTCAACCTCTCCCGGTTGCCGAATACCAGCTTGCCCAGCCCCGGACGATCAAGTGTCCCATCCGCCGAGAGCACGGCTTGTCCGAACTGCCGGACGACGGCTGCGAGCGCGGGCTCGCCCGGCATCACCACTTCCCTGGCGACTTGATCCGCATCCGTCAGTGCGGCGCCGCGGGCCGCCAGCATCGCCGCGACTGTGCTTTTGCCGCAGGCGATGCCGCCGGTCAATCCGATTTTCATTAGTCTCACTCACCTCATTTTCACTCTACAGCCTACAACAACTTTAGAATGCCCATCAAGATCAGGATGACTCCCGGCAGCAGCGATAATGCGCGCATCCGCTCCGATGCTGCGAACCGGAGACCAACGCGCAGCCCCATCAGCAGGAAACTGCCGCTGGCCCCGGCGATCAGCAGCGAGGTCCAGAGCGGCGAAAAGCCGAGCATGGCTGCTCCGAGGCCTGCTCCGAACGCATCGAGCGATAATGCGCAGCCCAGCAGTACCGCCTCTGAAGCGGAGATCGTGCCCGAGCGGTCCATGTCCGCCGCCTGGGGCTTGCGCAGGATGTGGATGACGATCCCGAGCCGTTTGAGCTCGACGATCATCACCATCGACGGCGACAAAGCCGGCAGCATTGCAGTGTCCGTATGTGTAGGAACGTCATCCCGCACAAATACATCTTGTTCGCGATTCCCAACAGACGAATCCTCGGGCTCCCTGTTCGTCCGCCGGATGAATTGGATGATCGCGAACAACCCGATGCCGATCAGGATAAACGCGCCGATGAACTGACCGACCACCGGCGGCAAGTAACCCGCCAGCCACTGTCCAGCGATCATGGACAGACCGATCACTAGACCGGAGCAGCCGGCGATGATCAGGATCGACAAGAACGGGATCCGGATTTTGCGCAGGCCGTAGGTGACGCCGACTCCAAATCCGTCCAGACTGACAGCACAGGCCAGCAGGATCAGCGATACCAAATGCGCCAGCATGAGATGTGTCCCTCCTCACGTAGGCGCGGCTTAGGCGCGCCCATGTCTGTTACACATCATATGCAGGCGCCCACCGGGAGTGCATCCATCGTCCGCTTTTGATCACGAAGTGGTTCAGGGAAGCCAACTCGACATCGAATCTTGAATGTAGTCGAATAAGAGTTTCCGAAGGAAACTAGCTTCGTAAGCTTCATCCTAGGTGCTCACGTAGCCTAATGCTTCCGAAGTCGTTTTCACCGAAAACGTGGACGCTCCTCACTTCCTCCTGCCTCCAACCTTCTCGGTGCTGAAAAGCGGACTTTTTTGATTACGAAGTGGTCTCGGCAGTCCGGCTCGTCCCTGCTTTGGCCCCCGCTTGTTTCCGGCGCTTGGGAGCGGCTGTCGCCCCGCGGGGCGCCCGCTGGCAGCGGTCGCAGATATGCGTACCGCGGCCGATGACCGCAAACTTGACGATACTGCGCCCGCAGCTCGGGCACGGCTGGTCCTGCCGTCCATAGACGGACAGGCTGTGCTGGAACATCCCCATCTCGCCTTGGCCGTTCACATAGGACTTGATCGAAGAGCCGCCCGCTTCAACGGCCTGTCCGAGCGTGACGACGATAGCCTCATGGAGCCGCTGCCACTCCGGTCGTGTCAGACTGTCAGCGGACCGCTCCGGATGGATGCGGGCCAGGAACAGTGCTTCATCGACATAGATATTCCCCAAACCGACGACATATTCCTGATTGAGCAGCAGCGGCTTGATCCGCGTGCTCTTCCGCGAGAGCATGCGCCTCAACTCCGAAGATGTAAAAGCTTCGGAGAACGGCTCCACGCCCAGACGGTTAAGCGGGGGGAGCAGGAACTCCTCTCCGGGTTCGAATAGATGCATCGTGCCGAACTGGCGGACATCTTTATATCGCAAGGCGGTGCCATCCGTAAAATGAAATATGACGTGTGTGTGCTTCTCGATCGGCTCCTCCTCGCGGAACAGCCCGTAGCGGCCTTCCATGCGCAGATGAGAGACGAGCACCAGCCCGTCCATAATCACACGCAGGAATTTGCCCCGCCGCTCGACGGTCTCGATCGTCCGTCCTGCCAGCGCACCGGCAAAGATCTCCGGTTCCTCTGGTCGCTGGATGATGCGCGGCAGCCGCACTGTGACCCGCTCGATCGTTTTTCCCGCGACGAGTTCGATCAGCGTTCGCCGCACGGTCTCTACCTCCGGCAATTCCGGCATGCTGTCAACACCTCCTTTTCCATTATAACCGAGACCACCTTATTTCGTCTCATACCAATTGGCACCGAAGCTGACATCCGCGCGCAGCGGCACATCCAGCTCGATGGCCGATTCCATCACCTGAGGCACCAGCTCCTGCATCGTCTCCAGCTCCTCCTGCGGCACTTCGAAGACAAGTTCGTCATGCACCTGCAGGAGCATCCGGCTGCGCAGCTTGCGCGTGCGCAATTGTTCGTCCATCCGCACCATCGCCAGCTTGATGATATCCGCCGCCGTCCCCTGGATCGGCGTGTTCATCGCCGTGCGCTCCGCGAACGAGCGGACGTTGAAGTTGGATGCCTTGATCTCCGGCAGATAACGCCGCCGCTCGAGCAGCGTCGTCACGTAGCCGTCATTGCGCGCCTGCTGGACGATATTGTCCATATAAGCACGCACGCCCTGGAACGCATCGAAGTACTGATCGATGAAACGCTGCGCTTCTTTGCGGGTAATATTGAGGTTCTGCGACAAGCCAAAATCGCTGATCCCGTACACGATGCCAAAGTTGACTGCCTTGGCCTGCCGACGCATATTGCCGTCAACCTCGCTCTCGCTGACGCCGAACACATCCATGGCCGTCTTCGTGTGGATATCCATGTTATGGATAAATGCTTCCTTCAGCCCTTCATCCCCGGAGATATGGGCCAGGACCCGCAGCTCGATCTGCGAATAGTCGGCCGCCAGGATCGACCATCCGGCTTCCGACGGCACGAATGCTTTGCGGATCTTACGGCCTTCCTCCAGACGGATCGGGATGTTCTGCAGATTGGGGAACTGGCTGCTCAGCCGTCCCGTTGCCGCGATCGTCTGCCGGAAGTACGTATGCACCTTGCCGGTGTCCTGGCGAATCTCCTTCAGCAGCCCCTCGATATACGTCGACTGCAGCTTGGTCAGCTGCCGGTAATGCAGGATCGACGGGATGATGCCGTGATACGGCTCCAGCTTGTCCAGGACATCCACGTCCGTGGAATAACCGGTCTTGGTCTTCTTGATGACCGGCAGGCCCAGCTTCTCGAACAGGATCTCTCCCAACTGCTTCGTAGAGCCGATGTTGAATTCGGTTCCTGCATGCGAGTAGACCTCTTGCATCGCGGTGGCAATCCGGCTCTCGATCTCGCTGCCTAGCCTGCTGAGCTCCTCGGACTGCACGGTGATCCCCTGCTTCTCCATACCCGCCAGGATCGAGGACAGCGGCAGCTCCAGCTCGTAATACAGCTTGTGCATGCCGCTTTTCTCCAGCTCCTCCTGCTGGATCTGCATCACGGCATAGACTGAATGCGCCTTGCGGGCGATATGCGCATGCAGCGTCTCCGGCTCCGGCACTTTGAACTTGGCGCCTTTGCCGTAGACGTCCTCATCCGCTGGGACGGCCGGCAGCCGGTAACGGTGCGTCAGCCCATTAAGCGTGTGATCGGGATCAGTCGGATCGAGCAGATACGCCGCCAGCTGCACATCAAAGCTGACGCCGCGCAGCTCGATGCCGCGCCAGCTCAGGGCGAGCTGGGACTTGTGCATATCATATCCCCGCTTCTCGCGCCCCGCATCTCCCATCCAGCCCCGGATCGCCGCCGCTTCCTCGCTCGCCAGCAGCTCTGCGGGGACGACATACACCTGCTCTCCCGTTGTGAAGGCGACCGCCAGCAGCTCTGCATGATGAGGATTCTCGCCGACCGCTTCGACCAGCAGACTCTCGATCTGTGGGAGCGCCGCTTCCAACGCCTGCAGCTCAGCCGCTCCCGCGGCCGTGATCACCTCAAGCTCCGGCAGCTCCACTGCCTCGCCGCTGTCTCCTGCGGAGGATGGCAGATCCAGCCGTTCCAGCAGCGACCGGAACTCCAGCTTGCGCAGCGCCTGACCGAGCACGGCCGGATCATAGCCGTCGTACTTCATGCCTTCGGGTCCTTGCTCCAGCGGCACCTCGCGGTAGATCGTCGCGAGCTGCTTGCTCATGCGCGCATCCTCCTGATGCGTCTCGACCCGTTCCTTCATCTTCCCCTTGAGCGAGCCGCTGGCTTCGAGCACCGCCTCTACCGAGCCGTATTCATGCAGCAGCTTGAGCGCTGTCTTCTCGCCGACGCCCGGGATGCCGGGGATGTTGTCCGAGGCATCCCCCATCAGCCCCTTCAGATCGATGATCTGCAGCGGCTCCAGGCCATACCGCTCCTTGATCGCAACCGGGTCGTAGCGCTCGACCTCGCTGACGCCTTTGCGCGTCAGCGCCACCGTCACCTGCTCCGAGGCGAGCTGCAGCAGATCCTTGTCGCCGCTCACGACCAGCGCCGGGATCCCCTGTTCATCCGCCAGCCGCGTCAGCGTGCCGATGATATCATCCGCCTCATAGCCTTCCAGCTCGAAGCGGGCGACGCCAAAGGACGTGAGCAGATCCTTGAGCAGCGGGAACTGGCCCGACAGCTCCGAAGGCGTCTTCTCGCGGCCGGCTTTATACTCCGCATAGCCTTCATGGCGAAACGTCGTCTTGCCGGCATCAAACGCGACCATGATATGCGTCGGCTGCTCTTCCTCGATCAGCTTCAGCAGGATCGTCGTAAAGCCGAACACCGCGTTCGTATACTGCCCGGCGCTATTGGTCAAAGGCGGCAACGCAAAGAACGCGCGGTAGGCGATACTGTTGCCGTCGATCAACATCCATTTATCCATCAAGGCACCTCACTCATTAACATGTCTTTCATCTATCATATCACAAAATATCCCCGCAAAGTGGAGCCTTGGCTTCGAAGCGATGTCCGATACTTTGCGGGGACCCCGGAATCCAACACTCACAAAAAAACAAGCTTTCCCACTCTGCAGTCACACCCTGCATATCGGAAAAACTTGTTCATCCTTTGTCTCTTCCTCACCAGACACCGATATCCCGCGCAGGCCTGCCCAGCAGGTAGCCCTGTGCATAATCGACGCCCATCGCTTCCAGCTTGGCCAGCTCCTCCGGCAGCTCGATGCCTTCGGCAATGACCCGGATGCCCATCTTGCGCGCAAAAGCGACGAACGTCTCCAAGATATGCTCTTTTATCTCATCCTCATGGATGCTCCGGATCAGTGAACGGTCCACCTTGATATAGTCCGGTCGCAGCTCCACGATCGATTGCAGCGATGAATAACCCGCCCCCGCATCATCGATGGCGATCTCATACCCTTGGCTCCGATAGTGGGAGAGTACCTTCTTGGCCGTCTCGAAATCCTCGATCGAGCTGCGCTCCGTCACCTCGAAGACGATCTGACGGGGGGAGAGCCCCTGCTGCCGCAGCAGGCTCAGCGTCTGTCCCGGCGTAAAATGAGGATCTTGCATAATATTCGCCGAGATGTTAATAAACATCTTCTGCCGTTCTCCCAGCCCCGTGCTGCCGGAGATTGCTTTCTCTCGGGCGAGCCTGTCCAGGCTGTAGACCTCCCCCTCCCGCTCCGCGAACGAAAACAACGCCAGCGGACCGTCAAACCAACGGCTCTCTTCACAGCGCGAGAGCGCCTCGAAGCCCAGGATCCCGCCGCCTATCCGGTAGATGGGCTGGTACACCGGATACAGCAAGCCATGTGAGAGGATGCGCTGCAGCTCCCGCCGCCTCATGCTCAGCTCGACGCTGTCTCTGGCCTGACCGTCGATTACCGCCTGTTTGGCGGCACGGTACCACTGCTCCCGGTCTGCCAGCGACTCCGGGCCGAACGTCTCGGACATCCCCACATGCAGCAGCCAGCTCCCGGATTGGGGCTCATGGATGTGTGCGAGGTAAGCGGTCTGGAGACCGAGCTGGAACTCCTGCACCTCCTGCATCCACTCCTCCACTCTCCCGATCGGCATCAGCAGGTACAGGTCATCCGCCACCCATCTTCGATCGGCAACCCGTCTGCCCAGCCGGTGCTCCGGCAGATGCCGGTCTGCAAACCCCTTCCAACTCCTATGGAAATGCTCCCCGGGGATCGTCGCTCCTCCGTCCGTCCCATGCCAGGACAAATAGACGATACCGTATCGAAGCCCGCTCCGGCTGTCCTCTTCGTACCCTTGGTAATTCGCCTGTCGCTGCTGCATCATCTGCCTTCCTCTCTGTGCTGCTGTGCTTGTATGAACTCTGCGACACATATACTCCCGCGCTGGGACTTGGCGCGTTTCTTGAGCTGGGCGGCCAGCGCGGAGATCGATTCCGGCGTAGCCGGTTCAGTACCATCCCACATCATCAGAGAAAGGGATAGCGTGACCCCCTCGCGCTCCAGCGTCTGACCGTGACGGTCGGACACCTCTGTCACTTCCGTCTCGCCGTAGAACCTCCGCACCTCCAGGTCGAACTGCCGGAGCAGGCTGTGACACCAGAGTTGGCATTCCATATCATCCGTCAGGACGATGAAGTCGTCTCCGCCGATGTGACCGACGAAGCGGTAGCATTCCGCATGCGGACCTTCCGCTGCTTGGAGCAGCTCTCCCGTGAATCGGATCATGTCGTCCCCTTTGCGGAAGCCGAACGTGTCGTTGAACCATTTGAAATAATCCAGATCGGCATAGACGATGCTAAACGGACGGCCGCTCTCCAGCATCCGCGCAAGCTCGCGCTGGATACCTTCGTTGCCGGGCAGACCGGTGAGCGGATTAGCCGTTCTTGCCGCTTCCGTACGACGGCTCGTGACCGCCTCCAGCATCGCCCGGATCGAAGCCGCTCCGAGCAGCTTGCCCCCGCAGGTGACGGTGACCACATCGTAGAGCTTGGCATCGTCCCGGGCCATCGCCCGCTGTGAAGCCACCTCGACCGAGGTGCTGCTCTCGATGACGAGCAGCTCGCTGTCCATGATCCGGCTCACCGGCCGCCGCCAGTACAGAGGCATCCCGTATTGTCCCGCCAGCAGCTGATTCAGCTTCTCCTTCATGACCAACCCGACGGGACGCTGCCCATCGACGATGACAACGTTATGGATACCCGCATCCTGACTCATCAGGCGGGCAATCTCAGATACTTCCGTATCTCTGGGGAAGCTCGGGATCGGCACGGCCAGCTCGCCGATGGTCGCTGCGGCGCCCTGTGCCGGCACAGGCTCGCGCCGGCCGTCCCTGACCCGCCTCCCGTACCGCACACTACTCCGACGCTGCGCCTTGCTCCGTGGCAAGAAGCGGCTCTCCCTTGCAGCCAGCTGCGCCTCCTTGATCGCCCGGTAGACCATCGTCTCGGTCCCGTCATCGGTATCTGCCGCCCGCAGCGGCACAGCATGGATGAGCGTCTCCGGCGCGGCATCGCCCAGAGCCTGAGCCGCCGCCTCGACCAGGATGTCTGCCGCCGTCCGCGGCGGCTCGTCGGTACTGCTGAAGGCCGATCCCGCTGAGCGCTCCGCGCCTTGGCGGAAGAATCCGTAATAGTCCTCTCCCAGCTGCTGCGACCACAGCAGCTGCTTGTGTCCTTGCAGCCAGCGCTGCAGCCGCACCGCAGCCTCGCTGCTCTCGTCTATGCCGGCATACAGCACCGTTAGCCGCTCTCCCTGCCTTTGACATCGGTTGATTGCTTTGATCAGCTTCCGATTGATCAGTCCGGTCCCTGTCTGTTCCATCTCGTATCCCCTCGCGGATGAGCTGTCCTCTGACCATTCAAAAAACTGTCTGCCCCGCAAGGGGACAAACAGTTCCAGATGTTATTGATTATACGTTGAGGTCCGGTCGTTTGCCGGTAACCAGATAGACGACGCTCTCGCCGATGTTGGTCGCATGGTCAGCGATCCGCTCGATGTACCGGCCGACAAAGCTGAGCAGCACAGACTGCGAGATCGTCGTCGGATTCTCCATCATCAGGGAGAACAGCTCGCGGATAATCTGGCTGTACAGCGCATCGACGCTGTCGTCATCCCTGCCGACTTTATAAGCCAGGTCCACATTCTCATGGATAAATGCCTGGATCGATTCATAGGTCATCGTCTGGGCGATCTCGGCCATGCGAGGCAGATCGATCAGCGGTTTGATGAGTTCCTGGCCCTCCAGGCGCACGACCACTTTGGCGATGTCCGTCGCCAGGTCGCCCATCCGCTCCAGATCGCTGGCGATCTTGAAGGCCGACAGGATGATCCGCAGATCCTTGGCGACCGGCTGCTGAGTCGCGATCAGCTTGGAGCCGATCTCGGTGATGCGGTCCTCCAGATTATTGAGCTCCGGATCCTGGCGGATGATCGCTTTTGCCTTGACGACATCCACTTCCTGCAGCGCGATCATCGCTTCGCTGAGCGCCTGCTCCACCCGCCCGCCGAGCTCTACGATCAGGTTGTGCAGCTCCTGGAGCCCCAGGTCGAACTCCTTGCGAATCGTCATCATAGATAGGCCACCTTTCGTTTGGGGACGGATAGCTCAGCTCTTAGCCGAACCGACCCGTAATATATTCTTCCGTCCGCTTGTCGGACGGGTTGGAGAACAACTGCCCCGTCTGGTCCGCCTCGATGACTTCACCATTCAGGAAGAAGACCGTCCGGTCCGATACGCGGGCCGCCTGGTGCATATTGTGCGTCACCATGACGATCGTGTACTTTTGCTTCAACTCCTGCGCCAATTCCTCAATCTTCAGCGTCGAGATCGGGTCAAGCGCCGAGGTCGACTCATCCATCAGCAGTACATCCGGGTCAACAGCGAGTGCCCTGGCGATACAGAGTCGCTGCTGCTGACCGCCTGAGAGTCCCATTGCGCTTTTGTTCAGGTCGTCTTTGACCTCGTCCCAGAGCGAGGCGCCGCGCAGACTCCGTTCGACTACTTCATTCAGTTGCTTGCGGTCCAGCTTTTGGTGCAGCCTTGGACCGAACGCAACATTCTCATAGATTGACTTCGGAAAAGGATTGGGCTGCTGGAATACCATCCCCACGCGTTTGCGCAGCTGCTCGACATCCGTTTCCTGGGCATAGATATTGCTTCCGGACAGCAGGATCTGGCCTTCCACGCGCGTCCCCGCGATCATATCGTTCATCCGGTTCAGCGTCCGCAAAAACGTGGATTTGCCGCAGCCTGATGGACCGATCAAAGCCGTGATCGACTTTTCCGGTATATCGAAGTTGAGTCCCTTAAGCGCCATGAACTCCCCATAATACAGCTTCAGGTCTTTGATTTCGTATTTGGTCTGCATTTTCTCACCTCTCATCGTGTCCATTGGCGTTAACCGAAGCGGCCGGAGATGTAGTCATCCGTCTGTTTCTTGGCAGGATTCGTAAACATCTTCTGCGTATCGTCGAACTCGACCAGCTCGCCCATGAAGAAGAAGGCTGTTTTGTCCGAGATCCGGGCTGCCTGGTGCATGTTGTGCGTGACGATGATGATGCAGTAATCCTGCTTGAGCTCGGCGATCAGCTCCTCGATCTTGGACGTCGAGACCGGATCCAGCGCCGAAGCCGGCTCATCCATCAGGATGATCTTCGGCTTGACCGCCAGCGACCGGGCGATGCACAGACGCTGCTGCTGACCGCCTGAGAGCGAGAGCGCAGACTGATGCAGCCTGTCCTTCGTCTCCTCCCAGAGCGCCGCTTTGCGCAGCGAGTTCTCGACGATGCCGTCGAGCTCTTTTTTGTTCTTGATGCCGTGATAACGCGGCCCGAAAGCGATGTTCTCATAGATCGATTTGTGGAAGGGGTTGGGCCGCTGCCAGACCATGCCGATCTTTTGGCGCAGCAGCACCACATCGACGGACGGGTCGTTGATATTGTTATTCTCGATCCAGATCTCCCCGGTGATGCGGGCATCGCCGATCAGGTCGTTCATCCGGTTCAGACTGCGCAAGAAGGTTGACTTGCCGCAGCCCGACGGGCCGATCAACGCCGTTACTTCCTTGGCCGCAAAGTCCAGATTGATATTCTTGACAGCTTGCTTTTTGCCATAATAAACACTTAGATCACGTACATATAAATCTGTGTTTTGCATCTCTGCCTCCTCCACTCCCCCGCATTATCTGCTGGCTGTAAACTTGCGATGGATATAACCGCCGATGAAGCGGGCCGTAAAGTTGAATAACAGAACGACGATGACGAGCACGGCCGAAGCGCCCGCTGCGATCTGGGCGGCGTCGGGGGCCAACCCTTCACTATTGATCTTCCATATATGCACCGCCAGTGTCTCAGCCGGACGGAAAGGATTAAGCGGGGAAGTCGGGCTGAACGGATTCCAGTTGGTAAAATCCAGCCTCGGCGAGCTCATGCCGGCAGTGAACAGCAGCGCTGCCGCTTCGCCGAATACGCGCCCGGAAGCCAGGATCGTGCCTGTCAGGATGTTCGGCATCGCGATCGGCAGCATGATCGAAGTAATCGTCTTCCACCGGGACAGGCCGAGCGCCAGACTCGCTTCCTTCTGCTCTTTGGGTACGGCGCGGATCGCCTGCTCCGTGATGCGGACCATCAGCGGCAGATTGAACACGGTCAATGCCAGCGCGCCTGCAAACAAGGAGTAGCCCAAACCGAAATAATGAACCAGAACGAGCAGGCCGAATAAACCGACGACGATCGACGGGAACGAGGAGAGCACCTCGACGACCAGACGGATAAAATCCGTAAACCGGTTGGCTTTGGCATACTCGCTCATATAGATGCCTGCACCCACTCCCAGCGGTACGGTAATGAGCAGCGTCAGCACGAGCAGGAAAATCGAGTTGAACAGCTGCGGGCCGATCCCGCCGCCGGCACGGATCGTCTGTGGAACCGAGGTCAGAAAGTCCCAGCTGACATGGCCGAGACCACGGATCAGAATATAGCCGAGCAGCCCGGCCAGAATCGCAACGATAAAAATGGCTACCGCGATAATGACAATGGTAGCGATCCGATTGGCTAGCTTTGCACTCATACCTTGGTCCTCCCTTCCAGCCATCTGACGATAAATACGAACACAAAGGTCATCAGCATCAAAATAAGAGC
Source organism: Paenibacillus jepli (assembly GCF_047238105.1). Lineage (NCBI taxonomy): Bacteria > Bacillati > Bacillota > Bacilli > Caryophanales > Paenibacillaceae > Paenibacillus > Paenibacillus jepli. The sequence continues at coordinate 1,033,652 of NZ_JBDFMD010000001.1, forward strand.
AAGTGTCCACAGCGCATTATTGTGGGGAGAGCCCATGACCGTGTTGCCCATGCTCAGCGTGATGACACTGGTCAGCGTCGACGTCGAGTCGAACAGGGATCTTGGCAGGAACGGCGCGTTGCCGATCACCATCTGCACGGCCAGCGCTTCTCCGAAAGCGCGCGAGATGCCAAGGACCACCCCCGTCATCAGGGCAGGAAAGGTGGTCGGCAGCACGATCCGGTAGATCGTCTGCCAGCGTGTCGCACCAAGGGCATACGCTCCTTCTTTCAAACCGCCTGGCAGTGCCGACAACGCATCGGTAGCGATCGTCGTAATCGTCGGCAAGATCATAATGGAGAGGACCAGCGAACCCGCAGCCAATCCGACACCTTGTCCGGGAAACATATCGCGCAGGAAAGGGACGATGACGCTAAGGCCGACGAAGCCATAGACGACGGACGGAATGCCGGCCAGCAGCTCGACTACCGGCTGCAGATAGCGACGGCCGTACTTGGGCATGATCTCTGTCATGAAGATAGCCGCGCAAAACCCAAGCGGCGCTGCGATCAGCGCCGCCATAATAGACGTGCTGAAGGAGCCGAAGATGAACGGCAGCGCACCGAAGATCGGCGGTTTGGCGTCCGGCTGCCAGCTGACACCTGTGATGAAATCCCACACATTGACACCTCTGAAGAAGGTGGTCATGCCGCGGGAGGCGACGAAATAAACCATGGAAAAGATGGTTATGATAAGAACGATGATACATAGCCAGGTATATATCTTGCCGACCCATTCTTCGGTCAGATGCTGCTTGCTTACTTTCTCCTTGGGGTGATCCAGGGTGACCCTCTCCTTCACACGCCGATAAAGAGGCAGATTAACTCCACCTCTTCATCGGTTTTAGTTCCGTACAAAGCTTATGCAGTTTGCCTGGGCGCAGCTTACTTCTGCGAAACGTTGCCTTCAACATCACGGACGATCGTCATCGCGGAAGCCGGGATGTAGCCAAGCTCAACAACATCGTTCGTTTGTACTTCGTCAGAGAGCATGAAGTCCAGAAACGCTTGAACCACTTCGTTTGGCTCACCCTTTGTATACATGTGCTGGTATGCCCAGATCGGGTAAGTGCCATTGGTTACGTTCTCTTCGTTTGGTTCGATACCTTCATAGTTCAGTGCAGTGATGGAGTCATCCAGGTATGAAAGAGCCAGGTAGCCGATGGCGCCAGGCGTTTCAGCCACGAGCTTTCTTACGTTACCGGACGATTCTTCTTGGATCTGACCTGGCAGGTCAGGGGAAGCTTCGCCCAGCGCATACGTTTCAAACGTTTTGCGCGTACCGGAGCTGGAAGGACGGTTGACGATGACGATTTCTTGATCCACGCCGCCTACTTCCGACCAGTTGGAGACCTCGCCTTTGAAGATCTGTACCAGTTGAGCCTGAGTCAGGTCCTCTACGCCAACAGCCGGGTTGACGACGGCAGCCATAGCTACAACGGCTACTTGATGATCGACCAGTTCTTCTGCTTTTGGTGCTTCGTCGTCTACGAACTTCTCTTCAGCGAAGATATCGGAGTTGCCGATGTCGGATTGTCCCTCGGATACTTGCGTCAGGCCGGTGCCGCTGCCGCCGGCTTGTACCAGAACGGTAACCTTGCTATATTCAGGCATGTCCATGAACTTGATGGAAGCTTGCTCTACGAGCGGTGCCATGGCCGACGAGCCGACCGCCAGGATCGAGCCTTCCAGTTCCGCAGCAGGCTCTTCCTCAGACGTATTGTTTGCACCCGTGTTCCCGCCGTTGTTCGTGCCGCCTTGTGTGTTATTCGTGCCAGGGTTTGTACCATTGTTGGTCGTGTTGGTGCCTCCGCATGCCGCCAGAGTGATTGACAGGACCAGCGTCATAATCAACAGTAAGCTCTTTTTCATTTCTTTGGGTTCCCCTTCCGTTTTCCACATGATAATAGTTTGCTTTACAAGACAAAGTATAGAATTCCGTCATTAAATTCATATCTTCGAAATGTTAACGCAAAAACAAAATTCATTCGAATAATTGCATAATGCATGGCGCTGCCATAGAATAGTTCTATGATATTACCGATTCAGGCGGTGAATGTGATGAACATTTTAAAATTCCGTATGCTTGTCCTCATTGAACGTTATAAAAAAGCGACGGCGGTTGCCGAGCATCTGGGGATGAAACAGCCGACGATCAGCTTTCATATGAAGAAGATGGAAGAAGAGTGGGGCATCAAGCTGTTCGAGTACAAAGCCGGCAAGATCATCCTCACGGAGGCCGGCAGACTGGTCCATCACTATGCGCAGCGGATCGTCGCCAGCTGTGATGAAGCCGTCATGCGTGTACAGGAGATGAGCGGTCATGGCCGGGGCAGCTTGACGATCGGCTGTACCGATACGTCGCTGGGCATGCTGGCGGAGGCGCCATGGCTGACAGAAGGGGGAGCCACGGAGGACAGTTTTTATCATATCCGCACCGGCGATCACGATCTTCTGATCGATATGCTTGGCGAAGGCCGTCTTGATCTGCTCCTGAGCGGCCAGAGCGCTCAGGAGCCAAGCCGCTATCAGAGTCTGACGCTGATGGAGATGCCGCTCGCGCTGTTTGTCTCCGACAGCCATCCGCTCGTGCACCTCGAAGGCCCGCTCGTCGGCGTCCATCTGACTGCCTATCCATATCTCATGCTGGAGGACCGTTCAGTGACAGAAACGGTCATGGTCTGGGAAGCCGAGCAAGGCATCTCCCTGCTGCCTCATCTCCGCACCGATCGCTGCGCTCTGCTCACCCAGACGATCAGGCGCGGCCGCGGCTTCGCCATCCTCCCGGCAGCCGCGATCGCCGAGGATGAACCCGGTATGCGCAGACTGTCCTTGCCAGGACGGGCACCGCACTGGAAGCTCTACGTTCACTCGCCCAAGCAGCATTGGAATCTTCCCCTTCTCAGTCAGACGATAGAGCGGCTGCGTCAAGGGTAAGCGCAGCACCCCCGCTTCTACGACGATATCAGCAATCGCGCCGACAGGATGCCGGCGCGATTTGTGTGCACGATATATGTAACTTCATTCACTCCGCTTATTATCCGTTATCTCCGCCAGCAGCTGCTCCATCTCGCGAATAACACGGGAGGATTGCTCATGCGCTTGGATGGACAGTCCCGTCATCTCCTTGCTGCTTTTCTGATTGTCCGCAGCGGCAATGAACAGCCTCTGGAACAGATCCGCAGCCTGATCGACGTAAGCCGCGCTCGCCTGGGATTCTGACCTTGCGCTATGCACCAGCTTGACGGTTTGCAGCACGGCATCCAAGATCGCCTGGATCATCCCGCTGATCTCTTCCGCGGATTTTTTGGTCTGGGTAGCCAGACTCCGGACTTCGTCAGCGACGACAGCGAAGCCTCGGCCGTGCTCGCCGGCGCGCGCTGCTTCGATGGTGGCATTGACCGCCAGCAGATTGCATTGATCGGCGAGCTCCCGGATGACCCGCGAGACGCTGCCGATCTCTCCTGCACGAGCCTGCAGCTCCAGCGCCTGACTCTCCTGAGCATTGGTCTGTTCAGACAAGCTCTGGAACGCGCGCTTCACCTGATCGAGCTGCTGCTTGCCCTGCAAAGTCAGATCGACCATATGCTCGGACAGCTCGTCCCCTTGCTCTGCCGAGGTCCGCACGGCCACAACCACCTGGTTGATCTCCTGCACACGCGCTTCCGCACCTTCGATGGTCTGGGCCTGAGATTGGGTTGCCTGCCGCTGCAGCACACGCGAGATGCCCAGCAGATCGGAGACGGTCAGGATGCCTGCGATCCGGCTCTGGTCCGTTACCAGCACACAGTCATACAAGGTTTTGTCCTCTCTGGAGAGGGCTTCTTCGATCAGCTGCTGCGCCGGAGAGGCGATATCGACACAGAGCGGCCCCTCTGTCATGAGGCAGGTAATCGGCCGGTCATAATAGAGTTCCGTTCCGAAGCGGCGGCTTAGCTGCCGGAAGAAGCGATCCCGCATGACCAGGCCCGCTGGCTCCCCGTCCTCCGACGATACTGTGATGCATTCAGCATCCGGATATTGATCGAATACCCCTGCTACTTCTCGGCAAGTATATAGTGGAGATACGATTGGACTTTGACGAACGAACCGGCGGATCACGGAGTCCGCTGTGCCCGGCATCACCTGCCGGCGATTGTTCTGCTCCACTGGCAACGGTCTTTTCTCATCTTTATCATCCCGTACAGTCGGTTCCATGGGTTTGGCGGTCACGCTAAGCATGTTTTTTCCCCCTTTATCCACATTACAGTGCTCATTCACTCTTCTAACTGTAGCCGCCTCCTATTATCCCAACTGCAGATTCTTGTAAACGAGACGTTAAATTTGGTTCGGGAGACCCATATGAATGGCGATTTTCATCTTGTTTTCAACAAGACTTCATGGTTAAATAGGTATATGATTAATAAAGATATACACCGATTAACATTTTAATTAATCAATTGGAGGTACTTCCACATGGCAAACAAAGCTTCTATGATCGTAGACAAAGACTTCGTCATCGGCGAGATCGACAAACGCATTTACGGCTCCTTCATCGAGCATCTCGGCCGGGCCGTATACGGCGGCATCTATGAGCCCGACCACCCTTCTGCAAATGAAGATGGCTTCCGTCAGGATGTGCTGGAGTTGATCCAGGCGCTGCAGGTGCCGATCGTCCGCTATCCTGGCGGCAACTTCGTGTCCGGCTATAACTGGGAGGATGGCGTGGGCCCCGTCCATGAGCGGAAGCGCCGACTGGAGTTGGCGTGGCGGACGATTGAACCCAATACATTCGGAACCAACGAGTTCCTGGACTGGTGCCGCAAGGCGGGCACTGAGGCGATGATGGCGGTCAACCTGGGGACTCGGGGGCCGGACGAGGCTCGGGAACTGCTCGAGTATACCAACCATCCTTCAGGCACTTACCTTAGCGATCTCCGCGCCAAGCACGGCTATAAGGATCCGCACAACATCAAGACCTGGTGTTTGGGCAATGAGATGGATGGCCCATGGCAGATCGGCCACAAAACAGCTGAGGAATACGGCCGAGTTGCTGTCGAGACTGCAAAAGTTATGAAATGGGTTGATCCGACGATCGAGCTCGTCGCCTGCGGCAGCTCCAACATCGGCATGAAGACATTCCCCGAGTGGGAAGCCACCGTGCTTGACCACACCTATGATCATGTTGAATACATCTCGCTGCATCAGTACTACGGCAACGGCAGTCAGGATACGCCGACCTTCCTGGCGCGTTCGGTTCAGATGGATCAATTTATCCATACGGTCATCTCGACCAGTGATTACATCAAAGCCAAGAAGCGCAGCAAGAAAGATATGATGCTCTCCTTCGACGAGTGGAACGTCTGGTATCACTCGCATGAGCATGACAGCAAGCTGGATCCTTGGCAGGTCGCGCCGCCGCAGCTCGAGGATGTGTACAACCACGAGGATGCGCTGCTCGTCGGCTGCATGATCATCAGCCTGCTGAAGCGTGCCGACCGGGTCAAGATGGCCTGCATGGCCCAGCTCGTCAACGTCATCGCGCCGATTATGACAGCAAACGGCGGCGGAGCCTGGAAGCAGACGATCTACTATCCTTACCTGCATGCATCCGTGTACGGCCGCGGCAAAGCGCTGGTTCCGCTGATTCATTCGCCAAAGTACGATACCAAGGAAATCACCGATGTTCCTTATCTGGAAGCCATCGCTGTGCATAATGAAGATAAGCAGGAGATCACGATCTTCGCGGTGAACCGTCATCTCGAAGAATCACTGCCGCTCAGCGTCGATCTGCGGAGCTTCGGCGCCTGCACACTGATCGAACATATCGTCCTTGAGCATGACGATCTGAAGGCGGTCAATACCGAACAGCAGCCGGATCATGTCAAACCGCATAACCGCGGCACAGCTGCTGTCGAAGAGGGCAGTGTGACCGCTTCGCTCGGCAAAGCTTCGTGGAATGTGATCCGCCTGAAGCTGAAGGCCTAACTCATTTTTTTACATCTAACAACAAAACCCGCCTTTGTATCCTGTAAGGATAACGAAGACGGGTTTTTTAAAAAAAACAAGAATCATATCGTGAGGACGATCTTGCCGCGGCCGCGTCGTGTCTCGATCAGCCGGTGCGCATCTGCCGCCTGCTCCAGAGGGAACGTCTGCCGGATCAGGATACGCAGCTTGCCCCGGCTGTGCAGACCGACAAGCTCAGCGAGTCGTGCGGCGGAGCGCTGGCTGCGGACAATCCGCAGTCCCAGCTCCTGAGCCAGGTCATACGCGACAAAGGTGCAGATCCTGTCCCTGTCGCTTACCAGCTCCACCGAAGCCCGTACCGCTTCTTCGCCAGCCGTATCAAAAGCCGCATCGACGCCTTCGGGGGCAAGTGCCTGGACCCGCCCGACGAGCCCCTCGCCGTAAGTAACCGGGGTCGCCCCTAGCGATCGAAGATAGTCATGATTGTACTCGCTCGCTGTGCCGATGATCTTCTTTGCCCCCCACTCCTTGGCGAGTTGAACCGCAAAGGAGCCGAGTGTCCCGGCAGCTCCATGGATAAGCACCGTGTCGCCAGGCCCAACTCCGATGGCCTGCATCGCGATATAAGCGCCCTGACCGTTGCCAGTCAAGCCCCCTGCTTCTTCCCAAGACAGGGTTGGCGGCTTGCTTACGATCTGATCTGCCCCGACGACGACATATTCGGCATAGCAGCCCAGGACTGCAAATCCCAGCACCTCGTCGCCAGCCGCAAAGCCGCTCACGCCGTCTCCCACCTGATCGATGACGCCCGCGAACTCATTACCCGGAATTTGCGGCAGCGATACCGTCACACCAGGGGGACTCCAGCCGCTGCGGATCCCGCAATCGTAATGCTGTACACCCGCCACCTTTACCTTGACTCTGACTTGCCCTGGTCCAGCTTGTGGTTCCGCGAATGACAGAACCTCCATCACCTCGGGACCGCCAAACGTTCGGAAGGCCGCTGCTCTCATCATGCAGTCTCCCCTTTCCGGTCCACGCTTCGCAATCCTTGCAAAGCCCCGCTCCATGCCGCGACTTCATCCAGCATCGCATGAACTTTGGCTACCTGCAGATCGGCCGGTTTGAAGACCGTGTAGTTCTCGAAGTCCGTAAAGATGGACAGTGTGGGATGAGCCTTCACATCCGCCACCAGCAGCTCGCCGAGGATCCCTCGCAGATGCTCGGCAGCTCGCGCTCCGCCAGTCGATCCATAGCTGACGATTCCGGCAGCCTTGTTGTTCCATTCCCCCCGTGCCGAATCGAGCGCATTCTTCAAGACACCGGTGATGCTGTGATTGTACTCCGCGACGATGAATACGAACCCGTCCAAACTTGCAAGCTTGGCAGCCCAAGCGGCCACCGCAGCTTCCCTGCCTGTGCCTTCGCCGAAGAACGGCAGCTCATAGTCGGCAAGATCCACCACTTCATAATCGCCATCGCCCCGCTGATCCGCCAGTTGCTTCACCCATGCTCCAACCTGGGGACTGACGCGGCCCGCCCGTGTACTTCCTAATATAATGCCAATTTTCAACGAGCTCATTGCTGCTCCTCCATTCCTATGGTTGATTCGTTCATGACCTTATTTTATAATCGGAAGCACATAAACAAAAATATATCTTTAAACATAGGATGCATATACTCAGGTATATAGGGAGGAGAGGAAAATGGAACTGCTGCAGTTGCGTTACTTCCGCACCGTGGCCCGGTTGGAGCATATGACTAAGGCGGCCCAGGAGCTGCACATTGCACAGCCGGCACTGAGTAAAACGATCTCCCGTCTGGAAGAGGATGTTGGCGTACCGCTTTTCGACCGGCAAGGCGGGCGCATCAAGCTCAATTCGTTCGGCTGGGCATTTCTGGGAAAAGTAGAGCAAGCACTTCTCTTGCTGGAGGAAGGAAAAAAAGAAGCGGCCGAGCTCGCTGGACTTGAGAAGGGCAGCATCCATCTGGCCACGTCGACGATGGAGCGGCTAGCGGATGCATTAAGCGAATTTATCGCCCAGCATCCGGATGTCAACTTCCGCATTACCCAGACTTCGATGGAAGAAATGACTGCGCTCGTAGTGAGCGGTGACGTGGATCTATGCTTCACAGCACTGCCGATTGAGCATCAGGAGTTGAGCAGCGTGAGCGTTCTGGATGAAGAGGTCTTCCTGGGCGTCCCCCCCGGACATCGGTTGGCTGGGCGAGATATTGTTCGTCTGAGCGAACTGGCTGAGGAGCCGTTTATCGGGTACAAGGAAGGCTTCCCGTTCCAGGTGATGAACGACCGACTGCTGCGGGAAGCGGGCATCGCGCCGAACTTCGTCTGCCGTGTCGACGAGCCGGCTGCCATTGCAAGTCTAGTTCGTGCGGGACTTGGGGTCGCCTTGGTAGGCGCTTGCGGTGGTCCGGACGCGAAGCTGCGACTGCTGCCGATTGAGCACCCCGTCTGCCGGCGTCATTTCCGGCTCGTCTGGCACGACAAGCGATATCTGTCCCTGGCTGCGCGGGCCTTTCGGGACTTTCTCGCTTCCTATTTTACCTCGTCCCGGGCGGTCAAGAGCCCCCACCGAGAGACGGCTCACCCTACTCGCATAAAGACGTGATGCTTTGCTGAATAACCTGGGGAAGAACCAGCAATGTTGGTTTGTATGAACTTGGAAGGACCATGCTCCGCACGGGCGTCGTGGCGGGGCTGTAGGTACCGTTTTGGAGCTTAGAGCGATCAAACGACGCTCGGAGCGGCGCTGTAGGTACCGTTTTGGAGCTTAGAGCGCCCCGTTACTTTATCGTTCCAAGGTGAAACGGCTATCGCCGTCCTCTGGCGGCGTCGCTAGTTTCATTCCGGAGAGTTACAACCAAAGTAGATGTGGGAGTCATATACTTCTTCTTGAATTTACAAAAAAACGGATGCAGGCTCGATTAGCCTGCATCCGTTCATTTTAACCAATCTATTATTTCATCTGCTGGAGCAGCTGCACGCGGTACGCTTCGCTCTCCAGCGCCTGGATTTCTTTGTATTCGGCCTCGGTAAGAACACGCGGCGGCTTGACTGCGCTGGCGAGCATATAGATTTTGGCGCTGTCCTCGACCACTTGCGTCCGATAATAGGCTTCGCGCAGGTTTTTGCCCGTGGTGACAAGCCCGTGGTTGCACAGCAGGATCGAGTTGTGATCGACTGCCTTCTCCGCTACCAGATTGGCCAGCACGTCCGTGGTAGGCACCACATAAGGGACGAAGGCGATATCGCCCACAAGCGCCGCCTGGTCGGGGAAGAGCATCGGCAGCTCGTTGCTGATCGTCGTAAGCGCGATGGAGTATACCGGATGCGTATGGACGATCGCCTGGATCGCCTCGTTTACCCGGTAGCAGAACAGATGCATCAGCACTTCGGATGAAGGCCGTACCGATCCTGCCGCCACTTCGCCGCTCGGGATATGCACCTTGACCCACTGCTCCGGCTCGATATCCTCCAGGGCAAAGCCGCTTGGCGAGAGATACATATCCTCCTCCCATCTGGCGCTGATATTGCCTCCCGGTCCGACGACCAATCCTTTGTCTACCGTCTTGCGTGCGTATAACGTTAATTCTTCTCTGATGCTAGCCTCTGACATGAGGGTCGCTCCCTTCCTTGATTGCTGATTCATCCTACAACAGACCATGATCGCTCATGGCCTGGCGACCCTCAGATATCGGCCATAAGCCTCATCCCAGTAATCGCTCGTACGCGGCTGATAGATCTCCGGCGGAAAAGAATCGGTGACCACCTGGCGGATCTCCTGCAGCGACCCGATCTCACCCAAAGCATGAGCCTGGAGCAGCAGGTTGCCTGCCGCCGTCGCCTCAACCGGACCGGCGACGACCGTGCGTCCGGTACTATCAGCTGTCAGCTGGCAGAGCAGCGTATTCTGGATGCCGCCGCCGACCATATAGAGCTGCGGAGCCCGGAAGCCCAGCAGCTGTTCGATCTCTTCGAGCGTCTGCCGGAACTTCAGCGCTAAACTCTCGAGCACGCAGCGGACCAGCTCCGCCTTACTCTGCGGCACTGGCTGTCCCGTGCGCTCGCAGTAAGCCTGGATCCGCTGCGACATCTGCCCGGGTGCCAGGAAGCCAGCGTCCTCGGGATCGATATAGCTCTCGCTGCGCGGGATCCCTCTGGCCAGCTCCACCATCTCGGGATAACTGACCGTCTCGCCTTCCAGCTCCCACTGCCGCTTGCACTCCTGCAACAGCCAGAGACCCATGATGTTCTTGAGGAGACGGATCTTGCCGAACGCTCCCGCTTCATTGGTGAAAGACCAGTCCCTCGCCTGCTCGGTCATGACCGGCCGGTCCGTCTCCAAGCCCATGAGCGACCACGTGCCGCAGCTGATGAACACGGCTTGTTCATGTGAGGCCGGCACGGCGGCGACTGCCGATGCCGTATCGTGCGATCCGGTCGCTACGACCGGAATCGGCGGCATCCGCAGCTCCTCGCAGAGGGCGTCCGTGAGCTGTCCGCAGCGCGTCCCCGGCTCGACCAGGTCCGCGAACAACTGCCGGGGCAGCGCCATCCGTTCCAGCACTGCAGCCGACCAAGTCCGCTGCAGCGGATCGAGCAGTCCGCTTGTGCTGGCGATCGTGTACTCGGTGGATTGCTCCCCGGACAGATAGTAGCGGAACAGATCCGGCATGAACAGCAGCCGGACGTCTCCCGCAGCCAGCAGCCCGCTCAGCTCGCCGCGCATTGCATGCAACTGGAAGATCGTGTTGAACTGCAAGGGCTGAATCCCGGTTGCCGCGAACATCTCCCGCTCCGGGAACTGCTGGAATACCTGCTCCATTACGCCGTCGGTGCGGGCATCGCGATAATGGACGGGATGGCTGACCAGTCGGCCGGCGCTGTCGACCAGCCCGAAGTCTACCCCCCAGGTGTCGACCGAGACCGAGGCCGGCGCCCCTTCGGCATGCTTGCGGAATGCGCGTATCCCCGCCTTCAGCTCGTGGAACAGCCGCAGGAAGTCCCAATGCAGCGTATGCCCCAGCTGGACCGGTTCATTGGCGAACCTGTGGATCTCCGACAGCGTCAGCCGGCGGCCATCGAAGCCGCCGAGCATAACTCTGCCGCTGCTGGCGCCATAATCCGCCGCCAGCATGTGCAGCACTCGGTTACTCACCGCCGTCACTCCCTTCTAGTGGTAGTTCAAAAAGCCCTTTTGATCACGAAGAAGTGATCAGCCCTTACTTGTACAGCGGTCCAAAGGTGCTGCATGCCCGGAAGTCTGCGCCTTCCGGATCAGCCGTTCCGAAGTTGCCCCAGGCGCGCGGGCGGAACACTTCCTCCTGCGGCACATTATGCATGCTGACCGGGATGCGGAGAATCGAGGCCAGGGTGATCAGGTCCGAGCCGATATGGCCGTAGGAGATCGAGCCGTGGTTGGAGCCCCAATAATCCATGACCGAGTACGCGTCGGTGAATGCGCCGCTGCCTGTCAGTACCGGAGCAAACCAGGTTGTCGGCCAGGTCGGATCGGTCCGTTTGTCGAGCGTATCGTGCACGTCCTCCGGCAGATCGACCGTATACCCTTGCGCAATCTGCAGTACCGGTCCCAGACCTTTGACAAGATTGAGCCTGGACATCGTCACCGGCATGCCGCCCCGGGTCAGGAAGTCGGAGGAGTAACCGCCGCCGCGGAAATACTCCGCTGATGCAGGACGCCAGGAGGTCGCTTTCAGACAAGCGTCCACTTCCTCGTCCGTGATCTGCCAATGCGGCTTCAGCACCGGCTGGCCGTCCCGACTCTGCTCGCCCGTGCCGTCGAGCGCCGCCGGACCGGAGTTGATCAGATGGAGGATGCCGCCCTTGGCGTGGCCGCTCAGCTCATGACCGGTTACCCGTTTCACCGCATCCGGACTCCAATACGTCCGCACGTCGGCGAAGATCTGCGCCGTATTGGTGAGCAGGTAGCCGAAGAGCATCGCCACGCCATTCAGGCTGTCGTTCTCGGTTGCCACCAGGTAAGGCGCGCGCTTGCCGTTCCAGTCGAACGACGAGTTGAGGATCGCTTCCGGGAAGTCGCCATTAGGGAAATGGTCGGTCCACTGGCGTTGTCCCTGGAAGCCGGAGACGATCGCGTTGTGACCGAGCGCCTCCTCTCCGAAGCCCAGCTGATCCAGCTTCGGATTGCCGACCATCAGGTCGCGGATCACCAGCGCCATCTTGACATTGACTTCCCAGTCCTTGTCCTTCTTCTCCCGCGAGGACTGCAGCCGCTCCGGATTGTTGTCCGCGCCTTCGGCGCAGTTCTCCTTCACCCAGCTCATCGCCAGCTCGTACTCTTCGGGATCGAAGATCTCCTCCTCGATGCGCCGCGTCAGCTCGGACATGTCGACATATTCGTTGCGCATGCCCAGATAGTTCTGGAACAGCTCTTCATTGACGATCGAGCCTGCGATGCCCATCGACACCGAGCCGACGGCCAGATACGACTTGCCGCGCATCAGCGCGACAGCCAGTCCCGCCCGGGCAAAACGCAGCAGCTTCTCCTGGACATCCGCCGGGATCGTCGTATCGCCTGCATCCTGCACATCATGACCGTAGATGCCGAAGGCCGGCAGTCCCTTCTGGGCATGGCCCGACAAGACAGCTGCCAGGTAGACCGCACCGGGACGCTCGGTGCCGTTGAAGCCCCAGATCGCCTTGGGCAGCATCGGATCCATGTCCATCGTCTCCGTGCCGTAGCACCAGCAAGGCGTGACCGTAATCGACACGCCGACGCCTTCCTTGCGGAATTTCTCGGCCGATGCCGCAGCCTCGGCGACGCCGCCGATGCATGTATCGGAGATGACGCATTCCACCGCGGAGCCGTCAGGATACCGCAATGTTTCGCTGAGCAAGCCGGCTACCGCTTTGGCCATGTTCATCGTCTGCTCCTCCAGCGACTCCCTTACGCCTCTGCGCCGCCCGTCGATTGTTGGCCGGATACCGATCTTTGGAAACCCGAGTGCCCATCTGTTATCGCTTACATTCATCTGCGATTGCCTCCTTTTAATCTGCTATGCTTTCTATTTTACCGTGAGCGCCAGCCATGGTTAACCTACTATTCTGCTGTATTGACGGAGACAAATAGCAACAAACTGACCCCGGGCAGCAAGATGCGAAGGCGATGCATCTGCGCTATAATGTAGTTATCCATTGCAGTGGAGGAGAAGGGCATGCCCAAAATTGAAATCCCGCATATCAAAACCGACCGTTTTCGTTTCATTCATCCGCCCGAGCTGCTCTTTGCCGGCCAATTGATGGACGAACGGCATTTTCATACCCCGCGCGAGGCGCACGAGGACTACTGCGAGATCCTCTATGTCTCGGAAGGCGCAGGCGAGTTCATCATCGATGACAAGCTGTATCCCGCCCGGCAAGGGGACATTATCCTGTACAACAGCGGAGTTATGCACGAGGAGCGTTCTTCGGCAGAGTCGCCGCTGCGGATCTTCTATTGCGGCGTCAGCCATCTGCATATCGAGGGCATCCCGGCCGGCGATCTGCTCCCCCCTTCGATCGAACCGGTCATCCCGGCGGACAAATATGCTTACAAGATCGAGAGCTATCTGAGCGAGATCCTCGAGGAGTGCAATGCCCAGGTGCTCGGCTACGAGACGCTGACCCAGAACCTGCTCATGTCGCTGATTACGCTTATCTACCGTGTCGTTGACGTCAAGCATTCCTTCCACGACTTCACGGGCAAGAGCGAGATTACGCTGCGGACCAAAGCTTTTATCGACCGCAATTACACCAAGAGCCTGACGCTTAAGGACATCGCTGATACGCTGTATGTCAGCCAGCACTACCTCTCCCACCTGTTCAAGAAGGATCTGGGCGACTCGCCGATCAATTATATGATCACCCGCCGGATCGACGAGGCGAAGCGGCTGCTGCAGCAGACCGACAAGCCCATCTATGAGATCGCCGCAATGGTCGGCTACGAGAACGACAAGTATTTTTCCATGCTGTTCAAAAAAGTCGTCTCCCGCACCCCCGGGGCATACCGGGAGCATGTACGGAGCAAAAACAGTTGACGCAGGAGGCATGGCATTGCGGACACAATAGCTGCTATTTCAGACAAACCCTTGTTTGGAACTGGCTGATCGGACGCACCATCCGTTATTTTATACCCTTGTTGATCCATACATCCGCTCCGTATACCGCGTGACCTGCTCATCATAGTCCGGATAGGCATAGCCCAACTGTTCTGACACCTCCCGGGAATAGCGGCGGAACAAGTCGTAGCACGTCCGCAGCGACTGCCACATCTGGGGGTAGCCCTCCTGCGCATAGGTGGAGAGCAGCGTCTGCCAATCCTCGGGCGGCAGGTAACGGTCGATAAATTTATAGTTCTTGCCCACACTAAATGTATATCCCCGCTCCGCGCCGATGTGCCAGGCCATCATCCGCAGCAGGTTGGGCCGGGCGATCCCGCTCAGATGATCGACCGCGAACAACAGCTCGCCGCGCGCCAGTCCTTTGACGACATAGGTCGAGACAAACCAAAATTCATTGCAGCAGTCGTCGAATTCTCTTGCCGTCGGCTTGCGGATCCAATAGCGCTGGTCGGTCGGGACGACCTCGCGGCTGATCCGTTTATCCTTGTCCATCAGTACCTCAACCAGGCCGTCACTGCCAGTGAAGTAATCGTCCAGCTCATCGATCGGGATCAGCGTCAGATCGATCTTGTTGCCGTCTTCGAACAGCATCAGATAAGAAAACCAATTGCCGTACTCAGGCGGGAACAATTCCATATCCTCCGGCTTCTGCAGGATAATCCGCTTGCCGAAGTGCTCCAGCCATCCGTCATCGGCCTTGAACGCTTCCATGTCGGTGACAAAGTAGGCGATATCATAATCCTGATAATCATCGGGCGCGATATTGCAGTTCGCCCGCGAGCCTTCCAGCGTCACGATGCGGATCCGCTCATCCCGCTCGGCGAATCCGAGCAGCAGCGCCATCATGTCCTGATTGCTTCGCATAGGTACAGACCTCCTCTCTATTTCCAATTATAGCAAAACACCTGCCCCACGGGTCCAACTCCGTGGGAACAGGTGCTGCTTGTTCACGTAAAGGATACATCTACGGCGCGATAACGCCTTTTTTCAGGATGATGTTGGCATAGAGTGCGCCCTCGCCCGTAGCTACGATCGCATAAGCCCGTTTGGCCCGCTCGTAGAAGGCGAAGCGTTCGACATGCTCAAAGTCCGAGTGTTCCGGCTCATGTCTGGCGACGATCTGGCGGTACGTCTCCCAGATCGGCGTCTCGACCGGATCGCCGGACACGACCTCCATGAGCGCAACCGCCCGTTCGGCGTAGGGGTCCAGCGGGAAGAGCGTCAGGATCGCATCCAGCAGCTCGGGGATCGCATGCCCGTCTGCCCGGAGGAGCCGCTGGGCATGGCTGGCTGCAGGGAAGTTGCCGTCGCCGATCACCAGTTCATCACCATGGCCCATCTCCATCAGTATCTTCAACAGCTCGGGCGAGATGATCGCCGGGATACCTTTCAACATCGTACAACGCCTCCTGTATGTTGCTATCGTCTTCTACCAGCCTAACATGAAAGCGTTGCCTTGCCTATCCTCGCATCCTGTCTCCTTTCCTCCACTATCCTGCCAAACCATGGCACCGGGGCCGGGATGGTTACGTCGTACGGATCCACACCTGCATCTCCCCAGGCTTGCGATTGCCCCAGGCGTAATACGGGACGGCCTTGACATCCAGCCGTTTCGTCTGCTTTGGTGCCTCCCGGTACAGCTGCCCCTGCCAATCCGACTCCAGCTCGGCCTGCGCTTCGGCTGTCAGTGTGACCAACCCGCCGGGCAGCAGTGGTTCGGTATGCTCGGACAGCGCTGACTCGCGCGGCAGGATGACCGAAGCCAACACCTCCTGATTGTCCTGCTCCTCCAGGCAATAGACAAGCGGTCCGCGCTGCAGCGCGACCTTGCCGGCATTGGCCCGGACACGCGGGTGGGCATACAGCCGCACCGGCTTCATCTCGGCATCCAGGAGGAGCGTGTCCCCCGCTTGCCACTGGCGCGTGATGTAGGCATACCCGTCACGCACATTAGCTGATACCTGCTCACCGTTTACCGTCAGCGTCATTCCGTCCGCCCAGCCGGGCACCCGGCAAGCGATCGTAAATGTCCCGGCCTGCTCCGGCTGCACGGACAGCTTCACAGCGCCGTTCCAAGGATAGCCGCTCTCCATCTGCAGCCGCACCTCGCCAAGGGAAAGCTGAAGACTCGCTTCACTGCCGATATACAGATGGGTATAGATCGTATCCTGCGAAGCGGTGTAGATGTACTCTCCCAGCGACGCGATCAGGCGGGCGACGTTGGGCGGGCAGCAGGAGCAGCCATACCAGGCTTGGCGGACGGCTTTGACATGCCGTCGGCCGGGATTTTTCTCGCTCGCTTCCGGCCAGACCTCCATCGGGTTGACGTAGAAGTAATGCTTGCCGTCTGCAGCCATGCCGGCGATAACCGTATTATAGAGCGCCCGCTCCATCACATCGGCGTATTCGCCTTTGGCTTCGAGCTGCAGCATCCGTTTGGCCCAGAAGATCAGCCCTACCGATGCGCACGTCTCGGAATAGTTGGTCTCGTTAGGCAGATCGTAATCGAAGGTGAAGGCTTCACCGTGGAATGTCGAGCCGATCCCCCCGGTGATGTACATCTGCTTGTGGACCGTGTTGTGCCACAGCCTGCGGCAAGCCTCGAGCAAGGCTTCATCTCCGGTATGAAGGGCCAGATCTGCCATTCCGGTATACATGTAGACTGCCCGCACCGCATGACCAACGGCGACAGATTGCTCTCTCACCGGTTCGTGCGCCTGGTGATAAGCCAGATTCGGCGTCCCGGACGGTCCTTTGGTCCAATGGCCGATCCGGCCCCGATCCTCCCACTCCTGGACGAAGAACTGAGGTTCCGCCCCCCGCTCATTGATAAAAAACTCCGCCAGACGCAAGTAGCGCTCCTCACCCGTTGCCCGGTACAGCTTGACCAGCGCCAGCTCCACCTCCTGATGGCCATCATAACCGCGGATTTGTCCGGGGCCCGGTCCAAACCGCTCATCGATATGATCGGCGAACCGGCAGACGACCTCCAGCAGCTTGCGCTTGCCGGTCGCCTCATAGTAAGCCACCGCAGCCTCAATCATATGGCCTGCACAGTACATCTCGTGGCAATCCAACAGATTCGTCCAGCGATTGCCCGGCTCTTTGACGGTATAGAAGGTGTTCAGATAGCCATCGGGCTGCTGCGCTTCGGCGATCAGGTCGATCGTCTCGTCGGCCCGCCTCTCCAGCTCGGCATCGGGATGCAGCGCCAGCGCGTATCCTACCGCTTCCAGCCATTTGGCGACGTCGCTGTCCTGGAACACCATGCCGCCGTATTCGCCTTGTTCTCTTCCAGCAGCAATCCGGAAATTGCGGATCGCATAGCTCGGCTCGGCGCCCTGGATCCGGTCATGCAGCGCCTCCCATTGATAAGGGATGACGGTTTCCTTGACGAGTGCATCATAAGCGGACCAAAAATCGTCGCGGATACGCACTTGCTTGAGGGGGATGCCTTGAATTGCGGGTTCGATAATATGCTGTGTCTTGGTCATCGGATTTCACGCTCCTGTATGGGGTTGCTTTCACTTTATCAAATGCGCGTGAACGCTGTCAGTATGCTATGATGTATTTTAGGTGTCAAAAACTGACCTCGTGTTGAAAGGGGGGATTTCAGATGGCTATCCTTCACATTCCGATTCATGAGCCGGTAACTTACCTCTCGGGGGGCCAATTCTTGTCAACTGGCACCTGGGTGCACCGCGAGCGGACGATCGACAGCTACGAGTTGATCCTCGGCATCTCGGAGGTGATGTACTTCCAGATCCATGACCGACTCTATGAGCTGGCCCCTGGCGACGTACTGCTGCTGTGCCCGGATGAGCGCCATCGCGGCTATCGGCCGTCTCCGGCCAATCTGTCGTTCTACTGGTTTCACTTCCAGTGTCCGGTGCCTCCGGCAGCGTTGTCTGAGGTTCAGGAGAAGACTTGCCACGATCACCCCGGGGCAGAAGATGTACTTCTGATCCCGACGTATATACAATCCCCGATGCCTGCGCGGCTGCATATCCTCGCCCAGCAGCTGCTGCATGTCGGCATCGGCCGCTATCATCATCCGAGGGCTGCCGACTTTTTCCTCACCTCGCTGCTGATCGAGTTGTCGCAACAATATGTGCAGCAGCGTCAGCTAACGGAGGAGAGGATCACGGACCACAGCTTTCCCCGCATGCTGGAGTGGCTGCGGCTGCACGCCTGCGACAAACAGCTGAGTGTCGAGCGGGTAGCGGAGCTGTTCACCTACAACAAGGACTATCTCTCCAGGATGTTCAAGCGACGAATGGGAACCAATATGCTCTCTTACATCCATCGTCTCAAGCTGGACAGGGCCAAGGATCTGCTCTCCCGGACGCCGCTCAATATCAAGGAGATTGCCGACCGCGTCGGTCTGGAGGATGACAAGCAGCTGATCAAATTATTCAAACGCTACGAAGGACTCACGCCGACCCAGTATCGCAAGGCCTTTATCCTGACGTATATGAACGATGATTGACCAGGTTGACAGCCAAAACGCCCCCAGCTCCGTCATGCGAAGCCGGGGGCGTTGCTATTAGGTACTATTTGGTGACCGCGCGGTCCTTGCCTTTGTCGGAGTCGCCGACCACCTTGTTGGTCGCTTCTCTGTTCGCTTGCATCTCCTCCACCGTCTTCACCTTCAGACGCGCTGCCCCCTGATAGTCGCTGGTAGGGATCAGATTGCCCGAAGCCAGACGCTCCTTGGCGGCTGCAATGGCTTCCGTATACTGCGGCAGCCATTGCTCCTGAGCGACCAGCATCTCATCGACCATCTGCCAGATCTCCTTGGGATTGCAGACGGCGCCGACCAGCGGATCCATCATGAAGGCCTGACGCAGCAGCTTGTCGTCTCCCTTCACAGCTGCTTCTACGGCAAGACGCTGCACCGAGATGCTCACATTGCAGACTGCAGCCGGGCCGAGCGGCAGGTCGCCGACCACCGGCATCGAGATGCCGTTGCCGTCGACATAACCAGGCGCTTCGATGATCGCGTCGTCCGGCAGGTTGCTGATGACGCCGCGGTTCTCCACATTGAAGTGTCCCCGGTATACCGTGCCTGTCTCCAGCGCCTCGATGATGTACGACCCGTGTTCGTTGCCGCGTTTCTCCGATTTGAATTCGAATGCCGGATCCTTCAGCCAGTTCGGGAAATCCGTCTCGAACCAGTTCCGGCCTTCTGTACAGACACGCAGATACCCGCCGGTCTCGCCATTGATCCAGCTGCCCAGATCGATCCAGTCGTTAATCTCCTCTGGACGCTTGCGGTACCAAGGCACATATTCACTCAGATGGCCATTGGACTCGGTGCTGTAGTAGCCGAAGCGGCGCAGCATATCGATACGCACCTTCTCCGTGCGGCTGAAATCTTCGTGGCGCTCGAAGGCTTCCAGCAGCCCTTCCGTGAGATCCTTGCCGTTGTGGCGGATCTGGATATACCAGGTCTGATGATTGATGCCAGCGCAGATGATATCCACGTCCTTCTTCTCCAGACCATAGACATCGGCGATCTGCTTATGACCGTGCTGGACGCCATGACAAAGTCCAACCGTACGGACGCCGCCATACTTGTTGCAGGCCCAGGTCATCATCGCCATCGGGTTGGCATAGTTGAGCAGCAGCACGTCGGAATGCGCGACCTCGCGGATATCCCGGCAGATATTCAGCATCTCGGCAATACCGCGCTGTCCGTACATGATCCCGCCTGCGCACAGCGTATCCCCCACACATTGGTCGACCCCATACTTCAGCGGGATATCGACATCCGTCGCAAATGCCTCCAGCCCGCCTACCCGGATCGTGCACAGTACATATTTGGCATCCTTCAGCGCTTCCCGGCGGTCGGTCGTCGACTGGATCTGGATCGACAGGCCGTTCTCCCGGATATCCCGCTGGCACAGCTCGGTGACCATCTCGAGATTATGGGCATTGATGTCCGTAAATGCAACTTCAATCTCACGAAATGCAGGCACCGACAACAGATCGCGCAGGATTCCCCGTGTAAAGCCGATACTCCCTGCGCCGATAAAAGCAACCTTGAATGACATAATATTTCCCTCCAGATTCTTGACTATGGAATAGCTGCTGTTTATGTTCATAGTATAGCAAGCTTGAAGGGGAAGCGTTATCAATATCGTCACTTGTTGTTTCTAGAGCTGTCAACTATCGTCACCTGATTGGGGATAATGGCGGCTCTCCGATGCGGTCGAACGGCGGTAATCCATCGGCGTCATCCCGGTATGCTTCTTGAACAATGCATGGAAATATTGTCGGCTGTTGAGACCGATATAGTCAGAGATCTCGATGATCGGGATGTCGGTGCGGGAGAGCAGCATTTTCGCCTTATCCATCCGCAACGACGTTAGATAGCTATTCATCGTTCTTCCCGTCTGCTGCTTGAAGATGCGCTGGACATATCCGGGATGCAGATTGACCGCCATTGCTACGTCCTTGACCTGGATATCCTGATCATAGTGATGATGCAAGTATTCGATGCTGTGCCTGACATACTGCTCCAACGGCTGGACTTCGCTGCGTGCCGCTTCCTCCAGCAAGCGTGAGAGGCGGATAAGCAACTGCGCGAACAAAAGGTGGATTAATGGTACTTGAGAGGACGGCTGATAATCCAGCTCCACTACCAGCCCTTTTAATATGGCATATACTTCATCCTGATCGGAGAGCACCCAGTAACTCCGTTCCCGCCGCCAGAGCTCCGACAACTCATCACCGGTCATCGACCACAGCGACGGCATCTCGCCCGATGCCTGACTAAATCCGAATTCCAGATTCAGCATTCGGCAGCTCTGCTCCACGATCAACCGGTGTTGCACATTGGCATCGATCAGGATGAAGTCTCCTTTCTTTAACAGCAGGACATCGACAGAGTGGTCCGGACATTGTACTTCGATCTGGCAGGCACCATGGATCATATACATAATTTCAGTTGAGTCATGACGATGAAAAGCCATCTCGTAGGCTTGCCAGTGCTTAAAATAATACGCGTAAATGTGCGGATACCATTCGGATTGCAGTAAGCCTCGGTCATATAAACTACCTTTCATCCGTACTGCCTCCATTGACAAATAGAATCTAAAATAACCTTGCAAAAAAAGATCAGGGCACTAACTCCCTGACCTTAAGCATGCCTGAAACGAGCCTGCTTGGCAACTTACTCTTTTGTCTGAATAGGCAAACTTTTACTACTGGCCAATAACTCGGAAACGGTCACCAGCGCATACCCCTGCGACTTCAGCTCCGGTAAAATCTGTTTCAACGCTTCTATCGTCTCCATAGATCCTGGGACATAATCGTGGAAGAGGACGATATCCCCATTGCGGGCATTGTTTAGAACTTTGTCGACGATTGCTTGGATTCCCGGTTTTCGCCAGTCCTTCGTGTCCTGATGCCAAGACCAAAGGACCGTCGTGTACCCGAGTCTGCGCGCCTTATGGATCATGGCTTCATTGTAATAGCCGCCAGGCGGCCGGAAGAGGGAAGGCTTCGGAACATCGAGCGCATGCAATGCTTTCTCTGCCAGGACGATCTCTTCGTGCATCTTGGCCGGATCAGAGTTCCGACTGAAATAAGCATGATTGTAGGTGTGGTTGGCAACTTCATGGCCTTCGTTGATCTCCCGGCGGACCAGATCCGCATAACGCTGGACACGATTGCCCACCACAAAAAACGTTGCCCTTGCATCATATTGATCAAGAAGATCCAGGATAGCGCTCGTGCTTGGAGGGTAGGGCCCGTCGTCAAAAGTCAGGGCGATCTTTTTGTCCTGGGTCGGCACTTCCCAGACAATCTCCCCTTTTCTCTCGTAATAGTAACGATCCTTCTTGATTACAGGTCCTTCGAACCCGCACAGCAAGCCCGGTAGAATAAGCAGCAGCAATAACCTGGTCCCGTTCATGAGACGAGTCCCTCCCTGCACAAAATAAAAATCGGGGGTCGCCCCCCGAATATAATGGTTAACGGAACGGTGCAGCTACGGCATTGGCAATATCGCGAACGATCATGCCCACATCATGTGTAAATTCCTCAATGGGACCACCATTCATAGCATTGCCCTGAAGCGTCTGTATTTTACCATGCAGATTTCTGTCCGTTGTTACATGAACTTTATAGTTTTCGTGTTGCTTTTGGATCATTTTTTTGACTTGTTGTTCAGTATGACTTGTGCGTTTCTGGTCGTTACCTTCGATATCCAGCCCAACGATAATGTCATTGTTATGGACGATCGCCGTTGCTCTGGTTACACCAGGCACACGTTGTGCAGCAGCAGCGATCTGTTCCGCCTTCTGCATATCAACCGCTGTCTGCTCACCATTTCCTCTACCCTCGTTGTTAGGCTGCATCCCCAATTCCCGACCCACATCCTGGCCGAGCTCCCGAATATCTTCTTGGGTCCGTCTGGCTTGCTGCTGGACGTTATTGGCAGGGTTATCTGTTGTATTCTGTTGGGTACAGCCCGGCAATACGAGAGCGGCTGCCAAAGTCAGGCTCGTAATTGCCCATGTAAAGCGATGTTTCATCGTAGTCAACCTCCCTTTTGTGGTAAAGGTAGGTTGTGCAGATACCAGATTGAATATACATCATTCGTCGCAGTTAGTCTGGCAAGTAAGTATAAGCAGGGAATGCAGCTGCTTGTCCCCGCAGCCGTCCTTGGTCATCCGCCAGATTCCAGACGGTAGCCTGCTCGATATAGAAGCGCCGCCCACTCCTGGCGATCCGAATGCCTGTGTAATCATCGACATAACCACGGGCATGTACCTGCTGCAAAAAATGCTTCCGTGCCTCTCGTTCCATCGGTTCCGCTGTCAGTCGGGAAGGTGTCGCCACAAATAAATCCCACGACATCTCCCATAACTTCAGCGCTTGAGCGTTACCATAATTCAGGATCGGATCGGCTTCCGTACCATGAGACAAAACAACAAGGGGCGCCTGTTCGATCGCCTGGGCAGCAGTCTGATCTGTTGCCAGAGATAACAGATTTTTACCGGTCAGCCGATGGTAACTGTCCAGCAGCAGGCGGGCATGCATATCCCGTGTCCCGATGCCGCGGATCTCTTCCAGTGACATAACGACGGTTCCTCCTTTTTATGAAATAGAAAAACCCTTGCAGCGCAAGGGTCCGGAATATGAAAAGTGGAGCGGGTGATGGGAATCGAACCCACGCCATCAGCTTGGAAGGCTGAGGTTCTACCATTGAACTACACCCGCAAATTAAAAAAATGGTCGGGATGACACGATTTGAACATGCGACCCCCTGGTCCCAAACCAGGTGCTCTACCAAGCTGAGCTACATCCCGAAAAGATGGAGCGGAAGACGGGAATCGAACCCGCGACCCTCGCCTTGGCAAGGCGATGCTCTACCGCTGAGCCACTTCCGCAAAGTATGGTGCGGTCGAGAGGACTCGAACCTCCACGGCTGTTACACCACTAGAACCTGAATCTAGCGCGTCTGCCAATTCCGCCACGACCGCATACTTTGAAACCACTGACAATCATCTTGAAAAATCTGGCGGAGCTGACGGGATTCGAACCCGCGGTCTCCTGCGTGACAGGCAGGCATGTTAGGCCTCTACACCACAGCTCCAGAGTCAATCTCGATTATGTAATCGAAAGTAGATTGGTTGCGGGGGCAGGATTTGAACCTGCGGCCTTCGGGTTATGAGCCCGACGAGCTACCGGGCTGCTCCACCCCGCGTCAGTAAAGTCATTCTTAAGGCATTGCACCTTAAAAACTGGATGCGAATCAAAGCAAGGTAAGTCTTAGCTGAGATATTTAGGATAAGCCCTCGACCGATTAGTATCCGTCAGCTGCATGCATTGCTGCACTTCCACCCCGGACCTATCAACCTGGTCGTCTACCAGGGGTCTTACATACTGGGAAATCTCATCTTGAGGGGGGCTTCACGCTTAGATGCTTTCAGCGTTTATCCCGTCCGTACATAGCTACCCAGCGGTGCTCCTGGCGGAACAACTGGTACACCAGCGGTACGTCCATCCCGGTCCTCTCGTACTAAGGACAGCTCCTCTCAAATTTCCTACGCCCACGACAGATAGGGACCGAACTGTCTCACGACGTTCTGAACCCAGCTCGCGTACCGCTTTAATGGGCGAACAGCCCAACCCTTGGGACCTACTTCAGCCCCAGGATGCGATGAGCCGACATCGAGGTGCCAAACCTCCCCGTCGATGTGGACTCTTGGGGGAGATAAGCCTGTTATCCCCAGGGTAGCTTTTATCCGTTGAGCGATGGCCCTTCCATGCGGTACCACCGGATCACTAAGCCCGACTTTCGTCCCTGCTCGACTTGTAGGTCTCGCAGTCAAGCTCCCTTATGCCTTTGCACTCTACGAATGATTTCCAACCATTCTGAGGGAACCTTGGGGCGCCTCCGTTACACTTTAGGAGGCGACCGCCCCAGTCAAACTGCCCGCCTGACACGGTCCCCCTACCGGATTCACGGTAGTGGGTTAGAACTCCGATACGATCAGGGTGGTATCCCAACGGCGCCTCCACCGAAGCTGGCGCTCCGGCTTCCAAGGCTCCCACCTATCCTGTACAGATCGTACCAAAGTCCAATATCAAGCTGCAGTAAAGCTCCATGGGGTCTTTCCGTCTTGTCGCGGGTAACCTGCATCTTCACAGGTATTAAAATTTCACCGGATCTCTCGTTGAGACAGCGCCCAAGTCGTTACGCCATTCGTGCGGGTCAGAATTTACCTGACAAGGAATTTCGCTACCTTAGGACCGTTATAGTTACGGCCGCCGTTTACTGGGGCTTCGGTTCACAGCTTCGGGTTGCCCCTAACCGCTCCCCTTAACCTTCCAGCACCGGGCAGGCGTCAGCCCGTATACTTCGCCTTACGGCTTCGCACAGACCTGTGTTTTTGCTAAACAGTCGCTTGGGCCTTTTCACTGCGGCCCCCTCGGGCTATTCACCCTACCGAGGCACCCCTTCTCCCGAAGTTACGGGGTCATTTTGCCGAGTTCCTTAACGAGAGTTCTTCCGCGCGCCTTAGCATGCTCTGCTCGCCTACCTGTGTCGGTTTACGGTACGGGCACCTTCACCTGGCTAGAAGCTTTTCTTGGCAGCTGGAGCTCATGACCTTCGCTACTGTAATTTTCGCTCCCCATCACAGCCCAGCCTTACGATGAGCGGATTTGCCTACTCATCAGCCTCACTGCTTGGACGGACATCCATCAGTCCGCGTCACTACCCTTCTGCGTCACTCCATTGCTCATAACGGCTACGGTGGTACAGGAATATCCACCTGTTGTCCATCCACTACGCCTTTCGGCCTCGCGTTAGGTCCCGACTTACCCTGAGCGGACGAGCCTTCCTCAGGAACCCTTAGGCTTTCGGCGGATCAGATTCTCACTGATCTTTTCGTTACTCATACCGGCATTCTCACTTGTGTACCGTCCACCAGTCCTTACGGTCTGACTTCAACCTATACACAACGCTCCCCTACCCAAGTACCCTAAGGTACATGCCATAGCTTCGGTGGTGTGTTTAGCCCCGTTACATTTTCGGCGCAGAGTCACTCGACCAGTGAGCTATTACGCACTCTTTAAATGGTGGCTGCTTCTAAGCCAACATCCTGGTTGTCTGGGCAACTCCACATCCTTTCCCACTTAACACACACTTGGGGACCTTAGCTGATGATCTGGGCTGTTTCCCTCTTGACAATGGATCTTAGCACTCACTGTCTGACTCCCGGTCATACGTCTATGGCATTCGGAGTTTGACTGGACTTGGTAACCCTTGCGGGCCCCGCACCCAATCAGTGCTCTACCTCCACGACGCTCACACCGAGGCTAGCCCTAAAGCTATTTCGGGGAGAACCAGCTATCTCCGGGTTCGATTGGAATTTCTCCGCTACCCCCACCTCATCCCCGCATTTTTCAACATGCGTGGGTTCGGGCCTCCAGTGCGTGTTACCGCACCTTCACCCTGGACAGGGGTAGATCACCCGGTTTCGGGTCTACAACCACGTACTATGGCGCCCTATTCAGACTCGCTTTCGCTGCGGCTCCGGCTCTCCACCTTAACCTTGCACGTGATCATAACTCGCCGGTTCATTCTACAAAAGGCACGCCATCACCCATAAAACGGGCTCTGACTTTTTGTAAGCGCGCGGTTTCAGGTTCTCTTTCACTCCCCTTCCGGGGTGCTTTT
>NZ_JBDFMD010000001.1:1065000-1695000 GCF_047238105.1 Paenibacillus jepli
TTCTCCACGGTACGGCCGTTCACCCGGAAGCGGTACACGGTCAGCAGATCATTGACGATATTGTCGTCGTTCCCCGTGTATAGAGCGATGTCGTCGCGCCGGCTGGAGTGCATCACCGCGCGCACGACATCGATAGTCTGATACCGGTTGAACGGCGCCAGCTTGATCGCTACGATGCCGGGAATCTCCGCAAAGGCTTGCCAGAAAGGGTAGCTGAAGCTGCGACCGCCTACGGAAGGCTGCAGATAAAAGCCGATGATCGGCAGGCATGCGGCTACCGCGCGCGCCCGCTCCAGGATCTGCGCCTCCGTCCAGCTCTGCAGGCCGCCCATACTGAGCAGACCCGCATCGTAACCCAGCGCCACTGCCGTCTCCGCTTCCCGCAGCGCCTGCTCCGTCGGACCGCAGATGCCGGCCACCAGCAGGAACGGCCGTGACGGAGCCGCTCGACGCACCTCTTCGGCGGCCAGCCGCAGTACCGGCTCGAAGAGACGGTGTTCGGGATCGCGAATCTCGACTGGGTGGAATGCACGCCGACCGCGATGCCCCCGGCGCCGGAGGCGAGATAATATCGCGTCAGCGCGCGCTGCCGGCGCTCATCGAGCTTGCGGTCCGCAGTCAATGCCAGCGGATGAGCCGGTATGACCAGTCCCTCATGCAGCGCGGCGAGTTGCTCTTGCGTCAAGGCTCTTGCTGTCATCTAGAATTTCCCCTTTCGTTGCTGAAAATGCGTCGGTTTGTTCCAGGTCATGCCTCCCGCCTGGACCCACTCGCTCAGCCAATCGATCATCTGCAGCAGCGATACCTCGGGATACCCGAGCAGCTGATGCGATCGGGAGGCATTGTTCAGCAGCGCCGTGTCGGACTCGCTGCCGACGATCTGAGGCTCCTTGCCCATCCGCTGGCCAAAAGCGTGAGCCGCCCAGCGGATGGAAACCGTCTCGGGTCCCGTGATATTGACGATCGCCGGCGGGGCGCTGCACAGCGTAAGGCAACGGAGCGCCATCGCATTGGCATCGCCCTGCCAGATTACATTGGCATGCCCCATCGTCACATCGACAGGCCGCCCTTCATGAACCGCCCGGGCTATCTCCAGCAGCACCCCGTAACGCAGGTCTACGGCATAGTTCAGACGATACATCGCCATCAGCGTTCCGTTCTTGCGGCCGTGGTATTCGAAGATGCGCTCCCGGCCAAGGCAAGACTGGGCGTACTCGCCGAGCGGCTCGGGCGCCACCGATTCATCGGCGCCGCCACTGCCGACCGGCATGAAGGGATAGATGTTGCCGGAGGAGAAGACGACGATCCGCGAGTCCTGGAAGTGCGTCGCCACCCGGCCCGGCAGATAAGTATTCATCGCCCAGGTGAAATGCTCATTGCCTGTCGTGCCGAATTTGTTGCCGGCCATATAGAGGATATTGGCGGCTTGCGGCAGTTGGGTCAGCTCGCTGTCATCGAGCAGATCGCAGGCAATCGTCTCCACGCCGGCCGCCTCCAGCTCCTGGCGGGCCTCCGTACTGGAGAAGCGGGAGACGGCAATGATGCGTCGATCGCCCAACCCCCCTTCCCGGACCGTGCGAGCCGCCAGCCGCGACAAGCTGGGCCCCATCTTGCCGCCTGCGCCGAGCACCATAATGTCCCCGTCGATCGTCGAGAGATCCCGGATAAGGGCCTCGCTTGGCGTACTGAGGAGTTCCTCCAATTGATGTACCGATGTAATCATGCATGTTCCCCCTTCTTGCGTGCGTGATGATATTTTCATCTTAATGGAAAACTCTATATAAAGACAAATCTTTTAATAGTCTTTAAATAAGAATAAAAGAGCCAAGGAACAGGACCGGGGTGGTCCGTTTCTTGGCTTGCGTGCGTTCTATTCCCCGCTGCCTCTACAGGTCCTGCATAAAAGACATCCGGTAGATCTGGCGCGGTCTGCCTTTGGGTACCTTCTCCATGCCCGCTACCGTCACCAGCTCATGGTCCATCCACAGCAACAGCAGCCGGTGCGCGCTTCGAACCGTGATCTCCAGCAGGGAAGCAAGCTCGTGGACCGTATAATCCACCTTGTCGAGCTTGGCTTTGCTGCTGAGCAGCTTGCTCAGATAAGCGCTTGTCATACCGGCGTCCTCGGCCTGCTTGATCAGCCCCGCATCGGTTGGGGCGAGCACAGTCTGAACCGGATCGCTCATCTCCAGCGGCCCGATCAGGGTACGGTCTTCCCTGACGATGAAGCAGGCGTTGCCGCCCGCCTCCTTGGCCTTGCGAAGCGCCGCCCTGGCGTGCGTGCCCGCTTCGTTGGCTGACGCCCCGAATCCTACACCGATGCTGAGCGACAGTCCATAAGACTTGGACGCCTCTCTCGCCAGCGGGATCATCTTGTAGCCGCCGGTCTCCCGCTCGAAGATGCCCCGGGTGGTGATGAACAGATATTCGTCGCCGCCCAGTGCGGTCAGATATCCGTCCAGCGTCGCCACGTAGCCCAGCAGCAGCCGGTGGATATCCAGCTTCAGCCGCTGCACCTCGTGTTCATTGACGCTGCGCATGACCAAGCCGTGAAAATCGTCGATGTTGATCATCCCGATCACCATCTGCGATTCCTTGCTGCGCCTCGATTCGGTGGAGAGGAGCGCTCGCTCCAGCGCGACGGAGATGTCCTGAGGCGAAGGCGCCAGATGCCAGCTGGCAATGCCGGCCTCTGCCAGCGCCTCGGCGACGGTCTCCTCTCCGGTCAAGGCTGCGCTGCAGACGCCGGCCTGCGCCGTATGGAACCGGAGCAACTCGGCTTCCGAAGCGTGCGGAGGCCCGTCGTAGAGCACGACGCGCACCTCCGCCAGGCCCAGCTCGGCAAGCGCCCGATAGACCATGGCCGACGTGAGGGAGTCGATAGACAACCCTCCCGCGAGCTTGTCCGCCTGCCACGCCATCATCAGCGAGCGATATAAGGCTACGTCCGTCAAGGGAACGTGCAGGATGGGAATCCTCGCGTCCACCTCCCGTTTGACCGCGAGATGCAGCCGCGCCCCGGCGATCAGGAGCACTTCCGCCTGACCTGCCAGCTCATCCGCCGCCTGCACGGCCTCCCGTTCGTCCCTGGCCGCACGGGGCAACGGCGCGAAGGTCGGAAACCGGCGCGCCACCTCCTGCATGGCGGCAATCGCCGGCGGCGGGCCGATCAGACCGATCGCGATCTGCGGCACACGCAGGGTATCGCGCATATCCATCAACATCACTCCCTAGAAGATTGGTGAAAAAGTGCCGGAAGTGGGGCGGAATTGTCCTGGAGAAGCGGAGCGCTCGCCTGAAAGCTTTTCGCAGAAAAGCTAGCTTCGGAAGCATACACTGTTCCCGGAATTCAACCTCAACCAGAGGTTATGATTCAAGAATTCTGGGAACCACAGCGATCGGAAGGACGATCCGCACAACGTAGGCCTAATTTTCACCACACTTCCAGATGGAAGAAGCTGCTCAACGAGTCCCCGGAACTCATCGGCAGCTTCTTGATTTACATGGGTACTAGCATTCTAAAAATTATTATAGCCGTCCTCAGATCAGACTTCAATCATCGCCGTGCGTCTATCTGGAGTGAATGCTTCCGTCCCTTCAGCTGCGGACCTGCATTTCATCGATGAACGTCCACGCGCTGCTCGCCGGGATGACCTCTACTTTGACATAGCGGCCGGACACGCCGGATAGTCCGGTCACGCGATAGGTCTTGGTCTGATCGGAGCTGCTCACCGCAGGCTTCTCGACCGTCCCGACATCCGCGAAGTTGATATTGTCGCTGGACACGGAGAACCTTACTTCCTGCGGCAGCAGCACATAGACGGATTTCACTTGCAGGAAGTTCGCGTTCACTTCACTGATCGGACGCGCTTGTCCCAAATCAATCACAAAGCTGTAAGGACTGGCGGTATTACGTCCTTGCCATGCTCCATCCACATACGACGCCGAGCCGTGGACGCCGTTCGTAAGCTCAGCGCCTCCCACATCCGGATATGCGGCATCCGCCGGCATGGATGAAGTATAGGGCCTGGCTGCCGACCAAATATTCGGATAGGTGGTTCCAGCCGGAGTGGCTGCGGATACCGCCGTGGTCAAGGCCGACAGATTGCCTGCCGCGTCGAAAGCGCGAACGGCATACGTATACGTCGTGCCCGGCGTGAGCTGCTTGTCGATGAAGCTCGCAGCAGCGGTGTAGCTGGCATGGACAAGCTCGCTGTTGCGATAGATTTGGTAGCCTACTACTCCGGTATCGTCCGTCGAGCCGCTCCAGCTCAGCGTGACGGTCATCGGGTCTGCGGCTGCCGCCGTCAGAGCGGTTGGCGTCGTGGGCGCCGATGAGTCCAGCGTACCGGCAGCTACGTAGTTGGCATAGGTCTCATAATACAACGGATTAACAGTCTGAGGACTCATATAATGGTTGAAGCTGAAGCTCGTATAACGGCTGACATACGGCTCTACGGCCAGCATGTTGTCCAGCATATGCCTCAGATCCATCGGCTTGAAGTCCATGTTGAACGTCTCCGTATCCGCCCAGAGCGCTGTGCCTGGACTCGACGCGGTGATAGCGTTTTGGGTCGCGGCAAACCAACTCGCCAGATCGGACGTTGCCGCGTGGCCGGCGCCGATCCCATCCTGTAAGGCAAAGATGTCGATATCCGTGCGGCTCAGAATGTAGTTCCACATCGTCTCCCAGCCCGCCGGATTCAGCCCGCCGGATACGTTGTAGAACGGCGAGATCATGATCGGCAGTCCGGGCGACACCGTACGGGCTGCCGTCGTCACCTCATTATAGAAGTCTGCCATACGCTGCCATGACGTGGTGTCAGGCAGGTTCCAGTTGTCGACCTCGAAGCTTAAGTACCAGCCCTTGAAGGAGTCATAGCTGCCGTATTGATCCCACAGATCCTCGATTAACTCGCCCGCGATACCCGCTTCATCATTCAGCCAAGCTACATCATTCGTATAATGGACGAACCATTCGTGATTGAGCTGCAGCCCGATATAGATATCGAGGCCGTACGCGTCCCCCATCTGCAGCACCTTGGCGACCACGTCTTGCGACGTCTCCTGCGTCAGACCCGGGACGGTCGTTGGATAGACAGCTGTACCGAACTCCGTATTTGCCGACCATTGCAGGATCAGATGATCCATGCCGACATCCTTCATATACTGAAATTCGTCTGCCCACTGCCCGTGGCCCCACTGGTCGCCAAGCTCCGGCTGCAGAAACGAGCCGTTTAATTTCAATACGTCTGTAGGGGCCGGCTCAGCCTCCAGCACGCTCCATTCATCTACGAAGGACCAACTGCCCGGCGCACCATTGACGGTCATCTTCACATAACGCGCCGTAGCGGGCGCTGGGGCATCGCAGGCGTATGTCAGACGCACGATATCGCTCCCCGCTCCCTGTTGGCCTACGATACAGGCCGATTGATAGGCTGCACCATCGCTCGAATAACTGTACTCCACGCTGGTTGGGGACGGGATGCCGCCTCCGGCATATTTGAAAAACCCGGCCTCGAAACGCTGAAACGTCTGCGCGCTTCCCAAATCAACCGTGAACGAGTAGCTGCCCGGCGTCAGCCTCCCTTGCCAAGCGGCATCGGCTAGCAGTGGCGCTGCGGTGATGCCATCCGTAAGCTCCGCCCCTCCGCTGTCAGGGTAGGACGCATCGGCTGCCACACTGGAGGTGTAGCTTTTGCCCGCAAGCAGATTGACGCCCGCTGCGCTGGCCTTCTCCAGCCCGAACGGGCTGACCCCTGCGACAATCAGCGTGCAGCATACTGCCTTGATCATCTGCACCCTTGCACTTCGCAACCATAGTTCCTTCTTCATGGATCGCTCTCCCCTTATGAATAGGATGGGTCAATACGTGATCAAAACACTCACATTCGATGATCGTATCCGTCTTCTGAATCACTTCGTGATCAAAAGCGAAGCTAGGGCAGCCCCGATTACTCCTGCTTGTTTTCCCAGCTGTGCAGCAACGACATTGACTGGCTCGGGCTGCTGGTACACCGGCATCACCTGACGGTTCAACAGGGCCTGGATCCGCTCAAGCAAAAATGCGCCCTGCCCGGCCACCATGGCTCCCCCCAGCACGATGGCAGGCGGGTTGTAGATATGGATGAGACCAGTCAGACCGGCCGCTGCATACTCGCAATACTGATCGACGATGGGCAGCGCCCGCCGATCGCCTTCTCTTGCATAGCGAAACAGCGTCTCCGGCTCGTCCCACGGACCGTCTTCCCATTGCTCAAATGCCAGCTTCTTCAGTCCCGTCACGGATGCATACGCCTCCCAGCAGCCCCGGTTGCCGCAGCTGCAGGCGCGGCCGCCCATCGCGATGACCATATGTCCGAACTCGCCGGCATAGCCTTCTCTTCCTCCATAGGCGCGCCGGTCGGTCATCCAACAGCCCCCTACGCCGGTCCCGAGAGCGACGCACAAGAAATTCGTCCACTCCCGCCCTGCGCCCAGCCAGGCTTCCCCCATCGCGATCATATTCACATCATTGTCGACGACGACGGGAAGTCCTGTCTCGGAGCCGATACGCACTCCCAGCGGCATGCCCGCCCACCCGGGCAAGGTGGCCGTAGCGCCCCTCACGATGCCGCTGGACCGCTGGACCTGACCAGCGGTGCCAATGCCGACGCCATCCAGCGCGAGACTCGCGTCCGACGCAGCTTGCCTGGCATGCTCTGCAATCGCGGACAGCTTGTTCAGCAGTTCCTCCGGCCCGCGATCCGATTCGGTAGGCACGAGTCCCTCCAGCAGCACTTCGCCTGCTTCGGTGACGATGCCCCATTTGATATTCGTGCCTCCGAGATCGATGCCCAGTGCGGAGCGCATCGGCTTCACTCCTTTCCCACGAGCTCGGGTCTGGGGATGAGCCCGTCCACGAATCTCTTCGTAATCGCCTCCGGGCGCGTGATGGCGCTGCCGATCACGACGGCGCGGGCGCCAAGCAGCAGACAACGGTACGCTTGCTCCGGCGACTGGATTCTGCCTTCGGCGAATACCGGGATCGCAACGCGGCGCGCCAGCTCCTCAACCAGCTGAAAATCCGGTCCTGACTGCTGCGGCGAATAGTCCGTGTACCCGGACAGCGTCGTAGAAATGATATCGAAGCCCATGGCTTCCGCCTGCACCCCTTCCTCTACGGTCGAGACATCTGCCATGAGCAGACAGTGCGGGTACGCGGACCGAAGCCATCCAATGAGATCCGCGAGCTGTTCTCCTCCGGGCCGGCGGCGCGGCGTGGCGTCAATCGCGATCACATCGGCCCCCGCCTCAGCAACGGCAATCGCTTCTTTGCGGGTTGGTGTAATGTAGACCGGCGAATGGTCATAACGTGCCTTCCATATCCCGATGACAGGAAGGCCGAGCGCTTTCTTAATCGCAGCAATATCCGCCGGAGAGTTGGCGCGGATGCCGACGGCTCCGCCCTCCCGGGCTGCGATGGCCAGCTTGGTCATCGTATCGGAGCCGAATAACGGCTCGCCTTCATACGCCTGACAGGAGACGATTAGCCCGCCGCTGAGAGCTTGGATGAGGTCCTTTGTCATAGTAGTACACTCCTTAGGTACGGAAACATTAACCTTTAATTCCTGTCAAAGTAATCCCTTCGATAAATTGCTTCTGTGCAAAAAAGAACATAATGACCAGAGGCAAAGTGAACAGCAGCGAGGCCGCCATCAGCAGTCCCCACTCGGTGTAATGCTCAGCCAAAAAAGCCTGCAAGCCAAGCGTCAGCGTGTACATATCGGCGTTGTTCAAATACAGCAAGGGCCCCATAAAGTCAGACCAGGTGTAGAGGAACGTAAAGATCGCAACGGCCGCAAGCGCCGGCCGGCACAACGGAAGAATGATCGTGATATAGATCCTCGACTCGGACGCGCCGTCGATGCGGGCGGCTTGGATGATCGTGTCCGGGATGGACATAAAAAACTGTCGCAGCAGGAAAATATAAAGCGGCGCTCCCGTAAACGTGGGAATGATGAGCGGCCAGTAGCTGCCGGTCAAGCCCAGATCCTTGAAAATCATATAGATGGGAATCATCGTGACCTGGAACGGCAGCAGCATCGTTGCAATAACGATCGGAAAGATCCATCTGCGCCCGCTCCACTCGATCTTCGTGATCGAATAGGCGACCAGCGGCGCCGCGAACAGCTGCCCGACAACACTCGCGAGCGTGACGAACAGCGTGTTCAAGAAGTATCTTGCAAACGGGATGATCTCGAATACTTCCTGGTAATTGCTCCATAGGAACGTCTCCGGCCAGATCGTTACCGGGAAGGTCGATATTTCGCCCAGCGACTTAACTGAGGTCAGCAGCATCCACATGAACGGCGCCAGAAAGGCAATCCCGATGACGATCAAAATGCTATGGACGGGGAGGCTTTTTCTAAGTTTGTTCGACTGCATTTAATCGCCTCCGTAAGTGACCCATTTTTTCGAAGAGCGGAAGATGAGCCACGTAATGATGCCGGCTATGATGAACAAGATCCATGCCATAGCGGAAGCTTTGCCCATTTTGAAGTAAATGAAGGCATTGTGATACAAATACATCGCATACATCAAAAGCGAGTTCTCGGGTCCGCCGCTGCCGGGCATATTAAGCGCACTGCTGGATACAACAAAGTAAGCCTGTGTGAAATATTGCAAATTATTGATGACCTGCATAATGAGCTGGAACAAAATGATCGGCGATATCGTCGGGATCGTGATGCTCCAGAATTGGCGCCACTTGTTCGCTCCGTCAATCTGGGAGGATTCGTACAGCGATTGCGGGACCTCCTGCAAGGAAGCCAGGAAGATGATCATCACATTGCCCGAAGCCCACAGTCCCATCATCACCAGCGAAAATTTGCTTAAGCTCGGATCGGCAAGCCAGTTCGGCCCAGGCAGTCCGACCATGCCGAGCAAGCCGTTGAGCAGGCCGTACTGCGGATTGAGAATCCACATCCACAGCAGCGATGTGGCCGCGAGCGGCACGATCGTCGGGATATAGTACACCGTGCGGTATATCGACAGGCCTCTAATTTTTGTATTTAGCAGCAGGGCGAGCAGCAAGGAAAAGAATAAGTTGATCGGCGTGCTCACCACGGTCAGGTACAATGTGTTCTGCACGCTTTTCCAGAACAGATCGTCTCCCATCAGCTCCTTGTAGTTATCGAATGCTACAATTTCGGGGGACTGAAAAATATTGAAGCTCGTAAAGCTGTAATAGAATGATGCCAATAACGGATACAGCGTAAAAGCGAGAAAGCCTAGTAGCCAGGGACTCGCGAATGCTAACCCGATCCAAGTGTTTTTCTTCATCGTCGCTCCCCCAGAAGTCTACTTTCCCCATTATAAGAAGCTGGCAAAGCGGTACGCGCAGTTGGATTAAACGAACTCCTACTTCAGCAGGCTGGCGGATTTGTCTTTCATCGCCTTCATGGCTTCATCCGCAGACTTCTTGAAATTGACGGCCAGCTCGAACTCGTCGGTGATTACTTTGCCGTAAGCGCCTTGCTCGCCGAACGTCGGGAAGGGCTTCAAGTT
This sequence comes from Paenibacillus jepli, assembly GCF_047238105.1. Lineage (NCBI taxonomy): Bacteria > Bacillati > Bacillota > Bacilli > Caryophanales > Paenibacillaceae > Paenibacillus > Paenibacillus jepli. The sequence goes on from NZ_JBDFMD010000001.1 coordinate 1,074,550, forward strand.
CGGATTTTGGGCGGCCTCGGCGAAAGCCCGGAAGTCCGGAATGTCTTGCAGCGCCGGATCGTCATACGCCGAGGTTCTGGCAGGCAGGTTGGCGAATTTGTCATTGAATTTGATCATGTTTTCCTTGGCCATGAGCCAGCTCATGAACGCCCATGCGCCGTCCTTGTTCTTGGCGTTGCTCGGGATAAAGAAGGTCGATGCGCTCACTTCTCCGCCCCCTGCCAGCTCCGGCTGGCCGGCCGGCGCGGGATACGGAGCTACGCCGTAATCGATGTCCTTCTGCAGCACATTTTTTACCGTATGGCCGAACCACGGACCGTCAAAGCGGATCGCCTGATTGCCTTGGATAAATGGATCGGTCGCATCCAGATACTTGGCGGAGGAGTTGAACTTCAGGACGTTGTCCGCGCCGAACTCCTGGCGGTACGCCTGCATCAGCTCGATGCCCTTCTTCATGCCTTCATTGTCCGGCGTCAACGTCTTGCCGTCTTCGGAGATGAAGTCGCCGCCCATGGCAAACGCCATGCTATTGGTATAATACACGTTCGGAAAGTCGGGGAAGCCCATCACCTTGATGGTGCCGTCGGCATTGGTCTCCGTCAGCTTGATGGCATACTCCAGCAGCTCTTCTTCGCTCTGAGGCGGTCCGTCATATCCAGCTGCCGCCAGCAGCGCTTTGTTATAGAACATCATGTTGAAGTTGACGTTAATCGGCAACGCATACAGCTTGCCTTCGTAGCGGCCGGACTCCAGCGCCGCCGGCACAAAGTCCGATAGATCGTAGTTGTCTCGTTCGATATACTCGTCAAGCGATTGAAGCATGCCCTTCTCTACGTAAGATGCCGTATTGTTGCTGAAGTTGTCCGTGACGTCCGGACCTTCTCCGCTGGAGATCGCCACGATAATTTTTTGCATATCCGGCACGGACAAGCCTTTCACTTCATAGTGCTCCTGGCTCGCATTGAACTCCGAGATCAGTTCCTCTACATACTCCCCTTCAACACCGCCCCACAAATACCAGAAGCTGACTTCGGTCTTTTGGACCGGCGGGCTGCTGCTGCCTTGGTCCGCTCCGGCAGGGCTTTCGCTGTGGTTGCCGTTCCCGCAAGCAACGAGGGCAGCCGTCAACATCAAAGCAAGCGTCGTCTTGATCCCTTTTCTGTTCCACATCATTCACTCAGTCCCCCTAAATATGCTACTAATGATGAAGTTCTTGAAGCCATTATACCTCCGTGTAAGATTGGTTGTAAAGGACTTTTCCTTTTTAAATTAAAATTCAGGAGGAATACTCCAAAATCGATCAGACTGTCCTCACCATAAGACCTCCGGTCACGGATCGTTCTTTCCATCGATTCCATCCCTCTTCGGTCTTTTGAGGACAGCCTGAATAATTATTACTCACTCTCCAGCCGGAAGCCGATTTCAAACATTCGCTTCCAGGGCATGGATACGTCCGATATGTTCAGCGGCTCTCCCCAAGCGAGGTATTGTTCGGCAAACTGCTGCAACTGCTGTTCAATCTGCCGCTCCACTTCTTGTTGTACATGTTCAATGCGGAAGTAGGAAGCGTCCAGCTTCGGCAGCAGCTCCTCGGTAATGGCCTGTCGCACGACAGACTGATACCCCCAGTCTTCGAGGAGCCGGTAGCAATAATACATGCGGCTTGCCGCTTCCTTCTGCGGGCACTGCTGAGGCTGCGCTCGGTTGAAGGCTGTAATGATCGCGTGGGAGATTACCGTACCGAGCGCATTGCCCGACGTATTCCATGCTGCATACCCGTCCAGTTTGTCCAGCAAGCATTTTTTGGCGAGCAGCTTCATCAAGATGTCATCCCCGCCGTTGCACAAGGCTACATCCGCCAGCGCCATCACTTTGCCATGACGGGCGTATCTTTCGATGGTGCTTGCGAATTCACGCCTGTTGATCTCGGAGACGTACGACTGATGACGCGAGTCGTAGCGATCCGTTGTCTCTGCGACCGCGACTCCGCTTATAGCCGGCGAATGAACCATCAAGTAGAGATCGGGAGCTTCAAATCCGTCCGCCACGCAACCGCCCGATGCCATGACATGATGCTTGATGCTCTCGTTCAAGGTGCGGTCCTCGTATTTGGGCACAATGGAAGGACCAAGGGTCGAGGAGTATCTGACATGAACCAGCGGCTCATACTGATGAAGCTCGCAAAAAATGCGGCTGAACATCGTACATCCGATCTCGTCCGCGCCGGGGTATACCGCGATGCGGTCAAGCAGATTGCCATCCTCCACGAGCCGCACGAGGCTCCGCTGCTCCGAAGAGGTATAGCCGTATACGGAGTTGTCATCCAGCGGCACGACCAGATAATCGATGACGCCTCCGTCTGTCAGCGAGACAGAGCGATGGTTCATCTGCTTGTTCACCTCCCGTCTGCCCAGAAAATCATCAAAAACGGCGCTCGGCACCTTTTGTTCAATATGCGTTAACCGTTCTTCTTCCGCCGGGTCCAGTCCGTCTCGCTTGCGCTTGTCTATCAGCCATCCATAATCGTACAGCTCCCGGCCATAATCGGCATAGTAGTCCGGCTCTTCCTCGCTGCTCGAATACGCAGGCGCTCTTGTAATGAGATGAAAGGCATACAGCTTCAAGGCTGGATTGGCTGTCTTGAGCTCGCGCAGCCTGGTCATTCGCCGCTCCAGCTCTGAGAGGTCCAGTTGATGAAGCCGTGACGGCACAATGCCTCCGTAGAGAAGCATATCGATACTGATCAACGCATAGTCGGCGTCGGCGGCTTCCTTCAGCAGCCACTGAGTCACCGCTTCCGTATCCGCAGGCCGTTTCTTGTCGCCAAGCACGGAGCGGCTGGGCACCGCCAGATGAAGATCCGTCATTCCCGCCAGATAAAGCGGATAGTCATAATTGCAAGGTCTTTCGTCCAAAGGAACATATACAATCTTGTTCATACGTGGCGTTCACTCCTGTGTGGTTAATAAAAAAATCCATACGCCCCAAGGTACGTATGGATAATTTCTTCATATTCAAATTATATTACGGACCATTACTCCATTTCAATCGTTTTCAATAAATTTTGTGGACCACCGCTTTGGAGGTTTGCTCCAGCGCATCATACGTCTTCGTCCGATACCGGATCGCGGTGGCTGTAGTCAAAATATCCAGCACATGAATCTGCGATAGCTTGGACGAGAAGGCGCCGCCCTGCAGCGGCGTCTCCCGGGACTTGGAGAGCAGCACCACGTCGGCATATTGCGTCAGTGGTGAGCGCAGATGGCTGGTCAGACAAATAAAGAAGACCGACTTTTGCTTTGCAATCTTGACGGCGTCCACGATATCCTTCGTACTGCCGGACGTTGATACGGCAAACAATACATCGCCCTCTTCCATCAGAATCGCATTCATCGCCATGATATGCGGGTCCGTGACAACCTCGGTATTATAGCCCAACCTCATAAAACGGTACTTGCCGTCCAACGCGGTATTGGCCGACGATCCGACTCCGAAGAAGTACAGCTTCTTCGACTTGCCGATCGCATCGATCGCCTTCTCCATCTGTGCCATATCGAGAAGATTAAGCGTATTTTCGATGGACTTCGTATTTTCCACCGTGATTTTGGCTGCGATGTCATGCAGATCATCGGTTTCCTCAATTTGACTATGCACATTTTTGATCGGTACGACCAGATCCTGAGCCAACGCCAGCTTGAACTCCTGGTAGCCTTTAAAACCGATCTTGCGGCATAAGCGCAACACCGAGGTTTCCCCCACTCCCGCCATCTCGGCCAAGTCTGTCAATGTTACGTATACGACCGCCTCTGGATCTTTCCGAATGACGTCCGCGATTTTCTTCTCGGTCTTGGTCAGCGCTTCGTAGATGCTGGATATTACAAGCAAGGTATTGGCGCCTTCGGAAAACCCTTTAGGTTTGGACATTGCATACACTCCTCAAATTGAAGAAGTATTCCACTTCACAAAATAATAATAGACTTTCACTCCATAACATTCAAGTGCAACCGGCTGGCTGTGGATCGAAAAAAGACTCACTCACCGTCTACTTCGGTGAAGTGAGCCTCTTCGGCATAACCAGCTTGTATCCGACGCCGCGGATCGATTCGATCCGGACAGACTCCTGTCCCAGCTCCAGCTTCTTGCGGAGCGAGCTGACATGGACATCCACCGTACGCTGTCCGCCGATATAATCGAACCCCCAGACGACGTTCATCAGGTCGTCGCGGGTGATGACCATGCCCGGCCGCTGGACCAGATACAGCAGTACTTCAAACTCCTTGGGCCGCAGCGGGATGATCTCCTCCTGCAAGAGCACCTCATACTTGTCAGGATAGATAGCCAACTCGCCTGCGACGATCACTTTCTCCGAGGTGTCCGTCTGCCGGACATCCTCGTTGCGTGTGCGCCGCAGCACCGCCGATACCCGTGCGAGCAGCTCCGCTACGCCGAACGGCTTGGTAATATAATCGTCCGCGCCGTGCTTCAACCCCTGGACGACCTCTTCCTCCGCATTGCGGGCCGTCAGGATGATCACTGGAGTCGATACTCCGTTCTGTCTGAGCTTGCCCAGAATCTCGAAGCCGTTCATCCCCGGCAGCATAATATCCAGGATGATCAAATCAAAGCTCCGCTGCAGCGCGGTCTGCAATCCTTCTCCGCCATGATCGGCAACTGTAATCTCATAGCCTTCTTGCGACAAATTATAAGACAAGAGACGAGCCAGCGTCGGCTCATCCTCGATGACCAGCACCCTCTGCGACATGTAAACCTCCAGCTTCGCGTGTTCGTCTACCGCGTAATGTACTGTTGCGTAGCTACTCTACCGCTCTCTTGTGCGCCCTTCTGGACGCGGCACGAATATACTCTAGCATACCACACCTGCCGATGCATTACTACGATTGGAGCACCGGAAGCTCGATCGTAAACGTTGAGCCGACGCCCGGCGAGCTGTCTACAACGATCGTCCCCTTGTGCAGCTCGACAAGGTGCTTCACAATCGACAGCCCCAGCCCGGTGCCGCCGGAGCTCCGTGAACGCGCCTTGTCCACCCGGTAGAAACGCTCAAAAATGCGCGGCAGATCTTTTTTGGGAATACCGATGCCAGTATCGGCGATGGTGATCCTGATCATATCATAATCCTGGGATTCCTGCGCACCTGGCTGCCGAAGCGGCTCCACCTTGACAGATACCTTGCCGCCCTCGGGGGTATAATTAACCCCATTGGACAGCAGATTGATCAGGATCTGATGCAGCCGGTCCTCGTCCGCTTCCACGTAGATCCCTTCAGCGACCGACATTTCCAGCGCGATATTTTTACGGGTTGCCTCCGTCGCGATAAACTCCATGGTCCGCGATACGACCGAAGACATCTCAACCGGCGACAGCTGCAGCGGCACGCGCCGCGATTCGACTTTGGACAGCTCGAGAATATCACCGATCAAACGGTTCAGTCGTTCGCTTTCGTCGAAGATGATCTGAAGGAATGAATTGGCCGTGTTTGGATCATTGACCGCCCCGCCCAGCAGCGTCTCGGCAAAGCCCTTGACCGCCGCGATCGGCGTCTTCAGCTCATGCGAGACATTGGCCACAAACTCACTGCGCATCCGCTCGAGCCGGCGGATCTCGGTCACATCCCGCAGCACCAGCAGTACGCCGCCGAACTCTTCCCTCGTGTGGAACACGGGGACAAGATGAATCTCAAGCAGCCGTTCGTCCGGATAGTAGAACGGGATCTCTTCTCGGATATGCTCGCGTTCCTCCAGCCCCTCCTGGATGATCTGAGCGAGCTCATACTGCTGCTTGGCTTCGGCGAAATGCCTGCCGACCAGCTCTTTGGCCGAGAAGCCAAGCACCTCTTCCGCCATCCGGTTGAGGAGCACGATCTTTCCCTCCCGGTCAATCATCACGATGCCATTGATCATATTGTCCAGGACGCTCTCCAGACGGGTCTCGTTCTGCTTGAGCTGTCGCATCTGTCCCTGCAGGCTGTCAGCCATGGCATTGATGGCATGCGCCAGCTCCCCGATCTCATCGGACTTCTGGAGCGGGACCCGCGCCTGATAATCCATATTTTTGATGCGCTGCGCCACCCGGGTGATGGATTCGAGCGGCCGCGTCAAGCCTCTGGCGATCCGGTAGCTGACGAGTGCAGCCAGCACGAACAGCCCCAGCAAGCCGAACAGAACGACACTCCACAGCTCCCCTACACTCTGATCGACATCTTCCAGACTCATAGCCAGCCGCACCATATCGCTCGCCTCGGACCCCGGGGTGACGGGCACTGCCACGTACATGTAGTTGACCTCGGTCGTATCGCTGCGCCGGATCTGGCGGCCGACGCCATGCTCGCGGGCTTCCTGAATTTCGAGCCGGTCATAGTGATTTTCCATCAAGCGCGGATCATGGCTGGAATCGCCCAGCACAGTGCCGTCCCCCCGGAGGAATGTAACGCGGACCCCGGAGATCCGGTGAAGCTCCTGCGCCGTGTCCGTGAAGTAGTCATACACTTCCTCGGGCGCGCCGCTCCTCCATTCCATGGTCGAGATAATGATCTTCATCTCCCGCAGCATATTGTCCTGCAAGGCGTCGAGATGATTGTTGCGGAAGGTGTGCGCCATGAAGAGGCCTGCCGTGAGCACGGACAGGCCGATCATGCCGATGATTATCAAAGTGAGTCTTACACGAAAACGGTTCATTCGCCAATCCCGTCCTTTTGCTCGCATGCTTACCCGTGACTATCGTACCTGTCCCTGCCGGGGAATGCCAGACTTCCTTTTGTTAAACTTTTGTAAAACGTAAAAATGAAGCGTCGCCACCGGCTGTTGGATCATGATCCCGAGCACTACGGGTACCGCTGCCGCCGGACTGAAATACCCCAGTGCCAGGACGATCCCCAGCGAAATATTGCGCATCCCCGAAGCATAGGAAAGGGTAACGAGCAGCTCACGGTCGCGGAACGGCAAGGCACTGAAGAAGCCCGCAGCGTAGCTGATGCCGACCAGCGCAATGACTGCCGGCGCCAGCATCAGCAGATCTCCCTTGAGTTCCATCACGTACGGCTCGATCGCCGAAGCGTTGAGCGCGACTACCGCAACAAAGCACAGCTTGGACAATGGCGCCGCCACAGGCCGGACAGTATCGTTGATACGGCCCCTCGTCAGCTGATGCAGGAGCACGCCTGCCACGGTAGGGAGCACGACGATAACGAGCAGATCCGTGATCATCTTGCCGGTGTCCACCTCTACGCCTGTACCGAAGAACAGCTGGATGCCAAATGGCACGACAAGCGGACTGATCGCCGAATCGACGACGACCAGCGCCAGCATCAGAGCGATGCTGCCACCGGAGAGGCTGACCCAGATCACCGACGAGACACCCAGCGGGATCAGCGCAAACAGGACGAATCCTACAGTGTAAGGGGAAGCCGCACCGAACAGCAGCACTCCCATCCCAAATGCAATCAGAGGCAGCAGCAGGTGAGCTGTGGACAGCGACCACAGGATTGGCAGCGGCCTCATCAGTACGACCCGCAGCGCCTCAAGACTGCAGCCGATCGCCATCGTCAGCGTGACAAAAGCAAACAGGTAGGGAACCCAATCTACAAAAGGCAGCAAGGGCTCCGAAAAAAGAAACCCCAGGACAAGAGATCCGGGGACAATGAAGAACATCCATTTCTCAAACCATTGGTTGAAGGCTAATCCGAATAATCGCGTCACTCATCCCCCGCTTATTATTTGAATACCGGTTCCCTCAGCTCGGTGAGCTTGACGAAGGAATCCTTTTCGACATCTGCATGAAGACTGTTGCCGTGGGCGTCCATCGTCACGATCGCGGCAAAGCCTTCGGTCTTCAGATGCCACATCGCTTCCGGAATGCCGAATTCGAGGAAATCGACGCCGTTCACCTGCTTGAAGCACTCGGCATAATATTGGGCTGCGCCGCCGATGGCATTGAGATAGACAGCGCCATGCTCCTGCAGGGCAGCAAGCGTCTTGGCGCCCATGCCGCCTTTGCCGATGACCGCGCGGATGCCGAATTTCTTGATGATATCGCCCTGGTAAGGCTCCTCGCGGATACTGGTCGTCGGTCCGGCGGCCTTGACATGCCAGCCGGCATCGTCCTTGAGCATGACCGGTCCGCAATGATAAATGACCGAGCCTTCCAGATCGATCGGCGCATCATGATCCATCAGATGCTTGTGCAGCGCGTCCCGGCCGGTGTGCATCTCGCCGTTGATGACGACGATATCGCCTACCCGCAGACTGCGGATCTGCTCTTCGGAGATCGGCGTCTGCAGGACAACCTCGCGGCGCTCGGCTCCGGCAGCCTCTGCCGCGGGCTGCGGCTCGGGGGTCGGCTCGGCCATATCGACTTCCTGCCCCTGCGGGTAGATCCATGACTTGATCTCGCCGCTCTCCGCATTCAGGAGCACGCCTTGTCTGCGGTAAGCCCAGCAATTGTAGGCCACGGAGACAAAGAAGCTCGCTGGCAGACGGTTCATGACTCCTACCTTGCAGCCGAGCAGCGTAACCTCGCCGCCGAAGCCCATCGTACCGATGCCAAGCTTATTGGCATGGAGCATGACATACTCCTCCAGGGCCGCGAGATCGGGATGGTCATTCGTATCATCGACACGACGGAACAGCTGCTGCTTGGCCAGCTCGTAGCCGGTCGTGCGGTCGCCGCCGATCCCCACGCCGATGAAGCCGGCGCTGCAGCCTTGGCCCTGGGCCTGATAGATGGCGTGCATGATGCATTTGCGGATGCCGTCGAGATCCCGTCCCGCTTTGCCCAGCCCGTCCAGCTCGGCAGGCAGGCTGTACTGGATATTTTTGTTCTCGCAGCCGCCTCCTTTGAGGATCAGGCGGATATCGATATCGTCTTTCTCCCACTGCTCGAAGTGGATGACCGGCGTGCCGGGGCCGAGATTGTCCCCCGTGTTGGCGCCGGTGAGCGAGTCGACAGAGTTGGTCCGCAGCTTGCCGTCCTTCGTCGCTCTGGCGATTGCCGAGCGGATCTGCTCCTTCATGAGCAGCTGGTTGGCGCCTACCGGCGTATGCACGACAAATGTAGGCATTCCCGTATCCTGGCAGATGGGCGAAACCTTGGTCTCAGCCATCTCGATATTGTTGGCGATTGTCAAGAGCGACAGTCCCGCGCGCGTCGCCCGGTCCTCTGCCTCCCGCGCCGCACGAATCGCCCGTCGTACATCTCCGGGCAGATTGGTGGACGTCTCCACGATCAGATCATATACGCTTTGTTCGAAGTGCTGCATTACGTACCGCTCTCCCCTCTCAAAATAGCAACCTTATGAAGACACTATATCATAGAAAATGCTATTCGGCATCTAACCAGCCCCTCGTCCTCGCTGTACAAAGGGGGGCCGTGCCTGATATGATCAAATGGAATTCCGTAGAAGGAGCATCTGCCGATGGAATCCCATTTTTTTGCCTACCTGTACCGTTTGAAGTATATCGAGCGCTGGAGTCTGATGCGCAACACGACGCGCGAGACTGTCGCTGAGCACTCGTACCATGTGGCACTGCTGGTTCATATGCTGTGCGAGATCGGCAACCGCGTCTACGGACGCCGGCTGAACAGCGACCGCGCAGCCGCGATGGCACTGTTCCATGACGCGACGGAAGTGTTCACCGGCGACATCCCGACTCCGGTCAAGCATCATAATCCCAAGATGCTGGCCAGCTTCCGCGAGATCGAAAGCATGGCCGCCGAACGGCTGCTGGGCATGGTCCCCGCGCCGCTGCATGAGACATATACAGCCCTGCTGCTGCCGGATGACGGTCTCTCCGATGGGGAAGCGGGTGCGAACCCTGACCGGGAACTGCTGCGCTATCTCAAAGCCGCCGATCTGCTGGATGCCTATCTTAAATGCGTCTCCGAGCTGTCCTCCGGCAACCGCGAATTCATGGTCGCCAAAGGCCAGACCGAGCAATCGCTGGCCAAGCTGGAGATGCCCGAGGTGGAATGGTTCCTCACCCATATGGCACCGAGCCTGGGCAGGACGCTCGACGAGCTCTCCGAGACGTAAGCCTCGCTACTCCTGTTCTCCAGTCCCTCCCCGCAGACCGAGCACCGACTTGCGGACGCCCTCATACACGGTCTGCCATTCCGGCGAAGCCTGGGCGAGCAGCCTGGCTTGCGCCGGCAATTCCGGGAGCTCCTCTTCCGCAGTGCGCTGCCCCCCGCCGTCCGGCGCCACTGGCGGCACTTCCCCCTTCAGTCTGGCTTTCAACTGCTTTATCCGCTGTCTCGGATCGCCGCTCATACCCATCTGACTCCCTCCCGTCTGAACCTATCCATCAACCAAAGTTTTGCGCAAGGTGAACAAGGATGCCAGCTCCTCATTGGAGAGCTCCGTGATCCAGTTCTCCGATGCGCTGACGACCTGATCGTTGAGCATCTGCTTCCTGGCGATCATCTCGTCGATCCTCTCCTCCAGCGTCCCGAGCGTCACAAACTTGTGTACCTGTACTGTTCGCGACTGGCCGATCCGGAACGCCCGGTCCGTCGCCTGGTTCTCCACTGCAGGGTTCCACCAGCGGTCAAAGTGGAACACATGATTGGCAGCGGTCAGGTTGAGCCCGGTGCCGCCGGCTTTGAGAGACAGGACGAAAGCGCAGCCCGGCGTCCTGCCGTTCTGAAAATCATCGATCATCGCATCGCGCTCTTCCTTCGGAACCGCACCGTGAAGATAAGGCACCTGCCACCCAAATTGCTTTTGCAGCTGCTGCTGAATCATCCGGCCCATACCCACAAATTGTGTGAAAATAAGGCAACGCTCTCCCTCGGCAGCGATCTCCTCGATCATCTCCAGCAGCCGCGTCATTTTGTTGGAGCGCATCGGGTCCCACTGTTCCAACGCGATCCGACTGTCTTTGAGGAGGAGTGCGGGGTGGTTGCATAGCTGCTTGAGCTTGGTCAGCGTAGCCAGAATCAGCCCCCGCCGCTGCATCGGCGTGAGGGTATCCAGTTTCTCCAGCAGCTCGCTTACCGTATTCTCATAGAGCGTACCCTGCTCCACCGTAAGCGAGATATAGGTCCGCGCTTCATTCTTCTCAGGCAGCTCCAGCTGGATCGCCGGATCCTTCTTGAGCCGCCGAAGCATGAATGGATTGACCCATTGCCGCAATCGCCGGATCTGTTCGCTGTCCCGCGTTCGCTCGATCGGCTGCACGACCTCCCTCCGGAACTTGGCGAGCTGGCCCAGATAGCCCGGATTCATGAAATCATGGATCGACCACAGCTCGGTCAACCGGTTCTCCATCGGCGTGCCGGTCATCGCAATGCGATGATAGGCCGGGAGCCGGCGGATGGCAGCTGATTGCTTCGTATAGATATTCTTGATATTCTGGGCCTCGTCAAGGCACAGGGCATTCCATTCGATACTGCTGAGCTCCTCCTCATCCAGCGGAGCCAGCGCATAGGAGGTGATGACCAGATCAGCGCCTTTTACGGCTGCGGCGAATTCTTCTCCCTTGGCGCGCCGCGGACCATAATGAATCCGCGTCTGCAGGGATGGCGCAAATCGCTCCAGCTCTTTCTCCCAGTTGCCGATAACCGATGTCGGACAGATAAGCAGAGACGGCGAGCTGCCGGGGCCGGCCTCTTCATGTCCCGCAGTCGCTGAGGCCAGCTGACGTTCGATCTCCTTAATGTGCAGCAGATAGGCGGTAAACTGAATCGTCTTGCCCAGTCCCATATCATCCGCAAGACAGGCACCCAGGCCGAAGCTGCGCAAAAAAGCAAGCCACGATACGCCTTGAAGCTGATAGGGCCGCAGCTCGCCGGCAAACCCCGCCGGCTTGTCGATCAGCGGCAGTTCAGAGACTGACTGCAGCTGCTCCAGCCATCGTTCGAGATGCTGGTTCAGCTCGATCTCGGTGCGAAGGCCCTCCTCCTGTTCCTCTTGCGACTCCATATCTACCGACTCGCCGCGCAGATGCAGCTCCAGCACTTCCCGGAAGGTGAGGCCCCGCTTCTTGCCAGAGCGCTTCATCCACTGCTGCAATCGCCGCAGATCCCCGGCATCCAGATGTACCCATTCATTGCCCATCTGCAGGAGCCTGCGATTCTCGCGGACCATCTGCATGAAGTCTTCCTCGCTAAGGTCGAGATCGCCTACGGCCAGCTTCCAATCGAACTGAACGATCTGATCCAGTCCGAACATCGACTGCTCGGCAGACCCCACCGAAGACTTGACCTTGGCTTTGAGCCGCGGCTTGCGTCTGCGCGCCGCTTCCCACCATCCCGGGAGCAGGACCGAGCCGCCCGCCTGAAGCAGCCGCAGGCTGCCTTCCTCGAGGAACATCCATGCCTCCTGCTCTTCCAGCGCCAGCCGGATCCGTCCCGGGTGCAGCGGGTCTTCCCACTCAGGAAAGACCCGCTGCCAGCGGCGTTCCTCCTTCTCCATCACAGCCGCCAGCTCGGTCTTCCAGCTGCCTGGGAACTCCAGTGCCGCCTCTTCATCTTCGGGGTAAGCGGTCCAGCCCAAGGAGCCCTGGCCCCGCTGCACGACAAATCTGCGGGCAGTACGGTCCTTGTCCTGCAGGACGATCGCCAGCCGCCAGCCTGCATGCTCTCCCGGCTCCAGCAGCTGCAGGAGGATCCGGAAGGGGGTGTCATCCCTCTTCCAGCCCGCCGCTACCCACCACTCCTCTTCATCCTCCCCGCCTTCGCCGCCTCTGAGGCGGCCGCTCAGCTCCTGTGCTGCCGCGGCAGCCCCCGGATCTCTGGCAATCGCCTCATCGACGGCCAGACTGAGCCAGTCGTGAAGTACAACAGGATCGGCTGCTTCCAGCGCCGCCGTGTCAGCCTCTTCACGGCGGTCAGACGCAGGCAGCCAAAGCTGCCACCTTTGACCGCCCGCCTGCCAGCCCGCCGGCTGGGGGGCATACCAGCCGTGCAGCAGACAACGGCGGATCAGCCGGGCGCTCGTCAGCAGCAGGGAGGCCTGGGCGGACCACTGCACAGCCAGGAGACGCACCGGCTGCGGAGAAGACGCATAATCCATTGCCATGAGAGGCGGCAGCAGCAGTCCGTCATATCCATCAACCCGGCGCTCCTCGGCCTCCGCGCCATACCATGACCCTGCATGCCAGGCGAATAGCAGATACTTGAGCCGCTGCACCGAGCCCTGCCACCCTGCGCCCGATAGCCAGAGACCTTCCCCTGGCAGCCAGCGGCCATCGACGATCCAGCTTTTCGTTTCCATCGGCTTGCTCATGTCACAACCTTTCCTTTCCACAGTTCTTCCTGAAGCGCCCGGAGGCGCTGGTACTTGTGGGAGAGGTGATCCACGAAGCTCTCCCATTGGCCGTGGCGGCCGTCGGCTTGATAGAGCTTCTCCAGCTTCTTCATGAGCTTGACGGCGTTGCGGTAACCTTGACGATTGCGCGAGAGGATCGCTTCGTCCACAGCCTGATGGTAGAGCGGGATCAGCACGGAAGGCGCATGCCTGGCGACAGCTCGCAGATCCTGAACATCCAGCTCCTGCGGCCGGGCGCCGATGAAGAGCTGCAGATCGGCCCACGCTTCGTAATCGGCGCGCTCCAGCCAATGCTCCGAGAGCTCGGCATACGCATGCGGGAGCAGCGCTATCATCCGCTCGGACCACAGGCGGCCCGCTTCAGGCTGACGAACATCGGCCTGACGGCACAGGGCAAGATAGGGGCGCAGGATCGCCGCATTGCGGCAGTCAGCCAACTGCTCGTGGAGATAATCCATCCACCGCCGGAAGGCCCCCCACGCCCGCTCTTCGAGCCGTTGATCCGCAAAGCTGTAGACCAGATCCGCGATCCGGTCGAAATCAACGTCCCGCAGCCGGTCCACAGCCTCCTCATCCTGATAGGCTACGACATCAAAGTGGGCCATAGCGGCTTGAATAAAAGTAAGCTGCCGCTTCTCTAGCCCGGCGTTGTGGCCGAGCAGCGCCTCCAGCTTCTGCTGTTCGGTCTGCCGCCATGTCTGCTCCGCAGCCAGCCGCTCCCAGATGAGATGATACAACCGGTCCCATCGCAGCAGACTCGGCTCAGGAGCTAACGCCATGGTCCGCAGCGCTTCGATCAGCGCTTCCAGCCAGCTCTCCTCCCAAGGAGTCAGTTTCACAAAGCTTAGCGACTCCGTAAGCTCATGAAAATGAGCGATCCACGGGTCGACGGAGCGGGTGAAGGACATCTCGTAATAGTAACGGCTGTATGAATCAGTGGCCGCATAGGCCAGCTCCACCTGTTCCAGCACAAATTCGATCGTGTGAAGCCAATGATACCGCTGCCTGGCTTTATCCCAGTATTTGGCCGAGCCCTTCATCTCCGACAGCACCGACTGCATCGGGTGTAGCGACTGCCGGCACTGCTGCCACACCTCGCCGTACACCTCCTGGAACCACGCTCGCCATGCAGCGACGCCGCCCTCCTCGCCGGGGCTCGAGGGCCGCTCCCGTCCGTCGCGCTCTCTCTGCGGCGTTCCGTAGCCGGCAATCTCGCCGCGCTTCAGATGCTCGTGTACGGACTGGGGATCGATCCCGAGCCGCGCACAAAAGGCATACCATACCGCTATCAGATGCTTGCAGCACATGTCTGCCTCACAGGTGCATTTGCTGTAGCCGAGATGATCCAGATCCAGGATGACGGCAAGTATCCGCTCATCTGCCACAAACCCGTAAACTCTATCTTCGGCTGTCGGTTCCACGGACCGGACCATGCCGCCCCGGAAGCAAGTCATCCCTTGCTCCAGCACCGACTCGGTGGCATGTGCGATCAGTTGCTTGTTTATAGCATTCCACTGTCCATCGGCTAGGCTTGCGGTCATATCCTCAGACTCCTCCGTTCATAAAGGCATCTTTCAATTATACCACACATAAGAGCCCGGAAATAAATTCTATTACGAAGCAAAAAAGCCCTCACGTCGGTAAATCCCGCATGAAGGCTTGTTAGGTTCGTCAGATCTGTGCGGCTACTGCGGATCCCGTTCGGTATCGTCCAGCCAGCGCTGTGTATAGGCTTGCAGTTCTTCTACCTTGCCCTCTCTGGCAAGCGCGTGCAACATTGCTGCATGTTGGCGAATCTCATAAGTCCCCGCGGCCTCATGATTGGCCGCAGCCCTCTCGGTACGCCTCACATTCCGGATCAACACCAGCGTGCAGATGATCATGACAGCAGCGAGCGCCGCCAGCATGAGATGTTGGCGGGTCAGCGTCGACTGGACGTGCCGGTAGTCGGAGACCACGGTCAAGACATAGCGTTCCAGCGGCAGACCATCGGCATCGAGGATGCTCGCCACTCGGTCGATCGTGACCGGGACATATTTTTTCATCACCGTCTTGCCGCCCATCACAGCCTTGACCGTTACTGGCTGATTGGTCGCGTAAGCGGCAGCGATATGCTCGAGCTCCCTGCTGTCGGTGTAGTTATTGGAACCATAAAATACCGGCAGCTGTGTAATATGGCGCAGCTCTTCTCCGAGCTCGGTTTCGGTCAGTTGTTCGCCAAGTGGATAGGTGCTCGGATTGACGGCGCCGATCTCAAGAATAGAGGCGTTTTTGCGCAGCGATTGCTCGATTAGCCGGTTGGCGCCCGTCACGGCTTCATATGCCTCCTGGAGCTCGTAACTGACGTACGGATCGATGATGTAATTGGTCGTACCGTCATAATAATATCCCCATTTACGCACTTTGCTCGTATCCGAAGTGGCGACTTCAAATGGTCCCGTCCAGAAATTGTCCAGCGACTGCCCCCAGTCAATCGTTACTTGATGGTCGTCGAACAACTGGTTGAACGCCTCGTACCAAGGCTTCCATGTCCCTGTCTTCAGGCCCAGCTGCTGGGGATCGGATGATTTATAGAGTACGATATTGTCCTCGGTCCGCTTGAGCAGCGTAATGTGCAGCACGCCGAGCCGCTCGCTGAGTTCAACCAATTGCTCGTTACGCACATTTTCGATATCCGCATCAAGCGCATACTGCGCCGCAATCGAGACGCTGCGCAGCTGTCGTCCGATCTGCTCCTGATACTTCTCCGCGCCAAGCCTGGACTGCTCGATCGAGATCTCCACCTGCCCGGCAACCGCGTCAAGCTCGTGGTTAAGGCTGTCCTCGAGCGATTGCCTGGTCAGCTGATAATAAATGGCGTGCGTGCTGCCAACAATAACAACGACAAGTAGTAAGGTTTTCCACCACGGCATTCGTTTCATCGTCATGCAACATCCCCTGGTCTAATGATCAAGCTTCAGGCCCGCATCTTGCGCAGCTTGCTGAGCAGCGCCCATCTCCGCTCCTGGCGTTTCTTGTAGCGCGGCAGCGACTGATAGATCAGCCCCGCCTCGTCGAATGCCTGACGCGCCTCCTGGCTGCGTCCGAGCTGTGTGTACAGAAGACCTAGCTTGTAATACGCTTCGCTGGAGGATGAATGAATGACGCCAAAAGCCTCCAGATAGCGAATCGCCGTCTCTGACTGCCCCCGCTGGCTGTATAGACCGGCCAGCCGGAGATACGGCTCGCCGTATTTCACCCGCGGATTGATAGACAAGGCGCGTCCGATCGCCTCTTCACCCTTCTCCGGCTCGCCGGTCTGCAGATAGGCCGTCCCGAGATCGTCCCAGTACTCGGCCGAATCCTCCAGCGCGTCTCCCATGGATTCAAGCGTCTTCCGGGCATCCCGGTAACTCTTGCGCTCGATCAGTGCCCGCGCCAGCTCATGCTTGGCCGCGATATCATTGGGATTGAGCATCAGCTGCTGACGCAGCTTGGCGATCCGGCTGCGGCGCCGCAGCGGCTTCGCAAGACTTGGCGAGAGTCCCAGAAAACGCCGGTCCAGCAAATACAGGACGACCAGCAGGATGAGGATGGCGATGAACGGATTGCCGACGATCCACCACAGCAGCGAGAATATTAGAAATTTGCCCATATTTCCCCTCCACCAGCATTCATTCCATTATCATATATCATAGCATATTTTTCCTCGATTCAGTCGGCATCCTGGCAAAGTGTCCGGTGATCGCAGGGAGTGCCTGGACCTGTGTCGAAGTAGTGAGCAAGAGAAATAAAACGTGGAGAGGAGCGCCGCTATGCCTACAGCCGAAATGGAACATATCACGAAGCATCTTCCGTTATGGCTCAACCAGAGCCGACAGGCTGCCTCCGATGGCAAAGTCGCCGATTATATCCCCGAGCTCGCTCATGCGCCGGCCGATGCCCTTGGCTGCATGCTGATCGATACTAACGGTGACTTCGTGACCGCAGGCGACTGCAGTCTGTCATTTACGATGCAGAGTATTTCCAAAGTATTCACTTTACTGCTTGCCCTGATGGATCGTGGCGAAGAGCACGTATTCCGCCATGTCGGGATGGAGCCCTCGGGCGACGATTACAATTCGATGCTGAAGCTTGAGCTTGTGGAGCCGGGCAAGCCGTTCAATCCCTTGATTAACGCCGGCGCCATCGCAGTTACAGCGCTAATCAAAGGCGATTCCATCGATGAGCAGTTTAGCCGGATCCGTGATTTTTTCCGCCTGATCGCCGGCGACCCGACAATTGATTACAGCCACGAAGTATATACGTCGGAGAAGCAGACTGCCCATCGCAACCGTTCGCTCGCTTATTTCCTCAAAGATAACGATGTTCTCTCCGATGAGACCGAAGTCGAAGACGTGCTGGACGTCTATTTCCGGCAATGCTCCCTTGAGGTCAATTGCGAGCAGTTGGCCCGCATGGGGATGGTCCTCGCCAACGGCGGCTTCGACCTCGTCACCGGTCAGGAGATCATCCCCTACCGTTATGTTCAGATCGCCAAAACGTTTATGGTTACCTGCGGGATGTACAACGCTTCCGGCGAATTTGCCATCCAGGCCGGGATCCCCGCCAAAAGCGGTGTCTCCGGCGGTATCCTTGCGCTCGTCCCCGGCCGTTACGGCATCGGTGTGATCGGCCCGGCGCTTAACCGCAAAGGCAACAGCACCGCCGGCCTGCATCTGCTGCAGAAGATGTCCTCCCACTATCAATGGAGCATATTTTAATGCTGTTGAACGCCGGGGACAACGAGATTACTGCGTTTCCATTTTCCTGGTGAGGGGTAATTCAAGGTGAACCGGTTGACACCGATTCTGTCGGTGCAGCCATTCCGTTGAATGCATGCATGGAATAAGGGTCAGACTTATAATTGAAACGAGAACAACCCTTTTTTGTACATGCAGTATTCAGCAATTACAACTCGGGCTTGTCCCCGCAGGAAAGGATGGATATCATGCCTTCAAGCAGTGGAAAGCAGATCAACCCGCCCCAGCACCAGGATCGCCGGCCCGGTCTCGAATCCGAGATGACGCCGCTGCCGGAATTTGACTCCGCCAGCTACAAGGCTGCCGGCAAACTCGCTGACAAAGTGGCCATCATCACCGGCGGCGACAGCGGGATCGGCCGTGCCGCGGCCATCGCCTACGCCAAAGAAGGCGCAGATGTCGTCGTCGTCTATCTTGACGAGCATGAGGATGCCAAGCTGACCCAGCGCCACATCGAGCAAGCCGGGCGCCGCTGCCTCCTGCTGGCTGGCGATGTTGGCGATGCCAGCTTTTGTGCCGATGTGATCAATCAGACGATGG
This sequence comes from Paenibacillus jepli, assembly GCF_047238105.1. Classification (NCBI taxonomy): domain Bacteria; kingdom Bacillati; phylum Bacillota; class Bacilli; order Caryophanales; family Paenibacillaceae; genus Paenibacillus; species Paenibacillus jepli. The sequence continues at coordinate 1,093,156 of NZ_JBDFMD010000001.1, forward strand.
ATACGTTCGGCAAGCTGGACGTGCTGGTGAACAATGCTGCCGAGCAGCATCCGCAACAGCAGTTGGAGGATATCTCCGACGAGCAGCTTGAGAAAACGTTCCGGACCAATATCTTCTCGATGTTCTATCTGACCAAGGCCGCCCTGCCGCATCTGAAGCAAGGCGCTGCCATTATCAACACCGCTTCCGTCACCGCATACCGGGGCAGCGCCAACCTGCTCGATTACTCGGCAACGAAAGGCGCTATCGTCTCATTCACGCGCTCGCTCTCGACCAACATCGCCGGCCGGGGCATCCGGGTGAACGGCGTCGCTCCGGGACCGATCTGGACACCGCTGATCCCTTCGACCTTCGAGGAGTCGCAAGTCGCGACATTCGGTGCGGATACGCCGATGCAGCGTCCCGGACAGCCTCGCGAGCTTGCCGCAGCGTATGTATATCTGGCCTGCGACGATTCATCTTATATGACCGGGCAGATGCTTCATATCAACGGCGGCGAAGTCATCAACGGCTAACCCGCGATCAGCAGGATAGGGCTGTCTCCTGGCCGCGTGCGCCAGGAGACAGCCCTCTTAGGTATGAAGCGAAGCCGCGGCTGCGTCGGATTACAGGCACTCGGCCGACTGTCTCACGATCCGTCTTCCAGGAATCTCTCCCTTTCATGCGCGGCGGGCAGCATGCACGTCTCTCGCTTGCCGAACCAGCGGTACCGGTTGCGGGCGACCCCGTCATATACCGCATCCCGCCATGGACGCGGCACGCGGAGCAACCATTGGCACAGCCGCCAGAGCCCGCCGAGCTGACTGCCGACACGCAGCGCGGCATCCGACTTCACGTATAGCTGTCCATCCTGCAGGAGCATGATGCTATCAATCTCCTCAGCGCCATGTCGCTTGACCAGGCGGCGCCCGATGCGGCTCTGCAGGGACGCGAAGCGGAACCGGGCGTTCCGGTCGCGCTTCAGCACAAACTGCACACTCCGACAGCACATGCCGCAATACCCGTCAAACAACATGATCGTTCCTGGCTCTTCCCCTCCATCCTGATTCATCCCCCAACCTCCTCCAGCAGCATCGCGCATCGCATATGGTACTTAGTGTACCCCTTTTCAACTCATCATGAAAGATGCGGGAGAAAGTGCTTTACAAGTCAGATGTTAATTGGTACTCTATTGGCATCAAAGGTACTACATTGGTATGGAATATTGCATTGGAGGAATGGAATGAACAAAAAACCGCTGCTGCGCGAGCAGCTGGCTTCCCGGCTTAGGGAACAGATCCTGGCGCTCCAGTCGTCTTCACCGGTGCGGATTGCTCCCGAACGCGAGCTGGCGGTGCAGTTCGGCGTAAGCAGAATCAGTATCCGTGCGGCCGTCAAGCAACTGGTCGATGAAGGCCTGCTATCGCAGACCCAGGGCAGAGGCACTTATACTACGCCGAGAACCCGGATTCAGACACTGCATTTGTTTCGCTCGCCTGATATTAAAGGCACCGACCCGTTTTACAATGAATTTCTTGTCGAGGTGACGACAATGGCTGCCCTGCATGCCATCGCGCTCGTCATGGTCCATGAAACACAGATTGGCCCGCAAGATCCGCTGGTGCCTCTCGTCATAATCGGTGTCGTCTCGCCAGAGCTTCAGGCCGCACTTGCGCAAGCTTACAGCACGATTATTGTCGTGCAGGGAGACGGGATGCTGCCGGGGGCAATCCACCTTAGATTTGATGATTATGCGATCGGCGAGAGAGCTGCGATCCTGCTCCATGAAGCCGGGTACCGGCAGATCGCGCTGCTGGGGGGTCCCGAACGGTTTCCTTCGGCGCTGCATCGCAAGCAAGGCTTTTTGGACACACTGGACGAACACGGATTGCAAGCGTTTACGATCACTAGCAAAATGAATTGGTCCGGCGGCTACGATGCCGCCCCCCAACTGGCGGAATGGCTGGCAGCCGGCGACGGCCCCAAGGCTGTATTCGCCGCCAATGACTGGATGGCCGTCGGTCTGATCCAGCGATTGAAGGAGAAAACGGTAGTCGTGCCTGATGCACTCGCCGTGATCGGCTGCGATAATATCCAGCTGGCTTCCCAATTCGCCCCTGGTTTGTCCACCTTCGATCTGGACATGAAGCTGCTCTCCGCAGAGCTGATGCGGATTCTGCGCAACGGCCGCGGCGATATCCCCACTGCCGGTGAACAGCGCATGCTGCCGGCAACCTTGATCATCCGGGAGACCTTCATTCCCGTTGCAACCCCTTAATATGAGAGGAGCTCTGACTTATTATGGTACAAGTAACTGTTCGTCCGCAAGCAGGCAAAGGCACGATCAACAAAAACATCTACGGCCATTTCTCCGAGCATCTGGGCCGATGCATCTATGAAGGCATCTGGGTCGGCCACGACTCCCCTATCCCCAATACCGAAGGTATGAGGAACGACGTGCTGGAAGCGCTCCGGGAGCTGAAGGTTCCTGTCCTTCGCTGGCCTGGCGGCTGCTTTGCCGATGAATACCATTGGCAGGACGGGATCGGCCCGGCTGAACAGCGGCCACGTATGATTAATACCCATTGGGGCGGCGTCGTAGAAAACAATCATTTTGGTACACATGAGTTTTTCCGCTTGTGCGAGCTGATCGGCGCAGAGCCTTACGTCAACGGCAACCTCGGCAGCGGCACTGTCCACGAGATGCAGCAGTGGGTCGAATACATGACCTTCGACGGCGAATCGCCGATGGCCAATCTGCGCCGGGCCAATGGCAAAGAAGAGCCTTGGAAGCTGAGCTACTTTGGCGTGGGCAACGAGAACTGGGGCTGCGGCGGCAATATGCGGCCGGAATATTATGCCGACGAGTACCGCCGTTACGCAACCTATGTCCGCAACTATGGCGACAACAAAATTACGAAGATTGCCTGCGGACCTAACTCCCACGACTATGAGTGGACCGAAGTGCTGATGCGCAATGCCGGCCGTTACATGGATGCGCTGACCTTGCATTACTATACACTGCCAACCGGCGACTGGAAGAGCAAAGGATCGGCGCTCGACTTTGGTGTTACGGAATGGTTCACCACCTTGCGGCGCACGCTCGAGATGGAAGAGCTCATCGTCAAGCATTCGGCGATTATGGACAAGTACGACCCTGAGAAGCGTGTAGGTCTGTATGTCGATGAATGGGGAACATGGTACGACGTCGAGCCCGGCACAAATCCCGGCTTCCTATACCAGCAAAATACGATCCGCGACGCGCTCGTAGCCGGTATCAACCTTAATCTGTTCAACAACCATTGCGATCGCGTCACCATGGCGAATATCGCCCAGCTCGTCAATGTGCTGCAGGCGATGATCCTGACCGAGGGAGATCAGATCGTGCTTACGCCGACCTACCATGTCTTCGAGATGTTCAAGGTTCACCAGGATGCGCAGCATGTCGCACTGGACTTCACCAGCCCGGACTACACCTACGGGGCGGAGAAAATCCCGCAGCTCAGCCTTTCAGCTTCCACGGACGGCACCGGAGCGCTCCATATCTCGATCTGCAACCTGCATCATGAGTCGGATGCACCTGTAGTGATCGATCTGGCGGACGACAGCCGCAGCACCGTATCCGGCACGATACTGGCCCATGACTCGCTGCAGGGGCATAACAGCTTCGAGCAGCCGGATGCCGTCTTACCGCAGCCATTTGCCGGCGCCGCGCTGGACAGCGGCAAGCTGTCGCTTACCGTACCTGCCGCCTCCGTGCTGGTAGTGAAGCTGCAGTAGGATGAACGACCCGCAGATCACTGTCGGCCGGGAGCCTTGCAAGGGCTGCACGGCCGACGTCAAGGTGACGGATGAGCAGATGGCCCGGCTGTGGGATCGGCTCGGGAAGCTTCCTCCGGAAGATCTCGCTTCCGAGGCGCTTTACGAGGAACGAATGGCCAAGTGCAGCGCATGTCCCTCCCTGCAATACGGCACGACCTGCCGGCACTGCGGCTGCCTGGTGGCATGGAAAGCCCGTCTTCGTCGGTCCCGTTGCCCGCAGCCGGCAGCGGCCCGCTGGTAATAGATCGCCCAAACTTTCCCCCAAAAGTGAAGCAAGCCTTCGCAGCTCATTCCGATTACTTTTGGGGGTGCCCCCGACATAATGATCCCCCAAAAGTGAAGCAAGCCTTCGCAGTTCATTCCGATTACTTTTGGGGGTACCCCCGAGAGAACTAATTCCACGCCGAAGGTCTTCGTCATCAGTGACGAAGACCTTGGTTTATTTGTGGCGCTATGACCTCATAGGTGGCTCAAGCTATCGCGAATGTGCTATGATAACTACACCCATTTCACTTTGCCATGGAGGGCTTTATGCTGACTTTTGATCAAAAACTGGCGATTATCTCACAATTCCCCGAGCTCACTCGCAAAGATGTGTCGCTTGGCCGTGTTAATTTTCATTTCGAGGGCAGCCTGTACGATAAAAAAACGGTCGTCTATCATCTGCACCCGAACGGCAACGGCTTCGTCTATGCCGGCCGCTTGTCCGGACAACCGACCGACGACAAAGGGTTGATCAACATTCGCGACCACAGCGAAGCGGCGCTCCGCACGCTGCTGCGGAGCGCCATCGATTCTCTGGCCCAGCGAGAAGACCAGCCTGAGCAAGAGTCCTCTGTCCCTTCCTCAGAGCTGCCGGGCCAATGGACCAACGGTGAAGGTCATCGGCTCGTCCTTGCCTTTCAGGACGATCTATGGTACTTATTTGACGGCCCTAACCTGGAGATGGCTTTCGAGACTGCCGGGGAAGCGAGGGAATATCTGCAGGAAGAGGGATTCACCCCTATGGATTGACAGCCTGCTATCCCGACAGCAGCGTCTGCGCCCACTGTTTGAATTCGCGCTCCGGCTCGATACCCAGTTCATCCTGCAGCAGCTGGGCAAAATGATGGTAATGCGCACGCGCCTGCCCGTGACTGCGGGCCTTGATGAAGGCCTCCATCACCCGCCTGCAGATCTCCTCCGAGTAAGGCTCCTTCTCCTGCAGCTGCAGGAGCCGCTCAAGCGCCAGCCTGTCCTCTCCCCTGCGCAAGTCATACTCCGCCAGGCGCAGATTGATGGCGATGAACTGCTGATGCAGTTGCTTGCGCTTGGGCGATGCCCAGGCATAATCATGCTCTTCCAAATATTCACCCCGGTAGAGCGAGATTGCCTGCTCGCTGCGCCTGGCCTGATCATCATCCCTTATCTCCCCGGCTTCGACAAGACGCTCAAACTTCTCAACATCAGTCTCCAGATTGGTCTTGAGCAGACGATAGCGCTCCTGCGAAAATTCTACTTTCGCCTGCACGCCCCAATCCTTAAGCAGCTTGCGGATATGATAAACCGTTGTGTGCAAGTAAGTCACGGCTTTGTCCTGCTCATATTCCTGCCAGACCGCATCGACGATCTGATCCTTGAGCACCCATCGCTCATTGTGGTGGAGCAGATAGGCGAACATCTCTTGCGCCTTGTAGGTCCGCCATTTCAACCTTCTTTTCTCACCTTCCGCATGATACAGCTCCAGGCGCTTGAAGCAGCTGATCCACGCTGCCGCCAGCGGCGCAAGCGGCTGATCGGGTTTCTCCGGATGCATCGCTTGCGAGATGCGTTCCAGCGTTTTTTGGAATCGCTCGGGGTTGATCGGCTTGAGCAGATAATCAAGCGCATGCAGCTCGAATGCCTCGACGGCATAATTGGCATAAGCTGTAATATAGACGATGCGGATGCCCGGATGAATGGCCTGGATATGCTCGGCGGCTTCCAAGCCGTTCATCTCCGGCATCCCGATATCGAGGAAGACCAGGTCGGTCTTCTGCTGCTTCAGATGCTCCAGCCCCTTGCGCGCAGATGTATACTTCCCCGCGATATGGATGCGACCGTCCTTCTTCAGCAGCCGTTCGAGCTGCTGCAGCGCCGGCTTCTCGTCATCGATCAGAATCGCGTTCATCGCCTTCAGTCACCCCTCTCCTCGGATGATGTACTCCACTGGCCCGCCGGAATCCGGAACCGGATCGTCGTGCCTTGCTGCTCTATCGTGTTGATCGCAAGTCCTGTGCCGTAGATGGATTGGAGACGCTTGTGGATATTGCGCAAACCTACGCCACCCGTCCCCTTGCCGCCGGAGAGGACCATCTGTGCCCGATCCGGCGGCATCCCGACCCCGTCGTCCTGCACCTCAATCTCCACTTCTGTACCCTGCTGCCGGATCGAGAGCTTGACTGTGCCCCCGGACTCCTTTTGCATGACGCCGTGACGGACGGCGTTTTCCACGATCGGTTGAATGCTGAGCGGCGGGATCAATACCCGGACCGACTCATCGATATCGTAGACGATGTTTAACAGGTCATCGAATCGCGCCTGCTCCAGCGCCAGATAAGATTTGACCAGCTCCAGCTCCTTGGCGAGCGGCTTGGTCTGATCACGGTTCTGGAAGTCGAAGCTGCTGCGCAGATACTGGCTTAATTCAAACAACAGTTGTATGGCTTTGGCCGGGTCATCGTAACAGATCGATATGATCGTATTCATCGCATTATATAGAAAATGAGGCTTGATCTGGGCTTGCAGATAAGCAACCTCGGTCTGAATCGACAGCTTAACCGACTGCCTGAGCTTGAGCAGCGTACGCACGCGGGCTCTCAGCTCGCCCAGATCGACCGGTTTGCTCAGATAATCATTGGCTCCCGATGCAAATGCCGTCTGGCTGTCCTCTGCGCGGCTGCGGGCCGTAAGCATCAGAACCGGCAGATCGGACAGCAGGTAGTCCTCGCGGATATGCCGGCAGAGCTCCAGCCCGGACATCTCCGGCATCATCCAGTCGGTAATCACCAGGTCGATCGCGGGGTTGCGGGTAATCTCCTGCAGTGCTTCCCCTCCGCTCCGTACCGGGATAACATCATGCTTCTCAAGCGAAAGCGCATTGATCAGCACCTGCAGGTTGATCGGATCGTCATCGACGACGAGGATCTGAGAACGGACTTGATCTGAAGCAGTGACAGGCTCTTCCTGATGCTCGGCCAACGCGGCTGCAGTCAGTGCTTGCACGGGGACAGATGGAGATCGTGACTGGGATTGGTCTTGGGATACCGGCAGGCTGAATCGGAATACCGAGCCTTCGCCAGGGACTGATTCGACCCAGATCCGGCCGCCGTTCAGCTCGATCAGCTTGCGAGTGATGCTGAGACCGAGGCCTGTTCCTTTGTAGGAACGGTGTACTGCGGACCCACCTTGGTCATAGGCGTCAAAGATCGTGAGCAGCCGCTCCGGCTTGATACCGATCCCGGTATCCGCAATAGAGACAATGACCTGGTCGCCTTGAGCCCGTGCAGAGAGCGTGACGCTGCCCTGATCCGTGAATTTGAGCGCATTGCCCAATAGATTGAACAGGACCTGGTGCAGACGGTCCTCATCCGTATCCAGCATCGGCAGGTTATCAGGCCACTGCACCTGCAGCTCTACTCCCGCCTTTGTATCGACATGCCTGATCACCTCAACGACTGAGCTTGCGACCATCTTAAGGTCAACCGGCTTGCGGTGGATCTCGATATCCCCGTTCCTCAGCTTGGCGAAATCCAAGATGTCGTCGATCAGAGCCGACAGACGCTTGCCCGTAGACACAACCATCGACAGATGTTCCGCTTGCTTGCGGCTGAGCGGACCCGCTGATCCCTCAAGCATCGTCTGTGCCATATTGACGATTCCGTGCAGCGGCGTCCGGAGCTCATGCGAAGTATTGGCCATAAACTCATCCTTCAGTCCGTCCAGCGTCAGCAGCCGCTCCGATAGCTGCTCCACCTCCCGGAAGGAGGCAGCATATCTCAGCGCCATCAGTACGCCCTGAGCAAAAACGAAGAGCAGAATTCCGTACAGTGTCAGATAGTATGGGAATCTCACCCCGAGAAGTGCCAAAATATTAATCAAGATAATAGCCAAAATGCTGTAAATGCTGATCATCATGAAAAACAAATTTTCCGATTGCTGCCTTAGCCCTTTGAGCATCGCATAGAGCACATATCCCACACTCATGAACGAGATGGCCAGCATGAGGTCTTCGACTTGGCTAAAGACAAGCGGCGGAAGCAGCAGCGAAGCAGAGCCCATTACGATCGTGACCCAAAATGCGGCCCTGGATACAGCAGGGATAACCGTCCCGGGCAAGGAGATGGCTACATAACGCAGCAAAAAATAATAAACAAGCACCGAGCAAGAGAACTGGATTTTCATAAAGATGTAATAATCCATGCCAGGCAGCATAATGCCGAGCAGCTTCTCCCCGTGGGTCATCACGTAGATCATCGCGCCGAGGCAGAACAAACCGAGATACAGCATCGCCGATTCGCTCTTGCGCAGACGCGAGACCAGGATAAACAGACAGGCGGGGATGAACAAACCGACGATCGACATCCAGTCTACTCCTGCCGCAAACTCCCGATTCTGGATGATGGACCGCTGGTCGCCGAAAAGAATCGGTGAGATCATGCCTCCCGACGAGTAACTGTAATTAGCAACCTGTACCATAACGTCGAGCGAATCCTCAGAGACAGCCGCGTATCCCACAAAGGGGACGTTGCGCTGCTTGCCGCTTTGAGAATCTTGCCCGGGCATGCCGCTGGCTCCGATTTCGGTGTTGTCCAGGAAAATCCGGCTGGCAGACCGGATATTTTTCATGTGCAGGCCGTAGATGCCCTCTTCGTCCTCTGGAAGGAGGATACGCAACCGAAACGTGGCGAATCCCTCGGCAGCCGTCTGACCGTCGTCTCGTATGTAACCATTCCATTTGCCAGGCACCTGTACAAGCTCAGCCGTCAATGGCTCACCGCCCCCGTCTCCAGGGAGCAGCAGCTCGCTCCGGTAGAACTCCCATTCCCCCACAAGCGGGACTACGCCTCCTGCCCCGAAATCCCAATCCCGCAGGTCAAGCACGCCTTCTCGTGCATGCGGCGGCTCTTGCGTGCCTACCAGCATCTGCACCAGCGTGACAAGGGGCAGCGAGATCACAACAGCAATGCTGGCCAATATAATCAGCGCATATCTCTTTCCCATTTGTCCTCCAGTATACTTTTCCACCTCTTCAGTTTACCATCTTCCTCCTTTTATTTCACGCGCTGTTTCGTCAGGATTCGACTTCCCCCTCATGCATGCTGACCCGGCATTTCCCCTCCTGTTGTCCGTCCCACAAGAGCTCCAGGATATCACCATCCCGTAGCTTGCCCACACCCTCAGGGGTGCCGGTGAAGATCAGATCGCCTTCTCCCAATCCGTAATGACCGCCGATATGATCGACCAATATCTGCAATCCGAAGATGGCCTCGCTCAAGGAGCCGCGCTGGCGTTCCTCTCCATTGATGAGCAGGGAGAACGGGGTTTCTACAAGCACTTCCATCCGATCTGCCGGACGCAGCCCGGTGATCGGTGCTGAATGCAGGAAGCCCTTGGCCTTGAGCCACGGATGCTGCTTCTCCTTGAGCTCGCTCTGCACGTCCCGCAGAGTCAGATCAAGCCCGAGCGCAAAATCGCTGATCAGATGCTCCGCAAGCGCTCCTCTGGTATACGGCTTGCCGACCCGTACAACCAGTTCGGTCTCATAATGAACGTCCCCTAACGCAGACGGCAGCCTGAGGAGGGTATCCTGCAGGCTCGTGATGGCATGAGTCGGCTTCATGAAGATCATCGGACTGTCCGGTACATGGTTCCCCAGCTCCGCCGCATGCCGTCCATAATTGCGTCCCACACAATATATATTGTTGATCGTCTTATCCATCTCTGTTCACTCCTAGCAAGATTGTTCTAAAGCATACAAATGTTTATACATCAAGGTGAAACGGCTATCGCCGTCCTCTGGCGGCGTCGCAAGTTTCATTCCGAGAAATAGAAGCCAAGTAGATGTGTTAACATATACTTTCTTATATTTGCACGAAAAAACCGCACGATTGTGCGGTTCTTCGGATTCAATGCCCCAATATGGCCCTTCCGGCAGGCATGCCGCGCACAACCGAATCAAAATGCTTGGCAGAAAATGTGCAGCATTTGGAGCCGGGTTGAAGCGGCCATTCAAAATATGCTTTTTTCGTAGTTTTGTCCAGATAAGCAATATTGTGAATATTCACGGCATTATTCCTGTCTACGAGCTTGAAGTTAAATCCACTATTGTTCAACAGTTCTACATAGAACCGCAACGTCCCCATCGTGTAGTAGCTGGAGTCGCGCGTATGCACGACAATCCGATTGATGATGCCATCACACTCGAAATAAATAATGTCTTCGATTTGAATCAGCTTAAGGCCCAATCCTCCATCAACATCGAGCGCGACGGACAAATGCTTGCAATCATGCATAATGACCATCCCTTGTTGGATTATTTGAGCAGCTATATAGATGTTCCCTGTTCCAAAAAAACATGGACGGGGAAGCTGCTGCGAGTACAGAGTACTCTACTGGAGCGACAGTTACTAACCTAGCGATAAGTGTCCCTTGTATAAGAATATATTGACAAAAATCAATCCCCCTGTCAACTTATAATCCCAATCTGTCAGATCATGCAGTGTACGGCAGCGTCTGATCTGATAGAATGAACAAAGGCTTGCCAAATTTATACCCTTCACAAGGAGGAATAATCCCTATGTTAAGAGGACTCACACGTGCAGGGCTCGGACCTGTGGAAAATGACCAGCAATTTTTGGAGATCGCCTCACGTTACGGTTTCCAGAGCATCGACATTGATCCGACCGGTTTGATCGCAGAGCTTGGTGTAGACGGAACCAAGGCCAGACTCAATGAGCTTGGACTCGTGATCGGAGCAATCGGCTTGTCTGTCGATTGGCGGACGACGGAGGAGAATTTCCGCTCCACTTTGATCCAGCTCCCTTCTCAAGCAGCTGCCGCTGCGCTACTTGGCGTTACCCGCTGCTGCACCTATGTACTGCCTTCGGTGGACGAGCCCGCGGCTCAGTTCACCGTGCAAGCTACGAAGCGGCTCCGCTTGTGTGCCCAGATCCTGGGCGGCTATGGCATCCGGCTGGGACTTGAGTTCGTCGGTCCGCATCATCTGCGGACGCGTTGGGCCCATCCTTTTCTATGGACGGCTCGGGACACCCTGGAGTGGATCGATGCGATCGGCGAGCCCAATGTCGGTCTGCTCTTCGACGCTTACCACTGGTACACGACCGGCATGACCGTGGAGGAGATCGGGTCGCTGCGCGCCGACCAGATCGTACACGTCCATATCAACGATGCAAAGGATGTGCCGGTGGAGGAAGCGCTCGACAATGACCGGATTTACCCGGGAGAAGGCGTTATCGATCTGGCCGGCTTCCTGAAGGCGCTACATGCCATTGGATATAATGGTCCTGTCGCGCAGGAGATCCTTACGCCGGCTCCGCCAACCGAATCTGCAGAGGCCCTCGCTGAGCGTTCGCGCCAAGGCTTTGACCGTGTTTTCGTGGCTGCTGGATTGTAGTATTTCGAAAATATCAAAAAACCTCCTCGCCTTCCTTTAACTCAAGGAAGACGAGGAGGTTCACCAAGGGCTGCGAGTATGGATCAAATTTTTAATTCCCCAAGCTTAATCAGTTCGACCACAGCTTGCGAACGACCTTTGACATTTAACTTTTGCATAACATTGGAGATATGGTTCCGGACGGTTTTCTCGCTGATGAACAATTGCTGGGCTATATCTCTCGTTGTTTTGTCCTGCACCAACAGTTCGAACACTTCGCGCTCCCGATGGGTCAATAAAAACTTGCTCTTATGGTCGCTACCCTTCACGTTTTTGTCACCCCTCCTTGCCCGGGTTTTTATGGTATAACAAGGTTAAGGGATACAGTCAAATTATAGTATGAATCCGCCCTGTTGATGGTGCGCTCCCTATCAAATTTGGGCTGGATGCAGCACCAAAAAACCTCCTTGCCTTTTAAAAAGACGAGGAGGTTTTTGGTGTGCTTGCCAGCCTAACGGATGCCGGCCTCAATCGGGAAGATCCGATCCACCATTGCATTGAACTCGGCGATGTAGGGCTGTACCGAACGACCCAACTGGGCCTCGTGCATATACATGGCCATCCGGTCGACGAAAACCGGATCTGCGGAGACGTAGACCAGATCCCGGCTCGGGTGCAGCTCTTTTACTTTTCGCGCCACTTCCTGCTTGGCGGACTGGTCGGGTTCCGCTCCCGGCTCGTTCGTGGCGACCGCGACATATACGTTTTCATCGGCCAACAATACATAAGCCATGCGGAGTCCCTGGATTGAAGCGACTTCTCGGGAGACGTCGCTGTTCATCTCCATGCGATAATTTTTATGGGCTCCGATCAGATTATTGTTATTCAAGCGGCCACCGTTTGCCCGATTCATATCGTTCATCTGATCCACGGCAAACCGTTTATCGATAACCCAATTGCCGTTGGCATCCTTTTTGTACTGCTGCTGACGGATGTTGCGGTTGCCGATATCTCCCTGACGCTCGTCGATACAGCCTGCCAGCATACCGGCAATGATCAAAACTGCGGCTCCGAGCTTTGCTGCTCGCTGCATAAGCGGACCTCCCCGGGACGAATAGTATAGATAAACTGCCCTAGTGCCCAGCGGCCAAAATGGACCGCCGTTCTTAGGATGCCGGGATAGGCCATATCCTATCCGTGCCTGTCCGATGGCAATTGACAGTGGTCATTCGCCCCATTATAATACTAGGTATTAGAACCAGGTATTAATATCTGATATTAGAACTTCTGTATAAGGAGGAGAGTAAGCATGCCATCCCATCGCTTGCATTCCAATGCCCGTATCACAGCCATCGGCACGTATGTACCGGAGCGTATCTTGAACAATGCCGAGCTGGAGAGCATGGTCGATACGAACGACGAGTGGATCGTCCAGCGAACCGGCATTCGCGAGCGCCATATCAGCGCAAAAGGTGAATATACGAGTGACCTTTGCTTTGGCGCCATCCGCAATCTGCAGGAGCGTTACTCTGCCGATCTGACCGATGTCGATCATATTATCGTCGCCACCTCCACACCCGACACCGTCTTCCCCAGTATGGCAGCCCGGGTGCAGGGTGAGTTTGGCATCGCCTCCGCCGGAGCCGTCGATGTCCAGGCCGCTTGCGCCGGCTTCGTATCCGGACTTCAGCTGGCGGGCGGGCTGCTGCTCAGCGGCAGCTGCCGCAAGATTCTGGTGATCGGCGCAGAGACCTTGTCCAAGATTACGGATTATAGCGACCGTTCCACCTGCATCCTGTTCGGAGACGGGGCAGGCGCCGTCCTCGTCGAAGCTGGCGACGAGGGCACATTCCTGGCTGCTCGTTCAGCGACAGACGGAGCCATCGGCCATCATCTGTACCGTTCCAGCTTGTCCGATCATATCGCCGGCTTCCCGATCGCTGCGCACGGCAATATCGTACAAAATGGCAGGGAAGTCTACAAATGGGCGGTCACCCGCGTCTCAGAGGGTATCACCGAGTTGCTTCAGACCAGTAAAACCCAGCCAGAGGAGCTGGATTGGCTGATCCCCCACAGCGCCAATCTGCGCATCCTGGAATCGATAAGCGAGCGGACCGGCATCGGGATGGATCATATTCTTGAGAGTGTCGTTTATTACGGCAACACCTCCGCAGCCTCCATCCCGCTTGCCCTCGACAACGGTATTCGCGACGGCCGCATCCAGCCGGGGCAGCTCATTCTCCTCTACGGTTTCGGAGGCGGTCTGACACAATCCGGTCTGCTGCTCCGCTGGACCGCCCCGGCAAGGTAGACAGATACGGGGTGCGCAGGCCTCATGCCAGCGCACCCCGGTCGCTATCCATTCCCTTTCAAGAAGACTGGGTCTCAATCGTAATATTGCGCTTGACTGACTGCAGCAGCTTGAGCGCATCCTCCAACGAATGGCCTTTGACGACAATCTGGCCGACCCGGTCGGTACCGACACGGAACTGGCGGACCGGGTCCCCCGGTTCATGATCGAAGCTGATCTGGATAATATTTTGATGCGGCTCGTTGGCGTCGTCCTGCTTGAGAAGGATGCCGCAACTGTCGTGGATCAACAGCTCGCAGGCGCAAGGTGTACCGCCACTGTCGGGGAATCGCGGCGGCTGTCCCAGCGCTGCCAGGATAAGCTGTTCATAATAATTGATTCCATAGTAAGTGGAGACCAGCTCAGGCAGGCATGTCGCCCCGGCTCGACCGCCAATCTCCAATACATAGACTTCTTGACCGACGAGCATGAAATCGGCGTTGATCGCGCAATGATCCAGCCCCAGTGCTGCAATGCTGCGCTCCAGCTGGATATGGATATCTGCGATAACCTCCTCTCCCAGCTCATAGGGCACGTAGTGCCCGATAGGCACGCCTGCATCCCCGTAGAACATGAAGTCCCCGTGAGGCATCACAAATTTGATTTCACCATCATACACAAAAGCCTGCGCGCCAAATTCGATCCCTTCCAAATATTGCTCCACGATAAAAAAGCTTTGTTTGGTCGTCTGCATCACCTGTTCGAACGCATAGTCCGTCTGTTCCAATGTATCGACCCTGACGATGCCCTTGCTGCCGCCGCTGTCTACAGCCTTGAATACAACCGGCTGGGGCAGGGACAGAAAAGCTGAGCGCGCCTCTGCTCTGCTGCTCACTTGTACAAAAGGGGCCGTGCGGACGCCATGGGCCGTAAAAGCCTTTTTCATCTCCCACTTGTTCGACGACAGGCGCGCGGCCTCTTCTCTCAAGCCTTTGAGACCCAAAGCATCGGATACCGCCCCCACCGCCTTGACCGCCACATCTGTACCTGTCGTACAGATGCCGTCGATCGACTCGGCCCGAGCTGCCGCCAATACGCCTTCAATATCTGTCGTATCGATATCGTAGACCCGGTCGGCAAAGCGAAAGCCCGGATACTTGCCGGGACGGCTGACGAGGATCACTTCCAGTCCCATCTCCTTGGCTGTCCGGATGAGCGGCAGCTGGGAGATCCCTGCTCCCAGCACCATCAGCCGGCTCATGGCTGATACTCCCTCACCCGGCTGATAATGCGGTCCAGGTCCGCATCGCTCAGATTGGGGTGGATCGGCAGCGTCAACAGCTGCTTCCAGATCGCCGAGGTGCGCGGTACGACAGCCTGGCTATCGATGTAGCAAGGATGAAGATGGCAGGGATAATAATGGACGCCGGTGGCGATATTATGATCCTGCAAGTGACCGATCATGCGATCTCTGTGCGCTTCATCGGGGAGTTGGACCTGGTACAGATGCCATGAGCTGCTGGCATAGTCTTTCTCCTGCGGCAAATGAAGCCACGCCAGATCAGCCAACTCTGCCTGATACCGCTCTGCCACTTGCCTCCGGCGCCCGTTGAGCTTATCCAGCTTTGCGAGCTGCACCAGGCCGATGGCCGCCTGCAGATCGTTCATATGATACTTGTAGCCGACCTCGTCGACGTAGTACTGCCAAGCATACACCTTCTCAGTCGAAGACCGCATCCATGTATCGCGCGAGATGCCGACCCAACGCTTGGCTCGGATCTTGCGGTCTATCCATTCCGCCTTGCAGGTGATGGCTCCGCCTTCACCGCTCGTCAGATTCTTCACCGCGTGGAAGCTGAAGCAGGTCAGATCGCTGATGGAGCCGATCCGCCTGCCTTTGTATGCTGCGCCGCAAGCATGAGCGGCGTCTTCGATCACGTGGATGCCTCCCGCTTCAGCTACCCGATGGATCGCATCCATATCGCATGGATGTCCGCCCATGTGGACAACGATGACGGCTTTCGTCCGGGGCGTAAGCCGGCGTTCGATCTCTTCTGCCGAGATATTGAGCGAATCCGCTTCGATATCGGCGAATACCGGAGTCGCTCCGACATAACGCACGGCATGAACCGTCGAGATAAATGTCATCGAAGGCACGATGACTTCATCTCCCGGCCCGATCTTCAGCACATCCAGAGCCAGATGCAGGGCTGCCGTACCCGAATTGAGGGCGCTGGCAAAGCGAGTGCCGGCAAACGCGGCAAACTCGCGCTCGAACTGTTCGGTTTTGGGACCGAGTCCCAGCCAGCCTGAGCGCATGACTTCCTGCACCGCATCGATTTCCTCTTGACCGATCGATGGCTGCAGCACAGGGATATGTTTATGATTCAAGATACTAGCTCCTTTCTTCTTCGACAATTCGGGCAGATCAGCTTTGCAGGATCTGTGTTCTCCAGCTCTCGGCACAGGCTTCGATCGAGAATCTCTCCCGTGCCTGGGCCTGTGCGGCCTCCTGGATCTGCGCCCGGAGCTGCGGCTGCTCGATCAGCTCGCAGAGCGACTCATACCATGCCTCTCTGCCCGGGCCAGCCAGCATGCCGTTGCTGCGGTGATTCACCCAGCCCGAGTATGGCGGAGCATCCGAGTAGATCCCTGCGATGCCGCATGCCCCATACTCCCGGTACTTGTTATTGGTCTTACAGTCGTGCAGCAACGTATGTTCTAGCGGAGCAAGGCCGATATCCCAGTTTGAACGATACAGTCGCTTCAAGAAATTCTGATAATTGTCGTCATGATGCGCGAAGGTCACTTGGTGCAGCCCTTCCAGACCTTCGGGAATGTAGCCGAAAAATTCGATTTTGACCTGATCTCCGTATTTGCGAGCGATGCCGCGCAGCGCCTGGATAACCGGGGCGAAGGCTGCCTCTTTCCTGCCTCCCTCATAGCCGATATATACTCGCCCATCACTCTTCCCCGGCCTATCGAAGCTGTCGAGCAAGGCAAAATCGACACTGCCGGGGAAACTCACCACACTGCGCGGCTGGAAATGCGTCTGCAGATGCCAGGCAAAAAAATCGGATGCCACCTTAACGATTCCTGCATTTTTCAAAAATTTTACATACGTATCGCGTCTGGCAGGCTCATGATAGAACCGCCCCATATCGGAGCCTGGCGCCATAGCCATAAAGTGATCATCAATGACATAGACCGTCTTCTTGCCCATCCCGTTAGCTATCTCCAGCAGCTTGTATGCATTCGGCTGGACCGTACGGAAAAATAGGATCACATCGGCAGCTGCCAAATCTCCTTTATCTGCATCATCGTCTGCAAGCACTTTAAAATGGCAGACGCCCGCTCTCTCCAAATGGCGGAAAGGCTGTTCGATCCCGATTTTGTAGGAGACGATCCGCTCAGAACCGATGATGAGCACCTGCAAGCCCGATCTTCTTCCCATCTTATGCTCCCTCCCTCGTCTCTAATGCCGGAAGACATGCTGGTTCCATGCGGCGGCACAGCTCTCGAGGGAGAACTGCTCCCTCGCCTGGGCTTCGGCCTGCTCTCGGATGCGCTGCCGCATCGCGGGATCTTCGATCAGCTCACGCAATCCCTTGTACCAGCCGTCTTCCGTATGAGGCACCAGTACTCCCGTCTCGCCTTGTCTCACCCACGGACGATACACCGGAGAGTCGGAATAGAGTCCGGGGATTCCGCATGCACTGTATTCCCTCAGCTTGTTGTTGGTCTTGCAGTTGTTAAACGTATGCAGAGCCAGCGGCGCGATTCCGATATCCCACGACCGGTGCTTCAGCTCACGGATGAAGCTGCGATACTCCTGGTCTCCCTCCTTGTAAGCGACATTGGGATGATCGGCAAGCTCGGCCGGAACATAGCCGTAGAATTCCATCGTGATAAAACCGCCGTAGTAGTCCAGAACCCGGCGGAGCGCCGGTACGACAACAGCGAAATCTTCATCCTTGCTGCCGCCCTCGTAACCGATCACCACCTGACTGCTTTGCCTCGGTTTCTTGTCAGACTGGTCCAGCCAAGCAAAGTCCACGCTGGCCGGGAAGTAGACGACCTTGCGACGGAATTTCGCTTCAATGTAGTCTCTGAGCTCAGGCGAATCCACCTTGACGATATGGGCCTGGGACAGAAATCTGCTGCAGGTCTGCTTCCTTTCCTCCAGCTGATAATACTCGCCGACCGGCGTCGTCGGCGGGATCTCCAGGAAGTTGTCGTCGATGACATACACCGTCGTCTTGCCGAGCGCATGCGCCAGCTCCAGCAGTGCGTAGGAGGATGGCTCGACGTTGCGCAGGAAGACGATGGTGTGTGCGGCCTCGACCATCTCGCGATTGACCTCTTCTTCCGTGTGCACGGCAAAGTGGAAGTCTCCCCGCTTGTGAAGCTCGCGGAACGGCTGGACGATCCCGATCTCCAGCGACGGGATGAGGCTGGCTGCAACGACTAAGACATCCAACTGCCCCTGGACAGGAGCCGGCAGTTCAGGCGTCTGTGCCAATGGCGGCGGCTCAGCCACGGCAGCGGACCGGGCTTTCTCCAGACCTTGGGCATATCCGTCCTGGCGTCCCTGCTGGAAGCCGGCGATATGCCCTTGCTGATACGGGCTCAGCGGCGTGCTGACGGTTGTGGCCGATCGCCCGGATGCACGGCGACGGCTGCGCGTCAGCCTGCTCTTCTTCGAGGACCTGAATGACTTCGCGCGCCCTTTCTTTCGATGCTTACTCCGTGCCATGCGATCATGCTCCTTTGTAAGCTTCTTGGTGGCCGGCCTCCATGCCCTCTGCATACCCGACGTTGAAGCCTTCATTGTATGCCTCGTCGAACCCGGCATCATAAGCTTGATTGTATGCTGCCGCAGATGGAGCCGGCACCGCAGGAGATGCGATTCTTCTGCGCAGCGGTCTCCGGCGGCCGACTCTGCCCTTGCCTTTACCCCTGCTTTTGAGAGACGCTTTCCGAACCGGCTTGCTTACTCGCTTCTTCCTGGCAGCTGCAGCGCTGGCCGGCTTCTTTTTGCGCTTCATCATGTTTCTTCAGCCTCCTAGTATTGGTTCTAGATATGCTCGGACTTGATGACGGGCGGAGCGATCAACGGCTCGCCTTCAGGCAGTGCATGATTCCCTGTCATGGGATGAATATCCTGTTCGGTCAATCGCCACTGATCGAACGCACGGCGGTTCAAGAAACGGTGATAACGCCCCGCGCGATATTGATAGATGTTCTGCTGCCTGCTCAGCAGAACGCCGTCGTACAGATGACCGCGACGACCCGCTTCGCGGATCGACGCCAGCCGCTGTGCCACTTCCTCGGACGTCATCGTACCTGCGAGAGGCCAGGAGCTTAGATCGACCTGCGAAAGGCGGACAGCATGCTTGCTGCAGAGTCCATCTGCAGCTTCTTCGATCTGATAGCGGCTGCCTTGCTCTACCCAGTACAGACCAGGTCCCGGACCTCGAACAACGATGCTGGTCGGGTAGAGATCAATCGTGCGGATTGCATCTCCCTTCTGCCAGTCCAGTGCGAGCAGACCGTGGGGGTCAGACCATTTGTCCGCATAATATTGCAGATTGCGTCCATATACTTCGTCGAAACGCCCCTCCAGCGACTTCATCGACACACTCCCGTAATGGTGGATGAACGTGTCGCGGGCAATGATCAGCTGCTCGCCAAGCAGCCGGGTCCGCAAGCCGTAATCATCATCCTCGCAGTTGCCGATCTCAAAGCCTTCGTCAAAGTACCCCAGGCGTGCAAACGTCGACCGCCGCATGAGCATGCAAAATCCTGTCAAACGAGCGGTAACTTGCCACGCAGAAGGATCTGATCGGTTAAAGGCTCTGGCAAACGCCTGCATCTCGGCCATGGTAGCATAATCGGTCTCCAGCAGCTGATCGCCGCTTATATAGTTGGTCATCGGGCCAACGATGCCATGCTGCGGATTGTGATGCAAGCAGTACAGCAGGTTTGACAGCCAGCCCTCGGTGACGACTGAGTCGTTGTTCAGGATCATCAGCGTCGTACCCCTGGCCAGCATCAATCCTTGATTGACCGATCCGGCAAAGCCCAGATTGGCAGGATTGATCCGCCAGCGTACGCCTTGAAGCGAGCGGAGATAGACATCTGTGCCGTCGTCTGAGGCGTTGTCGATAATGATCAGCTCGTAGGGCTCAGGCGTATACGCCCGGATGCTGTCAACGCACTCGCGGAGATAATTGACCTTGTTGTAGGTCGGGATGATGATACTGGTGCCCTGAAAAGGCAGATGGAAACGGGAAACGCCCTCCGCTGCACCGCGGCTGTAGCCGTCCTCGTAGCCTTTGATGTAACCGTTCCTGGCACCATCTGCATAGCCGTTGTTCATAATACCGCTTCTCCTTTGCTGAAAGCGTCGGCCAGATGGCCGAAATCGATCGCTGTCCGGCCGAGCTCCGTGGCGATCTGCTGGACGATGACGACCGCCGGGATCCCCGCGCTCACCAGGGCAATATCGAAGGAATGAGCGGCGATGGCCTGCATCACTCTCGGAATGTCCTGCATCCCTGCTACAGGCGTGACGGTGCCAGTCACCTGGATCCCTTGCCCGCGCAGCGCCTGGGCCAAACCGTCCGCTGCATTGCCTGCCACGAGCACCCTTCTGTGCCTCAGGAGGACCGGCAGATATCGCTCAAGGTAGATCGCATAGTTGACGGTTGACAAGGTGAGCTGCAGCTGCCGGTAGTCGATGCCATGCGCGCGGAAGACGGCAAAGGCGAGCGGCTGGAAATTCGGCAGGCGCAGCTTCGGGATCCCGACGATGTCTGCTTTGCCGATCGCATCCACCAGTTGGTCGCGGGCGGCATAATCGGGCAGACGGACGCCGGCGTACGGCAAAAAACCGCCCCGTTTCACCACTTCTTCGTCGCTAAGCACTGTCCCTTGAGCCATAGTCAGAAGCTCTCCGTCGCCGAGTCGGATAACGGAAAGCGGACGTCCGGTGTCCATAGCATGGCTCAGGCGGCCCGTTACTTCCATCGCATTAAGCACATGGATCTTCGCCGGCTGCAGCGCCCGGATGCCCGCTTCGATAATCTGCTGTACTCCGATATCCGGCAGCATCTCTTCATCAGGCAGGATCGTGTCTACGATCTCTTCTCCGCCCTCGTATAGACCGCGTCTGTGCGCTTCCTCCCGTTGCCTGGCCAGCTCCTCGACGGGTGCGTGCGGACGCTGAAGCAGCGCTGCATCATATCCTGCATCGTAACCCTGGTTATAGGATAAGGCTGCTTGCTCCTGCAGACGCTGATTCCACTGCTCCTCCCTCGCCGCCGAAGCTTTGCGGACCGCCGTTTTTCGTTTGCCAGCGAGGCCGGCGGCGCGGCGCAGTCTCGTCGGTCGCCGCTTCCTGGCATGCTGCATGTTCAGCGCCTCCTCTTATCTATCCTGTGAGTATATATATGCCTGTGGCGGCCTCCGGGACAGGGACAGCTATCTATATTGGGGCGCCTCCCGGGAAGATGCGCTCCAGCAAGGTATGCAGACGCTGCTCATACGTATGGTGCGAGCGGGTCCGGAGCAGTCCGCGCAGCGCCAGCCGGCGCCGTTCCTCGTCATGGGTCAGGTAATAATCCAGCTTGGCGGTCAGCTCCTCAAAGGAGGAAAAGTGAGCGATCTCTTCATCGACTTTGTACCAGTTGCCCAGATCTGCCCGCAGATCTGTCAATTGCAACGCCCCGCATGCCGCGATCTCGAACGTTCGCGGATTGGGAGAGGACGCCGGCAGCTTGATCCGGTTGGCGTTGATCGTATCGTCGTCTACCGAGCGGTGCAGATTGATGACGATCTTGGCGCCGTTGTAGTAGCTGGCCGTATCCTCCGGCGTCATCCAGTCGCCCAGACGGATGCTCCCCGACAGCTGATCGTAATGTTTGAGCCGGTCCCACCACCAGCCCGCGATGACGACCTTGCGGTGCTTCAGATACGGAGTCAGGCGGTCAATCAGGTCGATGCGGTTCCAGAATCCCGTGCCGATGAAGCAGATATCGGATTGATACGACTGGGGGACATGCTTGGGATGGAACAGTGACGGCGCCGCAGCGAACGGCAGATAGTGAACCTGGCGGCAGCCCAGACTTTCATAGTAGGCCACGCAGCTGTGCTCCAGGGTGAAGATATAGTCGTACCGCGGCCCGATAGCGCTCGTCCAGTCCGTATAATAAGGATCGTCAGTGAACCATACCGCGGTCCGGATCCCATGATTGCGGAGCTTCTCGACCTGCTCCGCAGGGAAGACGACACCATTGAGCACGACGACCAGATCGGGCCGCTGTTTCCCCGCCAGACCCGCTACATCATCGGAAGGCGAAGCAACGGTTACCTTCCTTGCAAGGCCGCGGAGGGCGTCGATAACAGCTGCATCCAAAGCCGGATATGGCACGCCGATTCCGGCGGTGACATAGACCACATGGATATCTCTGACCGGCAGAGAAGGCGAGACGATGCCCGCCAGTCCGCCCTGGAGCTGACCGAATCGGTAGCCGTCCTCCCGCCCTTTGCGGAAACCGGCATCCTTGCCGGCCGCAGCCGCCTCTGCGATGCTCGGCGACCCCGGGCCGGCCGTTTCGTTTATATGCATGCTTGTGCCTCCGTTTGCTAGTAATGCGTTTCAGAAATTACGTTCATGCAGCCGCTGTGTGGAAGCGGAGCTTACGCCCCGCCGATCAGCCTCCTCCACCAGGACTCGTGCTGCTCATACCACGCCACCGTCTGCCGCAAGCCGGCGGCAAAGGTATGCTCGGGCCGCCATCCCAGCTCCCTGCTCATCTTGCCCGCGTCGATCGCGTACCTGCGGTCATGTCCTGCCCGGTCGGCTACGAAATGCAGCAGTGCATCCGATTTGCCGAGCAGCTGCAGGATCAAGCGGGCGATCTCGAGATTGGTATGCTCATTGTGCCCGCCGATATTGTAGACTTCGCCCGGCTTGCCTGCGCGCAGCACCTCCACGATCGCCCGGCAATGATCTTCTACATGCAGCCAGTCCCGGACATTCAACCCGTCCCCGTAGATGGGGATGGGTTGCCCGCGCAGGGCCCGGATGATCGTCATCGGGATCAGCTTCTCGGGGTATTGGCGCGGACCGTAATTATTGGAGCATCGAGTAATCATGACAGGCAAGCCATACGTTTCGTGGTAGGCGCGGGCGATCAGATCCGAGCCTGCCTTGCTGGCTGAGTAAGGGCTGTTCGGCATGATCGGACTGTCTTCAGTGAAGTAGCCGCGCTTGCCGAGCGAGCCGTATACTTCATCGGTGGAGATATGGAGGAATCGGGGAATATCGTGGACTCTGGCCGCCTCCAGGAGGACTTGGGTGCCGATGATGTTGGTATCGAGGAATGGCCGGGGATCGGCGATGCTGCGATCGACATGTGATTCGGCGGCAAAGTGAATGACCGCATCGATGCCTTCAGCCATCAGCCGGCCGACGAGAGCCGGATCGGTGATGCTGCCGTGTTCATGGCGGTAGCCGGGCAGGTGAGAGACAGCGGCCAGGTTATCCGGGTTGCCCGCATAAGTGAGGGCGTCGAGATTGATGATCTCGCAGGAGGGGTCCTGCCGCAGCATGTGAAGGATAAAATTGCTGCCGATAAATCCCAGTCCGCCGGTAACGAGCAGTCTGGCCATCAGCTCCGCCTCCCCATGAAGCGGCTGCTTGCCTCATACAGCGATTCGAAGGTGCCGGCGTCCGTCCACCAGCCGCCGAGCATCGCATAACCAAGCTCGCCGCGAGCGGCGTAGACGTTGTTGACATCGGTAATCTCCAGCTCGCCGCGTCCCGAGGGCTGGATGCCGTCGATGATGTCAAATACGGTGGAATCATACATATAGATTCCTGTTACGCAGTAGGCAGACGGCGGCTGTTGCGGCTTCTCTACGATCGAGACGATCCTGTCCCCATCCAGCACGGGAACGCCATAGCGCCTGGGATCGGGAACCTTTTTGAGCAGCACTCTAGCACCGCTCTTCTGCAGGGAGTACTCGCGGAGATGATCGCTCAGATCATCTTCGAACAGATTGTCGCCGAGGAGCACCACGAATCGCTCACCTGGACTGACAAAGGATTGTGCGCCGTCGAGTGCATCGGCGATTCCTCCAGCTTCCTCCTGGATCCTGTAGCTCAACCGCACCCCCCATTCGCGGCCGCTGCCGAGCAGTTGCGTGTATAAGCCTGCCGAATGCGTCCCGATGACCAGCAGGATCTCATGGATCCCCGCGTCACGAAGCTTCTCCACGCTATGGCAGATCATCGGTACAGTCCCCACCGGAAGCAGATGCTTGTTGATGATCTTCGTCAGCGGGTAGAGCCGGCTCCCGGTCCCCCCGGCCAGTATGATGCCTTTCATAACATCCTTCCTTTCCTGCATGGAACTAATCAAGGCTACTCCTAGATCTGAAATACAGCCGGATCAACCTGCCATTTGGCCACAAACTGCTCCCGGTTGCGCTCGATCAACTCCCTTACGCGCGCTTCGTTCTCGCGTGAGAAGCTGGCGCTGCCATGGTGGAAGATAAAGACGTCGCCAGCGATCATGAGGCGGTAACCCGCCAGTCTTGCCCGGTAACAATAATCGTCATCCTCATAATGCCCCGGACTGTACCGCTCATCGAGCAGACCGACCCGCTCCAGCAGCTCCCGCTTGAAGAGGAAGCAGAGTCCTACAATTCGCTGGACAGACTGCCACTTGCCGGGATCTTGATGGCTGTAGCGCGCCGACATCTCTTCCAGATTCGTAAACGGCTCCCGGATCTGCTGACGGCCGCTGACATAGTTGGACATCGGACCGACGATCCCAATCTCGGGAGCACTGTTCAGACAAGCCAACATATGTCCCAGCCAATTTTCCGTGACCAGTACATCGTTGTTCAGCAACAGCAGCGCATCTCCGGTAGCCAGCTTCAGTCCTGCATTGCAGGCGGCAGGGAAGCCGCGGTTGGCGGGCAAAGAGATAAAGGTAATCCGCTCCTGACGGCAAAAATCCGCCGTACCGTCGGTCGAGCCATTGTCGACCACGATAATTTCCACAGGCTCTCTGGTGTGCTGCGAGATGGTGTACAAACAATCCTTGAGCAGCTCCTTGCCGTTATAGGTGGGAATGATGATGCTTGTTTTGGACATAGGCTCCCCCTTCATGGCGTCGTATGGTGCCGTTGCCGCAGCTGATCCGGGAAGGTAAGTCTTGGACCGCGGCGGCTCATCGCCGTCTTGAGCGCCTCGATATGGTCGCCGACGATCATCTGGGCAACGGTGTTGTTGCCGCCTGTATTATGCGCGCGGCGCCGGTTGACGCTGATGACATCCACGCTTGCCGGACAGACGATCTTAAGCCCGCATTCGATCGACAACACCTGTGCCTTCGGAGGTACCGACAGGCTGGCTGCGCCGACCCGGAGCACTGCTTCCCGGCTCAGCGCGTGCGGGACAGCGGTCAGCGAGTTCGCAGCCAGATCCGCCCGGTCCATCGCCCGGTTGAGGAACTCCTTGACGATCGTCACCTGATCCCTGGCACCGAAGACGCCGAGGAAGGGCGAGATATTGTTGAGCGCCACATCAGCCCCTTGACCGATGGCGGCGATGAATGGCACGAGCTGCTCGGCCGTGAGCGGCAGATCGCCGTCAAGGAACAGCAGGATATCCGTATCCGCGAGCTTGGCGCCGATCGAGCGTCCGACATCATGACCGAGCGGAGCATCGTAATGGACGATGACGCCGGAGCACTGATTGCGGATCCGCTCGAAGCTCTCGTCCGTCGAGCCGTTGACGACGAAGATCATCTCCTGCAGCGGCAGCCGCTGCAGCTCGGCGATGATCGCCGGGATCGTCTCCTGTTCATTCATGACCGTTACGACGACGCCGATCGACTTGGATGTCGGACACAATACCCATCTCCGGTCATAGCCGCCAGCGATCGTGCGCCAGCCCTCGAGAAAGGCGGCCGCAGCCGTGTGATAGATCTGCCACGGGGCTACCCCTGCTGCATCGCACCATATCGACCATGCCCGGTTCGCCCGTTCATGCTCCGAGCTGACCGCCTCATCCACCGACCGCAGATGAGTGGCGGCTGAAGCCGCCGCGCATCCTGCCGTATGAGCACGGTTGATCCAGTATGAGGCGGGTTGCGGAGCAGCTGTCGGGCCGGGGCGGCGGGCCGCCCCCAATCTGCGTCTGGTCAGCTTGCGTTTTCTCGGCACCCCACGGCTTACGCGGCTGCGCGGCCGCTTCAACGGCCGCCGTCTTCTGGGGACTCCGTTGGTTTTCCTGGCGCTGCCACGGCTCTTCTTAACGGTGCGCCGGACCATCAGCACACACTCTCGCGATTGCGGCCGCCATCTGTGAAGCGGCCCCGGGCATCCGTCTGCTCGGTATACCAGGACAGCGCCTCAAGGTGATCGCCGATGATCAGCCGCTCCAGCGGATCCGCCCCCTTGCCTCTGGACCGCCGGCGGTTGCGCAGGCCTACCTCTACATAGTGAGCGGCCCGCACCTCCAACCCCCGGAGCATCGCGATCGCTTGCGCCTTTGGCGGCACCGCCAGATGCTCGCAGCCGATCAGATCTCTTGCTTTTCTGCTCATCGCATGCGGGATCGTCGTCAGCGACGCCCCGGTGTTCGTCTGGTCGCCGGTCATCAGGCCAAGCGCGTGCTTTGCCAGGACGACGCCATGCACATGCATCAGACTGGTCGGCCCCAGATATTTGTTGAGCGCGATGTCGGCACCTGCACTGACCGCAGAGGTTAAAGCTGCCAGATCACGAGTCGGGATGACAATATCTCCGTCAGTGAACAGCAGGATTTCTCCACGTGCAACGCGGGCCCCGATACTGCGTCCGACATCGTGCCCCAGCGGGTGAGGATAACGCAGGACGCGCGCCCCCATGCGCGCTGCCAGCTCAGCGGAGCCGTCAGTCGAACCGTTCGCGACGACGATCACCTCGGTGGCAGGATGTACCATCGCAGCCTGCTTGATCACGGCTCCCAGCGTACGCCTTTCATTGACGACAGGGATGATGACCGAGACCCGGGGTGTATCAGTGGGCGGAATGGTGAACAGAGAACGCCGAAGCCCTGTCCGTGAGCTAGGCTTCACTTTGCTTCGTTTCGGCATATTCCTCACCTGCCTCATCAGATTTGTAGATATGCTACCATCAGTGTATGTACAGCTTGCGAGAAGGCAACGGCATTCGTCCTTGCAAGCGACAGAATCATCTCGATATATACGACCTTCTTAATTTCAATAAAATAACCCCACAAAGGGTCCAGAAACATATAAATAAGTAAAAAAAGCCGCGCATAGCGCGACACCGTCGGCAAAGCTCTCGTTATCACAAGGCAGAAAGAATTTTCAAGTATCGCTGGACATAAGTTTTCTTTGCATACTGCCTGCGTATCGTCTTCACCCCCTGCCGTTGCACAATTCTGCGAAGACCCCGGTGGTTAAGAATCTCTTTAACATAGCGGACTGCCTTACCCGGTTCGTCCAAGGGATAAAGCATACCATTATGCCGGTGAGTGATAATCTCATTTTTGCCTGGTACATCCGAACTGACAACCGGCAGTCCGCAAGCCAGCGGCTCTAGTATATGATTACCGAGGCCTTCGCGCATAGAAGTGGACAAGATACAACCACCCGAACTGCGGATCACCGAATAGATTTCCGGCATCCGATCATTTGGAACCTCTGAGATAATCCTGGTATCTTCCTTCAAACCTGCGCGAGCACATGTTTTCACCAATCTTGGCAGTTCGCTTGCACTTTTTCGATTACAAATAACCCACGGCTCGATTCGTTCCGTTCTCTTTAGCATGGCGCAAATCTCCAAGAATTGCTTCCAGTTTTTGCTTGGCTCCACTCTGCCGACAAAGGCTACAACCTTATACCCTTTTCTCGGCCGGGGACATTCGCGCCAGGTTCTTTCCGAGGGGGGAAGGAACTGGAACATGGGATGCACCGTGTTGCCATCCACAAAGATGGGGATCCTTTGCTTGAGATGCTCGCTCACTTTTTTTTTCAGATAGCGAGCTATACATACAATGCCATCCACTCTGCCATATGAGCTTATATTTTTTATATTCTTTGCAAGCTTGTTATTCCAGCCGCGCAGTTCATAAACAATCTTGCCCTTGTAGCTTCCAGGCACATAAGGAAGATAGTCCAGACTGTAGATAAACGATAGATAATCATAGTCTCCAGTTCGGATTTTTTGTTGGAATTCTTCCTTCGTCCCGATAAAACCGTAAGGAAGATCTTTAAAAATGTATTCTCCCGCCCCAGGTTCAATAAAGGCAACTTCTGTTTGAATCCCATGTTCTCTTAATGCCATCATCCGAGTGCGCAGTGTCGTCTGCAGCCCGCCGATGTTTGGTTTGTGTACGATATATAAAATGTTAATTGGAGATCATCTCCTTCCTGTGCATTTTGCGAAAGAATCTCTCCCAGTCCCGTTTGCAATGGTTCCACGTCCAGTTCTCCTCAATTGTCCGACGGATACGACGCTTCAGGCGCCCTCTAAATTTCCGGTGCCTCATTAAATAGCTAGTCGCCTGCCTGATGGAATCAGCACTGCCTGTAACGATGATACCGTTGCGTCTGTGTCGGATCAGTTCAGGCACGATGCCGACTTTCGTTGTAATAATGGGCACTCCGCAAGCTGCCGCTTCCAGTACGGGCAACGGAAGATGCTCGGAGACGCTTGAGCATATGAAGCAATCGAGCCCTTGATAGAAAGTGACCATTTCCTCCCGCGGCACGTAATTCTCCTTTAACGTCCTTATATCAAGTGTGACATCCATATTCTTTAAAGCGCTTAATACCTTTTGGTAGCCTTTATGAACTCGATAAACCGGCTTGTCGATTCGTCCGACCCAGCCCACCCGGAAAGTCTGCTTGGGATTCCGCTTTACGCTCGGTTTGAAAACCAGGGGATCGATCCCTACTCTCGTTTTATAAATTTTGCACTGCCCTTCAAAGAGCTCCACGATTTCGTCCGAAGCTGTATTGATTCCCCGCAAACTTTTCACAAATCGGATAAAATCCGGCTTGAATCTTTTCTCATCCAGCATGTGCGGCTCCAGGGAACGCAAAGAGGTAATCCCGGCAGCCATCTTCGCAAGCGGGATTTTCTTTTGTTCGTGTAAGATCTCTGCTCCTCCAAGGGTCATGGGATAGATCAGATCATACTTATCTTGATCCTCGGTTGTGATTTGATCGAAATACTTTATTTCACAACGAATATGTCTCATTTGCAATGCCAATAAATCTTTAGCCCGATGGTCGAAAGCCCAGCCTGGCCTTGTTGGCGCCAACAAGATTTCCATTCCACATCCTCCCTCTTGAGGTTCTTACAGCAAAGATTTGAAAAATGCTTCCCATTCGGCTTTACATACATTCCAGGTCCAGTCGCGGACAATAGTTTTGCGGATCTCTCGACCAAGCGCCTGCCGTCTTTCAGCATGCTTCATCAGGTATCGAACCTGCTTGCGGATAGACGTTGCATTTCTGGAAACGATAAGACCGTTCTTGCCTTGCCTAATAAGTTCCGGCACGATGCCGACCTTCGTTGCAATGACAGGAACTCCGCAAGCGGCTGCTTCCAATAGCGGATTAGGCAAACCTTCGGAACGGCTCGAGCAGATAAAGCAATCCAAATTTTGATAGAAATGCACCATTTGGGAGCGCGGTACATAATTTTCTTTGAATGTACGGATATCAAGCTTCACTTCCAGACCTCTCAGAGCCTCCAGTACGATGTCGTATCCTTTAAGCTCGCGTGATTTGGGATCATCGATCCGCCCGACCCATCCGACGGTAAAGATATCGCGGTTTTTTTTACTCGCCATTGGTTTGAACTGGTCCTCGCGGATACCGATTCGCGTCTTGTAAATCTTGCAATGCGGTTTGAAGATTGTGACGATTTCGTCAGACCAGGCATTGATGCCGCGCAGCTGCTTGACGAAGGATAGAAATTTTGGTTTGAACTCCCCATTGGTTGCAAATTGATTTTCAAATACTCGAAGCGATGTAATTCCCGTGGCCATTTTGTTCATTGGGATACCAGCACTGTGCAATCTACGAGCAACTGATAGGGACATAGGATAGATCAGGTCATATCTTTTCTGGTCCTTGGCTCGCACCTCAGATTGATATTTCTTAGTGAAACGTAACCCATTCCATCTCAGGCTTAACAGATCATTCGCGCGATTATCAAATGCCCAGCCGGGATGATCAGGCACCAGTAGTATTTTCATGCCTGACCGCCCCGCTTTCCTTTTGCTGCTACGTACCAGCTTATCGTCTGCTTTAGGCCTGCATCAAAGCTGACTGGCGGTCGATATCCGATCAGCGCAGCAGCCATCCCGATATCAGCATGTGAATGCTTGACATCACCCTGCCGTTCGGGTCCGTGTACCGGCTTCAGGTTGCTGCCGAGATGTGCATTAATCTGACTGCAAACCTCATTCAGCGTGACACTCTCCCCCCCACCGATATTGATCGCATCCCCTTTTAGCATCCGGGCTGACAGTGCCAGCAGATTGGCTTCCACTACGTTGTCGATGTAAGTGAAATCACGAGACTGGTGACCGTCTCCATGGATGATTGGAGTCTGGCCGTTCAGCATCAGATCAATAAATCTGGGGATGACAGCACTGTATTCCGAATCCGGGTTCTGACGAGGCCCAAAAACATTGAAGTAACGTAGGGTCATCGTTTGAAGTCCGTAGAGCTCGCAAAACAATCGCACGTAGGTTTCACCCGCCAGCTTGTTCAACGCATATGGGGATGCAGGGGCCGGCGACATCGTTTCTCTCCTTGGCAGTCCCGGCTGATTACCATAGACCGAGGAGGATCCGGCGAAGATCAGTCTCTCTGCGCCTGCGGCCGCTGCGGCATACAGCACATGCAACGTTCCTGTGATGTTGACCTGATTGCTTCTCAGAGGATCCTTGATCGAACGCGGAACGGAAGGAAGTGCTGCTTGATGCAGGATTGCTCTGGCTCCTGTCAGAGCTGCCTTGACTGTATCCATATTCCTAATATCGCCTTCGATAATTTCACAGTCCGCCTTCACACCACGCAGATTGTCTCGGCTCCCTGTAGAGAAATTATCCAGCACGGTAACTCTTCCACCACGCTTCAACAAGGCTCTTACAAGATGAGAGCCGATAAAGCCCCCACCGCCTGTAACGACATATTTATCCATCCTTCCACCTCCCCAAGGCTTTGACCACACCGGTCGTTTTCCTTTCAATGTATGACTGGAACGGCTTGATGGACTCGCCACCTACCTATAGGAAATCTATATTTTTTATTGGTAGTCTTGCCCACGCCTTTCGTAGACTCGCAGCATACGATAAATTCGATCCTGAACAAAAAAGGTGGAGATGATGCATGTATCGTACCATTGCTGTAGTGGGGCTAGGTTATGTTGGGCTGCCCCTGGCATTGACCTTCTATCAGCAGGGCTATCATGTGATCGGTCTGGACAAGGACCCACGCAAGCTCGAGGCTGCCCGGCAGGGGCAGAGCTATCTCCCCGACATCGGCGATGACTTGCTCGCCGAAGCCGCGGCATCCGGAAGGTGGCGCGTGACAAGTCAATACAGCGATACCAGGAATGCGCAAGCCATTGTAATCTGCGTGCCTACGCCGGTACGAGATCAGATGCCTGACCTGAGTTACCTGATCGCTGCCGCCGAATCCCTCGTACCTCACCTGGTTCCTTCCCAACTGGTTATTCTGGAGAGTTCAACTTATCCCGGCACGACGCGGGACGTTCTGATGCCGATCCTGGAGCGGAGCGGCCTTCGCACCGGCGACAATCTGTATATCGGCTACTCGCCAGAACGGATCGATCCCGGCAACCGCAGCCATCCGTTCACCGCCATTCCGAAAGTCATCAGCGGCATTACGGAAGCATGCCTGGTGCAGATCCATCACTTGTATAATTCCGTGTTCGATCGCCTGGTTAGCGTATCCACTCCGGAGACGGCCGAGATGACCAAGCTGCTGGAGAACACCTACCGGTTTGTCAACATTTCATTTATTAACGAATTTGCCCTTATCTGCAACCGGATGAAGCTCGATGCATGGGAGATCATCGATGCGGCGGCGACAAAACCGTATGGCTTTTCTCCTTTCTTGCCA
Organism: Paenibacillus jepli; assembly: GCF_047238105.1. Lineage (NCBI taxonomy): Bacteria > Bacillati > Bacillota > Bacilli > Caryophanales > Paenibacillaceae > Paenibacillus > Paenibacillus jepli. Next base: position 1,125,074 of record NZ_JBDFMD010000001.1, read on the forward strand.
GGTCCCGGTGTCGGCGGCCACTGCATTCCCGTCGATCCGCTATATTTGCAATGGAAAGCCGCCGAGCTCGGAGTGAGCAGCCGTTTTATCGAGTTGTCCGAGCAAATCAACAAAAGCATGCCAGGCTACATCTTGGAGGAACTGCGCAGCCATTTCCAAACTGCAACGCTTGCCGGACGTCGTGTGCTCGTCGTCGGGGTCGCTTATAAAGCGGACGTGAGCGATATCCGCGAATCCAGTGCGATGGAACTCCTGCAGCTGCTGGTTGAGGAAAACTGTGAGGTGGCCTATCATGACGAGCTGGTGCCCGCCATTCCTCTTGAAGATGACAGCCTGCACAGCACCGATCTGACCCCCGATACGATCAGAGATAACGATATCGTCATCCTCGCAACCGTGCATCGGGGACTGCCGGTCCCGATGCTGTTGGAACATGCTTCCCTGATCTACGATACGCGCAATGCTACTCAGGGACAAAGCGGCAAGGCGGCGGTTATGCGACTTGGCGGCGGGCAGGGAGGGTGAACGCGATGCGCGTGCTTCATTTGCCTGTCGGCCGGCAAATGATCGAGATGTGTACCGCATTGCGCCAAATTGGCGTTCAGGCGACCTCCTGCCATTTCCGGCAGCGCAGCGTTCCCTTGCAGCCCGATTGCTGCCTGCATCTGGAGCGGCTTTCCCGAGAAGAGCGACAGAAGGCACGGGAGATATGGTTGGAGAAGGCAGTCCGGCAATATGATGTCTTTCATTTTCATTTTGGCCAGACCTTTTTCGAGGACCTGAGTGACCTTCGTTATCTCAAGCAGCTCGGCAAGAAGCTGGTCGTTCAACACAGGGGTTCCGATGTACGGATGCTGTCGATCGCACGGACGCAAGACAATCCGTATGTGCGTGTGAAGAGCGGCTTGCGGCGGAGCGAAGAAGCGATCTGTCGCAGACTGCGGGCACTCTCTCGCTATATTGATCATGCGATCGTCGCAGATCACGAACTGCTGGCCTATATCAAGCCGTTCTACAAACACGTCCATCTGCTGCGCCAATCGATTACGATAGCCAAGTTCGCCCCTGCCTTTCCCGCCAAGGATAATCCTAAGCCGCTAATCGTGCATGCTCCGACAAATGAGTATGTCAAAGGGACGGAATATGTACTGAAGGCCGTAACGAGACTGAAGGCACGCGGACTCGACTTCAACTTCGAACTGGTGCAGAATCTCCCTCACAAAGCGGCAATCGCCAAATACCGGCAAGCGGATCTTATTATCGATCAGCTGCTGCAAGGCTCATGCGGTGTGTTCAGCTTGGAGGGAATGGCACTCGGCAAACCGGTCGTCTGCTATATACGCGATGAATTAAAGGGAACCTATCCGCCGGGGCTGCCGTTAATCAGCGCTTCTCCAGACACGATCTACTCCACCCTGAAGCGGCTGATCCGGAATCCAGAGTTGCGGGAGCGGAGAGGGCGCGCAGGAAGACGATACATCGAGCAGTATTATGAATCCGAAGGCCGGGCCCGGGAATTGAAGTCCATCTATGAGTTGCTATAGCGAGCTGCAAAGGGCTGTCCCTCGGTCGCATGACCCCCGGGACAGCCCTTTGCGTGTTGCAACCTGTACTATGACTCCTCCAGCAGACGCTGCGCCATCCGCGCAGCCTTCTCCAGCCGCTGCCGGATCTGCGGCCATGCCTCACGCCGAGCCCGATGGATAACCATATCATGCGCCTTCCCGCGGATCGTCAGCGCACCGGCATCGATCCGGATCCGCTCCAGGCCGCACCGCTCGTGAAACGAGATGACTTTGCCGTTCTCCTGGGCGGTATTGGAGAAGATGCTATCCAAGCCTAGTTGCTCGAATGCCACATGAAAAGCCAGCCATACACTTGCCGGCGCAGCCGGCGCGGCAGGCAGGATGATCCAGCGCCCCCAGTGGCCGACGCTGCCGGCAATGTCATAGACGGCGATCGTGCCCAGCGGCTCGCCGTCCATGCGTTCGATACAAAAGTAATAATCGTCCTCCCGCTGCAGGTACTCTGCCAGCCACGCCTGATGAGCCGCATAGTCGTCGCCGATGTCGCCGATGTACTGCGCGAGCTCGGGCATCCGGCGAATGCGGTAGATGAAAGCTGCGTCTGCTTCTGTCACAGGGCGAAGCCGGACGCCGAAGCGCTGTACCGTGATCGCCTGCTTCATACCTTCACCTCGACGATCCGCACCAGATCGTCAAGACTCTCGATTACGGCCACTTCCTGACTGGTAAAACGGATATTGAATGTTTCCTCCAGGGAGAGGATGAGCTCCATATGCTTCAAAGAATCCCAGCTGTCCAGCAAGCGCCGCTGCGGGTTGTCGTCGGCCTGCAGGGGGATTTCCAGCACACCGGCCAGCAACTCCCCAACCTGCTGCCGCAATTCCCGGTTCATTGCACCACCTCCACCTTCGCAGGATGACGATCGTTCAGCTTTTTTACCACTCGCTGCAACTTCTTCACCTCATATTTGCCGCCGGCAGCCTGGCCCAGGCTCGAAGCCCATGCTCTGGCAGGCGCATTGCGCGGGCCTTCGCAGCTGTCAATGATGAGCCACTTCACCTCGCGGGCCGCCAGCAGCTCCAGCGTCCGGGCCAGCACCAGCGACTCGACGCCCCGGCCGAGCGCCCTGCAGCTGAATACGGTCTCTACCAGCCTGGCCTCCCTGTCCCCGATCCGGCAGACCAGCGCGCCGATGATGCCGCTGTCGGACAGCTGATCCGATAGCGCCGCTGTAACTGTGATATACCGCCCGGGATCCATCATCTCCAGCGCTTCCTGCTCGGTTATCCGGCGCAGCGCGAGATTGAACTGGTTGGTCTTCTGGCTCATGTCATACAGCCTTGCAGCATGAGCCCGTTCATTGACATGCAGCCGCACCACCATCTTCAGGCTCGCCAGATAGGACAGTTGATCCTTTGCCCCCTGCCGCATCAGCTCGCGTTGCTGATTGGCCTTGATATCCGTCGTCCGGGACGCCGCTTCGCCGTCCGGGCGCAGCTGATACAATCCCGGGTAGTACGCCAGCTTATCCAGCGTCTGCCCGCCTTCCGACTCGGCCCGCAGCAGGCGAACGTCCGGCTGATGCGCAGCCATCTTGAGCAGCTCGGCGGGATTGTCGTCGATGAAGAGAATCGCCGACGGATCGATGTTCAACTGCCGTGCCAGCTCATTAAGATTGTCCGGCTTGCTCCGCCAGTTGGCTGCCGTCGCGGCGAAGTCCGTCCAGCGCAGCGGGAAGTCGGCGCGGTGCTCGAAGAGCTCGCGGACATCGGCTTCCTCGTTGCGGCTGCAGATCGTCAGCAGCATTCCGGATTCCCGGAGCCGTGAGAGCAGTCGCTGCAATGCCGCATGGCCTTCCGTCAGGACGACACCGTCTGCTCCGTCTTCGCCCAGCACTCCACGATAGAGCGTGTCATCGAGATCCAGCGCCAGCGCCTTCAGCCGCGGCTGCAGGGCCGATGGCAGCAGGTGAACCCCGATGTGGCGGGCGATATTCAGCGTCGCCTCGCCGGAGAACGGATAGTTGCTGGCCGATTCATTGCGGGGATCGAAGAACGTCTCCGATTCGCGGCTCAGCATCCTCAGATCGATCAGCTCACAGCCCGGCTGCCCCGCCACCGCCGCAGTCAGATGGTCGTTCAACGCACGGAAGCGCTCGGAGTCGCGGGTGCGGAAGCTGAACAGCCGCTCGTCCGCAGGCGACGTCTCCGGCCAATTGTTGACCCAGATCGTACGTTCTGTCTGCTGCCGCAGCTTCCGGATCCGCTCGGTCAACCAGCCGGCAGCCTCCTTTGGTTCCATGGATCCGGTATAGATCCGCCAATCCAGCCAGAGCAGATAGCTGTCTTGCGGCTCCGTGCCGCCGATGCCGGTCAGCGCAGCATCATAGTCCGAGTAGGTACAGCTTACCGAAGCACCCCACAGACTGCAGAAGACCGGCAGCCAGCGGCCCACAAATTCGAAGGGCATGGTCCTGTCGATACGCAGCTTCAGCACCCGGCTGGCCGTCAGCTTGGGTGCAGTCAGCAGCGCTGAACGCGACAATCTCCCGCCGAGCAAGATATCGGCAGCGTCCAAATGATCCAGCCCAGTGCTCACATGTAACCCCCTTCCGGCAGCCCACTGCCATTTAGTCTTTTCAATGTCTCCGCTTAGGCGTACAATCCGAGCTCCTGGCCCCAGCCTTTAATTTTCGTCAGATACGTATCCAGCAGGAAAGCAGGCTTCTGGCCGTCCACGCCCCAATGCAGCTGCAGGTATAGACTGCGCTCAAGCACCCGTTGCAGATACGCCATCTTGTACAGACGAACGGGATCTTCTTCGAAGACGATGCCAAAGCCCTGCATTTCGTTCGCGTACAGATGCGAGCAGCGCTCGATCACCGCATCCTCATCCTTCCGCCAATCCTTGCGGTAAGCAAAAAATACGCCGGCGAGATTAAACAGATCAAACCAGCATGGAGCAAACCGCGCCCCCTCCCAGTCGATGAACTTGATCGTCCACTGTTCTTCGGCAACATTGGCGCACCCCATATTGGGGGTTTGCAGATCGTTGTGGATGATGCTCTGACCGGCCTGCAGCAGTTGAGGGAAAAATTCGGGTCCTTTAATCAGTATTTTTTGCAGCATCGCGTAACTGTCCTGCAGCCGTTCCTTGAGCTCTGGACGCTCCATCGCCTTATCCAGATAAATCAGCGTATCTTTATTCGTTTTTTGACGCTCCATCGCCACCTTCGCAGACTGGTAGATCGGCAGCCATTCCGCGAACCTGTCCCACTGCTCATAGAATCGGTCGTTATAGGTCTTTGCATGGAGACGGGCCAGGGACGGTACAATCTTGCCGAAATGGTCGGGTGTAAATACAACCTGCCCTTTCAACTGCGGCACATATTCCATAAACACCCAGACATCGCCTGTTGCCGGATGCGCATCGATCAAACAGATGTCCGGCATAACCTCGGAGAGCAGCTTGCTTGCATGTCGGTACATATTGAGCTCATTTAAGTCCTGACCCGCTACCGGCGCCTTGAAGATCTTCAGGATAAGCGGCTGGGACTGTGCGCCCCTCTTGATCTCCAGCTTCCAGATGGCGCTTTTGACCGTCTCCTTCAGACACTCCATCGATTGGTCTTCCAGGACGACAGGCGTCCCCAGATAAGCGCCGATCCGATCCGCGTACCCTGCCTCCCGCCATCTGAGGCTGATCTCGCCGAGCGGCGGCGGAGCGGCGGCGGCCCGTCTGGCAGCTTCGAGACCTTGCTGGAATCCGTCTTCCTTGCCCTTCTGATATCCGGCAGTTCGGCCATGTTGATAGCCCTCCGGATCATACGCATTGGTCATAGGCATACATCCCTCGCTCTACTGTACTCCTCCCATCTTATGTGGAGGGGCAGCCGAGTGCTACTCGCTCAGCGCGGTCATTGCCGGGCATGTTAATGGGGAATGGTATACTGGGTAATAACGCATAGGGAGGTGGTTCGCATGAAAAGAAAAGGCTGGTTGATCGGATGCTGGATGCTTCTGCTCCTGTGCGCTGCTGCCTGCAGCGGCAACAGTGACGAGCCGATGAAGCTGCCGCCGGAGCCGACGCCGGAGGAAGTGCTGCATGACCTGCAGCACGGTTACAGCGCTCTGCTCGGGCTCCCGGTAGGGGTCCAGCGCGGAGAACAGTTCCTTCTTTAGTACAACTTCAATAATTTGCTCAGCACCCGGATTTTCTCAAGATAAACAGCGAGCAGCTTGGCATCCTTCTTGCCTGTGACCGCCCAGCTCAGCTGAAGATAGATGCCCCGCTCCAATACGCGCTGGAGATAGGCCATGCGGTAAAGCACGAGCGGCGGTCTGTGAAAGACGACTCCGTGCTTCTCCATTTCCTGCGCGTAGAGCTGCACCGCTGACTTGGTAATTTGCTCCTCCTCGTTTTTCCACTCCCGCCGGTAAGCAAGGAAGACGCCGATCAGATAGACGACATCGTACCAGCAAGGAGCGATCTTGGCTCCTTCCCAGTCGATCAGCTTGAGCTGCCAATCCGCCTTGCCTATATGGTTGCTGGCCATGTTGGCTGTATGCAGATCGCCATGAATGACGCTAAGCCCCCTCCGGGTTACTTCCGGACAATAGTCCGGCCCCTTCTCAAGCAGGTGACGGAGCATCCGCTCGTATGGAGCGACGATCTGCTTCACATTCGGCTTTTTCATCGCTTCCCTCAGATAATGCAACGTATCGCGGCGCGTCTGCTCGCGCTGCTCCCGCATAGCTGCGCTGTCGTACCGGGGCATCCAGTCGCCGAATTTGGCGACATGGGGAGCCAGCCTGTTGCCATAAGTCGCTGCATGCATCCTGGCCAGCATGGGGAGAATGCTTGCAAAATGCTTGGGTGTATAAACCAGTTGTCCCTCGACCGGCTGCACATATTCCATCACCGTCCAGAGATCGCCGTGATGGAGGACATTGCGCTTGCTTGCATAGATATAGGGCATAAATGGCTGCATGACCTTGCGGGCGCGCCGATAAATGTTTTTCTCTACGGTGCTCTCCGGTCTTTTCCGCCGGAGTGGCTTATGCACCTTTAGAATGAGGACAACAGGCTTATTTTCTGAGATAAGGGTTAGCTTCCAGATACTGCTCTTGTACGAATCCTTGATACACGTCATCTTATTGTCGCTAAGAACAGCACTTTTGCCGTGCCGTTCCTTCCACACGTCACCCGCCTCCAGGCGGTCCCAGTACTTTCTAATCATCGCTTCCGTCACTTCATACTTGTGTTTATCTCTTCTGCGTCCCACCTGCACCCCTCCCCGTTCTTCCCCTATATCTTATGTGTGTACACAAGCTCTCGTAAGGTCATCTGGCCCTGAGACGGCAAAGATTGGGTACTTGCGGGCACCATTCGTCCATGCATGCAGCAGCAGCTTATCATAGGGTATGGCAGGAGCATCATAACGGGGAGGTATTGACCCATGCAGCTGCCCTATGTAGGCATTCTACTGGATCCCAAGACATACTGGGGCATACCCGCGGCACGAACCGGCAGGGAGCACATTTCGTTTTATGAGGAAGCCGGACAGGTCTACAATGTCATACCGTGTTATTTTCGGCTGGCAGACCTTCGCCCTGACGGTACTGTGCTGGCATATGTGAAGCGGGACGGAGGATATCGGCGGGAGTGCATGCCGATCCCCGAAGTCATCCATAACCGGTCGATCCAGCAGACAGCAGCGGCCAGAAGGCGGCTCGCAAACCTTAAGCGATCAGGCAAGCTGGTCTTCAACGGGTGGAATCGCTACAGCAAGCTCTACATTCATCAGCTGCTGATGCTCGATGAGCAGTTGCGGCCTCATCTGCCTGGCACGATGGCGGCTACGGCAGAGACGATCCGGGAGATGAAGATCTATTATGACTCGCTTATCTTCAAGCCGGACAACAGCAGTATCGGGCGCGGAGTGATGAAGCTCGACCGCACCCAGTCAGGCTGGCTGCTTACTTATCCCCAGCGCGGGCGCTGGCTTACCCGGACCTGTGCAGCTGTATTGCCGCTGCCGCTCAGACGCGGGATGAGAGCGAAGCGTTACATGGTGCAGCAGCGGCTGCCCCTCGCTACCTACCAAGGCTCCTCATACGACCTGAGAGTGTCTGTGCAGCGGTGCAGCAGCGGCGACTGGACGATCACCGGGATTGCCGCCAGAGTAGCTACGGCGGGCAGCCCGGTTACCAATCTAGCCAGAGGCGGCCGTGTCTACCGGCTGGAGGAGGTGCTCTCTCTCCTGCCCGAGTCCGAAGTCATCCGCATCCGCAGCGAGATCTCGGACTTCTGCCTCCGGGCTGCTGACCATCTGAGCAGACACCTGCCGAGCCTTGCCGACCTCGGCTTCGATATCGGACTGACAGCGCACGGGTTCCCCATGTTCATCGAGTGCAACGGCAGGGATCTGCGATACAGCTTCCAGAAGGCCGGCATGCTTGAGGAATGGCGCCGCTCCTATGCGCACCCCATCAGCTATGCCCGCTATCTGCTCGACCAGCGCCGGTAGTTCCGGGTCGTAAACAGCACCGCTTGTCCATTCGCCGACCTGCCGCCAGAGGAACCGGGCTGGACAATGACTGCTGCCACGTCATGCCCTTCACGGTCCTTGCCGCGCAGAAGCTGGGAGGCTTGCGTAAGAGCCCTTGCTCAAAGCCACATGAGTGCCGCTCAGCCATACCCGCCCCGGCTTGCCTGAGCGCACCCGGGCGATCCTGAGCGGCGCGATGCTCGCTGCCACCGACTGCTGCAAGCGGGTCATCGCCCGGAGCTCCCGCTGCAGCGCGCGAGCCGAGTCAGGCGAGCAGGCCGCGACATCAGCCACACTCTCGAGGATCCGGGCCAGCGCCAGCTGGCTGCGGGCAAGAGAGGCCAGCAGCTCCAGCTTGGCCTCCCGCTCCCGGCTTAACAGATTCATCTACTTGTCACCTGCCTCCATATCAAAGCCGCCTCCGAATAGCCCACCCATCCCGTCCATGGTATCGCCGCCGTCTGCATCATGGCGCAGTACGACCTTAAGCATGCTGCACATCCCCTGCCCCATCTTCGAGAGACCATCGATAACTTCGATCAACTGGTCATGGATTTCCATCGTATCTTTAACCAGCTGCTGCTGACTGGCAAATGCATCGCTCCGAACATGGTTGCATATCCAGTTGCGCGTTTTTTCCGCTTCTACCGCCTTGGCTTCCAGGATCTGTGCCATATTGGATTGCAGATTGGCCGACGATTCCAGCACTCGCAGAAACGCTTGTTCACGGCTCATGGCGCCTTCGCTCCTTTGTCCGGATTATTCATCGTTGCCGCCATCCAGCTCTTTCATTACATGAGATAACTGATCGGCCAGCGTTTCTTCCAGATCGGCCAGGCTATTCAGGTAGCCAACCACGCTTTTGGTGATCAGTTGGACGTTCTCTATGAGCTCAGGCACCCCTTCAAAGGCGGGATCCTGGTCAGGCAGGGCGTCTATGACCTCTCCCATCCGGACGGCGACATGGCGTTCCGCGTCCAGGATGCGGGCCAGATACCGTTGAGAAGCCGACAAATGCTCGATGACTTGATCGATGCTGTGCTCCATCTTGTTAAGGCACCTCCCTGCGTCATGTCTCTTACATAGCATATGCGCAGAAGAAGCGGCTGCTACAGTGTCTTTCCACAGCACCGACGATTAGCAAGCAAGGGTAATGGCTTAAAATATGATATAATGAAAGGCACATTATGCCTTACCTTGAAACGGGGATGACACTGATGACTACTAACCATTCACATAGCGAACCAGAGATTACCGAGGAAACGGTCCAGCACAAAACCTGTGTCTCCTGCGGGTTGAGCAAGCCTGCCCATGAGTTCCTGCGCAGGACCGGCAAGCGCTCGCGTCAAGGCGCAAGGCGCGGGACATGCAAGGAATGCCGCCAAGCGCAGTCTTCCTCCTCTGCTTCGGCACCAAGCCCTTCCCCAGAGGAGCAGGAGGCGCCCGCACCAGTCAAACGCTCGAGTTCAGGCAGATCGCGAGCAAAGAGGAAGAAGCGAGCGGGTGTTAACGGATCAGACGAGATACTAGACATAGCCTCTGATGCAGATAAACCTGAGGATCATCAGGACTTTCCTGCGGATCCGGGTACAGCGGATGCGACACTTGCGGAGCAGGCACAGCCCACCCAGGGCGACGGCTCGATATGGGGCGCAGGCGGTCCTGACGCTTCTTCTCCCCGGGATGAAGAGGAAGCGGATAGCCAATCGCCACGCAAGCCACGCAAGCGAAAGCGAAAGCGCAAATCGAAGGCGTCTCCGCTTGTGCCGGCTTCTCCCGCCGCTCCGCGCGTCAAACCGGTCACCTCGAAGAAAAAATTGCCTCAGCATGCGTCTCTGATGCAGGTGGAGACGCCTGATGTCTCCGGACTGCGCACGACAAAGCGGGGAGTCGTCTGGATGCGCGGAAGGACAGAGAAAGGCCGGCGCTGGCATCAGGAGACGGACCTCGAAACGGCACAAGTCCTGGTCAGAGAGCACGCAGCGGTGATTTTAAACCCTTTTACTGTTCAGCGACTGTACAGTAATAAGACGTTCCGCAGCTATATTCTGACAAGGGACCGTTACACCTGTTATTTTTGCGGCGGGTACGGCGACACGATCGATCATCTGCTGCCGCGTGCCAAGGGCGGCCACACGACGCCTCTGAACTGCGTGTGCGCCTGCAATCTGTGCAACCAGAGCAAGGCTGACCGCGATATGGACGAGTTCATGCAGAACTTTGTACCGCCGGTGAGCGAATAAGATCACAAAAGCCGTCCGCAGGGCGCCGGTTTCGGCACGACGAGACGGCTTTTGTATGAGCCTGTAGCTGAGGGATCAAAAGGTCGTACCAACAGCAATCCAATTAAGCACGCCTGACGGCTGAGGGCTGATCCGGGTACGGATGATCGTGACGACGGCTCCTGCCACCGACTTGGACTTGATGATCGCGTAACAGGCAGGATGGTCCGTCATTGCCGTAAGCACATAGGCATGGCTGTTGAATGGCGTACGGAAGGTAAGATAGATGTCAACCTGCTCCTCCTGCTCGGAGAAGCGGTATTCCGTCAGACCGTAATGCTGCACCACATTGCCTTGCGGAGAGCTGCTGATGACAGGTGCAAAAGCCAGTTTGGCCGGCGTGATAGCCCCATTCTGCACATGCTTATCCTGGATAGCTCCGGGTTCAAGATGCTCCGCACCGACCATGCCTTCCGCTAACTGGGCGCTTCCGACCGATCCGGCAGCCAGTTTATCTCCCGTCACCGCTCCATCGGACAGTTGCCGGCTGCTCACGCAATGATCAGCAAGGTGTTCCGTTCGGATACTGCCTGGGGCCAGTTCTGCAGGCTTCAGGAGACCCGGTGCCAGTTTGGCTGCCGTTACGGCCCCGTCGCTTAGCTTATTCGTCGTTACGGCATGGTCCGCTAGTTTACTAGTGGAGACAGCGCCGTCCCTCAGCTTGGCGCTATCCACCGCCTCCGGCGCCAGCTTGCTGCCGCTGACTGCGCCATCGCTCAGCTTCTCCATCGTCACTGCGCTGTCTGCGAGCTTCGTAGTGTCTACAGACAACTCACGCAGCTTGCTGTTGTCTACCGAGCCCTCTGCCAGTTTGGCTGCTGTGACCGCTTCATCAGCCAACACAGACGTGGCCACGGCCCCCTCTGCCAGTTCAAGAGCAGTGATCGGGCTGCGCTCCATACCTGCCAGCGCATCAAACTCCCGCAGTGTCACATATCGTTCGGCCAGGTGCTCGTCGCTGATTGCTCCAAGTGCGATCTGCAGTCCGGTGATCGATCCTTCGGCCAGCTTGCTGCCCGTCACTGCGCCGTCACTGAGCTTGCTGGCATCTACGGATCCAGCCGCCAGCTTGCTGCCGGTCACCGCACCGCCCGCCAGTTTCGCCGTCGTCACCGCGCCGTCTGCGAGCTGCGATGTGTCCACAGCTTTGTCACTGAGCTTGCTGCCATCGACTGCGCCGGTCGCCAGTTTGCTCCGGGTGACTGCTTCATCGGCCAGAACAGTCGTAGATACGGCGCCCTCTGCCAGATCCAGCGTAGTGATCGGCTCGCGCTCCGCAGAGGTCAGCATATCATAATCCTGGAATGTCACATAACGCTCTGTCAGATGCTCGGGGCCGATCGACCCTGGCACGATCTGTTGTCCGGTGATCGATCCATCGGCCAGCTTACTGCCCGTCACTGCGCCGTCACTGAGCTTGCTGGCATCTACGGATCCAGCCGCCAGCTTGCTGCCGGTCACCGCACCGCCCGCCAGTTTCTCCGTCGTTACCGCATGATCTGCGAGCTTCTCGGACGTAACGGCACCGCGATCAAGCTTGGATGTGTCGATGACTTGATCCACCAGCTTGCTGCGGTCCACAGCACCGGGTGCCAGCCTGCTTCCCTCCACAGCGCCCTCTGCAAGCTTGCTGGCGGTGACTACTCCCTCGCTCAGCTTGCCTGTCGTTACCGCGTCGTCTGCCAGCTTCTCCGTCGTTACCGCACCGCCCGACAGCTTTGATGGGCCGACAGCTTCGTCAGCCAGCTTGCTGCCATCGACTGCGCCAGACGCCAGTTTGCTCCGGGTGACCGCCTCATCGGCCAGCACAGTCGAAGACACCGCTCCCTCGGCCAGATCCAGCGTATTGACCGGCTCGCGCTCCCTACTGGCTAGGTGATCGAATTCCCGCATCGTCACATATCGTTCTGTCAGATGCTCCTCGCCGATCGTTCCAGCCGTGATGTGCTGGCCGGTTACCGCTCCTGCTGCCAGCTTGCTGCCGGTTACCGCTCCGTCACTCAGCTTCTCCATCGTTACTGCGCCATCGGCCAGTTTCGCTGCATCCACGGCTTCGCCAGCCAGCTTGCTGCCGGACACCGCTCCGTCACTCAGCTTCTCCGTCGTCACTGTCCCATCGGCCAGTTCGCCTGTCGTGACGAGCCGCGGCGCAAGCTCGGGCCGGATCGCATATTCCCGCTGGGTGACATAGCGTTCCGCCAGTTGTTCTTCGCCGATCGCTCCCGGCAGGATATGCCTTGCCTCGACCGCTCCTGTCGCCAGTTTGTCGGCGGTGACAGCGTCTTTCATCAGGTGCACCGTCTCTACCGCTCCGGCAGCCAACTCTTCCTCGCCGACACTGGCAGGCGCCAGCTGCTGCCGACCCACGCTGTGCGAGCTGAGCTTGCTGCCCGGGATGACGCCATCCTTGACTTTCTCAAGTCTGAACACATCCTCCGACAGATGCTGGACGTGGATGGTGCCTTTTTTCAGGTGGAAGCCCTGGATTGCTTCTGCCCGGATGTGCTTGCCGGAGATAGATTCCAGCGCGAGCTGCTCGCTCTGCACAGCCTGAAGGGCCAGCTTGTCGGAAGTTACCGCGCCCGCAGCCAGAGCGGTGGTCTCGACAGCCCCCGCGGACAAATGGTCAGCCCCTACTGACTCTGCACTCAGATGCGTGTGGTTGACGGACTTCTCTGTTAGATGCCTGCTCTCCACGGCTCCGGCTGCAAGAGCTTTGCCAGTGACGGACTCCGGCCGGAGCGTCTCCGAACCGACCGCCCCTTCTGCCAGATGTCGCAGCGTGACGCTGCTATCCGCCAGCTTGCTGCTGCTCACCGAAGCATCCGTCAGATGGGATTCCCGGACAGATGCTTCGGAGAGATGAATCCCCAATACACTGCCGGCTGCCAGATGACGCCCGGACACCGCTTCTTCCGACAACTCTTCCGGTCCAACGCTTGCCAGCGCCAGATGTCCAGCCTGGATACTGCCCTGCCTCAGGTGGCGCGAATGCACAGCCCCGTCTGATAGCTGCGCCGCGCCTACCGCCCCAGCCTGCAACTGCTCGGTGCCGACCGCATGATCGGCGATATGCTCCGTCTCGACCGCTCCGTCCCTCAGGTGAATGCTCTCCACAGCCTGCAGTCCCAGCTTGCTCGCGGTAACGCTGGCTTCGCCCAGCTTGGCTGAAGTAACTGCGCCGTCTGCGAGTTTGTCTGTGGCCACACTCTCCGGAGACAGCTTGAGCGAGCTAACGACATGATCGGCCAGATGATGCGAGAACACGGTGCCCGGGCCGATGTGACGCTCCGTCACGCTCGCCTCTGCCAGTTTGGCCGACGTCACCGCACCGTCTTGAATCGTAATCGTCCCTACCGATTCAATCGTCAGATGAGCGGTCTCGATGATGTCCGGCTGCAGGTGCCGGCCGGACACGCTGCCCTTGGCGAGCGCTTCGCCTCCAACCGCTCCTTTCGTCAAATGATACGGCCGGATCGACTCGGCAGCCAATTTATCAAAGGTCACCGCTTCGTCGGCTAGATGATGCGACTGCACCGCCTGCCTGGCGATGGCCTGCGCATGCACGCTGCCCTCCGCCAGCTTGCTCTCTCCTACTGAATCATCCGCAAGCTGAGTCATACCGACCGCCCCGATACCGATATGCTCTTCCCGGACAGCCAGAGGTGCGATGTGCTCCGTATGAACGCTCGCTGACTCCAGATGGCCCGGTCCGACTGCCTCCGGCAGGATATGCTCGCCCCCGATGATCCCGTCAGTCAGATGAAGGCGTCCGACAGAACCGGCAGCCAGCTTGTCGGCAGTGACGCTGGAGCGTCCAAGATGTCTGCCTTGCACGGCTTCGTTACTGAGCTTCTGCGGACCGATGCTGGCATCGGCTATTTTAGAAGAGGTGACGCCATGATCGGCGATTTTGATCGTCGTTACCGATTGATCCGCCAATTTGCTCGATGTCAGACTGCTGTCGATAATATGGACGGTACCGACCTCACCGGGTGCGAGATGCTCGCTTCGGACGGCGTTTGGCTGCAGATGCTCCTTTGATATGAGTCCGGCTACGATTTTGTCCTGGGTTACGCTTCCCGCTTGCAGCTCCCGGCTTCCGACGGCGCCCTCCTCGAGATGGCTTGCCGCTACGGCGCCCGGAGCCAGATGCTTTCCCCCGACTGCACCATCCGCGATATGATCTGCCAGCAGCACGCCTTTCTTGACATGCGTCCCATCGATGGTTTCCCGATCAATTTTAATACCCGTCACGGCGCCGTCCCTGATCTTGGATGACGTGACCGCTTCTTCAGCCAGCTTGGAGGTGTCGATCGCTTCGTTTGCAACATGTCTGGCTTCAATCGCTGCGTTCTGCAGCTTGGCCGAAGGAATCGAGCTGTCCTCGAGCTGTTCCCCGCTCAGACTGCCAATGGCCAAATGTTTGGCTTCGATCGACTTTTCAGCCAGCTTGGCACCATGGATCGCCCGGTCAGCCAGCTTCTCTGAGTTGATGCTGCCATCCTTGAGCTTGTCGCTCGTAATCGAACGGTCGCGGATCTTGCTGCCGGATATCGCATTTCGGGCCAGATGCTCACTGGTGATGCTCTCCGAGGCAAGCTTGGACGCGGTTACCGCCCGGTCCGCAATATTGATACTCTCCACCGCGAAGTCTGCGATCGTCTGGGTCAGGATGCTGCTCTTGCGCAGCTTCGAGCTATCGATGCTCTGGGCTGCCAGCTTCTCCCCCGTCACGGCTCCGTCTGCAAGATCATCCGTGTAGATGATCGGGCCCGGACGACGAGGCGTCCGTCTTTCCTCAACCTTTGCTGCCCGCTCTGCATCACCTGGGCTGGTCAGCTCTGGCAGCCGTTCTGCTTGCTCTTCCTCGTTCGGATTCGCATCCTCTGCTCCCCTGCTGTTCTGCTCATCATCCTGCACGGATGCTTCTCCGAGTACAGACTCCTGGGCGGAGTCTTCATCCTCCCATACCGGGGCTTGCTGCGTATCGGCATGGATGACCTCAGCGTCCGCTTCCGCCACAGCATGATTGATCGTGACCGGCTTGAGTTTATCCGGACTTGCCTTCACCGATGGACTGATGCCGGCAGACGGGGGAATCTGCTTTTTCTTGGCCAAATCATCGAGCCATTTCAATTCAGATTTTTTCGGATTATCCACATAAAACAACGGTTTGCGGTTCCTCGCACTCTTTCCTCTCCTGCTTTTAGCCATAGTCCACTCCTTCTTCCCACCTTTGTTATCTCCAGCATATGCATTGACCTATGGGCAGGTCACACAGGGCCGCTTTTGATCACGAAGTGATGCAAAGAAGTGGACTCGACTTCAAATCTTGAATGCTGTACGAAGAAGACAGTGGCTCAGCTGTAGATACCGGTGCCGGAGCGGAATGCCTGCGAGCGCTCTTGCAAGCCTGCTTCGATGGCCGATTCATCCGGCGGCAGCCCTTGAGCGGCCGCGTAGGCCCTGATATCCTGGGTGATCCGCATGCTGCAAAATTTGGGGCCGCACATCGAGCAAAAATGCGCGGTCTTGGCCGCTTCCGCCGGCAGCGATTCATCGTGATAGGCCAGCGCCCGCTCCGGGTCGAGCGAGAGATGGAACTGATCCCGCCAGCGAAACTCGAAGCGCGCCTTCGAGAGCGCATCGTCACGAAGCTTGGCCCGGGGATGGCCTTTGGCCAGATCGGCAGCATGGGCGGCAATCTTGTACGTGATGACGCCTTCCTTGACATCCTCCTTGCCCGGCAGGCCGAGATGCTCCTTTGGTGTCACATAACAGAGCATCGCTGTGCCGAACCAGCCGATCATCGCCGCGCCGATCGCCGAGGTGATATGGTCGTATCCCGGAGCGATATCTGTCGTCAGCGGACCAAGCGTATAGAAAGGCGCCTCCTGGCATACCTCCAGCTGGCGATCCATGTTCTCGCGGATCTGGTGCATCGGCACATGGCCAGGTCCTTCGACCATAACCTGCACATCATGCTCCCAGGCGATCCGGGTCAGCTCGCCGAGTGTCTCCAGCTCTGCGAATTGGGCGGCATCGTTGGCATCCGCAATCGACCCTGGACGGAGTCCATCCCCCAAAGAGAAGGAGACGTCGTAGGCTTTCATGATCTCGCAAATGTCTTCAAAGTGGGTGTAAAGGAAGTTCTCCCGATGGTGCGCCAGGCACCAGGATGCCATGATCGAGCCGCCGCGCGAGACGATCCCGGTCAGTCTCTCAGCCGTGAGCGGGATATATCTCAGCAGCACGCCAGCATGGATCGTAAAATAATCCACGCCCTGCTCCGCTTGCTCAATCAGCGTGTCCCGGTATATCTCCCACGTCAGGTCGGCCGCCACACCGCCCACCTTCTCCAGCGCCTGATAGATCGGCACCGTGCCTACAGGCACCGAAGCGTTGCGGATGATCCACTCCCGAGTCGTGTGGATATTTTTGCCGGTGGACAGATCCATGATCGTATCCGCTCCCCAGCGGGTCGCCCACGTCATCTTCTCCACCTCGTCCTCCACCGAGGAGAGGACGGCAGAATTGCCGATGTTGGCATTGATCTTCACGTGAAACGCCCGGCCGATGATCATCGGCTCCAGTTCCGTGTGATTGATGTTAGCGGGAAGGATGGCCCGTCCGGCAGCAATCTCGGCACGGACGAACTCCGGCGTCATGCCTTCCCTGAGCGCGACATATTCCATCTCCGGCGTGATGATGCCTGCTCTGGCATAGTGCAGCTGCGTCACATTGCTGCCGGGGCGGGCTCTTCTCGGCCGCCTGCTTCCGTCTGCAGCTCCGGGGAACATCATGGCGCCTCGTTCTTGCACACCGGCAGCTGAGACATATCCATTATCGAGAGGCTGTATGGGACGTCCTTCATACATCTCGGTGTCGCCGCGCTCGCTGATCCAGCCGCTGCGTATATCGGGGAGTCCGAGCCGAACATCGGCCGTATATTCAGGGTCGGTATATGGCCCGCTTGCATCATAGACGAGCAGCGGCTCGTTGGGGATCTCCTCGTCTCCCCTACGCGACGGCTCCAGTCCGATCTCCCGCACCGGCACGCGCAGGTCGCTCCTGGAGCCCTGCACATACCGTTTGCGACTTCCTGGGAATGGTGAACTGGCAATACGTGTCGTTGTGTTAGTCATGCAAATATCATTCCTTTCGCGAGCAAATGTGCGAATCCCCCAGGAGCTCCAGCAGCTGCAGCCCAGACGCCTCGTCCCTGTATATCACGGTGTGCGGCCGAATGCGCATCGCGATCGCTCCTGGCGGTGACAGCAAAAAGCCGCCCCCGACGAAGGAGCGGCAGAATAAGAACTCGGGTGATGGACGCAAAGAAACTAGTGAACGGCTGCCTAAAAGTTTTGCGGAGCAAAACTAGCTTCGTAAGCATGGGCTGAGTTTTGCGGAGCAAAACTGGCTTCGTAACCAACGAAGCAGTGTGTCTCATTCCGGCGGCGCCTTTTCACCGGCGACGGCCGAATATGTAACCGTGCGCATGCACTTGTCCGAGTACGTATTCCCACTTTCCTACGCTGGCATAACCCAGATCAGGTTCAAAGGGACCAAAGCTCGCTCGCCTTGTCTCAGCCCGTTCGGGCACCCCTAGTGGATTCTGCTATGACTATACTAGGATGATACTGGCATTGTCAATGCTTACTTGTCCCGCCTGCTTTACGCATAGCCGCCTTCCCGCAGCAGCTCCAGCCACCGGGCAGCGGACTGTTCCCATGTAAACAGCTGCTCTACCCGCTCCCGCGCACGCTGACCCATATAGCATCGAAGATCCTCGTTGTGCATGAGCCAAATCAACCGATCCTTGAGCTCTTCACGGGGATGCTCAGGGTCGACCAGGAAGCCTGTTACGCCTTCCTCGATCACTTCTTTCATGCCGCCGGCACGCGTCCCCACGACCGGCAGACCGCAGGCCATCGCTTCGACATTGACCAAACCAAACGCCTCCCGGCGGTCAGACGGCACGACGGCCAGATCGGCGCCGATAAACCAGCTTGGCACTTCGGAGTAAGGTACATAGGGCACAAATTTCACATGTCCGGGGAAGGCGTTGCCCAATCTGTGAAGCTGTCTCGTATACGGCGTCATCCGGTGCGAGCCATAGAACGCGCTGCCGACGATGACGAGCAGCACATCGGGATGCGCCTGGACCAGGTCGGGGAGGACGTGCAGCAGATGATGCACCCCTTTGCGGGGCAGCAGCCGACCCATGAAGAGCAGCACCTTGCGGCCGTGCCATCCACGGCGCGTCCTCAGTTCCTCCCTCATCTGAGCTCCTGCAAGACTGTACTGCGACAGGAAGCGGCTGCTCTCGACGCCCAGATGCACCACCCGCAGCTTGCCGTTTGCCTCCGGTACCATACCGGCAGCCACATCCCGCAAATATTCGCTATTGACGATGATCCTCTCTGCCTGCCGAAAGCTCTCCCGCAGGGCAGTCCGGCTGATGCGGGCCGGATCGAGAAAGGTGGAGGAGTGCAGGTTGAGCCAGATGCGCGCCCGCGGTCGTTGTCTGCGCAGCCGGAGGACATACAGCGGCCGGTTCTCCACAACGGTCAGCTGCGGTGCAAAGGACCGCAGCGCGCTGCCTACCAGGCGGACATACCGGGGTTTGCTTGCAGCGGGATACCGGCAGCAGGTGACGCCTCGGTAGATGCCCCGCCTGGGCAGATGTCTCGCAGTCCGGCCATAGATGCGAGGCTCGATATGGGGCGCGAGGAGCGGTACGATATGCTCCACCACTCGTTCGACTGAGCTGCTGCCAGGCGATGGCAGCGGATACGAGCCCGGTGTGACGAAGGCAACACGATTCATTGACATACGATGCGGTCCGCCCCTTTCCTGACTGTAGCTGAGTACAAGGATCCCGTTATCTTAATTTACACACCGGATGTCCTCTCCGGCACGGCATCCTCCCATACGCTTGGCCTAACTTGCTGAACGCGAACGGTCCAGGTGCCCCATGACGCACTTGGCGCTGACTATTGATTTGTCCTATCCGATATGGCACACTAGTGCGATAGAGAGCAAGATTACCAGGCGGAAAGGACGTGGCTCAATCCTCATGAAGAGATGGCTGATGCGATCCATGACCGAGCTCAGTTCACGCAAATGGATCTCCCGTCTGACAGGCAGGCTTGCCCAGTCTGCGTTGAGCCGGCGGTTCATCCCGTCGTTCGCACGCATGTACGGGATCCAGGTGCAGGAAGCAGAGAAAGCGATCGGCGAATACAGCACCTTAAACGAGTTTTTCACCCGTCGGCTGAAGGCCGGAGCACGCGTCATCGACGATGATCCCGCGGCGCTGGTCAGTCCTGTGGATGCGCTGATCACTGGAGCAGGGCCGGTCAAGGCGGGGACGATATTCAATATTAAAGGACAAGATTACACGATCGATGAGCTCCTCAACCGCTCCCCTCGGGCAGCCAGCTATGTCGGCGGCTTCTGTATCGTTCTCTACCTGAGTCCCACGGACTATCATCGGATACATACGCCGGTCAGCGGCACGATCGTCGAGAAGGAGCATGTCCCCGGCAAGGTGTACCCGGTCAATGACTTTGGCCTGCGCCATATGACAAGGGTGCTGAGCCGCAACGAACGGTTGACGACTTACATCCGCCATGCCGGCGGCGAGATCGCGGTAGTGAAGGTAGGCGCTATGAATGTGAGCAGTATCAAGTACGTCGAGCCGCTCTCTCGCGAGGTAGAGAAGGGGCAGGAGCTGGCTTATTTCGAATTCGGCTCCACGGTCGTCCTGCTAACAGAGGATCATACGTTTAGTCTGCGCGGGGATCTGATGCCAGGCAAGAAGGTGCGCATGGGCGAGTCTTTGGGTACCCTGCGCTTGCCAAGCAGCAACTGAGGCGGGTTAGGTGAAACGGCTGTCGCCGTTAGTTTAAACAAGCAAACCAGCCCCTGCCTTGTTGTCGAAGGCGGGGGCTGGTTTTTGGCAAGGGACAAGAAGCTGGCTGTAATAAGAAATCAACTACAGGGATGCCTGTACCACGCATCCCTGTTCGAGCTGTGTGCAGCCGCTCCAGCACGTAGCTTACCGGATCTCGGAGGGGCTCTTGCCGGTATACTGCTTGAACTGGCGGCTGAAGAAAAAAATGTCCCGGTACCCGAGCGCGTCGGCGACCTCGGTCACATTCATACCGGCGTGCATGAGCAGATGCTGGGCCCGGTCGATACGGGTCTGGATCATGTAAGACTGAACGGACATTCCGATCAGCTGCTTGAACCGGGTAGAGAAATACCGCGGCGAGAGCTGTGCACGCATCGCCAGATCCTCGATCCGGTGCGGGATCCCCGGATTCTGGCGAATATAGTTGGCGATCTCGTGAATCGCTTCGGTGAGCTGGTTGCTGACATTTTTCTCTACCGGCCCTTCCAGATCCTGACGCAGCAGGAGGATCAGCAGCTGCTTCAAGATCAGCCTTGCCTCTTCCTCGGCGGCGTAGGTCTTCACGAGGAACAGACGCACATACCGGGAGAGCAGATGCTCGAAGTCGACCGTCTCCTGCAGTACCCGATATGGCCGGGGCACCTCGCTGACCGGCACCGACACGTCAAAGTGAATATAGGTCAACACAAGCGGCTTCTGCGGCTCGTGTGTCGCACTTGTATGATCGCCCGGCCGGAACAGGAAGCAGCTCCCCTTGGTCACTTCAAACGGGCGGTCGTTCAGGATGACCTCTCCTTCGCCGCTCCACACGTAGAATAAATCATAGTTGGCCAGCGCTTTCTCCCGCTTTTGCCATCTCCAGCCCGGCTCGCACACGATTTTGGCAAAAGCGGGCTTGAGTATCAAAGTAGACGGCTCTGCTTGCAACATCCCCCAATTCCGCTCCTTCCGCTATCCTTTGTTGTCATCATACAATACTTCAAAAAGTACGCGCAACTTGCAAAAATGTGAGACCGGTTATGTCGTTTGCAATTAATTAATGTTATAATACACCCGGAAGGTACGGAAATGAGCTGGAAGGATGGAAGATAATCATGAACTTACTTGCCAAGCAGTTGAACGAGACGCTTCAATCGGAAAATCCGCATATTTTTGACATGCTGTCAGGAATAGGCAAAGCCATTTATTTTCCTAAGGTAGGTATCTTGAGCCAGTCGGCAGAGGCAGCAGCCAAAGCCAAAAAGTATAATGCAACGATCGGCATCGCCACAGAGGGCGGGCAACCGATGCATCTGAAGACCATCCAAGAAACACTGTCCGCTTACGAGCCCAAGGACATTTATCCATATGCTCCACCGGCCGGCAAGCCTGAGCTGCGTACGATCTGGCGCGCCAAGATGCTTGAGGAGAATCCGTCTCTCGCCGGCAAGACCTTCGGCCAGCCGATCGTCACCAATGCGCTGACGCATGGACTCAGCATCGTCGCCGACCTGTTCGCTGATACGGGCGATGCCGTGATCATCCCGGATAAGAACTGGGAGAACTACGAGCTCACGTTCAGTATCCGCCGCGGCGCGGAGATGATCGAATATCCGCTGTATAACGAGGAGAACCGCTTCAACAGCGCCGGTCTGCGCGAGAAGCTGCTGACGCAGCAAGGCAAAGGCAAAGCCATCGTCATTCTTAATTTCCCGAATAATCCGACCGGCTACACACCGACCAGGCAGGAAGGCGCCGAGATTGTAGAAGCGATCCGCGACGCCGCAGAGGCCGGCATCAACGTCGTAGTCGTGACAGATGACGCCTATTTCGGCCTCTTCTTCGAGGATTCCTTGCATGAGTCGCTCTACGGCCAACTGGCTGACCTGCATCCGCGTGTGCTGGCGGTCAAAGTGGACGGCGCCACCAAGGAAGAGTATGTATGGGGCTTCCGTGTCGGCTTCATTACGTACGCTTCGCCCTCAGAAGAAGTGCTGAAGGCGCTGGAGATGAAGACGCTCGGTATCATCCGCGCCACGATCTCCAGCGGCCCGCATCCGTCGCAGACCTTTATCCTCCGCGCCTTGCAGGCGCCTGACTTCGATGAACAGCGCCGCAGCAAGTTCGACATCATGAAGCGCCGCGCCAACCGGGTGAAGGATCTGCTGGACAGCGGACGCTTCGGCGACGTATGGGAGTACTACCCGTTCAACTCCGGCTACTTCATGTGCCTGAAGCTGAAGAACGCTTCCGCGGAAGCCGTCCGCACCCGGCTGCTGGATGCTTACGGCGTCGGTACGATCGCACTTGGCGAGTCGGATCTGCGCGTAGCCTTCTCCTGCATCGAGGAGCTGCATCTGGAAGAGCTGTTCGAGACGATCTGCCAGGCTGTCAAGGACGTTACAGAAGGATAAACTGCACGTACGCATAACCAGCTCGAAGAGGCCTCGCTCGGCGCGGGGCCTCTTCGCTGCGTCTACTCTTCTTCGGCGGAAGCAAGGCGCCGCCGTGTACGGCGCGGCAGCACCATCCGAACATAAAGCGCTGCGATGACGGCTGCTGCTGCTGTCGCGCTGTATAGTCCTTCCATCACCAGCCCTGCCGCCAGCGGCAGCCACATCAATATGGCGCAGAGTGCCGTAGTCAACTGTACCACAGCAACCGCCGACGCCTGCCTGCGGGCCTCCGGCAGCGGGTAGATATGCCGCCATACCGAATAGCGATGGACCATGGTTACGGACCGGGCCTGGACACTGACGATGAAGACGAACAGCAGATATGCCGCTGCTGCTCCCCAGCCTTCGAGCAACGCCCCTGCGCCGGTCAGATACCCGACCAGCCCCCCCAGAAGGACCAGCCTGACCAGGATGCCTCCGAGCTCGGCCCTGATCATGGTCTGGCTGAAGAGGTAGCGGTAGGTATGGCTCTCCCGGTAAGGAACGCGGGCGGCCAGCCATGCCAGATAACCGCGGCGCTGCACCCGCTGGGCAAGCACCGGGACATCGATGAACGCGCCCAGGAACCTGTAGTATCGGCGGCGGGTCGCCTGCTCTTCTTCGATCAGCCGCTCCCACGGCAGCTGATGCTGCTTGGGCAGTCGCAACCAGAGCAAGTACGTGATACTGGCAGCCGCAAGGAATAGCAGCGAACGCCCCATCGTCACGTCCGTGTCCAGCAGCATGGCGATCATCACCGCATGCAGCAGCCAGCGTACTAAACGGGATACCCAGCGGGCTCCGGGCCAGGCCATCCGCCGCTCTCGCCAGGCATGGTGCATGTTGAACAGCTTGAGGATGACCAGGACGAGTGCCAGCACCGGCAGTGCGTAGTCATGTTCGACTGTACGGTTGTACAGCGGCCAGAAGAGCGCCAGCACGCCCAGCATCAGCAATACCGCAGCACTGCCGTTATACACCCATGAACGACGAAGGTAGCCGGCCATCTCCTGTTCCCTAGGCATAAGGAAAACCGTATCCGCCGGGTGGAGCCAGGTACGCATCGGGCTCCAGCACATGACCGGGGTTAGCAGTATCACCCCGACCAGAATCGTCGGGAATCCGGCAGGCGGCTCGCGCAGCAGGGTGCCGTAGCCGATCATCCCGAGGATGATCATCAGGACGACAAATCCGGGGAACCCGCTCTGCACCATAAAACGCAGATAAGGGAAGATTTCAAGCCGGAAGGCGCGAGCCCGCTGCCCCCACAGCGCCTCAAGTGATTGACGCATCGCCGTCACCTGCCACCACGAAGCGGTAAAACGCCTCTTCCAGCGAAATCCCGGGCGCCCCCGCCTGCTCACGAATCTCTTCCAGCGTCCCCTGAGCCGCCATCTTGCCCTGATGCACGACCAGGAATCGGTCGCAATACGCTTCCACCGTTGCCAGGATGTGCGAGCTCATCAGGATCGCCGCGCCGCTCTCTTTGACCTGCACCAGACGCTCCAGAAGCGATCGGATGCCCAGCGGGTCAAGACCGAGGAACGGCTCGTCGATGATGTAGAGGGCGGGCTCCGGCAGCAGCGCATTCATGATCATCACTTTTTGCCGCATTCCTTTGGAGAGATGATTCGAGAAGGCGTCCTTTTTGGCCTTCATATGGAACTCTTCAAGCAGATAAGCGCTACGTTCCTTGTAGCGGGCCTCCTCTACGCCGTAGGCCATCCCGGTCAGCCTCATATGTTCCTGGACCGTCAACTCATCGAAGAGCACTGGGTTCTCAGGGACGTAGGCAAATGCCGACCGGTACTGCTCCGGCGAAGCCTCCAGCGTCGTTCCCTTGATCCGGATCTCGCCCTTGTGCGGCTTCATCAAACCAAGGATATGCTTGATTGTCGTACTTTTCCCCGCGCCATTCAGACCGATCATGCCGACCATCTCGCCAGGTTTGATCTCGAAGTTCAGGTCATGCAGCACCGGTCTGCGCGGGCTGTAGCCGCCCGTAAGACCGTTGACTTGCAGAATGCTATCCAAGTGCATCCCCCCGTACTTATTCGTTTTCTGTATCCTTCCGTTCTCGCTTGGCCTTCAGCCAACGCGGGGCTCCCTTGTCCTTCGTATTTTCCTTTTTACGGGTTTTGCGCATCGACCCTTGCCCCGAACCTTGACGTGCCATTGAGCTGCCGTCACGTTGACCGCGAGCGGCGCCGACCTGCGCTCTCGAAGCCGGCTCTCCCGCCCCCGCTGGTGCGGGCTTTGTCCCGGCTGTTTCGCCATTCGGCTTGCGGGGGCCCGGCTTTGGCCGGACGCTCTTGGACTGGCTTTCGGCTTCCTGCAGCTGTCCGCCTGCCATCTCCTTGCGCTGAATTCGGATACGCAGCTGCTTTTCGAATTTGCGCATGATGAACACTTCCTGCGGCGAGACGATGGAGACGACCATGCCGGCTCTGCCCATCCGGCCGGTCCGGCCGGCACGGTGCACGTAGTAATCCGCGTCCGGCGGCGGATCCAGATTGATGACGAGCGGCAGCCCGGCGATATCGAGTCCGCGGGCAGCGATGTCGGTCGCCAGCAGCAGCTGGCAGCGGCCATCGCGGAATCGCGCCAAAGTCCCTGCGCGCTGCATCTTGTCCGCGTCTCCGTATAGCGCTTCTACTGTAAATCCTGCGTAGCTCAGCTTCGCTTGCCAGTTGGCGATCTGATCCGTATCGTTCAGGAAGAGCAGCGCCGAAGAAGCCCCCAGCAGCCGGATCAGCTTGCGCGCGGTCTCCGCCTTGTCGCGGGGCTCGCAGACGAGATATAGATTGTCCACCGTCGCGACCACCCGCTCATCGGGTCTTACAGACACGTGAGTGTGCTCCTTCATCCAACGCTGGGTCAGACGATGCATCAGCTCAGGGTACGTCGCCGAGAAAAACCCGATCTGCCGCTCGGGATGGGTATTATAAAGGATCGTCTCGACTTCGGCTGTCGAGCTCAGCCCAAAAACCTGATCCACTTCGTCAACAATAACCATCCGCACCTCATGCAGCTTGAGCTTGCGGCTCTTGTACAACTCATGGATACGGCCGGGGGTGCCGATGATCAGTTGAGGATGGTTCTTCAGCTTCTCGATCTGTCGCTTGACTGCAGCTCCGCCGATCAGTGCCTGTGTCCGGATGCCGAGCAATTCGGCATAGTCCTGTGCGACCCCGAAGATCTGCATCGCGAGCTCTTGTGTCGGCGCCAGCACCAACCCTTGCACATCCTTGCGCGACCCGTCGATCTGCTGCAGCAGCGGCAGCAGATAGGCCAGCGTCTTGCCCGAGCCTGTCTGGGACCGGGCGGAGACGTGCTCTCCCGCCAGCAGTGCCGGGATCGTGTCGGACTGTACCTGTGTAGGCGCGCTCAGTCCCCTGTCGACTAAGCCTTCGCTCAGGAGCGGGTGTACGCCCAAATGTTCCCATACTTCTTTCATTGCTAGATTGCCTCCAACGCGGTTATTTTTTGTTCAGCCATGGCCCTGCGATCCGATCCGCCAGGCCGGGAAACAGCTGGTAAAGGATCATCCCTCCGGCGGCCATAAGTGGCAGGTTGACTTCCCGTTTGCGGTGCTCGATGACACGCAGGATCGCTTTTACAACCCGCTCCGGCTTCATCATCATCCAACGTACGTTATTAACGTAATGGCCTTCCGGGTCTGCTGTCTCGAAGAACGGCGTTTCCACCGGCCCCGGATTGACAGCCGATACCGTGATCCCGGTACCCGCCAGCTCCAGCCGCAAGGCATTCGTAAACCCCAGGACGGCATGCTTGGTAGCCGAATAAGCGGTCGACTTCGGCGTGCCGAGCTTACCGGCCAGAGAAGCGATATTGACAATCTGTCCGTTTCCTTGCCGGGTCATATGGGGGATGACGGCTTTGGTACAGCGGACCGTACCCATATAATTGGTCTCCATCATCTCGGAGAAGCTTTCTATGGCAGCGTCCGTCAGCTTTTCAAACCGGGCATAGCCGGCATTATTGATCAGCACATCGATCCCATTGTAATCCGTCAGGATGCGCGGGATGACTTCATTCACCTGGGCGTCGTTGGTTACATCCATCAGATAGCTGCCATGCTCGCCTTTGAGAAGGTTGTACGCAGCCGTAAGCTTGCTCTCACTGCGTCCGGTTATGATCGGCAGTGCGCCCTGGTCGATCAGCATCTGTGCCGTCAACAGGCCGATCCCGCTGGTCGCCCCCGTGATGAGCACTTTTTTTCCCTGTAACATATAAGCATCACCTGTCTCAATATTACTTTAGATTGACCCCAAGAAGCAAAAAAAGCTCCCGCAGGAGCCTTGAAAATGATATTATGCAATCAGGACTTGGATATCCAGTTCGCCGATGCCGTCCATGATAAGGGGGATGGTCAGAGCTTTCTTTGTCTCGAACCCGTCCGTTTGTGTAGAACGCACGATCTTGGGAGGGGTGATATCAACTTTGACCCCTTGATTGAAGAGCAAGGTGCTGGCGTTGCCGCTAATCATATTGCCGAGTTCCGAGATGGCGCTGCTGCCGATCTCATCAATCTCGGAGACGACGAATCCGCCCATCATTGCAGATATGATCTTGAGCGCAACATCTTCCGTTAGGCCAAACACAATGTCACCGCTCATCTGCCCGGTCATGCCGATCTGAATCCAGATGTAGTCCTCCATGAACTCGACATCCTTAACCCCAAGCTGCCCGGTCGCCGGCCGAATCATAACTACCTGCTCAATGACGATTCTTGCCGATTCAAGAAACGGATTAATATATTCTGCCTTCATAGTAAGGTTACGCTCCTTTTCGACATACTTGGCCATTCATCTTTTTCTATTATACTCAATTTAATAGGACAAGTATACTATGTTTTGCCAAAAACGACAAACACCGCCCGAATCGGACGGTGCCAAAGCACTAAAACAACTGTACCTTTAGGAGGGGTTCCTTTTGCCTAACATTTGGACGCACCTGATCTTTGGGCAGCATGTTCTCCGAGAAACCCGCGAAGCGGAGAAGATCGCGGATCCCGACATGGAGCGGCTGTTCAACTTTGGCTGCCAGGGTCCTGACTTTCTCTTTTATCACAATTATCTGCCCTGGAAAAAGGACAAGACAATGAACCGTCTCGGCAGCGCCATGCATAGTCGCCATTGCGGTCCGGTCATCATGGACATGCTGGAGGGCGCCATCGGACTGCCGGACAGCCACCCCGAGCGCGAGCAGACCCTTGTCTATACGATGGGCTTCGTGCTGCACCATATCCTCGATCGCAATATGCACCCTTACGTATTCAGCCGCTCCGGCTTCCGCAAGTGGGATCATCAACGCTTCGAGGTCATGATGGACACGCTGGTCGCAAGAGAACTGCTCGGTCTCCAGACCTGGAAGACACCCGTATGGCACGAGCTGCGGTTCGGCAGCCGGCTGCCGGAGCGCGTCGTCGATTGCTTCGAGGAAATCGCAGCCTGCCATTATCCCGACCTTGCTACCAGTATCGAGACGGAGGACTGGCATCAGGCCGCCCGCGATATGGTGCAGGCTCATCGGCTTTTCTACGATCCAACAGGGATCCGGCGCCTGTTGACCTTTGGCCAGTTCGAGGCGCTTGTCTACAAGAGATACGTACCGCCGCTGGATATCCTGAACGAACACCGAGAGTCCTGGATCGACCCGACCAACGCCGCGATCCGGCACGACGACAGCGTTTGGATGTTATGGGAGCAGTCGATGATCGAAGCCAAGGAGGTCATCCGCTCGATCATCGATTGGCTGCGAGAAGCACGCACCGGCTCGGACAGCCTGGAATCAGGCGATAGTGAAGCCATGCGGGCCCGGACGGCAGCGCTTATCGCCAACCGCTCTTACGAGACCGGGCTGGATTGCGACAGCGGTCCGCCGATCCGCTTCGCCCAGTCGATCTGGCCTGATGGCGGCGTCAACCTCCATGAAGAAGCTTCACGCGCCGGATAGGACAGCAGCGCAGCTAGATAGCTTGCCCTTGCTCGGACGCCCCTCGGCGATAGCGCAGACGGATCAGACGCAGTCTGTCATAGAGCAAGTCTACTTGCTTGCCCTTGAGCTCTTCCTCGTCATAGACCTGACTGAGCACCGGTTTGAGATACCGGTCGCCGACTGCCGCGAGCGCATCCCAGATCCGCTGCTGCTCCGTCTGGGGCACAGAGGAGAGTTCCTTGCCGATCAGAGGCTCCATGTCATAGCCTTCCTTCTCCAGCTGCTCCACTCTCTCCAGCAGTTCGCGGCGCGGGAGCTCCAATGCCGACTGCAGCTCGTCCAGCGACCGGCCTTCGCTGACACCGCTCAGGATGAGCCGCTTCTCTTGCTGACGATCCAGCTCCAGTTTGAATTTGTTCTCCTTTTGCTTATACAGCCACCGCGTATATTCCTGAACGTCGAGCTCCTCCATCACCCAGTGCAGCGGGAAAGGCTTATCCTGTTCGAATTGACGGGTGATCGCCAGTACGTCCTCCGCATAAGCGATATTTTTGGTCTCCCCCCATCCCGGGATCTGCAGCAGCTCTCCTGCCTGATGCGGGACAAATGCGCTGATCATCCACAGCATCCGGTTGGTGGCGACGACGTATGCTGCTTTCTTCAACTCGATCGCTTTGCTGCGGCGCCACTCGCGCAGCGCATCGAACAGCTCGGAGCGCGCATTCATCTCTCCGTAGCATTGGATGAAGGAGATCAGGCCGCCTGCCCCCCTTGCCGAACCGCGGTCTTCCAGCATGCCGTCAACCACAGGAATAAATCCCTCCCCCATCTTGATGGCGATGCCGTGACGGAAGGTTGTCAGCATCTCCTCCCACGAACTTCCCTCGAACCAGCTCTCAGCTCCCCCTTCCGCACCTGTCTCCTGCCACAATACATGCCAGATTCCCTGCTTTTCGCAGATGGACACCTGAGCGCTGTTGATCCGTCCTTCTGCCGTTTCTTTCTCGAGCGTATTCATAAATACCAGTTGCATATCGCAAAGCCTCCCCGGATTTGAAATTATCGAAAACTGCTGCCTGAAGATACCGGCAACCGGCTCCGGCTTCGCTGGATATGCATCAAAAAAAGCACCTCCTCAGCGTAGTGCCGAAGAGGTGCTTCCTCATTCCGAACAAATTTTCGATTAATTGAATCGTACCATAATTCGGATATGGAGGCAAGTATTTTCTTGGGCTGAGTCCTTCCCATGCCCTGTCCTTCTGGATGGTGTATAATGAGAACGATCCGTTTCACGCAGACTTTTTTTCACCTGATAGTAGGAGGCTTGATTATGCAGCTCAATGAATACGATTTTTTGTCGGATACTACCGAAGAAACCTCGACCCGCTTCGTCACCTTCATCACACCGGGACTGCAGCGGTTCGATCTGGCGATCACATCTACCAGCCGATTCTACGGTAAAAAGCTCATCACTGATCTTCAGGCCGGCCGGACGGCAATCGTCGGACCGGATGACCTTGATGAGCCCGGATATCTGGAAGCCACATTTCGACTGCATGAAGAAGATGCCGATGAACTCAAGCAGTTTTTGACGCTGGTGGTAGGCGTGGTGAATTTTACCGATTAATCTGTGGCACCCTAATGGACGGCAAGCGATTCCGATTGTAGGAGGTCTAGAGATGTCCGATCCATTTGTTCCCGAGGATAAACGCAAGTATACCGATCTGCCCGCTGTAGAGTCGCAGCGCAATGACCTGACCGCCGAAGAGTTCCCGGAGGGACCTTACGGCGCCGATCTGCTCAGCGAATCCTTGGGCAAGAGCAGCCCCTGGAGGGCCGATCAGCGTCCCACCAACCGCTTTGATTACGAGAACCGTCACCTCCACGAAGGGCTCTCCCGCCATTTTCCCGGCGACAGCGGCGAAGGCAACGCGGATCCTGATCTGGTAGAGGATTAAGAACGGCCTCGGCCGTATCGCTCCAGCCGGCTCAGCTGCGGCTCGGCGCGGGGGGCCGGTGCGGACGGCTTGGGAGCCGGCTTGCTCTGCGGCACCGGCCGCTTGTCCTGGGACTGCAGCTGCCCGCTGATGGCCTGCAGCCGCAGCTCCCTGACCTGATCCTCCAGCAGTTCGACCCGGGCATGCAGCGCCTGGACGGCATGCAGCAGCCGCTTTACGGTTATCGATCCTCCAGCTCCGTCCCGTTCCTCCGCATCCTCACGTTGTGTTACGCCTGTATCCGCTTCTCCGCCCAGCAGGGCATCCAGCTCTTCTTTGGTCACATTATTGTTATCTGCCATGACAGGCTCCCCACCCTTGAGAATATATTCTCTATTGTTGGGGTTTCGGGCATCGTTGTCAATCTTTTAGAGCGCATTGCCCCTCCAGACCAGTTGGCTAGCCGGCGGACGTGTAGGCGCCGTGATGCGTCGGGCCGATCCCGCCGCCTATCTCCAGCGCCTGGCCGATCGCGGCATCGATGAAGGCTTTGGCCGTAGCGAAGGCCTCCTGCACGGTTCTTCCTTTGGCCAGCTCGGCCGTCAAGGCCGCCGAGAGCGTACACCCCGTGCCATGGGTATGTCTGGTGGCGATGCGCGGCGAAGCCAGTCTCAGCATCTCGCTGCCGTCATACAACAGGTCGATGGCATCCCCGCCGCCGAGATGCCCTCCCTTGAGAAGCACATACTGCGGTCCCAGCGCATACAGAGCTCGCGCGACCTCCTCCATATCCTCCACCCGATCGGTTAGAGGCAGCCTGGCAAGCGTACAGGCTTCCGGCAGATTGGGCATGATGACGGTTGCCAGCGGCAGCAGCAGGCTGCGCAGCGCATCCACCGCTTCGTCCTGCAGCAGCGGCGTGCCGCCTTTGGCGATCATCACCGGGTCGATGACCAGCTGCTTTACTCCGGAATGCTCCAGATAACGGGCAACACAGGTTATGATCTCCGCTGAATACAGCATACCGGTCTTAACCGCATCCGCGCCGATATCCGTCAGCACCGAACGCAGCTGCTCTTCGATGCATGCCGGCGACTGGGGATAGACGCCCTGGACACCCAGCGTATTCTGAGCGGTCAGTACGGTGATGACGCTCATGCCGTATACTTTTAATTGATGGAAGGTTTTCAGATCGGCCTGAATGCCCGCCCCGCCTCCCGAATCGGAGCCGGCAATCGTCAATGCTCTTGGTATCATAAACATCGCCTCCAAAATTGTGGTAGCCGCCCGCTCAGCGGACAGCCAGCCGGGAGAACCGCTCCGGCGCAAATCGTCCAAGCGAGACCCGAGGTGTGCGCTCCTCGATCAGATCGATTGCCGCCTGCGCGGTGACCGGGCTCAACAGGATGCCGTTGCGGTAATGGCCGGCAGCCATCACTAGCTGCCGCCGGCCTGGCAGCTTGCCGAGCAGCGGGTAACCATCCTGGGTAGCGGGTCGCAGACCGGCCCAGCGATGGTAGGGCTGCAGCTGCTCAAGGAACGGATAGAGACGGTGATTCCAATTGAGCAGCCGACCGATGCCACGCTCGGTGACCGAGGTATCAAAACCGGCGACATCTTCGGAGGCCCCGCAGACGAGCGTGCCATTAGCCTTGGGGACGACGTATCCCTGGCTGCCAAATACCATATGGCGCACCGTCCCGGGCTCCGCCAGCTCATAAGCGCAGATCTGGCCCCGGATCGGATAGACGGGGAGCTGCAGGCCGAGCGGTTCTTGGAGAGCACCCGCCCAGGCACCGTTGCAGATGACGAGGCAGTCCCCCTCATAGATCTGGCCCTGAGCATCCGTGACATAGGCCCGCTCATCCTCGGGCATGCCGATTCGCACCTCGCCCAGCCGCTCCAGGATCCGGACGCCGCCCCTCCGGCAGGCCGCCTCCAGCGCGCGTACGTAATCCGGTGCATAGATGTGGCTCTCGTCCGGATGATACAGCGCCGCCCGCACAGCAGTCGACAAGGCAGGCTCCAGCGCCCGCAGGGCCGCTCCCTGCACGATCTCCGGCGGACTGCCAAAGCGCTGCTGCCATGCCGCTCTGCCGGCCAGCGCGAGCAGATCGGAGTCATGATAGACGACATTGAGCGAACCAGAGTTGCTATATTCAAAAGTTAGCCCGGAGGCATCCTTGACCGCTTGCTGCCAGTCGGGATAGAGCCTGAGGCTGGCCAGACAGAGCAGGAAGAAATCATCCGGTCCTTCGCCGTTCTCCGAGAAAGGCGCCAGCATGCCTGCCGCTGCGCCGGATGCCTGGCCGCCGCAGCGTCCCTGCTCCAGCAGCGTGACCCGGTGACCCCGGCGCGCGGCCTCGAATGCGGTGGACAGTCCGATCACCCCGCCCCCGACAACCAGGATATGCTTGCTCATCAGGTCACCTTCAATGCTGCAAATTCGCTGCTAGCGGTCGCATAACGCTTCTTCGGGATCCGGCCGGCCAGATAGGACAGACGCCCCGCTTCGATCGCCAGCTTCATAGCCAGCGCCATTCGCACCGGATCGACCGCTTTGGCGACAGGCGTATTCATCAGGACGCCATCCACGCCCAGTTCCATCGCTTGGGTGACATCCGCCGCCGCACCCAATCCCGCATCAATAATGATCGGTACGCCGGCCTCCTCTACGATCAGTCCGATGTTGTAGGGATTGAGGATGCCCAGGCCCGTCCCGATCGGCGCGCCGCCGGGCATGACAGCCGCCGCTCCTGCTTCCTCCAGCCGCTTGCACAGGACGGGATCGTCTGAAGTATAAGGCAGTACCGTAAACCCTTCTGCCGCCAGAATCTCTGTCGCCTTCAGCGTCTCTACCGGATCGGGCAGCAGCGTCCGTTCGTTGGCGCTGATCTCCACCTTGATCCAATCGCTGAGGCCTGAAGCTCTAGCCATTCTGGCAATCCTCACCGCTTCCTCCGCAGTCGAGGCGCCGGACGTATTGGGCAGATAGGTGAATGGTTTGAAGCTCAGATGATGCAGGATCGCATCATCCTCGGGCTCCTCCAGATTGATCCGGCGGATCGCAAAGGTCAGTACCTCTGCTTCCGAAGCCCGGATCGCCTCATTCTGAACGTGAGGGTTGGGATACCGGCCGGTCCCGAGGAAAAATCGCGAACTCAGCCTCTTGCCGCCGATGATCAGCGGATCTCCCGTTTGCTGTTGTGATGTCGTCATAGCTTAGCCACCTCCTACAAAATGGACCAGCTCGATACGCATGCCTTCGCTGAGGGGCGTGTCCTCCCAGACGGATTTGTCGACGATCATCCCATCCACTTCCGCTACGACCAGCTTGCCCTGCAGCTCGTAGTGCCGCAGCACATCGCCAAGGACGGCCGCATCCAGCTCCGCCGGCTTGCCATTAACCGTCAGTCTCATAGCGGTCTCGCCTCCCGTCCGCCGCCTTTGGCGATGGCGAGCCGGAACGCTTCGCAGGTGCCTCGCACATCGCTGCTGCCGACGATCTCGCTGATCGCGCAGATCCGCCGAGCGCCGGCCTGCAGCACCTCGCCGACATTATGCAGCTTGATGCCGCCGATGGCGACCCAAGGGATCGTAATCTCGGCCGCCACCTGACGTACATAGTCTGTCGTCACCGGATCGACTACATCCACCTTGCTCTTGGTGGCGAACACCGGTCCGACGCCGATGTAGTCCGCGCCGCCGCGCTGGGCCTCGCGAGCCTCTTCGATAGCATGCGTCGAGATCCCGATGATCTTGCCGCCCATGATGCGGCGCGCCGTCTCCAGCGGCAGATCGTCCTGGCCCAGATGGATGCCGTCGGCATCGACGGCCAGCGCGATATCGATATGATCATTGACGATAAACGTGACGCCATGTCGGCGTGTCAGCTCGCGCAGCGCCTCGGCCTTGCGCAGTACCTCCCGCTTGGAGGCGGTCTTGTCCCGCAGCTGGATGATATCGCTGCCGCCGAGGATCGCTTCCTCGATCACTTCGATCTGCGACCTGCCGGGATGGAACTGCTCGCCGGTAATTGTATAAAGGGTAAAATCCTTCATCTGTTCGTTACCTCCTTATGTCATTACTACATGCCGATATATCTCGCATACAGGGTCTTGGCCCGGACCGGGTCCTCCGTGCCCTGGACGAGCACCCGGCCATCCGGGAACAGCACGAGACGTTCGCCTTCGGCCAGCTGCAGACGCAGCAGATACGGGTTGCTGCTCACCTCTCCAACCTCCTGCAGCTTCAGCTTCCACAGCTCCAGGTCCAACGGATGCCGTCCTTGGATCTGAACCGTATCCCTGCCGCACATCAATGCCAGCTCCGAGCTGTCGGCCTGCAGGGCAGGGAACTCCCTCCGTCCGCATGTCGGGCAGTCGCTTCTTGCTGCCGGCAGCTTCATCTCATACGTATGGTAATTCCACATCTCCCAGCTCAGAAGGCTGCGGCGGACCCGCTCCCGATCGCCGACGAGAATCTTGAGCGCCTCGACCGCCTGGAAGGAGGCGACAACATCGATGATCGGCGAGATCACGCCGATCATGTCGCAGGTCTGTCCGTCGCCCTCGCCCGCTGACTCCGGCAGCAGGCAGCGGAGGCAGCAGGTATCGCCGGGGATAAAAGCGGCGCTCATGCCGCGCGAGCTGACCGCCCCGCCATAAACGAACGGGATGCCCTGCTCGTAACAAGCATCATTGAGCAGATAGCGGGTCTGGAAGTTGTCCGTGCCGTCCAAGACCAGATCCATACCTTCCAACAGCTGCCCGATATTGTCCCGGGTAACATCGCTGACATGCGCGTCTATGCGGCAGGCGGAGTAAATGCTCTCCAGCTTGCGTTTGGCAGCGATTGCCTTGGGCAGCGCCTCGCGCGCGTCGTCTTCGTCATACAGCATCTGCCGCTGGAGATTGCTCCATTCGACGAAGTCGCGGTCGACGATGCGGACACTGCCGACACCAGCTCGGACCATATGATTGGCGAGCACCGTACCGAGCGCCCCCATACCGACGATCAGGACCCCTGCTTCCGCCAGCTTGCGCTGCCCGCCCTCGCCGATCGGCGCAAACAGCTGCTGTCTGGAGAATCGATCATGCGCATCCTTCATCCCAGATGACTCCCTTCTCTCATCGTCAGGCCGCCATCGACGACCAGCGTCTGTCCCGTCATGAAGCGGGCCCCCTCCGTTGCCAGAAACACGACCGGCCCGGCGATATCCTCCGGGACAGCCAAGCGCCGCAGCGGCGTCTGGGCACGGATCTGTGAACGAACATCCTCACGCGTACTGCGGCTAGCTTCGGTCGGATAGACGAGGCCGGGTGCGACACAATTGACTGTGATCCCATATGGACCGAGATCGGCGGCCAGATTGCGGCTGAACGCGCCAAGCGCGGCTTTGGCTGTCGTGTAGTCATGGTAGGGAACGACCGGGGAAACGGTCAGGTTGGTCACCATATTGACGATCCGGCCGCCCATCCGTTCCTTCATGCCCGGGATGACAGCCCGGCACACCTCGAAGCCGGCGCGCAGCGATCCGTCCAGCTGCTGCTGATAATCGTCCCACTCCAGCTCCCATGCCGACTTGCGCAGCTCCGGATCGAACGGATAGGACGGAAGCGCATTGTTGACCAGCACGTCGACGCCCCCCGTCTCCTCCGTGACTTCCTCTACCATATGCCGAACCTCATGCGGCTTGGTCACATCGGCCCTGATCGCCCAGCCGCTGCCTCCTGCCCTGGTGCAAGCCTCTTCCACCTGCCTGGCCGCCGTTTCATTGCGCACATAATTGACGATGACCAGCGCGCCTTCGGCGGCGAAGGCCTGTGCGATCGCAGCCCCGATGCCCCGGCTCGCGCCAGTGACGAGCACTGTCTTCCCTTCACATCGCTTCATCATGCCACCTCATGGCCGCCCCGGCAGCAGATCGTCCCGGATCACGCTTTCCATATCCAGACGGTTCTCGATCAAGCCCAGCTCATAGTACGCATCTGCTGCCTGCTGAAGGATCTCGGTCTCCAGAGCGCCAAGTCCCTCCGACTCGGTCAGCTCCGAGACGGTAGCGGCATTCCTGGCCTCGATAATCGCCCTGTTGCGACCTTTGTCCTGACCGTCGATCGCGTGTTTTATCGCCAGCTCCGCCGCTTCCTCCGGCTGCTCCAGCATCCACGCCGCGCTTGCCTGATAAGCTTGCAGGAAGCGGCGCATCAGCGCCTCCTTCTCGCGGAATACCTCTTCAGTGACGACGAACAGGTCGCTGGGCATATTCAGGAAGTCTTTCACTTCCATGACGTTGATGTTGCCCAGCCCCTTCTCCAGTCCGATCAGCAGACCGGTATCGGTTGCTGCGGTAGCGTCGACCTGTCCCTGCATGAGCGGCAGGAAGTTCGAGACTCCTGTCTCCACGATGGTGACTTCGTCTTCTTCGATACCTGCCGCGCTCAGCAGCATGAGCAGATTATGCCTGGTCCCGCTCGCCAGGCTGTAGACACCGATCGTCTTGCCGCGCAGATCCTCAGGCTCCTGGATGCCGCTCTCTTGCAACGCGACGACATTGAACACGTTCTGGGGATATATATTATAGATGGCGACGAGTGCTTCTCCCTTATCGAGTGCAAAGAACAAGGAGCCCGGATCGGTAAAGGCGATGTCTGCCTGCCCGCTGAGCAGATGCTTGATCGCGTCGCCTCCGCCTGCGCCGGGGATGAACTCCAGGTCGATCCCCGCTTCCGCAAACCAGCCGTACTCAGGCTCGGACAGCAGATGCGTCTGTTCGGAGATCGGTTGGCTCCAGCTCGCCATGCGGACCTGCTCCAGCTCGCCTCCGCCTGCCGGCGATGTACTGCCGCAGCCGGCAACCGCCAGCGAGCAGACCAGCCCTAGCATGAGCGGGCGGATAATACCGGATAATCGATTACGCTTCATGATTTGCTCCTTTATATAAGTGTCGTGGTGTCTGGTTCAATTCTTCACCGCTTTGCGCTGCCGCCGGCCGGATAGCGGTGCCGGAGCAGCATACGCTCGATCAGGCTCACCGCATAATACAGCGCCAGTCCGATCAGCGTCAGCAGCAGCAGCACGGCGAACATCAGCGGCGTATCCATCATGCCCTGGGAAGCGATGATGAGCGCCCCCAATCCCCGGGAAGCGCCGATAAACTCGCCGACGACAGCGCCGACGACAGCCAGCACCACTGCAACCCGGATGCCGCTCATCAGCTCTGTCAGGCCGCCCGGCAGCTTGCAGCGCAGCAGGACTGTCAGCCGTCCCGCACCGAGGGAACGGAACAGCTCGAGCCGGCTGCGATCGGCATAGTGGACGATCGACAGAGTGCTTTCCAGAATTGGAAAAAAGCAGATCAACGCAGTGATGACTACCTTGGATGTCATCCCGAAGCCGAACCAGATAGCGAAGAGCGGTGTCAGCGCCAGCTTGGGGACTGCCTGGCTGGCAATAACATAGGGCGACAACAGCCTACGAAGGAGGGAAGACTCGCCCATCGCGACGCCTGCCGCAAACCCGCACAAGCCACCGAGCAGCAGGCCCAGAGCAATCTCCGTCAGGGTAACGCCCACATGCGGGAGCAGATATCCGCTTGTCAGCCCTTGCC
This sequence comes from Paenibacillus jepli, assembly GCF_047238105.1. Lineage (NCBI taxonomy): Bacteria > Bacillati > Bacillota > Bacilli > Caryophanales > Paenibacillaceae > Paenibacillus > Paenibacillus jepli. Next base: position 1,163,275 of record NZ_JBDFMD010000001.1, read on the forward strand.
ACAATGAGCGCAGGATCGTGGACGGCGCCGGCAGGATCAACTCGGACAGCTCCCGATAGGCAACCAGCCATTCCCAAAGGAAGAGCAGAGCCAGCGGCAGCAAGAGCGGCAGCATGCGGATGACAAACCTTCTCATGCGCCACCGCCTCCCGCCAATAGTACTCTGGCCTCCGCCATCAGCTCCAGCTGCTCGTCCCCGAAGCGCACCCGCGCGGATCGTTTGCTGTGTACGATCAGCTCCCGGGCAATCCCGCCCTCATGCAGGATAAGCACCCGGTCGGCCAGGAAGAGCGCCTCGCTGATGTCGTGGGTGACGAACAGCGCCGTCATGCCCCGCTCGGCCACCAGCTCGGCTAGCTGCTCCTGGAGCTCCTCCCGGGTCAAGGCGTCCAGCGCGGCGAATGGCTCGTCGAGCAGCAGCAGTCGCGGCGAAGTGATGAGCGCCCGCGCCAACGAGACCCGGCTCTGCTGGCCGCCCGAGAGCTGTCCAGGGTAACTGTCTGCGCGAGCTCCCAGCCCGACCTGCGCCAGCAGTGTGCGGGCGTAGCCCCGTTCTTCCGCAGTAGGCCTGCGGTGGACACGGATCGGCAGCAGCACATTGTCCAGTACGGTCAGCCATTCGAGAAGCACCGGGGATTGGAAGACAATGCCGATATCAGCTCCCGCGCGCACTGCGTTGCCCGCCAACGATACATGTCCTTCACTCGGCTGCAGCAGCCCGGCCGCGAGCTTGAGCAAGGTTGACTTGCCGCAGCCGCTGCGCCCTAACAGCGCGCAAAATTCGCCCTCCCGCAAATGAAGCGAGATCTCTCCGATGACTGGCCGATCGTCCGACGAATGGTATCTGAAACTCACCTGGTGAAAACTCAACAACGACATGCCCTAACCACCTAATCCCGATAATCGGCCGACAGTTCTGCCGCCTGCTCCGCCGAACGGTCGATATCGACCATGCGGACCAGATCCAGCAGATGAAAACGGCCGTCATGATGCCACCCGGGCTCCGGCATCGTCATCTCGCCAAATGCACAGATCCGGCTCACTCCCGCCTGCCCGAGCATGTTGCTCAACCGGAACAGCCGCTCAGGCGCTGCTGCCACGCCGCAGCTCTGCAGCCAGGGCCGCAAAGGCGCGAGCAGGCTGACTGCCTCATCCAACGACTCGACTGCAGTAATGGTCAAGCTGCGATTGAGACTGCTTGGCCGCAGCTGCGGCGATTCGCTGTAGACGAGCGTCCAGCCTCCTGACGAATCTCGCCAGACGCGCCCGCCCGCTGCTCCCTCCCAATCGGCCGACGCCCTGTACTCCGCGACCGCCCGGGCTTCGGCCGGCGTGAGCTCGTGCGGCGGGTGTGTCAGCTGCAGATTGGCCAGCTCATGAGCGACGGCGCCTGCAAACGATGACGGATCGACCCTGCCGCCTCGCTCTACGAAGATCTGATGCGGCGAATAACAGCCCTGCTGGTCATACGCGGCGGCATCCCTGGCGACCGCAGCGGCAATCAACGGCGCCTGCCTGATCTGCAGTGTCTCCGAGCCGACGAATCCGACGCTTATGCGATGCCCGAAGCCGATACAGCTCGTACCTGCCGGCACGCGGCTGCGGACGCTATGGATCGCTTGATCTGAGCCGTAGACGATCACCGCATCAGAGGCCGCAAATGCAGCCTGCTCCGCTGCTTCATCGCCGCCCTGCCACCAGACAACGGCCATGCACCCGGCCAGCTCGGGGCACTCGGCCGCAATCCCCGCCGCCAGCCAACCAGCGGTATACGGTTCGCTGCTGCCGGTCTTGCCGAGAACGGCTGACTTCACCAGCAAAGCACCAGTCAGGCTCCACAGAGACAAGCCCGGCACATTGCCTGCCCAGATGTGCGTGGACACCGTCGGCCCGTAGGCCCGCGTCCAGCCTCCGGCAGGCTGCGGCACAAAATCGTCCAGTACCGACGAATCCGTGAAGTCCTGGGCCAAAAAGCGGAGCAGCTGCGGCTTGCGAAACGACTGCAGCGTACGAATCAGCCCGCTCCGTACCGTTTCGGCCGCATAACCGGTGATGCCGCTGATCGTCCGAACTGCCGCTTCCCGATCCTCGCGTTGGTCCAGCATCCGCACGGCCGCTTGGCCGATGCGCTCGGCAATGGCCAAAACCGGCAGTCGGGCCAGCGTCTCATGCTGGCGCTCACGCAAGTACCCCATCAGCTGTGCTAGCTGCTCCGGGTCCGGGGCGGGAACCTCCACCTCGGTAGTCCGTCCCTGATGCACGAACCGAAGCGTCTGCCGCTTGATCTCGGCCGCCTGCGGGAACCCCGGCGGCAGATACCCTCCGAAGACCGTCATCGCGGCGCTCCGGCAGCTGTCTTGAACGACTCCGCTGCCAAGGAACAGCCTCGTGCCGCGCTGCCCTCGGCGCGGCCCAGCAATTGGAAGCGCCGGCCGTCCTCATGCAGCACGCCGATATCCTCCGTCAGGATCGTCGTCACGGCGTTCCAGTTCGCCAGATCGCAGTGCACCAGTACGCCCTGCTCTCCTGCAGGAACCTCCGCCCCGGTCAAGGGATCGATAACCCGTGGCCGAATCCAATGGGGACCGATTTTCCAGGATGGCAGCCGTTCATTGCCTGAGTCGTAATACTGAGTGCTCAGCTCGGTCATCCCATACATATTGAGACAGCTGCTGCGGTCAACCCCGAATCTCTCGCTGAGCATTGTATAAAAAACTTCAGCATCCATCTCTCGCGACCTGCCTTTGATCCCCCCTGTATCAAGCAGCAGACTGCCAGCTGGCAGCTGCCAGTCGGCACCGCCAGCCGCGTCCAGCGCATGGATAAAACTGAAGGTAGCGCCGAGCAGCATGAGCGGCCTGCCGCTGCGGCGCGCCTGTTCGATCAGCAACTCTAGTTCATCCACGGCGAGCACGCCGTCACGGACGAGATGCATGCTGTCATCGCCGCCATGATGAGTCCGCGCCAAACCCAGGTAATGAGCCAGTGAAGAATGAGGCAGCTCTGCAGGCTCGGGGAACAGGATGCCCATCCGCATCCGGCTGCGGTCACGGGTGACAAAACGGCGAAATGCCGTCAGCATCGACTGGTTATAGACGGCAAGCGTCGGATGGTAATGTCTGCCTCGCGTCTGCGGATCCGTCGTGCCGCTCGTCATGAAGAGCGCAGCCGCTTCGTCAGGCGGAGATACGCTCAGCGTGCTGTGCTTGAATGCCTGGATCGGCACAGCCGGGATGTCCCGCCATGTCCTGACCGTCCGCGGTGTTCTGCCCCGCAGCCTGCAGAACGCCCGGAAGGGTTCAATATTGGCAAACTGATACTTGAAGAGCTGCAATGCCAGTCTCTCGAACTCCTCTGGTCTCGCCTGCTCTGGCGCAAGCGAGATGTATGCCATAATCTCACGCTGCAGCCCCTCTGCCGTATTGATCGTCATCAGTTAATCCTTTCCTGCAGAAGGAACCTAAAATAAAAAAGACACCTTGCGCACGCAAAGTGTCCTGACGGCCCCTGACCGACTCTATTCCCTACGTTGGCATTACCCAAACAGGTTCCTATGGTCCCGCATCGGTCCAGATGCGATCTCAGCCTGCTTCCGCAAGCACCCACTGCATATAAAATTTTAGAGCTTGTTCTTATTGACTCTCACATTTAGTTTCATTATAGAAGAACCCGGCGTATTATACAACCCGCCTGGCGTTTTGTGTATCTGATTATTGCTTGTAAATCTCAGTGGTGCCCGTCCCCGCGATGAGGTACAATAGCTAGCGAGGGGGCCCTATGCATGCACATTTACAAAACCTTTTTCATAAACCTGTCCATCTTGGTCACATGCTCTTACTTGTTTAACCTTATCTATAAAAATATATTTGCCACAGCCAGCTGGCGCATCCGCCAGAGTGTGATGGTCGTGATTTTTATCATCTCCGGCTGGCTTTCCATGATATTCAGCGTCCGGGTAGCTGATTATGCCTTGTTCGATTTGCGGGCCGTACCCCTAATCTTTGGCGCATTGGTGTTCCGCGATCCGCGGTTGCTGCTGCTGATCGGGGCGGGTATCGCTGCCTCCCGGTATACGGTGACAGGGCTGACTTCTACTGCCGTTACAGGCTCGATCAATATCCTGCTGCTGGGTGTCGCCGGTGCGATGCTGGTCAGACTATTCAATCGGAAGCAATGGGATTACCGGTACAAGGCCTTCCTCTCCATCATCATTATCAATACCACGCAGGTGTGCGGCATCGCCTTGTTCGGGGCTATACCAACCGACCTGTACCTGAACGAGATTGCGCCGTTCACTTATCCGACCAGCCTTGTTGTCAGCGGGTTCTTCGTGTTTATCATGAGAGACTTTTACAAGGAGCAGATGCGCGGGGAAGAGATCCACAATAAGAATACGATCTTGCAGAAGCAGGCAATGGAGCTGAAAAAGGCCAAAGAAAATCTCGAGCAAAAAACGGTCCAGCTGCAGCAGTCTTCCAAATACAAATCTGAATTTATCGCCAATATGTCTCACGAGCTGAAGACACCTCTCAACAGCATCCTGCTGATGTCCGATCTGATCAAGGATGCAGAAGAAGAGGAATGCGCCGCCAATTCAAAGATAGCTGCCCAGATCCATCAATCGGGAACGGAGCTGCTGCGGATCATCGAGGATATTCTGGACCTGTCCAAGCTTGAGGCAGGCAAAATGGAGCTTGCGATGGAACCCGTTTCCCTCCAGGAGCTGGGACAATTGATTTACTATCAGCATCAGGAGCTGTTGGATGAGAAGGGACTGAATTTCCGTATGGAGCTTCAGCCAGGCATGCCCGAGACGATTACGACAGACCCGTTCCGCCTGAACCAGCTGATCCGGATCCTGCTCTTGCTGGCGCTCAAACATACCGAAGAAGGCTCGATCCGCCTCACCCTCATGCCGGATAATCAATCAGGCTGGATCATCATCCGTCTGGCGGATACAGGCATCGGCTTACCGCCAGAGCATCAGCGTCTGCTCAGCCGGGCACTGCAGGATAACAATCCTGCGCTGCTCCACGCCATCGGCAGCGGCGGTCTGGGGCTGTCCGTCTGTCAACAGCTTTCCCTGCTGCTCCGCGGCAGACTGAGCTTCTCCAGCACAGAAGGGGCAGGGAGCGCTTTTTCCCTGCATCTGCCCGCTGAGCCAGAACTGCAGACAGCGGAACCGGCGGCAACACAGCTGGCCGACTAGCCGATCAGCTTTAGCAAGCTCTTGAACTCAAGCTCCTCGAACTTGGCGCCGATGCGGTGATGATCCGGCGACCAGCAGCAGCCTTCAAGAGCTAGTTCGATCGGCACATCGCACTGGATACGAGCCAGCTCGCGGGATAGATGCAGCATGTCCAGATCGTTTTCGATCTTGGAGCGGACGGAAGCCGGCAGTTCGGCAAGCCGCTGCAGGATGCCGTCGATACTCCCGTACTCCAGGATCAGCTTGTGTGCCGTTTTCTCGCCGATTCCTTTCACGCCGGGGTAGTTGTCGCTGGTATCACCCATAAGTCCTTTGAGATCAACGATCTGCAGCGGCGTCAAGCTTCGCTCTTCCATAAGATAGCTCGGAGTATAAAGGGTATAATTGCCTTGGCCTTTCTTCATGATCGCCACCGTCACCGACTCATCTACGAGTTGGAGCATATCGTGGTCTCCTGTAACGATATAGACTTCCGTTTCCTTGCTGTGCAGCTTAGCCAGCGTGCCGATGCAATCGTCTGCTTCATACCCGGCCAGGCCAACGTTTGGAACGCCGAAGCTGTCGACCACTTCTTTGACCAGATCGAATTGCGGGATCAGTTCAAGCGGGGCTTCCGGCCGGTTCGCCTTGTACGCTCCGAACTGCTCGCTGCGGAACGTCTTGCTCCCCATATCCCAGCAGCAGACGATGTGCGTCGGCTCGAACCGCTTCACAGCGTCCCAGAAATACCTCACGAAGCCATGTACTGCATTGACCGGAATACCGCTGCTGGTACGTCTGATGGCTCCCGTAAAGGAAGTTGCAAAATACGCCCGGAACAGAATTGCCATGCCGTCAATCAGCAGTAAGCGCTGCCTGCCCCCTGCCCCTTCCCTTTGATTCAAATTACCGTCAAAATCCAACTCCATTTGCATCACTTTCCTCCTGTTCCGCAGCTTTGCCGACCAGCCCATGCTCCCGCAGAAAGCTGCCGATTCGCCGAGCTGCCTCTACCAATCTCTCCTCCTGCTCCACGATAGCGATCCGGACAAACCCCTCGCCTTCCTTACCAAAAGCATCACCAGGTATGACCGCCACGCCGGCTTGTCTGACCATTTCCCGGGAAATCGACCGCGAGGTCCAACTGGAACCCCCGTCCATACTTGGAATCCTGGCCCACAAAAACATCGTTGCCTTGGGCATCTCGACCTCCCATCCCTCCTCTCGGAGCGCTGCCACGAAGCGGTCGCGGCGCCGCTGGTACAATGCGCCTACGGACGGTCGGCTGCCTCGCTCCATATCTGCTCTGAGCGCCGCGATCGCGGTCTGCTGCACCGCATTGAAGACCCCGTAGTCGATATTAGCCTTCAGATCGGCCAGTGCGCCTACCGCTTCGCGATTCCCCGCAAGAAATCCGATGCGGCAGCCGGCCAGGTTGAAGCTCTTGGACAACGAATGGAACTCCACAGCTATCTCGGCAGCACCCGGCAGCTGCAGGATGCTTGGCGGCTGCCAGCCATCGAAAGCCATCTCGGAATAGGCCAGGTCGTGGACGACGAGAACATCATATTTACGGGCTTTGTCCAATAGCCGCTCGAAGAAAGGCAGATCCGCAACAGCCGAAACGGGATTGCCGGGTATATTCACGATCATATAAGCTGCAGCCCGCCATTGTTCTTCCGGGATCGCATCCAAGTCCGGCAGGAACGCCGAGCTCTCCCGCAGCGGATAAAACATCGGCTCCACTCCAGCCAGCGCGGCGCCGGCTCCATAGATGGGATACCCCGGATCGGGCAGAAGCGCCTTGTCTCCGGGGTTGGTAACCGCCAGCGCGAGATGGGCCAAGCCGTCCTGCGAACCCATCAATGCCAGCAGCTCGGTAACGGGATCGACAGCGATACCGAAGCGGTGAGCCAGCCATGCCGACGCCTGGCTCAAGAAAGCTGCGTCCCCTCTGGAAGACGGGTAACCGTAACGATCCTCCCGCAGAGCCTGCCGGCTCAGCTCCTGGCGCAGCGGCTCTGCCGGAGGCAGGTCCGGGCTGCCGATGCCCAGATCGATGACATCGAGACCGGCGGCCCTTGCCTCCGCCTTCCAGCCGGCCACCTCGGCGAAGATTGCCGAGCCCAGATGCTCCAGGCGCTGCGAACGCCATCTTGTCGTCTTGTTCACTGTCTATCTGCTCCTTTAAAGAAGCTGAATGTAGGAGCCTATAGGTAACGGATCGTTCTTCCGATCGCTGTTGTCCCAGATTTCATGATGATTTGACCCTGTTAGAAGGGGAAATCCGGGGACAAAGGCGAGCGCTTTAACGCTTTCTGAAAGAAAGCGACTTCGGAAGCACAGGCTTTTCTACAGAATCGATCCGCCCCTCTTCGGCACTTTTCAGCATTTAGTCTCTAGTACGGTTTCGGCAGGCCCATCGCCTGGATGCTCCAGATCATCGCGACCAGGAAGAGGGCCAGACCGGCATAAGCCGCTCCATATCGCCAACGCGTCGCTTTGGGAACTTCATAGTACCGGTCGTCCACCGTCTGAGCGTAGTCCACGCGAATCGTCACGCGCAGCAGCTCTCTGTCTTCTTTCATCACCCGTTCATTTCCTGTCAGCTCCACAGCTCGGATAATGCTGCCAGAGGGAACTTCCAGCTCGCCCTGGAAGTTCAGCACGCCCCAATTGAATCGGACGATCTGTTCGCCGCTCAACCGGCAATAGGTCGTGAAGGCCAGCGGACCCAGGTGTTGATCGCTGTACGCATACCAGGAAGGCAGCTCGGACTGGAGTCGATAGAGATCCACTTCATAGACTCCTTGCAGCTGCTGGGGCTTGCCCGTGCCCCGGTACTTTACATATTTCTGATACAAGTCCCAGGCGAATAACGCCCAGATCAGGAACAGCAGCCAGCTCTTGAGGTAGATGATGACCGCCGCTCCGCCGATGAGGCCGACTAGCCACAGCCATCGGCTGACCGCGGTCGAGATCCTGCCGCCGTCGAGCGGGTGGATCGGGATCAGGTTGAACAGGTTGATCAGAAAACCCACATTGGCTAGGACGAGCAGGAAAGGATTGTCCAGCGCATACCCGGCAATATACACGACCAAGGCGCCGACTGTGCCGACAACCGGCCCGCCCATGGCAATGTAAGCCTCTGTCACGGCATCCTTGGGATGCTTTTTCATCATGATCAGCGCACCGATGAACGGGATGAACAGCGGCAGGCTGACTGGCAGCCCTTTGCGTTTGGCTGCCAGCACATGGCCGATCTCATGGACGAGGATGAGCAGCACCAGACCGACCGCAAACCATATAGGGCTGAAGAGCGCATACGCGCCTACGGTTATCCCCATACTGATCAGCGGTCCGCTGAATTTGCTCAACGCCAGCAGCACAGTTTTCCCTTTGGACAACAGAAACAACGCGGCCGCCCCAAGCAGCAGCCAAGGACTGCGACGACTCTGATTCCTCTCATCCCTCACGGTCGCTTACTCCTCGGTGCCGGGCCAGGCCCGGTCATATTCCTCTTCCTTGAACCCTACGGTAGCCGTGTGGCCATCGGTAACGACAGGCCGCTTGACCAGTCGTCCGTTCCCTGCAAGCAGCTCGGTCTGCTGCTCCTCCGAGAGCGTCGGCAGCATGTCCTTCAGCTTCATTTCTTTGTAGACTTCGCCCGAGGTGTTAAAGAATTTCTTGGCCGGCAGCCCGCTCAGGGCGATCCAGCTTGCCACGGTTTCCTTGGAAGGCGCTTGCTCGAACAGATCGTGCAGCTCCAGCTCATAGCCCTTTTCCTGCAGCCATTTGAGCGCTTTGCGGCAGGTGCCGCACTTCGGATAATAATAGACCGTCAACTTGCGTTTACTCATTGCTATGGGCATCTCCTTCGGTTCTCATTGTAGTGGCGGCTCCGGACAGCGTGTCCTGGAGCTGCCGCATATCGTCCGGCAGCGGAGCGACGATCTCCATCGACTCTCCTGTCCAGGGATGCCGGAAGACAAGACGCTCCGCGTGCAGTGCCTGCCTGCCCAGGATGAGTCCTGCCAGTTCAACACCGCCGGTCGCATCGCCGCCATACATCGGATCTCCGATCAACGGGCAGCCGATATGCTTCATATGCACGCGGATCTGATGCGTCCTGCCGGTCTCCAGACGCAATCTGACGAGCGCTGCGCCGGTGTCGTAAGCTTGCACCGTCTCGTAATGGGTCACCGACCGATAGCCGTCCGGAGTCACGATCCGAACATGCGGTTCCTTGGGATCGCGATCGATCGGGGCATTCACGGTCCCATGCTGCGGGGCCGGCGTTCCTAGTACGAACGCCCAGTATTGCTTCTCCACCTCGCCGCGCTGCATCTGATTCGACAACTGCTGGTGCACATACGGGTTTTTGGCGATGGCGACGACTCCTGACGTATCCTGATCCAGTCTGTGGACAGGACGGAAGCGCACCCGCTCCCCCTTCTCGAGCCAATGATGGACGACCCCGTTGGCCAAAGTGCCGGTATAATGGCCATGCGTGGGGTGGACGATGATGCCGGCCCGCTTGTTGATCAGAAGAAGGTGATCATCTTCATAGAGGATGTCGAGCAGCATCGGCTGGGGCAGGATATCGTCCGATGTCTCCTGTTCCATCGCACAGGTGATCACGTCGCCCGGCCGGACCTTCACAGATGTATAGACACGCTCTCCGTTGAGTTGGATGCCCTGCTCGGTCAGCTTGAGCCGGGACATCAGCTTGCGCGAGACGCCGAGGCGCCTCTCCAGCACCGTGCCTACCTTCATCCCATCGTCTTCGGGTGCCGCTGTATAGGACAACGGAGTATAGTAGCGCTCGCTCATCGGGTCGTCCGGAATACCTCGGCGCTGCGCTCGTAGGCTACGTCCTCGACTTGCAGCAGGGCATTGGCCGCTCTTGCCGCCGCGAAGAAATAATCCGAAAGCCTGTTGATATAAGCGATCACTTCGCCGTTCACCGGATGTCCCCCGCCGGCGAGCGTCACGATCCGGCGCTCCGCCCTGCGGCATACGGTCCGGCACACATGGAGCAGCGCAGCCGCTTCACTGCCGCCGGGCAAGATAAAGCGAGTGATCTCGGGAGCCAGCTGATCCAGCCCGTCGATCCAGGCTTCGAGCCGCAGTACCGGATCTGCCGTCATCTTGTAAGCAGGCTGCTTCTCATCGGCAAATGCAAGGTCCGAGCCGCAATCGAACAGCTCTTGCATAATCTCCAGCAGCTGTGCAGAGAGCTCGCTGAGCTCGGGATTGCGGTCAACCACTGCGGCGGCATGCCCTGTACATGCGTTCAGTTCGTCGATCGTGCCATAAGCTTCGACTCTTGCGTCGTCTTTGCTGACGCGGCCGCCGATTAGTGAAGTCAGACCTTTATCTCCTGAGCGGGTATAGATTTTCATCGGGCATCCATTTCCTTTCACTCGTTATCTTTCTATCATACCAAAGAAGGGCCCCTCTTGCGAGGAACCCTGAAGGTCACATCCCTGTCCCGTCAGCCCGAGAACTGGCGGCGGCGTTTCATGTATTCATTGATCTTCTGGTCCAGCTTGCGGCTGATCTCGATAACGATCTCGGTATTAAAGGAGGCCTCTTGCAGGTATGTCTGCTCCATTTTGTGGCGCAATTGCTGGATCTCATCCTCCAGCTTCCGGATGGGGGGCAGCCCGGCACAACTGTGCGCAGCATCACTCTTGCAGCCGCAATGCAACAGTTCTTGTTCTGCGTATGCCATGTCCGATCCCCCCCTAAAGCGCTGGGCTTTGCCGTGCAGCACGGCCCGTCGCACTAATAATTTAATATATTGTTAAATTATATCAAATGAAGTCGGTTCTATTCAATCCCTTAGCCTTTTTTCAAACGATGAACAAATTCACCGATCCGATCGAGCGCCTCGGTCAACTGCTGGACAGATGTCGCGTAAGAACAACGGATGAAGCCTTCGCCTCCCTTGCCGAATACATTGCCCGGGACAGCGGCCACCCTGCCTTCGGTCAACAGCCGCTCGGCAAAGGCCTCCGAATCGAGCCCTGTCGAAGCAATCGACGGGAAAGCATAGAAAGCTCCCTGCGGCTCGTGGCATTCCAGACCGATTTCACGAAAACCGTGAACGACGAGACGACGGCGCTGGTTATACGATTCGACCATCCGGTCCTTCTCCTCCATGCCATTGGTCAAGGCTTCCAACGCTGCTACTTGCCCCATAACCGGAGCGCACATAACCGTGTACTGATGGATCTTGAGCATCGCCGAGATGAGATCGGCATGACCGCAGGCATAGCCCATCCGCCAGCCGGTCATGGCAAAGGCTTTGGAGAAGCCGCTCACCAGAATCGTCCGGTCCTTCATCCCCGGCAGCGATGCAAAGCTCGCATGATTGCCGTTATAGGACAACTCCGCGTAGATCTCGTCGGCGATCACGATCAGGTCATGCTCTTCGACAACCTTGGCGATCGGCAGCCAGTCCTCATAGGTCATGATCGCCCCCGTCGGATTGCTGGGATAGCACAGGATCAGCAGCTTGGACCGCGGCGAGATGGACGCGCGCAGCGATTCGGCCGTCAGCTTGAATTCGTCCTTGGCGAAGGTCTCGATACCGACCGCCACTCCGCCGCTCAGCGAGGTGATCGGCGAGTATGAGATGTAGCAAGGCTCGGGGATCAGAATCTCGTCTCCGGGAGCTACCAGCGCCCGCAGCGCCAGATCGATCGCTTCGCTGCCGCCCACCGTGACCAGAATCTCGTCCTCCGGCTCATATGCGGTATGGAAGCGATCGTTCAGGTAATGGCCGATCGCCTCTCGCAGCTCGATCATCCCCGCATTGGACGTATATTGGGTCCGACCGGTCTCCAGCGAATAGACGCAAGCTTCCCGCACATGCCATGGGGTCACAAAATCAGGCTCGCCAACCCCGAGAGTGATGACATCGCGATTGGCTCTGACCAGATCGAAGAAACGCCGGATGCCCGAGGGCTTGATCGCCTGCGCTTGCGGTGACAGATAGTCCCGCATCGACGCCCTGCGGGGCTGCAGCTTTGTTTCATTGACTTCTTCATTCTTGATCATGTTCAGCCAACCTGCCTTTACGGTGAGATCAACAGCCGGTGATCGTCCTCGTGTTCTTCGAAGATGATGCCGTCCTGTTTATATTTTTTGAGGATAAAAAACGTCTTCGTCGATAAAACTGCATCGATCGGCGAGAGCTTGTTGGATACAAAAGAAGCCACGTCCTTGAGTGTCGGACCTTCAATCTCTACCAGAAGGTCATAGGCGCCGGACATCAAGTAGACTGACTTCACCTCCGGGTACAAGTAGATCCGCTCGGCGATCCCTTCAAATCCGCGGCCTCGCTCCGGCGTAATCTGCACCTCGATAAGCGCGGTCACCTTCTCGTCGCTGACCTTGCTCCAGTTGACCACGGTCGCGTATTTGACGATGACGTGATCCTGTTCCAGCTCTTCTATGGCTTGCTTCACATCCGGCTCCGCAACGTCCAGCATGGTGGCGATGATCGCCGGCGTGTGCCTCGCGTCCTGCTTCAGCAGTTCCAATACTTTCAGCTTCAACTCTTCCACGACTGAATCCCTCCTGCACACCGTCTGAAATACATAATGTATATATTACATCTATTCATTCATGCAAACAAGCAAAAACGAAATTGCCCCATTCATAGGGGCAAGGAGCTTTGTCGAAAGCTTATGGAGACGTAAAACTTATCCAATCCTGGGATTCAAGCATCCATACGGAAAAACCGTCCGCGGCGCGGACGGCAGATTCCCCCCTATAGATCCGACAGCAGCAAAGCCTCAAGCGGCGGCTCGGCCTCCGTCAATCCGACAGCGATGACCGTTGTCACGGAATCGGCCGGCAGCTCCCTGCCGGGCAGTGCCAATACAATCTGCTCCGTGCCGGTCTGCAGCACCTGGAGATCTACTGTACCCGGAGGTGCAGTCGCATAAGCGGTGGATTGGCCAAAGGCCAGCTGGTTAAAAAGTGCAGCTCCCGATTCTGTACGGATATCGACCGGCGGAGCGTCAGGCGATAAATGGATGACCCGCAACCGGGCCTGACCGGCTGTCGGGGCCGGATCGTCCAGATAGGCATACAGCTGCAGCTCATCCGGTTTGTTGCCGGCCGCCAGCGTGTACGATTGGCCGGCCTGAACCTGAAGCGTTCGGGACAGGATCAGATGACCGGTCTTGCCGGCAGGGTAAATATCAATCAAATAATGACCTGCTTGGACGTTCATGTAGGGCACGACGTCCTTGTATGCCACACCGGGTGCTGCGAGCTTTTGATTGATATAGATATCGACGGGCCCCGCCTCTGGCGAGGCATGGATGATCCGCAGCCGGCTGGTCATCGGCTCCATCCGGATCGGCGACGTGGCATACGGCCATTGAACGGCAGGTCTGCCGGGCTGGCCATAGGCGGACGGCTGGCCGTAATAGCCGCCCCCGGTGCTGCTGTAAGCCGGATAGTTCTGTGACGGATATCCGCCGCCTGGCCCGGCTATACCCGGCGGGCGATAAGCCGGATCGGTCAGTCCCGGATATACCTGGCTTGGGTATGCCGGCCCGGCAGTCCACGACTGACCGCCATGCGCAGCCGGGGGATGGGCACCGGCCTGCGGCGCAGGGGCCGCCGAAGGAGAGTAGGACGGGGCAAGCTGTTCACGCTCGTCCGCCTCCGCCCCTTGCGCTTCAACCTGCTCGGCCAGCCGATCCATCCATTCGCGGTGCAATTTGCCGTAATAAGCTGATTTCTCCAACGAAGTGTACTTATATCCGTCACTTAGCAGCCCATATAGACTAGCCCGCTCCCAGCATATCCTGATCCTCTCTTGTGAGCTCATCTCGATTTGATTCCTCCCTTGGCATTTCCTGCATCTTCACATAGATATGCCAAGGGGGTCCCGATTTAGAAGTGGGTTCGGTAGAGTGCTGAAAAGGATTGAGCCCCAAAGATACGCACGAGGGGCGGACTCCACTGGAATCCGCCCGGATGTTTTACATATAGTATGGGTTATGCGAAGGCTGAGTCGGCATCTGATGTGTCTGCTGCGGCATGACATGCTGAGCGAACTGATTGCCGGTCTGCGTCGTTTGCTGCAAAAATTGAGCCGTTTTTTGCTTCGTCTGCTGATTTTGCTGCAGCTGCTTGTCGATCTCCTGCCGCAGAGCCGGGGAAGCCGTGCTGTACATGTTGGCCTGCTGCATCGTCTGATACAAGTCGCCTTGCATCTTCAGCGTGCTGTTCATCAGATTGGTGAACAGGCTGCGGATGCTAGGGCAGGATGCCTCCGTAGCAGCAGTCGCATACTCACGGGTAACGCGCTTCAAGTCGGAAAGAACCGTATATGCCATGTCTTCCTGCGGCAGCATCGCCTGATTGTGTTGATACAAAGGGAAACCCTCCTCTTATTTGTCGAGTGTAACTGAACTTGTTAATGCTGGGGTTGGCTTGGCGCCATCTGCTGATGCTGCTCCAGGGCATGCAGCAGCGCATCGTAATGCTGTTGATGCATGACCTGCAGCTGCAGGCATTGGTGTCGCAGATCCTGGTTGCTGGCTGTAGCTGCAGTGACGGCGCATTGTTTCATGAGCAGATCCTCATTGGACATGGAGTCCACCAGGTACTCCAGCTCCTTGGCCGTGATTGGTTTCATCATTGGAATCTTTCCTCCTTCAGGGGTTCTGTCGGGTGCTCTGGAAAACCTCCTGTAGTATGGTCATTATTTGTACAAATTATGTAGGGAACGCCCCGCCCAGGGCGAGACGATCCTGTTCGTGCTCTAGCGCTTGCCAACACGGCGTCTTATCGGACGAGCCGATCGGCTGACGCCGGCTTTACGGCCGTAGGTGTTGACGGGAGCCACACCTGGAGTAGTAGGCCGATATCCGCCGGTGAGCTCTCCGCCGACCTGATTGCCGCGGCTTCTGCATGGGCCTGCAAATTCGCCGCCCACGCGACTTCCGCCGGTGCGGTGACCGCCTGTACGATGACCGCAGCTGCGATGCACCCCTGTATGATGGCCACCCGAGCGATTTCCGCATGAACGAGTGCCGCGGCTCTGACATACCGGGCTGACTGCACGGATTTGATTGATCGATACTTGCGTCAATTCATCATTGTCTACGAGCAGCAACGAGTTCGGCCCGACCTCGGTGATGAAGCCTTTCAGCTTATCCGTCCGTCCCAGATCGATTTTGACGAATTGCAGTCTAAGCGCCTGGAGCACGCCATGGAAATTATGCGCCCGGATAAATTTCACATGCTGTCCGCTGCGATGGCTGCAACGCAGCTCAGTGATGCTTTTGACCTGTCTTGCATTGATATACACGAGATTCCCGTGGCGGGTTTTGACGACAAGATAGTCGCCGCAGATCGCGATCAAACGACCGTTCACACAGTCGTTGCCGCTGAATCTCACCTCCACTTCACTCCCGACGAAATGGCCGGGATGTCTCCATCCTTGGTTGCCGAGAGCAGAGCCGCAGCATTTGATTTTCATACTCGATCCCTCCAGATCCGTAATAATGGCAGCTTGTATCCTCTGCATGCATGTCCACGCCTGTGACCGCCCGCACGATTCCTTCCAGCGCAGCTGCCTCAACGATAAAGGAGGTGCGAGCTCTACTCTATGTATATGATCCGGCGATGATAGAGGTACGGGATGAGCATCTAATTCTCTCAAAACCGTGCGCAAAGCCCTGCCCAATTGCTAGACTCCATCCCTTTACCTGTACAGGTGACCATAGTCAGATGCCTGGAATATGGTATAGCATGACGCTCAATCAGGGAGATGGTACGCATGTCGACAGGCGGATTGCCCGCCCGGCGTCTCGTGATCGCCACAGACCAATTGAAAAAACTCCAGGCGCTTGATGCCTGGAGCTCGGAGTTTATCGACGTTCGAATGGAAGATGGAAACAAGGAATGGAAGGGCAAGCTTCGCCACCGCGGCGGCCACACAAGGAACTATCCGAAAAAATCGTATGAGATCCATCTGGAGGACGGCACCATTCGGCACTGGAATGCAGAGTATGATGATCCTTCCATGATCCGCAACGCCCTGTCGTTTGCATTCTTCAACCGATCCAAGGCTCTCGCCCCGAAGACAAAGCACTGCTGGCTGGAGTGGAACGGAGTACCGATGGGGGTCTATCTGGAGATCGAGTCGGTTGACCGCGCGTTTTTCCGCAAGCGCAAGATTTTGTGCCGCTCTATCTTTTATGCGGTCAATGACAACGCCAATTTTGGACTCGCGGACCCGGAGACAGGTCAAAGGAAGGCCTCGCTGTGGGAAGGCTACGAGCTCATGCTGGGCGGCCGTGACTCGCAGAAGCGATTGATCAGCTTTATCCGTGGATTGCATCGACTCTCAGGCAGTGGACTGCGCAAGCATCTGACAGAGCGGCTGGACATTCCGGTCTATCTGCGATGGCTGGCTTGTGCCGTGCTCACTGGCAATTATGACGGTTTTGAACAGAACTATACGCTTTACGAGGGCGGGAGCAGGAGCGTCTATCGCATGATGCCATGGGATTATGAGGGCACCTGGGGCCGCAACTGCTACGGCCAGCCGTGCGAGATTGATCTGGTGCGCGTTCAGGGCTACAACAGCCTGACCCGCAAACTGCTCGGCTTCTCCGTCTGGCGCAAGCAATATCAATCAATTCTGAGAAGCTTGCTGGAAACCGAATTTACCGAACAGGTGCTGATGCCGCAGATAGAGGCGATGCACTACAGCATCGCCCCTGCCATTGCTATCGATTCGACCCGCAAATGGGACTACCACGTGTTCGCGGCAGAGCCTGCGTACATCCGCGAATACATCAGAGACCGCCGTGCTGTCGTCCTGGAGGAGCTGAAGCGGTGGGAATCGGATAGTAATCAGAAGATTCCCATGCTCAGATAACGCTCGCCGGTGTCCGGAGCGATACACAATACACGCTTGCCGGCGCCAAGCCGCTCCGCCAGCTTGATAGCCGTCCATACTGCGGCCCCCGATGAGGGTCCGAGCAGCAGTCCTTCCCGGCGGGCCAGGTCCCGCATCGTCATCAATGCATCCTCATCGGACACCTGGACGATCTCATCGAAGATTGAAGTGTTCAGGATCGCCGGGATAAAGCCCGGACTGGTACCGACCAGCTTGTGAGGCCCAGGCTGGCCGCCCGATAGGACGGGCGAGCCTTGCGGCTCGACTACGGCGATATGCAGATCTGGGAGCTGCGATCTCAATGCTTCACCGGTTCCCGTCACCGTCCCGCCTGTACCGGCTGTTGCAACAAAAGCATCCAGTCTTCCGCCGGTCTGCCGGATAATCTCACGCGCTGTAGTGATCCGGTGAATATCCGGATTGGCTAGATTCTCAAATTGGTTGGGAATGAAGCTGCCGGGGTGCTCCTGCTGGAGCTGCAAGGCTTTGCGGATGGCTCCCGGCATCCGCTCGGCTGCCGGGGACAATTCGACTGTCGCTCCGTAAGCCTGCACCAGCCGGATCCTCTCCTGTGTCATATTGTCAGGCATGACGAGGATCAGCCTGTAGCCCTTGGCGGCTGCATTCATGGCCAAACCGATGCCGGTATTGCCGCTCGTCGGCTCGATGATGACCGCGCCCGGCTGCAACACGCCGCGCCGCTCAGCATCGTCTATGAGCGCAAATGCGGCCCGGTCCTTGACGCTGCCGCTGGGATTAAACCGCTCCAGCTTGACCAGCACCTCGGCATGAGCGGGATCCGTCATCCGGTTCAGCCGGATCACCGGCGTATCGCCGATCAATTCCGTAATATTGTGTACAACCCGCATGATCGTCCGTTCCTCTCTCTTCCATAATTACGCTAGTTACGCTGAGCCGACTATGTCAGCTCCCGCCGCTGCAGATATCTGCGGATGAACAGCCAGCCGAAGACCGGCATGACCCCCACTCCCAGCAGCAGCCAGATCAGCGCGGCGGGTTCGCTCGTCTGCGACACAAGCACCAGATAAGCGCCCAGGCCGATCAGCCGGCCGGCGACCAGCCCCAGTTCCCGCAGCACGATGTATTCTTCCCGATGGCTCGCCGCCTCCGCCGTCGCCCCGATCCTGTCGAACACGGAAGAGGTCATCGGGATGGAGTATAGCGGCAGGAACAACGCTGTCCCGATTCCGAACCATAATAGTGTAACGTAATCCAGCCGCCAAATGAGCGGCAGGATAACCAGCGTTAGCATGATGACACCAAACAGCATGGCCTTGCTGCGGCTCCTCATCGTCAGCAGTCTGCCGACCAGCAGGAAGGCACATAATCCGACAAGAGATGTCCATAAGGAATAGTTGCCCAGCATCCTCTCGTCGCGGCTGACCAGATACACCAGAAGACCGATCAGAAACAGAAACACGCCTTCTCTCACGCCTTGTGCCGTCAAGGACAGGAATACCGCCCGCCAGCCGGGGTCGCCGCCCCGGAATTGACGGAAGCCGTAAAACCAGCTATAGCGTCCAGCGGTCTTGCGCTTCCTGAGAAGGAAGCTAAGCACGCCAGCGATGCCGAAAATACATAGCGACAATGTAAAGATAAGCCGGTAGCCTGCATTCCCCGCATAAGCAACAATCAGCATCCCGGAGATCCATGGCGCGATGATGCCTGCACCCGAGCCAAGCAGCCCAGCCCAGCCGTTAAACTTGTCCCGGTTGTCCGGCTCAGTAATCTCGAAATAGACAATGTTGTAAGCAAGCCAAAAAAAGCCCGAAGCCAGACCGCTTAGCGCCCCCAACGGTATGATAACTTGCAGCGCCGTCTGTCCAAGGAGCAGTATCGCGCAGTAGAACACGCCGGACAACACGATGCCCAGGCGCAAACTGTTCATTTTGTTCCGCTCTTTAACCCATTTGCCTGCCACCCAAAATGTCAGCCCCGAGACCACATACTGGAACAAAGTGAACCAGCCGATCAGCATGAAGGATTGACTCGTCTTCCATAGATACACAGGCACGAAGGTGCCGGAAAGCGCCGTGGCTGCCGCATACATCCCTTGAACGGTCAATAGAAGAATCGCTTGCCTGTCCAGCGCACCTTGCCGCCTGCCGGACGATCTTGCCTGCTCGTCCGACAGATCGTCCGCTGACTTCGTGCTGCGGATCCAGTCATACAGTCTGGCAGCAATGGTTGTCTTCCCTTGCTCCATACAGCGTTCCCTCCTCTTTCGCGAGTAACCTTAGGTAAGGTACCCCAAAGGAGGCCGGGTCATGCCGTCAATCTCAGTTTGGAGCCTCGCCGAGCTGGCGGATCAACCGCTCGCGGTCAGCCAGCGATACGCGCTGCTGGAGCTGGAAGCAGGTCGGACAGACGTATTCCACAGCTACGTAAGGCTTGGCCAAAAGCGGCAGTTCGGTTCCGGGTACAGTCGCCGGCTCATACCCGCTGCTCTCCTGCACAGTTTGCCTGCCAGTCTCCATCATATACTCCCGGCAGGACGGACACTCCGGCACCTCTTCCTGCTGCTCCAGCAGACGTTCTACCGATGCCTGGAAGGCGAGCAGCGTCCGGTTCGTGCGGCGGAATCCGGACGCTTCTCCGGAATCTGACACGTCCTCATCCATCGCCTCGTCCCCTTCCTCCAGCTCTGGAAGCAGATCATCCGTAAGGGAGAGCTCATCCGCCTCTTCTTCCGCTCCAAGCTGCAACGTTCGATAGCCTTTCAGTTCATTCTCGCAGTGGGGACAGTATTCCTCGGGCCCCAGTTCATCATCCCATATGATCTCCGTATCACACCACGGACACACGACCGTCTCTTCCACTTTGCAGCAACCTCCTTAATCTAGACAAATACGAAGATTTTAAACGACCACTTACAAAAGGTATATGATCCCGAGCGCAAAAAACACGATTCCTGCGCACAGTAAAATGCCCCATAAGTATTTCAAAATCCGACAGCTCCTTCTCTGCTACTGCATACCGGAAGCCAGTACGGTGGCGCCGATAATATAAGAAAGCGAGATCGAGATGATCATCGCGATGAAGCCTACCGCACGGTTATCCTTCTTGATTTCTTCGTCGATCCGGAACACCGGAGTCAGGAATTCAAAAAGAAAATAGCCCGCGAGGAGGATAGCAAACCCGAATCCGGCCCAGATCATGCTCTGATAGACGGTCTCATTGGCTTCAATAGAGAAACGAAACACGTTGCAAATGCCGAAAATCTTGCCTCCGGTGGCCATCGCTACGGAAAGATTGCCTTTCTTTATCTCCTCCCAGCAGTTGTAGCGGGCCACGATCTCAAAGAGGAACAGGCAAATAATCAAAGCTACCACAGCAACTGACACATCGGCAAGCGATGCAATATAAGGATTATCCAGCAGCCAATCCACCTCCTCGAGCATGGCTCACACCTCCTACTTGAGCTCGGCTACGGTTACCCCGTTGCCGCCTTCGCCGTAATTGCCGAGCCGGTAGCTCTTGACATGGCGATGCTTGCGCAGATAGTCGGAGATCCCGCTGCGGAGCACGCCCGTGCCTTTGCCGTGGATAATATAGATCTGTCCCATATTGGACAGAAAAGCCTCATCCAGAAAACGATCCACCTCGATAAGCGCCTCATCCAGAGCGGCCCCCCGCAGATCAAGCTCCGAACGGACCTGGTCATCCTTGGTCCGCTTCAAGCTGGCCGCCTGCTGGGGCTGCTTCGTTTTGGGCTGCTTGCGGCTGACCAGCTCCAGATCGTCGATACCGACCTTCATCTTCATGATGCCGAGCTGCACCAGCGCCTCTTTGCCGCTCAGCTCGACCACATGGCCTTTTTGGTTAAAGCTGTGCACGAGCACTTCATCGCCCGCCTCGATCTTTTGGGCCGTCTTGGCAGCGGCCGTACGTTTACGGGGCTGCTCTCCCGGTGCCGCTTCATCCAGCTTGCGCTTGGCTTCGATCAGCTTGTGTTCCTTCACCGAAGCGCCCTCTTCCAGAGCCAGCTTGCGAAGTCCGGCGATGATCTCTTCCGCTTCTCTGCGCGCTGCAGCCACCGCTTGCCGACCTTCTTCATTCGCCTTCTCCAGCAGCTTCTCCCGCTGCTCCTCGAATTTGCGCTGCTGCTCCTCCAGCTTGGCCCGCTGCGACTCGATCTGCCGGCGCAATTCCTCAGCTGTTTTGCGATCGCGCTCAGCCTGCAGCCGATCGGACTCCAGGGAAGCGATCATATGCTCGACTCGCATGTCCTCGTCGCTGACTTCGCCCCGCGCATGATCGATGATGCCCTTGTCCAGACCCAGGCGTTCGGCGATCGCAAATGCGTTGCTGCGCCCAGGTACACCGACCAGCAGTCGATAGGTGGGACTGAGCGTTTGTACATCAAATTCCATACTGGCATTAATGACGCCGCTGCGATTGTAAGCATAGGCTTTGAGCTCGCTATAGTGCGTAGTCGCCACCATCCGGCATCCGGTTCGATGAATATGCTCCAGCATCGCAACGGCAAGTGCCGAGCCTTCGGCCGGATCTGTCCCGGCGCCGAGTTCGTCCAGCAGCACCAGACTTTTCGGTGTCATGGAACCCAGGATGCGGATAATATTGGTCAAGTGACTGGAGAAGGTACTCAGATTCTGCTCAATGCTCTGCTCATCTCCGATATCGGCGTAGATCCCATCGAATACACAGAGCTGACTGCCGTCTTCTGCGGGTACGAACAGCCCCGACATTGCCATCAGGCTCAGCAGGCCGATCGTCTTCAGCGATACTGTCTTCCCTCCTGTATTGGGTCCGGTGACGATAATCGTCGTGAAGTTGTTGCCCAGCTCGACATCCAGCGGCACGACGGAATCAGGTGCAATTAACGGGTGTCTGCCGCGCTTGATCTTCAGGAATCCTCTGTCATTCATCCGGGGGAGCGTGCCTTTGAGCACATGAGCAAATCTGGCTTTGGCGAATGCAAAGTCCAATTGTCCTAGCAGGTCCAGATCAGCTGCCAGATCGAGCTCGTATTCCGCGACCTGACTTGTCAGCATATGCAGGATCTTCTCGATCTCGCGCTGCTCGCCGGCGCGCAGCTCGCGCAGCTTGTTGTTCATCACGACGAGCGCTTCCGGCTCGATAAACAAAGTGGCGCCGGAACCGGACTGATCATGGACGATGCCGCCGAAGTGAGAACGGTACTCCTGCTTGACCGGGATGACATACCGGTCATTGCGCTGGGTGATGATCGCGTCCTGCAGCATCTTCTGCACCGAGGAGGAGCGGATCATCTGCTCCAGCTTCTCCCGGATCCGGCCTTCTCCCTGCCGCAGCTCGCGGCGGATTGCGGCCAGCGCAACGCTGGCGCTGTCGATCACTTCAGCGTACTCATTGATACAGGAGCCGATCGCATCCTCAAGCGCTTTCGATTCCGAGATCTGCTCCGCTATCGTCGCCAGCAGCGGGATCGGATCGTCCTCATGCAGCTGGGCGATGTGTCGCTTGACCCGCCGTGCCCCGCGTACGGTTGTCGCGATATCGAGCAGCTCCGCGCTGCTCAGCATCCCGCCGATCCGGGCACGATGCAGCGACGCGGCGATATTGACGATGCCCCCGAACGGCGCGCTGCCCTTCAGCCGGTCAGCCTTGTAGGCTTCATCTGTCGCCTGCAGCCGTCGCTTGACTTCTTCGAGATCAGCTGCCGGAAGAAGCTCCTCCACCCGTTCCTGTCCGAGCGTGGTCGCCGCATGCTGCAGCAATGTATGTTTAATTTTGGGATATTCTAGCGTAGCCAAAATTTTGTTGTCCAACCCCGACACAACCCCTTTCGTTTTCTATTATAGCGGATGAACTCCGCCGATGCCATGACTGGAGAGGAACGGAAGGCAGTTTTCGTTTGAGCGCATTGATTTTCCATAGATGGGGAAACTGAGGAGGCAACCGCTCTACACCATAGAACAAGGAGGACTGTCACCTATGCGTTTTCTCGGACATGTGATCCGCTTTATCGTAGCCGCCCTCGTCCTGATGGTCGTCGGCTGGATCGTTCCGGGCTTCAGCATCGGCGGATTCTGGAGCGCTCTGCTGCTGGCGCTGGTTATCGCTGCACTCGGTTGGATCATAGAAGGCATCTTTGGGAAGCGTGTCACGCCGTTTGGGAGAGGGATCGTCGGGTTCCTCGTCAGCGCGCTGGTCATATGGCTCGCCCAGTTTATCGTTGGCAACTTTGAAGTCACGATCCTTGGCGCCATCCTGGCTGCCCTGCTGATCGGCATCATCGACCTGTTCATCCCGGTGTCGACACCGTACGATGCAGGACGCAGCCGGAGCTAACTTTTTTGCTCGCTGAGCGGCAAGAGCCTCTGTTCCGTATTGGAGCAGGGGCTTTTGATGGCGTGCGCACCACTCGTTCATCATTTGTTCATACTACCTTCAATAGTTAGACACCGACTTAGTCGATTGTATAGACTATAATGGAAATGTCAGTAAAACCTAATCCGGAGGGGAATCCATATCATGAAGAAACAATTATCGGTAGCCGTAACATCACTTGCACTCGCAATCATGCTCGCAGCCTGCGGCGGCAATGACGGCGGGACAGGCACGAATAATACACCAGTTAATGCTCCGGCAGATACAGAGACAAGCCAAGGTGCGGCATCGCAAGAACTGGTTATTGAAGCAACCAACTTCGAATTTGACCAAGCCGAATACCGTGTAAAACAGGGCGAGCCGGTTCAAATTACACTGAAAAGCCCTGACGGCAACCACGGCATCTCGATCAACAACACGGATGTCAAGCTTAAAAAAGACGAAACTGGAACGTTTACGTTTGACGCTCCCGGCGAATACCAGATCATCTGCAACATTCCTTGCGGCAACGGCCATGCCAAAATGGTCAGTAAGCTGATCGTCGAAGCATAAGCAGGCATGCTCGCCCACACGGGCAATGCCATTAAGTTATTTAAGCTTAATGGCATTGCCCTCACGGAGCGGGCTTTTTTTAAGCTTGATCCGCAAGGCGGGGGATCCCGGAAACATATACGCATATATTTGGACAAAACCTGCTCATGCAGGTTGGCACTGCGATACGGACACAATAGGCGCTATTTTGCACAAAAACCCGCCAGGAACCGGCCCTGCGGACTGACGATCCGTTATTTGCTGGTTTGATGCCCGTTAGCCCCCGTTTCTAGACCGATAACGGATCCTCTGTCCGCAAGCAGCTCTACAAACACGCCCATGCTCGAAATAGGTGCTGCTGTGTCCGTTCGTGAGCGAGTACTCCCCTCAGCGGTCTTCTTCCATATTCCATCAACCTACTTATCCACATCCAAAGTGTTGCATAATATTCTAAACAACAAGAAAGAGCAGTACCAGGACGCCCATGGTACTGCTCTTTTCCATAACCGTGTTGCATCTCTACTCTAGCTTTGCTCGATAAGTTCGATCCATTCGTTATACTCCGTCTGCAGTTTGTTGTACTCCGTCCGCAGTTTCATATGCTGTTCCCGCAGATCCTGAAAATCGTCCTGGATCGAACTGGCTGTCAGCTCAGCCGTCTTCATGACTTCGAGCGTCTCATTCAGACGGTCAAGCTCGTCACGGGTCTGCTCGATTTGCTGGTGCAGCTGACGCTTCTCCTCCTGCAGCTCGAGCTCGAGCTCGCGCCACTCATTCTCGGCCTGCTGGTAGTGTTCTGCCGCCTGCTCCGCTTGGTCAGTCCGGAACCGAAGGGCTGTCAGCTCTTCGTTCAGGGCAGAGATTCGTGCCGCTTCCTGTCCGGTCGACTGCCGGGCTTGCTCAAGTTGGTCTCTCAGCTCCGATATTTCCTGCTGCTGCTCCTGCAGACGGCCCTGTAGCTCCGCTAGCTGGCGCTGCTCTTCTGCTGCGCTGCCGCGGCTCTCCTCCAGTTGTCGTTTGAGATCCGTTGCTTCCTGCTCCAGACTAGCACGAGCTTCGGTCAACTGCTGCTCAGCAGCTGCCAGCTGGGTCTGCAGCTCAGCCTCGCTTGCTGCCGCACACTGCCGAGCCTCTTCCTGCTGCGCCTGTGTCTGGGAGAGATCACGCCGCAGCTGGTCCAGCTCCTTGCTTAACTCCCGCTCACGTACTGAACGCTCATGATCCTGCTGCTCGTAGACCTCCAGCAGCTCCTTCAGCTCCAGAAGTTCGCTCTCCCGTTCTGTCAAGCGGGAGGCCAGCTCCTGACGTTCCTCACCCGCAGCCTGTGCCAGGCGCTGCGCTTCCAGCATCGACAGTTGCGTCTGCGTACGCTGCTCCCTCAGCTCAGCGAGCTCACCCTTGACACTGCTAGCTTCCCCAGCCAGCTCTGTCAGCTGCCGCTGCGATGCTTCGAGCTCTGCCTGCAGACCAGCTGCCGCTTCTTCTCTGGCGGCGATGAGTTCCTGGGCTGCTCTGCTGTGGCGCTCCGCTTCTTCACGCTGTCCGCGCTCCCGCTCCAGTTTCAGACCAAGCTCGGCTGCACGCGCAGCATTCTCCTGCTCGGTCTGCTCGTACGCCGCGAGCAGCTCGCTGAGCTCCGCCGCTTCCCGTTCGCGATCGGCAACCCGCTCCTGCAGCTCTTCTGCCTCGCGGCGGCTGCCATTCAGCTGTTCCTGGAGAGCAGCTGCGGACAGCTCGCGTTCCTCCGCAAGTGCCAGCGCCTCCTCAAGCCGCTGACGATCCTGCTCCAGCTCGACCTGCAGTCTGCTGCGGTCCTCCTGCTCGGTCGCATAACGTTCCCGTTGTTCTTCTGCACCACGCTGTGCCTCGGCCAGTTCCTGCCGCAGCAACACACCAGCTTGTTCACGCTCGGCAAGCTCACGCTGCAGTGCTTGGGCCTCTTGCTCGCGCTCCGCCAGACGAGACTGCACGGCGTCCACCGCCTGCTCGAGCAGCTCCAGCTGCGACTGCAGCGCCGCTGCTGTGCTGCGGCTCTCCGTCAACTCGCTGCGCAGCGTCTCTTCGACGCCTCGCTGCTCCTCCAGTTCGGCGCGTGCTGCGTCCGCCTGCCCGCGGCTCTCGGAGAGCTGGCTCTGCAGCTCCTGGAGCTGGCGCTGACCAGCCGCTTGCTGCTCCTGCAGCGATTCGATCTCCATCATATATTCCATCGTCTGATCTTCTGCAGCCTGCAGCTGTTCCTGCTGCTTGGTCTGCTCTGCCCGGGCTTGTCCCAGCTCTTCAGCCAGCTGGCGGCCACGGCCGGTCAACTGCTCGGCCTGCTGCTCCAGCTCCGCTACCCGCGTCTGCAGTCTGGCCGCAGCCTCTTGGTAAGTCGCCGCCTCTTGCTCCGCTGCAGCCTGACTCTCGGCCAGTTCACGCTGCAAAGCCTCCAGTTGCCGCTGTAGTTCAGACTGCCGGCTCTCAAGCTGTTGCAGTTGTGTCTGGGCCGCTTCTGCCTGCTGTTCGGCCGCATGACGGGCTTGCTCCAGCCCCTCTAGGCTGGAACGGAGCGTTTCTTCCTGCTCCATCGCCTGCATCATGCCGGCTTCTGCAGCCTCCAGCCGCTCTTGTAAAGCTGCGACAGCCGATTCGCGCTCCTGCTCCGCAGCCGACAGTTTCTCCTGCCACTGGATCTGCAGCTCCTGCAGTCTCTCGCCAGACTGGGTGCGCTCTTGCTCAAGCTCAGCCAGCTTCTGTTGATGCGTCTCTTCGAGACGTTTGCGTTCTTTCTGATGTGTCTGATGCAGCTCCTCGAGACGCTCCCGGTGACGGGCTTCCAGCTCCTTGCTCGACTGTCTCTGCTGCTCCAACTGCTGTTTAACCTCTTCCAGACGGCTGGCCCACTCTGCTTCAAGCTGTTCGGCTGCATGGCTGTGTCCCTTCTCGAGCGCCTCTTTCTCCTGCTGCCACTTCTGTTCCTTCTCGCGAAGCAGATTGTTCCAGTGCGATTCCCGGCTTTCATACTTGTCACGCCACTCGGAATTGCGGTTCTCCTCCTCGCCGATCAGCCGCTGCAATTCGGTGCGTTCGCGCTTCCAGACCGCCGCAGACTCGTCGAACAGCGTCTGCCAGACACCTTCACGCCGGGACAATTCTTCCTCTTGTTCGACCTTCAGCTGTTCCAGCAGCTCCGCACGGGCGGTCTCCGCTTCGGCCCGAAGCTGCTCGAGCGCTTCGGCCTTGGCCGCTTCCGCCTGCTGGAGCTGCTCAGCATGCGCCGCTTTCAGAGCTTCCTGCTGCCCCTGCTGCTGCTCCTGGCGCTCGCGATGCTCACGCTCCAGTCGCTTGCGTTTCTCCTCCGCCTCCGAAGATTGCGCTTGCAGCTGTTTCTGCAGCGCTGCCTCTCGCTCTCCGGCTTCGCGCTGGAGCTGCGCGCGCATGTGCTCCAGCTGCCGCTTATGCTCCGACTGCTCGCTGCGCAGCGACTCTTCCGCTCGGGAGACGGCATCGGACAGCTCTTGGCGCTCCGACTGCAGCTGTGCCTCGCGCTCCTCCAGCTGCTGGGCAAGAGCCTGATACTCCGCTTGCCGCTCGTTCAGCTTCGCACTATCCTCTCTGAGCCGATACACTTCATCGGCCATATGCACGGCCGCGAGCACTGCGATTCGCGGCAGATCCAGACGGGGATAGCCCTTCGCGAGCTTATTCATATTTTCGTCGACCATGGCGGCTACACGCTTCATCTCGTCGATGCTCGAGTCTCCTGCCAGTTTGTATTGATGCCCATATATATCAACCGTAACACGCGTACGCTGATTGCTCATTCGGCTCTTACCTCCTATTCGCCAGCGTGGAAAAAGTCACATCGCTGTTCACTTGGAACTACTTCGATGTGACTTTGTGTTTTCCTGCCTATTTTCTCAATTCGGCTCCAAAAGATTCTTCCAGTTCGGAGACGACCTTGCCATGCAGCTCAGACACTTCCTCATCGGTCAATGTCCGCTCAGGATGGCGGTAGACAAGCGACAGCGCGACGCTCTTTTTGTCCGCTCCCAGCTTCTCTCCGGTATAGATATCGAACACCTCGACCGACTCCAGCCACTCCCCGGCCGTCGCCGAGATCGAAGCTGTGAGCGCACCGGCTTCAACCGCGCGATCGACGACGACGGCGATGTCCCGCCCGCTGGCCGGGAAGCGCGGCAGCGCTTTGTAGACGATAGCCGAATCTGCCGCGTCATACAACGGCGCCAGCTCGATCTCGAACAGGTAGGTGTCCTGCAGATCGAAAGTACGCTGCTCTTCCGGGTGCAGTTGGCCGACATAACCGATCCTCTCCAGGCCCCGTCCGGTCTCGAGCAGCACCGCTGCCGTCCGTCCCGGGTGGAAATGCGCCGGAGCGGCTGCCTCGTAGCGGATGCTTCCCGCAACGCCGAGGAGACGGAAGCACTCTTCCAGCAAACCCTTGGCATCGTAGAAGTCAACCGGCTCGGCTTTGACATTCCATTGGCCCCGTCGTCTGCTGCCTGTGAGCAGACCCGCCAGACGGTGTTTCTCGTGTGGAAGCCGGGTCAGGGTCTCCTCGTCGGTATGGAAGACGCTGCCGATCTCGAATGCCGACACATCATCATTTTTGCGATTGCGGTTATAAGCGGCGATCTCCAGCAGCTGCGGCAGCAGGCTGGTGCGCAGGACGCTGCGCTCTTCGCTCATCGGCATCGCCAGCCGAACCGGCTGCGCCTGCCCGGTCATATCCGGGAACAACCCGGTCTGTGCCGGCGAGGTGAAGGAATAGTTGATCGCCTCATGAAGCCCGGCATTCGTCAGCCGCTTGCGCAGCTCGCGCCGGATAGCCTGCGGTCCTGTCAGCGAGCCTGGCGTCGACGCCCCCTCGATCGGTGTCGTCGGGATATTGTCGTAGCCGTACAAACGGGCGACTTCCTCGATCAGGTCGACATCGCGGGTGATGTCGCCGCGCCGCGTCGGCACGCTGACCTCGAAGACTTCGTCAGCCGCAACTTCAAAAGTGAAACCAAGCCGGCCGAAGATCGTCTTGACCTCCAGACCGGAAAGCGCAGTGCCCAGGTAGCGGTTGATCTTGGCCAGCGAGACCGAGACTACCGCCGGCTCGGCTCCCGCAATGCCATCCTGCACGACTCCCTCGGCGACAAGGCCGCCAGCCAGCTGAGCCATCAGCCCAGCAGCGCGATCCAGTGCCGGTAGGACGCGCTCGGGGTCCACACCTTTCTCGAACCGGGTGCTCGACTCGGAGCGCAGCCCCAGCTGTCGTGAGGTCTTGCGCACCGTACCGCCGTCGAAACGAGCGGACTCAAGCAATATATTCACGGTATCGGATGATACCTCAGTGCCTGCACCGCCCATCACGCCGGCCAGCGCGATCGGCCGCTCGCCGTCTGTGATCACCAGCATGGAAGGATCCAGCTTGCGCTCCTGATCGTCCAGCGTCTGGATCACTTCCCCCTCATGGGCCATCCGGACCACGATGCGGCCCTCAGGGACGAGGTCTGCGTCAAAAGCATGCAGCGGCTGTCCATACTCCAGCATGACGTAGTTTGTTATATCTACAATATTGTTGATGGGACGGACGCCGGCTGCCACCAGCCGGTTCTGCAGCCATAGCGGCGAAGGCGCGATCTTCACGCCCTTGATATAGCGTGCCGCATAATGCCGGCATTGCTCGGAAGCTTGAATAGTCACATCTACATAGTCCGCAGCCTGTTCCGCTGTGTCGATGATCCGGCTCTCCGGCAGCTTGACGTCGAGTCCGGTCAGTGCCGCTACTTCATAAGCGGCGCCAAGCATACTGAGGCAGTCCGAACGGTTCGGCGTCAGATCCAGCTCGAGGATCGAGTCCTCCAATCCCAGCACCTCAGTGATGGGCGTGCCGAGCTCCGTGCCCGCGGGCAGCACCAGGATGCCATCCTGCTGCTCGCGAGGCAGCAGCTTGTCAGGCAAGCCCAGCTCCTTGGCGGAACAGATCATGCCTTGCGACTCGACGCCCCGCAGCTTGGCTCGCTTGATGTTGAGCCCGCCCGGCAGCTTGGCGCCTACAACAGCGACAGGTACATGCTGACCGCTGTCCACGTTGGCAGCGCCGCAGACGATCTGCAGCTCCTCGCCGGTTCCGACATCGACTTTGCAGACGTTCAGCTTGTCGGCGTCCGGGTGCTTCTCCTTGCTCTTGACATAACCGACGACGACGCCTGTGACGCCTTGATTGCGCGACTCCACCCGGTCGATCTCGATGCCGCCGCGCGTCATCCGCTCTGCGATCTCTTCCGCGCTCAGACCGCTAAGATCGACATATTCGTTTAACCATCTATAAGATACGTTCACTTGTCTTCATCCTTCCTCTTCTTCTCAGGCTGCTAATTCCGTGTCACATTCTCGCGAACTGGCTCAGGAAACGGAGATCATTGGTATAGAAATGACGGATATCGTCGATACCGTACTTGAGCAGCGCGATCCGCTCTACCCCCATGCCGAAGGCAAAGCCGCTCACTTCCTCCGGATCGTAGCCGCCCATCTCCAGGACACGCGGATGCACCATGCCGCAACCGAGAATCTCCAGCCAGCCCGTCTGTTTGCACATGCGGCAGCCATGCCCCTGGCACTGGACGCAGGTGACGTCTACTTCGGCGCTCGGCTCGGTGAAAGGGAAGAAGCTCGGACGGAGACGGATCTGCGCCTGCTGGCCGAACATCTGCTGCACGAACTGCAGCAGCGTCCCCTTCAGGTCGCTCATCCGGATATTCTTGTCGATCACCAGACCTTCGATCTGGTTGAACTGAAACGAATGCGTCGCATCGTCGTCATCGCGACGGTACACCTTGCCGGGGCAGATGACCTTGACCGGCTTGCCGTTCATCTGTTTCATCGTCCGTACCTGGACCGGAGACGTATGCGTACGCATCAGGATCTCGTCGGTGATGTAGAAGGAATCCTGCATATCGCGAGCCGGATGGTTCTTCGGCAGATTGAGCGCTTCAAAATTGTAGAAGTCCTCCTCGACCTCAGGACCCTCGGCGATCGTATAACCCATGCCGACAAACACATCCTCGAGCTCTTGGGCGACCTTGTTCAGCGGATGAACCGCACCGCTTGCCGGCGCCTTGCCTGGCAGCGTGACGTCGATCGTCTCTGCGCGCAGTCTCGCTTCGGTTTCTTCCCGCTGGAAACGCTCCTGCAGCGCGTCGATAGCCGACTCGATCGCGCCTCTGACATCATTGGCGACTTGGCCGATTACCGGCCGCTCCTCTGCGCTTAAGCCGCCCATGCCGCGCAAGATTTCGGTCAGTCCGCCTTTCTTGCCCAAATACTTGATCCGCAGCTCGTTCAGAGCACCGGGATCGTTTACCTGCTGCAGCGCCTCCAGCGCTTCGCCCCGAAGGGCTTCCAGTCTTTCTTTCATAGCTGTTTCGCCTCCTGATTCCAAATAAAAAAGGCCCTTTCTCCCCGCAAGGGACGAAAGAACCGTGGTACCACCCTAATTCGGACTGCCAAGCACACGAAAAGCACGCGCTGCAATCCCTTAGCCAGATAACGGTCTGATGCCGGCGCCTCCTACAGTTGCATGACGCGGGGCGCCAGCCGTTCAGAGGGCTGCTCCGGAGCGAACTTCGGCAGCCTGATGCTGTGAAGACACTCTCAATCGCGGCGTCCTCTCCCTGTTCAGTAGCACTGCTTACTCTTCTCCATCACTGCATTTGTTATTTGCTTATTATAGCTTACCTCAGCCGTCTCGCGCAAGCTTGGAGATTTCCTTGTCAAGAAGGCTTGCTGGAGTAAGGGCGTGTCATAAATTCCGCTGCGTTTTGTAGGACAGGCATTACGGGATTGAACGTGATTTTGCTGCCGCTAAAACGCTGTATCGCCGTGACGAATCGGTCGCTACTCCAAGTGGATGAAAGGTCAATGGCGTGTCGTTTGAACTCGTAGATGTGATTATGCGGCCCTAGGTTGTAATTAAATGCAGGACATGGATTCAGATTTTGGGCCAGCGGTAAGCTTCCTCATTTTTTGTTGAGCCAATCGCGCAGCTCGGATTCCAGGAAGATGCCTGAATCCAGAGCAATCAACGGTCCTGTACCCGGAGAGGGCTCAGGCAATGACGAGTTAAGCAGCCAGAACGCGATGACGATGCCGATAAACCCAACAGCCAAAGTTGCTGGAACGTGGATGCGTATCTCACGCTGCCACCAAGAGAGCGACGTTTGAGACCGCCTCATAACCTTCTCCATCATCTCCGCTGTAAATTCCACGTCCCTGGTCTCCTCGTCGAGCTGCTCTATGATCTGTACCTTGTTCTTCTCAGTCAAGTTCAACCCTCCTCCTGCAGCTTGTGCTTCAACATCGCCCTGGCTCTGGCCAGCTTGCTCTTAACCGTGCTTGATTTTTCTTGGAGCTGTCCGCTGATGGCGTCTACTGTAAGATCATGGTAGTAGTACAGCACAATGACTTCCCGATATTTGTAAGGCAGCGTTTGGATGACTGCTGCGAGCGATATTGCCTCTGCCGACTCCTCTGGCCCCGGAGTTGACGCCGTCCGCTCATCCCATCCCTTGTCGAGAAAAATCAGCCGCGTCCATGCCGCCCGCCGCATCCGCTGTCTGCATTCGTTTATCGTAATCCTCACAAGCCAAGGTCTTAGCGAGCCGTGATCGTGCAGTTGGCTAATCCTGCGGTATAACGCGATGAATACCTCCTGACTGACATCCTCGGCCCAGTGGCGGTCGCGCAGCAGCAGAAAAGCGGTACGGATGATCATACTGCCATAGCGCTCCATCACCAGACGCAGCGCCTCCTGCTCGCCTTGCAGCAGCCGGGCTGCAAGCTCACGGTCAGTGGGTAAGGTTGACCCCCGACTTTCTCTTGCGTCGTTCACTCCCGCTGCGCATCCCAGTCCAGACTGTCCAGCGCTTGAAGGTCAAAAGCGGTTGGATTCGTCAGCCGGTTCAGATAGCTTAAGGCCAGTTCGTTATTTTTACCTTCCCCTCGCAAGTCTTCCCCGAAAGCATAGATCAGACCAAGCGCGCGTATGGCCTCTTGGTGGTGCTCCTCCTGCTTGTACGCTGCAATAGCCTCCTCCCAGTCGCGAGCCAGGACATGGCGGTCGCCTGCGAGCTGACCTTCGTCAGACATCGAAAATAAAGGCATCTGCCCGCCGTTTGTACCATAGTAGCTGGTACTGCTGCTTATGCGGAGACCTTGCTCGTCGTAGGCATCAACTGACCAGCTGAAGTGACCCCCGGGATACACGACGCCGAGTATCGTCGCGGGCAGCGGACCATCCTCATTCCAATGAATGCCTCTGGCATAGCCCCGCAATTCGGCGATGGTATACACCGCTTCCGTGCCCGGCCAGTCCTCTTGCAGCGAACCCGAAGACGAGCTGAGCAAGCTGCCGTCGCTGCTCAACTCGATAGACTGGATATGCAGCTTATAGCTGACAGCCCCCGGGTAGGGCTCCCACTGGAAATGCAGCTCTTCTTCGCCGATCTCCTCGCCGTTTCCGGGCGCAATCGTCTGCAGCTTTGGCACGAATTGGACATCGAAGGTATGCGTCGTTCCACTCTCCAATGCGAGCACCTCCTGGGGCGCTTCCGCCCTCACCCAGCCGTCTACCTGCTCGGGTGTCAGTCCCACGCCAACTTCATAACGACCGGGTTCGATGTTATAAAACCAGTATTCGCCGTTATCGTCCGTCATCGTAGCCTGATTATACAGGTAGCCTGGACTATTCCAGTTCGATGCGTCCGCAGGCTGCAGATAAACTATCGCACCAGACTGGGGCTCCCCGCCGATCAGCACTCGACCGCTGAGTGCCGGAGAGGAAGACTCTCCGACTTGCGGACGCAACAAGTCAATCCACCGATGGGCTTCCTGGGCCCGGAAAGACGACAGGGCTTCTGTAAACCACTTGAGCGCCTCCGTCCGGTTCCCGTTCTTCAGATAAAGATGCCCTAACGTATATGCGCTATGTTCCTGCGACCAGGGATGCTCCGGATACTCCTGTACCATCTCTTGCGCATACGCCAGCGCCTGCGCGTAGGAGACCTTCCGGTCATTCGCCTGTGAATATCCATGTCCGCTCGGCCGGATATCGATCCGGTCATCATGCATCGGATTTGAATCGATGATCAGACTGACCAATCGGTCCGGCTTGGGATCGTCCCGGATCGCACTCGCAATGCCAACGGTGAGCAGGACCACGGCTAGCCAGAAGACGAGCGTCCCGACTTTAATCTTGATGTACATAGGTTCCACTCCCTCTTGATACCTCTATACTACTAAGATGCATTGGACGCGGCAACCGGTTGCAGTTCGTGCAAAAAAAAACCGGACGGCATAACGCCGTCCAGTGTTGCATCTGTTTATTCGCGTCCGAGCAAAATTCGCGTATACGGCGAATCAACCGGCAGCATGATGATCGTCTCGTCCTGAATCGTAGTTACATAACTCTCCAGCGTACGATACAGCTGATAGAAGTTCGCATCCTTGCCATACGCTTCATTATAAATACGAGCCGCTTCTTCCTCGCCTTCGGCGATGATCATCTTGGCGTCGGACTCTGCTTTGGCGATCAGCTCGCGGGCCTGACGGTCGGCGGCAGCCGTAATCTTGCGAGACTCCTCGTCTCCTTCCGAGAGGTAACCGGCTGCGATCGACTGACGGTCGGATATCATCCGTTCATAGACGCTGTCCTTGTTCTCCTCTGGCAGATCCGTACGCTTGATGCGGACATCGACGATTTCAATGCCGTAGTTCTGACGGTCGGCCGTCTCGGCCACCTCGCGGGTAATCTCCGCGTTCAGGTCGCCACGGGCGGTATTCTCACTAATAATATCCCCGTACTCGATCTCTGACAGCTTACGGCGGACTGTACTGTAGACATTGTCCCCAATCCGGCTTTCAGCAGAGCTGACCGTCCTCAATGTGCGCAAGAACTGCTGAGGACTTGTGATCCGCCACACGGTATAGTTATCAACGATAATCGGTTTTTTGTCTTTGGTGAGAATCTCAGTTGGCTTGTTGTCATCGTAAACAATCTGATATTTCGGTAGCGATGTGGTGGTCTCAATGAACGGAATCTTGAATTTCATCCCCGGGCTGCTGTGGATCTTGACGGCTTCACTGAAGCGCAGCACGACCTTGTATTCGCCTTCCTTGACTATAAACACTGAGGAAAGCAGCAGGATAAGAGCTACAATAACGACAACCAATGCTCCGATACGTTTTACCATTATTGTGCACCTCCCTGTGCTGGCTCATCGGCGGCTTCCGGCTCCGCAGGTGGAGGCGGCGGAGTGGGTGCAGATGCCGGGGGAGGCGTACTTGTGCTTGTTGATGTATTAGAGCCACTCGATTTCAGCAGCTCATTCAGCGGTAGATACTTGACTGTATCGCCGCCGCCATCCGAGATAATGACCTTGGCGCCTGGCAGCACCTTCTCGAAGGTTTCGAGAATCAGCCGGTTGCTGGTGACATTCGGGTTTTTAACAAACTCGTTGTAGACCGCATTGAACTTGGCCACGTCACCTTGCGCATTGACGATCCGCGAATGCTTCTCCGATTCTGCTTGCTCCAGTAAAGCCTGCGCTTCACCACGGGCTTTCGGAAGAATATCATTTACATACTTTTGGGCTTGGTTGATTTTGGTGCTGCGCTGCTCTCTGGCATTCGTAACGTCCTTGAACGCCTCCTGCACTTTGCCGATTGGCGGCTCGATATCCTGGAACTTGACATCGATGATTTGAATCCCTGTCTCATATTGCTCTTGCAGCTCAATCAGTTTGGTTCTCACATCAGACTGGATCGCCGTCTTACCGTCGGTAATCGCAAAATCCAGCTTATTCGAACCGATGACGGAGCGAATCGCCGAGATGGCCGAGTTGCGCAGGAATGTCTCTGAGTCCGAGATATTGTATAGATATTTCTCCAGATCGGCGACCTTCCATTCGACAACGGCATCAGCCGACACAATATTCTCATCGCCCGTAATCATCAGCGCCTCGGAGTCAACCGAGACAAATTCGCCGCCCCGCTCGGTATAGCCGATGTGGATCCGCTGTTCGAGATTAGCCTGCACGATTACCGCTTCCTGGATGGGATAAGGCATTTTGAAATGAAGTCCCGGACTCGAAGTTGTTGATTTATACTCCCCGAATGTAAGGATGGCCGCTTGCTCCTGCTCCTCCACCGTATAGAACGATGATGAGCCGATCATAATAACGACCAATGCGATGACGCCAATGATGATGTTGCGGAACAAATTTTTGGGCACGCCCGGCATTCTTGCCGGTTCGGTGCCTTTTCCCCCCGTGTGTACTTCCATGCTTGTTCTCCTCCCGTTGGTCATTGCTCATAGCTATGCAAACCTGACAACATGTAGTACGCAGGGAACGGTCATGCGTTTCATTTTCATTAGAATCGGTTAATGATTAAGATTTCCTAATAAAATAACCCCACAATTAAAAAAAGAGCCGCCTGGAAATCTCAGTGAATTTCCAAACGGCTCTTATTCCTGTCATTACGCTTTGCGGCCTCGCGTCAGGACGACGAACAGCGCCAGCGCCGAGAGGACTACAGCTGCAATGGCAATCCACAGCGTGGCCGTACTTACACCGGAAGCTGCCGGTGCAGCGGTTTCATCGGCGGATGGCGCATCAACAGCCGGGTCCGCTGGAGCTGACTGACCGGCGCCGGTTGCAGCATCACTGGTGCCCTGGCTGTGCCCGTGACCGTCGTCCTGGGCTTCACCTTCGGTGACTGCAGTCAGCGAGGCAGGCATAGGGGAGTCGGTGCCCGGGGCGCCGATCCACTCCGCTATACTGCCGTCCGCATAGGTCTGGTAGGCGCGCCAGACGAGCTCAGTAGCATCGTCTGCGACCCGGCCCTGCATCCGAAACTCTGTGAATTCGGTATCGGCGAGACCCTGGCCTTCTGCCTTCCAGGTCACATTCATGATGCGGTTATCTGTCTTCTCCAGTTCTGTAACCCAGCCCGCTTTGGGCTCGGTGCGCGTAATGTTGACGCCTTCCGGCACAGCGACACGGACTTCCGTTGTAAACGTGCCTTTCGTCTCGCTGGGGACACGCACGCTGAACACTTCAAAGGAGCCCTGAACCACCTCAGCGGGTCTGACAGTGACATGGGCGCTGGCCACGCTGGCTGTAAACAACATCGCCAGGACAGCCATCATCAGACTGATGCGCAATTGCTTGGTTCC
This sequence comes from Paenibacillus jepli, assembly GCF_047238105.1. Classification (NCBI taxonomy): domain Bacteria; kingdom Bacillati; phylum Bacillota; class Bacilli; order Caryophanales; family Paenibacillaceae; genus Paenibacillus; species Paenibacillus jepli. Next base: position 1,200,517 of record NZ_JBDFMD010000001.1, read on the forward strand.
CATATTATCCAACCACCCTGTTTGTGTAGTAACTGCTTCTCTTGAAAGTATAGTCTTGCCGCTGCGCCGCCACATGACTCGATCGGGCTATACGTCGTGACAGCTTTGTGACCAATCGCATCGCTTAACGGGAACGGTTCATGAACCCCTGCTCGTACGCATAACGAGTAAGTTGAACTCGGTTGGCCAGATGCAGCTTCTGCAATATATGCTTGAGATGGTTCTTGACTGTGTGCTCCGAGATGCCTAACGCTTCGGCCACTCCGCGGTTGGACTCGCCCTTAGCTACCCGTGCCAGCACCTCCTGCTCGCGCGGCGTCAATGGCGTCGTTCCGGCCTCATCGGCTGCAGCCACCGAAGCCGCTAGTTCAGCCGGAGCTGTGTCCGCGTGCGCGCCGCCGGGGGTGAATTCGTGGAGCAGCCGGAAGGCCAGCTCCTTGGACATCGGCGCTTCATCGACCGCGACGGCTCTCAGATACTCCAGCCAGGAAGACGGCGTCAGGTTTTTCAGCAGATACCCTTGAGCGCCCCGTTTCAGGGCATCGAAGAGATGCGTGATGTCGTCGGAGACCGTGACCATAACGATCTTGACCTCTGGCGTATCCGACTTGATCCGCCGAGTCGCTTCCAGACCACCCATGCCAGGCATGCTGATATCCATCAGGATCATGTGCGGACGGAGGCTTGCATTGAGCTCCAGGGCATCTTCCCCGCTGGCAGCCTCTCCTACAATCTCGAACATCGCGTCTTCCTCCAGGATGACCCGCATGCCCTCGCGCCCATGCGGATGATCATCGACGAGCAGCACGTTGATCCTGCTTGCGGAGCTGTCTGTCTGCCTTTTCATCGGCGGGCACCTCCCTTTCTCTCGATCTCTACCACTGTACCCCCGTCCGAGCGCATCCGAAGCCACCAGCCCATCGCCTCCGCCCGGCTCTCCATCATCCGCAGCCCGTAACAACCGCGGGCCGTGCGGCGTTCCTCCGTTAGTCCGATTCCGTTATCCTTGATGACGCAGGTGAACCCGTCGGCTGCGGTAGGTCCATGCCCCCAGCAGTGTACTGTTGCCGAGGCAGCCTGGGCGTGCTTCTGGACGTTGAGCAGCGCTTCACGGATGATGGACAGCAGCTCGACCTTCTCTTTCGGAGACAGGTTCGCGTCTGACAACCGCCAGTCGAGCTCGATCGCTATCCCGCTGCCGGACTCGATCTCGCCGGCGAGTGTCTTCACCGACTGCGTCCAGCTCAGGTCGGTAACGACCGGCGCTTCCTTCAGGGCAGCCAGTGACTGGCGGACATCCTCGTAGACATGTCTGACCGTGCTGCGAATCTGTCTCGTCTGAGCCTGGACCTCCTCCTTGCTGTCCATCTGCTCAAGCCGGTCCAGCTTCACCGAGAGCAGGAAGAGCGATTGCGAGATGCCGTCATGCAGCTCCCGCGCCAGCTGCTCCCGCTCCTCCAGCGCCGCCTTGAGCGACTGCTCGCGCCGAAGCGTTTCCTGTGTCGCTTCCAGCTTGCGGAAGAGCTTGCGAAGCAGGGTCAGCGTAACTGCGAGGACGATAAAAGGCGAGAGCAGATTGCCCAGCTCCATGGATAGATAAGGCAGCAGTACCGTATGCCGCAGATACTCCCAGATTCCGATGGTGACCGTCGGAATCCACAGAATCAGCCATTTGATCTGTTTGTAGGTCATAAGGCGCTTCTCCTTCCATCAGCACGAGCCGCCTCCGCTGCCGTCAATAGTTGCGGAAAATCTCTTCATGGACGCGCTCCACATCCTGGCTGTCGCGGATCCGGATCTGAGCCTGCCACTCGCCGGCAAACGGGATATAACGGCCGGTGGCCTGATAGGTCGCTTTGGTAAAGCCGGTGAATGTGTCTACCTCTTCATCATCGTACGGCTCGATCGGAATCTCGATGGCGCCGAGGTCGGACTGGTCCAGCGAACGCAGCAGCAGCGTGACGGATTTGGGCTCGCCCAGCTCGTCCGGCAGCCACACCTTCGTGATGATATGATTGTCCGCACCCGGGACGTTAGGGGTAATCCGCAGCGTGATATGCATCTCCTCGCCCATCAGGTGTTCGGATACCGGCTCATTGGCCGGCAGCGGACTGATATAGGTGAAGATGCCCACCACGGCGATGATCAGCGCCATTAGTACCGCATCAGCCTTTAGCAGCGAGCCTGCCGGCAGATTGCCGCGCTTAATCCGCAGCCGGAGCAGGAAGCCGACCGCGATGACCAGGAGCACCAGACCGGTCTTGATAATCAGCAGCGTCCCCCAGGCGGTATAGAACAGGTAGTCGGGACGCGGGATAAACAGCAGCGCGGACAGCACGCCGGTGATGGTCAGCAGCAGGATCGAGAGCCAAGCTGCCGTCGTGAATGTCTCCGCGAACCGGCCGGCATCCTTGCGCTCTTCGAACCAGAGCGTCAGCAGGAAGAACAAACCGCCGGCCCAGACCGCCGAAGCAGCGATATGGATAAAATTCAAGCCGAGGGAATAGAACAGCGGCTCATAAGCAGACGCATGTCCGCTCCAGCCTTCCAGACCGAGAGCCGTGAGAGCCCATATGGCTCGGATCGCGCGTCCTCCACGGAGCACGAGGAAGCCTAGCAGCGCGACGACGACAATCGCCGCCCAGGTTAGACCGATCTCCGTGCGTGTGAACAGCCGCAGCCAGTCTTCGGATGGCTGGCCGACCATAAGCTCCCGCGAATGAACGAACACATAGAGCAGAGCAGCGACTAGATATGCTCGCATCAGCCAGAGTCCCCAGGAGCGAAAAACGCCGAGCAGCACTTCATTCTTGTTGCGCAGCATCGCGTACCACAGCATCACCCCGGCGGCGATCAGCATCGCCAGGTAATACAAGATCCTGGCAGCGTACAGCGCCAGCTCGGCGGTGGTAAGCTGGGTTGCGGCGGCATGTCCCGTATGCCCCATCTGCTCGTGCAGATTAAAGGAGGACGCGTCGCGCCCCCCGGGCGGGTCGCCGACGACGAAGATGTAGGAGCCCGACACCGGATGGCCATCTGCCGAAATAATGCTGTAGGCGACCGTGTAGACGTCTTCTGACAACTCCGGGATCGCCAGCCTGATCGTCGTCCGGTCATCCGACACGGTCGCCCGTTCATCGGTTACGGGCCGGGACTGCGAATCGAGCACCCTCAGCGAGCCGATCTGGGCTTCGATCTGTTCATTAAAGGCAATCGCGATCTCCGGCGGGCTCTCTTCCATCTGAGCCCCCGGTTCGGGCGTAAACGATTCGGCTACCGCATGGGCAGCCGCCGGCAAAGGCTGGATGAGCCAGCCGGCTGCCATGATCACGATGAGCAACAGCGACAGTATATGTCGGCGCGCGCGCAGACGCGGCGGTACTGCAAATGAATTCAATCGAACACTTCCTCTCTCTCCCTCTGTCCAATGATAGTTTACTAAATCTAGCAGCTGATTCCAACGTCAAAACATTGAACATTCGCGTGGTATCAGGTACAATGAAAGCTTGTCAGGTCGAAGAAGGTCATTTCTTGACAACACAAGATATAGAGTGTTAATTTATTCATGTAACAATATATTGTATATCACGGTCTCATAATGAGTCCTTACATAAGGAGTGACACAAGCAATTGGATATTATTAAACGCAATGGCCAGAAGGAAGAACTTATTTTCTCCAAGCTTAAAAAGGTCATCGATTTTGCCTGCGTCGATTTCGAAGGCTGCGATCCGCTGGAGCTCGAAACCGCACTTCTCCCGTATTTCCGCAACAACATTACGACCAAAGAAGTCCAGCGCACCCTGATCCAGGTCGCCGTCGAGAAAACCAGCATCGAGCAGCCTAATTGGCAGTATGTCGCCGCCAAGCTGCTTGTATACGATCTCTACAAAGAATCGCAGATCAACCGCAAGTACGGCTACTTCGGCTATGGCGACTTCTACTCGCTGCTTACTTATCTCACTGACAAGAAGCTCTATGGCGCTTATATTCTGGAACACTACACCCGCGAAGAAATCCAGGAGCTGGGCAACTACATTGAGCCGGAGCGCGATTATCTCTTCAACTACATCGGTCTCAAGACGCTGGCTGACCGCTATCTGATCAAAGGCTATAACGGGGACATCCTTGAGCTGCCGCAGGAGATGTTTATGGGTGTGGCCATGCACCTGGCGATGAAAGAGGCGGACAAGCTTCACTGGGCCAAGAAATTCTACGACGTGCTGAGCCGCCTGCAGATGACTGTGGCTACGCCGACGCTGGCCAACGCGCGCAAGCCGTTCCACCAGCTCTCGAGCTGCTTCATCGATACCGTACCGGATAACCTGTGGGGCATTTACAATGTCGACTCCAGCTTCGCGCAGGTTTCCAAATTTGGCGGCGGCATGGGCATCTACATCGGTAAAGTCCGCAGCCGCGGCTCCAACATCCGTGGCTACAAAGGCGTCGCCGGCGGCGTCGTGCCGTGGATCAAAAACTACAATAATACAGCCATCGCCGTCGACCAGCTCGGTGTCCGTTCCGGCGCCGTAGCGATCTACCTGGACGTATGGCACAAAGATATCTTTGACTTCCTTAACCTGAAGACCAACAACGGCGACGACCGCATGAAGGCGCATGACATCTTCCCGGGCGTCTGTATCCCGGACCTGTTCATGCGCAAGGTGGAGAACCGCGAGTCGTGGTACCTGTTCGATCCGCTCGAGGTGCGCGAATACATGGGCTGGTCTCTTGAGGACGCCTATGGCGAAGAGTGGGAAGCGCGTTACGAGGCTTGCGTGAACCATGAGTCGCTGAGCCGCGAGGAAGTACCTGCCATTGAGATCATGAAGAAAATTCTGACCAGCTCCTTCGAGACGGGTACACCGTTTGTCTTCTACCGCGATACCGTCAACCGGGCCAACCCGAACAAGCATAAAGGCATCATCTACTGCTCCAACTTGTGCACCGAGATCTGCCAGAATATGAGCCCGACCGAGTTCATCCAGACCACGCACGAGGACGGCATCATCACAACGAAGATCAAGAGTGGCGATTATGTCGTCTGCAACCTCTCCTCCCTCAACCTGGGCCGCACGCGTACCAAGGAAGAGATCGAGGAGGTCGTTACCTGCCAGATGCGGATGATGGATAATGTGATCGATCTGAACCACTATCCGATCCCGCAAGCGGAGATCACCAACAAGAAGTACCGCGCGGTCGGTCTCGGTACCAGCGGCTATCACCAGTGGCTGGCCTTGAACAGTATTGCTTGGGAAAGTGACGAGCATCTCGAACGGGCGGACGAGCTGTACGAATGGATTAACTATTATGCCATTAAGGCTTCGATGAATATTGCCAAGGAAAAAGGGGCGTATCCCGTATTCGAGGGCAGCGAATGGCACACCGGCGTTTACTTCGAGCAGCGCGGTTATGAGAGTTCGGAGTGGCAAGAGCTGAAGGCTCAGGTTGCCGAGCATGGCGTCCGGAACGCCTGGATGTTCGCGATCGCCCCGACGGCTTCGACCTCGCTGATCGCGGGCTCGACAGCGGGCATCGATCCGATCTTCAACAAGTTCTTCGTCGAAGAAAAGAAAAATGCAGTCATCCCGCAAACGGCGCCGAATCTGAACGAGGATACCTTCTGGTTCTACAAGGAAGCGCACCATATCGATCAGCACTGGAGCATCAAAGCCGCCGGCAAGCGCCAGCGCCATATCGACCAAGCGCAATCCTTCAACTTATATATTACGCCGAACTACTCGGCCAAAGAATTCCTGGACCTCTACATGGCGGCCTGGAAGAACGGACTCAAAACTGTCTACTACGTCCGCAACAAGAGTCTGGAAGTGGACGACTGCGAGAGCTGCAGCTCCTAAGGCGCTGTAGTCTGCGTTTGACCGCTGCTTTCGAACACCCCGCAAGCAGCGGATCAACCGCGACCTGTAAGCTATGATATCAGCTTGTATACTTTAAGGAGGATCTACAATGGAACTGCAGCCCAAGAAGCTGTTCAATGAGGACGGCGATCGTGACTGGGGCAAGCGCCGGATCATCGGAGGCAACACCACTAATCTGATTGAGCTGAACAATGTCAAATACGACTGGGCCACGAAGATGTACCGGACAATGATGAACAACTTCTGGATTCCCGAAGAAATCCCGCTGGCGCAGGACGCCAAGGATTATAAGAATCTGTCGCTTTCCGAACGCAACAGCTACGACAAGATCATCAGCTTTCTGATCTTTCTGGATTCCCTGCAGACGGCCAATCTGCCCAACATTAACGAGTACATTACGGCACCTGAGGTCAATCTGACCCTAACGGTTCAAACCTTTCAGGAAGCGGTGCACAGTCAAAGCTACTCGTACATTCTGGACAGTGTCTGCTCGGCTGAGGTCAGGGACCAGATCTACAACCTGTGGCGGGAAGACAAAAACCTGCTCAAGCGCAACCGGTTCATCACGGATCTGTACGAGAATTTCATCGCCAACCCGTCGTCGCAAAATCTCGTCAAGACGATTATGGCGAACTATATTCTTGAAGGCATCTACTTCTACAGCGGCTTCAGCTTCTTCTATGCGCTCGGACGTCAAGGCAAAATGCTCGGCACCGTCTCCGAGATCAAATACATCCAGCGCGATGAGTTGACGCATCTGGCATTGTTCCAGGGCATCTTCCGCGAAGTCCGCAAAGAAAACCCCGAGCTGTTCACATCGGTGTTCGTCGAGGAGCTGCGCCAGATGATGAAGACCGCCGTCGAGCATGAGATCGAGTGGGGGCAATACATCACCAACAACCAGATCGCCGGCCTCACCAACGATATCATCGACCAGTACATCAAGTTCCTCTCCAACGAGCGGCTGCGCAAGCTTGGTCTGGACATCCTGTATCCTGAGATTGTCGAGCACCCGATGCGCTGGGTCGAGAGCTTCAGCAACATGAACGGCATGAAGACCGACTTCTTCGAGCAGAAGGTGACTAACTACAGCAAGTCCTCCAACCTGAACTGGGGCGACCTGTAAAGGAATCCCCCAAAAGTGACGTGAGGCTTCGTAGCTGAGGCCGATTACTTTCGGGGGGCCCCCGGTAAAACAATCCCCCAAAAGTGACGCGAAGCTTCGTAGCTGAGGCCGATTACTTTCGGGGGGGCCCCCGGTAAAACAATCCCCCAAAAGTGACGCGAAGCTTCGTAGCTGAGGCCGATTACTTTCGGGGGGGCCCCCGGTAAAAGATTGCCTCGAAAGTGGTGCGTGGCCTCGAGTTCGGGTACTTATGGAGCTCGGAAGCCGCGCCAATCACACTTGGTCACTCAAACCAGCTATTTTGCGGGGACAGTAAGTGCAATTGTACATTTAACAAACGCAAAACAGTCTCTGAGCCTAGCTTAAGTGCAAATCTGCACATATACAGCGGGAATATGGGAGTGAATTGGTAAAAACCACGGTGTTAGATGCACTTTTGCACCTACTATGCACCAGAACGGGGAAAACCAACAAAATAAGGGTATTATTGCACTTATCGTCATAGGGCGGTATACTGCGACTTCCCTACTCTCTACCGGCGCCGAGCAATCGGCGCTCTTTGTGGTGCTCGCTGTCTCTTGCAATCACCAAATCGCTGCTGAGGGACAACCTCCCAGATCGGGGGGACATAATTGGCTTCGATGAAGCATTCTAGTCACGACAGGGCATGCCTAGCAGCCACAGCGCCTCACGGCACCTTAGTATCATAACGGCATTTCCAGTTCGGAGGAATCATGAGTGGCGGAGCACCACTCATGCGAGGGGAACTCACGAGTCATGAAGTATTTCAAGCAAAGGCTTGAACAGGGGCCGGGCGGCCCCTGATGGCATCGTACGGTCAAGTTAAGCGCCTGTCTGGGTAGGCTGTCTCAACCAGGACTCGATCTCGGCCGGCGAGATCGGCTTGGCAAAGTAATACCCTTGCGCTTCCTGACACTCCTGCTCTTTCAGGAAAGCCAGCTGACTGCTGTTTTCGACCCCCTCGGCAGTTACTCTCAGATTCATATGACGGGCCATCATGGCAATGGTCGTGACGATCGCCGCATCATTGCTGCCAAGCGTTAGATCGGTAACAAACGAACGGTCGATCTTAAGCTTATCGATGGGGAATTTCTTCAGGTAGAGCAAGGAGCTGTAGCCGGTGCCGAAATCATCGATGCTGATTTTGACCCCGATCGCTTTGAGTTCGGTCAGCGTTACAATCGCATAGTCGACGTCAGAGGTCATGCTCTCTGTAATCTCCAGCTCGAGATGCTCAGGGGAGAGGCCGGTCTCGTGCAGTATCGATTGCACACGAGCCACGAGATCGGCCTGGGCAAACTGGCGCATTGACAGATTGACCGACACGGTAATCGGCGGCAAGCCCTGATCCTGCCAAGCCTTGTTCTGCCGGCATGCCTCCTGCAGCACCCATTCCCCGATCTGCAGGATAAAGCCATTTTCTTCTGCCAGCGGGATGAAGGCACTCGGAGAAAGCAGCCCCCGCTGCGGATGCTGCCAACGGACCAGCGCTTCTACTCCTACAGTACGTGACGTCGCCAGATCCAGCTGCGGCTGGTACAGCAGCATAAATTGCTGCTGTTCTATCGCCCGGCGCAGATCATTCTCCAGGGACAGCCGCTCGTTGGCTGTGGCGTTCATCCCCGGCGCGAACAGCCGGTACTCATTGCGCAGCGCCTTGGCGCTGTACATCGCCATATCCGCATTTTTGACGAGATCGTCCACGTTGTCCGCATCCCCGGGATAGTAAGCCAAACCTACGCTGACCGTGATGTGGTATTCACTCTGCTCCAGGCGGATGGGCAGCGCGAACGCCTGGACGATCCGGGCAGCTGTCGCTTCCGCTTCTTCCCGGGCTCCCAGTCCGGTGAGCAGGATCGTAAATTCGTCTCCCCCCATCCGAAAAACGTGCTCCCGCTTCTCCACCACCGCGAGCAGCCGTTCGCTGACCGATTGCAGGATCCGGTCTCCTGCGGTATGCCCTAGTGAATCATTGATCGTCTTGAAGCGGTCAACATCCAGCAGCAGCAGGGCCATGAGGGAACCGCTCTCACGGGATCGAGCCAGCTCCCGTCCCAACCGCTCGGATAGCAGCCGCCGGTTGGAGAGTCCGGTCAACTCGTCATGGTAAGCTAGATAGTTGATCCGCTCCTCGGCCAATTGGCGCTGTCGGTAAGGCTGCTCGACGGTGACGAGATAGATGCCTTTGATCAGATAGTAATAGCCGATCAGTTTGTATACATGTCCCGCAACCATAAAAGCATCCGTCCCAGTGGAAGCCGCACCAAAAGAGAGCGTAGCGGCAATCAGCCAAGTGAGCGCCTGAATAATCGTCAGCAGCGCCTGCGGGCGTTCGGTACGGTTGCGGTAGAGGATCGTGAAGACGGCCATGGCCAGACCCGTCAAGACCGTCAGTGCCGCTGCCCCTCGAATCACTGTAAGCGAACTCCCGGATAATAGCTGATCGCCCCACCGCGAGAAAATAGCATACACGCCGGTTACCAGCAAGGCCGCAAGCAGCGCAGCGCCTGCCAATACCGGCAGCCTGCGGCTCGCCGCGATCTGCCGGTCAGGCATGCGGAAGATTGCGAACAGTCCAACTGCGCTGACGATCTGGGACACTGCGGAGAAGACCAGACCGGAAGAGGTGTCGCCGTAAGGAACGTAATACATCATCCCTTCGTGAGTCCACACGTGCATAAATTCAAGAACTCCCACAACGAGATACAAAGCCGCCAGATAGAGCCGATGTGCAGTGAGACTGTTCAGAAAAAAGATGCTGCCAAGCAGCAGCATGGCAAAACAAACGCCATAATTGATGTGCTCGATGCCCGTATGGATCAGCAGATAAGTCCGAAGCTCGAAATCCGTATATATCCAGCCCTGCAGCGCAAGCAGCGCTGCAAAGCTCAGAATGGCTAGCAGAGCTGTCCAGATCGTTTTTTTCTCCGCCCTGTTGATGGACATGGTTTCCTCCCTGATGTTCACAATCGTACAAGCAGCAATCGCTAGCTCACTCGAAGCTCCTTACGGCAGCCGGCCTTGAAGCCCAATCGCGACATGGCGAATCGACAGCTCGGCGAGCCGGTCGAGCTCTTGGGCTTCGGCCAGGGTGACCGGCTGGAAGCGGACATAGTCGCCCGGCTTGGCCTGAGCCAGCAGCGGCAGGTCCGCCGACGCGACATGGGCGATGCAGGGGTACCCGCCGGTCGTCTGACAATCCGCCGTCAGCACGATCGGCTGACCGCCCGGCGGCACCTGCACGACGCCGGGCGCCACCCCGTGCGAGAGCAGCTCCGCACGGGAAGTGCGCTCCAGCATGGGGCCGCCGAGGCGGCATCCCATGCGGTCGGACGCGGGAGCCACGCGGTACGGCTCCCGGTAGAAGGCCTCGCGGGCAGCTGCGCTGAACTGCCCGCTCTCGCGGCCCGGCATCGCGCGCAGCACGATGCCGCCAGGGGCGTCGCCGCCGCCGTAGGCTGCCGGCGGCACCCACCAGGGCGGGGCGGCCCAGCTCCGCCCCGCAGCCCGCGCTTGCGCGGCGAGCGCAGCCGCCCATGCGCTCGCCCAGGGCGAGCCCGCTGCGCCATAGGCCGGCAGCGTGTCGCCCGGGGTCAGCGCGCGCCCGGCGATACCGCCGATCGCCGCGCGCACGTCGGTGCCGCGGCCGCCCAGCGCCGTCGGCACGGTGATCCCGCCGGCTACTGTCACATAGCCGCGGCAGCCAATCACTGCGCGGCCCAGGCGGAGACGGGCGCCCCGGGCCAGCCAGAGCGGCCGCCACGTCGGCACCTCCTCGCCGTCGACGTGAGGCGACATATACGCGCCGCAGACAGCGACGAGCATGTCCGCCCCAGCGAGGAGCTCTGCGCCTGTGAGCGTCATCTCCAGGCCTGCAGCGCCTTCCGGATTGCCTACGAGCAGGTTGCCGATACGGAGGGCGTACTCATCCATAGCGCCGCCAGCGGCCAGCCCGGTATGGCGGAGTCCGGTGCGGCCGAGATCCTGGATCGTCGTGAACAGTCCGGGTGTCATGACACGCAAGCTCATGGCTGTCCTCCCTCCTCTCGGCCTGATGGAGCAGGGGGCGAAGCTGCGACGAAGCGGACTCGGTCGCCGGCCCGCAGCAGCACAGGTTCCTCATCGGCAGGGCGGAACAAGGGCAGCGGCGTCCGTCCGATGATCTGCCAGCCGCCGGGAACAGCCAACGGGTAGATGCCGGTGTGCTCACCTGCGATCCCGACAGAGCCTGCCGGCACACTGGCGCGGGGCGTGGCCTTGCGTGGCTGCGCCAGCTCGGCAGGCAGTCCCGTCAAGTAAGGAAAGCCCGGCATAAAACCAATCATAGCTACGGTATGCTCGGCATCTTGATGCATCCGGGTGAATCGCTCGGGAGACACTCCGGCACGCGCACTTGCTTCCTCCAGATCGGGCCCGTAGCGACCGCCGTACCAGACCGGAATCTCGATGAGGCGTGCTTCGCCGCTGGCAGGATCAGTGCCTGCCCCGGCCAGCAGCTTCTGGAGCGCTTCGCAGACGAGTGCGAACGGTGTATCATGCCGGCCGCGCCGCGAGGCTTGGCGGACCAGCAGCACGGCATCGTAGAATACCGTCACCTGCCCGTAGGCGGGGACGGTATCGATCAGCCATTCGGGGCGCAGCTGATGAAGTCTGGCGGCCAGCGCCGCCCCCTGACTCCGTGAACGGACAGCAGGCGCGCTCACCGTCACTGCGCGGTCCCCCAATGGCTCGATGATGAGTGATGCTTCCTGTATGTGTTCCTTCATGTCTTACCTCTTCCCTGTTCCAAAGCGTCAATACTTATATTGAAGCAAACCGGTAGCGCTTGTCCAGCATTTCTTGCCTAATTTGACAAACGAGCGCCGCCTCTTTATTGTTGGGGAAGAAATGGTGAGCATTCGTAGTTATCGGGATCAGAAAGGGGGGTGGGAATGGAACAGTTTGAGCTGGCCGAAATCCACATGACTTCGCAACAGCAGACGCTGGAGCTGCTGTTTGCATCCGCACAGCTCGTCGTCGTGACGGAGCTCGGTTCGCGGCTGTGGTACCTGGATGTCAACGGCGTCGCCGACGAAGCGCTGCTGCAGCATTATTATACGGCAGAGAATATTACGATTGAGCTGGAGCTTATCACCTTGGGCGGCAAACGTCTGAGCGGCACCGGCTATTTCCATGCTAATCCAAAGCATCAGGCAGCGGCCATCCGCGGCGAGGGAGAACTGGTCGGCCTATAATTCCGTTTTGAAAAGAGACCGCAACGGATGATCGATGATCCGCAGCGGTCTCTTCGGCTTGTTCGTTCAAGCGGCCATGCAGTATCGAAGCAGCGCACGCATCTCAAGATACTGCAGCCGCTCCAGTGCTTGTCGCGCACGGTCGTCGTCCTGGCGCTCATACTGGAGACGCTCGACGGCATCGACAAACCGGTACGGGTCCCAGGCGGCGCCATCGCGCAGCTGCTTCAGCGCAGTGCGCACCTCCCCGGCAGACAGCGACTCCAGCTCCCCTTGCTCCGTCAGCCAGCGAACCGCCTCCTGGTGAAGCTCGGTCATTGCCGGATGATCTCCAGTCTGGCGCATCCAGTATTTCGAGTTGCTGAAGTCGCCTTCCATGCGGTGCATGATACCGTGCCAGTAACTTCCTGTCGGGTGATGCATATCCTGGGACAGCGTATGGGAGCGGTCCAGACTATCGTTCCACAGATGCAGTCCCGATTGGATCGCCAGCACCTTGTCGGCATCAGCGGCCTGCGCGTTCAGATCGTGGATGCGCAGCTCGGCAATCTGCTTGTCCAGTTCTTCGTCCCAGATCCGTCTTGGCTGCAGCGGCTGCAGCGGCTGTCTCGCTTCGAGCAGCGCCATGATTGATTCGATTTTTGTTGATTCGCTCATTCGTCTCTCCTCCCGTGGTCCAGTGATCTGGATGCAAACGTCCTCATCTATTGTACCATTACCCAGCTTCTTGCGTCGCGTCACTGCGGCGTGCGATTGATCCACCATTAAAAAAGGCTGCCCCGCCACGCGGGACAACCATAATCGAGCGTTATTATGAAGCCCACTGCTGCAGACACTACCGGATAATGACAGCATGGACCTTGCCCGGTCCGTGGATGCCGATCGTCAGATCGTTCTCGATATCGGCGCTGCGGCTCGGGCCGGTGATCAGATTGAGCGAAGCCGGCATATCGGCAGCGTCCGGGAACTGGCGCTTGAAATGCTCAAACGCTTCGCCGATCCGCATCACCAGCTGATCCGCCCGGAATATCGCCAGCAGCGCATCCGTCAGCAGGCTGACCGACCGGCCCTTGCCGCGGTGACTAAACAGAGCCAGCGAGCTCGTCGAGGAGACCGCATAGTCCGGCCATACGATGCCTAGCCGGCAGGTCTCTGCTGCCCGAAGCAGCCGCTCCCGCTGCTGCCAGTGACCGTCCTCGCCACTTGGAGAAGGCCCGGGATCGAGTCCGTCAGCCCCGTCGCTGCCACGGCACAATCTCAATCCCAGCAGCGCGGACGGGCTCGTCAAAGCCGAGTGTGATCAGCTCTTCATGCTCCCACCGGGTAATCCGGGTGATGCCGTGCTCCTCGCAGATCTGCCGGATATAAGCAGCTACCGCCGCCGGGGCTTCCGCTTCGCTCACGATCAATACTTTGCCGCTCAACGCCGTCCAGTTCGCCATGAACTGCTCGATGTGTTCCTCCCGGGTCAGCGTACGCTCGCGGTAGAAGTCGGGGACGCCCTTGAACGGCCGCTCCGGCGGCGTCTGACTCGGCGCGCGACGGCCAAGCCGCGAGGCGATATTGTTCATGAAAGCATCCCGGCCAGTCGTCGTGCCGGGTGCGCGTCTGTTCGATTCTACGGTCATGCCTGGTTCCCCTCCTTCTTCTTGCGCGCCAGCTCCTGCTGCAGCGCCCCCCATTTGTCCCGGAACGACTGCTTCGGCAGCATCGGCATAAAGCGGGACTGCGTCCAGCCGGAGAGCGGCGGCGGACCCGACTTGATCATGCCTCCGCGCACAAGCGGCTTCTGCAAATAATAAGCCGATTTGGTAGCCAGCTTGTAGAGGGTAATATTGCCAAAGATCGTCTGGTACGATTTGAACGCGACCCGCTCCGGCAGCGCGGTCAGCTTCATCTTGACCTTGCGGTGCCGCAGATGTACGAGCATGTCATGGAGCGGGATCTTCACCGGGCAAGCCTCGTAGCAGGCGCCGCACAGACTCGAAGCGTAGGCCAGCGTGCCCGCCTCCTTCATATCCTGCTGCAGCAGCGGCGTCAGTACGGCGCCGATCGGTCCGCTGTAGACCGAGCCGTACGTATGGCCGCCGACATGACGGTATACCGGGCATACATTGAGACAAGCCGCGCAGCGGATACAGTTGAGCACCTCCTGGAAGATCGGATCGCCCAACTGTTCCGAGCGGCCGTTGTCGAGGATGATGACATGCAGCTCCTCGGGGCCGTCGAGATCGCCGCTGGCCTTCGGTCCGGTCAGGATGGACGTGTAGGTGGTCAGCTTTTGACCTGTGGCGCTGCGGGCCAGCAAGTTGAGCACGACCTCGAGATCCTCGAAGGTCGGCACCAGCCGCTCCATCCCCATGACGACAACATGTACCTTGGGCAGCGTCGACACCATCCGGCCGTTGCCCTCATTGGACACCAGCGTAATCGAGCCCGACTCGGCGACGCCGAAGTTGCAGCCCGTCAGGCCGATATCTGCCTCCAGGAAATAATTGCGCAGCTTCTTGCGCGCATACTCTGCCAGCACCTTGGTCTCCGGCTCGAAGTGCTCGCCCGAAGCGTCGGTGAACAGCTTGGCGATCTGCTGTTTGTTTTTGTGGATGGCCGGGATGATCAGATGCGAGGGGGTCTCGCGCGCCAGTTGGAGGATATATTCGCCGAGATCCGTCTCGATGGCGTCAATGCCTTTCTTCTCCAGCTCCTGATTGAGATGGATCTCCTCGGAGACCATCGATTTGCCCTTGGCTACGAGCTTGGCTTTGTTGCGCTCGGCGATGTCCATGAACGTCTTTACCGCATCCTTGCCTTCCTTGGCAAAGTAGACATGACCTCCGCCCTTCACCACATTGTCGGCAAACTGGCCGAGGTAGTAGTCCAGGTTGTCGATCGTATGAGAACGAATGGCTTTCCCGCGCTCGCGCCAGGCTTCCCAGTCACCGAATGTATCCATCGCCTGCAACCGTCCGCTCTTCAGCTTATCCGTCGTGAAGGCGACCGCTTTGCGCAAAAACTCATCGGCTAACGCATGTTTGGTACGGGATTTGAGCCCCGTGCCGATACGCTCATCCACCGCTGTATGTCCTTGTCCGCTCATCGTTTCGTTCTCCCTTCTTCGAGCAGCTGCGCAAGATGCATCACCCGCACCGGCTTGCCCTCCTTGTTCAGCCGCCCGCCTATGTTCATCAGACAGCCCATATCCGTACCCACCAGCACCTCGGCGCCGGTCTGACAGACATGGCCCGCCTTCTCGCACACCATTGCCTCCGACATATCCGCCATCTTGATGGCAAAGGTGCCGCCAAATCCGCAGCAGTCCTCCCGCTTCGGCAGCTCGACATACGACATATCGCTTACAGAAGAGAGCAGCTTCATCGGCTCCTCCTTGACGCCGAGCAGACGCATCGCGTGACAGGAAGGATGATAGGTCACCTTGTGCGGGAAGGACGCCCCTACGTCGTCTACGCCAAGCACATTGACTAGAAACTGCGAGAATTCATACATTTTGCCCACCAGCGCCTCTGCCTTGGCGGCCCACTCCGGTTCGTCACGGAACAGATAAGGGTAGAAATGATGCACCATGCCGGTACAGGATCCCGAAGGCGAGACGACATAATCGCTATGCTCGAATGCCCGGATCAGCTGCCTCGACACCTCCCGCGCTTCATCCTGATAACCGCTGTTGAAGGCCGGCTGGCCGCAGCAGGTCTGAGCTTCGGGGAAATCGACTTCACAGCCGTAGTCCGTCAGAATCCGGGCAACGCTTTCAACAACCTCCGGATACAGATTATCCGCCAGACACGTGATGAACAAGGATACTTTCATGAGTTTGCACCTCTGCGCTCAAAGTAAAATCACTATGTTATCAGGTTATCAGACATCTCATAAAAAGAAAAGGGGTAATCCACAAATTGCTGTAGATTCACCCTTCGATATACGCCCGCAGCACTTGCTCGACATGATCAAGATGACTGCGCATGGCCCGCTCCGCCCCGGCGGCATCGCGCGCCGCCACCGCGTTGTAGATGGCTTGATGTTCATCCCACAGCCGGTGCGACACCTCAGCGTTGCTGTACATCTGCAGCCGCCGCGTCTCGCGGATCGCCGTCTCCATCTGGGAGGAGATCGATTCCAACAGCCTCACCATGATGCTGTTGTGCGTCGCCGCCGCCAGCAGCTGGTGAAACCGGATATCGGCAGCCTCGCCTTCGGCTTCGTCGCCGATATGGGCCTTCATGCTGCCGAGCAGCTCCTCAAACGCCTTCAAGTCGGTATCCGTATGCTTTACTGCAGCAATAGCAGCATTTGCAATCTCGAGCGCTTTACGCGCCTCGAGCAGCTCCAGCACGGACTCCTTGCCCGGCAGGAGCAGCCCCGGCAGCTCCAGCTCCGCAGGACTGAGCTCCCGGACGAAGCAGCCTTCGCCCTGCCGGATCTCGATCAGCCCTTTGGCCTTGAGCGCACTCAGCGCTTCACGCATCGTCGAGCGGCCGACCTGGAACTGCTCGGACAGCTCCTTGGTGGAGGGCAGCTTGTCACCGCTGCGCCAGCCGCCAGCCTCGATGCGTGCTTGCAGCTGATCGGCGATCTGTTCGTAGATTTTTTGCGTTCTGATCTTGGCGAATTCCTGCATACTCGTTCCTCCGTGAGGATGGATCTGCCGCTTACGCTTGGCCTGGCGAGACCTCCGGCGTAGTCAGCTTGTCATAGAAGTCGACGACGCGGTCTTTGTCTGCCGAGCCGCGCAGCGCCATCGCCGAACGCGGATGCTCGTCGAACATGCCGGTGATCATGTAAGGGATGATGTAGCCCCACTCTTCTTTCTCGCGGAGCGGCAGCATATGCTGCTCGATCATATCGAGTACCGGACGAACATTGTATCTCGGATTTTTCAGATGCGCCACCAGCAGTTCCGTCGGGCAGTTGCCCGCGGCACGACCCATGCCGTAGACGGAGGCATCCAGCAGCTCGACGCCTTTGTCGACGGACACGAGCGTGTTGGCGAAGGCCAGCTGCATGTTGTTGTGCGTATGCACGCCCAGCCGCTTCTTCGGCAGGTGCTTCTTGAACTTGTCCACCAGCAGGTTGAAATCGCTAGGCGCCAGGGAGCCGTACGAGTCTACGATGTAGACGACGTCGACGACACTGTCGTTGATCTGCTCGAACGCTTCCAGCAGCTGATGCTCCATCACATTGGAGAGCGCCATAATGTTAAGCGTCGTCTCATAGCCGCGCTCATGAAACAGGTTGACCAGCTCCAGGGCCTTGTCTACATCCTGGATGTAGGTGGCGACCCGGATCAGGTCCAGCAGACTCTCCTCGCGCGGCAGGATGTCGCTCTCATCGACACGGCCGATATCGACGAGCGCCGACAGCTTGGTATCGAGCTTCTGCGGGATCACCTTGCGCAGGAAGTCGTCATCCAGGAAGCGCCAAGGACCGGCCGCGTCGGCGCCCTTGAGCAGCTTTGGCGAGTTTTTGTAGCCGATCTCCATATATTCTACACCGGCTTCGTTCAGGCTCTGGTACAGATGCTGGACGAATTCGATACTGAAGTCCCAGTTGTTGACGAGTCCGCCGTCACGGATCGTACAGTCGACGATTTTGTAGTTGATTGCTGCTTTTGCATTCATCGCTTCGTTGCCCCTTTGACATAAAATGTGTGTTCAAAAAGTTCGGTTTTCAGCACCGAGAAGGTTGAATACAGGAGGAAATGAGGAGCGTCCACGTTTTCGTAGAAAACGACTTCGGAAGCATGGCTACGTGAGCACCTAAGCGGAACCTTACGAAGCTAGTTTCCTGCGGAAACTCTTATCCGACTGCATTCAAGATTCGATGTCGAATCCGCTTCTTAAGAAATCACCTCGTGATCAAAAGCGGACTTTTTGAACAACCTCAAAAAATTCAATGAATCATTCTTTCCATCATACTTTAAAGCGGGCGCGAACGCAAAGCATAAATAACCCGCAGTCGATCCAAGGGGAAACGGCTGGGGCTCAAAGTTTTGCGGAGCTAAAGCTATCTTCGTTAGCAGAGGCGCAGCATGATTTCTCAAATCCTTTTCTTGGGACGTAAAGCAAGCAACCGTATGAATATGAAAAATCATGCTTGAAAAAATCGGTCCATCGAGTATGAATTTTCATATTCATGTCGCAGCCGCTTACAGCTGATACGTACATGGCCCTCCACTTGCGGACGATTCTCCCCGATGTATATCTGGCTACCTGTTTACGAGTCTCATCAAACGGACCCCCCATGATGCAGACAGAGCAGACGTTAATTCACCCTTGAGTCCACAAATGACGCTTTTGGCGGACAGATGGTTCGTTATTTGCTGCGAAACAGCGGTTTCGGACCAGGCCATCGACAAATAACGGATCTCTTGTCCTTTCGCCCCTCACAAATCACGATTTTGTAAACTTTAGGCGCTATTGTGTCCGATGACTGACACCGCGGGTCCAGCACTTCTTGGGGACATCGATGCCAGTCAACAGCTCAGGCTGCTACCCGGAATATTGACACATCCCAGCCGCCCAGCAATCTCTCGTGCCCACCGCTAGCCGGTCAACGGTCAGCCGCTGCTTCCACCGCAAGAAGCGAAAGCTGGCTATAACGCATATAAAAACGAACCGGCACCATCATCCTTCGAAGAGGATGCGATGCCGGATTCCATCGTTAGCCGTTGTGTCTATGCGTCCTTCTCCAGCGCCGCACGCACGCGTGGCGCCACCTCGGTGCCGAGCAGCTCGATCGCCCGCATCACCTCATGATGCGGCATCGTGCCGAGCGGCATATGGATCAGGAAGCGCGTCACACCGACATTGCGATGCAGATCGACGATCTTGGCCGCCACCGTCTCGGGACTGCCGACGTACAATGCGCCGTCTCTGCTGCGGGCGGCATCGTAAGATGCTCTTGTGTAGGGGGGCCACCCGCGTTCGCGGCCGATCTTGTTCATGACGCTCTGGGTCGAAGGAAAGAACTTCTCTGCCGCCTCCTCTGTCGTATCCGCGATGAAGCCGTGCGAGTGGGATGCGACCGGCAACGACGCCGGATCATGTCCTGCCCGTGCGGCAGCGCGTTTGTAGTGTTGGACCAGTGGAGCAAACTGAGCCGGACTGCCGCCGATGATCGCCAGCGCCAGCGGCAGCCCGAGCTGTCCGGCGCGGACGACGGACTCCGGGGTGCCGCCCGAGGCGATCCATACCGGCAGCGGCTGCTGCACGGGGCGCGGGTATACGCCCAGACCCGGGATCGCCGCCCGGTGCCGTCCGCCCGGCCACTGGACCTTCTCCTGCTCGCGAAGCCGCAGCAGCAGATCCAGCTTCTCCTCGAACAGCTCATGATAGTCGTCCAGATCGTAGCCGAACAACGGGAAGGACTCGATAAAGGAGCCACGGCCCGCCATAATCTCCGCCCGCCCGTCCGACAGACCGTCGACCGTGGCGAAGGCTTGGAACACACGGACCGGATCATCGGAAGAGAGTACGGTCACAGCGCTGCTCAGACGGATGCGCTTGGTCTGCATCGCCGCAGCCGCCAGGACGATCGCCGGATTGGAGGCGGCGTAATCCTCCCGGTGATGCTCGCCCACAGCGTATACATCCAGTCCGACCTGATCAGCCAGGATGATCTCCTCCACCACCTCTTTCAACCGCTGGGCATGACTGATTACTTCGCCCGTCTGCGGGTCGGGGGATGTCTCTACGAAGGTACTGATACCGATTTCCACTACATTTCCTCCTAAATACTTACTTTGATTAAGTAGCTATAGAGCTATTATAGCAGATTGGTCTCACGAAATCTCACCTTGCTGCCTCATCAGCCGATCAAAGGTGGATTCCAGATTGTCCCGGTACGCCTTCACCTCCGGCACCTCCGTCGGCTCGGTATAGGAACCCGTAAAGATCTGGCCTTCCGTCTCCTCCAGCACATCAAGGAAGCCCTGAGCGAGCTGACCGGTCACCGTGCCGGCATGCTCCTCCGCGGTCGCCTGATAGCTGGCTTCAGCGTCATCAGTTACCTGCAGCGTCTCGGCATCATAATTGGGCGTGTTGTTAAGACCGTACATATATTTCTGCAAATAATCGTTCAGATAGATGTCCCGGACTTCATCCGCTTCGGGGCTGTTCGGATACAGATGCAGATAATCCTCAGCCGTCAGCAGCCGTAGGGCCAACTCGTCCCAGCCGATGATCAGACCGCCGTCGCTGGCGGAGATTTTATCGGATTCCATAGCCTTCAGGTTGATATATGCGGTTAAGTCGTAACTGAGGTGGTCTGCGTATCTGCGAAACGCCCCGTAGTCGACAATCGGGAAGAAGGCCCCCTCGGAGGTGATAAATTTGTAATTTCCCACCAGCTTGCTGCGGATCAGCTCACGCACCGTCTCATCCTGTACCTCGTCCACGCTCGCCTCGGTTAGCGGCAGATGGATGCCAGCCAGCACCGACTGCAGATCCTGACTGAAAAACTGCTCTTGCGAATAGCTCAGGTCCTGCTCATAAAAAGCAAATGTATCCCGGATCATCTGATCGGCCAGTTCGTCCGGGGCCTCGACCAGTCGTGCATCCAGAAATGCAATCAACTCGCCCGCCTCGGTCGCTTCCTCCTTGAGCATGTCCCATTCCTCTGCCAGCACCTCTTCCGGTGGAACGGCGTCCTCCGGCTCCTCCGGCGGCTGTTCGACCGGCGGCGGATCCGTGTTCGTAACCGGCGGTTCCTCGTTGCGGCTGCAGCCCGCAACGATCATCATCCCTGCAAGCAGTCCGACCAGAACTCTTCTTATCCATCGTGGATGCTCCATTTGTTCTCAGCTCCCCTGCCCACTTGATCGTATACACTCTTACCCATTAGACGGTCAGAAGACACGAGGGTTGCATTGAAGCAAATGCTGCTCGTGGATGAGACAAAGAATCCAGCTAAGTCACACAGACTTCCTGCGCCCCAGCAGGCTGTCCGCCGCAGCCAGTCTGCTGCCCGCAATCAGCAGATGCAACGCCATCAGGCCCAATGCCAGATGCAGCTCATTGCCGGAGAATCCCGATCCCCAGGATACGGCAAAGGTTGCTACGAGCAAGATAATGATAAAAGCCAGACTGAGGATGCGCGTCCCTAAACCGACCATCATGCTGATCCCGCCGAGCAGTTCAACCAGCGCGACAACGTAAGCCATAAATCCGGGGATGCCGAGACTTTCAAAGAAACCGACTGTACCGTCAATGCCGCCCTGGAATTTTTGCAGCCCATGCATAAAAAATATAAATCCGAGTCCGATACGCACGATCATACTGCCGAGTTCTGCATTTGAAGCTTTCATGTATTAACCTCCGTGAACACTACATGTTGTAGTGTTAAAATTTGTAGTGAGCCGGACCGTTCGCCCGGATACGGTCCGGCAAGAAACAAGATACACCTCTTATACCATCGACCAGAACAGCATGACCATGAGCAGCAGCACCATGCCCGCCGATCCGGTCAACGTGGATAACGGCAGCGTGGGCGAGACGTCTTGCCGCGGATTCAAAATCTTGCGAATCCGGTAATCGACCGCATGCTCGGCAAACGAGACATGGGCGAAGGGCTGAGCGCCTGATTGGCCGGAGCGCAGCAGCTTGAGCAGCGCACCGCCGATATAGGCTTCACTGCCCTGCACTCGCGATGCGTAGCCGTCAGCCAGGATCTCTCTGGCCAGATAATAGCTGTCAGCGAGCCATCTCAGCACCGGTACATACCAGAGCACGGAAGCGGACAGCGTCATCATAAACGTCTTGAGCGGATCATGATGCCTCAGATGATGCATCTCATGCAGGATAACTGCCCGCTCCTCCTCCTCATCCAGCAGTTCCAGCAGTCCCGTAGACAATACGATACGTCTGCGGACGAAGCCCATCGTGAAGGCATGAGGCACGGCTGAACGGATGACGAGCAGTCTGCCGCCCGTTTCCTCCCCGTATTTCAGGTTCATCAGAGCTGTGCTGCGGCTGTCGTTGCTGTCCTCCAGCTTGCGGGAAGCGACGCTAACGGCCCGCAGCTGCCGAATGACGGCAACGAGTAGCGAAGTCAGCGTTGTGAGCACGATCGCATCCAGAAGGTAAGCGACGGAGAAGATCCCCATTGAGCGCATCCACATATTGCATAGATGAAACAGGTTGGTCTTCAGATTCCATCCCAGAAGCAGATGGCAAGCGTAGAGCAGCATCTGCACCACCACGATGCCCGAGACGAGCATGGAGATGGCGAATACGTTACGCGAACGATGATTCCACATCAGGATCGGTCCTTTTTGAGTTGTTGAATGCGTTTCTCCAGTTGATCCAGCAGATTCGGATCCGCTTCGTCGAGCGCATCCACCATATGATTGACGATCAGGGGGCCGAACTCCTCGAGCAGTTCGCCAGTCAATTCCTTCGATTGATCCTCGAGGAACTGCTCTCGCGAGCGTGTCGGCCGATACGACGACGCCTTGCGGCCGGGCAGCTTGTGCAGGAATCCCTTGTCCACCAGCCGGTTCATCACCGTCATCACCGTATTGAAGCTGAGCGGCTTGTCCTGGTGAAGCCCGAGCTGGTGCTGGACATCCTTGATCGTCAGTTCCGTATTGTCCCACAGGATCGTCATGACACGCGCCTCCAGAGGGCCAAAAAAACGATTCATCCCCCTTTCGTGGTATTTAAAATGATCTATCTTCATGACTTCCCCCACCTCACACTACGTATTGTAGTGCAATGAATTGCAATATGTCAACGCCTTCGCAATCCGGCAATATAGCAAGACAGCAGCGGATCTTGTCACGCAAGATCCGCTGCTGTCTGGAACGTTCAGCCCCCCGATAGGAGATAGGCAATCGGCAAGCCGACAACGGCGTACAGGATGACCGTCGCTCCCAGTCCGCTTTTGATGATGGTACGCCGGTCATAACGGCCGACCAACAGAGCAATCCATGCAATCGCAATGATGCCCAGCGTGATCAACTGTATAGGCGCCACCAGGGCTGCTGGATCGATCATGCTTGCACCCCCTTGTCGCTAAAGGTCTGAATCTGCTGCAGCAACCGATCATGCCTCAGCTTGAGCGCCTCCTCATAGGTGTAGCTCATCGTGTCCTCCGATTCCGTGAGCAGCATAGCCCGGCCTGCCTCGTCCGTTGTATTGAACATGCGGGTATAGACGTGCAACGGCACATCCAGCGCTTGCAGCCGTTCCAGCCAAGGCTGCATATCACGGAGATCGTAAAAGGGAATCTCCGCCGCTCTTAGTCCGTCCGCCGACTGGTGAACCAGAAGCAGGCTGGGTAGAATATGGGCCAGCTGCTGCCTTTCCCGCCATTTGGTTTCCATGTATGCATAATGGTACATGGCAACATGATGACCAATACTGGCTTGTACCACACCCGAAAACCGAATCACCTCTTCGCTTCTCGTGCGACTCCCTTTGTCATAGCGCTCCATTTCCACACGGTCGCGATACAACCGGTAGGTGCTCAAGTGTGTATTCTCCCAAATGAACTTGCTCAGCAGCCTGCAGCCGGTCCATGCAAGCCACAAGCCCACTGGTACGAGCAGCAGCAGGAGCAAAGTCCAGCCGCCGTACTGAACCGCCCCAAAGCCCGATAATCCAGCCAGCGCCAGACCGAAAATCGCCAGCAGTGTAAAACATTCAAATGAAAGGATCCAGTAAAACGGCTGCATCTTCCGGTCGCGGCGCTCGTGAATCAACGTGACGTCTTCCATGGGATGGCCACTTCCTCTCCGGTTAAAGTTTACCCTCTTTCATACGTCCCTCTACCGAAAGGGTTCCGCGAGTTGAAATGCAAAAAAACACGCCGCCTATTTTCAGGACGACATGTTTTCCCTAAAGTGTGTTTTCCTAATTAGAGGCAATCTGCACTTGCACTTTCAACTCGCGGAGACTGGCGCAGACCCCTTCATCGATCTGATCATCGGTAATAATCGTATCGACTTTCTCCAGACCTGCGACATGCGCAAAGGTTTTGAGCCCGAACTTGCTGTAGTCCGCCATCAGGAATACCTGCTCTGCCATGCCGATCATCCGGCTCTTGATGATCGCCTGCTGTTCGTTCGTCTCGCTGATGCCACGCTCCAGATGGATGCCCTTGCAGGAGATGAATGCCTTGTCGACATGGTACGATTCCAGAGAGCGTTCGGCAAGCGGGCCCACATATGACAGCGATCGTGGAGCCAACGTACCGCCGGTAGAGATCACCTCGACCCGCTCCTTGACGCTCAGGGCGATCGCCACTTTGATGGAGTTGGTCAGTACCGTCAGCGGGATGTCCGGCATGATCGAAGCCATATACCAAGCGGTGGTGCTCGCATCGAGGATAATCCGGTCCCGGGGTTGAATATGCAGTACCGCTTCTGCGGCAATCCGCTTCTTCTCGCCGATATGCGCGATCTCCCGCTCGGCATAGGGTACCTCGGTCTGCTGTTCCTTGACGCTGACCGCTCCCCCGTGACTCCGTTTGAGCCGCCCCGCCTGCTCCAGCCGGTCCAGGTCGCGGCGGATCGTCTCCTCTGTTACCCCGCACAGCTCGCTCAGCTCCGACACCCGGATGCTGCCTCGCTCATTGACGAGCTGCACGATCTTCTCATACCGTTCCATTACAAGCATCGCAATCACTTCCCGAAGTCTTATTCGCGCGACCTTCTCGTCAGGCTTGTCCGCTCAGCCCCGTCACCTGAAGAAACGCCGTGTATGCCGCATTCCACACCGCAGGCTCCTGCGGCTCATAGACGTCCACAGGGAACGACTCTGCGGCGATCTGCCGCGCATCACGTATCGTAGCAATCTCACCCAATGCCATGTATTGTACCAGAATATTGCCGATTGCGCTCGCCTCAACCGGTCCCGCCCAGACAGGCTTGCCGATCGCATCTGCCGTCAGCTGGCACAGCAGCTGGTTTTGGATGCCGCCGCCAACCATATGCAGACCTGCAAACGAGGTGTCCGCCAGCTCGGCCGTCAGCTCCAGGATATAGCGGTACTTGAGTGCCAGCGAATCCATCACGCAGCGGGCGATCGCTCCCTGCGTCTGGGGCACTGGCTGACCAGTCTCTCGGCAATAAGCCTGGATCGCCGCCGGCATATGAGCCGGGTTGAAGAAGGAGTCGTGATCCGGATCGATGTAGCTGACGCAGGCCGGTTCCGCCCTGGCAAGCTCGACGAGGCCGGCGAAGGAAACGTCCTGCCCTTCCTGCACCCAGATCCGCCGGCACTCCTGGATGATCCAGAGCCCCATAATATTCTTCAGCAGCCGGAACGTGCCGCCGACGCCGCCTTCGTTGGTAAAGTTCAGCTCCCGGGCGCGCTCGGTCAGTACCGGAGTGTGGACCTCGGTCCCCATCAACGACCACGTGCCGCAGCTCAGATAGGCGAACGGTCCGCCGGTTGCGGGAACGGCTGCAACGGCAGAGCCGGTATCATGCTC
Source organism: Paenibacillus jepli (assembly GCF_047238105.1). Taxonomy (NCBI): domain Bacteria; kingdom Bacillati; phylum Bacillota; class Bacilli; order Caryophanales; family Paenibacillaceae; genus Paenibacillus; species Paenibacillus jepli. The sequence goes on from NZ_JBDFMD010000001.1 coordinate 1,226,224, forward strand.
CGCCACTGCAATAACCGGACATACCGGGACGTCCAGCTCTTCTGCCAGCTCCGCACGCAGCTGTCCGACGATCGTGCCCGGCATGACCACAGGAGCGAACAGATCGGGTGAGAGACCTAGCCGCTCGATCAGCTCGCGGTCCCAATCCTGCTGCAGCGGATGATACAGCTGGGTCGTCGTCGCATTGGAGAACTCGCTCTTGCGTTCGCCAGTCAGGTAGTACCTCAGCAGATCCGGAATCATCAGCAACTGCTCGGCCTGCTCCAGCGCCACCGCCCCCCGCTGCCGCATCGCATACAGCTGGAAGATCGTGTTGAACTGTAGGAACTGGATGCCGCTGCGGCCGAACAGCTCGCTCTCGGAGATCTCTGCGAACACCTTCGGCATCACGCCGTCCGTCTGATGATCGCGATAGTGGTATGGGTTGCCGAGAAGCTCGCCGTTCTTATCCAGCAATCCGAAGTCGACCGCCCACGAATCGATGGCGATGCTGCGGAAGGCCAGCCCTTGCTGTCTGGCCTTGATGATGCCTTGCTTTATCTCATGGTATAGCCGCAGGATATCCCAGTGCATGTGCTTGCCCGTATGGACCGGATCATTGGCAAAGCGGTGGACCTCCTGAACCGTCAGTCTGCCGTTCTCCAGGCTGCCGAGGAGCGCTCTGCCGCTGCTTGCGCCAAGATCGAAGGCGAGGACGCTCACCAGCTGGCACCGCCCTTGCCGCGCGGCGCGATGCTCTCCTCATAGCCGCTCGCAAGATACGCCGCCATCGGATCGGCAGGCAGCCCCTGCTCTTCGCGTACCGCTTGCAGCAGCGGTGTGACGTCGAACTCCGAAGCTTTGCGTACGGCATCTTCTGCAGCCAGCACATCGCCGGCTTCCTGCGCGGCGCGCACTTCGTCATGGTTGATCAGGAGCGCTTTGGCGTATTGGGTCTGGACGTTGAGCACCGAACGGATCATCGCCGGGATCTTGCGTTCGATATTGTGCGACTGGTCGATCATGTAAGCGATATTGCTTACGGTGTCCCTGACCGCGCCATTCTCGTCCAGCGAAGCTTCAAGAATCTGATAGAAGATCAGGAACAGCTCATACGGGTTGGTCGTGCCGACGATCAGATCATCATCCGCATACTTGCGGCTGTTGAAATGAAAACCGCCCAGCTTTTGCTCGTCGATCAGATAGGCAACGATGTGCTCGACATTGATGCCCTGCGCGTGATGGCCGGTGTCGACCAGCACCTGCGCTTGCGGGCCCAGCTTGTTCGCCATATTGAACGACATGCCCCAGTCGGCGAGATCGGTATGATAGAAGGCTGGCTCGAACGTCTTGTATTCGATCAGCATCCGCATCTCCGGCGTCAACGCGCCGTACATCTCGGCCAGTGCTTCCTGCATCCACGCTTTCCGCTTGCGGATATTGCCCTGCCCCGGGTAGTTGGTGCCATCGGCAAACCACAGGCTGATGTCCTGCGAACCGGTCGCCTTGGCGATATCGACGCATTCCAGCAGGTGATCGGTTGCCTTGCGGCGTACCGCGGCATCCGCATGACAGACGCTGCCCAGCATATAGTCCTCCTCCTGGAACAGGTTCGGATTAACGGCGCCGATCGTCAGCCCCAGGCTCTCTGCATGGCTGCGCAGCTTGCCATAGTCTTCTACCTTATCCCACGGGATATGGATCGCTACCGATTTGCAGGCGCCGGTATATTTGTGCACTTGCGCCGCGTCGTCGAATTTCTCGAATGCATTGCGGGGGACGCCGTTTTTTTGAAATACCTTGAAGCGGGTTCCGGAATCTCCGTAGCCCCAGGAAGGCGTCTCGATCTGAAGCGATTTCAACTTTGCTTTGACACCGCTGATGTCGATGCCGCGTGCTTGCTGCTGCTCCTCGAAGAGCTGATAAGCGCGATCTGTCATCGTAAATTCTCCCTTATCTTTAGTTTTAGTTCCCCACAGCAAGGCCTCAAGGTAACGGATCGTTCTTACGATCGCTGCAGAATCGATTCCGCACCCATCGGCACTTCTGGAGGCAAACAAATATATTTTCTACGAAAGCGGATACGCCATTGTCGTCATCAATGCGTTCTCCGGCTGAGTGGAGTCCAGACGACTGTATTGGACAATGATGGGAACATCGCTGTTCACTTCCACGGCATACGGTACGCCCACCGGGATTGTCTCGCCGTCCTTTTGGAGCGAACTCGTGCGGATATGCTTGGTTCGTTTCCCTGCCACATAGACCTTAATGCCCTCGAGCGGGTCACGATCTTCGAAGAAGACCGTGACGCTCAGAAGCGCATCCTCCGGATTGATATTGAGCACACAGATCGATTCGTGGCTCTCCAGCGACCCGGAGCTGTCTGCAGGAATGTAACAATCGGGTATGATCCAGTGCAATTCCCCTTTGGTACGCATCCTGCTTCTCCTCCTATCTGGTGAATGCTGCCGGCACGCCGCCATCGATGGTCAGCATGCAGCCGGTCGTCTTCTCCGACTTGGACGAGGCGAAGAAGGCGATGCCTTCGGCGATGTCACGCGGATAAATATTGACCAGCAGCGTCGTTCTCTTGCGGTAATGCTCCTCCAGCTGATCCGGCTCGATCCCGTAAGCAGCCGCCCGTTCATTGCGCCAGTTGGAGTTCCAGATCGCCGAGCCTTGCAGGATCGCATCCGGCAGCACCGTGTTGACGCGGATGCCGAACTCGCCGCCTTCGCTGGCGATACAGCGGGCCAGGTGAGCTTCCAGCGCTTTGGCTGCGCTGTAGGCGGAAGCGTTCTTGCCGGCGTAGATGGAGTTCTTGGAGCCGATGAACACCATGTTGCCGCCGATGCGCTGCGCCTTCATCTGCTTGAAGGCTTCGCGGGCGACCAGGAAGTACCCGGTTCCCAGAACATTGATATTCAGGTTCCATTCCTTCAGCGACGTCTCGTCGAACGGACTGGATGTGGCAAGGCCCGCATTGTTGACGAGAATGTCCACGCCGCCATAAGCGATCGCGCTCTCCGCAAAGGCCGCCAGCACCTCGTCTTCCTTGGTGACGTCCATCTTGACTGCGATGGCCCGGCCTTCGCCATACTGACCATTGATTTCTTCCACTACCTTCTGCGCGCCCTCCAGGTTCAAGTCGGCCAGCACGACATGGGCGCCTTCCGATACCAGACGGCGGGCCGTCTCGCTGCCGATGCCGCCCGCTCCGCCAGTGATAAAGGCGATCTTGCGGGAGAACTCGGCTTCTGCCGGAGCCAGGGAGAGCTTGTAGAGCTCAAGCGGCCAGTATTCGACGTTATAAGACTCATTTTCGCTGAGCGATACGAACTCGCCCAGGCTGGTCGCGCCGCGCATAACGGCGATCGCCCGGTGATAGAGCGCGCCGCTGACCTGCGACATCGCCCAGCTCTTGCCGGTGTTGATCATGCCGATACCGGGGATGAGGATGACGCGCGGCGCCGCTTCGAACATCTTGTCGCCGATATGCTTGTTCTGCTCGAAGTAGGCAACGTATTTGCTTTCGAAGGCGCGGATCCCCGCCAGCACGGCTTCTTTGAGACTCGCAGCATCACCGGAGGCTGGATCCCACTCGACATAGAGCGGCACCATCTTCGTATGCACCAGGTGATCGGGGCACGCCGCTCCGACCTGCGACAGGCTGCCGGCGTTGCGGCTGTTGACGAACTGCAGCACGTCGTCGCCGTCGTCGTAGCTGAGGATCATCTTCTGGCCCTGGCTCACTGCACCGCGGATCACTGGCATGATCTCGCCCAGCAGCTCGCGGCGCTTCGCTTCAGGGAGCGTCTCGTATTGCGCGCCGCCGAACAGGTTCGCTTCCTCAACACGTGCTTCGATATATGCTTCTGCCTCGCTGATGATCTTGATCGTCTGGGCATAACACGCTTCCGATGTCTCGCCCCAGGTGACCAGACCGTGCTTCTCCATCAGGACGAGCTCGGCGTTCGGATTATTGCGGACGCCTTCGGCGATCATCTTGGAGAGGGTGAAGCCCGGGCGCACGTAAGGTACCCAGACATAGCGGTCGCCGAAGATCTCCTTGGCCAGCTCCTTGCCGTTGTCGGCGCAGCACAGGCTGATGATCGAGTCGGGATGCGTATGGTCGACATGCTTAAATGGAAGAAACGCATGGAGCAGCGTCTCGATCGACGCACGGGGATGCTTGCTGTCGATCATGCAGTGAGCCAAGTAAGCGACCATCTCTTCGTCCGGCATCTCGTCACGCTCGATCAACGGCCGGATATCTTCCATGCGCAGACCGGTAAAGTTAGCCGCTTTCATCGTAGCCAGATCCGATCCGCTGCCTTTGACATACATCACTTCGACATCGCGGCCGCGGAAATCTTTCTCCACCGTCTTGGTAGATGTATTGCCGCCGCCCCAGTTGCACACCCGGCGATCGGAGCCGATCAGATTGGAACGATAGACCAGCTGCTCCAGTCCGGTTTCCTGCTGCGATGCTTTCTCGTTGTCCCACAAGCTTTGTACCATAGTTAATATGCCTCCGTTTTTGTTTTATGTTTGTTTATGTCTGTTTGTGCCATTATAACATCTGCTTTATGGTTTGAATATCATTTTTTTTGCCCGTTATAAGAAAAACCGTCAGAGAAAATCGTCCTGACGGTCCTTTTTATGTGGAAATAGTTACTTTTGCGGTCCGGAGGGGATGGGTACTGGCTCCAGCCGCTGTTGAAGCTGTATCCTTAGGATTAGAGTAATGGGGTTAGAATACATCTTCAAAGGCAGCCCGTAGACTTTCCGCTCAATACGAAATTGCGGAGCTACCGTGGGATCACCATCATCCATAAAATCCATGTCCCTCACGACACCTAGCGGAATGTGTTCCTCTTTCCTACACTGCAAACAGATATAGTTGACTTTCTCTTTGTTCAGCAGGTGCTTGCTTAATGCGATTGGACTCTTCTTTTTCTTCTTTGCTGGCTTGCGCTTCTTCGATACCGGTGAGATCGTGAATCATCCTTCTCTAGCACACGTTTAGTTAGGTTACAGGCAGCGTATTTCACTCGCAACACCGTCTTCAAGACTATGACGGATTAAGCCACGAATGAATTCTTCTACACTCAAGGTTGGTACTTCGATACGGACTCAATAGGCTCTATTTTGCACAAAAACCCGCCAGGAACAGGCCCTCCGGACACACGATCCGTTAAGTGCTGGCTTGACGCCCGCTAGCCCCCGTTTACAGACCGATAACGGATCCTCTGTCCGCAAGCATCTCTAAAAACACGCCCATGCTCGAAATAAGGGCTACTGTGTCCGTTTGTGAGCGAGCACTACCCTCAGCGGTCTTCTTCCCTACTCCGACGACCTATTGATCCACATGTTAAATGTGTTGCATAGTTACTCCTAAACAACGATAAAGTCAGCCATCGACCGGACGACAAGCGCTCCCGGAGCCGCCGGAACGAATGGCCGCTCCCCGTTGCTTCGCGCTTCGAAGGACACGGTCACCGGGTGGCCGGGCAGCAGATCGAAATAGTTGTCCGAGAATATGCCTTCCGCTTCGGATGACAGCCACACTTGCTTGGCCAGCACATCGGTCGACAGCGTGTACCGTGGGCCGTCGCCCCCCGCTTCTTCCACAATCTCGATGTGCGCCGGCTGCAACGCCAACTCCTTGCCGGGGACGAAATAATGCTCCTTGCGGTCGAGCAGTTGAAGGCCCTGCCATAGCTCGGCCACGAGCACCGTACGCGAAGCATCGGCGCCTGCCAGCAGCTCATCTACCGCCAGCGAGACGATATGCCGCGCACCGTTGCTCTCCACAGCCGCCTCATGGATCTCTTCTTTCAACTGCGTCCCGTCAAAATCATACAGCCTTAGTTTTACCGCACCTTCCAGTTCCGACAGCGAGTCAGTGATGAGATGAATACCTACCTTGCCTTCGCTGCTGCCGTCGAGGGACAGCATGACATCCTGGAAGCTGCGCTTAGCATAGTATTGAAGCGCCTTCCAGCGGCCATAATAATCCATGCCTGCCCAGGATGCGACAGGCCAGCAATCATTCATCTGCCAATACAGCGAGCCCATACAGAATGGCTTGCGCCTGCGGTGCGCCTCGATGGCCGTCTTCATCGCCTCCGCCTGAAGCACTTGGCTCATGTAAAGAAAAGATGGGAAGTCCTTCGGTTCCGGCAGATACTTATCCATATATTCCTTGATCAGACGATTGCCCGCCCCGTTGCGCTGGTGAGCCAGCATCACATCCGATTCCAGCTCCAGGTCGGATTCTTCGGCATACGTCCGGACCGACTTGTACTCCGGGAACGACTGGAAACCATATTCGCTCATGAATCGGCCAACATAAATATTGTAGTTGTCGAACGGTTCGCTGTTGTGCCACACGCCCCAATAATGAATGTCACCAACGGTAGTGGTACTCGTACCATGCTGATGCTCGTCGCGGGTCAGATCGCACATCGGTGAAGATGGCCAATAATCAATGCCGTCCGCATGCTCGGCGACCGCATCTGCCAGAATCTCGTGGAAGATCGCCTCGTAATCGGCCCAGATCCTCTCCCGCTGCTCCAGCGTAAATGCCTTCTTCCAGCCCCAGCCGGCGCTCTCGTCCTTATAATGCGACCAGGCCGTATCGATCTCGTTGTTGCCGCACCAGAGCGCGATCGACGGATGATTGCGCAGACGCTTCACATTCTCTTCGGCCTCGGCGCGGACGCTGTCCAGGAATGCCTGATCGCCGGGATACATGCTGCAAGCAAACATGAAGTCCTGCCAGACGAGGATCCCGTATTCATCGCAAAGCTCATAGAAGTCCGAATGCTCATAGATGCCGCCTCCCCATACGCGCAGCATGTTCATGTTGGACGCAGCGGCCGCAGCTACTTCATGACGATACCGCTCGCGGGTCATTTCGGTGACGAAGCTGTCCCCCGGAATATGATTCGCGCCTTTGGCGAAGACCGGCACGCCGTTCAGCTCGATGTAGAAGGTTGCACCCTGCTCATCCTTCTCTCGCACCAGACGCACGGTCCGGAGACCGGTTCTGACGCTGCGCTCCGCTGTGCCGCCCTGGCCGGTCAACGCCGCGCGGAAGGTGTAGAGATGCGCTTCGCCTAGCCCTCTGCTCCACCACAGCTGCGGCTGTTCGATGGTTAGCTCCAGCTCCGCCGTCTGTTCGCCTGGCGCCAGCGCGACCTTGCGGTTCCAGCTCATGCCAGCTGCCTCCAGCTTCAGCTCGGCCTCTCCGGCTTGCTCGGAGACGACGGTGACGACGGCTGTCAGCTTCGCTCCGCCCTCCGTCACTTCGTCCTGTCTAATATAGAGATCGTTCAGCCGCATGCCGCTCCAGGCCTCGAGGCGCACCTCGCGCCAGATGCCACTCGTCACCAGACGCGGCCCCCAGTCCCAGCCATAGTGATACGGCGCTTTGCGGGCGAAGATACTGACTCTCTTCTCACCCAGTCCGCCGAGCTCCGACTGATCATTGGAAGCCGGCAGCTGATATCCGAGCTTCTCCAGCTTGGGGAGATCTTCCTGGATCGGCGAACGGAAGCGAATGTGCAATGTATTGGAGCCATTCACCAGGTAAGGCTTGACGTCCACTCGCCAGGAGCGGAACATGTTATCTGCTGAGAGGATCGCCTGGCCGTTAAGCGTTACATCTGCGTAGGTGTCCAACCCGTCGAACACAAGCTCGACTCGCGTCTGCGACAACAGCTCTGCAGGCACCTCGAATACGGACTGGTATTCCCAATCCTTCTTATCGATCCATTGCAAACGATGCTCGTTGGTGCCATAAAAAGGATCGTCTATTCGCCCATTGCGGTGCAGATCCTTGTGTACGCAACCAGGCACCTTGGCCGGCAGCCACTCTTCTTCCTCACATGCCTTGAACGTCCAGTTGCCAACGGTCCATCTCTTCTCGCCCATGCTCCATCCTCCAGTTAAGCGACAGTATTTTTGATTGGTCATTAGTTATTATAACATCAAAAATACTAACATTTATAACAATTATGGTCAATAATCTAACAGCCATTAGCTAGAAGAGAATGATGCCCGCCAGACCGGCGGCAACGATGACCGATAAGGGATGAGCCCGGTATCTCGTCAAAGCTACAAAACAACCGGCAGCGATCAGCAGCGTTCCCAAAAAAGTCCATTCGCCAAGACCATCCATCCCTGCTGCCGGCAACGCAAACCGTAAAGCTGCATAAGCGATCAGCCCTGCTATGACCGGCCGCAGTCCATATAGGACGCGCCGGATCACCGGGAGTCTGGAGCTGCCCAGCAGTATGACGGTAAACAGCGCCATCACAAGCAACGAAGGCAATGCCATCCCAGCTGTGGCGGACGCAGCCCCGATTAAGCCGGAGTGCTGGTACCCGATCAGCGTGGCACTGTTGACTGCGATCGGTCCGGGAGCTATGCCCGCAAGCGACACCAGTTCTTGAAATTGCGTGTTGCTTAACCAGTCTCTAGTGACAGCTTCATATTCAATAATCGGCATAATCGCATAGCCGCCGCCAAACGACAAGCAGCCGATCTTCAAAAAGGTTATAAAGAGTTCCCACACACCCAGTCCCTCCTTCTAATAATCAGATGTAATATTCGGGATACAGCTCATCCGGCTCCTGCGGCTTACGCGGCTTCTCCAGCCGTCGTTCGATGCCGAGCCATCCCTTGCCGGCGATGATGATCGACCCGATACACAGCCCTCCGCCGATGAGCCAGCCTGGATGCAGCGGCGTCAAGATCAGACAGGCAAGAGTAGCTGCAAGTATCGTCAACGTCGCGGTATCAAATATCGCCGCCTTGGCCATCCGCCACGCAGCAAAGGCAATCAGCGCCACCACACCGCCTTTAATGCCCTGAAGCGCGGCAATCGCCTTAGCCTGTGCCGATATTGCTTCGTATCCGAAACCAAGCCCCAGCACGAGTGCAAACGCCGGCATAGTCATGCCCAGCACGGCAGCAATCGCACCTAGCCCTCCGGCCACCCGGAACCCTACCGCCGCAGCGGCATTGATCCCGACGCCTCCGGGAGCCGCCGCCGCAAGCGACAGCAGATCGCCAAGCGTTTCTTTATCCATCCATTGCCGCCGCTCTACGATCTCTCTCTCGATGATCGGAAGCATCGCATAGCCGCCGCCAAAAGCTGTAGGCGACATCCGTAGAAAGCTCCAAAAGAGCTGCAGCAAAAATACATGTTTAGCATTCATCCTGAACTCACCTCTAGTTAGCTATGACATCCTCAGCTTCTAGTATACCACCTTTATTTCATTTTGACATAAAGTTTTTATCAAAAATTATGATATTTATCATAAATGGTCATTTCACAGGGGATTAACTCAGCACTTTCGACCAATTTTTATAAATTGTGCTTGACAGATGGGAATGGTACCTTTGAGCGGGATTCGCTATAATGGAAGGAATGAAACAGAGCCTAGAAAAGAAACGGAGGTAGACACATGCTGCAAGGCGATCGCCCGCTATCCGTGAAGCGGCTTATCTACAATTTTATAGCCCAGCACGGGCCGCTCTCCAAAACCGAGCTGCGCCCTGTGGTCGCCGTATCCGGCAGTACGCTGACACGTACCTTGGAAGAAATGGTGGAAATGGGCTTGCTCAACGCAGATGGTCTGGGGCCGTCCAGCGGCGGCCGAAGACCGACGCTTTACCAGATCAACCGTCGCCACAAATTTATTTTTGGATTGGAGATTTCAAGGCTTTACTCGGCACTTGCCTTGTTCGACATGCAGCTTAATCCCATCTCCATTATCCAGTGGCGGATGGACGAAGCTATGGATCCGGACCGCTTAACCGAATATGTTCAAGCCAATGCGCTTGCTTTTCTAAGGGATCATCAGATTCGGCGGGAGGACGTACTGGGGATCGGAATCGGCGGGGTCGGTCCGCTGGACCGCGAGCGCGGAATGATCCTCGAACCGCTGTATTTCACGGCCAAAGGTTGGAGTCAGGTACCCATCTGCAGCATGCTTGAGGAGAGAACCGGCTTTGCTGCCAGGCTGGACAATGGCGCTAACGCCGCCCTGGCAGGAGAGCACTGGTCATATCGCGAGGCCAATCTCGGGCATATGCTCTATGTGCATGCGGGGGTCGGGTTGCGCTCCGCGATGATGTCCGGAGGCAAGATCATCCGGGGCAGCGTCGATATGGAGGGGGCGATCGGCCAAATGATCATCCAGCAGGACGGCCCCCGGCTGGACCACCATGGCAATTACGGTGCGCTCGAAGCGTTCGTCTCCGTGCAAGCGCTGGAGCAGCAGGCCCGCAGTCTGATCAAGTCAGGCAGGGATCATCTGCTGCAGCGGTTCCGGATCGAGGTCGAACAGGTCAACTACGATATCCTGGTACAGGCACTGGCCTCCGGAGACGACATGGTCCGGGAGCTCTTCACCAGATCGGCGGCCCATCTGGGGATTGGCCTCGCCAATCTGATCAATATCCTTCATCCGGAGAGGGTCGTGCTCGGCGGAGCTTTGATCAGTGCCAGCCAATCGTATTATGAGACAGCGATCGAGATCGCGCTCAAACATACCTATTACTATCCGGACTACACCCCGCGCTTCTCCAAAGGCTTGCTGCGGGAGCATGCCGTCGCTGCCGGTGCGGCGCTGCAGCTATGGCACGAGCTGGAGATGTAGCGACTCGGAAGACTTAATCCTGTTGAACGGTGACCCATCTCCGCTCTTCATGACTGCAGAGGATCGCTTCCACAAGCCGCATTAATTGATGCCCCTGGCTGAAGGTCGCGTAGCTGTGCGGCTGTCTCGGATCGCGGACATGGCTGTAGAAATCGCGACATAGATTCTTGAGTCCATCCGGCCAGCCCTCCTGGTGACCGCCCGGATAATGAGCCAGTCTAGCCGAACGCTTGGAGAGCGTCTCGGGATCCTTCAGGATCACTTCATTGGCCTGTCCCCGGCGCCCAATCCACAGCTCGTTGGGCCGTTCCTGATCCCAAGCGACAGCCGATTGGCCGGCTGCGATCTCGAAGACCAGCCGGTTCTTCCGGCCGGCAGCCACTTGCGACACCGTGAAGACGCCCTGCACGCCGTCATCAAATCGGATCAGCACACTGCCATAATCCTCGGAAGTGACCGCCACCTCTTCACACTCCGCACCCTCGGCGGTCTGGAAGGTCGTCCCTTGCACCAGCGGCCGCTGACGATGGGCATGCGCAGTTTTCAGATCGGCGCAAACCTCGGTAATCTGTCTGCCTAGTACGTGCTGGACCGCATCGCACCAGTGGGAGCCGATGTCGGCGATTGCCCGCGAGGGACCATTCAGATCAGGGTCGAGGCGCCAGCTGTAATCGGACTCATAGAGCAGCCAGTCCTGCAGGTAACTGCCCTGGACGTGGATGACTTCACCATTCTCTTCCTTGCGCAGGAACTCACGCGCTTCGGACACCATCGGATAATGACGATAATTGAAGCACACCCCGCTCCGGACATTGACCTGCTGCGCCAGCTCCGCCAGCTCCAGTGACTCGGCCGATGTCACTGCGAGCGGCTTCTCGGATAGGATATGCTTGCCCGCATGCAGCGCCTGTTTGTTGATCTCATAATGCAGCGCATTGGGTGTGCAATTGTGGATGATCTCGATCTCGGGATCATCGATCATCGCCTGATAATCGTCATATACATTCGGAATCCCCATCTCGTCAGCGACTTGTTCCGCTTTGGCGCGTTCCCTCCCGGCGATGCCCCACACCGTGGCTCCGGGAATCCGGCGCAGCGCTTCGATATGAGCAATCGCTGAGAAGCCAGTTCCTACAATGCCTGCTTTGATCGGTTTCATCATTGCTCATCCTCCCGTCTTATCGCGTCACTGACGTGCCCGCGAGACCGTTGTCAGTTATGTTCCATGTATCTTTTTACACCACTCATCCGAGATCAGAAACAAACCGGGAGGCAGCCAAAAAAAAGAAAAAAGCCGACTGCAGGAAATGGGACGGTGTCTCCTCCCTGCTGTCGGCTTGCTATCGTAATGCTAGAATTTAAGGAAGTTAAGTCTGCTGTTGTACGCGCCGCCAGTAAACGGCTCCTGCTGCGTATCGCGCTCTTCCGCATCTTTAAGCTGCGCAGCCAGTTCCATGAACCAGCCTTCGTCTCGGCCAGAGAGCGCCGCATCGATCAAAGTACGGATCGACTGGGCCTCGTCAAGGGGCGTGATCTCCAGCTTTTTCAACTCATGCTCGCGCACGCCGACAAACTTGTCTATGATGCTATCATGATCAGAGTGGATGACGTGCAGCTTGATAATACCTTGAAAATCGCCAATGGACTCGATATACCCGTGCACAAGCTCCCCATTGCTGGTATGGCCTTGCACCCAGTCGCCAATTTGGAATGTCATGGTCCAGCACCACCTGTTCTGTAAGAGTTATAACGTGACCTCTTTTAAACTGTAACAACTACAGATACACTTTAGAAATCAGCCATTACTGTCTCGACATACTGTAATGATACTAGATACAGTTGAAATTGTCAAGTTTTCTAACTCTACAGGTTCCTGCAATACACCCTCTTCTCATTCTGGTGTCAGGTTGGGACGCACTCACCAAAAAGAGGCCTAATTCAGGCCTCTTTCACGAAATCGATTCCGGATTATCTTGCTCCTGCTACTAACTGGGCCAAGGTACGCGCCATAACGCCGGTCGCCCCTTTGGCATCCCAGCCCCGGGCTTTGGACAACCAGGCCGTACCGCCGATATCCAGATGAACCCATGGCAGTTCCTCTGCGAATGTGCCTATAAACAAGCCACCGGTGATCGTACCCGCCAATCGTCCGCCGGCATTCTTCATATCGGCCGCATCGCTGTCGAGCTGCTTGCGGTAGAGCGGATAGGAAGGCAGCTCCCAGACCCGTTCGCCGCTGCGTTCGCTGGCCTCGCTTACCTGCTCCATCAGCTTGCGGCTGTTGCTCACCGCGCCCGTCGCTGCATCGCCCAACGCTACCATGACGGCTCCGGTCAGGGTCGCCACATCCACCAGCTTGGTCGCCCCCCGCTGGATCGCTGTTGTCAGTCCGTCAGCGAGCACCAGTCTGCCTTCGGCATCCGTATTAACGACCTCCACCGTACGTCCGCTCATCGTCGTGATGACATCGCCAGGCTTCAAGGCACGGTCAGACGGCATGTTCTCGGCAGCCGGGATGACTGCCACGATATTCACAGCCGGACGCAGCTTGCCTACGATCCGCATCGCTCCGAGCACCGCTGCCGCACCGCCCATATCGGAGATCATCTCCTCCATGCCCGCAGCTTTCTTGAGGGAGATGCCGCCTGTATCAAAAGTAATCCCTTTGCCGATCCATCCCCATACCTCTTTGTCCCCCGGCGCTCCCTCATAATGCAGCACAATCATGCGAGGCGGGTGCGCACTGCCCTGACCAACTCCCAGGAGGCCGCCCATCCCTTGCTCTGCCGCCGACCATTCGTCCAGCACCTCGCATTCCAGCTCCAGCTCGTCAGCCAGCAGTTCCGCTTCTTCAGCCATTTGTTCGGGGGTGAGCATATTGCCCGGACGGTTCGTCAGCTCGCGTGCGTAACAGACCGCCTCGGCGTACACCAGTCCGCGCCGGATACCGGACTTCCAGGCCTCTGTCCATGTCGGTGACGACTCCGTACCCAGCGGTACCAGCGCGACGGAGGACAGAGAAGTGTCTTCCTTCTCTTCCCGCCTGATCGCCTGCCGACTGTTGCCGCCGAGGATCAGCCCTTCGCTCAGAGCCTGCGCCGCCACGGACGCTTCACACTTACTCGATCCTTGGATGATATATTGCGGCAGCAGCACACACAGCTGCACCGGCTTCAATGACTGCACTGCACGGGCAGCCGCCGCGCCGGCCAGCCGCAAGCCGTCGGTTGTCATCTCAGGCGCCAGTCCGACATAGACTACGAAGGGCGCAGGCAGTAGTCCCAACGTCGGCAGAACATAATTTTCCTCCTCCCGGCCGCGGTACAGCCCTCTTGCATGCAGATGACGCAGGGCATCGTCCAGTTGGGGATGGATCCAATGCACGACCTCTCCGTCTCGGGGCATCAGCTCCCGCTCCGTCACGAAAGTCAGGATCACGTCCGCTTCCGACTCATGCTCCTGCTGGCCATATGTAATCTCTACATTCATTTCTTCTGCCTCCTGTTCACGCCCGGAACAAAAAAGAACCGGTCTTTACACCGATTCTAGACGTTTATCGCACCATTGGCAAATAGATCGTAAAGGTCGTGCCCTCGCCGCTGTTGCTGTCGACCTTGATAAAGCCGCCGTGATTGCGGATAATTCGGTAGCTGACAGACAATCCTAGTCCCGTACCCTCCGCCTTCGTCGTGAAGAACGGATCGAAAAGGCGGTTCATCGTCTGCTTCTCCATTCCCTTGCCGTTGTCGCGGATCGTAATCTCGGCATACTTTCCTTCCTTGCGGCTGATGACATCGATCCGGCCATCCCGCCGCCCTTCCAGCTCCACGATGGCATCGAGAGCATTTTTTAGGATGTTCAGAATCACTTGCTTAACCTGCTTGACATCTATCGAGACATGCAGCGGCTCACTGCAGCTCTCATACCCGATCAAGCTTCCTTTCATCAGCGCTTCGCTCTCAGACAGCATGATGACTTCCTTGAGCAGCGAATTAATCGAGACCAGCTGCATCATCGGCGCTGATGGCTTGGACGAGTTGAGAAACTCGTTGATGATCTCATTGGCTCTGTCGATCTCCGAGAGGATGATCCGTGCGTATTCCTCCTTGCCCAGTGCGAGCAGATGCGGTCTGAGAAGCTGGATGAAACCACGGATGGACGTTAACGGATTGCGGATCTCATGGGCAATCGCTGCTGCAATCTTGCCCAGCATGGCCAGCTTATCGTTCTGATAAGCCGTCTGCTCGATCTGCTTGTACTCGGAAACATCCTTTACACTGACGAGGTAATCGCCATCCAGTTGATCGCCGTAAGTCACGGTCACAAGCAGATGTCGCCCACCAGCATCCTGCAGCTCGAAATAGCGGCTCCGCTGCCTGATCATCTGCTTGAACAGGCGGATAATCATCCGTTTCGTCGACCGGCGCAGCGCCTCATGTGTTGCGATCTCCAGAACATCGCAGCCGATCAAGGTAGTTCGGGGGATATCCAGGATTCGAGCCATCTGGAGGTTCACAAAAGTCAGCAGCCCATCTTTGTCGAATAATGCAATCCCGCTATCCATGTGCTGGAGTACATTTTCATATTTATCTTTCATCAATTGTGTGGAGCGGTTAGACTTGAAGAGCAATTCTTTCATCTCATTGAAAGTCTCATCAGTGGACTGTTGGAGAGATGGGCGATGCTTGTGATTGGCCATGAGCTCTATAAGCATCTTTGTACTCCGCTTGTACACTGTAGAGACATCACCAGCCGACTTGTCCTCCATGATCTGCTGGGTCGCCTGCTCGTGAACCGCAGCGATCTCCTCAGGAGTTAGACTCTGCAGGTAGCGTCCCAGCTCCTGCTTACGTTGAGATGACACGTCTCTGGCGCGGACATAATCGGAGAGGATTAGGTAATACTTCTTCTGAATAAAGGGCATTCCCGCTCCGCTGTGACTGCAAACAGCATACCTGACCTGTGGGTTATGCTTGGATCGTCTCGTCAGCATTCTCTCATCACATCCGATAAGTTGGATTATTTAAATGTACAATAATCATAGTTATAATTTGTAATCGGTGTCAATCAGAGATTGTGTCGAAACCTCCGCCGCATTTCGACATGAGCAAGACAGCCCGATAGCGATTCATGCCGCTTTGGGCGGCCCTTTGTGATTAGAGCGCTCGGGCTGATCCCGCCCCTCTCGTTCTTGTCCCTCAGTATTGCTTGGGTTACGGGGCTTTCCCGGTTTTTTTTCATGGTTTCCCGGCTTCTTTTGTTTCTCCTGGGTCTTGTGTCCCGGCTCCCTATTATTCTTGCCCGGATTTTCTTTGGAACCGCCTTGTTTCCGATTGCCCTGCTCGGCTCGCTCGTCTTCTTGAGGCTGCTTCTTCTGAGGAGAGGGCGGCGGCTGCTTCTGGGGAGACGGCGGCTTCCCGCCCCCTGTCTCCGGTCGTTCGACTGATTCAGGCTCAACAGGGTGAACAGGCGGCTGTTCGGAGTCAGCCCGATGCGGCGTGTGATCCGGCATCCATCCCCGGCCCTCGCCTGGTATGGATGCTCCCTCCGGCAGCTCTCCCCCGCCTCCGCCGCGGGACTGCTCCGAAGGGCCGTCGTTCGAAGATGCCGGCTCTTCCCCTTCATGAGCCAGCTCCTGCCCTAGCATCCGCTCCAGCGCTTCTCTGGATCCCGCTGCATCCAACTGACCGATAATGGATTCCAAGCCGCCGTGTCTTGCCATCGCTTGATGAATTGAGAGCTGTCGCAGCTCATTCATCCGGATCGGTTCATTCGCATACTTGGACAACAGATAGATAGCCATCTTGCCCGGGGTCATCCCGTGCTCGGCCGCTTCGTCCCGCAGCTCCGCCGGGGCACTCAGTACGGTCACAGTCAGGTCCAGCGCAGACTCTAATACCAGACTCACCTGATCGGCTAGTCTGGCTTCTAGCAAAGCGTCCGGACGGGAACCGGTCATGACGCTGGTAACGATGACATCTGCCGCTTCGCTGGTCAAGTAGTGGCCATCCTTGGCACGCTCGACGATCTCGCCCAGCACCTCTTGCATCCCGATGTTCTCAAATTTCAGGTCTCGGATCATAGTCGCTCCATCGGCATTCCACGAACGCAGCTCCAGCACACGATCATCTCGGTCGACTCCGAGCTCCAGAGAAGGGTTGAAGTCGATCGCCAAATAAACAGCCACCTCGGGGTAGGAGCGCAGCATGTTTGGAAGCGCAAGCAGCAGTAGTATCACAGCAGCGGCTGCAATTAAGGTGACCGTCATGCGAGCAGCACTGCGAGGCTTAGCGGGAAGGACAACTTCTTCGCCAATGACGGCATGATGGGTTTTGCGTATTTTGCGGAACTGTCCGTCAGAGGTCAAGACGATCCAATACCTTATGCCGGCGTCTACGATGATTCCGCTTTTCATGCTTCACTTCCCCCCTTCTTCTGCTGCGCGGCTCCGGTCAGATAAGCGTGCAAGTGCGGATAAGCACCGGCATGGATTAATACAAGAGCGATCAAAAATTTCCGATTGCGTTCCAGTGTTTTGCGAGTCACTCCGGCAAACGGCAAGATATCTTTAATGGGCAGCTGTTTTTTTTGATGCAGCAGCTCCAGCAACTCAGCATTACCGGCAATTCCCGCAGCGATCCGCTGCATCGTCTGCCTGGAATCGGCATGTTTGGGGGAGCTCTTCACCAACTCGGCAAAAGATATTCCAAACCGCTGCAATTGGGCGTTGAATTCCTCAATCTCCTGCCGTCGGTCCTCTGCCTGAAGATGTGCCGCATAATGGCGCATCGACTGTTGTTTTTCGATCCGGTTCAGCCTGCCTTCCTCGCCGGTTCCTTCGAGTGCACTGTACGGCACACTCGGGGCATGCCGCCGCTCCTTGCGAAGATGATCGATCAGCCGCCGCCGGATGACAGTCTCCGCAAAGCCGATGAATGATTTTCCCGCCGTCGGCTCGTACTGTCGGATCGCCTCATGAAAACCGCTTAGCGCAATACTGTATTCGTCATCATGTGCGGGATCGATATACCTTTTGCAGAACCGACTGGTCGCTTTGATGATAAAGGGCTCATAGGCAGCGATAAAAGGACTGAGAAGCTCCTCCTCCCCGCAGGCAATGCGCGCGACGATGGTTTCCGGCGATTCTCGGCCCTGATGGCCTGAACCGTCCCCCTTCCGGGACTTCCCTAGCCACCTTTTGAACAATACAAGTACCAACCGCTCCACCTCACATTGATAGCTTTCGACTTGTTGTAATTTGTTGAGGGGGTGTACACAAAAAGAAACGCCTCCGGGCACGCGGAGGCGAGATTCGGAATTAACAATAACCCTCAGACGTTCGTCTATGCTGCAATTTGTTGCGTCGTTTATTCAGCACGCCCAGACGCCTCTTGAGTTGAGCTTCCCACTCATGATCCTGCAGCTGCTTGGCGAAGCTAAGCAGGTCCAGCGCCATATCGATCTGACTGTGCACCACTTCCATAGGGTCCTCATGCTCATGATTGACACAGTTTTCGGCGAGTGCTGCGCTCTCTTGCTCCACATAATCGTGGAAGTCGACCTCGGAAGCACCGTCTCCATGAGCGTATTCAGCCAGTATTTCATATTCGCTTTCGATCAGGTAGTGGATCTCTACCCGATGACAGACCGGACAAAACATAATCGGTACATTGTGGATGTGTGTCCGGTAATGCTTCAACGTTCCTTTTGTCCCTAACATGCTGGCGCCACAACAAAAGCTCATTTCGACCCCTCCTTTGGCTCGCCTGCCCGGAACTTTGCTTCCGAAGCAAATCGTTTAGCCTCGTCGTTTTGTCACATTTTACCCGTCTTATTCTCCGACTAATCACGGATTCGATGTCCGGATTGATAGTTCTGCCTGATATAGTATATTCTCCTCTCGCCTGACAATCCCTGCTTATCGGCTTGTCCAATATCTAACTGTCGATATGTTTGTAGGGTCAAACAAAAACAAGCCCGCAATGGGCTTGTTTGTTCGAGCTTGTGGCTCTATGTAATATCGCGTTAGATAAACGTTTTGGCAGATGCGACGCGACGTGCGGTTACATAACGCTTGTCATAGTAAGAGCTGGACAGTTTGCTGACGATAACGCCTTTGCTGCTGGACGAATGTGCAAACTCGCCATTGCCGAGATAAATGCCTGCGTGAGAAATGCCTTTACCGCTTGTGTTGAAGAACACCAAGTCGCCAGGCTGCAGATCTGAACGATTCACTTTAGTGCCCTTTTGCGCTTGTGCGCTGGATGTTCTTGGGAGACTGACATTGTACTGGTTGAAGATATGAAGAACAAAACCCGAGCAATCAAAACCTTTTGTTGTGGTGCCGCCATATTTGTAAGGCGTGCCTACAACCTTGTTGACCTTTGCGCGTAGATCCTTTTCGCTTGCGACTACGGAACCTGCAAATGAGGCAAACATTACTGCTGCGAGCATTAGTGCGATAAATCGTTTCAAGACTTTTTCTCCCTTCGTGCCTACGAGGTTAGCTGAGGGTTCGGTTGAGAGTTTCCCTATAATTCCTTGCTTACGGAATTAATTCACCCGGGGTTGGATCCCCCGTTTCTCAGGCAAAACTGAGAATTCGGCATCGGTAGTATTAATTTTCCTATGCTACAGGGATTCGCCCTTTAAAGCCAAAATCCTACCTCTTTAAACATTAGAAAAACTTCATAAAGCGAAGAATGGCGAAAAAGCCTGTAAGCACAAGGCTTCAGGCTGCTGTTAATTTTAATTATGAGAGAACATTAAGGAATGTACTGTTGTACAATTTTAATGATTTTTCCATCAATTACAGTTAAATGGTAGGGGAAATCTCTCATATCCCATTCCTCTTGGTCTTGGATAATCTCGATAAATTTGTCGATACCGATCGACTCATTCCACATGATCTCAGCTTCTTCAATAACACCGGTACGATTGTAGATCTGCATAAGCACTTCCGCGTCAGCCGCAACCTCCAACTCGACCAGTCCGTCATCATCGTTAATTATATAATAGCCGTCAGGCGCTTCTGTCATCTCCGGATCCTGCTCATACAAACGGAATTGCTCATCAGCTTCAGCACCTTCGAACCATTGTATGTAGTCCGCAACAATCGTAATCTTGCCATCTTGCTTTGTAATCGACTCAATGTAGGCGGTATGCGTATCGGGAGAAGCGGGCACAGGCTGATACGCACCGTCCTTGGCGCTCGCCGCGCCAAACTGGATCAGAACAATCATAACGACAAGTGCGCTCAACAGAGGTTTTTTCATTGCATTCTCTCCCTTTTATAGCATATTCCCGTCCACCTTACATTTTCCTTACCCTGTCCGGAGGAAGCTGAACCAGCTCTTTGTTAGATTTTTGTTTTCTATACTAATAAGACGGATGAGAAGGGCGAATGGTTGCATCATAAATTGATTTCGATAAAAAAAATTAAAAAAATGAGAAAAATAATGTCTTGCCCCGTCTCCGCGTCCCACTTTTGGCGATACCGCAATCAACTGCCGGCCGCGACAGGCCCTCGGGATCGGAAGCTTGCCAGTTGTATACGTTGCTGTCAAAGACAAAAAAAGCCCCACAAATGCGGGGCGTCAACCATGCCGAAAATAAACTTTATAACGAGGTTGCTTGCTAGCGGTATTACGCTTTGAGCGCGGCTACGATCAGGTCGCCCATCTTGGTCGTGCCGATCGCCTGGCTCTTGTCGACAGCAATGTCGCCCGTGCGGTGGCCGTTGTTCAGCACTTCTGCAACAGCGTCCTCGATCGCCTGCGCGGCGGCATCGTAGCCGAAGGTCAGACGGTACATCAGCGCCACCGACAGGATCGTCGCGATCGGGTTGGAGATGCCTTGACCGGCGATGTCCGGCGCCGAGCCGTGCACCGGCTCGTACAGGCCGAAGCTGCCTTCGCCCAGGGAAGCAGAGGAGAGCATGCCGATCGAACCGGTCAGCATCGCTGCTTCGTCGCTCAGGATATCGCCAAACATGTTCTCTGTGACGATGACATCGAAGCTTGCCGGACGACGCAGCAGCTGCATCGCGCAGTTGTCGACGAGTACATGCTCCAGCTCTACGTCCGGGTATTCCGGCGCGATCCGGTTGACGACTTCGCGCCACAGACGCGATGTCTCGAGTACGTTAGCCTTGTCTACCGATGCCAGACGCTTGCTGCGCTTCTGGGCGATCTCGAACGCCTGGCGGACAATCCGCTCCACTTCGGTCACGTTGTAGACGCAAGTATCGACCGCTTCCTGGCCATGCTCGCCCTCGCGGCGGAATTTCTCGCCGAAATAGATGCCGCCTGTGAGCTCACGGACGACGATCAGGTCTGTACCTTCGAGCACTTCCGGCTTCAGCGTGGACGCTTCCTTCAAGCAGTCGAAGACGGTCGCCGGACGGATATTGGAGAACAGGCCAAGCTCCTTGCGGATGCCCAGCAGCCCAGTCTCGGGACGCAGCTCCTTGCTGTTGTTGTCCCATTTCGGACCGCCTACGGCGCCCAGCAGGACAGCGTCTGCGCGTTTGCAGATGTCCAGCGTCTCTTGCGGCAGCGGCGTGCCCTTCTCATCGATGGCGATGCCCCCGAACAGCCCGTGCTCAAATTCGAAGCTGAGTCCGAACAGCTCCTCGGTTTTCTTCATCACCTTGATCGCTTCCGCGACAACCTCAGGTCCGATACCGTCCCCGGCAATGACCGCGATTTTTTTCGTTTCTGCCATGTGGCTACACTCCTTTTGTTATTCCCCTAGATTAGGCTCATTTTGTCGCGCCGCCCGCCGGACTTGCGCTTGTCGATCAGACGGTTGAGCGCGTCGACATAGGCGCGGGCGCTCGCTTCCAGGATATCGGTGCTGAGACCGCGACCCTGTGCGGATACCTCATCCTGCTGCAGCACGACATGGACCTCGCCGAGCGCGTCCTTGCCCTGGGTAACCGACTTGATCGAATAGTCTTCCAGCTCGACGACTTCTGCAGTGGCTTTGTCAATGGCGTTATAGATCGCATCCACCGAGCCGTTGCCTTCCGCCGTCACTGCCTGCTCGCCGCCAGCGGTTGAACGGATCCGTACCATGGCACTCGGCGTGGACTGGTTGCTGTAGCTGACTTCCACCGCTTCCAGGGTGAATACCTCCGGCGTCTCGACCAGCTTTTCCTCCAGCATGGCCCGGATATCTTCGTCGCTGACATTTTTCTTCTTGTCCGCCAGCTCCTTGAACTTGGCGAATGCCGCATTGACCGCCTCATCCGACAGCTCGTACCCCATATCCAGCAGCTTCTCGCGGAAGGCATGACGGCCGGAGTGCTTGCCCAGGACAAGCTTCGACTCCTTCAGGCCGATGGTTTCCGGGGAGATGATCTCGTACGTGGTCTTCTCCTTGAGCATCCCGTCCTGATGGATACCCGACTCGTGGGCAAACGCATTGGCGCCGACGATCGCTTTGTTGCCAGGCACGACCATGCCTGTCAGCTTGCTCACCAGACGGCTCGTTTTGGCGATCTCCGTCAGTTGGATTGTTGTCTCGGCTTGATAATACTCGGAACGCGTAGCCAGCGTGAGGATCACTTCCTCCAGAGCTGTATTTCCCGCGCGCTCGCCGATGCCGTTGATTGTCCCTTCGATCTGGTCCGCGCCGTTTTTGATGGCTGCCAGCGCATTGGCCGTCGCCATCCCGAGATCGTCATGGCAGTGGGCGCTGAGCTGGATCGATTCGATATTCGGCACTTGCTCCTTGAGCGTCTTGAAGATATTGCCGAACTCGGACGGCGTCATATAGCCTACTGTATCCGGGATATTGACGACGGTCGCGCCCGCCCGAATCGCCATCTCCGTTACTTCACACAGAAAGTCAAGCTCGGTGCGTCCCGCATCCTCCGGCGAGAACTCGATCTTGTTGAAATATTGCTTGGCATAACGAATCGCACGTTCAGCCGCTTCCAGCACCTGATGTTTCTCCATGCGTAGCTTGTGCTTGCGGTGGATCGGCGAAGTCGCGAGGAACAGATGAATGCAAGGATCCTGAGCATCCTTAAGTGCCTCCCGGACAGCATCGATATCCTGCTCCCGCGAACGCGCCAGACCGATAATCGAGGCATTCTTGACTGCTTTGGCCACCGCTGCCACACCCGCCAGGTCGCCAGGTGAAGCCGCCGGAAAGCCCGCCTCGATGCGGTCTATGCCCAGCTTCTCCAGCTGCAGGGCGATCTCGACCTTCTCTTGCGTGTTCAGGTTGACGCCCGGCGACTGCTCGCCGTCACGCAGCGTCGTGTCGAATAGATAGATTTTGCGCATGCTAGTGCCTCCTGTCCCCGTAATATGAAGACTGACCCGTTTACAAACCAACATCCCGGATACCAGCGCGAGCAGACAGACCTCCCTTGAAGGAAAGGCCTGCCCCTCTGCCTGGATAGTCCGGGATAGACGGCATTACTTTATTGGTTGCTGATCCTTCTTACTTCTTGATCCAGTGCATCAGTTCACGCAGTTGGCTGCCCACTTGCTCGATAGGATGCTCGGCTTCACGACGGCGAGTCGCAGTCAGTGTAGCGCCATTGGATTGGTTTTCCAGGATGAAGTCACGGGCAAAACGTCCAGCCTGGATGTCTTCCAGTACGCGCTTCATTTCTTTTTTGGTCTCTTCCGTAACCACGCGAGGTCCGGTGACATAGTCGCCGTACTCGGCCGTGTTGCTGATGGAGTCGCGCATAGTGGACAGTCCACCCTCATACATCAGGTCCACGATCAGCTTCAGCTCATGCAAGCACTCGAAGTATGCCATCTCTGGCGCATAGCCTGCTTCTACCAATGTTTCGAAGCCTGCTTTTACCAATGCGCTTGTACCGCCGCACAGGACAGCTTGCTCACCGAACAGATCGGTTTCGGTCTCTTCGCGGAACGATGTCTCGATGACGCCAGCGCGGGTACAGCCGATGCCTTTGGCATAAGCCAGACCGATTGCTTGCGCGTTGCCGGTAGCATCCTGCTCGATCGCGATCAGCCCGGGCACGCCGAAGCCTTCAACATACGTACGGCGTACCATGTGGCCAGGAGATTTTGGGGCCACGAGCAATACGTCCGTGTTGCTGTCAGGTACAATTTGTCCGAAGTGAACGTTAAAGCCGTGCGAGAACATCAGAGCCGCGCCTTTTTTCAGGTTCGGTTTGATTTCTTCGTTATATACGCGAGCTTGGGTCTCATCCGGCATCAGGATTTGGACCACGTCAGCCACTTTTACAGCTTCAGCTACAGAAAGAACTTCGAAGCCGTCGTTTTTTGCTTTCTCGGCGGATTTGCCTGCACGCAGACCGATTACAACCTTCAAGCCGCTGTCACGCAAGTTTTGCGCTTGGGCATGACCCTGGCTGCCATAACCGATAACCGCGATTGTTTTGCCTTGCAGAACGTTTTGATCCGCATCTTTTTCATAGAACATTTTAACTGCCATGAGAATGAATGCCTCCTTTAATTTGAACCCTATTGAACGGGTGCTCGAAGGGGCGAAAGACAAGCGCCGGTTGTCGCCCGCTCAAGCTCCCGTTCAATAATACGGGTAAGCTTATATGTTAGTCCTGCGGATGCGCGCGATTAGCGCGCATTACCCCGCATCATCGCCGTCACGCCTGTCCGGGACAGCTCCCGGATGCCGTAAGGCTTCAGCAGCTCGACCATCGCATCGATCTTCTCAGAATCTCCGACCACCTGAACCATGAGCGTATGAGAACCGATATCGACGACAGCAGCCCGGAAGGTGTCGACGACACCCAGAATTTCCGGCCGGGCATTCGGCTCCGCGCTCACCTTGATCAGCGCCAGCTCCCGACCAACCATCGGGTGAGCGCTCAGATCGGTAACCTTGATGACATCGATCAGCTTGTACAGCTGCTTGGAGACTTGCTCAAGCGTACGGTCATCGCCGCTGGTGACGATCACCATCCGGGAGAGTCCAGGCTCTTCGGAGGTGCCTACCGTGATACTCTCGATGTTAAAGCCGCGGCGGCCGAACAGGCCGGAGACCCGCTGCAGCACGCCAGGCTGATTGTTAACCAGTACGGCTATCGTAAATTTCTTCATTCCGAATCCCCCATTATCATCTCGCTAATCGTATTGCCCTGGGTGACCATCGGGAATACATTCTCGTCCTTCCGTACGACGAACTCGACGACGGCAGGGCCAGGATGACGGAGCGCTTCTTCCCAGACCGCCCGCGCATCTTCTTTGCCGGTGGCCCGGAAGCCCTTGACGCCATAGGCTTCGGCGAGCTTGACGAAATCCGGACTGCCTGCCAGGTCGATGTGGCTGTAACGATTGTCATAGATGATCTCCTGCCACTGCCGCACCATGCCGAGCACCTGGTTGTTGATGATCGCGACCTTGACCGGGATATTATTGATGGCGCAGATCGCCAGCTCCTGAGCGCACATCTGCATGCCGCCGTCACCGTTGATCGAGACGACGACCCGATCCGGGCATGCCATCTGGGCACCGATCGCCGACGGGAAGCCGAAGCCCATCGTCCCCAGTCCGCCGGAGGTGATCCACGAGCGCGGCTGGTTGAAGCGGTAGTATTGGGCCGCCCACATCTGATGCTGGCCGACATCCGTGGTGACGATGGCCTCTCCCTTCGTCGTCTCGTGGATCATCTCGATGACCCATTGCGGCTTCAGCACGGTGTCGGAGTCGATGTACTTGAGCGGCTTCGACTGCTTCCACTCCTGGATCTGGGTGCGCCATGCATCGGCGCGCACAGCCGGCTTCGCTTCGCGGTTAGCGAGCTGCAGCACCGTCTTGATGTCGCCGACGATCGGGATCTCCGTCGGGACGTTTTTGCCGATCTCGGCAGGGTCGATATCGATGTGGACGACCCGCGCATGCGGGGCAAAGCCCTGCAGCTTCATCGTTACTCGATCATCGAAGCGCGCGCCGATATTGATCAGCAGATCGGCCGATTGAATCGCCATATTGGCCGTGTACGTGCCGTGCATGCCCGGCATGCCCATCCAGAGGCCCTCGCCGCTCGGATACGCGCCCAGGCCGAGCAGCGTAGTCGTCACCGGAATCTGGGTCTTGGTCACGAACTCCAGCAGCTCTTCGTGGCCGCCAGAGTAGACCACGCCGCCCCCGGCCAGGATGACTGGACGCTCGGCTTCGGTGATCGCCTTCAGCATCTTGTCAACCTGGAGCTTATTAGGGTGAACAGTCGGATTGTAGCCGCGGATATTGACCTCGTCTACTGGCTTGAACAAGGCTGTCTGGGCGGACACATCCTTCGGAATATCGATCAGTACCGGTCCTTTGCGGCCGGTATTGGCGATGTAGAACGCCTCATGTATAACACGCGGCAAGTCTTCGACGTTGCGCACGAGATAGCTGTGTTTGGTGATCGGCATCGTAATGCCCGTGATATCCGCTTCCTGGAAGGCGTCGGTACCGATCGCTGTCGTCGCCACGTTGCCTGTAATGATGACCAGCGGCACCGAATCCATGTAGGCAGTAGCGATCCCTGTTACCAGATTGGTTGCTCCCGGACCCGAGGTGGCGATACATACACCGACTTTCCCGCTGGCCCGCGCATAGCCGTCAGCCGCATGAATGGCGCCTTGCTCATGACGGGTGAGCAGATGATTGAAATCGGAGTAGCCGTGCATGGCGTCATAAATATACAAGACGGCACCGCCGGGGTAACCGAAGACACATTCCGCACCCTCCAGAACCAAGCTGCGAAGCAGTATTTCCGAGCCGCTGATGACCTCTTGCTTCACCAGCTTATCCATTATTTCTTCCTTTGACTTTAGCGCTGCACTTTGTGCGTTCATAGTCATCCTCCTTCTCCAGGTTTTGTGCCGGGCGGGCTCCAGGCATCAAAAAAACCTTTCGTCCCCAACACACTTGCTGTGTTGAGGGACGAAAGGTCTAGCTTCCGTGGTACCACCCGAATTTGTCATACGTCTCACGACATACAACCTCATGAAGTAAGACAGGTCGCAGCCTGCACTTACCTGCGGCACTGTAACGCGTGCCGGGCGATTCTCCCTAGTAGTCCAACAGGATTTTCAGGAAAACAGCTCCGAGGTGAGCTCGTAGAAAAGGGATTCTGGTGACGGTCTCAGCAAATCCGTCTACTCTCTGAGCAAAAGGGCCCTTAACACTTCGTCCTCATCATTGCCGATTGCTTATGATAGGTTAGCTTTAATTATATGCGCTGTGTGTCGCTTCGTCAAGACCAGGATCGGATGGGCGCCCAAAAAGTTGATCCGCAACGTACGCTGCGGCCCCCGATATCATATAATATCTTGCCCGCAACCATGCGGATCAAGTCAGAACGGTGAAGGAGCGCGACCTAACGATGACCATCATCCGCCCGCGCAACCAGCGCCAGGATACCAAGGAGATTCTTCGTCTTATCCGGACCGAGTTGATCCCCAGATCGCACACAGTTCGCGAAGGCGACCCGCAAGTACTGCGGGAACTCCCCAAACGGCTTCGCCAAGGACAGACCTTTGTGGCTGCCCGGAGCCGCAGCAGCTTGCCGCTCGGCTTCGTCCACCTCGTGCCTTCCGGGGAGCAGCTGCTGATCGATATGCTCGTTGTGCATCCCCGTGAACAGGGCCGCAGCCTGGGCAAGCAGCTGATGCTCCGGGCCGAGCAGCACGGCCTGTCGTCGGGCTGCACGTTCGCCAGACTATTCGTGGACGAGGATAATATACGCGCCGGCCGCTTCTACGAGCGGCTGGGATATGTGACGACGAGCTATCTGTCAGACTATCGCTGCTTTGAGCTGCACAAGCGTCTTGTATAAGGTGAAACGGCTAACGCAAAGTTTTGCAAAGCAAAACTAGCTTCGCAAGCACCGGCGCAGCGCGTTTCATTCCGGAGAAATAGAAGCCAAGTAGATTTGTAAGACATATACTTTAATATTCTAAAAAAAAGCCGGGGCACTGGGTATTCCCCCGTGCCCCGGTCGATATAGTTAATAGAAGAACGGACCGCTGCTGCAGCACTTGCCGCCGTAGCCGCCGCCATAAGGTCCAAAGCCGCCGCCTCCGTAAGGACCAGGGCCAAAGCCAGGACCAAACCCTGGACCAAAGCCGCCGCCAAAGCCGCCTGCGAACGGCAGCGTACCGATTGCCAGCAGATCGAACAGGACCAACGGCAGGATTGCTTTGGTATTCACCTTTTTACCTTTTTCCAGCGGACGCAGAATCAGGCGCTGACCGCTGACCTTGACCAGCCGGCCAGTTACTCTCGTACCGTCCTTGCGCACCGCGTAGATGGCTTTGCCGACCAGCTTGCGAGCTGCTTCCCGGGATACTTTGCGCATCTTATCCCTCCTCTCCCGTGATGCAACAGTGTATTCGCAGGGAGGGAGGTGAGCCTGTACCCTTGTCTACCGGGCAACAAATTTGGGCTTCGTCTATCCATCTACAAAAAAAAGCCCGGATATCCGCGAGGGACACCGGGCCTTGCCGAGAGCAGGCTGAATCGCCTAGGAAGCGTTCAGCTTGTCTTTGGCTACGCCAGCCAGCGAGTTGAACGCACCGATGTCGTTCACTGCCAGGTCGGCGAGCATTTTGCGGTTGACTTCTACGCCGGCCAGTTTCAGACCGTACATAAACTTGCTGTAGGACAAGCCATTTTGACGAGCTGCCGCATTGATCCGTGTAATCCACAGCTTGCGGAAATCACGCTTTTTCTGGCGACGGTCACGATAAGCATAGAGCAGTGAGTTCATCACTTGCTCTTTTGCCGATTTAAACAGTCTATGTTTGGAACCGAAATATCCTTTTGCCAGCTTCAAAATTCTTTTGCGACGACGCGTGCGGACAAAGCCGCCTTTCACTCTTGCCATGAATTAGCCCTCCTGTAATGTGCTTAATCGCTCTATTGTTTCGCTGCTAAAAACTGATTGTTTGATTGTGTTTATAATTACTTCAAGTTGTCCAGACCGCGTTGCAGACGTTTTACGTCGCCTGCTGCCATCAGCGGCTGTCCCGACAGGACGCGCTTCTGACGACCGGACTTATGGGAGAGCAAATGGTTTTTGTAAGCTTTGTACCGTTTTACTTTACCGGTGCCGGTAATTTTGAAACGGTCCTTCAAACTGCTGTGTGTTTTCATCTTAGGCATGTTGTGGTCCTCCTAGGGTATTTTGGTTAAGAAGTAGTTTTTGGCGCAAGAATCATAATCATGCTGCGGCCCTCTAGCTTGGGCATGCGTTCCACAACACAGAGCTCCGCGACTTCCTTTGCCAGGTTGTCCAGAATCCGCTGTCCGATCGAAGCGTGCGTGATCTCCCGGCCGCGGAAGCGGACCGAGCATTTCACCTTGTCGCCCTCTTTCAGGAACTTGACGACATTGCGCATCTTGGTCTGATAGTCGTTGTCCTCGATGTTCACACGGAACCAGACCTCTTTCAGATCGACAGTTTTTTGATTTTTGCGTGCTTCTTTTTCTTTCTTTTGCTGCTCGTAGCGGAACTTGCCGTAGTCCATAATCCGACATACGGGGGGCTTCGCTGTAGGAGCGACGTTAACCAGATCCAGGTTAAGATCTATCGCCATTTGGAGCGCTTCACGAAACGGCTTGATGCCGATTTGTTCACCTTCTGCACCTACCAGGCGTACTTCTCTTGCCCGGATTTCGTCATTGATCTGATGTTCTCTGCTAATAACGTTCCACCTCCATAGTCTTCTACATGCTTGCCGACGAGATTGTCACCTATCCCCGCAAAATGAAGCCCTAACTTCGCAGCGTCATCAGGACCTTTGCGGGGGGCCCGATAAAACAAAAAAATGCGGGCCCTCACGGACCCGCACTCCATAACCATTCCTCAGCAGGCGATCGTCGCCATAGCGACTTGCCGGCACGGTTGATTCATCGAATAACCAGCCAACCCGTGTTGGTCAGGTGAGAAGCGGGCGCTTCTTCTTGAAGGTGTGGCAATAACCACTTAAATACTATAGCACGCTGCACAAACCTTGTCAACAACTGAGCTCTAGCCTGCTTGCTTGCTCTGCACATCCTCCAGTCGGATGACCCTCGTGTGCTGGGTGTGGCTCCATTGCTTGTTGTTCTGAGTAAAAAAAGCATAGCAGGTGATAGGCAGCCAGGAAAGCAAGAAGAGCGGCAGTGTCAAAAGATGGGCGTACATCTTCCAGGATGTCACCCGCTCCAGCATCAGCGCCGCCGGGAATTGGATGACCGCCATCGCCATGGCGAAGGCCACGATCCCTGCCGGAAGATACGTATACATGGAAGCAAAGACATTGTCCGCCGGCAGGATGTAATCGCCCCACAGCAGCGCGGTCAGCAGGAATCCCAGCAAGACGTTGTACACGCTGGCCGAATAGAGTGCCGCATCAAACTTGACAAAGCTGCGCTCGCGGATGCTTTGCCACAGCAGAGGGAAGAAGAACCGCCTGGCCACATGGAAATGACCTTGCATCCAGCGCAGCCGCTGTCTCGCCGACGCCTTGAACGTAATCGGCTTCTCATCGAACACCTTAGCTTCGTAGTTAAGGGTCGGATGAATCCCGCGCTGGATGCAGCGCATCGTAAATTCCAGATCCTCGACCAGGCTCGTCGCTCCCCAGCCCATCTCTCTGAGCAGAGCGGACTCGAAACACATGCCCGTCCCTCCCAGGAAGTTGGCCATCCCCAGGTTGCGGCGAGAGAGCTGCCACAGTCGATTGCAGTACCAGTAAGTAATGCCGTAGGCGGCCGTAACCCAAGAATCGCCTGGGTTCTTAGTGTCCAGGTACCCCTGGATGACTTGCTTGCCCTCGCACAGGTCGGCATTCATATGCCTCAGAAAATCGGTACTCACAAGATTGTCGGCATCAAACATGACGACAGCGTCATACGAGCGAGGCATCGCCCATAATTCGCTGAGCATCCATTCGATCGCATAGCCTTTGCCCCGGAGATGGGGATTGGTGCGGACGCAAGCCCGGACACCATGGCTGCGCACGACATCAGCCGTGCCGTCGTTACAGTTGTCGCAGATGACAAAGATGTCGTACAGCTCTTTGGGATAATCCAGCCGTTTCAGATTGTCGATCAGCGCGCCGACGACTTGCTCTTCATTGTGCGCCGCCACGAGGACGGCAAATGATTTGCGCGGCGCCGCCTGACGCATCTGCCGCCTGCGCCTCAGTCCGAACATCGCGATGCCGAACTGATACACCCCTACCAAAGCCAATAAAATTTGCATGCCAATAACAAAACCGTCTACCATCTTGACTGTGCCCCCTTAAGACCCCTTTTTTTTCATTTTCTCTCTGTACATGTCTCGCTTCGCAGACTTTTCTCTCTGTATGCATGTCTGTCGTCAGGGCAGGCTGCATTTTTTATGTGTAGCAGCCATATTGATTTTGCTCGCTTTCTGATCAATTGTCAAAACCGGATTTTCAGCTTAAATATATCTCTAGGCATGATTTTCCAGCCAATTGATACTCTGGTGCAAGCTTTCCTCGGTTTCCTGACCCCTTCATCGCATTTACGGCGTCTAGCTCAACTTTAGCTACCATTGTCCTTATAAACGGCGCCGCTCAGCAAAAGGTTACAAAATGTGCGCGACGTGACACTATTTTTCCCTCACAATCATTTTCCTATGTACTTCAATCTGGTCTCCACACTACATCTATAGCCATCGGGAGGGAATCCTAAAACAATTGACACCTTTCTAAAGACGCGCTAACCCTGCTTGAACGATGCCGCCTACAAATAAAAACACCGGCATTCTCATTGAGAACGCCGGTCGCTTAGACGGATGATAAAATAAAAAAACCTTTAAACCGATCTTAATATACGTTATTATACCGTTGACATGACGAGAACAATCGGCCGTTACAC
Source organism: Paenibacillus jepli (assembly GCF_047238105.1). Classification (NCBI taxonomy): domain Bacteria; kingdom Bacillati; phylum Bacillota; class Bacilli; order Caryophanales; family Paenibacillaceae; genus Paenibacillus; species Paenibacillus jepli. The sequence continues at coordinate 1,257,734 of NZ_JBDFMD010000001.1, forward strand.
TGGAGGTGACCATGAACAAAAAAACGGGAGGTACCCTAATGCAGCGGGTTACAAATTGGCTCATCAAAGCTGAACAGCGCATGCTTCTGTGGGCTAACCGCAGACCGATCAATCTGCTGCTCAACCGGCTGCTCAGCGGCTGGCTTGGCTCCATCACCCATCTGGGGGGCGCTACCTTCACTTTAACCGCTTCGCTGATGATCGGATTGCTTGCCAGTCCGCCTTGGAGCACTGCCGGTTGGCAAGCGCTGACCGCCGTTGCGCTCAGCCATCTGCCGGTTGCGCTGGTCAAGCGCAAGTTCAAGCGGCTGCGCCCTTACCAGGCGCTGAGTAATGTTAATACCGGCAAACGTACATTGCTCGACCCTTCGTTTCCTTCCGGGCATACCACCGCCGTCTGCGCCTGGCTGATGCCTTGGCTGTTCGTTCATCCGGAGATGTCGCTGCTGCTGCTGACGCCCGTTATGATCATCGGCATCTCGGTGGCGTGGTCGCGCATGTATCTTGGCCTGCACTATCCTTCAGACGTAGCTGCGGGCGCAGCGCTTGGTTCGGTAACCGCCTTGCTGGTCGTTTCCTTTTGGCCCGCGTTCGCCTGATAGGCTGCATCACGACGTTCCCTGTATGCGCGCAACGCCGTGGCGCCGACAAGCGCCTCCAGCCGATAGATCGGCTGACCCTTGTCGATAAACTTGCTTTCGTACTCAGTAAGGACAAGGTCCTCACGGATGCCGTCCTGGTGCAGATCGAGCGAGATATTGTGCATCAGCAGCTCCATCTCGGCAAAGCTGTTCAGCGAGAACTCGAATAGCGACCGGGAATCCGTCTTGAATTGAATATCGCCATGCTCGTCCAACAGAGCTGCATACTTCGCCAAAAAACGCGGATGAGTCAGCCGGCGGCGGGCATGTTTGCTTTTGGGCCAAGGATCGCTGAAGTTCAGGTAGATCCGCCGGATCTCGCCCGGGTCGAACATCGATTCGATGTCTTCGATGTTGGCCCTGAGCAGCGCCAGATTGGGCGGCCGCTCTTCTCCCTTCTCCTCCCAGACCGCGCGGGCCTTCTCGCTGGCGCGGCGCAGCAGCTCATCATACATATCGACGCCGATATAGTTGTGTTGCGGATTCTGGCCGCTCATCTGGCTGATGAACCGGCCTTTCCCCATGCCGAGCTCGATATAGATCGGATTGTCGTTGCCAAAGAACTCGCGCCAGCGCCCCTTGTACCCCTTGGCATCGAGGACGACCAGCTCCGGCTGAGCCTCCAGGCTTTCTCGTATTCCTTTTCTTCCTCGCAAACGCATCTTATGCTCCTCCATCAACATTGGTTATCGTCCTATTGTGCCAGAACTTGCACAAAAATAAAAGCAGCCTCTGGATCCATGATCCGCAGGCTGCTGTCAAGTTGGACTAGTTAAGCAGTTGGTAGTCGATCGGGTCTCTCTTGGCGTTCTCGATGCTGTAGGTGTCTGCGAGGACACTCTTGAGCTTCTTGCGGGCTCCGATCTCCAGCATATGGTCGCCGTGGAAGCGGGTCCCTGTAAGCGCCATCAGTTCCTTTACCGTCAGTTCGACTGTGATCTTCTCATCGCCTTGGGGAATTTTTACGGATGTGTTCATTCCTCATCACCTCACGTTTTGGATAGTAACAGTATAGCCATAATACTGATCTGCTATGACGAGTGGCGTGGCATCGGAAGTTGTGAAAAACCTTGATTTATCACACTTTTAATATAACACATCATGTAAGGTGTTGCAAGCCCAAAATCCATTTTTCTTCACGTTTTCATCATTGGCGCCTGGACCTCATTTCAGGTACAATAAAAAGCGGTGAAAGTTTGCGAATCCCCTAATGTCCGGGGATGCAGAAAGGGTTTGTCCATCATGTATACCCATATCCACTCCGCCGACAGTCCCTTGCTGTGGCAGGACAAGCGGTTCCACACGTGGAACCATGAGATGCGGCAGCAGTTTGGCGGGAAAGTGTTTAAAGTAACCCTTGACGCCGGCTTTACCTGTCCCAATCGGGACGGATCGATAGCCGCAGGCGGCTGTACGTTTTGCAGCGCCCGAGGCTCAGGTGATTTTGCCGGCAGCCGCCGCGACGATCTCGTCACGCAGTTCGACAGCATCCGCAGCCGCCAGCACATCAAATGGCCCCAGGCCCAATATATCGGCTACTTCCAGGCCTATACCAACACTTATGCGCCTATAGAGGTGCTGAGGGAGTATTATGAAGTCATCCTGCAGCAGCCAGGGGTAGTCGGACTCTCGATCGCCACCCGCCCGGACTGCCTGCCCGAGGATGTAGTGGATTACCTGGCCGAATTGAACGAACGCACGTACCTCTGGGTCGAGTTAGGACTGCAGACTGTGCACGAGTCCACCTCCAGGCTGATCAACCGCGCCCATGATACCGCTTGTTATACCGATGCCGTCGCCCGGCTGCGAGCGCGCGGCATCCGGGTCTGCTCCCATATCATCTATGGTCTCCCACAGGAGAATCGGGAGATGATGCTGCAGACCGGCCTCGCCGTCGCTGGCATGGGCGTCCAGGGCATCAAGATCCATCTGCTCCATCTGATGCGCAAGACGCCCATGGTCAAGCAGTATGATGCCGGACTGCTGCGTTTCCTCGAGCGAGACGAGTACATCGGACTGGTCGTCGATACGCTGGAGCTGCTGCCGCCCTCGATGATCGTCCACCGTCTGACCGGCGATGCGCCGCGCCATCTGCTGATCGGTCCGATGTGGAGCTTGAACAAGTGGGACGTGCTCAATGGCATAGATGCCGAATTGAAGCGGCGCGATAGCTGGCAGGGCAAGCATTGGAGCGCCAGCTGATGGGCTTTCCTTCCGTGCTGACCCTGGCCCAGAGCTGGATCGCCCAGCGTCTCTTCCCTGGGGATGTCGCCATCGACGCTACCGCCGGCACAGGCGTCGATACCCAATTCCTGGCCGAGACGGTCGGCCCCCGGGGATCGATCTACGCCTTTGATATCCAGCCGCTGGCGCTGGAGCGTACAGCTGACCGGCTGGATGCCAGATTCGCCGGGGAAGCAGGCTCGCGGCGTCCCAAGATCGTCCTGCTGGCGCACAGTCACGCCCACATGCTGGAGCTCCTCCCGCCCGAGGTTCAGGGCAGTGTATCAGCCATTATGTTCAACCTGGGCTATCTCCCTGATCCTGAAGCTGATCAGCGGATCATTACCGGCAGCGATTCGACGATCGCCGCACTGACTGACGGGCTTGAGCTGCTCCGGCCAGGCGGGATCATCACTGCGGTCGTCTATCCCGGGCACCCTGGGGGCGCCGAGGAGGCGGATGCCGTGACAGATTGGGCCGCTTCCCAGTCTCCATCGCTCTGTCAGTGCGTTCAATACCGGATGCCGCAGAAGCAGGGGGCGCCCTTTCTCATCGCTATCGAGAAACGCCGCCAATCTTAGAGGTTGTTCAAAAAGTCCGCAACTTACATACAGAGGAGAGATTACCATGACGATCAAACCGTATCCGATCCAATTCCGACCCGAGATGAAAGAACGCATCTGGGGCGGGCAAGCGCTGCGGCGCTTTGGTCTTGACGTGCCGGAAGGCAATATCGGCGAAGGCTGGATGATCGGCGACCATCCCAACGGTACAACTAAGGCCGTAAACGGCGAGCTTGCCGGCATGGGACTCGATGAGATCCGCCAGCAATACGGCGCTGCCTGGTTCGGCAGCAAGGGCTACAAGGAAGGGGCCCGCTTCCCGCTACTCATCAAGCTGCTCGACTGCAATGATGATCTGTCCATCCAGGTCCATCCCAAGGACGACTACGACAAGCTCCCTGCCGGAGAGCTGGGCAAGACGGAGATGTGGTATATCCTGGACGCCAAGCCCGGCGCCAAGATCATCTACGGGCTCAAGGAAGGCGTCGACCGCAGCCGGCTAGAGCAGGCGCTGGCGGAGAACCGGGTCATGGACTGCCTGCAGGAGGTGCCTGTCAAAGCTGGGGATGCGTTCTACATCCCTGCCGGCACGGTGCATGCGCTGTGTGCCGGCATCGTCGTCGCCGAGATCCAGCAGAACTCTGACACGACTTACCGGGTCTACGATTACGACCGCCCCGGTTTGGACGGCCAGCTCCGCGAGCTGCATGTCGAAGACTCGCTCAATGTGACGGCTTATGAAGGCGCAGGAGCCACTTATACGGATACGGAGGGAGTACAGGCCGGGGAGTGGCTCGAGATCGCACGTTCGCCTTACTTTATCGTCGAGAAAGGTGTCATCGACGGTGTCGCCAGCCTTGCTGTACCATCCGACAGCTTTGTCATCCTCGTCATCGCCGCCGGCAGCGGCTCGCTGCGCTGGGCGGACGGCTCCCTCGAGGTCAAAGCCGGGGAGTGCTTCCTGCTCCCTGCTACATTGGGCGCCTACGAGCTGGATGGGCAGCTGACCGTCATCCGCAGCGAACTGCCTTAGGCCGCTTGGTCGAGGGCGCTGTAAGCATCAATAGACGGCGCCTACAGCTACGCGCTGGGCTCCGTTTGTCTGCGTTACTCTTATACTCGCACGATAAGAAAAAGCTGAGGAGAAGAGAGGTGCGTTGCAGCTCAGCGGCATGGGGGCTAATATGACAAAAAGGACCTTTCCGTTGAAGGTCCCTTTTGGGTCTGCGCATCGCTCACCTTAGCCGATAGCCACCTGTCGTGAGAGGCGCAAATAATAAGGCGAAGCCTGCTGACGTCCCGCCTCATCCGGCATATAGAGGACGACCAGCAGCGTCTCGCCCTGCTCCAGCCTGCCTGCCTCCACATAGGCCTGGATGTCGAACGGGATCCGCTCGATCACCGCGTGCTTGTGCAGCTCCTTCTCGCCCATGCCGAGCGCTTCGAAGGCTGGCGAGACGTCTGCAGGCTGATGCGCCAGCCGCTTCATCCAGGCCTGCCACTCGGACTTGTCCATGTCGTGCCCCCACCAGACCTTGCGGGGCTTGTACTTGTGATTAAGGAAGTAATCCAGCTTCATCAAGCCGAGCACGACAGTCCGATCAAGGGAACGGGAGCCGCTCGCAGCTGCGTGCGTCTCCAGGAACGCCCAGAGGCGGGAGAACAGGTCCTCCAGCTGATGACCGATTTTCTGCCAGCCCTGCTCCTCCCAGTAATCGCCGAACTGCTGGAAGAAATCAAATGGCGAGTCATACACCCGCTCCACCAGATACAGCAAGGCATGATCCATCCGATGCGCATTCCAATACTTCTCCAGCACATCCTCGACCCGCTTGATCCGGACGATATCCCCAAACGGCAGCAAGTCATTGCCGAGAATCTCGTACGGTGCCCGATCCATGTAGATGTAGCCATGCTTTTCGGCATCCAGCCGCATCCCGGTGCCCCGCAGCATCTTGAGGAAGCCCAACTGCAGCTCCTCCGGACGAAGCGCGAACACATCGTTGAAGGTCTTGCGAAAGCTGTTATAGTCCTCGTGCGGCAGACCTGCGATCAGATCCAGATGCTGGTCGATCTTGCCGCTTTCCTTGACCTTCGTGACCGTCCGCGTCAGCTTGGTGAAGTTCTGGCGGCGCTGCACCGCCTCATTGGTCAGATCGTTGGTCGACTGGACGCCGATCTCGAAGCGGAAGATGCCAGGCGGGGCATGCTCGGCAAGATAATCCAGGACTTCCGGACGCATGATATCGGCTGTAATCTCGAATTGGAAGACCGTTCCCTGATGGTTCTCGATCAGGAACTTGAACATCTCCAGCGCATAGTCGCGCTTGATATTAAACGTCCGGTCGACAAACTTGATCAATTTGGCGCCGGATTCAATCAGATACAGCAGATCGGCCTTGGTGCGTTCGATATCGAAATAACGGACGCCCACCTCGATGCTGGACAGGCAGAACTGGCAGCTGAACGGGCAGCCGCGGCTGGTCTCAAAGTAAACGACGCGGTTGGGGAGATGAGGGATGTCCTCGGCAAAACGATGAGGACTCGGCAGCTGGGCCAGATCTAGCTTCGGCCGCGGCGGATTCATGACGATCTCAACCTCGCCGTCGGCCTTGTGCTTGCGGTAGGTCAAGCCGAAGACCATATGAAACTTGCGCTCGCCTGCGAGCTCGCTGAGCAGATGATGGAACGTCTCCTCGCCTTCGCCGACGACGATAAAATCGACCTCTTGCAGCCGGTCCATCCAATACCCCATATCATAGCTGACCTCGGGGCCGCCCAGGACGATCTTCAGCGATGGCTTGATCTTCCGCAGCATATTGATGACGGTAATCGTCTCCTCGATATTCCAGATGTAGACTGAGAAGCCGATGACATCAGGATCCTTGGCAAACAGATCGGAGACGATATTCATAACCGGATCTTTGATGGTAAATTCGGCGATATCGATATCGAAATCCCGTTCGCTGTACGCCTTCAGACAGCGCAGCGCCAGCGAGGTATGGATGTATTTGGCATTAAGGGTAGATAACACTACTTTCATGGTAATACTCCTCACAAATATGTCATTCCAAACGTCAAACTACCCCCATTGTACCCAATCCTTCAGCAAAAAAGAAGGCCCTGCATAATCGGCAGAGCTCTACAGAAGAATAAATGAATTAGTCCGGTATGCGAATATAGCCGCGGTCCTTCACTTGAAGATCGATAACCGGGTGGCTGACTTTCCACTTCTGATTGCCCAGGCTGATCACTTCGCCGGGGGCGAACCCGCGCGGTTCAAAGGCAAACTCCTGCTCGTAGCGGACCAGCACCTGGATCGTCTGCTCGGGCAGCAGCCGCTGCAGATCGGCACCCAGACTGAGCGCCCAGAACCGCATATCCTGCCGGATCTTGTCCGCATACGTCGTATAGAACCCTGGATTGATCCGGGCGTGGATGATCAGCCAGCCCTGAGCATCGCGCTTCACCTGCCAGTCCGTCAGCACGGTCGCACCCGCCTCGGTCCATAAGACGGAGAACTCCTCCTCCATTAGCTGGGCGATGCTGGCCTCGGAGGCGCCTGCCAGCGTATCCGGCAGGGACGACGGCAGGAACGCTGCAGCTGCGGTACGACCCTCCGCCTGCTCCAACAAAGCAAAGATATGCTCGCCCGAGACGGCCAGGTTCAGCTGTGCCGTCGTATCGGGAATCATCGAGGTGATGACGCCGATGACCATGCCGGATTGATTGAACAAGGCGCCCCCCGAGCTGCCACGGTCGATGGGGGCAGTCGTCTGGATATAAGCGACCCCGTCCTCGTAATGATAATTGCTGATGACGCCTTCCGATACGGTATTGCGGAATCCCTTGGGACTGCTGATCGCAATGACGGGATCTCCCTTGTAGGAGCGGAAGCCCTCGTCGATCATCACAGGCAAAGCATCAAGATCGGATGAGGTCTCGATGACAGCGAGGTCGGCAGCTTCATCATAAGCAACGATCCCGTTGATCTTGATCGAGCGGCCGTCCGTCAACTCTACGGTTCCCGAAGAGGCGCGGGCCACCACATGATGATTGGTCAGCACCAGACGGTCGCCGACGACCATCCCGCTGCCCTGGGAACGATCCGTGAGAATCGTCACGACACTATCGTCATACCTGGCCACGATGTCGCTCGTATGCCAGACAGCAGGCTCCCACTCCCCGGCCCAATCGATATCGTCCATCTCGTCGGCCCAGATCTGCTCCGCCGAACGGATCCTTACAGTGCGCTCTGCGCCGTCCCACGCGACTTCGGCGCCGAGCGCTTCGGCTACGAATCGCAGCGGCACCATGGTCGCACCTTGCAGCAGCTGTGCGGGCGCATCGAGCTGCTGCGTCTTGCCGTTGACGACCGCATGCTTGACCCCGACTGAGAGTGAGATCGAGATGCCGTCCTTTAATGCAAAAATCGTCTGGGTCTGCGGCTCCCAGCTTACTTTGGCGCCAAGCGCTTCAAATACCGTGCGCATCGGCACCAGCGTATATCCGTTCTGCTGGAACGGCGCCGTCTGGAAGGCTAAGCGTTCGCCATCGACGACAACCTGGATCTCGGACAACGTAGCGGCGGCAGAAACGGAGAGCGGCTTCAGCGTCCAGCCGGAGATGGGTTGAAAGGCCAAGCTGGCTGCGATTACCGTTGTTGCAATGAGGCGGGGTACTCTTTTCATGTCGTCCGTTTTCCTCCAATATGTACCTTTTTCTTCCATGCCACAATATCGTATCACCGGTCTCCGAGTTTTGTCTATCTAAACTTTGGAGCGATTCATTCCCACTTAAAGGTTAAGGTTGCGGCAGCGAAGGCGACAATAAGCCAGCCGCCAAGCAAGGCCGCCTCGAACCAGACATCGCCGAGCGAGGCGCCAACGTTCATGATCTGCCGCAGCGCCGTGGACAGATGCGCAATCGGCAGGAGCTTGACGATGGGCTGGAGAAGCTCAGGCATGTTCTGGATCGGGAAGAATACCCCGCCAAGGAACAGCAGCGGGAAGGAGACGAAGCCCGAGATCGGTCCGGCGCTCTCCGGTGTCTTGGCGACGCCTGCGATGATGAAGCCGATCGACATAAAAGCCAGCGTGCCTGCGACGACAAAGGCCAACAGCAGCAGCCACGAGCCATTCACTTGCGTGCCAAAGACAAGCTGGGCGATCGCGATCACGATGACCGCCTGCAGTCCGTTCAACAACAGTCTGGCCGTGATCTGGGCGGCGATAAAGGATGACGCATGCAGCGGCGTGCTCTGCATGCGGCGCAGGATGCCGCGTTCCCGCCAGGAGGAGATCTGCCCGGCTACACCGTTCAGATTGGTCGTCATGATCATCATGGCGACGATGCCGGGTACCAGAAAATCGATGTAAGACAGCTCAAGCGACTGGATGCCTTCGCTTTCCACGACAAGCAGCGGGACATAGCCGGTCCGTTCCTTGGAGACCTCGTCGATGATGAACGTAACCGCTGTGCGCGCCAGCTCGGACACCGTCAGCTGCGTTTCATCCGTGTACAGGCGGACTGGCGACGCACCGCCTCCGTCCGGAAGATCCGCATCGATTGCCGCCCCCAGGCCGGCAGGCAGGACGATGACCAGTGACGTCTCACCGCCGCGCAGCGCGGCCATCGCCCCTCCGGTATCGTCGCCTTCGCTCAGGGACAGCGCTCCTGCGGCGAGCAGCCGCTCTTTGAGTTCGATAGAGGCGGGCGATCCGTCCTCATCGACCAGGATGCCCTGCAGCGACAGGTTGTTGCCCTGACCGAGAAACGAGCCCATCATCACCATCAGGAAGATCGGGAAGGCGACGCTCCAGAACAGCATCTGCCGGTTGCGGGCAAACAGCTTGAGCTGCGCCAATGTCAGTTGCTTATAGGCTTTCATGATTCTCTCAGACTCCTTCCGGTCATCTGGATGAAGACATCCTCCAGCGAAGCTGTGCGGGTCTGCAGACCCGTAAGCGGCAGGCGCTCCCGCGCTGCCATCTCCACGAGTGCGGTAAGCGAGGACTGCAGGTCGCCGGTGTAAAGGAGGACGTGATCCTTGCGGATCTCTGCCTGCCGGACTGCCGGCAGCTCGCGCAGCTGCGCAAGCAGATGATCCTTGCCGCGCTCTGCATCCGGCATTGCCGCCGTCACCTCGAACTCGATCGCGCTGTCCGAAGCCAGACGCTCGATCAGCTGCCGCGGCGTATCCAGAGCAACAACCCTGCCGCGATCCATCAGGCAGATGCGGTCGGCGAGGATCTCCGCTTCATCCATGTAGTGCGTGCTGAGCACGATCGTCTTGCCCTCATCGCGCAGTCCCAGGATGATGTCCCATAGCATCCTGCGAGCCTGCGGGTCCAGCCCCGTGGTCGGCTCGTCCAGGAACACCACCTTCGGATCGTTCACCAGAGCGAGTGCAATCGCCAGACGCTGCTTCTGACCGCCGGACAGATGCTTGACGCGCGCCTCCAGCTTCTCCTGCAGCAGCACCCGTTCCAGCAGCGGTTCTACAGGGAGTGTCGGTACCCGGTAAAAGCTGGCGTACATCGCAGTGATCTCTCGGACCGTCAGCAGATCGAACAACGAGGTGGACTGCAGCTGTACGCCGATGACCTCCTTCACCCTCGCCAGCTGCGTCCGCGTATCAAAGCCGGCTATGCTCGCACTGCCGGCATCCGGCAGACGGAGCCCCTCCAGCATCTCCATCGTGGTCGTCTTGCCCGCGCCATTGGGACCGAGCAGGCCGAATACCTCTCCCGGTCTGACTTCTAACGAGACACCGTCTACAGCGGTAAATGAACCGTAGCGTTTGACCAGTCCAAGCGCTTCGATAACCGGCTCCGCAGTCTGTTGTGTCATTCCTATCTACTCTCCTCTCGACTAACCCGCCGCGATAGCGCCCGGGCCAAACTCATGCTATAGTAGGGGGATAATGCCAAGCAAAGGACGGATCCCGCAATGATGAAGAAACCAAAAAAACAGCCTGCTTCCCCAAGCAAGGCCAAGATACCCTCCGCCAAAAAAAGAACGGTAAAAGCCGCCTCAGCCGGAGTACGACAGTTTACCGTTAAGGAAGCCGAAGAGCTGCTCCCGTTTTTGATCAGCCGGTATGCCAAGCTCAGCCGCAACGCCGTCAAATCGCTGTTGACGCGCAAGCAGGTGGCGGTCGACGGACGAGCCGTCTCCGCGCATAACTATCCGCTTCAGCCGGGACAGCTCGTCATGGTCGGAGAACGGGAGCCGCAGAGCGCCCCGCTTACAGGCATGTCGATCCTGCATGAAGATGAAGACATCATCGTCATCCACAAGGACGCAGGACTGCTCTCTATCGCATCGGACAAAGAAGAACAGCTTACCGCTTATCGTCAGCTTACCGCTTATGTACGCCAGAAGGACCCCGGGCAGCGCATCTTCATCGTCCACCGTCTCGACCGGGATACTTCCGGCGTGATGATGTTCGCCCGCAGCGAGCAAGTACAGCAGCAGCTGCAGGAAGACTGGCAGGAGGCCGTCACCGAACGGAGCTATGTCGCACTGGTCGAGGGACAAGTCCGAAAACCGGAAGGGAAGATCGAGTCCTGGCTGAAGGAGACCAAGACGTTGCGTATGTATGCAAGTCAGCGGCCTGGTGACGGACAGCATGCCATCTCTCATTACAAGGTGCTGCAGAGCAACCGTACCAACTCCCTGCTTGAGGTCACGCTGGAGACGGGACGCAAAAACCAGATCCGCGTCCATATGGAACAGATCGGCCACCCTGTCGTCGGCGACAAAAAGTACGGCGCTGCCAGCAAAATCATCGGCAGGCTCGGACTCCATGCCCGGGTGCTTGCCTTCCGCCATCCGCGCACCGGAGAGCAGCTGCGTTTCGAGACGGCGATTCCTAAAGCATTCCTGACCCCTTTCCGCACCACTTAAGCGGTTGGCAGCACCCTTTACCATTGTTTGGCCCCGACTGTCAGGGCCGGTATGGCCGCAGCAGCTCATCCATGATCCGGCTGGTGCGGATCGCCGAGTCGGCATCGCTCGGGCAGCCGCTGCCCGCGCCCCTCAGTTCATCCACGATGGTCTGAATCAGCGGCTGCTGGACATGGGGCGGATGCGGGATGTCCCAGGACTGAACTTTATCTCCCCGCTCCAGCCGGATGGGCGTCTCAGCGAAGGTGGCGAACATAAGCCGGCCTTCACTGCCGATGATCTCATTGATATCCTCTTCCACCCCTACTGTGTACCCCCATTGGCCGCTGCCGTGGATACCGTTCTCGGTCAGGTAGAATCCTGATACGAGGTCTTCCACCTCATAGTAGCCGCCGCGGTTGGAGCTCCGTCCCTCGGCTTGCGTGATCGGGCCGACCAGATAGTCGATCAGATTGAGCGTATGGCTCGCCAGATCGACGAAGTGGCCGCCGCCCGCGATCTCGCGCTGCAGCCGCCATGGCAGATCTCCGCGCATCTCCTGCTCGGAGGGACGCCGCCAATGCCGGGTGTTGACGGCATGGATCCGGCCGATCGCGCCCGTATCGAGCAGTTCCTTGACCTTCAGGAAGCGGGGCAGTGCCCGGCGGTAATAGGCAACGAATAAAGGCACTCGGGCCGCCCTGCACGCTTCAGCCATCTCCAGACACTCTTCCGCATCCAGCGCCATGGGCTTCTCGACATATACTGGCTTGCCGGCCTCAGCAGCTTGGAGCGTGTACGGCAGATGCTCCGCCGGAGGCGTCGCGATGTAGACCGCATCCACCTCCGGGTCGCGGATCAAGTCATCCGCGTTCGCATACCATTTCCCCACGCCATGCCTTCTCGCATAATCCTCCGCCTTGGCGCCGTCCCTGCGCATTACTGCCGTCAGCCTCGAGCCCTCGGCCTTTTGAAAAGCAGGCCCGCTCTTCACCTCCGTGACATTGCCGCAACCGATGATGCCCCATCTAATTTCGTTCACGCTCCCACGCTCCTGATGATTGGTTTTCTCTTATCATATCAGGTCTGGGCAATCTTGGCTTGTATTGTATTTATGCTTGCCGCACGCCTCGGAGCACAATCAAGCCCGCTGGACGTCAAACCCGCTCAGCTCACCGCGGAACATCAGCTTCAGTAGAGGCGAGCGCTCCAGATCCGCCGGGGTCGTCAGCGAAGCGCATTTGGGGACAAGGCTTACCCCGCTTTTCTCAAAAGCGGAAGCGACAAATTGCGAACAAAAGAAAGCATGCTGCCGTTTGACTCGAACCTGGAGCATAACGCCGAACAGGCCTAGCAGATTGTATTTGTAACGCTCCGGATTCTGCTCAAAGCTCCGAACATAATTACGGATTTGGTCGTATTTGCGCTTGCTGACACGACAGCTGTAGACCGCGCAGGTCGCCTTGCGGAACAGTTCATTGCTCAGATCCTCTTTGATGAAGCCGCCTATGAATGGATTGCCCGGACTTTTCCTTCCGAAGCTGTATACCTCCCGCAGGTCGGCATCGAACGCGATCGAGGCGTGGTTGAGCGGTTGTCTGGTATACAGCCTTATCATCCTTGTGAACAAGGTCCCCGTGTCCGACAATAAAATATAGACGGTTTTCTTCTCCATCGATCATTCTCCACCTATACATAAATTTGGAATACAGCATCCCTTGTCTTCCGTTACATTTATGATAGTCGGCGATCATGGAGATGAAAACCGTCCCTTGTCTGATTATGAACTAGACTCCGGTCCAGTGAAATCATCGATGAACCGTGCTTGCCCGGCAAACGGACAGTGTCGTCTGACTGCTCTGCGGATCAAGAGGGGTCCTGTTCCCGCAGCATAGCCGTCAGCAGCTCGACTGCACGCTGATGCTGGGGATCCTCGCGGACAACTTTGTCACGTACGCGCTCGACCAGCCGATACGAGGTCCTGCCGCTCAGCACGCCATCCACCGGCAGCTGCTCATCCCGTTGAAAACGTTGGACGGCCGCCCGGGTCTCTTCGTCGAAGATGCCCTCCGGTTCGCCCGGATGATACCCAAGCGTGGCGAGGAGCTGCTCAGCCGTCTTGACATGCTGGCCGAAGCTTCCCTCTGAGATATCGATATCAGACGGCAGCGACGGCAGCAAAGCGTAGTCGGGCATGCGCACCTCCACCGTCGGCTCGATGCCCACGTCCTGAATCCAGCTCCCGTCCGCCCGGCGCCACTGCGCCTCCGTCAGCTTGAGGACCGAATGGTCCTCGAACTGTTGAAAGGTCTGGACGATGCCTTTGCCGAAGCTCTTGACCCCAACGATCTCGATCCCGGCCGAATCCTTGAGTGCTGCAGCCAGCACTTCGGCTGAGCTCGCACTGCTCTCGTCGACGAGGACGACGAGCGGCAGCACCCACGGCTCTTCCTGCCGCGAGCGGTGCGTCTTGTGATGCTTCTCGTCCTTGTAGACGACCTGCACGATCACTTCGTCCCGCGGGACGATCCGGCTGGCGATCTCGATCGCCGGGCGGAGCAGCCCCCCCGGGTTCATCCGCAGATCCAGCATCAGCCCCCTCATGCCCTGACGCGTCAACTCCCGGACAGCCTCGTCGAACTCGGCGGCCGTGTCCTCGGAGAAGCGGATGATCTGGATGCTGCCGATCCCATCCTCCAGCATCTCATACTCCACTGTAATGACCGGCACCGGAGCACGGACCAGCACCTGCTCGAACGGGGCCTGCATCCCCTCGCGCTTGATGGTCAGCGTCACCTCGGAGCCTTCTTCGCCCCGGGTCAACTGGACGATCTCAGTCAGAGTCTTGCCTGCGAGCTCCATATTGTTGATTTCTATGAGGATATCGCCTTTGCGCAATCCGGCCTGATCCGCCGGCGCGCCTGCAACCAGAGACTCGATCAAGAAGTTCCCGTCCTCCTGGCGCAGCTCCAGTCCGATGCCTACAAATGAATTCTCGTACCGTTCAAGATAGCTTGATCCCTGCTCTGTCGTATAGTAACTGGAGTAAGGGTCATTCAGGGAGTCGACCATTCCCTCCGCAGCCCCGTGCAGCAGGCTGCTGGCCTCTGCACCGTCCAGGTAATCGTTCATGATCTCTTTGTATGTCGTATCCAGGTTGCGAAACACCGGCTCCTGCAGCATCGGATATTGCAGCAGCATCGACCACCGGCCCGCGGCAAATCCGAGGCTGACAGTGATTAAGCAGAGAATAACGAGGAGCGCAGTCCGCCGCTGACGGCGCTTCGGTGATTGGGGTAGATTCATCTGCTGTCCTCCATTCAAACTTGCTATTGATACCACTCTATCGCATTCGTGGCCAGGCTTCAAGCAGACGCTTGTACGTCTTGTGCCGGTATAGCTTTTCCGCTACAATCAATCTAGCTCATGTACAAGGAGAGAAACCCATGACTTATAAGCTGATAGCCATTGATGTCGACGATACGCTCCTGAACGATGATATCCAGGTTAGCGAGGGTACCCGCTCGGCGCTCATCGAAGCCGTCGCGCAAGGTGTGACCGTGACGCTGGCCACAGGCCGCATGTACGCGTCTGCCCGGAAGATTGCCCAGCAGATCGACCTCAACGTACCGATCATCACCTACCAGGGGTCGCTCGTCAAGACACTGATCGACGAAGAGGTGCTCTACGAGCGCAACGTGCCGGAGGACGCCGCGCTGGAGCTGCTGGAATACTGCTCGCGCAAGGGGCTGCACCTGCAGCTTTATGTGGACGATGTGCTCTATGTACGCGAAGACAACGACAAGGCCAAGGGCTACTCCCGATTGTCCAACATCCCTTATCTGGTCGAGCCGGACTTGGAGTCCCTGATCCGCAAGCCGCTTAACAAGCTGCTGATTATTGACGATCCGCAGCTGCTGGACGAGGTTGCCCTGGAGCTGGCGCCGCTGATCGGCGACCGCGTGCACATTACCAAGTCAAAGCCGCACTATTTGGAGTTCATGCATAAAGAAGGCACGAAAGGCCACGCGCTGCAGCATATGGCTGCCCATCATGTGGGCTGCACGATGGATGAGGTGATCGCGATCGGCGATTCGTGGAACGACCGCGAGATGCTGGAGGTAGCGGGACTGGGCGTGGCGATGGCCAATTCGGTAGAGCCGCTGAAGGCGATTGCCGACTACGTGACGCGCTCCAACAATGAAGAAGGCGTGCGCCACGTGATCGAGAAGTTCGTGCTTGGCCGCACGGTTGAAGCCTGAAGCAAATCGTGATGTACAAAAACAACCATCCTGCGTTCCGGCTCCCCGGTTCGCAGGATGGTTGTTTTGGTTGCGCATATTCCCCGCCAGCGTCAGATGCCTGCGAGCACTTGATACCATATGCCCCGGCGCGAATACAGCAGCTCGCGCACCTGCGGCCAGCCGCCCAAATACTCGATATCGAAGAGTCCTTCAGGAACATGGAACTGGTCTGCCGCAGCTCCCTCCAGCGCTTCGTTGACGGGCCGGAAGCCATAGTCCATAAACAGCGACTGCGCCTCTTCTCCGTACAAGTAGTCGACAAAGGCTTCTGCGACCTCGCGCGTGCCGTGCATATCCACGTTCTTGTCGACCACCGCAGCCGGATTCTCGATCAATATCGTATCCTGCGGAATCACGATGTCATAGGGCACGCCCTGCGCGATCCTGGCGATCAGTTCGTTCTCGTAAGTAACGATGACATCGCCGACGCCGTATTCGAAGGCAGCCATCGAAGCGCGTCCGCTCTTGTCCAGCGACTCGATATTGGCATGGACCTGCTCCAGGAACTGCTTGGCATAAGCCGGATCCGCCACGCCTCCCTGCCGCTCCGAGCGTTTGAGTCCGGCACCGTAGATGGCATTGATATCCCACTGCGCGCCCCCGGAGGTCTTCGGATTGGGGTACAGCACCTTGACACCATCCCGGGTCAAATCCTCCCAATCGCGGATGTCTTTCGGGTTGCCTTCCCGCGTGCCCAGCACAACGATCGAACGTGTGATCATCCCGCCTGCAGCCTTTTGACGCCAGTCATGCGTGATCATCCCCGCTCGCTCGATTCGTTCGACGTCGCCCTCCATGGCCAAGACTGTCACATCCGCCTCGAAGCCGCCGACGATCGCGCGCGCCTGTGTCCCCGACGCTTCGTAGGATTCCTGGAAGGTCACCGTCTGCCCCGTCTGCTCCCGCCAGTGCTCCTGGAACATGGGCAGCAGCTCGGCGAACACATCCTTGACGACCGAATAAGCGCCGATCACCAGGGTGATGTCACCCTGCAGGGCAGGCTCGCCGTCCACCGTCTCATGATCAGTTCCAGAGCAGCCGCTGACGGCAAGCGCGGCGCACAGCAGCAGCAAAAGCATGCTGCGCCCTAAGGAACGCCTGATGAGGTTGGTTAATGGCATCTATATACACAACTCTTTCTGTTAAAGGTTGAACGCATAGTTTGAACGCGTGTTATTATTATTAAATGTGAACCGGCATCGGATCTTCTTTGAGACGGTTCTCCATAATCCAGCTGTCTTCGTCGGTGAACAGATAGGCTCTGTGCACGAGGACGCTGATCTCATCGCCGGGCTGCAGAATCTCTTTCTCCAGCGAACGGTAGGTGATCAGTGTCGTGTCGCCGACCGTTACCTCGACCATCCACTCGCTGCCGCGGAAGTGCAGCTGCTTGATCTTGCCCGACTCTGTTGCCGATGCAATCCGGAATTCATGCGGCTTGCCGATCTCGATATACTCCGGCCGGATCAGTGCCCGGACGCCCGGACGTTCGGCCGCCACCTCGAAGCCCTTGAGCCGCGAGACGTCCTGGACGATAGTCGACTCGCCGATAAAGCTGGCGACGAACTGGGTCTGCGGGCTTTTGTAGATATCCCAAGGCGTGCCCTTCTGCTCGAGGCGGCCCTTGTTGATGATCATAATCTCATCGGCCACCTCGATCGCCTCGTCCTGGTCATGAGTAACGAAGATCGAGGTAATGCCGAGTCTCTCGATCATCTCCTTGAGCCAGGTGCGGAGCTCTTGACGGATCTTGGCGTCGATGGCCGCAAACGGCTCATCGAGCAACAGCAGCTGCGGCTCCGGCGCAAGCGCGCGGGCAAAGGCGACGCGCTGGCGCTGTCCCCCGGAGAGCTGATGCGGCAGCCGGTGCTCGAAGCCTTTGAGACCGGTCAGCTCAACAAGCGTCGTGACGCGTTCGCGGATCTGCTCCTTGGACTGCTTCTTCACCTTCAGGCCAAAAGCGATATTGTCGTAGACCGTCATATGCTTGAACAGCGCATAGTTCTGGAAGACAAATCCGATGCCGCGCTCCTGCGGCGGCAGGTCATTGACCCGTTTGCCGTGGAAGACGATATCCCCCGACGTTGGCGTCTCCAGTCCGGCCAGCATACGCAGGATGGAGGTTTTGCCGCCGCCGCTGGGGCCGAGCAGACCGATCAGCCGCCCCTTCTCGATGGAGAAGCTGACGTCCTGAACCGCATGGAATTCGCCAAAATGCTTGTTAAGCTGTGTGACCTCGATATGCATGGCTTAATGCTCCCTTCGTTTCTTTGCCCACTCCATCAGCAGCAGCAGACCAATCGAGACTGCAGCCAGTACAAGCGCTACACTGTTGGCAGCCAGCACATTGAAATTCTCGACATCCTGATAGACGAGCGTCGTCGCCGTCTGCGTCTTGTTCATAATATTGCCCGATACGACCAGCACCGCCCCGAATTCGCCCATCGAGCGGGCTACCGTCAGCACCACGCCGTAGATGACGCCCCAGCGGATCGACGGCCAGGTTACCTTCCAGAAGGTATAGAACGGATAGGCGCCTAGTGTCGAGGAGGCCTCTTCCTGCTGTGTCCCGATCTCCTGCAGCACCGGCATGACCTCGCGGATCATCAGCGGGAACGTAACGAATAACGTCGCCAGGATCATGCCCGGCAGGGCAAAGACGACTTTGAAGCCCAGATCGCCGAAAAAGCTGCCGATCACGGTACCCGGCCCGAGCAGGAGGACGATCATCAGACCGCCGATAACCGGCGAGACAGCAAACGGCAGGTCGACAATGCTGTTGAGCAGCTGACGCAGCCGCTTGCTGAGCCAGGTTGCCCGGACCAGATAGAGCGCGAGCATGACCCCGAACAGCGTATTGATAACCGTCACGATAACGACGATGAGGCCGGTCATATACAGCGCATGCAGCGACTGCGGTCGGGTGATCGCCTCCAGGAAGCCGCTGAAGCCTTCATCCAAGGATCCGATAAAGATGCGGACCAGCGGGATGATGATCAGGATCGTAAAGACGGCGTACGTCAGCGTAATCCATAGCTTCTTCATGCGCCCGCCCTCCTGGACTGGATCAGATTGACGATCCAGAGGATAAGGAAGGACAGCGTCAGCAGGACGATGGATACCGAAGCCGCCCCTTGCGGGTTGTCGCTCTCCACTTCGCCGAAGATGTAGACCGAGGCTACGAGTGTCCGGCCGGGGATATTGCCCGCGATCAGGACGACCGCTCCGAACTCGGCCAGCGCCCGGGAGAATGCCAGCATGCCCCCGCTCAGAATCCCAGGCATCATCGTCGGCAGGATAACCCGGAAGAAGGTCTTGGCCTTGGAGGCCCCAAGCGTATAAGCCGCCTCTTCCTCCGAACGGTCCATCTCCTCCAGCAGAGGCTGCACGGCACGGATGACGAACGGGAAGGTGACGAAGACCATGGCGATGACAATCGCAGGCTCATGGAAGACAATCTCGATGCCGAAGAAGCCTGCAATATCCCCAACCAGACTATTGGGTCCCAGCAGCAGCAGGATCATGAGTCCGCCTACGGCTGTCGGCAGTGCGAACGGCAGATCGACAAGACTGTTCAGTAGCCGGCGGCCCCAAAAGGTATACCGGATCAGCACCCAGCCGATCATCGTGCCGACAGCGATATTGATCAGGGCGGCTATGACAGCTAGCCGGATCGTCAGCAGGATAGCTTTCCAGGCGAGCGGGTCGCTGACGCTCTCCCAAAAGGGGGACCAGCCGAGCGAGAATGATTGGCCGTAGATGCCAATGATGGGTAAGACGATTAGTACGATAAAGTACAGCATGACAGTGCTTCGGAACCCGAAGCTCCACCAGCGGCTGCGAAACATCACATTCACCTTGAGTAACCCTCCCAGACCTTCGGTATGTCCGATCGCCCCGTACAGGCATTGGTATGATAATCCCTATTATTTCGGTAGGTATTATCACTTTAGCAGAATGTGGGCCGTCCAGTCAATTACTAAATGCAATCTTTTGAGAGGTGGTTGCGCATCCGGCGAGAACCGTAAATAATGATAGATAACATGGCTAGAGAATGGGGGTGTCTGAATTGAACATCTTGATCGTAGAGGATGATCCGCATATCGTGAAGCTGCTGCTGGCGATTCTGCGGGAACTCGTCAGCGCCGGGCAGGTCTGGACGACCGGAGAGTCTGCGGAAGCGCTGCGGATCGCCGCGGAGCAGCCCATCGATCTGTTCGTGCTGGACATCCAATTAACGGATTATAAGGGGACGACGCTGGCCCGCCAGCTGCGGGGCATGGCCCCTTATCGCTATACGCCGATTGTTTTTGCTACGGCTCTTGCAGGTGAAGAGCTTATAGCTTACCGGGAGATCAAATGCTACAGCTTCCTCATCAAGCCCTTCACCCGGGAAGAGGTGCAGGAGGCGCTGCAAGAAGCACTTCAGTACCGCGGGCAGCTGACCTCAGATCACCATAGACCGACCATCCGGATCGAACAGAAAAGTCACATCTTTGAATACGAGATGCGAGAAATCGTCTATATCGAATCGTTTGGCAAAAACCTGGTGCTGCATCGCCGGGAGAGCGGGCATGGCCTCCGTGCAGACAAGCTGGCGGGCATTTCACTGCGCAAGATGGGCGAGCTGCTGAACGATCCGTCATTTGTCCAATGTCACAAGAGCTACATTATTAACAAGGCGTATCTTGCCAGAATAGACAAAACGGTGGGGACAGCAGTACTGACAGAGGGAGCGCCACCGATCCCAATCGGTCAAAAATACCGCGACAACCTACTGGCTGGAGGCAGCCGATGATCTATATCCAGGTCCTGCTGGACTCGGTCATTATGCTGCTGCTTTGCTATGCTTTGTCCGGGCAGCCGATCCGGCTGGAGAAAAGCGTGGTCGCCTGGTTTTTTTCCTTTCACGGATTCTGCATCTTGCTAAGGCTTGATGTTACTCACGCCCGCAGTCTGTTCGAGATGTTCAACATCAACAATTTTGATATTCTGCCGGTCAATAATCCGGTCTTTTTATTGCTGATGGTGTGCGGTCTGCTGATTTTGAACAGTGCCTGGATCCGCCCTGCTTCCAATATGAAGACGATCGTCGTCACGCTGCTCAGCTTCCTGATCTGGATCCTGCTGCGCACCTTCAGCATTTCGGCAGCGGGTCTGGTACTGGGGGACAGCGCCTCAGCTTTATTCCCTTATCTGCACCGTACGCTGACGCTGCTGCTCGCCGCAGGCTTATATTACCTGCTTCTCTTCAAGCGCGGCAGCGGGTTTCTCGATGATTTCAGCGGGCTGTTCAGCCGGGTCATGCTGATCCAGTCTTCACTTGCCGTGCTGGCCATCATTGTCTTTTCCAATTTTGACACGGCGTTTGTGCTGGAAAATCTGTTATTTATTCTTATCGTATTCTCACTGGTCATCAGTATGAACCTCTGGATCATCTACGAACATAATACAAGATCGCGTCGGGAAAAACGCTTTGCCGCTATCGAGCAGTATATCCCGGTCATCGACGAATTGGTGTCGGAGGTGCGTGCACGGCAGCATGAATTCCACAATCAGCTGCTAGCCGCCCGCAGCATCGTGGAGACCTCGGATAGTCTGCAGGAGGCGCAATCGCAGATGGCCGCCTATACCCAAGAAGTCATCATGCGCTCGGATGTCCGGGAAGTGCTGCAGATCGACAGCAAGGTCATCGGCGGCTTCGTCTATTCCAAGATGAAGATGGCGGAGGTGCTCAAGCTGACCTTGACCAGCCGGATTCACGCTTCTTTCGCAGCCATGGCCACCGACGAGCATCAGCTGATCGAGATCATCGGCGTGCTCCTGGACAATGCGATCGAAGCCTCCTATCCCGGAGACGAGATCATCATCACCACCCGCCGGGCCGCAGACTCCGCACATACAGAGATTTCGGTCCTGAACCCCGGCGCGGCCCGCTCGCAGGAAGAATTCGGGCAGATGTTTACCAGAGGCTACACGACCAAAAATGCCGGGGGCGGCACTAGAGGCTACGGCCTGTACAACGTAAAACGGATCGTCCTGCAACAGCGCGGCAAGATCATCACCCGGAATACGGAATTAGATGGTATTCCCTATCTTTCGATTGGAGTGCTGATTCCGTGAGTCCTGATCATATCCGAGGGATAACCGAATGTAACGCCGATTGTTCCGGTCGAGAGAACATCGATACTTCGTTACGGCCCACTAGTGCAAAAGTGCACTTGTTTCTCCCTTTGGGCCGTCATTATTGTCTTGCAGATGTAAAAGTACACTTAACACGGCTTATATATCGGAGCATAATGGATAAGCGCAATATCGAACCAGAACACGTGATGGTTAGCATGTCAAACAAGGGTTTTGCAGGAATGAAAAACGTTCATTCCTGTAAAACCCTTGTTTGTTCCCCAGCTATTGTCCCGTCCGTGCGTCAGGGCTATAGTAGTCTCATGTTGTTAAGCCAAGCTTCCGAAGCGAGTTTTCCTTCGGAAAACTAAGCACTCGCTTTCGAAGCCAGTTTTGCTTCGCAAAACTTATAGGAGGAATGTATGAAAAATCTGCTGCTGCTCGAATGGAGGAAATTAAGATGGCCTGTCCTCTTTACGCTGGTACTCGTGACCGCTGCGGTTGTTGCACTAACCGGTACGCTGTATAAAAACTACTCGTTGGAGCATGACCTCGAAGCGTGGGAGGTCGGCATTGAGTTTATCGTCTTCCTGTTTCCCTTTATCGCGGTGATGCCGGTGTGCTGGCTGATGTACTACGAACGCAAAGACAACTTTCTGCTGTATACCTTGCCTCGCGTGAGCAAAAGCCGTTATCTATGGTCCAAGTGGATTGCCGCAGCCTCATCATCGTTTCTGGTTATGTTCATTGCGATGTTCCTCGGTGTTGTTTATTCGCTGTTTATCAAGCCGGGTATTATACCTTCTTATGGCTTGATCAGTCCGGAGACTGGAGAGGTAGTACCCCGGCTGGAGAGCCAGCATTTCCTAGGCCCCTTGTTCGTTCATCAACCGCTCGTATATGGGCTTCTATTAAGCTTTTGGCAAGGCATCTTGTCCGCATTAGTCGCTACGATGGGTTTTGTACTGTCGCTCTTTATTCAGAACATCTTCGTCATTCTGACCGGGCCCTTTATTTATGTAATGTTGGAAAATTATCTTCTTCAGATCATTGGTTATATGAATCACCGGCTATACATCAGCTTTAATCCCGAGTTTTACAGTGTCGACAAATACGGCTACTTTCCGTTATTTGTCGGTCCTTTACTTGCTTTGCTGTTCATGGCTTTTATCGCCTTGTTCTACACCAAGATCAAAAAAGTCACAGTTTACCCGTCATAGTGTATGCTTCCGAAGCGAGTTTTCCTTCGGAAAACTAAGCACTCGCTTTCGAAGCCAGTTTTGCTTCGCAAAACTTATAGGAGGCCAGACGCATGCGAGCCATCATTGCCTATGAAGTCCGGCGCTTCCTGAGCGCCCGACTGGTCCTGCTGGTGCTGGGATGCGGGGTGTACAGCCTGGCTGAACGGCGGGACTATGAATTTTCCCATGCCAATTTTGTATTGACGATAATCTCGGATCATTATTATTTGACCTTTTTCATGACCCTCGTCTACTTTTACCTGCTGTCCGCCCACCTGGAGAATGACCGGGATTACGTGCAGCTCCGCGTTCGCAGCTACATCAGGTATTATAGCGCCAAGGCGGCCGCTTTGACGGTCAACATGGCCGTGTTTGCAGGTATTCAACTCGCCGTCATTGCAATGGTCGGAATCGGGCTGTCTCATGACATGTCCTTTCCGGCTGAGGATCCGAGTAATCTCAGGCTCGAACTATTGACGATGTTCAGCGAGTACTTTCATACCCCATGGCAGGCTACTGCAGTATCTGTCATCTACATGATTGCAGGATTGAGTGTGCTGTCGCTTCTGTTTATGACGCTGCATCATTTCTTGGGCAGACGGAAGCTCGTATGGATTTTCGTGGTTCTCTATTTCCTCATGGTGTTCGCGATGAAGCGGATGCCAGAGCTTACCCGTCTGCCGTTTGTGATCATCAACAATTATGTGATCTTTATGTACAACCTGACTTATCCCTATGCGCTAGTCGTGAGCTTCGTCTCGCTTGCCATCATCGTCTGCGGCTGTTTCTTAGTCATCCGCAAGCACTGGAACCGCAAACCGACACTGCGTATACCCGCCTTCTCGCTGCCAGGCATCGCCCCGTATTATCTGAGAAGACTGCTGGCTCCCGTCAGCATAGCTGCAATGGTGGCCAGCGTAGGCGGATTGTTGCTCTGGAGGCTGCTGCAGATTCTCGACCTGCCTGGCAGCACGAGGGAAGATTACTTGCTGCAGATGTTCTGGGGACATGGACAGGGACAATTCCAGCCACTGGAGTTTGCAGCGATGCTCATGATGAATATCGTGCCTCTTTACCTGATCGCTGTTTTTCTGGAGCGCGAACAGCTGGACCACAGTCTGATGCTGACGTTCCGCCTGCGTTCGAAGCGGCAATGGGTATTGTCCATCCTTGGTGTTATCCTCCTGTTCTTGCTTGGCTACACAGTGCTGCTGGCAGGGGGCAGTCTGCTCGCAGCCTGGCTGGGCGGACTGCCCGGCGGCGGGATTACGCAGCTTGCCGGTGAACTATCGGGGGCAGCAGCGCATGTGATCTACGGTACAGGTATCAAATTTCTTGAGCTGCTGCTGTGGTCGCTGATCCTGTTGACCGTGTATCTGACGACGCGGCGCACCACAGCCGGCTTTGTTGTCATCATCATGCTGTATGGTCTTTATCTGCTTCCGTTCACTTGGCTGCGTTATGTCCCGGCGGGCATATCCAGTCTCGCCCGGCAGGAGCCTTTTGCTGCGGATCCCGGTACCGGGCTGTCCGTCTCGTTCATTGTGTTGTATCTGAGCATCATTATCGTCTGTCTCGTCTGTTACGTCCTGTTTAGCGGCTACCGCAGACGGTTTATCTGATTCTTCTGGGAGAGTGATATGGTATGACTGAGATTCAAGTGACAGGCGTATCCAAAGCATTTCATGGCATCCCTGTCTTATCCAATATTCAGCTGACGGTCGCCAAAGGCACCACCGTCGGCATCGTCGGCGCCAACGGCAGCGGCAAGTCGGTACTGTTCAAAATCATCTGCGGCCTGACAGCGCCCGATCAAGGAAGCGTGTCAGTCCGGGGCAAGCAGCTTGGGAAAGAGCTCGACTTTCCTGACAATGTCGGCATGTTCATCAACACCCCCGGATACATCGGTCTCTATAGCGGCTTCAAAAACTTGAAGTTTCTGGCGGACATCCGTCGCGTCATTGGTCCGGCCGAGATCAAGGCGGCCATGCGGCTCGTCGGACTCGATCCGGAGCTGAAGACGAAGGTCGCCAACTATTCCCTTGGCATGAAGCAGAAGCTGGGCATCGCCCAGGCCATCATGGAAGGGCAGGATATTCTGGTGCTGGACGAGCCGTTCAACGCCTTGGATTATCAAACCTATAACGATATAAAAGAAATCCTCACGTCCCTGCAGGGAGAAAACAAAACCATGCTGCTCACCAGCCACAACTACGAGGATCTGGCGTCGCTGTGTGATATCGTCTACATCCTGCAAGGCGGCCAGTTGGAGCTGCTGACGGAGGAACGCAAAGCCAAGTACTTCCGGCGGTCTTAGTGGCTGCCTTGCACGCTGACGTTATTTGACCCCCGTCATCGTCACGCCTTCAATGAACTTCTTCTGTGCTACAAAGAAGACAAGGAGCAGCGGCAGCGTGGCCAATACGGAAGCAGCCATCAGCAGATGCCATTCCGTACCGCTCTGGTCCGTGAAGAGAGACAACGACAACGGCAGCGTGTATAGATGACTGGAATTCAGATATATCAGCGGCTCAAAAAATTCGTTCCAGCTGTGAAGGAAAGTAAAGATGCACAGCGTCGCCAGCGCAGGCGCGGACAGCGGCAGCATGATCCGCCAGAAGGTCGTCCACGGCGTGCAGCCGTCGATCTTGGCCGCTTCATCCAGATCGCCCGGGACCGTAATAAAAAACTGCCGGAGCAGAAAGACGCCGAACATCCCTCCCGCGCCCAGCATGGGCGGTACAATAAGCGGAAAGTGGGTATTGACCAGTCCCAGTTGGGAGAACCAGGTGAAGAGCGGGATCGCCGTAACCTCGGTCGGTATCATCATGCTGCTGAGCAGCATGAGAAAAATGACGTTTTTGAGCGGAAACGAAATCTTGGCGAACGCATAGCCCGCAAGGGCGGCGAACAGACAAGTGCCTCCGGTAACGAGAACGGCGATATAGGCGCTGTTCCAGAAATAGAGCAGGAAGGGCTGACGTTCGAACACCTCGACATAATTGTGCCAGACGACCGGACTGGGCAGCCATTGCGGCGGGAACAGAAAAATCTTGGTCTGATGCTTGAGCGATGTCGTAACCATCCAGTAGAACGGCACCAAAATAATGAGCGATACGGCACTAAGCATCACGTAGGTCGGCCAATGCTTCATGTATCGTCCGGCGCGATTATTGCTCATGATGCACCCACCTCTTCCTTACTGTCCACTGCACTAGCGTCAGTGCGAATATGAGGATAAACAGAATAAATGCAATGGCAGAAGCGTAGCCGAACTGGAACAGCTTGAACGCCTGCTGATAAATGTAGTACACCATGACATACGTGCTTGTTCCCGGACCGCCTCCGGTCATGACGTAAATCTGCCCGAATACTTTCAACGACCCGATCAACGTGAGGATCAGTGCCAGGAATACGGATGGAGAAATGAGCGGCAGCGTCACCTTGCGGAAGGTCAACCACCTGGATGCTCCGTCGATTTTGGCAGCTTCGTAATACATGGGCGGCACATCTTTGAGCGCTGCCAGGAATATGACCATATTGAGCCCGACATTCTTCAGCACACTGACGATGATAACCACCGGCATCGTTAGCTCCAGGCTGTACAGCCATTGCGGGCCCTGTATACCGAATATGGACAAGATCTGGTTCACCAAGCCTGCATCGGTGGCAAAAATGTATTTGAACACAATAGCCCAGACGACGATAGAGGTAACGACAGGGGTGAAAATGGCCGTCCGGAAAAAGCCGATACCCGGTATGCTCTTCTGGAGCAGCAGCGCCAGTCCCAGCGCCATCATCAGATTGAGCGGCACCAGACCTGCCGAGAAATACAAGGTATTGCCGACCGTCTCCCAGAAGACAGGATCGTTCGTGAAGGCTCGTTTGTAATTGTCTAGTCCGATGAAGGCGTAATCTCCCATGAGTGAGCGATCGGTGAAGCTCATCGCGATAGCTGCGATGACCGGCCCCAGCAAAAAAATGAGAAATCCCAGCACCATAGGCGAAATAAACAAGTATCCGTACCACTTCTCTCTCTGAAGCAGGCGGCTGCTTTTGCTGTTATAGCTTACTTTTGGCGCTATCTCAGCCGCCCCCGCTCCTGACAGTTGTTTCATTGTCTTATCAGCTCCGTTACTTCATTAGTGGCGTGATGTTCTGTTCCATCCGGGCCAACACGTCCTCGACCGACATGCTTTGCGTGTACAACAAATCGAGAAGCGTCTGCATCTGGACATCAATTTGCTGCCAATTCTGGTGACTCGGAGCCACTCTTGCCTGCTCCATCTGATCCAATACCGCAATCTGAATGCTCTCCTTGCCAGGCAGCTCATCGGCATTCAAGAAAATGTCGGATTCCAGAATCGATTGACGCGAAGGTACGAAAAATTGGGAAGTCACACCCATCGCTTGTGCGCCGGTCAAAAACTTAAGTAATGCCATCGCTTCCTCCGGGTGTTCCGTATCGAATACCGAATATCCGGCATATCCCATGGAAGTGCCGCGACCGTGCGGGCCCTCCGGCATCGGAGCGATATCCCACTCATAATCCGTGATCGCTCTTGCCTTCGATACGTAGCTGTAGCGATCCAAGTACATGCCGACCTTACCCGTTTCAAATGTAATCTCATCTCCCGGTTTCGGATGAACCTGATCCTTGAAAATCATATTATTGTACATTTCTAGAACTTGTTTGCCCTCTGCGCTGTTCAGCGCAAATGCTGTTCCATCTTCGTTGAACACATCCGCTCCGTGTGCCCAGAACATCGGCAGTAACGCATCATACCAGTTCTTCCACTCGCGGTTGAGCCTGACGCCGTATACCCCCTGACTCGGATCCGCAATGGCCCGGGCCGACTCCAGGAAGGAGTCGTACGTCCAGTTTCCTTCAGCCACCAACTCTAACGGCGTCTTGAGATTATTGGCCTCGAAGAGAGAGCGGTTATAGAAGATAATACCGGGCGGAGTAGAGAAAGGAATACCGTAAAGCGCCTCATCTTTAGTGAACAAATCCAGCGTAGAAGGATAGATATCCGCGAAGTTATAGTCATTATCTTCTTTGAGACTGGCCGAGAGATCCACCAGCTGACCCGAGGCAATAAATTGCGGGATCATCCGCTCTGCCAGCCAGCCCACATCCGGTGCCGTTTTGGAAGCGGCCATAATGGACAGCTTTTGTTGATAGTCCGCAAATGGAATGGTAATGATCTCCACGTCAATATGATCGTGCGTTTTTTTGAATTCGGCCAAGAGTCCTTCGTACATGCCCTTGTGCTCGTCATTGCCCCAAATGCTGAACTGCAGCTTCACCTTTTGCTTCGGTGCATCGGCCTCGCCCGCTGTCGGGCTTTCTCCTGCTGGCGGGCTTCCTTGCGGTTGATTGTTGCCTGGCGTTCCGCAGCCGGCAAGCATCCCCAGCGCCAGGGTGGCAGCTGCCACCGTTAAACCCCATTTTCTCATCGATCTTCTCCCCTTCAGTTTCATTCATGATAGAAGCACTCGCATAGAAGCGTTTTCATCTGATCTAACTATAGAAAAAAAACTTCTCCGGCGAAATGATGCGGATTCGAGAAAAGGTATGATTTTTCGAGCACCAAGCGCATGTAAAGAAAAACCCCTTCCGCCATGTTACAAACAAAGGGAGGGGTTAGTGCTGGGAGCTTTCTCTGTATTCGGTCGGGGTTATGCCTTCCGCATTTTTAAAGACGCTCATAAAGTGCTTGGCGCTCATATAGCCGGATAACTGGGCAACTTCGTAAATTTTCAAGTTCGTGCCAGTCAACAGCTCCTTCGCCTTGCTGATGCGGCGGCTCGTGACGTAGGCAGAAAAGTTCTGGCCGGTTTCTGACTTGAACAGTACGGATAAATATTGATGATTCAAGTGAACCTGGTCAGCGAGCAGTTGCAACGAGATCTCCTGATCCAGTCGCTCCTCGATCATAGTCTTAACCCGCCGGATCAGCTGTCTGTCCTGCCTTCCCTCCTCTTGGGCCTCACCAATCAAGGCGCTGGCATCAGGCTCCCTTGCATGTCTGAATTTATCCAGCACTTGCTTCAGCTCAACCCGGTCGATCGGCTTCAGCAAGTAGTCCGCCACACCGTAACGCAGCGCATGCTTAGCATATTCAAATTCCGCATAGCCGCTTAAGATAATCAGATGCAGCTGCCGATGACTCTCTCTTATCCTCTTGATCATCTCCAGACCATCCATCTCTGCCATTCGGATGTCGGATATAAGCAGATCGGGCTGCATCACATGCAGCAGCTCCAGCGCTTCTTTGCCATGGTTTGCTTCGCCGATGACGCGGTAGCCGCCGATCGTGTCTTCAATCAGCTGCTTCAAGCCATTTCGAATCGTCACTTCGTCCTCAACTAGGATTACTTTGTACATGTGTTACTCCTCCCATTGCATCGGCAGCCAGATGCGGATCTCCGTCCCCGGCAGCTCTGTTTGTTCGATGGTCAGGCCGTACGACTCTCCGTACAATAGTCGCAGTCGCTGATGAACGTTTCGCATGGCAAAGCCTCTGGATACTTGCCCGAACCCGCGTTTAACGTTATGTAAGGATAGCTCATCATTCACGGAGCGTGTCATCGACTGGACCAGCGCCGCTCTCCGAGCCTCATCTATGCCTATGCCGTCGTCACGAACAATCAAGCACAAGGAATCCCCGATCACTTTGGCGCTTATCTGCAGGGTGGTCTGCGGCGTCCGGCCGATGCCGTGCTCGATGGCATTTTCGATAAGCGGCTGCACGATGAGCTTGGGCACCAGCAGCAGCTCTAAGGAGGGATCGATATGAATTTCGGTTCGCAGCTTACCGCTCAGACGGAAAGATTGAATCTGCAGATACGCCTCGACGAACCTAATCTCATCCAGCAGGTAGACCGGGCGCTCCTGCTTATCCACCGTATAACGCAGCAGCTTGCCCAGATTGGCGATCATGCGGGACAGCTCGTCATTCTGATGCTGCAGCGCAAGCATGTTCATCGTCTCCAGTGTGTTGTACATAAAATGCGGATTGATCTGGCTTTGCAGCGCGGACAGCTCCGCTTCCCGCTCACGCAGCGAGGTCTCATACACCTGCTTGACCAAATGGTCGATCTCCTCGATCATGCCGTTGAACACTTCGGTCAACTGACCGATCTCATCCCGCGTCCGTACCTCCGCACGCTGCTTCAGCGAGCCTTTCTGCACGAGCTTCATCTTGGACTGCAGATGCCGGATCGGCTTCACCAGCCTGTCGGCCGATAGCACGGCCAGCACATAAGCGATTGTAAGCGATAACAATGAAATGTAAAGTGTAAATTGGCTCAGTTCCCGCGCCTCTTTGCGCAAATCATGCAACGGAATCAGACCTACCACCTTAAGCCCGCTGTAATCGGATATCACCTCTGCACTGAGATAGGAATCGCCGCTCAGCGTCCCCGTCTCTTCTAACGTGGATTCGTAGCTCCCCGTCACTTCCTCGTCAAATGTGGCATAGATCATGCGTTGCTGCCGATCGGTTATGTACAACTGGCTGTTAGCGCTGAGCGTCACAGGCGAGAGCATCTGGCGCAAGCCTTCCGCCGTCATATCGACTTTTACGATCCCAAGCTTCTTATGGTTAAAAGGGTCTCGAATGACGCGAGCGATCGACACGACCCGGCGCTCCGGCAGCTTGTAATACGCCGCCTCATGGGGTGGAAGGATGGTTAGCCCGCCGTCCTTCTCCAGTACGGTGTCCATCCAGCCCGAGGACTCCGGCTCCCATAGTGCGTGAACGCTGGGCTCCAGATTACTGAACAGTCTGCCGTTATTGGCGAAGATCAACATCCCTCTTATTTCTGACCTGTCAAAAGATAAAGAGGAGATGAACAGATTCATTTTGGAAGCTTCATCCGTAGTTAAGTATTCCGGTTGTCCCGGCAGCCCGTCATGTCTTTTTAGGATGCGCATAATATTCTCATCATAAAAAGGCGTCAAGGTTAGCCGGTCCACCTCCTTGATATAACGGTCGAGATTAAGCTTGATCTGGTCCATAATCTGGGAGGTGTAGGATTCCGCGTTTTGTTCGACATTCGCAGAATACTTCTGGTAGGTCACGATCCCGCTTATGAGGAACGGAATGGTAATCAGCAGACAGAAAAACAAGATGAATTTGTAGCGAAGCGATAGAAATCCTGCTCTGCCCGCATCATTCATCATCTCCATCTCCTTTTGAAAGCCTCTAAGGGTTGATAAATACATCTGTCGCCTACCACTTTCCTTTGACGAGCTTTAATTTTAAAACGAGCGATACCAAATAAAGGGACAAGAAACTTTGTGCCATAGTGATGCTTTTTACATCACTATAAGCAAAGCTTTGCGTTTTGTAAATTGAAGAATGTCAGGAATTAACGTATCCTCTGTCCGCAAGACGAGCCTAAAAACACGCCCCTGCTCGGAATAGATGCTATTGTGTCCTCTCGTGGGCAACCACTACTCCTTCGCCCCTCCAATATAATAACCCACAAAGTGCGGCTTGGCTTCGAAGCGTACGCAGGTACTTTGCGGGGGCCCCGGAAACCTACACTTAAGTGCAAAAAACTGTCTCACCGTTGCTATGCGCGTCGGTGAGACAGCCTCTCAATTTGTCTTTATCGCCTTACCCGCTCC
This sequence comes from Paenibacillus jepli, assembly GCF_047238105.1. Taxonomy (NCBI): domain Bacteria; kingdom Bacillati; phylum Bacillota; class Bacilli; order Caryophanales; family Paenibacillaceae; genus Paenibacillus; species Paenibacillus jepli. The sequence continues at coordinate 1,289,360 of NZ_JBDFMD010000001.1, forward strand.
CCGCCGGGAGGAACGGCAGCACTCTCAGGATCAGCGTCACCGCTTCGGCCCGCGTGGTCTGCTGGCGGGGCGCCAGCAGACGCTCGCCCCGGCCCTGCAGGATGCCGGCTTCCACCAGCAGGGCGAGAGGCTGGACAGCCCACTCACCGAGCTCCTGCCGGTCGGCGAAGCCGGACAAGACTGCCGGGTCGATCTCCCCCGAACCGTCCATCGTCCGGGCCAGGACCGCCGCCAGCTCCTGCCGGGTGATCAGCGACAGGCCGCGGAACGTCCCATCCTCATAACCGGTGATCCACTGCCTGGCCGCAGCTTCCCGGATATATGGCAGCGCCCATGGGGCCAGCGCGTCAGTATCGGAGAAGGCCGGACCACTGTCCATGTCTCCACTGAGCCCGGCGGCACGGGACAGCAGCACGGCGAACTCCTGTCTCGTGACCGGCTGATCCGGCCTGAAGGTGCCATCCTCGAAGCCGGTGACGAAGCCGCGCGCTACGGCATCCAGCACAGCATCCCGGGACCAGTGCTGCTCCAGATCGGCGAAGGCGATCCGCGCCGGACCCGCTTCGACCACAACTGCTGTACCTGGCGCATATTCGACCATCGCCAGCTCCGCATCCACCAGCTTAGCGCTCTTGAGCTCGACCGATGTCCCGCCGTCATGGAGACGCTGGAAGCCGAGTCGCGCCAGCTCGAACGTGCCGTCCCGGCCCGGGACGGCGCCGGTGCTCGTATGGGCGAAGCGGACCTGGGATTCCTTACGTATCGGCGGGACCGATAGCCCCGGCAGCGACGTCTTCGCATCCAGCCACTTCAGACGCGCCGGATCATAGGCAACCTCAAGGTCCCATGCATAGAGATCCTTTGCTTCGACTACGGTGATGATGATCTCGACCCGGCTGCCCTGCTCGGCGACTGCCAAGCGGAACGGCTCGGCCTCCTTGGCAGAGGCCGGAGTGACGGGCCATGCCGATAACAGCAGGAGAAGCGACACTGCCATCAAGAGCAGCCGTTGACCAAGCACCGTTCTCCTGCGTCTTACGCGCTTATGCATCGTACCAATCGGACAGGATCATCCGCGCGACCGCAGCCAGCGACTGGATCGTGATCTCCTCCTGATCCAGCATATCGGCCGCTGCGATCGCGCTCCAGCCCGGATCTGCCGATGTCATGCCGAAGTAACCGGCGACAATCGACAACGTCCGCAGCGTAATCTGCGTCTCGCCTTCGATGAGCGTAATCCTCTCTTGCCGGTAGCTCGTCAACTGGCTGCTCAGCTCTTCCACCGCTTCATTGACTGCCGACTGCGGATGGCTCTGATGATAGATCGTTTCCGCAGCCAGGATCGCTTCCTGCAGCAGCGTCTTCGCAGCTTGCGGGTATTGGCCCACCTTGGTGCCTGCTGATGTACGGTCAACCAGCACCTGCGCTTGCTCGATGAGCAGCCGCAGCGCTTCCTTATCCACCGGCACCGACTGGATCTGGGAGGCTCTAAAGGTCTGTACCGCGCCTGCCAGCGCTGTCAGCGCGCCACTTACCGCCTGCTGATCCGCATTCGGATCCTCATGTACCGCTTGGGCAGTATGAATGGAAGTTTGCAGGGCCGTTTTGGCTGCTGCCGGATATTGCCCCGGACTGCTGCCTGCGCTCGCCCCGTCATGCAGCGCTTGTGCCGCAGCGATCGCTTCGCCCAGCGCACCCAGGTCTGCAAGGCTCACGAGGAACGCATGCGTCGCTTCGGCTGTCGGCAGCGAGAGAACCTCACCCTCCGTGTCGATAATCTCTGCCTTGGTCAGATGGACTGTCGTCTCGCCCGACTGCGGCTGATCCTTGACCTGCCCATGCAGCTTGAACCATTCTCCACTTTCCTGGAGCGAGCTGTCTGGCGCACTCAGGAGGATATTGATCAGCCCTTCTGCCGGCTTGACCGCCGTTCCCAGGATCGAAAGTCCGTCGCGGCCGGAGGAGATCGCGTCTCCGCTCAAGGTAAGCATGCCGTCGGCTTCCTCGGCCGTTGCAAATGAGAGCACCGCCGGATCATAGGCCACGATAGCATTGATCGTCGTGTATCCGGTCGTACTCGCTGTCGCACCGACGATCAGCACCACAGACTGGCCAGCATAGGCTGCTGCAGGCCCGCTTACTCCGATTGCGGGCAGCGATTCCGGCTCTGGCTCGGGATCCGTACCGTCCGCTTCCTTGCCATACACCTCAATCTCGAACAGTCTTACCCGGTCATCGCCATTCAGATTGCCTTTGCTTACCTGCAGCCGCACCCGCGAGGTCTGTACCGGCTCCCACTGCAACGCGGTATATTGGCCGTAGTAATTATCCTCTGTATTGCCGGTCACCGATGCCACTGTCGCCCAGTCATCCCCGTCCCATACTTCGATGGCGAAGTCGGACAACTGCATCCCTTGGGCATCGCTCTGTCCGCTCCAGAGGCGCACGCCCTCCACTTCATATGCATCTTCCCAAGTCAGCTCCAGCCAGTGCGGTCCTTCCGGCCCGCTCACCCAACGGTCCGGGCCGCTGTGCCGCTTCCCATTCACAGCATGCTGCGGAGGGAAGCTGCCGCTCTCGTGGGCAGAGCTCGACGTGACTGCAGCCTGCGGGGCGATGTTCGGCTGCGCCGGCGGCTCCGCAATCTCGATCACCGTCCGACCGCTTACCCTCGAGCCGTCGTTGGCCTCGGCGATCACCGTCACGCTGCCAGTGCCTAGCGCTGTCAGCTGACCCTGCTGATCGATGGAGGCCAGCGCCGTCGGCGTGCCGTCCGGGGCTTCGACGCGCCAGGTCAGCGATCGGTCGTCGGCATTCTCCGGCAGCACCTGGGCCTCGATCGCCAGCGTCTGCCCCGTGTCGATCCTGGAAATGCGGTGCTGCGGCGTCACGTGGATGCCGTGCACATAGACCGGTGGGATCTCCGGTCCCTGCGGGTCAGGATCATGCTCCCACACTTCCAGCTCGAAGACACGGGCGTGGTTGTCATTGGTTTGCGGACTGACCGTGCCATTGGTCACATACAGCCTGAGCTTGTCGGTCCGGGTCACCGGGAAGGTCAGATCATTGAACTGGTTGATCCGGGCATCCATCGGGTTGTTGGTGACAGCCGCCGCTTCCTGCCAGGCACCGTCTGCCCAGTATTGGATCTGGAAATGCGGATCTGCCAGTTGGTCGTACCCGCCCCGGCGCCGCTCCATAGACGGATGCGGTCGATGGCGTAGCTCTCTTCCCAGCTCAGCTCCAGCCAATGCGGCGCCGAGCTGCCCGCTTCGGTAATCCAGCGGCTACCCATATCTTTTGAACCGTCTGTCGCCAGGGCCGGCGGGTAAAGCGGATTATAAGAGCTCGCCGTCACCTCGGCAATCCGGGCAAGATTCTGCTTGCCCGGCAGCGGCTCGGGCGGCAGCTTCGGCGGCGTAGCCGGCGGATCCACCTGGCCATACTCGTACAACAGCAGATCATCGATAAAGACGGCACCGCCGGCATCATGCTTGTAGAGATAGATGACACCGCTGCTGGCCGCAGGTCCTGTCGTAAAGGCTACCTCGCGGGCGGCATAGTCGCTTGTTGCGCCCAGCACGACCTCTTTGGCGGCTTGGCCGTGATTTTTGACGCCCAGCAGCGCTCTGCCTCCACCTGTGCTCTTGCTGTAACCGGAGAGCTTATAGATCGTGTTGGGTTTCAGCGTAACTGTCTGCTCGATGCCGGATACGGCGCCAGTCAAGCTCGCCGCCTGCTCCCCGCTCCGGACCTCGGTATCCACAACCGCTGCGCCGCCGAAGGTGACGCCCCAGCCGGCAAACTCATTCTCAAAGCCCGGATTAACGAGCAAGTTGTCGAGCTCTGCTCCCGGCGGCACCTCGCCCTCGGGAATCCCCGGTCCTTCGTAGGCGCCGATATTCGGTGGCTGATCCGCAGGAACCGGATTGCCGAAGAAATCGAGGCCGCCGTTGCCCGGGATGAGCTTGCCGCTGGCGAGCGCCGGCGAGCCCTCCAGCAGTTGGTAGCCGGCCAGTGTATCGCGTCCGATACGCCCAGTCCCCGGCGCTGCCAGCAGCGGGTCGGCGACGATTTTGTTCGCATCCATGTCCAGCACGTGCTGCGGATGATTGCCGTAGAACAGGTTGTTGTCGAATACGTTGCCCGTGCTGGAGCCGAAGTTGTAGCCTCCGCTGCCGAGATTGACGATCAGATTGTTCGTATACGTCTGATCCTTGGCCCAGCCGCCCCAGTTCAGCGTGTCGACCACCTTGGTCGTCGAGCCCGGCGGGATATAGACTGTATTGTTGTAGATGTGCGTGTTCTCCGGCGTACCGCTGAAGTTGAACACCGCACCCAGATCGCTCTGGCTGATATTATAGCGAATGATCGTATCGCGGTTGAAGTTCGCCGCTTGCGTACCGTCGTTCACTGCCAGCGACATGCCCCCGGCATTGTTATGGCTGTAATTGTACTGAATGATCGTGCCTTCGCTCTTGTAATCGGAATCGTATGCCATGGCGTCGCCGCCCGGATGCGTATTGAACACTTCATTGTACTGGATGACCGAATCCTTCGATTCGAACAGCCAGAGCGGCACATGATAGCTGGTCGAACGCTTGTGGGTATCATAGACGACATTGCGCTCGATCAGGCCGTTCGTCGTATTGAGAATGAAGGCGCCGTCGCCCCCGATATCGTACATGACATTGTCCGCCACCTTGTTGTTAAAGGAGTACGGACGGCTGCCCCCGTTCAGGTAGATGCCGACGCTATCGAGCGAATAGATCCTGTTGTGCTGGATCGTGACATCCGTCACGACGTAGTTCCAGCTGGGATCCCAGATGATGATGCCGCCATTGTGGGCATAATCCATCGCCAGACTGCCTTTGACGCTGTGAATGTCCAGATATTCGAAGACGAAATGGCGGTAGACCTTGGGATTATTCCAGCCGCCGCTGTTGCCCGCGACATGGATGCCCCGGCGTTCGCCGCCTTCAGCAGCATAGTTCGTAATCTCCAGATGTCGGACCTCCCAGTACTCCTGGCTGTAGAAGTATACGGCCGCAGCTGCGCCGCCGCCGGCGATCATCGGCTTCGGACCTTCGCCGTATCTGTCGATCCTGATCGGACTGCCCTCAGCGCCGGAGCCCTTGGGATACAATGTGCCCCTCCAGACGCCGCCCGCTTTGAAGCGGATCGTATCGCCGGGCTGGAAGGTCGTCGCATTGACCTTGTTGAGCGTCTGCCAGGCCGCCCCCTCGCTCGTCCCGGCATTGGCGTCATCGCCGCCTGCAGCATCTACGTAATACACTGTGCCAGCCGCCTCAGCCGCTTGCAGCGGCCATCCGGGTATGCCTGCCCCGGCCAGCAGCACCAGGATCAGCAGCCAGCTGATCATCTTGCGGTTTCCTGTTCTCATCGTTTATTAGCCTCCTCGATTCGGTTGCTTACGGTGTCATGCCCATCATCTGCTCATCAAGCGCAGGCAGCACGGATATTGCAGCCGCCTCGACCCGCGAGTTGATTAGGTCTGCAAAAGCCTGTTCAAGATACACCTTGCGTACCTGATCCCTCACTTCCTCAAATACCGGGCGGCTGCCGGGCTGACGCGCTCTCACATATACGACGACATAACAGCCTGCTGCGCGATCCTCGACCATGACAGCAGAGCCTGTTCCGATAGCGCTTTCACGAAGCGCCGTATAAAGGGCGTTCTCGCTCTTATACATCCTCGATGCATTGTCGCTATCCAACACCAGACCTGTCTCGGTATGTACGGCGACATCGGTCGTCTGCAGCGGATCAAGCTTTACGCCCGACAGCAATTGGGACCGGAGTGTCTCCGACAGCCGCCCTGCCTCCAAGCGCAATTCTTCGTCCCGCTCGCCATCGCGCAGGTAGGATAGCGCATAACGGTCGTACACGATCCGGTCTTCTAGCGGCATCAGCTCCGGCAAGCGATGCTCGTAATAGTCCCTCAGCTCGGCTTCGCTAGGCGACAGCTCGCCTAACGCCAGCTCTTCTCGCAGTGAAGTATTGATCTTGCTGCGGACAAAGTCAATAAACGCGGTCGCTTCAAAACGAAGCGGGCCGTAGATCGGCTCCCCCCGAGCTACAGCAGCGGCACGGCGTTCATTCTCTTGCGCCATCTGTTCCATCAAACCTTCGTAGGAAACGCTTTCAACAAAGCCGTATTGTTTTGCTAACTGCAGCTCGATCTTCATCTGAACCGCATCCTCCAGCGCTTGCTTTCGCAGCACTTCGATCGGCGATTCCCCCGAGATCTCCCGTTGCCAGAATGATGCGTCTAAAGTCGCCTGGCTATCCCTTGTGTATCGCTCGATAACCGCTGCCCGATGTCCCCCCGCAGCATGGTTCAGCTCCCACACCGTAATCGGGTCGCCGTTCACCTCAGCTACCACGGTCGATCCGGCTGGCTCCCCCGCAGTCGAGATCGTCAGTCCGGCACCCGCCAGCAGCAGCGCCGCAGCAGCGATGGTCACGATAGCGAACCTGGTATCGCGTATCCCTTTTCCATAGCTTCGCAAGGCAACCCTCTCCACTCTTACCGAAAAGGGACCCGCCGCCATGGCGGGCCCCCGACCGGTTACTTCATATTCTGATACCACTCGTTGACTTCTTGCGTAACATCATTGCCGCCGATGCTCTTCCATTCCTCGACGAAGTTGTCGAAGTCGGCGATCGGCTTCTTGCCATAGATCATATTGATAAATGTATCGGATTCGAGCTTGATCAATATGCCGTTCTTCGACTGCATCGCCGGCGTCGGCGATCCTGTAAATTGCTGGGCGATGGCCGTACCGTTGTCCCAGCCGTCGACGACAATCTCAGCCGCTCTGAGCGTATCCGGGTGGGTCTGGGCCGCACGCTGCTCCGCCGATGTCTGCGGTTCAATGCCGCGGCTAATATTGGCCAGCATCTCCAGATTGGTAAACGGGTTTTTCGGATCGATCAGGACATATTTGGAGACGGAAACCTTCTCTCCTGGAATATCATCCTCAGATACCGATACGGTGCCGTCCGGAAGAATCGTATAATCATAATCCAGCGCCCAGCCATGCTCGAATTCGCTGCCCGGCTCGTTCATAATGCGGCCGAAGATCCGGTTCAGATACAGGAACAGGGCATCCACATGTTCAAAGTCCTGCTTGACCAGCATGCCACCTCTCAGGAACGTCGTGTCGCGGGAAGCCGACTTGCCATCTACGGTCGGCAGCGGGAAAGGCTTCATGTCTGCGCCTTCCACATTGTTCTTCAGATCCGGGATCGGCCAGTTGGGCAGCCAGTAAGGCGCGACTACCATACCTACGCGTCCTTGCCCGATCAGCTCGGCCAGCTTGTTCTCGTCATGCAGTCCGGCTTCTTTGGAGATGTAGCCTTTGTTGAACCAGTCATTGAGACGCTCCAGCCCTTCCTTCATCTCCGGCTGAGTAGAGCCGTGCACGAGCTCGCCATCCCGCTCCAGCCATTGATAAGGAATCGTGCCGTAAGGCCCGAATACCCAGGTGCTTTCGCCAAGCCATCCGGCGAACGGATTGGGATGGTTGCCGCCGGATCCGAGACTCAGACCGAGCGGGATGATGCCGTCCCCATTGCCGTCTAGGAAAGCCTGCATGACCGCTTCCAGTTCTTCAAACGTCTGTGGCGGCTCCAGGGACAACTTCTCCAGCCAATCCGTACGGATCCACAGGACGCCGTTATCGTTGCCCGCATGGGCAAAGTTCGGAATTGCCATCCGTTTGCCCTCGTGGGTTACCTGGCTCCACATCAGCGGATGGGAGTCATAGACATCCTTGACAGCTTGGGAGGCATACGTCTCAAAGTCTTGCGTAATGTCCCGGTAATGGCCGGACTGGATCAACTCGTTGATGAGCCCCATGTCCTCGGTGTTGATCACATCCGGCAGATCCTCTTTAGCTGTCAGCATCAGCCGGACCTTGGTGGCGAACTGGTCGCCTGGCGATTCCCAGATATTTTTAAGCTCGATGCCCAGTTCCTCTCTGGCCCACTTCGTATGGATGTTGTTTTCCAGATTCTCGCCATTTTTGAATTTCAGCGTGCCGTCCGTTGCTTTGACCGTTGTGATCGTCACCGGCGGATCAAATTTGTAGGTGCCGTTCTGTATCGCTTCCGCATTGGGATCGGTCTCGGCCGGCTGCTCAGCCGCACCGTTTTCAGCACCGTTATCCGTACCGCTTTGGCTCCCGTTATTCGGCTGTCCTCCGTTGCCCGAGTTCGATGCGCAGGCGGCCAGTGTGAACACCAGCACCACTGCGAACATCAGTAGCATTGACTTTTTCATCATGTTTCTGGATGAACCTCCCTTGAGTATCTGCTGTATTGAGCTGCAACTTAATCTTATTACAGCGCTTACAGCTGGGTAAGAGATAAAGTTTTAAGATCATATAGCAAATTGTTAAGATTCCGACTGGTTGCGCTCCCGGTATTCATTGGGCGTGACGCGGTAGTGATACTTGAACAATTTGCTGAAGTAGGGCGGGTTCTGAAAGCCCAGCATACTGGACAGCTCGTAGATTTTGATATCCGTAGTCCGCAGCAGCACGCTCGCTTTCTCCATCCGGTAGCGCATGATGAAATCGCTGATATTCTCTTTGGTCTCCTGCTTGTAGAGCGAGGACAGGTAGGCGGGATGAAGTCCTACATGATCCGCGATTGCTTGAAGCGATACATCCCGGGCCAGCTGCTCTTCGATAAAGCGGTGGATTTTGGCGATCAGCAAGCTTTTGTTGTCCTTAAACTCGCGAACCCCGGCGGACCCCAGACTGCGAAGCGCCATCTCCGCCCACTCCATCACATGATCGAGACGGCTGAACAAGCCTTGCTCCGACGCGATGTCGGCCTCGAAGCCGGTAAGCTCCATCAGCGTTTTCCCCTGCTGGTGCGCCACATACAGGAATGCATTCATCAGCGTATACACCACTTCGCTGATATGCTCCTCCGTGTCCAGCCGTCTGCTGCGCATCTCTTCGAACAACGCCTGCAGCTTCTGTCGCGCCTCTGGCCAGCGCCTAGCTTCCAGCAGCTGCTGGAAGCTAGGCGGAGCATATAGCGCGTCCAGCGAACGCGGCTGGGTGCGGGCTTCCCTGGTGCGGAGCACGACGCCCTGCTCGCTGCGCGGGATTTTGCGAAACGCATTGAGCGATCCCCGGTATTGCTCGACCAGATCGGCCGGGAAGCTGTGCGGCTCGCCGATCAGTACCGAAACCTGTCCCCGCAGGTACGCCGACACCTGCAGGACCAACTCGCGGGCCAATTCCTCCAATTGACCACTCCCGGGCCGGGCCGCATCCACTCCCCGGCGCTCCTGCAGCAACAGGCACAGATAACCATTGGCATCGGTGCAGTGCCATACCTCATAACGGCCGGCATACAACTCGCTTGCGATGTTGCCCACAGCAAACGCGTACAATGCTGGCTCACTGATCGCCGCCTCCGAGTCATCCAGGCGCACCAGCACCAGATGGCCGGGCGCTCCGGCCTCAAAGGCCAGTTCGTACTCGCGCAGCCGCTCGGCGAGCACGGTCTGAGGCAGCCTCATGCCGGTAAGCAGGTCGCCCAGCAGATTGGAACGGAGCATGGGCAGATGGGCATGCAGCGTCTGCCGCGCCCGCTCGAAAGAGCCGATGCGTGCCCACTCTTCCTGTTGCAGCGCCTTGACCCGGACCACCTCGTCCATCAGCTCCTCATCCGACACCGGCTTGAGCAGATAGTTGGCCGTCCCGTAGACGATCGCCTGCTTGGCATACTCGAACTCGCCGTAACCCGAGAGCAGGATGCACTTGGTCTGAGGATGATGCTCTTGCACGTACTTGCACAGCTGCAGCCCATCCATCCCAGGCATCCGGATATCGGTAACGACGATATCGATGGCCACACGTTCCATCAGCTCAACCGCCTCAAAGCCCGTCGCGGCTTTATAGACGGACTCGATGCCGATCGCCGCCCAGTCATTGGCTACCATGCTGTTCAAGATGACCGGTTCGTCATCCACAAATAATAGTCGGCTCATAGCTCTTCTCCTTTGTGTCTGCTCTAAGTTCGTGCTTCCATCGGAGCGATACGCACAGTCCCCCCATCGCATCGGATCGACTGATCGTCACGCCGGCCCCCTCGCCGTAGCGTACCTTAAGGCGCTGATGGACGTTCCATAAGCCACAGCCCGTCTCCTCGCTCATCGGCAGCTCCAGCTGCTGTCTGTATGCCGCGATGGCCTGCTCCGTCATGCCGACGCCGCTGTCCTCAACCTCCAGGATCGTCCATCCCGCTTCTCTCCGCCCTCGGACGACGACCAGCCCCGGACCGGGCTTCGGTTCTACGCCATGCATGATCGCGTTCTCGACGACCGGCTGGACGATCAGCCGCATGACCGGCTCCTCCAGCATCTCCTCCGGCACCTCGATGCGGTAATCCACTCGCTCCAGACGGTAGGTGTAGATCTGCAGATAATGCTTCACCAGATCCACCTCCTCCCGGAGCGTGGCCTTCTGATTCTCGACCCGTGTCGTATAGCGGTAATAGCCGCCGAGGTGATAAGCCATATCCTTGATCGTCTTGGTCTGCCCGGCTTTGGCGCAAGCGGCGATAAATGACAGGCAGTTGTACAGAAAGTGAGGATTGATCTGCGACTGCAGCTGTTTGAGGGTGGCCAGACGCGACCGGTTCTGTTCTTCGTAGACATTCTGGATCAAGTGCTGGATCTCCCGTCCCATGTCATTGAAGCGGTGCATCATATAGTCGAATTCGTTATGAAACCGCTGATGGATCCGATAGGCATGGTCGCCCATCTCAAATTGCTTGAGTGCTTTGGTCAGCGTAGAGAGCGGCTTCTGGACATGGAGGTAGAGCAGGTAAGAAGCGCAGAACCCCAGCACCACCAGTACCAGCATGCTGATGTAGAACAGATTGCGGCTCTGGATGATCGGCGCGTGGAACTGCTCCAGCGGCACATAGTCGACCAGCCAGGCGCCCAGCTGCGGCAGCGGCGCATAACTGAGATAGACATCCTTGCCTTCAACCGTCATAGGCCGGTTGCCGATGCCCTCCAGCCCTCCTGCCAGCAGCTCGGCCCCCAGCTCCCCATAGCCGGCATCTTTGGCGCCGCTGTCGGCGAACACGGCTCCCGATCCCGTGAGCAGGAAGCTGTGTCCGGGATTATCCGTATTGTACTGCCGCAGCATCTCGCGCACATTGTCGATACCGAAACGGACCTCGAATACGGCATTTACGTTGTCCGGCTGGTCCTTGGAAAGATAGGGATCCCAGATGAGCATCTGATAATAGGCATCCTGCGCTTGCGGGTCCCCTCTGTAATGCCACACGCCATTCTCCGACTGCTCCAGCATGGCCGGATCATAGCTGCTGCCGAGGGTGGTGGATATGCGGGTCTGGATATCAGGGATATAAACGGAGAGTTCATTGGACCAATGGCTGGAGAAGCTTTGCAGATAGAGCTTTTCCTTCACCAGCGACTGGTTTTCGATCATCCGCAGATAATCCTTGCGCAGGATGCTCAGGTAGAGATCCAGTATTGATGAATCTCGGGCAAGCACATTGGACGACAGGGAAAGCCGTTCGATGTTCGACTCGATCTGGCTCTTCAGGAAGAGCAGTTGGCTCTCCTTATAGGCCCTCATCTGTGAATCGATGACCTGCACGCTCGTTGTGCTGAAGTAGGTGTAGAGCAGTACCGTAGGAATCAGCAGGATGAGAATAACGCCGTTAATCTTAAAAAAAATCGGTCGGCTCCGTTTCAATCGTGGTTCCCCCTTTAACACACATGTTCAAAAATTCGGTTTTCAGTACCGAGAAGCGACCCCCTTAAGAAATTGACAGTGACCTTTAGGATGTCTTGTATACAAAAACTAATCGCATGGCCTACAATTTTTTCATAACCGCTGCGGGCCGTTCCTGCAGCCGGATGCAGCAAACCGATCAGGAGGCAGTCCCAATGAAGAATACCGACATTATATCATCACCCCCAAGTACGTCAACCGGGCGTACCCGCAAAAATCCGTTCCGCAAAACGTGGCGGCTCCATGTGCTGCTGCTGCCTGCGGTCCTGCTTGCCATCATCTTCAAATATGCGCCAATGCCCGGCATTGTCATGGCTTTCCAGGATTTCAAGCCTTGGCTGGGGATCAGCCAATCGCCCTGGGTCGGCTGGGACAATTTCCAACTGATGTTTACGCTTCGGGGAACGGTCCAGGTCATCTGGAACACCCTGCTTATCTCCGTCATGAAGATCATTTTTGGTCTTGCGGTTCCCGTCCTGTTTGCGCTCATGCTTAACGAGGTCCGCAATATGGGAATGAAGCGCTCGATTCAGACGATGGTCTATCTGCCGCATTTTATGTCCTGGGTTATCCTCGGCGGCATCCTGCTTGATCTGCTTTCGCTTGATGGCATTGTAAACCGCTTACTGCTCTTCATGAATCTCGACCCCGTCATGTTTCTGGGCGAAGGCGACTGGTTCCGGGCCACCGTCATCATCAGTGACTTGTGGAAGGAATTCGGCTTCTCGGCTATCGTCTTCCTGGCTGCCCTCTCCGGCATCAATCCGGATCTGTATGAAGCGGCCGAGATCGACGGCGCCGGCCGGATGCAGCAGACGATCCACATCACGCTGCCGTCGCTGATGCCGATGATGGTCGTCGTATTCACACTGTCGCTGGGCAATATGCTGAACGCCAACTTTGACCAGATCTTCAACCTGATTAATCCGCTGGTACTGGAGAAGGGCGATATTATCGACACGTTTGTATTTCGCTCGTTCCAGGACGGACAATACAGTTTGGCAACGACCGTGGGCTTGTTTAAATCAGTGATCGGCTTTATCCTCATCAGCGGCGGCTATTATGTCGCATACAGATGGGCGAATTATCGGATTTTTTAAAACGGAGGTAGACCATGTATTACAAGAACCCATCTTACAAAGTGTTTTACTATTTCAATCTGGCTCTGCTGATCGCCGTATCGATCCTATGCATCCTGCCGATGATTCACATCTTCGCCGTATCGCTGAGCGGCAAATCGGCAGCAGAGTCCAATCTGGTCACCTTCTTCCCGATTGATTTCAATCTGGAGAGCTACGCACGCACCTTCGAGAACGACAACTTTACCAATGCGATCTGGACTTCCGTGATGCGGGCCGTCATCGGTACCGTCTTCAGTATGGCTGTAACGATCATGGCCGCGTTCTCCCTGTCCCGGAGCAGCGTCGAATTCAAAGCCCGTGTCTTCTATGTGTGGTTTTTCCTGATCATTATGATCTTCGATGCCGGTCTGGTGCCCAACTATCTGCTGATCCAGCAGCTCGGCTTGATCAATTCGTTCTGGGTACTGATCCTGCCCGGACTGGTCAACGTATGGAATATGATCCTGATGATGAACTTCTTCCGGGTGCTGCCCAAGGAGCTGGATGAAGCCGCCATTATGGACGGCGCCTCTACGTTCCGCATCCTCTTCTCGGTCTATCTGCCGATCTCGATGCCGGCGATCGCCACGATCTCGCTGTTCACGATGGTCGGGCACTGGAATAGCTGGTTCGATGGCATGCTGTATCTGCGTTCTCAGGAACAATGGCCGCTGGCTACGCTGCTGCAGACGATCGTCGTCGTGCAGGACTTCAGCAAGACAGGCATCACGCCCGAGGATATGGCGATGCTCTCCAACCGGAGCGTCAAATCCGCGCAGATCTTCATCGCGATGCTGCCGATCCTCATCGTTTACCCCTTCTTGCAGCGCTTCTTCGTCAAGGGGATCGTACTAGGGGCGGTGAAAGAATAAAATATGAGAAAGGACCTCAATCTCCACAGTATTGTGGAAATTGAAGTCCTTTTTTTCGTTAGCTCTACTGCCGGGCAAGCTCCTTCACAGCGCTGCATCTTCCTGTCGCTGTTCGGCAGGCAAGTAATCCTCTCCCAGCCACACATCCTGCTCCAACAGCCGCTGCTGAAGCTCAGCGACGGAGATGTCGCGGGAGCCGCTACCGTCACGCAACGCCAAGGCGGCCGCCGTTCCCGAGGCCTGGCCCATAGAGAAGCAGTTGGGCATTACCCGCAGCGAGCCCTGTACCGCTCGATCCGAGGATACGCAGCGTCCGGCTACCCACAGGTTGTCAATCCCTACAGGCATGATCCGGTAAGGGACGCCGTGGGATACGCCCGGCGGTAGATGGTTAATCGTCATCTCGCCCTTGCTGTGAGCCAGATGAATATCAATATAGTAAGCGTTGCGGGCAATATCGTCCGGAAAGGAACGCGCCGACAGGAAGTCGTCCACAGTCAACGTATAGTCTCCTTCAATCCGCCGAGTCTCCCTGATCCCAAGCTGCTCCCCGCTCGCCACCATATGCGCATGCTCGAAGCCCGGCACGTAGCTGCGGAAGAACTGCAGCTGGCGCTCAGCTGTGCGGCGCCCTTCAATCGCTCCCCGTGTCAAATCTTCGGCACGGGTACCGTCCACGCCGAACACGTGTCCGAAGTTAACGCCCACCAGGTAATCGCTCACCCAAGCCAAGCCGGAGATCGACTTGCGGCCCTCAGGCAGCGCGCCTTCCGTGATGGCCCGCTCCACCGTCTTGTGCAGCTGCCCCGTATCTCCGCTTTCCTCCAGATACCGGTTGAATGCCGGCCGGTCGACGTTGGCGAGCAGATAACACATGCTGCCGGGCTGCAGCTCGCCTGCTTCGCCTCCCTTTTGAAAGCGAACGCCCGCGAGCGCAGCAACATCCCCGTCTCCGGAGCAATCGATGATATACCGGCAGGGTATGAAGGATCGTCCCGTTTTATTGACAACCACAACACCTGTGACCTTCCGGCTATCCTCAGACAGTACAACATCGTAGACAAAGGTATGATACAACGGCGTAATGCCGCTCTCCAGTATAGCATCGTCATAGACCCGTTTCAGTACCTCGGGATCGATCGGCACCCAATCGAGCATCTCCCGGTAAGCAGTGCGGTAGTCCAGATTGCATGCTTGCTTCATCCGTTCCATCAGTTCCAGACCGAGCCCGCGGATGATCGGCTTCTGCTTGTCGGTGAACGGGCAGAAGGCCGGAACGAGCGCTACAGTTCCCATGCCGCCCAGAAAGCCACGCTGCTCCACCAGCATCGTGCGCGCTCCCCCGTTGGCAGCGGCGATGGCCGCAGCGATCCCGGCAGCCCCGCCGCCGATGACCAGCACATCCACTTCAGCGGCAGCCGGGATACTGACGGACGGCAGCGTGATTTGTCCGTTCATAGTAGCTTCCCGCCTTCCAGACATAGACGCAGCAAGTCATCCACATCCGCAGTAGCCAAGCATTCTACCGTGTCGGCAGCACCGTAGTAGATTTTGACTTCCCCGGAGTCCTCCAGGATCATGCCGCCCGGGAAGATCACATCATTGCGGAAGCCTCCATCCGTCTCATAAGCAGCCTCCGGTGCGAGCAGCGGTGCCGCCGCTTTGCCGATGATCCGGCTGGGATCGGCCAGATCCAGCAGCATGATGCCTGCGGTATAACGTTTCTTCCAGCTGTCCTCCCAGCCGTTCTTGCCCCGGCCAGGGTCGATGTCAACCGCATGGAACAAGGTCAGCCAGCCCTTGTCCGTTTTGACGGGCGGAGCGCCCGGGCCTACCTTATCATTGGCATAGGCTACGTCTTCAACGGCCAGCAGCAGCTTGGCGTTGCCCCAATACTTGAGATCGGGCGAGTCGCTCATCCACATGTCGAAACGGTCTGCCCCGCCTCGGCTGTAGACAGGCATCGGTCGCTCCAGCCGGACATACTTGCCTCCGATTAGCTCCGGGAACAAGACCATGTTACGGTTGTCCGGGAGCGACAGGCTCAGGACCTCGAAGGAACGGAAATCCTCGGTGACAGCAATGCCGCCGCGCAGCCCGTGCTTGGTATCGACGGCAAAGCACAAGTAGCACCGCTCGCCAATCACGGTAAGACGCGGATCATAGACGCGGATAACCTCTTCATCATGCCAGGACCAGCACGGTTCCGGCTGTACCTCCCACGATATGCCGTCATTGCTGAAGGCCAGGCCGAGATTAGTCGTATGATGAGGAGCGACGATTCCTTTCTTCTCATCGCCATAATCATTGCGGAACACCATCACATACTTGCCCTGGAACTTGGCGACGCCGGCATTGAACACCATCGCCGGACCATAAGGCACATCCCCCGGCGCCAGCACCGGATTGGCCGCATGCCGGGTCACAACCAGACTGGAACTCAAAGCTCCGACTGTATCATTTGTCACGTAAATCACTCTCCCAATTCCTATTTCTTCAAAGTTCAGGGTGTTGAAAGACCTTAAGAAATCAGTGTTGGACAACCCGTGGTCTCTTGAGCGGAGAGAAAAAGGGCGGCTGGAGAAGCGAAGCGTTCGCCTTTGTCCCCGGAATTTAACCCCTAAGGAGGTTAACTCATCAAAAATTCTGGGGACAACAGCGATCGAAAGCCCCCTTTTTCTCGTAGCGGTGCGCCACAGTTCCATGTCAAGCACTGAGTCCTGTTCGAATAGCAACCTGAACTTTACCCTTTCACCGAACCGGCCGTCACCTGGATAAACGACTTGTTAGCCACCACATACACCAGCAGCATCGGCAAAATCGACAGACAGGCTCCGGCCATCATCAGATGGATCTGCATCGCTGCGGAGGAGCCGAAACGGAGATTCGCCAGACCGACGGTGAGCGTCTGCAGCTCCGGGTTCGTCATCGTGAATACCAGCGGCAGGATGTATTCGTTCCAGGCGCCGCGGAAGGCGAACAGTCCGGTCACGCCCAGTCCCGGCGCCAGGAGCGGCAGCACAATCCGGAAGAACGTCCGGATGAACCCGGAGCCATCCACCATCGCCGACTCATCCAGCTCGCGGGGAATCGCCTTGAAGAAGCCCAGCAGCATGAAGAAGGTGGAGGAATGACTGCTAATCAGAATCAGGATGACGCCCCACAGTGTCGTATTCAGGTTCAGCGCAACCATCAGATCAAATTGCGGGCGCAGCACGATGGCCCCGACGGAAATAAACATCATCGACGCTTGCGTCGTCACAAACAGGGATTTGCCGGGAAACTGGCGACGGTCCACCACATAAGCGGCCATGGCCGCAACCAGCAATGTGCCTGCGGTTACCATCACGCTGACAAACGTGCTGTTCCAGGTGTACCGGGCAAAATTGGCCTGCCTCCAGGCTTCCGCATAGTTCACGAATTGCAGCTCGGTCGGCAGTAAGGTACCGCCGGTCATCATCTCGGCACCCGTCTTAAGCGAGCCGGATAAGGTCATCAATAAAGGAAAGATAGTCAATAGCGCCGTCACCACTAAAAATAGCCACATGATCGTGAGGCTCACCACTCGGCCTGCACGGCTGGGCAGCGGACGGGCGGCAGGCTTGCGCGGCCTGTCTGGCTCCGGGGATAATACCTGATCATTCATCTTCAAAACCTCCTGCAACACTTCGTGATGAGCAGCGTACTTTTTGAACATCCTTTAATAGACTTTGTTCATTTTGCGGCTTAGCAAGAAGTACAAGCCGGTAATCCCTCCTACAATGATGGCCGTGGCAAAACCTACAGCGCTGCCGTAGCCAAACTGTTGTACTACAGCAGAACCCGTAGATACAGGGAACAACAATTTGTACAGATACAGATACATGACCTCGGTTCGGCCGATCGGCCCGCCTTCCGTGATCAGCATGATGCTCTCATACCCTTTCAGAGATGCGATAATCGCCAGCATAATGACCAATTGGGCCACCGGAGCCAGCATTGGCAGCGTAATGCTCCAGAACCGCCTTCCTGCATTGGCCCCGTCTATGGAAGCACTCTCGTATAGATCCTTTGGAATACCCTGCAGTCCGGCCAGGAACAGCAGCATATAGTTGCCGACTGCGCCCCATACCGCCACAAGAATGACGGTCAGCATCGCAAGCTTTGGCCCGAGCCATTCGATCGGTTCCGAGATCAGGTGCAGCTTCATTAATACAGTGTTCACCATGCCGTTGTACGAATTGAAAATCGTGTAGAATACAACGGAGATTACCGCAGTACTGATGATCGTCGGCATAAAATAAATCCCGCGCAGCAGGTTGCTGCCCCTCAGCTTGCCGTTCAGGATAACCGCCAGCAGCATGGACACAGGCAGCGTCAGCGCCAGCTTGCCACCGGCATAGATGAAGGTATTGCCAACCGATTCCCAGAAGAGCGCATCGCGCATCAGCCGCCGAAAATTGTCCAGGCCAATGAACAACGGCTCGCCGTATCCGGCATAGTCATAGAACATAAAACGCAGCATCCATAATAAGGGGTAGATGCCCAGAACGGCTGTCAAAATGATGCTCGGTGCCAAAAACAGGCTATTCTCCCCCAAACGTTTCCACTTCAAGCTCATCTTCGTTCCTCCCGGGGAAAGAAAAAGGGCCATCCGCCAAGTTGCGCGGCAGCCCCATCCTCGCCTGTTATTCTCCCTGCGGTTTTGCTGGATTAAAGTCAGGGTTTGGCGTCACCGTTGCCTCGCCTTTCTCCACAGCATTGGCCAGCGCATCGTTATATCTCGTATTCAGATCCTCTGTAATGGCCTGCAGATCTCCGCCGGCCAGGATATATTTGTAGAATGCGTCGGCATATCCCGCGCCCTCCGGCGTAACAATTGGCGCGACAGGCCAGAGCGAGTCATGTTCCCCTACAAGGAAACCCTCCATCCCGTTAATCTCCGGATCTTGGGCCTGCTCCACAATACTCGGCACGATAGCGATGCCGAAACCTTTTTCATGATAGGTTGTCAGGACATCGTCGCTGTACATAAACTCCATGAACTTCCAGGCCGCTTCTTTGTTGGCCGATAGCTCGCTGATGCCGAGCCAGGTTCCGGCTGAGACGATCTCGGATGTCCCTTTGATTTCGCCGTCAATCGTTGGTGCCAAGGCCCCGCCCCAGTTAATCTCCGTCGGGAATTGATCCTGGTAGACGCCCGGCTCTGTGGAGAAGGAGAGGTACATGCCGATTTTACCTGCGGCGAACTGTGCGCGCAGCGGGTCGATATCAAGCGCTTCCGCACCCGGCATCACACTGCCGTCTTCATGCATTTGCTTGAAATACTCAATGACCTGCGAATACGGCGTAAAATCGAATTGTCCGGTTTTCAGATCAAACCCTAGTCCCTGATGCCCGCTGAGCGAAAGAATCTCCCGAATGGAGCGATCAAAGGCCGACTTCGGAGATTTGAAGTTCAAAGCGAACCCGTAGATGCCTTCGGATTTACCGAATTCGGTAATCTGCCTCGCAGCGTCCACCATCTCTTGCAGCGAGGTCGGCGGCTGCCCGATCCCCGCTTGCTCAAACAGGTCCTTATTGTAGACCAGTCGCAAGGTGAGGCCGGTATTGGCCAGCGAATAGACTTGGCCGTCGAAACGGTTGACATGATCAATCTGCAGACTGCCAAATTTCGCTTTTATCTCATCCGTCAAGTACTCGTCAATCGGCGCGAGATACCCTTTCTTGACAAACTCGCCCACAATGTTCGTCTTCAGACGCAGTACATCCGGCGCCTGCTTACTGGAGAAAGCGATGTCGACGCTTTGTGCGTAATTCTCGGACATCACTGTTAGCTCGACCTGAATATTGTCTTCATTCGTCTCATTGAACGTGTTGACCATTTCCTTAATGTACTCCTGATCGTGACGATCATCGGTCCAGTACTTCAGCTGGATAGGCTTGCCTGTCTCCGCCGGGGGCGCCTGCGTTTCTGTCCCCGGCTTTCCGTTCGTCGCACCGCCGTTGCCTGCCGCTCCGTTATTGCCGTTATTGTTGTCACTGCCGCTGCTGCAGCCTGCCAGACCGACAGCCAGGATCAGGCTCAAGCCCAGTCCTGCCCATGTTTTCCGCATACCCTCTACCCCTTTGATTATCGATTGTATTGTGAGCTCGTTTTTATTATAGTAGCTCGAACTCCGAAAAGGAGTGCGGCAACTTCACTCTCCAGGGATAGAATTCCATGGTTTCCTGGCGCTTATGTCTCCGGACGATCTCCGTGATAGCTTGCTCTGAACTCGGAGGGCGTCTGACCGGTGATCTTCTTGAACATCTCGCTGAAATATCTGCGCTCTTCGTATCCGACAGCCGTGGCCACCTCCTGCACCTGCGCTCCCTCCACCAGCAGCAGCTTGGCTTTGTGGATGCGTGCCGCGGTCACATGCTGCGTGACTGTCATGCCTGTCACCTGCTTGAACAAGCTGGAGAAGTAGCTGGCGCTCAGGTGCACATGGGCCGCGCACTCGCCTACCGTCATATCCTCAGCCAAGCGATGCTTCATATAGTCCATTGCTTTGTAGACCACCTTTTGGCCTTCGGACAAGCTGCTACGGCGCACCAGCTCGGCTCCCTCCGTACACAAGGCGAGCAGATGACGCTGCAAGGCCGCAAGCGGCAGTCCCGCCGTCCGCTGCGCTTCCCTGAATCGCTGGATCAGCGGCTGGATATCCGGATAAGGAACGATCTCGTAAAAGGTCCGAATCGCGGAAGCGGCCAATTCCTCGTAAAGGCTGAGAAGATATTCCGGGCTTTGACGGGAGACCAGCTTCTGCACCTCCACTGCGATGGCGGACAGCATAGAGGCAGCGCGGTCGGAATTCCCCGATCGAAGCGCCATGAGCAGCTCGTCCTTGTACTCCAGCGCCAACGGTTCCTGGCTGGCCACCGGATATACATCCTCATACCGGATAGCTGCATTGCCTTCGGTAAACAGATGATGAGAGAGCGCACGCTGGGCCTGGCGGTAAGAATCCGGCAGCTCGCTGAGCTCGGCCACGCTGCCGCCGACTCCGATGGAGACCGTGAACTTGGTATAGCGTTCGATATTGCGGCAGCACTCCTCAGCGATCTCGATGGGGCGGGAGGATCCGGTGTCGTTGATGATCGCCAGGTACTGGTCATGGAGCGCGCGGAACACCACGCTTGGCGCATGAGCAGCAAGGGTCTCCTGGACAATATTGAGCAGCGAGAACCGGGTCAGCTCCATCTCCCGGACGGACTGCTCGGACGCCTGCTCCCGAAAACGGTCGATGTCGATGAGCATCACGACGAAGTCTTGCGGCTGCAGACCGATCTCCAGGAACGCCCAGCGTTCCTCGGCCTCCTCCCATGTCGTGCGGTGACTGACCAGTTGAGTACAATATTCCTGGCGCAGCGCCGGCATGCTCTCCCGCAGCTTGGTCTCCATCTTCCTCCTGTCCACAAGTCTGGTTCGCTCGTCCAGAACTTCGGCTTTGGCCCGCAGCACCGCCGCCATCAGCTCCTCTTCCGAAAACGGCTTGACCACAAAATCAAAAGCGCCCAGTTGTACCGCCTGCTGGGCGTATTCAAAGTCTGCATAGCCGCTGATCAAGATGACTTTGCAGCTGCGGTGCTCTTGCAGAACGGCGCGCAGCATATGTAATCCATCCATCTTGGGCATTCGAATGTCCGTGATGACCAGATCCGGCAGCAGCCGGGTTATCAAGTCCAAACCCTCTTCCCCGTTGCTCGATGACCCCACCACCCGGATGCCCTCATCTTCCCAGTTCATGGCAGTCAGTCCATCCACAACGCTTCTGATGTCGTCGATAATACAGAGACTGATCGCCTCAGGCTGACTCATGCGCATACTCCCCTTTCACAGGCAAAGAAATCGTAATGACCGTTCCCCGCGCCAGCTTGCTGTCCACGCGGAACTCAGCCTCACTGCCATAATAAAGCTGAAGCCGCCGGATGAGATTGGATACCGCATAGCCCTTCTTCGATTCCGACAACAACATCGCCTCCACCTGCTCTACATCCATGCCGTGACCGTTATCATGCACGGCAAGCGTCCAGCGCTCCCCGTCGCCGTCAATTTCGATCTTGATTCGCCCGCCGCTCTTCATATCCCGGAACCCGTGCAAGATGCTGTTCTCCGTCAGCGGCTGCAACAGGATACGCGGAAGCCACAGCTCGCTCAACTCGGGCTGGCGCACTTGAATCTCATACGTGAACAATCCTTCATAGCAGCTTAATTGAAGCTCCAGATATTGACGCACATGTTCCAGCTCCTTGGCCAAGGTCGTCGTTTCCCGGCCGTTGTTCAGTCCGAGCTGAAACAGACGGGAGAGTGAGAGGACCATCTGCTGCGAAGGCCCGATCTGCTTCAGCTTCAGCTTCCAGTAGATCGTATTCAGCGTGTTATATAAAAAGTGGGGATCCATCTGCGCCGATAACGCCTTGATCTCGGCCGTTCGCTTGTGCGTCTGCGCCTCTGTCACCTCATCGATCAATCGGACGATTTGCTCCAGCATCCGGTTAAAGCGATTACCCACCTGCCCCAATTCATCGCCGCTTCTGCTTTCAAAACGGGCGGTCAGATCGTTGGTTTCAACCCGTTTCATGACCTTAAGCAGCCCTTGCAGCGGTTTAAGCAAATAACGCGCAAAGGCGCCTGAGATTAACATTGTAACCGTAAAGACCACGGCAGCTACGGCGACAATCAGCCATTTGACATACGCCAGATCCTTCAACACAACGGAGCGGGGCCTGATGGTCGTCATGGTCCAATCCGCGATGTCCAGACGGGCATAATTCAGCAGGTAGGTCTCGCCTTCCAGGACGAAGGGTTGACTGCCCTCCGGCCGGTTCACCTGCCGGCCCAATTGCCCTGCGTCTACCGCCTGGCGGACTAGCGGCTCTCTGGCAGGATAGACCGTCTCACCTGCAGAATTAAGCAAAAAACTCGTTGCATCTTCCCCTGCGTTTCCCTGCACCAGCTTGCGGAACCCTTCTTCACGGATATTCACAATGATATATACACCGCTAACCGGGGTGTCAAAGATCGGCTGCAGGATCAGCGAGATCACTCTTTCGTTGCCGGAGAACAGCATATCCTCATGCCCCTCTACCCACTGGTTTCTGTTCTCTTGCTCGATACGCGCGTACAAAAAGGTATCTTCGAATGCATGGGCCCGGTTGCGGTTCATAGACGAAGGATAAAACTCGCCAATCGGCGTAGATACGTAGATCGAATGAATGAGCGGCTCTGCAATTCTGGCCTGCGAGAAAACGTTATCAAGATCGCTTAAATGCGTGTAATACCTGCTCGCATCCCGGGAGACCACATCCCTCAGCATGTCGTAGAACGGCTGACTGATCATGAAGGTCATCATAATCAGCATCAGCTTGTTCAGCTTCTCATCCACAATCTGTGCAGACCTTGCTACCGTATCCTGCGTGAGCTCCAGCGCATTTTTCTCCAGAATGGCAGCTGAGATCGAGTAGGACAACCCTCCGGTCATCAGGACAGAGATGACGATGACGGCCAGAAATGCAATTTTGAGTTTGTTGCGCAGGGATTGCCTGCTGAGGTATTCCAAGCTGACCACACCTTCCAATATTCGCTTTTCTTTTGATTATGACACCTCAGCTGCTGCTTCGACAATGCAAAAACGAAGCTGTCCCTGCGGAACAGCTTACCGTATGACCACGAGCAACACGAAAAGAGTATTCGTTCTATTATAATCTACGATGAGGTAAAAAAGAGTGCGGCACGCTCACTCTTTAGGGATACATTTTAACGGTTCGCTCCTCTGCGAATGACGCACCATGCAATTTTGTCCCTTGAGAGTGAAATCACCCCACTCCTCTCTTTATGGACAAGAATTATAATAAACGAATAACTTCCTGAGAGGGGGCAAGGGGGGGACGAAACGTTCCACATTATTGATAACGCTTGCAGGAACGGGACTGGATGTTGTGCTCAAGAAAGATTATTGATTTTGCGGAGGGATGTATGGTTATGCGAAAAGTTATGAGTCTTCTATTAGTAATTGCGGTCATGCTCACAGGGTTAATGCCGCAATCCGCCAGTGCAGATGAGATTTATGAATACGACTATGTAGCTTCAACGGATACTGCTGATGAGGATAATTATGCATCATTGCTTGAGTCGATGGATGAGGCGGCGATTATTCAGAACTACCCGATGCCCTCTATTTATACCCCATCAAGCATCTACTCCTTAAGAGCGGATCATGAGGCGGTTCCTGTCATTCAATACAAGCCTGAATATGACTACGCTCAATTTTCTTTCGCTGGAACGGTCACCATAGAGATCACTGCAAACGAACCGATCACCTCCTATTCCATCAGCCCGCTGGCCAAAAATATTGAGGGAACGGTCGATGGAAACAAGCTGACATTTACACTTTCCACTTCGACCTACGTCATCGTTGATATTAATGAGGACCCCAATGAAAGGGTGGATGAAAGCGACCCGGCAAAGATAAGGAAAAGACTCGTCATTGCAGCTGATCCGCTTGAAACGGATATTCCAGATCGCTCGGATCCCGGCGTTTACGATGTAACTGCCGAGCCGTACAATGCTGACAACACAGGAGCAACCATCACATCAGCTGCGATTCAGCAGGCCATCGACGATGCTCATCAAGCCGGCGGAGGTACGGTGTTGATTCCAGCCGGTGTCTACACCTCGAGCAATCTTACCCTGAAAAGCAACGTCGACTTCTACCTGGCCGGAGGCGCTGTCATTGTCGGTACGGGCAGAGGTGAGGATTACCGGAACGACTTCCGTAAGGATTCGCTTTCAAGGGATGGAACCTACTTTATCCAAACGGAAGTAGACTCCGAGAATATCACCATGCGGGGACGCGGAACGATTGACGGCAAAGGGCTGGAGATGCGAAATCGCAAGATGACCCATGCCCCTTCCACGCATAAGCAAGGGGAAGGCTTTATCAACAACTTGCTGGTACCGATTGCAACCAGCAACTTCACATTTGACGGGCTGATCTTGAGAGACGGCGGGTTCTGGGCATTCATGGTGGTTCGTTCCGACAACGTAACGATTACCAACTATAAGGTGTTTCAGGATTTGCGCGTGCTTGAGAACGACGGCATCGATATTAATGAAAGTCAGAACGTGCTGGTCAAGCATGCCATTGCCATCTCGGACGATGACACCTATTCCACCAAAACCTGGCCGCAGATGGGCATGTCCAAGGACTGGCCAGGCGCAATCGAGCATTTGGAAAATGTCGTCTTTGACGACTGCCTCGCCTGGACCCGTACCGCAGCTTTCAAGCTCGGTATGGGCATATGCACGCCCCAAATCGACGTAACCATCCGGAATTCGTATGTGTATCAAAGTGCCAGGGCGCTGCTTGTCGACCATGCTTTTACAAGCAATCCGCTCCCGGAGGAAGGCTACGCCCAAAATGTTACGTTTGAGAACATTGATATTGAACGGGTCGGCATTAACCAATTCGGCAATTACTGGTTCAGGGTGTCGACCAGCACATCAGGAGATGTAAGCAATGTCCTGTTCAAAAATATCAATGTTCGCCAGACGGGTGGAACCTCCCAGATTCAAGGGAATCCGACACGGGGCGGTATGATCAACGGCTTAACGTTCACGGATGTCTATGTGAAGGGTGTGCTTGCACAAAGCTTGAGCGACCTGAAAGCATCCATCAGAAATGAGAATGTGAACGGCGTTGTGTTCGCCAACACGGTTCCACCCATCTTCAGCGATGATTTTGAAGCCGGAACGCTGGATAACTGGGTACTCCGGCCCGAGGATCGTTGGACCATTCAGGACGATAACGGAAACGTGCTGTCCAGCGGCAATCGAACCAGCAACTCGCTCCTGATCGCCAAGGATGGCGCGTCCTGGAGGGATTACGCCTTTGAGGCTAGAGTGCATCCTCACCTGGCAAATGGCCAAGAAAACGCAGGCCTGATCTTCCGAGTGACGGATGCAGACAACTACTACATGTATCGCATCAATGCAGCCGCCAACAGGCTGGAGCTGTTTAAAGCCATAGGCGGAACCTTGACTCGTATACAGGAAGCCGACACCGCCTTTACGCCTGGCAAGCAGTGGTATGCGATAAAAGTTGTTGTGCAAGGAAATACGATCGAGGCTTATGTGGACGGCCAGCCCATGACAAGCTGGACGAATCCTGACGAAGAACTAACAACTGGAGGCGTCGGATTCCGAACCACGTCGGCACATGTGAAGTTTGACGATGTTGTCGTTTCCGCAATCAATCGGGCGCCGACCGATATTACGCTTTCCAATAACCTCATCGCGGAAAATACGACGGAGGGCAGCGTTGTGGGCGTCTTCACCACAGCAGACCCTGATGAACAGGATGCCTTCGCTTATACGCTTGTGTCAGGGGAAGGCGACACAGACAACAGAAGCTTTTCCATTGCCGTGCTTGGCGATACGCTGATCCTGCGTACCCTATTAAATTACGAAACCAAAGACAGCTACAGCATCCGGGTGAGGAGCACCGATGCAGGCGGCCTTTATGTTGAGAAGGTCTTCCAGATCCAGATCATGGAGGCCAATGAAGTTCCCGTCGAACCCGATCCGGACAATGTGTTGTTCAGCGAGTACTTTGAAAACGAGGGTACCGAAGGCTGGACCCCGAGCGGAGGCACCTGGCGAGTAGTAACGGAAGATGACGCGAGGGTATTGGTACAACGGTCGAATACATCGGCGCTTCTGACCGCAAGTGAGGCATGGACGGATTATGCATATGAAGCCGATGTCCGAGTTCCGATCTCCAATTCCAATGCAGGCATTGTCTTCAGAGTACAAGACAACAGCAATTTCTACATGTTCCGGATCAACGCATCGAACAGAAGGCTGGAATTATTCAAATCCGTCGAGGGAGCCATGACCATGGTATCCAGCACGGCCTTCTCGCCTGTGACGAAGCAATGGTACACCTTGCAAGTGATGGTATACGGGAATACGATTAAGGGTTATGTAGATGGAGAATTACAATTGGAATGGACCAATCCTGCAACCGAGCTGACATCCGGCACGATCGGCTTAAGAACAACATCCGTCGATGCGGCCTTCCGCAATATTCTCGTGACCGGTCTAAAGCAGACGCAATCGGAGGTCCCCGCCAAAGCGGATGCGTCGAACAACACCGTCACCCTCGACCACAGCAGCGTAACGGCTGGGGATACGGTTATGATCACGGCAGCAGGCGACAGACAGGATGAAGTCGGCACCCTGCCTGGCGAGGAGCGTTATTATCCCGTGGAGTGGAGCTCCACGGAGTCTGAAAAATACGGGGTGTTTACGCTGAGCGAGCAGGTCTACTCGTCCAGCTATACGACTTCCACGGCAGGGCAATACCTCATCGAAGTGACGTTCCAGAAGCAGAGCTGGAACGGCACCGACTGGATGGACATGACAACCGATCCGAAGACGGTCGCCTTGACGGTCAACGCCAGAACCGAGGGCGGCGGCGGAACGACATGGCAGCCGCCAGTGGACCATGGCGGCGGAGGAAACCCGCCGGCGCCGCCGACGGATAATGATGACGGAGATACGCCGCAAACCGGCCTCGGCAGGGAGACCACAACCGAGGAGGACGGCTATAGCGTCACCACCATTGCCATCGATCCCGCCCGCTTGGAGCAGAAGATCGCCCAGGAAAGCAATGGAGCCACGATCACCATTCCCGTTGAGGCTCTCTCGGACAAGATCGTCGTAGAATGGACGGGACAGATGGTGAAGGACATGGCAGCAAAGGGGCTATTGCTGCAGATCAATACGGACAAGGCAACTTATACGCTGTCCACGGCGCACATCAATATGGATGCCTTGTTACAGCAACTGGGAAGACAGACAGCCTTGCAGGACATCAAGGTCCAGATTACGATAGCAACGCCTGCGCCGGATACAGTCAAACAGGTGCAGGACACTGCGGAGCGGCAAGGCTACCAGGTTGTTGCACAGCCGATAGCGTTCAAGATCGTCGCCAGCAGCAGCACCAGTAACGATACGGAGATTACTGCATTCGACGGTTATGTGCAAAGAACCATTGCACTTTCCGAAGAAATCGATTCGGGCAAGATCATGACCGGCGTTGTCCTCCATGCTGACGGCTCCTTCTCTCATGTGCCCACAAAAGCAATACGAATTGACGGTAAGCCTCATGCCGGCATCGCAAGCTTGACCAATAGCGTCTACGCTGTGGTTTCCGGTTCCAGGACCTTTGCGGACATTGATACCCATTGGGCAAAGGAAGCGATCAACGACTTAGGCTCCCGACTTGTCATTGATGGCAGCGGAGAAGGCAAGTTCGAGCCTGGACGGAATATTACCCGCGCAGAGTTCGCCGCGATTATGATCAGGGGACTCGGACTTGTGCAACCGGGGGCCGGAGATAACCGTTTTCATGATGTAACCACAGATAACTGGTATTATGATGTCGTTGCGACTGCCCATAAGTACGGGATGATTAACGGATTCGAAGACGGTGCCTTCAGGCCGGCTGAACACATTACCCGTGAGCAGGCGATGACGATGATCGCAAGAGCGATGCAATTAACCGGCTTGAGCGTGGAACTGACCGGGGATGCAGCAGGACAGCTGCAGTCGAAGTTCGCGGATGCTGGCGAGATTGCCGACTTTGCTTTGGACAGTATGTCATCGGGCTTGCAGGCCGGGATCATCCAGGGACGTGACGGCAACGTATTGGCACCTAAGGGGAACTTGACCCGTGCAGAGGTCGCTGTCATGGTAACCAGGCTTTTGCAGCAATCGGGATTAATCTAAACGTCAGCTGTATGGAAGAGGGCCACCCTAGAGGTTTCTAGAGGTGGCCCTGACATCCATATAGCAATGTTACTTTTCTTTTCGATAACGGGAGTTTTCGACCCTTTCCTGCAACTTTGCAACATACAGTTCTTCATCAATGGGAAGGTTCACCCAATTGTCGGTCCAGGTAGACAGCAGCATCGCGTTGGCTAGCATCAGCCCTTTGATGCCTTCCTCGCCCGGAGCGATCAGCTCCTCGCCATGCAGGATTGCGTTTGTCCAATTGCGCATAATGCCTTGATGATTCGTATTTTCGCCAACGACCGGAACCTCGCACTTCCAGCATTCCGGCTGACCGAAGCCCCCCTTATAAGTTGCATTGAATTCCGTTTCGGATACGCGCAAGCGCCAAAACGTCAGCTTGTCGTCTTCAATGACAACCTTGCCGCGGTCGCCGATGATTTCGAGTCTGTTGGTACCCGGCGTCTCTCCCGTTGTTGTAACGAATACGCCGCTCGCCCCATTTTCATATTCTACATAGGCCGTGACATCGTCTTCCACTTCAATGTCGCGATATTTGCCGAAAGAACAGAACGCGCGAACGCGCCTCGGCATCATGCTGATCATCCATTGCCACAAATCGAGCTGATGCGGATCCTGATTGAGCAGCACGCCGCCGCCTTCGCCTTCCCAGGTCGCTCGCCATGTGCCGGAATCATAGTAGCTTTGGGAGCGGTACCAGGTTGTAATAATCCAGTTGGTCCGCCGGATCTCGCCGAGTTCTCCGCTGTCCACCATCTCTTTCAGCTTACGGTATAGCGGGTTTGTACGTTGATTGTACATCATACTGAATTTGAGGTCGGTTTTGGCAAAAGCTTCATTCATCTCGCGAACTTGCTTCGTATAGACGCCGGCAGGCTTCTCAACCAGGACATGCAAGCCGCGCTGGAAGCAAGCAATGGCCAGTTCCGGGTGGGAATAATGCGGCGTTGTAATCAATACGCCGTCGATCTTTCCGGAGTCCAACATGTCATAAGGATCGCTGTAGATGCTGACCCCTTCGCCAGCGTGATCCAGTGCCCATTGCCGCCCGGATTCCGCGATGTCGCTGACTGCCGTCAGCTTCAAGCCGGGAATCTCACCTTTTACGATATAACGGATATGTCCTTTACCCATGTTGCCTAGTCCAATGACGCCTAAACGCACCACTTCCATGTTCGGTTAGCTCCTTCTCGTCTTTAGGCATATCGTACCACGGCTGGAGGAAGCGAACTTCTTTGGAATTAACGTAATTTCTCATTCATTTGACTCTGATTGGTGAACGATGAAAGACCTTATAGGAGGAATCCCATTGCCTATCAAACGACGAATCACGCCCCCCTTTACCATTCATACATCGACCAGCTATAACAACCGGACGCAATATCACACCCATTTCCATTATGAAATCTATTATTTTCGCGGGGGCAAGGTCAATTATCTGATTAACGACCGCATTCATATCTTGGAGCCAGGCGATATGCTGCTGATGCACGGCATGACCTTGCACAAAGCGCATGTCATCAATAACGATGCTTACGTGCGTACCACGCTGCACTTCGATCCCTATTTCTTCAAGCAATATATTCAGCCTGCCTACGCCCCGGATTTGCTTATGCCATTCGAGAAGCTTCACAATGTCCGGCTGCAGCTAAGAAACGAAGACAAAGCTGAGGTAGAAGCCGCGCTGCAAAAGCTTGAAGAGCTGTACCGGCAGCATACGCCTCATGCTCATCAGCGGTTTCAGGCGCGACTGCTGGACCTGCTCATTCTCATTTATGATCTGTGCAAACAGCCGCTACATACCCTATCATCTTTGCCGACATCAAAGGAACAACACGTCCAAGAAATTATAACTTATGTAGAAGCCGTATTCAGGAATGAGATGACGCTTGAGGCACTCCAAAACGAACTGCATCTAAGCAAATATTATCTGGCCAAAACGTTTAAAGAAGTGACGGGAATGACCATTTTCCAGCATCTAATGCATCGTCGCATCTATCAGGCCAAGCTTGAATTAATCGAGTGCGGCAAAAGTATTACTGCAGTCGGTTATGAGGTCGGCTTCAAGCACCCTTCGCATTTCAGCCGCGTGTTCAAGGAGCACACGAGCATGACGCCGGAACGCTATCGCAAGGAGCACAAGCTTCATGCCGGAAATAAGCCAAAGGCTGTCCCGTAGAGCCGGATGACGGCTTCGGGACAGCCTCTTTTTACATTCGTGTACTGATACTAAACAGGGGTCCGTACCACAGCGTTATCAAATGAAACGTTCGCCGAGGTCGTCCGGAAGCCAATCTTGCCGGTCGTCAATTCCGTTACAGGATTAGTCCATTCCGTCTGCAAGGTCCCGTTGACATAAGCTTTTATCGTATTGCCCTTCACATATGCCCTCAGCTCAACCCACTGATTAGCCTGGGCCGTAACAGGCGTGCTTGATACAAGCGTTAAGACCCCATTGACCGATTTGAACAGCTCCAGCCGTTGCGATGTGCCATTTAACCGATACATATAATAATTGTTGGCATCCTGGACTCGGAAAAGGATACCTGCATTGGCATTGACGATCGGCATTTTCACATCCGCTTGATACGTATAATCCGTCCATGTACTGCCTGCGGATATGAACGCAGTGGCTGTAGCCGTCTGCGCCAACACTTGGGTACCGTCGGTCTTCACGCTCCAGGAGCCGGATGCAGGCGTCCATCCTGTCATCGTCCCATTTTCAAAGTTGGCGCTGAATGCGGTAACCGTATGATTCGATGGCGGGGGCGGCTCGCTTACATCCATTACTTGGATTGTAAACTGCTTGTCATAATACAGTCCGCCCGAATCCATGCTCCTCACCCGGATGCTATAGCTGTTCTTGGTCTCGTAATCCGGTGTAACTGCGAGGTATAAGCGATTCTCGGAGATCGTGAAGCTGTTGTTGTCGCTGCTTCCGGCTCCGGCCACCAGCTGATACGAGAACGTCTCTCCCGCGTCGGGGTCGATAGTGGTGAAGGTTCCGACCATGCCCCCTGCCGTCGTATTTTCGGCTACTGTGTTATGGGACAGGATAATGTTGATCGGTGCAAGATTAATAGGCGATACCACGGCATCATCGAAATGAACGCCAGCCGAAGTGGTCCGGAATCCGATGCCCCCGGAAGTTAACTCTGTGGCCGGGTTGGCCCACTGCATCTTTAATTGTCCGTCTACGTAACCGGCAATCGTATTCCCCTGGACGATCACCTTGAGTTGATACCACTGCTTCTCCTGGGCTGCAAATGGCGTGCTCGCTGCCAGTGTCAGCTGCCCCTGGATGGACTTATACAGCTCCAGCATCTGGTTGGCTGCGTTGATGCGATACAGATAATAATTGCCCGCGTCCATAACCCTGAAGACCAGGCCGGCATTGGCATTCACATAGGGCACTCTCACTCCGGCTTCATACGCATAATCTGTCCAGGAGCCGCCGCTGCCTGCGGTAATCAACGAGGTATTGGTCTGACTGCCGCTTGACAGCACGTAGTTCGCCCCGGCTGCCGGGACGGTCCAATTGCCTGAAACCGACGTCCATCCTGCCATATCGCCGTCTTCGAAGTTGTCGCTGAACAGCCGCGGCTTGGAATTGGCAAAGCGGATGCCCTCGACGTTGGCATTGACGACATTAATTTTCAAGTCGTTCAAGGTCGTTGCGAGTTTGCCTTTCACGTAGATATCCGAGAAGGTGACGTCCCTGACCTTGCCGCCCCGGGTGACATTGCCGGACAGCCGGGATTGCTGGCCTCCCAGCTGGCGGATGTTGATATTTTTGACGACGACATTGCTGACATCGCCGGAGGTGCTGGTCGAGATGCCAAGCCAGTAATTGCCGAACTGATTGATCTCGACGCGTTCGATATCAATATTCTCAAACGTAATGTTATGCGCATACCCTTCCTGCGGCAGTGTATTCTGGGTATACCCGTGATCAACGAGCAAGGCCCGTGCGCTTTGATAGACATACGAATTGCGGATCGTCACCCCGATCTGCGGCTGGGCGACCCCCATGCCAATCTTGAAAGCCGCACATCTTGTCCACGCCAAAGCATCGTCGAAGACGACGTTCTCCAGATGCTCCAGCTGACCGGGCCAGTCTTTGGACATCCCAGTCTGCAGCCATGTTTTCGTCGAGTAGGTGTCATCATCCGAGATGGCGATCGAATGCTGGACAAGCACGTTCTGGCTTTCATTAATATCAATGACGTCATTTTCGATTTTGTGCAGATCCTGAAATCCCTTGAGATTCTTGATTGTGACATGATCAGAGCGCACCACCATAAAGGACCAGAAGCCCGCATCCCGCAGGATCAGACCATCAAAATTAAAATTGGAGGTGGCGATCGGAACCAGCAGATTATTGAGCAGCCCTTCATTTTTATTCGGTGCCGGCATCCTCCGCTCACGCATCGCGATGCCTTGGCCGTCAATGGTGCCTCGGCCTCGTACAGTGATATTATTGGAGTTCACGGCGGTCCGGATAAAATACGTGCCATCCGCATTTCGTGAATCCTTGCGAAAATCAATACGGTAATCTTCCCCTTTGCCGGTACCGACAACAACTGCGCCGCCGGCCAGGTAGAAGGTCACGTTGCTCTTCAAGGTGAGGTTGCCGCTTTTGTAGACCCCTGCTGGAATGTATACGACACCTCCGCCAGCTTGGTTGGCGTCGTCAATGGCCCGCTGAATCGCGGTTGTCGCCATCGCGGCTCCCGTCTTGTCCGCATTATACGGTGACTGGGTAACATTGTAGATCCCGGTTCCGCTGGATGGGGGAATATTCGTCTCCAGCGGGTCTGCGGCGATGACGAGCCGTTTTCGCGCGCCATTGATTTCTACGATGACATAGGTAGAGGAAGAAAGCGAAAACGTCAGCTTGTTGCCGTTTACCGTGCCATGGATTTTTTTGGCTAATGGACTGATGGAGTAAGAAGTAATCGGCTCGCTAGCCGTCACTTCAAGCGTGACCGTGCCGCCAAACGAAAAATGAGCATAATCATAGTCCGGCTTGTAACTGAGGACCGGCACCGTTTGGTTATCCGCTTTTAGCGAAAACACGCTGGAGGAAGGATAAATCGACGGTTTTGGATAATTTTGAATGGTGGCCGGAGCCGCTGCGATTTGTACGGAAGAATCGGCCTCCTCAATATCCACTTCACCCGTTTCATCGACTCCATCTATAACGTCCTCTTCATCTCCTGCTTCCACCTCGTCTGCCTGATCTTCATCTGTCTCCTCTACCTCGTCCACCACATCCACCGAAGAAATCGTGTAGCTCCCCGCACTCTCGATCGCATGAGCCGTATACGGCACAAATGCAGCAAGGATAACGACGAGTGCCACCAACAGATGAAAGGCTTTTTTTGTCATGGTAAGCATAACTACCTCCTCAATCTGATTTTACTGCCCACCCGTCTATCAGGCAGCGCAGCTCCGTTCGCCCATCCGGGTGCCCAGTTGCAATCTGTGAAGGCGCTATCATTTTTACCGTTAAAGCCAGACTCCTTGTTGGACGATTCAGCCCCCTTCCATGACAACATGCCTTGACAAGTTGAATTATAAGTGCAGACCCAAAGGAAAGGAGTGGGGCAAGTCCACTGTCCAGGGATACATTTCCACTGTTCTGCTGCAGCCTGCTAGAAACAGTAAGATCCATCAACTCAAAAAGGAAGATCCATCATTCTCTCCGCGCCCGCAAGCGGTTTATAATAGCGTGTGAAACTGAATGAAGGTATAAGGAGGCGGAATATGAATCAGGAAGAATCGTATGTTATCGTTATTTATGGAGGGACCGCTGCAGGCATCGTCGCAGCCCTTCAAGCGAAGCTCATGGGCAAAAGCGTGGTGGTTATCGAGCAAGGGAGACGGATCGGCGGCTTGACCAGCGGCGGACTGGGAGATACGGATGTGGGCATGAAGGAAGCGATCGGCGGCCTGTCCCTGGAATTTTACCGCAGAGTAGCCAGGAAATACGGCCAAGACGGGGCATGTTGGCTTTTTGAACCCAAAATCGCCCTTGAGGTTTTGCTGGAGTGGGTGCAGGAAAGCGGGATCGAAGTGGTTTATGGCGAGAGGCTGGACTTAAAGGACGGGGTAACCAAACAAGGAACAGAAATTATCGCCGTGCGTATGGAATCAGGCAAAGTCTACAACGGCCGGATGTTTATTGATGCTACCTATGAAGGCGATCTGATGGCCAAAGCTGGCGTATCCTATGTTGTCGGCCGCGAGTCGAATGCCCAATACGGGGAAACCTTGAACGGCATTCACACGGGCAATGAGCTGCCCAGCGGAATCGATCCTTATGTGGTTAAAGGGGTGCCCGAAAGCGGCTTGCTGCGGCGCGTCAACCCGGACGCCGGCGGACGTGCGGGTGATGGAGATACGAAGGTACAGGCGTATAACTTTCGCATGTGTTTGACGAACAATCCCGACAACCGCTTGGAGATCGAGAAGCCGGAAGGGTATGACGAGGCCGATTATGAGATTTTGTTCCGGGCCATCGAGCAGGGACAATCCTCGAAATTTTTCAAGCTCAACCGGGTTACGCCGGATAAGACGGACTCCAATAACAACAGCGGCATATCGACGGATTACAACGGGATGAACCACAGTTATCCCGAGGCGGATTATGCTGCAAGAGAACAAATCTGGCATGCCCATCGTGTCTATCAGCAGGGGTATGTGTGGACGATCCAGAACCATCCGCGCGTCCCGGCAGAGATCCGGGCTGTGTACAAGCCGTGGGGCCTGCCCCGGGATGAATTTGTCGATACCGGCCATTGGACGCCTCAGTTGTACATCCGGGAATCCCGCAGGATGCTCGGGGATTATGTGGTAACGGAGCATGTGGTCAGACGGAAGGACAAGGTGGCGGATTCCGTTGGCATGGGCTCCTATGCCATGGACTCGCACCATACGCAATACTATGTCAATGCAGACGGCCATGTCAGCTCGGAGGGCGGTTTTTACGAACGATTGGCCGCGCCTTATCCGATCAGTTATCGGGCAATCATGCCAAAAGAACAGGAGTGTACCAACCTGCTTGTTCCGGTATGCGTCTCTGCCACTCATGCCGCCTACGGCTCCATCCGGATGGAGCCCGTATTTATGATACTGGGCCAATCCGCTGCGACCGCGGCCGTCCTGGCGCTGGATGGGGACGGCATCGTGCAGCATGTCGATTATAAGAGCCTGCATGCGGAGCTTGTGCAAGCACAGCAGATGCTGTACTCCGAGGCTTGATCCCTGTATTACACATCGCTGAGCCCTATGCCGAATGTGTGCCGATATTCGCCTGGCGCATATCCAAAGCGCTCCCGGAACATGCGGCAAAAATGCGGATAGCTCTGAAATCCCGTCTTTTCGGCAATCTGCTCCAGCGTAAGACTGCTGTAGAGCATCTGCTGCTCGGCGAGCTTTAGCCTGACGTCGATACAGTAAGCATATAACGACCGGCCAAAAGCGGCTTTGAACAGATAAGAGCAGCGGGACACACTTAAGCCGACCGAGGCCGAGATGTCATCCAGACGAAGCGGTTCATGGGCATGGTTATCGATGTATTGCTTCAGCTTGAGGGCAATATCAGCGCCTTTGGCACGCCGACGGGTCTGGATGACTTGTTCCAAAGTCAAACAAAAGGCCCGGAACAGATAGTCCAAAATTACTTCTTGGTTTTGCATCGCGTTTTTCTTTTCGTTGATTATATGCTTCCATAAGGTAATCACGGTGTCGTCAAACCCGATGTTTGTTTTGGAGGGTAAGCCATTTGTGTGCCACCACGAATCCAGCCATGCCCCGTTGCCCATCAGGAAGTAGTCACCGACAGGCTCGATAGCCCCCGGTGTGCTTCGGGGTTGGATGCTGAGCTCGTAAGGCTGATCGGGAGGATAGATGAGCAGATCGCCAGGAATGATGGTCTCATATTTCCCCGCAACCAGTGCGCGGCATGTGCCTTCCGCCTGAAGGCGGAACAAATAAAATTTCAATCCATCGTTATACCTTGCGGCGTGGGGCTTGGTGTGCGTCATATAATTCGCGTACATGACGCAGGAATGGTGTGGATCGTACTTCGACATAAGTAAGTGTCCTCCTGAAAACTGCCATTCTACACTGATTATATCGCTTCTGATGGACGAGCGTTAGCTGTCTCCCGCCCCGCCGTTCTATTATTCTAAAAAACAACGCTTGCTTGAGCGCCCGCGACTTCGGGCTTCAAGCAAGCGTTGTATGATGTCATGGCGTCCCGTCATTCCCCTACACTGTACGCCGCGAGCGTACCGGCGCGCGCGCTTCCACCAGCACAAAGCCGATGTAGAGCCCGATCGCTCCTGTAATGAAATGGAGGATGTGATCGGCAATACCAAGCGTCATGAGCCCAAACACATTTCCTGTAAATACGCCGAGCACACTGAGCACAATGGTTACCGTTCCGAGCACTTGCGCATAGCGGCATGCGTACCCTTCCTCGGAGGCCGCCAGCAGACCAAGCAGTCCAGCCAACAGGTACAGCACGATATGCGACGTGTGCAGATGAAGCAGACCGAACAATTGGTCAGCGAACAAACCGAAGATTCCCATGAATCCGAAGACGAGTCCCGCAATCGCTGCAAACCGCCTGGCTACCATAGCGATTCCTCCCTGTATCCGTCAGGTATGAAAGGACACAGCTACGCATCCTTCTCTATAGGAACCCTATGCGTGTACGGGCCAAAACATGCCCAGTCGCTTTTGATCACGGAGTGAGTTCGGTGCTGAAAAGCGACTTTTGATCACGAAGTGGTTTCGGGGCAGTAGATTCGACCTGACTCGAACTATTCGCCTTCCGTACAGTAGATCTCGTCGCCGAGGGTGATCGCCGCCTGTCCCTGCGTCAGATCGGTGATCCACGCCACGAACGCCTCGGCTTCCCCGGCCTCCGGCAGACAGGTGATCGTCACCTTGTCCGTGAATTCGGTACCGCCGAGCCGGAGCTCGCGCTGGTGAAAAGCATTCTCCAGCTTGCCGTGCCAAGTGTAATCGACTTCGACCCGAACCTCCCGGTGCAGCACCTGTACGATTTCCTCGGCAGCTTCCAGTCCGGCGACGGCACCGTCGGTATAAGCCCGGATCAGCCCTCCCGCCCCTAGCATAATGCCGCCAAAGTAGCGGGTGACGACGATGACGACATTTTTGACGCCGCGGTTCTTGATAACCTCCAGGATCGGCTTGCCTGCTGTGCCGCTCGGCTCGCCGTCATCCGACTGCTTCTGGATCTCATCGCGTTCACCGATCATATAAGCCGAACAGTTGTGGGTGGCATTCCAGTGCTGCTTCTTCATTTCTTCGATGAAGGCGGTCGCTTCCGCTTCGGACGTTACCGGCTTGGCATAGCCGATAAAGCGGGACTTCTTGATGACGATTTCTTGGCTCCCCAGTCGCCTGACAGTTTTATAACGGCTAAGCATAGCAGCGTTCCAACCGCCTTACAGGCGGGCTTCCAGCTCGGCTTTTTCTTTCTCGAAGCCCGGTTTGCCCAGCAGCGCAAACATGTTTTTCTTATAGGCCTCGACCCCAGGCTGGTCGAACGGATTGACACCCAACAGATAGCCGCTGATGCCGCAAGCCTTCTCGAAGAAGTAGACAAGGTAGCCGAAGGTGTATGGCGTCATGTCCTTGATATTGACTACGAGGTTCGGGACATTGCCGTCCGTGTGCGCAAGCAGTGTGCCTTCGAATGCTTTTTTGTTCACGAAGTCCAATGTTTTGCCAGCCAGGAAATTGAGTCCGTCGAGATCGTCTTCCGTCCGCTCGATCGTGATCTGCTCCGGCACTTCGCCTACCTGGATGACCGTCTCGAACAGGTTGCGGTTGCCCTCCTGGATGAATTGGCCCATCGAGTGAAGGTCGGTCGAGAAGTCTACGGCCGCCGGGAAGATGCCTTTAAAATCCTTGCCCTCACTCTCGCCGTACAGCTGCTTCCACCACTCGGAGACGAAATGCAGAGATGGCTCATAGTTTACGAGAATCTCGATATCCTTGCCCTTGCGATAGAGCGCGTTGCGGACAGCGGCATACTGATAGCTCTCGTTCTCTGCCAGGTTCGGGTTGCTGTACTCTTTGGAAGCATCGGCCGCGCCTTCCATCATCGCCTTGATATCGATACCCGCGGCTGCAATCGGCAGGAGGCCCACAGCAGTCAGGACGGAATAACGTCCGCCTACATCGTCAGGGATGATAAATGACTCATAGCCTTCTTCCGTCGCCAGTTTTTTCAGTGCGCCCTTCTCCCGGTCCGTAGTAGCATAAATCCGCTTGCGTGCCTCTTCCTTGCCATATTGCTGCTCCAGAGCATCGCGGAAAATCCGGAAGGCAATGGCCGGCTCGGTCGTGGTGCCCGATTTGGAGATGACGTTGATCGACCAGTTGCGGCCTTCAAGCAGCTGCTTCAGATGGGTGACATATGTGGAGCTGATGTTGTTGCCAGCGAAGAAAATCTGCGGCGTCTTGCGCTGCTCGCTTGTCTGAACATTGTAGAAGGAATGGGAGAGCATCTCGATTGCGGCGCGGGCGCCCAGGTAGGAACCACCGATGCCGATGACGACCAGCACGTCGGAGTCACCTTGGATTTTCTTGGCGGCCTGCTCGATGCGGGCAAATTCTTCTTTGTCATAGTTGACTGGAAGGTCGATCCAGCCCAGGTAATCCGAACCCGCTCCTGTGCCATTATGTAGTTGCTCATGAGCCAGTCGTACGGCTCCTTCCAGATAGTCCACCTCATGCTGTCCGACAAATGCGGACGCTTTGCTATAGTCGAAAGAAACGGCTTTGCTCATTAGTAGATCTCCTCCTTGTAGTGATTCAGGTTCATAGCTCGCAACAGCTTTAGATTAATGGAAGACCAATTGGCACACAAGGCAGCGCGTGCACCGCACAGTAAAGGACTGCCCGGCAATCGCCGCAGCGGATAGCCTGTAGCAGTCCTTTCCTCATCCTACTCGCTAATATAGGAGCAGCAGTAGTCGGTTACAGCTGCGATCTGCAGCTTGAACTTGGCATTGGCAGGAACGGTGAATTCCCCTTCGCCCCGGATGTGCAGCCACTCGGTCTCCCCTGGCAGCAGCACCTTCAGGTCGCCAGCCAGGATCTCCATGATTTCTTTCTGATCGGTACCAAACTCATACTCGCCCGGCAGCATGATGCCAAGCGTCTTCTTGGTGCCGTCCGGGAAGATGACCGCGCGGCTGGTCACTTTGCCGTCAAAATAGATGTTGGCTTTTTTGACGACGGATACTTGATCGAATTGGGACATGGTGCGCAAGCTCCTTTATGCTAAGGTTGGACTAACCCGTCTGTTATAGATTACAGCAGCGCTTTAACTTTGCTGACGACATTCTCGACCGTGAAGCCGTACTCCTTGATGACGCGGTCGCCAGGAGCGGAAGCGCCAAAGGTGGAGATGCCGAGGATATCGCCCTCGTCGCCGACATAACGCTCCCAGCCGAACGGCGAAGCCATCTCGATCGCCAGACGCGCTTTGACGTCAGGCAGCAGAACGGATTGGCGGTATTCCTTGGATTGCGCATCGAACAGATCCCAGCTCGGCATGCTGATGACGCGTACCTGGATGCCCTCTTCGGCCAGCGCTTTCTGCGCGGCTACAGCCAGCTGCACCTCGGAACCGGTAGCGATCAGTTGAGCTTGCGCCTGACCCTCTTCCTTGGAGACCACATAAGCGCCGCGCTTGATGCCCTCGCGCGCCTGCTCGGCCGTACCCGGCAGGATCGGCAGATTTTGACGCGTCAGGACGAGTGCGACCGGTTTGCCGGTGTTCTCTACAGCATATGCCCAAGCTGCAGACGTCTCGTTCGCATCGGCCGGACGGATCACCGTCAGATCCGGGATGACGCGGATCGAAGCGAGCTGCTCGATCGGCTCATGCGTCGGGCCGTCTTCGCCGACGGCGATACTGTCATGTGTCAGCACATAGACAACAGGCAGCTTCTGGATCGCCGCCAGACGCACGGCCGGACGGAGATAGTCGGTGAAGACGAAGAACGTACCGCCGTACACCTTGAGGCCACCATGCAGCATGATGCCGTTCATCGCTGCTGCCATACCGAACTCACGTACGCCGAAGTAGATGTTGCGGCCGTCATAGTTGCCTGCTTTGAAGACCGGCAGACCTTTGAGATGGGTCATCGTCGAGCTCTCCAGGTCAGCGGAACCGCCCACGATACTAGGCACCTTGGCAGCCAGGGCATTTAGTGCATTACCGCCAGCTACGCGTGTCGATACCGCTTTGTCCTCAGGGCTGTACGACGGCAGTTCGCTGTCCCAGCCTTCCGGCAGTTCGCCGGCTACCGCTTGTTCGAGCTGAGCGCCAAGCTCAGGATAAGCTTCTTTGTAGGCTGCGAGCAGCTTGTCCCACGTCTGGTTGGCTTCTTCGCCGCGTTTCTTGACGTCCGCGAAGTGTCCGCGGACTTCGTCCGGCACGAAGAAATCCTCGTCAGCCGTCCAGTTGTAAGCTTCTTTGGTGAGCTTGGTCTCATCCGCTCCCAGCGGCGAGCCGTGCGGTCCGGCATGTCCGCCTTTGCCGCCTTTGTTCGGGCTGCCGTACCCGATGACCGTTTTGACCTCGATCAGGGTCGGCTTGCCGCTCTCGGCTTGCGCCTCGGCGATCGCTTTCTCGAGAGCCGGCAGATCATTGCCGTCTTCTACGCGCAGCACTTGCCAGCCATAAGCTTCGAAGCGCTGTTGCGCGTTCTCCGAGAAGGAGAGATTCAGCTCGCCGTCGAGCGAGATATCATTGGAATCATACAGCACGATCAGCTTGCCGAGCTTGAGGTGACCGGCGAGCGAAGCTGCCTCGCTGGAGATGCCTTCCATCAGATCTCCGTCGCCGCAGATAACATATGTGAAGTGGTTAATAAGATCGAAATTTTCTTTATTGTAGGTTGCAGCCAGCTGAGCTTCTGCGATCGCCATACCGACCGACATGCCCAGGCCTTGCCCGAGCGGACCGGTAGTCGCATCTACACCGGCGGTGTGGCCCCATTCCGGATGACCCGGAGTTTTGGAATCCCATTGGCGGAAGTTCTTCAGCTCTTCCAGCGGCAGATCATAACCGGACAAGTGAAGCAGGCTGTACAGCAGCATGGAGCCGTGACCCGCAGACAATACGAAGCGGTCGCGGTTCAGCCACGTCGGATTGGACGGGTTGTGATTCATGTTTTTGGCAAACAA
This sequence comes from Paenibacillus jepli, assembly GCF_047238105.1. Lineage (NCBI taxonomy): Bacteria > Bacillati > Bacillota > Bacilli > Caryophanales > Paenibacillaceae > Paenibacillus > Paenibacillus jepli. Next base: position 1,331,259 of record NZ_JBDFMD010000001.1, read on the forward strand.
TTGATAACCCATCGGAGCTGCCCCCATAGGCATGCCTGGATGGCCGGACTTCGCTTTCTCGATCGCGTCGATGGCGAGCGTCCGGATCGTATCGATCGATAGCTGATCGATAGATTTTTGAGTAACTGTCATGTTTGAATTTCCTCCCATACCTGTTCTGGTCATGCTTTTTTTCAAAATATAGGAAAGTATTTCATTTCGCTATACTTTCTCTATATTTCTCCGGAATGAAACTTGCCGCGCCGCAAGGAAGGCGCCAGCCGTTTCACCTTGCTTGTCTCTATCTCTGTTTTTGCGTGAGTGATCTCCGCAATGGCTATGAAATATTGTACCATTTGCGACCCTGCTTTTCCATACCTGCTACCTAGTATGTACAATAAAACGTAAAACTGGCGGTTCAACTGGTCCCTGTCAAACAAAGCAAGCGCTTAATTGGATGATAAACAGAATAAAGACCGCAGAAGCCGGGATTCCCGGTCTGCGGCCTTAGTGTCGATTGCTAGTTAAAAACAACCGTCTTGTTGCCATGAACCAAAATACGATCTTCGATATGCCATTTCACAGCTCTTGCCAGCACAGTGCGCTCGATCGTCCGGCCGATCCGCTTCAGATCGTCGACATTGTCGCGATGGCTGACGCGCTGGATATCCTGCTCGATGATCGGGCCGCCATCCAGCTCTTCGGTGACGAAGTGGGCGGTCGCGCCGATGATCTTGACGCCGCGCGTATAGGCTTGCGCATAAGGCTTGCCGCCAACGAACGCAGGCAGGAATGAGTGATGAATGTTGATGATGCGGTTCGGATAGTGCTCGATAAACTTCGGTGTGATGATCTGCATATATCGAGCCAGCACGATCACATCGACCTTATCGGCGACGAGCTCCAGCTGCTTCTTCTCGGCTTCGCCTTTGGTATCCGCGGTTACCGGCACATGGTGGAACGGGATGCCGAACGATTCGACGACCCCTTGCATATCCGGGTGGTTGCTGATAACCATCGCGATCTCGGCGTCGAGATCGCCGGCCTGCCACTGCCAGAGCAGCTCCAGCAGACAATGATCCTCTTTGGAGACGAAGATGGCCAGCCGTTTCTTGCGGCTCGCCCGGAAGGTCGACCACTTCATCTGGAAGCGGTCGGCGATCCGCCCGAAGTCCTCCTGCAGCACAGGCAGCTGCTTGTCCAGATCAGCCAGGTCAAACTCGAAGCGGATGAAGAACATGCCTCCCTCGGGGTTCATCGTATACTGATCCGACTGGACGATATTGGCCCCCTGCTCATGCAGGAAATGCGACACCGCTGCCACGATGCCCGGACGGTCCGGACAGGAGATCAGCATCCGCGCCCTGTTGCGTTTGGCCGGGTCTTCTTTGTAATGCGGGGATTGGTACGTGTTTGCAGGCATAACTATTATCTTCCTTCCTTGTTATCGCACGAGATGGGAATTTATGCATTGACCAGCAGCGATTTGCCGGCAAACCAGGCCGTAATCCGCTGATTGACGGCTTCCTCGCCCAGATCGGGCAGTACCCGGTTCTCGATGACGAGATCATAGAGTCTCTCCATCGGTTCGCGGGGATCGGCTTTTTTGGCCTTGGCGTCATTCTTGAGCGTATCCCAGGCGCCGAGCACGAAGCTGCGCGGGTCGATCGCTTCCTTCTCAAAGAAATGGTGCAACCGCTCGACTTGTTCCAGGAACTCGCCGCCGAACCGCTTGTGCACATCGCCTCGGAGCAGAGCGATCTCCGCTTCGTACATCGGCCGTTGCGTCTTGGCGTCCTTGCCGATCCATGGCGTCTCGAGGATGAACGGCCGTCCTGCGAGCCGCTCGTGATGGACGATCGCATAGAGCGCCTCATGGCCGAGCCATCCTGCACCCACCGGCGCATGACGGTCTTTGCCGGCGCCGCGCGGATTTTTGGTGTCATTGACGTGGACGACCGCTACCCGGTTCAGTCCGATGATGTCATCGAATTGCTGAAGAACGCCGTCCAGATCATGGATCAGATCATAACCGGCATCATGCATGTGGCAAGTGTCCATACATACCGTGAGCCGGTCATTCTCCTCGACCTTGTCGATGATCCTGGCCAGCTCCTCAAAGCTGCGTCCGATCTCCGTCCCTTTGCCGGCCATCGTCTCCAGCGCAATATTGACATCCGTCTCCTTCGTGCCGCCGAGCACCTCGTTCAGACCCTCGGCGATCCGGGCAATCCCATACTCGGCATCTTTATCCGTGTATGCACCGGGATGCAGGACGATGTTGCGGACGCCGATCTGATGGGTGCGCCGGATTTCTTCCTGCAGGAAGTCTACCGCAAGCTTATATGTGGCATCTTTATAAGAGCCGAGATTAATAATATACGGCGCATGGACGACGATCTCGTCGATCCCCTGCGCTTGCATCGCTTCCTTGCCTTCATTAATATATAACTCTTCCATCGGCTTGCGCCGGGTATTCTGCGGGGCGCCGGTGTAGATCATAAAGGAGCTGGATCCGTACGTCGACGCTTCCTGCGCCGCCGTCAGCAGCCCTTTACCGGAGAATGAGACATGCGAGCCAATCTTCAACATGGCCTATCTTGCTCCCTTCCATATCTGGTTCATCTTATTTTACAGGGAATATCGAAATAAATCTAGGAATACGGTATAATTACTAGTGAGGTGATTGGAAGATGCCTAGCGCACCCGACGGCTTTATGTATTTCATCGTGTTCTGGGGCGTCGTCATGGTTGTATTTATGGCGATTGGCGGTTTTTTTATGTTTCGCAAATTTTTGAAGGTGCTGCCCAAGCAGGACGGCAAATCCAAGCTGGATTGGCAGAATTACTGGGTAGAGCGCAGCCGGCCGATGTGGACGGAGGAGTCCAAGCAGTTCCTGGATCAGCTCGCTTCACCCGTGCCAACCCCTTTCCGGGATATCGCCAAGCACTCCATTGCAGCACGAATCGGTCAGGTTGCCATTGAGAGCGGCGCCACCGAGGTCACAAGAGATCATTGCATCGAAGGCTATATTTTGGCCACGCCGCCACGGGACTACCGCAGTCTGATTTCGTTCCTAAAAAAACAAAACATTGACTATTCCCCATACGAGCATTTGCTCCAGCCATCCAAGACCTCGTCCAACTGATACAGGACGGGGTTTCTTGTCGCTAGCGCAGTTTGACGGGTTTGTGTCAGCTCGAGCTGTGACGATTGAGCCGCACCCTCCCAGGGTAATGAATCGTTAAACTATCAGGAGGTGTACGCATAATGAAGAAAAAAAATTCCTCTTACCTACATAGCCCCCGGATGCTGTTGTTGCTGGTGCTGGTGATCCTCATGGCCGTGACGGCTGCCTGCAGCAACAATACGGGCAATACGCCAGCCGATCCGGGTAATGAGACGGTACCGTCACCAGACAATACCCCGATAGATCCGGCACCTGAGGTCGAGCCGGAACCCGAACTGACGCCTGAGGAGCCGACGAACGCCGAGACGCCGCCGGCTCAGGAAGGCGATGTACCCGCAGAAGCCGAGACCATGGCCGGAGAGGGAACGTTCGTAGGAATCATGGACACGCATTCCATCGAGATCGAGACGGTGGACGGACCGACCGCATTTCAGTATGAGGATGCGATGACGGAAGCGATCAATGCCCTCGAACCGGATAGCCAGGTTCAGTTCGAGTATTACGAAGAAACCCAGGATGTGGGCGGTGAGCAGGTAACCCAGCTGTGGCTGGTTACGATCGAGGCCGCACAATAATTAGAGGTACAAATACAAAATAAAGGGTGAAGGCGATGAAGGTGGCGGTGACGGGCGGCAGTGGATTCGTGGGCAGCAGATTGGTAGATGCGCTCCTGGAGCGGGGCGACGAGGTATGGATTATCACGCGCTCCAAAGACAGTGTCAAAAAAAGCCATGAACGGCTTCATATAGCGACATGGGATGAGCTTGACAGCGGGCCCCGGCAGCTGGATGGCGTAGAAGCGATCGTCAATCTGGCTGGCGAATCGATCAACCAGCGCTGGACCGATAAGGCCAAGAAACGAATACTGAACTCGCGCCTGGAGGCAGCAGACCGTATCGCCAAACTGACGCACTCGCTTGCGCGACGGCCTGCCGTCGTGGTCAATGCTTCGGGCGTATCCATCTATGGTACGTCAGAGCATGAGACCTTCGATGAGACGAGCAAAGCGCGTCTGACTGACTTCCTCGCCCATGTCGTCGACCAATGGGAAGCAGCCGCAGACAAGATCGAGACCGACCGGCTTGTCAAGCTCCGGGTCAGTCTGGTACTGGGCCGGGATGGCGGCGCCTTCCCCCTGATGGCACTGCCGTATCGTCTGTTCGGGGGCGGCAGGGTCGGCAGCGGACGTCAGCCGGTTTCCTGGATCCATATGGACGATATGGTCAACCTCATCCTGTTCTGCATCGATAACGATGCCGCCGAAGGGCCTGTCAACGCCAGCAGCCCGGATCCGGTGACGAATGACCAGTTCGGCCGAGCGATCGCGCGGGCGATGGGCAGGCCGCATTGGTTTCCAGTACCGTCTGTATTGATGAAGATGCTGTTCGGCGAGCTTTCCGTCCTGCTGCTGGAAGGGCAGCGGGTGCTGCCCCGCCGGGCGCAGGAGCACGGCTTTGAATTCCGCTATCCGACCGTAGATCTGGCAATGAAGGATTTAGTCGGCTGACAGCTGGAGCACCTTTTTTCGAGATTCCGCATAAATAAATACGATTTTTCATACTCGTTATTCTGCGCCGACAGGAATTTCCCCTTGCTCCTGTCAATGGCCTTGAAACGTATAGACCGCCCCGTGGCTGCCTGCCAGCTGCAACTGGTCGCCGGGCTGGATCTGGTACAGCTTGTAAGGAATCATGGATTCGCCATTGAGCAGGCTGCCGTTGCGGGAACCCAGATCCTTGGCAGCATACCCCGCCTTTTCCTTGAGGATCTCCAAGTGAGAGCGGGACAGGCCGGAGCTGGCGTCCACGTAATCCGCATTTTCGCCGGATCGGCCGATGACGAAGCGCCCCCCTGATAACGGTACACGCTCTGCGCGCCCTTCCCACAACCGTTCCAGGTACGCTTCGCTGTGGCCGTTAAGCTGCGCGGTCATTGACGCAGCGCCCAAAAGCACGGTTTCCTCGCTTCCGGGTAACGGTGCGGGGACTGTCGGCGGGTTGACTGGCGAGTCCGGCACCTGCCAGCCTGCTGCGCTCCCTCCAGCTTCGGTGGCGGATGCGATTATAGAAGACACCGGAACAGAAACAGGACCTGAAGCAGGAACGGCAGGTGCTGCCTCAGCTTCCTCCTGCTGTCTTTCCCAGCCGCCCCACCGCCAAGCGGATTGTTCCACCTCGTAGTCCCGGATTTCCTGCTCAATGGCGCTCTCCGCTTCTAGCTTCGTCTCCTCCGCACTATCCGATCTTCGCCACACCCAATAACCGGCCGCTGCCATGAGCAGGGTCAAGCCCCCGCAGAACATGGCTCGCTGCATGGTAGGCGCATCCATATATCCGTAGCGCCACACCAATGCGGCAGCCACCGCAACGATCGCGCCAATGATAATCTTCCGTCTGGAGGCCACCCCCTCCGGCTGTTTGGTTGCCAGACTCTCGGGAGCGGGCAGATCCAATGGGTCGCGAGCAATTGCTGCTGCGGACGGCTTGGGACTACCGTGCCACGAGGCAGCCTTCACGTCCAGTGAAGGCGATGCAGCCGCAGGAGGACGCAGATCCTGCTCTCGACGAAGGGACGGCTGGGCATCCATGCGCGATTGTACCGCAGCCGGCCGAGCTTTGCTCTGCACATATGTCGACGGTTCAACTGCTCCGATCTGCTGCTTCTGTACCCGGGCCGCATCTGGCAAAGCTGCCAGGGCAGTCAGCTCCAAGAGCAGCTCGCGGATGCCGGTCCAATCCGCGCTTGATGTGCCAAGCTCGCGAAGCATTCGCTGCAGTCCGGCGCCATTGACCTGCTCGACATGGATCGTCCAACGGACAGCGAGCGCCATCAGTCTCTCTCTTACCGGCTGCTCCGGCTCTTCGCGCAGCGGCATGTATGCCAGCCCAATATCCGACCAGGCCTCGCCTACATACATGTAATGCTCATGCAGCAGGATCGCTTCGCTGCGCAGCATATAATGTTTGCAGTCATCCAGCGCTTCCACTATGGTCAGCATCAACTGGTAATATTGCCTCATCGTAAAGGGTCCTGTCTGCAGCCGATGCGACAGCATGCGTTTGCCCGCCAGTACGTAACGAAATGTGATACGCCCGTCCAGGTCGTACCAGTCCATCTTGAGCAATCGCGGCATGTCAGCCGCTTGCAGCATGCTCAGTTCCAGTTCATCCAGCTCTGCGCGCACAATCCCCGTTTCCCGGTCCAGCAACATCTCATGTCCGCGCTGCATGGCAAAATCCATCCGGAATGGTTCCATTTCGGTTCTCCTCTCCAATTCAAATCAGGAAGTAAATCAAGGCAGCCGGTGCAACTGCCAGCATAAAGGGAAAGCGCAGACGCTGCTTAGCCTCTGAGCCGTCCATCGTCCCACTGGTCCCTCCCAAACGGAACCAACTCCGCAGCACATCTACGCAACGATAGAAAAAGGGCCGATGAATCACAAGGATGATCACCCCAATCAATCCGGCAAACAATATAGAATAGCACAGCACCTGAAGGACGGCGGCTGGTCCCAGCCATGCGCCCAGCGCCCCGAACAGCTTGACATCGCCGGCACCGACACCCTTTAACAGGTATAGGATGAGAAGCGGTCCAAAGCCTGCTGCTGTGCCCAGCAGAGCCTCCGCCAGCCCGCCCCAGCCGCCCATTACCCCCTGGTACAGCAAACCGGCTAGACAGGCTGTTAAGGTCAGACGATTCGGTATGATCATCGCCCGGACATCGGTGAATAGCGCCGCCGCGACGATCAGGAGAGCAGCCGTGCCTGTGATAGTCATCATCATTAAGCTCCTTTACATTTTGAACATACACTACTGGGTATTGGCTTTGACGACATCAAAATGCATCCCGACCTGTCTGCCGTCAGGTCCTGTCACGGAGAGCTCCCAGGTCCCCGGAGTGGTATTGCCGGAGACATGCCATTCCCACTCGACATAGCCGTTCTCGTCGGCAGTCGCTTCCCCCAGATGACGCGCCTTGCTGGACCCGCTTTTGTACTGCACGGCTAGCACGACTGCCGCTCCAGGATCCGTGCGCACACTCAGTCTGGCTTTGCGGCCCGGCCTGACAGGATCTGGTTGAATGCCGATGATCTGCAGGAGGCCTGCATCGTCAACGGCCATACGCCCGGAATCGGAAGGCACCGCATCAGGAATCCATACACGCTCAGATACACGCCCGTGCAGCGTCAGAGAACGCGGCGTAAATGGCAGGCCCAGGGGATAGTCATAAGCTACCGTCAGCTCCAGGTAAGCTTCATCGCGTCCTTGCAGATCCGGCAGCTTCATATTCTCTACGCTAAGGCGCTCCACATCCAATACGCTCGGCTCAGCGACACGGCGCAGGAGCGGCTCCGCGACCCGGGAGGCCAGATACGATGAAGCCATATCCTCCACATCGCTCCAGTCGCCCGAGACGGCTGCTTCAATCAGGGCTCCTGCCGGATCGGGAAGCCACCGGGCCAGCGCCTCCGCAGCCTGTCCCATATCCGCCAGCGGCAGCCGCTGCTGCTCCGGATCGGGGCGCTTCGGCAGCCGGTCGGCTGCCAGCATGGCCGGATGAAGATGGGCGGCCGTCTGCCGGACGACCTGCGAAGCTGCATCGTTCAAAGCCATCTGCGCTGCGGCCAGCTGCACCAAAAAGATAAAAAACAACAATACGAACAAGACCAGCGGCAGCAGCAGCGCCGCCTCCAGTACGATACCCCCGCTTTCGTCCCTGCGACTACGAATAAGACCAGGCCACTGTTTTCGTTGATTCATAGCGATTCCCCGTTACCTTTCCGTCCAGCAGCCCTGTACGGGCAAGCTGCTTCATCATCCCGGGCAAAAACCACAGCCGCAGCGAAGCGGTGATCTCCGCAGAAGCCCCGGTCGGCATCATCGCCAGCCGATAGCCCGTGTTGTGTTCCATCAGGGCGATCATCCTCGACATCTTGGTCTCCGCCGAGCTCTGCACCATGAGAAATATCCGCAAATAATCCACATATCTCACATCCACCTTGGCGTATTTGGACAACTCGGTCTTGCCTGTACGCACCAGCTCCAATACATCCTCGACCGACTTGGCGATGCCATAGACAACAGCCGCAGCCAGGATCAGCAGCGGATGGCCGAGCCCGCGGCTTTCGATCAGTCCTTCCATCGTGCGGATCGCCAGCCGGACTGCAAAAATCTCGCCGTACGCGGCCGAGACGTTGCCTGCCGGATGATGAATCCCGTACAGCACATACTCCAGTTCCTGCTGGCTTACGTTAAGCGAATGGGCGAACTCCTCGCTCCCCCCGTCCGTGAACAGATTCTGAAGCTTCTGGGGCGGGAAATGCGCAAAACGCTGGGCGGCAAATTCGTTGAGATAGAGCGTATCGCGAAAGTCGGTCACTGCCTCGCCCATGCTGCCGAACAACCCGCCCAGACCGTTCATCGCTTGCTCTGCTTCCGTGCTGGCCGTCTCTTCGCTCGCATCAGAACCGCCATCGGCTGGCCCTGCGTCTCCCGTATAAGCATTAAAACGCACACTATCCTCAAAACGCGCACGCAGCTGTTCAAAAGCTTCTCTATGCTCATCGATCTGCGGGCTTAGCGACATCCGCTGCAGGAGGGCACGAGCGTCCTTCATCATCCCGGCCGCAGCAGCCTCCTTTTCTTTTTGGAGCTTGGCCGTGGGACCGTTGGCCGGAAGCTTGAGGTGTCGCTGCTCTAGCACTGTACCGGGCTGGGAATAACGCGTGATATAGCTTGTAAAGCTGAGGTTCAGACTGCCAAGCGACTCCTCGAGCATAGGATGGGCAGACAAGCTGTTGAGGGCTGCGTTGACCGTCGCCCGAAAGGCGTTGCCCTCCATCTCTACCGCCCGGAAGTCAGTCAACTGTTCGCGAATCTCGGTCTTGTATAATTCAAAATAGTCATCTGCCAGCACTAGATCATCGGCCATCTTGCGAATGCTGACCAACTCCTCGCTTACCTCGGAAGTTACCCCATCCCCCGACACGCCCGGACTATCTGCGTTTTGCAAGCGGTCGTAGCCGCCGGGTGCCGAAGCAGCAGCAGACTTTGCCAGCTCATGCATTGCGCGGTTGGCATCTTGCGCCTTCTCCACCTCTGCTATTGCCTCTTGCAGGAGCGGATCTTGGCGAACAAGCGCTCTAGAGGCTGCTTGATAGATCTCGTCGGCCGTACTGCGGGCCGAAGACTGATAGGCTGCGATTGCTGCGGCATATAGCAGACCGGTACCGTCCTCCGTACGCGCATCACTGGCCAGCCAAGCCGTGTAATTGCCATATTCGGCCACGATTCCCCAGGCTGTCTGGTCGTTCAAATGCGAGCCGATCGTGGTCGGAATCAGCTTCTTCAACCCGGAATCAGCACCGATGGCAGCCACTGTGCGCTGCAAGGTCAAGGCTTCCTTTAGCGCTTTCTCCCGCGACTCGTACAACTTGCGCATCTGCTCCAACAAATTGACGGTCGCAGTCGCCTCTTTCATCGCGCCGGAGAGCGGCTTGAAGCGGGAGATCATGTCCATTGTGAAGTCAATCGGCGCTTTGTATTTCATCTCTTCTAGCACCTGTCGTTTGAACACGTCATGGGTGCCCATCACCTGCGACGGGTTGACGTGCGAAGCCTCCCGCTCCATCGGCAGCAGCTGGAATCCCCCTTCGGGGGATGTCAAGCTTTGGTCCGCGACCCGCTCCAAAATGCCGTCTGCATCCGAACCGCCGCGCGCAAACAGGCCGTACCGGCTGTAGAGCATCTCATCATACGCGGACAGCACAGAGCGGATGCCGCTTTGAGCCGCGATCTCCAGCTTACGGTCAGCTGCCGCAATGCGGCCGAAATCGATAAGCACCGCCGTGAACAGGAGAATGCCGGCCATGACCAGCGAGAAGAAGACGGTGATCGCGCCGTCGGGGCTGCCAAAAAAATCGCGGCGACGGGGTTTGGAGGATTGCTTGGTGTGCAGAGTCATTGCTTGCCGCCTCCTTTGGCGGCGCGGCCGCGCAGGATCTCTGCCGCCTGCGACCGCTTCGCATTGGTATCTGCGCCATCGCCGAACTTGGCCGTGTAGTACCTAACCAGATCAACGCTGCGAATGAACTCCACCGGATCAACGACTGTACCCGCGGCCCGGGCCTGGGGCTCCGAATGGCCGATCAGATACTCCAATGGCGCGATCCGGATCGGCTGCCTCACCCGTGCAGTCACGGTACGCTGCAGCAAGCCGCCTTCAAAGGTCAGGTCCCCCCCATATGCTTCAGGGATGAAGACGGCGGCTGCCGACAGCTTAGTAGTCGGCAGCCCCCCTTCACTTGTTCCACCATCAGGCAGTTGTACCCGCACGGGCTCCGTGTCCGCCACCAGACCGAACAGCGAATCCAGCATATGATCATCGTGAAGCCGCCAATAGAGCGCATCATACTGGCCGGCAGGCGCCAGTCCGCTCATCGCATCCCGGTGGCTGTTGTCCCAGCTGTGAGCCGCCCGGCCGGCGGTCAGCGAAGCGCTGTGATAAAGCACGACCTTCTGATAGACATACATGCTCATGAATAGCATCGCCAGCAGGGCTACTAACACTGCGGGGAAGACGAGGCTGGCTTCGATGGTGAAGCTTCCTCGCTCGCCACGGACAAGAGAACGCAGCGAGCGAGAGCTTTTGATGGAATAGAGCGCCGCCATCATTCAAAAATTTCGTTTGCCTTGCCTTCCGCTTGGCCCAATAATCTTTCTACCAATTCCATGATCCAATCCTTAAAAAGAAGGGCAATCAATATAACAACCGCAATAATCAACACAATCTCCAGCGTCCCGATCCCGTCTTCCTCGTCCCAAAATTGCTTCACAGCCTGGTTCAAATTCATCATCCTTGCTTCACACTCCTCAGTTTGTAGGTAACCACTCAAGACATCATCAATATCGCGGGCGAAGCCACGATGACCATCAGCACCATGAAAATGACCACTAGCGGAAAGACCAGCTTGGAGGAAGCCTCCTCGCCCAAGGTGCGGGAGACCGACTTGCGCTTTTCCCACAGCATATAGGACAACTCCCGCAGCGAGAGCCGGAGCCGGTCGCCGCCGCGCCTGTAGTTGAGCAGCAGATTGGTCGTGAACATCGACACCTCCTGGACGGCACAGCGCTTGCTGAAGCCCTCCAGCGCAATATGAAAAGCGACGCCATTGTGCATGTCGCGGCACATCCGGGTCAGCTCCGCATACAGCGGATGACCGGCGGCCGTTTCCTTGACATGGCTCGCCTGACAACGCAGCAGCGCCCGCTGGAGCGTCTCGCCGGCGCCGATCAACAGCATCAGATGACTGATCAGCTCCGGCATCGCCAGCAGCACTTCCTGCCTGCGGCGCTGGATGCGCGTCTTCAGGTCGCGGAGCTTGGCCGCAGGGATGATGCCGGCGATCACCGCGCCGATCGCCAGGATCGCCGGCTCCCCGCTCTGCCAGGCCATTAGAGCCGCAACTGTCAAGGCCGCATAGCCATAAGAAACGGCCAGCGCCAGCTCACGCTTCGTGTCGTCGAACGTGTGGCGTTCGCCGTTTAGGATAAGCAAACGGCTGTGCAGAATCGTCAGGAAAGACTGCAGCTGTTCCCAAAGATTGAAGCGTTCGGCTGCCGCCAGCCACGGCAGCGTAAGATGCCAAGCAAGCGGTTCATTGCGCTTGCCCCGCGGGCCGCCTCGTGTCTGTCTTAGCTGCAGCGCCGCCCAGCCGTATCCGGTTGCCCAAAGGATCACCAGCAAGGCTGCGGCAAATTGCGCCAGCACCATAGCCCCCTCCTCCTTTCCCTCAGATGCGAATCGCCATCAGCCTGATCATGAACCAGTAGCACAGGCCGAGCACCACCAGGCACACTGTCAGCAGCACGTAGCCGATAGGACTCGCGTAGAGCGGCGCCATGTAGTCCGGCGCAGCAGCGGCCAGGAAGCCCAGGAAGATAAACGGAATCGCCATCATAATGCGGCTCTCAAACTTCTTTTGCGCGATCATCACCCCGAGCTCCAACTGAATATCCAGCTTCTCGCCGATGGTCTGCGAGGTCGACCGGATAATCTCGACCAGGTCTCCTCCGGTACGTTTGCCTGTCGCAAATACATCAACGAAATGGGTAATATCTTCGACCCCCGCACGCTCGCTGAATTGCCGCAGCACCGGCTCCAGCGACTCGCCGTTGTCCAGCCGGATCCGGATCATCGTAAACTCGCGCAGGATGTCCGTCCGCGAATCGGGGTAGATCAGCTGCAGGTCGCCCGCGAGCGAACGGAAGGCATTCTCCACCGAGCGTCCTGCCGCTAATGAAGAGGTGAGTGAAGCGAGCGCCTCCTTGAACTGCAATCGGAGCCGCTGACGCCGCTGCTCCGCCAACACCTGGCGCCACCACCTAGGCATCAAGAGCCCTGCTGCGGCACACACACATGCCACAATGATGGAACGATAGAACAAATACGACGCTGCGAATGCGATCAAGGCCCCCACAGCTACCGCCAATACATGCTGACCTTGGCTCAGCTGGTAGACCCGGTAATCGGTCAGCTCCGGCATCACCCGCTCCCCCTCCCCGCAAGTCCCGCCATCTGCAGCTTGGCTATGTGCCGCATCGCCTCACCCGTCGTCTGCAGCGACCCGACGATCCGTCCCTCATGCTCTCCCTCTTCGACGAACCGGTACAGGGAGCGCGTCCGCACCTCTCCATCTTCCAACCCGGTGACTTCGCTGATCTCCGTCACTCTGCGGCTGCGGTCCCGCAGCCGGGAGAGGTGGATCATCACATCGATCGCCGAAGCAATCTGCTGCCGGATGACGGGAATCGGCAGCTCGGCAGCGCTCAGCACCATCGTCTCCAGCCGACCTATCATGTCTCGGGTGTTGTTAGCATGGCCGGTGGATAGCGAACCGTCATGTCCGGTATTCATGGCCTGCAGCATATCCAACGCCTCGCCGCCCCGGACCTCGCCGACGACGATCCGGGAGGGCCGCATCCGCAGCGAAGCCCGGATGAGCTCCCGCATCGGGATCTCGCCCTTGCCTTCCGTATTGGCGTTGCGCGTCTCCAGCGACACCAGGTTGGGCACGGTACGGATCTGCAGCTCCGCCGAGTCCTCGATCGTGACGATCCGCTCATCCGCCGGGATGAACTGGGATAGTGCATTGAGGAACGTTGTCTTGCCCGAGCCGGTGCCGCCGCTGATGAAGATGTTGTACTTGGCGACGACCAGCTTGCGCAGCAGCTCAGCAGCTTCTTCGCTGACCGCTCCCATCCGGATCAGATCCGCCATCAGGAGCGGCTGCTCGGGGAACTTGCGGATCGTCATCGTCGGGCCCTTGAGCGCGATCGGCGGCAGGACGACATGAACACGGGATCCGTCAGGCAGCCTGGCGTCGACGATCGGCGAAGACTCGTTGACGACGCGGTTGACGCGGGCCACCACGCTCTGGATCAGATCCTCCAGCCGCTCCCGGCTCTCGAAAGCATGAGGATAACGGCTCATCCCTCCCCCCTGTTCGATGAAGATATCATCATAATCGTTGATCATGATCTCGGTTACTGCCGGATCGTCCATCAGCGGCTGGAGGACATCAAGTCCGCGGAACGAGTGAAACAGTCTGCGGACGAGCTGCAGCTTCTCCGTCGATGTCATCGCAGCGGAGCCCTCCCATCTGAAGACGGCCTGCTCGATAAGGTCTGTCAGCTCGCTGTCGGTCACCGCGCCGACCAGATCAATGCGCTCGCGAATATGGCTCCTCAGCCCCAGCACCACCTCCTCTGCTACGATCAACAGCTTCGCCTCCCTCCGGCCAGATCAGCTGGCGGATCAGCACGTCCACCGCTTGACGGTACTGCGGGGAGGCAAACGGTACAGGCGACGGATCAGGCGCCTGCCACTGCGGCACCAGCGGGAGCGTGCCATCCGTATGCCAACCTGCTGTCACAGGACGGCTATCCGCCTCCGGGCCGACCCGGATCATCCGGAGCCGGCTCATCAGCAAATGCGCAGTGGACCCGCTGAGCTTCTTCAACTGCTCCAGCGCATAGCCGGTCTTGCCGCGGACTGCGGCATCGTCGGAGCAAAGCCAGAACACCAGCTGCGAAGCTCTGGCTACGTGCGCATACACGTCATCCATCCAGCTGTCCATATCCACCACGATCAGCTCGTACTCGCCGCCGCTGGCGATCGTCTCCAGCAGCGAAGCCGCGACCGTACCAGTCAATGCGCTGCGTTCACCGGACCCCTGCGGCGGCGGGAACGTATCGCAGTGCAGGAGCGGATGCGGTCTGCGCAGTTCCCTGAACCTGGCATACGCCTGGTCCGGCTGGGCCTGGAGGCCGTAGAGCATCCGCGAGAAGCCGTCGTCAGCCGCGTCTCCGAGCGCTGCACCGACCGCATTCCACTGCTCGAGGTTGAGATAGAACACCTTCTTGTGCTGCATCGCCGCTGCTCTGGCCAGATGCAGGGCCAGCGTCGTCTTGCCGATCCCGCCTACCGCCGAATAAACCGCAGCGACGAGCGGCGAGCCCTGCTTCCTGATCGGCTGGACGCTGCTTCCGGCAGCTTCCCTGTGCAGCGCCGTCAACTGCTGCAGGAGCTGTGGAAGCGGCTGAAACTGCAGCACTTCGCTTCCCCGCTCCCCTCCTCCGTGCTGGCGAACCAGCTCGGCTACGACTGCGCCGGAGGACAGCAGCTCACCCGTTTCCTCAAGAAACACTGGCTGTGCCAGCAGCAGATCTGCAGGATAACCATTTTTGAGATATTGCTTTAGCGCCGGTGGATGCGAAAACGCCGTCACCTGCCAGCTGGCACCGAACTCTGCATCCCGCATATAGGATGCCAGCCGCTGGATATAGTCCTGTTCTTTCGCCGCGATGATCAGATGGCCTTGTTTCATGCGGGTGTCTCCTTTCCTTCCGGGACAACGCAAAAAAGCACCGTAAATTACGCATGCGCTGCGTAATGTACGGTGCTTCCGTCACGTGTTCCCTGTTTATTTGGTCCTACTATATCATATTTCTTCCAATTCCGTCAACGGTAACTTACTCCCCGCCGAAGAACAGCCCGATCTCGCGCTCGGCGCTCTGCGGCGAGTCGGCGCCGTGCACGACGTTGCTGTCGACGATCAAGGCGTAATCGCCGCGGATCGTGCCGGGCGCCGCCTCCGCCGGATTGGTCTTGCCGATCAGCGTACGCGCATGGGTAACCGCCTTGTCGCCTTCCCAGATCATCGCAAATACCGGACCGGAAGTAATAAAGTCGACGAGCTCGCCGAAGAACGCTTTTTCCTTGTGCTCCTGGTAGTGCTGTTCCGCTAGCGCCGTAGGGATCGTCATTACCTTGGCCGCTTTGAGCTGCAAACCCTTCTTCTCAAAACGGCTGACGATATCGCCGATCAGCCCCCGCTCGAATCCATCCGGCTTTACCATGACAAATGTTCTTTCCACCCGTGAACACCCCTTTACTTGGATTGGTTGTCGCCTCTGAGCAATGCTTTGTTCGGCAAATAGTGCAGCGAACGGATATAACGGATCGTCTGCGTCTTCACCCGCATGACTACCGAGTGGGTCTCGGCCCGCTGGTCGGGCAGATAGCGGACCCCGCCGAGAAATTCGCCCGGCGTCACGCCCGTCGCGGTGAAGATCACATCGCCGGTGCCGACCATATCATCCATGCTGAGCACCCGCTTCGGCTCGGTGATCCCCATCGCCACACAGCGTTCGAACTGCTCCTCGTCCTCGGGCATCAGCCGGCCCTGAATCTCGCCACCCAGACACTTGAGCGCCGCGGCCGCGAGCACGCCTTCCGGCGCACCGCCCGAGCCAACGTACAGATCGATGCCCGTCTCGGGAAACGCCGGTGCCATCGCCCCGGCCACATCGCCGGCCGAGAGAAATTTGATCCGCACGCCAGCCTCTCTCAAATCCTGCACCAACTCCGCATGCCGCGGCCGGTCCAGCAGGATCACTGTCAGGTCCGAGAGCGGTTTATTCAGTGCCAGCGCGGCCTTCTCCACCGTGGTGCGGATCGGATCGCGGATGCTCAGCTTGCCAGCCAATGCCGGGCCTACCGCAAGCTTCTCCATATACATATCCGGTGCGTGCAGCAGCTGGCCCTGCGGTGCGATAGCCAGAACGGACATCGCATTGTTCAGACCCATGGCGACGATCTCCGTCCCCTCCAGCGGGTCGACCGCGACATCGACGGCCGGTCCCTGGAGATTGCCTACTTGCTCGCCAATGTAGAGCATCGGCGCTTCATCCATCTCGCCTTCCCCTATTACCACTGTTCCCTGGATCGTAATCGAGTCAAACATCCGCCGCATCGCCTCTGTCGCCGCGCCGTCGGCGCTGTTCTTGTCGCCTCTGCCCATCCAGGGCGCGGCTGCCAGAGCAGCCAGTTCCGTAACCCGGACCAACTCTAGCGCTAGCTCTCGTTCCATTATGATTCCTCCTCACCATCTCGGAAGTGCTCCCTCCGGCAGTCTGAGATTATCTGTCGTATTGCGGCGTACGCTCCCGCTCATGCATCCAAGTCACGATAATCCCAGCCGTCTCCTCAATCGCCCGGTCTGTCACATCGATAACCGGACAACTCAGCGACCGCATCACTTCATAAGCATACCGCAGCTCCTCGTGGATACGCTCTTCCGACGCATAACGCGAGACGGCGGGCAGGCCCATCGACTTCAGACGCTCGGAGCGGATCTTGACCATCTGGGCAGGATCCATCGTCAGGCCGACGATGAGGCGCTCCGCCGATGGGATGAGCTCGGCCGGCGGCTTCACCTCCGGCATGAGCGGGAGATTGGCCACTTTGATGCCCTTGTGGGCCAGGTAGATGCTGAGCGGCGTCTTCGACGTCCGCGAGACGCCGATCAGCACTACTTCGGCCTGCAGCAGGCCGCGCGCATCCTTGCCATCGTCAAAGTTAACCGCGAACTCCACCGCATCGATCCGTTGATAATAAGCGTCGTCGAGCGTGTGCAGCAGCCCCGGCTCACGCCTCGGCAAGCCGTTAAAAGTGTCTATGTAGGCCTGCATCATCGGCCCCATCACATCGACGATCCGCACGCCCCGCTGCTGAGCTTCCTCCTTCATCATCTCGCGCAGCTCAGGCTGCACCAGCGTGAACGCGATGAAACCGCCGGCCGCTGCTGCCTCGCGCACGATGGCCGCGATCTCCTCCTCGCTGCGGATGTGGCCGTAGCGCTGCAGTTTGACGTCTTCTGCCGCAAACTGGCGCATCGCCGCTCTGGCTACTGCTTCTGCTGTTTCTCCTACGGCATCCGAACAGACATAGATGATCCGCTGCTGTTGTGTCAACGTATGTTCCCCCTATTCCGCTGCTGTCACCAGATCCTTCAGTAGATGAATGACATTGGTCTTCGTTACCCAGCCTACCGCCTCAGCTCCCTCCTCCTTGCGCTCAAGGACAGGCAGACAGTCCAGCTGATGCGTAATCATCTTCCTGACGGCTTCAGTGACAGGATCGTCGGGATGCACGGTAACAATATTCGGATAACGGGTCATGACCATGCTGACCGGTATTGTCGCGGCACTCGAATTGCCCAGTGTGACCTTCAGCAGATCCTTTGGCGTGACGATGCCCATAAAATGGTTATGCTCGCCCACGACGAGCAGCGTATTGGCGTTCTCCATGAACAGTGTAACTACCGCGTCATGCACCGACAACGATTCCACGATGCTGACGGGCACGCCCTGCATGTCACGGACCTTCATGGTCTTCAGTCCCTGCAAGGCAGCATTGTCCTGCCGGTAGGCCGTGCCTAGAAAATAGCCCACCTTGGGCTTGGCGTCCAGCAAGCCCAGCATGACCAGGAGCGACAGATCCGAACGGAGCGTCGGTCTGCTGACGCCCAGCATCTCGGCGAGCTGCTCGCCAATGATCGGCGCGTGCTGCTTGACAATATTCATGATCTCCAACTGACGCGCTGACAGCTCGATGCCGCATCCCCCCCTATATGATGGCAATATTCGGTTGAACCACTTGTCTAAACTACAGTAAACCGAGTTGCTTTGCGTAATTAATGTATCATATATATAATTAATACACAACATATATCGATTATGACCGCATATAATCAAACTTTACCCTTGTAGATACCGTTATTATACCTCGCCCGGTGCCAGCAAGCTGTGATTCTCATCACGTCGGAGCTGCGAGACGGACACAGCAGAGCCTATTTCCCACGATCCACCCCCAAACGCCGCATTTGCGGACAGATGTTATTTGAGCCGAAACCTCGGATTCGGACCGCTTTTTCGAGGAATAAGGGATCGTCTGTCCGTTCGCCCTCCCCAAATCGTTAATTTGCGGAAATAGGCGCGACTGGGTCCGCAGGGAGATACAAAAAAAGCCTGCCGGGGAAACCTCCCCGGCAAGCCTCTCGCTTTACTCCGTCATCTCCAAAAACGTATGAATATCCCGCACCGTCAGAGCAACCGCGCTGCGCCAAAAGTCCGGCTGCTCCAACGAGACGCCGAGGTGCTTTTGCGCCAGCTCCTCCACATTCATCCGGCCGGTGTCGCGCAGCAGTTCCACATAACGTCCGGCAAAAGATGAACCTTCCTCCAGCGCACGGGCATAGAGGCCGGTGCTGAACAGGTAGCCGAACGTATAAGGAAAGTTGTAGAACGGCACGTCCGTCAGATAGAAATGCAGCTTGGACGCCCAGAAGGCCGGATGCTTCCGCCCGATTGCCCCGCCGAATGCTTCCTCCTGCGCTTCCTCCATCAACGCATTCAACTCATCCGCTGACAAGGTGCCCTCCGCTCTGCGCTCGTAGAATGCCGTTTCAAACCGGAAGCGGGCGTAGATGTTCATGTAGAATGCCACCGTACGCTGAATCTTGTCTTCGAGCAATACCAGCTTCTCTTGCGGGTCCGCTGCCTCCTGCATGGCGGAGTCTGCAACGATCAGCTCGGCAAACGTAGATGCCGTCTCCGCCACATTCATGGCGTATTCCTGGGCCATCGGCGGCAGATCGTTCATCACGTGCTGATGATAGGCATGCCCCAGCTCGTGAGCCAGCGTCGCCACATTGGACGCTGTGCCCGAGTAGGTCATGAAGATCCGGGTCTGCCCGGTCTTCGGGAAGGAGGTGCAGAAGCCGCCCGGCCGCTTGCCCGGGCGATCCTCCGCCTCGATCCAGCCGTCCCGGAAAGCCAGCTCCGCGAAGTCTGCCATCTGCGGATCGAAAGCCCGGAAGCGCTGGATGATGAAGCTCGCCGCTTCCTCATAGCCGATCGTCTTGTCCGCTTGGCCGATCGGTGCCTCCACATCGTGCCAATCCAGCCGCTCCATGCCCAGCAGCCTGGCTTTGCGCTCCAGGTAGGCCGTCAACTCGGACTTGCTCTCGTCGATGGCGGACCACATCGCGGACAGGACCGCTTCGCTCATCCGGTTCATCTGCAGCGGCTCTTGGAGCACCGAAGCCCATCCACGCTGCTTGTAGAGCTGCAGCCGGAAGCCGGCAAGCCGGTTGAGCGCATCCGCGCAGAGCACCGACTGCTCGCCCCAGACCCGCTCCCACTCATCAAATGCCGCCGCCCGCACCGCCCGATCGGGATGCGAGAGCAGATTGTGCATCTGGCCCGCAGACAGCTCCTTCGATTCGCCAGCCTCGGGAGGGGAGACAAAACGGGCCCCGGAGACGATCGTATTGTACAGCTCCCCCCACCCATGATAACCATCCACCGCCAAGCTGCTGACAAGCGCCTCCTGGGCGGGCGGCAGCTTCATCCGGGCGAGCTCGCGCCGTTCCGTCAGATAGAAAGCCGCATCCGCCAGCTGCGGCTGCCTTACCCACGCTTCCCATGCTGCATCGGGAAGCTGGCGCAGGGCATCGTCAAAGCTGGTCAGTGCGCGTCCGAATTCGGCTGCCAGCGTCTGCACCCGATGATTGAGGCGCGCCGCGCCGGAGTCTTTCATCTGCTCGGCCAGCAGACAGGAGACGAAGGACTCCGCTTCGCGGAGCCGCTCCAGAATCGATTGAACGGCCGCTGTCCACATGAGCAATTGTTCATCTGTCGCCGTGCCCGTGCGCCCCGCCGTCTCGTCAGCCAGCCGCGCGATCTCGCGCGTCAGTGTATCCAGCTCCGCACTGAAGCTCTCGGAGGATGACCCCCCGGCGAAAAATACGTCCAGATCCCATCTCGTGGGCAATGCCTTCTCCATTACTATCGCTCCTCATGATTCGGGCTGATGATGCGCCGCGCCGGGACGGCTCCCGCCATCTGCCGGATTTGCGCAACCGCCGCAACAGGTGTATAACTAAAACTATGCCATACTATGTCGATTGATTTTGAATTTCCGGGAGGTATATAACCATGTCCAGACCTTTACAGATTTCTGCCGAGACTGCCGTCAAGCTCTCCGAGCAGCTAGGCGTGCCCATCGAGCATCTGATGCATATGCCGCGCCATATCCTGCTGCAAAAGATGGCAGAACTAGCAGCCAAAGAAGCTGCCGAGCCGGGACCAAAGGACAAGCCCGAATCATGATTCCATTCGAACGCTGTCTGCCTTATGATCAGACAATGGGCGATCTTTATCTTCCCGAGTGCCCATTCTGTCAGGAAGAGCATGTGCTGCTGCCGATGAAGCCCCGCGAGCTGCAAGAGATCCGCGATGGCCGCAAGCGGCTGCTGGTCTTCCCCTGCTGTCGCAACAAAGTGACACTGCTGGACGCCGACAACGATTATCTGCTGACGGATACCGTCATCCGCCGCTTGAGCAATTAAGCCAGACAGCTGCCCGGCTTGCCAGCTCAGGATTGCTGCATCTCCTCCGGCATCTCCAGCTTCTTGGCCAGCATCTCTTCTCTTAGCAGCTGCCATTGCTCCCGCGAAGCGCGGATCATCGCGGCATCGACGATTTTTTTGTCGTGGATGACGCGCGAGAACCATTTGACTGCCGCATAAGGATCATCCAGCCGCCGGTACAACTCGCCGATCAGATACATCAGACGGGCGTTGTTGACTGAGACGCCTTCCACCTCGTATACCCGGACATAAGCATCGAGAGCGAACTGCAGGAAGCGCAGCTCCTGTTCGGTATCCTCCTTGTACCGGTAGAGCCAGGCAATATGGTGCAGGAGGCCTGCGATGATCCGCTCCTTGTCCTTGACCGTCTGCGCGCATAACAAGGCGAGCTTGTAGCTCTGGAGCGCCTGCTCCCACGAGCGCTCGCCCCCAAAGTCGCGGGATACCCAGCTGCTGCCGAGCTTGTCGCGGTAGAGCCGGCGCTGCGCTTCGTTCAATGCAGACAGCGAATTCTCGGTCGAGGCGAAGCCGCAGTCCGGACAGACGCGAACCACATAATAATCGGGATTATGCCCTTCCTTGTAGTAAGCGCAGAAGTCGCTGTCAGTGCGGATGGCTTTCTTGAAGCTCTGCCTGATGCGCGATGTCTCGAACGTTCGCTCGCAGCAGATGCACTGGGTCTTGATCGTATACAGCGGTTCGAGCACCTAATCGTCCTCCTCTTCGGTATTGATGAAATGAAAGGCGGGACCCGACAGCCGATCCAGTACCGCCTCGCGCAGTTCGGTCGACATCCCGACTTCCTCCAGCGCCTGTCTCATGCAATCCAGCCAAGCGAGCGCACGCTCCCTGTTTATCGGAAACGGCATATGGCGCGCCCGCATCATCGGATGGCCGTACTGCTCGGAGTACAGCATCGGTCCTCCGAAGAACTGGGTCAAAAACAGTGTCTGCTTGTCCATCACGGGCGTGATATCTTCCGGAAACAGCGGTCCCAGCAGCGGATGCGCCTGCACCTTCGGGTAGAATGCTTCCACGATGGTACGAATGCCCGCATCGCCGCCAACCGCTTCGTAGATCGTCATTTTATTGTTCATTATACGTCAGAGCTCCATTTTCTTGAATATTCCGGAGGGCCGCTATCCCCTCCACAACTAGAGACCATTATACCATAATGGATCGTATCAAGTTGACTGGACTGGCTGTCTGCGCTGCCTTTCGCGGGGAAACCAATGCCTGAGCGGACCTACGCCAAAAACACACAGTTCCTTCAGCGATCGCTGACACTGTGCGTCAAATATGGCCTATGGTTGCGATCCAGCTCAATAGCCGTTCCAGTCTTCTTCACCCGAGCCCGGGATCGACTGGCGGATTACAAAGGCAAACAGGCAAGCCAGAATTCCGGCGACAAATGCCATCTGCACCACCCCAACCGTTCCGTGATAGAGGTTTATAAAGCTGAAAGCCCCACTTTATGAACGCTCAATAATATTATTCTAACATACCCCCCGCCAAAAATCAGTCTATTTTTGCAAGCGTTTTCTATTTTTTTATATGGATAATCGTTATTTGTTCAGGGATGTTTGTCCATCCCGTCGCATATATCTCCTAATAAAGGCGGTATCTCGAGGGGGGCTGTTATGCTGCGCCGACTTTGTTCGCCCGTTGTTCTGAGCGCTATGATCGCCTGCATACTCACCCTGCTCATGACATTATACACGGAAGCAGCTTTGTCAGCCTCGATCCGGGGCATCTCGATCTGGTGGGAGGTCTTATTCCCTTCATTATTCACTTTCTTCGTGCTCTCCGAAGTGCTGCTCGGTTTTGGGGTGGTTCATTTCTTCGGGACGCTGCTGGATCCCCTGATGCGACCGGTGTTCCGCATCCCCGGGATCGGCGGCTTCGTCCTGACGATGGGACTGGTAGCGGGCTACCCTGTAGGCGCGCGCCTGACGGCGCAGCTGCGGGAGCAAGGACTGGTGAATCGCTCGGAGGGCGAGCGGCTCGTCGCCTTCACGACGTCCTCCGACCCGATCTTCCTGATCGGCGCCGTCTCAGTCGGCTTCTTCCATAATGTCGCTGTCGCCCCGCTGCTCGCGGCTGCCCATTACGGATCGGTCATGCTGGTCGGAGTGGCCATGCGCTTCCATGACCGCCATGCGCCGACGACGCCGCCGCCCGAAGGGCAGCAGACGGATACCGGGCGGCTGCGGGCTTCCCTGACGGCCATGCACCAGGCCAGGCTGGCCGATGGGCGCGAGCTCGGCACGCTGCTCCGCGATGCGATCCAGTCGGCACTGCGGCTTATGCTGGTCGTCGGCGGGCTCGTCGTCTTCTTCTCTGTCATGATGGAGGTGCTGACGCAAGCTGGTATCCTCCCCCGATTCGCCGACGCCATCGAAGCTTTGATGCGTCTGCTCGGGCTCCCTTCCGCCCTTGCCGACGCCATCGTCAGCGGGCTGTTCGAGGTGACGCTGGGCAGCCGTGAAGCGGGTCTGGCCGGCGGCGGTCTGATCCATCAACTGGCTATCGCTGCCTGGATCTTGTCGTGGGGCGGCTTATCGGTCCATGCGCAGATCGCCAGTCTGATCGGCAGCACAGGCATGAGATACGGTCCATTTCTTATCGCCCGCCTGCTGCACAGCATCCTGGCTGTGCTGCTCGTCTACCTGCTGTGGGGATGGCTTGGCCCCGTGTGACATTGTGTTTCGGTCCGTTTTCGGCTATCATTCAGTGTAGAATCAAGACGAGGAAGGGGCCGTTATTGTTGAGATATGCTGTATTGGACCGCGGAGATTCCCTCTCGCAAGGACTCGCGGATAAACTTCACCAACTGGCGGCGGACAAAGGCTTCGAACATCATCAGGACGAGCCTGAGATCGTCATCTCGATCGGTGGAGACGGCACGCTGCTTCACGCATTTCATACCTTTTTGCATAAGCTGAACCACGTCTCGTTCATTGGCGTTCATACCGGACATCTCGGCTTCTACGCTGACTGGCAGGCCAATGAGCTGGAGGACCTCGTCGACCGGATGGCTTCAGCCGAGCCGTTCCTGGTGAGATACCCGCTGGCGAAGATCGAGCTCGATACATCGGATGGCAAGACCGAATATCTCGCCCTGAACGAGTTTACGCTCAAAGGCGTCAACGCTACACTGGTCGCCCAGATCAATGTCAATGACGAGCTCTTCGAGATGTTCCGCGGCGACGGCATCGTCATCTCCACCCCGACCGGGAGTACGGCCTACAACAAGAGCGCAGGAGGTGCTATCCTGCATCCGTCCATCCCGTCGCTGCAGATCGCCGAGATTGCCTCGATCAACAACCGCGTCTACCGGACATTAGGTTCTTCGATCGTCCTGCCGGAGCATCATCATGTCGATATCATCTCCAAGAAAGAACAGCGTCTGCTCCTGGCGATCGATCACATCAATATCGAAAGGGAGGACATCCACGCCATCCGTTGCAGCGTCTCCGATCAGCGGATCCGGTTTGCCCGCTATCGTCCGTTCCCGTTCTGGAACCGGGTGCGCGAGGCTTTCCTGGGCTACGATGTAAGATAGCCATGAAGGAATTGCGCATGTACCTGAAGTTCGTCAAGCCATATCAAGGGCTTGTCGCGCTTACGCTTGCCATCGGCATGGTCAAGTTTGCGATCCCGCTCATGCTGCCGCTGTTCCTGCAGCATGTGATCGACAACATCCTGATGGCAGAGAAGCCCGTCGCCGAGAAGACCAGCGAACTGCTGACGGTGTGCGGGCTTGCTTTTGTCGTCTTTATCATCGTCCGTTATCCGATCGAGTACTACCGGCAGTATTACGCGCAGCTGACGACCAGCAAGATTCTGTATGATCTGCGCAACAAACTGTATGCCCATCTGCAGCGGCTGTCGCTGCGCTTCTACCAAAGCCGCAAGAGCGGCGAGATCATCTCCCGGATGGTCAACGATGCCGAGCAGACCAAAGCGATTGTCGAAACCGGCCTGATGAATATCTGGCTGGACATCTTCACGCTGTCCATCGCCATTGTCATTATGGCGGGTATGAATCTTACACTAACACTGGTAGCGATTATTATCCTGCCTTTCTATGCTTACGCCGTCAAAAAACTGTACAAAAGGCTCCGGGACTATTCACGCTCCCGCTCCGCAGCGCTTGCCGATATGCAGGGCTATCTGAATGAGCATGTCAACGGCATTCCCGTGGTCAAAAGCTTCACGCTGGAGCAGCACGAGCAGGAGCAGTTCGGCGGCAAGAATGGCCATTTCCTGAGCCGGGCCATCGCCCTGACCAAGTGGAATGCGCTGACCACCGGCATCATCAATACGCTGACCGAGCTGGCGCCGCTGCTCGTGCTCGCATACGGGGGTTATCTGGTCATCACCAACAATCTCACGCTCGGTGAGTTTGTAGCTTTCTACGGCTACCTGGACCGTCTATATACCCCGCTGCGGCGGCTGGTCAATGCGTCCACGACGCTTACCCAGGCATCGGCTTCGATGGAACGGGTCATGGAGCTGCTGTCGGAGCCCGCTGACGTGACCGATGCGCCGGATGCCAAAGTCTTGAAAGGGGTCCGTGGAGAAGTCGAGCTCGACCGTGTCTCCTTCCGCTACCGGGAGGACAATGAATGGGTGCTTCGCGAGGTCAATCTTCACATTGCGCCCGGCGAGACGGTAGCCTTGGTAGGCATGAGCGGCGGCGGCAAATCGACGCTGATCAGTCTGCTGCCGCGCTTCTATGATGCGCAGGAGGGCGAGATCCGGATCGATGGGCAGGAGATCCGCGGGCTCACCTTGCAGAGCGTACGGTCCC
The DNA here is from genome assembly GCF_047238105.1 of Paenibacillus jepli. Classification (NCBI taxonomy): domain Bacteria; kingdom Bacillati; phylum Bacillota; class Bacilli; order Caryophanales; family Paenibacillaceae; genus Paenibacillus; species Paenibacillus jepli. Next base: position 1,357,021 of record NZ_JBDFMD010000001.1, read on the forward strand.
AGATCGGCATGGTGCTGCAGGACAACATCCTCTTCAGCGGCAGCGTCCGCGAGAACATCCTGCTCGGCAATCCGGATGCCACCGAGGAAGCGATGCGCGAAGCCGCTCGCCGCGCCAATGCCGATGGCTTCATCGAGTCGCTTCCGGACGGGTACGACACCGAGATCGGCGAACGCGGCGTCAAGCTCTCGGGCGGCCAGAAGCAACGGATCGCGATTGCCCGCGTCTTCCTGAAGGATCCGGCCATCCTGATTCTTGACGAAGCCACATCTGCACTGGATCTGGAGTCCGAGCAGCTCATCCAGACGGCGTTGAAGGAACTGGCTGAGGAGCGGACGACCATCATCGTTGCACACCGGCTCTCGACGGTCACCCATGCCGATCAGATCATCGTCATGGAGCACGGGGCCATCGTGGAGCAAGGCAGACACGAGGAGCTGATGCAACGCGGCGGCGCGTACGCTCGGCTGTACAATGTCCAGCATTTGTAGCGGGCAGCGGGTAACAACAAAAAACGGCCTGGGGCTTACTTGCCCTGGCCGTTTTTTGATTTGCTTTATGACGGCTTGCCCCCGCCTGCTCTGGCGCCTGGAGGAGTGCCTTCACGTTTCTTGCCTTCTCCGGCCTTGCCAGAGACGGCCGCAGACTGCTGACCTCTGCCGTCTCCAGCCCGGCCGGCACCTTTGGATTCGCCTCCCCGCATCTCAGCCTTCACGTCAGCACCTTTTGACTCATGATGACGAGCGTCGCTGCTCCTCGGCTTGCCTCCCGAACGGGAGCCGCGATTACGCGACTTGTAGGGCCGTTGATTGCGAGGAAGCAACGGTGCAGGCTCTTGCGCAGCAACTACAGGTTCCTGCTCTGTCATAGGCAAGCCTGCATCGGCCGGTTCGCCGGCAGGCTCCGTCTCGTGATGCTCGGGCTCAGGACCGTAGTCCTGGGAAGGATCCGACTTTTTCGATGTTGCCGATTTTTGCAGTACAAAATAGGCGCAGCCAAAGTTGCAATATTCATTGATATAATCGGACATGAAGGAAAAACTCGAGTCCTTGGTTGCCTTGGGATGACTGTCCCGAAAAAAACCTTTGAGCCGGAGCTGTCCATAGCCCCAGTCTCCGATAATAAAATCATAACGTTCCAACACATCGCTGTAACGGTCGCGGAATGCTTCCGCATTCCAGGCCGTCTTGTGCTCGTGTACCAGCTCGAACGTACGTCCACCAATATGAATCAACGCAAATACACTCCTTTGTCCATCCTATCCGGCAGGGCCGATGCTACAGCCCCTGAAGGCGAAGCAGCCGATATTATCTGGCTGTGGTCTGAGCCTGCTCGGCCGACTTCACCTGCTCATGCGCATGGTAGGAGCTGCGTACCATCGGTCCGGACTCCACATGGCTGAAGCCGCGGGCCATTCCCTCTTCCTTCAGCTTGGCAAACTCGTCCGGATGCACATAACGCTCAATCGACATATGCTTGGGCGACGGCTGCAGATACTGGCCCAGCGTAAGAATGTTGCAGTCCACCGCTCTCAGATCGTCCATCGCCTGGAGGATCTCGTCCCACCGCTCGCCTACGCCGAGCATGATGCTGGACTTGGTCGGGATGTTCGGCTGCAGCTCCTTGGCCCGGCGGATCAGCTCCAGCGAACGGGCATACTTGGCCTTGGCGCGCACTCTGTCGGAGAGCCGCTCGACCGTCTCGATATTATGGTTGAGGATATCCGGCTTAGCGTCCATGACGACTTTGAGCGCATCCCAGTTGCCCATAAAATCAGGGATCAGCACTTCCACACTGCACAGCGGCAGCTTGCGGCGGATCGCCTTGATCGTCTCGGCGAAGATCATCGCTCCGCCATCCGCCAGATCATCTCTTGCGACCGAGGTGACGACGCAATGCTGCAGACCCATCTGCACTGCGGCATCCGCGACACGCTCCGGCTCGGCAAGATCGAGCTCGGTCGGCATGCCCGTGTTGACCGCACAAAAGCGGCATGCCCGGGTACAGATATCACCCAGAATCATAAATGTAGCCGTCCGGTTGGCCCAGCATTCATAGATGTTCGGGCAGCGCGCTTCCTCGCAGACCGTATGCAAGGTTTTGGAGCGCATCATGTCTTTGATTTCCTTATAATTGCCATCGGTCGTCAGCTTGATACGCAGCCATTCCGGCTTGGGCAACTTTTCACGTGGTTTAGTAGCCATAGGAGCATTACCTGCCTTATTTGTATTCAACAGACGCCGCGCGCCCGCTTATAGAGATTGTTCAAAAAGACCGTTACACACCTTTTTGAACTGGATTATGGTCACATCTCATCCATTATAACATGAATCGGATAAAATCCAATGATATGCAAATGATAACCTACAGGAAAGTCCCGGTCATATCCGGGGTTAGAGGAGATAGACTTTAACAGGAGGTGCTTGTCCGTGCGGCAAGGGAGAACATTGACACGCGCGCTCGCTGTGACGCTGTTGACTGGGATGTTATCGACGTTCCCGTTACCGGATATCGGAAGTGCACGGGAAGCGGTGCTGACCCAGACTGAAAGCTCTCCCGTCCCAAGTGAGTGGACGGCGTCGGATCCAAAAGCATCATCGGATCGCTCGCAGCAGCTCGGCCAGCGTCGGGAGCTGTTCGAGCGGATGAGCACGGTGACGACGATTCCATGGTATTATTTTGCGGCTATCGATCAATATGAACGCTCCTTGAACAAAGCCTTGCCGAAGAGGCGGCAAGCCAGCGGCGAATTGCTCGGCATCTATATCTCTCCGGAGGCATGGGGCGGCACGCTCAACCCGGACAGCAGCGATACAAGCCCTGCCGGTATTGCCTTGTTCGGCGGCATAGGGCGCGACGGCAACGGGGACGGCAAGGCCGACCGCAGCAACGATACCGACCTGCTCTACACGATCGCGCACCACGTCCTCAAGTCGGGGACCAGCCAGGAAGACTTTGGCATCGGCCTATGGGAGTACTATCAGAATACGCGGGCGGTTCAGCGTATAACCCAATTTGCCAAGATCTATGCCACCTTTGGCCATTTGGACTTGTTCGAGCACGCCTTCCCCGTCCCGGTAGGGACACGCTACTCTTACCGCAGCACCTGGGGTACAGGACGCTCCTGGGGCGGCTACCGGATCCATGAAGGCACCGACATCTTTGCCGATTACGGCCTGCCGGTCCGCAGCACCTGTTATGGCATTATCGAGATCAAGGGATGGAACCCCTACGGCGGCTGGCGCATCGGCATCCGCGACCTCGACAACGTCTACCATTATTACGCGCATCTCTCCGGCTACGACAAAACTGTCGGCGTCGGCGATGTCGTGAAGCCAGGCCAGGTGCTCGGCTGGGTCGGCAGCTCGGGCTACGGCAAGCCGGGCACGCAAGGGAAATTCCCGCCGCACCTGCATTACGGCCTGTATCGGGACCGTGGGCTTGTGGAGTGGGCATTCGATCCTTACCCGTCCCTGCGGGCCTGGGAGCAGAGCGACCGCAAGAAAAAGAAGGGGAGCGGCTAAGGCCGCTCCCCTGTTCCATATGTCACGTCTGGAGAAGGAGACAGCGCCCCTCCTTCGATCAGACCGCTGCGGCGTTCCTCCAGCCGCCCCATCGGAATCGCAATATTGGGCGCGCCTGCGGCGCTGTTGCCCACAGGGTTGCCTTTATTGTCGTAATAGTACATCGGCACATCGCCGACGACGAGCAGGTACGAGATCGGGATCTCCGTCTGCACGATCTCCGGCTTCGTATCGAACGGGATGATAATCGCCACCTCCGTCGCGATCCGGATGTAGACTTCCACAAGAATGTTGTTGATGCCTACATTTTCCTGACGGGTGTGGAGATCGACCTTGACGGCGCCGATCGGCTCGAACCGGACCGGCACCCGCGGCCCGAAGGAGGACAGGATGGCGCTGCCGAGCGCCCTGCCGACGGGGATGCGTTCCGGCATATTTTTGACCTCTTGCAGGGTTGATTGTACGGTATTGATCGTCTCCGAGGTGATGCGCATATGTTCGGAATAGTTGATCATGAAGCCGGAAACCTTGCCGTTCTCCGTCATCTTCCAGTCGATCAGCCCTTCGATATCCGACCGGCCGGCCACCTGCTCGCTGATCGCCTTGTTGATCGCCTGGGTCGCCACCTGCTTGATCCGCAGCTGGGCGATATTCATGAGCGGCGGCCGCAGGTTGCGCTCCATGAAGATGAAAAATTGGAAGCCCAGCAAAGCCGTGATGAGAAGCACGATCCACCACAGCTTGCGCCTCTTGCCGCGCGGCTTCCTCGTCCCGGCTTGCCTGAACTTCGCCGGCTTCGGCCGTGTCCGCATCCCGCCGAACCCGCTCCATCCGATCTGCCACCGCCGTCTGCCCCATCTCGCCATCCGCATCCCTCCCCGCTGCAGCGCATGCTTGGCATTCCTGTCCCGCTAGTATCAGCTTATGCGGCGGGGACGGGAAACAGAAGGAAACCCTAAAGCCAATCCTGCAAAAAAAGACAAGGAGCGCAGATGCTCCTTGTTTTCTAAGTGAGTATGGATTTCAATGGACGTCTAACACTTGCGACCACTCGCGTTCCCATCGCCTTTCCACGGACTCCCGCCAGCGCATCGCTGCTTCCGCAAGCTCTTTCGCAAGCGCCGGATACGTCTCACGAATATTAATTCGCTCCCCCGGATCATCCGCGACATTCGAAAGATGTACGGCATCGCTGGCTGGCGCGCCTTCTTCCAGTTGTCCATTCAACACCAGCTTCCAATTACCCCGCCGGATAGCCGTCTGTTCACCGAGTTCCCAATACAGGTCCCGCTCGGGCAGCTGCTCGCTGCGTGACAGCAAGGGGATAAGATCCCTGCCATCAAGTTCAAGCTCCGCCAAGCTGCCTCCTGCTGCCTTTAGAATCGTCGGCAGGACATCGACTGCGCAGCATGGTTCGGCAATTATCTGCCCCGCCGGTATCCGATCTGGCCAGTTCCAGATCCCCGGTACCCGGATTCCGCCTTCATACAGACTGAACTTGTGTCCCTTAAGGCTCCCCGATGACCCTCCGTAATAAGGATCCTCAGTTCCGTCAAGCCAATTGCGGGATTCCCGGGAAGGGCCGTTGTCGCTTTGGTAAAAAATACAGGTGTTGTTGCGCACGCCTTGCCGCTCCAGCTCTGCCACGATCTCGCCAACGCCATCATCAACAGCGCTGAGCATAGCAGCCATGATTCGGCGATCCCACGGCAGATGAGCAAATCGATCCGTATATTTGCGCGGCGCATGCATGGGATAGTGAGGTGCATTGTAGGCCATGTAAAGGAAAAAGGGTTGTTCCTCATTCGCCGCTTCCCGGATGTGCGCCACTGCGCGTTGTGTAACGAGATCGGTGAAGTACGCGCCGTCCTCATGAACCTCTTCGCCGTTATGCCACAGATCATGCAGCGGATTATGTGGAGCGCCCCAGTAATAAATATGGGAATAATAATCGATGCAGCCGGCCATGAAGCCGAAGGTCTCATCAAATCCATGCCGCTCCGGACGGCTATCCTCCCGTACGCCAAGATGCCATTTGCCGAACAGCGCAGTCGAATACCCCTGCGATTTCAACTCTGAGGACAAGGTGGGAACCGTCGTTCGCAACCCGCTAGTCTGCCTACGACCGCCAAGAATCGAACGCACGCCGGCGTTGGCAGGATACCTCCCGGTCAATAGCGACGCCCTTGACGGGGAGCAGACTGCACTGGCCGCGTACCAGTCCGTAAATCGCGCGCCGCCAGCAGCCAGTCGATCAATATGAGGCGTTCTCACATCATCGGATCCCATGCAAGACAGATCCCCGTAGCCTTGATCGTCTGTCATGAATACAATGACGTTTGGTCTGTTTGCTTTCATGTTCCACCTACTCCTTCTTGCAGCACAGCGTTAGCTGATATAGCGATCATAAGCTTGCTGATACACATCCATATAACGTTCAAGTCCCATCCGATCCAATGTATCCAGGTAACTGTCCCACTCTGAGAAGGAAGAGGCCCCTGTAATGAACCGGACCATCATCTCGCTAATGTAGGTCGTCAAGTCGTTGCCGATCGAAGCGAGCACGGCCGATTCCTCATCCGTGTGCGTAAAGGCCGGCCAGACCTCCATCGGGAAATAGTCGCTCACTTTCTCCGTGCTCTCCAGCGCAGAGGGGTAGCTGGCGCCGCCTTTGGAAAATTTCTCCGTCTGCAGCGTCGGCTGCCCCGAGCCAGGCCACGCCAGGTACTGGCCTACCGCTTCGTCGAGTGTCAGTCCGTTCGGATTGTTGGTGATCTCCTCAACATACTCATACTGGTCATCGCCAAGCGCCCGAAATGTTTCACCTTCTTTACCCATGAAGAAAAGCTTCATGCCTTCCTCCGAGTACCAGTAATCCGCCCAGCGCATCGTCTCCTCGGGGTGGGGGTTGACGCTGGTGATGACAAACGCCCCGGAGCTGCGCAAGGTAGGATTGACACCTGAGATGAGTTGGTCGCCGTGCGGGCCCACAAGCGCACCCATGCCGACAAAATCATCCTTTGTCGTCTGGCCGATCGGCACGGGATTGACAAATACAAAGCTGCCGACCGCATCCGCCTCACCCTTGGCAGTCATTTTTGCATTATTCATCGTAAAGATTTCTTCATCAAGCAGCTTCTCACGATAAAGCTGTGCCATAAATTCCAGCAACTCTCTATAACTATCCTCTGCAGGAATAAATCTCAGCGATCCCTGGTCTTCATCCATATCGACATAAGGATGACCGCTGCCGCGATTGCCCAGCCCCCAGAAACCGCGAAGGGCATGCATAATCATGTCGATATGGGCCCCGGTCAGCGGCACCTCATCCAACTCGCCATTGCCGTTCGCATCCTGCTCGCGGAACGCTTTCAACAGATCATAGAACTCCTCCGTCGTTGTCGGCTCGGAAGCGCCGATCTTATCCATCCACTTCTGGTTCAGGAACAGCTTGAAGCCATAATTCGCCGATTCAAAATCGTTGATAAACGGCAAGGAGTAAATATTGCCGTCCGGCTGTGTAATTCCTCTCTCCACCTCCGGATACGCCTCGAAAAGCCGCTTAAGATTCGGGGCATGCTCAGCGATCAGATCATTGAGCGGGAGGAATATACCTTCCGCACCGTATTTCATCAGATCCGAATTTTGCAGCTGTGCGCGATAGATGGCGTCCGGCACATCGCCGCTGGCCAGCAGGATATTGCGCTTCTCCACAAAACTGGTGTCCGGCACCTGCTCCCAATTGATGTGAATACCGGAAATCCCCTCATACTCGCGCCATACCATCATATTGTCAAAATCCGCATAGACCGGCGCTACGGATGTAAGCATCCGCAGCGAGATGCCAGTGTCCTCCGCCTCACCCGATTGATTCGGACTGGACGTATCGGAAGCACATGCCGCCAGTGACATGACCAACGCTGCAGCAGTCACGCTGGAGAGGATAGAACGAATGTTTTTCATGGTTTTGCCCCCTATATATTCAATGTTAATATGCCTCGCATACCGCTATCCCTTAATAGCGCCAATCATGACTCCCTGTACAAAATATCTCTGCAGCAGCGGATACAGCAGGAGCACAGGCAAGCTGGTTACAACGATGAGCGCGTACTTGATGCTTTCGCCCATTAACTGCTGCTGCACGGCCGATTCGTCCGCAAGATTCATCATGTCCTGCATCTGACTATTGATGAGGATATCCCGCAGGATGAGCTGCAGCGGGTACTTGCTCTGATCCGAGAGATAGATCAATCCGTTGAAGAACGAATTCCAGTGAGCCACGCCGTAGAACAAGGTCATGACCGCCATGATCGGCAAAGATAACGGCAGCACAACCGATACCAGCGTTCGCATCTGCGAGCTGCCGTCGATCAACGCAGCTTCGTGAAGCTCCTGAGGAATGTTCTCGAAGAACGTCCGCATGACAATCAGATTAAACACGGTGACCGCTCCCGGCAGCACCATTGCCCAGTACGTATTGATAATACCGATCGACTTGATGACCATATAAGTCGGAATCAACCCGCCGTTGAAGAACATGGTCATCAAAATAACCAACATGATGATCTTGCGACCCGGAAGCGGACGGGAGAGCGGATACGCACCGAACGTAGTAAGCACCAGATTAATCAGCGTTCCGGTCGTCGCGTATAACAGCGTATTCATAAACCCGTTCAGCACCGCACTGTCTCGAAATACGCGGAGATAGGCTTGAAACGTAATCTCTTTAGGCACAAGCAGCACTTCGCCGCGAATGACCAAAAACGGATTGCTGACGGAAGCGCTAATCACAAATACCAGCGGGTAAAGCACGGCCAGCAGAATTAAACTGAGTATGGTAATATTGAGCACGTCGAACAATCGATCGTTAAGCCCTTTGCGAATCACCTTCATCCCTCCTTTCCTTCTCGCTTACCACAAGCTGTTGCCGCTCAGCCGGCGTGCTGTTAGATTCACGACGACCAGCAAGATAAGATTTACGATGGAATTGAACAGACCGACAGCTGCAGCGAAGCTGTATTGCGCACCGAGAATGCCGCTGCGATAGACGTATGTGGCAAATACGTCAGAGGCAGAAATATTCAAGTCATTTTGCATCAAAAAGATTTTCTCGAATCCCACATTCATGATTGTCCCTATATTTAGAATAAGGAGTATGACGATGGTAGATGAGATCCCAGGCAGATTTATATGCCAAATCCTTTGTATGCGAGTTGCTCCGTCGATCGCAGCAGCTTCATGCATTTGCGGATCGATACCGGACAAGGCTGCGATGTAGATGATAGAGCTCCATCCTGCATTCTGCCAGACATGTGAGCTGACGAACAACGTTTTGAACCAAGCGGGCTCTGTCATAAACGAAATACGGTTTAGCCCCATCCAATCAAGCAGATGGTTTACAATTCCCGTGGTCGGCGCCAAAAATGTCGTCATCATGCCTACCAGTACAACGACAGACAAAAAGTGCGGCGCATACGTAACGGTTTGCACGGTTCGTTTGAATTTTTTGCTGCTGACTTCGTGAATCATAAGCGCCAGCAGGATCGGTATCGGAAACGCGACCGCAAGCTCGTACAAGCTGATGCCGATGGTATTCAACAACAGCCTCATAAAGTAAAACGATTGAAAAAACCGCTCGAAATGCTCGAAACCGACCCATTCGCTTCCCAGTATGCCCCGCATCGGCGAGAACCGCTTAAAGGCGATCTGCACCCCGTACATCGGCCAATAATGAAAGATGCCGAAGAATAACAGTACAGGTATGAGCATGAGGTAGAGTTGGAAGTTTTGGCTGACTTTTTTCAAGTGTAAGGTCCCTCCTTTCTCTGTCGCCCTTCCAATGGCTTGTTATCGGTTCGCCACAGCAACCGCTCCATAAGCCTACCCGCATTTTGAAAACGCTGTAAACAAGCAGTCCTGAACCAGCATGCACATTTTGATTCGGCGGCATAGTGCTTATTTCTATCCACCATGCGTCGTTTGCTTCGTCTTCTTGTCCACCCTTTCCAGCCTCTCACTCCATCCTGCTTATGCTGCGGTAGTTGATCGGCGATACGCCTTCCTGTTTTCTGAACTTGCGACGAAAATTAGCCTCGTCCACATATCCCGAATGTTCAATGATCTCGCCTACTTTTAAATCAGTCGTACGGAGCAGTTCCTTCGCCTTGTCCATACGCAGCTTGTCGATGTACTGCATCAGCGAAAACCCCGTATGTTGCTTGAAAAAACGAGTGACATAGGAAGGGGATAAGCCGGTTTCTCCCGCGATTACGTCCAATGACACACCGTTGTCCGTATAATGCTGATGAGCCCATTGCATCAGCTGCTCCAGCAGCGCTACATGCTTGTTTTCCTTACTATTCTCGACATGTTCACAAAGACTGGCGCATATATTGCTTAACTCTCGCTCGATATCCTGTAGCTGCTCATTCCTTTCTTTCCAGAAGTGGCGCAGCGCGTTCTTCTCCCGCCTGAGCCAGTCGTCGTCCGCTTCCCCCAGACTCCTTGCAATATCCAGCCCGATTCGCCTCCATTCTTCCCTGGAAGCACTCGGCACCAGCGTATGCTCTCTCATCGCCAGTGCGATTTCCCCGATCGCCTGAGCCGCCTCAGTGGCGCGCCCTTCACGGATCGCCATCTGCAACCTGTTTTCACTGGATTGTGGGTGAGCATAGACGTGATCGGTCAGTGACTTCATGACAGCCTGGGATATGACCTGACCGCCTCCCATGTAGTAGCGGTACTGGACTGCAGCCTCTGCCTCTCGCAACGAGACACCGAGCTGTGCTCTGTTACCCGTGACAGAACCGATCCCAGCGGTGACCGAATAGCGAAAATACTGGATGTACACGTCACGGATCCGACCTGCCAATAACTCAAGATCGCTCTGCTCATCATCGGTCTGCCGGAAATTAAGCACCAGTGCGACCGAGGCGGATTCAGGATACCGCAAGGCATAACGGTCGCCCATCTCTTCAGCCAGCTCTTCTGCGATGTTCATAAGGGCGAACAGCTGTGCGTCCTTTTGCGACGGTTTATTGATATGCGTCAGCTCGGAAGCATTGTCAATCTGCAGGAGCATAACAACATAACAAGGATACTGTATCAAGAATTGCGGGTTGTCGAGCATCTGGGCCGTCTCCTCCCGCTTGCCCTCCTCTCCCCGCAGCATGGCAAGCACATACTGCTCCTTTAACAGACGACTGCCTTTTTGCATTTGAGAATACAATGAGTTGTTCTGACTCGTGAGCTCATGGAATGCTCTGGCCACGATCGAATATTCATCGTTCGTTCTCTTTCCTTGCCTAGCGATCTCCCCTTGAACAGGACTTGCTGGATACTGAGTGAACGTCTCGACGGACTTGTTTCCATGAATGTGATCTTTATTTACCTTGCTGGCCAGCAGACGCCATGGCCGATAATGTTGCTTGGCAAACAGATACGACAAGAACAGGCCTGCAGCGAAAATACCCAGCACAGATAACACATAGAACTGCAAAATCGACCGGGTCTCTGCCAGAAACTGTCCTCTTGGCATCATCAATACATAGGTCCAGCCGTTTGCATCTGACGTGAAGCGGAACCGGGACAACGCATCCTCATCCCCAATTTGCCGATCGCTCTCTTCGTATCCATCCGCAACCCACCCCAGCCATTGTGCATGTTCTCCACGAATCTGGCCGAAAGATGTGGACGCAATCAGCTCGTCCTCTTCATCCAGCATGTAAAAATAGCCATCATAACCTCGCATTACTCGATGAATCATCGATGTAAAATGCTGCTCTCGAATGACAAATGCCGCAAATCGCAACTCCTCGCTCCGAGATCCCGGAAAAGGATACGTATACAGTAAAAAAGGACTGACCAGACGCTGATCAGTCGTCCGACGGGATAAAATCTGCGGTTTCTTTTCATCCCGCACTTGCGCTTCAATTCGCTTCGCATATGATCCGTCGTATCCATACATTTGCAAAAAATCGGACAACTCGAATGTGCCGTCAGAGCTCAGTGTCTGAATGTCTGAGCTGTTGCCGTATGCAACAGCGACATCATAAATAAACGAGGATCCGGTTGTATACATCCTCATTTGTTGCAAGGCCCGATAGCTGTCATAACCTCCGTTTGCCATTGCAAACGGACTGAGTTGCGGATTCGTTGGAATCTGCAGGGCGATGCGCTCCATCTCTTGCAGACTGACCTCCGATTTGAGCTTTACCTCTGCCAATATGGCTGCGCTTACCGAGTCAACATTGCTCTGCAATAAGCCGGACAATCGTTCGTAAGCTAGAGTCCCTGTGGCAAGCAAGATGATGAGCATCAGCAGCAAATAAGAAACAAAATATTTATAGAACCGGCTGGATAGCCTCGCCTTCATCGACGCTCCCCTCTCCTTCCAATAAAAAAGACTATCCGACATCTTACCATACATTTCAGAAAGAATGACCGTGCTTATTTTTCCAAGGGGGCTTTTTTGGCAATCGTCAAGCTATAACTGTATCTCCCTTACCAACTCGCGGCTAAACCCTCAAAAAAATTCAAACCAAATCATAAATTTGCGGCATCGCTGCATCGGCGCGTTAGGCCTACAATAAAGAGGAAGCTAGTGAAAAGAGGTGAAGCATGAACCTTCGCAATCAAGTGATCTTCATTACGGATGCCGACCAGCCCAGCGGACGGGCGCTAAGCTTAAGACTCGCACAGGAAGGTGCACGTCTGGCGCTCAACAGTCCATCGGGCGGCGCCGCGATCGGCGAGGAGCTCACAACCGCAAGAGCGGCCGGTGCAAGCATCCATCTGCTCCAACTGGACCTGTGCAGCCGGAAAGCGCTGGCCGAGTCCCTCGATCACCTGGAAGCCGAGCTCGGTCCGGTCAGCCTGCTCGTCCACAACCAGCAGCGATATGAAGCAACCTCGATTGAGGAATGTACGGAAGAGCTGTTCCTGGAGGTGGTGGATACCAATGCCAAAAGCGCCTTCCTCTGCACCCAAGTAATCGGCGGACGGATGGCGGAGCGGGGCAGCGGAACGATCCTGTATGTGACTTCGATTCATGCAGAGAAGCCGACAGGTGCTTCATTCGTATACAGCGCATCCCAGGGGGCAATCCAGATGCTGGCGGCTGAGGCGGCGCTTGCGCTCGGCCGACGAGGTGTACGGGTCAATACCGTCGAGCTCGCTCCTGTTGCCGGCGCAGAGGATCTGCTGTCCAGCTCTATCTCGACACTCTATGATGACTACAGCCGCAAAGCCCCGCTGCAGACAGCCAAGGCGCGCGACCTTGCCGAGCTGGCGCTGTTCCTGTCCGGCGACGAAGCCGGCGCACTGCACGGCGCTACGATCCGACTCGATGGCGGATTCCTGCTGCATTACATGGACCACAAGAAGAAACCCGCGCCATAAGGTGCGAGTTTTCCTTCGGAAAACTTAAGCCTATGCTTCCGAAGCGAGTTTTCCTTCGGAAAACTTAAGCCTATGCTTCCGAAGCGAGTTTTCCTTCGGAAAACTTAAGCCTATGCTTCCGAAGCGAGTTTTCCTTCGGAAAACTTAAGCCTATGCTTCCGAAGCGAGTTTTCCTTCGGAAAACTTAAGCCTATGCTTCCGAAGCGAGTTTTCCTTCGGAAAACTTAAGCCTATGCTTCCGAAGCGAGTTTTCCTTCGGAAAACTTTTAGGAGGTGACATATGGATTTAACCGGTAAAGCCGCCCTGGTGACAGGGGCCGGTACCGGCATCGGCCAGGGTATCGCGGTCGAGCTGGCCCGGCGAGGCGCCAGCGTCGCGATCCACTACAACAACAGCCGCGACGGCGCTGAAGAGACGCGCGGACGCATCGAAGCGCTGGGCGGGCAGGCCATCATCGTCCAAGGCAATATCGCCAGTCGCGAGGACGTCCAGAGGTTCGTCTCAGAGACGGCAGACAGGTTCGGCACGATCAACATTCTCGTCAATAACGCCGCCCTGCAGCTCAATCTCGAACTGCTCCATCATGACGAGGCAAGCTATGACAAGATTATGCATACCAACCTCAAGGGATACTGGCTTTGTACGCAGGCCGTACTGCCTTACCTGAAGAAGCAGCAGTCGGGACGTGTGATCAATCTCTCGTCTGTCCATGCCAAACGTCCGACCGACTTTGATCCCGTCTACGCGATGAGCAAGGGCGGCATCCGCATGCTGACTCGCGAGAGCGCGATCGAGCTGGGCCACTATGGCATCACCGTCAACGCCATCGAGCCAGGGGCCGTCGATGTCGGCAAATCCAAGCATCCGCCGCCTATACTGGCACCTGCCGCAGGAGAAGCACTTGCACGCGACGATCAGAGACTGCACTTCCCGCTCGGCCGTGTCGGCCGGCCCGAGGATGTCGGCCACCTGGTCTGTTTCATCGCCTCCGATGCAAGCGCCTTCTTATCCGGAGCCGCCATCCGCTTAGACGGCGCAAGTATGCTGCTCTGACGCAAGTATGCTGCCAAATCCGAAATACAAGGGAGAGATACGTTTGACAGAGAAGACGATGACGTATGAAGAAACGCTGGCTCATGTCAATACAGCCAGCCGGCCTTCCGACTTGCGGATCACCGACATCCGGTTCACCGATATCGTCGGCGGTCCTTTCCACAGCAGTCTGATCAAGGTGTATACCAATCAAGGCATCACCGGCTTCGGCGAGGTCCGCGACGGCGCAGACAAGGTCTATGCTCTATTGCTCAAAAGCCGCCTGCTCGGCGAGAATCCGTGCCAGGTCGACAAGCTGTTCCGCCGCATCAAGCAGTTCGGCGGCCATGCCCGTCAGGGCGGCGGGGTAAGCGGCCTTGAGATCGCCCTCTGGGATCTCGCAGGCAAGGCTTACGGCGTTCCGATCTATCAGATGCTTGGCGGCAAGTTCCGGGACAAAGTCCGGATGTATTGCGATACCGAGGTTACGGGCCGCAACACCGGCACCGCGATGGGCGAGGCGCTCAAGCTCCGTATGGAGCAGGGGTTCACCTTCCTCAAGATGGATCTCGGCATCGGCCAGCTCATCCATGAACCAGGCACGCTCAGTGCCCCGATCGGCTTCCTGGAGGAGATGCGCGAGAAGTCCCGCAACCGTTATAATCAGAACTTTGACGACATGACCGACGAGCAAATCCGCGAGATTACGAACCGTCATTATGATATCTACAATATTCCCCATCCGTTCACCGGCATCCACGTCACCGAACACGGCCTTGATATCTTGGAGCAGTATGTAGCCGATGTACGGGCAGTGATCGGTTACCAGGTGCCGCTCGCTATCGATCATTTTGGACATATCGGCGTCGAGGACTGCATCAAGCTGGGACGGCGCGTCGACAAGTTCAATCTGGCCTGGATGGAAGACATGATTCCTTGGCAGTACACTGAACAATATGCCCGGCTTGCCCGCGCGGTGAGTACGCCAATCTGTACCGGCGAGGACATCTATCTGAAGGAGAATTTCCGCCCCTTGCTGGAAGCAGGCGGCGTCTCGATCATTCATCCGGACGTCCTTACCTCCGGCGGCATCCTGGAGACCAAGAAGATCGGCGACATGGCCCAGGACTACGGTGTGGGCATGGCGATCCACATGGCGGAAAGCCCGATCGCTTGTCTGGCTGCCGCTCATGTGGCAGCGGCGACGGAGAACTTCATGGCTCTGGAGTATCACTCCTGCGAGGTCGATTGGTGGGATGACATCATCGTCGCTCCAAGCTATGAGGGCAAACTGGTGCAGCAGGGCTTCATGACGTTGACGGATGCGCCGGGCTTAGGCATCGAGGACCTCAACGACGAGGTGCTGGCAGCCCATCTGCATCCCGACATCCCCGGCGTCTGGGAAGCGACGGACCAGTGGAATAAGCTGATCGCGAACGACCGGCTATGGAGCTGATCCTTACCTCGCAATCAAAGTAGAACGGCTATGCCTAAGAGTTTTGCAAAGCAAAACTGGCTTCGTAAGCACACGGCGCAGCAAGTTTCATTCCGGAGAATGATAAGCTGATATAGGAGTGAAACATATAATCTCTTATAATTCAAGGTGAAAAGCCCAGTTTATACTGCCTTGGCAGTATAAACTGGGCGTTCTTTTTTGCCGCATTCCAAGCATCATTCTGGTGCTTAGAGCGCCCTCTTCTTGACCGCCAGGATGTGTTTTGAGGGCAGCCTGACTTTTGTCCTTCACTCCTCAAGAAGCCTTCCGTCATCATGCCACTGGCCGTACATCTTGTTGTGCCTCGTGTTCTCGATCAGCTTGTCCAGCCGCTTCTTGAACAATTCGGGATCTTCCTTGACGCTCTGGATTGTATCGATTCGCACGGTTTGGTACAGGATCGGAAAAGCCACGAAATTCGCATACACCTGTTCATCCTCTTGTAACCGCTGCTCAATCATGGGATCGATCTTGAATGCTCGTGGGTCCATCTCGGGCAGCACCTTGCGGCCATCGTCCGTCATCAGCCCCAGCCTTTCCAGACGGCGCACCCGTTCTTTGTTCAGCTCGGTCCATGAGCTTCTCCTGCTCCGGGGTGACAGCCGCTGTACGACTTCCGTGGGCGAGATTTTCTTCTTGGTGCTGTCGATCCAGCCGAAGCACAACGCTTCCTCAACCGCGTCCAGGTACAACACTTTGTCTGGCTCCGGCTTCATGCTGACGACGACCCAGCAACAGGCTTCTGCCCGACTATTGGCCTCCAGCCAAGCTCTGAGCTCCGTGCGCGATGTGGCTTTGAGTAGATTGGTCATTTCCATACCTGCTCCCCTGCCCCCTACACAAATGATTAGTTAGCTCTATCGTAGCAAAAGAGAGTCCCGATGATACAGCTAAATATCCGACGGCTAGGTACTCCGAGCCCCCTCCTTTCTTGACGCCTGCGACTGGGCATAAAAAAACAGCCAGTGTCCGTGAAAGCGGAACTGGCTGTTCGAAAGTGGTATTCATCTCATATTAGCCCGCCGCAGCAGCCTCCATCAGACCAAGGATATAGCCGACGCCGAACAAGCGGCCGAGCAGCTCGTAACCGGGGTTGGCGTTGTCTTCTCCTTCCATCGTCGGGACGTGATCGGGACGGGCAGGCCCGTTGTAGCCTACGGCATAGTAAGTCTTCATCGCCTCCAGCATATTGGTCTTGCCGTCATCGTGGAACGTCTCCTCGAACTTGTCCGGGGTGCCCCGGACATCGCGGAAGTGAACGAAGAACATTTTATCCTGCTCGGCAAAGGCCCGGATCGTCGCCGGGATATCCTCGCCCGCTGTCGCCAGCGTGCCCTGACACATCGTGATGCCGCTGTAAGGGCTAGGCACCAGGTCGATCGCCCGTTGCAGGGCAGCGGCGCTGCGCAGGATACGGGAGACGCCGCGGATCGGCGTGATCGGCGGATCGTCGGGATGGAGCGCCAGCCGGACGCCAGCCGCCTCCGCGACCGGTACGATCTGCTCCAGGAAATAATGCAGATTCTCCCACAGCTGCGCCTCCGACACCTCTCCGGCCTCTGTCAAGGGCGCCCCCTTCATCAGGCTGTGATCATAACTGGAGACGAGCGCACCGCCCCTGGTCCGCGTCGTGGTCGAGGTGCGGAACCAGTTGAACTGGGCCATAAAGTTGTAGCACAGCACAGGAATGCCGGCCGCTCCCATATGGGTAATGAAGCGCTGGAACACCTCGATCTCGGCGTCGCGCCCCTCCGTGCCCAGCTTGATGTTGTTGCTCGGCGGCATCGACTCGATAACCGACAGCGTCAGCCCGTGGTCGGCGAAGCGCTGCTTCATCCGGATCATCGGCATCAGCTCCCACGGCTGCTCCATCTTTTCTTCCCATGGCAGGCCGCTCACCGCATGGTTGACATTCATCTGCTTCGCAAGCTGCCAGAGACGGGTCGGCTGCGACGGGAAAAATTCGGCCAATTGCATCATATCTCTCCTTTCGCGTGACCAACGGCTTCGGTAAGCTGCAGAGAGACCCGCCCGAGACGGGCGAGTCCTTCTGTTGCTCAGATGGTTCTGGGAAGAACGGGCTTAACCAGCTCTGGAAGCAATGTCCATACCTGCACGGTTAATCTTCTCGTAAGCTTGCTCAATGGTCTGTTGCCCGAAGCTAACGGCTTCCATTTCTTTGACATAGTTGTCGGCCCACTCCGAGTAACCCGCAGCCACGGGATAGAATGGCATCGCCTTATCCAGCGCCAGGTCGTAGAGTTCCTTGCCCAGGATATCCTTAGGCTCCAAGGTCGGCTCCAGCTCGGCATAGTTTTCAGCGGAGATTGGAATCCCTCTCGTCAGACCGAGTGCTTTACCCGCCTCCTTGTCCGTGATAAACCATTTGACGAACGTTTTGGCTTCATCCATGTGCGGAGTGCTTGCATTGACCGCAAGGAATATCGTCGATTGCGCCCATCCGCCGCCCGCTGGTCCAACCGGCAAGGTCGTGACACCGACTTTTCCTGGCATCAGCAACTCCAAGGCGCTTACCGAGCCGGTTGTTGCGCCGCGGGTCATCACAACGCCGGATGCCATCGGATCGGCCTGGGGATCATTTTCCTGGAACGCCGCACTCCGGTCGGCAGGAGGAACGATGCCTTGCTCCCTGAACTCTGCGTAAGTCGAATAGAACTCCATGAACATTTCCTTATCAAGATTAAACGTTCTGCCATTGTCCGCCATGATAGGTTCGCCGCCCATACCGACCTGGTAGTTGTTGTAGTCCGCCCAGGCTCCGCTGTCGCCAATCGGATATTTGCCCGCCGGCAGCTTCTCGCGCGCGTCTCTGGCCCATTGGAAATACTCCTCGTAGGTCCAGCTCTGATGCGGCAGCGGGATGCCGTGGGCTTCCAGCTCTTCTTTGTTGAAGGCCATGCCCTGCGCATTCTGACTGAGTGGGATGACATACAGCTTGCCGTCGATCTTCAGATTCTCGATGACCGTATCTTCGACGATGCCGGACAAATCAATATCGGTGAGATCGGCCAGCTGTCCGCGGGTGACGTATTCTTGCAGGTAGGCTGCATCCATCTGCAGGACATCCGGGATCGTCCGGGAGGCAGCTAAGGTAGGCAGCTTCTGCCAGTAGGCGTCCCAAGACATTGCTTCCGTCTTAAACGTAATGTTCGGATTCTGAGACGTGTAGATGTCCAAGGCTTTATTGGTTGCTTCGTGCCGTGCATCCGTTCCCCACCACATGATGCCAAGCTCGGTTGCGCTTCCCGTACTGCCCCCGTTGTTGCCGGGAGCGGGAGTTGTAGTACCGCCGTCGTTCGCCGGAGGGTTGTTACTGCCTCCGGAGCAAGCGGTCATCAGGAGCAAAGAAGCAAGAGCGATCAGCGACCCACTTTTGGCATATCTTTTTTTCATACGTGTTATCCCCTCTCTAATTGGGTGTAATGCTATCCTTTCAGCCCCGTTGTAGCGATTCCCTCTACAAAGTACTTCTGTGCGAACATGAAGATCAGGGCGGAAGGCATGACGGACAGCAAGGACATGGCCAGCAATTGTCCCCACTGGACATCGAACTGGTCGATAAACATGCGCAAGCCCAGTCCGACGGTGAACTTACTCACAGAACTCAAGTACAGCAACTGACCGAAGAAATCATCCCAGCTCCAGATAAAGGTGAAGATCCCTACGGTCACCAGAGCCGGCTTGATGAGCGGCAGGATGATCCGGCCGAAGATGCCGTATACGGACGCGCCATCGATTTTGGCCGCTTCATCCAGGTCGCGCGGCAATCCGCGAATGAACTGCACCAGGAGGAAGATGAAGAAGGCGCCTCCGCCAAAAAAGTGAGGCAGAATGAGCGGCACGTAGCTGTCGGTGAAACCGAAATTATTAAACAAAATGTATTGCGGAACAATAGTAACCTGAGTAGGTAGCATCATCGTCAGCAGCAATATGGCAAACCACATGCCCCGAAGCTTGAAATTCAGTCTTCCGAATCCGTAGGCAACGATCGCTGCAGTAATGACGCCACCGACTACATTGCCCAGCTCCATCAGCAAGGTATTGGCAAAAAATCGGCCGAAGCTGTGCTGGTTGGAATAATTCCAGCCCTTTGTATAGTTCTCCCACATCGGCTCTGTGGGCCAGATCGTCGGCAGACTAAGCTCTGCTGCCGGCTTCAGGGAAGCCCCAACCCACCAGATAACCGGGTAGATCATAAGAAGTGAGAACGCGATCAACAGAATGTGGGGAAGTACTCTCGCACGAAAGGTTTTCATTTCGTTTTCCCCCCATCCGATTCGTAGAATACCCAGTAGCGTGAAGCTACGAAATTGATGAGCGTCAACAACGCGACGATGACCAGCAAAATCCAGGCGAGTGCCGAAGCATATCCCATCTGGTAATGCTTAAAGGCTTTTTCATACAGGAACAGGGCGTACATATACGTAGAATTGACAGGTCCGCCATTGGTGATGATAAAGGCAGCGGTAAACATTTGGAACGAACCAATGATGCCAAGCACCAGGTTGAAGAACATAACCGGTGACAGCATCGGCAGCGTGATGCTGAAGAATTTGCGGATACGTCCTGCTCCATCCACCGAAGCCGATTCATACAGCTCGCCAGGGATTTGCTTCAGACCGGCGAGGAAGATGACCATCGTCGATCCGAACTGCCACGTATTGAGCAGGATCAGCGTACCGAGCGCGGTATCCGGATTGGAAATCCAGGCAGCACCTTCAATACCGACCCAAGAAAGAATATGGTTGATATAGCCATCGGCGCCAAACATATTGCGCCACAGTGCCGCTACGGCGATACTGCCGCCGATCAGCGAAGGAAAATAGATGGCCGTACGGTACACATTCATGCCACGCAAGCTCTTGACGAGCGCCATCGCGACCATGAGCGAGAAGAAGAGCTTCAGCGGAACGGAAATCAATACAAACATGAAAGTAACGGTAAGTGATTTGGTAAAAGTAGAATCATCGGTCAGGATCTTGACATAATTGTCTGTCCCTAGCCACGTCGGGGCGCCGACGTCCAGCATTGAATAATTGGTGAAGGACAAGTAGAAGGATTGGGCGATGGGCCAGAGCGTGAGCAGCAGGAAACCGATCAGCCAGGGAGATATAAAAATATAGCCGGCAAGGTTATTCTCTTTTTTAAACATGGACCTCCTCCTCTTGCGACTGTCGTGTTATGAGGCTGTTTCTATAATGTATACGAAAGCGGTTACATAAGGAAGGTGAAGAATTTATGAATATGTCGGTTTTCTTTCATGAACGACTTCTGGCATAGGGGGAAAATTTACACTGCACGTCTCTCAAACAACACAAGAAAGTCACATCGACAACCGGATCAAACTGCAGCACAATAAGAGTAAGACTTCCTATGCATGACAGGGTTGCGGCAGATGCCGCGTCCGGCTCGACCACTCTAAGGGAAGAAGGTGCTTCATATTGAAATTCGATCATCGGGAGGACATTATTCAGCTGACGCCGCTATGGGAGGGGGAGCGCTTCGACAATGGCAGACCCCGGGTGCCGGAGGATATCCTGGAACGCATGCGCCGCATAACGCTGGAGGAGGCCTGGGGGCCGCTCTGGAACAGAGGATATACGTTTCAATTTGAAGGCGATTTCAAAATCATCCATCCGAACAAAACGATGGTGGGCCGGGCTGTCACTGCTGTGATGGTGCCCAAGCGTCCCGATCTGCACGAAACCTTGATGAATTATGGCCATGAGCAGGAAGGCAGACGCGGCTTCTTCAACCAATGGGTCATCGATACGCTGACCGATGATGATGTCGTCGTCGTCGACATGTTCGATAAGATCCACCTAGGCACTTACGTGGGCGGCAATCTCTCCACAGCCATCTCTACCCGGACCAAACGGGGCGGAGCAGTCGTCTGGGGCGGCATCCGCGATAATCAGCAGATCGTGGAGATTGATAACATCAACGTATATTATCGGGGCAGCGACCCTACGGCGATCGGCGATGTCACGATGGTCAGCATGAACGGTCCGACGCGGATCGGCAAAGCGATCTGCATGCCGGGCGACGTCGTGCTGGGTACGCCTTCCGGCGTCATCTTCATCCCGCCGCATCTGGCTGAGCTTACGGTGGTTCAAGCCGAGAAATCTCAGGTACGAGACATCTTCGGCTTTGTCCGCCTCAAGGAAGGCGTCTATACCACCGCCCAGATCGACGCCGCCTGGGACAAGAACCTCTGGCAGGATTTCAAGGGCTGGTTCGACAACGACGAAGCAGCCGGGCCGTATCGTCATCTGACTTGGGACAAGGAGCTGGAGGATGCTGCCGAGCGCAGCGGTCCTGGCGGGGATGTGCGGCTGTAGGATTCCATTCGCAAGTGATAAAAGCAAAGCCCCCGCAAGCAGTTTTTGCTGCAGCGGGGGCTTTTGGGATGAAAACAGATGTCGGGAACTCGTCAATACACGAGGTCCAGAAAACGAGATGCGGCGTCAGTTGGCCACCGCATCGCGGAACTCGGTCGGCGAGACGCCGACTTTCTTTTTGAACACCTGGCTGAAATACCTCGGATCCTGGTATCCGACCTGCTCTGCGACTTCATAGTTCTTGTAGTGCGTGGTGCGCAGCAGCTCCTTTGCCTTTTCCATACGGATCTGCGTCAAATGCTCGATGAAGGTATGGCCTGTGTTCGTCTTGAACAGCAGACTGAGATACGTAGGTGTCATATACACCTTACGGGCCACTTCGCACAGCGTAGCCTTGTCGCACTCCTGCTCCATATATCGTATCGTCTTCTGGATGATGCGGCGATGATTCTCTTTGGCTTCGGACACCGGGGACTTGCGGATCTGCAGATAGCAGCGCACGAGATAGCGCTCCAGCTCTTCCAGTGTCTCCATGCCGGGAATCGCCGTCACCTCGGTCCTCGCGTGACACTCCCCGCAGCCATGATCAGCGAGCAGCTTCTTCTCGGTGCGGATCAGCAGTCTCATCGTCAGCTCGTAGATCTGCTTGATGTCCGGCCGTCCTTCTTGGAGCAGCGGCTCATAGAATCGGTGCACCGCCTCGGCCAGCTCCTGCTCGCTCTCCGAAGCCTTGATCGCGGCGAGCAGCTCCTTCTCCCCTTGCTCGGGATAATCTGCCAGCGAGCGGTAAGGCTTCAGCTCACTCGCATACAGCAGGCGCGCGCTTCCCTGATAAAAGCGGCTCTGCAGCGCAGCGTCGGCTTGCATGCAGGACCGATGTACATCTGCCAGCTGGCGGCAAGGCTGGCCGATGCCGATCGCGACATCCATCTGCCACTGCTCCGCCAGTGTCCGCTGCAGCGCCGGCAGCAGATGCCGGACGCTCCAGGAGAACAAGATCGCCGCCCGGTCCTGTTCATCGATATATACAACAGCCGTCTCCGGCAGCTGCTGCTCCAGAATCTGCCGCAGCTGCTCCGTCTGGGAGTGCGGATCCTGACGCTTACCGATCGGCTGCAGTACTGCGATGGCAGGGTACGTAAAGTAAGGATGCAGTCCAAGTTGGTCAAACGCCTGCTTCAGCGGCAAGCTGGACTTGCGTCGACCGCTGGTCAGCAGCTGCAAGAAACGGTCTCGCATCCACGTCATCATCATATCGTCTCTGAATAAAAGCTCTTCGTTCACCATGCGTGTTTCCCCTTTCCGAAGCCCAAGGATGTCGTACCAGGGTGCATGCGTTCGCTTAAGATGTTCTTTCCCTTGCCAAAAGCGGACTAGTTTTGAACAATTTCTGTAGCAGCTATTCGTCGATACTGATCATTTTGTACGCGTGCATATGCTCGATAAAGGCCTGTTCCGCCAACAGAGGATCCCCCGCTTTGAGAGTCTCTACAAGCTTGGTATGCCACTCGGCCAGCTTATCCGTGGAATGGTGGCGATTGGAGATCGCCATGAAGCGCATGACTTTGGTGCGCAACCGCCCCCACAGTTCCAAGATCGCCTGATTGCCGCACTTCATGTAGAAGAACTCATGAAAATCCATGTCCAGCTCCAGGATACGGAAAGGCTCCCTTACTCTGCTGGCCAGGTCCATCTCTGTGATGAGCGACTCCAGCGTCCGGTAATCCTCCACAGTCAACGTCCCAATGATTTGGCGGACAGCGAAGCATTCGATAAGCTCTCGCAGCACGAAGATGTCTCTGATCTCCTTGGCTGTAATCGAGGAGACGACGGACCCTTTATTCGGAATACCGACGATCAGACCTTCCTGCTTGAGCCGCTCCAGCGCTTCACGGACAGGTGCTTGACTGATGCTGAATCGTCTGCCGATCTCCGTGACGATCAGCCGCACGCCGGGCGGCATGTCACCGGTCAGAATATCCTGCTTCAGCGAACGGTATACATGCTCACTGATGGATATGGCCGGTTCGGATAACTGGCTTCCTCTTATAGCGCCCACATCTCCCCTCGGCATTATCGATTATCGATAATTTACTTATAGACCTATTATATGCCTAAAACGAGAAGATGACAACGCTTTCTTTTTGGAGCGTCTGAAAACGTCTGTCCCCGTTAGGACAGACGCTAGTCAGCCGGGTCGAGTTACCCTGTGGAGGCGCGATTTGAGGTTTTTTGCACTTAGATCGGGGAGGTGGCCAGCTGCCACTTATTCGGTTGCGGGCGGTTTACTAGTCCTTCAACAGCTCATCTAGTGTCATTACCGGCACAGGCAGTTCCTCCGGAAGACGGGCGGCGCATACCGCCAGTGCATGCGACGCGTCCAACTTCCACAGCTTCAGCGCAGCGGGCAGCATGGCTCCCTCCTCCGTTTCCAGCCAGGCCATGTCTTGCTCCACCCGCACTGCAAAAGATTGAAGCGGCGTTGAAAGACCCTCGCCCGTTAACTTGATGTAGCTCTCCTTGCCTGTCCAGAGGGCATAGAATCGCGCCAGCCTGTCCGCCGTGTCGGCAGCTCCCTGCAAGTAGGCCATTTCCACCTTCGTAAAGCAGTTCTCCGCCAGTCCGTCGTCTACCGGCCGAAGTTCCTCCACATCGACGCCGACGGGCTCATCATTGCACACGCATATGACATAGCGACCGCCATGGCTAATATTGTGTTGCACGCCGGAATGTCCGATGAGCTCAGGTTTACCGCGATCCGAATAACGAAAAGCCAAGGTTCCGTCGCCCGCCCCTACGAGTCGCTGCAGCAGCAGTTCCCCGGCTGCCGTACGAACCGCGTCCTCACGAAAACGGAACCGGGAAGCTTTGCTTTGACGCTCAGGGGATACGCGGGCAAGCAACCTCTCGTATTGTCCATCATCTGCAACTGGACTGAGGCGTACCGCCAACATCCTCACACTTCTTCACCGCCTTTATCCGAGTATATGACTCAACTTTGAAGCGTCCAGTGAAAAAGAACAATCGTCGTAAGTCGCGGGCAAACCTCTCAGATAAGCGCAAAAGTCAGGCTGTTGAAAAAAGAAAGCCTACAGTCACGGATCGATCTTCCGATCGCTGTTGTCCCCAGATTTCTTTTATTTTTAACCCTTTTAGGGGTGAAATCCGGGGACAAAGGCGAACGCTGCGCTTCTCCAGATTCGATTCCGTGCCTCTCCGGCCATTTTTCAACAGCCTGAAAAGTGCATCTAAAAGCGCCGAAAACCGGATATTCACTTTAGCTAAGTGCAAAAGTACAACTAACTAGCTCAAAACTGGAATAATACGGATAATTCACTTGTAATAAATGTACTTTTGCAGCTAGGTTCCGGGATTCGAGCCAAAGTCGGGAAACCAGATGCACTTTTAATCTTATTAACCTACCGGGGAGCCGGGAGGGCTGCTTTTTCATAACTTACCTGTGGAAATACTACCATAAGGAGCTATGGCGGCCCAGGCCATCACCTGGAACCGCCATATGCTTATCATGTTACTCCAAATCTTCTAGTTTAGCAGCAAATCGCAAGGCGTTAACCTCGCTGTGCTCCGGATGGAAAATCGTGTAGTGGCTGCCTGCAAATGAACAGAACGCGAGCGGCTTTGCCCCATACGGTTCCCACAGTGCGGTGTCCAGAGGCTCCCCGCCATCGGCTTCTTCCGACGCCAGACACAGCAGGATCCGGGCTTGCAGCTTGCCCTGCGGGCGGTAATCCGCCTCTGCTAAGGCGAGTGCCATCATCGCTTCCGTATCGTAACGGCTCCACTGCTCATCCTCCTGCAGCACTGCCAGCTCACTGGCAATGTAATCCGTCAGCGACCCGCCCGCAGCAGCCGATGCAGCTGCAAGCGATTGGTCCGGGGACATGGTGTCGAACATCGCCAGCCAAGCGACCTGCTCCCCGGCAGCCTCCAGCTGTCTGGCCACCTCATAGCCGAAGGTGCCGCCCAGACTCCAGCCTGCGATCCGGTAGGGCCCGTGCGGCTGCTTGCTCCGGATCAGCCTCACATAGTCTGCCGCAATGGACGGCACATCCTGTTGCTCGTCTGCTTCGGAGCCTGAGGCTGCCGAGCGGATGCCCCAATACCGGTCCGGTCCCTGCAGATGACGGATGAAGTGGCTGTACCCGTCGACCTCTCCCGTAATATCGTGGACGATGAATACCTGCCGGCCTTCGGCTGTTCCGGTCCGCAGCAGGATCAGCCCCTCATCGTCTGCGGAGGCGTCCGCCACGGGACTGCTGCCCTCGAGCGTTACCCCGGATGCATACAGCTTGGACGCATGAGCAGCCGCCCCTGGCTGGGTACGGTCAAGCCATGCCGCCATGGTATGCAGCCTCGGCATCTGGAACACATCCGCCAGCGCGAGCGTCAGTCCATAGCGCTGCTGGAGACGTCCCGTCAGGACAAGCGCCTTAAGCGAATGGCCGCCGATGGCGAAGAAATCATCGCCTCGCGATACCGGTTCACGCTCCAGTACGTCTGCCCATACCTTGGCCAGCAGCCGCTCGGTCGGTGTCCACTCGCCGTCTTCCCGGGCCGTGTCTGTTATCGCGTCCGAGGCTTCGGCAACTTCCGGCTCCTGGGCAGCCGGCTGTCTCATCAGGATGCCCGCTGCGGCCGCCAGTTCCGCCAGCGTCTGCTGAGGCGCCGCTACCGCCTCCCGCAGCAGGGTGACATAATCACGGGCCAGGGCAGCCGCTGTCCCGGCGTCAAACAACGCAGTGCTGTACTCGACAGAGCCGAGCAAGCCGCCGTCCTCTTCTTCCATCATCATCAAGGTCAGATCGAATAACGAGGTGTCTTGGGCAAGCGGCGCCTCCCTCATCTGCAACACATCTGTTGAGGCGTTTGTACGCTCCGCATGCTGCATCGCGAACATCGTATCGAACAGCGGATTGCGGCTCGGATCCCGGCGGACGCGGAGACGCTCCACCAACTCCTCGAACGGATAGTCCTGGTGGGTAAAAGCGTCTAGCGCCGTCCGTTTCGTCTGCTGCAGCAGCCTTGTAAAAGGCTGGCCGCTGCGCGGCCGTCCCCGGATCACCAGCGTGTTGACGAACAAGCCCGGCATATCGCCGGTCAACGGATGCGTCCGGCCGGCAACCGGGGTGCCGACAGTCAGATCCTCCTGACCGGTATACAGGTGCAGCAGCATCTGGTAGGCGGCCAGCAGCACCATATACAGACTACTCTCATTGGCCAATGCCAATCGTTTCAATTGCCGGGCCAATGCAGGATCCAGCCGGAAGGACAGGCTGTCACCCGCGGCCGACAACATCGGCAGGCGCGGACGGTCCGTCTGCAGCCGGGTAGGCGTCAGCTCACCCGAGAGCTGCTGCAGCCAGTATCTTTCCTGCTTGGCGATCTCGTCTTCACCGAGCCATCCGCGCTGCCACATCGCATAATCCTTGTAGTGCCATTGTACCGCTGGCAGTTCCACCTGGGCGTAGAGGGCTGCCAGGTCGGCGAACAGCAGCTGCACCGTAACCCCGTCGGAGATGATGTGGTGCATATCCAGCATCAGCAGGTGACGATCAGGCGCCAGCTCCATCAGACCTGCACGCAGCAGCGGTGCGCGCTCCAGCAGGAACGGCTCGCTCCAGCTCCGCATATACCTCGCCAGCTCTACAGCCTGTTCCGTCCGGTCGGCCACAAGGACACCGCCCCTGAGCGGAGCGTCTTGTGCGGCCATCCACTCGGCTGCTGCAGCCGCTTGCGAGACGCCGCCGCCCTTCATCAGCTCGTCCCAGCCCGCCGGAGCACCCAGCGTTTCCAATGCCAGTTGAACGCGGTCATGCACCTGCTGCACGACCTCCTCCCCTTCCATGTGGAAGGAGGTCCGCAACACCTCATAACGGTCAACCAGCGCCTGCAGCGCCACTGTCAACCGCCGCTCATCCAGTACACCTGTCAGCTCATACACTTGCGGCATGCTGTAGCTGATGCCATCCTTGTCCATCTGATGCAGCACATACATCCGCCGCTGTGCGGCAGAGGCAGGATAACTCGGCGCTTCGCCCGCCCGCTCCAGCGCCGTCTCCTCGACACGCTCCGCCCCGTCGATCAGGCGGCTCTGCGCCTCCAGTGTAGGATGGTTGAACCATTCGGCCAGCGCGACCTCGACCCCGAATACACGGCGAATCTTGCCGCTGAGCAGCATCGCCTTCAGCGAATGGCCCCCCAGGGCAAAGAAATGATCCTGCCTGCCGACCGCCCGGACGTCAGGAAGCAACTCGCGCCAGACCGCTGCCAGCCGGCGCTCCGTCTCGGTCGCAAGCGCAGATCCGCCGCTGCTCGTGCGGGAGAGCTGCTGCGGCTGCGGCAGCGCCCGCTTGTCCAGCTTGCCGCTCGTCGTAAGCGGCAGGACGGCGAGCCGGGTAAACGTCAGCGGCAGCATATGCTCTGGCAGCGTCCGCTCCAGGCTGCCACGGAGAAATGACTCATCGATTAAATGTTCGGCAGTATAGTAGGCGTGCAGCCCCGGCACCCCGTCGGTGCCCGATAGTGCAATGACGGCTGCATCGCCAACCCCGTCAAGCTCGCGAAGACGGCTGGCGATGCCCGCAGGCTCCACGCGGTGTCCGCGAATCTTGATCTGCTCGTCCAGCCGTTCCAGATAGACCAGCGTGCCGTCTGCCTGCCAGCGCACCCGGTCACCTGTGCGGTAGAGTGTGCCGCCGCTGGCAAGCGGATGGCGCACGAAGCGCTGAGCCGTCAGCTCCGGCAAGTTGCGGTACCCTCTTGCCAACCCGATACCGCCAATGCATAGTTCGCCTGCCGCTCCTTGCGGACATAACCGCAACCCGTCATCCAACACATACACCTCGGTATTGGCAATCGGACGACCGATCGCCACGGACAGTGCGGCATGGATTACTGCTCCCGGCTCCAGGATGTTCATGACCGCATCAACCGTACATTCGGTTGGCCCGTAGGCATTGACGATGGTAGCCTCGGGAAAAGCAGCCTGCAAACGGACGGCCAGTTCACCCGTCAACGGTTCACCGCCTACCAGCAGCTGACGCAATCCCGGGAAGCGTCTGTCTCCGGCCGCTTCCAAGAGCACGTTAAGATAGGACGGTGTCCCGTCGAGACTATCGATCCCGTTGTTTTCAAGCGCTTCGAGCAGCTTGACGGGATCCTTATGCAGTGATTCAGGAATAACATATAAGGTGCCGCCTGTCAAAAGTGCTGTAAGCAGCTGCTGCAGCGAGGCGTCAAATACATGCGAGGCGCTCAGCGCGAAACAGAGACCCGATGCACGGTTGTATAAACTGCTGTGGAGATGTTCCACAAGATTGACCGCGCTGCGGTGCTCCACCTCGACGCCTTTGGGCTGCCCCGTCGTACCGGAGGTGTAAAGCACGTAGGCCAGACGATGTCCAGCGGCCTGGTCGACTGACGGTCCTGTCTCGTCCTTTGAACGCTCGGCTGCTTCATCCGAATCCCCCTGTAAGGCGCTCTCACTGCTATCCCCGAATACGATTAACGGACCTGCAAAAGCTGGCGAAGCCTGTCTCGGCATCAGCTCCAGCCCTTGCTCCGCCACGACGGCACAAACACCGCTATCGTGGAGAATATGCCCGAGATAGTCTGCCGGGTAAGCTGGAGATACCGGCACATAGGCACCGCCGGCTTTCCAGATGGCCAGCAGGCCGACCACCATCGAGACCGAACGGCGGGCCAACAGGCCGACCGTCATCTCCGGACCTATCCCCACTTGCCGAAGCCGGGCGGCTGTCGCCTCTGCCAGGCCATCCAGCTCCGCGTAAGTCAGCTCGGTCGAGCCGTCCGTGACAGCGATCCGCTCCGGATAGAGACGGGCTTGCGCTTCGAACCGCTCATGCAGGAGCTGCTTCCCGGTGAGCGGCACCGAATCCCCCTGGAAGGTCGTAAGCAGCCGCTCGCGCTCGGCGGCCGGAGAGATCTCGATGGCATCCAGCGATTGCTCCGGCATTGCCGCTGCCTGGGCCAGCAAGTGCGCCAGCTGATCAGCCAGGCGGCGGGCAGTTGATTCACGGAACAGACTGCGGTTGTACACCAGCTCGAACGTCAGACCGTCATCCGATTCACTCGCCGTCACCGTCAGATCGAACTGGGCAGCGGCGAAGGGCAGGGGATACCCGTCCAGCGTCAGACCGCCCAGCTCCCGCGCTGCAGTGACCTTGCTGCCCGAGAACGATGCGTCCTCCATAGCGAACATGGTATCAAAGATCGGATGACGGCCCGTATCCCGTACCGGCTGCAGCTTGTCCACCAGCTCTTCGAACGGATAATCCTGATGACGCAGCGCCGCCAGTACCGTCTCCCTCACCTGCCCGATATATTCGATGAACGTCCGGTCGCCATCCGGCCGGGACCGGAGCGCCAAGGTATTGACGAATAAGCCTGGCATCGCTGCTGCCTCCGGCAAGGTGCGTCCGGATACCGGCGTGCCGACGATAAGGTCGCGGTTGCCGGAGTAACGGTAAAGCAGCGTTTTGTAGGCGGCAAGCAGCACCATATAGAGGGTAGCTCCTGTCCCGGCAGCAAGCCGCCGCAATCCGTCAGCAGTCTGCTCATCCGTACGGAACGACACCAGCCCCCCTTCGGGGTTCTGCACCTCCGGACGCGGCACGTCGGCAGGCAGCTCCAGCTCCGGCAGCTCGCCGCTCAGCGTCTCCAGCCAATACCGCTCCTGCGTACGGTAATCTTCAGATTGCAGCCACTCCTGCTGCCACAGGGCATAATCCCTGTACTGCAGCTCTACAGGCGGCAGCTCCTCGCCACGATAGAGGGCAGCCAGCTCATCCAGCAGCACCGCCATCGTCACCCCGTCAGAAATGATATGGTGCATGTCCATGAGCAGCAAATGCCGCCGGTCATCCAGCTGCAGCAGCCCGCTCCGCATGAGCGGCACTCGGTCCAGCGCGAACGGGCGTACCCAGGCATCGATCAGCTCGGCCAGCCCTTCAAACGCCTCTTCCTCAGGCAGCTCACCGGCAGCTCCGGCCTCGGCCTCATGGACACCATGCAGCGGGTAAGGCGCCAGCTCAAGCTCCTCCAGCTCCACCGTAGCGGCGTCCGCAATCCGCTGGATTATCTCATCTTCTGCCAGATGAAACGTGGTCCGCAGAATCGCATGTCGCTTGGTTAGTCCATCCAGCGCCGATGCAAGCTTGGAACGATCCAGTTCCCCGGTCAGGATGAACGCTTGCGGCATATTGTAGCTTCGGTCGCCGCCTCCGATGCGGTGCAGCACGAACATCCGCTGTTGCGCAGAGGTCGCCGGGTACATCTCTCGTACCTCTGCAGGAGTCAGTAGCGGTTTGGAGGCGCTGGCAGCTGCTGCCGGAAACCCGTCCAGCCAGTCGGCAAAAGCGCCCAGCGTCGGATGCTCAAACAGCTTTTGCATCGACACCTCCACGCCCAGCTCGCGGCTGATCCTGCCGCTCAGCAGCAGGGCTTTGAGCGAGTGTCCGCCCAATGCAAAGAAATGTGCAGACCGCCCCGTCACGCTCACGCCCAGCTCCTCCTCCCACAGCCGGGCGACTCGCCGCTCCAGACCGGACAGCGCCGCGCTCTCTTGCGGCGTACCGGCGCCGCTCGTATCCTGCAGCTCCGGCAACGCCCGGCGGTCGACCTTGCCGCTGGGGGCAAGCGGCAGCCGTTCCAGGTGCATATAAACCTGCGGCGCCATATAAGCGGGCAGCTGCCCCAGCAGCCAGCTGCGCAGCGTACCGGCCGGCTGCGGCTCGCCGGTGTAATAAGCCGCTAGCTGACGGTCGCCGACGGAGGTGCGATGCACGATCACGACGCTATCTGCAATGTCTGGATGCGAGCGGATGGCGCTCTCGATCTCGCCCAGCTCTATCCGGTAGCCATTGAGCTTGATCTGGTCGTCCAGACGGCCCAGATACTGGGTCGTGCCGTCCGGAAGCCAGCGGGCCAGATCGCCGCTGCGGTACATCCGCGCGCCCGGCACGAACGGATCGGCGACGAACCGCTCCGCCGTCAGCTCCGCCCGGTTCAGATAACCGCGCGCCACCCCTTTGCCGGCGATGCACAGCTCACCTGCTACGCCGATCGGCACCGGTTGATTCTGCGCATTGAGTATATACAGCCTGGCTCCGCCTGACGGGTAGCCGAGCGGAATCGTCGGCAGCCCGCCCCATACGTGCCGGTTCTCTTCCCCGACATGGTAATATGCCGCATCCACACAAGTCTCCGTTGGGCCATAGGTGTTGCTGATCCGGAAGGCTGCGCCTGCCGAGGACTGCCGGATGGAAGCAATCACGGCCGGTGTCAGCGCCTCGCCGCCGATCAGCATATAATCCAGCTGCAGCTCGCGGCTGCGCGGACCCCCGGCCTGCAGCATCACGTTCAAGTACGACGGGGTGCCGTCGATCGCCTGGATGCCGTGACGGGCCAGATAGTCGGTCCACAACACCGGATTGCCTTTGACTTCTTCGGTAAGCACATGCAGCGTGCTGCCCGTGAGCAGGGCAACGAACAACTGCTGGACCGACGCGTCGAAGATATGGGACGCGACCATTCCTATCTGCAGCCCTGTGCGGCCGTCGTAGAGATTCAGCCAGCTATGGCGCACCAGGTTGACCACGCTATGCTGCTCGATGAGCACGCCCTTGGGCAGCCCGGTCGATCCGGATGTATAGATAACATAAGCCAGGCTGGAAGGCTGGGCGTCCGGCACTTGGACAGCCGGGATTGCCGCCTCGCCGGAGCCGCTCTGCCATTGCAGCTCTTCGCTATCCAGCGGCAGCAGCATGCCCGCATATCCGACATTGGGTTCGGTGAGCGCAGCCGCGAGCTTGGCCTGTGTAAGCACGATGCGGACACCGCTGTCTCCGAGCACATACCTGACCCGCTCCGCCGGATAGGCCGGATCGATCGGCACGTAGGCAGCGCCTGCCATTAGAATGCCCATGATACCAGTGACCGTCTCCAGCGAGCGTTCCGTATAGAGTCCGATTAACGTATCTGCCCCTGCGCCATGCTCCCGCAGCCAGGCGGCGATCCGGCGGCTTGCCGCCAGCAGCTCGCGGTACGTCAGCCGCCGCTCGCCGCAGACGACAGCCATCAGCTCTGGCGTGGCCTCGGCTTGCTGCGTGAAGAGCTGAGGCAGCGTCGACTGCTCGGCAGCCGGCCATGCCTGCTGGGCGGCCGGGTCGGCCTCCGATCCGGCAGGCCGGCGGTGCATGGCCAGCTCGGCAGTAAGCAGCCGGTGCTCTTCCGCCGATACGATCGGCAGTTGCCCGAGCTGTGTCTCCGGTGCATCGGTGACCGCTTGCAGCAGCTGCTTATAGTGCTCCGCCAGCCGCTGCACGGTTGCTGCGTCGAAGAGATCGGTATTGTATTCCAGTTCGAAGCGCAGTCCCTCCGGCGTCTCATCTGCCGATAGCGTGAGATCAAAGGACGATACGCGATATGGCAGCCGGGCAGGCGATAGCTCGGCCTCTCCCAGGCTTCCCGCCCGCACCTCCTCCTGCTGCATCAGGAACATCGTGTCGAACAGCGGATTGCGGCTGGGATCCCGGGCAATATCCAGCAGCTCCACCAATTCCTCGAACGGCACATCCTGATGCTCGTAAGCCTCGATGGCGGTCTGCATGACTTCCTCCAGATACTGCGCGAACGGACGGTTGGCCTGCGGCCGGGTCCGCAGAACCAGTGTGTTGACGAACAAGCCGGGCAGCTCCGTCGTTTGCGGATGCGTGCGTCCCGCCACTGGCGTGCCGACCGTCAGCTCCTCTTGGCCCGAATAACGGGAGAGCAGCGTCTTGTAAGCAGCGAGCAGCGTCATGAACAGGGTAGCGCCATGCTTGCGCGCCAGCTCCTGCAGACGGTTTGTCAGCTCGCCGCTCACGGCAAAGGAAAGACGGTCGCCATGGAACGTCTGCACAGCCGGCCGGCGGCGGTCCGTCGGCAGCTCCAGCACGGGCAGCTCACCCCCGAGCTGACGGCGCCAGTAAGCGCGCCCGCGTTCTGCAGCCTCGCTGCCGAGCCACGTCGTCTGCCATACGGCATAATCCGCATACGCGGCTGCAGGTGCAGGTAGCGTCTGCCCTTCGTACAACGCAGCCAGCTCGGACAGCAGCACCTGTGCCGTAATCGCATCACCGATGATGTGATGCATATCGGTCAGGAGCAGATGCTTCGTCTCACCTAACGGCAGCAGTCCGACCCGGAGCAGCGGTGCCTCGGCGAGATCGAAGGGCTGGATCCAAGCCGCCAGAGCCGATAAAGCCTCCTGTTCATCATCAGACGTCTGCGAATCCAGCTTGACCAGAGGGACGTTCGCCTGCGAGGCAATGCGCTGCACGATCTGTCCCTCAGAAATGACAAATGAGGTGCGCAGCAGACTGTGGCGGGCGATCAGCTCAGCCAGCGCAGCGCCCAGCCGCTCGTGGTCGAGCGGTCCATCCAGACGCAGCGCTTGTGGCATATTGTAGGCCAGCTCGCCGCCCTCCATGCGGTGCAGCAAGTACATCCGTTTTTGTGCTGGTGTTACCGGGTAATGCAGCTGCTCCGTGGCAGTCGGGAGCGGCTCCACTTCGGTTCGTTCCGCCTGCTCGATCCAGGTCGCCATGGCGGCAATCGTCGGCGCACGGAACAGCTCGGAGAGCGGCAGCTCCACGCCCAGCGTCTCGCGGATCCGCGCTGTCAGCAGCATAGCCCTGAGCGAGTGGCCTCCGAGCGCAAAGAAGTCCTCCTCACGTCCGGCGTCCGTGCCCAGCTGCTCACGCCACAGTGCCGACAGCTGCGACTCCAGCGCCGTGCGCGGCGCGTCCGCGGCAGCCGCGCTGCGCTGGCGCTCCGGCATCGGCAGCGCCCGCTTGTCCAGCTTGCCGTTGGCTGTCAGCGGCATCTCCGTCATCCGGATCAGATGGGCCGGCCGCATGTAGACCGGCAGCCGCTCTGCCACCAGCGCCTGCCATTCCGCTCGCGGAATCTCCTGCTCTGCAGCAGACGTATACCAGGCCACCACCTGCAGATGCTCCGCACCGCCCTCCTCGCCCTCTGCCGGTCTCAGGGCAGCCACCGCTTCACGGATATCCGGATGGGCAGTCAGCGCCCGCTCGATCTCGCCAAGCTCGATGCGGTAGCCGCGCACCTTGACCTGATCATCGGTACGGCCGATATAGGAGAGAGCGCCAGACGGGAGCCGTCGGACGAGATCGCCCGTGCGGTACATCCGGTGGCCTGGCCGGTAAGGATCTCGTACGAACCGCGCCTCATTCAGCTCTGGCGAGCCCAGATAACCTGCTGCTACCCCGGCGCCGCCAATGTACAGCTCGCCTTGCACGAGCGGCGGCACGGGCTGTCCCGCTTCGTCCAGCACATACAACGCTGCATTAGCAATCGGACCGCCGATCGGCACGGCATCGTCACCCGCCAGCGGTGTACCATTGCGCACCCGGAAGAGCGTACAGCCCACAACGGCCTCGGTGGGACCATACTCGTTGCAGATCTCCAGCTCGCTCGGCCAGGCAGCCAGCAACCGCTCTACCGGGGCGGCATATAGCTGCTCCCCGCCGACGATGATCCGGCGCAGCGAGGTGGCGGGCAGCTCGCCCAGCCTCTCCAGCAGCGCGAGATGCGCCGGGGTTCCTTTCATGACCGTCACTTTGGGATTGGCGACGATCTGCTGCAGCAGCCGGCCCGTATCCTCCTCTTCCTCGCAGACAAGGATCGAGCCGCCCGTCAGCAGTGGCACGAATAGTGACGTTAAAGTCAGATCGAAGGACAGCGACGTGAAGAGCGGCATCGTTGCCGGGCGCCCGTCGCTGTACGCTTCCGCCGCCCACTGGACGTAGTTGACCAGTCCGCGCTGCGTCACCATCACGCCCTTTGGACGCCCGGTGGAGCCCGAGGTGTAGAGAACATAAGCAAGGCCATCCGGCGTCTGTCCGGCCGCCCCATTGGCGGAAGCCGCCGCCCGGTCGCCCTCCGGCATAGCACCTGTCAGCTCATCCGAATCCAGCACGGAGCCCGCCGCTGCATCCCATGCCCATACCGTCCCTGGGTACACCGACGGCTCCGCGGCCGCCATCGCTTGCCAGGCGGCGCGCTCAGCCAGCACCAGAGCCGGACGGCAGTCCCTCAGCATATAGGCCAGGCGGGCAGCCGGATAGGCAGGATCCAGCGGTACGTAAGCCGCGCCGCTCTTGAGCACGGCCAGTATAGCAATGACCGTGTCGATCGAGCGGCCGGCCATGAGAGCTACCAGCGCGTCCCGTCCAATTCCCGCCAAGCGAAGACGCTCGGCCAATTGATCCGCCTGCTCATGCAGCTCCGCATACGTCAGGCGCCGCCCCGACGCATCCTCCAGAGCAATCGCATCCGGCGTCCGGTCCGCTTGCTCAGCCAGCAGCGGATACAACTCCGCTGGCTCAGGCAACGACAGCGCGCAGCCGCAGCTCTGCGCCAGCAGATCCTGCTGCTCCTCCTCGCCCAGCATGGGCAGCTGCGCCAGCGCCCGCCCCGCATCGTCGGCGACGGCCTTCAGCAAGTGAACATAATGGGTCAGTACGCGACTGGCTGTCTCCCGGTCAAAGAGGGCTGTCGCATACTCCAGCTCCAGCCGCAGCAGCTCACCGGGGCGCTCCCCGCCTTCGGCAAACAGCGTCAGGTCAAAACGTGCCGCAGCCGCCGGCAGCTCACAAGCGCGCATCGTGACGCCGCCCAGCCGACCGTCCGGCAGTCCGGTGTTCTGCATCGCAAACATCGTATCAAAGAGCGGGTGACGCGAAGCGTCGCGCGTCACCTCGAGAGCCTCGATCAGCGACTCGAACGGGACATCCTGATGCTCCAGCCCCTCCAGCGTAAGCCTGCGGATCTCTGCCAGATAGTCGCTGAAGCTTCGCTCGCCTTCCGGGTAGCTGCGCAGCGCCAGCGTGTTGACGAACAAGCCCTGCATTGCGGCCGTCTCCGGATGCGTACGGCCGGAGACCGGCGTGCCGACCGTCAGATCGGACTGTCCGGCGTACCGGTACAGCAGTGTCTTATACGCTGCCAGCAGCACCATATAGAGCGTGCATCCTTGTGAAGCAGCCAGTTCCTGCAGGCGGGAAGTCAAAGCTGCATCCACATGCAGGATCAGGCTATCGCCCGCGAAGGACTGCACCACGGGACGGCGCCGGTCCAGCGGCAGCTGCAGCGGCGCCGCGCCCTTCAGCCGCTCTACCCAATATCGCAGCTGACGGCGCAGCTCGCCGTCCTGCAGCGAAGCCTGCTGCCAGACCGCGTAGTCCTTGTATTGCAGCTTGAGAGGCGGTAGGTTCTCGCCTTCATATAAAGCTTGGAGATCTGCCAGCAGCAGCCCCATGGACAGACCGTCTGTCGCGACATGATGCACATCCAGCAGGAGCAGATGGCGCTCTGCCTCTAGCTGCAGCAATGCTGCACGCAGCAGAGGGCCGCTGCTCAAGTCGAAGGGCCGGACCCAGTCCCGCAGCAGTCCCGCAGGATCGCTGTCCACTGGATCGGATAACCGCTCAAGCCCTTCCCATGCATCGGTCAGAATCCGCTGCATCATCTCGCCGTCCGCCACGTCAAAGACGGTACGCAGCGGCTCATGCCGCCGGATCAGCGCAGCCAGCGCCTGCTCCAGCCGCCCGGCGTCCAGAGCACCCTCCAGCACTAGTGCCTGCGGCATATTGTAGCGGGTATCGTGCTTCTCCCACTGCTGCAGGACAACCATCCGGCGCTGTGCGGAAGAAGCGGGATATACGGCACGCTCGCCGGCGGGCTTCAAGGAAGAGGACGTACCGGCAAAGCCGGTGGAGGCCGCCACATGACCTTCATGCTGAGTTGGCCCGTCCAGCCAGGCCGCCAACGTGCGGATCGTCGGCAGACGGAACAAGGCCGCCGGACCGATCTCCGCGTCATAGGACTTGCGGAGCTCCGCCGCCAGCTGCATCGCATGCAGCGAGTGCCCGCCCAGCGCGAAGAAATCGTCGTCGATGCCGACTTTTTGTACGCCCAGCGCCGTTTGCCACAGTTCAGCCAGCCGCCGCTCGGTTGCCGTCTCCGGCTGAGCCTCGCCGCCGGCAACGACTGGCTTCGGCAGTGCTGCGCGGTCCAGCTTGCCATTGGCC
This sequence comes from Paenibacillus jepli, assembly GCF_047238105.1. Classification (NCBI taxonomy): domain Bacteria; kingdom Bacillati; phylum Bacillota; class Bacilli; order Caryophanales; family Paenibacillaceae; genus Paenibacillus; species Paenibacillus jepli. The sequence goes on from NZ_JBDFMD010000001.1 coordinate 1,394,973, forward strand.
GTGAGCGGAAGCTGCTGCAAGGGGATCAGATGCAGCGGCACCATGTAGTCGGGCAGGCTCCGGGCCAGATACTCCCTTACCTCCTCCGGCTTGGCCGCATCTGGCGCATCCGTCGTATAATAAGCCGCCAGCTGCGGCGTAGCTGCTTCCTGCCAAGCCACGACCGCTCCTTCGTGAACGGCCGGGTGGCGCAACAGCACGGACTCGATCTCGCCGGTCTCGATCCGGTAGCCGCGAATCTTCACTTGCTGGTCCCGGCGGCCGAGAAATACGATACGGCCGTCCGGCAGCCAGGCTGCCGAGTCGCCCGTACGGTACATGCGCTCGCCGCTGTGCAGCGGGTCAGCCGTGAAGCGCCGCGCAGTTTCCTCAGGCAAATTGAGGTAGCCGCGAGCCAGCCCGTCGCCGGCAATGCACAGCTCGCCAGTCGCGCCAATAGGCTGCAGCCGGTTATAGCGGTCCAGAATATAGATCCGGGTGTTGTCCACCGGCCGGCCAATCGGCAAGTTGGCCGCATTTTCGGTCAATTCGCCGCTCGTCGTGACGATCGTATACTCGGTCGGACCGTAGTTGTTGACGAACCGGTATCGCGTCTCGCGGTATACCCGCAGCTTGTCGCCGCCGGTCGTGAGCAGCCGCAGACTGGTATTGTCCAGCTCCAGGAACAGCTCGCAGAGCGGAGCAGGCAGGAACGCTGCCGTAATATCGTGGGTATGGAAAAAATCATTGAGCGCATGAACATCTGTCCGCACCTCGTCCGGCACCAGATGAAGCTCCGCCCCGAACAACAGCGCGGAGAACATCTCCCACACCGAGACGTCGAACCCGAAGCCCGTCAGCTGGGCCGCCCGATCCGACGGTCCCAGTCCAAAGTCGCGCTGATGCCAATAAGCAAAGTTGACCAGGGAACGGTGCTCGGTCAGCACCCCTTTGGGGTTGCCTGTCGTGCCTGACGTGTAGATGATATAAGCCAGTCGGCGATTGTCGGCAACGTCCGTCAGGCTTTCCGGTTGTCTGCTTGCCGCCGTTCTGTCTGCGACGATCCCTGGCCGCTGCGGTTCACGGCTGCTCGGATCATAGGCCCAGCTTCCTTGCGGCTCACTATCGGCAAGCACGACCGCTGCCAGCGTACCTGTCGCCAGAGGCCATAACGCTGCGGCTGAGCCGCCCAGATCAGCGAGACGCACCGCATCTGCCGGCAGTCCGAGCAGCACAGATGCCCCGCTGTCCTGCAGCATGTAGCGGATCCGCTCATCGGGGTAGGCCGGATCGATCGGCAGAAAGGCGGCCCCCGCTTGAAGCGCACCGAGTACGCTTACTACCCGCAGGCAGCTCGGCGGACACAGGATCGCGACCACGAAGCCATCGGGCACCTCGGCCTCTTCCAGTCCCGCAGTCTGCACTTGCAGCAGCGGCCGCAGCTGCCCGGCGAGCCGATCCGACTCGGCTGCAAGCTCTCCGTATGTAAGTCGGCCGTCCGGCCCTGCCACCGCCGGAAGCTCCGGCGCACGGCGCGCCTGCGCGGCAAATAAACGATGTACTGTAGATGTATCAGGATAAGATTGCGGCTGCGGGTTGAAGCCGAGTAGCGCAGCTTGTTCCTCACGGCTTAGCAGCTCCAGCTCGCGGACGGGCTGAGCAGCCCGTGCGGGTGCCTGCTCCAGCAGCGTCCTCAAGTGGCGCTCGATGCCTGCTATGGCGTAGTCCGGGTAAACATGGCCGTTATAGCTCAGCTTGAAGAGCAGCTCTTCGCCGGGATAGACGGCAAGCGTCAATGGATAACCCGTCTGCTCGCGCGAGTCCATGCCTGTCACGGCAAACCCCGCCCCATGGCTCCCCGCCTCCGTCAGCTCCTGCTCCATAGGAAAATTCTCGAACACGACCAGATGGTCGATTCGGATACCCGTGCGCGCCTGTACCTCATAGAGCGGGCTGAACGCATGCTGCTGCGCGTTCAGCGCTTCCTCCTGCATGCGCCGCAGCAGCCCGCCCAGCGTTTCCTCTCCGCTGGAGGCTACGCGGCAGGGCACCGTGTTAATGAAGAGGCCGATCATGGACTCGATGCCGGGCACCTCCGGCGGACGGCCGGAGACGACCGTGCCGAACACGGCGTCGTCTGTATTATGGTAGCGCTGCAGCAGCAACCCCCAAACGGTCTGGATCAGCGTACTGAGGGTTGCGCCATGGTCGCCGGCGAGAACACCCAGTTCGCGGGACAGGGAGGCTGGCAGCGTGAAGGTCTGCTCCCGCAGCTCGTACGGCTGCCCTTCGCCAGCCGGTGCATACCCCGGCAGGCCGGGAGGCTGCTCTGCGCCTGCCAGTGTACCCGACCAGTACGCGAGTGCCGACTCACGGTCCCGTTTGCCCAGCCACTCCAGATAGCCTTCCAGCGGCACCGGCTCCGGCAGGACGGGCTCTTCTCCGCGTGTCAGCGCGCCATACAGCTCCAGCAGCTCGCCAAACAACGGTCCCAGACACCAGCCGTCCATGAGCGCATGGTGAAAGGTGATGATGAGCCGGTAATCCGCTTCCCCCATCCGGACGAGGGCAAACCGGATCAGCTGATCCTTGGCCGGATTAAAGCCGTGTGCCAGATCCTCAGCCAGCAGGACAGACAACCGTTCTTCGCGCTCCGGCTCTTCTCCCGCCGTCAAGTCATGCTGCGCCAGACGCCACCGTCTGCCCTTCAGCACCACCTGCATGCCGCGTTTGCCCGGCTTCTGGCTGAACACCGTGCGCAGGCTGTCATGTCTGGCCGCCAGATGGTCGATGGCCTGCTCCAGCTCGGCTGCCCGCACCTCCCCCTTCAAGGTGAGCGCACGCTGCTCGATATAGGCGGTCTGCTGACCTTCTGCCGACTGCTGGAACAGCATCCCCTCCTGCAGCGGCGTCATCGGATAGATCGTTTGAATGGCTATCTTGTCCATATGGCACTCTCTCTCCTTTTCCATGCTAACCTCATTAGGGCCTACTCCTCGATTTCGTCGATGAGCGATTGCAGGTCATCCAGGTCACTCTCCGACAGATCCGCATGACGGAAGTCCGACGGCGTGTGCTTGCCTGTTCCCGTCCCTGCGCAGTGCTCCACCAGACGGATCAGCTCGCGGCGGTAATGCTCCGCCAGCTCGCCGATGGCCTGCTCGGTGTATTGCGTCTGGTTGTACCCGAAGCACAGCACCAGCCGGTTCTCCCTGATCTCGCCCTCAATGTTGATCTTCACGGGCATTTCCATGTTGTCGCTCAGCGTGCGCCCCAGCTCCATAACGCTTTTCGGATCGCCGAGCTTCATCGCTTGCACCTGGAAACGCTGGTCCTCCGCCTGACTTTCAAACTGGCCGAGGTAGTTGAAGTTCACCGGGGGATCGACGCCGATCCTGTATCCCACTTTGTGTTCCTCCGGGGTCATATACCGCAAAATACCATAGCCGATGCCCCGCTCGGGGATGCGGCGCAGCATTTCCTTGGTCGCGATAATCACCTTGCCCGGATCATCTGGCTCCGCTGCAGACAGCGCCACAGGGAACTGCGACGTAAACCAGCCGATCGTCCGGTTGATATTGAACTGCTCGATGATGCTCTCGCGGCCATGCCCCTCGACATTGACCAGGATGCCGTCCAGTCCCCGCCAGCGCTGGAAGGCGAGCCCCAGTGCGGCACAGAGCAGATCGTTGATCTCTGTATGATAAGCCTCGTGTACGCCGCCCAGCAGCTGCTCCGTGTAATCTGACGACAGCTCCATGCAGACCACCTGGGCATCCTTGTAGCGAGGAGTTTCCGACGTCTGCAGGTCCGGTACAAGTGCTGTATAGGGCTGCGACTCCACCTCTTCCCAGTACGGTAGCTGGCGCAGCAGCGCCTCAGAGGTTGCGTAGGTCTGCAGCCGCTCGGCCCAGTCGCGGTACGCGTCGGTTTTGTCAGGGAACACCACGGGCTCGTCCCGCTCCGCCTGCCGGTAGCCGCTCTCGAAATCCTCGAACAGGATGCGCCACGAGATCCCGTCGATGACGAGATGATGAATACAAATGACGAGGTAATCGCCCTGTTCTGTATGAGCGAGACCCAGCTTCACGAGCGGCCCCGTCTCCAGGTTCATCGACGCCTGCAGACGCTCGGCCAGCTCCGTCACCTCCGCCAGCGTCTGCTGACCGTTGTCACCCTGGATGCGAACGGTCTCCAGCTCGAATCGGACGGAATCCGGACCTTCGTTCACTTGCCGCACGGTTCCGTCAGCGGTCTGCCGGTACGTCATCCGGAGGGCGTCATGATGCTCGGCAATCCGGCCAAACACCTGCCGCACCCGCTCCTCTGCCAGCCCATCGCGGGCATAGACGAGAGCCGCCTGATTATGGTGATGGAGATCCGTTACGAACTGTTCAAAAAACCACTGCTGCACCGGCGTCAAGCCGGCCTCGCCGGTAACCGGTCCCTGATCGATGCTCCGCATGCTCTCTTGCACCGCCCCCGCCATGCCCCGTACGGTCGGGTACCGGAAGATGTCCCGGATATCGAGCAGCAGCCGGTATTTTTGCAGCCGCGCCGCCACCTGGATGGCATGTATCGAATCGCCGCCCACATTAAAGAAATGATCATCGGCGCCGAAGTCGGGCAGTCCCAGCACCTCGGAGCAGACCTCAACCAGCCGCTGCTCCAGCTCGCTGAGCGGCCCGTCCCCCGAGCCGGTCGGCTGGGCGATCGCAGTTGCCGGATCCGGCAGGGCTTTGCGGTCGATCTTGCCGTTGGGCGTGACGGGCATCTGCTCCAGCTGAACGACGAACTTGGGCACCATGAAGTGCGGCAGCGCCCGGCCCACATGCTGCTGGACATCCGTAGCAGACAGCCGGTCAGTCGCGGTAACGTACGCGCAGAGATAGTCCTCGGAGGCCTCGTCCCGGCGGACGATGACCGCGGCTTCTTTGACACCGTCGTACTCGGCCAGCACATGCTCGATCTCCTTCAGCTCGATGCGGAAGCCCCGCACCTTGACCTGATCGTCCATCCGCCCGGCATACTCGATCGTGCCGTCCGGCAGCCAGCGTCCGATATCGCCAGTCCGGTACAGACGCACGCCAGGTCTGGCCGCCAGATGGTCCTCGCCGAACGCCAGCCGGGTGCGTTCTTCATCATGCAGATAGCCCCGGCCCACTGCCAGCCCGGAGACGCAGATCTCGCCCTTGACCCCGATGGGACAAGGCTGGCGCTGCTCGTCCAGAATGTAGATCGTCACATTGCGGATTGGGCGGCCCACCGGAATCTGCTGGGCATCCGGCATCCCCCGCAGCACATGCAGCGTGACATCATCGGAGGCCTCGGTCGGACCGTACGCATTGACCAGCGGTATTTCAGGGAATTGGTTGAACCAGCGGCGCGCCAGTGCGGTGGTAAGCTTTTCGCCAGTGACGCTGACCGTCTGCATCTTTGGCAGTCTGATCCGGTTCAGCTCCGCCGTCTCCAGCAGGATCGACAGATAAGTCGGCACCGCCTGGAGCACCGTAATCTCCCGGCTGACGAGCCGCTCCAGCAGCGCTTCCGGCTGCATCACCAGCTCATTGGGGAAAATATGCGTTTCACCGCCCGCCGCCAGCGCGGTGACGAACTGCCAGACAGAGATGTCGAAGCATTGCGAAGCATTTTGCACGATCCGACTGGTCTCGTCGATGTCCAGCTCCTCCATCATCGCCAGCATATGGTTGAGCATGCCGACATGCTCCAGCATCGCTCCCTTGGGCCTGCCCGTGGAGCCGGAGGTGTAGATGACATAGCTCAGGTCGTGCAGCTCCCGCTCCAGCTCCGGCGTCTGTGCCGGATAGCTGTCGCTTGCTCCGTCGTCGATACGCAGCGCTTCGCAGGGCTGAGGCACGGCTTGCAGGACGCGGGACAGCAGCTCGCTCCCTTCGGCTACCTCGCTTACCGTCAGAACCAGCGAGGCACGCGAGTCGCCAAGGATCGTCTGCAGCCGCTCCTCCGGATAGTCGGGATCCAGCGGCACATAAGCGCCTCCGGCCTTCCACACCGCCAGCATGCCGACGAGGAACGGAATCGAGCGGGGGCAGAGAATCGCTACGAGGTCCTCACGCCCGACGCCTTTCTCCCGCAGCAAGTGGGCCAGGCGGCTGCTGGCATCGGAGAGCTCGCGGTAGGTCATCCGCGATTCGCCACAGACCACGGCGGTGCGGTCCGGCGTTTGTGCGGCATGGCTGTCCAGCAGATCGTGCAGGAAGCGGTAGGCATAAGGCTCATCCGCCCGCCCGTTGAAGCGGCGCAGCATCCGCCGCGTATCTTCCTCGCTCAGCAGGCTGATCTCCGCCAGCGGGCGGTCCGCTGCCTCCAGCATCTCTCTGGCCAGCTTGCTCCAGTGACCGGCGATCCGCGCCGCCGTCTCCCGGTCAAAGAAGCGCCGGTTGTACCGGAGCTCACCCTGCACACCGCTGCCCTCCCGCCGGAAGCCAAACAGCAGCTCCCAGCTCTCGGATGGCAGGTCCTCAGCCGACTGGACGGCATCCAGCACGACGGCCACTTCGCTGAGCAGGCCCAGCTCGGCGCTGCCGGTCAGTTCATCTGCCAGCACATCCATCGGATAGTTGGCATGGGCGCCGGCCTCCCGCATCCGCTCACGGGTTTGCATGACCAGCGCTTTGAGGTGATCCGCAGCTTCCAGATCCGAGCGGAGGAACAGCACGGTATTCATGTAGGAGCCCGTCTGCGCCTGGCGGTAGATCGGCGTCTGCAGGATAATATCCCGCAGGCCGCTGTACTTGGCTGTGAGCGCAGCAGTAATCGCGGCTAGCAGCACGTGCAGCGCCGGATCGGAGCCTTTGCTGACCGCCAGCAGCCGCTCGCCGAGAGGTTCGGGCACGGTCAGCGGCTCCGTGGCCAGCTCCCGGCCGGCTCCTGATGCCTGCAGATGATCATGCGGGAATGCCGTGCGCGTCAGCTCGCCCGAGAGCCTTCCCCGCCAATAGGTCCTCTCTGTTTCGCGCTGGGCGGCCGCGATTTTTTTGCGTGTCCATTGGTCCTCTGCGGTAGCTGCGCCACCGCCGGAGCCCGTTTCATACGATTCCGTCATCGCTATTCCTCCCTGTGTATATACTTCTGACGCGGCGGCTTCACGCTCCGCTGCAAGGTATGTGATGGCCCAGTGAGGACCACGGCTCCTATTCGAGTTGGCCGATTCAGGTGACTTTTTGCACCTGGTTAGGCACATTCGCCGACTTTTAACTGATACCCTGGTTCTGCACATTCACCGACTCGATCCAACTGCCAATTGGCAGTCCGTTGCCCCATGCAGCCGCAATGACCATCCCAATATCCCGCCGGCCCAACCGACTTAGAAGTCAAACTCCATCTCATAATCCTCGCTCTGCGCCTCCAGCAGGTCGCTGCGCAGACGGATGTCTGACAGCCTCAGCTCAGGCTCCTCGGCCAGACGCGTGATCGCTTCACGGTAAAATGCTGCCGCGTCGTCAATGATCGAGCGGTCATACACCGCCGAGTCGATCTTCAGATCAAGCCGGCCCAGCGACACATCGACGTTGAAGTCCAGCCACGTGTTGTTGGCGTTGACCTTGGATTCGACGAGCGGTTCGCCTTCCTGCGCCTCGCCCGCGCTCTGCTCCTCGACCGAACCGCTCTCGCGGAAATCGGTGAAATTGAACAGCGTGTCGGAGATCGGGTTGCCGGCATCCTGCGCGTCACCGATCGCCCTGGCAATCTCGGACAGCGCCATCTTCTCATACGAGGACAGCTCCAGCATATGTGCGTGGAAGCGGCGAATATAATCCGCCCAGCTCTCCTCGCCGGCGAACCGCGTCCGCACCGGCAGCATGTTGAGGAAGAAGCCGACCATCGTGTCCCCGTCCTCGCAGGCAGGCCGGTTGTGGGTCAGGATACCGACTACAGCGTCATCCTGATTGGTCAGCCGGCTCATCAATCGCGCATAGACAGCAAACAGCAGATTGCGGAGCGTAACACCCAGCTGCCCGGCAAGCTTCGTCGCCTGCGCCAGCACTTGCGGCTCAAGACGGTAGCGGTACGTGACCCGTTCCGTGAAGCCCTCCGCATCCGTACCCTCAGGGAGCGCCAGACGCTTGTAGCCGCGCAGCTCCTCGCGCCAATAATCGCGCATGCTCTCGTCGTGCTTGATCAGATACTGGTCGAGTACGAATTGTTTGTAGGAGTGAAGCAGCGGCTGCGGCCGGTAATCGGGATCGTTCAGCAAAGCAAAATACGTGTCGCTCAGTTCCTTCATCAGAATCGCGTTACTCCAGCCGTCCATGATGGACTGATGGTAAATGAACAAGAACAGATACTGTTCCTCACCCAAATGGAACACGCGGGTCCGCCACAAGGGCGCTTCGCGGAATTGGAACGGCTTGCCGTTCTCCTCGGCCATCACGGACTCGATCCTTCCGCGTTGGCTCTCCCGGCCCATTCCCTCCAGGTTAATGACCGTTACGTCCAGCTGCGCCCCGGCATGGACGATCTTGACGGGCTCCGCCGCATGCTCCAGGTGGAAGCTTGCCCGCAGATTGGGATGCTTGTCCGCCATCAGAGCGAATGCCCGCAGGAAGACCGTCTCATCAAACTGCTCATAGCGGGCGCTATAGACATACTGGATCATATGAGCGGAGGTGCCCGGATTCGCTACCGAGTGAAAGACAAGTCCCTTCTCGATATCGCTCATCGGGTAGGCGTCAGCAGGACGCTGCGCATCCTCCGGCTCGCCATGCCATTCGCTGGTAATGGCCTCCCGCAGTGAGTCCATCCGCTGCCGCATTGTACCGTCGAGCTCGCGCCGGCGCTGCTCGGCCGCTTCGTTCTGCTCCGGTGCAGACGCGGCGATGTAAGCAGCCATTTCGGTTACGGTCGGGTGAAGGAATAGATCCTTGAGTTCAATCGCATACCCCAGCTTCTTGAGACGGATGGAGGCCCGCAGCGCCTTGATGGAGTCGCCGCCCAGCTCGAAGAAATGATCGTGCCGGCCCACCTGCTTGACTGCCAGCGCATCGCTCCACACTGCTGCCAGCGTCTCCTCCAGCTCGTTATCCGCGACGGCCGGGGTGTCCACGGCAGCCGATGCCGCAGCTGCCAGCTGTTCCGCAACGATCCGCTGCAGCGCCTCTTCATCCAGACCTCCGCGAGCATCCAGCGGCATCTGTTCGATCTGAACGTACTGCTCCGGCACGGCATAAGTCGGTGCCACAGCCTTAAAACGTCCCTTGAGCTCACCGCTATCCTGCGGGCGATCCGCCAGGTAGACCAGTGTCAGCTGCGGAGGCGCATCCTCCTGTCCTGCCCACATGATGGCTCTAACCTGGCTGAATAGGCCGAGCTCCAATGCTGACTGCTCGATGTGATGAAGACGGAGCTCGAAGCCTTTGACCTTCGCCGTGCGTCCCGGCTCCCCGTCATAGCAGTATTCGCCGCTGCCGGTTCTGCGTCCCAGCCAGCCTGTTGCCTGCCAGTCTTCCGCATCGTTTGCGGAGACCGAACGGCAGAAGATCTGTCCACTCACGCCAGCCGGCAGCGGCTGACCGTCAGCGTCCCGCACCATCAGCTCGACCCCGGGCAAAGGCGTACCAAGCAGCAGAGAAGGCGATACATGGGTCATACTCGCAACAGCCGGTCTTAGCGTGCAAGTGGTCAACAGTCCCAGCCCTTGCGGACCGCATAGCTGGATCAGCTCGCAGCGCATGCCGAGCTCGGCAAGCCGGGCTGCAAGCCGCCAGATCTGTACCAGTTCGTCCGGCTGCGTCAACAAACCAATGCGCCGCACGCTCCGCAAGCTCTGTGCCGCTTTCGGCTCCCGGAGCAGAAGCTCCAGCTGCCACGGCGTCACAACCAGCGTCTCCGCTTGCCGATCGGTCAATTGGCGTCCAATAGCACCGGTCTCGGCCGAGGCCGGCGCTGCGTCTGCAGCAGCAGCGAGCGTTGCCGCACTGCCCAGAAGACCGAAGCCGGTCGCCGCTACCAGCGTGCGCTCGTCGCCCAACGACTCGGGCCACGACCACGGAGAGACCAACGAGTCACTCGCAGGATCTCCAGGTCGGTCTGGAGCCGCACTGGCCTGGTCCGTCTCGGACACGTCGCGGACTAGCGTATCCCTTGGTGACTGATCCGCGCCTTCCACAATTCGCTTCAACTCCGACGGCTTTTCCGTCTCCGCTAGCGCAAACTTCCGGACCGGCAAGTCCGCCATATCCACTAAGGCATGCAAGCTCTGCTGCAGGTGCTCCGCCAGCCCCTGCATGGTTTCATGATGGAACAGGTCGGTATTGTAGGTGAGCGCCGCCTGAATCCCGTCTCCCGTCGGGACGAACTCCAGATGCAGATCGAATAGGCTGGTCACCCCGCGGTCCTCCATGTCCCGCAGCTTCACCCCTTGCAACGGACTGCTGCCGGTCAGCACTATGTCGGTATTTTGCAGCACCAGCATGACGTTAAACAACGGCGAGCGGCTCATGTCGCGCTTGACGGCCAGCTCCTCTACCAGACGATCGAACGGATACAGCTGATGCTGGTACGCGCCCAGCGTTACCTTCCGGGCTTTCTCCAGCAGGTCGCCGAGCGAGGCATCCGGATCCAGTTGGGTCCGCAGCACGATCGTGTTGGCGTAAAAGCCCAACTGGTCCTCCAGCTCGACTTGGCTGCGGCCGGCAATCGGCGAACCGATCAACAGATCCGATTGGCCGCTGTATTTGTACAGCACGAGATTGGTCGCCGCCAGCAAAGCCATGTATAGCGTCACGCCATGGGCACGGCAGCCATCCTGCAGTCTGGACGTAGTCTCGGCATCCAATGCAAAACGAATCCGAGCTCCATTGTAGGTCTGCATAGGCGGCCGCGGCTTGTCCAATGGCAGCTCCAACGTCGGCAGGCTGCCTCCCAGCGTCTCACGCCAGTAGGCGCCCATGCCATCGTAACTGCCGTCTGCTATCGAACGAGATTGCCACTGGGCATAGTCTTTATATTGAATCCGTAAAGGCGCCAAGGGGGCTGCCTCGCCATTCACCTGGGCATTGTATAGCGCGGCAAGCTCACGCAGCAGCACCTGGGAGGACCAGCCGTCGCTGATGATATGATGCATGTTGATGTAGAGCACATATTGTTCAGGCGCCACGGCGAACAACACAGCTTTGATCAGCGGGCCGCCCGCCAGATCGAACGGCAGCAAGCGGTCCTGCTCCATCCAGGCTTCCGCCGCAGCCAGTCCGCCCTCTGTCTGCACATCACGGCGTACCAGTGTAATACCGAGCGCTTCGCGTTCCCGGATGAGCTGCACCGGTTCGCCCTGCTCGTCGCCGAACACGGTCCGCAGCACCTCGTGACGGTCCACGACCGCTGCGAATGCCGCCTCCAGCGCCTCTTCATCCAGCGCTCCTTCCAGCACGACCGAGAACGGCGAGTTGTACGCGACCAGACTTTCTGGAAATTGACTGAGCATCCACATCCGCTTCTGGGCAGGTGATACCGGATAACTGGACTGCTGTCCTGCAAGGGGAATCAGAGCCGGCAGCACACTGCCATCCTGTTCCGGCAGCGGCGGGACCCCAGTCCCCCCGGGCGCGTCCACTTGACCTGTCGCTGCAGCAGGCTGCGCAGGCGCCGACTGCGGCACGGACATGCCGCCGACTGGTGCGCTTGGCGAATCCGCAAGGCTGACGCCGATGTAACGGCTCAGCTCGGCTGGTGTCGGATGGCGGAAGATATCCTCGAAGTTCAGCTCCACGCCGAATACATCGCGTACCCGCAGCAGCACTTGGTTGGCCATCAGAGAGTGGCCGCCCAGCTCGAAGAAGCTGTCGCCTGGGCCAATCTCCGGCTGCTTCAGCACCTCGCGGAAGATGGCCGCCACCTTGTCTTCAGGTCCGATCAGGCTATCCACATAAGCAGAGAAGCCGCTTAACGTCGGATAGTCGAACAAGTCCTCGAAATCCAGCTTGACCGCCAGCTCCTCGCGGATCCGCCGGATGACGCGGGTCGCCAGCAGGGAGTCGCCGCCCAGCTCGAAGAAGTGATCCTCCCGCTCCAGCGTGTCCAGCTCCAGCGCCTCGCTCCAGAAAGCGGCGATCCGGCGCTCCAAGCCGGTAGCATCCGGATCCCGCAGTATACCTGACTCCTCCGACTGCCGCTCCGCCCCGGTCTCATCCATTAGATCGGCCATCGACAGCTGCGGCGTCTCGCGGACCCAGCAGCGGATCGGCTCGAACGGATATCCCGGGAGCTCTGTCCGCAGCGCAGGGCTGCCGGCATACACCGCCTGCCAGTCCGGCGTATGCCCCTGCGTATACCAGCCGCACAGGATCTCGGCCGCCGGATCGCCGGACGTTTCCGGCAGCAGGCCGCTCACATCGAAGGCACCGCTCGTCATGTTGGCCCGCAGCGCCCCGCCGAGCTCGCCGCCTGGAGCCAGCTCGACGAAGAGCGCTCTGCCCTCCGTCGTCTCTGCCGCGATCAGCTTGTCCACGCGGCCCTCCAGACCTTCCAGCGGCTGCGGCATATGCGTCTCGGCAGCCTTCATCGCGTCCGCCAGCGTGCGCCGCTCAGCGATTACATCGGCTGCCAACCTCCCGATCCCGATCGGCAGCAGTTGGCCGACCGGCAGCCGCCAAGCCGCCAGCAGACGGTACATGGCGAGGAGATGTGCGAGCGCCCGCACGCCTTCGCGGCTGGCATCGGCAAGCTCCAGCGCGTGCGTATAGGCATCCCGATAGACGGGATGGCGCGCTTGAAGCGCTTTGATGATCTCCTCTGGCAAAGGCGGGTGATCCGTCAGCAGCAGGATCGCCTTGCCCAGATCGCCGCGGCCCTCCGGCAGCGTTAACGTCCAGCCATTGCCAGATGCATCGTCAGACTCGCGGAGAGTGGAGGAAGGTGCTTCTTCGGTAGCCATCTCAGAGGCTTCCGGCTGCTGTGTTCCGCCAGCTGCCTTATGCGCCTGACCGGGACCTTGACCCTGCTCGCCGCATGTACGATGCCTGCCCGCATCCGGATCCCCAGCTTCCGCGCCTAGTGACTGCAGCGCCGCCAGCAATTGCTCCCGCAGCTGCGAGGCGCTGCTTGCAGAAGCAGCAAAACGGAAGCGGTAATGCTTGCGCCCCCGCGCCAGTGTCCAGCTCACCGCCGCCAACTCGGTATCCGGGACGGTCTCCAGCCGCGATGCCAGCGATGCCAGCTTGCGCCGCAGCGCACCCGGCGTTCGGGCCGAGACGAGGAAGGGAAGCGTCCCAGCCGGGCCAGACTCCGCTTCACCGTTGCCCTGCATCCGCTCCGGCGCTTCCTGCAGCAGCACATGGCAGTTGGTGCCGCTCGCCCCGAGCGAGGTCACCCCGGCGTACCGGGGATGACCCTCGGGCTGCGGCCATGGGCGCAGCTCCTTGTTGACGTAGACCGCCGAGTGCTCGAAGTCGATCAGCTCATTGGGACGCTCGAAGTGCAGCGTCGGGAAAAACACCCGATGCTTGAGCGCCATCACAGCGCGCACCAGTCCGGCGATGCCGGATGCATTGTAGCCGTGGCCCAGACTGGACTTGATTGTCGAGATCGGCACGATTCCCCGTTCATCCGTGGCGTCGCGGAAAGCAGCGCTCAGACCCTCGACCTCCAGCGAGTCGCCGAGCTTAGTGCCGGAGCCGTGCGCCTCGATATAGCCAATGTGGCGCGGGTCCACCCCGGCCTTGCGCCAGGCGTCGCGCACGACACCCGCCTGGGAGATGCTGTCGGGCGCGGTCGGGCTGGCGGAGCGCCGGGCATTATTATTGACCGCCGAGCTCTTGATGACCGCATGGATCGTATCGCCGTCGCGCTGCGCCGCTTCCAGCGGCTTGAGCAGCACGGAAGCCGACAGCTCGCCGCATGACATGCCGGCGGCGTCCTCGGAGAACGCCCGCGACTTGCAGTCGGGAGACCAGATATTGAACTCGAACTGCTTGTCCCGGTAGGGCTGCAGGTTCAGATTGACGCCGCAGACGATCGCACAGTCGGCCTCGCCGAGCAGCAGCTCGCCCACGGCCATATGAACGGCCACGAGACTGGAGGAACAGGCCGTGTCGATCACCGCGGCATTGCCCGTCAGGTTGAACTGGCGGCTGATCCGCGTGGCGGCAAAAGCCGGCGAATTGCCCGCAACCATCGTATCGGGGAACTCCTCGGCGAGCCGGTAGTACTCGGGATTGATGTCCGAGACGAACACGGCTGTCCGTGAGCCATCGAAGTCATCCGGGTCGTAACCCGCATGCTCGAACAGATGATAGACGCTCTCCAGCATCAGCCGATGATGCGGATCCATCACCTGGGCCTCGGCAAGCGAGAGCTCGAACAGCGGATGATCGAACTTGTCGATATCCTCCAGATACCCGATCGGGCGCAGCGGCCGCTGCGGATTCAGCGTCGCATCCTTGATCCGCTTCGGCGACAGCTCACGCACCAGATCGGGGCTCTGCTTGAACAGCTCAGGCACCTCCTCGATCGCCCTTGCTTCCGGGAACCGGGCCGCCATGCCGATGATTGCGATATCTCTGTTCATCTCATCTCACTCCCTGTATTTCTTCCGCTTGACCGCCGGCGCCAAGCGCCAGCTTTTGTTCCCGCTCATAGAGCAGGCCATCCGACCACACATAATTGACACCTTCCCAGGCGGTCGCCGAAGCGACATCCGGGAAGAAGCCTTTGCCGCTCAGATTGGCACTTGTGTTGCACAGCACGGGAACGCCGCTCAGCCGTTTGTAGGCTTCCAGCAATGCCGCCAGCTGCGGGTTGCCCTGAAGGTCCACGGTCTGCAGGCGCGCCGTGCCGTCCAGATGGATAACCGCAGGGATCCGATCCACCCAAGCCGCCTTGACCCGATGGTCGAACAGCATGTACGGATCGCGGATGCCCGGCTCGAACAGCTCTGGAGCGTCATCCTCCAGACAGATCGGCGAGACGGGGCGGTACGGCTCGCGGTGCTTGATCCGGTTCAGCACATCCTTCATCGCAGGCGACACCGCCGGCGCGATGATGCTGCGGTTGCCGAGCGCCCGCGGTCCCAGCTCGGCGCGGCCGTGCAGGACGACGACCGGCTCGCCGCTCTCATGCAGCAGCTGTGCCAGATCCTCGGTGCCGCAGCTGCGCTGCGACCATCCGGCTGCCGGCTCTGATGCGGCGACCTTCGGACCACTGTACACCTGCCAGTCGAGAGCCGGCCCGCCGCCCCGCGCCAGCAGGGCGCAGCAGGCGGCGCCGATCGCGCTGCCGGAGTCGTTGGGGAACGGCGGCACGTACACTTCAGAGACGATCCCGCTCTCGCGGATTGCGGAGTTCCACTTGATATTGAGCGCGCAGCCGCCGGCCAGGGCAAGGTTGCCAGACTTGCTGCCGTGGCGGCGGATTTTTTTGGCCAGCTTGTCCAGCAGCATCTGACCCAGGTAGTCGTGGAAGGTCCGCAGCACATCGGCATCGTCAACCTCCTGTCCTGCTATCCGCTCCTTGAAAAGGCGGGCCAGCTTGTTGCCGAAGCCCATCGGATGATCGTATGCCTCCAGGTAGATCTCATCCCAGATGTCATACCACTGCGGCTGCGGCTTGCCTAGGGCGATATAGGCCATCACCTTGCCGGCCACGGACAGACTGTCCTTGGCGAAGCCGCCGCTTACCCGGAACGGGCCGAAGTGCTGAGCGAACAGGCTGTACATATTGCCGATCATCAGGAAGATCGGACCCAGATTCTCGAAACCTCCCTGCTCCGCATCATAGAAGTACAGTCGCGGATACATGCCGCCGTCCCATACGAGGACGTACGCGCTCTCGCCGCGCTGCGCGAACGGGCTGCTGCAGTACGCTCCCGCCACATGCGCCGCCGCGTGATAGTAACTCGTGTAGGGCAGCTTGCGGCCGCCGATCCGCAGCCCTTCGAAGGACCATTCCTTCAGCAGCGGGTCAGCAGGTCCCTGCTCCTCATATTGCCCCACTGCCAGCCGGTAAGCCTCCCCGCCTTCGGTGCAATCGAGCCAGTTGTGCCCATCGCCGATCGTCAGGCGCGGCTGCACCGCCAGCGCATCCTCGTCATCGCCGCCCCAGCCGTCCACCGCGAAGCAATCGACATCCTCAAGCCGGTAGCCCTCTGCTGCCAGGATCTCCTCGATCACCGCCGTATCCTCGATCTGGGCGTAGCGATTATTGTTGCGCAGCTTCTCCACCTCGATACTGAATACGAGCCGCCCATTGTCGATCAGGGCCACCGCTCCGTCATGCGTCAGCTTCAATCCGCAGATGATCATCTCCTGCTCCTCCTTTGTCTCTGGGGTCAAAATTCAATCTCGCGCAGTGTGTCCGCAGGCGGCTCCTGCGATCGCTCCGCCTCTGTAAGCTTGCCTGCCAGCAAGGCCACCGAGCGGTAATCAAACAGATCCTGTACGGTCGCCCGCCCGGGAAAAGCCTTGCCCAGCAAACTATAAATCCGGATCAAGCGGTGCGAATCGCCGCCGATCGCGAAGAAATCGTCCGTCACGCCAAAATCGCCACGGCCCAGCACATCCGACCAGATCTGCCATACCTTGCGCTCCGTCTCATCGCGTGGCTGCACAGACCCGGCGGCCGGACGGCGCTCCTCCAGGCTGGCGACCCCAAGCCGCTGCAGCTCCCTGCGGTCGGTCTTGCCGGTGCGCGTCAGCGGCAGAGCAGGCAGCAGATGGATGCGGGCCGGCAGCATATAGGCCGGCAGCACGCGCCCCAGGCGCGCAAGCATCGCGGCCTGCCGCTCCGCATCGCCCTGGGTCTCTCCGGACGGCGCAGCCGCCATTCCGCCTGGCGCGACAAAAGCGTGAAGCTCCGTCCGGCCGTCTTGGCGGACCGCTACGACCGCGGCCGTCTCCACCGACGGATCCGCGGCTAGCGCAGCTTCGGTCTCACCCGGCTCCACCCGGTAGCCCCGGATCTTGACTTGCTCGTCCCTGCGGCCTGCATAACGCAGCCGCCCTTGGCGGTCCCGGCGAATAAGATCGCCGGTTCGGAACATCCGGATGCCCGGCTGATGCGGGTCCATGACGAAGCGCTCGGCGGTTCGCTGCGGATCTCCCATATACCCTCGGGCAACCCCCGCTCCGGCCAGGTACAGCTCGCCCGTCGCCCCTTCCGGCACCGGCTCGCCGTCCAACCCCAGCACATAAGCGCGCATCCCGGCGATCGGCTCGCCCAGATGGACCGGTGTCTCGTCGCACAGCGCCGACAGCGCGTCGACTGTCGTCTCGGTAGGGCCGTAGTTGTTATAGACCTCGCAGCCCCGTGCCAGGAGCGCGTCTTTCACGGCAGGTGGCAGCGGCTCGCCGCCGCAGATGACCGTCCGCAGCGAGGCCGGAGCCGGCTCATCATCTCCCGTCAGCAGCTCGCCCAGAATAGACGGCACATAATTGAGCAAGGTAATCTGCTCTGTCTCCAGACGCTGGCGGAAGGCCGGCTTGTCCAGCACGAGTCCAGGCTCCGCAACGACCACCGTCCCGCCATGCAGCAAGGTGCCGAACCAGTCCTCCACGCTCGGGTCAAATGTATAATCGGTCAGCTGCAGGACTCTGCTGCCGCTCCCAACCCCATACGTGCGGGCAAACCAGGAAGCAACATTGACGACGCTGCCGTGCTCGACCATAACGCCTTTGGGACGCCCGGTCGATCCGGAAGTATACATCACGTACGCTAGCGACTCCCGAGCATGACCGGAGCGGGCTTCAGGCCTGTCGTCTTCAGACATCTTGTGCGACGCCTGTTCCACCAGCTGGTCCAGGCCCAGCACCGTCATACCTGGCGGCAGCTCCAGCCCGGCTGCCTCCGCTGCGCCATCTACCAGTATGGTTGTGATGCCGCACTCCTCCAGCATATGAAGCCGACGCTCCGGAGCTTCATCAGGATGGATCGGCAGATAAGCGCCGCCGGCCCCCAGCACCCCCAGCATCGCTCCCGGCACGTACCGGGAGGGACGCAGCAGCAAGCCGACGATCTCCTCTTGCGCCAGCCCGCCGCGATGCAGCTCGCAGGCGACACGCTCAGCCAGGTGCTGAAGGTCAGCATAGCTCAGCTCGCCGTCCGGGCTCCTCACTGCGATCGCATCCGGCGTCCGCCGCGCCTGCTCGGCGAACCGGCCATCGATTGTACCCGAGGTGTCTGCCGCTTCATCCGTCTGTCCGGTCAGCCGCTCCCGCTCGGCGGGCGTCACCATCGCCAGTTCGGCGACGGGGGTCTCCGGCTGCTCTGCGAGTGCCAGCAGCAACTGACGATAGTGGCCGAGGAGCGCGGCGAGACTGTGCGAGTCATAGCGGCCGGCGCGGCCGGCGAGCGTCAGCTCGAGCCGCTCCCCTGTGACGATGCCCAGCGTCAGCGCATAATGCGTGGTCTCCTCGAGCTCATAACGGCCTACCTGAAGCGTACCGTCCGGGACGCTCATCGCTTCGGGATCGACCGGATAATTCTCCACAACGACGATGGATTCGAACAAGCTCTCGCCCGGCTCCGGGCCATACTTCTGGATCCTGGCCAGCGGCGTGTGCTCGTGCGGCCCGCGCGTCCTCAGCTCGGCTGCGATCTGCTGCAGCAGTTCTTTGACCGTCGTCGTCTCCGACGTGCGCACCCGCAGCGGCACCGTATTGATGAACAGGCCGATCATCGATTGGATGCCGGCCAGGTCCGACGTACGTCCGGAGACCGTGGTGCCGAATACCGCGTCCCGTGTATAACCGTAACGTTGGAGGAGCAAGCCCCAGCCGGCGAACAGCAGTGCTGCCAGCGTAACTCGCTGCTCGCTAGCCGCCGCCTGCAGAAGCTCCTTTTCCGCCTCGTTAAGCTCCACTACCGCAGTCGCCCCGGCTGCCCCCTCGATCGCTTCCTCAGCCGCATAAGGGAGACGCGTCGTCTCTGCCAGTCCGCTGAGATACGCCTCCCAGTAGGCATCGCTGGCTGCTGTATCCTGCCGCTGCAGCTGCTGCACATAAGCCTTGAAGGGCGACGGATCGGCCTGCAGCGCCGCGCCATCCGTCCCGTATGCGGCGAAAAACCGGGCCAAGAGCAGCCCTGTGCTCCAACCGTCGTATAGGATATGATGATTGCAGATCAGCATCGCATGCCGCCGTTCCGATAGTCTGCACAGCAGAATGCGGTATGGCGCCTCCGTCAGATCAAAGCCGCGTGCATGTTCACGGTCCCGGATCCCTCCAAGCGCCGCCTCCGGGTCGGCCTTGCCGCTCAGATCCTCCATGACGATCTCCGGCTCATGCTGCTTTAGCACGATCTGAACCGGCTGCGACAATCCTTCCCAGCGGTACACGGTACGCAGCATGTCCGATGAAGCGGCTACCTGTCCCCAGGCAGCCTTGAACCGCTCGGCATCCATAGCGCCTTCCAGCCAGACGGCAAACTGCACCTTGTAGTGAGATTGACCCGGCTCCTTCAGCTCATGCAGCAGGATCCCTTCCTGCATGCTGGTCAGCGCCAGCATATCCTGAACTGCCGCCTTGTCGAGAGGCTTCGGTTTTTTGCCTGTCAGCGTCTCTGTTCCGCTCATCGGCCGCCTCCTTTCTGCGCAAGCGCAGGCGCCTTGCCTGCTAGAGTTGCCGAGATGATATCCAGCACCGTACCGGTGTCTTCATGGAGGAAGAAATGGCCCCCTTCACACACGTGGACGCGGCATGGCCCGCTCGTGTAGCGCTGCCACTCGGCCGATAGCTCCGACCGCTCCTCGCGGCTGCCCGTCAGCACGGCGACCGGCGCCGTCAGGCTGGCCGCCTCCGGCTCGTGCCGGTAGTTCTCCAGCAATGTATAGTCGGCGCGGAGGATCGGCAGGAACAGTCGGCGCAGCTCCGGGTCCGCGAACAACCCGGGCGGTGTGCCGCCCTGCCGCTCCAGCTCCTGTTGCCACTCTTCATCGCTCATCTCGGCGGCCTGCTTCTCCCGTGTGACTGGGATATGAGGCGGCAGCGCGCCCGACAGGAAGAGCTGCACCGGCTCCGGCACGTCCTGGGTCCGAAGAAGGCGCGCCGTCTCATAAGCCATCTTCGCCCCCATGCTGTGGCCAAAGATGGCGTACCTGGCGCGCCGGCTCGCAGGCAGTGCCGCCGCGATGATCTCAGCCAGATCCTCGGCCGCCTCCACCATCCCGGCATAAAACGGCTCGCCCATCCGGCTGCCCCGGCCTGCCGGCTCCACCGGCATGACTGTGGCCCGCTCTGCGAGCGGAGCCTTCCACTTCTGATAGATCGAAGCCGAAGCGCCGGCATAAGGTAGACAAAACAGCAGCGTATCCATTGCTTCACCCCTCATCGATTCGTTAGTCCGGCAGCGTCAAGCCGACGCCGCGCTCCTCCGCCAGCCGGTAATAGTGCGCCGCCATGGCGATATCAAAAACAGCCATCCCCATCGGGTTGAACATCACTGCTTCCTCTGGCGGCAGCGAGGCCATCGTCTGCGGATCCGCCAGTTCGGAGATCGGGATCGTATCTTCGGCCTTCAGGCCGCGTTCCAGATGCATCCGCTCGATATCCGTCCCTTCCCGGCATACCTCTTCCCAGTCGTCGACCAGAATGGATCGGGTATGTTCGAGGATGTCAGGTTTAAAATCGCGCAGCGATACGTTCAGCAGCAGACTGCCCGGCTTTGGCGGCAGATCGATGTAGCCTTCGCTGCTGACGGTGCAGGTGACGAAAAGATCGGCATCGGCGTAAGCCTCCTGCCAGCTCCCGGCGATCATTGTGCGCTCCCGCAGCGGTTCGGGGAGATGCTCATGCTCGATTCCACGGATATCATAAAGGACCGCCTGACCAAGCCGCTCGCCTAACAGCTCGGCAATCATCCGCAGATGCAGTCTGCCGATCGGACCATAACCGACGATCCCTACCTGCCACTTCTCCGGCATGCCGCTCCGTGCCATGTACCGCCGAAGCACGGATGCGCTGACCGCGGCCGTGCGGATCCCGCTGATCCTGGCAGCGTTCAAGACGGCCAATGGGCGGCCGGTCGCAGCCTCGTTCAGCACTGTCAGCGAGTGCGCCCGCTGCAGGCCCTGCTCGAGATTGCCCGGAAAGCTAGCCACCCATTTGATGCCGGCGGTATCGACCTCGCCGCCGACATAGGCGGGCATGGCGATGATGCGATTCTTGGGGTCTCCGTAGCGCAGGTACGGCTTGATCGGCTGAGCATAGTCCTTGCGCCCGAGCAGCAGCGCCGCCCCGTCGATCACATCCGCCGCCGCGTGCCAATCCACGCCCAGCTCATCGATCATCTCGTCGTTTAGATACCGCATGATGCATCGCCTCCTGATGATGGTTATGTACATTCGTTACTAGTTGGTATATGCACCGGCACCGGATTGCGTCATCCGACTGCTGCAACGAACCTTTCTTCCCTTGCAGCTCCTCCATTCGCCATCCCAACTGCTCCAACGAACCTTTCTTCCCTTACAGCTCCTCTGACCGCCGTTCCGGCTGCTCCAACGCACTTTTCTTCCCTTACAGCTCCTCCTTCCACCACTCCGGCTGCTCCAACGCACTTTTCTGCCTCTATTGCCAGCGGATCACCTGGTCCCCCGCTACAGCGCAATGTTCTTTCCTCTCCGCAGCGTCTTCACTGCTGCCACGGGCGGGCCGGGGCCTACCGCCCCGTCCGGCGCCCCGCCGCGATCCCGGAAGCCGCCTGCCGGGAAGCTCCCCGCATAGCGGCCGATTCGCGAGCGGCGGGCCATGGCGCGTCCGCACCGCCATTGTCCCGCAGCTGCGCCGTCCACTCCGGGTTGTACAGCGTATCCATATACGCCATCCCTCCGTCTGCGCAGATAAAGGCGGCGACTGGCCGCTGGCCGTCCGCAGGCCTGGCCATGCCTTCAAAGTAACGGCAGACCGCCGCATAGACCGTGCCCGAAGAACCGCCGACGAACAGTGCGTGCTCCCGCATCAGCCGGTTGCAGCCATCGACGGTGGCGGCTTCCGGGACGAGGATGATGTCGTCGATGAGCGCCTCCTTCAGATTGGCCGGGACGATGCTGGAGCCGATGCCCGGAATCAGCCGCTTGCGCGGCTGGTCGCCGAAGATCGCCGAGCCTTCGGTGTCGACCGCGATAATACGGGCCGCCGGATGCTGCTCCTTGACCCTCCGCGATACCCCGGCCAGGGTGCCGCACGAGCTGGTGCCCACGAACACATAATCGATGCGCGGCAGCCCCTCCGCCAGCTCCCGCCCTACGCCTTCGTAGTGGCTGCGGACGCTGTCGGGATTATCGTATTGATTGGTCCAGAAGGCTCCTTTGATCTCCGCCATGAGCTGCTCGATCCGCCCAAGCCGCGACAGCAGGTAGCCGTTGGTGGCATCCCGCACGGTCACCTTCTCCACTCTTGGAGAAAGCGAGCGCAACAGCTTCTCATACAATGGATTAATGTTGGGATCGATCACGGGAATGAAGCGGATCCCCAGCCGTCTGCACAGAGAGGCCAGGGCAATGGCAAAATTGCCCGATGACGATTCGATCACCGTTGTCTTCTCTGTGATGTCCCCTCTGGCAATCGCCGCCTCCAGTATGGTGTAGGCCGGACGAATCTTCACGCTGCCGGTGTAATTGTGACTCTCCAGCTTGGCGAACAGCTGCACCTTGTCATGCTTGAGCTCTACCAGTGGAGTATTGCCGATCGCCTCTTGCCATGATTGGAGCCGCCCCAGCATAAGCATCCCTTCCTTCCGGTCCTCGATTGGAATTGGGCCAGGCGTGCACATGGATCATGTACTCCGGACCAGCCGTCCTGTATCCATCTTGATCACACGATCAGCCGTATCGAAATAGGCATCGTCGTGCGTAATCGCTATAATACATTTGCCCTGCGCCTTCAGCTCCGGCAGGAGCTGCTCGTAGAACAATCTGCGGTAGCCGGGGTCCTGATCGGCCGCCCATTCGTCGAACAGACAGAACGGACGGTCTTCCAGATAGGCGACCAATAGCGCCAGCCGCTTCTTCTGTCCGGTCGACAGGCTGGTCGTACTGAATGATCCTTCTTCTATAGCGACTTTGTCATCCAGCTCCAGCAGCCGCAGAACCTCGGCGATTCGGGCTTCGCGGCCCGTCGTATCGATTCCGTATAGCGCATCGAACAGATGAAAGTCGGCAAAAATCGCCGTGAATGACTCCCGCAGTTCCTCTGGAGCTGCCGGGTGGCCTTCCAGCAGGATCCCGCCTTCATCCGGCCGGTACAACCCGGTGATGAGCTTGGCCAGAGAGGACTTGCCGCTGCCGTTGCCGCCGGTGATGAAGGTCACCTCGCCGCTACGGAAGGCGCAGTCTATCGGGCCGACGGCAAAGCGGCTGCTGCCGCCCGTCTCGCCGGGATACCGGTAGACGACGCCTCGCAGTTCGATCCCCGGCAGCGACTGATCCGCCTGGTCCGACACGGCAGGCTTATCACCTGTCGCCGATAACCGGCCGGCATCGTCTGACTCGTATTCCCGGCGCCGCTCGTCCACTTCGCGGATCAGCCTCTTGACGCGCCCCCAGCTGACGCGGATCAGAGCGATCTGAGGCAGGCTGTCCAGCAGCTGATTGACCGGCCCCGTCATGTACAGGAACACAAAGACGTAGCTGCGCAGCATATCGCTGTTCATCTGCTCGAAGATCGCCGGAAACAGGAACACGACACAGCCGATCACGAGCACGAACAGCGTCTCGCCGATGATGAACACATGGACGAATCTCATCTGCGCATCGGTCCGCTTCTCCCGGAACGTCTCGCAGCTCTCGTCCATCGCCTCGCGGAAGCCCGCCCTCCTTGCACGGCTCAGCGACAGCTCCTTGAACCCCCGGAGCAGATCGGCGATGTAGCCGAAGAACCGGTTCTGGATGTCGCGCGTTTCTTCGAACAGCAGGTTGGCCTTCTCTCCGACCAGATAATAGATGCCCGCCAGTACCGCGATGATGACCAGCGACAGCAGGAGGGCGTAGACGTTCATGATCCCAAGGTAAGCAAAGCAGCAGAGCAGCGTCACCACATTGGTACCACCGGTTACGAGCAGCCCGATCGAGCTGCTGATCTCTTCGGTATCGCTGCTGAGCGTCGCCTCGACCCGCCCGCGTTCGAGGCGCTCCATGTGGGCGTAATCCGTCTCCAGCAGCTTGCCGGCCAGCTCCATCCGCTTCTCATAGACGAACTGATTGGTCAGCCGCACCAGCATCGATTGGATATAGCGTTGTCCGACGACATACATCAGCACCGCGAGGCCAAAGTAGGCCACCAGTCCGCTCGTGAGATTGTCGCTGCGGACAAACGATTCATTGATGACGAAGATGATCAACGCATTGCCGAAGCCGCTCATCACCGCCAGGACGACCGGCTGCAGCAGCGACCGGTCCTGCCGCCGGGGGAACCATGCGATCAGCAGGGAATACAGCAGATACAGGCCGATCACAGCCGCTAGCAGCCAGACCGCGAGCAGCACCGTCTGGGGCAGCCATACCTCGACGAAGTGCCAGCTCAGCCCTAGGCCGATCACCGGGGGCAGATAATACAGCGCTGCCGCTGCCACCGCCGCCGCCGCACCGCGGCCGGCCAGGGCGGTCAGCCACTTGACCCATCGCGGCTCCGGAGGGCGCAGGCCGCGAACGATATCGCGCAGCGCCAGGATGGTATAGGCGAGGATGATCAGTCCCGCCGGCGTCAGGATGATCAGCAGGGCAACTGCAAACGTGTCAGCCCGCTTGAAGAGATCTTGTCCAGGCACCGGCGGCTCCTTGCCCAGCCAGAGCTGCAGCACGCTCTGACCGATCAGCGGCGTCATATCGCTATTGCGGTTGGCCAGGACGGCGACACCGGCGCCTTCCCCAGGACGGAAAGCCATATACGATGAGAACGCCGGATTGCTGCCAGTATGCGCATACTCCCCCGCACCGTCCTGATAGACCTCCCAGCCGGCGGCGTAAGAAGCGCCTGACGAAGATGGCGCGACCGTCCGGTCGGGCGTCAGCGTCGCTTCCAGCCAGGCTGGATCGAAGCCATCCGGCAGCTCGCCGCCGAGCAGCAGCTCCAGCCAGCGCGCGACGTCATCCGGGGTGCTCAGGATATAGCCGGATGGCGCGTTGCCCTCGTACAGCGGCGGGTTGTAGGCGGCCGGTTCGGTGAAGCGGCCCTTGTAGCCCTGGCTGAGCTGCCCGGGATCGGCCCGCTCCACGCCCGCTACTGTCGCATCCAGCCCAAGCGGCTGCAGGATCGCTGTATCCATATAATCCGCAAAGGCTTGTCCGGTCGCCGATTCGATGACGAGCCCAAGCACAGCATAGTTGATTGTGGCATATTCGTAACGCGAGCCCGGCTCGGAATCCAGCTCCTGCCCGAGCAGCGAACGGACAGTTGTCTCCGCCGCGTCGTCCCCGGCCGATGGCGGGATCTGACCGATCGACGCGAACGGGATGCCGCTGGTATGGTACAACAGATGTCCGAGTTTGACCTCGCGGGGCTCCTCCTGATACGTGAGCTCCAGCCAGGGGATATAGTCTGTCACCGGGTCCTCCAGCGACAGCCGGCCTTCGGCCTGCAGCCGCATCACCGCAAGCGAAGTTAACGCCTTGCTGTTGGAGCCGAGCTCGTACAGCGTATCCGATGAGGCAGGCCGCCTCTCCTCCAGGTCAGCGTAGCCAAAGCTCCGATTATAGACGGTCTGGCCGTCCTGCACGATCACTACCGCGAGGCCGGGGATCTCCGCCTTGTCCATCTGGCGCTGTACAAACTCCTCGATGGCGGCAAGCCTGTCTGAAGCCATTGCAGGTGTCGCGGCAGCTGCCGGGACAGCCAGCGCCAGCCAGCACAGCCATCCGGCAAGCAAGAGCAGCGGCAGTCGATGTGTCTTGCGCGCAGCACCGCCTTGCATACGACGTGCACCTGTCACGGAACGTTTGGAGAGGCTACACATCAAACAGACCCTCCAGCTCATCCTGGCTCAGCTGCACCATATCAAAATCGGACGGCGTAAAGCCGCGCACCTCGGCAGCCATACAGTGATCTACCAGCTGCCTCAACACAGTTGACCATGTCGCTGCCAAGCGTCCAGCGGCAGCTTCACCGCCCTCCCTCAGGCGGACAGTGAGACATAGCCGTTCCTCTGCCACCCAGGCAAGCGCCTCGATCCGGCTCACCGACCCGTTGGCTGGATGGGTATCGGACCCGCTCGCCTCCTGCGCCAGCCTGATCAGTTGTCCCGAGCCGCCTGTAGTCAGCTCGCCAAGATAATTAAAAATTACACCGGTATCTGAGGACGGTCCGGCCAGCCTCAGCCGCTCTGTCATATACCGGGCGATCCCGTAATCGCTGCCTTGTCTCGGGACGCTGCGTGAGCGCTCCTTAACATAAGTGACCGCCTGCGACACCCGTTCACCGTCCATACCCGCCGCGCCCTCAGCCTCGCCGGAGAGGACGATAGCAGCATCCAGCATATGACGTTCCAACGCCAGCGGATAGAGGTTGGTGAACCATCCCACGGTCCGGGTGAGGTCCAGCGCCCCGCTGGCCGGCGTCCGGCCGTGATGCTCCATCTGGATGACGAGCGGATGCTGCTCCCCGGTACCGCTGTCGGATGCGAGGGCGACGGCCAGGGCGGCCAACAGCAGCTCGACTGGCTCTGTCCGGTAAGTCCGGTTAGCTGGCCCGAGCCACCGGGCGGTTTCTTCCGTGCCGAGGACGCATTGGCCGGATGTGGGAGGCGATCCGGCCGCCACTCGCCATGATGCCGAGTCCCCGGCTTCAGCATCCGCTGGCATATCGCCAGCGCCTGCCGTCCAAAATGCGAGATCTTCCGGCTGCAGCCGTGCGGCCCGCTCCACCAGCGTGTCCACCCATTCGCCGTAGGATGCCGAGCGATGCGCAAGCTCCGGGCGACGGCCCTGCAGCATCGCTGCCAGCAGCCGCTCCAGATCTTCCGTGAGGATGAGCCAGGAGACGCTGTCCACGACAAGATGATGCGCCGTCAGCAGCAGTCGCTGCCCTCCTTCACCAAGGTCCAGCCAGCAGGCTGCCAACAGCAGCCCTGCTTCCAGGTCCAGCGAGTTTTTGCAGGCCACGCATGCGCGCTCCAGCGCTGCGGCCTGCGTGACCCCGGCAAGTCCCGACAGGTCGGATCGGCTGGATCCGAACCTACGGCCCAGGCTGTCAGGACTGTAATACAGGGAGGCAGCGGCGTCCTCCGTCCCCGGCTTTACATTGAGACGCAAGGCATCGTGACGGCGGACGATGATCGTCAGCGCTTCGTCGATCATAGACGGCGTGATCCGCTCATCAAGCGTCAACAGCACCGACTGATTCCAGTAATCCGGCACCGGCAAGTCCTGCTCGAAAAACCAGGCCGCGATCGGCGGCAGACGCAGAGTTCCTGTTAGCGGGGGACCGTCCGGAGCAGACTGTCCAAGAGGTTCCATACGCTCGGCTATAGACCCCAAAACAGCTGCTTCCAATATCTCCGACGGCGCCAGACGCCAGCCTTGGTCCTGCAATCGCGAGGCCAGCTGGATCGCCTTGATCGAATCGCCGCCTTCTCTATAAAAGTCATCTCCTTCGCTCAGATGCGGGTTGCGCAGCAGACCGCCGGCAACGGTCAGCAGCGTCTCCAGACGGTCCGTGCCGTCGGCTGCGCCAGCAGCAGAGCCTGCTTCCGCATGCTCCGCCATCATGGAAGCCGCTGCCTTCGGAGACTGGACATCCTTGAGGGCCAATGCCCGCCTGTCCACTTTGCCGCCGGGCGTCAAAGGCAGCGCAGGCAGCCTCAGGATGTGGGCAGGCACCATATAGTCCGGGAGCCTTGCTACAAGCGCCCGCCGCAGCTCTTCTTCGGCCGCCACCGATTCTCCAGTGATATATCCAATTAGCGTGGACTGGCCTTCCCCCGGCTCTCCCAGCACCACGGCCGCTTCCTTCACCCCCTGCTGCCCGAGCAGGCTCCGTTCAATCTCCGCTGGCTCGATCCGGTAGCCCCGCAGCTTGATCTGGTCGTCGATGCGCCCGAGATAGCGATACATGCCCGCCTCGTCCCGGACGGCCAGATCGCCGGACCGGTACATGCGCGATCCCGGATGACCGGGCTCGGGCAGAAAGCGGCTGCGGGTCAGCTCTTCTCTCCCCCGGTAACCGGCGGCGACGCCAGTCCCTGCGATCACCAATTCCCCGATTTCGCCAACGGCGGCCTCGCTGCCATCTGGACGGAGCAGATAGATCCGGGCATGCGCAGCCCCGTGTCCGATCGGCACATGCGCCTCCCGGTCGCTTTGACTGTCGAACAAGTGAATCATGCAACCGACAGTCGCTTCCGTCGGTCCATATTCGTTGTACAGACGAACTCCGCCCAATGCGCCGACTGCCGCCTTGGCCAGCGGCGTCCCGAGCGCTTCGCCGCCTACGATCAGCGTATGTACCGAAGCAGCCGCCGCAGGCGCCTCGGCAAGCCATGCCAGATGCGCGGGTGTGAGCTTGATCACCGTCGCCCGCGAAGCAGCCAAGATCTCCGGTAGTACCGATGCTGTGCCCTGTCTCTCCCTGTAGATATCGATCTGTGCTCCAGCCACCAGCGGCGCGAAGATCGAGGTGACGGTCAAGTCAAAGGCCGGGGAGGAATAGAGGGCGAACACGTCGTCCTCATCCCGCATATAGCGCTCCGCCGCCCACAAAGCGTAATCGAGCAGACTGCTGTGCTTGATCATGACGCCCTTGGGCTTGCCTGTCGAACCGGACGTGTAGATCAGATAGGCAAGCTCGTCAGGTCCGGAAGCTCCCGGGAGCTCCCGCTCCGGCTTCACTTCTCCATCTGCTGTCGGAGCGGGCGGCGTCCACTGATCCAGCCGGAGCACCGCTGCCCCCACCGCTTGCTCCAGCGACTCGGCAGGCAGCTCGCGGTCAGCCACGATTGCGGCGCAGTCGCTGTCCGAGAGCACATCCGCGATCCTCCCGGCGGGATGCCTTACGTCCATCGGCACATAGGCCGCTCCCAGCGACAGGATCGCCCAGATGGCGGTCACCGAGTCCAGACGGTGCTCGCTGTACAAGCCTACACGGTCACCGCAGTCTACGCCATGCTCAGCGAGCCATGAAGCCATCGTCTGGATCCGGGTCAGCAGCTCACCATAGGTCACCGTCAGCCCGCCGTCTCTGACAGCGATCCGCTGAGGAGCCTCGCTGGCCCGGGCAGCCAGCGCCTCTACGACGGTCTGGCTCGGGAGCTGCTGCAGCGGTTCAGCTGCAACCTCATGCTCTGCCAGTGCTGCCAGCTCATGCAGCGGCGCTTCGGGCTGCCGGAGCACCTGCTCCAGCAGCGCTTGCAGCCGCTTGCCCAAAGCCTTAACTTGCTTGCGAGTAAACAGCGCCAGCTTGTAATCCAGATCCAGCTGCAGCTGACCGCCGCTCCAGTTCTTGACGATCAGCTCGAGCGGGTACAGCTGATCGCCCTTGTACAGCTCTTCGATGTACAATGGGCTGCCTGCCAGCGTCTCGTGCGGGTTGAAAACATAGGTGTTGAGACAGACCTGGAACATGGCGTCGCCGTCCGGCAGCTGTCCGCGCAGCTGCTGGACGAGCAGATCGTATGGATACTTCTGATGCAGATAGCCTTGTCGGAACAACCGGCGCAGCACCTGCAGCTGCTCTACAGGCGTCCGCTCCGCGTCCAGCACACAACGCAGAGGCATCGTGCTTGTATACATGCCGACCGCTTCCTTCTCGGCGCTGGTCGTCCGGTTGTAGACCGGTACGCCCAAGGTGAAATCAGCCACGCCATAATGGCTGTACATCGTCATCTGGAGCAGCAAGCCGAACAGTTCATGCAGTGAAACGCCGTTTTGCTCCACCCACTCCAATGTCCGTTCACACAGCGCTTCCGGCAGCTCGATCGACCAGCGCCCGCCTTTGCGCCAGTCCGGTGAATCGCGGAACGGCAGCGGCGGCACTTCATCGAACTGGGTCAGCCAAAACTGCCGGTCCCGCTCCATGCGCGGCGAAGCAAGATATGCCTGTTCTCTGTCATGCAGCCCGAGATAAGCGATGTCCGCGATATCCGGCAAGCTCGCGCATCCAGGCTTGGACAATGCCGCATAACAGCGGCTCAGCTCCCGTGTAAACAGCTGCGTCGACCAGCCGTCGAAGACAAGATGGTGGATCTTCACGAACAGGCCCGTCTCTCCCTCGGCCGTACGGAAGATCGCAAATTGATACAGCTCATGCGCCAACAGCTCGAACGGCTGGCGGATGAGTTCCTGCAGCCAAGTATGTAAGGCCTGCTCCGGATGGCGGCTATGCCGGCTGTCAAAATGAGGCAGGTCCGGTTTTACCGGGTTATGTATAGATTGATAGATGTCTCCCTCCACCGTCACCAGTCTCATCCGCAGGGCATCATGCCGGCGCAGGACGAGCGCCAAGGCTTCGCTGAGCCGTTCTATATCAACTTCGCCTTTCATCAGCGCCGTACCGCAGATATGATGAACTGTCGTTCCGGGGTACAGCTGCTCGATATACCAAATTCGTTTTTGGGGGTGGGTGAGCGGCAGGAGCGTGTTCGGGTTGGCCATTGTCATCGTCTAATCTCCCTCAAAAAGCCGACCGGGACGGATTGCATCATGCATCTACCTGGCTCCGGCGGCTGACATTCCTTAGTACATGAGTTTTACAAACCCTGACATTCGCCAGAATACATTACTCCTTCACCAAGAAAACCAATTCTGAACCAATTTTCATATTAATAAAACTTAATGCTAAAAGTTTGTTAAACGGTCCGATGCAGCATGTGGCTGACCAGCAAAAAAAGGCCTTTGTCAGCAGATGACAAAGGCCTCCGTATTGATATGAATAAGTCAACCTTCAACTACCGCAACGGCCCGCACCGGAGAACCATCGCCGCCAGCGATGCGCAGCGGGAATCCATAGAACATAAAATCGCATCCAGCCGGAAGACGCTCCAATCCGTGAAGCCCAGTATAGGTCACAATCCCCAGCGCCAGCAGCGCTCGCTCCAACTCCTCGGACAGCTCCCCGCCCACAAATGGCGGGCACAGCTCGGCGAGCCGCGGATAGCTGTCGATGCCGGCGGGTTCGGTGAAGAACAGACCACGGTCCGGCGGCCAGTTGGGGGCGGCGCTCCCGACGATGCGCGCTAACCCGAAGAACCGCTCCAGAGGAAGATTGTCGAGCGTCGCTGCGCCGGGATGCATATGAGAAGGCGCATCGACATGCGTGCCCGTATGGGTCCCCATGGAGAGCTGCCGCAGTTCCCATTGATGACTCGCATAGGTGTGCGCGATCTGGACCCGAACCTGCGGATCGCCGGGATAGACGGGCATGCCGTCCACGATCGGCAG
The DNA here is from genome assembly GCF_047238105.1 of Paenibacillus jepli. NCBI lineage: Bacteria > Bacillati > Bacillota > Bacilli > Caryophanales > Paenibacillaceae > Paenibacillus > Paenibacillus jepli. Next base: position 1,426,279 of record NZ_JBDFMD010000001.1, read on the forward strand.
CGAGAGATCGATCACTTTCACCCGTTATACTCCCGCTGCCGCAAGGCTTCGTACAATAAGACCGTGGTCGCCATCGCCACGTTGAGCGATTCCGAATTGCCCCGCATCGGGATCCGCACCGTATCGTCGAGCAGCTCCTGGACCTCGCTGGAGAGGCCGCGCGATTCACTGCCCATGACCAGCCAGGTCGCTGCCGACCAATCCCGGCTGTAGCAGGTCTCCTCGGCCTGCACGCTCGTCCCGGTGAGCCGGATGCCGTGGCGGCGCGCCTCGGGGAGCAGCTCCAACAGGTCTCCCTCGATGACGGGAAGATGGAACAGCGAGCCCATCGTCGAGCGCACGGTCTTGGGATTGTACGGGTCCACACAGCCGCGGCCGAGCACCACAGCGTCCGCGTGAACAGCGTCCGCGCTGCGGATGATCGTCCCGACGTTGCCTGGGTCCTGCACGCCGTCGAGCACGACGACCAGAGACTGCGGCTTGTACAGGCTCGATCTGTCGGGCTGCTGCTTGCGGGCCACGCCGAACACCGGCGGCGGCGTATCCGTACCGGTACAGCGCGACATGATCTGCCTGGAGGCAGCGACCTGCTCTACGCCTTCCGAGAGTGGCGCCAATTCCTCAGGCCAGCCCCTCACGACATCATAGACGATACATTCCAGCTCGACGCCTCTAGCAAGGGCTTCCTGGACGAGATGTACGCCCTCTACGAGGAAGCAGCCTGTCCGGTCGCGGTGTTTTTTTTCCAGCAGCGCCGCCCAACCCTTCACCCGCGTGTTTTGAACCGATGTAATATGTAGTATTTCTTGTTTAGCCATGATCTGCATCTCAACCTTCCGAAAACGCAAGCTCCAGCTCCGTTAGATCTGTATTTTTGCCGACGACAACCAGGATGTCTTCTGCTTTGATGACATCCTCCGCGTATGGCGATATATTCATGTGCCCGCCGGTCTTGATCGCCATTACGTTGCATCTGTATTTGGCCCGGATATCCAACTGCTTCAAGTTCATGCCGATCATCTGCGATGTTGCCTGGATCTCGACGATGCTGTAGTCATCAGAGATTTCGATAAATTCCAAAATATTGGGAGAGATAAGATGATGGGCCAGCCGTACGCCCATATCCCGCTCGGGATAGATGACTTTGTCGGCGCCGATCTTTTGCAGCATCTTGCCGTGCAGCTCATTCTTGGCTTTGACGATCAGCGTCTTGACTCCCATATCCTTCAGGATAAGCGTGGTCAGGATACTCGATTGGATATCTTCGCCGATTGCCACAACGACAACTTCGAAGTTGCGGATGCCGATCTGCTTCAGCGCATCTTCATCGGTCGAATTGGCAATAACCGCATGCGTAACGATATCCACCACATCATCGATCCGCTCTTCACTGGAATCAATCGCCAGCACCTGGAACCCCATCTGGGTCAGACTGTTCGCGACACTGGAGCCGAAGCGGCCCATGCCGATTACCGCAAATTGTTTCTTGGCCATGCTGCTCGCTTCCTTTCAGACGGATGGCTTCTGCCATTTGCCCATTATACCATACCTGCAGGCTGCGCTCACTCCCGGGACGCGGCATGAAACTCCGGGGCTCCGGGCATCCTAGGAGTGACAACTACGATGGGGAGGGATACACCAGGTGAATGATATCAATCTGCGACAAGCGATCATCCAGCGGGTATTCGATAAGTCCAACGAAGAGCTAAGGGATGTCATCGAGAGCTCCGTAGGCAATGATGAAAAAGCGCTGCCCGGTCTCGGCGTGCTCTTCGAGATGATCTGGCTGGAAAGTCAGCCCCAGCAGCAGCAAGCAATGGTGGAAAGCCTTCATACCAAGATTCAGAAACAGACGCCTCAGACTGAGTAGTAAGGCGCTCCCTGATAGACGAGCCGCCCGTCAACCAACGTGTGAGTGACCATAGGGTACCCGTCCAACTGTTCGACGATGATCAGATCGGCCTGCTTGCCTTCGGCAATCGAGCCGGTCCGCTCACCTGTGCCAAGCGCGCTTGCCGGGTATAGCGAAGCCATGGCCGCCGCTTCAGGGAGCGGCACGATCCCTTCCTGCACCAGTCGGAAGACGGCCACGAGCAGCGAGGCCGGATGGTAGTCTGAGCACAGAATACGTGCCGAGCCGTCCCTGATCGCATCCACAGCGCTCATATTCCGATCATGCGAGCCGCCTCGCACCACGTTGGGAGCCCCCACACATACATGAAGCCCCCGTCCGGCCGCGTGCCGGGCGGTTTCCAGGTTCATGGGAAATTCCGATACCGCAATGCCGAACGCTGCAAAGTCATCGACACGTTCCGGTGTGTCGTCATCATGAGAGGCGACGGCGATGCCGCTCTCGGCTGCAAGCTTGCCCAACTGTCGGAGATGGGACCAGTCTACCAGCTGTTGACGGTTAAGCAGATCGCTGACGATGTTCTTCACTTCCTCGGCAGTGACGCCTTGATTTTTCATGACATACCGTTCAAAAGATCCCGGTTCCTTATATTGTCCTTGCCCCGGCGAATGATCCATAAAAGACAAATAATCCACCTGCCGCTCCGCAACCAGTCGTTCGATGATCGGGAGGCCTGCCAGGTGCGCAACCTCATAGCGCAAATGGATGCCATGGCGCACCATCGCCCTGCGCGCCCGCAGCGCGTGGATCAGCTCGATCATCCGGGTCAGCAGATGATCGCCCCGCAGGCTGAGGCCGACGCCCAGCGACAAGGAGTGATACATCGAGGTGATGCCATGTACCGGCAGCTTGCGCTCGAACTCCAGAAAAGCCATTTCCAGCGGAAACAACGTGCCCGGTCTTGGCTGCGCTTCTTTCTCGATGGCATCGCAATGGATATCGACCAGCCCAGGCATCACATACCGCCCGTGTGCTGCGATCCGCTCCAGGGGCCCGGCACCATGTTCGGCCAACCACTGGCGTTTGGCCTCTGTCGTGGCAAGTATGGCTGCGATTCGCCCTTCCCGGACCACAACATCCGCTTCTACCAGTGCATCTGCCGTGACCACGGTGCCGTCAGCTATGTATATCGTCTTTTCCAACCCATCATCCCCCAAGCATCTCTAAACGTTATAGTCTATATTTTATGCGTTTTAGGCAAAAAAAAACAGTCCGTACAGAGACGGACTGTAAGATATTTGACCTTTAAGGGCCGGTTGGCTCCAGCGCTTCCATCGGTGCCGGCCGCTCGCAGGTGCTCTGCATTATGTAATGCTTGCCTTCAGCGGACGCATCATGGAAGCCGTGCATCGCTTCCAGGACATGATAAGCCAGCTCGCCATTGGCTCTGTGCGGCGTACCTTCGGCAATTGCCCTGGCCATATCGGCTACGCCGATGCCGCGGTTGTTATTCGTGTTGCCATGTGTGAGCGGGATCTCCTCCCACTCCTGGCTGCCCGCTTTGCGCAGCTTGACGGTGCCGCCAAAATTGTTGGGGTCGGGGATGAGCAGACTGCCGCCGCTGCCGTGCATCTCGATGTTGGGGAGGGAGGTCCCGCCCTTGGTGTCGAAGCTGGTGATCAGCGTGCCGACCGCGCCGCTCTCAAAATCAATGACGCCCGCCAAATGGGTCGGCGTCTCGACCTGGATCACCTGTCCATGCTTAGGCTGACTGGTGATCGTTCTCTCCGGGTAAGAGATGACAGCAGAACCGGTAACGCGGCGGATCGGTCCGAGCAAGGTGACGAACGCCGTGAGATAGTACGGTCCCATATCGAACATCGGACCGCCGCCGACCTTATAATAAAACTCCGGATCGGGGTGCCACACCTCATGACCGCCGGAGAGCATGAAGCCCGAGACCGAGATCGGCGTACCGATCGCGCCTTCGTCGAGCAGCTTGCGCACCGTCTGGATACCGCCGCCCAGGAAGGTCTCCGGCGCGCTGGCCAGCCGAACGCCGTGCTTGCGGGCCGCTTCGAGCATCGCCTTGCCTTCCTCGCGCGTGACGGCCAGAGGTTTCTCCACATAGACATGCTTGCCCGACTCCAGCGCCTGGATGCTGACTTTGGCATGTGCCTGCGGAATGGTCAGATTGACGACAATATCGATGTCCGGGTCAGCCAGCAGTTCATCTACCGTATAGGCTTTGGCCACATCGAACTCTTCGGCTCTGGCCTTTGCCCGCTCCACGTCGAGGTCCGCGCAGGCGACCAGCTCGAGCTCCGGATATGTCTTCAGATTCGTAAAATAAATCTTGCTGATATTGCCGCAGCCTACGATGCCTACCTTGCTTCGCTTCATCTTCTTATATCACTCCTAGGTTATGGTGAGGGAGTACTTCCGTCACACGTTAACGTGCCGCCCACAGGAAGCCGCGGCGCATCAGCTCGGTGACCTGAGGCATCGCGACGATATTGGCTACATGGCCCAGCGTGTTATGGTATACGCGGCCCTGCCCCCACGTCTTGGTCCAGACGACAGGCATCTTGACGTCGTCGAAGTTGGTCGTGGCATGTACTTTGATAGCCGGGTCTACATGCATATAATATTTCTCGGAGCTGACATCGAAGTCGCCGATGCCTTCGGTGAGCGGATCTGCCGGATCGGTCATCTCCACCCGGTAGTCGACGCCGTCGCCGCCCGGATGGGAGACCCACTGGCCGCCGACCATGTACTGATACTCGACCTCATTGCGGAACGAGTCGGACATGCCTCCATGACAGCCTGCGATGCCGCAGCCGGCATGAATCGTATCGAGCAGCGGCTTCAGCTGCTCCTGCTTGATCGTACTCATCGTCCAGATCGGCACGATCAGATCGAGCGACGCCATCAGCTTCTCATCCGTATACGTATCCAGTGTATCGCTAATGGTGACGTTGAAGTTCTCGCCCCGCAGCACGTTTGCAAACAACTCCGCGACTTGCTGCGGCTCATGGCCGTCCCAGCCGCCCCAGGTAACCAATGCTTGTTTCATATCTATCTCATCCTCTCAAGAGGTTATTCAAAAAGTCCGCTTTTGATCACGAAGTAACGCAAGAGGCCTACTCGGCATCGAATTCGGTGCTGAACACCGAACTTTTTGAATTTCCATTTTTATTGTCAACATTTTTAGTTATTGCATCTCCGACAGACTGACCCAGCGGCGCTCGGCGATCGAGCGATCGACGGCTTCCAGCACTTCCTGGCACTTCACGCCATCGACGAAATTAGGCACCGGCTGACGATCCTGCTCCAGCGCCTTCATCAGCTCATGCACTTCATGCGTGAAGGTGTGCTCATAGCCGATCGTATGCCCTGGCGGCCACCAGGCTTCCATGTACGCATGCGCAGGGTCGGTCGCCAGCACGCGGCGGAAGCCCTGCACATCCTCTGCATCATCCGTGAAATAAACCTCCAGCTCATTCACTCGTTCAAAGTCGAACTTCACGCTGCCCTTGCTGCCGTTGATCTCGAAAGCATTGGTGCAGCGATGTCCGGCCGCAAAGCGCGTCGCCTCGAAGCTGCCCAGCGCGCCATCTGCAAACCGCGTCAGGAACAGCGTCGCATCGTCTACCGTCACCGGACCGCGCGGCGCTTCCTTGCTGCCCTTGGCGCTCAGCCCGGTCATGGAATCCGCCAGCGGCCGTTCCTTGATGAAGGTCTCACTCATGCCGATCACCTCGCCGAACTCGCCGACCAGGAAGCGGGCCAGGTCGATCAAGTGGGCACCCAGGTCGCCATGCGAACCGGAGCCAGCTACTTCCTTCTGAAGACGCCAGACGAGCGGGAAGTCCGGATCGATGATGAAGTCCTGAAGGAAGTTCGCCCGGAAATGATAGATCTTGCCGAGTCGGCCCTCGGATACCAGCTTCTTGGCCAGTTGGACGGCAGGGGCAAAGCGGTAATTGAAGCCGATCATATGCTTGATGCCCGCTTTCTCGGCGGCGTCAAGCATCTCCCGGGAATCCTCCAGTGTCAACGCCAGCGGCTTCTCGCAAAAGATATGCTTGCCTGCCGCAGCTGCCGCAAGAGCAATCTGCTTGTGCGCGTCGCTCGGCGCATTGATATCGATGAGATCGATATCGTCCCGCTGCACCAGCTGTTGCCAGTCCGTCTCTGCGCTCTGCCAGCCGAACTGCGCGCGCGCCTGCTCCACACCTTGCGGATCACGGCCGCAGATCGCCGTCATCTCCGGCTTGAGCACATCGGGAAAAAACATCGGCAGCGCCCGATAAGCGTTGCTGTGCGCCTTGCCCATAAATTTGTAACCTACCATACCGACACGAACTGGATTCATCTCACATACCGCCTCTCATTTCGTTAATGGTCTCTCCAGCCTGGACGATTCCCGGACGACCAGCTGCAGCGGCAAGCCCGCGCCCTCTTCCTGCCCGCTGTCCTCAGACAGCAGGATCCGGGCTGCAAGGCGTCCCATCTCGAAGAAGGGCACCGCTACAGAGGATAGCTGGGGCTGCGTGAGCCGCGAACCGTCCGAATCATCATAGCCGATTAGTGCATAGTCCTTGCCTGCGGTCAAAGCCGCCTCCCGCAAGCCCTGCAGCAGTCCGATCGCCATCCGGTCATTGGCGGCAAAGATGCCGTCGATGTCCCCGGTGCGGATGCGCTTTGCCAGCAGCCCGGCGAGCGCATAGCCGCTCTTGCGTCCGAAGTTGCCGCCGTAAATCAAGTCGGGAGCCGCAGTCAAATCATGTTCCGCCAAAGCCTCCAGATAACCGCGCTGCCGGTCGATACTGTTGGAGTAAGTAAGCGGACCGTTCACAAGCGCGATCCGCCTGCAGCCGTTCTCGATCAGATGAGCGGCTGCCAACCGGCTGCCCATCACATGATCGGCATCCACCGTGCGGAAGTGTTCACCCTCGAACCGCTGATTGATCAGGCAAAAAGGGTACCGCTCTTCAGCTAGCCTGGATAGCGCCCGGCGTTCCTCGGGGAGATCCTGCAGCCCCAGCATGATGCAAGCATCGATCTTGTGGGTGCGGAACAGCAGATCATAATCTCTTGGCTCATCGGGCCGCCGGAACATCAGGAGCAGATCGTAGCCTTGCTCCTTGGCCGACTCGCCGATCCCGCTCAGGATCTCGGAGAAGTAATACGTCGAGAACAGATGCACCTTGGGCAGCGAAGGTATGATCACGCCAAGATGACCGCTGCGTTTCCTGGCGAAGCTCTGCGCCAGCTGGCTCGGCACATAGCGGAGCTCCTCAGCGGCCGCCAGCACCCGCTGGCGCGTCTCCTCCCTGACCGGACCAACGCCGTTCAGAACACGTGAGACGGTCGCCTCGGATACGCCTGCCAGCTTCGCTACATCTTTTCGCAAGCCGTACCCTCCCTCGCAGGATGATTAGTCCAAACCATTAATGTACACGCGTACATTTTGCCATGAATGCGTTCTCGTGTCAATCATGATTTTGGAAAAAAAATAACGAAGGAGCTACAAGCCGAGCTTGCGCTTCTTCGCCAGAAAAATAAACAATGAGATGAGAATGGGAATGGTCATTGCCTGGAACATAATGGAATAGCCGCTGATCATGCTGCCGTTCTCATGATGCACATACGTCACGATTGCGCCGGCCAGCGTCGGTGTCAGCAGGTAACCAAGGTCAACACCAATATAGGTAGTGTTACCCGCGATTCCGCGACGCTCCTTGTCGACCAGCTTCATGCACAGTGTCTGAATAATCGGCTGGCAGATGCCGTAACCGAATGCTGACACTGCACCAGCGAGTAGAAACATCGGCAAGGTACGGGCGTAGCTAATAAGGATAAACGACAAGGCGAAGAACAGAATGCCTGGAATAAGCATTTTATCAAGCCCGTACTTGTCTGCCAGCTTGCCGCTGAAGGGCCGCGAGAACAGTACGCAGACGGCATAGGCCGTGAAGAACAAACCGATATTGTGCACGCCGTTCATCTTGCCGTAGATTAGAATGAATGAATTGATGCAGGAGTACGCGCCTGCCAGGAAAAACATCATGACGGCTGGGACCAGGACCTCCCGTGCATAGAAGTTGTTAAGCGACAGCTTGAACCCTCCAGAACGATCTGGGACCGGACTCCTCAGCCTCAAAGCCATCATCAGCACGATGATCATCATGACTGCGCCGACCATAAACGTAAACGAATATCCGAAGGCGTACACTAGTTCCAGACCGAGTGATGGTCCGATTGCCGTCGCAACGGCTTGACCAAGGGAGAAGATGCCAATGCCCGAAGCGATTTTGTCATTGGGGAGCGCATCGCTTGCCAGCGCCAGTGACAAAGGGGCCAGAAAGCCCATGCCAATGCCGTGCAGCAGCCGTCCTGTGATAACCATCTCGATCGAATCGGCCATACTATAGCATAAGAAAGCCACACAGATGATGCCGACCGCTACAGCCAGCAGCCGATTGCTGCGAAAGAAGCCGGTGGCGGGGCCGACGACGGGCCGGATGCCGAGCGCCGTCACCGCAAACATGCTCGATACCATGCCTACCATAACTGCCGTTGCACCCAGATGCTCCGCATAGTTCGGAATGAGCGTGTTCATCATGAATTGTGCCATATTCAAAACAATATTGATCATAAAGATGCTAATAAAGGCCCGATTCCAGATCGTAACAACAGGCTTGGTCTCGGTCGGGGTCACATGTAGTTCAGACATAGGCGGCTACCCTTGCATCCGAGTGCTGCTGGCCGGCTTCATGACAGCAGTCTGCTTTGGATATCTGTCGTCACAACCTCATAGCCATGCACATTTAGATGCAGACCATCATACGTGTAGGTTATGTCCAGCTTGCCACTCTCATCTGTCAGCAAGACGTGTATGTCCGCATAGCTTACCGCCAGGTCGCCGGCAATCTGCATGAGCTGCTGATTGACATGGACGATTGCCTCGCCTGATCGGCTGCCGACGACCGGAAATGGCAGGGCCGGCTCGGCCTTGCGGTTGACCGGATAGATCGACTGCAGTACGATTTCTGTCTCAGGCAGTCGTGCCCGCACCGCTTCGCAGATCTCCCGAATGCGCGTCACGATTGCGTCCGGGGACTCGCCCTCGCCCAGATCGTTGGTGCCGATCATCAGGAACAGCTGGGCTGGCTGCAGATCGAGAATCAGATGGCCTATGTTGCGCAGCAGTCCTGTCGTCGTGTCGCCGCCGATGCCCCGGTTATACAGCCGCTTGTTTGTTCTCAGCAGCTCATGGACGGGGAAGCCTTCGGTAATGGAATCTCCTGCGAATACAATGCCGCCGGGCTCCGCTTGACGATTGAGCTTGATGTAATCCGCCAGCTTTCGGGCTTTCATGAAATCGCCCAAACGCTTCATTTGCTCTAGTTCCCGGGGACCGGGAATCGATGATGTCTCTCTCATATGGCTCACCCTTCCTTCCAATACAACCTCGATTAACGCAATATCTCTTCCTGGATCAATTCCGCCGTAAACAGCGACAGCTCGGCGTAATGATCGGTAATGTAGAGCACGTCCCCGCAAGCGGAGGCCTGGCGGCCAAAGTGGCGGCAAAGCAACCATGCGATCGGCAGATACAGCTCGCCGTTCCGATAGACTGCCTCGCACAGCATCGACTCGACCCGATTGTCTACGACGCAGCCGATGCTGCCTTGAGCGATCTGGAAGGTCCGGCCATCCGGAACCATCAGCTCCGCCGCCCGCCCCTCGTACGTCTCGGTCACCTGACCGCCGAGCAGCTCGGCGGCAAATGACACCGGCGTCATCAGATAAGAGCCTCGGACGATCGCGTCGCCGTTCAGTCCGTGGTACTTCAACTTATCGTGCATGAACGCCGGTCCGCTCATCTCTACCAGACGCTGATGAACGTACGCCTTGCGGCTGCCTGCGGCCATCGCGACGGACCAGGCGTCGCCCTGCGCTTCCGGGTCGTTCGCCTCCCCTTTGACCACCTTGGCGAACAGATGCTGCCACACCAGCTCGGCGTCGTCGAAGGTTTGGCCGTGATCGCGGTTCTTCACCTCATGGTAGACGAAGTCGGCATGCTCGCCTGTATAAAACGCCAGGTTGTTCTCGCCGTCGATCCGCAATCGGGGCAGCGAGTCGCAGCCATTGACCCGCTTCCAGAAGTCCCGGTTGGAGCGGATGAACATGCCGGTCTCCCCGTCGTGGAATGGGATCTCGTCATGCTCCATCCGCGACTGCATGACCGGCACCGGCGCCGGCTGGCGGCGCGGCTCGCCCGCCTCATCCCACAGCACCTCGGGCCAGGTCATGCCGGCCGAACCGGAGCCGGCAGCGAAACGCTCGCTGTAATGCCGCAGCATTTGATTCGCCATGATGTCGCCCATCGACATCCCGTGGATAAAGATGTGGCTAGAATCGATGGCATAGGTGCGCTCCATCCGCTCGATCAGCGCCAGGATGACCTGCATGTCGCGATTGTCCGCCGGGTCCTCCGGCGCACGATGCAGGTAGAACCCTTCAGGATTGGGCTTGCCAATAATCTCGAGCGTCTTCTCCTCGCATTCGACCATCCACACCTTGCGCTCGCTCGCATCGGGGAACAGCACGAGGAACCCTTCGCGATCGGCGATATGCGTCCATGACGTATAGATCGCCTGCCCCCAGCCTGTCATCAGGCCGCCATGCAGCGAGACGACGAGCGGCACGGGCCTGGAGCCGTCATAAGAGGCGGGGATATATTCGTACCAGGTCGATGCCGCCTCTCCGACGACCGTCTCGCTGTACTCGCGGAGCCGACCGGGATAAGGCTGCGAGTTGTTGCCGTTCTCGTTGACGACCATCGTCGAGCCCTTGATCGCCTCGGGCAGATAATCCCGGTTGGCTTCATTGGGCTCGCCAGGCAGCAGCTTGATTGTTCCTTTCATGTCTGTGCTTCCTCTCCCTCCAGTATGCAAGAATCCCCTCAAAACAGAGCCTACGGTCACGGATCGTTCTTCCGATCGCTGTTGTCCCCGGATTTCTTTATCTTCACCGCATTGCGGTTAAAATCCGGGGACAAAGGCGAGCGCTCCGCTTCTCCAGAACGATTCCGTGCCTCTTCGGCCTTTGAGAGGGAGCTTAACTTATGGGTGTTCGTCACCCTTTCACTGCACCGCCCATGATGCCGCTGGCAAAATACTTCTGCAGGAACGGATACATCGCCAGAATCGGCAGAATCGCGACAAAGGCGATCGCCATCCGAATCGACACATGCGGGATGGACGCTGCTGAGCTTGAGCTGACGCTCGTGTATGAGATGACCGCCTGGATATTCTGATTCATCTTATTGAGCAGCGCCTGGATGCTGAGCATGTCCGGCTGGGTGATGAAATACAGGCCATTCTGCCAATCGTTCCAGTAATTAAGCCCAGTAAACAGACCGATTGTCACCAGAATTGGCTTGCCCAGCGGCAGCACCATCGTCGCGAATATCCGGTAATAGCCGGCGCCGTCCATCTTCGCCGATTCGTAGATCTCGTTTGGAATGTTCGTGGCAAAATAAGAGCGAATCAAAATAATATTGAAGGCGTTCGTCAGCAGGAACGGAAAAACATACGCCCAGATCGAATTGACGACGCCCATGCTCGTCCACATAATATAGGACGGCACCAGACCGCCATTGAACAGCATCGTAAAAAAGACCAGGAAGCTTATGACACTCGTACCCGGCAGTCCTCTGACCGAGAGTGCAAAGCTCATCATCGCCGTAATGAGCAGCCCAATCGTCGTACCGATCAGCGTCACCACGATCGTAATGCCGTAGGCGCTAAATATCATCTCTGAATTGTCGGCGATATAGGTGTAGGCTCCCATGCTGAGCGACTCTGGAAAAAATGAATAGCCGTTGGCCACAAGCATGTTCTCCTCCGTAATGGAGGAGAGGAATAGCAGCAGCAGCGGAGCGATCATCGCAATCGCGATGATCATCAGTATGCCGTTTATGATCATTTGTTGAATCTTGTTGTCGATCATCACCGTTTATCCTTTCTCTGCCCGGGAATTAGAACATCGCGTCCCTTGAGCTTAGCTTGCGGACGAGCCCATTGGCACCCAGCACCAGGACGAAGCCAACCACGGCCTGCATCAAACCGGTTGCCGCAGAGCGGCCGATGCCTCCTGGCGTCATTAAAGCGCTATAGACGTAGGTGTCTATCGTGGCGGTCACGTTAAATAATGGACCGGAATTTTGCGGGATCAGATAAAACAAGCCGAAGTCCGAGTAACAAATTCTGCCGATGCTCAGCAAAAACAGCGTAATGATCGCCGGCATGAGGGAAGGAAGCGTAATCCGCGTAATCTGCTTCCATACGCCCGCTCCATCGATGGAGGCGGCCTCGTACAACGATTTGTCGATAACCGAGATGCCTGCAATGTAGATCAGAATACCGTAGCCGACATATTTCCAGCATTGGACCAGTGTCAGAATAAGCGGCCACCAGGTAGGATCGTTATACCACTGGATCGGATTGCTCTGGAAGATGCTGTTGTTCAGCATACCGTTCTGCTGGCTGAGGAAGGCAAACACGACATAGCTGATGACGACCATCGACATCGTAAACGGCAGCAGTACCGAGCTTTGATAGAATTTCTGGTATCGCTTGCTTTTGACGTTCGTAATCATAATCGCAATGATGATGCCAATTACGTTATTGACCAGAATAAAGGCAATATTGTAAAGCATGGTATTACGGATGATGATCATCATATCGTTGGACTTGAACAAATATTCAAAATTGCGCCAGCCTACCCACGGACTGCCCAGCAGTCCTTCTGTCGCTTTGAACGACTTGAAGGCGGCGATAATGCCGGCCATCGGTACATAATTGTTGATCAGCAGATATAGCGCGCACGGGATCATCATGACATAGAGCGGCATATACGGCTTTAGTTTTCTCATACCCATCCGTTCCCTTCGTCACTAGTGGCCAGAGGCTGCGTCTGCAGCCTCTGGCACTTGTAATTACTTGCCAGCCCACCATTCGTCCAGCTGACGCTGCTTCTCGTCCATGACCGACTGCAGGCCCGCAGCATACAGCTCGTCGTTGAACTTCTTCAATGTCGGCTCGATATCAACCGCACCGAACGAGAGGGCATCCTCGTACTTGGCCAGTACAGCCGCCAGTTGGGACTGCTCCGTCGCGACCGCCGAGGAGTCAAAGGTGAAGCCGTACGCTTTGGAGACGAGCGCATCGTCGCTGAACGCCTTGTATTTCTCCCAGATGTCTGCCGGGCTGCCGCTCCATGGCGTCATCAGATACTGGTTCGGATAGATGAAGCCAAAGTCGTTGTGGTAGTTGACCGTGGATACCGTGACACCTTCTGGATAATCAGCCTGACCCTGGTCGTTGACGATCCAGTCCTTGCCGGGGACGCCCCAGTTCAGTAAGTCATTAAATTCTTTGTTCGTGTATGCCCAGTTCAGGAACTCAAACGCCTTTTCCTTGTTCGCCGACGTGTTCAGGACGACGTTCAGCGCGCCGTTGACGGCGGTTGTCGACTTCATCTTGTGCGATACCGGGATCAGCACCGTATCGTAGCCGGTTTGCGATTTGACATCAGTGAGCGCGTTCGCGCCGTAGGAGGCGAAGAAGGCGAACGTTTTGCCCGCTTTCATCTTGGCCTGGCCCAGCTCCTTGTCGACGGCGATATCCTTGGACGAGTAGCCTTTTTCGAACCATTCGCGGTTCAGGAGCGCAAATTGCTTGAACTGGTCGGATTCGTACCAGTTCGTAATTTTGTCCGTCTGGCCATAGTTCTCCAGCACGCCGAACTGATCGCCGACACCGTCGATATACGTGATCGTGTTCAGACCAAACGTACGGTAGCCGTTGAACGGCGTCATGTCGGGATACTGCTCCTTGACCTTGGCGAACATCTCGGTCAGCTGGCCGAAGGTGGACATGTCGTCGGTCGTAATATTGAAGTCCGAAGCCTCGTAGCCCAGCTCCTCGAAGATGTCCTTGCGGACAAAGATGCCCGATGGCGTGGCGCGCACGTTCATCATCGGGAAGCCTGCCAGCATATCGCCGATATAGCCGCCCTGCAAGTCCTCGCCAAGCACCTCCTGCAGATCCTTCGTCTGCTCCATGTAGTCGGAAGCGTCGACGATATAGCCCTGGTCGATGAAGCTCGGCAGGCTGAATGCAAAAACGAACGAGATGTCGATCGGTTCCTGGGCCGCCAGCATCATCGGCATTTTGGAATTATATGTGTCCCACGTGATCGGCATCAGATTGACCTTCATATTCAGATCTCTCATCGTCAGCTCGTTGATCAACTCGTTCACTTCGGCTTGATTGCCTTCTTTCGGCGCATGATAGGCGAAATTGACCGTGTACGGCTCCTCTCCCTTGTTCCCTGCAGCCGCCGGTTGCTCTGCATTATCCTTGCCGCAGGCCGCCAGCAGGCTCGCTGCCATCACTACAGTCAACCCAATGCCCATGCTTTTCTTCCACATACTCGTCTTCCCCCTTGAAGTTGGTTGGTATTCGCTTATGGATGGTCGTAGATCGGCGCTCTGCGCAGCGGCAGCCACTCATCGAGCGTCTTCTTGAGGTATACATCCCACATCTCGTAATCGTGCCCCATCGACGGCGCTTCCTCATATTGCACAGGATAGCCGAGCCGCCGCAGCTCGGCGTAGTCCTTGAATACCCGGTCGCGGATGAAGTCATCCTCGCCGACGGCGATGCGGAACGTCGGCAGCGTCTTGGCCTCGGCGATATTGCGCTCCGCGCAGGCGTAAAGATCATGCTCGGAGCCCTCGAACTCGTCTTCGCCATACAACGTATCGCGCACCCGCGAGAAGCCCCAATGCAGACTTTTGCGGTATTCCTCGCGATCGAGCGTCATCCCGATGCCGCCCGATAGATCGACGACCGTGTTGTACAGATCCGGCCGGATAACGCCCAGCCCGAGCGCCCCGTTGCCGCCCATCGCCAGGCCGACGACGAAGGTGTTGTCCCTCCCCGGTGCCGAGGCGAACAGCGACTGGATGACCAGCGGCAGCTCCTCGGTCAGGTACTCCAGATAACGAAAGCCGTATTTTGTGTTGGTGTACAGGCTGTCGTTGACCGCAGGCGTGACCGTCATCACCATGTTGCGTTCGGCGTATTGCTCCAGCCGCGTATAGCGGTAAGGCACCGAATCGTCCTCGCCGCCGCCGTGCAGCACGTACACGGTCTGGAACTTCATCCCCGGCTTGTACGCCTGCTTCGTCTCTTGCTCCAGCAATGGCTCCCGATAGCCGAGGTTCGTCGTCAGACCGCTCGTCGGATAACAGACCGTCACATTGGTCGTCAGACTGAGCACCTCGGAGCGGAAGTTGAACCTAAGGATTCCCATGCTTCCCCCTCCTATTTGACCGCTCTGGCAAATGCTCTCGCCAGCGCATCCACATACCCTGCGCGCACGCGCTGGCTAATCGCGGCATCCGGCACGAACAGCTCGCTGGCATGGTACAAGCCCGGATGGACGTGCAGCTCGACATCGATGCCCTCCCGCATCAGACGCGCGGCATACTCGATCGTCTCGTCGCGGAACAGGTCCAGCTGCCCTACGCACAGATAGGCCGGCGGCAGCCCCGACAGATCCTCTGCCCGCGCGGGCGAGGCCCACGGATGACTCGGGTCGGCAGTGCCGAGATACATCTGCCAGGCCACCTCATTGTTGGGACGGCTCCATACCGCGGGGTGCAGTTCCTCGCGGGTCGACGGCGCTTCGTTGCGATGATCGAGCATCGGGTAGAGCGGCATCTGGAAGCAGATCCGCGGGCCTCCGCGATCCCGGGCCATCAAGGCCAGCGCTGCTGCCAGTCCGCCGCCGGCGCTGCCGCCTCCGACAGCGATTCGGGTCGGGTCGACACGCAGCTCCTCGGCCGATTGCGCGAGCCACACCAGCGCGGCGTAGCTGTCCTCCAGCGCCGCCGGATACGGATGCTCCGGCGCGAGCCGGTAGTCGGGCGCCAGCACTACACAGCCGGTATGGATGACGAGCTGCTCACACACATACCCTTCTCCATCCGGATGGCCGAGGATATAGCCGCCGCCGTGGGTCCACAGGATCGCGGGCCGGGGGCCGTCGGGCTCACCGATCGGCTCAAACCGCTTGACCAGCATCTGCCGGCCATCTGCCCCTGCGATATATAGATCCGTCTCTCGCACCTCTAGCGATTTGTCTCGCGGCGGCGGTGCGAACGACCGGATCATGCCCATATCCTCCGGCAGCCGCAGCACGGGCAGGATGTCCAGCGCGCCGGTCAGCTCGGGATCGACGCGTCGGTCGAAGCTCATCGCGCTCCCTCCCCGGCGGCTGCGCCCTCGTAACGGAAGAGCGTCTCAGCCGCGCCCTCGCTGTCGCTGGCGCTGATCGCATACGCCTTGGTCCCCAGATCGGCCTCCAGCGTCGTCCATGCCTCGCCCTGCCGCCAGGTGATGACCATCCGGCCCTCACCTGACGATTCGCCGATCTCGACCTCGCCGCCGAACGCCGGATGGCTGTTGCGGAAGCGCATGATCGCATAGAGCTGCTGCAGCATCGGCAGCTGGACGCGCTCGGCGATCTCCTCCGCCGTATAGTTGTGGCGATTGACGCTGCGCGGCTCGCCGAGACGCTTCAGCGATTCCTCGTCATTCTCGCCGGCCAGCAGCCCGACATAGTACACCTGCGGGATGCCCGGCGCGTACAGCTGGATGATGCGGGCGAGCGTGTAAGCGTCGTCATCTTCATCCAATGCCGAATAGTACGTGCACATCAGCTGGTACTGTCTCGCTTTGGCGCCGGACATCTTGACGATCCCTGGCGGGAAGTTGATATACTGCTGCAGCGGCTCCACCTTCGTATTGACGCGATCGCGCACCAGGTCGATCTCCTCATCGGTCAGCAGACCGGCGACATCGACGACGCCGATGCCGTCATGCGTATCGAGCGTGGTGAACTGCTTGCGCGGGCAGATCCGCATCCAGTGGAGAAGCCGGTCCGAGCGCCCGGTCATAAGTGCGTGCAGGAGCAGCATCGGCAGCGCAAAGTCGTACACCCAGTGGCCGCGCTCCGCCATCTTGAGCTGGATCTTGTAGTTCTCGTGGATCTCGGGCAGCATTTCCGTGCCGTATTTGTTCAGCGGCCGCATCCCGATATCCAGAACATCCCACACCTCCGGCTCGACGAAAAAGCAGCTCGTGCCAGGCTTCTTGGAAGCGTAGGCGAAGGCGTCGAAGCGGATCAGCGGCACATACTCGGCGAGCCGTCCCAGATTGCGCTCGTAGTAGCTTTGTGTAGCCGGCGCCCATGGATCGATGTCGACCTGCTCCTCGAAGAAGGTGTTCCACAGCTTGACCGTCTTGCCGTCCGCCCGCGTGAATTCCTTGTACGGTCCATGCATCTTCCTGCGATACAGCGTCTCCATATCGGCTTCTGTCGGCTCGCCGCCCGGCCAGAATTCGTCCCAATGGATGAACATTTCCTTATACGGCGATTCGTCGCCCCGCTGCATATAGTCGACGAACTCCTCCGAGCGGATCGAGACGTGATTGATCATAAAATCGGCCATCAGATAATAGCGCTCCGACAATTGGCGGATATCTTCCCAGTCGCCGAAGGCAGGGTCGACCTCGTCATAATGGATGACGGCGAACCCGCGGTCGCCCGAGGAAGGGAAGAACGGCAGGATATGAAGCCCTTCAACCACGCCCTCGAAATGCGTCTCAAGCACTTTCTTCATTTCCTTCAGATTGCTCCCCATGCTGTCGGCATACGTGATGAGCATAATCTGATTCGTTATTTTGTTCATGGTCTTCTCCTTTGGCTGATTTACTCCGGGCAGCTCTCGCGGAAGATACAGGTCGACTCGAAGCTCAGTCTCGCCGTATCTGTGAATGTGCCGCTCTCAATAAAGGAATGCAGCAGCTTGGCGCTGTTATAGCTCATATCCCGGGACGGCGGGACGAAGCTGGTAATGCTCGGCGTGACGATTGAGTTGACCGGCTTGTCGCCGTAGGAGATCATCTCCAGCTCGCCGGGGACCGATATGTTATGCTCCTTCAGACAACGCAGGACGCCGCTGATCATATTGTCGCTGGGGACGAACAGCGCGCTCGGCAGCGCGTCGCCCTGCAGCAGTTCCTTGGTAGCCGCATAACCGCCTGCATCGCTGTCGTCGCCGTAGGTTACGGGCAGCGCGACTGCGCCCTTGCTCTCCAGCCCCGAGCTCCTCAGCTTGTCCCAATAGCCGGTCGACCGCAGACTAAGCGCCCGGCTGGAGTAGTTGGGCGAGACGATCGCGAACCGCTCATGGCCCCGCTTGATGAAATGCTCCATCGCGCTGTTGCCGACGGAATAGTCGTCGGTCAGCACCGAGCAATAGCCCTTGGCTGTGCGGTTGTACAGGACGATCGGCACATCGAACTTGGTGTTCTCGAGGAACTCCAGATCCTCCTCGGTGAGCGCCATCATGACCGCGCCGGCCATAAAGTCTTTGGAGATAAACGACATCTTCTGCTTCAGCAAACCCAGCTCGAAGGGGAAAATAATCGTCTCGTAATGGTCGCTCTGCTCTTTCATGAAGCGATAGAATCCTTCGTAAAAGGAAGACATCGGCCCCTTTTCGAAGTTATGGGGACAAAAGGTGCATACGATCGTTTTGCCGAAGCCGCGTTTTTTGCGCTTGACTCGCGTCTCGGAGGAGCGGTACCCGAGCTCTTGGGCCGTAAGCAGCACCCGCTGGCTTGTGCTCTCGGCGATCCGAAACTCACCGCTCCGGTTGTTGAGCACCATCGATACGGTGCTCGGCGACAGACCAAGCGTCTCGGCGATCTGCTTGACGCTTACCGACTGCTGGTCTGGCCATCCTCTCCCTCCTTTCTTCCTCATCCTATCTAGTCCTCAGTCGGGATAGATCGGCGTCCGACGGAGCGGCAGCCACTCATCGGCAGCGAGCCGGAGCGTCTCGTCCCACAGATCCCACTCGTGGCCCATCCCCGGCACGATCTCCAGCGTCGTATCATAGCCCCACTGCCTCAGATCCTCCTCGGCGCGGATCGTCCGGTACAGCGCATGATCGCTGTCGCCGACCCGGAAGATGAGCTTCGGCAGCAGCTTGCCCTCCTCGATATTGCGGCGCGCCGCCGCATAGACGTCATTGACGGTGCCGCGCAGGAACGCTTCGTCATGAAGGTTGTCCTGCAGCTCCTGCCCGACCGGGACCCGCATGTCCGTCTCCCAGTCGAACTCGCCGTTCTTCGTCTTGACGATGCTTGGGATGCCTGGACGATACGAGGCACCGGACATCATGAGCGCCGCCCTGTATCGCTCGGGGTAAAGCATCGCCAGCTTCATCGCCCCGTGCGAGCCCATCGACAGCCCGCCGACGAACGTATCCTCCCGCTTGCCGGAGATCGGGAAGAATGCTTCGCAGAGCTGCGGCAGCTCTTCCGCGACATAGGTGAAGTATCGTCCATACGGCAGATCGGTGTACGCCGAGTTGTGAACCCCCGGCATGATGACCGCCAGCTTGTTGCGATCGGCATAACGGACGATATTCGTGAAGTTGACATAATCGCTGTCATCGCCGCTG
This sequence comes from Paenibacillus jepli, assembly GCF_047238105.1. Classification (NCBI taxonomy): domain Bacteria; kingdom Bacillati; phylum Bacillota; class Bacilli; order Caryophanales; family Paenibacillaceae; genus Paenibacillus; species Paenibacillus jepli. The sequence continues at coordinate 1,445,754 of NZ_JBDFMD010000001.1, forward strand.
CCGCCATGCATCAGGTATAGGCACTGGAACTTCATGCCTTGCACGTAAGCGACCTCGCGTCCCTCCATGCTGTCGGCAAAGCTGTAGCTAGGCAGACATACCGTAAGGTTGGTCTGCATCCCGAGCGCCTTGGACAAAAAGTTCATTTTAATAACGGCCACGCCGGCACATCCTTTCAGCCGAAAATTTCGTCGCGGATCAGCTGCGCCATATTTTTGGAGAGCTCGGCGTAATGATCCGTAATGTACAGCACGTCCTCGCATGTCGAGGCGGTATGATCGAGCAGTCGCTGGCTGATCCACTGAATCGGTACGTACAGCTCGCCATCGACGTAGATCGCTTCGCACAGCATCGCATGCACCGTATTGTCGACCACGCAACCAATGCTGCCGCGCGCGAACTGCAGCGTCCGGCCGTCCCGCAGCGTCAGCTCCGCCGATTGCCCCTCGTCGCCGGATCGGACACCCGAGCCGTCGCCGTACACCTCGGCGATAAACGATACGGGGACACACAAGTATTCGCCACGGACGATCGAGTCGCCGTTCAAACCATGGTACTTCAGCTTCTGCCGCTTGATCGCAGGTCCCTTCATCAGGGCGAGACGGTTGTTCACATAAGCGCGTTCGCATCCTGCCATGAGTACGATATTAAAGGCGTCGCCCTGACGCGGCGAGATCGACTCATCATGGACGATCCGGCCATCCTCCGCCCTCCGGGAGCCGGAGAACAGGTAGTCCCAGACGAGCTGGGCATCGTCGAACGTCTGGCCGTGGTCGCGGTTTTTCACATCGCGGAACACCATGTCGGCTTGCTCGCCCTTGTAGAAGGCAAAGTTGTCCTCGCCGATCACCTTCAGCTCCGGCAGGCTGCGGCAGCCGTTGATCCGCTGCCAATACTCCCGGTTGCGGCGGACGACGTACTCGGTATCGCCCTCGAAGTGAGGCGGCGTAATATCATGCTCCAGCCGCGTCTGCCACACTGCCAAGGGGCCGCCGCGATTGATCACCACGTCATTGCGGTCGAACAGCAGCCCGGGGCTCGACGGTCCGCCTGAGCCGGCCTTGCCGGCGAACAGATGCCCGTAGTAGCGGACGATCTGGCTCGTCATCATATTGCCCATCGACATGCCCTGCATATAGACGCGGCCCGCATCGATCTCGTACTTCTGCTTCATCCGCTCGATCAGCGCGAGGATGACATTCATATCATGGTTATCCTCTGGACGCTCAGGGGGCATATTGATGTAGATGCCGTCCTCGCGCGGCGATGCGGCGATATCCAGCTTGTCTTTCTCGCAATCGACGATCCAGAACCGGCGCAAGCCGGCGCTCGGGAACAACACGATGAAGCCCTCGCGGTCGGCCACCAGCGTCCAGGACGTGTAGATCGCCTGTCCCCAACCGGTCATGAGGCCGCCGTGCATGCCGACGACAAGCGGCACCTTGCGGCTCCCATCGTAGGAGGCAGGTACATATTCGTACCAGGTGTCCTCCTGATCGCCGATGATCTTCTCCTTGTATTCCTTCAGCCGTTCAGGATAAACCTGGGAGTTGTTACCGTTTTCATTTACGACTAATGTCGAGTCCTTGATCGCCTCCGGCAAGTAATCCCGGTTGTTGTCATCCGGGTCGCCAGGCAGGATCACAATCTTTCCGCTCATCGGTTTATCTGTCCTCTCGTTCATAGGATGGTGATGCGATCAATACGGGCTTGCGCCTACATCCTCCAGGCCGAAAAACTCCAATGCGTGCTGGATCGCCAGGTCCCAGAACCGCCACTCGTGACCATAGCCCGCCAGACTCCAATACGAGGCAGCGATGTCCTTGGCGTCGAAGTGCGCTCTAAAGCGCTTCAGGTTGTCCCAGATCATCGTGTCGTCCTCCCCGCAAGCGAACAGCAGACGAGGCAATTGCCCAGTGCCCGCCAGCTTGTCGAGTCGGTCCCAGACATTTTCCTCGGATTGGATGAACGCCTCCAGACCGCCTGCATTCTCCACCATCCCGAGCAGACGGCGGGCGAACATATCGTCCTTATGGAGTTCTTCCTCGGTCAGCGAGCTGAAGTCGACCGGAGCCGCCGAGAGCACCGCTGCCGCCGCGAATTTGTCCGGATGGTTGACCGCGAACTTGATCGTGCCGCGCCCGCCCATCGACAGCCCGGCGATGAAGTTGTCCTCGCGCTTGCTCGAAGCCGGCAGCCAGTTGTGCACCATCGGCATCAGCTCTTCCGTGAAGTAGTCGTACATCCCGTAGCCCATCATCGCCTTGTCCCAGTTGGAGTAGTTGCTGTTGAGCGCGGACGGCATGACGACGATCAGATCTTTCTCGATGGCGTATAGCTCGATATTCGTGCGACGGACCCAGTCGGAGTGGTCGCCGAAGGTGCCGTGCAGCAGCCATAATACTTTATATTTTTTACCGCTTTCATAAAATTCCTTTGCCGATATCTCTCTTGGCTTGTTGGGCAAAATAATCGAAATGTCATGATTCGATTTCAAATATTGACTTTCAAAATTCATCTGAAGTATCGTCATATTACTCCCCCTAAATAAAGTAAATCCCACATCCGTTTTGCTAAATTTAGCAACCTCTAAACCTGCTTGATTACAAGATCAGTATAGTCCAGGGAGCCGCTTAGTGTAAATATTTTTCGCTGAAATAAAGCGCTTTATTTTAGCTAAATTTAGCACCGAAGTAAGGCTAAAAACGGAAGAGTCCCATGCTTCTTTAGCATGGGACTCTGCGTGTACAATTTGATGGAATTTTTCATTAAGGCGCGGTCTCCAAAAATTGCGAGGTCGGGTTTTTGTCCATGGCGGTGCGCATCGCATATTCATTCTCGAACAGGGCGACATAGTTGCCTTTTTTGTCCTTGACGAGGGTCGAATTAATCCGGTACTTGGACGGATCGATCTTGTCGTCGACGATCCAGCGGGCGAACTGAAACTGCAGCCGGTGCAATTGGATATCCACCCCGTACTCGCCCTTCATCCGATATTCGAACACCTCGAACTGCAGCTGGCCGACGACGCCGAGGATCGTCTCGTCGAAGTTGCCGGTCGAGTGGAACACCTGGATCGTGCCCTCCTCGGTCAACTGGTCGATGCCCTTCTGATACTGCTTGTGCTTGAGCGCATTTTTGACGGTGACCTTGGCGAAGATCTCCGGCGAGAAAGTCGGCAGCTCATTGAACGTAATCTGTCCGCTCTGGGAGAGCGAGTCGCCGATCCGGAAAATGCCGGGGTCAAACAAACCGATAATATCGCCGGGATACGCCGACTCGACGATATCGCGGTCCTGAGCCAGGAACTGCTGGGGCTGCGACAGCTTGATCTCCTTGCCCACCCGCACATGCTTGACGCTCATGCCGCGGTCGAAGCGGCCCGAGCAGATCCGCAGGAACGCAATCCGGTCGCGGTGCGCCGGGTTCATGTTGGCCTGGATCTTGAACACATAACCGGAGAATTTCTCTTCGGTCGGCTCGATGACGCCCTCCGAGCTTACACGTGAGGTCGGCGACGGCGCGAGCTGCAGGAAGTTCTCCAGGAAGGTCTGGACGCCGAAGTTGTTGACGGCACTGCCGAAGAACAGCGGCGTCAGCTCGCCCTGCTGCACCTTCTCCAGATCAAACTGATCGCCTGCGACGTCCAGCAGCTCCAGGTCTCCCTTCAGCTGCTCGTGCAGGAACTCGCCGGCCATCTGGCCGATAATATCATCGTTGTAGCTGTCAACCTTGCGGACCTCGATCTTCGAGTGATCGTTGCCCTGGAACAGCTCCACCTGGTCCTTCATCCGGTCGTAGACGCCGCACAGATCTCGGCCCATCCCGATCGGCCAGTTCATCGGCACTGCGCGGATGCCCAGCACCTGCTCCAGCTCCTCCATCAGATCGAACGGGCTCTTGCCCTCCCGGTCAAGCTTGTTGATGAAGGTGAAGATCGGGATACCGCGTTTGCGGCACACCTGGAACAGCTTGATCGTCTGCGCCTCGACGCCTTTGGCGACGTCGATCAGCATGACCGCGCTGTCGGCGGCCGTCAGCGTCCGGTACGTGTCTTCACTGAAGTCCTGGTGACCGGGCGTATCGAGGATGTTGACCCGGTGGCCCAGGTAATCGAACTGCATGACCGAGGAGGTGACGGAGATGCCGCGCTGCTTCTCGATCTCCATCCAGTCGGAGGTGGCATGCCGGCTGGCTTTGCGCGCCTTGACCGTACCTGCGAGACGGATCGCGCCGCCGAAGAGCAGCAGCTTCTCGGTCAGCGTCGTTTTACCCGCATCGGGGTGAGAGATGATCGCGAACGTCCGGCGCCGCGCTACCTCTTTTTTCAATTCGTCGGTTATTGGTTTACTCATGCTTGCCTTCCCTTCGTTCGTAGCAAATTGGCTCAAAAAAGCAAACTGTACTAGACTTCGTCCTGCGAGGGTTGCTGCGGGTAGAGGGGGCTTCCAATCGCTGTTGTTCCCAGATTTCATAATTTTTACCGACTCAGCGGTAGAAATCCGGGAACAAAGGCGAGCGCTCAACGCTTTCTGAAAGAAAGCGACATCGGAATCATAAGCTTTTTTCCAGCCTCCCTCTTCCCTCCGCAACTCCTCTGGTAACTCCGTCTAAACACAGAAACTTTTATTGACCAATCATTATTTAGAGTTGGACACCCAAATGACGTTGTCTTCGTCCTGTCCGTTCACCGGCCACCAGTGGTAGCCGTCTTTGGCCAGCAGCTGCTCGGTCTCCTGCGGTCCCCAGGAACCGGCAGGATAGGTTGGGATCGGAGCGGTTTCCTCACGCCAGGCCGCAGCGATCTTGTCGACAAATGCCCAGGCATGGGCCACTTCGTCCCAACGGGTGAAGTACGTCGACTCGCCGCGCGTCGCGTCGAAGATGAGCCGCTCATAGGCTTCGGGCGTGTTCAGGCCGATCAGGCAGCTCTGGCAGAATTCCATCGCCACCGGCTGCACCTGCGAATCCGTGCCGCCCGGCTTTTTGGCATTGATCTTGATATAGATGCCCTCCATCGGATTGACGCGGATGACGAGCAGGTTGGGATTGAGCTGATGCTTGCCGCCGAACAGCACGTTATTGGGTACATTTTTGAACTCGATAACGACCTCTGTCGTCTTCACCGGCATCCGCTTGCCCGTCCGGATATAGAAAGGCACGCCCGCCCAGCGGAAGTTGTCCACCATCACCCGGGCGGCAAAATAGGTCTCCGTCTGCGAGTCTGGCGCCACGGATTCTTCCTCGCGGTAGCCCGGCAGATCCTTGCCGCGAGCGGTGCCGCTCGTGTACTGACCGCGCACGACATGACGGCGCACCCGCTCCGGCGTGTCGTACTGCCGCAAGGAACGGAGCACCTTAACCTTCTCATCGCGGATGTCCTCGGGATGCAGCCGGCTCGGCGGTTCCATGGCGATCATGCTGAGCATCTGCAGCATATGGTTCTGGCCCATATCGCGAAGCGCGCCGGACTTGTCGTAATAGCCGCCTCGTTCCTCGACGCCTACCGTCTCGGACAGCGTGATCTGTATATTAGCAATATGCTTGTTGTTCCAGAGCGGTTCGAAGAACGCATTGGCAAACCGCAGCACTTCGATGTTCTGGACCATCTCTTTGCCCAGATAGTGGTCGATGCGGAAGATATCCTTCTCGTCAAACACCTGCGCCAGCTCATCATTAAGCTTCTGGGCGGACGCCAGGTCGTATCCGAACGGTTTCTCGATGACGACGCGATGCCAACCTTTGGTCTCCAGCAGACCGCCGTCGCGCAGGTTGTAAGATACCGGACCGAACAGCGAAGGCGCCAGCGCCAGGTAGAATAGACGATTGCCCTGGATGCCGAACTGCGCATCGAGACGGGCCGTCAGCTCGCTCAGCTCGCGGAAGCCGTCGACATTGTTGATATCCAGCGACATATAGACGAAGTGCTCGGCAAACCGGTGCCATAGCTCGGCGTCATCCGCTTTGTAGCGGGAGAACTCGACGATCGACTCATACACGTCTTCCCGGAATTGCTCGTTGGTACGGGGACGGCGGGCCAGTCCGACGACCGCAAAATCGTCCGCAAGCTTGCCTTCCTTATATAGACTGAACAATGCGGGGAACAGCTTGCGGCGGGCAAGATCGCCGGTAGCTCCAAACAAGTAAAATACCGCTCCTGCGGCAGCTATAGGTTCCGTTGTATAGTGCTCTGCCATAATCCCTCATTCTTTCTTATGTATTTGAAAGCATCCATTACTGATAATCTTGTACGTAGTTTAGCATATCTGATGGGGAAGTGCTATTGAGGCATTATAAAAAAATACGGATGACTGCCCCACTCTGCTCTAGTAATCGCGGGCGCTGTAATCACCAGTAATCAGAGGAATACCGCCGGCAATCGTATAACGCCCCGAGAGCCGGTCATAATGGCTGGCAAGCTGCAGGTTGACCCGGGCTTCACCGCTGAACGCCGAACGCTGCACACGATCCGTATAGTATGTGCTGCTCGACGAACCACTATCCTCATACCGCTCTACGAGCCTGGCGCCTGCCGCGTCCGCGATCCGCTGCACCGTCTCCTCCGAATCGGAGACGCCGCGGAACGATAGCGACCATCTCGCCTCGATCCCTCCTTCCGCCACCCCCGTTGCCGTGCGATCCGCCAGCTCTGCCAGCTCCTCGCGCGAGAGCCCCGGCGGCATTTCCAGCAGCAGGACAAATGCTAGAACGTCGTCTTCCTGATGCACGAACTGAGGCTCGTCATGCCATAATGTCCAGGAAGCCTCCCCGATTTGACGGCGGGAGACATAACCTTCGCTCGTCTGTGCAGCGGGGGGCAGCCCCAGACGCTCCCCTAACGCCGACAGCCCGGCTCCGGTCGCCTGTCCGTCCCAGCGGTACGACCATTCGGCGCTTGCAACGCCTCCAGTCAGCCAGGGGTCGATCCATTCCCGGACCTGCTTCACCGTCTCCGGCAGAGACACAGCCGGCTGGCTGCCGGCGGGAATAGGGCTTTCCTGTCGCACCAGCCAGATCGCGCCAGCGATTAATACCAGCAGCGCCAGCCAGACACCACGCCACCGTTTGGACACCTGTGGATGATCTGCCATTGCCATTGCCATCTCCTCCTCCATCGTTGGTTGCAAACGCCTTTTTACTTCCTGGGTATTTGACCATACACATTCGCCCCCGGGTGAATATACTGCTCGCAGAAGCACTGGGAGGTGTCAACGCATGGAACCCATTTTTCCGCTCCACGAGGAGCGGATCAACCAGTTCTGCGGTCAGGTCGTATGCGCAGTCATGAAGGACGGCAGCCGCTACGTCGGTGTGCTCAGCTCCTGCAAGGGCGGCAGACTGATGCTTAATGACCATCCGTCAGACAGTTCCGGTCATCCGGGACACGCACATCACAGCTATGGGGCCGATATCAGCGCCGCCAAGCCGGAGAAGAAAAAAAACGCCAAAAACCGCAAGAAAGCCGCTGAGAATACCACTGCTCAAACACAGGCTTTCTATCCCTACGGCCCTTATCCCGGCTATGGCCCAAGGCCGTATTATCCCTTTGGCCCGCCGCTCGCACTGGAGCTTGGCCTGCTGGCCTTCCTCTTCCTCTTATTGTAGCTGGGGACTGTCATGTTGGAGCAGGGTACTGTCATGATCAATACGGGGCGAGTACGTGCAGCTGCTAGGCTAGCATGTGCTCGCTTGCTCAGCGTCTATACAATTTCCATTCAAACTTGTATTTTCCTTCCTGTCATCTAATCATTTGATGCGGCCGCTCAACATTTTTTATGGGAAGTGGTAAAATTATCCCTAAAGGGGTTAAGTATAGGATAGAGCAAGGTTATCCCTCATGGAAGGCGGGTGCACGCATGGTACATTCTGCAAGGAGCATCTCCCGGACCGAATATGCAAGCCGGGTGTCACCGGTCATGCCTTACGCCACATATCCGCAGCAATATGAGGAATCGCTGATTTCTCCTTTTAATAGCAATTCCTACTTCGGCAAGGGCACCTGGGCCCGCACGCTTCGTTCGGCAGCGGATAGCGTCCGCGAATGGCGTGAGGCAAGCGACCAGATGCTTCAGGAGCTCCACAGCTTCCTGCATGCACATACCTCCCCCTGGAAGGAACGGCAATTGTCTTCATCATCAGATAGCTGCCTGGCTGGAAGCGTCAGCCGAGGAGCCCAATTGCATACCTATACGATCCATATCGTGTCACCGGCGCGGACAGAGTCGATCTGCAGCTATGACCTGGCACAGGACGGCATCTCCATCGCAGAGCCCGGGCGTCATATCTTCGAGGCCGTGGTCGGCGAGCATACCACCCGGCTCACCATCGATGTTAACGCAGCAGACACCAACGGGCATATCTTGGCCAAGCTGCAGCAGACGATCCGGCAAGCGGATATTGGCCTGGACGTCGACATCCTGGCCGACAGCGCCAGGGAGCTGTTGGCGTTGGAGGTCAAAGCCGCGCACAGCTTCCGGCTAAGTGACGCCCACGGATCCATCATCGCGGCCATCGGCGCAGGCAGGCGCTCCCTGGCTGCAGAGCATGCCCGTGTACAGATCGACGGCGGTCCGATCCAGGAGGCTCGCGGCAGCGAGCTCATTCTGGACGCTGGCCGAGTGAAGCTGCAGCTGGCAGCATCCGCTGAGCAGCCGATAACGGTGCGGGTTGCCCAGGATACGGACGCCATCGTCATACGGATCCAGAGCCTTATGGACAGATTACGGCCCCTGGTCTGTCTGGAGACCGAGGTAACCGAGTCCCTCAATCCGGAGCTCAGACTACGGCTGGAGAGCGTCATGTCCGACCCGGCCTATGCCCAGCTGGGCTTCCTCCGCAAGGAGGATAGCAGTTGGTCGCTTGACGAAGCAACTCTCAGAGCAGCATTGGCGGCAGATCCCGGCAAAGTCGAGCGCGAGCTTGGCGGTCCTTACGGCTGGGCTGCGCGGATGGAGCAGATGCTCCGCCAGCTGAGCGAGCTGCCCGCCCGCGAGATGATGAACCCCGCAGATCACCTGATGCACCAGTTTACGCTTTACGAAGCCTCCATGCAGGCATACTGGCATATGCCCCACAGCGGCTGGATGATCAACGAACAAGCCTGACATATAGGAGCCGTGCGCTTCTAATGCAGAACAAATAGCGGTGTCCGCTAGGGACATCGCTATTTTGGTTGATCCGGTCACCCTACACAGCCGTAATCTCCAACATTTCAGCCACAACAGACTGCCGTATGGATCAGTTGGCGCTCTTCATGTGCTTTTCTTTTTGTTGCGCATTGCCCGAAGCACTTTGGTGTCCGGGCGGCTGCCGTCGACGAAAGCGCGGTACTCCGCAGACTCCACCGGGTACAACGCCAACCTTCCCTTGCTATCGAAATGAATGCCCCAGCCGAATTTTTTGGGCAGCATGGACGCGCGCAGGCAAGGCTGAGGCTTGCTCGTAAAAGCAGCTTTAATCGCCTCGCCTTGCTGCAGCAGCTCCTCCTCCGTCATCCCTTTGTGGCGGATATGGGTTTCGATAAGCAACTCGTCTGATGTATAACGATAAGGATTGGCTGCGGCCAGCTCATACTCGATGCCTGCCTTGGTCTTTGATCCGCCTCTTGTTGGGGGGACGACGCCTTGCTCTGCAGGACAATCCTCCGCGACCGCGATAAACGTACCATAATAATTGGTATCCATCCGATTTGATCACCTCAATCTCAAGTAAACCTGGATTATCATCCTTCGTCAAGTCGTATACTTAGCCCTGCGGTCACGGATCATCTTGGCTTCGAACAGACTTATAGTATACAATAGGAGCAGCACATAACACTCTTTGGACAGCCAAAGACAAACAAGAAGGGCGGTTGCTGCACACGTGGAGAAAGATGAACTGATCCTGACGCCGGAAGGGCTGGCCAAGCTCGAAGACGAGCTGCAGGAGTTGAAAACGGTCAAGCGCAAGGAGCTCGCCGAACGCCTCAAAGTAGCGATCAGTTACGGTGATCTGAAGGAAAACAGCGAGTACCACTCAGCCAAGGACGACCAGGCTTTCATGGAGACGCGAATCCTGCAGCTGGAGCGGATGCTCAAGACCGCCAAAGTAGTCGACGCCAGCAGCAGGGCTGCCGGTGTGGTCAGTGTCGGCAGCGCTGTCACGCTGCATGACCTCGAGTTCAAGGAAAACATCGAGTACCAGATCGTAAGCCCGGTGGAAGCGGATGTGGCCGATAACAAGATCTCGTACGAGAGCCCGCTCGGCAAAGAGCTGATCGGCAAGAAAGTCGGAGACAAAGTAAATGTCAGCGCCCCGATGGGCGTCATCACATACGAGCTGCTGGCGTTCAAGGAAGGTTAGGACGGGATGGGCGACTGGGACGGACACGTTAGCGTCTATTTGTAACCAACCCCGGCTCTATGCTACTTCGCCGGACACACGTTCCGCTATTGCTGGGATTGAGGCATAAATGCGCTGTTACCAGACAGATAGCGTACCCTCTGTCCGAAAGTGCTGCCACAAACACGTCATTGTTCGAATTAGCGGCTACTCCGTCCTCTCGAGGGGGGGTGACCAAACAATAAAAAGGGCCCCCGGGCCCTTTTTTTGAATACAAGACGCTCATGCCGCTTGCGCGGCACCACTGATGAATGAAACCTGCGACGCTTGTGCTTATGTAGCTAGTTTGGCTTTGCAAATCTCTTAGGCGTAGAAGTTTCACCTTGATGTCAATAGAAAAAGTTCGGTTGATCAGTTACTGTTCCATCGGTGCGTCTCGCAGCAGCAGTACCTCCACTTGGTCGCCCGCAGCAGCCCCTCGGGAGCCCGAAGGTACGCGGATCAAGCCTTCGGATGCCGGCAGAGAGGCCATCATACCGGACTTGCCGTAGCCGAGCGGGTCCGCTTGCAGACGCCCGTCGCTTACCCGCAGCCGGCAGCGGACGAACCGCTCATGCGGGCTGCCCTTATCGATGCCGTGCCCCAGTTCCGCTTGCAGCGATGCCGGGAGCGGCATGTCGTCGCCCAGCAGCTGCCGGATCAGCGGACGGCCGAACAGCTCGAAGCCGACGAAGCAGGCTCCCGGATTGCCCGAGAGAGCGAGCAACGGCTTGTCCCCGATCATCGCGGCAGAGGTCGGGCTGCCGGGACGCATGGCTACTTTGGTAAACAGCACCTGCGATGGCATACGGCTATATTCGCCCGTCTCGGCGATGCTGCTCATCAGCTCCGCCATGACATCGTAGTCGCCGACCGAGACACCGCCGGTTGTCATCACGCCGTCGCAGGAGGTGAGCGCAACATCGATCGCCGCGACGATCTGGTCGAGCCTGTCCGGCAGCGCCCCGAACAGCACCGGCTCGCCGCCGCTGCGCGCGACCAGCGCCGCCAGCATCGCGCTGTTGCTGTCGCGGATGCGGCCCGGTTCGAGCTGCGCGCCCACCGGCAGCAGCTCGCCTCCGGTCGCGAAGACCGCGATGCGCGGCTTCGCAAAGACCGCCACTTCGGCATACCCGAAGGTGCCGAAGACTGCGATATGGCCCGGCGTGATCAGCGTGCCGGGCCCGGCCAGGGCGCCGCCCAGGCGGAACTCCTCGCCGGGCTGCGCCATATGCTGGCCGGGGGCGGCGGCGTGCTTCACCTGCACCGCCGCCGCCCCGGCCAGCAGCGCGTGCGCCGTCTGCTCCAGCATGACGACGGCGTCCGCGCCCTCAGGCACCGCTGCGCCGGTCATCAGGCGCACGGCCGTGCCGGGCTCGACGATCGCGCGGGAGACCTCTCCCGCCGCGATCGCGTCGATCACCCGCAGCGTCACCGGCTCGCGCGCTGACGCCTCCAGCACATCGGCGCTGCGGATGGCGAAGCCGTCAAGCCCCGCCCGCGGAAACGGCGGCCAGTCCGACGTCGCCGTCAGCGCCTGGGCGAGCCTGCGGCCGCCGCTCTCCCATAGCGCCGCATGCTCCACCGGCCGGGACGTCTCCACCCCGCTCAGCCTGCTCAGCAGCAGCTGCTGCGCCTCCCCGACGGGGACGGCACGGCGATTAAAGCGTGAAAGTTCCTCTTCCCCCACATCCAACATCCCCTCTTGCGCTTTTCTCATATCATACCAGAAATGGCCGCAGCCCCAAAATAAAAGCTGACTATTCCGCCCGCCGCCATTTCCCATCACCCGAGTTTGAGGTACAATGGCACCAGTAAAACGGAAGGAGAATCGGTATGTCCATGCCCTTTGTCGTCCAGATCGTCGGCTACAAAAACGCCGGCAAGACTACGCTGCTCTGCAAGCTGCTGCGGCATCTCAAAGCAAGCGGCCTGCGGGTAGGAACCGTCAAGCATGACGGCCATGACTTCGAGCTTGATCATCCGGGTACCGACACGTGGAAGCATCAGGAGGCAGGGGCTGATGCGGTCGCCATCACCTCTGCCCGTCAGACCGCCTGGATCCGCAAGCAGCCGTCGGAGCTAGCGGACTTGCTCGCAGGGATGACAGATATGGATGTCGTGCTCGTCGAAGGCTTCAAACGAGCGAATCATCCCAAGCTCGTCATGCTTCGCGGCCCGGACGATGCTGTGCTGCTGAAGGAGACGACCCGCATCCTTGCCGTTGTGGCGGCGCAGGGAACTGTGGAGCTGCCGGAGCAGACCGCCAACTTCAGCCGCGATGAGGATGAAGCCATATTCGATTTCCTGCTGGGCCAGATGGGTTAGGGACAAAACCCTGCCCGAAACAGGCACAGCGGACCCACGATCCGTTATTTGTTGGTTTTGTACTCCCTAGCCCCTAGGCAGGTTTTAGGGCCAGAGCAGTAACTCGGCAAGAGTTGGGGCTTTGAAGGAATTGCGGCAAAGGCCTTATTGCGTGGTAATGCAGCATCGAGGATGGTGCATCCAATGCTGCATCCGATGCACCAACCGCGATGCGTTGAATATGAAATTTCATATTCATTTGGCCCGATTTTACCAAAATGCCGCCATGAACACGAAATATCATGCTTATTCTGCAATTATCGGCTCGCCGCCCGAAATAAGCACGAAATTTCATACTTATTCAACTTTCAATGTGAGGTTACACCAAAAAGTTATGATGCCGCCGAGCATGCGACCAAGTGCTGCTTTGGAGCGAGGTGAATGGCCGGCCCGACCGCTATTGCCACGAGATCCCCGGTGCGAGCAGCTCCAACGACCCCTTCTGCCGCTATTGCGGCGCAATCTCCGGTGCGAGCAGCTCCAACGACCCTTTCTGCCGCTATTGCGGCGCAATCTTCGGTGCGAGCAGCTCCAAAGACCCTTTCTGCCGCTATTGCGGCGAAATCTCCGGTGCGAGCAGCTCCAACGACCCTTTCTGCCGCTATTGCGGCGCAATCTTCGGTGCGAGCAGCTCCAACGACCCTTTCTGCCGCTATTGCGGCGCAATCTTCGGTGCGAGCAGCTCCAACGACCCTTTCTGCCGCTATTGCGGCGAAATCTCCGGTGCGAACAGCTCCAACGACCCTTTCTGCCGCTATTGCGGCGAAATCTCCGGTGCGAGCAGCTCCAACGACCCCTTCTGCCGCTATTGCGGCGCAATCTCCGGTGCGAGCAGCTCCAACGACCCTTTCTGCCGCTAATTCCGCACTTTGCAGCCTGACTCCCAGGCATCCTATACGGTATTGAAAAACCCGCCGTCCAGGTGGACAGCGGGCCTTCGTCAGCTTAGTTATTCACTTTGCGCTTCAGTGCTTCGAGCTCTTCATCAACCTTCAGCTGTGCGCCGGGGTCAACAGATGTGCTCGGCGTGCCGCTGTACGTCGGCGCGAAGCCGGTCGTCCGGCTCACAACCGCTTCGGCCTCCAGCTGCATAATCTTCTCTTCCATCCGATGGAAGCCCCGCGATGCCCCGCCTGCCTGGATCACAGGCTGACTGATGACTTGGGACAGCTGTCTGGAGGCTTTGGCCGCTTCGGCCCGCGATGCCAGTTCCTGACGTTTGTTCTTCAGGTTGACGAACTCCTCTTTCATCCGCTCCAGATCGCTTCTGAGCTGCTCGGTATGCGAGCTTAGTTCCACCGCACGATCACGGAGTTCAGTGGCCTGCTTCTCGGCCGCCAGCTTGTCTTCGAGCAGCTTGCGCGCCAGTTCCTCATTGCCTTCGCGGAGCGCATGCTCGGCTGCTTGCTCACGGGATGCGGCCAGCTCGGCTGCTTGCTCCGCACGCTGTTTGGTCATCTGCTCGGATGCCATCTGCTTAGCTACCGTGCGCTCCGCTTCGAAGATCTCATTCTCCATGTCGCGCAGGTATTGATTCAGCATGATCACCGGATCCTCCACGCGGTCCAATGCTTCATTCAACGATGCTCTTGTCATATCTCCCAGACGTTTGAAAATACTCATGATTAGTTATCCCCTTTCTCATAGTTAGCCATTCGCTTCCGCAGTTCATCCAATTCCTTGCGCATCGCCTTCGTCTCCATATCCGCCATCATCCGGTCTACCCGGCCCGGAGCGGCTTCCGGCGCATCATAAGTGCGGTCGGCGGCAGAGCCATAATTCGAATAGGCATTCCAGCTGCCTCCGCCCGCCATGCCGGCCAGTCCATAAGGCGGTTCAGGCGACTTCGGGATGACGAAACCGGCGATGGCGTAGACGAACAATAGTGCGCCATGCGTCAGCACGGTACCGACGATCAGCAGGATCCTCAGCAGCGTGGCGTCCCAGCCCGTCATCTCGGAGATGCCGCCGCAGATGCCCCACAGTTTTCTGTCTCTTGTCGAGCGATACAACTTTTTCATCGTGTTGGCTCATCCTTTCCTTGAAGCTGTCTGTCTCGCTTATGTCTTTATTGTACCGGGTTAAGGGGTTTGGCATAACAGACCAGGGGCGGTTTTTCTACCTAGCTTTAGGTCTAGGTCGGTGCTGCACTTAAGGCGGAGACAAGAAGCCCCACAACGTGGAGCCTTGTCTTCGAAGCATAATCAGGTACTTTGCGGGGGCCCTAGAAACGTATCAACTCAACTTTCGCCTCCAGAAATCGGTAAAGAAGCCTTAATGCAACTGAGTAAATCAGACATCCAATGCTGGAGTTGACGCTGAGTTAGAGTAGAGAGCTTGTTTCCGACTCAAATGCTTGTTCCCGACTGTCAAAGGAATGACCATCCGTACTTTTCCGTCGCGTATTCCGATATACCAGAGTACGGGTCTTAGAAGTTGAACGGCTTGCGACGAGAGGCTGTAAGCACCATTTGGGCTCTTATAGCGTTTGGCTCTTATAGGGCCCTCTTCTTTATCGCCAGGACATGTCTTTCAACAAGCTGACTATTGCTCTTATCATCCGGCTGGATTGGGCGGGGCTGCGGCGAGGACCAGCAAGCAGGAGCCTCCCCCTGTGCAAAAATAGGCCTCGCTTAAAATGAAGCTCATTGGGGCGCGAAAATTGAGTGATTAAAATCCCAGCAAAAACCCCGCTCCTCCATAGTCAAATGAAAGATGCGGGGCTTACAAACGCGCGGTAGATGCTACTTCGCGAGGTCATGCTTATGGGCGTAGATGGCTGCCTGTGTCCGGTCGTCGACATCCAGCTTGGAGAAAATGTTGGTAATATGATACTTCACGGTCTTGATGCCGATGAACAGCTCATCTGCAATATCCTGGTTGGACTTGCCCTCGGCCAATCGCATGAGCACATCCATCTCCCGTTCCGTCAGATCTTCATGGAGCGGTTTCGTCTCCGGCGCTTTGGGCTGACGGAACCGGTTCATCATCTTCGCTGCCACCTGCGACTCCAGCACGGACTGCCCCCGTGAAGCGGCCCGGATCGCGTCGGCGATCTCGCTGGCCCGGGAGGTCTTGAGCAGATAGCTGAACGCCCCTGCCTCGATCACCGGATACATCTTGCCGTCGTCGATATAGCTGGTTAAGACGATAACCTTGCAATCCGGGTGAATCTCCAGCAGCTTCTTGGTCGTCTCGACGCCATCCATCGGCTCCATGACCAGATCCATCAGGACGACCTCCGGCTTGTATGCCTCAGCCAGCCGGATCCCATCCATGCCGTTGCTGGCTTCTCCTACGACCTCGATGCCGTCCTCGGTATCCAGCACGGCCGCGAGTCCGATTCTTACCATTTCATGATCATCGATCAGCAGTACTTTAATTTCTTGTTCCATCGGCTTATTCGCCTCCGCCTTCCTCCGCTATGATCGGGATCCAGATCTCGATCCCCGTACCTTGACCGGGCGCCGTGATAACATGTATTGTGCCGCCCAGCTCCATGACGCGCTCTTCCATGGTCAACAGTCCGTATGAAGTCTGCTTTTTCTCCTCCATGTCGAACCCGATGCCGTCATCCCGTATCGTCAGCCGCAGCTGCTTGCCGTGGCGCTCGATCCGAATGATGAGTTCATTTGCTTTGGCATGCCTCAGCGTATTGGACAACGCCTCCTGGACGATCCGGAAGAGATGGTCTTCCACATGCGGCAGCAGCTGCACGATCGGATCCAGCTCTAGGGTGATCTGCATCGGCACCTTCTGCCGCAGCTCTTCCAGCAGCGTTTGCAGCGCCTGCGCCAGATTTTTGCCATCCAGATGAACCGGACGCAGATGCAGCAGCAGCGCGCGCATCTCCGACTGCGCGACAGAAGCCATCTCCTCGATCAGTTCGACCTGACGGCGGGCCCGCTCGAAGTCCTTCTCCAGGGTACGTCCTACTGCAGTTGCCGTCATCGAGATGGCGAACAGCTGCTGGCTGACCGCATCATGGAGCTCGCGGGCCAGCCTCTGCCGCTCCTCGGTAATCGCCGTGAAGCGCAGCTGCTCGTTGCGGAGCTTCTCCTCTTCCTGCTCCACTGTCTCCTCGGGCTCGTCGTCCGAGTTGATCGTGACGCCCCGGAACCGGTTGCGCTGCTGCTCGGTCAGCCGCTTGATCGTCTGCTTGAGCTTCATGCTCTGCAGATAACTATACACGGCCCCGCTCACCAGAGCTACGCCGATCACGGACAACCCGATGACGGCTGCCGTCCCCTGCAATTGAAACCAAGGCAAATAACCTGTGCCTTGCAGCACAAGGACGAGCAGACCTAGGATGACAAGCAGCCACAGGATCGTCTCCGCCGTGTTGCGCCGGGGAGGATGAACCGGATTGACCGGCTTGGCCGGCGGCTTGCTGCCATTCATGAGTGCACACCCCTTCCAAACTATTTATGTACTCTCCTCTGCGGATGCTGCCATCCAGACGCACGGCGCATCAAGAACGTGCAATAGCAAGCCGGCGTCAAAGCCTGCTTGCTACCTATCCTGCAGGTACCGGGAGTGAGAGGCAAGGCCCCGACACTCCAGGTGCGCAGTGCTTATTCCGATTGCTCCGGTGGATTCAGCTTCGCCTTCATCGCCCGCAGCTGCTCCTCAACCTGCAGTTGCTTGCCGGCATCAAGAGAACTCATGCCACGGTTAGTGTTGCTGTAGTAACCGCCAGGCACGCGCATGACATCGGCTTCCGCTTCCATCTGGACGATCTTCTCCTCCATCCGGCTGAAGCCGCGAGCCGCGCTGCCGCTCTCGATCGTATGCGTGCCGCTGAGCTGGGACATTTGCTTTTTGGCCTTGGCCATCTGTGCCCGGGCCACCAGCTCATTGCGCTTGTTGCGCAGCTGGTAGAACTCATCCTTCATCTCATGCAGCTGCGTCATCAGCTCATCGGCCTGGGATTTGGCCTGTGCATGGAGGTCGCTGTACTCATTTGCCTTCTGATCATAGTATACCTTCTCTTCGAGCAACTTGCGAGCCAACTCTTCATGTCCGGAACGCAGCGCCTGCTCGGCTTTGCTCTCCCGGTCCATGACATGGCGGGCCGCTTCCTCGAAGCGCTGCTTCATGCGGCGCTCGTTAGCCATTTGCTTGGCGACAGTCACTTCAGCCTGATGAATCTCGGCTTCCATATCCCGGAGGTACTGGTTCAGCATGACGACCGGATCCTCCAGCTTATCCAACATTTCATGGAAAGATGCTTTAGTCATATCTCTCATCCGTTTAAAAATCCCCATCTTAACGATCTCCCTTCTCATATCTGGAAAGTTTGGCTTTGAGCTCATCCAGCTCCTTGCGAAGCGCCTTCTTCTCGATGTCGTCCATCATCTCATCCAGATCCGAGGACTTCCTGCCGTAGCGCTCGTCACCCTGCGGCTGCTGCCGCTGCTGGGACTGCCAGTCTGCCGGTCCGGGGCGTCCGTATGGATCGCTGTGCGAAGGACCGGAGTTATAGTACCCTTGGCCTCCCGGGCCGTAGGGGTTGTTGTATCTGTTTTCGAAGCCGCCGCCGAATCCGGTATAGACAGGCGGTTCTTTCGGAACGACCAATCCTGCGAGGATATACACCAGGATCATTGCGCCGCTGGAGAAAATGACCGCCACAATGAACAGCACCCGCAGAAGCGTAGCGTCGATATTCAGCATTTCGGCAACTCCCCCACACAGGCCTAGTAGCTTTCTGTCCCTTGTGGATCGGTACAATTTCTTCATGACGTCATCAACCTTCCTTTTCGAGTTTCCGTTTCAGCTGCTGAAGCTCCTGCTCGATCGTCGAGTGCAGCGAATGCATCGTTGCGTTCGTCTGGTGCATCAAGCGCTCCCCGGCTCTGCGGAGATCCCTCATGCTGATTGCTTCCAGCTCCATATCGTTGATCCGGTCATCCAGCCTGCGGAACATACTGTTTGGATTGCCTCCGGAATCCTGATTATAGCGTGCATTCATGCGCTGCTGCAATCGCAGCGACTCCATCCGCGCCGAGTAGTATTCACGCTTGTCGTATACGCTCTGGTACTCACTCCGCAGCTCCTGGAGATGCGCCTCAAGCTCGTCGATATTCTGCTTGCTTTGCTCATACAGCTCTTTATACTGGGCAGCCCGTTGGTCGTGTGCCGCCTTTTCCTGCAATGCCATCCGCGCCACTTGCTCCTCGCCGGCCTTGAGCGCCGTCATCGCTTGCTGCTCGCGCTTGTCTTTCTGTTGCTCGGCCTGCAGCCATTGGGTCCGCAGATGGTTGCCGTGGCCGGCGTACTGCTGGTACAACCGCTCGGCCTGGATAATCTCTTCTCTGGTGGACCAGAGGAACTGGTCGATCAGCCTGACCGGATCCTCGGCCTTCTCCAGCCGCTCATTCAGCGTAGCTACCGTTATATCTCTCACCCGTTTGAATAAACTCATCGTTTGCCCTCCGCTTCATCAAGAATACTTGTCTGGATCAATAAGCTCGTTTGTTGTTCTTAAACATCGATACGCCGAGGACGACCAGTCCGACCGCTACCAGGAACATGAAAAATCCGGAAAGCTTGCCCAGCAGCATGATCAATCCGATTGCGAACATGACGCCGCCGATCAGCTTGCTGTCGTTTTTGATGCCGACGTAGCCGAGTCCCATGAGAAGGATCGGGAACAGGAAGCCGATAATCGGTCCGAGCGTAATCCCCAAAATCTTCAGTGCGATCCATCCACCCATAATCACCAACAATACTCCGAGCGCTGTTTTGCCATTCATATCAGTGCCCACCACCTTTCTTCGTATATCGGATCCGCGGCCCGAATGCGTCCGGCCGCTTGGCACGTCCGCCTGTCATTCCGCTTCTATGTCTCTATTGTAGGGTGTGACGGGATTTTTCAAAACGGACCTGCGGCGGTTTTTGCACCTAGACTCAGGTCGGGGGAGGTGCCATTCCCGGGTCTCGCCAAGGCCCGGACCGCCTGCAAAGGCGGGGGATGGCGGCGGCCAAGGTGAAACGGCTGCGCCTAAGAGTTTTGCAAAGCAAAACTGGCTTCATATGCATACGGCGCAGCGCGTTTCATTCCGGAGAAATAAAAGCTAAGCAGATGAGAAAATCACATAGGCTTTTATTTGGACAAGCCCGCTTACCGTTTCACGATACGGCGGTATTCACGGGGCGTAAAGCCCGTGTAGCTCTTGATCATGGAGGAGAAATTATGCTCGTCGATGCCGACCTCGCGGGCAATGCCGCCAATCGGCATCTCACCGGCAAGCAGCTGACGCGCGCGGTCGAGCTTGCGGCGGTTGATGTACTGGATCGGCGAGCTGCCGAACACAGCGTGGAAAGCGCGGATGAAATAGTTGGGATGATAATGGACGAGCTGGGCCAGCTCCTCCACCGTCATCCGGCGGTCGAGATTAGCCTCGATATAGCTGGCCACCCGAGTCAGCTTGCCCGGCTGGGCAGCGCCCCCGGGCTCGGGAGGCGGCGACTGGCCGATGGCAAGCGCGATGAGCTGCATCATCGCTGCCCGCGTCTGGAGCACGCTGGCAGGGGTGCGCAGCGCCTGCTGTGCGATCATCGTCCGAAACAGCTGCTGCGCAGCCTCCGGATCGTCCAGATCGAGCACGACCGGCAGACGGTAGAGCTCGAACAAGTCGCGGTTGCCTACCCTGGCCGTGAAGTGACACCAATATTTGTAGTACGGCCGATCGCTGATAGCCGTATAGGATTGTCTGACATGACATGGCATGAGGACCAGCTGATCCTTCTGTGGATAATAAGTTTTGCCGTCTACGACGACCTTGCCTTCCCCCTCCAGGATGAGATACATCCGGTTGAAGCTATGTACGTAATCGTCCCGCCGCCACTCCCTGTCTACCTGCTGCAGGTTGGCCATGATGACATCGGCTTGCAGATGCGCGAGTACGCTGGCCAGGGACTCCGTATCGGGAGAATGGGGTTGCATGAGCATGCCTCCCTTATTTTAGTAGGAATAAGGTTAATATTCACTAATATCAGGTTAGCAAAGCCGGTACCGGGTGTCAACGGGAGCCGTTATGATGGGTTCAATACTCTTTTGGGAGGCGTTAGATGTGACAATACAGCGATTCCATGACAGCCGCGACCGTTTTTTTGACCTCCGGTTCGGCATGTTCATCCATTGGGGATTATATGCGATTCCTGGTTGGCATGAGCAGATTCTGTGGCGCGGGGATACGACCCGAGTGCAGTATGAACGATTAATTCACGAGTTCAATCCCGTCCATTTCGACCCGGAGGCTTGGCTGGATCTGGCACAGGAAGCAGGGATGCAGTACCTCTGCTTTACGACCAAGCATCATGACGGGTTCTGCATGTGGGATACGGAGCAGACGGATTACAATATCATGAATACCCCCTACGGGCGGGATGTGCTGAGACAGCTGGCAGAGGCGTGCCATAGGCGCGGATTCCCGCTGAGCCTGTACTATTCGTGCCCGGATTGGCATCATCCGCATTATCCGAACCAGGGACGGCATCATGAGATGTTCGGCCCGCGTGCGGACGATGAGCCCGATCTGGACCGCTACTATGCGTACGTCAAGGAACAGATCCGCGAGCTGCTCACCGGGTACGGTCCGATCTACCAATTGTTCTGGGATGTGAACGTCGCGGAGTATTATAATCCCGAGCTCAACGCCTATGCGCGGTCGCTGCAGCCCGGACTGCTGATCAATAACCGCGGGCCAGATGACGGGGACTACAGTACACCGGAACGCGAACTGCCGGAAGGGCATGCCTTCGACAAGCCGACAGAGGCGTGCCAGTCGCTCGGGCGCGAGAGCTGGGGCTACCGGACGGACGAGGATGATTACAGCCGCAAATTCCTGATGCAGAGCATCGATCAGATCCTCGCCATGGGCGGCAATTATCTGCTCAATGTCGGCCCCCGCGCCGACGGCACCATCGCAGAGAACAACATTGCCACCCTGCGCGCGATCGGCTCGTGGTTCGGCAAAGTACGGGAAGCGTTCGACGGGACGTATCCGGCCACTTACCTGAAATCGGACAATTATGACCAGGTGCTGCTGACGCGCAAAGGCAACCATATCTATGTCCATGCCTGCCGCGACTTGCAGACGAGCAGTGTGACATTAAAGCCGCTGGATCGGCTGCCGACCCGGGCCGTACTGCTGAATGACGGCCGCGAGCTGCCGGTGCGTTTGGCGCTGCTGCCCTGGTATTGGCAGGAGAAGCCGTATCTGCAGATCCAGGCCATCCCTGTGGACGAGTATCCCGGCGAGGTGCTGGTAATCCGGTTGGAGTTTGAATACTGAGAAACGCTCTGGGGGCAGGGCGTCCTTCGCCTCCTTCCAGCTTGCGTAGAACTTGCTTGGTTAGGTCAGGGAATCCTGGCTCCGCCAGCAAAAACCCCCGGGCCCCTGCTTGATCAGCAGGGGCCCGGGGGGGATGGTAAGAGGCGCGACGGTAGGGGCGGCTGTGTCGACAGCATAAGTGTCGCACGCTTCCCCATCCCGAATAGCCTATGAACTCGATTTTTCATATTCATTCGTCGCATAGGACGTAAAAAACGCAATCGAGTTCGAAAAATCAAGTTCATTCAGCGTTTTTTTCAATTTTCCTTGAAATAAGCTCGAAATGTCATGTTCGTTGGATTGGCCCGCTGCCTCGCTGGGTCGCATTCACCAGGAGGAACAGACCCGACATCAAATGGAGGAACCAGCCGACGAACGGGATCCATGCCAGCAAAGACGTTACAATGCCTATAGCCGGGCCGTAAGCCGGCTCATGATTGGACCGGGACAGCACATACGTAACCAGATGCACGATAAGCATGATGCCGAGCAACGTGTAATTACTGGCAATGATCAGGGCCCCTCCCAGGACTGGGATGGCCAAAAACAATTCGGCTAAACCTGCAAAAAACTTTAACAACCGTGACAGGGTCATGATCAAACACTCCTCCTTTTAACATCCATTACCCACGTTCATTACCCAAGTTGACTGAGGTCGAAGATGCCAAAGCAGCAGTTATTAGGTTGCGCGACCAGCTGCACGTCAATTACAAGCGGGAATCTCCCGGTCTGAAATCGGGCGGCAGCTATTAAATAGTATATTCCAGCAGGCAAGCCCCTGTCACTTCTCCCCTCCCACATACTCCTCCAGACAGACGCCCAGGCGTTCCATCTCTTCTGCCGCTTCTCGTCCCACATAACGGAAATGCCAAGGTTCGTAACGCGTGCCGGTCAGATGCGTTTTATCCCGCGGATAGCGGAGAATAAAACCGAAGCGGCTGCAGTTTTGCCCCAGCCATTCATACACTTCCCTGTTTGTCGAACGGACCTTGTCCGCATTAATATCCACTGCAATTCCCAGTTGATGCTCGCTGTGATCCGGCAGCGCTACCCAAGCTTCGGCCAGCTCTCTGGACGCTTCTGGCGAGTGTCCATCTGCGCGGCAGGCCGCGATCTTCTCTTCCATAATCCGCTGCTGGGTTGCCCGCGTCCGATACCCGGATCTCACTACAGTATAATGACCTTCAGCCCTCGCGGCATCCAGCATCTGCTGAAGCGCCCGGCGGATCCGTGCATCGACGGACTCGCCGCCGGGAAGCTGCACCAGTTCCATCATATAGTCTTGCGGAATCGCATGCCATCGGTTCACCAGCCGCAGCCGCCAGTCGCGGTTGCGGGCAGCTTTTCGGTCTTTTGGATTCGCAGATGTATGCCATGTCCCGCCGAAGCTCAATAGCGCACTGATGATGAACAGCAGGGGAGCTGTGGTTCGTTTGATATTCATGATGCCCAGCCACCTTTCATGTTAGCCTGTCCGGCTTGATGTCTCTATCTTACCGGGATTCGGCGGGCAGGGTTTGAGTTTTGACTTAGCAAAACCTTAAGAAAGCTTAATCATTTTCGTAAGATCACCTCCCTGTGCTTTTCATCTTCCTTAATCTCCCTGCGTATCCAGTGATAATCCAACAAGCCTGCCAAAACCCGGTGCTGGGAACCGCGTGCGGCAAGAGCCGCTGCGCCTTATCGACAAATCCGGTTATGCCGTCAGCCGCAAGCCGATGATGCAGCCGATGACTCCCAGCATGGCGACGATCCGCAGGGGCGATACCGATTCCCGGTACAGTATGATCACCAGCCCAGCCGCGCCCAATGTGCCGATCCCGGCCCACACGGCATAGGCGGTGCTGAGAGCGATGGTCTCCAGCGCCCTTGAAAGCAACATCAGGCTCATCGCGAACGCTCCGAGCATCAGTCCGTAATTGCCCCAGCTATCTTTCACCGATGCCCGCTTGAGACCGATGAAGCCGACCATCTCGAAGCCGCGTTACGACTGATCATTGGCTGAGTCCCCCTTTGCGCTCAACAATACATCCATCATCTGGCCGATATAATCCATCAATGCTTGGTCGTGACCGTACACTGGCGACTTGCCGCTGTCCCCGGGAGCAAGCAGATGCCAATATTTGGACAGCAGAATCTCGTTGCCCTCAAATATCGACAGCGCCCAGCGGTACAGCTGCTCCGCCATCGCCTGCGCTTCTGCGGCCCCAGGCGAAGCCTTGTTATCCATTAGGGTGCGTATGCCGCCGAGCAGCCGGATATAGTCCTCCACTCGGGGATCCGCGCTGCCCATCACCGGCAGACTGCTGAGGATGCGCTGCTCTTCCGGCGTAAATCCCTTCTCGTCAAAGCTCGCCGGGATGACCTCTCCCTCCACCTCGCGATGCTCCAGTTGGCCGAGCAGACCGAGGATCTCCGCGGCATGCAGCTTGCCGCTTGTCCCGATCGCATGGATCACCGATTGCAGGAGAACCCGTTTTCTCGTCAATTCACGCTGCATATTTTCGATCCAGACGATCTGCTGCTTTAGGGACGCTACCCAGACAGCAGTTTCATCCTCACCGGAAGAAGTCTCGCCAGCAAGCAATTCTCTAATACTCTCCAGTCTATAACCCAGTGACTTCAGCAGCAGAATCTGCTGCAGGCGGATAAGATCGCGCTCGCTGTAGCGCCGGTATCCATTTGCCCTCACCTCATTGGGTCAGCAGACCGATTTCATCATAATAATGCAAGGTCCGGCGAGTGACTCCGGTAAGTTTAGTCATCTTATTTACACTGTACATCCGCGTTCACCTCTGCTTCAGTATAAACTGTTACGTATACGTAAAGGTCAAGAGGCGAGATCGTTTTCTAGATCCCAATGACAAATGCGGAGCTCTGGTCGCGGATCGCCTTGACCACGCTCATCGCGACGATATAGCCGGTCTTGGGGTTGCGAGCGGAAGGCGTGTTCTGGAGCTCCAGACGAATCCGGCCAAATCTGCCGCTAGCCGAGATCTCATGCGTGTTGCTGGCAATGCCGGGGTCGACGATGACCTTGACCCTGGTCTCGTCCATCCCGATGCCTGCCAGACTAAGGGCAGCCGAGACATTGACGCTCTCCGGGAAGAGGAGCGCCGCCTCACGGGCTGCGCCTTCATAGGCCGTGTACGGTTCTGTTAACCCGGCCAGATCGACTTGCTGCTCGATGACCGTGCCATACCAAGCCTGCGGAGGCTTGCGGGTCGTCAGCGACACCTGCTCGATCGGTCCCAGGCTGCCGGCAGCGATCCGGTCGAGTCCGCCGATCGCTCCGGATGGAATAATGATCCTGCGTCCGGACGCCTCCGCCGTCCGTTTGAGCTCGCTTAGCAGCGTCTCATCCGCCAAGGCGCCGACGCTGACGACGATCAGGTCGGCCCCGCGCGCCAGCGCATCCCGCCCATACAGCCGAACCGCTTCGTGCCCCGCCGCTTCGACGACGATCGTCGGCTTCGTGCTGTGAAAGGCCTCCGCATCCTCGACGATCCAGGGCAAGAGCGGGTGCGCTGCCCAACGGCTCCGCTCGCGTACCAGGATGGCCGCCAGCTCCGCCGCTCCAGCCGACTGCGCGCGGATCGCTTCCGCCACATCCTCGCCGATCGTGCCCAGACCGATAATTCCTATTCGATTCATAAGTCATCATCCACCTTTCTAATTCTATTCGATCATTGGTTTATGGCATACCATAAACCAATGTATTGTGCTATAATGAGCCCATACTATAAAGGAGGGATGCTCGTGCCAACCGTCACTTTTCAAACATCCGGCAAGACGATCGAAGTGGAACAGGAAAGCAATCTGCTCCGCACCTCGATCCGCTACGAAGGCTCCGTCCCCTACAAATGCGGAGGCGGCCTGTGCGGTACATGCAAAGTCCGGATCGTTGAAGGTCAGGACAATCTGAGCCGTATCATGAAGAAAGAAGTCGCCCGGCTGGGACAGGATAAGCTGGACGAGGGCTATCGGCTGGCTTGCCAGACCTTTGTCTCGGGAGACGTGACGATCGCCTGGGGAGAAGAAGACCTGGCCCGCTTGAACAAAATCGCCCAGCGCCGCATCAATGCGGCGCAATGAAGAAATCCCGTCCGCCCTGGGAGAACCGCAGCACCAGCGCGGTTCCTTCTTGCTTTTGGACCAGGCGGGCCAGAGCGGCCTGGCGCCTAAGCAGCAGGCATGCGCGCTGCCGCTTGTCGCAGCAAAGGCCGGAGAGACCCGGACGGCATCCGCGCCGCCGGCCTGCTCCGGCCTTCTCTACATCTGCTGCCGCAAGGGCTCAGCTGATTTGAACGATCTTGTTCTCCTCGTCCAGATCCAACTCGAAGATCTCCTTGACGATGTCCTCCACCGTATCCGACTTGGGAAACACCTTGAGCGGGATCACGTTGTCGGGGAATACTTCTTTCACGCCCTGGATCGTAATCCGGATATCGGGATCGACGATCTTGCAGATGGTGAAGGTCGACATCTTCTTGCCGAAGAAATGGTATTCGTACTCCGCCACCTTCTCCAGATGGGGATGGTCGGTCACCGTGCGGTACCGCTCGGTTGTCGTCATCAGCACATAATCGCTCATGGGTCGTTCCCCTCCTAATCGCTACTCTTGGCTGAACTCGAGATCAGCCGTAATATAAAGCTGGCATGCAAGCCGGTAGCCTTGCGCAAGCCGTTCGCCCAGCATTTTTTGTTCTTTCCAATTGGGCTCCTGCAACGATTCGCCGCCGGCGATGACGCGGATGGTGCACTTGGTGCATTTGCCCATGCCGCAACCATACTTCAGGTGGGGAAGCTTCTTGACCCCCGCCAGGACGACCAGATTGCTGCCCTCTTGCACCTCTTGCTCGTATGTCCCGCCCTGCTGATGCAATGTGATGTTGGGCATCGACGCACCTCCAACTCTTCCTGGCTACTCCTTGGCCAGGACTTCCAAGTATGCTTTCTTCGCATTCTCCACATGTATCTTGGTCAGATTCTCCGCGAGCTCCGCTTCGCCCGCCATGACGGCCCGCGCCAGATCGAGATGCTCTTCCATCGCTTTGCGCAGCCTCCCCGGCAGCTCATAGGCCAAGTGGACGAATGCCTGCACATACTCCGACAGACTGTCGATCATCGCCTGCAGCCGCGGGCTGCGCGCCGCCTCGAAGACGACGGCATTGATCTTGAAATGAATCCGCCAATGCTCCTCGCGCAGCACATTGTGCTCCAGCGCTTCTTCAATCTCAGCGATAATCTGCCGCAGCTTGTCCTTCTGGGGTTCCTCCGCCCGCTGGGCAGCCAGCTTCATCGCCAGACTCTCGGTGACCGACAGGATCGTGAAGATCTCGACGATCTCTTCCGGCGACAGCTTGGAGACGACGACGCCTCTGCGCGGCAGCGTCTTCACGAAGCCCTGCGACTCGAGACGGAACAAGGCTTCGCGGATCGGCGTGCGGCTGACGTTCAACTGCCCGGCCACCTCGCGCTCGACGATCCGGTCTCCGGATTTGTAGACACCGTGGACGATCGCTTGCTTCAGATATTCATAGACCTTGTCGCGGATGGGGCTGAGCTCTTCATCTTTCCAGATCACGGGGCCTTCTGGCATGTCGTATACCTCCGAATTGGGTTGTTACTCCATAGTGTATACGAAACGCCAGTCGTTTCACAACACCAACCCGGTCCCGCTACTTCTTGATATCCGCCTGCGTCAGCACCTCGTATCCGCTGCCCAAGTATTCCTGAAGCGCCCGGAGCGCCGCGGTGCCGACGATCGTATCCTGCTCGCCGTTGCCGCCGCTGATGCCGACGCCCCCGACGACTTCTCCATTCACAACGATCGGAAAGCCGCCGACAAAGATGGCAAATTTGCCGGGCATCATCACATGAATGCCGAACGCTTCGCCCGTCGTCGACGCCGGTCCGCCCGGCTGGTTGAACAGATGGGTGGAGCGCTTGTGTCCGCTTGCCGTGAAGGCTTTGGCGATCGCGATCTCAGGGCCGGTAATGCGCGCGCCATCCATCCGTTCCAAGGCGATGACGCAACCGCCGTCGTCGACGATGCAGATCGTCTCGAGCACATTGGCTCCATCGGCGGCAGCTTTGGCCGCCTCGATCATCGTTTTGGCTTCTGCCAGCTCCAGCTTTATCGCTAATCTCATCTCTGCCTGCCTCCTTTGCTAGTTGCCGCAGCAGAAGCGGATCGGCTGCGAGCCATGGTAGACCGTCTTCTCCTGCAAGTAGAAATCGAGCGCCGCCCGTCCGGATTCGCGGTAGGTGGCCGTGCTGGACATCTTCATCCCGCCGAACGGGGCGTTCATGCTGTTGCCGGTCGTGGGACGGTTCACCTTGACGACGCCCGCTTCGATATGATCGATGAAGTAAGACATCCGGTCGGGATCCGCCGTGCAGATCGCTGCCGATAAGCCGTATTCGACGTCATTGGCAGCGCGGACCGCATCCTTGAAGCACTTGACCCGGATGACGGCGATGACCGGGCCGAAGATCTCCTCTTTGGCGATCCGCATCCCCCGCTTCACCCCGGTGAATACGGCTGGCTCGACATAGTAGCCTTGCCCATACGCACCCTCCGTCAGCTGACGCCCGCCACTGACGAGCTGCGCGCCTTCCTCCTTGCCGATGTCGATGTACGACAGCACGGTCTGCAGCTGCCGGGCATTGGCCAAGGGGCCGATCTCGGTGGCGCTCTCACGACCGTCGCCGATTCGCAGCGCTTGCGTCTTCTCCAGCAGCTTGGCTACAAAGGCGTCATGGACGGCGTCCATCACGATTACGCGGCTGGTACCGGTGCAGGCTTGCCCCGTCAGCTCGAAGCCGCCTTTGACAGCAAGCTCGGCTGCATGCTCCAGATCCGCGTCCTCCAGCACGATCAGCGGATTTTTGCCTCCCAGCTCCAGCTGCACCCGGGTGGACAGCCGCACGGTCCGGTGGATCTGCTCCCCGGCGCGGGTCGAGCCGGTGAAGGTGACGGCTTTGATTGCCGGGTGGGTCAGGAGCGGACCCGCGGTATCCGCCGCAGAGCCGGTGACGAAGTTAAGGACGCCTGCCGGCAGTCCCGCCTCATGAAGCGCCTCGGCAAGCCGGAGGGCGATGAGCGGCGTATCGGAAGCCGGCTTGAAGACGACCGTATTGCCCGTCGCGAGCGCCGGCGCGATCTTGCGGGCCGGGATCGAGATCGGGAAGTTCCACGGCGTGATCACGCTGATGACGCCTAGCGGCTCTCGCTTTGTATAGACGAAGGTCGCCGGGTCATCCGACGGAAGTGTGCTGCCGCTGACGTTCAACCCTTCGGAAGCGTAATATCGCAATGTCTGGGCCGAACGCTTCACCTCCATACGGCTGCTCGCGAGCGTCTTGCCCTCCTCCTGCGTGAGCTCCGCCGCATACTGCTCGATCCTTGCCTCCAGCAGGTCTGCCGCCTTATGCAGGACCTCCGCCCGTTTGCTCGGCGCGGTCCGCCGCCATCCGGCAAAGGCCTGCTGCGCCGCCTCCACCGCAGCCACCGCATCGGCCTCGACAGAGGCCTGGAACCGTCCGACGACTTCCCCGCTGCGCGCCGGATTGATGCTGTCGAACGTGGCGCCGCTCGAGGAAGGCAGCCACTCGCCGTTGATCAGGTTATGATAGGTCTGTACTGCCGTATCTACTGGCATGGTTGCCTCCTTTGCTGGACTTTACTGATCTTGCTGAGTCTAGCCGAGCCCGAACTCTCGGGATATCGCGGCGATATACATCCGTCGCATCTTCGTCGCTTCCTCGACAATCTCGATGCAGCGCTGCTGCTCCTCAGGCGTCCTGGCATACTCCAGGACGATCTGATAGCCGCGCTCGCCATGGATCTCATCGGAGACGATATGCAGATCGAAGAATTCCACTTCTTCGTCTGTAAATCCGTAGTGATTGCGAAGCGTCGGCGTCTGGCGGCGATAGATCGCCGGCACCTGCGACTCCAGACCGACTACGAGCGCCGCAGTCGCGTACAGGAAATTCTCCTTGAAGGCCATCCGGTAACACCAGGACTGCAGCCCGATCGTCTCCGGCAGCAGCTCCTTCATCGACACCACCCGCTCCCGCGTCGTTCCGCACGCTTCGCCGAAACGGATCAGCAGATCGGTATGGCGATCGCCGCCGAGCTCCTCCTCCCACATGTTCTGCAGCAGGAAGTCTCTTGCATCCTCATGCGGACAGTTGGCATAGACATAAGCGAGATACTCTGCGAACGGACCGACGTACGCGTAATGCTGCTCCACCCAGCGGGCGAAGTGCTCCCGCTTCAGTTCGCCATTGGCCCACATCGTCGTGAAAGGAGCTTTGGCTACGGCATTCCCCTCGATCGCCTGCTCCAATGCGCGGCGGAATTCCTCTTTGTTCATCAAGCGGTTTTTTTCAATGATTTGTGTCATGTTGTCCAGTCTCCTCTCTGTGAGATCAGATTTTGAATTTTGGTATATGGTATACCAAAATAATAAGGTGTGACTATTATTGCCCAGCCGCCCGGCATTTGTCAACCCGACATTTCCAGCACAATCAGCAATATGGTTGCCATGCCGATATATGCGGCGGTGAACGGCAGATTCCAGTTGGAGACCTTGTAGGCGCTCCGGTTGATGAGGCCCGCCATCATACTGGCCGTAGCGTTGTAAGGCCCCATCATAAATGCGGCGGCAGCGCCCGTGAGCATGGCGATCGCCGCTATCTCCACCGAGACGCCTAGCGCTGCGGGATTCATCGCCTCGGCCGCCAGTGCCAGCGCCACAGCCGGCTGCAGGCCGGCAAAAGCCAGCCCGAGCGGAATCAATGGGATGAGCAGCACGAACAGCTCGCCTCCTACCGCCTCCTTGACACTGCCCAGCGCAGCGTTGATCGCTTGCATCGCTCCCGTCGACTGGATCGCCGTGATCATAAATCCGGCGCTCAGGAACATATAGAACTGCTCCTTCATCCGGCCCAGATGCTGGGGCAGCCGCTGCCGGCTGAGCGCCAGGAAGGCTCGTCCTTTGCCGAGCATGAGTGACCACACGAGAGCAAAGGGAATCACCGTCAACGTGACCAGCAATAAGAAACCAAGATGCAGTCGACTCTCAAGAAATGAGATCAAACCGTTTAACGCGACCACTGCGAGCAGAATGTGAACCGGATGGGCCCCCTTTGCCGGGCTGTCATCGGTCAGCCGTTCCCCGTCGGCCGCTCCATCCGGCTCCGTCCCCGTAAGTACGGCCCCTTCGGTGCTTGCTGCACTAGCGGAGACGTGAGAAGCTGCCTCTCCGGGAGCTGTACTAAGGCCAGCAACAGCGGCCAGCTGCCTGCGGCGGCGCCGGGCGATCGCGTAGGCGATCACACAGTCAGCGGCCAGGCCAAGCAGGCTGAACGGGATCAGGATGGGGATAATATGCAGCCATCGCACGCCGGTCATCTCGACGACGATGCCGACGATCGGCGTCACCGGCGTCCATACGGTAGGCATGGCAAAGCCGTGCGTGATGGAGCGACTGATGAATCGCTCCTTCTGCCCGATCGGGTACAGGTCCATCGAAGGCCGCATCGTCTGATACATCACCGGCATCGCCCCCAGGCTCATAAAGGAGCTGGCGATATAGGTCAGAACGGAAGTGATGGTGTAGAGCAGCCCCGACGATCGGACCCGGCGGGCGATGAGTTGACGGATCCGCTGTGCATAGCGACCCAGCTCGATCGGCAGGGCGATGAGCGGCACGAGGGCAAACAAGCTCAGAATATTCATCATCCGGCCGAAGCTGAGCAGTATGTGCTGCCACTCCGCTCCCGCAGAGACAAGCAATAGCACGCCGATCCCCAGCATCAGCAGCCCGAGCAGCCGTACATAGGCACCCACCCGGCTGATAACAAGCAGGAGGATCAGCACACTGAAGCACGAGACGAGCCACCCCAGCGGAAGCTCGGGGAATAGAACAGAGATCAAGTAGACCAGGATCGCCACCAAGAGCAAAGTCTGCAGTCTCATCGCTCCAAGATGTCTCTGACCGCCTGTGCAAGCCGCGTCAGCGCCGTCTCCACGAGCGCTTCGCCGAGCTCGCGGCTGCCTTGCGGAGCATCTCCGATACAACCGTTTGCGGTCATCTCTTCATAATAATAGAAGCCTTGCAGCGGACTGCCCGGCCGCAGCTTGCGCCACCGTCCGCCATCCACGAGTTCCCCCTTAGCCAGCCGGTCTTGTCTTACGAGCTCGGGAGCCAGGTACAGCGCCTCCGACACCTCGCGTTCGCAGCTGTGTCCGAACAGCTGGGAAGAGATATGCTTGTCCATCACATCCTTGGCCGAAGCGGTCGTCTTGGCATAATAGAATTCGATCCCCTCTTCTCTGGTCAGCACATCGGCGGCAACGCCGAGCGTCGCCTGATTGCCGCCATGGGCATTGACGATCAGGAAGCGCCCAATGCCGTGCGGCTTCAAGGAGACGATCATATCCCGGAGAATCGCGATTAGTGTCGATGGCTGCAGCGAGAGTGTACCGGGGAAATGAAGATGATGGCTGGAGACGCCCATCGTGATCGGCGGCGTCATGATCGCGAGCGGATGGAGCCGCTCCGCCAACCGGATGGCAAATTGCTCCGCCAGTACGGCGTCGCAGCTCTCGGCCATATGGGGACCATGCTGCTCCTGCGCGCCAAGCGGGATGATGGCCAACCGGGCGGTCTGGAGCGCCTCCCTTACCTCGGGCCAGGTCATCTGCTGCAGCTGATAGGATGGGCCAGGATGCATCCGTTTCACCTCCCTTCAATAAGGTTTATTGTATACCAAACTGTTGTTGAGTGAGTCAGCCGCTTTGAAATCTACGGCATTTCGGAGTATGATGAAATGACATGCGTATATTCTTTCATATGAGGATGATGTATAGATGATGCACCATACACATTATCTTGACAGATCCGCGCCTTCCTTTCTGGCTGACAGACTGACCGAGCATGCGGAGCGCCACACGCAATTCCGACAGATCGTAATCGTCGGCATAGGCACGAATCGTTCGCCCGGCGACTCTCTGGGCCCTGCCATCAACAGCTTGCTAGCGCAGACGTATGCGGGCAACCGGCATGTCCGACTCTTCGGGACATTGGAGAAGCCTGTCCACGCGCTGAATCTGAAGAAGACATTGACCTATCTGAACAAAAAGCACGCCCAGGCCTATACCATCGCACTAGATGCCTGTCTCGGCCAATACTTCAAGATCGGCACGATCCAGCTGGTTCATGGTCCTCTCCTGCCTGGCACCAGTATGGGCAAAGAGCTGCCGGGGGTCGGCCATATTCATCTAAAGGGGATCATCAACAACTACGGACCGATCAACGCCAAGGTACTGGACAAGACGAGCCTCACCTTTGTGCAGGATATGGCTGTTATCATGGCACAGGCACTAAAGCAGTCTATCGACAAGCTGCTGCCTGCCCTGCTGAGCGAGCAGCCATCCGTTGCCGGCGGACCTTATGAAGATCGTCTTGCAGATGCGCGTGCCCGGATCACCAGATGATAAGCGCTACGATCACGGCGACGGTTAGCCCCAGGATAACCGGAATGAAATTCTTGCGCGCCAGTTCCAATGCCGATACGCCCGCGAAGCCCGCAACTGCCACCAATGAGGACCAGGCGACGATCGTCCCTCCGCCGGCCCAGATGGCGCCCATCTGACCAATCGCGGCCAGTGTGGACGGATCGACATTCACTGCCGGACCCAGTGCGCCAGAGAGCGAACCTGTCAGCGGCAAGCCCGAGAAGCCCGAGCCGTCAAGGCCGGTTACGATCCCCAGGATCAGGATGCCAAAGGCGGTGATCGAAGCGCTGGACGGAATCGCATGCTGGATCGCAGATACCAGGTCGAAAAGGAATGCTGGCGCTGTCGCTCCCTCGCCGAGAGTCAGGATGGAGCCGGCAAAGTCTGAATTGCCCAGAAAGAAAAATCCTGCGATCGGAATGACCGGTCCCATCGCTTTGAATGCAAAGACAAAGCCTTCCACCAGATG
The DNA here is from genome assembly GCF_047238105.1 of Paenibacillus jepli. Taxonomy (NCBI): domain Bacteria; kingdom Bacillati; phylum Bacillota; class Bacilli; order Caryophanales; family Paenibacillaceae; genus Paenibacillus; species Paenibacillus jepli. The sequence goes on from NZ_JBDFMD010000001.1 coordinate 1,479,826, forward strand.
GTCGCTGATACGGTCCAGCGCCTTCAGCTTGCTGAAGGCAAACGAGGCCATGATAAGCAAAACGATCGCCACCCCGCCGATAAATGCCGCGCCATCTCCGCCCTCGAAGCTGCCCAGACCGCCAAATTTACTGATGATCATGACAATCATTACGCTCAGCATCGACAGGGGCACCAATATCGCAAACAGCTTCGACCATCTCTCCATACGTGGTTCGAGCGTCTCCACCGCTGCCGCCACCTCGCCCAGATGGGTAGACTCATTTTCTTCTGCAGGTTTGACATTGACAATAGTAGCCGTCGCTCCTTGCCCCGCAGTGATCGGTGTGCGAATCGACCTGCGGTTCATCAGGTAGGCGGTCGTGATCGCCACACCGCCGGTGATCAGCGAGAGGATCAGGGCTTTGTCGGCAACTGCAGCGATCGGCACGCCCGCCCCAGCGGCGCTCAGCATAGGCGCGACCTGCATGATATAGTCCGATGACAGCGCCATCCCTTGCCCCGCAAGCGCGATGGCGATGGCCGCACTCATCGGCGGCAGTCCTGCGCGAACAGCAGCCGGGATCAGCAAGGCGCCGAGCAGCGGGACAGCCGGCGTAGGCCAGAAGAACAGAGAGATCGTAAAGGTGATGCCTGCCAGAATGAAGAATGCCAAATGTCCATTCAGCATGAACTTCTGGATGGGCTGAATCATCCGCCGATCCGCACCTATATCCCTGAGCGACGCCAGCAGAGCAACCATAAAGGTAATAATGAGGAAAATTGTAAACAACTCTTGAGCGGCCGTTAGATTGGCATTGTATACCGCCTTGAACCCACTGAGGACATCCCCCGTGAACACCCATCCGATCAAGAATGTCCCAACCAACGAAGGAATCACAACGCCTTTTCGAAAAAGCATCACAATAATAACACTGAGAGTTATAAAAGCATACAAATAATGCGATAAACCTAACATCCGCATCCCTCTGCTTTCCCCGTTTTTATTGAGTTTCACTCGAATTGTATCACAGAAAGGATGAATTGAACATAATTTTGGCATTTGGTATACAATTTTATTTGGCTTTTTCCGAACAAATAGTCGATTCCATCAGCAAAAATCCGATTTTCCTTCCAATATTATATATGAAAGCGTTTCATATGGTGATGGTCAAATGCGGATTTTACATTTTCTTTTTCTTTTGGTACACCACCCAAATTTGCGTCATGTTATTGTTAACTTTTATGACTTCTACTCAAAATGATTCCTTCTCAAAGCGTACCGCCCGACCAAGGTGACTACACTGTAGAAAAGGACGGAAAGCACCGCAAGCATAACGATACTGACCATAACCAGATTCATCTGGAATACCTGCCCCCCGTAAGTAATCAGATATCCCAGTCCCGCTTTTGAAGATAAGAACTCGCCCATGATGACGCCGACCAGCGTAAGTCCCACATTAACCTTGAGCGTCGCAATAAACGTCGGCACACTCGCCGGCAGCAGAACCATCCGCAGCATCTGGCCGCGCGTCGCCCCAAACGATTCCATCAGCTTAAGCTTCGTTTTGCTGATCTCCTTGAACCCGCTCTCGATCATGATGATCGTAACGATTACCGAGATCGCCACAGCCATCCCATAGATGGAATACCGGTCCCCCAGCCAGATGTAGAAGATCGGCCCGAGCGCTACCTTAGGCAGTGCATTCAGAACAACCATATAAGGCTCGAGCACCTTGGAGGCATATGTCGACCACCAGAACAACACCGCTACCGCCGTTCCGATCACCATCGAGACGACGATGCCCACCAGCGTCTCCCACGCCGTGATCCACGTATGACGGAACAGCTCGCCCTGCAGGGCCAACTCGACAAACGAGTTGTAGATCCGGGTAGGACGACTCGTCAGCATCGGGTTCACCCACCCCATCCCCGCTGCGAGCTCCCACAGCCCCAGGAAGGCGATCAAAAGCAGCAGCTGGCCGCCTCGAATGAGCCAAAACTCACGTTTCTTACTTCTTAAATACAAAGCATACTGGGCGGATGGCTCATGTGTCTTTGGTTCATTTCCGCCGCGTCCGTCCGCCACCATCGCACCTGCTTTTTTAACCGGTAGAGACGACATGACCTTCCAGCTCCCTCCATATCGTATTAAAGTAGGCCGGATAACGTCCCGCTTCCCGCTTTTTCCACGGGGCCAAATGCTCCCCTTCCTCAAATCGCATCGGGTAGATCGACGAAATCGTGCTCGGGCGCTTGCTCATCACCATGACCCGGTCCGCCATGCTGATCGCCTCGGAGATATCGTGCGTGACCAGAATCGCCGTCTTGCCCTGATCCTTGATAATCGAATGCACCTCGTCCGCCAATGTCAGCCGGGTCTGATAATCGAGCGCCGAGAAGGGCTCATCCAGCAACAGAATGTCCGGTTCGGCGACCAGCGTTCGGATCAGCGCCACCCGCTGGCGCATACCACCGGAGAGCTGCCCGGGATTATGCTTGGCAAATCCGCCAAGGCCATACCTCTCCAACAGCTCCAAAGCCTTGCCCCTGGCACGCTGCATATCCATCTTGCGAATCTCGGCCCCCACCAACAGATTGCTCAGCACATCCCGCCATTCAAACAGATGGTCATGCTGCAGCATGTAGCCCACTTTGGGCGACGTACCGCCGACCGCCTCGCCCTCGATCATCACCCGACCGCTCGTCGGCTTCAGCATGCCCGAGATCAGGGAGAGCAACGTGCTCTTCCCGCAGCCGCTCGGCCCCACGATACTGATAAATTCTCCGGCTTCAATCGACAGATTGACATTGCGCAGCGCCTCCGTCTCTTCCTTCAGCGTAAAGTAACGCAGACACACATCCCGAAATTCCACTTCGGCTTGCGACATGGCCATCCTCCTCCTTACGGCAATTGATTTACAAAGCTCATATCGACGACGTCACTCATCTCAGTGATCCGTTCTTCTTCTTTTAATACGCCGTTCTCAACCAGCACATCCTGCAAGATGTCGAACATCTCCTGCGTCAGCTCCGGCTTCTCGGACCAGGTGTCCTGGGCTTTGTAACGGTTCACGGACTGGATGACAACTTCCTTAGGGGTTCCTTCAAAAAACGGCATCAACACTTCGGCGATCTCGTCATCACCGGCCGTCATAAGCCAAGCCGTACCCTTGGTCACTGCCCGCACGAACCTTTCGACGACCTCCGGGTTACTCGCGATGTAGTCACCTGTTGCTACATACGATGTCTCAGGGAAGTTGCCGTACATCTCCCCTATCGAAGCCACGTAGTGCGCCGCTCCTTCGAGCTCAAGCGTCGAGGCGACCGGTTCGAACAGCTGGATGAAATCACCCTGTCCGCTCGCAAAGGCTCCTGCCATCGCAGGGGAAGCCAGATTGGTCACGACATCGGCACCGGTTACGCCTTCACGGAGCAGCTGGGAATTCATCACCATCTGCGGCGCGCTGCCCGGCCGCCAACCAATCACCGTCTTGCCCTCCAGATCACTCCAGGAGAAATCTTCGATCGGCTCGCGCGACAGCAGGAAGGAACCGTCCTTCATCGTCAACTGATGGAAGATCTTGATCTTGTTGTCCCCCTCCTGATTGTAGATATAGATGGCCGTCTCCGGACCGACGAGCGAGATGTCCGCCGTACCGGCGATCAGCGCCGCCGCCCCCTTGTCAGAGCCCTGCGCGGTATTCATGTCAATCTCAAGACCCTCTTCCTCGAAGAAGCCTTGGCCGATCGCGACATAATGCGGTGCATAAAAGATGGAACGGATGACCTCCGAGAACTTGACCGTGACCACCTCCGCCGGAGCTTCCGTCTCCGTCCGGTTCTCTTCGGCCGCAGCGCCCTCTTCTGCACTGGCGGGAGGAGGACTCGCCTGCGGCTCGTTATTGGTGCCGCAGGCAGCAATCATCAACATCAAACACAACAACATTAACAATAGGGACTGCCTCTTCATCACGGTTTTCATGGATTCTCGTCCTCCCTGGTATCGCTTCTATATATTTTGAACGGCGCGGGGTGTCCCGGCGACCAGATGGTCCTCCGCGATCCCCCTGCCGTAGTCAACCATCTGGCTCGAACCGATATCCGATAGCGGCACCGCCGTCACCCGCTCGCGCAGGAGGAACACTTCCACCTCAGGCAGCAGCATCTCCAGCGCATAGGCGAGCGGCAGACCATTCTCCATGATCTCGACGGAATGCGAATTGCCGACGATGAAGTTCAGCCCCCGCTCCCGGGCGAGCGTCACGAAAGGATGATCCTCCCTCACCCGGCTGATACTGACGATGATCGTATCCGTCTCAGGATAGAGCAATAGCGCTTGCTCCAGATGCTCCAGCGAGAACCCGGTATGCGGGAAGAAATGCAGGATGTGCTTGACCGGCTTGTCCATCCTGCCGCTGAGCAGCCGCGCCGGATTGGCCATGGTCGCCTCCTGCAGCGAGGACTCGCCGCGGATCATCCGCTCCGCCTCCAGCAGGCGCTGGTCACTGTCGCGATCCAGCCAGCCGGCGAGCTGACTGAGCAGCCCTGCTACAGTCGCAATGCCTTCCAACGCGATTCCTTTGTGCAGGACATTGCCGGGCACGCCCCCAAAGGCAATATCGGTCGAGAGCTTGCGGTGACCGTGCATCATCGTCATTCCGGGATGAAGACCGTGGAAGGCTTCGTGCAGCTCGATCAGCGACAGACCATACAGCGGCAGATAATCCGCAAAAGGCACGCCCCCCGAACTCGCCGCATCGGCGACCGGATGATGCACGACCAGCAGATCAAGCCCCATGCCCGAAGCCAGCTCGATCATGGATTCGGTCAATGTCATGCCCACGCCGATACGCCTGACCAGCCCCGCCGGGTCTCCGAAGACCAGCCCGGGGATCTCCACGATCCCCTTGCCGGGAATATGCGAGGTCTTGGTGACGACGTAAGGATTGCTGCCGGATGACACCTCATCCCAGCTCGTCACCATCCGTCCGCGGGTGATGATATTCAAGGCCGCTACAACATCCTTGTTTGTTACTTGCGTTGTCTTTTGTTCCATGCCCGTTCTCCTTTCATCCCGCATGCAGTACGCCGATAAACATTTGCGAATTAAAAAAACCGCTAAATATGATCGCCCGCCCCCCTCTCAGGGTTCGGCCATGTCATAATTAGCGGTCGCAAAGCTCTCTGATCACAGAGTTCTCCATTACCTGCTACGAGTATGCCTTTCAGCTAACCGATATGGCGTTGCAGCTTTCCCCAATTTATCGGAGAAGAAACAGCACCTTATCTGTTAATTCCTTGATAGATATTCAGAGGTTATTTCTTGTCCCCTTCAGTTATCTTGTAAGGTAATATATCATACAGTTAGACTTTCCGTCAATAACTCCAAAAAAAATAACAACATCATCAATTTAATGTCACTTTAACGTCAGGTTTTGATCGGATTGCCTCCAAGTATAATCACCGTCCCTGAATATTCCGTTCGATAATCGTAATCCTTGTGGATCAGCTTCACGTCCAGTCCCAAATGCCGCTCCAGCTGTTCCCGCAGCAACCGCTTGTTCTCCTCCATCAGCAGCATATCGACACTTGCGGTCAGGGTGCGATGATCCTTGTCCAAAATCTTCATCGCAGGAATCCGCTTATGCGTCGCAGAGATGTACACCTTGTCGCCTGCAATATCGATTTTTTGAGAGGTAATGCCGATACCGAAAATTTCCTGGTTGATGGTATTGTAAATTTTGACGATCTCCTGCTTCAACTCCCCAGCTGTATACGGAGGCCTCATACACTCACCCTTCCCCGATTGGATCATAACAGCCCCATTATAGCACGTCCAACGATTTCTGCACCCGCTGTCTTTGGCGCCGGGTGAATAACACAGGGCTGCGAAGGGCGCAGCAGCCTTCAAGCGAAGTGCAAAAAAAGACCTGCTCTCCGGGAATCCCGGAAAGCAGATCTGACCGCCCAGTGCCAAACCCTCCATCCGAAGGCTACTCCTGCGGCTGCAGAGCCAAGCCTTCATAAGTACGGAGCGCCGCCTGCACGGCTTCGCCAGCCGCCACCTTGCCGCCGTGCCAGGTCAGCACCGCTTCCAGGGCGCCCAGCGTGAACAGCACATTGCGCATGCTGCAGCTGTAGCCCATCGTGCCGATCCGCCAGATCTTGCCCTGCAGCGGGCCAAAGGAGCTCGCGATCTCCAGCCCGAACCGCTCCAGCAGCATCGCCCGCACCGACTCGCCGTCGATGCCGGCGGGGATCGTAATACAGGTGACGACCGGCAGCTTGGTGCGCCGCTCGCCATAGAGCGACAATCCCATCGCCTCGATGCCGCTCACCAGCGCCGCCTCCTGCGCCCGATGCCGCGCAAAGCGAGCCTCCAGCCCTTCCTCCGCGACCAGCCGCAGCCCTTCGTAGAGGGCATACAGCATACTGGTCGATTCGGTGTGATGATTGAGCCGGGCCGGACTCCAGTAATCCTGGAGCTGGCTCAGGTCCAGATAATTGCTGCGGATGGCGCCGAGCTCTCCGGCTTGGGCGGCGGCGCCGGCGCCGCGCAGGCCGCGCTCGATCTGTTTGCGGCGCAGCAGCTTGGCTTCTGCCCGCTCATTGTACGTCACCGGAGCAAGCCCGGAAGGGACGGACAGACACTTCTGCGTCCCGCCGATCACGGCGTCGAGCTGCCAGTCGTCGGTACGCACCGGCACGCCGCCCAGGGTTGCCACCGCATCGACGACGAGCAGCGCGCCCGTCTCGCGGCAGGCGGCACCGATCCCGTCCAGCGGCTGAAGCTGGCCTGTCGAGGTCTCGCCATGCACCATCGCCACCAGCTGGGGCTTATGCGTCCGGATCGCCTGGATGATCGACTCGGGAGCAAAGGTCTGCCCCCACTCACAAGCCATCGTGACGACCTCGGCGCCGCACCGACTGGCAATCTCATGCAGCAGATGGCCGAACCGGCCGTAGATCGGCACCAGCACCGTATCGCCAGGCTCGATCAGACTGACGAGCACCGCCTCCAGCCCGGCCCGCGACGTCCCGTCGACCGGGTAGGCCCAATGGTTAGCCGTCAGGAAGAGATCCCGCAGCTGCTCCATTGTCGTATTCATCAGCGCGGTGAATGCCGGGTCGAACTGACCGACGATCGGCGCCGCCATCGCCCGCAAGACACGGGGGTCCGCCTCGACGGGACCCGGTGTCATAATCGTCCTCGCCGGCGGCGACCAGCCGGGATAACTACGCATGCTGCTCCTCCTCCTCATAACCCAGTTTGTACAACAGCTCGGCCAGCACCAGCACGCCCACCGCCAGCTCGCGCGGCGAGGTATACTCCTCCGGTGCGTGCGAGATGCCCCGCCGGCTCGGCACGAAGAGGAGCGCAGTCCGGCAGTGGCCGCCGAACATCTGCGCGTCATGGCCGGCGCCGCTCGATATCCGCCGCGCCGGAATGCCCTGCTCGCTGCAGATACGCTCCAACTTGCGCTGCAAGCCGCTGTCGAGCGGGACCGCCTCTTCACGGAACCACTCGTCAAACGAGACCGTCAATCCGCGCTGCTCGGCCAGCTGCGCAAATGTCGTCCGCATCCACTCGCAAAAATCGTCCAGCCTCGCATCGTCGGTATGCCTGGCGTCCACTGTAAACTGGACGCGGCCAGGGACGACGTTGGGCACATTGGGGAAAACCTGCAGCTTGCCTACCGTCGCGACGAGCGGCGCGCCCCGGCGGATCGCTTCCTGCCGCAGCAGGTGGATCATCAGGCCGGCGCCCTCCAGCGCATCCCGGCGCAGATGCATCGGCGTAGTGCCTGCATGGTTGGCTTCGCCGGTCAGCTCGACCCGCACGCGCCGTTGTCCGGCGATGGAGTCGACGATGCCAATGCCGAGCGCTTCCGATTCGAGCACGCCGCCCTGCTCGATATGCGCCTCGACAAAGGCAGCGATATCCCGGCGCAGCGCGGGCCGGGCGCTCCCGGGACCGAAGCCGCAGGCGGCCATCGCATCCGGGAAGCTCCTGCCCTCACTGTCGGTCAGCGCCGCGATCTGCGCATGAGAGCGCTTGCCTACGATATTACCGGAGCCCCAATAGGCTAGCGGAAAGCGACTCCCTTCTTCCTCGCACAGCGAGACGACTTCCAGGCTGCGCAGCGGCTTGCCGTAGCGGCGATGCAGATACTCCAGAGCGACCAGACCGGCAGCGATGCCGTAGGCGCCGTCATACTTGCCGCCCTGGATTACTGTGTCGATATGCGAACCCGTGACGATCGACGGCGCCTCGGCCCATCTGCCCGGCAGCTTGCCGTACAGATTGCCGACTTCGTCATAAGCCGTCTCCAACCCGACCCCGGCCATCCGGGCGGCCAGCGCCTGCTGGGCAGCCAGCCACGGCTTCGTATAGAGCAGCCGCGTCACACCGGCACCGTCGCCTTCGCTGTATGCCGACAGCCACTCCAATACACCTGTTACCTCTGTCTCCAGCCTGGCCAGCAGCCTCTCTTGCTCTTGGGGATGGGATAATACTTCCTGCTCCATGGCCGCTCCTCCTTTGCTCCAAGCCCACTCTGTTATCGCCCTAGCGTGTCTCTCCATGCCGCAGCCATTGTCCTCCAGCGCCGCCTGCCAAACCCTGTCCGGCACCGTATACGAGATTGCCTCTGCTGTAGACTGACGTTACCCGGCAGTGCATCGTCCGCCCGATATAGGGGCTGTGCTTGTGCCGCTGCAGCAGCTGCTCCCGCTCCAGCCGGTACGGCCGCTGCAGATCGAGCAGGACCAGATCGGCATCGGCGTCGATCCGGATCTCGCCCTTGCGCGGATGCAGCCCAAAGCGCTGCGCCGGCGCCAGCGACAGCAGCCGGCTCAGCAGCGGCAGCGGAAGGCCGCGCTTCACGTGACCTTCACCGATCATCAGCTCCAGCGAGCTCTGGGCTCCGGCGATGCCGCCCCACGCCTCGAAGAAATCCGGCTGCGCCTTAAGCGCCTCAGGGCATGGCGAGTGGTCCGAGGCGATCAGATCGATCGCCTCGTCCGCCAGCAGCTCCCACATCGCTTCCGTCTCCGCTACGTCCCGCAGCGGCGGCGCGCACTTGGCCGCGGCGCCCACCGTATCGAATGCCTCCGACGTGAGCAGCAGGTAGTGGGGACATGTCTCCGCCGTCACATCGAGCCCGCGGCGCCGGGCATCCCTGATCATCCGGATCGCTGCACTGCTGCTGATATGCACGAAATGCAGCGCGCAGCCCGTCTGCTCCGCGTAGAACAACGCCCGGCTTACTGCCTCCTGCTCCGCAAGCACCGGCCGCGCAGCGGCATAATCCGCCGGCGATGTCCTGCCAGCAGCCCGCGCCTGAGCTGCCAGCGCGGAGACGATCGGCTCGCTCTCGGCGTGCAGCGCCAGCACCCGGCCAAGCCGCGAGATGATGCGCATCCCTTCCAGCAGCGTGTAGTCGTCCACCTCGCGGAAGGCGTCTTCGTCGGGATCGCCCGGCGAGGACATGAACGCTTTGAATCCCGTCACACCGGCAGCCGCCAGCCCTTCCAACTCATCCAGCTTGCCTGGCACCAGACCGCCCCACAGAGCATAGTCGATGCGGGCTGTGCCCTCCGCCGCTTGCAGCTTGCGGCGAAGCGCCTCGCTGCTGACGGTCGGCGGTATGCCGTTGAGCGGCATATCGATCAGGGTCGTACAGCCTCCGGCAGCCAGCGCCGCCGTCCCTGTGTCGAAGCCTTCCCAATCGCCAAGCCCGGGTTCATTGAGGTGGACATGACTATCCACCATCCCCGCCATCACGGTCAGACCGTCGGCATCGACGGTCTGCATGGCTGCGCCTCCCCAATCTTCGCCCAGCCGGACGATCCTGCCGTCATGGACGGCGATATCCAGCCGGCGCACTTCATCCTTCAGGACGACCGCCCCGTTCTTGATGAGCAGATCTACTTTCGTCGCAGCCTCCATGGACGATCTCTCCTTCTTCTGTCATACTCATCAGCCGTTCCGTTACTGCAGCTGCTCGGTGATCAGCGCCGGATCGACCGCTTCCAGCAGCGACAGATCATGATAGGACGCCGGATCCGGGATCGCAGTGATATTGCCTACGGATTGCAGATATTCGCCGACCGCCGGTCCGTTGCTGCCGTGGACATAAGAGGCATCCACTTCCATCGAGTACACGTTGCGCCCCATGATTTCCGTCAGCTCTTCGACGCTGAGACGCAGCTCCGGCGCCAGGATCTCGATCGCTTCCTCTCGGTTGTCGTTGATATAGTCAGTCGCTTTTTGCAAGGCCCGCAGCACTGCTTTGAGCGTATTCGGATTGGCTTCAAGGAAGTCGTCTGTCACCTGGATCGTCGTATGCACGCTCATCCACTCGACATCGCCCGGATTGTCCGGCAGCTCGCTCTTGGTACCGCTGAAGAGGAATTTGCCGCCGCCTTCGATCGCCTTGGTGATGAACGGCTCCCAGCTCGCCATCGCATCGATATCGCCGCGCTCCAGGGCGACTACGGCATCACTTGGCGCCAGGTTGACGTAGTTGATCTTGCTCGCGTCCACGCCGAGCTCCTCCGCCATATTGTTGATCGCGATCATCACGTCGGCGCCGCTCGGGATGCCGATCGTCTTGCCTTCGAGATCCTTGGCGCTGGTCAGCTCAAGATCAGCCGCGCCGACCACAGCCTGGGTACCGGCGATCTGTGCCAGCGGCGCGATGATCTTGACCGGGATATCCGTCGACTTGAGGATGATGTCCATAAAGTTGGTCTGGATGCTCACCTTGGCGCTGCCGCCCGCCACCATCGGACCGATATCCGGACCGCTCTCGATCAGCTGACTGGTTACATCAAGCCCTTCATCTGCAAAATAACCAAGCTTGTCGGCAATAATCTGCTGCGAGGAAATCTGTGCATCCCGCACACCGACCAATGTCAGTGTCGTCGTCTCCAGCTCTTGGGATGCTGCCTCCGCCTCCGGCTCATCATTGTTCGCGCCGCCAGCGGCAGGCGTCTCAGGCGCATTGGTCGGCGTGTTATTGCCTGTATTGCCGCCCCCGCAAGCTGCGAGCAGCAGCAGAATTGCCAGCGCAGCCGCCAGCGCAGGACCCCATTGGAATGTTTTTTTGATCATCGATATTTCCTCCCCTTGATATAGATAATAGAACAAAGCGCTGTGGCGCTCTTGTCCGCCCGCCGTCAGCAGACGGACAAGGTGAAACGGCTTCTCTCTATTCGAGTGCGTCCCGGAGACCTCCTTTACGCCATGACAGCACTCTGCGCTCGAACAGCTTCAGCATATAGGAGAACAAGCTGTACTCGAGGCCGATCAGGATGATGGCGACGAACATATTGGTAATCTTGAAGTAGTTGCGCGCATCGACGATCATATATCCCAATCCAGAGCTCGCCCCCATCATCTCCGAGACGATGAGTGCCGAGAAGGAAAGACCGAGACTGACCTGCGCACCCACCAGGAAGTTGGGGATCGCCGCCGGCAGCATCACCCGCGTGAAGATCTGCCGCTCCGATGCGCCCAGGCTGAGCGCCGAGCGGATCAGCGTCGACGGTACGGACTTGAAGCCGTCTAGCGTGTAGACGAGCACCGGAATGAACGTCGTCCAGGCAATCAGCAGGATCTTGGGAAACTCGCCGATCCCGAACCAGATGATGAAGAGCGGCAGCAACGCCAGCGCCGGAATCGGTCCCACCAGATTGAGGATCGGCGAGAACCATCGCTCCACGGTCCGGAACTTGCTCATGAAGACGCCGAGTGCGACAGCAAACAGACTGCCCAGCAGGAAACCTGCGAAGATCCGGATCGTACTTGACATAATACTCTCGGTGATGATGCCCGTCTGAGCCAGCGCCCAGCCTTCCTGGACCAGGACGCTCGGCGCCGGCAGGAATCTTGGATTGAAGAATACCATCGTTTCGTTGATCCGGGAGAAGCCTTCCCACAGCAGGAAGAAGACGATGGACGGCAGCAGATTATAGCGCTTGAAAAAAGAAGGCTTGGGTACGGTACGCTCGCCCGGCCGGCCGGCTGGCTTAAGCCCCGCCACCTTCGACCCGTTCCCCTGGAGGTCGGCGGCGCTTTGCAACGTGTGTTCTTTGACTGCGCTCAGCTTGGCACCACTCATGACGACCCCACCTTCATCTGCAAGGCTTCCTGCGGCTCTTCATCCATCAGGATGCGCTCGATTCGGGTCATCATCTTGCCGAAGCCGGCGAATGGAAGGAACGCGGATGCGTCAGGCCGATCTCGAAAATATCGCTGATCTCGCCATGCTTCATCACCACGACCCGGTCGGCCAGGCTGACCGCCTCGCTAATACTGTGCGTGACAAACAGAATCGTCGGCTTCAGCTTGGCGCAGATCTTCTGCAGCTCCATCCTCATCGTCTCGCGAGTCAGGACATCCAGCGCCCCGAACGGCTCATCCATCAGCAGGATCTCCGGCCGCCCGGCGAGCGCCCGGGCGATGCCGACCCGCTGCTTCATGCCGCCCGACAATTCGGACGGATAGCTGTCGGCATAAGCGTCGAGGCCGACCAGCGACAGAAATTCAGTTGCCGTCTGACGAGCCTGTGCCTTGCCTGCCTTTTGTACTTCCGGTCCAAAGGCGATGTTGTCGAGCACGGTCATCCAGGGGAAAAGCGCATGATCCTGGAACACCATCCCCCTGGACTTGGAGGGACCTTTGACCGGGTCGCCATCGACACTGATCGTGCCTGTGTCCGGATGCAGATAGCCGGCGATCATGTTGAGGAGCGTGGATTTGCCGCAGCCGCTGTGGCCCAGGATACAGATGAACTCATGCTCATGCACGTCGAGATTGATGTCCCTCAAGATCGACCGTTCGCCGAACCCTTTGCCTACATCCCGCACTTCCAGCTTCATGCCATCAACTCCATTTCGATTTATATGTCATATTAACTAACTCTTTCAGGTATGTATTCATCATACTGCCTCACATCCCTTTTGTCATTGTTCAATTTAACCAAATCAACCTGGGTCTTTTTGAGCAATTCGCACAACAATTCTTTTACTTTCGATGCGAAACATGGTATAACTACGTTAACTATACTTACGCGATATCAGTGAAAGAGGTGCTCCTATGCTGCTCCAACAGCTCCTCACCCTGCCCATCTACAGAAATGCCCGCATTGTAGCCGGTCAGTCAGGTCTCTCGGGCAGCCAGGTCCTCTCCGTCAATATTATGGATGCGCCGGATATCATCCACTATCTTAAGCCCCATGAACTGCTGCTAACGACCGGTTATGCGATGAAAGACCACCCTGATGCCCTGCTCGCGTTGGTAACCAACATGGCTGAGGTCGGCTGTGCAGGAATCGCCATCAAGACCAAACGCTTCCTGGAGGAAGTCCCCGAGGCAATCGTCAGACAGGCTGACGAACTGGGGTTCCCGATCATCGAGCTGTCGCTGGACCATTCGATCGGCGAGCTTGCCAACCAATCCCTCAGTCATATCCTGGAGAAGCGGACGGATGAACTGCACTACGCCCTGTCGACTCACAAGCAGCTCTCAGAGATGATCATGAAAGGGCAGAGCACACCTGAGATCGTAGATGCCCTCGCCTCACTCATCGGTGCCCCGGTTCTGCTGTTGGACACGGAGCTGAAGCTGGTGCACGGCTGTCCCCAGCTTGCCAGTCTCAAGCCGGAGGCGGAATATTGGCTGGAGGCGATCGCCGCCGCATGTCCTGCTGCAGCCCCAGACGGCTTCACCGAACTGAGCTTGCCGCTGCCCGGCAGTCACGAAGCGGCAGCAATCGCGCACTTGCTGCCGATCTATACGTTACAGCTCGAAGGCTATCTGGCGACGCTTGCTGAGCGGCCGGGGAGAGATCAGGCACTGACGCGCCATGCCATGGAGCAAGCCGCCAATGTGATCGGCCTTGAGCTCGTAAAGAAACAAGCCGTCCAGGAAAAGTCGAGACGCTATAAAAACGAGTTCTTCTCCGATTTCGTCGACGGTCTGATCGCTTCCGAGCAAGAGCTGCTGCATCGCAGCAAACATTACGGCCTGCTGCACCATCCGGTCTATGTGTGCGCTCTGGCCAAGCGCGACCCGCGGCGCGGCGGTGTGGAGACGGGGGTGCCCCAGCCCCCCGGCGGCCCGCTCATCTCAGACCGGGACCGGTATTATCAGCTGCTCAAGAGCGAGTTCACGGAGCTGCAGCTGCCGTTCGTCCTCTTCACCAAAAACGATACGTTCTGCTATCTCATCGCTCTCCCGGCACCGACCCAAAACGGCAGTGAAGAGGAACGCTCCCTGGTCCCGCAGCTGCGGGCGATGGTTCACAGGATGCAGTCCAGTTATGAGATGCCGGTCTCGGTCGGCGTCGGCAACCCGGTCTCCAAGCTGACTGACATTCCGCTCTCCTACAAGGAAGCAAGCAAGGCGCTGGCGCAGGGCTACGAAGCCGGCAAGCGGCTTTTTGTCCAGCCCTACCGGGAGAAGGATCTGACTAATCTGCTGCGGCTGCTGCCCCGCGAGGAGATGAAGGAATATTATGAGCAGACCTTTAAGGAATTGATGCAATTGGAGGACAAGGAACGGGGGGAGCTCATGAAGACGCTCCATATGTTCTACGAGACGCACTGTCAGCTGGCAGAGACCGCCAAGCGCCTTTACGTGCACCGCAACACAGTCACTTACCGTCTCGACAAATGCCAGCGCCTGACCGGACGGGAACTGCGACGCCGCCGAAAGCCTGCGTTTCCGCACCGCCTTCGCCATGGAGGCGTTGCTGGCGCCGGATGCCGCCCCTGAGGACTGACCAGCGCTGCGGCAGTATGCTCGCCTCAACCGGAGCTGCTCCAGCAGCACAGAATATCGACGATTCCCTTGACGAATCAAGCTATGATATGGTGAAATTCAACTGTAAGTTGTTGCCACCTAACATGACTGAACCGAGGAGGATCGCATGCGCACAAAAACCAACTTGGACAACGGAACTATCCTTATCCCGGACAATCCGGTCTCGCAGTTCCTGTTCAGCAACACCAAGTCTGGCCTGATCTGGCTGGTCGTCCGTCTCTATCTCGGCTATGCCTGGCTGACAGCGGGCTGGAAGAAGGTCACAAGCAGTGCCTGGGTCGGAGAGGATGCCGGCGTGGCTGTCACCGGCTTCGTCAACGGCGCGCTCGCCAAGTCTGCGGAAGGCGGTGAAGTGACGGGCTGGTACGCTTGGTTCCTGGAGAACGCCGTACTGCCCAATGCCACACTCTTTTCTTATTTCGTCGCTTACGGTGAGGTATTGGTAGGACTGGGGTTGATCCTGGGGCTGCTGACCGGAATCGCCGCCTTTTTTGGCGGCTTGATGAATGTCACCTTCCTGTTTGCCGGCACGCTCAGTACCAATCCGCTGCTCTTCATCCTGGCCACATGGCTCGTCCTGGCCTGGAAAGTAGCCGGCTGGTACGGACTTGACCGCTGGGCACTTCCCTATCTTGGGACGCCTTGGAACCGGGGAAGCAACAAGTAGTTGGTTACCGGACTTTTGATATGACTAAAAGGAGCCTGGGCCGTCGTATACGGCGCCGGGCTCCTTTTCCATTCTGATGTGGCAGGCACTTTTTTGACACCGCCTTACACCTCGCCTCAGATCGCCGACCTTGGGGCAAGGTTTTTTTGATGACCGTTATTGCTCGACCTCATACTCATTCATGCCAGCATTCGTATTGGTTCTACATATCTGATGCCGGAATATGCCTTGCAGGAGCATGGACCCCAACAGGAGGATGATCAACATCCACCAACCAGCAGACTTGAAGACTTCCTGCGGGAACAGAAACGTGTAACCAAAATATGCTAAAAACATTAACCCATACATTATTTTAAACGTTCTTGCATCAGCTTCGTTATGCAAGGCTACGAGCCGTTCATCATTCTCTTTAATTAGGACGCTTCGCATCTTCTGCGGGGATCGCTTTATCCTTGATAGCTTCATGAAAGAAACGAATGCCAGACTTAGCGGTAACAGTGACAATGCGAACAAAGCCTTGTTGTCTGAAAGCAAAGCAATCTCCAATTGTCCTGATGCCAGACCGGCTGTCAAAAGGATGATAGCAACAATCAACGAAACCATCATGACCATTTTAGTCTCTTTAACCGTCTTTTCTCCACTCATGCTCATTCCTCCCAAAATAAATCGTTTAATGTTTTGTTAAGTGCTTTGCATATCTCAATACATAACTTAAGACTTGGATTGTAACTGCCCGACTCGATTAAATTTATGGTTTGCCTAGTCACACCCACGATCTCGGCTAATCGCTCTTGGGATACTTCGGCTTCTATTCTGGCAATCTTCATTTTTTTATTCTTCAAGATGCCCCATCTCCTTCCACTAACACAATATCATTTCACATTACTAAATGTCAATTATATATTACATTTTGTAATATGAATATTGGTGAAACAAGCCAAAAAAAAAATCCAAGCAGACTGTCTGCTTGAATTTTTAATGAATAGATTTAAGCTTCAATCCCCGCTTCGATCAGCTTCCACACCGCTTCGAATTCGCCTTTGAAATCCATATGCAGCCAATTGTCTGCATAAGCAGGCGCGGAAAAATAAGAAAAAGCCATTAGAATGGCAACCAACCGCCCATGGTCCTCAATACCGCTCGCTGCTTTCAAACTGCCCACCAGATCGCCGATGTGCCGCACGAGCACTGCGGGATTCCGGTCGATATAGGCGGTGTACAGCTTGAACATTTCAGGCTCGCGCACATAAGCCTCGTATTTGGATTCGCTCAATGTCCATAGCCAGTCATGCACGATATCCTTCCTGGACGTGTACTTGTCCGTGTCAAAAGGAAAAAGCCGCGCCAGCTCATGATCCAGCCACGACAGGGCCAGTTCGGTCCATAGCTCTTCTTTACCCGAAAAATACTTGTAGATCGCAGCATGAGTCGCTCCAAGCTCAGAGCCGACTTTGGACAGATTGACTTTCTCCATCCCTTGCTCGACAACCATCCGATGCGCAGTATCCATAATGAGTTCTCTGCTTAAATTTTTCATGATGTTAGTATACCCTTTACCAACACAAGTTACAACTGTTGACTTTTGTAACTCGGCATTGTATGCTTAGGTCATTCACGGGTTACAAAAAACAAAAAACGTAACTAAAAGGAGAATCATTCATGAAATTATCCAATCGTACAGTCGTTGTTACAGGCGGTTCTTCGGGCATCGGGCTCGCCTTTGCCACAGCCTTGCTCCAACGCGGCAATAAAGTCATCGTCATCGGACGAAATCAAGCCACCCTCGATCAGGTGACGAAGAAATACAAAGGACTGGTCGGTCTGCAAGGCAATGTCGCCAATGCCGATTCTGTTCGCAGCATGGCCGCCTTCCTGCGTGAACACTATCCCGACGTCTCGATCCTGTTCAACTCGGCAGGGATTATGCGCGAATTTAAAGTCATGGACGATACCATCGATCTGGAGCGGACCACTGCAGAGGTCGAGACGAACCTGAATGGGACCATCTGGATGACTGAAGCCCTGCTCCCGCAATTGGCAAGGCAGCCCGAAGCCATGATCGTCACCGTAAGCTCGGGCCTTTCCTATGTCTCGTCACCGCTTCATCCGGTATATTCGGCTACGAAGGCGGGGGTCCATATGTTTACTGACGCATTGCGGGTCCAACTCAGGAACTCCAAAACAAACATTCACGTAATGGAACTCGTGCCGCCCCTCGTGGCGGAAACCAATCTTCTGCCTGAAACCGAAGGCCCCATCCCCAGCATGAGCCTGGATACTCTCGTGGGGCATGGCATCCTGGGGATGGAGCGCAACAGGAAGCGCGTCGTTCCGGGCTTCTCCAAACTATTGCGTTTTGCCGGAAAATACTTCCCGGATGTGCTGTCGAATGCAATGGCGCGGGGCTGAGGAGAATGCATAACGATGAAGATGACCTTGTGGTTAGTAGCCTATAGCTGGTTGATTCTCTCGGGTGCCATGCTATTCATTGTTGATGTGCTGTCCCAGCATATAAGGGGCAAACGAATTCCCAGTATAGAGACAACTTATTATTATGGCATGAACACCGCCTTTGCATTGGGAGAGATTCTATTTGGCTTGTTCGGCCTCATACTTGTCATGCAGGCACCAACACTGTTGGCTCAATGGCCGGCTGTCGCGCTCACGATTGCTGCCGCTGTCCTATGGCTGGCAATCAGCGTTACATTTCTCCCCTACACGGAACCAAAAATCATCAGTGCCGTATTCGTGTTGCTAGTCATCGCTGCTGTTATCTTGCGTTCATAAGCGCAATCCGTTGCAACTTACCAAGCCACGCCAGCCGGCAGTTCCTCCTCAGTGACGGATTCCCAGGACTTCGTATACGACCCTTTGGCCAGCACCTTTAGATAGATGCCTTGCTCTAAATCTGTGCTGGCTGAAAATCTCACCTTTCGCTGCTCCCCCTCCTCGTTATAGCCAGTAAGCCGGTAGTAGTATCGGCCTTCATCCTCATCCCCCGGCTCATGAATCATCACATAGACATGCTCTTCTTCATAAAGCGGATTGAATCGGTCAAAATCTTCTTTAAACGCCATATATAATCCCCCAAGCACAACTACGATGGCTACGATCACAGCAATTGCTTTTTTCAAGGTACCACTCCTCTGCTATTAAACTCATTACCCCATTGCACGTCTGACCACGTTCCGGTAGTAGCCGATGGTCAGGATGGCGAACATAAAATAAACCAATGCGTAGGCCGTCATGGCAATTACCGTCGGCACCGTAATATCCGAGATGATCAAAATGGAGGCAGCTTTGACCGCAAATACCGCATGGAGGATGCCGACAAACAGCGGGATCAAAAATACGAAAGCCTGCTTGCGGATGATGCCCCGCATGATCATTCCCGTATCAAATCCAAGCTGGCGCAACGTCTTGAAGCTCTGCCTCTCCTGCTCCGCTTCGGTCATCTGCTTGAAGTACAAGATGCTGCCGGTGGAGATCAAAAAGGCAAGTCCCAGAAAACCCGCAATAAAAATGAACAGTCCGAGCATTTGCAGTCCAGCCTCATAATCCGAGTAAAAATCTGGCCAGAACTGGTCAGCCGCTACGTACGCCGCAAAGATTGCCGACGCCTGCTCCAGTCCTGCCCAATCCTCCATCTGGAAGGTATCAAAGTGAATCCTCTCAAACTCCTCGTTCTCTGCCGTCTGCTCGCTGACGGCTTGAATCGTTGCCTCGGAAGCCAGAAGCTGAATGCCGTGTACGTTGTAATTCACCAGATTGGTCACGGCGAGATCCGACAGCCGATAGGAAGCCTCATCCCCTGCAAACCGGATGTCTTCCCCGATCTGCTCCAGGCCCTCGACAATCGCTCTGGCATTATGGTACACCACCTCGCCCAAGGGCGGGATCGGCACATCCGCACCTATTTGCCGGAGCTGCTCCGCCGGCAGCAAGAGCAACTGTCTCGTCGTGCCTTCAGAGTCGCCCTCGTCGTCATAGATCGTCCCCTGCAGGCGAATCGCATCGATTCTCCCTTGTTCATAAGCGATCCCTTGACGTTCCAGATCTTCTTGAAACGACAGCGCCGCTTGTTCATTGTTCTCGAACAGAAAATCAAAGGGCAATGCCCAGCGTGCATCCCGCTCTACCGAGTAATACATCGAATAGGCGATGGCAACCAGTGTTATCGTCATGGCGGACAGCACCGTGATCAGCGTCAAAGAACCTGCACTATCCTTCATCCGATGCATGAGCGGCGCCAGTGACAAGCTGTTGGCCAGACCCAAATGACCGTTTGCGCGCTTGCGGATCCGGTACAGAATCCAGCCTATGGTCACCCGAAACAACAGGTAGGTCCCGAGTATGGTGGCGGCCAGCACGAGCAGCATGTTGAGGAATAGCAAATGATTAATCATCCGTCCCGACAGCCAATAGCCGTAACCGACTAAAGCTAGGCCCAGCAACGCGCATACCGTGGCCACAAATGCTCGCGGCTGCGCAGGATGGTCCTGTTCCCTGTCGGCCTGGAACAGATGCAGCAGCGTGCTGCGATAGACGGTCGTTGCCATCTGGAGAGACGTTAGGCCGATCACCAGCAAGAATACAAGTGCCGTTTGCACGGCTGCTGGTATGGAAAAGCCTAAGCCCACTACCTCCTCTAAGCCGATTAACCGCAGCAGGATCAGGAGGAACAGCCTGGAGAGGAGCGCCCCTGACACAATGCCGAGAATAAGTGCACTTATGCCGAGCACCACATTCTCAATGATCAGATACCGGACCACCCACCCTTTGGTAAGGCCGATCAATTGATACAATCCGAGCTCCCGACTCCGCCGCTTCAAGAAAATGCGGTTCGCGTAGACGGTGAAGATGACTGCGATGACAATCAGCAGGATCCCCGCCACCTGAAATGCAGCGGAGAAGTCCGTACTGCTGCCTGTCTGCTCCTGAACCGCCGCATCCTGCTGCAGCGTCGCAAAAATGAAGTACAAACCCGTCGTGAAAATTAGCGCAAAAAAGTAAAGGTAGTAATGCTTCACATTTTGCCGCATGCTGCGCAGCGCAAGCTCAAAGACTGTCAACGTGATCGCCCCCGAGTACGGCCTGTACATCCATAATTTCCTTGAAAAATGCCTGCCGTGTCTTGTCGCCGCGATGCAGCTCGGCATACACTTTGCCGTCCTTCAAGAAGACGACGCGGCTGCAGTAGCTGGACGCTACCGGATCGTGCGTCACCATGATGATCGTCACATCGCGCTTGCGATTGATATCCTCCATCGTGCCCAGCAAGGAGGAAGCCGACTTGGAATCGAGCGCCCCGGTAGGCTCGTCCGCGAAGATGATCGACGGCAGATGGATCAGCGCGCGTCCGGCAGCCGTCCGCTGCTTCTGCCCTCCAGAGATCTCATGCGGGTATTTATTGGCCAGCTCTTCGATGCCCAGCACGGCTGCGATCTCTTGGAATTCCTTCTCCGCTGCGCGCTTGCTCATCTTGTTGAGCGATACCGGCAGGAGGATATTCTCCTTCACCGTCAGCGTATCCAGCAGGTTGTAGTCCTGGAAGATAAAGCCCAGATGATTGCGCCGGAAAGCCGCCAGCTCTTTATCTCTAAATCCAGAAATGTCCGATCCTTCGATGGTAATCGTACCGTCTGTCGCCCGGTCGATGGTCGCCAATACATTGAGCAAGGTTGTCTTGCCAGAACCCGAGGGCCCCATGATGCCAACAAATTCTTGCCGCGCCACGTGCAGATCAATCCCTTTCAGCACTTGCTGGGTATTCCCTTTCGTGCCATAGGATTTCTGTACATTCCTAGTCTGCAGCACGGTATCCCGTGATTTCGTCTCATTCATGCCGGTGCCTCCTGGTCGTTGTCGTTGGCTTAATTGTACGATCTTCCATGCCGGGTTGTCGCATGCTTCATATGACAAGCGCCTAATCTAAAGTGACAATATTGTCATGTTGGTTGGCGGAAGCAAAAAAAGGCACTGCTTCTCGATGAAAAGCAGTGCCTGCCGCAGCAATGACAAGCGGACTAGCTGCCGGCATTCCGCCGGACAGCCTCAAAGGCATTGGCGCTAGAGCAAGTCAAGCGCATCACCGTGCCAGTGCCTGAGCCAGATTGAGCGGTTAAGGCAATGCCCAGCTTATCCGCTACGGTCTTGGCAAGATACAGACCGAGGCCCGTGGCCGCGTTGTGGATTCTGCCGTTGTCTCCAGTGAAGCCCTTGTCGAAGATGCGCGGCAGATCATGCGGCCGGATCCCCGGACCTTCGTCATGCAGCTCCAGCGTGCCATGCCCGGACGCATCCTCTGCCGTCACGATGGTCAGCGTGGTGCCGGAGGGACTGTATTTGATCGCGTTCGTCAGCAGCTGCCGGAAGACGAACCGGCACCATTTGCGATCGGTCACGACCTCGACATCCTCGCCTTCTATGCTGATCGCAAGATTCTTCTCCATGCACCACGAGGCCAGCTCGCGCACCTCATCGGCAGCGACGCGCTGAAGAGAGGCCGTCTCCAGCACATAGTCCGACTCCAAGGCAGGCAGACGCGTTATATAGAGCTGCCGGTCGATCAGCAGATGGATACGCAGCCACTCTGCAGCGATCCGGCGCACTGCCTCGTCATCCCGGTAGGCGTCGAGGATGAGCTTCATTGCCGTGAGCGGGGTATTCACCTCATGGATCCAGGCAGCCGTAAAGTCATTCTCGATGAGCTGCGCAGCCTTGACTTCGGAGAGCTCGCGCTTATGATAACGGTCGACGGCCTGCAGAAACGCATGGACGCTCTCGTCAAGCTTGTGCGCAGGCTCGGGCAGCATCTCCAGCCAATGCGCCGATAGCGCATCGCGCGACTGATCGAGGGCAGCCGTGTAGGCCGATTCCCGCCTGTAGCGCCACAGGACGAAGACCACCAGTATAAGAAGAAACAGACCGTTTAAATAAATCAGCGATGCAGCATTCACCGCAAGACCCGAATCGAGCAGCAGCAGCGCATTGGTCAAACCCAGCAGTCCCGCAAACAGAAGAAGCCAGCTCCTCCGGGCAACCATATATCGTATGAACATCGGCTTCCTCCTATATCGAAGTTGCCATATAGCCAAGCCCTTTTTTGGTCACGATCGCATCGGCCAGGCCGAGGGGCTCCAGCTTGTTGCGCAGGCGGGTCATATTGGCCGTCAGCGTATTGTCGTTGACGAACTGCTCGTCTTCCCACAGCTTGCGGATCAGCTCATGCCGAGAGACGATCTCATGGTTCGCCTGCACCAGCACGACAAGTATATAATATTCATTCTTGGTCAGATCCGCCTCTTGCCCATCCTTGCGGATGACGCCCCGCTTCATATCGATGATGGCGCCGTTCCACTCCATCACATCCGAACTGCTCTCGCCATAAGCATAGGTTCGCCGCAGCAGCGCTTGTATCTTCGCGTAGAGCACATCCGTATGGAAAGGCTTCTGCATATAATCGTCTGCTCCCATGTTCATCGCCATTACCATATCCATCGGATGGTCGCGCGATGACAGGAAGAGGATCGGCACCTGCGAGACGGCACGGATCTCCCGGCACCAGTGGAAGCCGTCGAACTTGGGCAGCACGACATCCAGGATGACGAGCTGCGGCTGCGCCTCGGAGAACGAACGCATGACCTCATCAAAACGATCGGGCCTTGAAACCTTAAACGACCACGATTCTAAACCGGTCTTCAGCGCCTCATATAACCCATCGTCGTCCTCAACGACGAAGATATGCATCTCCATAACGTCACCCCCTGACTATGTAAAAGTATAGTCAATCCCTCCTTAAGATATCAAGCATGCCAGCACGGCATTAGGAACGGAGCCATACAAGCGTTGAAGCCGGAGGTCAATAAAGGAGCTAGCCCGAAGCTCCTTTAACAACGGATTCGGTGCAGGAATGGTCGGAATAAGGTCGCTGCCTTCCGTTAGCATCTTGGCAGACCCTAATACGTCATGGGCCGCACCTGTGCAGTCTTGTTACTCTCCCGGCAGCCTCATCGTCACCACTGTGCCGCCGCCTTCCCTGGCCCTTATGTCCAAGGATCGGCCGAACATGCGCAGCAGCCGCCGATTCACATTGGACAGTCCGATACCGCTGCCCTCGCCGCTCGACGGAAGCTTCGACTCCCGTGCCCAGATCTCCAGCTGCTCCGGCGACATCCCGATACCGTCATCGCAGACGCTGATCTCCACACCCGCTGCCGTCTGCCGAGCAGATACTGTAATCGTCAGCCGGTCGGCGTCGAGGTCATATGCATGGCGGACAGCGTTTTCCACCAGCGGCTGGATGACCATCGGCGGGATTGTCGGCTCGAAGTGCTCCACCTCGTAGATGATCCGCAAGCGCTCGCCGAGCCTGGCTTGCTCCAGGGACAGGTACGCCTTGACCAGCGCCAATTCGTTGCTCAGCGGCACCAGCGACTGTCCGTCGCCAAAGTCGAAGCTGCCCCGCAGGAAACGGCTCAGATCGCGCAGCAGCTGGCTGGTCCGGGACGCATCCCGCTTGCTCATCCAGATGATCGTATTGAATGCATTGAACAGGAAATGCGGCCGGATCTGCGCTCGCAGCATCGCCACCTCCGAGTCCAGCAGACGCGACGCAGAGCGCTTGAGCTGTGTGAGTGTCCGCACACGCGCCATCAGCTCCTGGCGCTCGTACGGCTTGCGGATCAGATCATTGGCGCCGGCGGCTAGTCCCGTCTCATTCATCTGGACACGGGAAGCAGCCGTCGTCATCAGAATCGGCAGGTCGATGAGGCTGTGTGTCTGCCGGATCTGCCGGCACAGCGCAAATCCCGACATGTCCGGCAGGAGTACATCGACGACGGCCAGATCAAGGGCCCCCTCCGACGCGAGCACCCGCAGCGCATCCTCGCCGCTGCGAGCCTCCAGCACCTCGTTGCCCTGAGCCTGGAGCAGCCCCGCCAGTGCTCTCGCCTGCACGAGTTCATCGACAACCAGGATGCGGATAGCCAGTTCCCTGCCGCTCTCGCGCGGCCTGACCTCCAGTCCGGTAGCCGATACTTCCGCCCTGGCCGTTTCCGTCGCCGGAAGCAGCTCCCCGCGGGCCGATGGCCCGGGCATGGGCAGCCGCACGACATATCGACGCTCCGACTCCGTCCGCCGCTCTGTCGACAACTCGCCATGATGAAGACGGGCCAGCAGACGGCTGATCGCTACGCCAACCCCCTCAGGGCGAGCTGCAGCCGCGGCGCCGGGACCTGCAGCGATAACTTCCAGCCGAGCATATCCCGCATCTTCCGATGCCGTGATCTCGACACTGCCCTCGGCGAGCTCCTGCATCGCTTCCTCGATCAGATGGTAGACGATCTGCGTGACACGGTCCTCATCTCCGAGCACCATGTAGCGATGAGGGTTGACCGCGTTGCGCAGCTGGATCCGGCGATCGGGACGTGCCTGTCTGAATACTTCTACGACGACCTCCACCAAGCTGGCCAGCTCCAGCGGCTGCCGCCTCAGCGCCATGCTGCCGTCCTTGATCCGCTCGTAGTCGAAGAGGTCGTTCATCAGGAAGGATAAACGCTGGGACGTATGCTCCAGGAGCAGCATATCCTTGCGCTGCCGGTCTGTGAGCGGTCCGCCTGCACCATCCAGCAGCGAGCGGACCATGTGCAGCATCGCCTGCAGCGGTGTCCGCAGCTCCTTGGACGTCTGCTGGAGGAACTCGTCCTTCTCCGCACTCTGCCGCCGCAGCTCCACCGTCAGCTCGCGGGTCTTGTCCATCGCTGCTTTGCTCCGCGCTCCCAGAAACAATCCTTGTGCCAGCAGGAAGATCGCGATGCCAAAAGGCTTTTGCACGTAAACCTCATGCAGCAAGGCAGCGTTGGCCACATAATTGGCAGAGAACTGGATCAATCCCATCATCGCAACCACGAGATAGACCGATCCGGTGATGCCTTGGAGGATCGCCCGGGAGATGGCGTACGCGACGAATGCTGCCGCCATCAGCAGCTGCAGCACAATCGTCTGGGGCATATTGAAGGCCGAGCTCTCGCCTCCGGTCAGCAGTCCCAAGACCGTGAACCCCGCAAACCACACGCTTGCCAGCCTAAAGGCCAGTCGAGAGATGCGGGTGGGGCTGATGGAATGGGCATAGCCAATCATCGACCACATAGCTGCAATGGGGGTTAAGGTCTGCAAATGCAATAATGTGCTATAAGGCAGGGAGGGAATGTAAAGATAGATGAGCTTCTCACCGTGAGCAACAACAAACAGCGAGGTAACGAGACAAAACAGGGCCAGCAGAAAAAATGAAGGCTCTTTGCGGTCCTGCATGCCCAAAGAGGCATAGTACACGCCGCTGATCACCAGACTGACCATAACCGCCAGATCATATCGTCCGTAAGTTGCTGATTGGCTGGCCACAGCATCTGCGCTTCCGACCATCAGCGGCTCGGCGATTCCGCTCAGCCAATAGGTGTAATTGGCGACATGGATAACTAAATCGACCGCTTCGCCACCCGTCCCGACGGTAACCATATAGGGCTGATTATACGAGAGCGTCGTCTCGGCTGTCGTGCCGGGCACCCCGCTGCCTCCTGCAGGCCTGCCATCGATGAACACCTGGCTGGCCGAGCGCACGCTGCCGATTCGTATGCCATACTCTTGCTCGGACGGCGGCAGGATCAGGCGCAGGTGGTATGTTCCATGGCCGTGACGACTCCCGGAATCAAACGTCCAGGCTCCGCTCCACGAGGAAGGCACACGAATATAACCATCCATGGCCGGTGCTGCGCCAGTTCCGATGGCTTCATAGGGCAGTAAGGCATCCCGAAAAAAGGACCATTCCCCCTGCAGTCTGTATAAGGTATCCTCCTCAAATGCACACCCGCTGTAGTCGGCCATTCCTGGATCCGTACGGACGCAAGCATCAATAGCGTTAGTAGTGAGGAATGGCGTGACGACGTAAGCCAGCCATAACCCGATAAGAAGAAAAAATACAATTCGTCTCAGCATGTAATCGGAGCTCCTGTATATCACCCCAGTCAGCGAAGGGGGACTGATAGGTAAAGATTCGATAGGCTGCGGCAAATCCCTCCCGACACAATCTAAAAAGCCTGCCGCATGGCAGGCTGATCTACGGTATTACCCATATCCGCTGCTGGTCGTCGGATCAGGGACCTTGCCCCCGAACCCGCCGGCGCTGTGGCGCGTCAGACCGGTCATCGCCTTGAGACGATAGCCGATCGTGCGGTACAAGGGCGGCTTGACGATCGTGGTCTCGCGCGGCGCCTCGCCCCCGCGGGAGTGATAGGTCTTGATCCCCTGCTCCTGATACCGTTTCAGTACGTGGGAGAGATCATTCTCGATTGCCGATCCGCGCAGGATGATCCGTTCGATGCCCTGCTTGCGCAAGTAAGCAGCGGAAGGCATATCCTGCGGCAGCACGCACCAGCGATTATCGAATTGGCCAGGCTTCTTGCCCTTGCCCTTCATCCGGTTCGCATCCAACAGGAAAGCCGGCGGCGCGGTGGCCGGCAATCCGAGACCGCCCAGCAGCTGTGCGCCGTTGTACAGTGCCTTGACCAGGGCTTCCACCGGCACGACGGCTGCATTGGACTTGGGACTGCGCACGCCGTTGTACAGCGGCACCGGCCGGTAGCCCATCCGGGCCAGGGCCAGCCCTTCCTCCACCCCCCGGACATCCGGGAGATCCAGGATCAGCATCGTATTATGCTGAGAAGGCTGGACATACTTGATCTGCGGCTCGGCGAGCGCGATCCAGTCGGTATCCGGCGGCCGGATAAACATTACCGGCTTGGCCCACTCCGTCCAGACAGCCCCTGCCGGGGCCCAGCTCTTGTAGGCGCTCAAGTTATCCAGCATGCTCTTCACCTTCTTTCTGGACCAACACGGGGATGTCGATCGCTTTGTGATCTATACGCGCATAAGGGCTGATCCTGCCGTAGAAGCCCGCACATCTGCCACCCACAGTAAACACGCCGATACACAGATGATACTCACCCTGCTCTCCGGCCGGCAAGGTCTGGCTGACGAAGCGGCGCTGCGCGATCCATCGGCCGGGACGCCAACGGACAGACCGTTCGATCTTCCTGCGTTCTTTGGCCGTGACCGCCTCCGGGATCAGGATGCCTTCGCCTACCCGGCCAAGCGCCGGCTTGTAGACCCACTCCTCCCCCGGCCTGCTGACCTGCCGGGGATCCCGGGTCTCGGGGAGCATCCGCTTCCAGGCGGAGAGCTCCACACCCAGCTCATCCCAGATGAGGGGCAGGCGTTTGGACTGGGTCAGCATCGCGATCGGATGGTTGCAGGCGCTCGTCTCCCCGTCATAGAAGTCCCGCCACTGCGAGCGCCGGGGCAGGTTGGTCAGCCATTCCAGCGGATAGAAGCGCAGGAGTCCATCCAGCTGCCCCTCCTGGCCTGCGGCGAGGCTATACGCTTGCTTGCTCTCCCAGCGGATATGATCCGGCGCTGCCATCACTGTATCGTAGCCATGCGCCTGGAAGTAATCGCTCAGGTACTCCATCACCTGACGATCATCCGAATACGCTGTTGCATGGACGAGCGCCAGCGTCCCTGCCTCGCCGATCCGGGCTCTGAACCCGTCCAGCAGATAGGCGGCGATGTCGTGACGGGGTTCGTAGCCGGGGAAGTAACGCGCCGCTATCCCCGGAAGCACCGCTGCCTCCGCCAGTCCGCCCGGGACATCACTGTTCACCTCGGAGATGGCCCAACCATCCGGCGCCGGATGGAAGTCGAAGCGCATCAGCCGGACATGACGGCTCGAATCGTAGCCTTGCAGCCGCTCGAGCGTCTGCTGGATCTGCCGGGGCAGACCAAGCTGCCTGGCGAGGGACAGCCTGCCTAGCAGCGCCTCTTCCATCCGCACCGTCTCCTGAGCCAGGAGCTCCGCCTGCCGCTCCAGCTCCCCGGCGGCCTCGCGGCTCAGCAGCAGCACATGACGGGCCACTGTATTATGATCCTCGACCTGGGGATCCCATTTGTAAGCCTTGAAGATGACGTCATACCGGTAGTCGTCATACTGATCGTGAGGGATCGCAGCCAGCTTCAAGCCCTGCATCACGGTGCGGCACCGAACGTCGGGATCGAGTTGCCCGGGATCGCCGGCAGCAGCATCACGCTGACAACTGCGAACACGACATACAGCACTGCCCAGATCAGCGCTGCCGGCAGCGTCTGGTCGTGGCGGCTGCCTCGGGTATGGGAGCGGTTCACCTGCGAACGCTCGACCTGAAGCGCCCACAGAACCAGGAGCAGCACAGGCCAGCCGTCGAGGAACTCGACGATCGTCATCCACCAGGAGGTCCAGTCTCCCGCCGATGCCCGGCCCAGGAAGATGCCGCTGGCGAGCAGGTAGGCACCGAAGCGGATGCCGCTGGCGATGTCCCGGTCTACGGTGATCTGCTCTGACACATGCGCGAACTTGTTGAACTGAGCAGCCAGCGCCAGCCAGGCCGCAAAGCCCAGTCCGCCGGCTACGACAACAGTCCACCAGCCCGGTCCGTCGCCGATATTGGCCCCGGTGTAGATCATCGTCATCCCCAGGAACGCTCCGGCAACCGCCGCAATACCGGCCCGGTTGCTCCGCCGCAGCGCATCGTCATCCCACGACAGGTCGAGCACCATCCGAAGCATCATGCTGCCGAATGCGAGACACAAGAAACCGAGCAGCAGATACATGGATATATACAGACCATCATCCACGACATCAAAAGAAGCCGACGTGCGAAGGACCCTCAATATGATGATCGTGGCCATCACGGGCAGAAGACCGAGGATCAGCCGCCCGGCTTTGTTGTATGACCACGGCCATAACCGCAGAATTTTATAATACCACATGCTTAAAAAGCAGATTGCGGTGCAGCCTGAAGCGAACAGCACCACCGTTTCCCATCCACTCACTGGTTCAAGCCTCCCGCTATGCAAATAGTAGATAACCTTATGTATTGCCTGGCGAATTGGGCAGGGAGCGCCTGATTGCCCACCCCTCTATTACCCTGTTTTGCGGCGGTTGACGCAGGAGTTCAGCAACGGAGGGAACGTTTATAATTTAAGACGAATCCCGCGCGCTGGGACCTGGGCACTGATCGACCATACAGGTTGGAAGAAACGATTGCAACTAGGGTTAGGTGTCGCTGATCTTCTGGTGTGCCTAGCGCTTGCTCAGGAAGAACTCGCGCCAGCTAAGCTAGCTAAGGACAAAAGTACAACTACATTCTAAAAATAAGCCTACATTAAGGTTCATAACGACAGAAGTACAATTAATCGAGCTGCAATTACCTTTTATATCCATTTATCAGGATGCTAACTGCACTTTTCAGGCTGTTGAAAAAGCACGTTGGAGAGGCTGACGGAGCCAGATAAAGAAAGCCAGGCAGAAATTTTCACGATGGTACCCAGTTCTGGCCTTCTTGGCCAGATAACAGGCGATCTTTTTCAGATTTTGGGCAAACGCCGTCAGGAGAGCCTGTTCTTGCGTTTTGGCTCTCCCTCTAAATTTGCTTCGTCGGTAACCATGAAGTTCTTTGGCTTCGCCAAAGCTCGGCTCGATCTTTCGTTGTCGCCAACTCAGCAGCAACTGCCCGGTCCGGCTGCCCGCATTTTTTTCTACCCGCTCACGGAATCCTTCCCATATGTGGCGTTGAATTTTTCGCTGCTTGGATTTATCCGATGTGCATTGATTCAACAACGGGCATGTCCTGCACTGCGAGGAATCCGACCCGTAAACGCGGTACCCCTCCCGGTTCGTGTGTTTGTAAGTTAGCTCTTGGCCCTGAGGGCAAATATAGGTATCGTTTTTGGAATGATACGTAAAATTAGCTTTAGGAAGCGTACCGGCACGGGTCGCAGCGTTTCGGGTGACAATCGCAGGAAACAATTTCGCTTCCAGTGTTTGTTTGCATACGTAGGGGGTCATATAGCCAGAATCCAGCGCCACGGCTTCTAAGTTATGGAAGCCAAAGGTTTCAATCTGCCGCCGGAGTCGGTCGATATACACGACAGAATCGTTGACATTCCCAGGCGTGATATACACATCGGTGATGATGTTGAACTTGTGATCTACGGTGCGGTGATCCAAGTAATGAAAGCCCTCGGGCTTGCCTGGACGGGTCATAAAGCCGCTCTCCGGGTCAGTCAGACTGGTTTTCCGTTGTTCTTCCTTCGCTGTCTCCTTCGCAGGAGACAGCGGCTTTTTTCCAGAGTTGATCCGATCCTTTTGCACGGCTTCTTCCAGTTCTTGAAGATACGCATGCGGCGTCTCTTCAACCGTCTGCATGACGTATCGATTGTTGTTCGCATTCGCTCTAACATGCGTCGAATCGGTCAATAAAACGCGACCTCCTACCATATTATGGTGGATGGCCAAATGGACGAGCTCGTCAAATAGCTCTTGGAAGATGGAGCTGTCTTTAAAACGCTCATTGCGATTATGACTGATGGTGGAATGATCAGGTACTCGTTCGCTTAAGCCCAGCCCCAAGAACCAACGGTATGCGAGGTTCATGTTGATTTCGTTTTCCAACTGGCGCTCGGAACGAATGCCGTACAAATAACCAATTAACATCATTTTAAAGAGACGGACGGGAGGGATCGGGGGACGGCCTTGCGTCTTCGGGTAATAGGGTTTGGTTTTCTCCGTGATGAAAGAAAAATCGATGTGTTCATCAATCATCCGAAGCAAATGATCCTTCGGAACCAGCATGTCTAGACTCACCAATTCAACTTGGTTTCTTCCCTGGTGCATATGCTCTGAACTCATCGCGCATCCCCCGCTTTCCTAGTTACGATTAGTATACCACAGTACCGCGTTAATTCGTTGAATTCATAGGAGTTTTTCAACAGCCTGACTTTTGTCTTTAAACCATCCCGTAAGGTCTACTTTTCCATTTTTAATTGTACTTTTGTCCATAATCGGGATACTTCCTAGGGTCTGCCACTGCGGATATCGGAGCGGCCTCACTTCACGGCGTTGCGATGCCTCTAACCCTTCATCCAAGAGCTTATGCAACTCAAAATTCCCCACTAACTTTTCATACGTCATCAGGTCTGAGCTTGGTCGAATCGTAGGCATGCCAATCACCCCCGGACAATAAATCGTTATTTTATCAAAACAACGATATATATAAACAATATTACCTTATCGCCATATACATCATAGGCGCATATCCCTTAAGGGATATACGCCTCCACTGCTTCTGCCTGGATCGGGTCGCCATCCAGATACCGGATCTCGATCGTCTCGCCCGGCTGGAATGCAGGTACATGAATTACCGGTATAAACGTGTCGATGATCGCCTTGGCAGGCTCGCCGTCCGGCTTGACGAACGACACCTCCAGGACTACGCCAGGCTGCTGATCCATCGTCGAGTTCGTCATGCGGATCGACTCGATCACCGCTGAAGCGGCGATGCCTTCAGCCAGAATGGCTTGTCGCTGCCGCTTCTCTCCCTGCTTCTCCTTGATCATCCGGAAGATGATCGTCAGGATCAGCGCAGAGGTGACCATCATAAAGCCGAGTACGATCAGCACAATCGTTGTAACTTCCATTGCACACCTCTTCGCACATTAGAGTCAGGTACAGGTTACCACATTCCGTGTCATTGTTATAGGGCGCAGCTGCCATCGCATTAAGGAAATAACCGCTGCGACAACACATCAGCACAGTGACGGATGGCCGCTTTGGTATGGCGGTACAGCGTGGATCTGCTCATATGGAAGGCCGCGGCGAGCTCGTTTTTGTTGGCCTCACGCCGGATGTAGCTATTGTACAGCAGCTGCTGCTCCGCCTTCGACAACGGTGGCGTCGGCACAGCGGCCTGCAGCATCTCAACTACCAGTTCTCTTACTGCCGGCCCATTCAACCCCCAGCGTCGCAGCAATGACAGGCCACCCAGTCTGTCTGCTTCAAACAGATGCTCCAGTACTAGCTTCATTTCTTCCCCGGTGACGACTGCAGAAGATTGAATCTGTCGCTCAATGGAAGCAACGCTGGCCGCAGCCCCCTCGGCAATCATCGTCTCTTCAACATCTGTGGCCTCCGAGTGCTGGATCACTTGCTGCACCCAATCATGAAAAGCTGCCTGCCGGAAATCCAGCACCCATGCTTTCAAGGCTGTTCCCTCATCTGACAACTGCTCCTCCGATGATTGGCTTATCGACAAAGGCCCGTTTTCCCGAAATCCCAGCTGGGGCAGCAGCGCATGCAGATGGGGATCGGCCGTCAGGGCGATGCCCCGCAAGCCATCAGTCAACGAAATGAGCCACTGCTGCATGAGCAGGGCCCCCAACTCCTCTGCGGTATACAGTCGCCGGCTGACGTCGACTGCAGCCAGCAGGACAAACAAGGTGTCTGCGAGCTCGGCCGGACGTTCCGCCAGCTCTTCCGACTCGTCCCCAAAAACCACCCTCCATCCCGGAGCAAACTGGTCCATAAGCGGAACCGTACCCTTGTGCAGCCGCAGTCCGGCACAAAACGCCAACGGCGATCCGCTCTCATCATGCACGACGACGATCCCTTCCGGACAGCTGCGGTAGATCGCCGATAACAGCGCTTCGTATTGATCCGGGTTCACCAGCTCGGATTGCCAAAAGGGTCTTGCCTTAGAGCCGGCGAGCAGCCGCTCCAGGCCAGGCATATCTGCTTCGCAAGCGATCCGCCCCTCTCCCGGCTCCAGACGTGTAGCGAAGTTCGCATAGGCACTGGCATCCGGCAACAGCTCACGGTACAGCTCCAACACATGCGCTGCGAAGCGCATCTGCATCCGCCGGTCGACGGTAGGGAACTGCTCGGCCAGCAGCTCAAGCGTGCGGCGGCGCATCGATCGGTATCGCTGTGGCCGCCGCCGCGCGTTATCCTCTCTGAGCAGGCGGGCGACGACGTGGTGCAGCACTATCCCACTGGATGTCTGGCGGACAAACGACAGCTGGCCCAGCGCCATATATTCGGCAGCCGACAGCGGCGCCGGCAGCAAGCGGTCAAGCCACGGCTCTTCCGCAGTCGGCAGCAGCGCCAATGCCCCCAGCGCTTCATACAACGCAGGAGAGGTGACTTCCTGCAGCAATTCGGCACTGAGCAGAGACGGCAGCTCATGCAGCGCCCGCGCCGAATCCGCGCTCTCCGAACGCATCAGGTCGATGGTTAACGCCAGCGATAAAGGATGCCCGTCCGTCAGCTGAGCGACTTCTTCTTGCAGCGAGGGTTCAAGCCCGCAAGCACGCACATAGTCCAGGACTTGTCTGCGTGAGAAAGGTCGGAGCGGCACATGCTGCAAGCGCGGTCCCCACGTCGGATTGGTACGCCAGGATAGCGCCAGCCCTCTCCGGGAAGCAAACACGAGCATGGTGCGTGAGTCGGAGGCCGCCAGCAAAGGCAGAAAGCTGGACATCAACCAGCCTTCCAGCCTCCTGATATTCTCACAGTTGTCGATCAGCAGGACGGTCTTGCGGTTGCCCATCTCCGAGACAATGCTTTGCAGCAGCGTTGTATCTGTGCTGCGGCGTATGCCGTATTCACTCTCCATACCAAGCTCCAGCGCAGATAAGAAAGCTGCGGGGGAGACCAGCTCGCTTTGGCCGTCCAGCCATAGCGTCATCGCCCCGCCCCGGGCAGCCATTTTACTCATTTCCAGCAGCAGCGTCGTTTTGCCGATCCCGCCAATGCCTGTAACCGACACAAGATCTAACCCGGCATCCGGATCGTTCATCCAGAAAGCCAGGCTGTCCAACTGCTGATCGATACCGATGATAGGATACATCCCGTCAGAATGATAGGCCGATTCGTTTGATTTCTCCATGACTGTTGATCACTCCCGGGCTTAACATGACACAAATATGAACTATCTGATAGTTTCATTTTATACTAAACTGGATGGAGTAAGGAAGAAAATGTGCATTTGCATTCACTGTTAGGGGAGAGGATCGTTTGAGACAGTTGACTATCGGCAGCTCATGGCTCTTGATTATGGTGCTCGTCATCCAGATGGCGCTGCCGGTCCCGAGTGCGCGGGCCGAGCTGGACGCGAAGCCGCCGGAGCACGGCGAATGGGTATTGGTGTCGCAGCGGGAGCATCTGATTCACATCAACAGCAACCAGGAAGATTATCTATCGGCGCATATCCGGCTTCAGGCATCCATTGATCTGTCGGGGTACGATTGGCTGCCTTTTGGAGGCAATGACAAGCCTGCCTTTACCGGTGTATTTGACGGTAACGGATACCTTGTATCAGGCGTTTCTGTGACGGGAAATGATCTGGAGGCGGCCGGTTTCTTCGGCAGCTCAAGCGGCGTCATCCGCAACCTGGGCGTGGAAGGCCATATCCATGGAGGCGCAAATGCCGGCATATTGGCAGGGATCATACAGGGAGGCAGCATCGATCGTTCTTACTCGATCGGATCGGTGGAAAGCGGAACGTTTCCCGCGGCCGGAGTAAGCGTAGCCGGCGGTCTTGTCGGTTCGGCAAATAACAGTACGATCACGCGTGCCTACAGTACCGCTGACGTCGTGGCCGGCCCCACGGGTAATATGTATGCTGGCGGCCTTGTGGGATCCCTGGGGAATGGAAGCATCGAAGACGCCTATGCCATGGGCTCCGTCTCCAATAGGATACACTCCGGCTCATTTGCGCTGCGCTCCGCCGGGTTGACGTCATTTATGATACACGGCACTGTCCAGCGGACTTACGCAACCGGGCCCATAGACCAGACCGCCAATACAGGCGCCTTCTTCGCTCTCTATGGCGGTCTGACAGGAGATGTATTCGGCGGAGGGGGGATCCAGCAATCCTACTTCGACACGGATACGACCGGCACGGCCACCGGTGTCGCACAAGGATCGACTAGCGGCGCGATAGCGAAGGTGACGGCCGAGATGCACCTGCAGTCGACGTACGTCGACTGGGACTTCTCTGCTATCTGGGCGATTCATCCGGATGTAAACGGCGGCTACCCCTACTTGCGTCCAGCTGTCCTGACGGAGGTGCTGCCCCAGGCCGCCAAGGGCGAGCCGTACGAGGTTCAGCTCAGCGCGTTTGACGGCGCTGGCGGAGGATTGACATGGAGCGCCGCCGGCTTGCCGGACGGCATGGAGCTGTCGGCATCCGGCATGCTCCACGGGACACCGGAGACAGCCGGTTCATTTGCAATCCATGTCACTGCCGAGGATATCGGATCCGGCACCGCAGAAGCGACCTTGCAGCTTGAAGTCACCGAGCAAGCGCCAGATATCGCTTCCTTCGAGGTCTATCCCGGAGCTGTGATCGGGAGTGTCGCGGCATCCGGGGAACTGATAGAGCCAACCCACCGTCTCGTGTATCTGCTGTCAGCAGAGGCACATGCACGGCCGCTGGTCGGCGATCATGCCCCGGCGGAAGCATCGCCCTACACGCCAGGCGATGACATCGCGGGAGCGGCGGCAGGCCAGTACCTCAGTCTATACGAGACGGACGAGAGCGGACTGATCCGCGCCTGGAGCGTCGTGCAGCTGGAGGCATCACATATCCGGGCTGCAATCCCGGTGACCGGTATTCGTGTGGAGCCTACGGAGCTGACGCTGACGGCAGGCGATCCGCCGCAGCGCGTCACAGCTGTCATCGAACCGGCCGATGCCGACAACCAGGCGGTCAGCTGGAGCAGCGACACTCCGGGTGTGGCCACGGTCAACGTTTCGGGCGAGATCACGCCGTTAGCTCCGGGAACCGCGACGGTTACGGCGCAGGCCGCAGATGGCGGCCACACGGCAGAGGTGACGGTGACGGTGCAGGCCAGGCCTCCTGTTACCGGATCTATTGCAGGGACGGTCTATGCTTCTGGAGGCACCCCGCTATCCGGTGCGGCAGTGACGGTCAATGGGGAGAGCATGGCGGTTACCGCTTCTGACGGCACCTTTCAGATTACGGATCTCAGCGCTGCTGCCGTCACGATTCAGATATCTGCTCCCGGCTATGAACCGTTCACAAGGGAAGTGGATGTCCCGGCTGGAAGTACGCTTGAGCTGGGGCGCATCGTGCTGGCCAGATCGCAGACGGGCGGCGGATGGATCTATTATCCCCCCGTGCTGCCCCCAGAGCCGCAGCCGCAGTCTACAACAGTCGTGTCTGTGAATGGAGCTGATATCCAGGTGAAGCTGACATCGAATCAGGCAGCAGACGGCCGGTATGCCGCAACGCTGACATTCGATGAGACGCAGGTGCTCGCGATGCTGGATGATCAGGAGGCCGGCGGCCATGCGGTCATCGACATGAACCTGACTGAATCGATTGTGCTTGCTGAACTGCCGGCTTCGGCGCTGCGTCGATCCTGGCTAGCACATCCAAACGGCACGATCGAGCTTCGGGTGAACGGTGCCGGCATCACACTGCCGCTGGCACTCGTCAGCCAGCACACCAGCAGCGAGATTGTGACGATCCGCATCGCCAGATTGACAGATGAAGACGAGGACGCAGCGCAGCATGCTTTATCCCGTCAGGGCATGCGGTCGTTGTCGGAGATCGTGGAGCTGTCCATCCTGCTGGACGGGATTGCTGCTGCGGCATACGACGACGGCTATATCGCCCACAGCATCGCTGTCGATGCTCCCGTTGACGGGCAGCGTATCTCCGTTGTACGGATTGCCGAAGGTCAGCGTCTATACAGGACGCCCGCCCGCATGAGCCAGGACGGTTCAGACCCGATTGCCTTCTTCTCGTTGCAGCCTGGCTTGTTCACCGTCGTAGAGTCCGTGCCTGTCTACTCAGGCTGGCAGGGTCACTGGGCCGGGACCGATATCGGAGTTCTGACAGGCACCCGGATATGGGAGATCGACAAGGAAGGAAGCGTCGCTCCAGATGCACCGATCAGCAGGGCAACATTTGCGACGCTGCTCGTCCGGACGCTTGGCATTCCGGAGATGACCGGGCCCCACGGATTTGCCGATGTGGAGGAGGCTGACCCCAATATCGGTATATACACGGCGGCACGGGAAGCGGGACTGATCGGCGGATATGAGGACGGTTCATTCAGACCAGAGACGCCCGTTACCCGCGAGCAGATGGCGGTGATGACGGTCCGGGCGCTTGCTTTTGCCAGACAGCGCGGCAGCGCTGCAGGGCTAACAGCGATTGCCGGTGCGGAGCAAGCAGCCGCCGCCCGATTCACCGATGCGGGCGACATAGCCGTCTGGGCGAGGGAGCCGATCGCACAGCTGACGACAGCTGGTATCGTCGTCGGTTCGCCAGACGGGGCGTTTGCTCCCAAGCAGCCGGCAACAAACGCCCAAGCGGCAGTTATGCTGAGACGGATGCTCCAGCATTTGGAGTTGTCATAATAGCAAGAGACATCCCGTAAGATGAGGCGGGATGTCTCTTCTTTGCGTTACACAAAAAAAGTTCTCAACTCGGCTGCGATGCGCTCGGCATCCAGCTTCCTGGTATGACCGAGGCCACGCTTGCTTCGCAGCTCGGCATCCGGAAGCAGCTCAGCCAGCGCCCGGGCACCGTTGCGCAACGCCACCGGACTCTCTTCTCCCGCCAATACCAGGGCTGGCATGGCAACGGATGCTTCCCACTCACGGGAGAGCGGCTGTCCATTCATGTAGCCTTCCATGAGTGCAGCATCATAAGGCAGCGTGTGCGCCACCGCCATCAGATTGCCCCAGACACCGGGCATGAGACGCATCATCGTCACGATGAATGCCGGAGCGCCCATCCCCTTTGTCATAAAATATTTGATTGCCCCGGCCCGGTCATTTGCAGCGATCAGCGCCGTCACGCGGGCAAGAAAATCTGTCGGTGGTCTATGTCCCTCCCCACTCACGACCAAAGGCGGCTCATGGAGAGCCAGCTTGGTAATATTCGCACCTCCTGCAGCAGCCTTCAGCGCCAACACCGCCCCCGAGGACAAGCCCCACACATAGGCAGAACCGCCAGCTGCAGCGATCAAGGCTTCGAGATCCTCCACTTCGCGCTCGATTGCGTAGGTGGGTGTATCTCCGCTATCGCCCCGCCCCCGGCGGTCATAATTATAGATGGTATATCGGTCCGACAACTGTGCCGCGAGCTGCACCTGCCCCGGAAACTTGCGGTAGCTGAAGGCGCCTGCGACGAGGATGAGTGCCGGGCCTTGCCCTGTCTTGTCATAGACAATGCGGGTGCCGTCTTTTGAAGTTACGCTGTTCATGTCAGAACTCCTTTGTATGAGTAATCCGCTAGCCTTATATTCCGAGCCGGACGGACACAGTAGACGCTATTCCAGCCTATACCTGCTTTTGAAACACGCTTACGGACAGACGATTCGCTATATAACTCCTTGAGGCCAATTTAACACGGAAATCCTGCACATAACGGAACGTCTGTCCGTTCTTTGCACAGAGTCCCGACTCTGTTCAATATAGGCGCTACTGGGTCCGCTCGCGACGATCGGCGCAGCTTGGCAACTGTGCCCTCAGCTTGGCCGCTATTCCGCTGGTCTATCGGTTGCATTCTGTCTCACAGCTCTTCTGCTAACCGCCCGCAGGTCGTCTATGCAAGGGTTGATGACGCCTGAGTGACCAGGGCCACCAGCTGTTCTTTATCCGCTTCTTGCCCTTGCCGCAGCTTGATCGTCTTGCGCTCCGGCGGCCCGTCGAATCCTTCAGGCAGCGACAGTTCGGTCGTATTGAAAATGGTAAAGCTCACCGCATCCTTGGACGTCGAGATGACAGCGGCGTACTTGCCGTTTTTGAGAAAATGCGGCTTCTTGTACTGGATTCGTTCCTGTACATCTGGGATGGCAGCATGGACAACCTCGCGAAGGCTCGTACATAATTCACGTTGCCAAGACTCCTGGACGGCGGCGATAAAATCGGTGATTTCCTGACTCATGATTACTTCTCCTCTGCTACTTGGATTGGGAATTGCTCTTGTCCCGAACCGGGACTACACTACTCCTGGCCTTGACGCATGCTGCCTTGTATTGGCAAACCGATGCTGAGTCTTAACTCGTCTTCCATTGTCTGCTGGAACGGACTGCCGGCGTTCAAGGGAAGCTCCTGCATCCGGCGCAGCTCGGCAGCTCCTTCTCCGTATCCGTTGGGATCAGGCATCCGCAGCGCCCATGCGATCGCTTCGTCTTCGCTGTTGACCTCAATCATGACGTAGCCTGAGATGAGTTCCTGCACGTCATGCAGCGGGCCTGGCGTCAGTACCGGCCGATGTCCCGGGACGGGATACGATAGACGAAGTCCGCTCGAGCTGGGCATGAACCCTTCCACTGCAACCAGCACACCTGCCGCCTCAAGTTCATCATAATATGCTTTAGTGGCGGAGAGACTTTTCCCGCTCGGCCTAATCCCGGCCTCCGAATGCCGGCTCGCTTTGGTCAGCAAAATAAATCTCATGTCACGTTCTCCTCCCCGTCGCCGTCTGATTCGCATGCCGCGGCTCGCTTCAGCAGCAGCTCCCGTTCTTTCTCATTACGCGTGAGCGTAGCCGCCCGCTGGAACGCCGCTTGCGCTTCCTCGCGGCGTCCCAGCTTCTCCAGGAAGTCGCCTTTTACACTGGGCAGCAGGTGATACTCGGCAAGCGACGACACAGCCTCCAGTTGCTCGACGAGCTGGAGCCCGAATGCGGGCCCGAAGGCCATCGCTATCGCAACCGCCCGGTTCAATTCGACAACCGGTGAGGGCATCACGCGGGACAGGGCTTCGTATAGAGCTGCGATTCGCACCCAATCCGTCTCCTCTGCGGTCCGCGCCGTCGCATGGCAGGCGGATATCGATGCCTGCAGCGCATAGGGGCCAAGGAGATGACCCAGCGATCGGGCACGCTCCAGCGCCTCTAGGCCGCGACGGATCAGCAGGTGATCCCACAACGCCCGATTCTGGTCCTGGAGCAGGATCGGGTCGCCTGTCGGTGTGACCCGGGTACGAAACCGCGACGACTGGAGCTCCATGAGCGACACGAGGCCATGAACCTCCGGCTCCCCCGGGGCGGCCTCCGCCAGTACCCGTCCCAGCCGCAGCGCTTCCTGACAGAGCAGCGGCCGCATCCAGCTGCTGCCCGAGGTAGCCGCATAACCTTCATTGTAGAGGAGATAGATAACCTCCAGCACGGTCTCCATGCGGTTCTTCAACTCGTCGCCTTCCGGGATCTGAAACTCGGCCCGGACTTCACGCAAGCGCCGCTTGGCGCGTACGATCCGCTGGGCGATGGTGGGCTCGGACACGAAGAAGGCATGTGCGATCTCTTCTGTCGAGAGTCCCCCCAGCAACCGCAGCGTCAGCGCCACTCTCGCCTCGCGGGTGAGGGCGGGATGACACGTCATGAAGATCAACCGCAGCACATCATCCCCGAGCTCGCCGTCCATCATCCCGCTTCTGTCATCTTCCGTGAACAAATCGGCGCTGCGGCTGACCTCGGCATATTTCTCGTCGCGCACCTTGTTCCTGCGCATCAGATCGATAGCCTGCCGTTTGGCCGCTGTCATCAGCCAAGCTCCCGGATTATCAGGGATCCCCGTCTCCGGCCACTTCCGAAGCGCGATGACCAGCGCATCCTGCGCCAGATCTTCAGCCAAGCCGACATCATGGACCATGCGGGTCAGGGCTGCGATCAGCCTGGTCGATTCCAGACGCCAGACCGCATCGATCGCACGGTGGCTGGCTCGATCTGTCATGACCGGCTGCGCCGCTGCAGCTCTTCGGTTAACGTCTCATGCGCCGCCAGCATCTCGGCATCCTCTGTAAGCTCAGGCCCCTCGAACACCTGCCGGAGCTCGATCCGCCCCTCGCCGTTTCCGTGCGGATCCGGCATCCGCAGCGCCCACTCGATCGCTTCCTCTCGCGACCGCACCTCGATCAGCGTATAGCCGGCGATCAGCTCTTTGGCTTCGCTGAACGGCCCGTCGATAATCGTCGGCTTGCCGCCCGGCTCTTCGTATGAGATGCGGATCGCGCCGGAGGATGGATGCAGCCCATCTGCTGCGATCAGCACGCCGGCTTTGGCCAGCTCCTCATTGTAGCGCATCATCGCTTCGAACAGCTCGGGGCTCGGCGGCGCTCCCGCCTCGGAATCTGTAGTCGCTTTGACAATCATCATAAATCGCATATCGTATCTTCCTCCTAGTGTTAAGGTACAGCCGAACATCCATATTGCCGGCCTCTACTATTACAACGAATGACAGACCGTCACATCGACAACCTTCGAAAAAAAGTTTTTTCCTTATTTGAAATCTCGCTCTTAACTTATTCGAGTTCCATCTAGCGCTTCCTGCCCCGCGCGGTGAGCACGCCGATGACAGGTCCCTTGAGCGAGCGGCTTGCGTGGTGCGGAATTGTGCCGACCAGGTGCACAATGTTACTTGAATTCCACCATACCAAGGGGTTCCGCCCAACAAGGGGCACAATGTTACTTGGACTTCTACCAAGATCGGGGCAGCTCGCCTGGCATGCCCAGCAATACAAAAAAGGCCATGCGCAATTGGCATTGGCCTCTCTCTCTTAGCCGACGTGCACTCGGCTCTCGGTCTGGATGTCATATGTCTCGCCTGCGATATACGGTGACCACTACGATAATGAGGGCGACCGTCCAGCCGAGCAGAACAAAGGGGCTTTGTCCCGGGTCTGGCAGCCCTGCGGTATCGGGCAGGTAATCTGCAAGGGCTGTCCGCTCCCGCAAGAGCGGGCCGGCAATAAAGTGGTAGCCGAGCAGGACAATGATGGCCGCCTGTGCTCGCCGCAGCAGGACACCGACCGTCGTGCCAATCAGCGCGTTCAAGACGAGATGTCCGGCCACATCTATAAGGACTGCAGCGACATCCCCCGCCTGAACAGGAGCTGAGCTACCGGCTAAGATGATGCCGGCGAGCAGGATACCGGATGCGGCGATGAGTGTCGCGGCTGGCAGTACAAGAATCGTAAGGGCGAGAAGCGCAGCGGCAAGCTGCATGCCTCTTCGCGGCACCGCTATGAGCGTCGTGCGGATCTGACCGCCGGTATACTCGGAACAGGTCGCCAGAACGCCCAGAATGACAAAGCCGGCTATCACGTAGCTGAGCGGAGCGAGACCGATGTCCAGGACGTTTGGTACGCCGGCCGAGTCCTGCAGAGCATGGCTGGCGAAAGCTGCGGATAAGCCGAGATTCATGATTGCCGTAATCCCAAGGGTTAGCCACACAGCCGGCAGCGACCACAGCTTCGACAGTTCCGCAGCAAGCGCCTGTACAGCCTCCCGGCTGCGAGTCCGCTGGGACCTCATGCATCTCTCCGGCAGAACACAACAGCGGCGACAGCGAGCAGAGCAGCTACCCAAGCCGTCATCACCGCACCGCCTACCAACGGAGAGAAGTCCGCTGTGGAGTCGGCGATATCACGCACGAACATGCGGATCCCCGCCATATCGGGCAGGTAGTTCGCGAGGGGCGTGAGGCGCGTAAGCAGATAAGTTACGGACACCAAAGAGGTATTGACGATCAGGACAGCCAACGGAATGATGCCGCTCCTTGTCAGGAGCGTTATCCCAAAGGCCAGCAGGGAAGTCAGTACCCAGTAACAGACA
Organism: Paenibacillus jepli; assembly: GCF_047238105.1. Classification (NCBI taxonomy): domain Bacteria; kingdom Bacillati; phylum Bacillota; class Bacilli; order Caryophanales; family Paenibacillaceae; genus Paenibacillus; species Paenibacillus jepli. The sequence goes on from NZ_JBDFMD010000001.1 coordinate 1,522,831, forward strand.
ACGCCGAACAGCCGCGCCCCATCTGTGCTCATCGGGACAAGCACCTGCTCGCCAAGTACGAGATGAAGCACGCTCATCGTGACGGCTGTCGCGGCCACCGCGAGCAAGGCACTCATCACGGCTACCGCCGCCGCCTTGGCCAGCAGGAAGTGAAGGCGGGACGGCATGGCTGTCAGGCTGGCGGTGATCTGGCGTCCGCCGCCGGATTCGCCGCCCTCGGTGAAATATTCGCTGCTGATTGCGACCACGCCAACAATAATGACGCCAATCACGCCAAACGCCAATTCTTGATAACCAGTGTCGATCCCCGCCATGCTCTCCGCTCCCCGGGTGATCGCATTCCGGGTCGAGACAGCGTTGACCGCGGCGATCGCGCTCGGGACTACCACCCCGGTGATCATCGCGATCCAGATCGAAGGAAGCGATGCAAGCTTGGACAATTCACCCGCGAGCGCCCTCATCTTGTACCGCCTTCCTTCCCTGTCGTGAGGGCAAAAAACGCGTCTTCCAGCGTACGGTGCGTACCCGTAACTTCGGCAAGCGTGCCGTCCGCGACGATCCGGCCCTGATGGATGACCACGACATCGTCCACCGTCTCGGCAAGCTCTCCCATCAAATGACTGGAGAGCAGTACGGTCCGGCCGGCAGCTGCGCGCTCACGCAGAAAGGTTCTCAGCCAGCGAATGCCCGTCGGATCCAGCCCGTTCACTGGCTCGTCAAGGATCAGAATCTCTGGGTCGCCGAGGAGCGCAGCGGCCAGCCCAAGACGCCTTCCCATCCCGAGTGAGTAGCTGCCCACACGTTTGGAAGAGGCGTCGGCAAGCTCCACAATCTCCAGCACCTCTTCGACGCGGGCACGCGGCAGCCCTGCGGCACGGGCGATCCAGCGGAGGTGTGCTCGTCCGGTCCGGGACCGATGGGCCCCGGAACCATCCAACACGGCCCCGACGACAGCAAGCGGGCTGTGAAGCTTCGCAAACGGCATGCCTTTGATGTGAGCCGTGCCTGAGGTGGGGCGGTCAAGTCCCAGCAGGATCCGGAGGGTCGAGCTTTTGCCTGCGCCGTTCGGTCCAAGAAATCCGGTCACCCGTCCCGGACGGGCCTCGAAGCTGATATCCCTCAATATATCGCGGGAACCGCGGCGCTTCACGAGATGATGAATGGTAAGCATGATATCCTCTCCTTCCTATCATGCTTCCTATCATAGCCCGTGCAAGTAAATTTCCGGTGAGCGCTTTGGTTAAATTCCGTTTAACTTTGTTTCGATCCGCACGACCGTACCGTTCTCATCCGAGGTACATACAGCTTGCAGCCGCATTTCCTTCAGCATATGCGTCGTGATTGACAGCCCGATGCCCGCTCCCTGATCGTTCGAACCTTGCTCCATGCCGGGACCGTGATCTTTAATCGTCAGCTGTTCCTGTTCCGCATTCACGGCGATGCCGACATACTTGCCGGCATCCGCATGCCGGAGGACGTTCTGGAACAGATTGTCCAGCACGCGCGTCATCCACCCGGGATCCACCTCCCATGTGAACGCAGCGTGCTCCGGCAGATCGACTTCGATATGAAAGCCTGCGCTCTCGAATGCCGGATACCAGGAAGCGACGGCCGATCTCATCAGACGGACCATATCCGTCGGCTTCGGACGGTAAGGATATTTGCCCGAGGTAAGCAAGGTATAGGCCAGCAAGTCGTCCATCAATCCGCCGACGCGGGTAATCGTACGGTCAACTGCCTCGAGCGAGTGGCGTCCTGCCAGACTAAGCGACTCTCTCTGAAGTCTGGAGGCGTGCCCCCTAAGGGCGGTCAGCGGCGTCCGCAAGTCATGTGACAGATTGGCGATCAGCCGCCGCCGCAGCGACTCCTCCTCCAACTCGCGGCTGCGGCTCTCTTCGAGCTGGCGAAGCATCCGGTTGAAGGATGCCTGCAGCTGATCGACCTCGTCCATCCGCCCCGTCTGAACAGGCACGGGCTGCGGCAGCCCCGTGCCGTCTGTGGAGACGGTCATGGCTTCTTGCAGGCGAATCAGCCGCTGGCGGAGACGATAAAAGAACAGCCACGACACGCCGAGAAATACGGTCATGATCAGGCCCACCAGCAGGTTTATGCTGCGAGATTGATGCTGCATGTCCGCAGCTGATTGCCCCTGGGAAGGGAATACGCCAACAACCGACACAAGCAGCAGAATCGGCAGTAGAATCACGAGCACAAAATGGACCCACAAATAACGGTGGAAAAAAGACCCGGCCCGCTTCATCGCTTGATCCTATACCCGACGCCCCGGATCGTTTCGACGATCTCCGGCGCGCTCGGATCCAGCTCCAACTTTTCGCGCAGATGCCGGATATGGACCATCAGCGTCTTGTCGCCATCCATATACCGTTCCCCCCACACCGCTTCGAAGATCTGCTCTTTGGTCAGGATCCGGTTCGGATGCCGCAGGAAGTACATCAAAATCTGATGCTGTTTGGCCGTCAGGACGATCTCTTCGCCCGTGCGCATATCCACTACCGCATGGCCGGTCGGATCGACTAGGATATGTTCCCCGAGCTTGATACGCTGGCCAAGCCCTGTTCCGCTGCGGCGGAGCAGCACCTCCAGCCTGGCGGCCAACTCGTCGGCGTGAAACGGCTTGGTGACGTAATCGTCGGCGAACTTTAGCCCCTGCAGCTTGTCATCCACTGCAGTCCTGGCAGACAGCAGCAGAACCGGCAGCGTCGGCGCCGTCTGCTTCAACCGCTGCCCGACTGTGAACCCGTCCAGGCCGGGCAGCATAATATCGAGAATCGCCACATCGTGTCCGGTCGCATCCCGTTCCGCGCCTTCGCCGGAGCGCAGCCAATGAACCGCATAGCCGCGCTGCTCCAGCTCCTCCTTAACCCACTGCCCGATCTCCGGATCATCTTCGATATACAGCACACGTCTTGTTGTCATGCTGCAAACCCTCTCTTTCATAACAAGCTTGGTCCTTCCAGCATAACACAAAACCCCATGGGAAAAGTTGCTGCCCAGACGGCTGCAAATTCGGCAATGAACAGCGTTGATCACCAATCCAGGACGTCACACCTTCTGCGAAATGCATGCCAAGCGCACAAAAAAAGCGGCACATCCGGGAAGATGCGCCGCTTTCATGTCCTTACGCCATACTGCTTATCAACCTCGCTCCTGCATCAAACGCACGATGACGGTAATTGCTTCGGCCCTGCTCACTTCCGCCTGCGGCTCGAACCGGTTGCCCGTCCTGCCTTGCATCAGTCCCGCTTCGCGCACGCGGCTGACCGCCCGGAGCGCCCAAGCCGGGATGTTGGATGCGTCAGCAAAGCTCACAGCTCCCTCAGCCTCCACTGCCGCCGGATCCAGCGCGCCTGCAAGGATGACGGCAAGCTGCGCCCGCGTCAAGCGGGCATCCGGACGGAAGCTGCCGTCCTCATAACCCTGCACCAGCCCGGACTGAACCACCAGCGAGACTGCCGGTACGGCCCAGTCGCGGATCGCTTCCACATCCCGGAAGTCCGGCAGCGCCAGCGATTGTCCACCCGGCTGGAGCGCGTTCATGAGCATGACGACGAATTCTGCTCGCGTGACCGGACGCGCCGGCTGGAAGGAACCGTCTTCATAGCCCTTCACATAACCGGCTTGCAGCCCCGTCAGGATATCCGCCTCGGCCCAGTGCCCGGCGATATCGGAGAGCAACGACGGCTCAACCGGATCAGTCGGCCCCGGCTCTCCAGTCTCTTCCTCCCCCGCTTCTGCTGCGTCCACCCCCAGCACGGTAAATTTGGTCAAATGGCCGGACGTTACTTCAATAAACGAATCTTCAACTGCTCCACCCATGGCGACCCATTCCTGCTGCTGTTCATCATAGTAATGGATGGATGGCTCCTGCCCTTCCGTCAGCATAGAAGGGTCAAACGCCAGACGGATCCGGATCGGCACCAGGAAGTTGCCTTCCTTATCCTTCGTAATCTCGAATACGCCGCTCAGCTGCTTCAGGCTGTCTCCGAACAACCGCTGCAGCAGCTGCTTATCCTTCACTTGCTCGACCGTATACCGGGTCGATTCCCCCATCGCACCTGCCGGGACCGACACGCGAATCGCGTCCCCGAGTGCAAGTTGGGCCTCTACAGCGGGTGCTACCAAGCGCTCCACACGGCTCTGACTGACTGGCGGGGAGATCGTTCCTGTCCATCCGGGAGGCGACACCGGCGGCTCCTCTTCAGGATTCGCCGTGAAGCCTGCGCGCACAAATCCATTGTCTTCCGTAAAGTCAGCTTGCTCGCCATTCCATAATACTCGGGTCGTCCCCGGAGCGTAGACGATCGCCGTCACAGCGGTGACGCCGGATGGCACATCAGCCGTCAACTGCAACTCCGTACCCGCCAGGTCAGCCTCGACGCTTACATCCTCCGCCCGGTATCCGCTGCCGTCCGTCCAATAATAGTGCAGCTGACCCTCAGTTTCCATGGCACCATTGAAGTAGAACACCTGCTTCCGGCCGTCCTTCAGCTTGATCTCGATCTTGTCATCCGCGGTGCGTCCTGCGCTCTCGATCCGGCTCTCACCGGAGAGCGGCTCGATGACATTGACGAATTGCACTTCCTGCTGGTCCGTAATCCGGTTCACGACAGTCGTGGAGTAGGCGCTCGTATCGTTGGCCGGGCCCGGGGCCTCGCCTGCGATCATCACAGATGGCTGCTCCGGCGAGCTGGTCAGACTGTGCAGCTTCAGTCCGTTTCCGCTCGGCAGACGCCACTCGCCGCTCCACGCCTCTTCCAGCGCGGTGGCCTGCCCGTTGCGGAAGAATGGATAAGCATCCTTCGTCCCGAGCGCTTCCCCCATCGGTGTCAGCTCGCTGCCCGGCGTAAATTCACCCAGGCCGTGCAGCAGCCAGTCGTATTGACGCGGGGTATCCGAGGCTACGGTGAAAAGATCGATCAGATAATCGCCGGTGACCGCTACCGTCCGTTCGTAACGCGTCATGTTGGCGTAGGCCTTCGTGGAACTGTTGGTCATGATGCCGAATTCTTCACCCGGCAGGAACAGCTTGGTCGGTTCATGCATCTCGACGCCGTTCTCGGCCGGGATCTGCTGGGTATCGCCGTCTACCGTGACGGTATTGTGGGCAAATGTCTTTTTGTAGTACGTCTCGAACATGGAATTGCTGTACGCAGGAATGCCTTTGTCCGGAGCAAGACGCTCGCCTTGGCCGAACACCTCCAGATGCAGCTTGTCAAAATGACCATGGTACCCGCCATGATTGCCATAATCGACCAAAGCGTACAATTGGTCGCTACCCGTACCTGAGCGCAGCACTGCATGACCCAATCCCTCAAAGTTGCGGCTGGCGGAAGGCCACTCGCCGACATTGTCGATCGCGGTCTTCCCAAAGAACACCGCCTGCTCCCCTGCAATGCCAGAGGTCGGGTCACCCGGCACGATGTAACCGCCCCGCGGCCTGCCGTTCTCCTCATAGAGCCGGTGCAGCAGCGCGCCGTAGACGGGATCGTCATAATGAGCGTATACCGCTTCGTAATCCATCGGCACCACCCGGCCCGGCGCGGCCAGACTGGTCGGATACTTGCTGGAATTGTTGCTGTTGATGATCCCCAGATCCGGGAAAGCGTAGTCTAGCGGCATATCGAAGGTCTTCTTGAACGGCTCGCTGGCGAACAAGTCATAGCCCATCCCGCGCAGTCCGACCGCATGGTGGAGCAGCGCATACTGGGCATAGACGTGATAACCGATTGCGCCCTCGTACCAAAAGCCGTCCGACAGCACACTGTTCTCCATCTGGAAGCGGAAACCGCTGCGTCCGTTCACGGAATGATCCATCAACATCTCGTCCTCCAGAACGGCGCCGATCAAGCCGATGGCCGCGTTATGCCAGGTCTGCCAGTTGGATTTGCCCACATCGTAGGCCTGCAGCGTACGGGCAGAAGGGGCGAACAGATTCTGCTCGATGTCGTGCTTCTCCGCCTCGTTCAACACGCCGCTGGACTCGATGAGATCGTAGGCATGCACCAGCTCGATCATCTGCACCGCTTCGTCGAGCGACTGATAGAACAGCCGGCCGTTCTGCGCCTGCAGCGGATATTCAGGATACAGCTTGGCATAGTTAACGAGAATTTCCTTGGCCTTGGCCGCATACTTCACCTCATCCGTCAGTGCGTACACAATCGCCAGATTGCGCGCCGCCTGAACGTTCAGCGTATGGGTCGTAAACCGCCATCCCGCGTCCACCTGCTCGCCCGTATACATCTGGCCATCGCTTGGACACCGGTGGGCATGCGGACTGTTGTAATCATAGATCAACGTCACGTCGCCGCACACGAACCAGGTCGTCGCCCCAGCGGGCTTGGCTGGATAATAGACCGTCTTGTCCACCCAGTCATCCGCTTTCGCCCGCACAGCCGCCAGGTAGTCCTGCGCCCATGGGTACGTTTGTAGTTTGGCTTTGGCCGCATCCAGCTCCTCTGCCGCGACCATCACATAAGGGTGCTGCTTCACCTTGCTCCCCCGCTCCCCGATGGCAATATTCAATTCAATCGCGACCTCCTTGCCGCCCTGCTGCGGTATGACCGCAAATGCTGCATGAGCCGTCTCACCCGCTTGCGCCCCCTCAGGCACCCGCACACGGAACGTTACTTCCGTCTCTTCGCCGTCCGTTACGACTTCTGTAGCCGTTTCATAGCCGACTTCGTAGCCTGCTGGAAACGGTACTTTGGGGGAGATGCTGTAGGCTGTATCTGTTCCGCCGATATTGCGCAGCAGGAAGGTATATTCCAGTTCCGCTCCCGGCAGCGCACCTTTATCGATTCGCTTGATCGAGGGCTCGATGGCGTTTTTAGCCAGCGCCATGCCGTCGAAGTAAAGGATATCTGTCGGATCGGGCTCAGGATCCGAGCCATACCAGCGCGGATGGATGATGAGCTGGGTGAAATTCGCAAAATTTGCATGACCGTTGGAATTCAACATGCGATTAAAAGGTAGCTCAACCTTCTTCCAGCCGGACCAGTCCACGAAGAAGGTCGCCATGAAGTATTCATTGCCCGGAATATCGTTGTCCGGCGTCTGGAGGATGAAATAGATCTTCTTGTTGGACGCCCGCTCCGAGTATAACCAGAACTCGATCTGGTCATGATCGTCCCAGGGTGCGGTAATCCCCGTCACGTTGATTGCGGCTGCGGGGTTGTTCCAGCGGCCCGAGAATTCGCCCATTACGGGATGCTCCGAATCCGGTGTCGTATTGGTCCAGCCCGTAAAACCCTCCATATCGCTGATCGGATGACTGCCGCTTCCGGAGAGATCGATCGTATAGGCATGGCTGATCTCCTCGCTAGTCTTGTCCTCGGATACGGCATAAGCCGTGATGGTCTTCGAAGCATCGACTGTCAGCGGTGCCGTGTAGGGTGTGAAATCGGCATCCTCGCCTTCCAGCTTGTAGAAGATCGAGGCGCCCTCCGTTGCGGAAGTTAACGTGACGGTCTTGGCTTCTGCATAGGTCCCCGCCTGCGGTGAAGCCTCGACCGGCTCTACGACATCCCGGTAGACAATCGTATACTCGTATTCCGTCTCTTCGCTCTCCACGCCTTGGAGTACCGTTTTGGTGATAAGCGTCGTATCCTCAGTCAGCGTGATCGGAGCGGTGTAACGTTGGAAAACATCATCCACACCCGAGCGTTTATAATACAGCTCGGCAAGACTGGCCGGTCGTGTCTGCGTCGACAAGGCGACCGTCACCCGGTTGGTATATTCACCGGCCGGTTTGTCGGCTACGACAGGGTGAAGCTCGCCATTGCTGGTTAGCCGCATATCGTCGAGATAGATCTGCAGCCCGGCGTCCAGCGTCGTCCCGGAGACGCCCGCCTGGTCGAAACGGATATAGTCCAGCGGCCCCCACGGCTTGGCCTCAGCACTGCTCCGCTGCTCCTGCACCACGGCGAGCGGCACCTCGATCTCCTTCCAGCCGCTCCAATCCAGCGGCAGCCGGTAGTAATAGTAGTTGGTATCACCCTTCATGAAGAACCGGAGCTGGATCGGCTTGTCCGCCTGATCTCCCGTCCTGGCTTTCTCCGAATACGCCCATACCTTGAGCGTCTCGAACCCGTTCAGATCAACCTGCGGGGCATGCTTGGGATAGATGAGCGCCGAACCCGCCGTCAGCGTACCTGAGGCATCGTTAAAGGCCAGCAGCCACTTTTTCGAGCCTGTCCCTTCACGGATATAAGCCGGGTCCGCGTTCGCCTCCACGGCAATGCCGGCCGTCCCGACCGTATCGCCGGTGCTGTTGGCCGGCGAATCCATATTGTTGAGCGTCAAGGAAATCGGCACCTCCTGCGGTGCGGCGAACGCCTCCTCCGCAGGGGAAAACAATTGGATGCTGCTGATGGTCAGCAGCGCTGCCAACCACATCGACACGCTTCTTCTGAACCGAACAGATATCATGGATTCCTCTCCTTTTCCATAGCTAGTGTAGAAGGGGAGACCCTCCTGCGAGACTCCCCCCTTCCAAAAGATCAATATAACTTGGTAAGCCGCCACCAGTTGAGGTCAAAGCCGCCGGTCACGGCATAGATGCCGAATTGGTGGGTACCCGCCGGTATCGTCACCGTATGCGAGATCGTCCGGTAGGCGGACCAACTGCCGGTATTCGGGACATTGACAGTACCGAGTACCGTTCCGCCACCGCCTCCGGCGTTCAGATCGAGGGAGATCTGGCCGCCGTTATTAATCGAAGCAACCCGGTAGTCGATCTGATAGACGCCTGCACTCGGGATGTTGATCCCGGTGTAGGCCATCCAGTCCTGACTGTCGATCCCCCCGACATTGAGCCCGCCTCCGGTATCCGGCGTCGGCTCTGTCATGATTCCCGACATATACGTGTAGTTCTCTGCCTCGGTCTTGCGGGTGTAGCAGCCGCCGGATGCCAGCTCGCAGATCTCTGACCGGCTCGTGGATACCTTCAGATCGTCATACCAGACGTATGAATCGTTGGCCGGAGCGAACTCATCAGTCGCACCGCCGAAGAACGAGGAGAAATAGGCCTTGTCGACCTTATCGCCATTGCGAACGAAGCGCAATCCCGTTTTCTTCGCTGCCGGTTGGCCATTGTACCAGATCTCGATCTCTCCATCGGGATTGGCCTGGTTGTTCGTTACGGTATTCACCTTAAGCCGCTGCACGATGTTAAACCATTGTCCCTTCGGATAGACGATGGTCGAACCACTGCTGTTCTTGAGCTCCACATAGTCCCCGTATTGGCCAGCGTTGCCCATATGATAGTAATAGATCGCTGCCCTGCCGCCGCTGAGCCAGATCATGCGGGAGCTGAAGCCGTTGTAGCCGTCGCACACCATCCCTCCCGAACAGGAGCCACCACCGGCCAGACCTAAACCTAGCTTGCCTGCATACAGCGACGTACCCCAGCTGAAATCATCACTCAGTCTCATCCAGTACGAGAGATAATACTCATTACCAGGTGTCAACGCGAACGGCGCCGATGCCCCCGAATTCAAAGGACCAATCTCATCTTTGGGATAAAAAACACGCAGCGACTTGCCGCCTCGATAACTATGCTGACTGTCGATGATCGTACGATTGCTCATCCCCTCACTCCATGGGGCATTCCAGCCATCCTGCCCCCACTGGCTCAGCGTATACGCATTCCCGGCTGCCGGTCTCTCGAACGTATTGACTTTCGGAGCACCATAGGCCGCACTCCCTGCACTTGCCATTAACAAGATAACAAGCAATCCCATCATGATCTTCGTCTTCATCCGTTACAACCTCCCACAATTCTAAAGTTTAGAATGCAAATGGCTGACTTGGCGACGGGTCGACGTATGATCGGTCTATGCTGTTGTTATGTGTGCTTCTCAGACTGTTGAAAAAAGAAAGCCTACGGTCAGGGATCGATCTTCCAATCGCTGTTGTCCCCAGATTTCTTTGATTTTTACCCCTTTTAGGGGTGAAATCCGGGGACTAGCACGCTTTCTGCAAGAAAGCGACTTCGTAAGCATAAGCTTCGCTTCTCCAGATTCGATTCCGTGCCTCTCCGGCCGTTTTCAACAGTCTGGCTTCTAAAAATAATCTGCCAAAAACGGCGTCGTGGCAGGAATGTAGCGTCCCAGACGGGCAGCTTCGGCGGCCTCGCCGATTAGCCTGCCGGCCACGTGAAGATGGGTAGCTGACTTGTAGCCAATTAAGAGCGCGGAGAGCGTCTGGATATCGCAAGCGAGGACCGAAGCCTCGGCAGGCAAGGCAACCGCGATAGGGCGATCTTCCTGATCCCCGAGCCGTTGAACCCGGTCCGGCCCTGGACGAAGCGGCGATAACCTGTAGGTGCCGGTGTTCCAAGATGCCTGCGCATCCTCTACCTGTATATAGAACGCACGCTCCTCTTCATCCGTCTGCTCCACAAAGGCATAGTCGCGGAATACCCGCTCCACATCGACGATCCGCACCATAAAGTAAGGAACGATCTCCTGGCCCACTCGCGGCTCCTCAAGCAGATATGTCCATGGATCATCAAGCGGCGCATGCCAGAGCACCCGGCTGATCATCGAGTCATGCTGGGACAGATAACGCCAGATACCCCGGCGCGCCTCCTCGGTCAGGCTGACCATCTCATGCACGGACAACACCTGCTCCCTGACCTGATAAAAGATGTACCCCTCCGCCTCTCCTGACGGACTCCAGTAGACGCTGACCATCCCCTGCTTCTTGCCGAAGACGCGGGTCGCCCACCAACCCTCCGAGCGTGACAGCATGCCGTTGAACTGCCGGGCATAACGCATGTACAGCTGGCGAAGGACGGGACTGTCCCGGGGTACCCGGCGGATCCGGCTGCCCTCGGCCGCAGCCGGCCGGGGCAAACGCTCGGACGGCACCTCGTACCGGATATAGTCGATGCCCGCTTCCCAGCCGTACTTGCGGTAGAAGGCATAGGAGAACGGCGCCAGCGCCGACCAGGCGATACCCTGCTCGTGCATCGCCGCCAGCGAGGCACCCAGCAGCCGGCCGATCATGCCTTTGCGGCGGTACTCCGGCCAGGTCGAGACAAAGGCGATGCCGCCCATGTCCCATACTTGCCCGCCTACCCAGAACTGCAGCGGGAGCACGGAGAGCTGGGCGGCCAGCCGGCCCTCCTCCAGCCAGCCCCAGATCTGCTCGCCCGACATCGCCGCCAGCCTGGCCGCCTTATCCTCCGGCGACAAGACGCGCTGGAAAGCAAATTCGGCCAGCTGCAGGCTTTCTTCGTAATCTCCCTGTTGCAGCAACTTGATCACGCTCATCCCCCTCCCTTAAGCAGCAAGCAGTCAGGTCTGACCTAGTTGGCCGCATTCATCGTCCGTTCGTAAGCCTGGGTGAACGTGTCAACAATTTTGTCTACACCCAGTTTGTTCTGATCATCGACATAGCTGTCCCACTCGGCAAGACTGCGCTCGCCGATGATGAACTTGGAGATATTTTCATCACGGTTTTTGTTGAGGGCATCCCCCACAGTACTGAGCACCTCCTGCTCCTCGGCCGTGAAAGCCGGGATCGGCTGCTGCTGGCTGTCATACTGCGGCCCCTGCTCATAAGCATCCTTCAGCTCAGGAGAAGCAAGCGAGATATGCGCGTCATAGTCAAACCAGATATAGGTGCCGTCGGTAGAAAGCCCCGTCTTTTTGCGCATGTCGGATACGTCCGTGTATGTCTCGATGAATTGCTTGGCGCCATTTTCCTCTTGGTAGCTCTCGCCCTCCTTGCCCCAGCTGACAAGGGTCCGGCCTTCCTCGGTGTAGAAGAAATCCATGAATGCTACGATTTCGTCGATTTTGTTGGTCTTGGAGGAGATCATGAAGCCTTCTTGCGAAATCTGGGTAAAGGCGTTTTTGCGCGGTCCGCCCTCCCATCCGGCCGGCGGCGCCATAAAGTTCAGGTTGAAATCCGGATTCTCGGCACGCAGCGCCGAGTTGAAAAAATCGATCCGACCGACATAGTCCAAGGTGACGAAGGCCCGATTGGTAGACATAAGATCCTGCCACAGCTTCGTGTCGACCGTCAGGAAATCCGGCGGGATCAGCTTCTCGGCATAGAATTTGTTCATGTACTCGACCATCGTCTTGAAGTTGTCTTCCGTCGCTCCGTACACCCACTGTTCCTTGTCAAAGTCATAGTACACAGCAGACAAATCGGCGTTCATCGAACCGACGGTATTAAAGGATGCGCCGAAGTTCATCAGATAACGCAGACCGCTGCGGAAGGTCAGCGGATAACTATCCGGGTACAGCCCTTTCAATTCTTTGAGTGTCTCGTAGAGTTCTTCCCATGTCTCGGGCTGCTCCAGGCCGTGCTCGCTGAAGACATCCTCTCTGTACATCCAGATCATCCGGTTCGTCTCGCCGATCCCCTGATTGGGGAAAATATACATCTCGCCGTTGGACGCGATGGCGCTCTGCACGGCTGCGGGGTGCTCCTCCATCCACGCTTTGAAATTCGGCATCTGATCCACGTAATCCAGGATATTGACCAACGCTCCCTGCTGACCGTATTTGTCGGCCAGCGGCTTGGTAAACGTGAAGAGCAGATCCGGCAGATTGCCCGAAGCGATCGTCAGGGCGAGCGTATCTTCCAGGGAACCGCCCGGCGGTGTCTGGATGTCCAGCGTTACGCCGGTCTTCTCCTCGAGGTAGCTCCAGATCGGCCAGTTCTCGTCATATGGCCAGCTAGGGTTGCTATAGTTCAGGAACGTAAATGTCTGTTTTGCCGGCGCTTCCGGCGTGCTTGTATTCTCACCTGTGTTCGCCGGCGGCGTATTGGCGCCCCCGTTGTTCGAGCATGCTGCCAGCAGCGTTGCCCCCATGACCAAAACCAATGATGCGGATACCCATTTCTTCTTCATTGACTTGAACCCTCCCAAGATGATTGATGGCATGACTCTATGTTAACCTTTGACCGACCCGATCAGCGCGCCCTTGGCGAAATACTTCTGCAGAAACGGGTAGACCATAAGGATTGGCAGCGTGGAGACGATGATCGTCGCAAACTTGATGGACTCGTCGACGAGCAGCGAGTCGCCGCCGACACTGCCGCCGGCGTTATTGCCGCCCCCTTGGAGCACAAGGTTGCGCAGCACGACCTGCAGCGGGAACAGATCGGTATTGCGCAGATAGAGCATCGCGGAGAAAAAGTTGTTCCATATCGCAACGGCATAGAATAGGCCTATAGTGGCCAGGATGGCTTTGGACAGCGGCAGCGCCAGCCGGAAGAACACGCCGATATCGCTGAGGCCGTCGATCTTTCCGGATTCCTCCACCTCTTTGGGCAGTCCTGCAAAAAAAGTCCTCATAATGATCAGATTCCAGGTGCTGACCAGCGTCGGCAATACCATCGCCCAGATGGTATCGACGATACCGTAGCCGCGTACGACGAGAAAAGTGGGAATCATGCCGCCGCTGAAGAACATGGTGACGACAATCATCATCATAAAGCCGCGTTGGAACATCATTTCGCGTTTGGATATGGCGAAGGCGCCGGCTGCTGTCACGATAAGTGACATTGCTGTTCCGAGTACGGCATAGACAATCGTGTTCATGTAGGCTTGGATGATCTTGGGATCCTGCAGCACCATTTTGTAGACGTTCAGATTGAAGCCTTTGGGCCACAGGAACACTTCGCCCCTCAGCACATGCACATTGCTGCTCAAGGAGACGGCGATCATATAGATGAACGGATACAAGGTGGCGACGATCATACCGCCCATAAACGCGAACAGGAATAGGTCGAATACAGATAGTCTGGCTCTCATGTTGGTGCGTTCCCCCTTACCATAAGCTAGTCTCGCTCACCCGGCGGCTAATCCAGTTGGCCGTCAGGATGAAGACCAGGTTGATCAGGCTGGTAAACAGATCGATGGAGGCAGCATAGCTGAAATTGCCCTGTGTCAGTCCTGTCCGGTAGACAAAGGTGCTCAGGATATCCGCCGTGCCGTTGATGGCCGGGTTCAGCATGAGGAACACCTTCTCAAAGCCGATCTCCAGCACATTGCCTACATTGAGGATCAGCACAATAATGATGGCCGCACGGATACCCGGCAGCGTCACATGCAGCATCTGCTTCCAGCGCGACGCACCATCCATACGGGCAGCTTCGTAGAGCTGCGGATCAATCGCGGTCAAAGCCGCCAGATAGATGATGGTCTCCCAGCCGACATGCTGCCAGATCTCCGAGAGCACATAGATGCTGCGGAACATGTCTTCGCGCGCCATGAAGTTGATCGCGTCCAAGCCCAAGCCCTCGATCAGTTGATTGATCAATCCGCTCGATGGCGACAGGAACAGCGTCAGCATACTGACGACGACGACATTGGAGATGAAGTGCGGCAGATAGCTGACCGTCTGGACGAAACGTTTGAACATCATGTGCCGCAGCTCATTCATCAGGAGCGCCAGAATGATCGGGGCCGGGAAGCCGAAGATCAGCTTGTACAGTCCCAGCAGGAACGTGTTGCGGATTAGCTTGAAGAAATCCGGACTGTCAAAAAACATGCGGTAATATTTCAAGCCAACCCAATCGCTCGCCCAGATGCCGCGGAATAAATTGTAGTCTTTAAAGGAGACCACGATTCCGAACATCGGGACGTACTTGAACAAAATGTAGTACAACAAAGTAGGCAAAAACAACAGCAGCAAATATTTGCTTCGTCCCCATTTGCGGGCGAAGCTGTCTTTCTTGAATACAGGCATTGCTCGATCCGCAGGATGCATCCGGCCATTCCCCCAACCTTGTGTAAGTTATGCAGGTTTCATCGACAACCGCTTCCAATTGACATCATGATCGTAGCAAAACTGACGCCAATGCAAAATCATTTCGTTTTGCAAAGCTTGATCTATCTTGCGGTGTCAAGGCTTTGCAGCCTGCGCAGTTAAAAACAAGTCAAGGATGCGAAAAAGTGATGTTTGTCGCTTTTCTCGCGGCTGTGCTATACTTTAGCGAGCAAAAATGGACTTTATTTTCGATCGGGGGCCGTAAAATGAAGCTCGCCAGCCCAAGAAACACGTCTCTCTTCACAGCGCTATGTATCAGCTTTGGCGGAATCATTTTACTCCTCACTTCCTTTAATTACCTCTCGTATATGTTTTTCAGAGATAACATTCGTAGTGAGATTATTAAAAACAACAGCCTCAACTTACATACAACTGTCGCCAATTACGAAAAGCATTTTGTCCAGCTCAAAAGCAATTTGATGGCCCATGTATTCAATACAGAAGTACAGACGCTGCTGGATGTACACAGCCGTCCTTCCGAATACCCGACGATGTTCAAAATTCAGCAGGATCTCCAAGGCACCTTGAACAACTCCATCTTATATTTGGAGAATATCATCTATTACTTCAAAGACAAGAAGCTGCTCATCGATAAGGATGGCAGCCGGGATCCCGAGACCATGTTCTCCAAATTCTATGCCAGTGATCGGTACGGGCCTGACTTCTGGCAGGATGAGCTGCCCAAATCGCAAAGCTTCCATATCTATTCCGGCGCCGAGTTCAACGAACGAACGCCATATGGCAACGCTTACTATGGTACCCTCCTGCCGGTGCTGGCCAAAAAGGAAAATGATAGGCAATTCGGAGTAATCGGACTTGTGGATGGTACGGGGATGTATAAGGACTTTCATCAGCGCACCGACAGCGGCTGGTTCTACATCCTTGACCGGAGCGGGCAGCCGATCTTCGCTTCCTCGGGACGGTCAACGGAGGGGGATCCGGCGTTTACTGCTCTGACAGGGCAAGGCTTTATCGAGCAGGATGAGACCATCTACTTCTACCAGCAGGCTGCGCAGACGGGCTATATGTATGTCGATGTGATCCCGATCCGGGCGGTGACCAGCCAGTTCAAGCAGATGAATCTGGTGTTCCTGCTCATCCTGCTGTCGTCCTGCGTGCTTAGCCTGATCGTCGCTCTGCTGCTCGCCAGGAAGTTTCAGAATCCGCTGCACAATATCCTGCAGGCCGTAGAGCAGCTCGGTCAGCCGCTCGCGCTGCAGCCCAGCCGCATCACCGAATTCAAGCTGCTCGCCGAGAAGATCCACGATCTGTTCCGGATCAATCATACGATTCACCGCGATCTGGACACCAAAAACTCGCTGCTGCAGCAGTATGCCTATATCAGCCGGCTCAAGATGATCTCCGCCAATCTGACCGATATTAAGATGGCCATCGACAGCAACCGGCCCTACCGTCTGATCCTGACGCATCTGACGCTCAAAAAGGACGCTTTGTCGGGCACAGCGCTTGAATCCAGCCGATCTTATGCGCTGATTACCGAGCTGATCCGCATGCATTTCCACAGCCGCAGTCCCGATTCGCTGACGTTCCAGATCGAACAAAATGTGATCCTGACGATCCTCTTCGAGCATTCGCACCACCGCAGTGAGAAGGATGCGCTGGAACCGCTCGTTTCTCTGCTGCAGCCCGAAACGTTGTACTTCCAATTCACCATCGGAATCAGTGCTTTGCGAAGCGATGCCGAGCAGTTCAATGAAACGTACGACAGGGTGCTCGAGTACACGGGCCAGCGCAGACTCGATGAAGATATCCAGGTGTTCTCCAGCCTGGAGCCGCTGACGCTGCCGATGCTGCCGACGCTGGCCCAGGAGCAGGAACTGACGGCCAATCTTCATGCGGGCAACGATGCGATCGTCATCCCGCTCGTCCACAAGCTCATCGAACAGCTTCACAAAGCCGGTGCCCCTGCCCATCATATCATCGCGCTGAGCAAGCAGATCGTGGAGAAAGCGCTGAAGGTCATCTATGCCAAGTCCTTGACCGTACCTGGCTACGAGAATCCGAAGCAAACTTACGAAGCGCTCAAGGCATGCCGCACGGTGAACGATTTCAAACATTTTTTCGAGCATTATCTGTCGCTGCTGGCTCAGACGGTTAGAAATAAGAAGGAGGCCAGCGAGTCCGATTATATGATTTCCTTCGTCAAAGATTATGTGGAGTCTCATTACGGAGAAGACATCTCCCTGGATCTGCTGTCGCAGAAGCTGAATATTACAAACTCTTATCTCTCTTCGTACTTCAAAGAAAAGACAGGGATCAATCTGAGCGAATACACGCACACGTTCCGGATGGGGAAAGCAATGGAGATGCTGCAGAGCACCGACCTGAAAATCCAGGATATCGCGTCGCTCGTCGGCTATCTGACCGTCGCTCCGTTCAATCGCGCCTTCAAGCGGCATACCGGGGTGACGCCGACCGAGTACCGCCGGCAGCATCAGACGCTGGATTAGAAGATTAGGAGAGCAAATATGTCAGCAGCCCCGAATCCGCGCTGCGGACTCGGGGCTGCTCGTTGTTATCCGGTATAGAGATGGGGGTTCTGGCTGCGGCAAGCCTCCATCACTTGCAGCTGCCTTCGCACCTGCTGCAAGGTAATATCCAGCTCAGCTCCATTGGTCAAGGCATCGTGCAGCTTGGTGTACAGCATCTCCGTCATCTCATGGAAGGGCGTCACGCTCGCCGCCGGCGCTTCCCAGCTCTCTTCCTGCCAGGAGAGCTGCTCGCTGCAGTAGGCGGGGGTGCCGTCGGGTTTGGCCAGCGGGGCCTCCGCGAGCAGCTGCTCGGGCGCCTCATCGGGCAGATAGTATTTCCATTCGAGTCGGCTGCCATCCCCTTGCAGACCGCCCCGTGTCCCCTGAACACGGTACGCCGGACGCGAGTAAGCCGCACACGAGGAGATCTCGATGTCGATCAGCGGGGCGTCCGGTCCGCTCAAGATCAGCTTGACGTAGTCCTCGGCATCGCCCAGCGTCAGTGCCTTTTCCATCCGGCAGTACACATCCGGCAGCCGGTCGCCTCCGAACAGCTGCAGCGCCTGATCGAGCGGATGCGGCCCCGTGTTCATCAGGCTGCCGCCACCCTTGCTCTGCTGCGTCTGCCAGTCCCAGCGCCGGGCAAAGCCGCTGATCGTCAGATCGATCTGGACGATCCGCCCCAGCACGCCGGAGGCGATCACCTCCTGCAGCTGGCGAAAGGCTGGCTGATAGCGCGCCTGCTGGAATACGGCGAGGATGCCGCGGGAGCGGCTTGCCGCCTCGATCAGCCGGTCTACCTCTGCCACTGTGCGGGCCAGCGGCTTCTCGCACAGCACGCTGCAGCCGCGCTCCAGCAGCGCCAGCGTGATCGGCACATGCTCGTGGCTGAACGAGGCGTTGACGACCAGATCCAATTCTTCCTGCTCGGTCATCTTCTGCCAGGAGGCGTACGTGCGGCAGCCGTATTCGCGCACGGCCCGCTCCCGGCGCTCCGGGATCCGGTCCGCTGCAGCCGCAATGGTGTACAGCTCGGGCAGTTGGATCAGCAGATTGCCGTGGATATCCCGGCCGCTGCGTCCCAGGCCGATCAGTCCTACTTTCAACACGCGTTGGGTCACTTTAATCGCCTTCCTTCTAAATAGTGAAAAATAGTTTGCGTGGACGATTCGTTCTTCCGATCGCTGTTGTCCCCAAAGTTCTTGATTAGATAACCCCGGCAGGGGTTGAAATCCGGGGACAGCGTATGCTTCCGAAGCTAGCTTTTCTGCGAAAAGCTTTCAGGCGAGCGCTGCGCTTCTCCAGACACGATCCGATCCTCTCCTAACTTTTTCACAAATCAGTAGTTCAAGAACGTACGCACTGTCTTCAAATCAGCCGCCATCGCGTCTGGCGGCAGCGGCGCGTGGCACTCCAGCGTGATCCAGCCGGTATAGGCAATCTCGGCGAGACCCGCGAACAAGCCGTGGTGATCTGCCTCGCCCTCTCCAAGCAGACAAGGCACGAAACGCTCGTCGCCGCGGCGCGTCCGCGCCGTAAACTCGCCTGGCTGCGGCGGCAGCTGCGGATCCAGGCGTCGCTCATCCTTGACATGGACATGGAACAAGCGGGATCGCAGCTTGCGGACGGAGTCCGCGCCGTAGTCCGCGCCCGAGATATACATGTTGCCGGCGTCGTGGATCCAGCCGATATTGTCCCACTCCAGCAGATCGAGCAATCGCTGCGCATCATCGGCCGACTCGACCAGCGTCTCGTTGTGGAGCTCCACCAGCACATTCACGCCGCATGGCTGCGCGGCTTCGGCGCAGCGGTCCAGCCAGCGGGCTGCCCGCTCATAGTGACCCGGCTCCGCCAGAAAGGCGTTGGGCCCGCCCGGTTGGACCCGGATCGCCCCTGCACCGAGTTCCCCGGCGATCTCCAGCAGCTCGAGGAAGTCCCCGTAAGCCTGCTCACAGGCCTCGTCCGCCGCCGTCGAGAACCCACCGGCATAGCCTGCCAGGACTGGAATCGCCAAGCCATGGCCATCGGCGATCGCCTTCACTTCCCTCACCTGATCCGCCGTCGACGCTGGCGCGAGATGGCTGCCGCGTGCGGCGATCTCGATGCCCTGGAAGCCCAGTCGACTGACGGCGGAGGCCGCCTCCCGGAAATTGGACGCGCTGTAGGCGCCGCTAAAGGCTGCGATGTTCATCCTCTGCTCCCCTCTTCCTTCGCAAGTACGGCTCGCAGTCCGTCCAGGGTCATCTGCGTCCCCATTCGCTTCGTGCCGCCCTCCGGGATATAATGTGTCTCCAACGTGTAGAGACCTTCGTAACCATCGTCTTGCAGCGCCAGCAGCTGCTCCAGCAACAGGACACGGCCCGATCCCAGCGGCACGCATTGCGGCGACCCGTCAGGACGGATAAGCGCATCCTTCAGATGCACATGTCCGACCGACTGCCGGATCCGGGCATAGCCGGCCGGGAACGCCTCCCGGCCGCCATACGCTTCATTGCCCGGATCCCACAACGCTTGCAGCGCTGCCGAACCAACAGCTTCGACCAGCTCAGCCACTTCGTCCGCGTACCCGCCGTTGCAGGACGGTTCATTCTCCAGCAGCAGCGTTACCTGCCGCTCCTTCGCCAGCACCGCCGCACGCTGCAGATGGCTGACGATTACCTCGCTGTAGGCGGACGGATCGCTCTCCCGCCAGAAAGAGAATATCCGGATCCGCGAGGTGCCGAGCAGCCCGGCTATGTCCAGCGCCCGCTCCAGCTTGCGGTAATGCGCCTCCACATCCTCTTCCTGTTGGCCGAAGGTGTCTCCTGAAGCGACCTGCCGCTCCGTGTCCAATGCACACTTGAACACCGGGGAGGCAATCGCAGAGACAAACAGACCCCGCCGCTCCACCTTCCTGCGTGCTTCACGCAGCTGCTCGTCGGTCAGATCCATGACATGTACACCGTCTACTACTCTCAGCTCCACATGCTTCAGGCCGCTGTCTACTGCCCAGTCCAGCGCTTCCTCCAGATCATCGGACACTTCGTCCGTCAATACGCCCAGCGCATCCCATCTCATCAGTCAGTCTCCTCTCTGTACGTGGTGAGTGCTGCTAGTCGATCGTCTGTTCTTCTCCCATCTCTGCCGAACGATAGACGGCCTCCAATACGCCGATGACGCCGCGCGCATAGGCAGGAGGGCAATCCGTCTCCCGGCCCTCCCGGATCGCCGCCGCCAGCTCGGCATACTGTCTCTCGAACGGCGTCGCCGTCTGCGGCACCGCCAGCGGCTCGTAGGGGCCGCCGCGGCTGATCCACAGACCCCGGCCGGTCGCCAGCTTCAGCATCCCGCCGGCGAAGATCAGCTCCGTCTCGTCGCGGACTTCGCCCGGATAGCCGGATTGGACGATGGTGGCGGCGACGCCGGATTGCAGCCGCATGAAGATCATCCCGCTGCCTTCGACGTTGCCTCTGTCCGCATGATGCGAGGTCATCGCGCTAACCCGGCATATGGCACTGTCTGTCAGCCACTGGATCTTGTCGATCGAGTGCGTCCCCAGATTGGCCAGGATGCCGCCCCCTGAGCGTGCCTTGTCCAGGAACCACGCCGGACGAGACGCCCGGAAGTACGGGAGATGACGGTTATCCTGGATCATAATGAGCGTACCGAGCTCGCCGCTGCGGACCCACTTCCTGGCCTCGATATTCTCTGCTATGTAATGCTGGGTATGACCGACGAGCACCCGGATCCCTGCCTGCTCCGCCGCTGTGATGATTGCATCGCACTCAGCGGTCGAGAGCGCCATCGGCTTCTCCAGCATCAGGTGAGCGCCATACGCGATCGCTGCCAGCGAGGCTTCCTTGTGCAGGAAATGCGGCAGCGCAATGACCGCGATGTCAGGACGCTCTTCGCGCAGCATGTCGCGGTAGTCGGTATAGCTCAGAATCCCGAAACGCTCCGCCAGCTCGCCGGCTTTGGCCTGGTCGATATCCGCCACCGCGCATGCCATGACGCCTGACGTGGCTGCGATGGCTTCCAGATGCGCTCCGGCGATGATGCCGGCCCCAAGCAAAGCTACGCGCAGTTCGCGTCTTTCTTCCATCTCACTTGCCCCTTTCATTTTCGCACTTCTATAAGACCACCGGACGACCTGTGATTCGGCTTTCGTTGGCCGCTTCCAGGAAGCGGACGATCTCGACCGTCTCATCGATCGGCACGCTACAGACGCCCGTCCGGAACATCGTCAGCATCTCCTCCAGCAAGCTGGCCAGATACGGTTTGGGGTGGCTGTCCACATCGATGAAGCTCGTGCCTGCCTCGGTATGCAGCAGCGCGCCAAACCGGTCGTTGCCGCTCCGGTTGCCGCGCAGCGTGCCGATCCTGCCGCTCCCCCACACGCCCGCGATCACCTCATGGTCGCCCTGGGTCACCGCGGTCACCTCGCTACACCCTCGTCCCATCGCACGGTAGAGCATATCCGCAGTATGGACGCCGTACCAGAACAGGCCGGGCTGGGCATCCTCCAGCGGCAGCGGGCCGAAGCAGTCCACACCGGTGACAGGCGAGCCGCCGGCTAGCGCCAGTCCTTCCGTCAGAGCTGCGGAACTGCGGACGGCCGAGCAGCTCATGACCGGCACGCCGTACTCCTCCGCCAGACTTGCGATGGTCCGGGCGTCCGCGCTGGCAACCGCCAGCGGCTTGTCGATAAATACCGGTTTGCGGTAAGACACGATCCGTCTGAACTCCTCCAGATGCATCCGCCCGTCTGCGGACTCCAGGATGATCGCATCGCACTGCTCTGCCACCGCTTCCGGAGATTCCAGGATGCTCACACCATATTCGTCGCGCAGCTGCGCGGTGAACCTGTCGACCCGGGTGATGCTAAGCTCAAAGCTCGGCGACCCGCCGGGGTATCCGGCTGCGATGATGCCGCCCGGCACATGGTACGGGTGGCTCTCCTCGTGCAGCAGACGGGTGAATGCCGGCGCCCGGGTGGTGTCCAGTCCGATCATGCCG
This sequence comes from Paenibacillus jepli, assembly GCF_047238105.1. Lineage (NCBI taxonomy): Bacteria > Bacillati > Bacillota > Bacilli > Caryophanales > Paenibacillaceae > Paenibacillus > Paenibacillus jepli. Next base: position 1,545,134 of record NZ_JBDFMD010000001.1, read on the forward strand.
ATTCGTAAGTTGGATTGCATATAATCTCCTTCCTGTGCAAGCTTGCCTAGTATGGTAGCAGATCCGGTACGGGAGAGATATATGCAATGTTTTGGATTGTTGACCATTTTTCAGGCTAACGGCAGATCTTCGTATATACCATATTGAGGGTCAATATTCATAAACCTATTTATGCAGCCTAGAACTGCCGACAACGGACACCATAGCGTCTATTTGGAACAAAACCTTACCCGGAGCAGGCCCTACGGACACACGATCTGTTATGTGCTGGTTTTGTGCTCATTTGGTCCTGTTTTCAGACCGATAACGTATCCTCTGTCCGTAAGTCGAGCCAAACACACGTCCTGCTCGAATTAGCGCCTACTGTGTCCTCTCGTCGGTTCATTACCACTCACCTCCCTATTCACGGAATCCTTCGACCTGCTTATCCACAATAGAAGATACACAGCATAAAAAGGCTCACCGCACCCCAAAAAAACGAGTGTGATGAGCCTTTCTCCCCGAACTGCCGATCCGTATCATCATACCGCAGCCGATCACACGATGGAAACCAGATCGACCGCCAGTTGACGTACAGGCGGCTGTGATGCGCGTTCAAGCCCGTAGAGGAAGGACGGCCGGGCCTGACCGTCCAGCTGCTTGTCGACAGCGCCGAGACTATGCAGCTCGTCCAGCCGCTTCGAGAGCATGCGCGGTGTCACTTGCTCCAGGGCATGGGCGATCTGGTTGAAGCGCTCATGCCGGTAATGGAGCGCCAGCAGCACAGGCATGCTCCAGGCCTTGGCTGACAGCCGGCCGTAACCAAGGGCTTGCTCGGCCGCCTGCTGTGCCTGGGCCGCATCACGCAGCAGCAGGCCGTGCTCGGTGAGCACATACTCGGGCAGGGCGGGATGGCGGCGTTCGTGCGGACTCAGATGCGTCACCAGACCAGCCTCTGTCATCCGCTTGAGATTATCGCTGAGTCTTGCAGGAGCGATCTGCAGCTCATGCTGCAGCGGTGTAAACCGCCCCCGGACGCGGTCCATCGCGAGCAGAATGGGCACTGTCCACTGTCCGGACAGCGCCTGGGCGAGCCGGATTACCTGTTGTTCTGTACTCAGAGCGGCGTCAGTTCCTCAGAGAGCATCAGACTGTGCCCGTCCGGGTCGATGAAGGTCGCCAGCTTGACCATATCCGGGATCGTCTCCGTCTCGCCGAGGAAGGTCACGCCCTTCTGCTCCAGCGTCTGGCGCGCAGCATCGATATCATACACCTCGAACACCGTCGAGGAAGTCGAAGGCACCACTTCCTGCGCTTCCGAGAATCCGATGATACAGCCTTCGGTCGTTGTATTCATCATGGCCATGCCGCCCTCCGCATCGTGGAAGACCACTTCGAAGCCAAGCTTATCCTTATAGAATTCAAGACTTCCCTGCAAGCTTTTGACACTATACCATACGGTAACACCAGGTTTGAACATACAGCACCTCCATCATTTAATACCGATAGTATACTTGATATACTTTCGGTAGTAAAGTGGTTTTTCCCTTTATTTCCTGTAGTCTGGTCTACCCCCTTCTTCCATACCGCTTGCTATCTTCCCGCCGCCCAACCAGCTGCTTGCACGATCCAAACCTGATATGCCTGATGATCAAAGGATGGAGCGTGGTGGCCCGGCATCAGGTAAGCTACTCTCCCCAGCCCATAAGTACGTGTCCAGGCTGCCGGCCAGTCCTCGCCCTCATGCTCGTAAGTCAGCAGGATATCCAGCTCAGACAGCGGATCCAGCTCGAACCGGTAAGGCTCCTCCTCCATCGTAAAGGGCTCAAGCCCCTTGGCGATCGGATGCTCAGGTGCTGCGACGCTGAAAGGCAGCGAAGCAAACGGCGGATGGCCGATGAATCGGGCCCCGATCAGCTGGCACAGCTCCGGGCTGGCCTGCAGCGAGATCCCGTTGTGAATGACGAGCAGCCCGCCGCCGCCCGCTACAAACCGCAGCAGGCCTGCCGTCTCCTCGGGTGCCGGCGCCTGATCCCAACTATCGGTATAAGAGATGCACAGCTCGTACGCCGACAGACTGTCCTCACGCAGCAGGTGGCGGCCTGCGGAGGCAGTGACTGCAAATGCGCCGCCCAGCAGCGCCAGTATCCGGTCCTGGACCGCTTCCAACGGATGATACGGCGCGGTTTCCTGATCACCGATCAGCAGCGTGCGGATAGGGTGCGGATGCGGCTCTACCATGGCAGCACCCTCCCTTCGCAGTCCAGCAGCGCCAGAGGCTCGCCGTCTGCGGGAGCTGCCAGACGCTGTTCCATCAGCAGCTGGATGCGAGCGGCTGATTGGTCTGGCGTCAGCTTTCCGGTCGTGTCCAGCTTGCCCTGCATGTAGCTCTGCACATGGCCGGGATGGATGACCAGCACCTTGCCTCCCTGCGGCCGGATCTGGTTGTAGATAAGCTGCGATTGCATGTTGAGCGCTGCCTTGGACATGCAATAGGCATACCAGCTTGTCCGCTTGCAATCACCGATGCTGCCTGCCTCGGAGGAGATGTTGACGAGCAGCTTGCTGTCGCTCTGCAGCAGCAGACCGATCAGTGCCTGCGTCACGCGAAGCGCGCCCAGCGTGTTCACCCGGAACACTTGCTCCATCTCGGCGAAGTCCAGTTCATCCTCGATGGTCGCCGTAATGTTGCCCAAGACGGCGCCGTTATTGACCAGGATATCCAGTCGGTCCGTGACTGCCCTCACCCTCTCCACAGCCGTCGCGACGCTCCCGGCATCGCTTATATCGAGCCGTAGTCGGATCAGCCTCGCTCCCGATTGCGACTCCAGTCTCCCCAGCTCCCCTTCTTCATCAGCGAACTGCCCGGCTAACACATGGCAGCCGCCAGCCAACAACCTCTTGACCAGAGCCAGCCCCAATCCCCTGTCCGCCCCTGTAACCAATGCCCATGGTGTCATAAGCTTCCTCTCCTTCATGTACAGATTAATGTACCTGGATACGCTTATTGTAAAGGAGTCGAGCGTAAAGCGGTATGACAGGTACTGGCAGCGGGAGGGTCTTGTCAATCGGGCGATTCCGCCGTAAGCTGGTAACATCGTGACTACAGGTCATAAGGAAGGGGGAGATGAACGGTGTCGGATATCCATAACGGGGAGAGCGTCTACGCCTCGCTGGCGTCCCTAAGCTTCAAACTAAGAGCCGTCGAACGGATCGGTGACCGGACCGGAAGGTGGTCGCTGGGCAATCAGTTCCTCGAATCCCACTTGCTGATCTGTGTCGTCAGCGGCGAGGGGACGCTCAGTCTGGACGGCCAGCTGATCGAGCTGTGCGCAGGCTGCGCATACGCCGGCAGTCCCGGACAACTCGCCGAGGCGATGATTCGCGGGATGGATGAGCAAGGGAGCTATGTCCTACGATTTGACGTCTACGTACAGGAGGAGCGTGATACGGAGCGCATCCGCATGATCAGACCGGATGCGCGGCTGCCTCTTCAAGAACTTACAGCCTCCTCGCCACTGGCATTGGCCCTGGCCTGCGAGGCGATCGTCCGCCCATGGCAGGAGAACCGTCCGCTGCAGCGATTCGGCGCCGAAGTCCGCTTCCAGGAGCTGCTGTATATGCTGCTGGACGATGCAAGCGGCGCAGTACAAGGCGACACTACCGCTCTGGCCAACGCCAGGGACTATATTGAACGCCATTTTCGGCAGAAGATGACGATCACGGAGCTGGCCCAGGCAGCGAGGATGAGCGAGCGGCACTTTATGCGGCAGTTCAAAAAAAGATACGGCTGCAGTGCCATGGACTATCTCGCCTCCTACCGCATCCGGCAGGCCCAGATTCTCATGAACGCCGTGTCCCCTTATCCGCTCAAGGACATCGCCAGCCATGTCGGCTACCCCGACGAGGTTTATTTCCGGCGCAAATTCAAACAGATCTCGGGAATAACGCCTGCCGCTTTTATGCGCAGCAGCCGGCAGCGGATCGCGGCTTACCATCCTCAGATAATCGGCATCCTGCTGGCGCTGCAGATTATTCCCTGTGCCGCGCCCGCCAGCCATCCCTGGACCGGCTATTATCGACGGAAGTACGAGACCGAGCGTGTGCTTCCTTTAAGCGATGACACGGGAGAAAGAGTCGATCAGCTCGCAGCCGGCAGCTGTGATATCATCCTTGCCATCGACAGCCTCCTGCACCCGCAAGAGCGGCTGGCGCTAGTGGAAGCGGCTGCTGCTGTATACGAGGTCCCGTGGAGCGGTCAAGACTGGCGCGGGCATCTTCGCGAAGTCGCCCGGTTCCTCGGGATTCCCGGGATGGCCGAGGCCTGGCTTACCCGCTATAGCCGGAAGGTTGAGTCGCTCAGAGCGCAGATTGCTTCCGCGATCCGTGACGAACGTCTGCTTGTTATGCGGGTGCAAGCGCAGGGCCTTTCCGTTCCGGGAAGCGGAACCATCGCAGATGTCTTTTACGAGGATCTGGGATTCGCCAAACCCGGCAGCCAGGTATCCGATTGGCCTGGAGAGTTCCTTAGTCTCCCGATGCTGGATACCTTGCAGGCCGACCGCCTGCTCGTGATCGTGGACGAGGACCGGCAGGCGATGGAGCAGTGGCAAGCACTTCAGAACAGCGGGCAGTGGCAGGCATTGGACGCTGTGCGCAATGGACGCATCGACCGCCTCAGCGCCAGTCCGCTATCCGAATACACGGCCTTCACGCATGACCTGATCCTCGATGAAGTCCGCAAGCGATGGCATGATCGTGCATAGAACAAAGTCCTGATCGTGACTGTTACGCGCCGATTATTTTCCTTTATACTACATCTAAATGAAAATGATTATTAATCTTAATTAAAACATTTTTCATTAAAAATGACCTAGTAGGGGGGAGATCGGATCATGATCAGACAACACAGATGGACAGGCATACTCATCCTGTTGCTGCTTGCCATACTTACGGCTTGCGGTAATGCAGGTAAGGATACGGACAGCGGCAATGCCACTGCGTCGGGGGCAACCACACCTGAGACAGCCCAAGAAAGCTCCGCTGCCGAACAATCGCAGCCGGAGCAGCAGAGCCCACAGCACCGGATCGTCGAGAGCGCGATCGGCGCGATCGAGATTCCGGCACATCCGGAGCGTGTGGTCGGGCTGTCCGTCGTCTATCCCGAATTACTCTATGCGCTCGGAGTCGTACCGGTGGCGGTGCAGAACTATCATGACGAATTCCCCGCTTATCTGGAAGAGCCCTTTCAAGATACGCTCAAAACAGGCATTGCCAAGACGCCTAATTTTGAAGCCATCCTCTCTGCCGAGCCCGACCTGATCCTGGCTCCCCAATGGTGGGCAGAGAAGGATTACGACCAGTTGTCCAAGATCGCTCCTACCGTGCTGCTGCCAGAGCGTGATGACTGGCGGGACGAGCTGCGCGACATCGCAGCTGTCCTCGGCAGGGAAGCGGCCGCAGAGCAAGTCATCGCTGAACTGCAGGCCAAAGAGAAGGCAGCTGCACAGCAGCTCGACACGCTGGTCGGCGACGAGACCGTCCTGTACATGCGGGTGATGGCCAAGGAACTCGTCATCCACGGCGAGAACATAGCCCGCGGCAGCCTGGTGCACAAGCAGCTCGGCTTGAAGCCGGTCGAGGCGTTTCCCCAGCAGGAAGCGGCGCTCTCCATCTCGCTGGAGGTGCTGCCGGACTACGATGCGGATCATCTGATCATCCAGTTGGACGACGAGTCCAGCCAAGAAGTGAAAACCGCGTATGACGAGCTCACTTCCAGCTCGCTGTGGCAGGGGCTGAAAGCAGTGCAACAAGGTCAGGTCTACTTGGTCGGCGGCAAAGAATGGTTCAACGTCGGGATGTCGCCGCTGGCGGACAGCTATGCGATCGACGTCATCCTGGACGCCTTTGGACAATAAGGGGGCTCCTGAAATGAAAGAGGAAGCTATCGTGGATCTGACCATCATCGGCGGCGGTCCGGCCGGCATGTATGCCGCCTTCTATGCCGGGATGCGCGATATGTCGGTCAAGCTGATCGAGGGCAAAGGGGAGCTGGGCGGCTTCTTGCACACCTATGCGGAGAAAATGATCTGGGATGTCGGCGGCATCCCGCCTATCCGCTGCGAGAAGCTGATCGGCTGGCTCGCCCAGCAAGCTGTCACGTTCGACCCGGACGTTGTCCTGGGCCAGCAGGTGGTGGGACTGGAACGCCGGGAGCCGGATGGGCTCATCGTCTTGCGCACCCACACGGGGGAGCGGCACTACTCGCGCACCGTACTTGTCGCCGTAGGACGAGGCGTAGCGGAGCCCATGCGTCTGGATATCGAAGGGGCCGAGCGCTATGAAGTGACGAATCTCCACTATACTGTCGGCCAGCTGGACCGCTTCCGCGGTAAGCGGGTGCTCATCTCCGGCGGCGGCAACAGCGCTGTCGACTGGGCCATCGAGCTGGCAGAGCTGGCCAGCCAAGTAACGGTGGTGCACCGCAGCGAGACATTCCGCGCCATGGAGCGAAATGTGGCGGCGATGCGACAGGTTGCCGACGTACGGACCCCCTGTCGCATCGTCAAGCTGCTTGGCAGCGGGGACCGTCTGCATGCCGTCACCCTGGCCCATCCGGACGGCGGCGGGCAAGAGATGCTCGAAGTCGATGAGGTCATCATCAGCCACGGGTATACCAGCAGCGCCGGCCCGTTATCCGAATGGGGACTCAAGATCGAGGATGGACTGCTCAGCGTCAACGCACAGACCGAATCGGCGATTCCGGGTGTGTACGCCGCCGGGGATTGCGCTGCCCATCCCGGCAAAGTCCGCCTGATCGCAGGCGCATTCAACGATGCCATCCTGGCTGTCAATAGCGCCAAGCGCTACCTGGCGCCGGATGCGCCCGGGATGGCCTATGTCTCCTCGCACAACGAGGTGTTCCGGGAGCGCAATAAACAGCTGCCGGGTACTTGACGCGAGCTAGCCGCGATCCTCTCTGCTGTACATGCGCTGGTCGCTCAATCGTACGAGCACCTTGCCGAAGCGGCCGCCCTGGCGGATCGTCACTCATACCCTAGGCAACTCCTGTTCCGCACCTGTCGCCGCCGACCTGTAGATATGCTCGATCGCCGCTACCACACTCCGCCCGTACTCGCCGGAGCTGTAGCTCTCTTGCCGCTCGCGTATGGACATCAATAGATCGATATATTGCAGCTCATACGGGTCCGCCGCCGCAGCCATCTCCACGGGCTCGTATGCCCCGCTGCGACTGATCCACAAGCCGCTGCCGGTGACCAGCTTCAGCATCCCGCCTGTAAATACCAGCTCGGTCTCATTGCGCGAGGCCCCCGCGTACCCGGATTGGCTGATCGTAGCCGGGATGCCGTTGTCCAGCTCCAGGTAGATCACGCCGCTTCCCTCGACGTCGCCGCGAGCGCCGTGGCGGCTAAGCGACGCCTTCACGCTGCGGACGCGGCTGTCCGTGATCCACTGGATCTTGTCCACGGCATGCGCGCCGAGATTGGTCAGAATCCCGCCCCCGGACAGCTTCTTCTGGAAGAACCACTCCGGCCTGTTGTCGCTATAGTACTGGACGTGACGAACGTCGTTGATCATCACCAGCTGTCCCAGCTCACCGCTGCGCAGGATTTCCTTGGCCCTCTGATTCTCGGCAAAATAGTGCTGCGTATGCCCGATCAGCAGACGCACATTGTACTCACGCACTGCCGCCAGGATGTCGTCGCATTGCTGCACATCGAGCGCCATCGGCTTCTCCAGCAACAGATGGCAACCACGGGCGGCGGCGTAAAGTGCAGCTTCCCTATGGAGAAAATGAGGCAACGCAATGATCGCGACATCCGGACATTCTTTATCGAACATCTCGCGATAATCGGTATATGCCCGGATATCATAACGTTCACCAAACGCGTGTGCTTTGTCTTTGTCGATATCGACCACCGCGCACGCCGCGAAGCCGTCCACTGCGCGAATAGCTTCAAAATGACTGTCGGCAATCTTGCCGGCGCCAAGTACAGCCGTTTTCAACGGGGATGTCCGCATAACCTTCTCCTTTCAACTAACTGGAATGACTCAGACTTCCGCTCGCCTTCACCCTTTGACGGACCCGATCATCGCACCTTTCACAAAATACTTCTGCAAGAACGGATACAGCAGCAGGATCGGCAGCGTGGACACGAGTATGGTGGCATACTTCAAGGATTCCTCCACGATCACCTCGTCGCCTCCGACGCCGCCGCCGTCGAATTCTCCAGCCAGCACGATGTTTCGCAGGATGACCTGCAGCGGGAACATGCTCTCGGTTCGCAAGTACAGCAATGCCATATAGAAGTTGTTCCATAGCGCTACCGCATAGAACAGACCGATGGTCGCCAGCGCCGGCTTGGATAAGGGGAGCACAATTTTGGTGAAAATGCCGATTTCATTCAGTCCATCGATCTTCCCCGACTCCTCCAACTCCTTGGGGATATTGGCGAAGAAGGTTCGCATAATAATCAAGTTCCAGACGCTGACCGCCCCCGGAAGCACCATCGCCCAGATCGTATCGATGAGGCCGAGCTCTTGCACGACTAGAAAAGTCGGGATCATGCCGCCGTTGAACAGCATAGTGAAGATGACCATGAGCGTCAAGGGCTTATGCATCACCATGCCACGTTTGCCAAGCGCGTAAGCGCCCATTGCCGTAGTCACCAGAGCAATCACCGTCCCCAGCGAGACATAGATGAAGGTGTTCAGGTAGGCCGTGAAGATACGCGAGTCTTCAAGCACCAGACGATAGGACTTGAGCGTCCAGCCCTTCGGCCAGATCGTGACGTCTCCCCGCATGACGTGATAATCGGAGCTGAGCGACACAGCCAGCATATAGATGAACGGGTAAAGCATAGTGATCGATATCAAGAGCAAGATAAGCCCGATGATCCATTGGTAAATATCAAATGTTGCTTTCAAGCCGTGCACCTCCTACCAGAGACTCGTGTCGCCGATTTTTCGGCTCAGTGTGTTCGCACCGACGATAAAGATCAGGCTGATGATGCCCGAGAAAACGTCGATTGCTGTGCCGTAGCTGTAATTGCCGTTCAGCAGTCCCGTTCGATAGACGTAAGTGCCGATGATGTCTGATGTTTCATAAATGGCCGGGTTGGATAGCAAATACACTTTCTCGAACCCGATTTCCAGCACTTTTCCAATGTTCAGGATCAGCAAGATGACGATCGCCGGCACGATCCCTGGGAACGTCACATGGAGCAGTTGCTTCCATCTCCCCGCTCCATCCATCTTGGCGGCTTCGTACAATTGCGGATCGATCGCTGTCAGGGCGGCGAGATAGATGATCGCTTCCCAGCCCACATGCTGCCAGATCTCCGAGAGCACGTACAGACCGCGAAACATCTCCGACTTGATCATGAAATTCACAGGCTCGATGCCGAACCAGCCGATGATCTGATTGATCAGGCCGCCGCGCGGCGACAGGAACATCACCATCATGCTGACGACGACGACATTGGAGATGAAATGGGGCAGATAGGTGATGGATTGCGTGAATCGTTTCAGAATGCCCAGCCGGACCTCATTGAGCAGCAAGGCAAGGATGATTGGCGCAGGAAACCCGAACACCAGCTTATAGAGACCCAGCAGCAGCGTATTGCGCATTACCGGAATAAAGTCTCTGCTTTGGAGGAACATGGCGTAATATTTGAACCCGACCCAATCGCTGGCCATCAATCCTTTGAAGATGTTGTACTGCTTGAACGAGACCACGATGCCGAGCATCGGCAAATATTTGAACAGCAAGAAATACAGCACGCATGGAAGAATCAGCAATAGCAAATAGCGATCTCTGTAGCATTTTTGAAGCCATGTTTTTTTGTGTTGCACCTGAACATGATCGGCAAGAGGCGCAGTCTCCATGCTATTCACAAGTAAGCCCTCCTCCTTCTAAGATGATGCAGGAGGCTCCGCCGCCGCAAAGCCCGGAGTGGAACCTCCTGTCGGATGCGATTAATGCTGCATGCGCTCATAAGCTGAAGTGTAGTAGTCCAGCAGCCTGTCGACGCCCATGGCTCTAACTTCCTCTACGTAGCTGTCCCATTCGCTCAGGTCCTTTTCATTCAGGATGAACCGGGCGATCTGCTCGTCGCTGTACTTCTTGATCGTCTGCTCGAGCAGCGCGACTTCTTCATTTTCCGTCTCCGTGAACGGTACAGTCGGCTGTCTCGGCGCATCATAGCTCGGCGCTTCCGTGTAGGCAATCTTGGTCTCTTCAGAGGACAAGGACACATGCGCTTCATTATCGATCCATGTGCTTACCCCCGGCGTAGCCAATCCCAGCTTCATCCGAATGTCCGATACGGTCTTGTAATCCGGCAGGAAACGCTTCTCCCCGTTGACCGTCTCATAGGAGACGCCTTCTGCTCCCCAGCTCGACAGCAGCATGCCTTTCTCGCTATAGAAGAAGTCCAGATATTCCATCGCATTTTCGACCTGCTTCGTTCTTGTAGACACCGACAGGCTGGCCTCTGCTTGCGCAGTGAACGGCGATATCTGCTCACCCCCCGCTTCTCCAGCCGGCGGCGGCATGAACTGGATGTCGAATTCCGGATTCCCTTCCCGCATCGCCGAATTCAGGAAGTCGATTCTTCCGATCTTGTCCGGCGTGATAAACGCTTTGTCCGACGCATAGATATCTTGCCATTGCTTGTTGTCCATCGTGAGGAAGTCGGGAGGAATCAGCCCCTCCGCATAAAACTTGCTTGCGTACTCCACCATTTTCTTGTAGCCCTCTGTAATCGGGCCATAGTTAAACGTCTGTTCGTCAAAGTCATAGTAGACAGGCTCTACATCCGCTGTAATTTTGGCTGGTGCTCCGAAGGCCGTGACCATCTGGCCGAGCGGTATAAACCATCTGCGCGAGGTGAACGGGTAGCTCTCGGGATAAAGACGCTTCAGTTCCTTGAGCACCTCATACATCTCATCATAATCCTTTGGCACTTCCAAGCCGTGTTTATCAAAAATATCCTTGCGGTAGTACCATACATCTCTGTTCGCTTCCCCGATTCCTTCGACTGGCGCAATGTAGATATTGCCGTCCGCAGCTCTTGCAGCTTCTACCGCTTCAGGATGCTGCTCCATCCACTGGGTAAAATTCGGCATAACGTCCAGATGGTCAAGCAAATTGACGAGAGCACCCTGCTGGCCAAAGCGATTGGCTGTGGCGATATCCGGCATATACAGCAAATCCGGCGTGGAATTGGCGGCAATGATCAGGTTGAGCGCTTCATCATAATTGCCTGCGGACACCTGTACGGAGACGTCATAGCCGGTCTGCTCCTTGATCATGCTCCAGATCGGCCACTGCTCATCGTAAGGCCAGGTGGGATTAGATAACAGAAACTTGGAGATCGTTCTGTCCTCCAATATGCCCTCGTCCGTCGATGGCGTCTGGGACGCCGGCTGATTCGTTGGTGCGGGCGTGCTCGTCCCTTCCGAACTGCCGGAGTCGGAGCTGCAGCCTGAGACGACGATGGTCAGCGCCATCATCATGAAGACACCGAGCTTGAACGTGTTCGTTGCTTTTGACCCTGTCATACGATCTCTCCCTTTTTCAATTATGATGTGAACAGCAGCTTGACTAATTTCACCTTGATAGTACATTATAGTCTTACTCTTGGATATCGCAGGTTCTTTCACATCTGTTGTCATTTATAGATTAGTTATAAATATGGTGATGAGATAGAAATATAAAGATAAAGGGGGCCCGGCAATGAAGAAAAGTTTATTTTACAAACTGATTACCGGCTTCTTAATTGTCATTGCTACGTTGTCTTTATATAATCTCGTTCAGTTTTCTTTATACAAGAATAGCGCAAGCCGCGAGATCATTAAACAGAACCAATTGAATTTGGAGAAAGCAACGAGGGACTATGAACAGCAATTTCTGCTGCTCAAATCTGAAATGCTCCGCTTGCTTCTGGATTACAAAGTAGTCCAGTTCACGTCGGCGCAGCGAACCGGACAAAAATTCGAGCTGGCTAAAAAGCTCCATGAGGAGCTCAAATATATGAACGCCAACCCTATGCTGCTCGTCCATAATATTGTCCTGTACTTCAAGGATGAACCGCTTATTATTGAATGGTCAGGCACAACCAGTCCGGCGACGATGTTCAGCAAGTTTATGCAAAGTGAGCTGTATCCGCCTTCTTTTTGGCAGGATCAGTTCGAATCCGCTCACAGTTTTACGCTGCTTGCAGACGCGCCATTTACCCGCAGTCACTTCGGGCAAAACCTTTCGCTGGGCGACGCGATTCCCGTCATTATCAAATACCCGTATCGGCCGAACGTCATGATGATCGCCTTTGTCAATAGCCGGGATTCCTTTCGCCAGTTTGCCCAGCTCAGCTCCGAATCGCCTTTCTTCATCTTAAACAGTGAAGGTGAGGCATTGTATGCTTCTCATCCCGACCAAATGAAAGACATTCCCCATTTCCCTGACAAGCAAGGCTATACCAAGGTGAACAACGATTATTATATCTACCATACAGGCGAAGTTACCGAGCTTGTCTATGCTTATAAAGTATTCAATCAATCGCTCGCCGCTCAAAGTCGTCAGCAAACCTTGACGCTCATTACGATCATGATGGTTTCGATCGCAACCGCCCTGCTCGCATCCCTCTGGTTCAGCCATCGGATCAATCACCCGCTGCAGCAGTTAATCCAGGGGTTCCAGACCGATTCGGTCGACAACGGCACCTTCTCGTCTCGCATCGCTGAATTTGACTGGCTGGGCAGTGAGATGATCAAGGCTAGACAATCGAGCCAACAAGCCGATCAACATCTGGCCCGCCAAACTACGCAGCTGAAGTATTATTCGTATCTTAATAAACTGAAACGGATCCGTACACGTATACAGGACGATGCTGACCCTCACAGCGCCTCACTTCCTTATGTGATGATCCTGTTCAGCCTGAATCCGATCAAGCGACAATCGCCAAGTGGACTGGAGGAATGGACGTACTTCTCCCAAGCCTTCATCGAACAAATCTTGTCGCAAACGTTCATCAATGCTGTGACGCTGCAGATCGAATCCGATCAGGTGGTGTCCCTTATCTTCTCCGATACGGAGTGGGAACAGCTTGATCCTACGCTGCAATACTTCAAGAAAGTGTTTGATGAGGATCGGGAGAACGGCTTCTATACGATTGTCGTCAGTCCTGTCCAAGATGCAGGAACCGAATTCGCGGAGGTGTACAACGAGCTCTCCGGCGGGCTGTATATGCGGCAGTTGAACGATGAGACGCAGATTGTATCGCCTTCCACACCGCAGCCGAGCAACTGGCATTTGCTGAATGATATTGTGCGAAGCATCGATACGCACTGGGCTCCGGCGCAAATCGATGAGCTGGCGCAGATTACAATTAAGCATCTGCACCGTTTGCACAAGAAGGGCACGGTATCCGGGACGTTTGCCTTACATGCCGAGGATCTTACCCGCTATATCATTAAAAAGCTTCATTCGATCCCTCTGCATATCGATTTGGAGATTACAGAGCTGGCACCCGGGCGGTTTTCCGATATCTTTCATTCTATCGATGACTATGAGCATTATTTTACCGCTATATATGCGCTGATTCAGGAGAGGTGGAACGCAGAGGAGAAAAAATCGGATTATATCATAGATTATGTAACGGACTATGTCCATAAACATTACGCCAAAGATCTGCCGCTGGATCTGTTATCCGGGCCCTTAAACATCACGAGCAGCTACTTGTCCACGTACTTCAAAAAACAGACCGGGATGAAGCTGGTCGATTATATCAATAGGGTGCGAGTAGAGAACGCCAAACAGCTGCTATGCCAGTCCAATGCCAAGGTTCAGCAGGTTGCCGAGCAGGTAGGCTGCCACAATATTAATACGTTTATTCGGATCTTCAAGAAAAGTACTGGCGTTACGCCCGGCGAATATCAGAAACGGCAGCTAGCCAGCAATCCTCCCCAATAACAACCGTTTGATCTCGCTATTTATCACTGATCATCATTTTTATTCAAATATGTAATGCTGCTCATAAGTGAGGATATTGAGAATGCCATTCCCCTCATGTGTATGATACATCTATATTGTAATCTATTAAACGCTGAGAGGGGTATGGTTTATGAAAAGGCTTTTACTCTTGCTGCTCGCGTCCCTGCTGCTGCTTCCGATGTATACCGTCAGCAGTCCTGCTGTCTCTGCTTCATCAAGCTCCACCTTCGCCGACCGAAAAGCGGACATGCTGGATGTGTGCGTGGACGTCTACGAACCTCAGTTTAATGCAACGACGAACCTGGTGTTCAATGCTTCCGTGGGCAAACATCTATCGCGGGATGGCGCGTGGATGGCATACTGTTATCTGGAGAAAGGCATCGAGATGGCTCGCGCCAACGATCTGATCCGGGCAGTCATCGACCTTCAGGAAACTTCGGGGCCGAATCGGGGTAATTTTTATTGGTACTACGAGGACACGGCCGTGAACGACCGCAATGCGGTGGCGTTCATCATACCGACTCTGGGCTATATCTATCATCATCATTACAGCATGCTTGAGCCTGATGTGCAGACGGCACTGGGGAGCACTCTGCAGGAAGCCGAGCTATGCATCCTCGGTTTGAGGGAGAACGTGCCGGTCTGGTACGGCAATATCTTCCTGGCGCTGATCGATGCGCTGGTAACCGTCGGCAATGAGCAGACCGCGCTCGCTTGGGCGCAGGAGTACAAACAGTTTACCGAGTCGTTCGGCATCAATGAATACGGCTCCCGAAACTATGATATCGTTCAGCTCGCCTCCCTGCAGAATGCCTATTCACACGCCCAGGACCCGACATTAAAAGCGATCCTGCTCGAACTGGTTGAATTCCATTGGTACACGGTAGCTCATCAGATGCATCCGGTTAGCACGATGTTCTCGACAACAGGCTCCCGACCGCTGAATGGCGGATTTGTCCCCAATCCTTCCGTCCTGACCGCCTTTTATCTGTACTTTGATGAAGGTCCTCTCGAAAACTTCGATTTTAAGCCGCGCACAGAGCTGCTATTAAGCGACTATCAGCCGAATGCGGCGGTTAGGAGCATCTACCAGCAGAAGAAAACGCAGCCTATGGAATGGCAAGCCCAATTCGGCAGAGTGGATTCTCATGTCTATCAGACGCCGCACTACTCGCTTGCTACCCAGTCGGGACGACGAAGCTCACTGGGCATTATGAATACGACCAAAACCGTCTTAAGCAATGAAAATCAGGAGAACAGCATCCAGATGCTGGTGAACAATGGCAACGAACGAAGCGGCATTGCCTTCCGCGCAACCGACATTCCGGTTCATCTCGATGACTTCAATCATCACTGGGTCACTTCCGTACAGAAGGAGAATAAAGCAGTCGTCAGTTATAACTTCGATCCAAGAAACCGTACCGTGCAAAGCTTGCGTGTCAAGGCCGAGCTGGGACATCAGGATGAGCTGGCTCCAGGCCAGGACTTCAGCGGTATCCTGATCAACGGATCGCCTTGGAACGGTACACACACTTCTCTCGCCACTACGGATACCTTGGCCTATCAGCTGGGACAAACCTATATCGGCCTCCGCTTTCTTGCGTCAGATGTCATCGCGATCAACGGTCATAACAATATCGATGCCAGCCGCCCTATTCTGTTGAAGCAGGATACGTCCTTTAATGGCGATCCGGTCATCAGTCTTACCAGCTATCTGAACTACTCAGCCACCAATGTGCTGCTGACCGATAAGAATAAACGGATGGGATTTGTCCTGGAGATGGCAGATGCCAACGACTTCAGCTCGTTAACGGTCTTCAACAGTCATATGCAGAATATCCAGATTACGCAATCCGTGAATCAGGCGGTCCATCAAGTGACGGTTCAAACTGGAAACGATAGCTTGTATCTTCAAGAGAATCTGGAGCGCAATACGATCCTCTCCCGCAAGGTGAACGGGGTAGATTACAATAACGGCTACTTATTGAAATCAAAGTTCGTCAGCTATGAATCAGAGGGCAGTCTGACTAATGCCCAGATCGACGCGAATGGGGAATTGACCTATCCTGCGCCGCAGCCGCCGGCAAGCGCGCCTCACTATCTGTTGCTCGAAGCCGAGGACTTGGCTGTCGCAGCGCCGATGGAAGTAAGGAATCGTGCAGGCGCTTCGAACGGACAGACGATCTTCACACCTACAGCTTACGCGGGTACGGCAGGGTACGGGGTGAACATTCCGCATACCGGCGAGTGGAAGGTCTGGATTAGAGTCTATTATCCGGACGGAGGCTCCAACTCCATGGATGTTCGCATGAATACTGATAATGTCGGCTATCCCTATCTGAAAACAGAGTCCCATACGTATAATCAATTCCATTGGATCGAGGTCAATACGTACCAGCTTCATCGCGGCATCCACACCCTGATGTTGAAGGGCAGGGAATCTGATTCCGAAGTCGATCAGATCTTGGTGACGAATGATCTGAGCCACGTTCCGAACTAGGCCGATGTAAAAGCCATCCCTGTCTGCAGACGGGGATGGCTTTACATTTCAAGGGCCAGATAGAACGCCTCCGCAGCAATTGCCGCGTACGTAATGCAAGCTAGTCGCGCTCCTCTCTGCTGTACATGCGCTGGTCGCTCAATCGTACGAGCACCTTGCCGAAGCGGCCGCCCTGGCTGATCGTCACTGGTCCCTGTGGATAGCTGCGCTCCAGATGGTCGGTGACGATCCCCCGGACGCGCTCATCTGCGGGGATATCATACATCTTTAGCAAAGACAGGACCTCCTCCAACGCTGCGACTGCGGGCAGTTCTGTCGTCTTCATCTCCCGGGTGACGAGCGACTGATAGGCATACCCGTGGAGCAGCAGCAGATTCATCAGATAAGACATTTCCAGGTTCTCGTGCGTCCGGATGGAGCTGGACACGAGCGGCCATACTTCATCGAACAGACTATGCTCCCTGCCGCCAACAGACAGACTCATATAGCAATAGTCGCGGGCACAGCTCAGGACGCGCTGCACGCTCGCCCAGTCTACGATGACCGGACACATCGAGACGAAGACAAGGTCGAAGCTCTGCAGCCAGCCCCTGGCCTCCAGATCGAGTTCCTCGAACGGCTCGGCGACGATATCGATCGACCCGCGCGACAAGCTGGCACGGCGCGCCTCCAGCATCTCCACTAGCGGCGGCGAAGTTTCCACCGCGGTTACGTGCGCCCCCTTCTCGGCGAATGGCACTGCAAATCCGCCCGACGCCGCGCCGATATCCAGAATCTTCGCCCCTTCCAGCACAACACCCTGATCCTCCAGCCAGCCGATGATCCGTCTGGCCCGCTTCCGGCCCGCCTCGCTGAACACCTCACGGTCGAATGTCTGGGCCTTGGTATCAAATGAGCGCGCCGGGTTAATACCGGCTTTCCTCATCTTGTTCACTGGCGTATGCTCATCTTCCTGCCAAGCTTGTTCCCAAACCGCTGCATCGAAAAGTGTGTTTGTCATTATCCGCAACTCCTTAGCCTGACTATTATAGATTATTAATATCTATTATATCTAAGATAACGCGAATCTTAGTTTCCGTCAACTGCCCACCTCAATTATTCCTTCCTTTCTTTTCTCCTATAGACCTGCATCATCCCCTCCAAAAAAGCCATGAATTGCTCCACATAGGATGAGGGTTCCAGGATCTTGACGGCCGCTCCGAAGCCGGCTATAAATCGGAAGCCTTCCTCGTCTTGCGGGACTTCAATCGAAGCGATCAGACATTCCGGGTCGGAATCATCCATACACTTGCGGCCGTATCGTTCAACGAAATGTTCTCTCACCAGAGGAGAGATCTGCATTTTGACTGCTACAAGCTGACTCCGATAATCTTCTTCCCTCATCTCCTCCGAGCTGTCGTCCCTCGGTACGAATCGGCCTTCCTGCAGTCTGAAGTGCTCCGCTCGGGTCAGCTTGAAGGTCCGATAAGCCTGGCGTTCCAGGCAGAAGCCTTTGAGATACCAGCTCCGCTCGCTAAAATGGAGACGATACGGCTCCACTGTGCGATCCGTTGCGATGCCCCTGCGGTCCAGATATGCAAAAGAGACCAGCCTATTTTGCACAATAGCTTGTTGGCATAAGTCCAATACAGGCAGGAGCTCGGAACGCCCTTGCCAATGGTAAAATGAGAGTTGCACTACCTCTTTGCGAGTGACAGCACTCACCATAGACTCGATTTTTCTCACGGTCGACTCCACTTCCCTGCTTACGAGCAATTGCTCCAGTCCGCTCAGTGCTGTCAATACATGTTCCAAATCCGTATGACTTAACAGACGCTTATCCAGCTTATAGGTATCCATGATGGCATACCCGCCGTGCACGCCATGGATCGCATAGATCGGAATATTAGCGAGACCCAGCGTCTCCATATCGCGCAGGATCGTTCTTTTGCTAACACCGAACAAATCTGAAAATGCGGTTGCTGACATCACCTCCCGCTGAAGTAAAATCATCACAATCGAAATGAGCCGTTCTACTTTGTTCATGGAAAGCCTCCAATTTTTTTGGGACCACGCTTAATAGATGACATCTAAGATGTCACCTATTATAGCCTATAATCAATGTATTACAAAGAGGAGGTATGACAAATGGCAGTCATCGCATACTTGAATTTTGACGGCAATGCTGAGCAAGCCATCGCATTTTACGCCGAGGTATTTGAAGCAAGCAACGTAAGGAAAGTCCGGTTCGGGGATATGCCGCAGGATCCCCAATATCCCTTGCCCGAACAAGAGCAAGCGCTGATTATGGAGTCTTCCCTGGAATTTGCAGGCGGCCGATTGATGATATCCGACTTGCTGCCGTCCATGAAAGCTGTAACCGGCGAGCTAGTGAAAGGGAATCAGATGCTGATCAGCATCGTAATTGAAGATAAAGAAGCCATGGCCACCTATTTCGAAAAGCTGTCGGTTGGCGGCCACGTGATCATGCCGCTGTCGGCTATGCCCTGGTCTTCCTGCTTCGGCATGCTGGTCGATTCGTTCGGACTGACCTGGAAATTTAACAGTGACGCTGATCTATTCCTTGATCGTATTCTGTCTGGCGCTTCAGCGACACCTGCTCCCCGCCCTTAACCTGAACCGTGCCGCCGTTCGTCTGCAGCCAGACGTCGGCGGCTGACGGGTTATAGACAAAGCTCAGATCCGCCGCGAATCTTAAGTTTTCGAAGGCTTTGACATAGTCCACGAACGCCATATTGGTGCAATACCAAATGTCCGACTTGCCTCCGATGAAAGCCCCGAATTCCTCCATGAGATGCCAATTGTTGTCGTTGTCAAACTCATAGCTGTGTCCCCATACATACATCAAGTACAAATACTGCTGCTTATGCAGAGCAGCGAACGCTTCGGCATGCTTCATCAGATCATAATTGTGATGGCAGGTCGGCTGCCACTCCAACAAGTCGTGAGGCAAGCCGTACTGCCCCGTACTTGCCACGACGCGGGCGTACTGGATGCCGAGCCCCGGCAGCAGCGCTTTTACCCGCGGACTGTACGAGCCGTTCGGATAGGACATCCCCCGGACGGGATAACCGGTGATCCGCTCCAGCTGGCGGCGGTCCTCCATCACTTCATGGATGATCTGCTCATTCGGGCAGCGGGCAATCGTCGGGTGCGTCAGCGTATGGGCCGAGATCTCATGGCCCTCATACAGCTTGACCGCTTCTTCCGCAGCCAGGCGATCCGGCGCACCCAGCAGGCCGGCGTTGATATGAAAGGTCCCCTTGAGCCCGTACCGGTTGAAGATCTCCACCAGCCGCCGATCGGCGAACCGGCCGTCATCGTAGCTCAGTGTCAGTGCTTTGTGCCGTCCCTCCGGGTAGCACATGAGAATGCTGGCCATTTTTATGCCTCCTGTTTTTTGTTGTTCACCAGATGCTAAGTAAGCGGATGCACCGTCACCTCGCCATTCCTCACCTGGACAAGAACGCTCCCGCAGGGCAAGAGCAAGGTCAATTCCACATCAGGCATATCCGGCGGAAGATGCGGGCGCAGTAAGATGCTGCCCCAGCCCGGCTCGGCTGGCTGGACGCCGAGGATGTCTTCGATAATAATCGGAATCGGCGAGCTGGCCCACGGGTGGCACAGACTGGTGTTCCACTTGAGTTCTTTGGACCAGGCTTCGAAGCATGTGGTAGCCCCTTCCTTGACCATGTTCGCCCAATAGCCGTACGTCACCGTTACCGCATCCGGATCATTAGGGTCAGACGATGGATATTCATGCGGCTCTTGACTTAAGATGGTGTCCCAGATCGCCGTGTACTCGCCCGCCGCGGCGAGCGCACGCAGATAGAAATAGGCCATGTATACGCCGCAGGACAACCGTTTTTGTTTGAGAAAGGCCACTACGCCTGACCGGCTGCTGCCAGGCACCATACCAAATGCCATCGGCAGCATATTGGCATGCAGCGAATGATGGGACGAGCGGGTAGCATCCCGGTATAATCCTGCGTCCTCATCCCAAAAAGCACGATGGAACGCGGCATCGAAGGCTGCCAGATCATACAACGTCCCCTCCTCGCCCGCGATCTTCATCAGTTCATTCGTACTCCGGAGCGCATCCCGATAAAACGCATTGATCACATTATGACATCCGGGTCCCACTGGTCTGGTCAGAGGAAAATCGTACCCGTCCAGGAAGCCTACCGGCCAGTCTACCAGATTCCACTTGTCATTTACGTTATGCAGCAGACCATCAGCCCCGCCGAACGCTTGGAAATGGGCAACCAGACCTTGCGCGTAAGGCAGCATCCGTTTCACAAATGCCACATCCCCGCTATGCTTGTAATACATCAGCACCTGCATCGGCCATTGCAGGGAGTAATCGGCGATCTCCTGCATCAGACTGCCTGGCGTAACAGCCATCATGCCCGGGCATATCGATGTCGTGGCCGCGAAGTCCTCCAACGCTTTTTTGAACAGCCGCAAATCCCCGCTAATGTAAAAATGAGACTGGGCAATGATCGTGTTGTCACCCAGATAGCCGCCCTTCTCTCTGGAGGGACAATCCGTATAATAATCTTGGGTGCCGTACACAACGGCTTGCCGGCAAATGTGCCAGATCGCATCCAGCAGCTGCGAATCGGATCGCAGCTGTCCACCCGCTTCATCGACAGGATAGTGACGAACGGCGGCATAGATGCTCTCCTGATCCACCTGTACACCTGGCGGCGTGATGATCTCGGCATACCGGAAGGCTTTATAATCAAACCACTCCAACACATCCCCTTCACCGCCCGACAACGTCCACCGGTCCCGGTAATCGCAGTTGCAGCGCATGGTACTGCGTACATGGCCATCGTCCAGCAGCTCTTCCCCGCAGCCGATCTCCACCACTTGCCCCGCTGCTCCAGAAGCCTTCACTCGCAAGGCTCCCGTGATCTCCTGGCCAAAATCGATCCAGAGCCGATCTTCGCCAATCCGGCGAATCTCCGCAGGATACCGGGTGGATAACTGTACCGGAGGCGTGGGTTGGGCAATCAGCTGCATATCCTCCATACCCGGCTGCAGGGCGGCAGGCGACCAAGAGCGATCATCAAAGTCCAGCTCGCGCCAGCCCGTCGCTGCCAAGCGGCTGTCGATATGTTCGTGGTATTGGGTGTCATAACCGAGGGTCGTTTTGGCTGTGAACTCCTCTGCCGCTTGGATCCGCCAGCTTGGATCACTGACCAAAAGCGTCTTGCCATCCGCCTCCAGGCTCGCCCACAACCCATGCCGGTAATCACCGGAGGTATAGGATCTGGCGATTTTACCGTGATAATAGAGATGTACCGCTATGACATTGGGTCCCGGCTGCAAGTAAGACTGAATCTCTAATCGTTGATAATAATATCTGTCCGGATAACCCTGCGCCGGTCCTTCAGCGACATACTGGCCATTAATATATACTTTGCAGTAATCGTCGGCACTGATAGACAAAGTTGCCTGAACCGGCGCGGTGTCCCCGCAATCAAATGATTTGCGAAGCAGCAGGTGATGGTTGAGCAGATCATCCGGATGCTGACCGGCCTCAGGAGCAGCCTCCATTTCTTTATGACGTATATCCAGTTTGCGGGAAGCTGCAAACGCAGCATCGCCAATCCAACTTATCCTTTGTTCTCGATTCATATTCACTGCTCCTATTCTGCTTCCCGCTTGGAGGAAGTAAATTGCTTGCGGTATTCTCCCGGCGTGACACCGGAGATTCGTTTGAACATGCGATTAAAGGAAAAATAATGGGCATACCCGACCTGCTGTGAGATCTGCCCAATCTGTTCGTCCGTATGAATGAGCAAGTGACGGGCCCGATCCATACGTACTCTTGTCAAATAATCCACGAAATTCTCGCTGTAGGTATCCTTGAATAGACGGCTCAAATAACTTTGGTTGATTTGAAATTTGTCGCTTAGCAGCTGCAGGCTCAGATCGGGGTTGCTGTACTGCTGCTCGATGTAGACTTTGGCTTCCTCGAGCAGCTCCTGACTGCTGCGGCCCGGACGCAAGGTATTCATCTGCTCGATCGCCGCAGTCAAGACCGTCGCAAAGGTGTGACGCAGCGAGACTATGGATTCGAAATGTTCCAATTCCTTATTCAGCTCCACCATGGCCGCGTCCCAGACTTCACGGTAAGGAAGCGGCAGCTCAGATACTTCCTTGGAGATGTGAAAGAGCATGAAATGAAGTAAATTGACAATATCATGGGGATGAAAATATTTGCCTTGTACAGTATCCATCAGGCCGTCAAAGTGTCCCTTCCATTCCATATTGCGGCGTTTGAACGATTCGGCAATGTCGCGGATCGACTGCAGTTGTTTGGGCATCCCGGCAAATACATTCCCCTCCAGCTCCCAATAGGCGATGACCCGGTTCCCGCCTACCGATTTTTTGTAGGACAGCGCTTCCTCCGCTTCTTTGAACGAACGGGCGATGTCGGTTATCGCAGCTGCAGAAGCTCCAACACCAATGGATACCGCATAATCGAGATTGCTGTTAATCCAATTGCGCAAAGCCTCGGTTATGGTGCATATCTTTTCCTTCGTTAAAGGATTGTGCTCGCTGAGTTTGAATAGCATAGCCATGCGACCGCTATCCAGCCATTCTACAGTAATCATCACTTCGTAGGACTTGGCTACTTCCTGGGCTACATTCGACATCACATATTTCAACAGGTATTGGTCTCGAACAGGATACACCGAGCAGAATTCATCGTAACGATCAATCATAACAACCGCAATATGATAATCGGCATATCCGTACAATTCCTCAACCCACTCGTTTCCTTTTTCCTGTTCTTCCACGACATTGCCACGAATCAGATCCACAAAAAATTGCTTTTGCCGGTGCAAACTATTTTCTTTATGGACATCACTGATCTGGTTGGCGACATCGATCAAGTGGTGTACAGCCCGGTCAATATAGTCCGGATGCTCATGAAGGATATCAGGCAGCTCCTCGGGTCGGGATTTCAAATATTTCTTGATGCTGCTCATCATCCGGTCAATGGGATACGTGTACCTGCGGGCAAAGTAGATCATCAACCCTGAAAAAAAGATAAGGGATGCAAACCCAATGACGGTCCAAACCTCCTTGAGACTGGAGACAATACTGTAATTTACCTTATCCTGCACCCCGGTTTGAATATTCCAATGGGTATAATGGGAGTTGACAGAGGCGAGCATCGTCCCGGAATCTGGTGCAGTTTCAAAGACGGGCACCCCGTTCTGATCATAGATAGAGGTCGAACTGACATTTAACGTATTCATCCCGCGAACCATCCTCTGAATCGCAGCCCCCGACACATTCGCTACAAGAATGCCGCGGGCCTGGGACCCCAGCGTTATCGATTTGGCAAGGGAAACCACGGCGTAGTCATGCTGATCGGTCGGGAACACTTTAAACGGACGGA
The DNA here is from genome assembly GCF_047238105.1 of Paenibacillus jepli. NCBI lineage: Bacteria > Bacillati > Bacillota > Bacilli > Caryophanales > Paenibacillaceae > Paenibacillus > Paenibacillus jepli. Next base: position 1,569,053 of record NZ_JBDFMD010000001.1, read on the forward strand.
TCCCGCTCCACTCCAGAGGGATCGATCCTTCCAGCTTCGGCTCAATAAATAAGCGGTCTCCAAACTCTTGCAGCGGCGCAGACACACTCGTGCTGAGCACCCTATGGTCTGAGAACCGCACAATATAAATCGAGTCAATCAAAGGGAAATCGATCAGATAGGAATTGAACTTCTTAAACAAGCTTCTCTCCAGCATATAACGGTTGTTCAGCTCGTCGTCTACTCCATACACATATTGCTTAATCTCCGGATTGTTATGAATCTCGGTAATCATGAGCTGTTCTATGTTTTGCAAAGAGGATTCTATCTGCTGCGTCACATATTTGCCATAGCTTTCGCTCATATGCGTCATTTGACGCTCCATAAGCTGGTTGATCACCATCAGAAAAATAAACACAAGCATGCCAACTGACAGGTAAAAAATAGGCAGATAGGTGAATAGCAAGCGATTAAACCATGAACGCGTTTTCATTTCCTGGCTCACCTTCTTTCACCCCTAATCGCATCATAACATGAGGCTTCTGTCTGCAACAGACGCTGCAGACAGAAGCCGCCTTCACCAAATTAGAAATTCATATCGTAGAGATCTTCTGTGAAAACCCATGTGTCTTTGTTTTCTCTATACCATTCCAGATAGAACTGTTCGACTTGTTCACCGTCAGATCTGGACCACAATGTCTTCGCCTCCTCCAGCGTCTTCTCGACCGTTGCGCTGCTGCCGCCGACGATAGCTCTGCTCCACAGATCGGACATGGGCTCATTGACATTGGAGACGACAAACTGGATATCATCCGGCAGCCCGGGCATGTATTTGGTCACTTCCGGCAAGGGCCGTTCTCTGTCAATGTAGAGGTTAAACGCCGTTTCCAGCAGGGTGTGAACCTCTTTATCGAATGGATCTGACTGGTCCAAATCCTCCAGATACTTGGTGAACTCATTAATAATATGTTGTCCGCCCAACATCCGATAGTCTCCCAGCCAGCTGACCTCTTTTTCGTATTTGTCCTGATCCAAGGTCTGCTCTACGCCGTCAACCATCTCATAATGAACGCCTTCCTGTCCATACTTCAGCGTATGAGCCATCGCTTCACTGCTCATCAGATCTACATAGCGCATCACCGATTCCGGATCTGCCGCTTTGATATTGACCACGCCGGTCATCTGGACCGGATCGTTAAAATAGGGGCTGAACTGACCGAACTCGCTGCGGGGCAGCGGGATGACAGCAAGCTTCGCGTCCGGCACATTGCTTTTCAAGGTTTCATAATTATTATAGACGAGTAAGGCATTCCCCGCGAATCCAAACATGAACGTGTTGCCTTGTACAAAATCTTGCAACGCCTTCTCTCCATTTTTATCCGTCATATAATCCCTGTCAACCAGCCCTTCGTCAAAAAGCTGCTTCTTATATCGGGTGGCAGCCGCAACACGTTCCCAATCCTTCACCATGTCGCCATCTTCAAGCACCCACGTCGTATTCTGAAAAGCAACATCTATCCAATTGTAACCGCTCATATTTGTGCCGAACGTGGCCAGCTGCTCCGCTTTGACCTTCTTCATCGCTTCATGTGCTTCCTCCACCGTCTGCGGCACCTCGAGTCCAGCTGCTTCCAACAGATCCTCCCGGATAAACAGATATCCGCCCGGTATGTAGCCCAGCAATCGTCCAAACTCATAGAGCTGACCATCCGATTTGGTGCCCAATTGCCGCAGCAGCGGGAATTCCTCCAGCAATGCTTTGTATTCCACGCTGTGCTGCTCGATCAGCTCTTCGATCGGCATCAATTGCTTCTGCAAATATAATTGATTGCGATACGCGTTATCGTATTCGAGGATGAGATCGGGTGCATCGCCGGCGGCAAGAAGGGTATTGAACCGCTGCACAGACTCCCAGCGAGGCACGGGAACATATTCGACTGGAATCGTTTCATTAATCCACTGCGTCCATAAGTTGTTATCGACCGTGCCCACTTCCGGGGGGACGTTGCCCCGGTCATACATCGAGACGGTAATGGGACTTTTCGGAGCATTCGAATGATCATTACCTGCAGTTCCCTCATTGCTGCCTGATGAACATGCAGCCAAAATAGACACGGATACCAAGAGTGATGCAAGCATCAGGGAAACGTTTTTTGTCATTGTCTTCATACCCTAAAACCTCCTTGTGATGTTCTCAACCCTTCACAGCGCCAATCAACATGCCTTTGATAAAGTATTTCTGCAAGAACGGATAAACCAGCAGCATCGGCACAACCATCACGATGATGCCTGCCGATTTGATCGATTCAGGCGTAATCGTCTTAAAATCTTCGGGAGATAAATTGCCGATCTCCTGCATGATGGACTGACTCATAATCATCTGCTGGACCATGACAGCCAGATTGTGTTTATCAGGAGAGTGAATGAAAATCAGCATATTGAAAAATGCATTCCAATGCCCCACCCCATAGAACAACCCGAGGGCAGCGATAACTGGCAGCGAAAGCGGCAGGAAAATCCGGAACAAGACAGTCCATTCTCCGCCGCCGTCCATCCGCGCCGATTCGACCAATTCTTCGGGGATCCCCATAAAGAACGTACGCATCACCAGCATGTTGTAGACACTGACCAGACCCGGCAGCCAGATCGCGCCGTAAGTATCGACCAGCCCCAGTGACTTGACCAGCAAATATCCCGGAATGAGTCCGCCGGAGAACAGCATCGTAAAGACGATCGCCAAGGTAAAGAATCGCCGGCCATACATATAAGAACGGGACAGAGGAAATGAACACAAGATCGTAAAGAGCAGATTCAAGGCTACGCCAACGATCGTAATGATGACACTATTTTTGAAGGCGGTTAAAATACGGCTGTTTTCGAATAGCTTCTCGTAGGCCTGCATCGTCGAACCGACCGGCCACAGCCCGACTTGTCCCGATACGATGGCCGACTGCGAGCTGAATGACAAAGCAAGCAGATGGACCATGGGCAGCAGGCAGCTCAAACTGAACAACAGCAGCAAGATGTTATTGACGACACCAAACGTTTTGTCCCCTCGTGATTCTCGCATCCTCATCACCTACCACAATCCATGATTAAATCTGCGTGCAATCGCATTGGCCGTCAACACCAGGATGAGACCGATAATGGATTCGAAAAATCCTAAAGCCGCAGCGAGACTAAATCTCCCGCCGGTTATGCCTACCCTGTAATTCCAGGTTGAAATGACATCGGCAATCTGTGACACGGCTGAATTCTGCAGCATATAGACCTGATCGAACCCGACCTCCATGATGCTCCCGATCGACAGGATGAGGATGATAAAAATGACGGGTCGAATCGAAGGAAGGGAAATATGCCACATCTGTCTCAACCGATTGGCCCCGTCGAGTCCAGCCGCTTCGTATAGTGACTGGTCAACCCCGGCCAATGCTGCCAAATAAATAATCGCTCCCCATCCGGCACTCTTCCAAATGCCTGATCCGATGAAGATCGCCAGCCATGAACCCGAATTGTACAAAAAAGGGTAGCTGTCTCCGGTTATCCATCTCATCATGGTATTGATAATGCCTGTTTCTTGCGCAAAAATCGTGATTACAATGCCGCCGACAATAACCCAATTGAGAAAATGTGGAAAGAAAACGGCGGTTTGCACGGTTTTCTTGAACCACGATCGGCGGATTTCATTAATCATCAGTGCCAAAAGAATCGGAAACGGGAAGCCAAGCACCAATTGCAGGAGACTCAGCACAAGCGTGTTGCGCAAGATATTCAGCATGTTCGGGTTGGTAAACAGGGTACGAAAGTGATCCAGTCCAACCCAGCTGCTTCCCCAGATGCCGTCTGTGAAGTTGTAATTTTTAAATGCGATCATCAGTCCACCCATTGGGGCAAATCTGAAAATGAGAAAATAAGCGATTATCGGAGCAAACATAATAAACAATGGAATGTTGTACTGAAATCGCCTGCTCTTGAACATGTTCCTTACACCGCCCCTTTCCTTCCAACTCAAGAAACTCCATGCGTAGTTTAAGCGGGCTGCAGCCAACACCCATTATGCTCGCAGGGCGGGTCTCACGCAAGCAACACATTTTTTTCACCTCACCATATTTTACTGGCGGGAATTTGCGGAAAATAGGGGGCTAAGCGAGTGAAAAAATGTGCTATGGTCAAAAAAGGTGCTTAGTTTTATTATAGGATTAAACATGTTAATTGACTGTTCGGTACAAAAGTGTTACAGTAGCTCATAATAACAAACTGGAGAGGAGGATACCTGTGAGTGGAAGACCACGTGAATTCAAGGATACAGCCGTAATCGAAGCCGCTATGGAAGTTTTTTGGAAGAAAGGCTTTGAAGCAAGTTCAACTCAGGAACTTTGTGAACAAACTGGCCTTGGGAAAGGGAGTCTATACAACGCTTTCGGCAGCAAACATGAACTTTTTGAGCTAGCCCTGCAACGATATCAAGAAATAGGTATCCAAGTTCAAAAGGAAATTCTACGCCGTCCCATTCCTATTAAAGATCGGTTGCGTGAATTGATAAAATGGGGAATGCATGTTGATCCACAAACATCTGAACGCCGGGGGTGCCTGGCTATTAAAAGCGCAATGGAACAAGCAGGGAACGAAAAGGCAGTGAAACGTCTTGTAGAACAACATGTTCAACAGCTAGAGAAATCGTTGCTTGGAGTTATGGAGGAAGGCATAGAATCAGGTGAAATTACATCCGAGCGATCGGCAATTGAGCTTGCTCGCTTCTTTCTAACGAGCTATTACGGTTTATGCGTATTGGGGCAGATGGTACAAAGTGATGATGTACTGCATGCTGGAATAGAAGGGGCTTTAGCAGCTCTATCTTAAAAGATGGTCTTGAAGAATAATTAAAGTGATTAAGCTGCTGCGCGATTTCTTTCAGCAGCACTTTTTTTCAAGCAATTTTGTACTTAATGGTAAAAAATTAAATTAGGAGGATTTGTTGTGCCATATGCTATTTACGTCTTGGGTTTAACCATATTCGCAATGACCACCTCAGAATTTATGGTGGCGGGTATGATGCCTTCACTTTCAGAGGAGTTTGGAGTATCCATCCCGGCGATAGGCTATCTGATCTCTGCGTATGCTGCAGGTATGGTGGTGGGCGGCCCGTTGATCACATTGGGGCTGCTGAAGGTTACATACAAGAAGGCGCTATTAACTCTGATCACTGCTTTTTTTGCAGGTCAGGTGCTCGGTGCGTTGGCCACCAGCTATGAAATGATGTTCGCAGCAAGAGTCATTACCGGTGTGGCTTCGTCGGCTTGCTTTGGCGTATCGATTGCAATTGCGGTCAATCTTGCTGGAGCTGAGTTCCGCGGGAGGGCGGTCTCAGTTGTGCTTGGGGGGTTAATGATTTCTAAGGTTGTGGGGCTTCCCATGGCCATATTCATTGATCAGCAATTTGGTTGGCGCATAACCTTTTGGCTTGTGGCTGTGTTGGTATTGTTTGCTGGTTTGGTGGTACAGAAGATCATTCCTTCTCCTTCCCTTTCTAATACGACTTCAATCAGCCTAAAAAAAGAATTGAACGTCTTTAAAAATCGTAAGCTCTGGGCTGCTTTCACAACAAGCACACTCATCATAGGAGCAACATTTGCCGCATTTAGCTATCTCACACCTATTCTCACAGAAATAACTGGCTTTGATTCAGCCGTTGTCCCCTTTCTATTAGCTTTCTACGGTGCTGCAACCGTGGTAGGGAATATAGTTGTAGGTAGATTTGCAGATCGTTACACGATCCCGATTCTGTGGTATGGGCTTATTACCTTAACGGTCTGCCTGGTTATTTTCACCATTTTTTCTCAAAATGCTATCATTACGATCCTCATGCTTGTCGTGCTTGGACTTGTCGGGGTACCTATGAATCCAGCCATGGCCGCCCGGGTGATGAAAGCAGCAAACGATGGCTCCCTGGTTAACTCCGTACATTCATCGGTCATCACATTTGGAGTTGTTATCGGCTCTTCCATCGGGGGGCTGACGATAAGCATGGGATATGGTCTGATCTCTCCTTTATGGGTTGGCGCCATCTTAGGCACACTTGGCGTAATTTCGCTGGTGCCCCTTGTAAGCACAAAATCCTATCGTCAGGTTTGAGTTGTCACACTTTCCCTATCCAATACGTCATTGCAGTGAGAGGCATAACGGAAGGCTTCTATATCCAATTACAAAGGAGAGAGTATCTTATGCAACCATCCAGAATGAGCAATCCCCTTATGGGTTTGCCCGAAGTAGGCCAAGCTTTGCAAACGCTGGGCAAGGCGTTATTTGCGTCTGCAGAAAAAAATGCTTTGCCCGCCCGCACCCTGTTTCTTGCTTACCTTCGCGCCAGCCAAATTAATGGTGATAGCGTCTGCGTGGATCTTCATTCCCGCAATGCTATGAATGCAGGTGAATCGGCGGTACGGCTCTACGTTGTATCCGCATGGCGAGAAGCATCAAATTTCACGGATGCTGAACGCGCGGCTCTGGCACTCAGTGAATCGATGACCCGCCTTCAAGACTGTACCGATCCGGTACCGGACGATGTGTACCAGAAGGCTTCCATTCACTATGATGAAGGCGCACTGGCTACACTCATCACAGGCATTGCGACGGTTAATCTTTATAACCGGATTAATGTTTCAACACGACAACTGGTGGATGTCTCGGCCACTCGCGATTAAATCGGCAGTCAATCCTCAAAAAGGAAGGGATTACGTTTTTATGGGAACCGTACTTTATATCACCGCCCATCCTTTCGACGATGCGCAATCGCATGCCATGGCGGCCGGAAAAGAATTTTTACAAGCTTACCGTACCGTCCATCCCCTAGAAGAGGTGATTCATCTCGATTTGTTTAAGATGGATATTCCGCACTTGGATGCAGACGTTTTTAACGGATGGGAAAAGCTTAAAACCGGCACAGCTTTCGAAGAGTTAAGCGTGAATGAGAAAAAGAAAGTCGGGCGCATCAATGAACTAGTTGATCAATTTGTGGCTGCAGACAAATATGTCTTTGTCAGCCCTATTTGGAACTACTCTTATCCTCCGATATTGAAAGCATATATTGACTGCATCTGCATAGTGGGCAAGACTTTCAAATATCTTCCCGATGTTGGCAGGATCGGCTTGCTTTCTGACAAAAAAGCGATTCACATTCAAGCCAGTGGCAGTATAATGTCACCTGGCTCACAGTCACCTGCCGAAAGTTGGGAAATGGGCCACCGCCACCTAAACGTCATTATGGAGTTCATGGGAATTTCTAATTTTAGTGGAATTTTTATCGAAGGAATGGCTGAGTATCCTGATCAAGCATTACAAATAAAAGAAAAAGCACTCCACCGGACACGCGAAGTTGCACGGGAATTTTAAAAACGAAAACCGCCCCTTGACGCTCCAACTCATGCACTCGTTTTCGGGTACACGGATTTGCTTGGCTTGGGATAAGAATCTAAAAAAGGGAACTGGGCTCGCTTTTGTGCGAGTCCAGTTCCCCTTTTTTGTTTTGTTGCCTTATGGATTTGTATCACTGATCGTCTCCAGAAAACCGTTCTGTCCGGCAGTATCAATCAACTGATAAATCGCTTGAACTGATGAATAGGTAAACAATTACCACTGGCTTTCTGTCGCATCATATAACATTTTCATTCCTTTCTTCACCTATTTTGAAATAGCAGGTCCGAAGACGGATTTGACTTGAGTGAGTGGAAGTTACCATAATCTTTCATTTCTTCTAGGTCAAGCTGTCGAACCCGAGCTTTACAGGTTTCGTCCAGCTAGTCGGTGTAGCGTTACTCGTGATTGGCTACTGGTACGTAGAGGCGGTTGCCTGGGCTGGTATTTGGCTTGGGGTCACTATGTTCTTAGCGTGTTTAGCCCATTTCAGGGTCAAAGATCCAATCAGCAAAACGGCAGCGGCCCTCGTCTTTACTGCATTAATCATCATTCTAACCATAATTAATGCGGATGGTCTGATGCTTTCTGTATCTTAGAAACGTATCTCTACCTGCTTGTAAACTCCGACTCCAGCAGGAAGAACATACAAAACAGCACCATACCCTTCAATTATGAAGAACATGGTGCTGTTTATATTTCGCAGTTTTTTTTATATTACAGGCCTCTCAGATCAGCAGTAGGGTCTTCCCCACGGCGGCGCGATTCTCAACTGCGGTGTGGGCGTCAGCGGCACGCTCTAACGGGAAGGTCTGCCCTATGAGCGGCCGGACGAGTCCCGCTGCCGCCAGAGACATCATCTGCTCAGCCCACCGCAATACATTCGGCCCGAAATCAAAGAGCTGCTCGATACCTTTCACTTCCACGCCTCTGTGGCTCGCCTCCGCAGGATCGATGAAAGTAGCCTCGCCGCTGGAGGCGCCATGCACTGAAAAACGGCCACCGGGGGCCATTACTTCGAACGCGGCCCGCCCAATTTGGCCGCCGACACCGTCAAATGCAACATCAAGTCCCGCTCCGCCGGTCGCTGCGAGCACTTGCTTGGTCCAGTCCGGTTCGGAGTAGTCGACCACTATATTGGCGCCTAGTTCTCGGACCACATCAAGCTTCCACGATCCACGGGCAGCTCCGATGACCCGTGCACCCGCCGCACGGGCAAGCTGCACCAGCAGGCTTCCCACCCCACCGGCCGCCGCTTCGACCAGCACCCAATCGCCGGAGACAATCTTCGCGTTTTCGGCAAGCCCCTGCGCCGTGCTACCGTCGCTGTAAAGGGCGGTGGCATCCGGCAGACCCAGGCCATCCGGAACCCGAAACAGTTCCCCGACCGCTGACACCGCTCGCTCAGCGAAACCGCCGGTCTCTCCCGTACTGGCGACGACACGCTGCCCCAGCCAAGTTGGATCCACCTGCGGGCCGATCGAGCTCACACGCCCAGCCACTAAACCTCCTGGCACGTATGGCAATGGCGGTCGTTCATGCCACTTGTCGGTACCACGTCGGATCTGGGTCTCGACAAAAGACATGCCCGCTACCGACACATCGACCACGACCTGACCCGGCCCAGCAACCGGATCCTGCGCCTCGCCTGGAACCAGCACCTCGGGACCTCCAAAACGAATTACCCTGACTACACGCATACCACTCGCTCCCTTTCGTTCACCGATGCGTACGCCCAGCTCATCCTCTAGACAAGTTACGAGCTGGTGTAATCTCTTGAAACTTCTTCGACAAGGGTGTAAGTACTTACTATCATTTTTGACAGAAAAAATTAGGGCAATAATGCCCTAACAAAAAGCCACACTTCTTCCTCGATAAATTTGTCGAACGGAATGTCTCTAAGCAAGGGATCTTCATTCATACGTCCGATGGCTGCACCAAAATTCAAATAAATGAACGATAGCGCCTTCGTCTCCGGATCCGTTTCGACCATCCTCTCTCTCTGAATCATGGTCTCAAAGTAGTCAACCAATAAAGCTTTAAGTTGCTGCGGATGTTGATGTGTTCGCTCACGGAATCCAGGGAGGTTACTGCCGTCCTTGGAAGCAATCATGATTAGCTTCCGATTCCGGTACATAATGTCGTGATAACTATGAGCAATCATCAGCAAATCGGCATGAAGATCCCACTTGATCCGGTTTCCAAATAATTGAGTCATCTCCCCAGCATAATGGTAACGCTGGAATGCTGTCTCAAGTAAATTTTGTTTGCTCTTGAAATGACGGAACAAAGTGACCTCGCTGAAGCCTGCCCTCTGGGCGATTTCCAGTGTCGTAACTCCGTTATAGCCTTTCTCCGACATAAGATCGATTGCTGCCATGATAAATTTATCAGAGGTTTCGAATTTATGGGATCCAGGCATGTCATTCTCATCCTTTCGATGTGTGTAAGTACTAACATGCATAACTTATAATAATTTGGTTCAATTGTCAAGGGTGTTTATAACTTTTATTCGGCTTATACCAGCTTTAATTGGCTCGTGATGACCCCAAGATGAATCGCTTCGTGCATCAAAGCAAAGTTAAATAATTCTCCGGAGGTATGGAATTTAAAAGGTCCCATTTCGAAAGGTGATTGCAGACTCTTATCGAGCATTTCTGGCGACAATTCAGAGAACCGGGCTAACTGAGCAGACAATTGTGCGATCAGTTCTTCCTTCGACGGCGGGGTTATTGTCCAATCGGATGGTCTTGTTCCTGAGTTAAACAATTCCTCATAGTGTACCGAAATTTCAATTGGTGAACCAAAGTTTAATCTCGTGTATTTATCCATCCAATAGACAAGATGGCCAACATTCCAGCGAATCGTGTTGTTAAATCCCTTTGGCTGAATATCCATTTGTGTCTCCGGTACTTGCTGAAGCTGACCGATGATGATCTGGCGAAGTACTTTACCCGTATGAATAATTGATTGTGCCATAATTGACTCCTCCTCAAGGAATGCGTTTGTTTTCTCTACCCTCCAAGCATAGCTTTCCTGCTTCTATGCAACAATGACGTAATTCCGATCCAATCCATCGTTTTCAGTAATCGATAATTAACAATTGATGACAACAGGTCGCAATCGCTATAATGGCAGTGGAGATAGGACCTTGAGGAGGTACATGCAATGGAATTACGACAGTTGGAATACTTCGCTGCGATTTGTAAAGAGATGCATTTCTCCAGGGCGGCAGAAAACCTCTGCACCACGCAATCGAATCTAAGTCAACAAATTAAGTTTCTGGAGAACGAGCTCGGTCTCCCTCTCTTCGATCGCATCGGAAAGCGAATAGCATTAACCGAAGCAGGTAAAATATTGCTTGAGCAAAGCCAATACATATTTGAACACGTTGATTATGCAAAAAAGGCGATTATGGATCTTAAAACGTTGGATAGCGGCAGATTGGATATCGGCATTTTACCGGGAGATGGAGAATTACTGTTCGATGCTTTACTTATTGAACTCCATAACACTCATCCCAAGCTCTCGATAAGCGTAACAGAGACCATGGATGTCTACGAACAGGTGCTTAACGGTACTAGAGATCTTGGTGTAACTACTGTTCCGTCGAAGGCTGATGAACGGATGGCTGTTATCCCTCTGTTTCATGAGGAATTTGCTTTGGCTGTCCGTCCGGATCATCCCTTTGCGAAGTCCAAAGTGGTTCCATTCGATCAGCTTCAGCAACTGAAGATGGTCCTGTTCGGTTCTGAACATCAAATGACCAAAGTTATTCAATCCTGTTGTCGGGAACAAGGAATCGTGATTGACAACCCGATTGTGACCTCGACCTTATCGTCACTTCTCTCATTGGTTAAGCAAGGAATAGGAGCGACCATTCTTCCAAAAATGCTGCTAGATTACATCGATGATGATAATATTGCTGCGATAACCCTGATTAATCCTACTCCTAGTCAAGACATCTGTATCTTATATCGTACGGACAAGTTTAGGGGGCAAGCTGCGAAATTATTTATAAAGGAATTGCAGGCTTTCATTCAATTAATCAAAGATCAAACCAGTCGCTCGTTGGGGTAATTGGATGAAGAGCTCAACTTTCGCAGCTTGAATTCGACACAAAAAAACTCCCCTTCTGACAGCAGGAAAGTAACCTGTCTGCCATTAGGGAGCAACATACATCATGTATATATTGAGTTTAGTGCTTCAATAACTGCGAAAGCTCACGCTTGAGCGCCAGGAAGTCGGGGTGCTCCCGCACATCCGCAGAGCGCCCCTCGGGCAGACGCACCTCATACTCCGCCGCCAGATGTCCGGGCCCCGTACCCATGACGACGATGCGCTGGGAGAGGAAGATCGCCTCATCGATATCGTGGGTGATGAACAGCACCGTCGTCTTCTCACGCTGCCACACCTCCAGCAGCATCTCCTGCATCTCCAGCTTGGTCTGCGCGTCCAGCGCCCCGAAGGGCTCATCCATGAGCAGCACCTTAGGCCGGTTGGCCAAGGCCCGGGCGATCGCCACCCGCTGCTTCATGCCACCTGACAGTTGCTTGGGATAGGCTTGTGCGAACTTCTCCAGCCGGATCACCGACAGCCAATGGTTGGAGATGCTGCGCCGCTCCAGCGTCGGGATGCCCTGCAGCTTGGGACCATACTCGATATTCTCCCGCACCGTCAGCCATGGGAACAAGGTGTACCCCTGGAACACCATCCCGCGGTCCGCCCCCGGACCCACGATCTCCTCGCCGTCGATCAGCAGTCTCCCCTCCGTCGGCTCATCGAGCCCCGCCACCATCCGCAGCAGCGTCGACTTGCCGCAGCCCGATGGGCCCAGGATGGTCAGGAACTCATTGCTGCCGATGGATAGATGGATCTCACGCAGCGCTTCGAAGCTGTTCTTGCGGGAGACATACCGTTTGTGTACGCCCTCGATCTCGATACGTGCCGGGATGGACTCCCCCTTGGTCGGACGCGCCTCTGCCCGCTGGCCTGCCGTGTACTCCGCATGCCTTACGTCATGCCGTGTCTGCTGTGCTGCTTGACTCATCTGTACCACGCTCCTTTCGCGAATGCTCCTGTTCTGCCAGTCCCGCCGAGCCGCCGCTCCTTATACGGCCGCCAGCTCTTCGCCCAGCAGGCTGACGATCAGCTGCCCGGCCTGCACTTCGTCTCCGGGCTTGACGTAGATCTCGCCGACGATGCCGTCACAAGGCGCCTCCTGCCGGAATTCCATCTTCATGCTCTCTTCGATGATGAGCGCTTCGCCCTTGGTCACACGATCGCCCGGCTGTACGAGCACCCGCCACACGCTGCCCGGCATCGTACAGCGTACCGGGACGGCGCCTTCCGGCAGCGACTCTTCGCTTGCAGCATCCGGCACATCATGCACCGAGATATACTCTGCCAGTCCCTGTGCCCGCCAGTCGTCCCGCTCGGCGCGGAAAGCCGTCTGCTGCTGCTCCCGGAACGCTCCCGCATCCTCTTCGATGGAGGTCAGGAAGGCCACATATTCACCGAGATCAAACGTTGTCTCCTCGATATCCGCCTCGAACCGTCCCCGCAGGAAGTCCTCCCGCAGCTGCAGCAGCTCATCCGCCTCCACCGGATAGAACTGGATCTGGTCGAAGAAGCGAAGCAACCAGGGCTTGCCGTCAACAAAACTTTTCGTCTGCCGCAGCCGATTCCACATCTGGATCGTCCGGCCGACGAACTGATAGCCGCCCGGCCCTTCCATGCCGTAGACGCACATGTAGGCGCCGCCGATGCCGACCGCATTCTCCGGGGTCCAGGTGCGCGCCGGATTGTACTTGGTCGTCACCAGCCGGTGTCGCGGATCGGTCGGAGTAGCGACCGGCGCACCCAGATACACATCGCCCAGTCCGAGCACCAGGTAGTTGGCGTCGTACACGACTTGCCGCACCTCCTCCACAGAGGACAATCCGTTGATACGGCGGATAAATTCGAGATTGCTCGGACACCATGGCGCATCCGGACGGACATTGGATTGGTACCGCTCGATAGCCAATTGGGTAGCCGGATCGTCCCAGGAGAGCGGCAGCCGGACGACCCGCGAAGGGACGCGCATCGACTCGATCGGCGGCAGACCGGCATCCAGCTCCAGCAGATGACCGCACGCCTCCCGGACGCTCATCTCCGATGGGTCGATATGCACCTGCAGGGAGCGGATGCCCGGCGTCAGATCGAGCACCGGCAGCACGCCGCTCTCGCGGATCGCCTGCATGAGCGCATGCACCTGGAACCGCAGGAGCAGGTCGAGCTCCAGCTCGCCGTACTCGACGAGCAGATTGCAGTCGCCGCTGCAGCGGATCGTCAACGGGAAGCGGCGGCCCTCCCGCTCGCTTGCCAGCACCGGATACTCGGGCGGGAGGAGCCGTCTCGAGCGGACAGAGCCTACCTCGCTGCTTACTGGAGATCGTGTTGATTTCTCCACATACGAAATGACGGGCTCTGCGACTGGCGCCGGATCCGTCTCGGCCGCACCATACAACGCACTTCCCGCTGGCAGCGCTGTGGCTGCAACCGACCGCAGCCCCCGCTCCTGAGCCTGGCGCAGATGATCTGCATCCTCCAGTGTCAGCAGCCGGAAGCCAACTCGGTCGCCTGGACGGAGCTGGCCGATCTTCCACAACTCGGCCGACGCCGTCGTCACCGGACAGACAAAGCCGCCCAGGCTGGGCCCGTCGGGACCGAGCAGGATCGGCATGTCGCCGGTCAGATCCAGCGTGCCAACGGCATAGGCATTGTCATGGATGTTGGAGGGATGCAGGCCCGCCTCTCCGCCATCCTCCCTGGCCCACAACGGCGCCGGACCGATCAGCCGCACACCGGTCCGCGAGCTGTTGAAGTGGACTTCCCATGAGTAGTCGGTAAGCTGTGCCAGATAGTCCGGCTGCAGGAACTCCGTCGTGCAGTGGGGACCGGGGATGACGCCGAGCGTCCACTCCCGGCCAAATGCCGGGTCAAAGGACGGGCCGTGAGCCGCCCCATCCGCAGCCTCTGCCTGCTCCTTCAGCACGCCCAGCACATCCCCCGTCCGGAGCGCCCGGCCGCCATGACCGCCGAAGCCGCCCAGCGTAAACGTCGCGGCGCTGCCCAGCGTCTGCGGCATATCGAAGCCGCCGGCCACCAGCAAATACGCCCGCATCCCGGCTGCAGACTCGCCCAGCTGCAGCTCCTGCCCCTGCTCCGCCTGTACCGGGACATAGCGCGGCACCGGCTGACCATCCAGCCGTGCGTCCATGTCCGCTCCGGTTAGGCAGAAACGCATCCGGTCGCGGAACCGGTAGGCGCCGCCGCGCAGCGTCAGCTCCATACCGGCCGCCCTTTCTTCATTGCCGAGCAGCCGGTTGCCGATCCGGAAGGACAGCGGATCCATCGGACCGCACGGCGGCACGCCGACATCCCAGTGGCCCGTCCGTCCCGGCCAATCCTGGATCGTCGTCTGGACGCCGCCGTCCAATACCTCGAGCGCAGGCTCGGCAGGTGTGAAGTGCTCCAGCATCGTCGTGTATACGCGGCCGCTGCGGCAGTCCGGCTCCCGCAGCAGCGCCTGCAGGTAGCCAAGATTCGTAGTGATGCCATACACGCGGGTCGCCGCCAAGGCATCATGCAGCTTGGCCAGCGCCTCTTCCCTTGTCTTGCCGCGGACGATCAGCTTCGCCAGCATCGGATCATAGAGCGTCGTCACCGTCAGTCCGTCGCGAACCCATGTCTCGATGCGGGCATCTGCCGGGAACCGCACGGCATCCAGCTGGCCGGCGCTCGGCCGGAACTGCTGCAGACAATCCTCCGCATAGATGCGGGCCTGGATGCTGTGTCCGACTGGCGCAGGGACGAGCGCCGCCAGCTCTGTCAGCTCGTCGGCCGCTTCCCGCACCATCCATTCCACCAGATCCAGACCGAGCACCTCTTCTGTCACCCCATGCTCGACCTGGAGCCGGGTATTGACTTCCAGGAAGTAAAAGGCGCAGCTGTCCGGATCGTACAAGTACTCCACCGTACCCGCACTTCGGTAACCGGCTTCGGCGGCCAGACTGCGGGCGCTCTCCAGCATCGCCGTCCGCACGGTCTCCGGCAGATCCGGAGCCGGGGTCTCCTCCAGCACCTTCTGGTTGCGGCGCTGGATGGAGCAGTCCCGCTCTCCTAATGCGACGACTTCGCCGAACCGGTTGCCGAAGATCTGCACCTCGACATGACGCGCCCTGGCGATGTATTTCTCCAGGAACAAACCGCCATTGCTGAAGTTATTCTCCGCCAGATAGCTGACGCTGTCATAGGCTTCGCGCAGCGCCGTCTCGCTCTCGCAGACGCGCATGCCGATGCCGCCGCCGCCAGCCGTACTCTTGAGGATGACGGGATAACCGATCCGCGCCGCCTCCAGAGCCGCTTCCTCCACCGAGGCGATCAGTCCCGTGCCCGGCAGCAGCGGCACACCGGCGCGCTCGGCCAGCGCCCGGGCCGTATGCTTGAGGCCGAACAGCTCGATCTGCTCGGGCGCCGGTCCGATGAAGGCGATTCCCTGCTCGCTGCAAGCCCGGGCAAACGCCGCATTCTCGCTGAGGAAGCCGTAACCGGGATGGATCGCTTGCGCACCGGTCGCAACAGCTGTCTGCAGGATCAGCTCACCGTTCAGGTAACTGTCCTTGGCCGGGCCGTCGCCGATCCGGACCGCTTCATCGGCGCCGTCGACATGGAGGCTGTCTTGGTCGGCGTCTGTATACACAGCTACCGAGGCGATGCCCATCCGGCGAAGCGTGCGCTCGATCCGTACGGCGATCGCGCCCCGGTTGGCGATCAATACTTTGTCGAACATGATATCTTCCCCTCTCAGTTGTCCCAGACCAGCACGCGGATCGGTGTCGGATTGTAGCCGTTGCAAGGATTATTGAGCTGCGGACAGTTGCTGATCAGCGCCAGCGTCCGGCAGTGTGCCTCGAGCTCCACATAGCAGCCCGGCCCCGAGATGCCATCCGCAAATTGCAGTTCGCCGGCCGGCGTCACCGGCACATTCATGAAAAAGTTAATATTCGGCGGCAAGTCCCGCTTCGTATAGCGCTCGCTTAGGCGGGCCAGCTCCAGCAGGAAAGTGTCCCGGCAGTTGTGCATCGGCAGCGTCTCGTGCGCATAACGAACGGTATTGCTCTCTGCCGAGCAGGCGCCGCCCAAGGTGTCATGTCGTCCGCATGTATCGGCGATAATCGTCAGCAGCGGCTTCCCTGACTCTGCCCGCAGTACCGAGCCTGTCGTCAGGTAGATGCTGCCCTGCCCGGCGATTGTCCTCGTCGCGCTGTAATGATCCTGCGGATGCTCGGCATCATAGAAGAGGGTGTCCGCCGCCTGATTGCCTTCGACATCGACGATCCGGAGCACCTGGCCAGGCTCCAGCTCATGGGACCAGCCATCGCCCGCCAGCACCGTCATATCCAGGATGGCATCCTGCTCCTTGCGCTTGCTCTCCCGCAATGTCAAACTGCTGTTCATCTTCCTCATCCGCTCCCTTCAGCTGCTCTTCAGCCGATAATAAGACCATGTATTCTCATAAGCGCGCCGATTCTCCGCACGCTTCTCCACCCACTCGTCGCCTGCCCCCGTCGCCGGGGCATCGGCTACCTCCATCGTGACCGGAACCGAGGGATAGCGTGCCGAGCGATCCAGCGGATGCGGCGTATTGGAGAGCACGAGCAGCAGGTCCATCTCCGCACGCAACGTCACGGAAGCGCCTGCCGGACAGTGCCCGGGGAGATGCTGCAGCATGCCCGCTTCATCGCTGACTACTTTGGAGAACAGATTCACATTCGGCACCAGATCGCGCGGCCCCAGTCCAGCCTTGGTCAGCTCGATGATGAAGTTGTCGAAGCCGTTCCGCAGCCGGTCATTACGATGCTGCTGGTAGTTCGTGTGGCCGTAGACAGTCTCGATTTCTTCTGCCGTCGTATGACCGCAGATCGTATCGTGCCAGCCAAGGGTATCGCTTGTGATGGCAGCCAGCACGCGCCCGTTATCTGACATCAGCACGCGCCCATGCGACAGGAATGCCGTGTACTGCGCCTTGAGCGAGTCAGCCATACTATAGCGCTCCGAGAGATCGGCCGCGTTGTACAGCAGCATCGACAGGTTGGCGCCACTCTCCTCGGCAGTAAAAGTCATCGCTTTGCCGCGGCCGATGATGCCCGACCATTTGGCGCCCGGCGGCAGGGTTATGGCAATCGTTGAAGATATGGCATCCATTCTATATTCACTCCTTCGATTAATAATCTGAATAATCAGTTATTTATCTCGCAATCCAGGCCTTAACCCGGGACAGCAAGGGATTATGCCCACGGAAACATCCGTTTGTTCAGATAAGCCATGATCCGATCGGTGATCAAGCCCAGCAGGCCGATGACGATCAGCCCGACGAAGATCTGCTCCGTATTGAGGAAGCGCTGCGCCTTCATGATCGTATAGCCGAGGCCGCTGTTGACGGCTACCAGCTCCGCCACGACCAGATAGGTCCAGGCCCAGCCCAGGATTAGCCGCAGCGTATGCATCAGCTGGGGCCGGATCGCCTTGATCAGCACCGAGTCGATCGCCTGCCAGCGGCTGGCTCCCAGTGTGAAGGAGGCATGCAGCAGATCATGCGGCACCCGCCGCGTCAGATCGGCGACCATCAGCACCAGTTGGAAGAAGCAGCCGATGAAGATGAGCAGGATTTTGGAGCTCTCGCCGATCCCAGCCCACACCATGATCAGCGGGATAAAAGCGACGGCTGGCATATAGCGGATAAATTCCATCAGCGGCTCGATGAACGCCTCGCTGAACTTGAATGTACCGGCCAGGATCCCCAGCGGGATGCCGATCGCGCAAGCAAGGGCAAATCCGCTGAAGACGCGGAACACGCTGATGCCGATATGCCCCCAGTACTCCGCGCTGCCAAGCTGGATGAACAGCTCCGCAAGAACGGCCTGCGGCGGCGGCAGGAAGATCGGATTGACGGCGCCGGAGGTGCTGAGCAGCAGCCAGACGCCGATCAGCAGGACAAAGGAGACGACTGCCGTAAGCAGAAATGCCCTTGGACTGATCTCCTTAAAGATCTGCAGCCGCTGCGGCCTTTTTTTGGGGATGTCCATCGCTACTCACTCCCTGCCGCTTGCACAAACCGGGGCTCCAGGAAGCTCTCAAAATCATCCATCGCATCCACCATTCCCAGCCCATGCAGAAATTCAGCTGTCTTCTCGGCCGTGTAGCTGAGCGAGGTGTAGGAATCGCCCGGCTGGAACGCAGCAAGATTGTCTTCGATACTGAACAGCCGGATACTCTCGATCCCCAGCGCAAAATCCTCCGGCGTCGTCTCCGCCTGCTTGGCCAGCAGCTCCATCATTTCATCCCGGTTCTCCTCAAAGTAAGCCAGCCCTTCAAACCAGGCGTCGACAATCTTCTGGATATCCTCCGGACGCTCCTCTACGACCTTCTCCTGGAATACCAGCAGGTCGGGGATCAGGCCCGGTACATCGGCGGAGGAAAACAGCACCTTGCCTTGCCCCTCATTGACCGCTTTGGTCTGGAACGGCTCCCACAGGACGGAGGCATCGGTGTTGCCGGCGATGAAGGCCGGACCGGCGTCGTTGACCGTCATATTGACGAAGTTGATATCCTTCTCCGTCATGCCATGCTGATCGAGCGCCGTCAGCAGCAGCAGATGGTCTACCGTGCCGAGCTCTGTAGCTACTGTCTTGCCTCTGAGGTCGGGAATCGTATCGTATTCGGGACGGCTTACGATCGCATCGCCGCCATGCGAGTTGTCATTGACCAGTACCGCCTTCAGCTTGATGCCTTTGGACAGCGGCGCCAGCGTATCGCTGAGCGTCTGGCTGTTGGCATCGACCTTGCCGGTCGCCAGCGCCTGCAGCGAATCGCTATACACCGGGAAGAACTCCAGCTTGACGTCGACGCCATGCTTTTCGAAGAATCCCTTCTCCTGTACCACATACCACATGTACCAGCCCGGCCACGGGCTGAGTGCGATCGTCACGGGATCGCCGCTGCCGCTATTGCCGCCGGCTCCCGAGCCTCCTTCCGTCGTCGTTCCGCAACCCGCCAGCAGCAGCAGCGCAGCCAGCATCCCCATGACCATCCGTTGCCGTCCCATTCTCCGCATCAGATCCCTCTCCTTTGTCTCTTTTTCACGTCATTTTGCCCCGGAAATAAAGAAAAGCCCGAGAGATCCAATGATCTCCCTGGCTTTTATCCTTCCGTGTTATACAGATCCGGCCGCCGGCAACCCGGCTACAAACCTTCGCTGTACGCTAGTCTCTCGGACCAGACTTGACCCAGCGAAGCAGCAGCTTGATGCCTGCGCGGCTTTGATCAACGGAACCCTAGACAGCTTTTTTGCTCCCAGAGGTGGTGCTACGGGAACCCTAATTCATTTGTCAAATAACCTAACACCTAGTTGAATTATATGTCTAACCTTATTGACTGTCAATATAAATGTCAGGTTTATTTACATAATAATAAAAAATTAAAAACGACTGCATCATAAACAGCCGCTTTTCATCTCCGTTTTATTTCGGGTCGGAATCGTCAGGCAGTTCGATCCAGCGAGACGCCCATTTAGCGATATTCTCAAGCAACGGCGCCAGCTCGTGGCCTTTTTCCGTGAGCGAATATTCGATCCGCACCGGCTTCTCGGGATATACCTTCCTCTCGACGATTCCCTCCTCCTCCAACGTCTTCAGCCTCTCCGAGAGCACCTTGCCGCTCAGATTAGCCAGAGAATTCTCGATTGCCGCAAAGCGTTGGGGCCCTTCTAAATCAAAGGAAGGTGCCAACTATGTTGCAACCTCACGCATTATCCCTGCTTGGCGACAAGATCCATACTGTCGGTTCAGATACAACCTCGCTCATGCTGGTAGGGCCTATCAATTTGCCAGTCAATTTGGAAGGCAATACCGTCGTCTTTCAGTGGTATTGCTGGCTGCCTGTGAAAGATCAACTTGCTATAGACGAGTACCGCAGCGCTAATGTGGAGTTCTTTGTTCGTCGTCTGTCTATTTTAAACCTGGCGGAAAGCCAGCAATCGAGTGTGTTGGTATACGGCGATTTTGCACAAGATGCGCATGCGATCCCTGTCCGTCTGATCACCAATAACCCTAAGAAACTCGAGGCTTTGCGGTCGGCCGGTCTGAATGTCCTGGGCAGGGTTCCGCTCTGGGGCGATCAGTCGGAATATAATGCACGCTATCTGAAAACAAAGGTAGAGCGCTCAGGTCACTTCGGCGATCACGAGATCCGTTATCCGGAACAAGACGCAAAATTTCTCCAGGTTCATTAATGCTTAGCTTCCTATACACCCGAAATAAGACCATCGTCGGCTCAGTGAGCACCCCGATGGTCTTATTTTTTGTATCCTTACCCTTAGGACAACGAATGTGATTTACGCCAAAAGACATCGCGATGATTTTCACATTTGGCTCAATTGCCGGTGCGGTCATTCAGGCAACCCTTTTCGGGTGGATTATAAAACGTTTCGAAGAGAAGCGAGTATGATCTTTCTGGGTCCGAGTTTCTGCCTGCACTCGTTTTTGCATCCGTGAGCTATTTTCGCCTTGAATCAATTCATGTAAGTGTTGAACCAATCGAGCATTTGGCTAGAGTCCTTCGCAAAGTAGGTATATCCGTCCCAGCGCCGTGACGTTCCCTTAATCCAAAAGAGCTTCTTCTCTTCTATCGGAATATTGTCGTACATCGCCTGTATGTCGCTTGGCCGGGTCATCACATCGTCATGAACCTGGTAGAGGAACGTCGGAATCTTGACACTCTTTGCCGCTTGGACCGGAGACATATCATCTAGCCTAAAGCTGTTGTGCAGTCTGATGCGTTCTTCCAGATCGTCGATTCGGTCTGCGATTCCAATATGAGCCAGGGACTGCTCAAGCGTGACTCGGACAGAAAGCGGCTGCGGCGCGACCATGCAACGAACTTCCCGGAAGGCTTCGGGGTATTTGGCCATGGCGAACATCGTAGCGTTGCAGCCCATACAACGGCTGAACAATCCAATGATCATATCTCGCAAATCCTCGCGGCTGCGAACGTAGTTCAGCGAGCCGATGACATCCCGTGCTTCGAAAATGCCTGCGCTGATGATACCTCCGTTGGCCGCTCCGCTGTGGCCAAAGTTACGGAAGTCATAGGTCAAGACATTGTACCCGGCATCGTGCAATATTTTGTAGTCCGGTACGAGATTGACCTCAAAATCGTTGCCTCCGGCGGCGCCGATCGTCTTCCACGGTTCGAGGTGAGATGGAAGACCGGAGCGACTGAACCACAGCGGATGATTCGCAATGATGAGCTTATTCGAGCTGGGTGCCGGAATAAACCAGCCCTCTAGTGGCACACCGTCCAGAGAAGGGAACGTTACTTCCTCAAAGTCAAGATCATACTCGGCTGGAGTGTGCAGGATGGGGGAGCGCATCGATACACCGAAGTCGCTTGCGATCGTTTGCAGAATCTGTTCGATCTGTTCTTCTGATAAAGCACGCTTGCCCTGTCCTTCGCTTTCATAGTTACCTTGTTCCGTTTTAGTTTGAGTCATTGTTCAGTTTGCCTCCCTTTGGGAAATGAAGATCGCACATTCCTCTTATCATTCTGTGTCTCCGGCAAGTATGTTGAGCCAGTCATGCAGTAGTGCTATTTCCGATGCTCTCAGGGTTGAAACTTGGCCTCTCGGTAATTCCTCTCGCAGACGGGCAGCGGCGGCTACGATTTCTGGCGATGCAGGATGGCTTCCGTAGGCGGGATCCGGGCTGATTAACGCTGCCATTACGGCGTCGCGAGTGATGGAGACCAAGGGATCAGAAACGGTGCTATTGGTACGAATGAGATGAAGAGTTACCCCGATCGCGACCGATTCCACGACGTCTAGCGCTATCCTGATAGGCAGCCGCAGGCGACCGGCATCTTCATATAAGCGCATGAATTTCAGCAACTCAGACTGGGCGACAGATGCTACCTGAGACATACTTCGAATCAGCGGACGGCCGTACATCAGGTCGTACAGCGCAGGGTTGCTTACTCCGAATTCAACGTGCATGTCCCACCCTCGGCGGAAATCCGCATTAAGGTCACCCGTAAGGCCAACCTTTCGTTTTTGCTCGAGATACCGTTCGAATGCATCCATAACGACAGCCTGTACTAAACCATCCTTGTCGCCAAAGTAGTGATATAGAGTCGGTGCCTTTACACCTGCGGCTTCGCACACCTCCCGATTTGAAATTTCCCCGGTAGGTGAGGCGGCCAGCAATTGAGCTGTTGCCTCCATGATTCGCATCCTCGTCCCATTCGAACTTTCACTATCTTGAACCAAACCGATAACCTCCTTGTTAAGATTAGTGAGGAATCAAATAGTTAGCATTTCAACCGTATATCGATGATATACTTAACTGCACGAATTTGTAAACTGATGATATACTGGTTTTGTACTGGTATAAACAGTACACTACAACTTCTTGGTATTGATCTTTTCTTCGCAGCAAACAAAAATACTACAGAAAAACCTAGAGATTATTAAGGATTGCGTGCCCGGCGCCATGATACATTGTTGGCAACCCAGCCAAACTACGATCGAGAAAGAAGGGGAGAGCATGACATCTTCGCCTGCCGTCGCCGGCACAGAGCGGAAGCCACAGGCAAAGCAAGCCTTTTACCAAAGCAAGCGCTTCCGGCAAAATCTGCCGCTGCTGCTGATGCTGATTCCGGGGTTATTGTTTTATGCCATCTTCCGGTACCTGCCTTTAGGCGGGTTAGTCATCGCTTTCAAAGACTATAATTTTTACGACGGCATCTTGGCGAGTCCATGGGCGGGACTCAAGTATTTCGAAATTCTGTTTCAGTCCAGCGCCACACTACAGATCATCTGGAACACGCTGCACCTCAGCGTGCTCAATCTGGTGTTCGGATTCCCCGCACCGATCATCATTGCCATCGCGCTCAACGAAGTGCGCAAGAGCTGGTTGAAGCGGTGGATTCAAACGATCATCTACCTTCCTCATTTTCTATCGTGGGTTATCGTAGCCGGTCTGGTGCTGACCCTGTTCTCGATTGACGGCGGCACGCTCAACAAGCTGCTCATGCAATGGGGGATGGAGCCGGTGCCGTTCCTGTACCGTGCGGACTCGTGGATCGCCATCTTCGTCGGCTCCGGGATGTGGAAAGAAATGGGGTTCGGTGCCATCATCTATCTCGCCGCGCTATCCGCCATCGACCCTAGCCTGTACGAATCCGCCGGCCTGGATGGCGCAGGCAAGCTGCGGCAGATCTGGCACATCACGCTGCCGGGACTGCGGCCGACGATCATCCTGCTCTTGATCCTCGGGATGGGCCGCTTGATGGAGGTCGGCTTCGACCAAGTGTACAATCTGCAGAACCCGACGGTGCTGGAGAAAGCGGAAGTCATCAGCACCTACGTGTACAAAGTCGGCCTGCAGCAGGCCCAATTCAGCCTGACGACCGCAATGGGCTTGTTCGAATCCCTGGTCGGCCTGGTCCTGGTCTTGTCGGCCAATGCGCTGGCGCGGAAGTTCGATCAGGGATTATTCTGAAAGGAGGGATCGGGAGTGAGAGAATCCATGGGGGAGAAGGTATTAAGCGGATTTATTCATACGGTACTGATAATCATCGCACTCACCTGCATTCTCCCCTTCCTGCATCTGATTGCCTTGTCGCTAAGTGAAGGGCAGGCGGTCGATCTGGGACGCGTCTGGCTCTGGCCGGTGGGACTCGACCTGACGGCATACAGCTATTTTTTTGAGAATACACCGGCATTGCGAGCCTTCAACAACAGCGTCATCATCACACTGGTTGGCACATTTTTGAGCATGCTGGTCACGGTGACGACCGCCTATCCGCTGTCCCGGCGGTATCTGTACGCTCGCAAGCCCATCACCTTGGCGGCCCTGTTCACGATGCTGTTCAACGGGGGCATGATTCCAACGTATCTTGTGATGAACAATCTCCAATTGACCAATACGTTCTGGTCTCTATGGTTTGTCGGACTGGTCAGCACCTACAATATGCTGATTATGAAAAGCTATTTTGAGAACATCCCCGGAGAAGTCATCGAGTCAGCCCAGATGGACGGCTGCGGCGAGGTCCGGCTGCTTGCACGCATTGTGCTGCCGCTGTCGCTTCCGATGCTCGCTACCTTGACGCTGTTCTACGGGGTCGGGTACTGGAACATGTTTATGAACGTCATCCTCTACATCAACCGGACGGAGCTTCAGAACCTGCCGGTCATCGTCCAGAGCATGCTGCAGATGCAGAGCATGTCCAACATGATGGCGATGGATATGGTGCAGCAGCAGGAGCTGGTCTCCGAGAAGCTCAAGGCGGTAGGCGTCATGGTCATGGTGGTGCCGATGCTGATCGTCTATCCGTTCTTGCAGAAATATTTTGTCAAAGGCATTATGCTCGGCTCCATCAAGGGATGACAGCCTAGCATGCATTCACACATAACGAGGGGGAGTTAGTACCATGATCAATTCAACCCATAGCTACAAAAAAGTCTGCTCGTCGATCCTGACCGTCGGGCTCGCCGTGACCGTCGTCGCGGGCTGCAGCCAGCCCAAAGAAGGCGCGCAGCAGGGCGACGCCAAACCGAAGATTACAGCTTCCGTATATGACCGGGGCAATATCCCCGCATCGGAAGGCACGCTGGAGGACAACCGCTGGACCGCCTGGATGAACGAGCATTCTCCGGTAGAGGTCAAGTTCGTGCCGGTGCTCCGCTCGGAAGCGGTCAACAAATTGAACGTCATGTTCGCCTCGGGCACCGCGCCGGACATCGTCAACGATTATGACACCGGATTCCGCGATTCGCTGTATAAGCAGAAGCAGCTGCTGCCGCTCGACGATTATCTGCAGTATGCGCCCGAGTACGAGAAGCTGCTGGAGCAGTATCCGCAGCTGCGTCAAGTCGGGACCAAGCCGGACGGCAAACTGTACGAGATCGGCAAGATCAACGAGCCGCATCTGCAAAGCGTGGCCTTTATCCGGAAGGACTGGCTGGAGAAGCTGAATCTGGAGGTGCCTACGACCACGGAAGAGCTGTATACGGTCCTGAAAGCTTTTGTGGAGCAAGACCCTGACGGCAACGGCAAAAAGGACACGTACGGCATCAACATGAGCTATACCTCGGGCGGCATGGTGGATTCGATGTTCGGCTCGAACGGCTGGAAGATCTCGGATGACGACCGTGTCGTTCGCAGCTGGGACAATGCGCTGGAAGCGCTGAAATTCAAGAAACGGCTGTTCGAGGAAGGACTCGTCGACCGTGATTATCTGGCGGACCAGAACGGCGCCAAAGCCAAACAGGATTACCTTAACGGCAAGATGGGCGTCTACCTGCCCCCTGCGATTACCAATTGGTTTGAAAGCACGGTCTCGGACATCAAGACGATCAAGAAAAGCGTGCCGGATGCAGAGATTGCTCCGATGATGCAGCCGCGCTCGTCCATGGGACAATTCGTCCATCATGTCACCAACCCGATCCAAATGACGACCGTCATCAATGCCGCAGCCAACAATCCCCAGGCAGCGATGGAGTATATCAATTTTATGCTCCAGTCCGATACGGTGCTCACGCTCAGGAAAGGGATGGAAGGCGAGCACTGGTCCAAGGATGCGGATGGCGTGCTGAAAGTAACCGATCACGACAAGAATATGAAGGAAGTCGACTGGGCTGCCGATTATACGATGTTCTTCTCGCTGCCGCAAAATGACCATCTGACGTCCGAGGCCGCCTTCGATGTCAATGACCCGGACCAAAAGGCCGGACTGGACATGATGAAGCAAGCGGACAGCTACCTGCTTCACCCGGAGGCCAAATATCCTGCGCTCGCTCACTATGAGCATATGCCGGTCCTGCCAAGCGAACTGGTCGTGATCAACACCAATGTCAGCAAGGAAGTCAGCGATATTCTGGTCAAAGGCATCATCGGCGGCGCGAAATATTCGGCTGAACAAGCGATAGCCGATGCCCAGGCTGCGTGGGAGAAAGGCGGCGGCAAGCAGATCGAGGCCTACATGGATGAGTGGTATCAGGAAAATAAAGAGACCGCCTTCTTGGGCGAGGACACGCTGGAAATGGTGCGTTCGCAGCTGCAGTAGTTCGTTCGCCTCTTCTGTACATGAACACAGAAATTATTTGGTCCGGCACCCGCCGGGCCATGTTTATTTCAAAGCAGATCCAAAAAGGGTACAATCGGATTACATCAAGATCTTGCCGGGAGGGGATTGGTCTGCATCCTAGCGGTTGGCCAAGAGCGGCCGTCGAG
The DNA here is from genome assembly GCF_047238105.1 of Paenibacillus jepli. Taxonomy (NCBI): domain Bacteria; kingdom Bacillati; phylum Bacillota; class Bacilli; order Caryophanales; family Paenibacillaceae; genus Paenibacillus; species Paenibacillus jepli. Next base: position 1,595,776 of record NZ_JBDFMD010000001.1, read on the forward strand.
ACAATCAAAGGCAGCTTCAAAATCAAACTGACGGTCCTGCTCTCCTGCATGGTCTCGCTTGCTTTTGCCCTCGCAGGCTGGCTGGTCTATCAGGTTAATATCGAGCTGATGGAGGACGAGATCAGCACGCAGTTCTCGATCGCCAACGAACAGGCGCTGGCCCGTCTGGAGCTGACGATCCAGGAAGTCAACCGGGTGTCCCAATCCATCATCCTGAATCCTTCGATCGAGAGCTTCGTCAAGGACAGCGTAACCTCCGAAGGGGAGCTCTTCACCCAATACAAGAACCGCAAGTATGTTGAGGAACAGTTGACCAACCTGCAGGTCGATGCGCCGTCGATCCGTTCCGTCTTCCTGTTCAATGAACGGGATGAGCTGACGATCGTCTCCAGAAACGGCGCTTCACAGACGCCGTATCCGGACGATGTAGCCTCGGTGATGGCGAGGCTGCACACGCACCGCGGCAACCTGGTATGGGCCAGGGCAAGTCTGCCGAGCAGCATCGATCCGGGCGGCCGCAGAACCGTGCTGATCGCGGCCCGAAGGATGCTTAACGACAAGCTGGTGCCTTACGGGACGATGATGATGGTGCTGGAGGAGAGCTTCGTCGGCAAGGTCTTGTCGGATCTGAAGCGCAACGGCAAGGTGCTGCTGCTGGAGCCCGAAGGCGGCCTGCTCTATGCCAACACGTCGCCTGAGGAGACGGATCAGCTCCTGGAATTGACCAGTTCCCGGGAACCTCACTATGCCAAGATGGCAGGTATCACCTACTTAGTTGTCCAACATCGGCTGGAGCCTGCCGGCTTCACGTTGCTCGGGGGCGTCTCCTTGCAGGAGATCCAGCGCAAGAACAAAGACATCATCCGGATCTTTGCCTTGGCCGGCATCGGCATCGTTGCCCTTAGCGCCCTGCTGATCACGATCTCGTCCCGGACCCTCCTGTCCCCTCTGGCCGATCTGATGCAGGGACTGCGAAGGCTGCGCGGCGGCGACTTCTCGGCCAGGATCCGGGTACGGTCCGGCGATGAACTGGGTTACATCGGCGAGAGCTTCAATCAGATGGCCGAGCAGGTAGGCGGGCTCATCAACAAAGTCTACCTGGCCCAGATCAGCCAGCGGGAATTGGAATTGAAGGCGATCCAGGCGCAGCTGAACCCCCATTATCTGCACAATTTGTTCAATGAACTGTACTGGAAGCTGTACAGCGAGGACCAACTGGAGGCCGCCCATCTCATCCACGCCATCTCGGAGATGCTCAAGTACTCCCTTGAGCCCCTCCAGTCACAGACGACCTTGGGGGAAGAGCTGCAGCAGGTCCGCAACTACATCACGATCCAGACCGAGCTGTTCACCGGTGAGATCGAGACGGATATCCGGGCAGACGATGCGCTGCTGGCTGCGCCCATGATGCGTTGTCTGCTGCTGCCAGTCGTCGAAAATGTGTTCGTTCACGCCTTCCGGGACATGGAGAAGGGTCGCGTCTTGCGGATCGAAGCCCTGCTGCGCAACGATATCCTCCAGCTGGAGGTCACCGATAACGGCTGCGGCATGGATGAGCCTACGCTGCACGGGCTGCTCCATCATGACGATTACCAGCCGAGCGGAGATCGCACGGGCATCGGCATCCAGAGCGTGCTGCGCCGGATCGAGCTCGTCTACGGCGCTCCCTATGGCGTGGACATCATTACGGCTGTGGGTCAGGGAACGACCGTCCGCATCAAGCTTCCCCCAATAACGGCACTGCAAGAAGGGCAGGAGGATAAGTTATGAAAGGCAAGCTGTTTATCGCTGAAGATCAACCCAACTTTCGCAAAGGGCTGCTGAAGCTGGCCGGCAAACGGTCCTCCGAGTGGATCGTAGCCGGAGAAGCGGCCAACGGGCAGGCAGCCCTGCTCCAGATGGAGGCTTGTATCCCGGACTTGCTCATCACGGATATCCGGATGCCCGGCATGGACGGGCTGCAGCTGACAAGAGAGATTCGCAGCCGCGGCTGGAAGACGAAGATCGTCATCATTACCGGCTTCAAGGACTTTGCCTACGCGCAGTCCGCGCTCAAGTTCGGCGTGTTGGATTTTATCACCAAACCGTGCGTGGAGGCAGACATCCTGAGCCTGCTCGACCGGACCTATATCCGCCTCCAGGAAGAACACCAGTCTCAGCGGCTCATCGAAGAATGGCGACAGCAGCATGAAGACAGCCAATTGCGCTCCGCCATGCTGGGGATCTCCTGTAATCCCGGCGAGCTGGAGATGCTGCTCGGCCGTATGGAGGCAGGAGAAGTCTGTTTCCTCTCGGTTCCCGCATATGCCTCAGGGGAGAAGCTGTATACGGCACAGGATATCCCGCTATTGCAGTACGCTGTTGTCAACATCATGCGGGAACATCTGCAGCACTGGTTTGGAGACGGGTATCGCCTGATCCCGCTCACCGTCTCGCAATGGGCGCTGCTCGTCGACAGGGCCGCTTCTGCAGCGACCCTCCCCGCTTCCTGGCTGGACACCCTCTCCCGTTCGGTGCGTCAATATCTGAAGCTGAGCCTTGTATACAGCAGCGCCGTGCCATGCCGTATGCCTGAAGATCTGCAGCAGAGCTACGAACGTTATGGTGTCGATCCGGATCGGGGAGCAGGAGTGGAGGCTTATGCGTTAGGCGATTCCCTGATTGACCAAGCGGCCCTCCATGAAAAGGAGAGCCAGATTCTTGCCCTCCTCATGTCAGGCGATAACAGTCAGTTGGGAGCCTTACTGCAACAGCAGGCCGACACGATCAGCTCGCTGCCTCTGCAAAAAGGGAAGATCGAAGCCTTGCTGCTGGCGACCGCGCTGATCCGGCAAGTCCAGGTCCAGTTCTCCGAGTGGCCGATGTCCTCCAGCCCCATCGCGTGGAGCGACCTGTACACATGCGATTCGCCGCAAGCGATCACAGCTTGGCTGCAGGCACATATCGAGGGGTTTCTGGACGCGCACCAGGCTTGGCTGGACAGCAAAAACGACACGCCCGTCAAACAAGCGGTCCGTTTCATCCAGGACAAGTATATGGAAGCATGCGGACTGTCCGAAGTGGCGGCCCATGTCCACCTCAACCCCAGTTATTTCAGCAACCTGTTCAAAAAAGAAACCGGTGAGAGCGTCACCGGCTATATCCAGTCTCTGCGCATGCAAAAAGCGAAGCTCCTGCTCGGCAGCACAGACATGAAAATATTCGAGATCGCCGAAGCCGTCGGCTTCAATGATTCCAATTATTTCACCCATATGTTCAACAAACTCGAGGGGCGTTCGCCGAAGGAATACCGGAGACAGATGGGAACCTGCGCCCCCTCTTGATTGCTATTCGTGGGATGCCATAGCGTCAGCCTTTGTAGCATGAACAGTGCCAAATGGATGCTCCGGCGGCGCATAAATGACGTATACCTTCAGGGGCTTGTTGCCGGTGTTGGTCAGATTGTGCCACTTCCCGGCAGGGACCATGACAGCAAAGTCATCGTAGGCTGCAGCCTCGAAATCCAGCTTGTCTTTGGAATCCCCCATCTGAACCAGGCCCTGCCCCTCTTCAATTCGGATAAATTGATCCGTATCCGGGTGGACTTCCAATCCGATGTCACTTCCGACAGGGATGCTCATCACGGTGACCTGGAAATGCTCCCCCGTCCATATAGCCGTACGGTACGTGTGATTCTGTTTCGTTACTTGTTCGATGTTAACGACATAGGGCTCTTTGCCCTGATCCCCAATCCCCGCCGCCTGCAAAGAACTGAACCGCTCATTGCTATAGTATGGCGGATACACCGGTGGATAGGCCATCATGTAGTGAGGATGAATGTGTGCAGGATAAGGCTGATAGGGTTGCCACGAGTAATAGGGATAGGCCGGGGCCATGGTTGCCTGTGGAACAGCATGCATCATATTTTCATTCCCTCCATATTTCAAGCTACCCCATCCTATGCCTAATGTCTGGAAAATGTATCCTGTCCGACGACAAGGCTTATACCGATCTTCGATAGGCTGATTTCAAGCCAGCGTAGTAGATAGCGATGGCGACCGCAAACAAAGCGGTAATCTTCAAGCCATTGACCAGAATGGTTGCGCGGTCGATCTCGAGCTCCATCGTCTGGCCGAAATGGATCGTCACGCATAAGATCAATCCGATCAAGCTGCCGGTTGCGACAGGCAAGGCGATGACCATCTTCAGCTTTTGCTCCAGGTAGTGTTTGACTTCACCCGACGTAACGCCGATCGTATGCAGCAGCTTGATCTTGCGCCGGTCCTCCTCCAGATCGGCAAACACTTTGAAGTAGAGGACAACGCATACGGTCACAAAAAAGAGTAAGCTAATAAAGGAGAGGATAAACAGAGCAAAGCCGCCGACACGCTTCGTATGGGCAAAACGGTCATATTTCGAGAAAATGGTAAACGGTTCCGGATACCGCTCGGCGATCGACGCGACGGCAGCCGCGCGACTCTCGTCAGTGGCCGCGAGCTCCTCGTTCATCCGGACCTTCAGTTGCTCCACGAACGCCCCGCTCTGCATCCAGTCGGCGAAATCAACGACGATGATAGTCCCCCGCTCCTCCGTCGCCGCTGCATCTGCAACGTTCCGATAGTCCCCTTCGTGCAGTACAATAAGCAAGGGCTGCGGGAACATATAGCGGTCGAATAATTGGACCCGGTCCGTCCCCTCATGTCGAAATGAAAACGTCTGATGACCGACTGCAAGCTTCGCTTCATCCAGAAAATACGTCAAGGCTTCTCCCTTCGCCCCATTAAAGTCCAACACGAGTGCCGCGCCCGGGGTGACGGCAACCGGCTCCGGCAAGATAAGATTGGCCGTGTCGCTGGAAGCCGCGATCACCTGCTTGTTGGTGCGCCATGGGGCATGTCGGAGCTCCGGCGCTTCCACATAGACAACCTCCAATGTCTGGATCCTCTTTATATCCGTCCCCGTCTCCGCTTGGAGGGCTTCCAGGTCCAGGCCTGCCAACAGCTGGACCGAATCGTAATCCTTGAATGCCACATCGTTCCATTGTTCTTTATCGGCCACTTCGTAGCTTTGGTTATACAGCGTATAGGATAGCGTAGCAAAAAAAACAATGCCGATGCTGAGCAGACACACCATCAGGATGACGGACCGATTTTGGGCAAACCTGGAGGCAAACTCCGAAAGAATCAGAAGGTTGCGATGGTAGAAAGTCGCTCTCCTTTTCCATAATGCAACCATCAGGCCAATGAAATTGTTCATCCACAAACAGATGCCGGCGATGCATGCAAGCAGGCCGAAGAGAATTGCCTTCTGCATCGAATCCGTATTCAACGGATCGCTCGTGTACAAATACAAAAACAACAAAGCTGCGAACATGATCGCCAGTCCTGCGAAGGAAGCAAGCTTGCTCCCGGTGCGCCTGAGCTCTTGCAAGCGGTTGGATTGCATCATCGCGGTGATCGTCGTTTCCTTCAGCTTGACGAGCGTCAAGATTACGATCGTGAGGTAGATGAGCGCAAAACAAGCCGCTGTCAACAGGAAACTGGGAATCGTCAAGGAAAACCGGATCTCCTCCAGCTCCAGGATCGCTGTCGTTACCATGAAGATGAGTCGGGCCAATACGCTGCCGCTGGCCAAAGACGCCAGAAGAGCACCGGCGAAGATCACGCTGTTCTCGAGGATAATCATCTTCTTCAAATCCCGGTAGAGCAGCCCGTAAGACAATAGAATACCCATTTCGCGATTTCGGTTTTTCAAGAAATGATGGTAGGCATATGTAATCAGAAAGACAGAAAAACCGCCACAAAGCACGCCGCCGATCAACACGATTTGCCTCGTCCCTGCCGAAGTCTGATCTGAAAATCCCGGTGCAAACCAGATCGAGGAGAACAAAAAAAGGATCATCATTGAAAAGGAGATGCACAGAAAATAAGCGGCATATTTTCTGTAATTGGCCAGCACGGTTTTGAAGATGAACCGGTTAAACGTCATATTCATCGTCCTCCAACACGGCCAGATGATCGAGGATTTCTTTTGCGAATGCCTCTTGCGAAGCTTTCTTGTCCAATTGCGTACGCAGTTTGCCGTCTTTGAGAAACAGCACCCTGTCGCTATAGCTCGCCGCGAACGGATCATGGGTGACGAGCAAGACCGTAGTTCCATAGTAGGCGTTAACGGCTTTCAAGCTCTCCAACACCGACCTGGTCGATTTGGAATCCAGATTGCCGGTTGGCTCGTCGGCGAAGATGACCGACGTATCGTTGATCAGCGCCCGGGCAACCGCTGTTCTTTGCTGCTGCCCGCCTGACACCTGATAAGGATATTTGTTCCACAGATGCTCGATACCGAGACGTTCCATGAGCTTGTCCGCTTTGTCGTTCATAACCGCAAGCTTGTCCCGATTGAGAATCATCGGCAGCATGATGTTTTCCTTGATCGTCAGGCTGTCCAGCAAGTTGAATTCCTGAAAGATGTAGCCGATATGCTGTCTCCTGAATAATGCCAATTCATCGCCATCCATGCCGCTAAATGCAACATTGCAGATTCGCACCTCTCCGGATGTCGGTTTATCGAACCCGCTCAGGATGTTTAGCAGGGATGACTTCCCGCTTCCGGAAGGACCCATTATGGCAGTAAACTCTCCCTGCTCCAATTCTATATTGATACCGGATAGAGCTATCGTCTGGATAACTTCTTTGCCGCTTCCAAACACTTTTTTGATGCCTTTTCCGACTACCGCGCACATAGCGCCCCCTCCTTCTCAGCTTTAATGCCATTATAGGGACGAGGGAGCCGCGATACAATTACGTCAGCTAACGCTTAGCTTACGATTTCGTTAGATAAGCAATCTTTACGGTCGTGCCTTGTCCTTGCTTGGAGGAAATCGTGACCATATGGTTCAATTGCTCCGCGATGCTTCTCGCGATATGCAGTCCGATGCCGGTGGAGCTTCTTACCCGGCGGCCGTTGTCGCCTGTGAAGAACGGCTCCCAGACCCTTCTCAGATCGTGCTCGGGTATGCCGATGCCGGTATCCGATATGACCAGGATGACTCGCCCCTCGTCTCTCTCGATGCGAAAAGCAACTTCTCTCGCAGCTTGCTGGACGGAAGTATACTTGATCGCGTTCGAAACGATCTGTTCCAGCAGCAGGCTATTCCATTTGCGGTCTGTCAGCACGTCGGCCTGCTCCTCCGCAATGTCCCACTTGGGGTAAACGTCATGCAGGATAAACTGTTCTTTCTGGCGATTGATCAATTCGCGCAGCGCCGTGATCAGATCGGTGCTCTCGATCCGATAATCCTGCTGGAACGCATCCAGCCGCAAATAGGCCAAAACCTGATTTAAACGTTCGTTGACCAATTGATTTTCCTTGTTCATCTTATCCAGCATTGCAGGGGCAAGGGCTTCATCTCTGCTGTTCTGCAGCATCAAATCTATTACGGAAGTCGGCGTCTTGATCTGATGGATCATCCGCGAAAGAATGTCGATTTTTTGGGCGTTTCTCATCTCGAATTGATCGAGCAGCGAAACATAACGATGCTCGGCCGTGTGCAGGGTATGGATAGCGTGTCTCTGTTCCTCACTCCAGCCCTGTATAACGGCTGTAGGATGGGAATGGTCTTCGGAACGCTCGAGATAACGATGGAAAGCCGCATAGCGAAAGGCTCGTATACTCATGAAAATCAAATAGACGAAGGTGACCAGTATGACGGGATAAGCGATTTCGAGCTGCCTTCCCGTCTGCAGCCAGACGAACAGAATGACCAGCGCGGCACTGGCATAAAAGGATAACGTGTACAGAAAATGATCTTTCAAAAAGGAACTGAAAACCGCCCGTTTCATTCTGCATCTCCTAACCAGTAGGTCACGAATTTGTAGCCGTAGCCTCTTTTGGTATGAATGACATTTTCGATCCCGATCTCGTTCAGTTTGTTTTTTATTCGGGAAATATGGACGTTAAGCGTATTGGGATCGACAAAAGCGACATCGTCCCACAACTCATTCAGCAAGCTTTCGCGGGAGACGAATACGTTGCGATCCTGCACCAGTCGCTTGACGATTTTAAATTCATTTTTGGTCAGCTCGACCCGCCGGGCTTGATAGGAAACAAGAAAGGTATCGCCATCCAGGACAAAATCCCCGAGGTGAACGCCGCTCCGATTGGTTTCATATTCGCCATAGGTCCGCCGGATGCACGCTCTGATCTTGGAATGCAGCAATTCGACGCTGAACGGCTTGACCATATAATCATCTGCTCCCAGCTCCATGGCGAGGATCTGATCGGATTCCGTATTTCTCGCCGAGATCATCAGGATCGGAACATGGCTTTGCTTGCGGATCGCTCTGCAGATATGGAAGCCGTCCACGCCCGGCAAATGAATATCGAGCAGCACGACGTTCGCCTCCGCCTCCATGATCTGCCCCACGACATCATCGAAGCGTTCGATGACGGACACGCGATACTCATACTTCTCCAACATCCGCGAGATCAGACTTCTCAGCTCAGAGTCGTCTTCGACCAATACGATCTTGTACAATCTTCTTCCCCCTCTTCAACCCGTTCTATAAAAAAAGACCCATTAGCATCATATCTAATGGGGAAATGAATAATCAAGCAGCAGCCTCGCTAGATGCTCGGAATGGTAACGATGACAGTCGTGCCGCGTCCTGGCCGGCTCTCTACGCTTACCCCGTACGCGTCGCCGAAGAGCAGCCGGATCCGGGAGTGGATATTGCTGAGTCCGATGCTGCTGCCGGAAGGATGATCGATCGCCTCCGGGGCAGCTTCCAGCTTCGCCCGCAGCCTCTCCAGCGCATCGCTGGCGATGCCTCTTCCGCTATCGGTAATCCGGAAGCATACATCGCCTTGCTCATTCAGGCTTCCGATAACCTGTAGACCTTCACCCGATTCCTTGCTCCCGAGCCCATGATAGACCGCATTCTCGACGAGGGGCTGCAGGATCATCTTCGGCGTCTTCAGCTCCGCTACCGCGTCATCGACCTGCACCTCCATCTCGTAGCGGTTCTCGTAACGGATCGAGATGATATGCATATAATCCTCGACACACTGGATCTCTTCGCGGATCGCTACCAGTTCGTCCTGCTTGATGCTGTAACGGAAGATTCTCGACATGCAAGAGGTGATCTGGGCGATCTCCCTGCTGCCGTACTCGAGTCCGATGCTGCTGATGCAGTTCAATGTATTGTAGAGGAAGTGAGGATTGATCTGGCTCTGCAAAGCAGAGAATTCCGCCTGTTTTTTGCTCAGCTTCATCTCATAGAGCTGGGCCTGCGCATGGAAGATGTCCCGCGTCATCAGCTCCATATTTTCGATCATGCGGTTGATATCGTACGCCAGCGCGCCAACCTCATTGGTTGAACGAACCTTGACCCGGAAGCCCCGCTCTCTGCCGCCGATCTTCCGCATATCCGCTATCAGCCCCATGACCGGCCGGGTCAGACTGTTCAGGAAGTAATAGCCAAGCAGGATCATGCTGAGCGTCATGCCGATGCCGGCAATGATGCTCACTCTTCGTATCGCATTCATATCCGTTGTCAGCTCGCGTACCGGGATCCGACTGACGATGCTCCAGCCGTCCGCCAGCTCCAGATCTGTCCGCTGGATGATATAATCCTCGCTGCCTCGCTCCGCCAGCAGTTGACCCTCGGCTAACTCGGCCTGCCCCGCCATCCGGTTGGAAGCGATGATCTCATTATGACTGTTCAGGATAGACAACGTTGAATGAGGTGTCAGCTCCGTATTCTCAACCAGCTCCTGGAGCTTGCTGGTATTGACCATGACCGAGCAATAGCCTGTTTTCTGCAAAAAATGAACGCCGCCGATCGATTCGATAATCGGTGCGACATAGAAGAAGTACTCGGCTTCCGTCTTGTCATGCTGGAGCAGCGTCGTAAAGATGCCGCCGTCCGCGTCTTCCTGCTGACTGTAGGTACGCATGAAATCATCGTATGGCTTCAAAAAAAAACCTCGCTGGTGGCGGGCGCCGAGCTGAAGACGCGCCTGCCCTTGCTGTCGCTGATGATCATGCCGCTTACATAGGAGTTGAAGGAACGCATATAATCCATCAGATCGATCACATATGCTCCGATCTCAATATTCCGCTTGTAGTTGTCCTCGACGATCGTAAACTCCTGGATCTTCTTGTTGCTCACCACAATGTTCGTACTGACGATAATATCCTCGAATACCGAGTCGATCTTCTGACGCGTTTGTTCGATGATCGTGTGACCGTAATTGGCGGCGCGCTTCTGCGTCAGATGATAAAAGCTGTAGTAGAAATAAAGCTCCATGACCGTAAATAACAGGATCGCAATCAAAAAGATAAACAGGATCTGATGCTTCAGTTTCAATCGGCTGAGACGCACGCGGCTCCCTCCAGGCTCCGTTTTCGATACTTGGCTGGCGTAATCCGGCACTGTTTTTTGAATACCTTGTTGAAGTAATAGTAATCAACATACCCTACCTTGGCGGCGACCTCTTCAATCGACCACGGGCTTTGCTCCAGCAGCTCGCAAGCTTTTCTGATCCTCAGGTCGGTTACGTATTCCGAGAACGTCTTGCCGAGCAGCTTCTTGAACAGCTGACAGCAATACACCTGGTTGATATGAAACTGCGCGGCCAGTTCCTTGAGATACAACCGCTGCTCGTAGTTGCGATCGATATATTGCACCATCTGGAGGAAACAGGAATGAATCGTCCCATCGTTATCCAACGGCCGGCTTATCTGCTTGAGATAGACCAATACATCATGAATAAACCCGCAAAGCGATTCGAAGTGCTCGAAACGCTCTTGTAACTCGACGTAATTCAGAAACTCAAGCTCCATGTCCTTCAACGCCTCGGCATACGTGCCCATCAGCACGCCGACGGTCTGATTCCACAAGAAGACCGCTTCTCCCATGCCCAGGTCTTGCTGCCTGAAGTACGACTGGATCCGATGAATAAACGCTTTGATATCCTCCGGCGTCTTCTCCTCGATCAGAGAAGGGATCTCTTCGATAAACGGCTTGACCATCTCCAGTCTCGGCTCGTACGTGAAGAGGCCCTGACCTTCCTGGATAAAAAGCTGCGAAACCGCCAGATCCGCTTCCTTGATCAGCTTCGCTACCATTTCCCGGTCATCGGTAATGCTGCTGATCCCCGCCGCTCTTAACGCCTCCCCGTCAAAAGCCGCATTGTCCAACTGCCCGAGCTCGGCCCGGTCCCCGCTTTTCAGAATATGCAGCGTTTTCCTTTTGCCGGAGGCGACGACCATCCTCTTGCTGCTGTCGAACCCTGCGAATACGGAGCGGCTCTCTACAGTACTTTCCCCATCCAGCATAACGACGCGATACCAGACCTTCTCCGATTCTTCAAAGAAGGGCGTAAATCGCTGAACCTCTGTGTTGTCCGCCGAGGTAAGGGCTTCCAGCATCAGTTGATTTCTCTTGCTCTGTTGTTGGCTTAGCTGCTGCAACAGCTTCTCGATCAGTCCGTCTGTAGTCTCGATGTCGATCGGCTTCAGACAATAGTCCAGAGCCCCGAACCTTAACGCTTCCTGGGCGTAAGCAAACTCCGAGTATCCGCTTACAACCACAAAGCCAACATCCAGATCTTGCTCCCGGATAAGCCGCATCAGCTCGAGTCCCGACATCTCGCCCATTTGGATATCCGTAAACACGAGATCGGGAGGTTGCGCGCAGATGGCTTCGAAGGCTTTGCGGGGGCTCGTGAACTCCCCGGCAATTTCGAAACCGTATTTGCTCCAGTTGAAGGCGTTGCGTATGCCTTTGATCGCCCACGGTTCATCGTCCACAATCAGAACACGATACATAAGGACCTCCTCTATAGAACCCCACAAAGTAGAGCCTTTTCTTCGAAGCATAGCCTGATACTGTGCGTGGGCCCCGGAAACATATCATATTTGGAAAACCCTGAGTATAGTTTACGCCTAATTCGTCTGCAGTACCATAGGATTGCTCGCCTCTCATGCAAAAAGCCTGCGACCCCGCAGCTCGGTAGGCTGCGGGGTTCAGACTGCTCCCGGATACTGACGGCAGCGTAATTGGCGCTATCCGCGCACTGCTGATTTGTTAGCTTTTGGATTGCTCCTGGGCCTGATACAGCTTGATGTTTTCTTCCATGACGGCCTGCCCGCCAGCTTCCATGTATTCGGCTACCAGCTGGTCGTACAGGGCGTCGAATTCCGCCGGCTTGGAGACGATGAGACGATCCGTCATTTGTTTGGTCAGATCGCTTAGCGTTTTGCCGAATTTGATATTGGCCTCATTAGGCGTTTCGTAGTAGTAATGCGTGTAGGTATCGGTCGTGTTAATCTTGTAGGACAGCTCCGCAACCGATTCCAGTCCCGGCGCCGACGCAGCGAGCGCCTTGATATTTTTCTCCTGATCGCCCAGCTCAACGCCGTTGACCACCAGCGTATAGTCCAGGTTTAGATAGCTGGTCTGCATGTTGTCTCCGGTCTGATTGATGACTTGCGGGATGCCGTCCGCCATCTCATGGTTCACGCCTGCCTCGCCGTACTGCAGGAAGAACAGCACCTCGGGATCAGCCATCCAGTTCAGGTATTTCATCGCCAGCTCGGCGTTTTTGCTGCTCTTGGGGATGATGACGTTGATCCCGTTTTCGTTATAGGCTACTTTTTTGTATTTGCCTTCATAGTTCTTGAAGGTGTCGACCGGCAGGAACTCGGCTTCCGGGACATTGGCTTTCAGCGGCTCGCTGATATTCTGACGCAGCGGATAATCCCAGTTGGCGCCGAAGAAGCCGACCTTGCCGTTGGTGACGTCAGCATCTGCCTGCTGCGCGGTTTTGTCGAGCGCGAAATCGGGGCTGATCAGCTTCTCATTGTAGAGCTTGTTAAGGAAGCGGAGATATTCCTTGTTGCCTGGCCGCAGCCAGCCCGGGATCGTCACGAACTCCTCCTCCGTCTGCTCCTCCCAGAAGGACTCCGCCAGGTTGCCGAACGTGTAGTTCATCCCTGTCGCCGCGACGCCCCACGGGATCACACCATCTACCCCGCCCGGGTTCTGATCCCGGAATGCCACCAGTGTCTCATACAGCTCATCCTGGTCCGTCGGTACTGGCAGACCGAGCTTATCGAGCCAATCCTTGCGGATGAACAGGCCGTTCCACGCCAAAGACGTCCGCTTCGCCGGAATGGCCATCTGCTTGCCGTTATATACGCCATAGTCCAGCACGGTCTCGCCCAGATAGGCCTTCAGCTGCTGCCCGTGCTCCTCCAGCAGTTCGTCCAGCTCCATGATCCCGTTGATCTTGGCATACCTTGATACGGTAGCGCCGTCATAAGTGAACGACACATCAGGCGCCTCGTCGGCCGCCATCAGCACATTCAGCTTATCGACCTCCTGCGAGCGAGGGATCGGCACAAACTTGACGACGGCATTGTTCGCCTTGCCGAAGTTCTCGTTTATGTACCTCGTCCAGGTGTTGTTGTTCAGATCCGGCTGCCCTTGGATCCCCCGGTCGAAGATGCCTACAGTCAGCGTTGCCGGCGGGTCTGCGGGCTTCTCCTCCGGTGCATTCGAGGTCTGCGGCGTGTGGTTGGATGGCTGCGGGCTATTCGCTGTATTGCCGCTGCATGCGGCCAATAAGCTCGTCATCAGAGTCAATGTCAGTACATAAGACAACCAAGGTTTTCTTTTCATGGATACCCTCTCCTTTAGGTTTTCAATGCTTGCCTTTAGCCTTTGATGGCCCCGAGCATCAGCCCGTCGACGAAATATTTCTGCAGCTTCGGATAGACCAGCAGGATCGGCACCGTGGCAAAAATAACGCTGGCCGCCTTGAGCGATTCGGGGACGATATGGGTGCCGAAGCCGCCCTCCCCTTGCTGTTGATTGTCCAGCTGCTGGCTCTCAGTAATAATCTGGTACAGCTTCAGCTGCATCGGATACAGATTTTTGTCGGTAATATAGAAGAGCGCGTCCTGGAACCCGTTCCACCGGTCGACCGCATAGAACAAGCTTAAGGTCGCAATCGCCGGCATCGACAGCGGCAGCACGATCCGCACCAGAATGCCCAGCTCGCTGCAGCCGTCGATGGCCGCAGACTCCTCCAGGCTGTCTGGCAGCGAGGAGAAGAACGTTTTGAGGATGATCATATAGAACACGCTCATCGCCCCCGGCAGGATCAGACTGCCCATCGTATTCATGAGCTGGAGGTTCTTGACCAGGATATAGTCCGGGATCAGCCCGCCGCTGAAGTACATCGTCACGACCATGATGGCGAGGAAAAAATGGCGTCCCCTAAGCCGCTTTTTGGTCATCGGATAAGCCGCACAGATCGTCACGACCATGCAAGTGAGCGTAAAAAACGCAGTCAGAACAACTGTGTACCCGAGAGCGTATACCATTTCCGCATCCTTAAGAATGGCTTTGTACGTATCCAGCGTGAATTCGACAGGCCACAGCCCGACCTTCTGAGAAATAATCGCATTGTTGGAGCTTAAAGAAAGCGCGATCATATAAAGAAACGGAACCAGGCAGGTCAGCGCTACGATGGTAATGAATACGATAATGGCGAGATCCGCCAGCCCGGTTTTTCGATTGGTTAACATGGTTCGCCTCCTACCATATGCCCTGCTCGCCGACTTTTTTGGTAATGTAATTGGCCGTCAGCAGGAAGATCAGCCCCACCACCGACTGGAACAGCCCGACAGCCGTCGCCTGCGAGAAATCTCCAGCTCCGATACCGATTCGGTATACATAGGTACTGATGACATCGGAGTATTCGCTGACCAGCGAGTTGCCCAGTACATACGGCCGGTCGAACCCGATCGACACCATCCGTCCGATCTGCAGGATCAACAGGATAATAATGGTCGGCTTGATGCCGGGCAGCGTAATATGCCAGATCTTGCGGATCCGGGTACAGCCGTCGATCGCCGCCGCCTCATACAGCTCCTTGTTGATGCCAACCAGCGCAGCGAGATAGATGATCGTGCCCCAACCGACATTTTGCCAGACGCCGACAAGGACGTACAGGACGATCCAGTTGTTCTTGCGGGAGAGAAATTCGATCTCGGTCAAGCCCAGGCTCGTCACCAGACTATTGGCGATCCCGCTCGTGGAGAAGATCAGATACACCATGCCGCCGATGATCACCCACGAGAGAAAATGCGGCAGGTACAGGACCGATTGGGCAATCTTCTTGAAGCGGGTATGCCACAGCTCGTTCAACAGAATCGCCAGGATGATCGGTGCCGGGAAGCCGACGACCAAGTCAAGGGTATTGAGCACCAGCGTGTTCTTCAAGGCCCGATAGAAGCTCTTCTGCTCGAAGATAAACTTAAACACGTCTAGCCCTACCCATTCGCTGCCGCTGATGCCCTGGAAAATATTATAATCCTGAAAAGCCATCAGCACGCCATAGATCGGACCATATCGGAAGACGGCGATATAGGTGAGCGGCAGGAGCAGCAGGACATAGAGCATCACGTCACGTCTGAGGCTGTAGAGCAGCTTTCTCTTTCGTTTGATAGGGATGCTGGACGATTCAGTAACCGCTTTCACTTGTATCCTCCTTCGTTGATTAAAAGTTGAGTCTCCTCTCAGCCGGCTGGCAGCCTGCGGCGAGGTTTCTCATGTACCTAAGTGTACGCTCGCGCTTGTGCAATAAAAATGGATTATCTTAAATGGATCTTTGTACTCTCTTTAGCCCGATCCAAGATAAAACAGTTCATTTTAAACTGGATACAAAAAACAATTTAAGATCGTACATTTTTTTACCATTTTCCGAAAGGTAGAATGAGCACCATAGCCAGAAAACCAAGTCATCAGGAAACAGAAAATGAAAGCGGTTTAAATGGCGCATGCAAGTAAAGGGGGTGACAAAATATTCGCCTGAGCGTTGGACAAACAAGGAAATGAATCCAAGGAGGACTGCACATGTTGAGGAATAAATTCAGGTACCTGCTGTTAGGGCTCGCAGTGATGCTGATGCTGCCGCAATGGAGCGGCACGGCTGCGGCTGCGGGGGTGCCTGGGGTGTCGAACTTCTATAATATTCTGTTCCAGAACGGCGGCGACCCTTGGGTCTACAAGCACACGGACGGCTACTATTATTATACACATACGACTGGCGGGAACGTCACGCTCTGGCGCTCCAGGACGATCACCGGTCTGGAGGGCGGCGACCGGATCGTAGCCTGGACACCGCCCAGAGGCACGATGTACAGCTCCAACATCTGGGCCCCGGAGATCCACCATGTCCAAGGCAAATGGTACATTTATTTCGCTGCCGACAACGGGACCAATGCCAACCACCGCATGTATGTCCTGGAGAACGAGAGCGAGAATCCGCTGACCGGCACCTGGACCTTCAAGGGGAAGATCACCGATCCGTCCGACCGCTGGGCGATCGACGGCACGGTGCTGGAGGTCGAGGATCAGCTGTACTTCCTCTGGTCGGGCTGGGAGAACACGGACGGCAGCTTTCAGAATCTGTATATTGCCGAGATGAGCAACCCGTGGACGACCAGCTCGGAGCGCGTGCTCATCTCGGAGTCCGAGTATGACTGGGAGAGCTCTCCAGCCAGGATCAATGAAGGCCCCCAGGTCAATATCCGGGGCAACACGATCAATCTGGTCTACTCCGCCAACGGCAGCTGGACCGACAGCTACTGTCTCGGCCTGATCACGGCCGGCATCGGCGATGATCTGATGGATCCTGCATCCTGGCACAAAAAGAGCGAACCGATCTTCTCTACCGCCAATGGCGTCTACGGGCCTGGCCATCACAGCTTTACCACATCGCCCGACGGCAGCGAGGACTGGCTCCTTTACCATGCTGCGCGCTGGCAGAGCTCGGGCTGGACCCGCAGCATCCGCGCCCAGACCTTCACCTGGAACGCAGACGACACGCCGAATCTGGGCGAGCCCGTCTCCTCGAACGTCCCGATCGCCTTGCCATCTGGCGAGCCGGCACGGCAGCGCTATGAGGCGGAACACGCCAGGCTGGTGAAGGATCCGGGCAGCGGAGACGGTCCCGCCGTCCGCCGGGAGGCCACTGCCTCCGGCGGCATGAAGATCACCCAGATCGACCAAGTCGGCGATTACGCGGAATTCACCGTCAACGTGCCGACCGCGGGGTTCTATACGCTGTCCGCCCGTACGGCCAACGGCTCGCCGAGCGGCGGGACGGCACACTTGATCTTGTCGGTGAACGGCGGCTCCGGCGGCAGGCTCAACGCCGTCTACTCCGGTTGGAATCACTGGGGCGTCTCCACGGCAAGAGTCCATCTGGCGCAAGGGGACAATACGGTCCGTTTCTTCAAAGGCGAGCACTATGTCGAGATCGACAGTCTGGATGTGATCGGACCGGTCGAGGGCATCGCCTTCGATGCTCCGGGGTATACGCTGGGACGCAATGATAACCGCACGCTGCCCCCGGTGCTGGAGCTGGCGGCAGATCCGGGATCCGGGAATCCTGTCCAGCCTGTTGCTGGCGGTGTTACGTACTCGGTTGCCGCCAACAACCAAGTGATCGAGGTGACCGATCCGTCTGCCGGTACGATACGGGCGATCGGCCTGGGCAGCACCCTCATCACGGCAAGCTATGGCGGCCATACGGCGACGGCAACGTTGACCGTCACGGAGGCGCCGGTATCGGTGCAATCCATCGCGATCAGCGGGCTGGAGCCAATCCTGGTTAGCGGGCAGACCAGTCAACCGCTGCAGCTCACCGCTCACTTCAGTGACTATGAAGTGCAGGATGTGACGGACGCTGCCAGCTTCGCGAGCAGCAATACCGAAGTAGCAGCTGTGACTGAAGACGGCCTCGTCCAGGCTATCCAGCGGGGCGAGACCGTGATCACCGCAGCGTTCGAAGGCAAGGAAACGTCATTCCATCTTGCGATAGCCGCCGACCCCGGAGAGTCGGGAATCCAGGTCCCTCCTGTGAACGCTAAGACGCCTTCCGGCAGGGTGCCTGAGCTGCCCGGCGAGATTCCGGTGACAGGTCCGGATGGGGTGACCGGGATGGCCGAGGTCACCTGGATGCTGCAGGGACTGGATTTCAATTCCCTTGGCACGGTGCAGGTACACGGTCTTCTGAAGGAAGCAGGCATTGCTGCGGAAGCGACTGTAGAAGTCCTGCCGAGCTGGGGACTTGATGAGCTCGTGTCGATCATGCGCGGCAGGATCGTCAACTTCTCCTACCCGCTGGGCGAAGGACTGGGCAACTATAGTCAGGCTGCCTACGACGCCCTTCTCACAGAGCTCGACGTCGCGGATGAGCTGGCCGCAGATGCCGAGCTGGATGAAGCGCAGTTCGAAGCTGCGGTCGCCCGTCTGGCTGATGCGGAAGCTGCGCTGCTGGACTCGCTGAGCCTCACCGAGGATGGCGTCGTCTATCACGCCTACCGGGATTTCTCCGGCGATGAGACCGGCAAGTATCCTTACGGCATCACGACCGAGGATCTGACCAATGGCGCGATTGCTGCGGTGCAAGAGGAAGGCGGCAACAAGTTCCTGCGTCTGACCACTACGGCGACCTCGGGCAAGGCCAACCTGTTCCTGCCATTTGCCGGCGAAGTGAATGCCGCCCCGGGCGAGCGCATCGTCATCGCCTACCGTGCCAGACTGAACAGCAGCTTCCAATACGCCAACGGCGCCATGGTGCGCAATGACAGCGGCACAGGCAATTATGCCATGGTGACAGCCTTTGATACAGGCAAGATCATCGTCCAGAACGGCCCCTCCAATAAAGTCAGAGTACAGGATGCTGTCCTGAACACATGGTATGACATCCGGATGGTCGCCGACTGGGACGCCAAAACCTACAGCGTCTATATCGACGACGTCCTGGTCGCCACCGACTACAGCTTCCGCCATACCGGCGGCGACCGGCTGACCGGCCAGCGCTTCGGCATCGACGGCTACGCCAACGCCTCGATCGACTTCGACGACTTCAAGGTGATGGTCACCGGCGGCGCAAAAGCAGCACCCGAAGGGCTCACGGCCAGCCACGAGACCGCCGAAGCGGCCGGGGACGGCAGCATCGACGGGGTGAATGGCGCAATGGAATGGTCAGCCGACGAGGGTGCGAATTGGACTCCTGTCGGCGCAGACGAGACCGTCCTGACCGATCTGGAGCCGGGGACGTACTGGGTCCGTTACCGCGCCACGGGCACCCATCAATCGAGCCCGCATGTGGCGTTGACTGTCCTGGCCTATGATCCGTCCGGGCAGCCGGTACCCGTCACCGGCGTGCGCCTGAA
The DNA here is from genome assembly GCF_047238105.1 of Paenibacillus jepli. Taxonomy (NCBI): domain Bacteria; kingdom Bacillati; phylum Bacillota; class Bacilli; order Caryophanales; family Paenibacillaceae; genus Paenibacillus; species Paenibacillus jepli. The sequence goes on from NZ_JBDFMD010000001.1 coordinate 1,615,016, forward strand.
CCAGACGAGCGCCACGCTGTATACGAACCATGGCAGCGCCACCGTCCAGCTCACCGCTGTGGTGGCGCCGGCGGATGCGACGAACCGGGGTGTAACGTGGAGCAGCTCCAACCCGGCCGTGGCGTCCGTCGATGCCGGGGGGCTAGTACGCGTCCATACCGCCGGCACTGCCGTCATCACGGCGACGACCGAGGACGGCAGCCACACGGCGACCTGTACAGTCACGGTCGCCGTCTACAATACCGGCAGCAGCGGCGGGTGGTTCCCGTACCCTGATCCCGTCAAGCCGGACGATGACACTGATCCTGACGAGCCTGCCGATCCGGACCACACTGATACGGACGAACCCGTCCAGAACGCGGACGGCAGCACGACCACCCGCGTCACTGACCCGGCTACCGGTACGGTGACCGAGACGACGACCTGGCCGGATGGCAGCAGACGCGCGGTCATCACGGATACAGACGGTGTACAGGTGGAGATGCTGAAGAGCGCGCGGGGAGAAGTGACAGCCAGCGTCCAGTTGCCGGCTGGCAGGGCCCAGGCGTGGATCACGCTGCCCGTTGTGGGCGCCTCGGCGTCTACCGTCGCCTACATCGTCAATGCCAACGGCAGCCGGACGATCCTCGGCACCTCCGTGCTGACAGTGGCTGGCCTGCGCTTCCTGGCCCGGGGCGAGCTGTCCGTTCAGCTGATGGAGAACCCGGTCGCCTTCCGCGATGTGCCGGGCAGCCATTGGGCCGCCGAGGCGATCGGCTTCGCGGCCAGCCGCGACCTGTTCCGGGGCACCGAGCCCGGCGTCTTCGCTCCCGGCGCGTCGATGAGCCGCGCCATGCTCTTCACCGTGCTGGCCCGGCTGGATGGCGCCGATACCGAAGGCGGCGACACCTGGTACAGCAAAGCGCAGGACTGGGCGATCGCGGCGGGGATCAGCGACGGCAGCACGCCGGGCGCGGCGATCTCCCGCGAGCAGTTGATCACGCTGCTGCACCGGTACGCCGGAGCGCCTGACGCCGGCGGCGACAGTCCGCGCTTCGCAGACCAGGGCGAGATCGCAGACTGGGCTGTGGGAGCGATGGATTGGGCGGTGGCAAGGGGGATCCTGAATGGCAAGCCGGGCAATCTGCTGGATCCGGCGGGTGCGGTGACCCGGGCCGAGATGTCGGTGATCCTTGAACGCTTTATCACTTGGTACAGCCAGGTATAGAAGCAAGCATTTTCGCGCATTACGCTATCCATTCTTCAAGGGGAAGCTGCCCGACGGGGGATCTAGATATAAGTGTAAATGTACTTCTTTTTTGATTCCTGCGTCTCTTTTCCCGGCTCGCAAGTGCAACTGCTATAACAGACAAATCTATCAAAATGATACCGGAATTTCCCTTACCCCACGAATGATCATGCCGGGTCTCCATTCCAATTCGTCGCTGCTTATCTTCAATCGGATATTAGGCATGCGACGAATCAAGGCACTTATCGCGATCTCACCTTCCAGCCGGGCAAGAGGAGCGCCAAGGCAGTAATGGACGCCTTTACCGAACGCGATATGGTTGTTTACTTTGCGGGTAATATCGAATTCGTCAGGGTCTGAAAATTTCCTAGCATCGCGATTGGCAGAGGAGAAGGAGACAAACACCATTTCTCCTTTGCGGATGCTTTTCCCTCCGAACTCGAAATCTTCCGTTGCCCATCGGGTGTTGCTTACCTCAGCTGGACCGTTGTAGCGCAAAATTTCATCGACCGCCGACGAAATGAGCTCTGGGCTGCCCCGTAGCTTCTCCCATTGCTCCGGATGCTCCAGCAAGGCCAACATCCCGTTACCGATCAGGTTTACCGTCGTTTCGTGGCCAGCAATGATCAAGACGAACACCAGAGCATATAGCTCGTGCTCGGAAAGCTTGTCTCCTTCGTCCTCGACGGCTAGCAAATCGCTAATCAGATCTTCCTGCAGCCGGGTTGACTTCAGTGCTTCGGGTCCCGGCCGATTCCCTTCAGGACAATTTGGCGGAATAGCCCATATTTCGGTCCACTCCGTTTTGCTACTATTAGATCATCTTATTAAGATCAAGGGGGGATAGCAATGTACGAACATCATAAGCGGGCATTGGACAAATTGACGGAGGTATTGCAGACGGATCCTTCCATTCTGGCCGTCATTACAGCGGGTTCCGTCGCGCAAAGGAAAGCGAGAGAATCGTCGGACGTCGACGTCTATCTGCTTGTCAACGACGAATCATATGCAGAACGCAAAAAATCACACAATCTGGCGTACATGAACCACGACAAGGACATTTGCGATTATGAGGGTGGATATATCGACGGCAAGATTATCAATCTTCGATTTCTGGAACAGGCGGCCGAACGCGGCAGTGAGCCGACACGATATTCCTTCGTCGGATCCACGGCATGGTTTTCGCGAATTCCGGATCTGGATTCGCTTCTCGCACAAATTCCGGTATATCCCGAAGCCAATCGCGACCGAAACATCCGGGATTTTTTCGCACAGATCGTTTTGTACGGCTTTTACTTCGCAGAAGAAGCAGTCAAAAAAAATAATCCTTATTTGTTAGCCCATTCCGCCAGCCAGCTCGCGCTTTTCGGCGGCCGCCTCATTCTCGCCCACAATCGCATCCTGTTCCCTTGTCACAAGTCTTTGATGACGTCTGTCGAGAGCGCCCCGGAAAAACCGGACGGTTTTATCGAAATGGCAAATGACATGCTGAGAAACCCTACGGAAGAGAAATGCAAAGCCTTCGCAAGCATCATGCTCGGCTTCCGGAATCCCGGCTTCGATCCGCAGCTTTCAACCGCTATCTTTATGGAGAACAATGAATGGAATTGGCTCGACGGCGAGCCTCCGCTCAGCGATCGATAAATTATAACGTCAATGACCCAATGAAGCCGAGCGAAAATAAGAATGAAGTGACCGTATGATGAGGGGAAGAGAATCATGAAAATATTTACACAATAAATGAAGTGGCTTGGATTAGTGCTCGTCCTGATCGTGTTTACCGTATTCGGGGTAGCGATGATGGGATCAGTGCTTGGTTGAAGCCAAAGGAAATCCCGGTCTGCTCGTACTGTTAATGTTCTTCTCCATGCCGCTGCTGAACATGGCTCCGGAGTTCTTGTCGCAGACGACGCGAGATTGGATCTATTCGTGGACGCCACTGCGGTTCGCGGTAGGAGGGCTGTGAGAAGTGATGTACTTCGGAGGATACAATGAATGAGGTCATAAAAATAAAAAAAGTTCATTAGAATCATTCCCTAATGAACTGCTTGTTATAAATGTGGTACCGGTGAGAGGACTCGAACCTCCACGGGTCTCCCCATTCGATTTTGAGTCGCGCATGCTATTCGGAAGATAGCAGAAACTAAGTCAAAGAAGAGGAATCTAAAACCCGCGAAAAGCCTTGTAAAATCAAGGTTTTTCGCGGGTTTCTTCGTTTTTTTCAGGCTCCGTAAGGCTTCCCGGTGACTACCTAAAATGAAGCCATTTTTGGACGTTGGGAAGAACTCGGAGAGAACGATAACAGAACAGCCCGCTCCCTACCATTGACAAATTAACATGAAGCAATCGCTTCAGGGAGGGTTTTGAAATGACCAATACAACGGTGATTACCATCGCCAACCAGAAAGGTGGAACAGGCAAAACGACCACCGCTTATAATCTGGCTTACGCCTTATCTAATGAAGGAAAAAAAGTACTGCTGGTCGATTTCGACCCGCAAGGCAATCTGACCATGTGCTTTGGCATTGAGCAGCCGGACAAACTCCAGTTTTCAATGTTCAACATCATGAACGCTATGATGACGGATGAACCACTTCCATCGCCCGAAGAATACATTCATTCGCATGGCAACATCGACCTGATTCCAAGCAACATTGAATTATCCGTAGCTGAAATCAACCTGCGCGATGAAATGGGCGGCGAAAAAACGCTGGCTTCTTTGCTGGAACCGATGAAGCCCAACTATGATTACATTATTATCGACACGAACCCCTCGCTTGGCTTGCTAACCATCAATGCACTTGCGGCCAGTGACAGTGTGCTGATTCCGGTCAATCCGCAGCTATGGTCTGCGACAGGTTTGACCCAATTGCTCAAGATCATTGTGAAGGTAAAGAAGCGGATCAACCCGCGCATCAGCATTGAAGGCATTTTGATGACGATGTGTGATACGCGGACCAATTTATATAAGGAAGCTTTTCGTTTGGTAAAAGTCTATTACCGAGAAACCTTCCGTGTGTTCAATATCCAAATTCCTCATTCCGTCAAAGTTGGGGAAGCAAACTTTTACAGCCAGAGCATTATTGAATTTCATCCAAAATCGAAGGTCGCAGTAGCTTATAAGGATTTAGCCAAGGAGTTGATGGCGAGTGGCAACTAAACGTCCTGTTCCCAAACTAGCCAGCATTGATGAATTACTGCTGCTTTCGGAACAACCACAGGAAACCTCCGACCCAAAAGGAGGTATACAAACTATTCCGATAAATAAAATAAGACTTTTCAAGAATCATCCGTTTCGCTTATATGAGGGAGAACGGCTTACGGATATGGCGAACAGCATTGAAAGTAATGGCGTGCTCGTACCTGTTATCACTCGTAGAATCGCGACGGATGAGAATGGCTGCGACTTCGAGATGCTCGCTGGGCATAACCGGATGAATGCAGCATTGCTCATCGGTCTGGAGAATTTGCCCGCCATCGTAAAGGAAAATCTCGCCGATGAAGAAGCGCTTATGTATGTCGTGGAAACGAACGTGCTTCAGCGCTCATTTAGCGAAATGCTTCCATCTGAAAAATCCAAAGTGCTGTCTCTTCGGTACTCCGATATGTTCTCCCAAGGGAAGCGCAACGACATTATCGACGAACTTAAAAAGCTGGAAAACCCGCAGTATGACAAGGAAAGTTCAACTTGTGCCCTAATAGGGCACAAGTTGAATAGTAGAGAAATTGTAGCCGCTGAATACGGATTATCCAAAAATACGGTTGCCCGCTTACTGCGAATTGACCATTTAATAATTGAGCTAAAACGACGCGTGGACGATGCGCAAATTGGTATCTATCCAGCAGTGAGCCTCTCGTATTTACCAGAAACAGAGCAAAGCTTCATTGAAGAAATTTTGACGCAAAACGAGTACAAAGTGGACATGAAGAAAGCCGAATTGTTGCGAACATACTCCGGCAAACTCACCACTGATCAAGCAACAAAAATCTTATCTGGCAAAGCTACTCGCAAGCCGCGCAGCAAGTCACCCGCTCCCTTCAAGCTCAATCACAAAGTTTATGCCAAGTACTTCACACCGGAGAGCAAAGCATCTGAGGTTGAGGAAGTTATCGAAAAGGCGCTGGAGATGTATTTCACTCATCAACGTCAATTCGATCAAAACCAAGGAGGATGAATATGTTAACGAAGTTTAAAGATCTTGATCATCATCAATTTTATGAAGCTATGCTTCGCATGACTCACAGCCAGACGGACCCGTATCGTCAACCATTGTTTTACTTGCTTGGCTTGACGGAGCAAACCCGTTCCCACGTTCGCGATCTGTACGATTTCGATGAAAACGTCATTCGCCCAGAAGGACTTAATAAAGGCTGGCAGACCAGTTCCACCATTAAATTGACACGTTTGGCGTTCAACTTATACAACGGTTACTCCGGGGACGAAGAAAGGGATGCCGCCCGAAATTACAGCCCATATTTTATGTTTGACACCAGCCATCTCTCTTATTTTTTTGAAGCCGTCAAATTGCGTTATGCCGAGTATACGCGCTTACAACCCCATGATTTTATTCATATACCAAAGACCGATACGGACAACCGTTTTGACTACGATTTGGAACATTAGGAAGCTTGCATTACAAACAACCGAAGGAAAGGAGACCCCATCATGCGTCGAGTCGAACGATTGCGGAATCTATACGAGTCGGCGATTGCAGAACTGACCCAAAGCGGAGAAACCTGGAAGAATTATTTGCGCTTTGCTTCTTCTATTTATAAGTACTCTTTTGATAACTCGCTGCTGATCTATAGTCAAAATCCAGATGCCACCATGTTGGCTCCCCTACCTATCTGGAACCAAATTGGCCGCTATGTGAAAGCAGGAGAGAAAAGCATTGCCGTCTGCGATTTCGGACAAGGCCACCCCACTCTAAGCCATTTATTTGATGTAACACAAACGACTGGCAGGCAACTTCCTGTACTCTGGAACTTGGAGTCCATCAATCCCGATGAGCTTGCTGGAAGGCTCACTTCTTATGATACGACCAATTTGAGTGAAGCCATTGCAAGCTTATCTAGGGAAGCCACCATCTCATCCATAGATGAACTGCTTCAAGATATTGAAATTGATATTCAGGAGCATATGCTGGATTCCATTCCTCGACATGGATTAGAACAACACATGCAAGACTTAATTCAAGAGAGTATTTGTTTCCTCATTCACCACCGTTGCAATCTGCCCGAACCGGAAGATATGGATTTCTCCACGATCATTCATTTCGATTCGTTTTCATTAACCGCACGATTAGGGCATCAAGTCAATACGCTTGCTTACGCCCTACTGCAAGATATCGCTAGGCATGTAAAAATCATGAAAGAAGAAAGGAGTGTTACTCATGGACAAGAGAGAGAAACCGAACCTGACCTATCACGAAATAGACGGCCTGCTCTATCCCAATCTGCAAATCTCGAACGAACTGCAAGCGGACGAGCAGCCGCTGGGCCGTTACGGACGAATGGCGCTAAATTACCTGCGCAACCATCACCCACAACGCTTTCAGATTCTTCAAATGCAAGGCGACCTCATGAAGAAAATGCACCAAGTGGAACAGGAAGCCCAAGCGAAGCTGGAACAACTGATGGAGCAGCTTCTACGGCTTCGTCCCCTGCCCCAGACCGACGACACGCTGAAGCGGACACGTCATCTGAATCAGATCAAGGAGACCGCCGAAGAACTGATTTTAAACGACATCGTATTCAAGGTGAGATAACTTCATCCAAACCAACTATGGAGCCGCAAACCAGCGGTTCTTTTTTTTCGCCTGAAACTGGTGATAACCTTACGGAGAGTCGAACTGCGGAGGAAATGCTGGAAGTTCTGGTGCAACGGCATCAGGGCGTGGAAAGGCTCAAACCCCGCATTTATCAATTTGTAACCGAGCATCATCCGGTGAAACCTGCTGACCTTGTATCTATGCTAAAAAATGCGTACGGTATAGGCGGGGCTAGGGGAGACTTGGGATTTGGTCTGCAAGGGTACATGACCAGTGGCAAAGGCATTGAGCTATTATGGACAGATACAAATGGCGAGCACGAAGTGACGCTGACCTGGAAAAAAGTTGCCTCCATCTTGCTCACCCTGATACAGGAAGGACGGTATAGCGAAAGTCTCCCTCCTTTCCCGCCGCTAGAGCCAGAATGGTCTTTATTCAGTTATGCCGAGCAAATCGCACAAAACGAACAAGAGGAGCAGAAAACCGAAAATGCTCAGGCTTCCGCCCCGACCCAAAACCAGCTACAACCGACATCATCTCCTGTTTCCGACAATCCATTGCCAACCTCCCACGATTCGGATCCTACCGCCACTGGTACAACCATTTCCGTTTCTACAGCAAGCAACTATCGTTTTGATCCGTCCCGCTCTCCTTACGTATCCGGTCCGAAAAGCAAATACAAGCGCAATGTGGAAGCCATTCGGTTGCTCAAGCAATTGGAGGAGGAGCAACAACAGGCTAATTCGGAAGAACAACACATCTTGGCCGGTTATGTCGGTTGGGGCGGTTTAGCCAATGCGTTCCATCCAACCGCCTCCGGCTGGGAACATGAATATGCGGAGTTAAAACAATTGTTGGATGAGGATGAATATGCAGCGGCGCGCAGTTCAACCATAACTGCCTTCTACACCGAACAAGGGATCATCCGTCCCATTCACGACACTTTAAAACGTTTCGGACTTACGGAAGGCACAGGACGGATGCTGTTAGAGCCATCCATGGGTTCAGGCAATTTCTTCTCCGTTCTTCCCTCAGAGTGGGATAACGCCGAACTGCACGGTGTGGAGCTTGATCCTTTAACCGGCCGAATCGCCCGCCAACTCTACCCAAATGCCAACATCCGTCTGCAAGGCTTTGAGACCGTGGACTGGAAGAATACTCGATTCGATGCCATATTCAGTAACGTTCCGTTTCACAATATCCGTGTGTTTGACAAACGATACACAAGCAATTATCTCATCCATGATTACTTTTTTATTAAATCACTGGACATGTTAAAACCATGCGGCATGTTGGCCTTTATCGTTAGCAAGGGCACACTGGACAAGCAAGATGCCAGTGTACGCAAGTTATTAGCACAGCAGGCTGAGTTGATCGGTGCAGTCCGTATGCCCAACACTGCCTTTCGATCCCTTGCCGGAACAACCGTTACGACGGACATCGTCTTTCTGCAGAAACGTGCCTCTCCGCGCCTCTTTCCCAATGATGAATGGCCAGAGTGGGTAGAGGTCGGGTCGACCGATGACGATGTTCCCATTAACCGTTATTATTTGTCTCACCCTGAAATGGTACTTGGACGTATGGTCTGGGATCGCGGCATGTATGGAGCGGAGCAAACCACCGCCTGTATACCACTAGAAGGGCAAGACTTTCCCCCTGCTTTGGAGCAGGCACTTCATTCCTTGCAAGCAACAATCCCGCCTCCGGCTGCTTCATTACCGCCTTCTCTATCATCGGGGATAATGGACACCGTTGAACCGGAACGTCGTGAAGCACCAAGCGGTGCTAAAAATTTCACTTTTATCATAGAAGATAACCGCATTTACTACTGCGAAAATGATGAACTGCTCTCTCAAAATATTCAAGGAAAAAAAGCGGAGCGAATTAGAGGATTATGTGAAATCAGAACCGCCCTGCTTGACGTCATTGACATCCAATCACAGGAGGACGGGTATGACGAAGCTGAACTTTCAGTAGCCCAACGGCTACTCAATCAAGTGTATGATCGTTTTGTTCGTTCATACGGTGCAATAAACGAACGAGCAAATATAACGGCATTTGCTGATGATGATCAACTCCCACTCCTACGATCCATTGAGGATTTAACTCCTGAGAAAACTTGGAGTAAAGCAGCCATTTTCTCACGTCCAACCATCCGACCAAATCGCCTCCCCGAGCATACCGAATCTGCCCTTGAAGCGCTGCAAATTTGCCTCAATCAAAGGCTGCGAATTGACTTGCCTTATATTGCATATTTGTGCAACAAAACAACAGCCGAGGTTCGTGAGGAGCTTGGAGAACGCATCTATTTAAACCCGCAAAATTACACAGGGGACATTGATGAGGGCTGGGAGCTTGATGAAGAGTATTTGTCTGGTCACGTTAAAGACAAATTAGCCTATGCCGTATTGAAAGCTCAAGAGAATCCTATATTTAATCGAAATGTTGAAGCATTGACCCGTGTACAGCCTGCCCCTCTTCTGCCCGGAGAAATTGATTTTCGTATCGGCAGTCCGTGGATTCCCGTGCGCTATTACCGAGATTTTATGTATGAAACATTTGGCACATCACAGGTGCTTCGAAACACGAATACTGTGGATGTTGATTACTTGGAATACACCAATACGTGGCGTGTATCGGGCAAATCATTGGAGCGAGACTCCATAAAAGTAAATCAAACATTCGGTACGGATCGTGCCAACGCGTACGCAATTTTTGAAAACAGTCTAAATTTGCAAAGCGTCACTGTTCGAGATCCCGTCCAATATTTAGACTCAACCGGGAAAGAACAAGTGAAATATGTTGTGAACGCTAAAGAAACCATGATTGCCCGAGCAAAGCAGCAACAAATGCGCGAAGCATTCGCCTCGTGGCTGTTTCGGGATAAAGAGCGAGCAGACAAACTGCTGGCGATATACAACGATAAATTTAATACGATCCGCCCTCGCCACTATGACGGTGAGCATCTGGTATTCTCTGGGATGAGTGGAGAAATGGAGCTGCGAAAACATCAAAAAGATGTAGCCGCTCGTATCCTCTATTCAGGAACGGCACTAATGGCCCACGAAGTTGGAGCCGGAAAAACGGCCGCCATGGTCGCTGCTGGCATGACCTTGAAGCGGATTGGTGTAGCACAAAAACCAATGTATTGCGTTCCCAATCACCTTACGGAGCAATGGGCCAATGAGTTTTTGCGTTTCTATCCTGGGGCCACTATTCTCGTCACAACCAAAAAAGATTTTACACCTGCCAACCGTCAACGCTTTGTGTCGCGTATCGCAATGGGCGATTATGACGCCATTATCATTGGGCACTCGCAGTTCGAGAAAATCCCGATTTCCCGCGAACGGCAGGAACGGCTTTTAGAAGATGAAATCCACAATGTGGCACGCATGATCGATCAGATGAAAAAAGAAAAAGGAGACGACTGGAGCATTAAGCAGATGGTCGTATTTGAAAAAAATCTGAAATCCCGGCTGGAACGTTTGGTTAATGAAGGGAAAAAGGACGACCTGCTCACCTTCGAGCAACTTGGCGTAGATATGCTGTTTGTCGATGAAGCTCACGCTTATAAGAATTGCTTTACGTATACAAAAATGCGGAATGTGGCCGGAATTGGCAAGTCAAGCAGCCAGCGGGCCACTGATATGATGCTCAAATGCCAATACCTGCAAGAGGTGAATAACGGGAGAGGTGTTGTTTTCGCGACGGGTACACCAATAAGCAATAGCATGTCCGAAATGTATGTGATGCAACGTTACCTTCAGCCGCGTCTGCTACAAAAACTCGGTCTAGACTTCTTTGACAACTGGGCCGCGACTTTTGGTGAAGTTGTGACCTCTCTGGAAATGACACCAGAAGGCAGCGGCTATCGAATGAAATCCCGTTTCGCCAAGTTTCATAATTTGCCTGAACTGATGAGTCTGTTTCAATTGGTCACAGATATCCAGACCGCCGATATGCTGAATCTCCCCACTCCTGGACTGAAGGATGAGAAAGCAACCGTGGTCGTCAGTGAATGCTCGCCATTTCAACGGCAGATCATGGACGAGTTTGTGGTTCGCGCCGAGAAAATTCGTAAAAATGAAGTCGATGCATCCGAAGACAATATGCTAAAACTCACCCATGAAGCCAAGCTCATGTCCATTGATCCGAGGTTGCTCGACGAGGGCGCTCCATCTGATCCGCATTCTAAACTCAATAGCTGCATCGGCAATGTCTTTGACATTTGGCAGCACACTCATGAGGATCGACTAACACAAGTGATCTTTTGCGACAGCGGTACTCCAAAACCCGGGCAGTTCAACGTATATGATGAAATAAAGGTGCAATTGACGGCTCAAGGCGTGCCGGAAGGAGAAATTGCCTTTATTCACGATGCGAAAACAGACGTACAAAGAGAAGAATTATTTGAAAGCGTGCGCCGCGGCGGAGTTCGCATTCTACTTGGCTCCACTGTGAAAATGGGAACGGGAACGAATGTGCAGGATCGGCTTATTGCCGCTCACCATCTAGATTGTCCTTGGCGTCCGGCTGATATTACCCAACGGGATGGACGTATTTTGCGGCAAGGTAATCGGAACGAGACGGTTCAGATCTTTCGTTACGTAACCAAGGGAACATTTGACGCCTACCTGTGGCAAATTCAAGAGCAGAAGCTTCGCTACATCTCCCAAGTCATGAGTGGCAAGAGTATTTCCCGTTCCTGCGAGGATGCCGACGAAACCGTTTTAACGGCTGCCGAAGTCAAGGCCGTGGCTACCGGCAACCCGCTGCTCGCTGAAAAAATGCACGTAGATAATGAAGTTGCGCGATTGAAACTGCTGAAAGCCAACTGGCAAAATGAGCAAACGGTGCTCGAAAACAAAATTCAAAGAAGCTACCCAACGATGATTACAGTCTGCGATGAAAAACGGAAAAAGGTTTTGACCGATATTCAGACGGCGGAACAACATCGCCAGACATCCTTTTCAATTCAATTTGATGGCAAGACTTATGAAGAACGGCCCGAGGCCGGAGAAGTTCTGCTTGTGTTGGCAAACATGGCCGAGGCGGGGCAACCTGCGGTACAGATTGGTCAATTTTTCGGCTTCCCGCTATACCTGCTTCGTTCTGTTTTTGAATCTGTCCATCTGCAAGTACATGGAGCGGAAACCTACTCCATCGAGCTTGGAGAATCGGCATTGGGGAATCTATCACGGTTGGAGAACCTGATTGCCAAAATTCCAGCAATGCTCCGGGAGATCGAGCAAAGTCGAGAAGATACTATGGAGAAGCTTGCAGCCGCGCAGAAGGAGATTGGTAGACCATTTGAAGAGGAACAGAAGTTGCAACAACTAGTGGCTCGACAATCCGAAATCAATTCAACACTGGAGTTTAAAGAACTGCAAGACCAAGAACAGTTTAATGGGGAAATCGTTGAGGGAAATCTTTCTCATGACATGGAGATTGACAGAGAGAACTGAGATAAGTTTCCCTCGTTATTTCCCCAATTTTCTACACTAGAAAGGGGATTTAAGGCACTGCTCAATTATCTAGTAAAAATTCTTTTTATTTTTTTCTTCAAGTTCTTCGAAATTCTGCTTTCTCTTCTATTTTTCTTTATCAGCATTTCTTTAAACATCATCATTATCCCAAAAAACATTATTGCCAAAAGAACTAATAAGAGTGCATAAGTGATGTTCCACCATTTGGGCACCCATTCAAGAGGAACAATTAAATGAGCAATTGTAAAATAAAGAATAACCGCACTTATCCAAAATACAAATACTGACAAGTGATAAACAATTCTAAATATGCTAGATAGTACAACAAAGAAGGGATTGTTAAATGTATCACTGATAAATTGCTTGTGATCCTCATAAATAGTATCATGAGCATTCCAGTATTCATCTTCAATCATAGGAAACAGTCCATTTATTTTATCTAAAAGCTCACGTTCATTGACTCTGCTCTCCTCTTCTTTATATTTAATGTAGACTTTCCTAAGTTTATGAAAGTAGTCCAATATAAACGATGAGGCTATTAATCGAATTTTTGATTCTTTACCCGAATATTCCTGAATGAAAGTATCAATCATCTTTAATTTCTCATTTTTATCTTCAGTCGCTACAATAAGGGACAATTGTTCAAACATTGGGGAATAAATCTCGTTGTAGCTTGTGTTCAGCTCCTTTAGAAATGCTTCTCTTTTTTTTGATCGATGATTGAATTGATAACCTATATACGCAGTCACCAATGCAACAATAATAACCGATAGATCAACACCCCAAATTTTCATTTTTAGCCCCTTGCTTCTGTAATATTTCTAACTTCAACATTTGCATTCTGTAATATCTGATATAGAGATGAAATATTATTACTAAATTGAGGTCTCACCTGAAGATTTCCATAATGTAAGATTTCTCTGGATTCACTGAAAGTGAAAAAGCATTGCTTCTTAGCTCTCGACAATGCAACAAAAAATGCACACATATCTGCAGTTCTCTGTGTTCGGAAACTCCAAAATGCATCGTCTTCTAGTCCTAGAAATATGACAGTATCATATTCCAATCCTTTACTCTTATGAATTGTCATTATGGGTATACTAAACAATCCCAAGAAATCAGAAATAGCTTTACTCCAGTCTAAATATTTCAAATAAGCAGTTGTAAGTTTTTCAATTGTTTCATCAACTAATTGACTGAAAAACACCCCGCTAGCATACTTTGGATATAATCGAAAGAGTTTTTCCGTCTCAATAAAGGAAAAAATTCCGTTAACAACCTTTTCAATCTTTTGTTTACAACTATTTTCATCATTTATCGCTTGAATAAATTCACGTTTAATTTGGAGGATATGTTCATCAAGTTTCGATTCCATTTTTAATATTTTTGTATGATCCTGATCAGGATCATAACCTTGTACAAAAGACAAAACTTCTGAAACCCGTACCCATGAATCATGTGTTTTTTCTGTTGTAGCTAGTTTAAGAAAATCAACAATTAGCTGTACACATTCTTCTGATAGTAAATCTTGGTATTCTTTTTCAATTCGAGCTTGAACACCTTGTTTTCCTAACTCCACAATTATATTTCGGGCATAAATATGTTCATGTTGCTTTACAAGTATACAAATATCGCGTGGAGTCACATTTTCTTGCTGTATTCTTTTTGCTACACTCGAAGCTACAAAAAAAGCCTCATCTAAATGGGTTTGAAAATTCCAAACCTCACATACTCCCTCTAAATCATTATGTTTGCTAGAAACTGTGACATCCGCAGTATTTTCATTGATAATCTTAGCCATAACATTTTGAATTTCTATTAATCTAGGAGCAGACCTATGATTATGTGTTAACTCAATTTGACTTGCATTAAAATCATGGTTGAACTGTTGAAATGAATCGGAAAGTGCGCCAGCCCATCCCATAATTCTCTGTTTATCATCCCCTACACTTGTCAATATTGCAGAAGATTCTAAGAATATTGTTTTTACCAATTCATATTGTAAGTAAGTTGTATCTTGAAATTCATCCAAAAAAACGTGACTATATGTCACCTGAAGCGCCTTCTTGATTAATGGGTTCTGGTTAAGCAAATAATCAGCAAGTTTTGAAATCATAGGGAACGTCAATGAGCCCGGAAACCCATTCCTACCATGAATCATAACATCCCAAAGCCTTATCAAAATCCAGGTATAGATATCATCTCCATCATCATAAATTGGAAGAACATCCTCCGTTAAGCGCCTATACAAGAGATTAAAGTTAATCTCATGCTGCCAATTAGGATGATTAGGATGGCGTTCAATGATATAACCAGTAGCTATTTCTCGAATGTCCCTATTATTAGTTACAATCTTATAGTGTTTTACTGGACGATAAGCATCTGGTAAGCCTAATCTAAAACGATCTAATAATTGTTTAGAAAACGAATCAAATGTCCTTGATTCGAACCTTGCAGCCAGTTCTTTTCCACACCGCAATTCTACCCTTTTCTTCAAGTTTTCCGCCGCGTCTTTCTTAAAACTAATAGCCAAGATTTTTTGTGGGTTTGGGCATAAATTTGTTTGTAATAAAAAGCACGCACGTTGAGCTAACAGCTCAGTTTTTCCCGCTCCTGGCCCTGCTAAAATAAGATTATTTAGCTCCGATTTAACTGCTATCTCTGCTGCTGGTTCCAATGTAATTCCTTCCGATGGACGCCAGCTTTCTGATTTTATATATGTCATGATCTTAATCTTCCTTTTGCAGTATTTCTTTTACTCTCGTAACTAACCTACAAAAAATATCAGGAATGAACATTATCAGATCATCATCGTCCAATTTTATCAGAGCTTCAATGTGTGTGCTCGGTTTGCTTCGTCCAAGAAATAGCGTATTGTACCAAACCATAAGTTCATGTTGTTCTTCTGTATATGTGTAACCTGTTGCCTTCTCATTCTTTAATGTCGCAATAATACCACCTTTAATTTTTTCTGCATATTTATCTGGATGCTGAGTACGATCAGGAATGCTGGGCCCTCTAGGTACTGTTTCCTTATAGGCATAAGGAAATGTTTCGAGCATAAGAAAATCTAAGTCTAGAGGTGCTGAATAGAAGACATTATATTTATCTTCCATCAGTCTTTGAAGCCATAATTTATTCATCGAAGTTTCTACCCAATCAGGAGTCATTGGATATTCATCCATTTCTTCTATTTGGGCATCTGAAAGAAATTCTTCTCTTTGTCCATACCGAACTTTTAATAATTCTTCACGGTTTCGGCCATTAAGCAATAACTGTTTAATTGCATACTTAATCCTACTCCAACCACCACCGCCACGTTCACGATCCAAATCCAATAAAGTAATATGAGGAATGCTCAACTCATTAAGTAGCTTCCACATATGATTAACATGTCTTCCCCCTAATGGCACAATTGCTATTCCGTAATCATCAGGGTGTATTCCATTAGCTGCGAGTACTTTGGGAATTACGATCTCTTCTGAATCTCCCTCGCCCAAAATTACCAATCTTGAAAAATAAATTTCTGGGAATGCTCTCACTGCTTCCTTGATGTATGTGTAGGCATCCGATGTTTTACTAGGCAAAATTATCTTCTTGACTATTGTTGTGAAACTCGTCTGATCAATTCTCAAGTGAGTAAGATTTTCTGGATCGACTCGTTTTATAATCGAAGCGCTATGTGAAGTTAGAATAACTTGAGCATTTGACTTATCCGCAATATTCTTTAGATTCTCCATCACTCGTCCCAGAAGATGAGGAGAGATATGATTTTCCGGTTCTTCCACTGCGAGAATAGTAAGAGAAGCATTTGATTTCCCAGTAATTTTTATCTCGGCTTCAAGTAAGGATGATACCAAAGAAAGATAAAACAGTGATCGAAGACCATCCCCAAGTTTCTCTACACTATATTCGCCTAGATCATGTGTTGGAGAAAAAGACACTTCAATTTTTTTAAGAATAGAAGCCAGTGTAGAACTGCTAAATTGTAATTTTGCATCTTGATAACGAGCATCCTTGTGATATTTTTTCCATTCCTCTCCGATGACACTTCTTATTTGCGAAACCCCATCAATGCCGTCAAATAATTCATTGACAGGTTCCATTTTTACTTTAATGGAGTCATTTATATCATCTGGCCAAGAAATATTATTCAAAATCCTCCAAAGTATTGTGCCCGATGCATTTCTTAGTTGTGCAGATGGCTCTCTTACTGCAGGAACATATATTACTTGTATTGTTGAACGTTGATGCGGAGTGACCGGGATTAGATCCTCTTCAGTTTCGTCAATACCTTCAGCTACGGTAACAAAATATAACCTCTGCTCAATTTCTCCTTCGGGAGTATTATCAGAAGTCCACTTTGCAATTAATCTTACACGTAAATAAGGTGCTTCAATAGGAGCACGAACAACGAGTTGATTGATAAATGGAGGAATACTAACTCGGCTCAAAGTCTCTCGATCTGTCTCCATTAATTCTGGAAAGTCAATCCGAGCTTCAATTGAAAGTTGAAGTTCTTTTATGGTTTCCACTTTGGCTTGTTTAGGGATATGAAAATCCGACTTTTCTAATGTTCGTTCGTTCGAAGTTACGCCAAAAAGTTTAACTAAACCATGTATCAAGGCAGTCTTGCCTGCAGAGTTTTCTCCAACGAAACCAGAAAGCTTATTCAATGATATTGTTGTCCCTTCATTGCCAAAACTTCTGAAGTTCTTCAAATTGAGCTTTGAAATTTGCATAAATGCCCCTCCCATTACGCTCCCATATGAGCAATTATAAAGTAGATATTTTGTTTAGAAGTTATATAGTTAAACTAAACATAGCGCACAGACATATTGGCAATATCTGTACGCTATACTTCGTAAATCACTACACATAGATGATATAAGCCGGTAATTTTTCCATCTCTATTGTGTCTTGTCAATGCGATCCTTACACCTGAATAATCAAACTCGTTATCTATATTGTAATCAATACTCTCTAATTTATAGGGGTATTCATGTTGAGCAATATGCTCTTTGTACTTCCCCCAGAATGCCCTAAAGTCCTTTACTACCACATAGCTAATAAGAAAGTTATAAGGAAGTCCCGTTGTATCATATTTAAAAATTTTATTTATATGAAGATTCAAATAGCTAGAATTTAGAGACGATAAATTAAGTGCCTCAATGACTGAATAAGGAAAGTTGTTTTCCTCAATTAGAATATCAACCTCACCTGCAGATTTTCCTGTATTCGATACCCCCCATCTTGTTTGGTCTTTGGTTGAGAACCCTACTGCCTCCAAAATGTTTTTTATAAATCCATTTCGATCATCTTCCGATGCAGTTCGATATATATGATTTCCTTGTAATTTCACACAAGCGAGGACCAACGAATTTAGCAATGAATTGTAAGTATGACGTTTAGTAATCTTTAAAAAGTTCCATATTGCGGCACTTTTATTAGCCCCATGTAAACCAACAAATAAAGCCTCTATATCCGCCTCATCAACCATAGGATAAAATTCTTTTATGTTACTTAAGCTTGTGCTTTCTTCAGAGATTGAATCTTTAATAATAATGCTTTTCAAGTAACTTAAAAACTCCTTCTCTGCGGTAGAAATATTGTTATCATTTAATAATACATCGATTTTTGAGAGAGTAGCCTTATAATTATACTTAAAGATAGGTTCCACAACATTCACAATAATATTTTCACTCGTTTTTCTTACTAACTTTTCATAAAACGGATTCGCTTTATATTCGATGTTTTTCAGTTCATAAAATTGAACACATAAATTATTAAATTCACTTCTATAATCTATCCAGTATTCTGGATTACTTTGTTTTAACATGTGCAACTTCGAGATACTTCTACTAATCCCTATAAAAACTGCACTCAAACTTTCATCAATTGAAAACAATCTAGTTTCCCATATCAATGACATAATACGTCTGTATATTTCATCAGTGGCTCTTGACTTAAAAGATAAACTATCGATCAGATATCCACAGATAGTTTTAAAAATTTCCGCATCAATTCTATTTTCTTCGTTCGCTACTGCTGTTTCAAATAATGCCTTTGCTTCAGAAATTCTATGCTTGTAATCTTCTTTTGAAAGTGAATCGTTAGCTTCAAATATAGTAATTAGTCCTAATTGGTAGTTTGCTTCTGACATAATCTCATAGCTATCGTCTTTCAATTTTTCTGTAAGCACACTTTTTATATCTTCTGCTTCGTTTTGGTAAAAAATAGCTAGATACTTAAGTCTCAAACATTCAATGCTAGCTTCCTGTACTTCCTCCCATTCATCTAACAATAATCCAATTATCCGCCTTGGTTTTACCTTCTCCCTATAAACCATCATAAGCAACTCTTGTAACGATCGTCTTTTACAATATATTTTTTCACTTGTCTCCATAATAACTTTCTTTGTAAAGTTAATAATATCTTTCTCACTTAATGAATCGGATTCAACTGCAAAAGTCTCGTCCCAAAATCGTATCTTATGTTTCAGTTCCCAGTTAAAATATTCTGTGTATATTTCCATTAGAACACATAATCTCCCTTATGGTAGACAGTTTGATTCTTTAAGATGTTTTCTAACTCGCGTGTAGCAGTTCCAATAATGATCTGCAAATTTCCGCCGTGTCTATCATGGATATTTATGAGGACATCCTTTAGACCTTCCAAATATTTGGAATCTCCTTCTTCTTTATTAGGACTGTCAATAATGAGAAATCTTGTGTGACGTCCGAAATTTTTCTCGATGTCCATCTGTATAAGACCTAGATAAAAAGCAAGCTTTACTCTCAATTGCTCTCCTTCCGCAATATCATCGAACTTCACAGCTATGCCATTTTGAATATACGTTACACTAAATTTATTATCGATTTTAATATCTGTAATTGATTCAAGTCCAAATTCATGAATTTCTCTCAACATTAAACCTGCCAAAGTTTCTAAAATATTTTTACTTTTTTCATATCTATTTTTATCTAAAAAATCAACCACCGTATTTAGAACGTTTAATTCCTCTTCCATTTTTTCTATTACCAACTGATTGCTTTTAGTATCACTAGCGATGTCCCTCCTGTAGAGCAGCACTGCCCTCTCAGCTATTAACCTTTTTTCTTCTTCTGACATATCATTATTGTTTTGTCGAATCAAATTAATATCATTGATAATATTAGCAAGCTCAGTATCCATCTCTTCTTCATTTTTTTCATGTAACACTAGATGATTGTTTATCTCTCCTAATGCTCGATTCGTCTCTTCTAAATCATATTTTATTCCCTGTTTCTTCACTTTAATTAGAGCTTTCTCTTCTTCTAATTTCTCTATTAATTCCTTAATTTCATCAATCTTTAGGACATAAACTTGCCTGTTATCATCGTTATTATTTACATGCTCGTGGCATAAAGGGCAAGCTCCATCAATGTTAGCATGATGATTATGTACCTCGTGATTACAACTCGGGCAATACTTGATATCTAGATTAGAAAAAAAATGTCCAATTTCTATATATTCTAGCAAGTCGTTTAGGAGCCGATTGTTCTTTAATATCTCCTTATGAATTCTTCTTTCCTCGTGGTCATACTCCTCCAGATTTCTCATTATTTCTGCCTGTTTTTTAATTATTTTTTGAGATTCCTGATTCGCCTTTAATGTTTCTGTATTCGTATTATTCATTCTATTTATAACTCGGTTATATTCCTTTTGAAGTCGAGAGAGTTCTTGCATTGGAAAACCATCGGAGATTTGTTCTAATTTCCTTTGAATTTGCCCCAACATAAGATCAATTTCATCTTTTTTAATTCTTCCATCATTATCCTTATGGTTCTCGAATTCCTTATGTTTGCTTATCTCAAACTGCAACATATCACTTTTGACACTAAGATGATTTATCCAATTAGTATATTCAAACCCTAATAGCATTTGAAAAACCTTTTGATCCTGTCCTCCATAAAAAGATACGCTATCTTTTGATTCCAAATAAATAGACTTATAATATGTTTTCCAGCTTGCACCCGCTTCTAGAAGATCATTGCTATCTTTTGCAGGTGACTTTTGTGTCCACTTTAAGGAGTAATAAGAAAATTGATTGAAGAAAAACTTTTGAATTTCTTCACTATATTGTTTGTTACTGTTCGCTTCAAATATTATGGGTACACCCTCAGATTTCTCGCACGAGAACTTCTCCCATGAAACGTTGAATAGTGTACCTTTAAATCTTTTCTCCAAAGATATTGCCGTTGTATAGTCTCTATTACTTATTTTAAAACCCACAGTAATATTCTTTATCCAAGGTTTTACATCAGCTTTAATACTGTTAACGTCCCCAACTAATGCTGCCTTCAGAACTTTAAAGACTGTAGATTTTCCCCTCAAATTATCTGCGATAATGATGTTTATACCTTCTTCAAATTCCTTTTTAAAATCTATATTGTCACCATTTTTCTTTTGACCATTAAATTCTAGATAACTTACAATCAATCTTTTCCCTGTTGAAACTGGCATATCTTCGTAAACAGAATCAAACCCAATAAGGGATTTTGCTTGACTGATATCTAAATGCTTATATCCTTCAATTTTTTTACTAATTACTCTCTCTAATTCTTTATTCATAGATTCTCACCAAACTCCTCAAAAAATTGATTTTTCACAAGTTCTTGAATATCACTAATGTGTTCTCTATAAGAAGTATTTCTATACTCATCGATTTGATATTGTAAAGCTTTTAAACTTGAGCCAGAATAATCACCAAAATACCTTTTAATTAACTCACATCTCTTAACATACCAATTTAAAACTTCAAGACTTTTGAGATTTTCAATCATTTTCTCATCAGCTTCTTTTGTAACATAATAACTTTTTTTAATTACTCTTAAACTTATATCACGTTCACTCGTATATTCAATAAAACCACAAGAAATCAAAAATGCAATAACTTGATCTATGTCTTCGTAGGCGCCAAAAAAGAATTTCTCCATTTCTAATCTGCGTACTTCCGGTTCGTTTTCGACGAAAATCTTTTTTATCACGTCTCTAATTTCTGTTTTATCCACTATTCCTAACTTGAGTAGTTCCAACAATTCATATGCGAGATAATCTGGGTTTCTTAAAAGAAAATCTATTTTTTGAATTTTCACTTCAGAATGCAACACTTTACAACAGTTTTGACGCCTTGAATCTTGATAATCTTCTCCAAAGAAATATATTATAAAAAAAATCCTGATACGATCCTTATATAACCTAATTTTGTTATAGTCTATATCCATTTAACCTATCTCCCAATTCATTTTTTTATATCATGATTAGCACCCGTTATCATATGACTATTGACCTACGGAAAAATAGTTCTTTATATATACGAGATTCGACATCTTCCTTCTTTTCCCTCCTTAAATGAATAATCTATATTGCTACGGGATGTGATTTAAATGAAAGCCTCTTACTACTTATCAAAAGATAAAATAACTATAGCCAACAACATCAACTTGATTGACCTCGCCAAATACCATGGCTATATTCTCGAAAATGGAGGTCGACGCGCACTCCACGCGAAACAAAGTGGCGGCCTCTACTTTTTTCGAGATAGCAATAAATATTATCATTTCTCGACAGACACATATGGTGGTCCCATTGATTTTGTCATACGATTCATGCAATTGAATTTTAAAGAAGCCGTTTCGTACTTGTTGGATGCAGATTTGCCACAACATCAATCATCCCTTGCCCATTCCCAGCCTTCCGGCAAATTAACTCTGCCAGACAGGGCCTCTAACTATAAACGAGTAGTATGGTACCTTCATCGAATTCGTGGTATTGAACCCGATATTATTTTTTCTCTTATTCGAGAAAAGAAACTATATCAACAAGATAAAACATACAATTGCGTCTTTGTTGGTTACGATCAGGCTGGAACAGCCAAATACTGCTCGCTCCGAGGAAGCAATCCAAAGTATCCGTTCAAACAGGATCGGACATTTTCAGATAAAAGCTATCCCTTCCATATCACTGGAAGTAGTCAATCTGCTTATGTATTTGAAAGCCCTACCGATGCAATGAGTCACGCAAGCCTAACAAAGCTATCAAATCAAGATTGGAAGCAAGATCATCGAATCTCATTAGGTTGCTTATCAGACAAAGCTCTGGAACGTTTTCTCACTTACCAAAATATCAAACAAATCATTTTCTGCTTAGATAATGACCATAACGCCACATTTCAAAATGGCAGCCCTGCCCCCAATTGGGGACAAGAGGCTGCCTTTAAATTTGTCCAAAAATATGCTGAGCTCGGCTATGCAACGTCGATTCAAACACCTACTCAGAAAGACTTCAATGAAGATCTCCTTTCCTTCAGACAGAGCAAACATAAACACCAAACAAAACAGTTCATCACAGAGGAGGACTATGATTATGAGCCTTAATCTTTTTTCTCATCAGATATCTTTTCAGATTTCCCACTCTCCAAGAGGCCCGCCTTTAGGGACTCTTAGGAGTGGTGTAAAGGCAGGAATAGCAAAATGTCATTTTGCGAGAAAACAGCGTGAAAGCAGAGCTTTCACCGACATTTTTTAGTAGTTCCCCCCGACAATCGAATGTCGCTATACAACTGTCTTAGAGGAAGGAGATGCCATTGGCCAGAAGAGAAAAAACCGAACAAATCACCGTCAAGCTGCCCAAATCACAGTACGATTCGCTCAAGAAATACGCGGCTTCCAAGCATCTCAGCATGGCAGACGTAGTACGCGCCTTCATCCAAAAAGGGATGTCCATCGAAGCCTATACCCAGGAGATCGACTTCATTACCACTATCATCCGCCAAGAAATTGGCGTTGCCATTAATGGCCTCAGTAACCGACTAGCCGGACTTGCCAGCAAAGACCTCATCATGTCCGCCGCGGCGTACTATTCCACGATTGCGATTATTGCCGACCTCATTGATACGCATCGTTACACCACCTTTCGAGAAATCGAACGGAAAGCTCGTCAATTGGCTGTCGAGTACACCAAGATGAAACTGAACGATGCCGAAAAGCTGTTTCTTTCCGGCGATGCCTTCGATCAAAATCTGGAACGACTGCGGGGAGGAGATACCGATGTCGGCGCTGATTTATAAACAGCGCTTTTTTCATCCGAATCATCCGAAAACGGCTGTTAACAACTATGTGCACATCGGGTATATCGCCACCCGTCCCGGTGCGGTTAAACATCCAAACAAGAGCCACGGGCTGTTTGGAAAAATGAAGCCCGGGACGCTCAAAGCCTTTGATTCTTGGCAAGAAGTCGCCCGGATGGCCCGACAAATCTCCCGGGAAGGCAAAAATATGTACCGCAGTGTCATTTCATTTCAAACCGAAACCGCGCTTGAACTCGGCTTAACGGATTTCACCGATTGGCAACATTATATCGAACAGCATATCGCCACCCTCTCCACCCAAAACCAGATCAAGATTGAAAACTTATGGTGGGCCGCTGCCTTCCATAATGAGCGCGACCATCCGCATCTCCACGTCGTGTTTTGGGACAAGTCGCAAACCATCACGAAAAACTTCACCCATCCTGAAATCCCCAATCGTATTCGCAAGCAGCTCATCAAAGACACTTTCGCTTATAAAATCAAGGAATTTAGTGCACTGCGAGACGAGGCCAAATCCGGCATCACAAAAGAAACCGACCGCATTGTTGACGATTTTGAAGCTTACCTGAAACAGTTGAATCCCAAAGCGTTCCGAGCTATCCAGCGTCGCTTTGAACACGAAAACGAAGACTCCCTGCTTCGTTTCCCAAAGCACCATCTCATCGAATCGTCTTCCGTTAAACACTTGGCGAGCCGGCTGTTTGAACTGCGCCGCCACCTTCCTCCAACGGGGAGGCTAGCTTATCAATTGCTGCCGCAGGAAACCAAAATGCATATCGACGAGCTGGTACAGGAACTACTGCGTGACAATCGATATCTGGCAGAACTGGTCAACGATTACGTGCAGGCCAAGCTGGAGCTAGCCCGTCTCTATACGTCCGACCCAGATCGTTTGGAGAAACAACGCGGCAACTACCAAGCAGAGGCTGAAAAGCGGATGGCAAACCGTATCCTTTCCACACTACGCACCATGATCAAAATGGAGAAGGAATCGGCTGCTGCCTTGCGGCAAGCAGATCGCCATCTAGCCTTGGCGGAACAGCTATTGTTGGAACTGCTGACCATGATGGAGAGTCTTGCGATGCGTACCCAAATGGATGTCGATGACAAAATCAGCGTAATGGGCGGGGAGCTATCCAAGCAAGCGAAGAAAGAATGGTTGCTCCGGCACAAAGACCGTGGCATGGAAAGATAGTTCGTTCTCTTTTATTTGTGGAAAAACATGTAGACAACATGTGTATAAGCAAAAAAATCTGTGGATTAAAGCGAAAGGAGCCATTCAATGTTATTTACGGAAGGAAAACTTCGTCCCTTTGAACAACTCATGCGCCAGCCCCCAAACCGTTCGGCTTCAACCGAAAAACAAAAGAAACCGTCTCAGCCCTTATCGAAACCACGTCCGAAGGGGACAAAAAAGGATAAAGTCGATGGAAATCACTGATCGGTTGCTGGAAGTGCTTCGTTACCAGTTGAGAAAAGAAGGGCTATCCGTCAAACAACCTAACCCCGATGAAGCGCTGATTATCTCGAAAGACGAAAAGCCGCTTGCCTATGTGCAAGATGACGGCTTCGTGTTATATCCAGCCGGGGGCTATCAGGCATCTTCCAAACGCATTGCCCCTCTGGTCAGTCAAGTATGGGAGATGGAGCGTGCTTTCCAAGAAGCTCCGTATATGACCATCGATTCGGTCAGCGAGTATCGCAAACTACTTGACTACAACGGGTATGTCCTGGCAGCCCGCTACGATGGAGACGGGCAGTTTACCTTTGTGAACTGGCAGGTTCGCTTGGACATTACTTTCACAAAAATACCTATTCTGAAGCCAAGGAAGATTTTCTGTTTCGCAGCGGGCTTGCCGAGGACGTTACGTCTTTTCGTCCCGATGAATTGTCGGTTATTCGGGAAGCACTCCTTTTTCGGGGTATTCAAGACGCAGAATTAAGTTCCGAAGACCGGGAGGATCTGGATAGGGTGCTGCACCGGATTGACGCACTTCTACTCCCTATTGACAAACTTTTGCTGGAAGCCGAGACGGAAGCGGATCGAGAACGCTAATGACCGCTTTACAGACTGTCTAAAAGGTGGGAAGCCCGATGAAAAGCAAAAGCGAGTTTTATAAAGCCTTTTTTGCCGCACTTACTCAACAAGGCATCGAAGTGCGCCGCTCGGCGTCCGCCGATTATTTGGCTGATCTTTATATGAAGGACCAGCTCGTCGCCTTTTATACCCGCATGGACAGCATCGAAAAGAATCCTTTTGTCACCGTTCCCGATCGGTTGATGAGCGGCATTCAAGACTTGGCCCGAAAAACGGCGTTGCAGCTTGGCATCTGCACCGATAAACCGTATACGGACAATGATACCAAGATCGCCAACGGCGTTTATAAGCTATGTGAGTATGGCGATGTTGTGCTGGCTTGCAAGCATCATCCGCTGTTCGAGTACGTATTCTCCACTTACCGCTTATCCCCGGACAATGGCACACCGGTTCAGCGGCAATATTTCTACAACAAGGATGAGGCGCTGGAGAACTTTGCTTGCCGCAGTGGATTGGTAGATGAACGAAAATTGTTCAATGAAGCTGAATTGCTGCTTATTCACGATGAAATGGTCAAATTTCTCATCACGCCCAATGACAAAACAGTCGAGCAGTTTGAGCAGGTGCAGATCCTGATCGATAAACTGGAAGACCTGCTGCCTGCGTTAAAAGATCGGGAAATTCATCTGGACTACGAACAAGAATTTTCTCACGATTATGACGGCAATCCGGAAGCATTGGAGGTTGCCGAAGAACGTTAAAGGAGGTATCCCTATGCCAAGACCGGAAAGCTCCATTTGGGGCAACATTTTGACTTGCGTGGAGGTTGGCCTCCACATCTATGCCATGCAGGCCGAGCGAAACAGCGGCCTCGTGCTGGATGCTGATTACGCCCAAGACGTCTTGAGCGAGGAATCATTAAAATTGGGCAACAAGCAAGGCGATCATATCTATTTTGATGATGTGAAGAGTGTAGTACCTGCTTATGAACTGGCCAAACAAGGGGCGATCACCCACCCGGAATTGAGTGAAATCACGGAAAACCCGGAGAAATTGGCGGAGGACGGGAAGTATTTTGCCCCAGAATACTTCGGAGAATTTGCACCTCCTCAAAACACCTCATGGACTGAATTTACGAATCATCAGCCACTGGATAACGGGATTTATTTCGTAGAACGAGACGGACAACCCATGCTGGCGGTTCATCAAGTTATCGGAGAGCAAGTCCTGTCGGAGATGGCCATAAACCAAGCTGGCGGGCAAGGCGAGTATCTTCTGTATGCGATGGATGATTGCGCCATCCCGATCTACGAGCTTTCCGCCTCACATCCCGCTGTGGCCGAACGAATTGTAAGTGAAGACAGCTTAACGCATACGTTATGCGAAGATTTTCCGGTTTACGTGGCTATGCACAATTTGCATACGGAAGAATGGGGCCATATTCATGATTGCGCTGCGCCAAAATCGTTGTTTTTGCAAATCCAACTGGATCAAGCCGCCGCGGGCAACGACGAGCCGGATACTCAGCACCGATCGGTTTCCTATCAAACCGACAAGTCTGTCGCCATTCTTCAAGCCAGGGAATCGGACGACTTTTTTGAGCCAAGCGGAGAACTCGAACTGTGAAGACCAAGCAAAAGGCCTGGATTTCCTTCCTGATCGTCGGGGTAGGCTGTGCATTCAATCTCTTTGTCAGCACCGCGCTGCATCACTTGCTATCGGGAGAATCATCACGACTTGCCTTCCCTTCCCTCGCAACAAGTCTCGATAGTCTCTGTTCCAGCCGCCCCCATCTTCTCCTATTCGTATGTCTGCAAAGCATTGTCATGCTGCTGGCTGTTCTGTTCTTCCTCAAGAACAGCCAGCCTTATCAAAGCAAGTTGCAGCAAGTGGCTCCGGGCATTGAAACGCCAGTTCCAACCGGACAGCATCAGCACGGATCGGCCCGCTGGCTGCAGGAAGACGAATGGTCCCAAGCGTTTGACCATTGTACGCTTGAACTTCGTCATCCTTTTATCCGGCACTTACTTGATACCGGTTACGATGATTTACAATTTTTAAAATCATCCGAACAGGAGGAACGAACCGATGCCGTTTCATCCGAAGACGATTCCTAAGAATAGTTTAAGATAGTTGCCTGGGGCGGCAATACCTAATTTAAGCCGTACCTTTAACGTTCCCCTTAAATTCGGAACACACCGTTTATTCACGTTTTGACAAGCGATGAGCCAACCAAACCAGGAATGCCATGGCTGCCATTCCCCCACCGACAGCACATGCGCCGAACCATCCCCAATGGCTCCAAGCAGCCGCACCACAAGCCGAGCCTATGGAACCTCCCAGAAATGAACTGACCATATAAACGGTGTTCAGTCTGCTTCCTGCATCAGGCAACAGGCTGTAAATGCGAGCCTGATTGGAAACGTGAACGCCTTGATAACCCAAATCCAACAAAACGACACCGAGGATTAACCCCCAGAGCCAGGTTCCGAGCAGCCCGAAGGATAAGTAGGAGAGCAAGACGACTACACTCATCCATCCAATCATGCGTTTGGGACTGACATGATCCGCCAGTCGACCGATTATAGAGGCTGTAGCTGCTCCAACTACACCAATAAGGCCGAACAGTCCGATCAAGGTGCTTCCGTACTGGTAGCTTGGACCTTCCAAAAAAAAGGTCAGTGTCGTCCAGAATGCACTGAATGCGCCGAACATAAACGCGCCAATAAGCGCTGATTCCCGGAGTGTGCGCTCTTTGGAGATCAACTGACCAATGGAACGGATCAATTCGTTATACGTTAGTTTTGCCCTCGATTGGCTAGCGGGCAGTTGCCGAAACAAAATAAATGCCATACCAAACATCATCGCGGCGGCAAATCCAAACATGACCCGCCAGCCAAACAACTCGCCAATAAAACCGGCGACTGTTCGTGCGAGCAAAATACCAGTCAGGAGACCGCTCATCACACTCCCGATTGCTTTGCCTCGTTCATTGGGAGCAGCAATCTCAGCCGCCAGTGGTACCATGATTTGTGGCGTTACGGTAGTGATACCCACTGCAAGGCTTGCTGCATAAAGCCACATCAGTGTTTGCGCCGTTGCCAGGAAAATCAACGCCAACCCGACCGCGAGCAGAAGCACTGTGATCAACTTCCTTTTTTCATAGATATCCCCCAAGGGGATAAATAAAAACATGCCCACAGCAAAACCGATCTGGGTGAGCATGGAAATGATCCCTGAATGTTGATCATCCACCCCAAATGTTCGCCCCATATCAGCTAACAAGGGCTGATTGTAGTACAAATTTGCAATAGCAAGCCCGCATGACACCGACATTAAGAGGAGAAGCGCGGGAGTTAACGGTTTCGTCTGTCCTGAATACGGCATAAATTCCATCTCCTTCTGCTGGTAAAAAAGATATCAACAAAAAAACCTTCCGTCCAAGTCCACAGCATACTGCCATGACTTAGGGACGAAAGGGTTCATTTTCGCGGTACCACCCTGATTTGCCAGAAATCTCGCGATCTCGGCCTCACAAAGTAAATTCTTCTTACTTTCAGCACGATAACGGGTGCACCCGTTTGAGACTACTCGCCGAATTTAGCGCTTCATTCGGTTTCGCCTAACAGTTCTGAGACGACTATGTACAAGAGTTTAAGGCAAAGGTTGCAGCATTCCCTCTGCTCTCTGGACATAAGAGCTCTTCTACTTTCTTCTCTTCATTACTCTTCTCCATATATTAATGACATTTTAACACGAGTCTACAATTTGTCAATTATCACCATTTACTCTACCTTTACTCTACGACGTTTTTTGAAAATCACTCACACAGGAGGTCTAATCAATGCCTTTTCATCCGAAGACGATTCCCAAAAATTCGCTTAACTTGCGCAACGGCGGCATTGTGCTTGGTTTGCAGCAAGATCGCGGGAGAGAACGACTTTATTACGTGGGCGATGATGTCCATACGCTTTGCATTGGCGCTACACGCAGCGGCAAGTCTCGCTCTGTCGTCCTGCAATCCATTGGCCTATTGGCGCTGGCCGGTGAATCGCTGGTCATCTCCGATCCGAAGGCGGAGTTATTCCATTACAGCGCTCCCCTTCTGGAAAAGCTGGGCTATGAGGTACTCGCGCTGGATTTCCGCCACCCGGAAAAGAGCCATCATTATAACCTGCTCCAGCCGGTGATTGACGCCACGCTAAGAGGCAATCAGGAACAAGCCGAAATGCTGGCCTGGGATATGACGAATGTGCTGGTCGGCAAAGCGCAGGGGGAAAAAATTTGGACAAACGGCGAGATGTCCGTCATTGCAGCCTCTATCTTAAGCGTCATTTGGGACAACATCAAGCGACCGGAATATCAGAACATGACCAACGTGTACTGGTTTTTGGCCGAGATGAACAAGCAAACCGGAAACAAAACGCCGATGCAGGAGTATATCAAGCGCTTGCCGCAGCAGCATCCTGCCCGGGCGCTGCTCAGTATTTCCGACATTGCGCCTTCACGCACCAAAGGCAGCTTCTTCACCTCGGCACTCACGACGCTGAGATTGTTTACTTCCAAATCCATCTATGCGATTACCCATAAAAGCGACTTTTCTTTAGCCGATCTTGGCGAGAAGAAACAGGCGCTTTTTATTATTTTGCCGGACGAAAAGACGACGTTTTATCCGGTTGCGTCTCTGATGATTTCTCAGCTATATGAGTTGCTGACGACAGAGGCCGACTTGCGCGGCGGACGGCTTAAACGGCGCGTCAACTTTCTGCTTGATGAGTTCGGGAACTTTACGCCGATTGCCGATTTTACGAACAAATTGACGGTCGGCGGCGGACGCGGGATGCGTTTTAACCTGTTCGTGCAGAGTTTCGAACAGCTCAAGGAAAAGTACGACGATCATGTGGCAAACACGATCAAATCGAACTGCCAGACCTGGATTTATTTGCAGGCAGACGATTTAGAAACGCTGCGTGAAGTCAGCGAAAAGCTCGGCACCTACACCACCTCCAGCTACTCGTTATCTGCTTCGCACGGGAAATACTCGACGCCTAGCACGTCCCATAGTCTCAATTTGTTGGAGCGCAAGCTGCTGACCGTGGATGAGGTGCGCCGCATCTCCCGTCCCTATCAACTCGTGCTTTCCCGCAGTCATCCGGCCATGATGTTCGCTCCCGATTTAAGCACCTGGGCTTTCAATCGCATGATGGGCTTGGGTGACAAGGAACATAATCGCCAAGTTCGGGAAGAACGAGAAAAGCGGAGGCCCATTCGAACCGACACCCGAGAGGAGGTGAAGCTGTGGAACATTTGGGTGTACTACCAGAAGGACATTGCAAGGCAACTGGCCGAACAGCAACGTGCGGCAGCCGCGCAAAACCAATTTCCACCTTATTCTTCAGAAGAGTAAAAGCTTTGATTCGTTATTCTTTGTCAGCAGCCTGCTGTAGCTTAGGTTTTCTTTTCTCAGCGTCTTCCGTTTACGCAAATAGCATTCAAGATAGCAAGCTGGCGACAGGGACGGAAAAACTGATCGGTGACGTCACCACTTGGCTGATGATATTGGCCCCCGTTGTTACCGGTCTGCTCATTATTTATTTCTTTATTCGCCGTTCCGCCGCCGATGAAATGGACACCAAAAAGTGGAACAACCGCATTATCATAGCGGTTGTTTCTTGTATCGGGGCGGTGCTTGGTTCAGCCTTGCTCAACGTCATCATCGGTTACTACAAGTAAGACAAGCCTGCTGAGGCATCGGCAGGCTGTTTTTTCTATCCTAAAAAATCAGGAGGCTATCTTATCATGAAACAATGGCTGCAAAAAAAATACTTTCGTGCGGTAATGAACGTGAAGCAGGCGATTAGCAATCGCCGCGGGGAAGGCTTTGTGGATACGGCGGTCAAAATCCTTATGGCCGTTGTCATTGGAGCACTGGTACTGGCTGGCCTGTACCTGCTGTTTGGCGAAACCATTCTGCCGACACTGAGGCAGCGAATCCAAGAAATGTTCAACTACAGGGGGTAAACCTGCCTTGAGCGGAAGCGGTGTCCGCACCGCTTCCCGGAAAGGAGGAATCAGTGGACAAAATTTTATTGTTGCTCATTGTCGCCATTCTAAATGGCGCGCTCATCTACATGGATACGTTGTTGAAAGACATCATCCCCATCTCTCTTTATGCAGAGCGTTACATGACGCTTTCCACCGGCGTGGATCTTGCCGAAAGTTTGTATGACATCCTGTTCGGTTTTGGAGTCGCGCTCATGATCTTGAAGTTTTTGAAAAAGGGATTTGAAATTTATGTCCTCTGGACAGACGGCGATCCGGATGAGGAGCCGCTATTATTGCTTACCAACTTTTTTCGGGCCATGGCAGTTGCCATTTGCTTCCCGACCATCTACACCTGGCTCGGTCAGATCGTAGAGGACTTAACAGACCGATTGTTGGCTGTCATTGGCCAGTCCACCGACTATAACTGGCAGTTCTGGGTGGACAGTATCAGTTCCATGGGACTGGTGACCGCCATTTTCGGTCTCATCTTTGTTGTCTGTTTCTTTATTCTTTATTTCCAATTCCTCATGCGCGGACTGGAGATGTTTATTTTGCGGGTAGGTATCCCGTTAGCCTGCGCAGGATTGCTGGATAATGACCGGGGCATCTTTCGTGCTTATGCGCAGAAGTTTATGCAATCGATGCTGGCGGTTGTCATTCAAATTGCGCTTGCTAAACTGGGCGTTGGCCTGATGCTGCAAGACCACATCTTTTGGGGCATGGCCTGTATGGTGCTAGCGATTCGGACACCTCGCTTTTTATCTGACTTCTTGATTACGACTGGCGGAGGCGGCGGTGTCGTGAACAACGTCTACCATAGCGTGAAGCTGGTTGGTATGGCCCGAAAGCTCATAAAGGCCGGGTGAGGAAAATGGTAACGCTAGAGGAACTAGCTCAGGCGGTCATCGTGCTTATTCGCCTGGGCTGCATCTTTCGCTTCATCTATTGTATGGTACGCCTGTCAGGAGCCGACGAAGAAGCGACCAAGTACAAAAAGCGTGCCCGCAATGTCGTGTTGTTTTATATACTCGCAGAAAGCATCTGGCAAGTAAAAGACATTATCCAGTATTACTATCAGTAACTGAAGAGTTTTCTCTCCCCCTGTGCAAGAGAAAGCGAGACCTGTATCCATGATCTCGCCTGCGGCATTAAATGGCCCAATGTGCTTGCCGACACCTATAGTTCAGATTCTCAGGCCTAACACCGTGAAATTAGCAGATGGAAATCGGATGACTCCTCTTTACTGAACATCTCTCGAAGATGAACATCAACGGGAACGTTTATAAAACCTAGTTTATGCGCCAGTCCAACGCTAGCATCCGTATGAGCATTTCTGATACAAATTCGATCAAAACCTTTACGCTGTGCATAGTCTTTTAACCATTCGACCACTCTTGTTCCAATCCCCATTCGCTCTGGTGCCAAAGCAATTCTGTCAATGATCAGACTTTGATAAATCGAAGCTTCATGGCAATAAAGCTCCGAGCGTAAAACCATACTGACTTTCCCTTCAGCCGAGTCGACTTCGACTTTCCCTAATGCTCGTCCTCCATAAGGATTTTGAACCTCCACCTTATCTAAAGTTAGCTCTTCCAATAAATAACGCAAATCTTCAAAATCAACAGCGGGTAATTGAAAAGCTCTTGTCTCCGATTCTCTGCCTTTCATTTTCATCCCTCCTGAAAATGTCCTGTCATTCATCCAACGTAATAAATGGTTCGCTTAAAGGTTCAACTTCTCTGCTCGTTTCATTTCTCCTGCTTGCGAACCCATATTAAAAAACAACACAACTTGTAAAGGAGGAGAAGACAATGTTGTTGGAAGAACAGTCCTTGTACATTCCCCTTGGTGTCAAGCCTGAAGCGGAGTGGTTCCCCGGCTTTGGTCAGCGTCAGCTTGGTCAATCTGCTGTAGGCTCACTTGCCGCTGTAGGTATCGCTCTATTCCTTTGGCTGATGGGTGGCAGCGTCCCGCTGGCGATGGTTGTCTTTCTGATCGGCGTATCCGCCTCCGTAATGATGACGACCAAGGACCGGCACAATTTGTCCGTGCTGGACCAGATCACGTTTATGATTCGTTTTGCAAAATCGCAGAAGTTCTACCCTTATCGTAGTTTGAGCAGTTGGACGATGACGGAGCGCAAGCCATGATGGACGCGGAGCCCACCTTTTTGGTAAAAGGCTTTCTGTTTGCCTTGTTTCTCATGATCGCGAGTTCTCACGACATTCGCACACGTGAGATTCCCAATTGGTTGCCGCTTGCGTTAGTTGGTTCAGGCTTGCTCCAGCTTCAACTGGTGTCGGCTCTCCTTGGCCTGCTTGCCACCAGCTTGCCTTATCTGCTGGCCGCCGTTATCACAGGCGGAAAGATCGGCGGCGGCGACATCAAGCTGATGGCTGCCTGCGGCTTTGTCTTGGGACCTGTCGGCGGCATCCTGCAAAGTATTGTTGGGTTAACGCTCGTTTTGCTGTTCGCCATTGGGATTGCTTTTCGTAGTGGACTTAAAAGCGCCAAACAGACCGCCTTACCGCTAGTTCCTTTTCTCGCGGCAGGCGGTTTGCTCTCGTTTACATTACTTCATTTGTTATGAAAGAAGGAGGTTACTCACATTCATGAGTTGGATAAAAAACCGTACCGTGTTGGGGACAAGCTGCATTATTCTCTCCCTCATCCTTTGCCTCGGCATTGCACCGTTGCTGAACCGGAGCGCCAGCGAACAAGTCGCCATTGTACGCATTGTCCAAGATGTGGCTAGGGGAGAGGCCATTGCCGCAACCCACGTAGAAAATGCCAATGTCGGAGCCTACAACTTGCCCGCTGACGTACTGAAATCAAGTGATGATGTAGTGGGGCAGTATGCCACTGTCGACCTGAAAGCTGGCGACTATGTACTCCCCTCCAAGCTGTCGGCAGTTCCCCTCGACGCTTATCTGACCCGTCTTGACGGACAAAAACAAGCCCTATCCGTTACGATCAAAAGCCTCGCGGCAGGACTGTCAGGTAAGCTGCAGCCTGGTGATATTGTCAGCTTGATCGCAGCCGACTACGGCGATCTTCGTACGACCGCGCTGCCCCCGGAGTTACAGTATGTTGAAGTATTGTCGGTAACGACTAGCAGAGGTCTGGATGCCCAATCCGCAACAAACGACCAAAAAGACGAGAACGAAAAGGAACTGCCTTCCACGCTTACACTGCTCGTTCAGCCACAGCAAGCCGTTTTATTGACCGATATCGAAAACAAAGGAAAGCTCCATGCTGCACTCGTATATCGGGGAGATGCGGCAACTGCGCAACGATTCCTTGATCAACAAGATGCCTATTTTACTTCCAAGGAGAAACCGGAGGAAGCTGCGCATGAATAACAAACCGCTGATTGTCATGTGGGGCAGTCCGTTTAGCGGCAAAACGATTGCCACCGTCAAGCTGGCTCAAGCCCTTGCCGCTCGCCGTAAAAATGTACTCGTCATTTTTAGCGATGCCCTCTGCCCTTCCGTTGCCTCGATCGTACCTCAGCAGGTAAGTGAGCAACAATCACTTGGCGAACTGCTCAGTCTGCCCACACTTGCCCAAGAAGACCTACTTCGCTATTCTCTCGCATTAAAAGGATCACCCCATCTCGCATTTCTGGGCTACAAAAAAGGCGATCATTTATTTTCCTATGCCGACTACAGCCGTGAACGAGCCGTTGACTTATTGACACTGGCCAGACATACCGCCGATGTCGTGCTGGTGGATTGCGCCAGCTATGTGTCCGCCTACTTGCTCTCTACCGTGGCGCTGGAATTGGCCGATACGGTGTTCCGGTTTCATACCTGCGACCTGAAAAGCATGATGTTTTACGCTTCCTATTTGCCGCTGTTGTCCGATGCCCGGTTTAAACACGCGGAAACGATTCCGATTCTGTCCAATGTCAAACCCGGACAAGACAGTCGGACGTACAGCCAAGTTGTCGGAGGTATCCGCTTCCTCCTGCCACACATCGCTGCGCTGGAACAGCAAGCCCTCGAAGCAAGATTAATGGACTCGCTTCCGCCCGGCAAGGATGCCACTGCCTATCAGGAAGGCATCTCCCACATGATGGGGTTGATCGTCTCCGAGGACACGCAGAAGCCACATCAGCGATCCGTATCGGCTGCGAACAAGGCATCTATCGTACGTTGGTTCAAAGGGCAGCTTTGGAGCTGGCGAGGTGGTCGAAAATGAACCAAACCGCACTTTATTTCTCCAGCCAATCCAAGCCCTTTAACGAAGTACTGAAGGAGGTACAAGCCTACCTTTCTAGCAAATACGCGACGTTGCTTAGCAGGCATCCGGCAGAGCAAAAACAGCAGATAATCGCGTACATTAGTCAATACTTGACCGATCATCGTCTGCATGTCTCTAGTCTTTCCTTGGATGAACTGATCGACCGGCTGTACGCGGAAATGGTGGAGTATTCGTTTTTGACCCGCTACTTGTTTGCAAGTGACGTGGAAGAGATCAACATTAACGGCTATAACGACGTGAAAATCAGCTACACGAACGGCTCTATCCTGCCTGCCGATGAACAGTTCTCTTCCCCCGAACATGCGGTCAATGTGATTCGGCGTTTACTCCACCAGTCCGGCATGATTCTCGACTACTCGCAGCCCATCGTTCGTGGACACCTTGCCAACAACATTCGCATTACCGTTTTTGGTCTACCGATCACGGATAAGGACAAAGGCATCGCCGCTTCCATTCGGATTGTCAACCCGCAAAAGCTGGCGCGGGAAGATTTTATTCGAGGCGGTACGGCCACCGACGACATGCTGGACTTTCTTAGCTTGTGTCTCCGCTATGGTCTATCAATTTGTGTCACCGGAGCAACTGGCAGCGGCAAAACCACACTGATGAGCTGGCTGTTATCCACCATCCCTTTTGACAAGCGTATTTTTACGATTGAAAACGGCACCCGCGAGTTTGATCTTGTCATCACCGATGAAGATGGTCATGTGTTGAATAATGTCGTGCATACGGTAACCCGTTCCAGCGATGACCCGCGTCAAAACATCGATCAGGAGAAATTACTTGAGTTTGCACTCACAGCCAACCCTGATGTGATCTGTGTTGGAGAAATGAAATCCGCCGAGGCGTTTGCCGCTCAGGAAGCGGCTCGTACCGGTCATACGGTGATCACTACGACCCACGCCAATTCATGCCTTGCTACCTATTATCGGATGGTCACGCTTTGTACGCAAAAGTATGAAATGAATGACAGAACGCTTTTCAATTTGGTCACCGAAGCGTTCCCGATTGTCCTTTTTGTCAAAAAGCTGGAGGATAATGTTCGACGCATCATGGAGATCACGGAATGCCGCATTCAACTGGATGGAACGCGTGAAGTGGTTCCTTTGTATCGATTCGCAGTCCGATCCACTCGGGAAGTCGGCGGACAGATTCGCATTGAAGGCGACTATGAAAAAGTGAACGACATCTCTCCCGGTTTACAGAAGCGTCTATTGGAAAACGGTCTCCCCTTGTCCATGTTGCAACGATTACAAAAAGGGGGCGATAGCACATGATAGTTTTGCTCCTGCTTGCCTTTGTCGGCTTATCCGCAGGAAGCCTGCTGCTGCTCCGATTGTCCCCTCGGCTGCTGATCGAAGCGTTGGTAGAACGCTTGCAGCGAGGGCAAACGCGCAATCCGTCGATAGCTGAGCAAATGCGCCGCATCCAGCGCCCAAAGAAGCTGAAAGGATGGCGGGCTACGATTGCCGAGGTGACCGCTATTTTACAGCAAACGGGTCATGAGCAGCGCATAGGCTTTCTTTTTACTCTTTCCCTGCTACTGGCAATAGGTGGTTCGCTGCTTGCTTTAATGCTGAATAATGTTTGGCTTCTGCCGGTCTTTGCAAGCGGGCTGGCGATGTCGCCTTTTTGGCTCGTGCTGTTTAGTACAACGTTTTATAAAAAACGGTTGCATGCCGAATTGGAAACCGCATTGTCCGTTATTACAACATCGTATCTGCGCAGCGAAAATATCCTGTCGGCAGTGGAGGAGAATTTGCCCTATTTGAATCCGCCCGTATCCGATGTGTTTCAGGCGTTTTTGGCTGAATCCAAACTGATTCATACGAATTTGCATCTGGCGCTCACAGAGCTGCGAGGCCGCATCCATAACAGCGTATTTCAGGAATGGTGCGACGCATTGATGGCTTGTCAGGAGGATCGCACATTGAAAACGACACTGATGCCCATTGTCGCCAAGCTATCGGATATGCGCGTCGTTTCGGCTGAACTGGATTCGGCGTTATATGAGCCGCTAAAAGAGTTTTTGACGATGGCGCTCCTGCTGATTGGCAATATCCCGTTGCTATACTTTTTGAATCGGGACTGGTATCGCGCCTTGACGCAAACGACGCCGGGCCACATGGTGCTAGCGTTATGTGGGCTAGCTATACTGATTTCTTTGGGTGCGGTCATTCGATTGACACGCCCGCTTGATTATCGAAGATAGGAGGATACCTTTATGAACAACAAAGACGTCGCTGCCTTGCTGGGAGAGTTGATTGAAGCGGATGAGAATGAAAGTGCCCGTTTGGAAAAACTGCTTGCTCGGTACGGCGTGGTCAGCCTTTTCCAACGGTTAGATGAGGGAATGCCCTTATCAACGGAAAGCTTGGAGAAGCTTCGAGCGCTTCAATTGTTGATTGATCGCATGTCACAAAGGGATGATACCGAACTCGGGGAGGAAAACGATTATGGGTTACCTCCACACGAATGAGAAGTATTTTTCTGATTTTGTCCAATCTATTCACAAATTGACTCGCATCCCGCTAGACAAGCTGGAGGAATACGGCAAGGTAAACAACCTGATAAACGTGCTGGAACATCCTCGTGTTTTGGAACCGACTGTTGCGCAATTTCAAAAGATCGAACAGCTCAATGCATTCCTTCGGGCCTATCGCGTAGTCAAGTGGGAGGAAGAAAACGCCAGACAGTGTATTCGCTCGCCACAACAAGCAGGCGACTATTTTTCTACGCTGCTCGAAGGCGTTCGGGACCGGGAACGGTTCATGGTTGCCTTCTTGAATAACAGCAA
Organism: Paenibacillus jepli; assembly: GCF_047238105.1. NCBI lineage: Bacteria > Bacillati > Bacillota > Bacilli > Caryophanales > Paenibacillaceae > Paenibacillus > Paenibacillus jepli. The sequence goes on from NZ_JBDFMD010000001.1 coordinate 1,653,778, forward strand.
TCGCATCATCGAGACCCGAACGATTTCGGAAGGAAGCATCGACCAAGCGCCTGTTTACCCCCGTGATATCTTGAAGGCCGCATTGAATTGCGACTGCTCCTCTTTAATATTTGCCCATAATCATCCAGGCGGCACGCTCTCCCCTTCTCCTGAAGACGTACAGTTAACACGACGGATGGTTGATATTTTCAACCCATTAAACATCCAAGTACTTGATCACATCATCATTGCAGGCAACGGCTACCTGTCCATGGCTGAAATGGGCAAATTGCCGAGCGTTGCAGAAAGGACTGCCAACTACGAGTCCATCTCCCTTCCAGTGATGGAACAAAGCGACTATCCATACGAAACACTGCATTCGTCAGACGAAATCGATGACGAATGGGAACGGTAAAGGAGGTGTCACCTGATTTATGACGGGACTTCTTTTTGGTTTCGGTTTGTCTTTTGCAGCCGGTGCCTATTTTTTGTTGGCTGATCTAATGCATGTCTCCACCCGTGCCAGCACAAGAGCGATTCTGGAGGTAGCCAAAACTGGTAACGGAAAACCATCCTCCCTGCACGTGCTGCTCTTTCGTCTCTCCGCCTTGCTGGCAGAACGCTTGCCACTCAGCGACTATTACAAACGTAAGACGGCGGCTACGCTCCGTTCCGCGGGCATCTCCCTCACACCCGAAGTGTTTCTCTCGCAAGCGATTGTAAAAGCAGGTCTAATCTTGGGTGCAGGAATGGCGCTGCTTCCCTTGCTGCCTCTGCTTTCTCCCCTATTGATTTTTTTGGCAATCGCTCTCTTTTTTAAGGACTATCGCTCTGCCGACGAAGTGGTGCGAAAAAAGCGAGAACAAATTGAAACGGAGCTCCCCCGTTTTGTCGCAACCGTAGCCCAAGAATTGAAGGCATCCCGCGATGTCCTGCGGATACTGGAGACGTATGCCAGCCATGCCGGAGAGAGTTTGCAGCATGAACTTCAAATGACGATTGCTGATATGAAAAGCGGCAATTTGGAAACCGCGCTGCTCCGACTAGAAACCCGAATCGGCAGCCCCATGCTCTCTGACATGGTGCGCGGCTTGCTGGCCGTCTTGCGCGGCGACCAAGGCGTTGTCTATTTTGAGATGTTGGCTCACGATTTCAAACTGGCCGAGATCCAGAAGCTCAAGCGGATTGCAATGAAACGCCCCGGCAAAATCCGCAAATATTCCTTCCTCATGCTTGCCTGTTACATCCTTACCTACATGGTCATTATCGGCATGGAGATCATGAAGGCGATCGGCAAGTTGTTCTAGTCCATTTAAGAAAGGAGGCTTTCTATGCTGAATCGAGCGATCTGCTCCCGGCGAGGCGAAGGCTATGTCGATGTCGCCGTCATTGTGCTGGCGGCCATGCTCTGCGTCGGACTTGCCATTCAAGTCTTTCCGGTGTTTATGGCCCAGCAAAAGCTGAATACGTTCGCGAATGAACTGGTGAGGGAAGCAGAGATTTCCGGCAGAGTCGGCTCGGAAACTACACAGCGGGTCAATGAATTGCAGGAACAAACCGGGCTGCACCCCACCATTTCGTGGAGCAAAACAGGCCAAATTCAAATTAATGAGGAAGTGTCGGTCTCGCTGCACATGACGGTAGATATCGGTTTATTCGGAGGCTTTGGCTCGTTTCCCATCGAGCTTTCTGCTTCTGCTAAAGGAAAGTCCGAGGTGTATTGGAAATGATGCGACTTTGGAAAAACCGTTCTGGCAGCGGGTATCCACTTGCGATAACGATCGTACTGGCTATTCTGCTGCTGTCCTGCTGCATCTTTGAATACTTTCGGCTGTCTATTATTGCAGCCGAAGTACGGGACGCCACACAAAGCGCCATCATAGCCGTGGCGACAGAGAACTATAGCTTGGTCTACAATGGCTTACGCCAAAGTTATTCGGGAGGGTATACCCGCTCCAGCAATCAGTGGCAAGAATCATGGACGACAGGTGACATCTACAACCGCATCAGCCGGGATTTAGGACTCGTTCAGGAAGAGAGCAGCTATGTAAGGAAGTCCTCAGAGCACATCGAATATAGCATTTCCCAACTAAAAGTAAATGTCATCAATACACCGTTTGCTCCCACGTCCCCCCATTCCATGCAACAGTTTACCGCTGAAGCTCAGATCCACCTCACCGTGCCACTATCATTTGGCTGGGGGCATCTGCCTCCCATGCAAGCAAACCTGACGGTTCAGGCCGTGTATCGACCACGTTTCTGAAAGTCCAAAAATCATACGTAACGAACAAGATCACCGTTTTAATTGGAATTTACAGATTTATACAGTATAATAGGGATAACCATTCCTTTTTCTATTCATTCAAATGAAAAGGAGTTGATTCATCTTGAAACGCAAAATATGGGTATGGACGGGCTGCATCATTCTTTTAGGAGCAATGGGATTATGGGCGTTAAACAATGATGGCGGCGGTAAATCTGCCAAGGTTGAAACCAACCAGAACGTTTCTCCATCTCCCAATCCTTCTGCCGCTGTTACGATACCGGATGTTACACCCGATCCATCTTCTGACGCTCAACTTTCTAATTCTAAACCTATCACGGTTCCCGACGTTCCCGAAGTAACACAAGATGCGGGTTCAAGCATTTCGGAATCGCCTGTGCTTCAACCGGAGAAAGAAGTTAAGGAAGTCGAAGTACCTCTTACCGAACCGGTTCCGACACCAAAACCGACAGAGCCGCCAAAGCCTAAGCCCGTAGAAACGGAGCAACCACAGGCTCCTGATACTCCTCCGACTTATGAGGAGAAAGAAACCCAGCCGAACAAGCCGCAAAATGAGCCGAATGCGGGCGACAAAAATAGCAGTGGCAAAGTCTTTGTTCCAGGTTTCGGTTGGGTCGAAGACTCTGGTGAAAATCAAGGCAGTCAAAGCAGTTCAGATGGAGATTGGAATAAGCAAGTAGGTACGATGGATTAAAATATTACATTGAGCTGAGGTACAGGTAATCGCCTGTACCTTTTTGCTTTGGGAGGAGATCAGAATGAAACGTTTCCTCATTTCAGTACTTTCTTTATTCATAATTGTGTCTTCCGTTAGTTCCTCAATCTATGCAAACGGTGACGGGAATATTGATAATGGCGGAGGAGACATGGGATCGGGAACATCGCAAAATAAATGGACCCCCGGTTATGACGGAGTAAGAATAACGATAGTTCGAGCAATAGATGAAAAGCCTGTCTCAAACCCTTTAGATTATACAAACAAAACACCTTCCTCCGGTTTAATTCATTTTGGGAAAGTCAGCAAACTCCAATATCGTAGCGGCACACTTCTTACGGTAAAGGTGGGAGGCTACGCTTATAAAATCCCCGCAACCCCAATGCCACGCATTATCAGCTCTGGTGATACCATAACCAACATTGAGGTCATCAAAAGATATTTCACGTCCGAAGGTGCAGTCAAAATGGTGGCCAACGATACCGGCATGGATTACGATACGTTGACCAACGGAAATTATAAGCTACTGCTGGAGCCCATTGCCTATCTTACCTTTCAAGGCGGATTCATGGCGATGACGGCTCATGAAGCGGCTTTATACGATCAAATCCTTAGTGGGGGTCTACGTTCCAAAATGGTGAGCCTCACCCATCAAAATCTGCCTTTGTCCATGTTTCTGGAAAATCCCGATCTTGATTTCCCCGCGTGGAGCGGCTCACGTAGCAGCAGGGTAAGCAACGACCAAATTATCACTTCCCTGGGACTTGGCATTGTCCGTTTTAACGGTGCGCCACCTACACCCCCGCCACCAAGTCAAACAAGCGTGCAGTATCGCACCAATACCGAGGTTATTACATCCGCACGTCTCTCCACTTCCGCCCCGATCACTCCAGAGTCCCCGGCCAGCGTTACTTTCCATATCATGGGCAGCAGCTACACCGTCAGTAATATTGTTATTCCAGAGGGAGACAGTCAACTGGTTTGGGTTAAATGGCGCACACCAAGCCAACCCCAGACGATTTCCATTCAGGTAAGCTCCTCAAAGGGCTCATTAAGCGCTTCTCCCATCACCGCCTCCATTGTCGATCTTAATCAGAATATACCTCCCGATCCGAAGGCAACGGACCGAAATGATAGCTTTCAAGAGCCCTCTATCCTTAGCTATACAGCCAAAACCACCGCTTCCTGGGGCATATGGTCTGCTCGCTGGCACGCCTATTGGGTTTGGATTCCAAAGTGGCAATGGATTAGCGCCGGACCGGATAGCGGTTATTGGGTGGACTTTGGGCACTGGGAAGATCAAGGATGGTGGGATTACACCTGGACAGGCTATAACGCCTCGCTTTCGGCCACACAATCCGTTACTCCTGATACCAAGTCTCCTAATACAGCTTCCGACCGCATCAAATCCGGATACGGCATTGAAATGGATGTATCTACTGCCGTGTCTTCTAATGCGCCCAGCAGCCACATGACTGGAGCGCAAAATGCCGTATCTTATTTCCCCGAATTTAACTATCAAACGTATTGGCGACTGCATGACCTGAAAACGAATGGATTGAACGCCAACCTCTGGTTAATGCCGAATGTCTTCTCCACCTACCAAAGTCGGGTACACTTCACGCCCATCTGGTACCCCGATGGTCCCTATACCCCGATTACGCGTGTATTGGATGCTTGGACACCAGACGGGATGCTCACGTTACAACTTCAAAGTTCAATCACAATATCTGATAACTTGTTCTCCGATTGGCATATCGCGCCACTAAAATAATGAAAGGATGGTGCTGCTTCCATGCTGCTGCCGATCCTCATCCTGCTCTTCTGCCTCATAGGCGGAGGAGCAGTTCTATTTTTCCTCCGAACCAGCAAGCGACGATCGCAAGCGACGAGTGATGCGGCTGATCAAACGGCGCAACAATTCGTCAACGTTCAAGATATTCAAGGACATTTCCTGTTTACATTGGACGGCTGGGTACTGTCTTACCTTCGCCTCTTTCCAATCAGCCTTGACCTGTTAAGCCTCGCAGAAAAGCGGCTTCTTATCCGAAAGCTAACCGCCGAGCTTTCTTCTATTCGATTCCCCTTTAAATTTCTGGCTGTCAGCCGACCGGTCGATATTTCCCCCTTAATTACCGATCTTTCCTCCTTGCTCCCCTCCGCCGATGCTACACAAAAAGAACTGCTGCGACAAGAATTGATGGAGATGAACACGTTGTCCCTATCCGGTGAAGTGGTTGAGCGGCAATTTTATTTGACGCTCTGGCAACGACAAGAACAGGGCGATGAACGCAACTTATTGGACAAGGCCAAACGACTTGTCCAGCATTTTGAAGATGCCGGAGTGCAGGCTCAACTTCTTAAGCAGCAAGAGATTGTTCGACTATGCAATTTGGTGAACAATCCGGCTTACAGTCACCTCGATCAAGATGACCCAGAGGAAGCCATCCCATTTTTATTTTTCAGGGAGGGATAACGCATGGACCCATCAACGGCTAAGTTACTAGCGCAACTTGCCGCCAAATTGGCTGCTGACGAAGAAGCGCGCAAACGTCTCCTCCTTCTAATCGCCGTTCCTATTGTCGCGCTTTTGCTTCTCGTCGCCATGATTTTACAACTGTTAACTTCACCGATTGAATCCCTCAAAATCTGGCTCACTCCCAATGAAGCTCCAATTGTTGAAAATTTACGCTCCGATTACGGATACACGCAATTGTTGCAAGCAGATGAAGAGGGTTACAAGGAAAGCAATGGCCAGCAATACGAAGGTGTCGTATTCCAGGACGGCGGCCGAGAAGTCGTGTACTTTAACCAACTAGATATCCGATGGGCAGACAAGCCTTACGGCCCAAACGATACGATTGGTGTTGCAGGTTGTGGCCCGACTTCTCTTTCCATTGTGGTCTCCACGCTAACCGGTCAAACGGTTGATCCGGTCACCATGTCCAAGTGGGCCTATGACAATGGCTATTTGGCAGAAGGCACCGGCAGCTACCACAGCTTGATTCCAGACGGAGCCAAACATTTTGGTTTACAGGTAACTGGTGCGACCGTTAAGGATAAGCAGACCATCGTCGATGCTCTGGGTGCCGGTAAGCTCGTTATCGCCATTATGGCCAAAGGGCATTTCACTTCATCCGGCCATTTCATTGTTCTGCGCGGCGTTACGGAAGATGGGCACATTTTAGTCGCTGACCCGGCTAGCAAGAAAAGGAGCGAGCAGTCTTGGGATTTCAATATCATCCTAACTGAAGCCCGACAAAACGCTGGCGGGCGGACCGTTTTGGATCATTTCATGAAAGGAGTTGGCACTTCTTATGTCACGCAATGCTAACGTATCCTCTAATTCATCTCTGTTGAACGCCATTACACCAATGGGCCTTGGTTTTTCACGTGCGGGCCTTACCGTCGGAGAAGAGGCAGCTAAAATGTATGGCGTCATCCAATACCCGCAAAAAGTGGACATTGGCTGGCTCTCCCCTCTCACCAATCTGCCTGCTACGATGGTCGCCATCGGTTTTCAGCCGATTGACAACAGCGCCTTAATCAATGCTATTTCCAAGTCCATTACCCAAAACCGCAGTCTGGCCGACAGCGCCAAAGACCCGCTTACCCGCCAGCGGGCAGAAAAAGCGGCAGCGGACGGCGAGCAAATCATGCTGCAAATTGACCAAAACGGCGAAACGGTAGGACTCATGAACATGGTCGTCATGCCGTTTGCCCATGAAGAAACGCTTTTCAACCGAGCTTGTCGCCGCGTTGAAAACACATTCAGCATGATGCGCTGTAAAATTCGCACGCTTGCTCATCTTCAGAAAGAAAGCTACACCCATTTGTCGCCTTTATATCCTGCTCAGGAGCCAATCGAAAATGTATTGAACAAAATCATGCCGATGAGTACCTTCGTGGGTGGTTTTCCGTTTGCCAGCAGTGGCTTCAATGATGGAACCGGCTATTACCTAGCCAAGGACGCCAGCGGCGGACTGATTATTGTTGATCTATGGCGGCGCGGCGGGGATCGAACGAATTCCAACATCGTGGTGATGGGCATAGCCGGTGTGGGCAAATCGACGGCGGTTAAACATATTGCGCTTAGCGAGTACATGAAAGGAACCAAAATCATTTTCGTGGACCCCGAATCCGAGTACAAAGAGCTAACTCTGCGCTTAAACGGCGATTGGATCAATGCCGGCGGCGGCGCAGGCGGAAAGATCAATCCGTTGCAAATTCGCCCAGCTCCTCGTGACGATGATGACGAGGAGCATCCGCTCTATAAGGATGAAGGAAACGGCATGTCGGATATGGCCTTGCATCTCAAAAATTTGGAGATATTTTTTAATCTTTACATCCCTGACCTTACAATGATGCAAAAAGCCGTTCTCAAGCAATGTTTAATCGAGCTATATCATCAATTTCAAATCACATGGACCACCGACATCACTAAACTGAAGTCCATGGACTTTCCAACGTTTTCTGATCTCCACAACCTTATCTCTGCCAAGGAACAAGCGACACAGGATGACATCTATAAAGAATTATCCCTGCTGTTGCACGATATTGCACACGGCGGGGATTCTTTTTTATGGAATGGCCACAGCACCATTCAAACCCGCAGCCGCTGCATTTGTCTGGATACGCATTCGCTTCAAAATACGTCCGATAACATCAAGAGAACGCAATACTTCAATTTGCTATCCTGGTGCTGGGAGCAGATGTCGCAGGATCGGAATGAACGGGTACTGCTAATCTGTGATGAATCCTATCTCATGATCGACCCGAACGTTCCGCAAAGTCTAGTTTTTCTTCGGAACGTCGAGAAGCGAGCACGGAAATATGAAGCGAGTTTGGCCATTATCTCTCACAGCGTCGTGGATTTTCTGGCTCCTGAAGTGAAGATGTACGGTCAAGCGCTGCTCGATATTCCTTGCATCAAAATCCTGATGGGAACCGATGGACAAAACCTCAAAGAAACTCGGGAACTGTACAACTTAACTGAAGCTGAAGAGGAGCTTCTCGCCAGTAAAAAGCGCGAACACGCTCTGCTTATGATCGGCTCCAAACGAATGCACGTTCACTTCGAGATTCCCGAGTACAAGTTTGCTTATATGGGAGCCGCAGGAGGACGATGAATGATGAATAAAAAGAAGCAACTCATCGAGCTTTTCATTTATATTGTCATCGTAATTGTAGGATCAATCCTATTGTTTATGAAAGAAGGATGACCATGATTCTGTATCTGACCAGCAATACGAATGTGAATTTACTGGATCAATTAGAGACGGAGCAGGAATTGCCGGTAAAAAAGCTGACCGGACAATTCTCGCTTCTATCCTTTGTGGTGAAAGACATGCGGCATTTTAGTCACGTTCGATACGTAACGATTGATCGGAAAGCCGTAATGGAATCTGATGAGGAAATGCTTCAAGCTCTGTTATCGTTTCAAACGATGTATGAAATTCGAATCATTGTCATTGCCGAAGGGCTGCCGGAGAGTAGCCCTTTTCTTCAACAACTGATCCGGGCTGGAATCACGAATGTAGTAACTTCAAAAAGTATTGAGACGATGTTATTAGAAATACAAGAGTGTTTTTCGGAGCAAGGGATGCAGCGTTATACTCATTCTGTTTCCTTTGAACCAGTAGAGGCAACGTCGGAAACAAATCAACCTGATGAAGAGAAATATATTTTTGACTGTAAGAACATTCGAATTGCCATAGCTGGTAGCGATCGACGGGTAGGCGTTACGACAACGGCAATGAATTTAGTTTTTTGGATTCAAGCCCATGGAGGGAATGCCTGTTATTTAGAAGCCAATACGAGCAAGCATTTGGCTCACATTATCCATCTGTTCGAGCCGGAGAAATCAGGGAACTCTTATGTAATGGAGGGGGCTAATTTTTATTTAACCCCTGAGTTTGATCGCGATTATAACTTTATTGTGACGGATTGTGGAGTTTTGGGTGATCCTAGGGTACAAGAATCCTTTATACAAGCAGATATTCGTATACTTTGCGGCTCGGCTATGCCTTACGAATTGCCGATGTTTTATCGGGCTATAGAGCGATGCAAAGACCTGCCTGTACATGTAATAGGATTATTTGTACCTGAAAGTTTACACTCCTACTTGCTTCAAATGATAAGAAACGACATTCTTTTCGGAGATAACTCTCACGACCTATTTGATTCTGTAGTAAACAGTCGGATATATAGACTATTTTTGAAAGAATATACGTTGCGTTATTCAAAATCAGATTGATACAAATATGAGTATTAGTATTTTCAAAAAAGCATGCTTGGAAAGTTCCTTGAATCGTGGAGGAAGATGTCAGAATGGACTGCCATCTTCCTTTTCAATCTTTACTACTTTTCCATGCAGTATAAGCGATTGTAAAAACGGCGGCAACCAGAAACACTAACCACCCAGGATGCCAAGCATTCCAAATAAAACCGATCGCCAGAAAAACAACAGCTGCCAAGGGCCAAATTACCGCATGAATCCAGCCATGTTTGCTCGATTCCTCATCTTTCTCATATTCCTTTACATATTCTTCATTGTTGGTAACCAATCGTTCGCCCTCCAATGCCGAACCTGCAATAATGAACAAGTACACAGCAGATGCCCATGTCAGCGGCATTAGCACTAAGAGGGGATCTCTATCAGCCTGACCAGTGTCGTTAGTCAAAAAAGGGATCCCAAAACTTAATATAATGATCACAATTCCGGTGACGATTAATATTCCATACCTTTTACGATTGACCAAGTTTTTCTGTCTAAAATCTTTAATAAACGAATCATCAAAAACTAATGGTTGTGTTTCAAGTTCCTTGTACGCTTTTACGCTAAAGCCTTGCCACACCAAGATAGCCACTCCAACAGCAACGACCATCATAAACAACACATAGCTAAACGCTTCTTGAAAATACATAGGCAATAAGATTGAGGCTATAAGAATAGCCACTCCGGCGGCGATTTTTTTGGCACCCTGCTTCTTACTTAAAAGATAGGCTTCCACAACTTCCTGACTGGCATAATAGCCTTCCTCAGTCGTTCCGTGTTCTCCAATGGACTGATCTTCATCCTTTAACAGGTAATCGAGCGAAACCTGGAATAGCCTGCTCATTTTCACCAGTTTTTCTGTTTCCGGAAATCCTTGACCGTTCTCCCATTTACTTATTGCTTGTCTGGAGACTTGTAGCTTTTCGGCAAATTCCTCTTGGGACCATCCTTTTTGTGCCCTCAGCTTTTTTAGTTTTTGATAAAATTCCATTCTCTTCACCTCACCCTTATCGTAAACCGACAGCCACTATTTATCTATCTATCAGAGGTTGCAACCTTGCCATTTTCCGGTTGCACCTTCGCTTTTTTTGCGTAGCATCGCGATTTTACTCGTTGCAAACACTCGTTAAGCGAGTTTTTGCAGGTGAGATAGCTAGACAGTAATTCTGTAATCAAACCCATGCAGTTACTAATCCGGGTTGTTGCCTCGCCATTCGAATTCCTCCATCCATTTCCACGAAGGTGCGTTCTACGAAAGGCAGAGCTCGCCTGTCAGTCGGTCGAATAGCTAGACAAACACAGCCCCTCTTGTTAACCTCGAGTTGCTCCATTCAATTTTGAAGCAAAGCTTTTGTCAGATTCGAAATTTCCTCGATGATAAGTCCAGGTTCATGGTGATGCACATAGTGGCCCGCACTATCTAATATTATTTGTTTGCTGTTTGTAGACCATTCCGCCAACGCTTCCTGAGACTCCGACCACCCCTGGATCGCTTGCTGATTGATTCCCGATGTGAACCAAATTAGCGGAAGATCCCCAAGATGACCGGCCTCGATTACTTTTTTAGCATTAGACTGCAGATGCAGCATTTCGTCAATGACGGTGTCATTCGAAAAATTTTTCAAGAACATCGCAAGCTGCAATTTCTTGAGCGACTCAGGAATATGTTGCCCATCTCCTTCTTCTGGCTGAAGCAAGGTATCGGCAACGGAATCAATATGGGATAGCATACGCAGCACGCCGGTGTTTTTCAACGTTTGCATGATCTTCTGAGCTGCTTTCGAAGGTGTCTCATAGGTCTCGTAAAATGTTGGATTGCCAGCATCAAGCAGAACAATACCCGCAACTTCTTCCGGGTGTATCTGGGCAAAGCGAATAGCCTCCAGAGATGCAATGGAATGTGCGACGAAAAGATAAGGGCCCTTCTCTCCGCTCTCGTGCAATAAGGTGTGCAATTCTTGCGTAATGATATCAATATCCCTTGGAACCGATGTTTGATCACTCCAGCCATAACCAAAGCGATCATAAACTACCACCCTGGACTGCTCTGAGAGTTTCTCATGCAACGGGTAGAAATCCACATATGGATTTTCCGTGCCATGTCCCGAAGCCAACACAATGGTCATATCTCCTTCACCTTGTGCGTACACATGCATCTGTTTCTCTTCAACCTCAACCATTGTGCCCAATGGCGGATATCGGGTGACTTCCGCCTGCTTGCTTCGATCTTGGTAAATGGAACCCGCGACTCCTGACACTACAAGCACCAACACGATAATCAGCACTACTTTCGGCCATCGCTTCTTAAACAACTTTGATTTTTGTTCTAATGTCATACTCAACCCTACTTTCATTTGTTGTTCGTTCATCCCGTTCCAACGAGCTTCATTTGCAATCTTGTCTCAATCATGATATTATCATTATATAAAATAATAATAGATAGTCAAGCAATCCTTATCGTTGCACATTCAGCAACCTATACAAATACGAGGTGATACTTGTGAAAAAAACCGATTTACTGCTTCATCCTGTACGGATGCGAATCATTCAACAGCTGCTTACGGGAGAACCTCAAACCATTATGCAATTGGTGGAAGCGCTTGGGGATGTGCCGCAAGCAACCCTATACCGCCATATGAAGCTAATGCTGGAATCCAACTTGATTGAAGTTGTCCAAGTCAACAAAATACATGGACAAGAAGAACGCGTCTATGCTGCCGTACAAGAAAATTTGTCCATTTCAGAAAGTGAAGCATACTCCGCATCTCAAGAGGACCATCTGCGGTACTTCTCCGTCTTCCATGCCAATCTGCTGCAACAAGCAACCGCTTATCTGAGCAAAACACCGGTTGAGCAGTACGCGGCAGACGGATTCGGCTACTGGAATGCACCGCTCCATATGACGGATGAAGAGTTTGCATCTTTTGTTGCAAGCATCAATGAATTGCTGGATAAGGTTGCCGCGTATAAGCCATCTCCAGAACGTAAAGCACGTCTTTTTGCTTCGATGATGATTCCGCAACCTCAAAAACCAACAAGTAAAGGAGAATAACGATGAATACTCAGTTTTTATTTAACTCTACTGAAGTCGTCTTATCGTTTTCCGGGTTAACAGCCATTACAAGTTTCAAGCGCAAATTGATAATTCCTTATTCCACGATTATGTCCGTGCAGACAGGGCCATTCCAAGAGCGCGTCACGGCATTGCCAACTGGAGGGGTATCTCTGCCCTTTTATCGGACTGGACGCTTTCTCCATAACGGAAAACGCACCTTTATGGCCTACTCGAAACGACATTCAGTCGTCATTCTCGAATTAGCTCCTTCGTCTTTGTACCAGCGTATCGTTGTGGAAACCGAACAGCCTGAACAAATCAAGCAAGAGTTAACGGCCCGCTGTCAGCATTTAAGATCTGCTTATTCTGAAACATAACTTAACAATTTTCGATAATATGACACGTATGCAAGTCCGCGTCGACGACCCGTTTGCATCCGTCTATCTGAAGTATATGAATGAAGAAGAAAATTATGGACTGATCCGTAAATTGACAAAAGACTATAGCTGCTATATACTCTTCCTCATTGAAATTGCAAATGGAGGGAATTTTTTGATCAAAGCTGGAAAATGGCTATTCTTACTCGTCGGTATAATCGTTTTAGTGTCATGTGCATCATATTTGGAAGCTGAACCTGAAGAAAAAGAATTTGAATTTGACGGAACTACATTAAACGTGATTCAGAATAGTATTCCAACCGATCTTTTTGCCGAAGAACGTGAAAATGTGAAGGTAGTGAGAAAACTACACGTTAAAAACGGCTCGGTTGACGCAGACTGGAGCTTGGTCGACAATACGTTGAACTTGAAAGCCACTTGTTTTGGTCTAGCAAATTGTGATGCACGATTCGAGGTCTACGTTCCTCTTGATGTGGAAGTTCTCCGCAATGGAAAGCCGACGCAGCTTACCGGAAAAGCTGAATGATCTACAATGTGAATATCAGCCGTGTTTAAGGATTTATTAAAGATTGTAGCAATCTACAAGAAATATAGGAATCGTCAATATGCCATACTATTAACTGTCTAATGAAAGGAGTCTTAGAAACATGGACAATCATACCGCTGAGCGTTTTATACATGAGTTGCAGCAACATCAAAATGAAGCCGATATTGAAAAAATGAAAAAGTTTTTTAAAGGTTCAGATGAAAACACAAAGTGCTTAGGTCTCAACATGCGCACGGTATTCCAAATTGCTAAGAAATTTACGGATATGCCTTTACCCGAAGTCGAACAGCTTCTGGAAAGCGATTATTATGAAGTGAGAATGGGCGCCGTGAGCATTATGGATTTTCAGGCCAAGACCAAGAAGCTCCCGGAGGAACACAGACAAGCTTTGTACGAGCTGTATATACGGAGGCATGATCGAATCAACAACTGGGATTTTGTCGATCGTGCCGCGCCATCTGTAGTCGGAAACTATTTGCTGGATAAACCGAAGGATAAACTGTACGACATGGCACACTCCTCTGATATTTGGGAACGAAGGACAGCTATGGTAAGTACGTATAGCTTTATCAAACAGGGAAACACCGAGGACACCTTTGCCATCGCTGAAATACTGGTAAACGATCCGGAAGAATTAATTAACAAGGCAGTTGGCAGTTTCATTCGTGAAGCCGGCAAAAAAGACGAAGAAAAGCTGAAGTCTTTCCTGAATAAGCACGCTCGCACCATGCCCAGAACCACCTTAAGGTATGCAATCGAGAAGTTTGATAAAAGTACAAGAGACTACTACTTAAATTTAAAGAAGAGTTAGCCTTTATGATGGAATTGAGCAAGGGAAAGAGGGATAGTAAGTGATGAAGCCATTATCAGGGAAAGTGGCTTTGGTTGCCGGAGGAACCCGGGGCGCAGGCAGAGGCATCGCAATTGAATTGGGGGCGGCAGGTGCAACCGTCTACGTGACAGGCCGTACAACACGGACGAGGCGCTCTGAATACAACCGACCGGAAACGATTGAAGAAACCGCTGAACTCGTTGATCTGGCCGGCGGCACCGGAATTGCGGTGCAAGTCGATCACCTCGATCCCGTTCAGGTTCAGGCTTTAATCGCAAGAATTGAACGCGAGCAAGGTCAACTGGACATTTTGGTTAACGATATTTGGGGCGGCGAATATATGGTGGAGTGGAATGTCCCCGTGTGGGAACATTCATTGGAAAACGGGTTGCGTATGCTCCATCTGGCCATAGACACCCATATCATTACAAGTCATTACTCGCTGCCGCTACTCATCCGCAAGCCGGGCGGGCTCGTTGTGGAAGTCACGGACGGCACGAAAGCCTATAATGAAACAAACTACCGGTTGTCGTTATTTTACGATTTGGCGAAGAACTCCGTCATCCGAATGGCCAAGTCTTTGGCGCATGAACTTGCCCCCTACCAAGGGAGTGCCCTCTCTGTATCGCCAGGCTGGCTACGCTCAGAAATCATGCTGGAGGAATACGGCGTAACCGAAGCAAACTGGAAAGATGCGCTCGTCCGCGAACCGCATTTCATCATTTCCGAAACGCCACGCTTCATTGGTCGCGGGATCGCGGCATTGGCTAATGATTCACAATCCGCTCGCTGGAGCGGACAATCGACATCAAGCGGTGAGCTTGCCAACGAATACGGGATAACGGATCTCGACGGCTCACGGCCGGATGCTTGGCGTTACATCGTCGAAGTTCAGGATGCGGGCAAGCCGGCAGATGCTAAGGGGTACCGGTAAATCTCAGCCCCTTGATTACATTGAGCAGTCTAAGATATACTATAAAAATAATGACATCAGGCCGATGATGAGAATCCAACTCGGAGGCGTTTTCGTCAAGGGGAAAAGTTCCCCCTAAGTTAACCGGGTCCGCCCGTTACCGTGGAACTGAGTGGATTGAGCAGTTTATGCTGTTCGATCAATTTGGGTGGCACCGCGAGAATAGCGCTCTTCGTCCCAATCGGACGAGAGCGCTTTTTATATTCTCATTAAAAGGAGTTCGTTACCATGTTGGACATCAAATGGATTAGGCAAAATCAAGCGGAAGTGCAAGCCGTCGCGGATCAAAAAGGGATTTCCCTCTCGATCTCTCAATTGGTCGCATACGATGACAGAAGGCGGAGCCTGCTCCAGCAGTTGGAGCAGCTGCGGCAGGATCGCAACCGGCTAAGCCAGGAGATCAGCGGGTTGATGCGGAGCAATGAGCGTGAGAAGGCTGACCGCAACAAACAGCAGGTGAAGGAAATCAATCAACGCTTAAGTACCGTGGAAGAGGAACATAAAGAAGTCGAAACCCATTACAGACAGCTCATGCTCCATGTACCCAATGTGGTGTCGCCGGATACGCCTGCGGGCAGCTCCGATCATGACAATGTAGAGGTAAGAGGGGCAGGTGAACCGACAAGGTTTGATTTCGAGCCCAAAGATCATGTCGCGCTTGGCGAGCTCCATCAGATGATCGATATCCCCCGCGGCGTTAAGATCGCCGGCAGCCGCAATTACTATCTTACAGGCATGGGAGCGCTCTTGCACCGGGCGGTCCAGCAGTTGGCCCTCGATGTGCTCATCCAAAGAGGGTTCACGCTGCTTGAGGTGCCGCTCATGGTCCGGACAGAGGCATTGGTCAATACCGCACACTTCCCGCTAAGCCAAAGTCAGACGTTCAGGATGGCAGAAGAGGATAAATGGCTGGTGGGTACATCGGAGGTGCCGCTTGTGTCATATTACGACCATGAAATCGTGGATGTCACCGAGCCCATCCGACTCGCTGCCATCTCAACCTGCTTCCGCAATGAGGTAGGATCGGCAGGAAAAGACGTTCATGGCTTGTACCGGTTGCATCAGTTCTCAAAGGTTGAGCAAGTCATTTTGTGTGAAGCCAGTTTGGATACATCGGAACAGCTATTGCAAGAGATCACAGCCAATGCGGAAGAGATCCTGTCGTTGCTTGAGCTGCCTTATCGCGTCATGGCTGTATGCACAGGCGACATGTCTCAAAAAACCTACAAACAATGGGACATCGAAACCTGGATGCCAAGCCGCCAAGCGTACGGTGAGACTCACTCCGCCTCCAATCTGCTGGATTTTCAAGCCCGTCGTTCGAACATTCGATACCGGAATGCAGACGGCAAGACGCAATTTTGCTACACCTTGAACAATACTGCCATCGCTTCGCCCCGTATATTGATCCCACTGCTGGAGAATCATCAGCAGGAAGACGGATCCATCCGGATTCCGGAAGCGTTGCGGAGATACATGCAAGGGCTGGAATTTCTGAAGCCCTGATAATCTAAGGCAGCCCTTCTGTCCACAGAGGGGCTGTAGGTTTTATGATCACTAGAAGTGCGCTTTGATAGGAGGTTGGGAAGCGGACACATCGAGCGAGGGAGTTTGCCCGATGAAAATCTCGATATACTGCCGTCAATCGTGGCCCATGAATTCCACCATACCGTCTTGTTTGCGAACGGCAAGTGGGATTTTATGGATATTACTGTTGCCAAATATTTGGCGGTGGAGGGGCTTGCCGAGAGATTTGCTGAGAACCTGTACGGCTTTGAATCGCGGCGACCCTGGGTGAATAGATTAGCTTGCGATGAGTTGGAGCAAGCGCGGCGTGTGATTAGGAAAGCGCTTGACGTTAAGGGGTTCGGTGAAGTACGCAAGTATATGTTCGGAGACCAGGCGAGCTACGAGGGTGCCGAACGTACGGGCATCCCTCCTATAGCGGATATGCCATTGGGTACCGTGCTGTTCAGGCCTTCCTAAAGAAGACAGGGGATTTCCGTTGAAGAGGCTGCACTATTGAGCGGAGAAGAAATCATGAAGAATTCAGGATACTTCCAAAATGTTTAATGTTCCCTTCGTAGTAGAACAACGAATATTGTTCGGTGCAGAATGCGAGAAGCGGCGTTGAAGACCAAATCCGATTGCAGCACCGAAAAGGAGGATAGCTTGTATGTTCACAAGCCACCCTCTTCCTTTTCATAGACCAATCTTCTTGTCGGCATGAAGTCTCTCTAATACTTTTCCCAATCTACTAGTTATAAGGAATGGATATCCCCATTCATTTCAAATGGGCAAAGACAGTATCTAGCTGTTCGGTCATTAAATATCTTGCGTAGTAAACGTACTTTAACACACAGTTCCAGGGTACGATACACCGTTGCCATTCCTAGCTTGGGAAGCTTTCTCTTAGCCGCTAAAAATACCTCTTCCGCCGTTAAAAGCCCTACACCTTTTACTACAAATATATTTATTATTGCAGCGCGCTGCTTTGTCCATCTTATACCGCACTGCTCCATTCTTGCTTTCAACTGATCCATATATTGATCTGGCACGGGAGCCATATTCATCATCATGGAAACCCTCCCTATCACCCGATGCTGCCTTCCATTTCAAACTTGATAAGCCTGTTCATTTCCACTGCGTATTCCATCGGAAGCTCCTTCGTGAACGGTTCGATGAATCCCATGACAATCATTTGCGTTGCTTCAGCTTCGCTTAAGCCCCGACTCATCAGGTAGAACAGCTGATCTTCTGAAACCTTGGAGACGGTGGCTTCGTGCTCAAGCGTAACATTATCATTCATGATCTCATTGTACGGTATCGTGTCCGATGTGGACTCGTTGTCAAGGATCAGCGTGTCACATTGGATGTTTGCTTTGGAACCGACGGCTTGTCTGCCGAACGAAGCCAATCCTCGGTAGGTCACTTTGCCTCCATGTTTGCTAATCGATTTGGAAACAATTGTGGAAGTTGTGTCCGGTGCCAAATGAATCATCTTCGCCCCCGCATCCTGATGCTGATTTTTGCCTGCAACTGCAATAGAAAGCACCATTCCCTTGGCGCCACGTCCCTTCAGAACAACAGACGGGTATTTCATCGTAAGCTTGGAGCCGATGTTGCCATCCACCCACTCCATGGTTGCATTTTCTTCAGCCATTGCCCGCTTTGTAACCAAATTATAAATATTGGGCGCCCAGTTTTGAATCGTTGTGTACCGAACCCGGGCATTCTTCTTGCAAACAATCTCGACGACCGCGCTATGCAGAGAATTCGTACTGTATACCGGCGCTGTACAGCCCTCCACATAATGCACAAAGCTGTCTTCATCCGCAATGATCAACGTGCGTTCAAACTGACCCATATTTTCTGAATTGATGCGAAAATACGCCTGCAGCGGAACTTCACATTTCACTCCTTTGGGCACATAAATGAGGCTGCCTCCCGACCAAACAGCACTGTTAAGAGCAGCAAATTTATTGTCGCTTGCAGGGACAACTCGACCAAAATACGCTTTGAATATCTCAGGGTGCTCACGCAATGCGGTATCCGTATCAGTAAAAATAACGCCCTGTTTCTCCAAATCTTCCTGCATGCTGTGATAAACAACCTCTGACTCATACTGCGCCGATACGCCCGCTAAAAATTTTTGTTCCGCCTCCGGAATGCCCAGCTTACCGAAGGTCTCTTTAATTTCGGAAGGTACCTCTTCCCACGTTTTCCCCTGTTTTTCCGAGGGACGCACATAATATTGAATGTCGTCAAAATCCAGATCGTCCAGCTTGCCTCCCCAATTGGGGAGGGGCATTTCTTTGAATTGCTCCAGTGAATTCAGCCGGAATTGGAGCATCCAATCCGGTTCGTTCTTGATTTTGGAAATGGTGCGCACGATTTCCGCCGTAAGCCCCTTCCCGGATTGAAATACGGCCTTATGCTCGTCGCGGAATCCGAACTTGTACGCTTCGATCTCCGGCATTGTCTTGGTCATCGTTGTCATCCTCCTTCGTTATCATCGCAGCTGTCCCTCGGACGATTGCGTTCCAGATTGAAGCTTCGTCTCGAGCAACCGCTTCAACCGCTCTCTGACGCTCTGGGCCGGTATCCCGGACACAATCGGCGCGAGAAAGCCCTGGACTACGAGACGTTCCGCTTCCTCCCTCTGAATGCCGCGTGACATCAAGTAATAGATCTGCTCCGGACTAACCTTGCCTACGCTCGCAGCATGACCCGCCGTTACGTCGTCCTCGTCAATCAGCAGAATCGGGTTGGCGTCGCCGCGCGCTTTCGGACTGAGCATCAGTACCTTCTCCGTCTGCTCTCCGTTCGCCTTCGACGCCCCCTTCTCAATCTTCGTAACGCCATTTATAATTGCCGTGCCCCGCTCCTTCATGACCGCCCGCGTCACCATCTGGCTGTCGGTGCGCTTGCCGAAGTGAACCGCTTGTGTCGTCAGACTCAACTGCTGCGATCCCGCTCCGATACTGATCACCTTCGCATCGGACGTTGATCCGCTGCCGTGGAGACTTGATCGTGTGTCGGAGAATACATTGCCGTCGCTCAGGTCGCCGATGATCCACTCGATTCGGCCACCCTGTTCCACAATCGCCCGACGCAACGTCAAATCGACGACATTGTCGGCCAAATGATGAATGGATGCGAACTGCACCCGAGCCCCGGGTTTCACAATAACCTCCACAATCGATTGATGGACAGCTGGCGGCAGTCCGTCGCCTGGCTCAGACACGACATGATCGATGTAGGTGATCCTGCTATGGGAGTCGGCCACGATCAAGATGTGTGGCGCGAATGCAGCCTCCGCATCATCACTGAACAGCAGTGCCTGAATCGGCAGCTCAAGCTCCACATGCTTCGGCACGTAGACGAAGATTCCGCCGTTCCACCACGCTGCGTGCAGTGCCGTCAGCTTGTTCTCCTCCCAATTGACGGCGCTGAACAGATGCGTCTTGAGCACTTCCGTATGCTCGCGCGCCGCAGTCTCCAGATCGGTGAGGATGACTCCTTTGCTCTTCAACTCCACGGAAAGCCGCTTCAGCACCACGCTGGAATTGCGCTGCACGATCAAACCGGACGCACTATCCTCCGGCGCCAGGCCCCGAATCGAACCGGGAAGCTCCTCGCTGTCGCACATCTCGTCAGCCGGCAGATAGCGACCGCGCGCATCCAGCGCCCAGCGGTCGAGCCGTATTTTGTCCGGCTTCGGCCACTCCAGTCCTTCCGCAGCCTGCGCCGCATTTCCGCGCAGCCGCGTCAACCATTCGGGCTCGCCCTTGGATCTCGAGAGCGCCTCTGCCGCAGCGCTCTGAACAGATTTCGATACCGGTTTGTTCATCATATTCCGTCGCTCCTCTTCCATGCTCACAGCCGACCGACCGTTTCATCGACGATCCCGAGCTCTTCTTTGATCCATTCATATCCTTCATTCTCCAGACGCAACGCCAGTTCAGCTCCGCCCGACTTAACGATGCGGCCCTGCATCATCACATGCACATAATCGGGCGTAATATAGTCGAGCAGACGCTGATAATGCGTGATGATCAGAAAACCGCGGTCCTCGGCGCACATCGCGTTGATGCCTGCCGCTACAACCTTCAGGGCGTCAATGTCGAGCCCCGAATCAACCTCGTCGAGAATGGCGATCTTCGGTTCCAACAGCTTCATTTGTAATATTTCATTGCGCTTCTTCTCCCCGCCGGAGAATCCTTCATTCAAGTAGCGGTGAGCAAACTCCGTGTTCATCTCCAGCTCTTTCATTGTGCCTTCCATCTGACGGATGAACTTGATCAATGACATTTCATTGCCCTCGCCACGACGTGCGTTAATGGCGCTTCGCAAAAAGTCGGCATTGGTTACGCCTGCAATCTCGCTCGGATACTGCATCGCGAGGAACAATCCGGCTCGGCTGCGTTCATCCACTTCCATTTCCAACAGATCCTCACCATTAAGCAAAGCCTCGCCCTCGATCACCTCATAGTTCGGATGGCCCATCAATGCGGAAGCAAGCGTGCTTTTGCCGGTGCCGTTCGGGCCCATTATGGCGTGAATCTCCCCGCCCTTGATTGCCAGATCGACACCCTTCAAAATTTCTTTTCCGTTAATAGCGGTCTTCAGACCGCGAACTTCAAATTGTGTAGTCATGGTTCGATAGCTCCTTCTCAATAATAATGTAGAACGCGTTAGGAACTTTCCCGTTCGGCAATATGCCAGCTGCGGGCCCGCTCGTACTGACCATATAGCTTGGCAAACATTCCGTCTGCGACACGAAGCTCCGCCGGAGATCCCATCTCTGCAATCCGCCCGGCCTCAAGCGCGATGACTTGATCCGCCGCCGCAAGCGTAGCCGGTCTGTGGGCAATGACGATGACCGTTCTGCGGCGGTCGCGCGCGAGCCGCGCAATCGCTTCGCTTACGGCCCGCTCGTTCTCCGGATCAAGCGCGGACGCCGCTTCATCGATCAGTACGATGCGCGCTTGCTTAAGGAAGGCGCGCGCAATCGATACACGCTGCCGTTCTCCCCCGGAGAGCCGCGATCCCCCTTCCCCGACACGGGTATTCCACCCCTCGGGCAGCCGTTCGATGACTTCGTCCAAACGGGCAGCGCGTGCGGCTTCGTTAAGCTGCTCAAGCGAAGCGTCCGGGCGCGCAAGCCGAAGGTTCTCTTCAATGGAGGAATCGAACAGATATACCTCTTGGAACACGATGGCGATATCGTTCAACAAAATCCCGGGATCAAGCTGCCGAACGTCTACTCCGCCGACCCGCACGCATCCGGCATCGACATCGAAGAACCGCGCAATGAGCCGTGTGACGGTCGTCTTGCCTGAGCCAGATGGTCCGACCAGCGCTGTCGTACTGCCTGCCGGACAGCGGAATGTAACGTCGCTCAGCACTGGCGTATCCCCGTAGGAGAACGTCACGCCTTCGAACTCGATCCCCGCATGCTCCAGTGCGGTCGCCGCATTCGGCAGATGCGGTAGAGTAGGCGTATCCAGTATGGACTGAACGCGGACAGCCGCATTTTCCATGGCGCGCAGCGCGCCGATCAGCTCGATCAAATTGCCGAGCGGCTCCAAAAATCGGACCGCAAGCACCAGCAGTACGATCGTATCCGTGAGTGCAAGCGAACCGGACAGAAGCAAGTATACGGAGAAGGCCAGGATTGCGATAAAGCCTCCAAGCACAATAGCCGTGTACGAAAGATCCGGCAGCATGACACGTCTTAGCCCCCGGCGGTATGAAGCCCGATGTTCATCTAACGCTTCCCTCATGCGCATGCCCCCCGACTGCCCCTGCCCAGCCGCCCGCAGCACCGTTTGGGCTTGGCCAAGCTCAATCGCGCGTCCGGCGATTTCCGTGGCCGCTTCTTCGAGCTCGATATCGGCCTCCGATGCAATGCGGCCAGAATGTCGAAGTGTCAGCAGCGCAACCGGAATAATCGCTAGAAATACGAGCGCCACCCTCCATTCCAGTGCCATAGCGACTCCGATGATTGTAAGCGGGACAAGCATGGAGACAATGGCAGGTGCCCCGATGACGACAGCCAAATGTCCAATATTGCCGGCGTCCGCCGTCACAGCGCGTGCCAGCCGCGCCTTGTTCGCAGCGGTGAACCAGCCTAACGGCAAAATAGCGACATGGCGCATCACATGATGGCGAAGCGCTGCCGCCAGCTCCATGCTGGCGGCAAAGCCGATCGGCGTCGCGATAACCGTGAGCACCCAATACAGAAGCAGCCCAATGGCACCCGCAATGAGCCAAGGAGCAGCCGCCTGGAAATCCGGTTCGGCTTGCAGCAGCGCCCGCAATATCGGCACCAGCAGCCCCAGCAGCAGTCCTTGCAGGATGGCCAATACAGCCTGCAGCGCTCCTATGCGCAGCAATATGCTGCGATCCGGCCATAAGTTGTACAGTTTGCGAATCATCTACGATTCTCCCTTCTGCTGCGCTTTCCACATCCGCGCGTATAATCCGTCTTTGACCAGCAGCTCCTCGTGCTTGCCCCGTTCGGCAAGACGACCGCCGTCCAGCACGAGAATCTGATCTGCGTTCTTAATGGTATGAAGCCGATGTGCAATGACAATGACGGTCTTGCCCGTTGCGAGCTTAGCCAGCGCCTCCTGAACGGCCGTCTCCCCATCAGGATCGAGCGAGGCGGTCGCCTCGTCCAGCACGACGATCGGCGCCCCGGACAGGATCGCGCGCGCAATCGTCAGCCGCTGCTTCTCTCCGCCGGAGAAGCCGCCGTCTCCGCTTCCCAGCACCGTATCGTATCCCTGAGGCAGCTGCTCGATCACATGATGAATATGGGCTGCCCGGGCGGCCTCGCGCACTTCTTCATCGCTGGCATCCTGACGGCCGATACGGATATTCTCGGTCACGGTATCGCGCAGCAGGATGACGTCCTGGAACACGAGCGACATCGACGACAACAGCGTCTCCGATGTCATATCGCGCACATCGACGCCCCCGATTGTAATCGCGCCACCCGTTACATCGTAAAATCGCGGCAGCAGGCTTGCCAGCGTCGACTTGCCCGCTCCCGAAGGACCGACAAGCGCCGTGACGGTGCCTGTTTCACATACCGCGCTGATCGATGACAGCGCATCACTTGAACCGTCGTACGATAATGACACGTTATTCAGTTCGACTCGGTAGGATGCCGGTTGCTTGGGATCAAGAGGCTCCGGCAAAGCCTCTTGCTGCAGGAGCTCTTCAATGTTGCTGGCGGACACGCGGCCTTTCCGAATGCCCTGCCCTCCTTGAATGGCGGGCATGATCGATGTCGGCAGGCCGACGGCGATGACGAGAAACGGTAGCAGATCCGCCATCTCGAGCTGGCCTGCGCTCACAAGAGCAAGTCCGGCAATTAAGACGACACCAAGCACGGTCATCTCGGAAGAGAGCAGCCGCGATGCTGCTGAGCTGTACGTCGTTTCTTTCACCCAGTCGAGCATGGCGTTCGTATGCTCCTTCACGGCGGAGCCAAATCGTTCATTCATGCGTCCGCCTGTACCGAACGCCTTCACAACAGCAATGCCATCCGCATACTCTACGCTCGCCGCGCTGATTCGCCCTTCCGCGGCAAGAAGACGAGACATATGGGTGGTAGCCGATCGCATCGCGATCCGATAGCTTATGACCATCAGGATCAGTACTGCCATTGAAATCAATGCCATACGCCAATCGACCAACAGCAAATACGCAAACCCTGTAATCATGGCAGCGCCAGCCCCGACCAGCTCGCCAAGCGCGTGCGCAATCAGCTGATGCATCTCCTCCAGGTCGTTGGTCATCCGTTTCTTGATCGCACCCGAGCCGCTGGCGCGAAACCAGCCAAGCGGCAACACGCCCAGCTTGCCTACGATGCGTACTCTTACATCATGCAGCAGCGCCGCGTCCGCATAATGTCCAAGCCGCGACGAGGCGAAGATGAACAGCAGGCGGACCCCTGCTCCAATCGCGCCGATCGCGACCCACATCCATACGGCGCTTCCGCTAGTCTCCCCCGCACCGAGCATCATGCGTGCAATTTCCGCAACTGCGATATAAGGAGCGAACCCGGCAGCCGCGCCGATTGCCGACAGAATTGCACACCAGGCAAGGTGCAGATGAACCGGTCGCAACAACCGCCACAGCGCGTCGGATTTTGCAAGTTGCCCGTTCTCGCCCCCAGTAGATGAATGAAGCATGTCATTCATTGAATGATGACCATGCACATGATCGTTACCCATCAGTTCCCCCTATCCGTGTTGATATACCAACACCTATTTATGAGTAAAAGAATATAGCTGCTATACACTTTATATCTAAAAAGCCTATTCCCCATACTTCCCGGAAAAGTTAAGTGATTTCCGCTGTCACGTTCCGCAGTGCCTTCCCTGCTCCAACTCAAGCCCGCTTAATATGCCAGCTTCGGGCTCTCTCGTATTGGTTATACAACCGGGCATATATTCCGCCGGATTTGCGAAGCGCTTCAGGGCTCCCTACTTCGGCAACCTCTCCCCTGTCGAGAGCGACGACGCGATCAGCCGCAGCCAGCGTCGATGGACGGTGGGCAATCACGATTACGGTTCGCTCGGGATCGCGAGCCAGTCCAGCAATCGCCTCGCCAATGGCGCGCTCATTCTCCGGGTCGAGCGCCGACGCCGCTTCGTCGATCAGTACGATCCGCGCCTTCTTGAGGAATGCGCGCGCGATCGATACCCGCTGCCGCTCGCCGCCGGACAACTGCGCCCCCGCCTCGCCTACCCGGGTCTGCCAGCCGTGAGGCAAACGCGCGACTACCTCATCCAGCCGAGCGGCGCGGGCCGCTTCGGCCAGTTCATCCTCCGTTGCATCCGGCCGGGCCAGCCGAAGATTCTCTTCGATTGTCGTGTCAAACAGATATACGTCTTGGAAGACAATCGCAATGTCGTTCATCAGAACGCTATGATCAATATCGCGAACGTCCGTTCCACCGACACTCACACTGCCGGCATCAGCATCGAAAAAGCGTGCGATCAGCCGCGTCACCGTCGTCTTGCCTGATCCCGATGGCCCAACCAATGCTGTCGTGCTGCCGTGAGGACATTCGAACGACACATTCGTCAGTACAGGCTTGTCGCTATACGAGAAAGTCACGTCGTCGAAAGCAATATCGGTCCGCTCCAGCTGGCGAACCGGCCGCGGATTGTGCGGCAGCGATTGGGTATGCAACACAGCCTCGACACGCCTCGCAAGATAGTCCATCGCGCCAAGACCCGAAGCGTGATCAATCATCCCGCCGAGCGGTTCAAGAAAGCGTACCGCCAGCACGAGCAAGGCAATCGTATCCGCCATAGAGATCGTTCCGGCAAGCAGCAGCTGCACACCGAGTACGACAGCTGCGATAAAACCAATCATGACGACACCGCTGTATGACAAATCAGGAAACAGCATTCGTTTCAATCCGCGGTGATATCGCATACGGTGGTCTGCAAGGGCGTCACGCATGCGAACACTACCGGTTGTGCCGTGTCCCGCTGCCCTCAATACAGGCTGGGCCTGGCCGAACTCTATCGCTCGACCGGCTACCTCGTTCGCCGCTATTTCCATATCGGCGGATACCTCATCAACGGTTCGTCTGGAGCGGCGCAGCGCGAATAACGATACGGGTATGGTGACGAGCAGCACTAGGGCAAGCCGCCAATCTATCAGGAAGGTGACACCAACAATCGTAGCAGGCACAATCACTCCGGTAATCGCAGGAACCCCTACCGTCACGGTCAATTGCGACAGGACACCGGTCACATTCGTGACCGTACGGACGAATTCTCCCTTACGGGCAGCAGTGAACCAGCCAAGCGGCAGCGTCGTCACATGGCTCATCAGATGATGCCTTAGTTGAACCGCAAGCTTCATGCTGGCAGCGAACCCAATGGGTGTAGCCAGCACAGTAAGCACCACATAAATAACAAGTCCCACCGCCCCAGCGATCAGCCAAGGGGTGGCTGCCTCGAAATCGGGGCTCGGCTGCAGCAGCGCACGCAGAATCGGGATCAGCAGTCCAAGCAGCAGCCCCTGCAGCACCGCAAGAATGGCACTCAGCAGCCACATGCGAACCAGCAGCTTCGGATCAGGCCATAGACGATATAACTGAGCAATCATGCGAATCATGCAGATTCCCCCCTCTGCTGCGCTTCCCACATCCGAGCGTACAATCCGTCTTCTGCAAGCAGTTCTTCGTGCTTGCCGTGCTCGGCGAGACGCCCTCCATCCAGAACGAGAATCTGGTCTGCGCTTTTAATGGTATGAAGACGATGAGCGATGACAATGACCGTCTTGCCTGCTGCAAGCTCGGCCAATGCGTCTTGCACCGCTGCCTCGCTGTCGGGATCGAGCGAGGCGGTCGCTTCGTCCAGTACGACGATGCCGGCGCCCGAGAGAATCGCGCGCGCGATCGTCAGGCGCTGACGCTCTCCGCCCGACAATCCGCCCCCGCCAGATTCAAGCATCGTGTTGTACCCGTTCGGAAGTCTTTCGATTACCTCATGAACCTGGGCAGCCTTGGCCGCCTCATAAATGGCTTCATCCGTAGCTTCCGGGCGTCCGATGCGGATATTTTCCTTCACGGTATCCCGCAGCAGCATAACTTCCTGAAATACTAGCGACATGGAAGAAAGCAGCGTCTTGGAACCGATCTCGCGCACATCCGCGCCGCCGATACGGATTGCGCCTCCCGTTACATCGTAGAAGCGCGGCAGCAGGCTGGCGAGCGTCGATTTGCCCGCGCCGGACGGACCGACCAGTGCGGTGACGGTACCGGGCTTGCACTCCGCCTCGATCTCGCTTACCACCTGAGTAAGTCCATCATAAGAAAAGGATACCTTCTCATGTGCGATGCGATTGTCCCGAGGTTGACGAGGCTCCGAGGGCTCGGGCAGCGGTTCGCGGGACAACAGGCTGCCGATGTGGCCGGCTGCCATACGCGCCATACGAACGCCTTGCGAGCCATGGATCAGCGGACCGAAAGCTGTCGGCAGCCCCACGCCTACAACGAGGAAAGGGAGCAGATCGGCAACCGCAAGCCAGCCTGCGCTCACGAATGCCAGTCCCGCGGACAATACTACGCCAAGCAGGACCATCTCCGAGCCCAATACCCGGTTCATGGCGGAACTGTTCCGATGTCCTGCTACCCAAGCTCGATAAGCCTCGGTGTGTTCATTCATCGCTTCGTCGAAACGGGCCAATATTCGGCCCTTTGTACCTCCAAACGTCTTTACGACGTTAATTCCGTCAACATACTCCACGCTTGCGGAACTGATCCGTCCCTCTGCGGTTAACAATCGGGACATGTGCGCGGGAAGCGATCGCATCGCCATCTTATACGTAATTGCGGCCAGCACCGGGACTGCGAGCGTAATGAGCGCCATCCGCCAATCCACAAGCATCAGGTAAGTGAAGCCGACAGCAAGCGAAACGGCTGCGCCGACAACTGCTCCCAACGCATGGGCGAACAGTTCATGCATCGCTTCCAAATCATCGGTCATCGCCTTCTTCACCTGTCCGGAACCGGCGGCTCGGAACCAGCCGAGAGGCAGAACGCCAAGCCGCTTCACAATTTGACCTCGGAGATGATGCAGCATTTCTGCGTCGGCGTTGTGGCCGACATGCGTGGACAACCCGAGCATAATGAGTCGCAACGCAGCGCCTGCGGCGCCGATGCCGACCCAGATCCACACTGTACTGGCAGCCTCTGCGGCATTGGCGGCTACGAACAAGGCTCTGGCGATCTCCACAATGGCCAAGTACGGCGCAAAGCCGGCTACCGCGCTCGCCCCGGTGAGGAACGCGCACGTGATCAAGTGAATCCGGATCGGGCGCAACATGCGAAACGTATCGCTTATCGGCAGCATACGCGGAGCTTCCTCCCCGGCCAAGTTGCCGCTGCGATTGTCATCTGTCGAACGATTTTTCTTTGGGTTATTATATTGTCCTCCCAATCAGCACACCTCCCAAATGTATATAGCTGCTATACACTTTGACCGAACAAAAGCTCTCCTCACCCTTACAGACGAGGGAGAGCTTTTTTATTTTAGTTGAATAGCAGCAACGTCAATATCGGTCGGCTGTCCATTAAACGAGTAATGCGCTATTCTTTGGCTATTATACAAGGCCAGTTCTTTTGTATAGGAGAGAGGAATAAGAATGGCCTGGTCGTTGATTTCGTTTAAAACAAGATCATAAATCTCCTGAATCTGATCTTCATCTGTGCTGACATTAAGCGCATCTATGATCTCGTTGCCGTTCTCTACGAGCGCCAGCGCCTGGGCCGCAGGATAACCATGTCTGTAATCGGGCTTCATATTTGTCATCGATGTGTGGGGATCCCAGGCAGAGCCGTAAGTTTCATAAAAAGCGAGGTCAAAATCGGCCTTTGCGAACTCAGCGTGAAAAGTCATTTTTTCCATCCCCTTTGGCTTGATGTCCATACCAAGTTCTTTCCATTGCGCCGAGATTGCCAAGAGCAAATCATCGATCATGACATCTCCTTTCATATACAGAATCTCACCTGCCAATCGCTTGCCGTCTTTTTCCCTGAAGCCGTCGCCATCCGTATCCACCCAGCCAGCGTCTTCTAAAATCAATTTGGCTTGATCTATATCGTATTCATGGGGAACAAGTTTCACGTCGCTGTAAGGCATAGCGGGATCGAAAATACTGTCGGCCTTCGTTTCAATTCCCGTAAATATACTTTGTACAACCCCCTCTTTGTCGATGGCGCGGCTGGCTGCCAGTCGTACATTCCGATCATCGAAAGGCGCTTTGGACACATTAAATGCAAGATAGCGCGTGTTGCTGGCTATCCCTTCTGAAATCTGCGCTCCGTAGCCCGATTTTTTCATTTCATTAAAACGATCATAGGACATATGCCGTGTTCCTACGAGCATGTCTACTTCTCCATTGCGCAAAGCCAGCAGCTTGGTATCGTTATCCGGAATCACCTTCACATGAAAGCGTTCGACCTCGGGCTCCTCGCCCCAATAATGCGGATTTTTAACAAAGGTGTACGTCGTCCCGTCCGTTTCCCCCTCATACATGTAAGGACCCGTTCCGAACGTGGCTGTTCTGAGCGCATCCCCCGGAGAGCCGTCCGCATTGAATGCACTGGGGGCTACCATCGCCATCGGGTTCATCAGTGTAAAATCCTTTAGCGCTCCATAATAAGGGGCTGTAATATGCACTTCAACCGTATGGGAATCGATGACTACAATCTGGTCCAGGAGTGTAGACACCGTTCCCAAGCCTCCATTCATGGGACCGAGATTGGCCGGGATCACCTCCAGATTTCGTTTAACCGCGTCCGCATCGAATGGCGATCCATCGGAGAACTTCACCTGTTCTCTTAAATAAAATGTATAAACTAAGCCGTCCTCCGATATCTCCCATGACTTTGCAAGACCGGGAATGATATTTCCATCCTTATAACGGACAAGCGTTTCATAAAAATTAACCATGTAAAACTGTGGACCGTAATTGGCATTTACCGTTAGCGTTTCAATCGGGTAAAAACCTCCGGCAAAATCCCAGCTTTCCGTTAATGTAATCTCACCCTCCGTTTGTTCGGTATTTGTCTGTAAGCAAGCAGTTAAAACAAATAGCAATAACGCTATTACAACGAGAGCATCAATCTTTTTTCTCATGGGAATCTCTCCTTAACACTGTTAAAGGGTTGCAGCCATCCGATATTGTTGGTTCCGGTATTCAGGCGACTTCGGAGGAAGCGACTCTATCATCTTCCTCGAATACTCATGTTTAAAATCATCATAAGAAGCAGCATGTTCAATCCGTTCAACGATAGATCCATCTTTCATCACAAAGATGTGATCCGCCATATAGATCGCTACATCGATATCGTGGGTAATAAACAGGAACGCTCCTATTCCGTCATTTTTTAGCTGGAGAATCAAGTCGAGAATTTGCTTTCGGACCGTCACATCCAGTCCGCTAACGGATTCGTCAAAAACAATAAACTTTGGGGATATGCTCATTGCGCGAGCAATGCAAACCCTCTTCAATTGACCGCCGCTCAACTCATGCGGAAGGCGGCTAAGCTGATCAACGGTTAAGCAAACTTTGTCGGCCAGTGCCAGAATTTTTTGGCGCTCGCTTTGTTTGTCCATCTTCTTCAAACACCGGATCGGCTCGGCAATCGAATCAAATACCGGAAGTCTGGGATCGAGTGAGCTCTGTGCATTTTGCAACACCATCTGGAGCACTGCCCTTTTCATGCGAAGTTCTCCTGGACGCAGCAAAGCGATATTACTCCCATCCAGACATACCTCGCCGCGTGTCGGTCGCTCGATCCCCAGCATCAGACGGGCCAAGGTGCTTTTTCCGCTTCCGCTTTCGCCTACAAGGGCGTAACTGGTTTGATGATCCAACGAAAGCGATACTGGTTTCACCGCATCGACAGTCAGTTTATTTCCTCGCTTATCCTTTGCCTGATATTGCTTGGATACCTGCTTTAGCTCAATCACAGCCCTGCTCCTTTCATTAGCCTGGCTCCCAGCAGTTCTTTGGTGTATGCTTCCCGAGGTGATGCGAAGAGTTTGAAGACAGCCCCGCGTTCAATGATCTCCCCACTTTTCATAACCACCATATCATCCGCAAGCTTCGCGGCCACGCCCAAGTCATGAGTAACCAAAAGAAGCGCAATCCCCTTTTTCTTCAATTGATCGAGTTCCTCAAGTACAATGCTTTGGTTTTTCACGTCCAAAGCCGTGGTCGCTTCATCCGCTATAAGGATCTCCGGCTTGTGAATCAAGGCTACTGCGATCATGATTCTTTGCAGCATTCCTCCACTTAATGTGTAAGAATAACTGTTCATTAATTGTTCGCAGCGCGGCAAATTCATTTGCTCCAGTGCTTGAATACCAATCTCATACGCTTCTTTTTTGCCGATTTGTCGATGAGCTCTTATCGACTCTATGATTTGCGCACCAATTTTGATTGTCGGATTGAAGGCGGTCATCGGATGTTGAACAATCATCGCCATTTTGCTTCCGCATAACGAACGCATTTCTTTTTCTTTAAGGGTTAGCAGCCCCACCTCCCTATACCGGATGCTCCCGGAAACTTCGAATTTCTTCCTATTTAATAACCGCATAAGCGCCTTGCAGATCATCGTCTTTCCGCTTCCGCTTTCCCCTACAAGAGCTAATGCCTTTCCTTGGCGAAGCGTAAAATCTACATGTTTGACAATCAGACGGCTGGGCTGCTCCTTAAGTCCGACACAAAGATTTTTCACTTCCAACAAACCATTCATTCGCTCACCTCCTCCGGAGAAATGATGTCTCTAAGCGCCTCTCCGAATAAATTGAAGCCCGCTGCCGTTAACAGAATACAAAGGCCAGGGTAAAGGACAAATGTCGGATGAGAATAAAAACTCGCCCTGGCTTCGTTCAACATCGCTCCCCATTCCGGCGTGCCGGATTCAAAGCCTAATCCTAAAAATGAAAACCCGGATATCATGATGATCATGGAAGCCATTCCCGTGCTTAAGTACACCAGAAATTGAGGAAACAGATTAGGAATGAGGTGTCGAAATATAATTCTTCTGTAATTGCACCCGGCTATAATGCATGCAAGAATGTAGTCCTTGCTTTTTTCCAGACATGCATAGCTCCACACCACTTTGGCATACCAAGCCCACAGAGAGAACATCACGGCAACAACAATGCTGGGTATTCCTTGTCCTAGCGCCCCGACAAGAGACAATACAATTACCAGCGATGGAAAAGCCATAAATAGATCACAGATGATCAGAAAAGCCCGTTCCAGGCGCCCGCCTAAATAAGCGGCTGACGTTCCCAGTATTAATCCAATGCCGCCAAGCGCCATCAGGTTCGGTACGGCGATGCCAAGTGAGTAGCTCGCCCCAAGGAGCAGCCTCGATAACACGCAACGGCCCAGTTGATCCGTACCGAGAGGGTATTGCGCATTTGCGGATAAGAATCGGTTCAAGATATCAATTTTGTGCGGGTCATTTGGTACAATCAGTGGAGCAGTTGCAGCAACCAGACTTACCAATGCGATCATTACAAGTCCTGCCAGCGCCTGCTTGTTGTTAACAATTTTTATAATCATAAAGCTCCTTCCCCCTTATCCATCATCCTGGGGCTGAGCCGCCAATTGAGGATATCCGCAAGCACTCTGCCAAAAACAAAAATAAGTGCGATGACCAATACACAACCATTGATCGTTGGCAAGTCCCGAGCCATAATCGCGTCAATCAAATGCATACCGACGCCCTTCAAGGAAAAAATGCTTTCCACGATGGCACTTCCCGCAATCATGTGACCCATGTATTGACCAAACAACATGATGAGCGGCGGCAGAGAATTCCTTGTCACGTGAACCCATACAATCCTTCCGTTGCTCAGTCCCCTTGCTTTCGCATAAGCAACATAATCCTTATTCAGATTGGAAAGCAGTGTCGCGCGAAATAAGCGAATGGATATCGAAGCAACCGGAACAGCTAGAACGAGAGAAGGAAGAATAAGACTCATAAGATTGTCGTAGTCCACAACCTTCACAATTGGAAAGGTTACAGCGAACAAAAGAAGTACCAAGAATCCCAGCCAGAAGTTGGGCAGTGAAGCACCCAATATCGTTGCTATTCTAACAACGTGGTCAAACCAACTATTTTTTCGCAAGGCAGTGATAAGGCCAACAGGAATGGTAAAGACCACCACCCACAATAGGGACATGCCAACAAGTTGCATGGTTATAGGCAGCTTCTGGCCAATATCTGATGCGACTGTATTTTTTGTCTGTAAAGAAACCCCTAAATCCCCACGCAAACTGCTGCCTAACCATTGTATATATTGCTGGTATAACGGCTGATCCAGCCCCATTTCCGTGCGAATCTGGACAATTTGTTCTTCCGAGGGATGCAAAAATAGATTTCGTGCATAAGCTTCAGCGGGATCAACAATTGAAATATTGGCCATTAGAAACGAAAGTGCCGTCACCCCCAAAAGAGTAATGATCAGGCCTATGCACCTTTTTAAGAAGCCCACCATGAAATCTGTTCCCTTTCCTATGAAGAAGATAATCATTCTCAATTACAAATATTTTTTAATTCCATCATGTTTGATGGAATCTGACTTTAAAGTATTAAGTTGCTATAGGCGTTGCTTAAAAAAAATTATTTTTTCGTCACTTCCTGTAGTTTATGTTCTATTCGGCTAAAAAACTGTTTTAAGAAACGAACTTGTTCTACACTTCCCTCGTCGAGTGCCGAACAAAATAATTCATCAAACTCCTCGTGAAACTTCAAATGATTAAGATGCGTAATTTCTCCATCTGGAGTTAGCTTCAATAAAAAACGCGATTGATTACGTGCATCACGTTCTTTTTTGATAAGCCCTTTCTTTTCAAGTTTCATTAATATTTGCGAAACAGCTCCGATCGTCACACCAAGCAAATCCGCCAAACCCGACACATGAATCCCTTCATGGTCATGGATCGCGGATACGATATGAATTTCTGCATAATAAATCTGCTTTCCATCCTTCGTTTTTAAGAGATGCGTCGTTTTCTCATAATCCATATACGCGTAAACGGCACCCAAAAATGCATCACTTAGTTCTTGCTTTTTCCATTCACCTGCATTCATCTCCGTCACCACCTTATAAACAAATAGCAATCTAATTTAAAGCGCAGTGAATTAAGCGCTAAAAGCCTTTAGCTGCTATAATGTTATAATAAAAAATTTTTCTTGAATCGATACTGATTATCTTGTTCTTATCAAGACGTTGCAAACTTTATGGACCTTTCATCAAACAAGTATATAGCACCTATATACCTTGTGTCAAGCAATACGCTTTTTCATTGATCATGTTTTTTTATGCTTTCCAAAATTCAACAAAAAGTTGCTTTTTCCGTTGCATCCTCCCAATTACATAGTGAAAGGGGGTGAAATTATGAACAGGGATCTCAAAAATCGTAAAGCTATTGAAAAAGGATTCAGCAGCTATGCAAGTACTACTTTACGCCATGCAAGTCGCGACTTTTTCAAAAAATTATGTATGGAAAATGATCGTTTCAGGCCATTTGATGAAGCTGACTTCCAGATCAATGTTGCCTTTAAATTCTGTGAAAGTCCTTTCATCATTCTCGAACAAAACATTGCACTTCTACAGGCAATGAATGATCTTGAGTCGTCAGAAAGAGAACTTCTTCATCTAAAGTATTTTCAAGACAAAACCGACGAGGATATAGCCCGTGTCTTTGGTGTCACCAGACAAGCTATTACCAAGTCAAAAAAAAAATTGTTGTTCAAACTTAAAAAGCATTACCAATCTTCCATTACTTAAAATAAATAATCGAAGTCCTCCTTAGTTAATGTCATTCACAAAAACAACTAAGGAGGGATTATATAATGCGCGATGTCATGGAGTTAATCCAGTTGGCTCAAAAAGGCGACCACGAAGCGGAAATCGAATTGATTAATCGTTACGAACCGCTTATCAATAAATATGCTCGATACAATGGCATCATTAACGAAGACTGCAAACAACAGATGGTTCTTGAGTTTATTATGGCAATTAGGCGCTTTGATCTTTCTCGTTACAACTATAAAAAAGAAGAAGGTTTTAAAAAGCAACCATCAATCGACTAACTTATTTCAACTCAATGGTTGCCTTTCAATTCAAAAATCATCAATTAATAAGTGAGCAGATAATACTTTTTCTCCTTAGCATCGCTGATCTACTCAAATCGACTCACCCTGTACCATGACAATTACATATTCCTGTTACGAGTACGTTCTTCCTGTGGCTGTTAAAAATACAATAGCGACACAGCGAAAGCGCCATGACAGTTTATTTTCGTTATAAACTTGAGCGATCAACTTTTGGCTGGAATCATCTTGTGGTGAGGTGAATCGCGATGATCTACAGGAAGAGATAATGATACTTCTGCCTGGCCAGCGTCACTGCATTGGGGGCAGCCCGCTCGGATGAGGGGGAGCTTTGTAAATGAAGTTATGTGTGGGCTAACCACCTGCAACTTGAAACAGGTTTTTTTTCGTATACATAATCTTCTTTTCTATGAAAGGAGACATGTGACATGCATGACCAGTCTGACGTTCCATATGAGTCAGCACTCATTTTTTATTCGCACATGTTTCAAGATTATCCGGACGTAGTCAATGTCGTTCAGATGTGTGAAATGCTCGGTGGAATCAGCATTAAAACTGGATACAAGCTCTTACAAGCTAATAAAATCAATCACTTCAAAATAGGCAGAGCGTATAAAATCCCCAAAGCCACCATTATTGCTTATCTCCACAGCATAATGACTCATCAACCGACTCCTCACTGCGACGCTTTAGTGCATTGAATCATTAATTTTGCTATGGTATATTTAAAGTGTCAATGGTGGGATCGGTGTTGCTAACCAAGGAGGAAATGAATCATGGTTGCAGGCCACCTACAAGAAAAAAAAGGTCTTTTCTATATCGTCTTAAATTATAAAAATGAGGAGGGGAAGCGGAAAAGTAAATGGATTGCTACGGGCTTGCCCGTCAAAGGAAACAAGAAAAGAGCGGAGTCCATGCTAATGGATGCTCGCAAAAATTTTAAATTAAAAACAATTGAAGAAGAAAAAGAACAAGGAAAGCAAAACAATGAAGAAAATTCTGATGTTGATCAGTCCATATTTGCAGATTACATGATGAATTGGTTAGACACGGTGAAGCATAGGGTCGAACTGATCACCTATATATCCTATGTTAATTCAGTGGAGAAGCGCATCGTTCCTTACTTCCGAGAAAAAGGCATTACACTCCTGGAATTGAAACCTCACCATATTCAGGATTTTTACAGCCATGCCTTAAATGAATGGGGTGTGAGCGCCAACACCGTCATTCATTATCATGCCAATATTCGTTCAGCACTTCAACAAGCATACATCACAGATCGAATTAGTTCTAATCCTGCCGACAAAATCATTCGTCCGAAGAAGGAATCCTTTGTGGGCAGTTCATACAGTGCCTCAGAAGTTAATCAACTTTTAGAAATTATCAAAGGCACCAAGATTGAGCTGGCTGTAATCTTGGGAGCATTTTATGGATTAAGGCGGAGTGAGGTGGTAGGTCTAAAATGGTCTGCCATTGATCTGTTCAATAAAACGATCACGATCAGACATACGGTCACTTCTGGTTCACTGAATGGAAAGTTGATCACGATTGAGAAGGATCGAACAAAGAACAAGGCAAGTCTCCGTACTCTGCCCCTTGTAGATGCTTTCTACGACCTTCTTTTGCAATTGAAGCAGCAACAGGAAACAAATCATCAACTCTTCAGGGATTCGTACTGCAAAGACTATATTGGTTACATTTATGTCAATGCTATGGGCGAGCGAATCAAGCCTAACTATATTACCCAACATTTTGCTCTCGTGCTGAAGAAGAACGGCATGCGCCATATCCGTTTTCACGATCTTCGCCATAGCTGCGCTACTCTGCTCTTGAGCAATGGTGTCAGCATGAAAGAAGTCCAAGAGTGGTTGGGACATAGTGATTATTCCACCACAGCTAATATTTATTCTCACTTAGAGTACAGTTCCAAAGTTTCTTCAGCCAATACAATGAATGAGGTCATAAAAATATAAAAAAGCCCATTAGAATTAAATCTAATGAACTGTTTGTTATTAATGTGGTACCGGTGAGAGGACTCGAACCTCCACGGGTCTCCCCAAACGATTTTGAGTCGTTCGCGTCTGCCATTCCGCCACACCGGCACATTTTATAGTCTCCATCGCTCCTCTGGATAAAGGAGAGAACTACAGGAGAGAACTTTTGGAACACCTTTTAAAGAATCCAGTAATACCAAGGCTTTAGCGGATAAATCTTTGACTTACGCTCACGATTTTGAGTCGAACGCGTCTGCCATTCCGCCACACCGGCTTGTTCATAATTCTCTCTTTGCACAAAAAAAAGATGGCGCGCCCTAAGAGATTCGAACTCCTGACCTTTTGATTCGTAGTCAAACGCTCTATCCAGCTGAGCTAAGGGCGCAAATATAAGGTTTGTGGAGGCGCCACCCAGACTCGAACTGGGGGTAGAGCTTTTGCAGAGCTCTGCCTTACCACTTGGCTATGGCGCCAAAAAAAAATGGAGCGGAAGACGGGAATCGAACCCGCGACCCTCGCCTTGGCAAGGCGATGCTCTACCGCTGAGCCACTTCCGCGTTCATGGCTGGGGCACTAGGATTCGAACCTAGGGGTGACGGAGTCAAAGTCCGTTGCCTTACCGCTTGGCTATGCCCCAACATTTTTGGTTTGTTTTAGTTTGTTAAATGGGGCGATCGATGGGACTTGAACCCACGAATGCCGGAGCCACAATCCGGTGCGTTAACCCCTTCGCCACGACCGCCATAATAACAAGATATTCAGTTGGCAGGGGCAGCAGGAATTGAACCCACACTAACGGTTTTGGAGACCGCTGTTCTACCTTTAAACTATGCCCCTAAGGTAAACTGGTGGAGGATGATGGATTCGAACCACCGAACTCAGAGAGAGCAGATTTACAGTCTGCCGCGTTTAGCCACTTCGCTAATCCTCCATGTGGTGCCGGCGAGAGGACTTGAACCCCCAACCTACTGATTACAAGTCAGTTGCTCTACCAGTTGAGCTACACCGGCATATACAATTCCAAGGTGATACAATGGTGGCTCGGGACGGAATCGAACCGCCGACACGAGGATTTTCAGTCCTCTGCTCTACCGACTGAGCTACCGAGCCTTATCATGAGTATTAAATGGCGGAGCTGACGGGATTCGAACCCGCGGTCTCCTGCGTGACAGGCAGGCATGTTAGGCCTCTACACCACAGCTCCACATGATTTCTCGGAAGACTCCGAAGGTGAATTGGTTGCGGGGGCAGGATTTGAACCTGCGGCCTTCGGGTTATGAGCCCGACGAGCTACCGGGCTGCTCCACCCCGCGTCGATAAGCAATTATGGTGGACGCTGACGGGATCGAACCGCCGACCCTCTGCTTGTAAGGCAGATGCTCTCCCAGCTGAGCTAAGCGTCCAAGTTTTAGAAGCGACATTTATTAGTATACCTCAAAAGCGCTGCTAAAATCAAGCTTTAATTTTCAATTCTTTTAAAAAAGTTGGTGACCCGTAGGGGATTCGAACCCCTGTTACCTCCGTGAAAGGGAGGTGTCTTAACCCCTTGACCAACGGGCCATGCTGTTATCCGGGGCCCCGAAAAGTTCTCGGAAACTCCTTCTTAGAAAAGACTTCACTTTTGGGGGTGAAGTGGCGGAGAGAGAGGGATTCGAACCCTCGAGACGCTTGTGACGCCTACACGATTTCCAATCGTGCTCCTTCGACCTGACTCGGACACCTCTCCAAGCTATGGCTCCCCGAACAGGACTCGAACCTGTGACAACTCGATTAACAGTCGAGTGCTCTACCAACTGAGCTATCAGGGAATGTAGATCAGCAGCGCAAGGCATTGCACCTTAAAAACTGGATGCGAATCAAAGCAAGGTAAGTCTTAGCTGAAGGTTTTAGGATAAGCCCTCGACCGATTAGTATCCGTCAGCTGCATGCATTGCTGCACTTCCACCCCGGACCTATCAACCTGGTCGTCTACCAGGGGTCTTACGAATTGGGAAATCTCATCTTGAGGGGGGCTTCACGCTTAGATGCTTTCAGCGTTTATCCCGTCCGTACATAGCTACCCAGCGGTGCTCCTGGCGGAACAACTGGTACACCAGCGGTACGTCCATCCCGGTCCTCTCGTACTAAGGACAGCTCCTCTCAAATTTCCTGCGCCCACGACAGATAGGGACCGAACTGTCTCACGACGTTCTGAACCCAGCTCGCGTACCGCTTTAATGGGCGAACAGCCCAACCCTTGGGACCTACTTCAGCCCCAGGATGCGATGAGCCGACATCGAGGTGCCAAACCTCCCCGTCGATGTGGACTCTTGGGGGAGATAAGCCTGTTATCCCCAGGGTAGCTTTTATCCGTTGAGCGATGGCCCTTCCATGCGGTACCACCGGATCACTAAGCCCGACTTTCGTCCCTGCTCGACTTGTAGGTCTCGCAGTCAAGCTCCCTTATGCCTTTGCACTCTACGAATGATTTCCAACCATTCTGAGGGAACCTTGGGGCGCCTCCGTTACACTTTAGGAGGCGACCGCCCCAGTCAAACTGCCCGCCTGACACGGTCCCCCTACCGGATTCACGGTAGTGGGTTAGAACTCCGATACGATCAGGGTGGTATCCCAACGGCGCCTCCACCGAAGCTGGCGCTCCGGCTTCCAAGGCTCCCACCTATCCTGTACAGATCGTACCAAAGTCCAATATCAAGCTGCAGTAAAGCTCCATGGGGTCTTTCCGTCTTGTCGCGGGTAACCTGCATCTTCACAGGTATTAAAATTTCACCGGATCTCTCGTTGAGACAGCGCCCAAGT
Source organism: Paenibacillus jepli (assembly GCF_047238105.1). Classification (NCBI taxonomy): domain Bacteria; kingdom Bacillati; phylum Bacillota; class Bacilli; order Caryophanales; family Paenibacillaceae; genus Paenibacillus; species Paenibacillus jepli. The sequence continues at coordinate 1,693,819 of NZ_JBDFMD010000001.1, forward strand.
CGTTACGCCATTCGTGCGGGTCAGAATTTACCTGACAAGGAATTTCGCTACCTTAGGACCGTTATAGTTACGGCCGCCGTTTACTGGGGCTTCGGTTCACAGCTTCGGGTTGCCCCTAACCGCTCCCCTTAACCTTCCAGCACCGGGCAGGCGTCAGCCCGTATACTTCGCCTTACGGCTTCGCACAGACCTGTGTTTTTGCTAAACAGTCGCTTGGGCCTTTTCACTGCGGCCCCCTCGGGCTATTCACCCTACCGAGGCACCCCTTCTCCCGAAGTTACGGGGTCATTTTGCCGAGTTCCTTAACGAGAGTTCTTCCGCGCGCCTTAGCATGCTCTGCTCGCCTACCTGTGTCGGTTTACGGTACGGGCACCTTCACCTGGCTAGAAGCTTTTCTTGGCAGCTGGAGCTCATGACCTTCGCTACTGTAATTTTCGCTCCCCATCACAGCCCAGCCTTACGATGAGCGGATTTGCCTACTCATCAGCCTCACTGCTTGGACGGACATCCATCAGTCCGCGTCACTACCCTTCTGCGTCACTCCATTGCTCATAACGGCTACGGTGGTACAGGAATATCCACCTGTTGTCCATCCACTACGCCTTTCGGCCTCGCGTTAGGTCCCGACTTACCCTGAGCGGACGAGCCTTCCTCAGGAACCCTTAGGCTTTCGGCGGATCAGATTCTCACTGATCTTTTCGTTACTCATACCGGCATTCTCACTTGTGTACCGTCCACCAGTCCTTACGGTCTGACTTCAACCTATACACAACGCTCCCCTACCCAAGTACCCTAAGGTACATGCCATAGCTTCGGTGGTGTGTTTAGCCCCGTTACATTTTCGGCGCAGAGTCACTCGACCAGTGAGCTATTACGCACTCTTTAAATGGTGGCTGCTTCTAAGCCAACATCCTGGTTGTCTGGGCAACTCCACATCCTTTCCCACTTAACACACACTTGGGGACCTTAGCTGATGATCTGGGCTGTTTCCCTCTTGACAATGGATCTTAGCACTCACTGTCTGACTCCCGGTCATACGTCTATGGCATTCGGAGTTTGACTGGACTTGGTAACCCTTGCGGGCCCCGCACCCAATCAGTGCTCTACCTCCACGACGCTCACACCGAGGCTAGCCCTAAAGCTATTTCGGGGAGAACCAGCTATCTCCGGGTTCGATTGGAA
>NZ_JBDFMD010000001.1:1700000-2582500 GCF_047238105.1 Paenibacillus jepli
ATAATTGCTGCAATCCTCAAGGCTGCTCCTGAAGCTCCTGATCGAGCACCTCCCAGATTTGAGGCTTCTGAAACCCCCGCTGCCAAGAAGCAATGCCAGCCAAATCATACTTCTTGACGAGCTGGACGCGAGCTCTGGCAGAGGTGCCGTCTTCCAGCCAGATCCGCATCCTCGCTCCGTCTTCTTCATATTCGACATAGTGCTGTCCGGCAGCAGGGTCCAGCTCCGGCTGCAGCCCCCGATCGGCGAGCAACTGCTCGGCGGTCTCCATACCGATGGCACGCGAGCTCACTTCGACCGATCCGTCCTCCCGCTGCTGCTCCGTCCATACCCTCGTATACAGCGGAATGCCAAGAATCAGCTTGTGCGGAGGAACGTCATCCTCTTCCAATAGGCGCCGGATCGACCGCTCTACCCAAGGCAGCGATGCAACTGATCCAGCAACAGGACTAGACGCCCAGTGCTCGTCATAGGCCATCAGCATCATATAGTCAACCGATCGGGCCAGCGCCTCGCGGTCCAGGAATGCCGACCACATCTCGCTGTTTGACTTGGGTGTGACATCGATGGAGACGACCTGTCCCTGTTCATGCAGCAGCGGCGTCATTTCCCGTACGAATTGGATTAAATTGTCCTTATCTGCTGTATAGACATTCTCAAAATCGATATTGATCCCTTGCAGCTGATACATCTCGGCATAGGCGAGCAGCTGCTTGATCATCGTCAGTCTGTTCTCATAGCTGGCCAAGGCTTCGGTCGTCAAGTCGGGGTTAAAGCTATTACTGAACAACGCCCATACCTGATACCCGCGATTGTGAGCCCATGCCACATAACCTGGATCCGCCTTGCTGTTGATCTGGCCATCACCGCTTGTCAGTTCGAACCAGGTGGGACTCACGACATTGACTCCCGGCATGGCAGGGATCGCTGCCGTATCCGGGTTGCGGGAGTAGACAGCCTCCCATGTGAGATTGATACGCGTTCCGTCCTCCTGCCACGGGATAAATATTTCTCCGCGCTCCGGTTCGGGTACAGTCTCCGTCGTCGTCAGGCTTAGATCCCGCTTGGGAACATAGCCAACATAGCCCGTTCGACCTTGGACTCGATACCAGCCGTCAGCCTCCTGCCAGACCCGAACCTCTTGACCGGCAAGCACGGGCTCAAGCACAGGCTCTCGGATCGATGGTCCGCTGCGAACCGCACTGTCTCTGGCAGCTGCTGCATGCTGGATCTTCATCCCTGGCGTCTGCAGCGTAACCACGCCAGTCGTCTCGTGATAATACACTCGCAGCCCGTAGAGCTCCTCAAGCGGTGTAATCGGAAGGTAGACGTGACCTTCCGTTTCCTGGGGGGCAAACGCCAGCTCGAACGGCTGCTGATTCAGACTTGCCATCAGACTATCCTTCGTCAGGTGCAGCACCTTGTCTGCAGTCGTCATGATGACGCTTCCGCTGTCCGCCTCGTAACGAATAGGCTCGTCCAAGGCCATCACCAGCTCAACCGCTTCGATCGGCAGCTTGGCTGAACCGCCCTCCATCAGTGCCCCGAACGCCAACTCCTCGCCTTGATACATGATAGGATGCTCATATTCATAGTCCGGGACGATCCGCTCCGGGTTGGGTATAAGATAGTACCAGCCGAGGTAACCGCCCGACAAGACGATACCTGCGATGCATATGAGCAAGAAGCCTCTGAAGGCTCTGCCCTTCCGTCGATGTCTTTGCTGGAGTCGAACCGTCTCCACTTCATCCCTCCTAAAAGTTTTCCGAAGGAAAACTAGCATCGTAAGCATACGCTTAACATGTCTGTCGAATGGCAATAAAAAAGATCGTACAATCGGGCGGACTGCCTGAGACGTCCACCCGCTATACGGTCTTCTTCTTGCCGCTTATTGGATTTTCACAGTGTTGCACTTCTTACAGAGACCATAAATCTCCATCCGGTGACCTTCTACGACAAAACCGGTCTCCCGGGAAGCAACCTGCTCCACCTCAATGAGAGGCGGATAATCAAAGTCGACGATTGTCCCGCATGACTTGCAGATCGCGTGGTAATGATCAGTCAGGTCGGCATCGAAACGGCTCGAGTCATCACCGTAGGTCAATTCGCGAACCAGACCAGCCTCTACGAACAACCGCAAATTATTATAAATCGTAGCCACGCTCATACTGGGAAAATTCGGTGAGAGTGACTTGTAGATCTCATCTGCTGTCGGGTGAGTCGTCGAATCCATCAAATAGGTCAATATCGCATGGCGCTGCGGGGTCATCCGGACGCCGGTCAACTTCAATTGCTCTAATGCTTGCTGAACACTTGTCCCCATCGTCCTCCCGCCTTTCTCAGTAGTTACTTACTATTTTACGTGCAGTTTTTACACTTTGTCAATGTAACGGACGTTTTGGGCTATTCATAGTAATGCAAGGAAATGCTGCTATTGCCCCGGAGACGCACCGGATGCTCGCCGTCTCCCACAGACCCTGCCGCATGATTGCCGGACTGGAATAAGGGAAGCTCCGAATGGATCTCGCCGAATGTGACGGTCGCCGATACGATGTAATCCCCTTCTCTCGGCAGCGCAGCGGTGATGTTGCCGATCGCGCTGTCCAGGTGCCAGCTCCCGCCTACGCGGCTGCTGCGAATCCGAATCTCCCCATTCAGCGTATCCGCAACCACCGCTCCCGCCGCTTCCTCGACCTCGATCTCACCGTGCTTAGTCTGCGCATCCAGCGCCCCGCCCAACTCGCTGATCCGAAGATCGCCGTTCACGGTAACGATCGTCAGATCGTCTGTAACATTGCCGGCTTCGATGTGGCCGTTAGCTCCGCGGAGCTCTGCGCTGCCGGAAACATCCCAGGCCTCGATACTGCCGTTGCGTGTCGAGATATACAGCGGACCGGTTGTACCGACTGTCTTCACCTCACCGTAAACTCTCTCGATGTGCAAACCTTTCGGGGCTGCGATATCGCGAACCGAGATATCGCCCGCCGTACCCCTCAGGAACACCGCAAGTGGACCGGGATTCTCCTGATCAGCGGGGAGCGGTATCGTAACCGTCACATTGATCCGCGGCTTCCACCCTTCCTCGGGCCCATACCCGGCTCCTTCCGTCTGGATGACAAGTGCTTCATCTCCGCTAACCCGGATTGCCGAACGCTCTGCAACTGCACGGGCCGCTTCCTCATCAGGCAGATCGATCCAGACGACAGCCTCTATACGGAGCTGGGAGGAATCGTCGCTCTTCAGCGTGATTGTCCCGTTGTCATTGTCGACTCGAAGCTCTGCCCACGCTTCCGCTTCCAGCAGGATAGGCTCCAGTTCGTAGGAGTATCCCGTCTCTCCGGTGTAGCCTGCGAATTCACGATGCTCCGCTGCCCATTGGTCCAGCCATCGCACGGGCAGGTCGGCATAGTGGGCGACGCCTAAGGCTGCTGTGAATGCAACGGCTGCTGTCAGTAGTGCCGGCGCATCCAACCGATATCGACGGGCGTTACGAAGACGAAGCGCTGTCCACTCAAGACCGAGCAGCACGAACACAAGCGGCCACCAAGTCAGCCAATAGCTATAAATCGTCTCAGCATTAGGCAGCTTCAGCACACGATCTGCCGCCAGGGTGAACGCAGTAAGCAGCAGAACCAGCGCTCCCGTCCCCCTGCCAAACGGCCAGCTGCCTCTGGACAAGCGCCAGATTAAGAATCCTGATATCATAGCTGTCATCACGGAAGGCGCCGCATCCCCGGCGGCCTGAAGCGGGCCGGATGCCCCTGAGGGAGCACGAATCAACAGGATGATGCACGCAGCGATAAGGATCAAAACTACTACTTGACCATATCGCATCGCAAGAGTCTTCCGGTACGGCTTGATGTTGCTCTCTGCTTCTGCGAGCTGCAAGGCGTCATAGACACTGTAGCCATATAGAACCGGAAGCAGCAGCACCAGATAGACGATCAGCAGCAGGTGTCTTCCGCCGGCGGCATTGGCATAGTAAACGGCAGCCGTCGCGTCCAGGATGGCTGCTGCAAGCAAGAGCAGGCCTTTGGTGACATCGCCCAAATAGAGTTGGCCGCCTCCCGGCAGCATAGCCCCAAACAGACCTGACAGAAGCCGGCGCTTAGGGACTGGCTGCGAATCGTTATCGGTGTGGGTCATTAATCGAGGCTCACCGCCCGTATGCCGTCGAGCCGTTTAATCTCGTCCACGAGCATCCAGGGCGATTCGCCGCTGGGCAGCGTGATTTTCAGATGAAGCATATAATCAGGCATCAGCAGTTCTTTATCAGCGTGATCAACGATAGACGCTTTGCGAATCATAATATTGCGCTTGGTCAGCAGGGTGGTGACTGTCTCCATGATTACGCCCTGCTCTGCCGCACGGATGACCAGCAAGTGTTCTTGCTTGCCTCTGAGAAACCGTTTTTCCATCTTGTTGAGCGCCCACAGGATGATGAGGACCATCACAGTAGAAAATATAGAAGCATAAACAAAACCCGCGCCTACCGCCAGTCCAATCGCAGAGACGACCCAGAGCGTCGCTGCCGTAGTCAGTCCCGTAATTGCTTTCCCCGTGAAAAGAATCGTGCCGGCGCCGAGAAAACCAATCCCCGTGATGACCTGGGCAGCCAGACGAGCAGGATCTAGTCGGACATTGCCTTCATTGACGAACTCGGAAAAACCATAGATGGATAACAACATCAGCAAGCAGGAGCCCAGGCAGACCAGGATATTGGTGCGCAGTCCTGCCGGATGATTGGAGTGCTCCCGCTCGAAGCCGATCAGTCCGCCCAGCAGGACGGCAATCAATAGACGGATCAATATTTCATATTCGCTAATGTACCACGGGCTGTCAGCAACAAGCTCCACAGGCACTCCTCCCCTTCCTCAAATGGGACTTCTCCACATAACTATATACATATGGGTAGAATAAAACCGCCATGCCTTTTTACAAGTCACATGACGGTTTAAGACAAGGTGAAACGGCTTCGCCTAAGAGTTTTGCAAAGCAAAACTGGCTTCGTAAGCATACGGCGCAGCAAGTTTCATTCCGGAGAAATACAAGCCAAGTAGATAGCAGAATCATATCTCTCTTGTATTTTTAACCATAACGGCGAGGTTCATAACCGTTTTCGACAGGTCTCAGCCATTCAGCCGCTCGACCAGCAGTTTGTTGGCCAAGCCGGGATTGGCTTTGCCTTTGGAAGCCTTCATCACTTGTCCGACAAGGAAGCCGATCGCTTTTTCTTTGCCAGCTTTGTAGTCTTCGACCGATTGCGGGTTGCCGGCGATCACCTGGTCGACGATCTCCAGGATCGCTCCCTCATCGCTGATCTGTACCAGCCCTTGCTCCTCGACGATCTTCTGGGGCAGCTTGCCGGACTCCAGCATCGCTTTGAATACAGTCTTGGCAATTTTGCCGCTGATCACGCCTTTTTCCAGCAAGCCGATCATCTCCCCAAGGCCTTGACCGGTGATCTTCACGTCGGCCAATTCCAGGTTGTTGGTGTTCAGATAGCCGAGCAGCTCGCCCATGATCCAATTGGCCACGGACTTGGCATCCTTCGTATATTGCAAGCTTTCTTCGAAGAAATCGGCCAGCTTCATCGAGGCCGTGATGACATCGGCGTCATAGGACGACAGCCCATAGTCCGCCTGATAACGGGATTTGCGGGCATCAGGCAGCTCGGGGATCGACGCGCGGACACGCTCTTTCCAGTCTTCGCCGATCGTCAGACGCACCAGATCCGGATCCGGGAAGTAGCGGTAGTCATGCGCTTCTTCCTTGCCGCGCATGGAGATCGTCTTGCCTTGCGCCTCATCCCAGCGCCTTGTCTCCTGGACGACTTCTCCGCCGCTATCCAGTACTTCGGCCTGACGCCACTGTTCGTATTCCAGACCACGCTGTACGCCGCGGAAGGAGTTCATGTTCTTCAGCTCGGCGCGCGTACCGAATTTCTCTTGCCCCCAAGGGCGGATACTGATGTTGGCGTCGCAGCGCAGCGAGCCTTCCTCCATCTTCACATCCGATACGTCGCAGTACAGCATGATCGCCTTCAGCTTCTCGAGATAGGCCTTGGCTTCCTCCGGCGTCCGGATATCCGGCTCGGAGACGATCTCCACCAGCGGCGTGCCGACCCGGTTCAGGTCGACCAGCGACGCGTAGCCGCCGTCGACATGCGTCAGCTTCCCGGCGTCCTCCTCCAGATGGAGACGGGTGATGCCGATCCGCTTGGTCTGGCCGTCTACTTCGATATCGATCCAGCCGTGCTCGCCGATCGGCTTGTCGTATTGGGAGATCTGATACGCCTTGGGCGAATCCGGATAAAAATAGTTTTTGCGGTCGAACTTGCTCTCCGATGCGATCTCGCAATTGAGCGCCATCGCAGCTTTCATGGCATACTCCACCGCTTGCCTGTTCAGCACTGGCAGCACGCCGGGATGCCCCAGGCAAATCGGGCAGGTGTGGCTGTTCGGCGGCGCTCCGAAGGACGTGGAGCAGCCGCAAAAAATCTTGCTCTTCGTGTGCAGCTCCACATGGACTTCAAGTCCGACTACCGTTTCATATTTGGATGTCTCAGACATTATTCTCGTTCCTCCTGCTATGGGTGGATTGCGTCGCCCTATCGAGCGCGTTCGGGCTTTTTGAACAACCTCTTACAGTTGCGGACGCAAGGTGTGGTGTCCGGTATGCTGCTCATAGGCATGCGCTGCCCGCAGCACCGTGGACTCGTCAAAAGCTTTGCCGATGATCTGCAGGCCGACCGGCAGTCCATCCGCAAGTCCGCAAGGGACGCTGATCGCCGGCACGCCTGCCAGGCTGACCGGAATCGTGCAGATATCATTCAGATACATCGTCAAGGGATCGCCGATCTGCTCGCCGATCCGGAAGGCGGTCGTCGGCGCAGTCGGTCCCATGATCAGGTCGAAGCGCTCGAACACCTGGTCAAAGTCCCGCTTGATGAGTGTGCGGACCTGCTGTGCCTTCAGGTAGTAAGCGTCGTAATAGCCGGAGCTCAGCGCATACGTGCCCAGCATGATCCGGCGTTTCACCTCGGGGCCGAACCCCTGGCTGCGGGATTTGCGGTACAGGTCGATCAGGTTGTCCGGGTTGTCCGCCCGCACGCCGTAACGCACGCCATCGAAGCGTGCCAGATTGGACGAAGCTTCCGAGGATGCCAGCAGATAATACGTCGCGACGGCATATTCGGTATGCGGCAGCGACACTTCCTCCCAGGTTGCCCCCAGATCCTCATACACCTTGAGGGCGGCCAGGACCGCTTCCTTCACCTGACTGTCGATGCCTTCGCCCAGGTATTCCTTCGGTACGCCGATCCGCAGTCCTTTGACATCGCCGCTGAGGGCACTGACGTAATCGGGAATCGAGACGTTGGCCGAGGTGGAGTCCATCTCATCGTAGCCGGCGATCGCCTGCAGGACGTACGCAGCATCCTCGACATTTTTGGTGATCGGTCCGATCTGGTCGAGCGACGAAGCAAAAGCCACGAGGCCAAAGCGCGATACCAGGCCATACGTCGGCTTCAGACCCACCACGCCGCAGTACGATGCCGGTTGGCGGATCGATCCGCCGGTATCCGAGCCCAGCGAGAAATAGACCTGACCAGCCGCTACAGCTGCCGCAGAGCCGCCGCTCGACCCGCCCGGGACGCGCTCACGGTTCCATGGGTTGCGAGTGGCATGATAGCTGGAGTTTTCATTGGAGCCGCCCATGGCGAACTCGTCCATATTAAGCTTGCCGATCGTCACGGATTGCGCCTGCTTCAGCTTCCGGGTCACGGTCGCATCGTAAATTGGATTGAAATTATCCAGGAACTGACTGGCGCATGTCGTCCGCAAGCCCTCGGTAGAAATATTATCCTTGATCCCTGCAGGCAGACCAAAAAGCAGCCCCAGCTCGCCGCTCTCGGCGATCTGCCCATCCAACCGGGCTGCCTCCGTGCGAGCGCCGTCCTCATCCAGGGTAATAAATGCCTTAATCTCCGGCTCGGTGCTGCCGATGCGAGCATAAGACGCATCCACCAGCTCCGTTACCGAGAGCTCCTTGTCCCGCAGCTTGTTATGTACCTCTTGCAGCCGCATATCAAAAATCGAAGCCAACTTGAGCTCCTCCCTTCATCCTCCGCTATGATTATTCCAATACAGCCGGCACCCGGAACTGCCCGTCCTCTTCGTCCGGCGCATTCTTCATCGCCTGCTCCGTGCCTGTCGACTCGCGGACCTCGTCCTCTCGCATCACATTGGTGATCGGCAGTACGTGCGTCGTCGGTTCAACACCTGTCGTATCCAGCTCGCCCAGCTTCTCGGCGTATTTCAAGATCGCACTCAGCTGTTCGGTGAAGGTCTCGGTCTCCTCTGGAGTCAATTCTAGCCGGGCCAGCTTGGCCACATGCTCGACGTCCTGGTTCGTAATGCTCATCTCTTATCTGCCTCCTTCCACGTTTGCACAATTGCTCATTCTTCCTATTATAGCCCAGAGCTGGCGGCAACTCAATGACGAAACCCTGGCAGGAGCAACACGCTGGGTCCGGCAGACAGCGGGGCCGCAGACGCCTCAAACCATCTTGTTCGGCCGGCTGACATGAAAAGAAGCTCCCCTGCACGGGAAGCTTCCTGATCACTCGGCACTGGATCTAGCTAGATCCACGCCTTCAAATTAATCTGACGGATGAAGTCTTCACGGGTTTGCCCGTCCTGGGGCACCTCCTGCTCTTCTTCCTCCGCCTCGTCCTCGCCATTCATAATCCAGTTGAACAGCTCTTCGTTGCGCGTAGCCAAAGCGTAGTCGATCAACGCCTCGCGCTCGATGCGCTCCGCTTCCTGCTGGAGCAGCACTTCCTCCAGCTCCAGGTCCGCTGCCGGCACGAAGAAATTTTTGTTCGCCTTCGGGATCCGCACGACATAATCGAATGCATTGTCCTGATTGCGGTCATAAGCGATTATATACCCATACTCCCCGACCGGGAGGTGTTGTTCGAACTGATCCGATATGACGATGACACGTTGACCCAGCTTCCACATCGCATGTATGCCCCCTAACCTCTAGCAGCTCAAGAAACTATGAATGCAGGTTCACAAGCTCTATGACACTATCCTACTAAAAAATGATAGACGTGTCCAATTCAAGCTGTGCATTTAAGTTCGGGATCTGCTCAAGGAGCGATGCGGATAAGCTCCTCCGGCGTCTGCGTCAGCGCCCGCGCCCCGTCCGGCGTGATGAGATAGCAGTTCTCGATGCCGACGACACCCCGGCCAGGGAAGGTAAACTTGGGCTCCACCGCCACCACGGTGCCTGCTGCCATCGGCTCATCAAAACCTGCCGCCAGTACCGGCCACTCATCGATCTCCAGGCCGATCCCATGGCCGAGGAAACGCACTTGATCCGCGCCATAGCCCATAAAATGATCAGCGAGTCCGGCCTGACCAGCCATCGTCAATGCTTCGGCATACAGCTCGGAGGGCCGCACTCCCGGACGCAGTCGCTCCGCCGTCCGGCGGATGATCGACTCGGCCATGCGGTACGCCGCTGCCAGATCGTCCGGCAGCTCGCCGATTACGGCGGTGCGGCTCTGGTCGATGACGTAGCCGTCGATGCAGCAGCCAATATCGATCAGAATCGGCTCGCCCGCGCGGATCGGCCAGCGGCTGACGCTCTGCGGCGCTGCCGGACCGAGTCCGCGTCCGCCGGCAGGGCCGTCAAAATAACTGGGCTCGGCCGCAGACGCCCCCGCGCCGACCATCCCGGTCATGATCTCCTGGTTGTAGCCGCGCATCCGCATGAGGCCGATATGCCCGCGCTGCCGCAGTTCGTGCTCCAGTACAGCGATCCAGGCCAGCTCGGTCACGCCCTCGCGCAGCGACGCCAGGGCGATGTCCAGCGACTCCGCCAGGGCAGCGGCCGCCTGCTCGATCCGCTCAATCTCATATGCTGACTTGACGATTCGCAGACGGCGCAGGATCGCTGACCCATCGACCAGCTCCACCCCGTCCTCGGCAGCGGTCTGGAGCACGGATGACAGCTTGAGATACAACTGCGCCGGCAGCACATCCAGCTCTGTAGCGATCTTGGCCCTCCGGCCGCTGGCGAAGCTGGCAGGATACCGGGCAGCCAGCGTGCGGCCGAACGTACGGAAGGATCCGATCGGCTCGACCTGAATATTTGATTCCTGCTCGGCCCGCCCAACACTGCGCCGTACGTAGTAGGTGGCGCGGCCCTCCTGCGGCACGAACACATAACCGGTCTGCATCGAGCCCGTCAGATAGTAGATGGCGACATTCTGGGTAATGAGACAGCCATCCAGCCCTTGCTCGACCATAGCTGCCTGCAGCCGCTCGATTCGATCATTGCTTTCCTCCGCGGGAAGCCTGGTGTACACAAAGCATCTCCTCCTACCAATGGTTATGCCCTCATTACACCAGTTATGTTCCCCTGCCGTCAACTCGTTACGAGCTCTGCGGTTCCTTTGATGTGCCATGCGATCGGATCGATGACCCGAAATGCCCGGGTGTACGGGACATGGGCGATGACCACGACTCCCGGACGCTGCAAGGTTACTTCATAATCGTATTGAGGGTTTCGGTAGGTGTAGGGAAATTCCCGGTCGCTATTAATCACCTCCAGCACGACGATACGTACCGGCTCTCGCAAGGAAGAACCCGTCAACGGCTGACCAGCCCCGTCCAGCTTGAGATTGTAGTGGAGATACTCCCTTGCGGCGCTTGCAGCGGCATGCTCGTCGATACGGATCCAGCCCTCGGCCAAGGCCGCAGAGTCCAACTGCTGGGCAGCGGCATGGGCCGCGCGGTTGACCGCATGCTTGCCCTGAAACAGCGTCTGTATCGCCAGCTCCCCATCCGTCTGCACTGCCTGCAGCAGCGTCCAGACAACCATAAACAAGATAAACAGCAGCAGCTTGTACATCTTCTCCCCTCCTCATCGCTGCATCTCATCCCGGCGCGAGATCAGGGCACATACTCGCTCATCTTCATGCCAGAGGCGCTCATCCGGGTGTCCGGACTTTCGGGGGCGTCAGACCGATCAGCCGGTCGATCTCGAACAGACGCTCATACGGGTAGCGGATCGTCAGGATAAGACCGGTGCCCCGCAGCAGCGGAGCGGCCGGATTGGTGGCGGTCAGCCCGCTGCTGGAGCTCACTTCGTATTCGGCCCGATCCGCATCCATGCCATAGGCGGACAACCGTTCACGCGAAGCGGCGACCATCGCGCCATCGATATAGCCGTAGCTTCCGGCAGCGCCCACCTCCAGCATGTAGTCGACTTCTTTTTGGAGTACCGCCTGCCGCACCATGAACACATGCTTGTAGATCGGGGAGAACATGAACCAGCACATTGTCGAAGCCAGCAGGACGAACATCAGCAGCGTCTTCATGGATCGATCTCCCGAACCGCGCGTCCGAAGCGCCCGCCCCACTGCCTGACATCCTCTTGAGCGCCCTGATCCGTCCTGCCAAATGAATCATAGATGACAATCACGAGGACGACCATCATCACGGATATTAGAATGGACCGCACTATCTATTCCTCCTCCTGCTCAAGCCGTTCAACTATTAAGGCAGCATCGAGCCGATTCTCGTATTGGCCGTGTTGCCCTGGGATTGGATCTGGGCCTGCGTCCCCGTGTTATCCTGCGTGATGATGGCGTTGAACAGCAGGATCACGACTACCAGCATCATTACAGTCATCAGTATATTGCGCATGCATCTCTCACCTCCTTAGCAACTAATTGAGACTCTCGAACAGCTTCTGGCCTTCTTGGACCCACGGATGGATGAAGATCTGAAACATGTACAGGATCGGCAAACCCGCCAGCAGGAATAGAAGATAAGAGGCCGATTCCTTACGGCTCTCCCGCACCAACTCGATCTTCTCCTTGTAATCCTGGATGTGCTCGCGCAGCAAACGGTAATACTCTTCGCTCTCATGGAGCCGCAGCGAGCTGATCGTCTCGGCAAAGGTCATCCCTTCATCGGTGCCCAGCCGCAGCTTGAATCGCCGCAGTGCATCATCCGCATCCTGATACCACTCCGCCAGCAGCCGCTCCAGATCGCCTCGGATCGCCCGGGCATAAGGCAGGCAGCGCATCAGCTTGGTATGGATATGCAGCGACGAGCCCGACAGATACAGCAGCTGCGTGCTGATGAGGTAGATCTCGCGGGTGATCCGCTGGGCCCGAAGACGCTGGAGCGACTCCAGCCACGGCTTGTCCCAGACGATCATTCCGTACAGGCATGCGGCTGCCGCCAGAGCGATATAGAGCCAGGATGGCGAGACGGGCACCAGCGCCCGGCCAAGCGCGATCAATCCGGCGAACAGTGGTATCACGGTGAGCGCTGCCCGCCGGAACATCAGATAGATGGCCGGATCCAGACCGAAATTCAGACCGCCGAGCATCGTCTCGTACGTGCGGAACGAAGCGCTCTCCCGGGAGAGGCCCCAGAGCCGCAGCCAGCGCTCGGGCACTTCCCGCTGGCGCCAGCTCTGCTGCATCGCGTGCAGCCAGCGGGGCGGGCGCTCGGCCAGCGCCTTCAGCAGCGCGGCCGCGCAGATGAAGCCGGTGACGTATTGACCAGCCAGCGCCGCCCAGAGGACGAGCCGGCTCATCTCGGCATGCATAGCCTCACTTCCTTTACATTTTCTTGCGGGACAGCCACAGCCCCATCACAAATGACAGACAGATCAGTACCGCAGCATTGAGCAGCAGGTCGCGGCCATGGGGATCCAACACGTAGTAGTAATAAGCACTCTCGGGATTGTACCGGAAGTTGATGCCGACGAAGAGCGCCAGGAAGACAACCGGCGAGAAGTTGGCGATCCGGATCTCGAGCAGCCGGTTGCGCTCCTGCTGATTGGCCCGGCGGGCCTTCCGCATATCCGTGATCAGCTCCTTGAGATTGTCGGCCACCGGGTGTCCCTCGGCCAGCGCAACACGCATGATCTGGGCAAAATAATCACCCCACACGTGTCCGAGCGCGCCGGCAAAAATCCGCAGCGAGGCCTCGTCATCGCCCCGCACCGACAGATTGCGCTGCAGTTGCTCGAAAATGTGCTGCATCTCGCCCAGCATGCGGCGCTCCTCTACGGTCCGCTGCAGCGCGATCTTGATCTGCCTGCCGCCACTGATGAGATAGCACTGATAGAACAGCTCGACCGCCGGCAGGAAATCCATCCGGGTCTGGAGCTGTCGATGCGTCAGCAGCATCCGCAGGCACAGGTACGGCGCTGCGCCTGCCAATCCTCCGCTCAGCAGAACGCCTTTGATGCTCTGGAAGAGGATCCCGCCAACCGCGAGACCACACAGGAGCATCATGCAGGAGAGGAGCAGGAAGCCCCCCGCCCCCAGCGGCCAGCGCATCGCCTCGAGCGCATCGGAGAGATGGCTTGCGAGGCGGCGGTTGGCCGTGAGCAGCCCCATCAGCTTCACGCTCCACCTGGCCCGCTGACGGTAGAGGAGACGGTCGGTGCGCTGCTCCTGCTCGGCCATTAGCAGCATGATGCGCTGGAGCATAATCAGCAGCAGCAGGAAGAGGACGGCGGCTGCCAGCCAGAGCCACGGGGTCATCCGGCTGCCGCTCCCACGCGCGCCCAGCTGGGCGCCGACTGCAGCCTCGCCTCCGCCTGTCGCGAAGGTCGATCCGGATAGTTCCAGCTCCGGCTGCCCTCGTCATACCGAGCCCAGTCCCGTACCCGGACGCGCCCGTCTTCCCACTGCAGCTCGCCGATCCGGTAAACCCGGCGCTTGCCTCCGCTCTGTCGCATCTCGATGCCGATCTGCGTCACATACCGGGTGATCCGCTTGCTGAGACGCTCGGGATTCATCGAACGGCCGTCGAGCATGCACATGTCGGTGATGGCTTCGGGCACGTCTTCCAGCTCATTGGCGTGGACGGTCGTCATGCTGCCCGAGTGCCCTCGCGTGCAGGCGCGGACGTAGATATTGGCATCCTCGTCCCGGATCTCGGCGTGGACGATCCGCTGCGGCGACTGACGCAGCGCCAGCTTGAAGGCCTGGGCAGCCTTATGGGCCTCGTCCTCTTCGTCCGCCTCGTACTCGACGATATTCTTGCGGGGGAAGTCGCGCCGCAGCATCATCTCCAGCCGGGTCTCGATCGTGATGATCCGCTCTTCATCCGGAAGAGAGGCGATCAGCGCCTTGATGAGGTGCGTCTTGCCGCTGTTGGTCGGTCCGATCACCACCAGGTTAAAGCGGGCTTCCAGCAGGGCCAGCAGCATATGCATGACGGTTTCGTTCATCGTCGCTTTGTCCGGCTCGCACAGCAGCGGCAGATCGAAATGACGCACCGTATAAAAACGGAGGGTCAGCGTCGGCTCCGAAGTGAAGCCGAAGCCCGTCATCGTCACCCGCGATCCGTCCGTGAGCATCACCTCGGCCCACCGCTTGCGGGGATTGATCCGGTCGTTGTTGTAGAGGACCAGATTCTGCTGGATGCGCTCGACTTCAGCGATAGAATCAAACGCATAGGGAGACAAGACTGCTCTGCCGTCCCTGATCTCATAGATGCGGGTGCCGACCACCTGAATCTCCTCCAGCCCTTCCTTGTGCTGCAGCACCAGCTCGAGCACGTGCAGCCCGATCACTTCGGCAAACAGAGCTTCAGCCAGCGACTGGTAGGGATGGCTGTAGCCTTGCAGCTGATGGATGCGCTGACGGATCAGCCGGTCATCGATGACCGCCAGCAGCTCAGACCGCTCCTCCGGGAAACCTAGGACGGCGCGGTTCAGACGCTCGCTGTAGGAACGCCGCTCCTCTTCCGACGAGCCGCGAGGCGTCGCCAGATAGTTGCGGATGTCCTCGGCCAATGCCTGGAACTCCTGATCTGCGGCCTGCGGCGACCTAGCCTCTACAGGGCTGTCCTGCGGATCCATCCGCAGCTGCGTCGCATAGGCCGACGGGGAGAACCGCCCCTCATCCAGCCGCTTCATGAGCCTACCTCGTTGCGGTGGCTCATCAGCTTGCGATACCATGGCTGTCCGTTCATCCCTGACTTTCCGGCAATCACATGCTTCGCCATCAGATGCTCGGCCGTTCGGCGCATCGTCTGTTTCCCTTGCTGATCCGAAGCGATCCAGGTGTCCAGGCGCCCGCTATCCAGCTGAGACAATAGCGATTCTGAGATTTTCATTTCTTCCACGACATTCAGTCCGGTTTCTTTGCGAATATCTTTCACAGGAAAACCTCCGTTCTTCCAAGGTGGGTGTATGACAATGCCTTCCATTCCAGCGGCTGTGATCCCAAACAACGGCGCGACCTGACCGATCCAGCGCTGGCCGTCTTCCTGAAAACTGGACAGCGCACTGCTTGTGGCGACCAGCCGCGAGTCGGCCATCCGCATCGCCGTGATCGTCGCCGCATTGTCCCAGTAGGCGCTGACATCAGCCAGCGTCAGCCGGTAGGCTTCCCTAGCCACTGTGAGCAGATGCTCTATATCCTCCGGGGCAAAAAACTCAGCCTGATCCCGCATCAGATTGCCGAACAGGACGGACACCCCCGGGCAAGCGGGAGGCGTATAGGCTGCCCTCTTGAGCTTGTCCGCCGTCAGCGTCCCGGAGCGGAGCTCCGGCCGAAGCGAATCGAGGGTCACGGCCGGACGATCGACGCCCAGATATCTGTGCAGCTTGGCGCTCTTCAGATTGAGGCACAGCAGGCCGACCGGCTGACCGCTCAGCCTGGCGACCTGAGCTGCGGTCGCGAATGCTGCGGCCGAGGTGCCAATGTTGGGCGTCGTGCCCGTAATAACAGTTAAGGCGTGATATCCCATGCTGCTCATGGCTGCCCTCCCGTCTGCTGCGGCCGCACCGAGTCCAGCGACATCGGGCTGTAGGCGATGACCAGCTTGTGTCCGCCCTGCTTGCACAGCTGGTCGATGCGCAGCCACTGCTCTTCCGTCAGGTTGAGATTGACGTAGTCGATCATCGCATTGGCATCGCGCCGCGACGCATACATCTTCTCGCGGTCGCCGTTGGCCAGTGAGAGGATATTAGGATTCTTCGGATCATCCACCTCCAGATTGCCGGAGGTCTTCACCGAGGCAACAGTAACCAATTGGTCAAACAATCGGGAGGAAGCTGTCTCCTCGCCTGAGATGTAGAGCACGACCCGGTCCCCGGCCCGGATCCCGTTGGACACGCTAAGCACATAGTCCCGGGGGATCTGGAAGGTGGATTCGTCCCGCTTCGGCAGCAAACGGTAGGGACTGACCTTCCAGGACAGGATCGGCTCGCCCTCTCCGAGCGGCACCGCCGTCTCCAGACTGACCACTTCCGCCGCACTCAGGATCATCTCCTGCTCATAAGAGGCTTTGGCGATCCACTTGGTAGTCAGCATATCGGCCGTGAGCTGCTCACCCGTAGCGACAAAACGGCTGGGCACGATGATCTGAACGGTCTCCTGCAGTTCGATCTGCTTCAACTGGAGTACGTAAATGCTGTACACGAGCACGCCAGATAGTACGGCGGCCAGCAGACTGATCAATACATTTCTTCTACGATTCATGACGCCTCCCTCATGCAAGCAACAAAAAAAGAACGCAGCAGGGGTATAGTCCCTTGCTTGCGTTCTTCGCATAGCCGTTGCTTATTTAGTATGAATATGTAAATCTTTGATGAGGCTATATTACCAGAAATTTCTGGAGCTGTCTACCATAAGGTAATATTTTTTTCTAGTGGTTCCTATACTGATGCAGACGACCTAATATTTCCTCTGCATAAGTGCATGCTAATAACAGGTGGACACACACCATTACACAGTCGATTTGGAGGGATCACAATATGCAAGCAAGCAGACGATTTATCGTCGGCATCGCCATGCTCGGCCTCAGCGTTGGCCTGGCGGGCTATGATGCCTCTCCTTCACAGGCCGCTGCTCCGGAAAGTCTCGTCCATGCCGTCCATATCGCCTCACCCGTGGAGGATCACCCGCGCCAGGAAGAGCAAGAAGGCGAGCGTCACGAGCACCGCACCCGACGCCCCCATCATGACTGGGGACTGCAGGGGGCAGCCCATCACGAGATGTACCTGAAGCTGCTGGTCGATAAATACGCTCCGAACACGGCCAAAGCGTGGGAACCGGTGCTGAAGGAAGCAACCCAGCTGCGTACCGAGCTTCATCAGGCGATCTCGGGACTATCGCCGGAGGCGCGCCAGAAGTGGAAGGAAGCCCGCAAAACGAAACAGCCGTCAAATTGGCAAGCTCAGCGTACAAAAGTGAGGGAAGTGCACCGCGCCTTTGACGCGGCTATCGCTTCCAAAGATCAGGTCCGTATCAGCGCAGCCTTAAATGAGATGCTCCGGATGACCCGGGAGCAAAACAAGTGGATGGCCGGCAAGCTGGCCGAACTTAGGCAGGAAGGCGCTTCTGCCACATCCAGCTAGAAATCCTCAAATAAGACTCGCACGGGGGCTAGCCTAGGGGCGCCAGACATAGCAAAAAGCCCTCCAAGGAGGGCTCCGGCGATACGTTCACTGAGCATAAACGGCTTCCCCCTTCCCGGATGGGACGCGGGAAGCCGCTATGCTCTTAAAAATCGATCAGACCGACGCTGATCTGCAGCGATTCGTCCACCTTGCGCATCGTCTCATCGTCAAGATGGGTAATCTTGTCGGTGAGACGCTGCTTGTCGATCGTGCGGATCTGCTCCAGCAGGATGACCGAATCTCGATCAAACTCATGCGTTGCCGCATCGATCTCGACATGGGTCGGCAGCTTCGCCTTCTGGATCTGGGCCGTGATGGCCGCCACGATGACCGTCGGGCTGAAGCGGTTGCCGATATCATTCTGGATAACCAGAACAGGACGCACCCCGCCCTGCTCCGAGCCTACAACAGGTGACAAATCTGCGAAGAACACATCACCGCGCTTTACGATCAAACTCTACACCCCGCTTACGAGACGACCGAGCATGCTTTCGGCCTCTTCCTCCACCAAAAAAGCTTCCGAGGCCATGTTGAGGTTGATTTTGGCCATCTCAAGATAGCCGCGCTGCATGGACTCCCGGATCTGGCGTTTTTTGCGCTCGATAAGATATAACCTCATCGCCTGGCGGATAAACTCACTGCGGTTCGAATTTTCACGCGCCACAATTCCATCCACTTCCTGCAACAGATGATTCGGTAAGCTGATCATGATCCGCTTCGTATTCTGCATATTGACCACCAAGTCCGCACCCCCAAAACATTTCCAAAGAAAACCTATTCCCATTATTTCGATAAACAGAACGAAATATACATTCCCATATCTATGCCCGGCGTAAAGCAAATATGATGTACACGCTGTATAATGTGCGATATATTCATTGGCTGTTCTACATATTCGAGATGTAGGCCCCGAATTCCTCCATACCCGAAAAATAAATTGTCGCTTGTTGTCCCATCGCCGGCGGCAAACTGTGCCGCGCCGGATAAAGCGGCAGGCGTTGGAAGCGGCATAATCGTCCAACGAAGCGGCCCCCGGACGGCTGCTGCCGATTCAATCCAGCAGCCGGTTGCTGACGACCCGCTGGCCGTCCTTGAGGAATACCCGCGGTACGCGGTCGGCGAGCATGCATGTCACCTCATAGTTGATCGTGCCCAGCTCGCCCGCTAGCTCCTCGGCCGAGATCGTCTCGTCTCCCTGGGAGCCCATCAAGACCACTTCCTCGCCCGGCTGGACATCGTCGTCCGGGATGGCGATCATGCACTGATCCATGCAGATCGTCCCCAGTACAGGCACCCGGCGGCCGCGCAGCAGCGCCTCTGCATGGCCGGTCAGCATCCGACTGTACCCGTCGGCATAGCCGACCGGCAGCGTGCCGATCCGCTCGCGCGCGCTCGTCACATATCGGCTGCCGTAGCTGATCCCCCACGACGGCGGAGCCGACTTGACCATGACGAGCTGCGTCTTCAGGCTCATCACCGGCTGGAGGTGGATGCTCTCATGCGCCACTTCATCCGAGGGGTACAGCCCGTACATGCTGATCCCAAGACGCAGCATGCTGCCAGCCCACTGCGGAGTATCGATACCTGTGGCAGAGTTGCCGGAATGGATAATCGGGATGCCTTGCAGGCGCCCATATTCGGCAGCTTCCAGGAAACGATCATGCTGCAGCTGCGTGTAGCTCTTGTCCTGCTCGTCTGCCCGGGCGAAGTGAGTAAAGATGCCTTCGACCTCCACGCCCTTCGTCCCTAGCGTCCGGCGGATGAAATCCTGCCAATCCTGGTCGGGGAGCAACCCGAGTCGTCCCATACCGGTATCCAGCTTGATATGAACCTTGAGTCGCTTGCTGCAGGCCGGCAGCAGAGCGATCGCAGCCAGGATATCCTCCCGGAACAGCGCGATCGTAATCTCCTGTTCTCTTGCAAGCTCCAGCCCCTCGGGAGGCACGTAGCCCAGCACCATAATCGGCCCGTCGATCCCATCCCGCCGCAACTGCAGCGCTTCGTCCAGGAAAGCCACACCCAGATAATCGACGCCGCATGCAAGCGCCTCCCTGGCAACCCCCGCCGCTCCATGGCCGTAGGCGTTGGCCTTGACCGAAGCCATCAGCCGTGTCCCGGCGGGCATATGATTGCGGAAGGCGGAGATGTTATGCCGCAAAGCGTCCAGGGAAATCTCGGCGATCGTCGGACGGTAATACAAACTCACAGTAAGACACCTTCTTCCCTGGCCATGCAAAAACAACTGCCTCGCCCGCTTAGGACGGGGAAGGCTTGCTGTCACAAACCTGTACAATTACAATATGGAGATTGCATACAGCCGTTTCACCATGACGACCCTATAAACCAATATGACTAATGTTAAACCGTTCCCGAGGTACTGTCAATGCGCTAAAAGATGAGAATTTCTGTCGCCGATTGGAAGTCTCGAACCACTCGAGGAAAAGTGAACAAAACCGGCAGATGCAGATTGACCCTGCACTCCGGAAACAATAGCTGCTAATTGGGAGAATCGGGAGAAAAAAGCCGGCAGTCGCCGGCTCTTTGATAGCTATTATTTGGTCATCGCGGCCATCACGGATTGGGAGATCTTGAGCATCTCGGAGTCTGGCAGATCGGCGCTGGAGAGACGGTATTCCATCCCGTTATACGTCCAGGTCAAGGTGCGCGGCTCCTCGCCGGTCAGGAGACCGATCGTATGGCCGAGATCGAACTTCTTGCCCGGCACCAGGGCGACGGCTCTGTCCTTCTGCTGCGCCTGGATCAGGGTATAGTCATAGGTGCCGGTAAAGCGCATCATGTTGCCCCGGCTCTCACCCAGCTGGATGTCCCTCATATCGAGCAGGGCCACGCCTTCCGGCAGATATCCCGGCTCCATGACGACGAATGGTTCGGCTGCAGCTGCACCTGTCGTGGCATCCGTTTCTTCCTCAGGCTGCGCAGCCTCCCCGTTGTTCGCGCCGCTGTCTGCATCCTCGCCTTCCTTCTCGGGATTGCCCGCTTCGCCGCCCTCATCCTCGGAGGTCTGCTGGTCGTGCGTATGACCAGGCTGTCCGTGGCCCGGATCGGCTTCAGTCGGTTTCTCCCCGCTCGCTGCCGGTCCCATGTTCTTTTTCATGTCGAAGGCATCGCTGTCGAACTTCTTGTCGAACTCGAAGCTGGTGAATTTCACTTCGACCATCACGGTGTTGTTGGCATCGCTCACCTGCACTTGCTGCGGCTTGTAGTCGTCTTTGCTCAACCAGATCTTCTGACGGGCCAGGGAGCCGTTCTGATAGTTGGCCATGACGTCGAAGACATAGTTGTTCTCATCTGCGGCGAATTGGCGCGAATTGTCGAGCAGGATGCTCTGCACCAGGGTCTGATACAGATAGACTTGCCCCTGATTGTCCGGCCAGTCGCTCTGGAAGCGGAAGCTCTTGTTCAGATGCGGCGTCAGGACGAATACGCCGTCATCGTTGCGGAGTACGATCTGCGTGATATCCTTCTCCGGATTGGTCAGGGCGATCCGGTAATACTTGGGCTTCTGGTAGGAGACATCCACTTGATACGTCAAGGGCTCCTGCCCGGTATGCAGGGTCATGGTGCCGCTCCCTTGGTAGCTTTCCAATGAGTTAACCACTTTGTCCAAATCCTTGACTACCGATCCAGCATCTTTCGTTCCGCAACCGGCTAGCAGCACCGAGAAGCTCACGATGATGGCTGCGATCCATGTGATGCGACGCATGAAGATCATCCCCTCTGCACAATGTTTTAACAGGCTGATAACATGTCTATGAGGGGACTTG
Organism: Paenibacillus jepli; assembly: GCF_047238105.1. Classification (NCBI taxonomy): domain Bacteria; kingdom Bacillati; phylum Bacillota; class Bacilli; order Caryophanales; family Paenibacillaceae; genus Paenibacillus; species Paenibacillus jepli. The sequence goes on from NZ_JBDFMD010000001.1 coordinate 1,721,243, forward strand.
ACCAATTATGCGGACGGGTTTGACAAGCATCCACCGGAAATATCCAAGCTATGCCGAATGTGACGGATTCCATCACAAAAAACCGACTCCAGCTGCAACTTTTTCCCAGCACCTCCGTCAGTACCATATAATCTGAAACTTTGGGAGGGACGCCCCTTATGAAACGGTTGCTGGCCGGGATCCTTCTTCTCGCCGTCATGAGCATGATGATGCCTGCCAACGTGCAGGCCTTAAACTTTGCGGTGTATCCGTTCGAGGAAGTGGTGGAGCTGTCTGACGAGGTTCTCATCGGCACTATAGAGAGTAAGGAAGGGGATATCGAGAGCTGGTATCTAAAGTACCAGGTAACGGTCACAGCGGCGATCAAAGGGGAGGCTGCTGCCGGAGAGACGATTCCTGTCCAAGTGTTAAACTGGGCGGATGAAGGGGTCCTGCATGAGGGGAAAACCTACCTCTTGATCCTGAACGCAACCCCTGACGAGGACGGCTACAATGTAACAGGCGTTCACCAGGGCTTCATCCAACTGAAGGACAATGGAGAGATTGAATCCCGATTTTTCAGCCAGGCAGAGATCGAGGCCTATCTAGCCGCGCACGGGATCGAGCCTGAGGCCTGGACAGAGAAGCCCAGCGTACAAGAAGAAGCCGCGGGCGAAACAGTCAACGCCCCCGTCGAGTCTCCGCAAGACGGCGCAAATATTTGGCTCTGGGCAGCTGTCCTGGCACTTGCACTGGCGGCTGTCGGGCTGTTCATGCGTTACCGGAGAAAATAGCCAGGTCATTATGAGTCGGTTAGTACCGATGTGTGATACACAAAGGAGGGGCCCAAAAATTGGGGAGCCCCTCCTTTGTGTTATTCAAAATCTCGCTCACCCGGACTCAAGGTGCTCTGTTTGTTGATCCGGGCTCCTGCCGGCTTCTCCACCCGGCCAGCGAGGAGCGGATCTCCCGTGAGCTTCATCCACCTCATCAGCCGGTCCTGCAACGATTGCTGAATCTCCGCATAATCGCCTCGTCCGATCAGGTTCACCCGTTCCACCGGATCCAGATACAGATCGAACAGCATCTCCTGCCCGCGCGTCTCCTCCAGCAGCCCATGCTCCATCATGAAGGTCTTGCTTAACCCGTCGTCGATGTTGGCAGCGAGGTGCTTCCCATGATCCTCAAAAAGTCTGATATATTTGTAGCGCGGCGTTCGGATACAGCGCATCGGTTCGTAGGCGGCATGATAGGTTACCTCGGCATAGATCTCCTCCCTGACCTGTTCTGCCGCGCCTGTCAGCACCGGGAGCAGCGAGACGCCCTGAAGCCAGGCCGGCTTATCCAGCCCGATCATCTCGCACAAGGTAGGGTACACATCCAGGTGGGACACCAGGGCATCTGCAGCTCCCTGCCGGGAGAACGACGGATGCTTCATGATGAGCGATACGCCGATTCCGGTGTCATACAGCTGGCTCTTCATGTGCGGGAAGGCGATGCCGTGATCGGTCGTATACAGGATCAGGGTATCGGCTGTCCGCCCCGACTCCGCCAACGCATCCAGGACGATCCCAATGCTGTCATCCATCACTCTCGCCGAGGTCATATAGCGGGCCATATCCTCGCGGTTGTCCGGATGATCGTACATCATTGCGGGCGGCATGACATAATCCGCTCGCAAGTCCGGGTCCGCTTCCGGAAAAGCTCGGTGCGTATTGAACATCCCGAACGACAAAAAGAAGGGTTCTGCGGATTGGTAGGTCTTTATAAAGTCGGCTGCAAGTGCTGCATTGCGTCGATCATCCGTGCCGGATGGCACGGGCAAGATATCCGTATAGCCAAGCTCGGTCGCATCTACTGCCTCATGTTGAATGCCACACAACACCGTTGCATACCCGTTCTCGCGCAGGTATGATGCCAGATGCCGCTCGGGGCTCACCAGCGCAAATCCGCGATGCGTCAAGCCCAGCATCCCGCAGGAATGCGGCGACATGCCTGTTAAGAGAGCGGCCCGGCTGGGCGAACAGGTCGGAGCCGCACAGTACGCGTGGCGGAACAAGACCCCCTCCTCTGCAAGCTTCATAAGTCGAGGGGTCGGTACCTGGTGACCATAGGGCTGGATATAGCGACCCGTATCGTGAGAATGCAAATACACAATATTCATCTTGTTATCATCCTCTAAGACTGACTTTGTTCATATGCTGCAGTAAACTCCTCCATGATGTTTTGTCCGCCGTTCTTCTTCCAATTTTCGATCGCTTTTGCCCATCCCGCTTCATCGATATCTCCCAGGATAAACTTGATTCGGGCATCTTCGATGATCTTGTTAAGCTGGGCTCTCTTTTCGTTGTTTGTAGGAGAATCCAGCGTCAGCGCAGGATTAAGCACGGCTGCTTTTTCATTTTCTGCGTTCATCTCCACCGCCTGTTGATGAAGCGGATGAAGAATGCCGGGCGTTGCATTTTTCACGATGTCCCCGACAGCAATTTGCATATAGGGCTCCATAAGCTTCGAGTAGGCATCGCCTTCGACATACTTGGCTTTTCCGTCTTCGATGGTGTATGTCCTGTCCTGGATGCCCCAGTTGAACAGATCGGCCATTTCCTTATCCATTAATTGATCAAAGAAAGACAGCACCCGCTTTAATTCGTCTTCCGTCTTGACCGCAGATTTCGAGATCAGGAAAAACCCATTGCTTCCTCTCTCTGAATAGATCATCGTGCCCCGCGGTCCTTCGAGCAGCGAGACCATCCCGATCTCGGCATTGGGATCCACCTTCTGCGCATCCTGCTGCCGCACTAAACCGTTGGCGGTAATCTGCCGCATCGCTCCCGCTTTCCCAGAGTTCCAGATATTGAACCAGAGGTCGCGCGAGGTGATCGGAAAGTCTTTATTGATGAGTTCCTCGTTATACAGCTTGCGGTAGAACTGCAGCGCTTCCAGATAAGCGTCCGTGGAAAAGGAAGGGATGAATTGTCCATCTTCAATTCCCCACTGGTTGGGCGCGCCATGATAGGCGGCAATCAAGTCCATGTTGAACAACCCGTCGTTCTCAATCAGCCCGTACGTATCGTCCTGGCCATTGCCGTCGGGATCCTGGGTTGCGAAGGCATGCACCATGTTATACAAATCATCCAACGTTTTGGGCTCCGGGAGTCCTAACTTCTCCAGCCAGTCTTTGCGGTAAACGATGGTATTGCGTGCCAGATCCCGAACGGATGGAATCCCGTATATTTTGCCGTCGACTTTCAGATTATCATAGACCAGCGGGTTAATCGCAGACAGATTCGGGTAGTCATCCAGGTAAGGACCGATCTCCCAGAAAAGTCCGTTTTTGATAGCGTTGACCTCTGGTATCTCATAAAAGGCTTTGACCGCCGTTGGCAAATTGTCGGAAGCGACCATAACATTGAACTTCTCTGACCGCGTAGAGGATGGGACCGCTTGCAGATCCAGCTTCGTGTTCGTATACTCCTCGATGATTGTCGCTACCTCGGAGCCGTTCTTGGGGGGCTCGATATCATAGTTGAACATCATGCTGATCTCGTAAGGCTGCTCTGTCTCCGTCGGGTTCCCGCCTGCTTGCCCTTGCTTGGAACCCGCCTCCTGCGGCGTCTCGTCGGAGCTGCATCCCACCAGCCCCAGTAATGTCAGACCTGCGATTGTCCCGGTAAACCAACTTTTGCTACTCATGTACATAACCTCCCTCTTCAGATTAACCTTTCACGGAGCCTAAGAGAACGCCTTTGGCAAAATGCTTTTGCAGAAATGGATACACAAGCATGATAGGAACGGTGGCAAATACGATGACGGCCATTTTAATGGACTGCGGAGGCAGGACCGTTTCGTCTGCCAAGGAGGAGCTGTCCCCTACCGAGCTCTGAGACAGGATGACGATCTGCCGCAGCAGCACCTGGATCGGCCATTTCGAATGATCGTTGATATACATAATGGCATGAAAGTACATATTCCAGTGATTGACGGCGTAAAACAGGGCAAATGTCGCCATCGCCGGCAACGATAACGGCAATACGATGCGAAGCAGGATGACCATATCGTTGGCGCCGTCAATCTTGGCGGACTCCTCCAGCCCGTCTGGAATTTGCTGAAAGAAGTTTTTGAGAATGATCAAATAAAATGCACTGATCGAGGTGGGAATAATGACCGACCACAGGCTGTCCAGCAGTCCTGTCCACTTCACGACAAGAAAGGTCGGAATCAAGCCGCCGCTAAACAAAATGGTGAAGATGACAAGCATGAGCAGCCCTCTTCGGCCTAACAGATACGTCTTGGCCAATGGATACGCCATCAGACTGGTCATGGCCAAGTTGACAATCGTTCCTCCCACCGTAATCAGGATGGAATTATACAGGCTTCTCAGTAATGTATCCGTGGAGAAGATATACCGGTAAGCCTCCAGGGACCAGCCTTTGGGAAACAGGATCAGGCCGCCTTGGGCAATCGTCTTTTCATCCGAAAAGGACAATGCGATGATATAGATAAACGGAAATATCATAAGCATGGCGATACAGCCTAATATGACGCTATTCATGACATCAAACCCCTTCTCTCCGAAGGAACGCCTTGCCATGTTAGAACACCCCCTCTTCACCTGACTTTTTGGCCAGATAGTTGGCCGCCACAACAAGGATCAAGCCGACCAGAGATTTGAACAACCCTACCGCGGCACTATAACTGAAATTACCTTGCAGCAGCCCTACCGTATAGACATAGGTGTCGAATACTTCCCCGACCTCACGATTCACCGCATTCAGAAGCAGCAGGATATGTTCAACCCCCTGATCCAAAATGTCGCCCAATCTCAGAATAAACAGGATGACGATGGTGCTGCGGAGCGCAGGCAATGTAATATGCCAAAGCTGTCTCCAGCGGTTGGCCCCGTCGATTTTGGCAGCTTCGTAGAGCTGGGTATCCACTCCGGCAAGAGCCGCAAGGAAAATGATCGTACCCCAGCCGGCTTCTTTCCAGATGACCTGAGACACTTGCAGCGTTCTAAACCAATCGCTGCTCATCAAGAAATTTACTTTTTCTTGCCCGAGCACCCCCAGCAGTTCGTTGACAAACCCGCCCTCCGGCGTCAGGAACAAATAACTGATCCCTGCGATGACGACCCAGGAGACAAAGTGCGGAATGTAGATCACCGTCTGGACGAATCGCTTGAACACCTGCTGCCTCAGCTCGTTTAGCATGAGCGCCAGCACGATCGGAATCGGAAAAAAGAAGATCAGCTGATAGGCGGACAACAGAAGCGTATTGCGAAATAACATCCAGAAGGTAGGTTCGGAAAACAAGCGTTCGAAATGCTTAAGCCCTACCCACTCACTCTGGAACAATCCCAGACCGGGAGAATAGTTCTGAAAGGCAATCACTACCCCCCACATCGGCAGATACTTGTAAACCAGAAAATACAAAATGCCTGGCAACAGCATAAAATACAACCAACGGTCTCGTCGCAATTGCCGTTGCCACCGACGAGCCGCAGACACATGCTGCATCTGGTTTCCCTCCTTCCCGTTAGTACACTCACCTTAAGCCGGCTAGGTGCGGGAAGTCTATATGCACTGCACTCTCACATGTCATGACGTTTCCTGCATAGGCCAGACGCATGAAAACCGCCTGATACGGCTGCATGATGCACCAGGTTGCCTGGCTTCAGGTCACATGCTGCATTCAGCGCATAGCCATTTTAGTTTACAAGCAAAGGAGCTGTCCCAAAAATTCATCTCAAAGATGATTTTTGAGACAGCCCCTTCCTCGTTAAACAAGAAGCCTCCGATATCCCGGATCGCTACTGCTTCATCTCACGGTAGCTGGAGGGGGTCATACCCTCCATTTTGCGGAAGTAACGTATAAAGGCCGCTGTACTCTGATAATGCAGTTTTTCGGCGACTTGTTGTATCTGCATGTCGCTTCCGGTCAATAGCTGCTTGGCCATTTCCAATTTGGTAGCTGCCATATATTCGCTGAAGCTCATCCCCACTTCCCGTTTGAACACTCGGCTCAAGTAATTCGCATTAAAATTCATCCGATCCGCAATCGCTTCCAACGTCAGATTCTCCTCAAACCGGGTATGTACCATAGCCTTGATATTTTTGGCCATCTGGCTTTGATGGGTTTGCTCGCGAGCAAGCAACAGTTGAAACAAGGGTTCTAATCCTATATCCGTAAACCAGTGTCCCAGCTCCTCAAAGCTTGCTGTGCGGAACAAGCTTTGGACATGCTCTACATCGAGCAGCATTTTCTTCAAGGTCTGCTCATCTCTTTGAAGCAGGCCGAGCAGCTTAACGAACAGCTGATAGAATAATACCTGGGCTTCCATCTGAGTAAATTGCCGTTTCTCGATCTCTCCCAGGATGCGCGCTACGATCGCGTGCGCCGCTTCCCGGTCCCCGCTTTGGACCGCCTCCAGCAATTCTTGCTCCTGACGCGCAGGATAGGTCATCTCCAGCAGTCTGCCCGGGTCTGCTTCCTCCGAACGCATGACGCCGCGATAGCCGGTTCGCTGGCAGAAGTGCAAAGCAGTAGTTGAATCTGCAAAAGCGACTGAGGCTTGCTCCAGTTCGGTATGAAATCGGCTGACCCCCATTTGAATCTCCAAACCAAGAAACGTATGAATCTTTTCTTTTATTTCCTCACAGATACGTCTTAAGCGTTCCTCGCCCAGCTGCTTTCCTTCTGAAGCATCGACTACGATAGCAACACAGCTTTCATTCATAATGACCGGCTTAAAAGGTTGTGCCGCTGTCAGGATCTCCTCCATCATATTTTTGACGGCGTATAGAATCAGCCCCAGATCCCCTTCTTCAAACCGGGACCGATCGAGAGAGTAGATGCGAAGCGTCAGGACACTGCAGCGCCGCCAGTCACAAGCAATATCAAACATCTCGATATGCCCATGGATTTCCTTGCTGCTTAATTGACCCAACAACAGTTTGATAACAAACAATTCATGCAAATAGGGAAACTGTTCCTGCAGTTGTTTTTGAAGCTCCAGCTTATTCCCGAGCAGCCCCTGGATCCCCCTACGAATATACTGAATCTCGTCCGCGGCTGGCGGCGATACCGCATCATGACTGGAACCGGCGACCATGTCCCGCAATATCCGGATCGGGGAATAGAACATTTTCGAGCCCTGCCAGGCCAGAGTCAACGTGATCAGAATAATCGTGACACACACCGCCAGCGTTACCCAGCCGATGGCTTCAGCTTCCTTAGTGATCTCTGACAAATGAACCAGGGACACATAATTCCAGCCGTTATAACCCGAATGCTGTGTCGTAATCAGCATAGGCGCGCCGTCCAGCTCGATCCTGATTTCCTGTCGCTCGGCAGCCCGATGCTCCAGCGCCCGCTCAAGCTTCATTTGCTGCTCTTGCGAGCTCAAGGTTTCCGAATTGCGAAAGATCATATCCATATGTTCGTTGTAGATGACGGTGTCGCCGAAGCTCTCACTTCGAACCAGCGCATCAAACAACCGGGAAGAAAACTTTAGGACAAATGCTGCCCTTGGCGGGGATTGGCCTGATAAAAAGGGCAGGGATTTGATTAGCTGGACTTCCCCTTCCCCTCCTCCCGTGTCCCACTGAGCAGGACTGGACAACATATCTGACCACTCCGTGAGCGCGTCGGTATCGTGCAGCCGTTCCAGTCCCTTGTAGCTGATCAGCCACTGCTTTTCAAGATTTACGAAATAGACGCTCTCAACAAAATCAAATACTTGAAATCCCCTGATGGCCTTGACCAAGTCGTTGACCGTCTCAAACTGATGCCGGTTCAGCTCCTGTCCCAAGACAGACACAGCCAATGTCGAATTGGCAAATTGAGTGGCCATGATGTGTGCCGTTTCCAACTTATGTTCAATGCTGTTCTTGGCCCGGTCCAAGATTTGCCGATTAGCTTCATCGACCTTATGCTGGATAACTGCCGCAGAGCGATGATAAGAGAACAAGCCCATGACCATGACCGGCAAGGCTCCCAAAATCAAGCTGTATACAAATAATTTCCTCAAATAACTGTACTTCATCATAAAATGCAGTCTCCCTATGCCGCGATAGTAGTATTATTATAGGGATCCTGAATTTGGGATGCAATAAGCAGCAGATGACTTGAAAAGTAGTCATGTGCTGCATATGGCAAACGACTTCCCAGAATACAAAGACAAGCGCCAAGCCCAACAAAACCCCAACTATATCCCAGCTCGGATTTGAGTTAAGATATAAACTAAAACCCTTTTCACTTTTCCGATTCTTATCCCACAGGAGTGATTCGATGCCGAGAAAAAAAACTGTGACGCAAAAAACATTGGCCGATTCGCTTGGCTTGTCCGAGTATACCGTTTCTAAAGCGCTTCGTGGATTGCCGGGTATGTCTGACGAGACCCGTGCCGAGGTCATCTCCGTGGCCAAAAGATTAGGATATCGGACCAGGGAACAAAAACAAAGCTTTGCAGCCGAACGAATCAATCTGCATGCCAACTACCGGCGGCGGTTTCAAATTATTATGGGTCGCAACACGATGATTAATCAGCTGGTCATCGAGAGCTTGCAGCAGCGCATCTATGATCTCGGCGATTATGCGGAGATTCTGCTGGCTCCCTCAATGAGCGGCACAGCCGCATTTGCCAACTGGGTGGAGCAGCACAATGTGATGTATGCGGACGGTCTGTTCTTAAATCCTGGTCTTCCTAAAGAGCTAGAGGAAGCCCTGATCGGCTTGAAGGTTCCCAAAATTCTCATCAACTATCCCCTGCCCGCGTCCGAAGTCGACAGTGTCATTTGGGACGTGTACACGCCCGTCTATCAAGCGGTCATGCTCCTGTATCAGTACGGTCACCGGCACATCATGTTCATGGGCAACATCGAGGAGGAACGAGGGTACAAAATACGTTGGAACGCCTTCGCGGATGCCATGCAAGCCTGCGGGTTGCCGGTGGATCAAGAAATGCACGCTATCTATGATCTGCATAAGGAAAACCTGACCGAGATCATCAGCGCCAAGATTCTCCAGGTGGACCCGACAGCCATTTTGTGCAATATGAATATTGATCTGATCTATTACATCTTTCATCTGATTGATCGGCGCATACCGGAAGACTGCTCACTCGTCAGCACCTCTTTGAATGTGCATACCCGGTACCACCAGTTGACGCAGTATCGATTTATGCTCCAGGATGTGGCTCAGCGTGCGGTGGAGCGGATGCTGTGGCGGATCGCCAATCCGCATATGCCCTATGAGCATATCCGCATCCGAGCCGTGCTCTCGGAGGGCGTGTCGGTAAGACGCTATCCCCAACAAAACCTCAACTAGTTGCACCTCTCCAATATTTTTATAATGGGAGTGAAACGACAACCCATTGATTGGAGGAATGACTTTGAGTCTAGCGAGGAACCGATTCATTGTATTGTTGGTAGCGCTATCATTGTTGGCTTCGTCTCTCCTGTTCGCATACCATGAAGCACAAGCCGCAAGCGAGGTAGGCCTTACGGAAGATGCCGATACGCTGACGCTGTATCCGGGCATTCCGATTGTGGTATCGGAGGACGAAGCTCCGCAGGTGCATCGGGCTGTCGCCGATCTGCAGCGGGATCTGCAGAAGGTGTTCGGAACCGCTTCGCCGGTATTTCACGATCTGGCGGATGTGTCAGGCGGAGACGCCATCGTCATCATCGGGCCCGAGTCCGAATTCACTGTCGGGCAGGACCGGTGGATGACGGAAGCCGAAGCCCATCGAGTGTTTGTAGAACCTGCAGGGAATGACGCCTACCTGGTGCTGCAAGGCTCGGATATGCGTGGAGCCATCTATGCTATCTATACGTTGTCTGAAGAAATCCTGGGCATCCCCCCTTTATGGTTCTGGGCTTCCTGGGAAGCCGAGACACAGACGGAGATCGAGATCCCACCGGGCACCGACATCAGATATGACGCGCCTTATGTCCAATATCGTTCGTGGTATCCCAATGACAGGGTCCGTTACAACAATTGGCGCCAGGGACATGCGGATCGCGAGCAGATCTGGGCGGAGACGATGATGCGCCTCAAGCTGAACACGATCGTCAATGATAATCTACTGACCGCTTCTACGTATGCGGAGTGGCTGCCCAACCTTCCGGAGGATGGACAATACAATGTGCAGATCTGGAAAGTACAGCATCAGCACAGCGATGCCAACGCCAAAATTGATGTCTTCCACAGGGACGGCTTGGATACCACCTATGTAGACTTCACGGAGGGAACCTCGGGATGGGTCGATCTGGGCACCCATTGGTTCCAAAAAGGCAAGCTCGGCTTCGTCCGGAATACGAAGAATTCCTTTGGTCCGCAGACTAATCTGCGGACGAGTGCGGTCAAATTCACCCGTGTCGACAATGCGGCTGAAATTATCGTGCAGCCTGGCGATTCCGGTTATCTCGAAAGAGAGGGCTTCGGCAACAGTACGGTGCCGGGCTACAATAACGGCGCCACAAGGCACTCCGTTGTCAATATTCCCGGCGGCCAGCTGACGGACGATGCCCAGATCGCCAAGTCGTATGGCCTTATCCTGGCTAATACGCATATCTCACCTCTGGGTACGCGCATCCCGCAATCGGATGTGAATAATATCGCGACCATCCATAACCTGTTCGATCTCTGGTCCAGAAACATCGATGCGCTTCGCAGCCAGGACGTAGAAGTCATATGGACACTGGCTTTTCGTGGTCACCGCGATGTCCCGTTCTGGGAGACCTTCCATGATGCACCGCAGGGCAACGCCCAGCGCGCAGCGATTATCGAGGAGATGCTGGACGCACAGCTGCAGCTGTTGGAAGACAAGTATGGCAACGAACCGTTTACAGCTCGAACGACCTTATATAACGAAGTGTCCGATCTGTATGCCGACGGGCTGCTGGAGATGCCTGACGATCCCCGAGTGATCTATAACTTCGTAGCCGCCCGCCGCGACCATTATCCGCCGGACGGCATTCGGGATACCGATTTTGGCAATCAGCCGCTCGGGTATTACATGAACTTCCAATTTACGTCAACTGGCTCCCACTATGCCCAGGCCGAGGGTCCTTGGAAGATCGAAACCAATTATCGTACCATCGACGGCCTCAGCACCTCCCCGCTGGTCTTCGCAGAGGGCAACATGGGCAACCTTCGAGAGCATCTGATCGAAGGCTCGGCCTTGGCCAGCCTGCTGTGGCATTGGGATGATTATGATAGCGACGCGTTTATGGAGCGATTCGCCACACAATATTTCGGGGCAACGCATGCCGCTGCCACGGCGGACTTGTATGCGCAATTTATCGATTCGTACTGGCAGCAGAAGCAGCCGACGATCTCCGGATTTGACCGGCAGTTCATCTTCCAGGATCTGCGCTACTCGCGTGTGATCCGGGACATCCTGCAAGGCCGCAGCGAGTCTGTCTTCGACAGTGACAGCTGGCTGATGATCTATCCGGAGGACAATAACGCCGATGGGGCATTCGAAGCAATGAGAAACGGTACCCAGCAGACAATAACGGAGCTGGAAGCGGTCGTCGCTGAAGCCGATCTGCTCTTGAACGCGCTCCCCAGTCAGGGCAAGTCCTTCTTCAATGATATGATTCGTACACAGGCCATGTTCATGCTGGCGCTCAACCAGACGCTACATCATGTCGTACTATCCAGAGAAGCAGAGCTGGAGCAGGATTGGCAAGAGGCTTACGATCAGCTCCTTGATGCCCGGGATTATTTTGAACAGGTGTTTGATGTGTTGGACGAACAAGATCATGGCATATTCGCAACCTGGCATAGCGGGAACAGCGCTGCCGCTTCACAGCTCAAGGCGCTTACCGACTCCAGGGACCTGATCGCAATTCACTTGAACGTCCTGGAGCAGAGATTGTCAGAAGGTGCAGGCGTCTTCGTCATTTATCCGTCAGATAACGGGTATACTGAAGTTGGAAGCTTCAGCAACAGCAGCGTTACCGGGTATGCCGGAACACCGACCCGTCTGGCGGGGAGCAGCAATACTAGTCCGCCCGTGTATGCGCAATGGGCCCCTGCCCTCTCTTCTCCAGGGGAATATAATGTCCAGATCTGGAAAGTTCAGCATGCCGACAGCGATCCCAACGCCAAGATCGAAGTTCATCATCGGGATGGCGTATCGACGACCTATCTGGACTATACGGAAGGGGTTTCCGAATGGGTCGATCTCGGCACATTTACCTTTAACGCAGGCAATACAGGTTATGTCAGAAACAATAAGAACACCTTTACTGGTGTAACGCCGACTCGCGCCAGTGCGGTCCGGTTCGTCAAAGTCGAAGAGGCGCAGGCGGAGAACCCGATTCCCCCGGCATCCGAGTAATAACACGTTGTGTGAACGCAAGATTCGTTTGATAGCCACTCTGCCTGCCGGCGGAGTGGTTTTCTATTTCTGGTTTAAGATCTGCTATTGACAAGTACACTTGGCAAGGCTACAATAAGATCATGACAAGTATACTTGGCATCAAGTAAGGAGGGGCTGGCCATCGACAAGGATGACATTTTAGCTAGAAGCAGAAAAGAAAATAAAGATAAAGATCTGCATTTAATTGAGATTAAAATCCATGCGGCAAGTATCGGCTCGCTAACGGCGACGCTCTTGGCCACGATCTTTTTCGTAACACAGTCTCTCATGGGCGCTGGCTTCAATTTTAGTTTGTACGCCATCATAGTCTCAGTCTCCGCTGCCAGCTCCATTTACCAGGCTATCCGCAGGGGACGCAAGCGCGATATTGTCATGGGCGTCATCTACACGCTGGCCACCTTGATTTTGTCGGCGGCCCACATCTGGCAGCTGGTCCAGCAAGCCGGACTTGCGGGGTGAGCCGATGGATGATCAACTCATTCTGAGAAACCGGTTGAAGGAAATACGGAGCGCGCAGCACTTATCCCAGGCCCAGCTTGCGGAGATGGTCGGGGTGTCCCGGAACACCATCAGCTCGATCGAGACCGGGCAATTCAACCCTACCGCCAAACTTGCCTTGATCCTATGCATTGCTTTGGACAAGAAGTTTGAAGACCTGTTTTTTTTTGATTAATACCATCACCCTTGAAAGGATGCGAGCAATCATGTCTAAAGCAACCCGATTCGAAGTAGAATACCTTTCGGCCAAAGGCGGCACCATGGCGAATGTGATTACAGATAATGAAACAGGCGTACAGTATTTGCTGGCGATCTTCCCCAATGTCGGGTCAGGCTTGACCGTATTGGTGGATGAGGATGGCAAGCCGTTATTAAAAAAATAACCCCTCTGGGGATATATAAGGAGTGGAGTTAAACTATGCTTGAAAATATACAAGAGTTTTACCTGGGGCTGGTACCCGGTCTGGAAGGCAATGTGTTTTTACAGTTATTAAGTATCTTCGTTCTCTCTTTAATTCCGTTTTTTGAATCCTACGGGGCCATCCCGTTCGGCATCATCCTGGGTTTCCCAGCCATTCCCGTCATTTTGACAGGTATCGTGGGCAACCTGGTATCGGTCATGGCGTTTGTCTGGGTCATCATCAAGCTGCGATCCAGGATGACAAGAAAACAAAAGAAAGAACCGAGCAAACGCGCCGTCAAAGCCAAGCGATATTTCGAAAAGTACGGCGTACCGGGCGTGTCTCTCGCAGGCATCTTGTTAGGCTTCCACATCTCGGCCGGTATCGCCCTGGCGGCAGGCGCTGCAAGGAGCTATGTCAGCTTGTGGATCGCCATTTCGGTTGTGCTGTGGTCGGCTGTGGTCGGAGGCTTGCTGCTATCCGGCGTCCAATTTCTTGCCTAACCTTAACTGGCTCCAGGTCATCGTGACCTGGAGCCTGGTTTTTTTGGTGCTGAACGCGGCGATATAGTTTCATAGTCACAATACACCTAATTCTAGTTTACAAAATCAAGATCTCCCCCTATAATCTTAGCTAGATCGAACTTAGATCTTAGTTGAATCCAAACGGAATTCAATACGCATCGAAAGGAGATTAGGATGACGAAACGTGACGGATTAAAAATGATTGCCGCGTGGATGTGTGCCCTGCTGCTGTTTACTGGAGGATGGCCAAGCTGGTTTTCTTCCCAACAAAATGTAAGCGCAAACACGATTCAAGGGCAAGCTTCGCCTGCCAACCCCGATGAACAACACGACAGACAAAGCGCGACGCTGTTGTCCCCGAGCGACATTCCCGATTTTTCCGGCGTGCATCCCCGCTTGTTCGTTCCCCCGGGAGGGCTGGAAGATGTGAAAACGCGCATCTTCCAGGATCCCGACATGTATGACGAGTACCATCTGATCATGAGCAATGAGAATCACATGCTCGCCAAGGCTTTCCGCTACTTGATACACGGGGACGAAGCCGATGGCCGAGGGGCGATCGCCTCCGCGCTCCTTGAGCTGGAAGGACTCAGCGACGCCGTCGTACTCGACCGTGGAAGGCCGTTTCTTAGCATTTATACCACTTCTCCGCTTGTGTACGACTGGTGTTATGATCTGCTCACCGAAGACGAAAAAGACCGGTTTATTCAACAATTCATGCGTTTTGCTACTGCCCCGGGCAAATCACCCGGTTTCCCCATCAAGACAGGATCGCTTACCATTACCGGCCATGATGTCGAAGGGTGGTTCTGGAATCAGCTGCTGATCGGCCTCGCCATCTATGACGAAGATCCACGGATGTGGAACGGCGCGCTGAGCTTCTTTTTTGCCCAGCATCAGACGGTCCGCGATTGGTTTTACGGCTCCGGACTGCATCACCAAGGCTGGTACATAGGAACCCGGCACGCACATGCCTCCAACTTCAATCTGCTGATGCGGCAATTGACGGACAAAGACGCCTTCGATGCCGCAGCCGAGGACGTGCCTTATCAGCTCCTCTACCACCTGCGCCCTGACGGCGAGCAGCTGCGTACCGCAGATGTAGCGGGCGATACGTCGGGCCGGGAAGAATTCAGAGTCAGTGTGCTGGATAATACAGCCAATCTTTATGAAAACGAATACATGAAGTATGCCAAACGGTATTTTTCGACGCGCGATGCTGTGTTCGAGGCCATCCTGGACATTCTCACCCGGCCCGCAGGACTCGGAGAACGGCCGCTCGATACGCTGCCGCTTGTGCGCTATTTCCCCGAGCCTGTAGGTGCTGAGATGACAGCCCGGAGCGGCTGGGAGATCGGCGGACCCGCGAGCGACGACTATCTGGTGCAGATGCGGATCGGTCAGTATTGGTTCGGCAATCACCAGCATATGGATATGGGCACGTTCCAGATCTATTACAAAGGCAACCTGACCGGCGACAGCGGCGCTTACCGCGGCTCGAATACGGGAGCCAACTCACAGCATGACCTGCACTATTACCGGTTGCCAATCGCGCATAACAGCTTGATTATCTACAATCCTAACCAAGTCGATGGCGCCCTGCCCTACGATCCCAAAAATGACGGCGGCATCGGCTTCCCGCGGCAGTCGGGCGAGAGCCAGCCCCGCAACCTTGCACAGCTCGTCGACCCTCGCAACACCTATGCGGTGGCTGACGTGCTGGCACAGGGTACAGATGAAGCCGATGGAGAATATCGCTATGCTTACATCTCCGGCGATCTGACCAAAGGGTTCATCCATCCCTATGACACTGACAACCCCGACCGCGCGGAGCAGGTGACCCGCTCCATGGTGACGATGCCGACGGAGGAAGCAGACCACCCGCTCGCTTTCTTCGTATTCGACCGCATCCGTGCGCTGGATGCAGCCTACGACAAGAAATTCGTCATGCATGTAGCCGAAGATCCCGTCATCAGCGGCAATCGCGTGCAGACAGCGGCGCCCCGGAGCCAGCTTGGCTACAACGGCCAGCTCGTCTCGTGGTCGCTGCTGCCCGAGAATCCGTCCTTCGACGTTGTCGAGGGATACAAGACCGGCTACGGCGAAAACGAGAGAGAATACGACCCAGGCGTGCCTGAAGGCGGAGATACTTTCGAGAGTATGATCTATCGGCTCGAAGTATCGGACAGCGAGCCTGGCCTCGACCACTACTTCCTGCACGCCATGACGGTCTCCGAGGACGGTACGCCGGTCACTGTGGAGCCGGAGCTCATCCAGCTTGGCGAGCACCGGGTAGGCGCGCGGCTGTTCAACAAAACCGTGCTGTTCTCCAAGGACGGCTCTCTCTCGACCAGGGTTGATGTCGAGCTGGAAGGCGATGGGATTCAAGGCGTCCTGGTCACCGATCTTGCAGAAGGCGCCTATTATATCGATCGTACGGACCTGCCATCCGGCGCCAATCTCGACTACCAGACGGTCGACAGCACCTGCAAGTGCATCTATTTCGAGGGCGCTGCAGGATCGTACACCGTCACCCGCACAAGTGCAGAGGCGGAAGATGCTCAGCATTGGATCGAGACGAGCGAAGGCGACACCACGCCGCCGACCGTGCAGCTCGCTGCGCCTGCCGATGGGCAGACCATCAGCGGCACCGTTGAACTGACCGCACTGGCCGAGGACAACGCAGGCGTGGCCGGCGTACAGTTCTTCCTGAACAACAAGCGGCTTGGTCCCGAACAGCCTGGCGGCTCAGCCAGTTACAGCTGGGATACCTCGACGGTCTCTGACGGCACCTACACCCTCTCTGTCCGCGCACGCGATGAGGCGGGGCATACGGCTTCGGGGGAGCCGGTTACCGTCATCGTCCACAATGAAGCAGGCTTCCTGCCGCTCCGTGAGCACTTCACTTCGGATGCCGGGCGCTTCGAGGTATACAGCGGCGTCTGGGATGTCATCGACGGCGTATATCGACTAAGTGCCGGGGAGTCCGGTACAGACAGCCTGTCCATCCATGAGCGGCCCTTCGATGAAGACTACCGTCTCGCCGTGGAGGCTTCCGTCAAATCCATAACGAACGGGGAGCGGGAGTTCTCCTTGCTGTTTGACGTGCAGGATGAAAACAACTATTATGCCTACCGCCTGAGCGAGAATCGGGAGATCAGCGGCATCTACAAAGTCGTAGAAGGCCAGTCCACGCGTATCCTGGCTCTGAACAGCCAAGTGATCCCGGGAGCAACCTATCGCCTTTCCGTCAGCCGGATCGGCGGGAGCGCGGACATTTACCTGAACGACCGGTTTATGGGCCAGATCGTCGACGACGCCTTCGCCGGAGGCCGCCTGGGATTGGCTGGCCGCGCTACGAACGTGCATTTCGATCGGCTCACGGTGGACCCGCTCCAGGATCAATCGCCTGTCGATGTGACGCCGCCTGCTGTAGCGGTCATCGCGCCTTCTGCCGAGGAGACCTTGTCGGGCGCGTTCGAGTTCCGAGCCGAGGCTACGGACAACGATGCCGTCAGCAGCGTTCAATTCCGCATCAACGGCATCCATACCGGCTCTCCGGTGACCCAAGCAGCGGAGAACGATACGTACGTCTATACATGGGACAGTACAACGAGAGTGGACGGAACCTATGAGTTGCGCGCGGTGGCCACAGACCGGACCGGCAACCAGTCTGTCTCTGCACCGGTTCTCTTCACTGTCGACAACGGCAGCGGCGCCGTGCTGATCCAGGAGGATTTCTCCGAAGGGGCAGGCAACTTCGAGGAAATCGCTGGCGGCATCTGGTCCGTAGTTAACGGCCGTTACGTGCTCGATTCGCCGGACAATGTGCTCCCGCACGGCAATATGTCGGTGCACACCACCGAGCTTGACGGCAGCTACATGATCAATGTCGATGCCGGCAATACAACTGCAGGCGGGTTCCGCGACTTCTCGGTGTTGCTCGAATATCAGGATCCGCAAAATTATTATTATGTGAGCCTGTCTCAGAACATCAACCCCGATCCGCAGAATAACGGAATCTTCCGCTATCAGAACGGGGTGCTGACCGAGCTGGCCGATATCACCAAGCAGGTCATGGGCGGGATGATGCACAACATCACGATCCGGCGCAATGGACTGGAGATCGGCGCGTATGTGAACGGTGAGCTGGTGGCCGTGGCGACTGACTCCACGTTCCGCGGCGGCCGGGTCGGTCTGGGCAGCCGCAACGATCCTTCGATCTTCGATAATCTGATCGTCATCCAGAGCGACTTCTCCATCGATGACAATCTGCCGCCAGACGTCTCGGTATCTGTCCCGGGTGATGGCGACACAGTCCAGCATCGTGTCAATGTAACTGCGGATGCGACAGACAATGTGGCGGTGGCGTCCGTACAGTTCTATCTCGACGGGCAGCCGCTCGGTCCGGTGGATACCCTGGCGCCGTACGAGGCGGAGTGGGATACGCGCACACTTCCTGACGGTACGTACAGCCTGGAGGCAGTCGCCATCGATGTGAATGGCAATGAAGGCCGGTCGCAGCCGGTACTCGTGACCGTCGATAACAGCGATCCCGCATCCTTTCCCTTGATCGCCGAGTATTTCACCTACGATGCAGATCGCTTCAACCTTGTCGCCGGCGGAGCATGGAATGTATACAACGGACGCTACGAGCTGCGCAATCCCGTCCGCAACGGCGGCAATGAGCCCAACTTCAATATCAATCTGCACCAAACCTTGCTGGAGCCGGATTATACGCTTGCCGTCGAGGGACGCACCACAGCCAGCGGCAACGGCTTCCGTGATTTCACAATCTACTTTGACTACCAGGATGAGGACAATCACTATTATGTCAACTTCACAGAAAATGCAAGCTCCAGCGGCGTCTTCAAATACGAGGATGGCGTATTGACCAAGCTTACCGCGACTACGGCAGCCAATGTATCGCAGACGATGCATCAGGTCGAAATCGTACGCAGCGGAGATCTCATCACCGTCTTCTGGAACGGTCAGCAAGTGGCGCAAGCGGCCGACGGCACCTTCCAAGGCGGCTATGTCGGACTGGGCACGCTGAACGACCAGGTCGAGTTCGACAATCTGATCGTCACGAAAGGAGAATGAAAGCATGCGCTACAAACGTTCGATATCTGTCCTTCTTGCAGCGACCATGACCGCTGCACTTTGGACAGCAAGTCCATCGGAAGTCAATGCGGAAACTCCGTCTCCGGTACGGTACATCTCCGAGCCCCAGGGCTCGGAGATCATCGCGCAAGCGAATGGCGCGCCGGGAGGAGCGCCGGACTATGAGGTCCGGCTGCGCATCGGCAAATACGCGGAGGCGGAAGAAGACATCGGCGTGTTCCAGCTCCGCGGTACCGGCACGCTCCTGCAAGGAGGACCGGTCCGCCTGGATGGGCAGGGCACGCGGACTCCATCGCCGGAGACGGATCCGCTGGATCCCCGGGGCGGCCGGGATATGGCCGATCTGTTGGCCTACGGGACAGATGAGGACGGCGGCCGCTACAGCTTCGCCTATATAAGCGGAGAGCTTGGCAAAGCCTACGAACCGTCACCTGCCGGACTGCCAAGGGTGACCCGTTCGATGGTCACGATGCCGACCGGGGACATGCAGCATCCGCTGGCTATATTTGTCTTCGACCGGGTGAAGACGGAGCAGTCCGCTCCTTTATCATTCCATCTTTCTTCGAATGCCGCTCCGGTGATTGACGGCAACCGGGCAGATTTTCAATCCGGTCAGGAAAGCGCCAGCTCTTGGACGCTGCTGCCGCAGCAAGCGGAGCTCGGCACAGGCCCGCAGGGCTCGGCACATGAGTTGAACGTCACCGGGCAGGACCAGGCCTACCCCGGCCTGTTCCTTCACGCCATTGCGGCGAGCTATGAGGGGACGCCTGCTGCTGTGGAGCCGATGCTGCTCGCCAGCGGCAACGCAGTCGGCGCCCGGTTGTTCAACAAGACGGTGTTCTTCTCCAAAAACGGCGCCCCTCTCTCCGATCTTCACTTCCAGGTCGAAGGCGAAGGCTTGCAGGATATCCTGCTTACGGATCTCAACAAAGGCTACTATCTGGTCGAAAGGAAGGATACGCCGAGCGGCGCCTTCCTGCTG
The DNA here is from genome assembly GCF_047238105.1 of Paenibacillus jepli. Taxonomy (NCBI): domain Bacteria; kingdom Bacillati; phylum Bacillota; class Bacilli; order Caryophanales; family Paenibacillaceae; genus Paenibacillus; species Paenibacillus jepli. Next base: position 1,741,145 of record NZ_JBDFMD010000001.1, read on the forward strand.
CACCGGGAAGTCACCGAATGCGGCTGCCTGCACTTCAAAGGCAATCCCGGCCAATATGTCGTCACCCGCGCCACCGTTGACGCTTCTATCGCACAGCGGCTGATCGACCGCAGTACGGGCGACACCGTCGCGCCGGCCATCACACCGGTCTCGCCTGCTGCCGGTCTCACGGTATCGGGGACGATCGAACTGGCAGCCACGGCCACGGACAATGACGGCGTAGCGGGCGTCCAGTTCCGGATCAACGGCTATAACATCGGACCGGAGCTGGCGTCCGACACGGAGCGGTATGCTACGGAGTGGGACAGCCGCGAGGCAGCCGACGGCACCTATACGATGACGGCAATCGCGCGTGACGCGACCGGGCATCATACCGAGTCGGAGCCGGTGGCCATCACCGTGCGCAACAACTCCGGCGGTCCGGGGGGACCCGCTGGACCGGGCGGGCCGGTTTGGCCAGGCGGGCCCGTGGATCCAGACCGTCCAGATCCGGATGAGCCCGACGATCCTGACGTCCCGGACCAGTCGCCCGTAGTAGCGATCCCGCAGCGATTCGTCTCGGAATCGACTGCGGAGGATGGCACCGTGCTTGTCCATCTCGATACGGAAGCCATGTTGACCTGGCTGGCAGACGAGGCGGGTGAAGGCATGCTCAGGGTGACTTCAGCGAGCGCCGCCGACAGCGTGGAGCTCCTGCTGGAGACGGAGCTTTGGGAGACGATGCTCCGGCTGGACCCATCCAGAGTGCTGGCGTTTGATACGCCTACAGGCTCTTACCGGCTTCCTCTGGCAGTGCTCCCATCGTCACTGGAAGGTTCTTTGCAAGACGGTCTAGAGCATGTGGCGATCCGGATCAGTCTGGCGGATGCTTCGCTTGCAGATCCGTTGCTTGCAGCCAGCGATCTGAGCCGGATTGCACCGCTTGTCGCTTTTGAGCTTTTTGCTCGCTCCGGCACTCGTGAAGTCATGTTGCAAGACTTCGGCTCGACCTTTATCCCGCGCTCCATTCCGTTCGATCCTGGCGCCGCCTTTGATCCGAACCGCTCGACCGGCATTGCCTTCGACTCCGATACCGGATCGTGGCAGTTTGTGCCGAGCCGCTTTGTTCAGGAGGATGGCAGCTGGAGGGTATGGATTCAGCGCAACCGCAACAGCCTCTACACCGTCATCAGCGGCAGCGTCGCCTTTGATGATATGGCAGGCCACTGGGCTCAGCAGGAAGTGGAGACACTGGCCGCCAAGCAGATCGTGTTCGGCATGAGCAGCTCCGCTTATGAGCCTCATGCAAACGTGACGCGCGCCCAATTCATGACGCTGCTGGTGCGGGCGCTTGGCGTAGATGTCGAGGGAGCAGAGCGTCATCGGTTCAGTGATGTGGCCGCAGACAGCTGGTACGCGGATGCCGTACATTGGGCAGCGGACAACGGACTGGTCCAGGGTTATCCCGACGGGACGTTCGGTCCGCACCGTCCGATCTCCAGACAAGAGCTGGCGCTCATGACGCTCCATGTGCTGGAATACTTAGGTCAAGCCGCCAATACGGCAAACGGAACAGCGGCGCTGGAACGATTCCAGGACCACACAATGATCAGTGATTGGGCCAGGCAGGCAGTGGCGATGCAGGTGGAATCCGGTCTGATGACAGGCAGGTCGCCTGATCAGTTCGTTCCCGGGGGCGAGACCACCCGTGCCGAGTCCGCTGTCGTGCTGCTCCGCTTTCTCCGGCAGGTCGGTTTCGTGAACAGCTAAGCCGGATTGACGCATCGGCAATCAACATACCAAAGAGCCCTCGCTCCTCTTAAGAGAGACAGCAGGGCTCTTTGGTATTATTCAAACTGCTCCGGATAAAAACCTCTCGCCAGCGTTTCTACGGTATAGGCCATCCGATTGCCCGGCAGCACGCTCTCCAGCGAGATCGCGACGAAACGTTCGTTCTGGACGCTGGCCAGTTGGGAGAGCGCAGGATTGCTCTTGATATCCGCGATCTTCTGCTCCAGCGAAGGGGCATCGTAGTCATGGATGACGATGACATCCGGATCCCGCTTCAACACTTCCTCGTAACTGACGGTAGTCCACTGCTTGTCCGTAATATCGCCAAAGACGTTCCTGCCGCCCGCATAGCCGATCAGCAGCGTCTCGAAATTCGTACCGCCTGCTGTAAATACGCCCTCGCCGCCGCTGTCGTAGACCAGCACATCGACAGGCTCCAGGCCATCGATCATCTCCTGCACCGCTGCAATCCTTGCTGCTTGATCGGCTACAAACGCTTCCGCCGCCTCTTCGATGCCGAAGATCCGGCCGAGATCCCGGATCTCCTGATACATCTCTTCCAGCGAGGAGGCACTGTTCATGTACGTTGACATACCCAGACCCGCCAGCTCCTCCACATCCAGCCCTTCGCCCCCGAACTCCCAATCGATGCCGTAGATGAAGTCCGCCCCGCTCGTGATGACCGCTTCTCTGGTGGCCGAGCCGTAGGTGAGCTCGGGAATCCGGGCATAATCCTCTTCATATTCCGGCAGCGCGCCCCGACTGTGATTGTCCAGGCTGTTGCCGATGACATAATCGGTCAGTCCGAGCGCCACAAACAGCTCCGACGCATTCGGTCCGAGCGTCAGCACCTTGGACGGCTTGCTCGTCACCGTCACTTCCCGACCGTAGTTATCCAAGATTAGCGGCGCGTAGTCAGACTGCTCTAGCTGCTCTGTCTGCTCCGCTGGCGATGCTGCTCCTTGCACATCTGCCGTCTTCCCTGGGGAACCGCCGCAGCCCGCAAGCAATCCTGCCAGCATAATTGCACCTAGACCTGTGCTCATCATTCGGTTGTTCATGTCTTACGCTCCTTTGGTCTTCGAATACTGTCCGGCACATAGGCGATTGACAGCTTGCGGGTCGCCGGGTGGACAGCAACCTCGGCATGGATCCCATACACGTCCTGGATCAGCTCCGGAGTCAAGATCTCTTCCGGACTCCCCGTCGCATACAGATATCCCGACTTCAGCACGTAGAGGCGATCGCAGTACAATGCCGCCATGTTCAAGTCATGGATCGCGGAGAGCACAGTAATGCCCAGCCCCTTGATCAGATCAAACATCTGCAGCTGATAATAGACGTCCAGATGATTGGTCGGCTCGTCCATGAGCAGGAGCTCGGTCTGCTGCGCGAGCACTCTCGCCAGCAGCACCCGCTGCTTCTCGCCGCCGGAGAGGTCGCTGAAGTCCCGTTTGGCCTTTGCGCCCATCCCGGTCTGCTCCAATGCCCTGGCTACGATCTCGCGGTCGGCCCCATTGTCTCCTTCGAACAAGCGCTTGTGGGGACTGCGGCCCATGGCGACGATGTCTTCCACCTTAAAGTCAAACGGCACCGTATTTTCCTGTCCGACCACGCCCATCTTCAGCGCAGCTTTCTTGCTGCTCATCGCCAGCAGATCTTCATCGTCCAGACGGACTACGCCGGTATCGGGCCTGAGCGCCCGGTAGATATTTTTGAGAACCGTCGATTTGCCGCTCCCGTTAGGGCCCAGGATGCCGGCAAATTCACCCGTCTTCACGTGAAGCCGGATATTCTGGATTATCGCGTTCTCATCATAAGCAAAGCTTAGCTCGTCCACTTGCAGTTTCATACGCTCCCCGCTTTCATGCCTTAGTCCTGCGCTTCAGAAGCCAGATAAAGAACGGCCCGCCTGCCAGCGACGTCAGCAGCCCGATCGGCAGCTCCTGCGGAGCGATAACCATCCGTGCCGCCACATCGGTCCATACGACGAGAATGCCGCCGAGCAGCGCGCTCACGATCAGCACCCGCTTATGGTCCGAGCCGACCAGCATCCGCGTCATATGCGGGACCATCAATCCGATGAAGCCGATCGCGCCGCTCACCGCAATCGTCACGCCTGCCAGCAGCGATGCGATCAGAACAAGCAGCTTTTGCACGCGACCTATATTGAAGCCCAGCGTCCCGGCCGTCTCATCTCCGAGCAGCAGAGCGTTCAGCGAGCGGTACAGGAGCATCAAGACAGTCATGCAACAGACGATAACGATCAGTGGGACGGTGAGATACCCCCATTTGGCGCCAGCCAGCGAGCCCGACATCCAAAATGCGGCATTATGGAGCCCCAGCGCATTGGGTGCGCTGAGGGTAATAATATTGGTGATGGCGTCCATGATAAGCGCGATAACGACGCCTGAGAGCAACAGCTGCGTGATATGGATCCGCCCCCGGACCCGGGAGATCGCATAGACGATCGAGATCGTCGCTGCCGCTCCGAGGAAGGCGCTGATCGAGAGGGCATAGCTGCCGAGAAAGGCGAAGACACCAAACAGCATGCCCAGCGTAGCCGTCGCCGCAGCGCCCGAGGATACCCCCAGCAGGAAGGGATCCGCAAGGGAGTTGCGCACCAGCGCCTGCATGGCAACCCCGGTGACAGCGAGCGAGGCGCCCACGATCATACCCAGCAGCACTCTGGGCAGACGCAGCGTCCACACGATATTCTCATCGAGCTGAGTCCAGTCTGCCGGGAGGTGCGGCGCCAGCAAGGCGAGCTTGCTAAGCACGATCCGCGCCACCGTCCATGGGTGGACGGACACCGGACCGATACCGATCGCCATTACGACAGTTAAGATGGCTGCTGCCAGCAATAGCGGGACAATGACCTTCATATTCGGTTCATCGGGATGGAAGACGTGTGGCAAGCGGGCGGGGCGTTTGTTTCCGTTCAACAGTCAATCGCTCCTGATTCGTGTTACTTTTTGTCAATATAGTAACACAATATGGATGCACTGCCCAGCAAAAACTCTGTTCTCTTCTAAGTTTGTCGTATAATTGGGGTATATAAAGAGTGGACTTTATAACCGAAGGGGGAGAAGACATGCTAAACGGGATTCCGGATCATCTGGCAGCGGACATGAACCTGCTGTTCGTGGGCTTCAATCCCAGCTTGCGCTCCGGGGAGACCGGACATCACTATGCCAATCCGCACAACCGCTTCTGGAAGATCATCCACGAAGCTGGCCTGACCAGGCGGCGCTATCATCCCGATGAAGACGGCGATCTGCTGGCGGACTACGGCTATGGATTTACGAACATCGTGGCCCGGCCTACACGGACGGCGGCCGAGATCACCAAGGAGGAATACCGGGAAGGGGCGCGATTGTTAAGGGAGAAGCTCTTACACTATCGCCCCAAGGTTGTCTGTTATGTGGGGAAAGGGGTGTACGAGCAGTTGACCGAGCAGCGCGTCATCCCCTGGGGCACACAGGAGCAGCCTGTCGCCCAGGGGATCACGGACTTCGTCGCCCCGTCCTCAAGCGGGCTAGTCCGCATGCCGGTGGAGGAGGTTATCGGCATCTACCGGCAGCTTCTGCCGCTTATGACAAAGGGCGCGGACAGTAGTTAAGGGGCCCCGGGCGGCCCGACTGCTGCTGAATCATGGGACGAAGCATCAGGAGACCAAACGCATCTCCATCCCCGTCCATGATGCGTAAGGGGCGGCAGCTCCGCCGGTGGAACTTCCCATGCGGATCGATGAGACTGCTTCCACAAGGGTGCGGGGGGCGCTCTCCGCTCCGCTGATGAGCCGGAGCAGACGCTCGATGTCGCCCCGGACATAAGCTTCCACGAGCTCGCCATAATCGGGGGCCCCTTCGTCTAGGAGCGCCTCTTCGTATGCCTCGGCCCCTTCCGCTCTTGCGGGCGCGAGCGCATGGCGCGCCCGGTGCAGCAGCGATTTGACCGCCCCCTCCGTCGTCCCTAGATGGTCCGCGCACTCCGCTGCGGAGTAGCCCAGCACCTCACGCATCAGCAGCACCGTGCGCTGGGGCGGGGACAAGTCGCGCATCAGCACATGAAAGGCCGCCTCCATCCGCTCCATGTCCGCTTCCGCCCCCACTGCCCCATACTTCTCCTGATGCCTCAACTTCCGCTCTACGACATCCCGGAACACCGCCGTCCGTCGCAGACCGTCGATCCAGGTGTTCTTGGCCATCCTCAGCAGCAGCGCCTCCGGATTGACGTGATCGCCGCGGCGCTGCCGCCTGGCCTCGGCCTTAAGCAGCGTCTCCTGCACCAGATCCTCGGCATCCGCCGGCGATCGTGTCAGCGACAGACAGTAGCTGTACAGCTTCGTCCGCAGCTGGGCATCTCGTTCTTGCTCGCATGCCTTATGGCGTTGCTCCGTGATCATATTATCCGCTCCTAACTTTCCGAAGTTCTGCTTACAGTATAAACGATTAAGACCTGCAAAAGGATACGCTGGATGTGCGTATCTTTTGCCTCCCCTGATCCGTTTACGTAGCGAAACTTTCCCATTGGAGGCGATCAAGAAATGAATGTTGTCCCTTATGTCGTCGAGCAAACCACCCGCGGCGAGCGCACGTATGATATCTACTCGCGGCTGCTCAAAGACCGCATCGTATTCGTCGGCGCCGCCATCGACGACGCCCTGGCCAACAGCGTCGTTGCCCAGCTGCTGTTCCTGCAAGCGGAGGATCCGGAGAAGGACATCCATATGTACATCAATAGTCCGGGCGGTTCCACCTCGGCAGGCTTCGGCATCTTTGACACGATGCAGTATATCACACCGCAGGTCCACACCATCTGTACGGGCTTTGCCGCGTCCTTCGCTTCTCTGCTGCTGCTGGCCGGAGCCAAAGGCAAGCGGTACGCGCTGCCTAACAGCGAGATCATGATCCATCAGCCGCACGGCGGCGCTCAAGGCCAGGCCAGCGATATCGCCATCAGCGCCAAACGCATCCTGTACATCCGGGAGAAGGTCGTGCAGATCACGGCTGAACGGACCGGCCAGCCTGCCGAGAAGATCGAACGCGACATGGACCGCGACTATTTCATGTCCGCTGAAGAGGCGCTGGCCTATGGCCTTATCGATAAAGTGATAACGTCCATGCCAAAGCTGTAAAAATAAGCGCAAGCCTCCGGACCTTTCCGGGGCTTGCGCTTATTTAGCGGGACTGTCCTGCGCGGTTCTCTTCTGCCAGACGGTCAAAGTCACTGCGTTATCCGGCCAAAGACGAGCACTTCGGCAAAGTATGCATCACGATACCGTAACAGCAAGGAGTTGTCAGCCGGATAAATCTATGCTAATCTATTGGTTGAGCGTTCAAACAAATGTTGGAGGAGGCCCAGGATGACCGATAACGATAAACGCGAACGAATCATCCAAGCCGCCCTCAAGGTGCTGGCGGAACGCGGATACGATGAGGCTTCGACCAAGGAGATCGCCCGTGAAGCCGGGGTCGCTCAGGGTCTGATCAGCTATTACTTCTCCGGCAAGGATCTGCTATTCGCCGAAGTATTCCGCCGCGAGTCGGATCGTTACTGCGAGTCGATGTCGTTCCTGAAGCATCAGGAGCCGCGGCCACTGACGCCGGATACGATTCGCGCCGCGCTGGAGAAGCCCAAGTCCCGAGCCGATGAGAATCCCGAGTATATCCGGCTTCGCTACGAATTGTATGCGCTGGGGCTGCGCAATCCCGCCGTCTCCGGCAGCATCAAGGACACGCTGCTGCGCAAACGCCAGCATCTGGCCGGGTTGATCGAAGCGGTAGCCGGTCTGCCCGAGGAGCAGGCAAGGCAGTTGTCGCCCATTTTGATGTCCGTTTTGGATGGGCTGGGTCTGCAACGCTTAAGCGACGCGGATTTCGATTATGACGGCGCCTATGATACGCTGGTCGCGATGCTCGAAGCCTACATCGGCCGGCTTGGGCAGGAAAACAGATAGAGAAACTAATTTTTTTTGCGGTATATTGTTTGATCAATCAAACAAATACCAAAAATTAGGCGTGGAGGAGAGATGGGTATGACAGTGAACAAACACAAGGACCACGTAAGGCCTAAGTCTGGAAAGGAGTCCTTGCTACGCAAGCTTGGCCGGATGATTGTAAAGGCCAGGAGGCGGGTCATCGCAGCCGGCCTGCTGTTGTTCATCGTCTCAGCGGTGATTGGTGCCGGAACGGTCGACAAGCTGTCACTCAGCCGGTGGGAAGTCCCCGGTTCGGAGTCGTATCAGGCCGGCAGGCTGCTGGAGCAGCAGTTTGCCTCGGGCAGTCCCAATCTGGCGCTACTGGTGACGATGAAGCAGGGCGATATCGACCAGGAGGACAACAGATACGCCGGTCTTGCCCTGATGGATGAGCTGGCATCGCAGGAGGCCGTAAAAGAAGCCTATTCCTACTGGTCCCGCGGCAATACCCCGACGCTCCGCAGCGAAGACGGGAGGCAGGCGCTGATCCTCGCTCATCTGCAAGGTACAGTGACCGAAGCGCGCACAGCCCTCGCCGAGCTATCGCCTCAGTTCACGCGGGTTAATGACCAGTTCACCGTACAGGTCGGCGGACAGGATGAGATCTTCCGGCAGGCCGCCGAGCTGGCAAGGCAAGATTTTGTCCGTGCCGAGCTGATCATCCTGCCTGGCGTATTCTTGCTCCTCCTGCTCGTCTACCGCCGGTTCCGGGCGACCGCGCTGACGATGGGCGTCGGCTTGTTCTCGATGGTCGGCACCCTGGCCGCGCTTGGCGCTGTCGTCCCCTTCACAGAAGTCTCGACGTTTGCGCTGAATCTGACACTGGTGATGGGGCTCGGGCTCGGCATCGACTACAGCCTGTTCATGATCGCCCGCTTCCGCGAGGAGCTCGCCGCTGGCCGCGCCGCTCATGAGGCGACCATCCGTACCGTGCAGACGGCCGGGAGAACCGTGATCTTCAGCGGCGTGACGGTCGCTGCTTCCTGCGCCGTTCTATTCGTGTTCCCCTTCCCGTTCCTGCAATCCTTTGCTTATACCGGCGTGCTGGTCGTACTGAGCGGCATCGTCGGCTCTGTCTTCATCCTCCCGGCTTTCTTTGCCGTTCTGGGTGAACGACTGGCCAGACGCAACAAACATGGCGCCATCCTCTCCCCGCAGCAGCCGGCTGTCGCACAGAGGGGCGGCTGGTGGTACCGCACGGCTAAGACGATCATGCGCCGTCCTGTCCTGTACGGCGGAGCGGCTGTCCTGCTGCTCCTGCTCCTCGGATCGCCGATCCTGCAGCTGCAGTTTGGCCTGCCCGACCACCGCGTGCTGCCTGCCGATACGACCAGCCGTCAGGTCGAAGAACAGAAGGCCGCAGGATTCCCGGCGGAAGAAACCGATGCGATCCAGATCATCGCTGCCGGAGTGGGCGATCCGACTGCAGCGCTGCCGGAGATTGCCGCGTATGCCGAGCGGCTGTCGCTGCTGAACGGGATCATCCAGGTCGATTCCTTGGCAGGCTCCTATGCTGCCGGTGTGCGAATCATAGAGCCTGATGATGGCTATGATCGATTCGCCGGCGCCCAAGGCGGCACGTATCTGACCGTAATCCCATATGGAGAGAGCATCTCCACCCAAGCTACAGACATGGTCAGGGAGATCCGTGCGGCAGAGGTACCCTGGGAGGTGATGGTCGGCGGCTACCCGGCCGATCTGACCGACTTCCGCGACAAGCTGCTGGAGCGGATCCCGCTGGCTCTAAGTCTTGTACTGATCATCACCTTCGTCATCCTGTTCTTGATGAGCGGCAGCCTGCTGCTCCCGCTCAAGGCGACGCTGCTCAATTTCTTGAGTCTGACGATCATGTTCGGGGCTCTGGTCTGGGTGTTCCAGAACGGCAATTTGTCGGGATTGTTGAACTTCACGCCAGCGGGCTCTATCGAACCAAGCATCCCGATCCTGATGTTCTGTATCGCATACGGTCTGTCGATGGACTATGAGGTGTTCATCCTCTCGCGGATCAAGGAAGAGTACGATCGTACCGGCGATCTGGAGGAATCAGTAGCAAGCGGCCTCCAAAAAAGCGGCTCTCTTGTCACGACAGCCGCACTCATCCTCGCCTTCACCTTTGCAGCGTATGCCGCCGGCGAGGTCGTCTTCCTCAAAATGCTCGGAGTTGGCATGATGCTGGCCGTACTGGTCGACGCCACCCTCATCCGCTCCGTGCTCGTGCCGGCCTTTATGAAGCTGGCCGGAGGAGCCAACTGGTGGGCGCCTCCGCTGCTGCGCCGCATCCACGACCGCTACGGGATCAGCGAGAGCGAGCCTGTCGAGGATGGGCCTTCGCCCGCTCCCGGCCCGGCGGCTGGCACAGTCACCGGCTGACAACTTTGCTGCCGCTATTGCCTTGCGATCGCACGCTCGGTCCGCTGCAGCATCCCTTTCTGCCGCTGCCGCTAGGTGACACGCTAAGGTCCGGCTTCACCTGCTCAACAGAACAAGGGCAAGCCCCATTCGGCTTGCCCTGCTTATGGTATTGCCTCTTTCTTCTTGCCAATCTAATAGATCGTCCGCCCCCGCCCATCCGCGATTCCCGACTTGCGATAGAAGTACGTATTGATCTGATCCCGCCACTCCAAGGCGTGTTCGGCCTGATGGACCAGCCGCTCCCGGATGCCGGCATGCAGGCCCGGCTCGATCTTGGCCTGCAGAGCATCCCACTGCCCCAGCAGTCCTGCCGCCCGCTCGGCGCCTTCGAAATGCGTGTCATAGATGTGCTGGATCACGGTCTTGCCAGAGTGAAGCTTATGGGTATACGGCACATGATGGAAGAACAGCAGCAGCTCGTCGGGACAGGTCTCGGTGGAGGCATAGATGTCAGACCATGGCTTATGATACTGACCGATATAGCCAGTCCCATTTTCCACAGTGCGGTCCACTCCAATACCCTGGCAATCTGCAAAATGATACGTTCCCCATTTGGCGTACTCATACCCGTCGACATTGGGGCCGTAGTGATGGTTAGGGTTGACCATCCAACCGACGCCGAGCGGGGCGGTATAGGACTCGTAGATCTCCGGCGAAGCGAGGAGCATCTCCAGGATGACGCGCTCTATCTGATCATCGTTACCCAAGGTCATCCGGACCCATTCCGAGGCGATCGCCTCCGCCGTCAAGCCCGGATCCCACGTCAGACGGCCATAGCCATACAGGTTGGCTTGGGCCAGACCGTGCCCCGTCCAGTTGGCATCATCGCCAAGATTGGTTACGGCGGCGATTCCGCCAAGCTTCTGACCGAACATGCGGCCGCTGGCCGCTTCCGCGACGGTCGAACCTTCGCCTCTGGCAAAGGTATCGAAATCCAGGACCGCCTTCCACTGCGGCACCAGATAGAACAAATGACGCTGCTGGCCGGTATACTCCTGTGTGATCTGCAGCTCCAGCAGATGCTGCGTCCGCTCCAGCCCGCCAAACAACGGCGACACCGGCTCGCGAACCTGGAAGTCCATCGGACCATTCTTGATCTGCAGCAGGACATTGTCCCGGAACCGGCCGTCCAGCGGCATGAAATGGTCGTAGGCTGCCCTGGCCCGGTCGGTGCTGCGGTCCCGCCAGTCCTGCAGGCAGTTATAGACAAAGCAGCGCCAGATGACTCGGCCGCCATATGGGGCAATCGCATCGGCCAGCATATTGGCGCCATCGGCATGATCCCGGCCGTACGTAAACGGGCCCGGACGAAATTCGGAATCCGCCTTGACCAGGAAACCGCCGAAATCCGGAATATGCTTGTAAATCACAGTACAGCGCTCCCGCCACCAGGTCTGTACCCCCTCATCGAGCGGATCTGCTGTCGCCAGACCTCCGATTTCTATCGGTGCCGCATAGTTGATGCTCAGATATAACCGGATGCCATAGGCGCGGAATTGGTCAGCCACCTTGGCAACGTCACCCAGATACTCCTCCGTTATTAGCTTGGTCTCGTGGTGGTGCACATTGACGTTGTTGATCGTAATCGCATGGAGCCCCACCGATGCGAGCAGCCTTGCATAATCCTTGATCCTCCGCGCGTCCTGGCGGAAGCGGTTAGCCTCATAAAAGATGCTGCGTCCGGCATAACCGCGTTCGATCGAGCCATCCATATTGTCCCAATGGTTGATCATCCGCAGTCCGTTGCGCGGCCGCTCTTGAATATTAAGCCCGTCGAGCGAAGCACCGGTCTGCAGCAACCGCAGGAAATGGAAGACGGCATACAGCACGCCGCGCTCCGCAGCGCTGGCGAGGATAATCCCCTCACGGACTGACTGCAGCACATAGCCTTCCTCCCCCAGATCCACTCCTGGTTCGAGGGCCACGGAAGGGTAGGTCTTGCCGATCTCGTCCCAGGTGCCGGCAATGACAGCCTTGCCTTCCGTACCGGGGCCCCGGACCTCCGGCTCCTTACCCAGCAGAGCGGTTAGCGCCCGCTTCAGCTCTTCGGCTGCCGACTGCCGCAGCGGCGAGTCGCCGAGCACTGTGAACGCCGAGCCGAACTCGGCATAGTCGTTTCTAAGCTGCTCATCTTTAATCAAACGATAGTCCAGCCAGCAGTGATACCCTGGCTGATCATAGATAGGTGTGGTCATTTGCTTCTTCTCCGCCTCTCGTCTGGTATAATCATATTATGGGTTCAACCTTTATCTAGGTACGGGCCCGCGATCCAAGAAATGAAGGGGGAGTACGATGGATTTGTCCAGCTATGCCAGCATGGACCCCGAAGTGTTCCTGTTCGTCGACCGCCGCTGCTACCCCGACTGGGAGATTATCAGGCAACGTATCGGCTTCCACGACTTGACGTTCGTCGTGGCCGGCCAGGCCGACTATTATATCAATGACCGGCTCGTGACCGTGACCGGCGGCGACCTGCTCTACATCCCGCCCGGTGCTGTGAGACAGGCCACGACCCGTCAGGACAACCCCATGCATTCGTATGCCTTCAACTTTCATATACATCCTGCAGCGATACCGCCGCTGCCCCTGGCCACTGTCTCCCAAGGCTGCCAGACGCCGGAGATCATGCGCTACCTCAAGGAGTTCACCCAAGTATGGATGACCAAGCAGCTGGGGCATCAGTTACAGGCCAAAGGACTGTTCCTCCTGATCCTGCACCGGCTGCTCCTGCTCGCATCGCGTTTGGGAGCCGGCGCGCAGACCGATGAGCGGATGGCGATGGCCAGAGCCTACATCGCCGACCATTATGCCGAGCCGCTGCGGCTGGAGACGGTGGCCGAGCTGGCCGGCCTCCACCCCGTCTATTTTAGCAAGCGCTTCAAGCAGGATACCGGCACCTCCTTCAAACAGTTCGTCAACATGGTCCGTATGAATCATGCGGAGATGATGCTGGCTGCCGGAGGCTTCCGCGTCTCCGAGGTCGCCGAGCGCTGCGGCTTCCAGGATATCAGTTATTTCAGCAATGTGTTCCGCTCGCTCAAAGGCTACCCTCCGTCCGCTGCGCGGAAGATCCCGCTGGACTAAGCTGCAGCCTCACTCACCTCACCGCGAAGGGCTGCTGTCCCGCGATATAGCGGACAGGCACATCCGGCCCCACGGCTTGCAGCTCCTCCGCCAAGTAGCGCATCCCCGGCTCCTCGCTGACGGCATGCCCCAGCAGGAGCAGCCCCCGAGGGCTGCCTTGCCGGCACGCATCGGCGATATAGTCGGGCAGCTCCCACTCCGGGCCTTCGCCTGCAATTACGGTGTCAACCCGATGCTCGCTGAACAATGGCAGCGCTTGTGCGGCACTGCCCCGATAACCGGCCAGCAGTCCAATACGGCGGCTCGTCATCGCCGGATCGCCCGCCAGCCTGACGAACGGCGCTCCCAGCCGCTCCTTGAGCTCGCCAGCCCGCTCCGCCAGCGTGACGGCGGACAAAGTGACGATAGCCGCTGTCGGCAGATACGTCTCGACGTGCGTCTCCCATTGCAGCGCACGCAGCAGTCCCTGCATGATGCCGTCGGGTTGGCGACGATGCCAATGATCGTGATTGCGATAGATTGCCAGCTGCCGCTCCTCGATCCAGCGCTTTTTGTACAAGTACACAGGGTCTCCGGCAAGCCAGGCTTCTCCGGGATGATGACTGTAATAGGGTCCCTCATGGGCGATGATGAGATTGGCCCCCATACCCGCAGCTTCCTCCAGCACCGCCAGCGTGGCCGAGAAGACAACAGCCACGCCGGTAACCGGCCACTGCGGATCGCCGTAGATCCACCCGTCCACAACAGAAGACGCATCCCCAGATAGCGCTTTCATCGCTTGTAGAAACTCTCCTATCGTACGCTTCACATTCCCACGCTCCGCTTCAGCTCAACTTGTCACGCCCACATTATATAATGCCTGCTCCGACTCGCTCCAGAGACAAAGCCAAGATTATTTGTAATTATTTAACCTCTCCGCCAGGCTCCTGAGCATCCGCTAGACACCAACCCATGGGCAGGAACATAGAGTATTGCATAACGGCCTTAAGATTAACCACTTACGAAGGAGCGGATCACAGAATGGCAGTATCCTATATGGACTTCACTGCACCGAATGTGCAGTTTACCTACGATCTCAATCAGAATATTACCTTCCAGAAAGATAACCGCAACTATATTACCGAGCTCAGCATCAAGCAGTTGAATACGCTCGGCAATGTGTCGCTGCTCGACATCTTCCTCAGCAAGGACAATCTCGTCGAACCCCATTACCATCAAAACTCAACAGAGCTCGTCTACTGCATTTCCGGAGCTGCCCTTATCTCGGTACTTAACCCGTTTACCCAAGAACTGCTGCACTTCCCGATCAAACCCGGTCAGGTAGCCAATGTGCCGCAGGGCTGGTGGCATTATGATGCCGCTACGGAGGACAATACCCATCTGTTGGCCATCTTCGACGCCCCCATCCCGGATGTCATCTTCGGGTCGGATATCCTGCGGCTGACGCCGCCTGAGGTGCTCGCGCATTCGTACTGTCTCGATCGGGACAAAATCAAGTCTGCACTGGCCCCTATAAAAGAGACGGTTGTCATCGGCCCGCCGAAGGACTGCCACAGTCAGCAGGTGCATGGCGCAGCCGCCGCTCCTGCCATCAAGTTCGGACCGGCCCAGACCGGACACAACGTGCATCACGCACCAGCACCTGGCGGCTATGGGGTTCCTGAGATGACGGTCCCTGCCTACTCACAAGCCCAGTACGGCGGGCCAGGCATGAGTGCGCCGGCAGACGCTTATGGCTACGCCGGTACCAGGGAGCCTGCCGTTAACTCCCCCACGTCCATGCAGCAGCCTGCGCAGCCAAGCTATCAGTCGCACGCCCATCCTTATGCCCATCTGAACGCGCATCATCCGTCCTGCCGGCAGTACGGTCATCCGGTACGATTCTAAAAAGTATAACAAAAGCCGCCGCGAGGGTCTCCCCCGCAGCGGCTTGGCCGTTAAGCTATGAATTTACAACTGGAAGAACCGCTCCAGCTCGCGGACGACTTCCTGTTTGTCTTGCTCGATGACCGTCTGATGCTGCTCCAACGTGAACAGCGTCTGAATCTCGGCAGGCAGCTCCTGCTGGATATCGACGAGGCGGATCGCTTCGTCGAACTTGGCCGGGTGCGCGGTCGCAAAGGAGATCGCAATCCGCTGATCGCCCGAATCGGCGGCATAACTCTCGGTGGCCGTGACGCCGCAAGCCGTATGCGGATCAAGCAGATAGCCGTGCGCCTCTTGGTACTTGCCGATCGTGGACAAGCAGCTGGCATTGTCGATCCCATAGGCTGCAAAGTCCCGCTGGACCAGCTCCAGCAGTTCGCCTTCCAGTTCGATGGCGCCCTGCTCCTGGAAGCCTTTCATCGCCTGGGCAACCGCCCCGGCGTCTTCTCCGAGCAGATAGTACAGATAACGTTCGAAGTTGCTGGCGACCTGGATATCCATCGATGGACTGTGCGTGCTCTTGAACTCGCCCGAGCGGTACAGCCCGGTACGTACGAAGTTCTCGAGAATATTGTTCTCGTTGGTAGCGATGATCAGCTTGCCCACCGGCAGCCCCATCCGCTTGGCCAGATAGCCGGAGAAGATGTTGCCAAAATTGCCGGAAGGGACGCAGAAGTTGACCTCGGCGCCTGCAAGCTGATCCTGCAGCTGCAGATAAGCATAGAAATAGTAAACGGACTGTGAAAGAATCCGCACAAAATTGATCGAGTTGATCGCCCGCAGATGATACTTGCTCTTGAACGGCAGGTCAGCGAACAATTCTTTGATGACGCGCTGGCAGTCGTCGAAGTTTCCTTTGACCGACAGATTGAGCACATTGCGGTCGTTCACCGTCGTCATCTGGCGCTCCTGCACGATACTGACCTTCTGATGCGGATGCAGGATGCAGATGCGGATGCCCTCTTTGCCACGTACGCCTTCGATCGCCGCAGCGCCGGTATCGCCAGAGGTCGCGCCAAGGATATGGATCGTCTCGCCATGCTTCTGGGCAACGTACGAATACAGTTCTCCCATAAATTGCAGGGCGACATCCTTAAAGGCAAATGTCGGGCCGTGGAACAGCTCCAGCACATGGAGCTGGTCGTCGATTCGTCTCAGCGGTGTAATGTCGGGGTGACGGAAACGCCCGTACGCACGGGAGACCATCGCCTTCAGATCCTCATGCGGAATCTCGTCATTGGTATAATAGGCGAAGATCGCCAGGAACAGCTCTTCATAGCTCAGTTTGCCCCACTGCTGCAGCGTAGCGGCATCGATCACAGGTATCTCTTCGGGGATCATCAGTCCGCCGTCATCGGCCAGTCCCATCAGCAGGGTCTCGATGAAGCCCTTGCCTGTCACTTGGCCTCTTGTACTTCTGTATTTCATCCTAATTCACTCCATACCCATAGTCATCGCCGATCGATCCGAACAGCGCTCATCATTCCTATGTTTTATTCTACATGTATTCGTCCGGTTCGCCAAGTCAAGATTGCACCCGGAGCATCAGCAGACCGATAAATTGCTCTTGCGTGATCGCTCCGAAGTAACGGCTCAGGTCAACGCCCGACAGCGCCTCCCGCAGAGCTGTCTCTTCGTAACGGACGCCCTTCAGCTGCGCCTCCAGCTCCGTCACATCGTGTGCGCCGAAGTAATCGCCGAACAGGCGGATGTCTGTCAGCAGGCCATCCTCCACCTGCATCCGGACATCGATAATGCCGGAAGGGAATTTGACCGCGTGGGCAATATTGCTCTTGGGCGAGAGCCCGTAATTCCAGTCCCAGCTCCGGTAGCGCTCGTCAGCCAGCTGATGCACCTCGGCCCACTGCTCCTCGCTCAGCGGATAGACCGGGACTTCCTCGGGGTCGCAATGGAACAGCTCTGCCAGCAGCCGCTGCTTGAAAGCCTCGATGGTCATCGGCGCTTCCAGGAACTCGCTGATATTGGCCACCCGCGAACGGATCGACTTGGTCCCTTTGGACTCGATCTTCATCGGCTTTACCTTCAGGGCCGAGACGATCTGCTCCATGTCGGAGTCGAAGAGCAGTGTGCCATGCGTATACATCCTCCCTTTGGATACATACTGGGCGTTGCCCGATATTTTGCGTTCGCCGACCTGGATATCATTGCGGCCCGTCAGTGCCGCGTCCACGCCCAGCTTGCCGAGCGCCTCGATCACTGGCTGGACGAACTTGGCAAAGTTATGAAAGGAATTGCCGTCGTCTGGGGTCAAGATGCTGTAGTTGAGATTGCCCAGATCGTGATAGACCGCACCGCCCCCGGACAGCCTGCGTACGACATGGATGCCTTGGGCCTCCACATGCTCGGCATGAATCTCTTCGATCGTATTCTGGTTCTTGCCGATGATGATGGACGGTTCGTTGACATAGAACAACAGATAGCCGCCATCCTCCATCGGCAGGCGGCGCAGCACGTACTCTTCCAGCGCCAGATTGACTGCCGGGTCATGACAATTCCGATTATCGATAAACCGCATATGGTCTCAGCCTCCTGCTTGATCACTGCCTTTAGAAGCATATCCTTGTATTTCAAGTATACCGCATCCCCTCCCAATCAACAAAAAACGGCCCTCGGCCGATATTTTTTTCGAAAAGGAAAAAACCTAGAAACTTTTGGTACCGCTTCTGCGTCAAAGTAGTATTCAGCAGAAAATTATATTCCTAATGGGGAGGCAACACGTGTGAAAAAGCTGGTGTCCGCATGTCTGGCATTCATCCTGATCATCTCACTCTTACCGCAATCAGGAGCCCAGGCAGCAACTGGAACAACAATCTACATTAATGGGGACCGGCTCGTCACCGACCAGCAGCCGGTGATCACTGGCGGTCGCATCCTTCTCCCGCTGCGGGCCGTCTTCGAAGGGCTCCATGCGATCGTTGATTATGACAGTCCAACCAAGACAATCACCGCTTCGCAAAGCGGTACGACAATCATCCTGCGGGTAGGCTCCCGCACCGCCTCTGTCAACGGCCAAAACGTCACGCTTGATGTGCCGGCCCAGGTCGTCGGCGGCCGGACGCTGGTCCCGCTTCGCTTCGTCAGCGAATCGATCGGCGCTCAGGTCGATTGGCAGACCGGTCAGGTATTCATCACCACCGTCCAGGCGCCGGTAGCGGTAAATGCCGTGACGGGACTCCAAGCCGCCGTCACTGGCAGTCAGGGCGACGGCCGCGACGTTACCGTCAGCTTCCGGGCATCCTCCGGCGAGTCGGCAGTGAGCCACTACCGCGTATTCGCTGTCAAGAGCGGCAAAGCATCGGGCTTCACCACTGCCGCAGCACTCAGCGTCTCGTCGCGTCAGTATACGACGCTTCTGCCGACCGGCCGTGATCAGAGTCTCACCTTCACAGCGCAGAGCCGCGATACGGACGGCGAGGTGCTGCGAGCCGATCAGCCGTATGTGATCTTCGTCCTGACCGTCGGCCAGAGCAACGGCCAGCATGCGCTCTCCGGCGCTTCCCCGGCTTTCACGCTGACCGCCAGCAACACCTTGCCTGCGGTCACCAACGTAAGGGTCAGCGATATCGGCGATTCCAATGACGGCCGCGACCTGCGCGTCACCTTCAACAAACTCGCCGATGAGACACGTCTCAATCACTACCGCGTATATGTCGTCAAATCGGGCAATGCCAGCAGCTTCAATCTGCAACGGGCGCTGAATGTGACGGCAGGCAACTATACCGTAGTCTACCGGACTGGCAGCAATCTGAGCCAGACGCTGGAGAGCGGAGCCCGTGATGTCGACGGCGCACTCCTCCGCAATGGCAACAGCTATCGGGTCTTCGTCATGGCTGTGGGACAGACGGCCAACTCGCTCTCGGCCGCATCCGACGCCATCACCCTCAGCCAGAACCTGAGTCTCGGCGCTGCGACCAATGTCGCCGCGTTCGACGTCAGCGACTTCGGCGACGGCCGTGACCTGCGCGTCACCTTTAACCGGGTGGCCGATGAAAGCACGATCGCCCAATACCGCATCATCGTTGTGAAGAGCAGCAAGTCGGATGCCTTCAATCTGACAGCTGCAACCAACGTCTCCAGCCGCAACTATACGGCGGTTAGCAAGACTGGCGCCCACATCAATCAGCTGCTGGCCTCGGGTGCCCGCGACACCGACGGCGACCTGATCCGGACAGGCGTCGGCTACCGCGTCTTCGTCCTGTCGGTCGGCACAAGCGCGTACTCCGGCAGCAATACACTGAGCGCTGCTTCGGGAGTCGTCACGCTGGTCAACAACTTCGGCACCCAGCCGGCATTCAATGTCGGCGTCGCTGATGTCAGCGACTTTGGCGATGGTCGCGACCTGTTCGTCAGCTTCAGTCGGCCAGGCGACGAATCGCTGATCAACCAATACCGCATCATGGTTGTCCCTGCCACCAATGCCAATGCGTTCAATCTGGCGGCAGCGAACAACGTCTCCAGCCGCAACTATACGGCTGTGAGCAAAACGGGCGGCAACATCAGCCAAACCCTGACGTCCAGCGCCCGCGATGTCAACGGCAACCTGATCCGGGGCGGAATCAGCTACCGCGTCTTCATCCTGTCGGTCAGCCAGGGCGGATCCGGCAGCAGCAATGCGCTGTCGGCTGCCTCCAATGCGATTACGCTGTCCACAAACTACAGCGTACCGGCAGTAACGAATGTGACCGCGTCGGATGTCAATGACTTCGGCGACGGCCGCGATCTGCTCGTCTCCTTCAACCGGGCGACGGACGAATCACAGATCGGGCAGTACAGGGTCTACGTCGTCAAGTCGGCCAACGCAAGCCGCTTCACGCTCGCTACCGCAGTCGGCGTCGCTAGCAGCAACTACACGACCGTCAGCAAGACTGGCGCGCATATCAGCCAAACGCTCGCGGCCGGGACGCGCGATGTCGACGGCGCGCCGATCCAGAACGGCATCGAGTACCGGATCTTCGTCCTCTCTGTGGGCAGCGGCGCCAGCAACGGCACCAACACCCTGTCTTCAGCGTCAGGCGTGATCCAGCTGTCCAATAGCTCAGCTCAGCCGGTAACAGGTGTGACAGCTTCGGATGTCAGCGACTTCGGCGATGGCCGGGATCTGCAGGTTTCCTTTAATCGGGCGTCCGACGAAACGCGCGTCAGAGATTACCGGATACTGGTCGTCAAGTCGGCCAATGCATCGAGCTTCAACCTTACGGCTGCTAACGCCGTAGCTTCATCGAACTACACCGTAATCGGCAAGACAGGCAGCAATATCTCCCAAACGCTGTCTGCCGGGGCGCGGGATACCGACGGTGCGCCGATCCAGAACGGCGTAGCTTACAAAGTGTTCGTCCTGTCCGTAGGTACGGGCTCGCTGACCAATGCACTGTCGACCGGCTCGGCCGATCTCACGCTCGGCTCTCCGGTACTGCCGGCATCCGGCGTCGTTGCCACGGTCGTGCAGAACGGCGACAAGACCGAGCTGCAGGTCAGCTTCGCTACCGCGCTCAATGAAAGCAATATCTCCTCCTATGCAGTCATTGCCGCACCTGCCGGAGCTCCCTTTGATCTGGCGGCGGCCAATAGGGCCGTCTCAGAAGGCTGGTATATCCAGCTCCAACGCGGGGCTGGCACGCGATCGACGTCTCTGTTCGCCAGCGACCGGGACAGCACGGGCGCGAATCTGACCGCCGGGGGCGCTTACCGCATCTATGTCCTGTCCTTACCTCAGAGCGGCGGCGCGGGTGTCTTGTCCGATCCATCTGCCGAGGTTCGTTTCTAATCGCCATAGGAGCTTCACGCTTCGCTAACCAGAAGCCGTCCCCGTTGATCGGGGACGGCTCTTTTTTGTATATGATCCTATTCCTTTTGTATATCTTTATTTACTTTTTGTATATTATAATATACAATCAATAGCAATAGGAGGTGAGAAGGTGAGTGAACTGACGAATCGGGTCCGCGAGTTCAGAGCCCGCGACCGCATGTCCCAAAGCGACCTCGCCGGACAGATCGGTGCATCTCGTCAGACGATTGCCCTGATCGAGCGAGGCGACTACTCGCCTTCAGTCGTGCTCGCGCTGAAGATCGCGGCCGTATTCAAAGCAAGCGTGGAAGAGATTTTTGCCCTCGAGGGAGGAACGAACCATGACTAAGAACATGACGAAAATCGTTAAAAAAACCCTGCACCTCGTGATCTTTATGGTCGGAGGCGGCATATTCGGCTTTGTAGTCGCCAGCGGCTGGCTCCAGGAAGGTGCGGCTAATCTGCGGTTCGACCCGTCGATCTACTACAAATACGATGTGCCGTTCGGTTTCGCCGCCCTGATCTTCCTCATCCTGTCCGGGCTGACAATCGCCGGTCTGTACCGGATGCGGAATATACCTGCGCCGCTGGGTGAGTTGTCGGAGGATTGGGTTAATAAGGAAGAGTACGCCCTGAGCAAGCTGTTGATCATCAGCACGTACAACAGCATCGTGACGATGATCTGGATGCTTACAGCAATTGCCTATGCCGCATCATCTGCGGCAGCCCCCTCAGAGGGAGGCTTTATTATCGGTGTTATACTCGCCGGCACCGGAGCGGTACTTGCAACCACCTTCCTCCAGTTTCGTAGTGTACAGTTATACAATAAGCATTTTCCCAGCCGCTCGCTGGATTACTTCGGCAAGGATGGCCAGAAGGAGTTTTTTGACAAGCTGGACGAGGCTGAGAAATATACCGTGTACCGTTCCGCGTTCAGCGCATACAAAGCGGTGAATGCTGTGCTGTTGATCTGCATGTTCGGATTCGTCCTGTACTCGGTGTTCTTCACCTTCAGCCCGCTGCCCATTATCGTCCTGGGCATCATCTGGATGGTCCAGCAAGCCGCGTACTATCTGGAAGCATCAAAGGTTTATCGGAGCAAGTAGCTGCACTTTCCCGGCCTTCCGGCCAGGCGAGTTCACATACAATATACTGAAAATGGAGGAATTCATGTTGATCTATGCACCTACAGCCAAGCCCCGCAGTCTGTGGACCAAGACCGCGGCCGCCCTCTTGCTGAGTCTAAGTCTGGTGGCCTCGTCGGTTCAAGCAGCCGCTCCGGAGCCGCCGGTTCAGGCGGAAGCGCAGGCGCTCACCCCGGAGACTGCCAAAACGTTTCTGGACCAGTTTTTCGCAGCTGAGCATGTACAGCCTCATTTCACCGGCGCTGCCGTCTCTATCGTCAAAGACGGCGAGGTGATCGCGCAGGAAGGCTACGGCTTGTCGGACGTGAAGCAGAATGAAGGCGTGGATCCGGCCAGCACCGTCTTTCGTGTCGCCTCCGTCTCCAAATCCTTCACTGCCGTTGCCATCATGCAGTTGGCCGAACAAGGGAAGCTTGATCTGCAGGCCGATTTTCTCGACTATACACCCGGTCTTGCCCTCGACAATCCTTTCCCTGAACCGGTAACCGTGGAGCATCTGCTGCTGCATACCAGCGGCTTTGAGATCCGCGACCCCAAGCCTGAGGATATCCATGATGATTTCGAGAAAATCGTAACGATCGAGGATTATGTCCGTCAGCATATGCCGCCGGTCGTGCGCGAACCGGGCAGCTCGTATATGTATGATAATTTTGCTTCGCTCCTGCTCGGGCTGATCGTCCAAAACGTCAGCGGCGAACCGTTCGAGGACTACATGGATACCTATGTATTCGAACCGCTTGGTATGGAAAATAGCAGCTATCTCCTCGAAGGCAGCCTGAAGGACAATCTGGCTGTAGGGTACGCAGGAGAAGAAGCGCTGCCGCTGTACACGATCTCGCCCACCCCGATGCCGCATGGCGGCATGCTGTCTACGGCAGAGGATATCGGCAAATTTATGATTGCTTTCCTAAACGGCGGAGAAGGCGAGAGCGGCCGGATCCTCAGCGAAGCCTCCGTCGCTCTGATGGAGCCTTACCGCTCCGAGATCCATCCGCTGCTGCCTGACACCACCTATGGCTTCGAAGCGCCGATCCAGCTGCCGGGTGCAGGCAGCAATCCGGCCATCATTACGAAGGCCGGCGATCTGAATGGGTTTAGCTCCTATCTGTTCTTTATTCCCGAGCAGGAGACCGGTGTCTTCATCACCTACAACCAGAACAGCATCCTGCGCAATCTGTTCTATCCGGAATTCATCGCCACCTTCTTCCCGCAATACATGGCGCCTGTCGAGCTTGCGGCGTTCGAGCCGGAATCGGCCGAGACGCTCGCCAGATATGACGGCTACTACGCCGACTTGAGAATCCGGGCTTTTATCACCCGACTGCAATCCGGTGAAAACGCCGGAGCGCTCCAGGTCGCAAGCGCGCTGCTGGGCGAGGGCGCATTGCGTCAGGTCGACGATACGCTGTTCGTGGACGAAACAACCGGACTGTTCACTGCCTTCAAGCTGGACGAACAAGGAAATGTCGCCTATATGAAGGAACCGCTCATCAACCCGATGGGCTATGTCCAGAAAGGTCAAGAACCTGCCGGTTTTGCCGATCTGGAGGCTGATCATCCTTATGCTTACGCCATTTTGCCGCTGCAGTCGCTGGGCTACTATCCCAACGATGCCAGTCAGAGCTTCGAGCCCGACCGGGCGGTAAGCCGGGCCGAGTATCTCATGAATCTGCTGATCGCCAGCAACCTTGACGGCAGCCCGGCCACCGATTACGCCTTCGCCGATATCTCCGGCCATCCGGCCGCACCTTATATCCAGCTGGCCTATGAGCTCGGCATGGTGACAGGAGACGGCAAAGGCAGCTTCTCGCCGGACCGTCCCGTTACCCGTCAGGAAGCCGCCGTCATGAGCTGGCGACTGCTCGTGATGCAGTATCCCGCGGAGCTCTTCGACGAGGTGCCGCTCTCGGGCAAGACGGATGAGTGGGCCGTCCAGGCCGTTCAGATGATGGTGGCGCTCGGACTGCACGGCCCAGAGGTCACACTCGCTGAAGACGGCGCAGCCGACTTCCGCTCCCGCGACTCCCTCACCCGCGCACAGGATGCGGCGATGCTCTATGCCATGTTCACCCAGCCGACCGACCACATCGTCGCAGCGATGATGGAGGAAGCCGGCGAGCAGGAGGAAGCAGCCTGAGCGCTTCGTGTTTTCAGCCTGACGGTCATGACCGTCAGGCTTTTTCGTGGCAGCAGCCCATCCACATTGTTGCCTGTCGGTTTTCCGCTGTTAGCCGCTCTGCTTTTGGGGTAAGGATATCTAACTCTACGGCAAAGGAGACTGAGGAATGGGACACTACATTGAAATCGAACCGCATGTACAGCTGTATGTGGAAGATATAGGCTCAGGACCTGCAATATTGTTCATCCACGGCTGGCCCCTGAACCACAAGATGTTCGAATACCAGCTGACTTCACTTGCCAGAGAAGGATATCGGTGTATCGCACTTGATCTGCGGGGCTTCGGCAACTCCGACGCGCCTGCGGAAGGCTATCACTACGACCGGCTGGCCGATGATGTGCGGGCTGTCATCGACCATCTTCAGTTGGAAGACATCACGCTGGTTGGATTCTCCGTAGGCGGCGCCATCGCCGTTCGCTATATGGCACGCCATGCTCAGCATGGCGTAGGCAGGCTAGCACTGCTCGGAGCGGCTGCGCCTTGCTTTACGCAACGGACAGGCTATCCCTATGGGATGACCAAGGGGGAAGTGGACGATCAGATCGCGGCCGTGCAGGCCGACCGACCGCAGATGCTCAAGGACTTCGGCAAGTTATTCCTTGCCCAGGGGGTTAGCCCGGCTTTTGAGGGATGGCTGCATCAATTGGGACTGCAAGCGACGCCTTGGGGCACGATCGGTGTGGCCGAGTCGCTCCGTGATGAGGAGCTGTTTGGCGATCTGTCCGCAATTACGGTGCCGACGACGATCTTCCAGGGCAAGCTAGACAAGATCTGCCCGCCGGAGTTTGCCGACCGGCTGTTGGACGGTATCCCGGGCGCATCGGTCGTCACGTTCGAGAACAGCGGCCACGGCATGCTCTTTGACGAGCGGGAGAAGTTCGACGCCTCGCTGCTCGCTTTCCTCAAGAGCAACAGTTAAGCGAAGCGCATAGATACCGGCGCTGCCGCGCGGAGACTGACTCTGGCGCGGCAGCGCTTTTTGCTAGGCTAGGCTCGCCGCGCTCCTCCACCTGCTCCAACGACCCTTTCTGCCGCTAGCAGCACTTCAGGCGCTACCCCATCATTTCCGAGCAGAACAAAAGAGCCGCCTGCGCTGTCCAGCACATGCAGCTCTTCCCATCATCACGCTTACTCCTGCTCCACAGCTTCGATCGATAGCAGCGTACGCAGAATCGCGATCTCGTCCAAATGTTCTTCCGTATATTCGAAGACGACTACATCGTCCTCCTCGAGCGCTTCCACCGTCTCTCTCAGGTCATCCCCCACCTGGAAGGACTGAGCCTCGCCGTCCACTCTCACTTCGATCGTATGCGGATCGGCCATCCCGACATAGATGCCGGTGCCTTTCAGATGTTCCTCTCCCAGCATCCCGTCCTGGGTAATCGCATGCCATACGGCTTGATATCCTGTTAATCCATTATGGAACCATGTCATTGCCGAAGCAGAAGATCCAATGCTTGTACCGATGAAGAGCCCTGCAGCGAGCAGTAGTAGCATGACACCCCGTCCCAGCTTGCCTGTCCATCGTCTCACCATCGCTATCACTCCTTAGGTTGTATACTCATTATATGTGCTAGTGATAGTTAGTATTACCCGGATCGAAGAGGAAATAAGCATAGTTGCCCAGACCGGGCCGCATTCCGGTCTGCGTATGCAAAAGCCCCGCCTCCCTCGGGGAAAGGGAAACGGGGCTGGTCACCAAGCTATACATGACTGCTGCATGTTCTAAAAACTGACGATTACTCTTCCAGCACCTGGAACTCCTTCAGCATCTGCTCGAAACGGGCGCCATGTCCTTCGGCAGCCTCCAGGAAATACTTGGCCTGCAGTACGAAGGTGCCCGACTTGCCGTTATCCACGAGATAGACGCGCGTCACCTCGCTGTCCCACTCGCTGCCATCGATGGCATGGACGACATACCCGGCCACCGGCTCCTCGATCTGCTCCGGCTCACGCACAACGGCATAATCCGCCTGCAGCTGCTCCGCCACTTGTGCAGCCACCTGCTCCGGCGTCACGTCCAGCGCCTGGTCGATCGTCAGCGACACCTCCGGATACATCTCCGGCAGCGGCTCCTTCGTCGTGATCACGTCCTGATGCTCGCCTTCGATCAGCTTGTAGCGGTCCATATCGTAATAGATGACATAATTGCTTTCTTCATCCTGATGCAGTTCCTGCTGCGTATGCTCGGTCTGGCCCTCCACCTCGACCTGCACCTCCTTCTCCGGGGCAAACCAGCCCTGGATCTCACTCATAAGTGCTGTGCCTGCAGGCATGGATAAGAAGACACCTGCTGCGATGGCCGCTGCTGCGACACCGGTTGTAATTTTGATTCGTTTCATAAGTTTTGCTCTCCTTTGAAGTGGATTTTTCTGTTGACTGCGGGACGGTCGAGCCGGCTGAGGCTCGTGATCGAGATGGGCGTCCAGCTTGTCCCAGATTTCGTCTTTAACGCCTGGCTCAATTTCACTTTCCTCCAGCAGACGCTCTTTAAGCTTGCGTTCCATATTGATCCCCTCCCAGTCGTTGTCTCATTTTTTCCCGGCCCTTGAACAAACGGGATTTGAGTGTATTGACATTGACATCGAGCACCTCGGCAATCTCTTTCTCGCTATAGTCATGCAGATATTTGAGGATCAAGGGAATCCGGTACAGATCCTCCAGCCCTTGAAGCGCCTCATAGATATCAACCTGCTGGTCCGGCAGCTGAGGCTCGACCGTGATCCGTTCCAGCTGCTCTCCGAGCGGCACGACCTTCTTCTCGCGCTCCATCACCCGATAACATTCTCGGAGAAGGATGCAGTAAAACCAAGGTTTGAACGGCTTGCTCGTGTCGTATTGCCAACTGTTGCGGTACACTCTCAAGAAGGCTTCCTGTACGGCATCCTTGGCCCATTCGTTATGTTTGATTACCAATTTGGCGGTTCGCATCGCATAGTCAAAATAAGCATCATATAACTGACGGAAAGCTTCCCGGTCGCCCTGGACGATTCTTTGCATGCATGCCTGATCCAATTCATCCACTCCTTCCTTGCAACGTTCAACAAGATCTTGTTATATAAGTATTACCTGCCGAGTTCATGAAAAGTTTGCTACAGCCGCAATCTTTTTTTATAATCTGTGGCAAGACACTGTATCCCGTACGCATCAGGCAACTACACAATAGGGAATCTATTCTTATACCAAAGGAGTGGAGCAGGAATGAAACAAGAGATCATCGACCGGTTCGTCCGTTATGTGCAGGTGGACACCCAGTCTACGGAAGACAGCGATACATGCCCGACCACGCCGGGACAGCTGGAGCTGGGGAAGCTGCTGGCAGATGAGCTGCTGGCAATCGGAATGGCAGAGGTAACTATCGATGAGAACGGATATGTCATGGCCACGCTGCCCGCCAATACCGAGCGTCAGGTGCCGGTCATCGGCTTCCTCGCGCATCTCGATACGGCAACCGAGATGACCGGGGCCGGCGTCAAGCCGCAGATCGTCGAAGCTTATGACGGCGGGGAGATCACCTTGAACCAGGAGCAGGGCATCGTCCTCACACCCGTCGACTTTCCTGAGCTGGCGAATTATCGGGACCATACGCTGATTACGACCGACGGAACGACGCTGCTGGGAGCGGACAATAAAGCGGGGATCGCCGAGATCATGACGGCGATGGATTACCTGATCCGGCATCCGGAGATCAAGCACGGCAAGGTCAGGATTGCCTTTACGCCTGACGAAGAGATCGGCAGAGGACCGCATCGTTTCGACGTAGCGGCGTTTGGTGCGGTGTGTGCCTATACGGTAGATGGAGGACCGCTCGGCGAGCTGGAATACGAGAGCTTCAATGCCGCTGCGGCCACGATCCGCATCCGGGGCAAAAACGTCCACCCCGGTACAGCCAAAGGCAAGATGATCCATGCGGCCAAGATCGCCATGGAGCTTCATCGTCAATTGCCCGCAGGGGAAGCGCCGGAATTTACGGAAGGGTATGAAGGATTCTACCATCTGGTGGCGCTGGAAGGGACAGTCGAGGGAGCGGAACTGCGGTATCTGATCCGCGACTTCGACAAGGAACGCTTTGAAGCGCGCAAAGCCCATTTGCAGGATATCGTCCACCAGTTCCAGCAAACCTACGGCAAGGAGCGCCTTGAGATCGAAATTCGTGACCAGTACTACAACATGCGGGACAAGATCGAGCCGGTGCAGGAGATTGTCGAGATCGCCCGGGAGACGATGCTGGAGCTTGGCATCACGCCGCTCATCAAGCCGATCCGCGGCGGCACCGACGGCTCACAGCTCTCCTACAAGGGGCTGCCGACGCCCAATCTGTTCACTGGCGGGGAGAATTATCATGGGCGCTACGAATACGTCTCAGCCGATGTGATGGTGCAGGCCGTCCAGGTCATCACCGGCATCATCAACCGCTTCGAGCAGGAGTCGGACCGTCTGCAGTTGCCGGCTCTTGGCGGACAGCGTCAGTAAGCTCGGGCTGCTAGAGCATGCGAGCAGGACTCGGGGAGCTGCCGGGCGGGGCTTCGCTTCCGGCGGCAGGCGCCATTTTGGCGCCTGGCGCGATGGAGCGGCGCTGCGTACACGTGGTGGCGGCCGCTCCGCCCGACTCAACTTGCCTATGAACGCGATTTTTCATATTCATTTGACGCAAATGACGCAAATGCTGCAAACGAGTTCGAAAAATCATGTTCATTCTGCAACTTTTTCGATTTCCCCCGACATAAGCATGATATTTCATATTCGTTGGATGTTCCTCCGTACCTTCGCAAGCATGGAGGCAGTACGATTCATCGCGACGCTGGGCCTGGCGGAGGCCGCAGATACATATGCGCTTATAAATGAACAGAAGACTGCACCTCCCCGCAGGGTTCAGTACAGTCTTCCACATCTGTCTCTATAGTTGGGCTGCGTTTACGAGCAGATGACCTTGTCGATCGCCGCGAGCACGCGCTCCGGCCGGAACGGCTTGAGGATAAAGTCCTTGGCCCCGGCCTGTACTGCCCGGATAATCATCGGCTGATGGCCCATCGCCGAACACATGACGATTTTGGCCGCCGGATCCTTGACGACGATCTCCTTCACTGCATCGACACCGTCCATATACGGCATCGTGATGTCCATCGTTACCAGGTCCGGCTTATACGTGCTGAAGCTGCGTACCGCTTCTTCGCCATTGGTTGCTTCACATACGATTTGATGTCCGCCCCGCTCCAGGATGTCCCTGAGCATCCCTCGCATAAATGCGGCATCGTCTACGATCATGATGGATGCCATAATGCCCCACCTCCTACAATAACTCCAGCATACCATGTCATTCTGTACAAAAACTGAACAATCGCGTCGGCTTTTCATTTGCTGCCGGATTGGATTATAGTAAGGCTATGAAATAAAAGCAGCGAAGGAGGCTCGCGCATGAAACGTATCCTGTATATCGAAGATGACCGGGATATCGGCAGCTGGACTGCGCATGACCTGCACAAGCGCGGCTATGAAGTGAACTGGCAGACATCCGGGGAAGCTGCCTGCGAGCATGCCCGCGAGGCCGATCTGGTCATCCTTGATGTCATGCTGCCGGGACTGGACGGCTTCACGGTCGGACAACGGCTGAAAAAGCAAGCGGCCGACCTGCCGATCCTCATGCTGTCAGCCCGCACGTCAGTGGATGACAAGCTGTCGGGACTGCAATTCGCCGACGACTATCTGACGAAGCCGTTTCATCCGGAGGAGCTGGCGGCACGCATCCAGGTGCTGCTGCGGCGGTCGGGACGCCAAGAAGGCCGGACGGTGACGCTTGGACATCTGCGGATCGAGCTCCCGGGGTATCAGATCACCGATGCACGCACAGGAGAAGAGGTGCTGCTCGCCGGGAAGCAGTATCAGATCTTCATGTATCTGTTGAAGCATCCCAATCGCGTACTGACCAAGGAACAGATCTACGAGGCCGTCTGGGGCGAGAGCTATCTGGAGGGGGACAAAACGCTCAACGTCCACATCCGCTACCTGCGGGAGAAACTGGAGGTCGACCCTTCGCAGCCGACAATTATCCAGACTGTACGGGGGATCGGCTTCCGGGTGAGACTGCCATGAGGGGCGGGCGTTGGCTAGGACTGAAGAACTCCCTAATCTCGCAATACTTGCTGCTCATTATCGCAGCCGTGCTGTTCATCCCGCTGGCGCTGCCCGCCGTTAGTATTGTATTGTTCAATATTGGCAGTAACACCAGCCCCGCTCCCAATCCCTATGTAGACGGGAAAGCGCTGGAGACGATGTGGCACAAGGAAGCCGGAAGTCTGGCAGGGGCCGGCGCAGTGGATATCGACGCCAAGCTGCGGGAGCTGAAGGCGATCTATCCCGAAGCTGCTATGTTCTGGGTTGACGATCTCGGCCAGACGATGTTCTCTTTGCCGGAGCGGGACGACTTGCCGGAGCGGTGGACTCCTTCTTATACTGTAGCCTTCATGAAAAAGGGCTACAACGGCGATCCGTTCACGGTCGTCGCTTTCCTCGGGCAGCAGGACGAAGCGGGCTTCATGGTGATGCAGGTGCCTCGCGATGTCATGCAGCCTCCGTTCCAGCGGCTGTGGATTCAGGAAACGACCTTCGTCATCCTGATGATGTCCGTTATCCTGTTCTTGTTCCTTCTGCTCTCCTGGTTGTTCTTCTATCGCATCCGCAAGCGCCTGTTGGGGCTGCAGCAAGCCATGACCACGACCGAGGTGCGCGGCATACCCGAGCCTGTCGCCGTGCGCAATCCCGATGAGATCGGCCGGTTGGAGAGCTCCTTCAACGACATGGTCGAACAGCTCCGGCAGAGTCGGCAGCGCGAAGAGGAAGAAGAACAGCTGAGGCGTCAGCTGATCGCCAATCTGTCGCATGACCTGCGAACGCCGCTCACAGCTATCCGCAGTCATGTCTATAGTCTGCAGGAGGAGGTGCGCAGTCCGGAAGGTCAATCTTCGCTGCTGCTCATCGAGAGCAAGATCAGCTACCTCAGCGACCTGATCGACAATCTGCTCTCCTACTCTCTCTTATATGCGGGCAAATACCCCTACCGTCCCGAACGAATCGACATCGTCCGTCTCGTCCGGGCGCAGGCGGCGCATTGGTACCCCTCGTTCGAGGAGAAGCAGTTCGAGATGGAGTTGAAGCTCCCCGAATACAGCGTGCACTGGCAGATCGACCCCAGATGGCTGGAGCGCATCCTCGATAATCTGTTCCAGAACGTGCTGCGGCATGCCGCTGCAGGACGATATGTCGAGATCCGGGTCGAGTCTGCTGACGCTTCTGTTGAGGGTCACACGGGCAGCAGCATCGTTGTCCTCGACCGGGGTCCGGGCATGCAAGGCGATTCGGCGAACCCGGGCGCCGGTCTCGGCTTATCCATCGTCTCGCTCATGCTGAAGGAGATGCGGCTGGAGTGGTCCATGGACAGCTCTGCAGACGGGACGACGATAACGATCCGGCATGATTGATGCGACAGGCGTCCTTTAGGGCCGCTTGTCTTTTTTAGTTCAGGGGCCCCCGCAAAGTATCTGACGCCATTTCGAAGCCAAAACTCCACTTCACGGGGATTATTTAAACTGATTTTAAACTTGCCCGGCATCCGCTTTAACCTCGGTCTGGTACATTCATATATGAGGTGAGTGTACATGAATAGTCCATGGATGATCGAAACTACGCAATTAACCAAACGGCTGGGCGGCAAAACCGTCGTCGACCGTGTGGATATGCTCATACAGAAGGGAGAGATCTATGGCTTCCTCGGCCCCAACGGCGCCGGCAAGACGACGACGATCCGCATGCTGCTCGGGCTGGCCAAGCCTTCCAGCGGTCAGATCCGGATCCTCGGCAAAGATATCCGCAAAGATCGGATCCAGATCCTGCGCAACGTCGGCTCGCTGGTCGAGTATCCTTCCTATTACGGACATCTAAGCGGATACGAGAATCTGGAGGCGGTCCGACTCCTGCTGGGCACGCCCAAGAGCAGGATCGACGAAGTGCTGGCCATCGTGCGGCTAACCAAGGACGCCAAACGTCCAGTGAAAGGCTATTCTCTCGGGATGAAGCAGCGGCTGGGCATCGCCACAGCCCTGTTGGGGGGACCAGAGCTGCTCATCCTCGACGAGCCGACTAACGGTCTGGACCCCGCAGGCATCCTGGAGATCCGCGAGCTGATCAAGAGCCTGCCCCGCTCGCATGGCGTCACCATCCTGATCTCCAGCCACTTGCTCTCGGAGGTGGATCAGATGGCGACACGGGTCGGCATCATCACCGGCGGCCGGATGATCTTCCAGGACAGCATCGACCGCTTGCGCAAACAGGCCCAGAGCAGTCTACGCTTCCGCGTGAGCGAGCCGGAGCTGGCTGCGCGCCTGCTGCTCTCTCTCGGCTGCCAGGCGAGCGTGGAATCCGGGATCGTCACGACCCGCCAGCTGCCGGACCAGCAGACCGCCGCCATCGCGGCCAAGCTGATCGAAGGCGGGCATATGATCTACCGGATCGAAGAATCGCACGCTTCGCTGGAAAGCATCTTCCTGGAGATGACCGGAACGGAGGGAAGCCTGTGATGCTCCGCGTACTGGCCGCCGAATTTCTGAAAATCCGCCGCAAGTGGATCTGGTTCCTCGTCTTACTCGGTCCGCTGGGCGCCGTCGGACTTCAGGGAATCAATTACGCGCTTCGCTACGATTATCTGATGCCGCTGTATGCGGATGATCCGTGGGGTCGGCTGATCGGCAATGTAACAGGCTTGATGCTGCCTTCCATGTTCATCGGGCTTGCGATTCTAGCCTCCATGAACGCCGGCATCGAGCATCAGATGAACGCCTGGAAGCAGACGCTCGCCTTGCCGGTCAGCCGGACGCATGTATTCCTGGGCAAGTTCGTCATCACGGCGCTGCTGCTGCTCGTCTCCAGCACATTGATCATCGTCTTTACGATAATCCTCGGCAGTCTGCTGGGCCATCCGATGAAGCCGCCGCTGGCGAGCATGCTCCAGGCTGCCTACTATCCGTATCTGGCGATCATGCCTTTCGTCGCCCTCCAGACCTGGCTGTCGACGACGATGCATAACCAGGCACTCCCGCTTACCGTCGGCATCCTGGGCACTGTCGTCTCGATGTTCGCATACTGGCTGCCGGACTGGATGCCCTGGAGGTGGCCCCTCCTGGAGAATCAATACGGGGACCCGCTATACTCCGTACTGGCCGGAGTGACTGCCGGCACGCTCATACTGGCAGTCGGCACGCTGGAATTCACCAGAAAGGATGTGAGGTAACCTATGGTTGCCCTGATGCGTTCGGAATGGCTCAAGCTCCGCCGTTCGGTCGTCTGGCTGCTCATCCTCGCAAGCGCGCTGCTCTCCCTGCCAGTGGGCTGGCTGGGCGCCGGACATGATGGCGGTCCGCCCTGGCAAGAGCTCATCGCGGTGTTGTCGGTGCTGCACGGCATGCTGCTCCTGCCCCTGCTCACCTGTATCATTGCCGCGCTGGTCTGCCGTTATGAGCATCTCCATGGCGGCTGGAAGCAGCTGCTGTCTATGCCGGTCTCACGAACAGCCGTCTATCTTGTGAAGCTGGCCGTCGTGGCATTGTTGCTCTTGCTGGTACAGTTGGCATTCCTGCTGGTGCTGCTGCTTCTCGGCTTCCTGAAGGCGGGCAGTCAAGCCGTCCCTTGGGAGCTCCTGCTCACGTCGGTGATCGGCGGTTGGCTCGCCTGCCTGCCCTTGGCGGCGCTGCAGCTGTTCTTCTCCGCGTTGTTCCAGAGCTTCGCGGCCCCCGTGGCGGCTGGCGTCGTCTTCACGCTGCCCAATATGCTGATCGCTAATTCGGCCGAGTATGGCCCTTATTATCCGTGGGTCCAACCGATGCTGGCGATGATCCCCCGGGAGCATATGGCTTTTGGAGCCTTCGGCATCGCCTCCGGGACGCTGATCGCCGTGGTGGCGGCAAGCTTTGTCGTGTTCTCCGCCATGGGTTGGACATATTTCAGAGTAAAGTCCGTATAATTTCGGGTCTCTCAAGGTACGTACAGGTGCCGGGAGTCAGCATGAAATGCGGCGCAGGTGTCAACCCTGCGCCGCATTGTGGCGAACCTCTAAGCGGCTCCCGAGGAAGGGAGCGGGCCGGGATCCGGATCAGATGACCCGGTAGCCTTGCGGCAGCCGGCCGGTGCGGCGGATCCGCCGAACCTGCTCGATCGTCAGACGCTGGTTGGTCGAGATCAGCGACTCGACGTCGTTGCCTGCGATCAGATCGTCCAGATCGCGGATGCTGCGGTTGCCGCGGAGGATCCGGAAGTTGCCGCGGAATCTTGTTCTCGTGAACAGTACCAGCGTAGCATTGGGATTGGTGGAGAAAAAGCGCAGACTCTCGATGCCGTCCAGGATATTATCCAGGTCGCGGATCCCGAGATTGCCTCGCAGGATGCGGCTTCTGCCGCGGAAATTCTCCTCGTCATACACAGTCAGACGGGGAAACGTCTGGGAGATGCCAACCCATTTTCTCATGTGCAACTGCTCCTCTCATATAAAGCATAATGCAATATATGAGGACAAGATCCGGACAGCTTGGACGACTGACGCAAGACAACCAAAAAAGGCATGTACCCGCCATTTGGAGTAGATGCCTTTTTGGTTATAACGAGTCTCAGGGAGGTTACTTCCGATCCTTGGCGTCGCCTTTGACCTTACCGCGCAATCCGTTGGAATTGCTCACCCCGCTGCCTCGATCTCCTCCAGCTCCTCGCGCAGCCGGTCCTTGGCGAAGTGCTCGCCGATGAAGACGGCCACATCCCGCACCTCGCCCTGCGGACGGATCGGCAGGAAATCGCTCTCCCGAAAAGCAAACTGGAACATATAGCGGCTCCGAGTATCTCGGAAAGTAACGATCCCTTTGGCACGATAGACCTCCTCCGGCAACCGGGCAAGCAGTGCTTCGAATGCAGCGCTGTCGACCGCGCCGCCAAAATAGTGCGTATACACCATCACGTGCGCATGGGACTCATGCGTATGCTCGTGCTTATGCTCGTGCGAATGCTCATTCGCTTCTTCTGGCGGAGAGTTCCCGTCCAGTCCATCGGCCCCTGTCCCTGCCTCCTCCGCCCTGCCAGCAGCGCTCGGTGCCGGCACTCGTCCCAGCGGTTCTGCTATCCCGAGCAGCTGCTCCGGATCGATGATGCAGCTGCGTGTAGCCGTCAGCGGCGCTACCCGGTTCCAATCGCGGATGAGCTGCTGGGTCTCGACAAGTTCCTCGGGGGCCAGCTTGTCTACCTTGTTGAGCAGCAGCTGGCTGGCGCAGCGGATCTGCTCTCGCATCAGCTTCAGCGTGCGGCCGCCGCCCCGCTTGCTCCGGTTCAACAG
The DNA here is from genome assembly GCF_047238105.1 of Paenibacillus jepli. NCBI lineage: Bacteria > Bacillati > Bacillota > Bacilli > Caryophanales > Paenibacillaceae > Paenibacillus > Paenibacillus jepli. The sequence continues at coordinate 1,776,812 of NZ_JBDFMD010000001.1, forward strand.
CTCAGGTCCGTCGACAACGGTGATGAGCGAGCGCAGCTCGATCGGCACGAACATCGAGGCCTCGGTGACGCCATCGACGATCTCCAGCGGATTGGCCGCGCCTGTCGCTTCGATATAGATAAGATCCGGCGCATGGTCATCGACCAGCGCTTTGATCTCCATGCTGAGATCGCTGCGGATCGTGCAGCAGATGCATCCGCTCAGCATCTCGCTCATCGGGATCCCCTCATCGACCAGCTGTCCGTCGAGATTGACATCGCCCAATTCGTTCATCACGACTGCCGCACGCTGGCCTGCCATCTGGCTGTGCTCCAGCAGCCGCCGCAGCAGGGTTGTCTTGCCGCTGCCCAAGAAGCCCGAGACCAGATATACGGGGATGATCTTCTCTTCCCGGCTCATACATTTCCACCTCTTTCGCCTTATGCAGTCTATGGCGGATTATAGCGCCGCGCTCCCTACCAAGTCAATACGTATCCCAAAAAGCATGCCAAAAAGAGATGTCTGCGCCGCCTACACGGTCTGTGGACATCCCTTTATACGAATATGGCTGCTCAAGGGTCTATTCTCGCAGCAGTGCTTCTTTTTGTTCTTCGGTGAGGTCCTCCTGGAACACGACACCAACATCGATATCTTCAAAGTCCGGCTTGACGAAGGCATGATTCTTCAAATAGTATCCCATCTCGCGGGCTTTGGCGTAGAAAGCGCAAAAATGACGGGCGCGCTCTTCTGCCTGGGTTTCTGTCGAAAATGTCGCGAGTTCATTGCCAAACGCCAGCGGATTGGCGGTATCCTGAATGCTGACTGCGAAAGCTCCTTCCTGTTCCCGACTAGGCTTTACAATGATTTCACTGTCAAAACAAGGAATGCGAATGTCTTTTCCCATCATCATTCACCGCTTTCTCCTGTATAATATCCAGCTTCAGCGGATCCACAGGACCGCTGTATGATACATTAAACGTCTGGGCTGTCTCTCAAACGGTTTTAACGGACGGATTTGTTACGTTTGTGCTTGAGGAGGTCGCCGGTCCAGCCTTTCAAGTAAAGATACCAGTAAACGGCCACCGTGCCTGCCAGGATCAGTACAAGCGCAGCGGCGTAACCCCATGGCCATTCCAGCTCAGGCATCTTCTCAAAGTTCATTCCCCACAGTGCGCCCAGCGCCATCACAGGTGTGAACACCGCAGTAAATACAGTCAGGGTTTTCATTATTTCATTGCCGCGCACACTGCCTATGCCATCATCCATCTTCAGAAGTGTCTCTACTTCGTGCTCATACTGCTTCTCCAGCATGACGATCCGATCCGCCCGCAGCCGGGTCCGTTTATACTCGACAGCCTCTTCCACTTCTTCCATGAACACCTCTTTGGCAGCCGCCAAGATCTCCCGCATCGGCAGAGTTAACGCCGCCCATCGCAGCAGCTCATAGCGGCATTCCATGATATGATCCAGCACGCGAATACCGTTGTTCTGCCTCATCTCAGATTCCACTCGCATAAGCTTTTCTTCAAACTGATCCATACCCTCCATGTAGCTGTCCAACGCTTCTCCGATGAGCAAAAAAAAGCCGTCGAGAGGCGTCCTGCATCCATCCAGTTTGGCAGTCAGCTCCTGCTCCGACGTCCTGCACAGCACATTAGTATCCCAGCCAATCGTGACGAGGAAGCTCCCGGTAAGATAGTAATGTGTGATGGATCGCTGCTCCAGCGTTTCCTTATCCCTAAGAACAACGATCGAGCCGAAGAGTGCGTTCTGCTCACCTGCATGGGTTCTTAATCCCATATAGTTGGATGAGCGTCCATTTATCCTTTCATACCATCGTTGCAGCTCCGGCTTACTGTGGAGGAGCTTCTCTGCCTGGAACGAAGCATGTTCTCCAATCCTGTACCACTTCCAACCATTCATATCGCGATACAGCTCATCTGTCATTCCCGGTTCCTCGCCTTCTATCAAATAACGCCGAGCAGCCGCCTCGCTGTCACAGCGGGGCGGTCGGGACGGTCGCATTGTGATCATAGGGATAGTTGTAACGGTACCGATCGACGATCTCCTGCAGCGCCTGCAATCGGATCGGCTTGCTGATGAAATCCTTCATGCCCGAGTCGATGCATTTTTCACGTTCGCCTCGGAGGACATTGGCCGTCATCGCGACGATGACCGGCTGTCTGTCCTGCGGCACGGTGGAGATGATCTCCCGGGTGGCCTGGAAGCCGTCCATGACCGGCATCTGGATATCCATAAGGATCAGGTTATAATCTTCCGAGCTGGCCCGTTCCCAGGCTTCCCGGCCGTTGCTGACCACATCTGCTGTCAGGCCGATCTTCTCCAGCAGCCTCAGCGACAGCTTCTGGTTCACTTCATTGTCGTCGGCCACGAGGATCCGATAATCCTCGGACACCACATCCGCTAGGCCGTCCCGCGAAGATACATCTACAGCAAGTCTGATAGCCGCTTCCTCAGCAGCCACGGCTTCCTCCCGCTCGTCCTCCTCAAGCAAAGCAGCAAAGGAAAACGCGGCTGGCTCATGCTCTTCCTCAGAGAGACTGGGCAGCGACTGTCCTTTGCGAAGCGGCAGCTCGAATAGAAAGGTTGTACCGCCGTTTCCGTCTGCATCATGCCGGGATTGCACCGAGATGCTCCCGCCCATCAGCTCGATGAGATTTTTGCAGATCGCAAGCCCCAGCCCCGTACCGCCATACTTGCGGGACATCGAGGAGTCCAGCTGAGAGAAGGGCTGGAACAGCAGCGGCAGCTTCTCCGGCGGGATTCCGACGCCAGTATCCTGGACCGCGATCTCGATCCTCACATCATCGACGGATTCGGCAGTCAAAGCGGCAGAGACGTGCACACTGCCTTCTTCCGTAAACTTGACTGCGTTGCCGACCAGGTTGATCAGCACCTGCCGCAGCTTAGTTACATCGCCGACCAGCTCGCCCGGAATCTTCGGATCGATGTCCCAAGTGAGATTCAGGCGCTGCGTTTTGGGTGTCACCGTGAACAGATCGAAGGTTTCGGCGATGCAGCATGACAGCTGGAAGGGAACTTCCTCAAGCTCCATCTTGCCTGATTCGATCTTGGAGTAGTCCAGGATATCGTTGATGACCAGCAGCAGCGCGTCGCCGCTCTTATGGATGATGTCTGCATATTCCTGCTGCTCCTCGCTGAGCTCGGTTTCCATGAGCAGGGAGGTCATCCCGAGCACGCCATTCATCGGCGTACGGATCTCATGGCTGACCATCGCCAGGAACTCCGTTTTCGCCCGCGCTGCGATCTCTGCCCGTTCCTTGGCTTCCAACAGCTCGCTTTCGAACTGCTTGCGCTGCGTGATGTCGGCCACCGTACAGGCATAGATCTGCTCATCATCCACCATCGCTTTGCCGATCTGGATCTCGGCATGGAAGAGTGTCCCATCGCTGCGCCGCGGCATAATCTCCATCAGCTTGCCCGGGGTGGCGCCGGTGAGCGGGCTGTTGGCATGGTCATTGTAGTCATAATCCGCAAGATCGGGGATCAGCATCTCGATCGACTGCCCGACTACTTCCTCCTGGCGATAACCGAACATTCCCTCCAGCGCCGGATTGACATCGAGGATCGTACCCTGCTCACCGAAGGTGATCATCGTATCGATCGAGGTCTCGCGGATAACACGGGCCTGGGCCTCCGTCTTGCTGAGCATGTAAGCAGTGCGCATCAGCTCCCGGTTCATCTGCTCCAGCTCGACTGTCTTCTGATGCAGCAGCTCGGTCTGCAGCTGCAGCTTCTTGTTGCTGATGAACATGCGGACGAAATTCTCAATCTTGGTACGCAGGATCTGCGGCACAAAAGGCTTGAGCATGTAGTCGATGGCGCCTACCGAATAACCGGTGTAGAAATGCTCCGACTCCTTGCTCGTCGCGGAGATGAAGATGATCGGGATCTCTTTGGTCTTCTCGCGCGACTTGATCAGCCGCGCCGTCTCGAAGCCATCCATACCCGGCATCTGCACATCCATGACGATAACCGCATAATCGTCTTTGAGCAAGCTGCGGAGAGCCTCTTCCCCGGACAGGCATTTCACCAGATTATACTCACGGTTGCCCAGTACAGCCTCAAGCGCCAGCAGATTATCCGGGTTATCGTCCACCAGCAAAATATTGATTGGAAATTCTTCCGTACCCATGCCGCTCACCTTTCTGTTCTTTGCCTTTAGATAGAGGTTCTCCTTATCCGATTTTGCGGTAGAGTCGACTCTGACTGTCCAATTCCTCATAATCTTCTGCGTGCGAGGTGAAATTGATCGACTCTTTGGTACCCAGATTCAGGATCCCAAACATGCTCAGACTATTGTACAGCAAGCGGTGCACATGATCCTGCAGCTGTTTGTTGAAATAGATCATGACATTGCGGCACAGGATGACGTTGAATTCGTTGAACGAGCCGTCCGTCACAAGGTTATGCTGACCAAACACGATATTCTTTTTCAAAAATGAATGAAAAATGACAGAATCATATCTAGCGGTGTAGTAATTGGAAAATGCTTCGGTCCCCCCGGCGTCCATATAATTGCGGGTATACTGCTGCATCCGCTCCAGTGGAAACACACCTTCACGGGCGATGTTCAACACCTCTGCACTGGCATCGGTCGCATAGATCCGCGCTTTGTCGTACAGCCCGGCCTCATATAGCAGAATCGCCATCGAGTAAACCTCTTCGCCCGTCGAGCAGCCCGCATGCCACACCCGGATAAACGGATACGTACGGAGGATGGGAACGACCTGGGTCCGGAACGTCTGGAACACTTGCGGATCCCGGAACATCTCGGTTACATGGATCGTCATATCGGAGAGCAGCCGATCCAGACAGGAGCGGTCGTGAATGACCCGTTCCGCGAGCCCTGTGATGGTGGTCAGCCGCTCAGCATGAACACGGTGCCAGACTCTTCTCCGGATCGAAGAATAGGCATAATTGCGGAAGTCGTGTCCGTACAGTCTGAATATCGCCTCAAGCAGCATCTCGATCTCGATGCGTTCTCGTTCTTCGGATTCCATCTCATTGTCACCTGCTTATTTATACAACCATACTCTCATCAGAGAGAGCAGCTGCTCGGTATTGACCGGTTTGGCGATATAATCGGAAGCTCCGGCTTCGATACATTTGTCACGGTCGTCCTTCATCGCCTTGGCCGTAATCGCAATGATCGGCAGCTTGTCGAACTTCGGCATGCTGCGGATCTCCCGCATCGCTTCGTAGCCATCCATCTCCGGCATCATGATATCCATCAGCACGAGGTCAAAATCATTATGCTTCTCCAACTGCTGCAGCGCTTCAAGGCCGTTCTCGGCGAATGTGATATTCATCTTGTAGTTCTCCAGCACACTGGAGAGGGCAAAGACATTGCGCACATCATCATCGACGATCAGAATATTGCGGCCTTCAAAGATCGATTCCATATTGTGCAGCTTGCGGAGCATCCGTCGCTTATCCTCGGGCATATCCGCCTCCACCCGGTGCAGGAACAACGTCGTCTCGTCGAGGAGCCGCTCCGGCGACTTGACGTCCTTGACAATGATCGTCCCTGCATACCGCTTCAGCCGCAGCTCTTCTTTCTTGTCCAGCTCGCGTCCCGTATAGACGATTACCGGCAGATCGCCCAGTCCGTCTTCCTGGCGGATGGCATCAAGCAGCTCGAACCCTGAGATATCCGGCAGTCCCAGATCCAGCACCATGCAATCGTAATGGGCGTTCTTCAGCTCTGCAAGTGCTTCGCGTCCAGTGGACACAGCGGTAATAAGCACATCGTCATGACCGATCAGTTCGACGATGCTGTTGCGTTGGGTCGGATCGTCCTCTACGACGAGCAGCCGCTTCAGATTCCGCTCCAGGAACCCTTCAATCTGGGAGAACACCTGCTCCAGATGCTCCTTGCTGGTCGGTTTCTTGAGGTAAGCGATCGCCCCCATGGCGAGCCCGTGCTGGATATCGTCGACAACCGAGATGACGTGAACCGGGATATGCCGCGTCTCTGCGTGATGCTTGAGCTGATTGAGGACCGCCCAGCCGTCCAGCACCGGCAATTGGATATCGAGCAGGATCGCGTCCGGCTTGTAAGTCCGGGCATAGGACAGCCCTTTATCCCCCTGCATCGCGACGATTCCCTTAAAGCCCCGGGAACGCGCGATCTCCAGCAGCACCCGGGCGAAGTGGACATCATCTTCGATGATGAGCACCACCTTGTCGCCATCCTGGATCTGCTCGGCATCATCATCGATCTTGGCGGCAGACTGCCTATTGCTGCTGGAGCTGGCGGCTTCCTTGGCCGGCGCAGCCTCCACGGCCGGATCGCTCAGTGTGTCGGCCAGCGCCGAGGCGGCCAATACGTTGTCATGCAGCTCGCTGCTGCCTTGCTCGGTTGCAACCAAAAACTCTGGCAAATACAAGGTAAACGTACTTCCTTCCCCTTCCTTGCTCTGCAGCGTGATCGTACCGCCCAGCAGGCCGGCGAGCTCCCGGCTGATCGCCAGACCCAGCCCCGTACCGCCGTAGATGCGGCTTGTCGTGCCGTCCACCTGTTGGAAGGCTTCGAAGATCAACTGCTGCTTATCCTCAGGGATGCCGATGCCGGTATCCTTCACTTCAAATGCAATCATCTCGCCATCCGGCAAGTCCGTTTCCTCCGGAGCTGCCTTGCGAATCGTCAACTCGACCGAGCCCTGCTGCGTAAACTTGAAGGCGTTGGACAACAGATTCTTCAGAATCTGCTTGACCCGATGGCTGTCGGTATAGACCTGATCAGGCAGTCCTGGATCCAAGCGTGTCTCGAACTGAAGCCCCTTCTGCAAGCCGACAGGGGTGAAGCTCCGTCTCAGGTACAGGTCCAGCTCGGAGATCGGCAGATGCTCGATCACCACGTCCATCTTGCCCGCGCTGATCTTGGAGAGATCCAGGATCTCATCGATCAGCTTGAGCAGATCATTGCCGGAAGCGAAGATCGTACTGGCAAATTCGAGCTGCTTGGGAGTCAGGTTGCCTTCCTTATTGTCCATCAGCATCTGCGAGAGGATCAGCAAGCTGTTAAGCGGTGTCCGCAGTTCATGCGACATATTGGTGAGGAATTCCGACTTGTACTTGGAGGATAGCGCAAGCTGAACAGTCTGCTTCTCCAGCGCAAGTCTCGTCTTCTCGACCTGCTCGTGCTTCTCCTCGGTCTGCTTCATCTGCAGTTCGAGCAGATGCGTCTTCTGGAGGAGCTCCTCGTTGCTCTGCTCCAGTTCCTCCTGCTGGCTCTGCAGCAGCTCTTCCGACTTTTTGAGCTGGCGCGTCTGGTCCTCGAGCCGCTCATTGGAGCTGCGGAGCTCCTCCTGCTGGCTGAGCAGCTCCTCCGACTGGGCCTGCAGCTCTTCGCTGAGCGTCTGGGACTCACGGAGCAGCTCTTCGACGCGGATCCTTCCGAACAGATTGTTCAGGATGACCCCCATACTCTCCACCGTCTCGTCCAGCAGCTGCTTCTCGACGTCCGTAAATGGCCGTAGCGAAGCAAGCTCCAGTACGCCCAGCAGCTCATCCTGATACTGGATCGGATACAGGACGAGATGCTTGGGATCGGTCTCTCCCGTACCGGACTGTACTTTGATGTAATCCGCAGGCAGATCCTGCAGCTCAATCACCTTGCGAGTCTCCGCACACTGGCCCACGAGTCCTTGACCATAGAGGAAGGTCGTGTGCAGCGCAGCCTCATCCGGGAACGCATAAGTGCCTTGCAACCGCAGCGCTTGCTGGGTACCGTAACCCTCGCGGATATAGAGCGCACCGTAACTGGCTTCCGTCAGCGGTGCGAGCTCCTGGATGAACCCCCGGCTCATCTTGCCCAGGTCGGTCTGGCTTTGAATGGCCATCACGATCTGAGTAAGATGGGTTTTAATCCACGCCCCATCCTCCATCTGCTTATTATAACGCAGCTCGTAGGCGCCCTTCTCCTCCAGATTCTCTGCCAGCGTGTTGAATACCCGCCCGACATCGCCGAACTCGTCATCGGTCAGATGCTCTACCCGGGAGGACGAATCGACGGTGCCTTGGGCAAAACCGCGGATCATCGCCGAGAGGCTTCCAAGCCCGCGTCCGACATTCCTCATGTTCCAAAGCATCGTCACGATGCCGATCAACAGTCCCATCACGGCCACGGCAATCATCACCGATAATGTCCGCTCGTTTGTCCCGATCGAGTGCGTGAAGGCGCTGTCCATCAAACGGCTGTGGTATGTGGCCAGTTCGTTGGTTTTGGCAATCAGATCGTTCTCGTACGCTTCTCCTTGCAGAGCTTGAAGCGCCAGCGCTTCCTCTGCTCTGCCGCCCTGGATCAGGGTCATGAGCTCTTCTGTGTAACGAGAATATTGCATCCTGGCGGCTTCGACCTGAGACAGCAGCTGCAGCTCCATCGCAGACACTTGGACATCGCCATGCTGCACCTTCTCTCCCAGCTCTGCAAACGAGACGTCTGCGATCCGGTAGCTTTCTTCTATAGCGGGCATGGCGCGGTTAACATTGTCTGCGGTCGGAGCATTCAGCAGGCCCGAGATTTCCTTGGCCACTTCATTGATCTGACCTCTGGCCTCGTATGCGAGCTCCATCTTCTGATAGCGGTCGCTGTACATCTCGTTCATCTGCCCGCTTAGTCCTACGATATTATTAATGGCGACGCCAGCCAAGACCAGCAGCAGTGCGATCATAATCGCCGAGCTGACGATCAGTTTCGTTCTAATCTTCATTCTCTATGCCCCTTCGCTTCTTCCGTCTCTTGCAGCTGCACGCAAATAGAAGACAAGCCTTATAAGAAGGCTTGCCTTTCTATTCTGGTCAGCGGTTTTGGGATCCGGGCCCTCAATGAACCGTTGCGATGACAAGGACTTTGCCCCGGTCAAGCTCCGACTCATACTGCTCAGCCTCCGCTTGGGTCATGCCTACGGATTCCATCTTGGCCCGCAGCTCATCGCCTCTGCTCCGGAATAAATTCGCCATGGAGTTGAATACGCCTTCCTCCGACATACTGATCTTATTCGTGTTTGTTGCGTCCTTCAGCGACTCGGTCTGATCGCTGTCGTGAGCAAGCACGTAGATATCCTCCTGACTGTAGCCCCGCGAGTTGAGCTCTCTTACGGCATTAATAGCAGCCATTCCGTTATCGACAACCTGTACATTCGGTCTCATGTTTCTTCTCCTCCATTCATATTGGTATTGATGTGATTATTCATATGCATTGACCAGCATAGCTCTCATTACCACTGACCTAGCGGGATGAAACAGGGGACTGCTGGAATTTTTTGTCCTCCCTTGATTCCTTACACATGGGCTGCCCAATAGACCTGCAGCGTACTCAGATCCGTGCCGTTATCTTCAAAAAACAGCTTGATACATACCCCGTCTTGGATGTAGACCAAGCCATCCTCGGCCGTGAACTCGGGCTCGCCCAAGAGCTCCTGCAGCTGCTCCATATCCAGCGCCGCCGTGACATCGCCGATCCTCACCTGCCCAGCCGACACAGGTACGATCAGATAATCGATATAGTCCTCATACAACCCGACACGAATATCCCGGTACTGATATTCTTCCATCCCCGGAGTCCAGTCGTCCGGCACAATCGCCAGCGGCTCTCCGAACAGACGCGTCACAGCTTCCCTATCGGCACTCAGATCCAGACCATTGATCATCTGATAGTTAAGCGTAGAAGCCTCGTCATCACGGACAGGCTCCGCTGTAGCTGGCGCTTCTTCTGGAGCAGCAGCCGCGGCGTCTTCCGGTGCAGAGCTCTGCGATTCTTCGGGCGCAGCGGCCAGGCTCTCTTCGGGAGCTGCTGATGGTCCTCCGGAATCATCAGCAGACGGGCGGATGGCATCGGTCCCCGGGGACTCGTATCCGCTCGATGCTGCACCTACTGACTGCCGCTGTTGGACGGGCAGCAAACCGACGAGCGGGAGGTGAATATCCATAGTGAATCCGGGTTCGCGTACTGAAGCCTCCTCCAAGGCCGCGGTACCCGAAGGATGATAGGAAGGGGCAGGGGTATAAGATCCGTTCTCCGTTGATGGTCCTTCTGCAGGTGGGGAAATGGTTGACAGGCCAATGATCATCACTGCTGCAAGCTTTAATCTCAGCATGGGAAGTCATCCTTTCCATCGTGCTGTTGCATCGTTTGATTCCCATTATTACCCCTGCGGCTATGGGAATAAACAACACTAGTCAGGCCGGAACAACGCACGATGACCCCGCTGTCGGTTTATTTGGCGTTCAGGATTCGGTTGCAGTAGCTGTAGCGTCAGCGCCGAGGATCTCGCCATACAGTTCCTTGTACGCGGCAGCCGACCGCTCCCAGCTGTAGTCTGCCGCCATCGCCTGCTCCACTAGCTTCTCCCACACGTCTGTCCCGTAGAATGACAGAGCATAACGGATCGTATGCAGCATGTCGTGGGCATTGTAATTGGTAAAGGAGAAGCCGTTGCCGGTTCCCGCATACTCATCATAAGCCTGTACCGTGTCGACCAGGCCGCCGGTCTCTCGGACAATCGGGATGCTGCCGTACCTCAGGGCAAGCAACTGACTAAGGCCGCATGGCTCGAATCGCGACGGCATCAGGAACAGATCGGAGGAAGCGTAGATCTGTCTTGCCAGCCGCTCGTCGAAGCGGACCTGCACCGCAAGCTGCTTGGGGTGATGGTAGGCTTTATCCAACAGGAAGCCTTCATACTTCGGATCACCGCTGCCCAGGATCGCGAACTGTACGTTGTCCACTTCCAGGATCTCCTGCAGCACATGAGCGAGCAGATCCAGGCCCTTCTGGTCGGTGAGCCGCGTCACCATGCCGATCAGCGGGATGCTCTTGTCCTGCTCCAGGCCGAGCACGCGCTGCAGCTCCGCCTTGTTCGCCAGCTTCTTCTCAGGGCTGTCGGCGCTATATTTCAGGAACAGATGAGGATCTGCCGCCGGATTGTACGACTCGTCGTCGATGCCGTTGACAATGCCGCTCAATCTTCCACCCAGCCATCGCAGCGCCCCGTCCAGACCTTCGCCGTAATAGGATGTCCGGATCTCATCCGCGTAGGTCTGGCTGACCGTAGTCACACGGTCCGCGTAGACGATGCCGCCTTTCATGAAGCTGACGCCGCCCTCGTATTCCAGCCGCTCCGGATGAAAGTAGTCATGGTCCAGGCCAAGCAGGTCCCCAAGCACTTCATAGGGAAATACGCCCTGGAACTGCAGGTTGTGAATCGTATACACCGTGCGGATGTTCTGGTAGAACGGATCATGGCGGTAATGCTTGTCCAGGAGCGGCGCCACCATCCCGGTGTGCCAGTCATGGCTATGGATGATATCGGGCTGGAACGCCACATGCGGCAGCGCCTCCAGCATCGCCCGATCCAGGAAGGCGAAGCGCTCGCCATCGTCGTAATGACCGTATGCCGTATCTCTGGCGCCGAAGTAATATTCGCTGTCCAGGAAATAGAACATGACGCCTTCATGCATCAGCTCAAAAATGCCGCAATAGACCTGCCGCCAGCCTACCGGCACTTCGATCGCCTTGACAAAACGCATCGCCGTGCGGTAGTTCTCGGGAATCGTATGATACTTGGGCATGATAACACGGACGTCGACACCGTCCTTCAGCAGCGCCTTGGGCAGCGCCGAGACCACATCCGCCAGCCCTCCCGTCTTCATAAACGGGCTTCCCTCTGCAGCAGCAAACAGCACTTTCATCGCTTAACCCCTCTCCAACGTTTCTTTTTTTGTCTTAGCTGACGCACGTCCGGGCAGCTTCTTGAGCCAGATCACACTCAGCGGCGGCAAGGTTAGCTCGAGACTATATTTGCAGCCGTGCCACGGCAGCTTGTCCGTGCTGTACGGCGTATCGGCTGTCGTCCCTTCGCCCCCGTACGCAGCATCACTTGTATTGAGCAGTTCCCTGTATGCGCCGGCGGACGGCACGCCGATCCTGTAGCCGCGCCGCTCTACCGGAGCAAAGTTGCAGATGACGATCAGATTCTCGCCTCGCCGCTTGCCGCTGCGCATATAGACGATGATATTCTGAATATGGTCCTCATGATCGATCCAACGGAAGCCGGATAGATCGTGGTCCAGCTGCCAGAGCGCCTTCTCCTGGCGGTACAGATGGTTTACCGTGCGGGTGTAGTCCAGCATGCGACGGTGCATCTCATAATCCAACAGCAGCCAATCCAGCTCCGCCTGATCCTTCCACTCGATGAACTGCCCGTATTCGCCGCCCATGAACATCAGCTTCTTGCCGGGAAACGACAACCAGTAGGCGAGCAGGGTTCGCAGTCCCGCAAATTTCTGTTCATAGCTGCCAGGCATCTTGTTCAGCAGCGACTTTTTGCCGTGAACGACTTCATCATGGGACAGCGGCAGCACAAAATTGTCCGAGTAGGCATAAGCGATAGGGAAGGTGAGCAACGACTGTTTGGCGGCGCGGTGGATCGGATCGAGCTCGAAATACGTCAGCGTATCATTCATCCAGCCCATATTCCATTTGTAGTTGAAGCCCAGCCCGCCATGACTGGCAGGCGCCGTCACCATCGGCCAGGCGCTTGACTCCTCCGCCATCATCAGGGCATGGGGAAAAGCTTGGAAGACAACTTCATTGAGCCGCCGAAGAAAAGCAATAGCATCAGGGTCTTCCCTGCCACCCTCATTATTGGGACGCCACTCGGACTTCTCGAAGTCCCGCAGCAGCATGCTGGTCACCGCATCGACCCGCAGCCCGTCGATATGATACATCTCCATCCAGAACAAGGCGTTGGAGATCAGAAAGGATCGCACCTCCGGCTTGCTGTAATCGAAGCCCAGCGTGCCCCAGCCCGGCTTCTCCGCGATCAGCGGGTCCTCATGCTCATATAACGGCTGGCCATCGAACTGCCGCAGGCCGTGCGCATCCTTGGCGAAGTGCGCCGGCACCCAATCCATGATCACGCCGATGCCCCGGCGGTGGCACTCGTCGATCAGATACATCAGATCGTGAGGAGCGCCAAAACGGCTCGTTGCCGCATAGAACCCGGTCACCTGATAGCCCCAGGACAGGTCGTAAGGATGCTCGGCAAGCGGCATCAGCTCGATGTGGGTATACCCCATCCCCTCGACATAATCCAGCAGGGAGGCAGCCAGTTCGCGGTACGTCTGCAGCTCGCCCTCCGCATTGTACTTCCATGTCCCGAGATGGACTTCATAGATGTTGATTGGCTGATCGTAAGGCGCTTTACGCTTCCTCAGCCACGTTTTATCGCGCCAGGCGTAACCTCCGATATCGCGTACGACAGAAGCGGTGTTCGGCCTTAGCTCGCACTCGAAAGCATAGGGATCCGATTTGAGCAGCCTTTCTCCGCTGGCCGCTATCACTTCATATTTATATAGCGTACCCTCGCCGACGTCTTCGATATACGCCGACCAGAGTCCTGACGCGGCAACCCGCTCGAGCGGATGGGCACCGCCCTGCCAGCCGTTCCGGTCCATCGCAACGCCAACCGCCTGCGCGTGCGGCGCCCAGACCGTGAACCGCACCCCTTCGCCGTCCTTCCCGCGGATCAGATGCGCGCCCAGGAAGCGGTAGCTGGCATAATTCGTTCCTTCATGAAACAAAAAGACATCCTCTGAACTCACCATTCCCTGCACGTATTCACCACCATCATTCACTTTAGTTTTTAAAGTTGTTTCATGCATAATTTTAGTTCTCTTACCCGAATGGTTCGATATTGAAGCATCCCAAGGTCCAGTTCACGAATTATTCATTAACTAGTTCGCCGTTGGGCCTGATGAATCCTTTGCGTAAAGGGGGAGGTTTCAAAATCCAACTTAGGCGTTATATATACACTATCATTTTAATTTTTACCAGAAACGGGAGGGACTTTACGTATGATTTCCAATGAATGTGTAGCGATGATTCTGGCCGGTGGAGAAGGGAAACGGCTTGCACCCCTGACGGCAAAGCTCGCCAAGCCCGCAGTCCCTTTCGGAGGCCGGTACCGGATTGTCGACTTTCCCCTGAGCAACTGCAAAAATTCCGGGATTCACTCGATCGGCGTACTTACGCAATATAAAGCCGAATCCCTGCATAGCCATCTGGAAGATGGCGCCAACTGGATGCCGCAAGAGGCGGAGGGCTGCTTCAACCTGTTGCCGCCTGCACCGGAGGACAAGGAAGGATATACGGGAACGGCTGATGCCATCTTCAAGAACATCGCCTATCTCGACGCTTTGAATCCGGAGCATGTGCTTATCCTCTCAGGAGATCATATCTATAATATGGACTACCGCGAACTGCTCGACTTCCACAAAGCACGCGGTGCAGAAGCAACCATCTCCGTCAAGGAGGTGCCTTGGAAGGAAGCCCACAGGTTCGGGATTATGCATGCCGACGAGCAGCAGCGTGTCATCGGCTTCCAGGAGAAGCCTGCGAACCCGGCCAGCAACCTCGCTTCTCTCGGCATCTATATGTTCCGCTGGCAGAGCTTGCGGGCCTATCTGGTCGCAGATGCCGCCAACCCCAGATCCAGCCATGACTTCGGCAAGGATATCATTCCCCGGATGCTGGCCGACCAGATCGAGCTGTATGCCTGCCCGTTCGCGGGGTACTGGCGCGATGTCGGTACAGTCGACAGTCTTTGGGAAGCCCATATGGACCTGCTGGACGGAGAGCTTGCGATCAACACCGCAGCCTGGCCGATGCAGACGAAGGCGCTTCCTGCGAACATCGCATCGTACCGCGATCCATTCGCCACGGTCGAACAATCGGTGGTCCACCACTGCTGCTCCATCGAGGGTGATCTACACCGCTCAGTGCTGTTCCATGGCGTACGGGTCGGCCATGGCAGTCAGATCGCGGACAGCATCATCATGCCCGGTGTCAAGATCGGACGTGATGTGCAGATCACTCGGGCGATTATCGGCGAGGGCTCGATCATCGAGGATGGTGCCGTGATCGGCAGCGAAACGGAAGCGATCACGGTGATCGGCGCCGACGAGCTCATCTTCTCCGCTCCGCGCAAACCCCATCTGCTGCGTCAGTTGTACGGCAGACAAACGGCTGTGGAGACCGCAGCTGCTTCGCAAAGATAACTATAACCCAACGCTTCTATGGCCGAGCGTGCCAGAGGCTTCATCGGGCGCCCCGCGGCAGCAAGTGCTGCCAGAGGGGCGTTTTTGAACTTTGCAGACCACGCCAGATGCTCTCCATTGCCTGAGAGACAATATGATTTTTTTGTAAAAAAACGATTCGTTTGCGAAAAGCCGGGTTAATGTTAATATAGGTTAGTCCTACTTCAAGGAGTTGATCAGCATGAGAAAGCCCCCGCAGCGATATCTCGACGAAGCTCTGCTTATGAGCCGGTCCCTCTTTCCGGATGTTGAGAAACAACGCCATTACCGGGAGCTGCTGATGGAGATGAGTCATGAATATAGACAGCATCTGCATGCGAACCCTAACTCTGAAATCTCCAGAGCCTACCATACCTTATATGAAATGATGACACGCAAGACTGTCAGTGTCTGATGAAACCGCCTGCCCCAAGGGACCGGCGGTTTTTTGTTTGTTGTACGATTTGTGAACCGGGGCTGAAGCTGCCGTGGTATACTATCCTTTGGCAGAAGTTAGCAAGTTCAGAGGAGGGTATATGAGAAGCACACGCAGAAGAAACAAGCGTCCCGCCGCCCCTGCAGTGCTCCTGATCGGTCTGGCGCTTACAGTTCTGGTCTCGATCGGAGTGTTGCCGCAGGATTGGCTGCAGCCCGAGGCGCCTGCTCCGGCTCCCCCCGGGGTGCATGATTATGAACTGTTATTTCCCGGAGAGCGATATCCCGAGACAGCGGCGCATATCGCCGCAGCGATCGAACGCGGGCACTCCCAGACCTGCACGATCGACAGGGACGGCGCCGACCGGAACCGCGATCTGTCGCTGCGCGGGATCCCCACCCGCAAAGGGTTGGACCGCGATGAGTGGCCGATGGCCATGTGCGCCGAAGGCGGCGAAGGCGCAAGCATCGCTTACATAAGTCCCTCTGACAACCGCGGCGCGGGCTCCTGGGTGAGCAACCAGCTCAGCGAGTATCCTGACGGCACGGTCGTCCTGTTCACTATCGACGGATACGACGAGGCAGCAGCCGTCGATTTTGCCGCCGATTGATCCCGTCCGGGGCGGCGCTGTCTATCCGCCCCTCCCCAGATAACCGGAGAGGCCCGGCGTCGTCCCGAGCGGGATCACCACCAGCCCAGCCTCCTCATCCTTCCGCAGCAACGCTCGGACGCCATAGATATCCAGCAACGCCGCTTCCGTGATCACCGCTTCCGGCTCTCCGCTGAGCCTGGCTTCCCCTTCCTTCATGACGATCAGATGGTCGCTGTAGCGCAGCGCCTGATTGATATCGTGCAGCACCATGACGATCGTAATCCGATGATCCCTGTTCAGCTTGCGGATCAGCTCCAGCAGCTCGATCTGATGATACATATCCAGGTAGGTCGTCGGTTCGTCCAGGAACAACAGTTTCGTCTGCTGGGCCAGAGCCATCGCGATCCAGGCGCGCTGTCGTTCGCCGCCGGACAAGGTAGAGAGTCGGTTGCTCCGCTTATCGAGCAGTCGCGTGCTCTCAAGCGCCCAAGTGATGGCCGCCTCGTCTTCCGCCCCCTGCTGCGTCCAGAGACGGCGGTGCGGGAGACGGCCGTATCCGGTCAGCCGCTGCACCGTCAGGTCGGGCGGCGCATCGTTATGCTGATGGACCACGGCCAGCTTCCGTGCCAGTTCTTTGGGCGCATAGGCGGTGACGGCCTTGCCGTCCAGCACTGCCTCGCCCGCGCGCGGCGACAGATTGCGCGCCATGACGCCGAGCAGTGTGGATTTGCCGCTGCCGTTGGGGCCGATGATCGTCGTGATGCGGCCCATCGGGATCTGGCCGCTCACCCCCTTCAGTTGATCGGTGCTGCCGTCGTAGGAATATGTCAGTTCATTAAGCTCCATGGAGACGATCACTCCTTCTGAGCATGAAGATCAGGAACGGGCCGCCGATGATCGTCATCAGGATGGAGGCCGGAATCTCCGTCGGCGCCAGCAGCGACCTCCCCAGCGTATCCGCCACGAGGATGAGCAGCGCGCCGCTAAGCGCGGAGAACGGGATAAGCGTCCGGTGATCGGAGCCGACAATCAAGCGCCCGATATGAGGGACCAGCAGACCGACGAAGGCGATCAGCCCGCCAATGGCGGTGGCGGTAGAGGCTAGCAGCACGGCGATGACGGAGATGAGCAGCCGCGTCTGTGTGACGCGCATACCGAGATTGCCCGCCGTCTTGTCCTGCAGCGCCAGCATGTTGCACCAGGAGCAGACCAGCAGCGAGGCCAGCAGTCCAATCGAGGCATAGATCCCCAAGATCTCGACGTCGGACCACGTCTTCATCGTGAAGATCGAGCTGATCGCCTGATTCACTGAAGTCACAGCATAACTGCCCCGGTAATTGAACGACTGGCCGAGCCCGGTAAACGTCGCATTGATGGCGACACCGACCAGGATGAGACGCATCGGCTGCAGGCCCGAACGCCAGGACAGCGAGTAGACCAGGAAGCAGGCCAGGGCTCCGCCCAGGCATGAAAACAGGGGCATCCAAAAGAACATCGCCGGAAACAGCGTGACCAGCAGCAAGGAGACAAAGCCTGCTCCCGAAGCGATCCCGATCACTCCGGCATCTGCCAGCGGATTGCGCATGACCGCCTGGAGCAGCACGCCGGATACGGCAAGCGCCGCTCCGGACAACATAGAGACGATGATGCGGGGCAGGCGCAGATCCCGGATCACCTCGACTTGTTCATTAGTCCCCGAGATCAGTCCCCGGATCAGCTCGCCCAAGCCGACTTTGATGCTGCCCGTCGTTACGGAGATCAGCACGGCTGCCGCGAGCAGGATGAGGATTACGGCAAATGTGACAGTAATTTTCAATTTGGACATGCAATCGTTCCTTCATCTGTATGGGATAAGCGGATGGTTACGGATACAGCATCTCTGCCAGCGCTTCAAGCGCCCGGTCCGCCGCCAGATTGGCCGTCGTCGGAAACAGCGCTTCTTCAAGGTCGTACACCCGCCCGGTCTGGACAGCACTAAAATGCTTCCAGATATCATTGGTCTTGAACTCTTTGTCGAACATCTTCACCACTTCCTCCGGCATGCCGTGAGCTGCCCGCAGGATGACATCGGGACTAGCCTGCTGCAGGTACTCGGTATTGGAGGCCAGATACTCCACCGACTCGCCCTGGACGATGTTGATGCCGCCGAGCAACCGGACCAGATCGCCGATGTACGAATGCTCCGTCGCCACCAGATAGCTGCCCGGTACGCCCAGCAGGATCAGCACGGTCGGCTGCTCCCGGCCGCTGGCTGCCTCGCGGATATCCGCGACCCTGCGGTCCAGCTTCTCCACGATGTCCGCGGCTTGCGCTTCCCGGTCGTAGCGTGCGCCAAGATCTTCGATCGCCGTCTGCATATCCGCAAGGGAAGTAAGGTCGAGGAAGGTCGCATCGAGATTGATGTTCTCAAAGACCGGCTCCAGCTCATACTGCAGGGTCGTCACTGACAGCACCTCGGTCGGCCGCAGCGACTTGACGAGCTCCATATCCGGGCTCATCGGGTTGCCCACCTCCATGACGCCATCATAACGCGATGGCAGCGTCTTGACGGTCTTGGGGATGCCTGCCAGATCGAGCTCGAGCGCATCCATAATCTCCGTGACCGCCACGGTTGTCGAGACGATGCGGTGCTCCGGCCCGCTCTGCTGCTCCGGCTCCGCCTGTTGCTCTGGCTCGGCTGCAGCAGCATGGACGGTATCCGTCTCCGCTGCTGCGTTGCCGGCACCGCCTGTAAGCTCCCCCTGCTCCGAACCGCAAGCTGCGGCAACCAGCAGCAGGAGCAGCAGGACAGCCGACAGCAGCCCGTTGATTCCTTGTCGTCTAGTCATAATTCCTCCTTCTAACCAACTGTTCTGTCCAACTGGGCAGAGGACACCAGAGCTCTGGCGTCCTCATCCATGGTTGAAGCATGTGCTTCCTGCTGTGCAGGTGGTTAAGCCGCCTGTCCGGACTGTGCTGCGGCAAAGTAATCCAGTGCACGCAGGATCAGGGTCACGGCTTGGGCACGAGTAGCTGGCGCCTGAGGTCCAAACGTATTGTCGCCGAGGCCCTCGATCAGCCCGTGCTGGGCGGCTGCAGCGATGGAAGGCTGGGCATAGGCCTGAATCTGCGACGCATCCCGGAAGCTCAGGGCAGCCGCCGCATCCGTAGGCAGACCTAGCGCCCGGACGATCATCACCGCGATTTCGGTGCGGCTCACCTGCTGGCCAGGACGGAAAGAGCCGTCTTCATAGCCGTTGATGATGCCTGCGGCTACTGCTTGCTCAATAAACGGCTTTGCCCAGTCCTGGACGCTGTTCCAGTCGCTGAACGAAGCGCTTGGCGTATTCAGCTGCAGCTCGAAGGCGCGGCTGATGATCGCCGCGAACTCCGCCCGGTTGACGGTGGCATTGGGCTTGAAGGTACCGTCGGTATAGCCGTTGATGATGCCTAGCTGGGTGGCTCTGGCGATCGACGGATATGCCCAGTGCGTATCCGTGTCCGTGAACTCGACCGATGGCGCAGGTGGCGTTACAGGCGTCTCATTGCCTTCGCCATTTGAACCGTTCGAACCGCCAGGCCGGGAAGGCGTATCCGTCCCGGATTCGCTGTCTTGTTCTTCTTCCTCTGTCGGCGTTGTAACGGTGCCGCCTCCGCCGCCTCCGCCTGTCGCCGGAGGATTAGGGTTGTCCGCACCTCCAGAGCCTGGGCCATCCGGCACGTTTGGATTGGGGGAACCGGGCTCTGACCATTCCTCCACCTTGCTTGGGGTATAAAGCTCAATTTGAATATCGTATGCCTTGTTGTTGTAATTTGCGGCAGGCCAGTGAATGGTCACATGGCCACTTAGCTTTTGGTCCAGATTCGAGACCGGGAAGCTGACCCAGCGGGTATTTGCTCCGCTGTTCGACTCAACCACACCGACTGCTGACCCCCCCACTGAAAAGGAAGTAATCTTGTCGCTTTCACTGAGCTTCAACATGACGGTTTTATTGCCGTTTTGCACAAGCAGTCTTCCTGGGTGGTAGAGGAAGCCATCCATGACTGAGGTCTCGGATGTCCCATTTTTGAGGATACGGAAGCCGATGTTGTATTTGCCGTCAGTCAAACCGCCAACCGGAGGCGTAACCGGACCGCCGCCGCTATCTGGAGCGACAACAGCATTTCTGAAGGTCGTGACCGCTGCCTTCAGCTCGGTAACGGCAGTGTCCACCTTCTCTTGTGTAGAGAGCATGCTGCCGTCTGTTTTGGCTTTGGCAATAGCTGTGCTTAACGCGGTCTTGGCAGCTGCCGGATACTGTCCGGCGGCTGTGCCGGTCACTGCCTGGTCATGCAGCGTCTGTGCTGCTGTTACTTCGGCCAGCAGCTCGGTCCGGTCCAGCGGTCGGTTGAAGATGATACGGAATTCACGGGTTTGATTATAAGTTCCTATGGAGATCGAAACCGCGGCGTCCAGTTCATCCTGAAGACTGGCGATTGGGAAGCTTACCCGCCGGGTATTCGCTTGCGTGTCGACACTCAGGGTAGCGGCCTCCACCAGTTCACCGTTCTGCTCAACTTTGAAGCTCGGGATGGAGCTATGATCTCTGAGCGTCAGTCGAACCGTCGTCACGCCGTCTTCGATGATGACATTCGGATACAGCAGGTAACTGTTCATCGTCGAAGCTTCGTAATCATTAGTCGCGTGTACACCCTGGATGGTGATGGATTCGCCAGTGGCCGGGTACAAATGTCCGAACTCAGCCCCGTCGTGCGTCAAGTAATGGTGTGCGGTTGCGATCTGCAGCGGCGTTGCGCCCGGGAGCTTCTCTACAGCTTTTGCAAAAATGAGGCTGTTCTGCAGGGAACCGTCAGCACTGCTTGCCGGATTAAACGAGGAGTGGTCGCGTCCTGCGATGAGCACTTGCTCTGCCTCTGCTATAGCGTTATGAAGCTGCTCGATATCGCCGGTCGGGTTAGTCACCGTGTGCAATGGCTCACTTACACGGATGTGAACGTCGTAGGTATGGTCATAAGGAAAGGGAAGCAACCCATTCGGGATAACGACATGGGTAAACACCTCGTAGTTGTAATCGCCCAACTCATCTACAGGAAAACTCACCGCAGCATAAGTGCGCGACACAAGAACATCTTCTACCGTACCCTTCAGACTTGCAACCGGTTGTTCTGGTGTCAGAAATTCCACATCCTCCAGAACATCGGCAGCGGCTCCAACCTTCAGCGCCCTGATCCAGTTGTTGGATCGTACGAGCGCATGGACGGTTTTCTTGTCCCCTTGGACCTCCAGCACCGCAGCATTGCCGATATAGTCGTTCATCACAGAGATATTATCGGTACCGTGCGAGTAGGTCAGAAGCTCGATGCCGTAGAGGCCATCCTCCAGAGGCTCAGGCTCTGCGGAGGCTGGCGGGATATGTACGGCGGACAGCAGAACGAGCAGAGCTGCCGCCAGGGATATCAACCGAAACGATTTGCGTATTGTCACTTGTTTTCATACTCCTTTGATTATGATGGATAAGTGAGGCTGGCCGGAGCTGCACAGCTCACCGCCTTCCGCGGACATTGCGGACGACGCACGGCCAGACTCGAGGGATTACACTTCGCGGGCGGCAAGCCGCCGGCGGTAGATCAGGATACCGGCTGCTGCGAGGATGGCAGCTCCGGTAACGGCGATGCCGACGAACAGCCACAGCTTGGCGCTGCTTGATGAATCGCCGGCTTGCGCCGGAGCAGCGGACAAGGCGATGGCAGACTGCTCTGTCTCGGAGCTGCCGACGGGTTCCGCTGCAGGAGACTCTTCTTCCTGGACGGCTGTGTCCGTCTCCGGAGCAGCGGCCTCCTCTGCAGGGGGCTCCGTGACGGCCGGCTCTGCTGCAGCTGTCCCCGTCTGTTCAGCCGCAACACTGGTGCCAGCCCCTTCCTCAGCCGGCGTGCCGGGACCGGCAGCAGCTGCGGGCGGCTCCTCAGCGGGAGCGGCGCTCGCAGCCGGCTTATCCTGGCTGACAGTGCCAGTTGTCGTCGCCGGAGGAGGGGGGACCGATGATGCCGAAGCCGCAGGCTCCTGCGGCTTGCTGCCGCCGACCTGCCCGGCTGCCGGTTGTTCGGCTGCGGCTGGCGGCTTAGCCGGACTTGCCGGCTGCTCGGCCGCCGATGCAGTCTCTGCCGGCGGATCCGGGTTCTTTGGCGATTCCGCCGCTTCGATCAACTGGATGCTCTCAGGCTTGAAGACCAGACGGATGGTATAGTCATGATCATAATCGATCTCGGCTACCGTCACATGAATCTTCGACAGGATCGGCTGGGAGATATCGGCCGCGGCGAACTGTACGGTTCGTTTGTCGCTGGCCTCGTCGGTACTGATGATCCTGGTATCGACATATCCTCCGCCGCCCGGCACCTTGAATTCAGTTACCCACTTGCTGTGGTTGATTGTCAGCTGGATCGTAGCAAGGCCGTCCTTCATAGTGATTCTGGCGGGCTTTTCCCAGTAGTCGTTGGCCATGGATGCGGAGTCATCCTCCGCTTTGAGCACCGTATAATCCGCTGTATAGACACCATTGTCCAGCGGCCCGGCATGCGCGATCCCGGCTAGCATCAGATTGCACAGTAACCCCAGCAGGACCCACTGGGACAACCTACGTCGCATAAGAATCAGTGTTCACCTCCGGTACATGATACTGATAATCAAGTGATTATTGTTGATTATCATTCTCAATTAATCTTGAAAAAAGAAGAGCTTTACGCTCAAGCTCACCTCTTCTTGCTAGTTCCTCAAAATAGTACTCCACTTTTTTCCTTCCCGTCAACCCGTTTTTGCGCTTGATTTTTACGCTACATTTAATGCAAAAATATCGGTTGTCTTCTTTCTGGGCCCAACAGCAGATATGGCTTAGCAGAGAGCAGCAGCAGCATTTCAACAATTTCCAAATTTTTGTTGACAACATAAATGAGAAGGATTATCATGTTTGTGATATTGATTATCAGTATCATTTGCTACTTCTACCCAGAGGGAGTTGATCCTGTGAAGCCTATCTGGCTGGCTGTGCCCGTCTTGCTTGCCTCACTCCTCACTGCAGGCTGCAGCAGCAGCGCAGGTCCCGACCGTTTACTCGTGCCGGGGGCCAGCACCACCGTCCTCACCGACTTTGCAGAGCGTCAGATTGTGCTGGACGCCACGCCATCAAGCATCGTCGCTCTGGGCAATGGCGAGACCGACATCATCTACGCTCTGGGCGGCACGCTCACAGGCAGACCGACTACCGATCGCCCGCCGTCTGATCCTGCCGCTGCAGCCGTGCCGCAGATCGGCAGCACGCACGAGGTGGATCTGGAGCGCATCACGCTGCTTCGTCCTGACATCGTGCTCGGACACCATCCGATGAATACCAAGGACATCCCGGTCCTCGAAGGTATCGGGGCTCAGGTCGTCCTGACCAGCGCCAACTCAATCGCGGATATCCAGCGGCAGATCGCTTTGCTGGGGCAGCTGATCGATCAGGAAACGCGAGCCCGTGAGCTGATCGCCGAGATCGATGCTGCAGCCGCCAGCTACAACGACCAGCTCGCAGATGCCGAGCGCCCGCGGGCGCTCCTCGTCTATGGAGCGCCGGGGACATTCATGGCGGCGCTGCCCAACTCGCTTAGCGGCAACATCCTTGAGACGGCAGGCGGCATCAACATCGCGTCGGATTACCCGAGATTGCAGAGCTACCCGCAGTATGCCCAGCTCAGCAGCGAACGGATCGTCCAGGCCAATCCCGATTACATATTCATCCTGACGCACGGCAAGCCCGATGAAGTCGAGGCCAGCTTCCACCAGGAGATGAAGGTAAACAGCGCCTGGAACCGTATCAATGCGGTCATCCACGAGCGGATCGAGGTACTGCCCGCCGACCTGTTCGGGACCAATCCGGGCACCCGGATCGTCGAAGCGCTGGCGCTCATGCACGAGAAGCTGGGCCTTGCCTCATCTTGAAGGGAATGACATGAACAAACTACAACGCACCAAGCGCAGAAAAATGATGCTTCTCTCTGCTCCGCTCCTCTTGCTGTTAAGCTCCCTGTTCGGCCTAGCCTATGGATCGGTGACGATCCCGCTCCATGAGATCTGGACCGCATTTACAACGAGTGCAGTCACGCCGTATACGACGATCCTGATAGATCTGAGGCTGCCCCGTATCTTTGTCGGATTGCTGACGGGCGCCGCACTTGCCGCATCCGGCGCTCTGCTGCAGGGCGTCATGCGCAACCCGCTCGCCGACCCGGGCATTATCGGAGTGTCGGCGGGAGGCGGGCTGGCTGCCGTCATCACGATGGTCGTGCTGCCCCAGTTCAGCTACCTGCTGCCGGCAGCCGCATTTATCGGCGCCTTCGCCACCTCGCTGGTCATCTATCTGTTTGCCTGGGATAAAGGCACGTCGCCTGTCAAGATCGTGCTTGCCGGCGTGGCGGTCAATGCCATCCTCGGCGCCGTGATGAACGGGATGATGGTCGTCTACAGCGACCGCGTCCAGGCCGTGCTGCCCTGGCTGTCCGGCGGTCTGAACGGCCGCAGCTGGCATCATCTCTCGTTTATGGCCCCTTATGCGGGGATCGGCTTGATCCTGGCCTTGCTGGCGATCAAACCAGCAAATCTGCTCCTGCTTGGCGATGATTCGGCCCGCCTGCTGGGGCAAAAGGTCGAGACGCAGCGGCTGCTGCTCATCCTGCTTGCTTCCTTGCTCGCTGGCGCAGCTGTCAGCGTGGCAGGGCTGGTCGGCTTCGTCGGGCTGGTCGTGCCGCATGTGATCCGGCTGCTGATCGGCGATGACTACCGCTATCTGATGCCCCTGTCCATGGCAGGCGGGGCGGCGCTTGTCGTCTTCGCGGACACCGCCGCTCGCAGCTGGTTCGATCCGGTCGAGCTGCCGGTCGGCATCCTGCTGGCCGTAATCGGCGGACCGTTCTTCCTGTACATTCTCAGAAAAAGGAGCGCATGGCGATGACTGCAATCGAGACGGTTAACCTGGCTTACGAAGCGGGGATGTTCGAGCTCCCCGATCTCTCGCTGCAGCTCCCTGCGGGGCGGATCACAGCGATCGTCGGCCCTAACGGCTCCGGCAAGTCGACGCTGCTCAAGCTGATCACCGGTCTGCTGCAGCCTGCCGCTGGCCGGATCGAAGTCCGCGGCAGACCGGCCGACGATTATACAATGAGCCAGTTCGCCCGGACGCTGACGATGCTGCCGCAAGCCAAGGATATGATGCCGGAGCTGACCGTGCGCGAGCTGGTCGCCTACGGGCGGGCGCCCTACAAGCGGCTGCTGCGGCAGGGACTCACGCCCGAGGATGAAGAGATCGTCGACTGGGCGATGCGGGTGATGAGCATCCGGCGGCACGAGGACCGCATGTTCCACACGCTCTCCGGCGGCGAGCAGCAAAAGGCCCGGATCGCGATGGCCCTCGCCCAGAAGACCGGCATCCTGTTGCTGGACGAACCGACGACCTACATGGATATCGCGCACCAGCTCGAAGTGATGCGCACGCTGACGAAGCTCAACCAGGATCACGGCATCACGATCGTCATGGTGCTGCATGATCTGCAGCATGCCGCCGCCTTCTGTCACCATCTGATCGCCATGAAGGACGGCGAGATCGCCGCCTCAGGTCCACCGAAGCAAGTGATCCATGCCGGCTTCCTCAGAGAGGTGTACGAGATCGAGGCCAGCGTCAGTTTTGAAGGGCAATACCCGGTCATCATACCGGTTACTCACACGATAGAGGAGGAAACAACGATGATTATCGTAACGAACATCTCGCAGATTACTAAGGGGGACGGCGACAAGCTGATCGAGCGTTTCGACCGGATCGGCAAGGTCGAAGCGATGGAGGGCTTTCTGGGCCTGGAGGTGCTGCTGACGCAGAATCTCAAGGAATATGATGAGGTATCGGTCGTCACCCGGTGGCGGACCAAAGAAGACTTCCAGAACTGGACAAGGAGCGAAGCCTTCCGGGAGTCCCACGCTCACCGGAAGACGCCGGAGTATATCCTCTCCAACAAGATTACGTTCCAGGAGGTCAAGGTCAAGCGCAATCCGATCCTTCATGAGACGAAGGAGACCGAAGAGCTGGAGCAGGCGCAATAAATTGCCTCTCGAAGTCAAATATATCCCGTTCAGTTCACAAAAAAACGGGATAGAAAAGTGGACCTGTGAGCATCCTACTCTCTGGCACAACATTACTTTTGAGGAGGGTTAAAAAGATGAACCAACAGTTCACCAACCAAATCAAGCAGTGCGAGCAAATCATCAACCAATTGATGCAGCAAACGCAACAAGCTTCCCATACGTACCAACAACTGCTGCAGCAAGAACAGCAAAATGCGGCCCGTCTGGAAGAGCTGGCACAACGCGAAATAAGCGCTGTACAAGTAATTCAGACTGCTCTACAAGGCCATCAAACCGCGATGCAGCAAATGCAGCACGCCCTGCAAATCTGTCAGCAAGTCGAGCAGTCCACCATGAGCAACACCTTCGCATTTAACGCTCAACAGCAAACTTCGCCTTATCATCAACAAGCGTACAGGAGTTAATTGCATTTTCTTCCAGCGCTGTTTTCTAAATTAATTATGTAAAAATAGGAGATGATTCAAGATGGGGATTTTAAGTGGTAATCCGAAAGACGAACCGCTTCACTACGGCGAGATCTACGATGTCTGGCAGTTCTCACTTGTGGCCAAAGGCTGTATCTCAGCCAACCGGGCCAGCAGCTACCACGCAGGAGACAATGACCTGAAGAAGATTCTTGAAGAGATCATCGACCAAGCGGAGCTGGAAGCCAGCGAATGCGATACGATCCTGACCCATAACGGGATCGCTCCGATTCCGGCTCTTCCGGCAAGGCCGGCGGTCAAACTCGAAGATATACCGGTCGGCGTCAAGCTCTCGGATCAGGAGATTGCTTCGATGATCGCAGCCGATACAGCCCTGGGACTGGTCAATTGCAGTCAGATCATGGCCAAGGCTGTACGGGAGGATATCGCTACGCTGTTTGCCAAGTACCATGCTACGAAAGCAGCGATTGGCTTGAAAATATTGAGACTCAATAAAGAAAAGGGCTGGCTGATCCCGCCGCCTCTGCAAGTCAAACGTGCGGATCTGGTGGAAGCTTAAACGCTGTAAACGTAAATAACGCTAAGACTGGGGTGACCGGCCTTAGCGTTATTTACGTTTCTGGTAGCGGTGGAGCTGTATAATCAGAGCATGACGCAATCCTTGCCGCTGAAAATGACACACGGCTGGCAGCGAATGCAGTAGCGAATCTCTTCGCCGGCTGCTGCCTTCCTGACCCAATCGGCGTCGACGATCAGCTCCCTCCCGATGGCCGCAAAATCCCCGTACCCTCGCTCGATGATATCGTTCGCACGCTCCGGCGTTCGGATCTCATAGACGACAATGACGGGAATATCCACCTGTTCACGGATGCAGCTGCCGCCATAAATGACCCAATTGTACGGGAAGTCGGACGGCAGATCCGGCCGGAAGGCGGAGTAGCCGCAGGAGGACACATGAATAATGTCCATGCCCATCTGCTCCAGCCGCTGAGCCATCCGCACGCCTTCTTCAATAGTAGGCTGATTGCAGCCCATGCGGTAGCCGAAGATAAACCGTTCATCCGTCGACGCTCGGGCTCGGTCAAAAATCTCTTTTATAAACCTAAGTCGCTCGTCCAGCGAGCCGCCGTAGCCATCCGCTCGCCTGTTCACCTCCGGCGACGAGAACTGATTCAGTAGGTAGCCGTGTGCGCCGTGAAATTCGATCCCGTCGAAACCCGCCTGATACGCACGCTGAACAGCAGATACATACGCATCCTGCAGCGCATGAAGCTCTTTAAGGGTCATCTCGCGGGCGTGTACCGACTTGTCCCTAAAAGCGGATGGCCCGATCGGATCCTGCTTCATTCGGACGCCGAGATGCTGCAGTTGGAGCATAACTTTCGCTCCGTAACGTCGGCACTCTGCGGCCAGCTGCCGCAATCCCGGAATATGCTCATCCGACCAGGCGCCCAGCTGCGATTCTACGTTCATGCTGCGTGGATCGACGCTCGTCGCCTCGACGATGATCAGACCGATCCCGCTTCTTGCCCTTTCCCCGTAGTGCCGGAGATGACCTTCGTTGACGAATCCTCCCCTCGTCTGCCGGATCAACAGCTCCATCGGCGCCATCA
The DNA here is from genome assembly GCF_047238105.1 of Paenibacillus jepli. Lineage (NCBI taxonomy): Bacteria > Bacillati > Bacillota > Bacilli > Caryophanales > Paenibacillaceae > Paenibacillus > Paenibacillus jepli. The sequence goes on from NZ_JBDFMD010000001.1 coordinate 1,805,127, forward strand.
CGATGCGGTTTTTGATATTATGCCCTTTTAATTCGTAGGGCGCAAACAAATGCGTGAGCTCCGTTCTCATAACGAAAGTCCTCCTCTACGAAATCTCCTCCTTTCAGTATAGTGCAATTCACCAGGGTTGGTCATTACTACTATGATACTCGCATTCAAGCCGAGGCACGGTAAAAGCGATGCACCAGCACCGAAGCGCCCATCATCAAGCAACCCACCGCCCCGAAGCCTAGCGTTAATCCCAGCCATCCCGACAAAATACCGAACCCTACCGGGTTGGCAACCTGGACGATCCGGTTGGACATCGTTCTCAAGCTCATCCCCATGCCTTGCTGACTGGATCGGACCGTGCGAGCCACCATGATCAGCGCCATCGGCTGATTCATCCCGGAGCAGATCCCCCATAGAAAAACAATCACACCCAGCACCCATAGCGGCGGCGTGAGAACAAGGGAGAGCAGGCAAACCGATCCCAAGACCATACTATAGAGGACTATGCGTTGATGCCCGAGCCAGCCGATCAGGTGACCCACCAACGGCCGAATCAGTATAGACGCAGCAGCACCGATCGACAGCATCCATCCGATCTCCGTATTGCTCAGACCAGCGCCAGACAGGTAAAGTGGAAAAAAAGCGCTCTGCATGTCAATCAGCACAAAAAGCACACCATTGACGATTATGGCCATCATAAACGGTCGATTGTCGCGAAGCAAAATGTAACCGCTTACGTAGCTGGACCATACCCCGCGACCCCGGCCTGGATTATCGCCAGCTTGCTGACGGCGCTTATCATCGTCGGCAAGATCATCGTCATGACTGCAGGCCGCGTTGGCCGAGGATAACAGCTTCGTCCGCACCGCTGCCCACCGCTGATCAAGCTCAGGAAGCCGCAGGCCGAGCAGCAGCGACACTCCCGCGAGTCCGGCGAAGAGCAGGAACACCGAGCTATAGCCGCCTTGATCCGAGAGGTAGCCTCCCGTAACGGGTCCGGCAAACTGGGCGAGCGAGTTGACGAAAGCAAAATTGGCCAGCATGCGGTCTTTGCGGCGCTCCTCCGCAAATCGTCTGGCTGTCTGGGCCGCTCCCGCTTGCAGCGCTCCCCAGCTCATCAGGCTCCCCAGCCCGCTAATGATCTGCCCGGCCAGTATGAGCAGGACCGAACCGATCGCGCCGCCGGTCCAGTAGAGCAGACCACTTGCCAGCAGCATGCCCGAGCCGACAAGCGTGGCGCGTCTCGTGCCGATCCGATCGATCGCGCTCCCTGCCGGCATCGCGAGCAGCACCGGGATGACGGCCTGTGCCGCCATGAACAGACCGATCGCGGTTACGGAGTAGCCCACTTCGTTAAAATACAGGGATACAATCGGCCTGACCATACTGAATCCGACCCAATACATGACGGCCAAGACGAAAAGGAGCAGGTTGGCGCTGACTCTGGACATCATCATCCCCCCCCTGCATGAAGTAGATTCAATTATGCGAGCTGCAATTGGGCTAGCGGCGGTGTCAGGCTTGCAGCGTGCTTTGCGATTCTTTGGCTGGCTCCTGCTTTTTGACCGAGGCTTGCGCAACGGTTGATCGCTTCATATATCCGAAGCCGGCGATGGTTGCCAAAAGCACGCCGCCCCCCGTGTAAAACGCTGCGCTCAAGCCGATCGTTTGACCCATCAGGCCAAACATGGCCGGCGCCGCAATCTGCGATACGCGGTTCATAAACAGACGCAAGCCCATAATTCGTCCGCGTTCCCCCCTGTTCTCGTCTGTGACCATGATCATAGTGCTGACCGGCATGTTCACGCCAACGGCGCTGCCGAGCACGAAGCTGACCAGACCGATCCACAAGACATGCCCGGTAAAGATCGGCAGCACCGACAGGGAGACGGCGGCGATGCAGCCCGCCGCGATGAGGAGTCCCGGCTGCGACATCCCCTTCATGAGCCACGGCAGGAAGGCGCGCGAAATAAAGCTGGCGAAGCCGCGGATCGCCACCAGCAAGGAAATGACAAACGCCGAGTAGCCGAGCGTGTCCATATAGAGCGGGAAAAAGCTCATCCAGATTGCCTGCAAATAATGGATCAGAAACGTGCTGACCAGGCCGAACTGAACACCCTCATGCTTGATCAGATGCGCACCGCTGGTATAGCTCTGCAGGACGCTCTTCGGACCGAGCATGCGGCCGATCTCCGGCAGGCTTACCCGCTCGCGTGCAGCTTTTCTTGTCCTTCCGAGCACTGCGACCATAAACAGCAGCGCCATCACCAGGGAAAACAGGAACGCCGACTTATACCCCTGTCCATCGCTGCCGTCGATACCGGGCAGCCACCCGGAGACCGCTGCGGTGATGATCAACCCGCCGACGACCGGGCCGATCATCGTGCCGGCTGAGGACCAGGCTGAGTACCTCGCGATGTTGCGCTCGCGCTCCGATCTGTCGCCCTCGGACACAACAACCTGAAGCGAAGCGGCCATGAGCAAGGTGCCGGCTCCCACCAGAATCTGCGATAATGCCAGCACCGGAAGATTCGGACTCCACACCATCAGAGCAAGCGAGATCACCGTAATGCCGTTGCCGATGGTCAGCATGATCGGGGCCCCAAGCTTGTCGATCAGTTGACCGGAAGGCATCGCAATGAAAAGCGGCAGCAATGCCTTCAACGTGACCATGAATCCGATCAGCGCTGTCGAGGCGCCAAGCTCTGAAGCATAGAGCGAGAAAAACGGCTGGGTAATGGCAACGATGGCAAAATGGATGCCGCCGCCTGCGACACCAAGATTCTTCAACTGCATAGTCTGTCCTCCGTCTGTCCGTTAGGATGCGTAAAAGCAAGCTACCTTCCGCGTATCCTCCAGCTCCATCAGAACCGGCTGCGCTTGCTTGCAATGGTCGGTTACCATCGGGCAGCGGGTACTGAAATGGCAGCCCGGCGGCGGATTGCTTGGACTGGGCAGATCCCCTCCGAGCAATTGGATGGTCCGCCGTTCTTCGGTTGCCGGATCAGGCACGGGGGCTGCGTACAGCAGCGCCTTCGTATACGGATGCTTCGGCTCTGCGAAGATAACCTCGGCTTCGCCGTATTCGACAATCTTGCCAAGATACATCACGGCAATCTTGTCAGAAATATGCCGTACGATGGAGAGATCATGAGAGATGAACAAAATACTGATTCCCAGCCTTTCCCGAAGATCGGCGAGCAGATTGATCACCTGGGCGCGCACGGACACATCAAGCGCAGAGGTCGGTTCGTCCGCGATAATAATCGACGAATCCAGTGCCAACGCCCTGGCGATGCCGATCCGCTGCCGCTGTCCGCCGCTGAGCTGGCTCGGATAGCGTTCCAGATAGGCGGTATCAAGGCCGACCGTACGGATCAGTTCCTGCACCTTGCTCTCCCGCTCTTCCCGGGTGCCGACATCCATCACCGTCAAAGGCTCCATGATAATGTCGCGGATTTTCATCTTCGGGTTGAAGGAGGAATAGGGGTCCTGGAACACCATCTGCACCTTCCGCCGGAACATTCTCAGTTCTTCCCCTTTTAGTCTGGCAATATCTACACCTTCCACGACAATGCCTCCATCGGTAGGCGTCTCGAGCCGCAGCAGCATGCGAGCCGTCGTGCTCTTGCCGCAGCCGCTCTCGCCCACCAGCCCGAGCGTCTGGCCGGGTGCCAGCGACAGCTCGATCTCATCCACCGCCCTAACCGTCCGGCCCTTGCGGCGGAAGATCGATGTATCGGTCTTAAAATGCTTGGACAAGCCCTCCAGGCGAAGGACCGGCTCTTCGTCCTGCTTTGCGCCATCAACTGCCGGCTGCTTGCGCTCCGGCTCCTTACCGGCGATGGGCTGGCCGCTCTCCGCGGCATCGGCGCCAATGCCCCCATCCACCCAACAAGCCGCAACCTGCCTGCCATTCTTCACTTCGAGAGCAGGCGCTTCTGTACGGCATTGCTGTACAACCGCCTGACAGCGCTCTGCAAACGGGCAGCCGGCGATGGGCTGGCGCATATCCGGCGGAAATCCGCCGATCTGAAGCAGACGCTTCGGCCTGGGGCCCTTGATGCTCGGAATCGTCCGCAGCAAGCTTTGCGTGTAGGGATGCTGCGGGTGCTGGAACAAATCATAGACCGAGCCGTATTCCACAATTCGCCCAGCGTACATGACCGCTACCTTCTGGGCGAACCGCGCAACCAGACCAAGATCATGAGTAATAAACAACAGCGCCATCCCGGTCTCGGTAGAAATCTCCTTCAACAGCTCGACAATCTGCGCCTGTATCGTCACGTCCAATGCTGTCGTCGGTTCATCGGCCAGGATCAGCTTGGGCTTGCAGGAGAGTGCCATCGCAATAAGGACACGCTGCCTCATCCCTCCGCTAAGCTCGTAAGGATAGCTTCGCAATCGGGATTCGGCATCGGGAATTCCGACCTGTGTCAGCAGCTGAGACGCCCGCTCTCTCGCTTGACGCGGATGGAGCCGCAGGTGGCGAATCATGTTTGACACGAGCTGATCGCCGATAGACATGATCGGATCGAGAGATGTCATCGGATCCTGAAACACAGTCCCGATCTCGCCGCCGCGCACCTGGTTCAACTCCTCCTCCTTCATGCGGAGCAGGTCCCGCCCCTCCAGCAGCACCCGCCCGGCTTCGACCCGCCCGGGAAAGCTCACCAGTTGGAGCAGCGACATCGCCATGGCGCTCTTGCCCGATCCGCTCTCGCCGACTACGGCCAGCCGCTCGCCGTTGTTCAGTGTGAAGGAGACATCGTTGACGGCTCGGACCACACCGTCCCGCGTATGAAAATAAGTCCGCAACTGTTCAACTTCCAGCAGTGGTTTGGTCACGTCCATCACGCTCCTCATACCAGATATTATGACTTGCGTGCCCGTGGATCCAGAACTTCCCGGATGCCATCAGAGACAAGATGCAAGCTGATCGCGATTAATAAGATGACAAGGCCTGGCAGCGTCGAGATCCACCACGCTTCCTGCATGTACATCTGCCCCTCGCGGATAATGTTGCCGAGGGATGGCTCGGGTGGCGTAATGCCCAGGCCCAGGAAGCTCAGCGATGCCTCGGTAAGGATCGCGTTGGCAGCTGTAATGCTCGCAGCTACGAGCATTGGCGCGATCGTGTTCGGCACCAGATGCCGACCCATCAGCCAGCCGGGCGAAGCGGATACCATCCGGGCGGCATCGATGAAGGCCCGGTTCTTGATGCTGAGCACCAAGGACCGCTGCAGCCGGATCGCCCTGGGAATATCGGCAATCGCGATCGCAGCCACCACCGGCAGGAAACCTGCCCCGAAGATGGCGACGAGCCCGATGGCGAGAAGCAGCGAAGGAAATGACAGGAAAATATCCACGCCTGCCATCACCAGACGGTCCAGTCTGCCGCCGAAGAAACCGGAGAGTGTCCCGAAGAAAAGTCCGAACGACAACGTAATGCCTGCCACCAGAAAACCGACGGACAACGACATCTGCAGACCCTTCAACGTTCGGGCGAAGACATCTCTGCCAAGCTTGTCAGTGCCGAAGGGATGATCCAGCGACGGGCTGCTCAAGCTGTGACTGACATTGGTCTTGAACGGATCTGAGATCGGCAGGATCGGCACAAGCACTGCCAGCAGCAGCACCGGCACGAGGATGCAAAGGCCGATCAAGCCGATCCGGTTGCCGAGGAGCGACCTTAACCAACCGAGCCCCGGCATTGTCCGGAGCGGGTAACTTACCGTTGCCAGGGCCAGATGCGTAAAACGCCGTTTCATGCGTATCCCTCCCTTCCGCTAGAGTCTAACTCTCGGATCGATATACTTGTAGATGAAATCCGTTATGATGTTCACCAGGATGAACAAAAACGCATAGACGAGAATAACGCTCTGCACTAATGTGTAATCCCGGCTATTGATGCCATTGATGAGCAAGGTGCCGATACCGGGGATGGAAAAGATAAATTCCGTAATAATGGTCCCGTTGAGCAGATTGCCAAACGCCAGGCCGGCAACCGTAATGACCGGCATGGCCGCATTCTTCAGCGCATGGCGGAATACGACACGCAGCTGCGGCAGTCCGAATGCTCTTGCCGTGCGGATATAGTCCTCGCCCAGCACCTCCAGTACGGAGGTGCGTGTGATGCGGGCGATGGTGGCGATCTGGCCGGAGCAGAGCACAATAAGCGGCAGTGCGATCCGTTGCAGCATTTGAGAGGGATCGCTGAAGTTGATCGTGCCTGAGGCCGGGAACCAGCCCAGCGTCAGGGTGAAGAGCAGCATGAGCAGCAGAGACACCCAGAAGGAGGGCATCAAGTCCACCAGCATCGTCAGCCAGGTAATGATCTGATCAAACCACTTCTTGCCCTTATTGGCGAGGTATGCGGCCACCGTACCGATGGTCACCGCGATGATGCAAGAGATCAGCACCGTCAGGACCGCGATCATCACCGTGATCGGCAGCGCATCAAGGATTAGCTTGGCCACGGGAAGCCCCGTCACGATCGTCGTACCAAGATCAAATTGCAGCAGCCCCGTCACATAAGCGATATATTGCTGCCAGATCGGCACCCCTAGCCCGAGACGCTCATTCATGGCTGCCAATGCATCACCGGAAAGATTGTCGCCGGCCATATAGCCTGTCGCATCACCGGGAATCAGACGCATGGCAATGAAGACAAGCGTAACAACGCCGATGACTGTCGGTATGAGCTGCAGCAGCTTTCGCAAGGCATAGTCAGCCATGGATGCCACCTCCTAGTTTTGGATATCGACTTCGTAGAAGTTCACTTTGGAGAGCGGGTTCAGATGCACACCCACCACATACGGTTGACTCGGCCAGTAGCCATGAAGCGACTGGGTAGGCAGGTAGGCAAGATCCGCCAGCGCAATCTGCTGTACTTCCTTATACAACTCAGCTCTGGCTTCTGCGTCCACCTCGGCGCGGGCTGCCTCCAGCTTCTTCGTCAGCTCGGGATTGTCATATCTTGCACCGTTGAGGCCCCTCGGCGCGATGTTATCCGGGTGCAGATAACTGAACAGAATCGTGTCGGGATTGATCGCCGGCAGCGCCCGCGACGACAGCTGGAACTCACCGCTGTTGCGGCGCTGGTTAAACACAGGGGCATCGACGAGCTCGAACTCGAGCTGGATGCCTACGGCCTGCAGATACTCCTGCTCCAGCTGTTCCGCTTCTCTGACGCCATTAGAAGCAACCAGCGGCTGAGTAACCGTAAAGCCGTCCGGATATCCTGCCTCTGCAAGAAGCTCCTTGGCCCGTTCCGGATCATAGGCATAGACTGGGACTTCCTCAGAATAACCGTCCATCCAGGAAGGCAGGATGTTCGTCGTTCCCTGCGCCAGATAAGGCTGCAGCGTCTCGTAGATCGAAGCGTAATCGACGGCATGCGCCCAAGCCTGACGGACCCTCACATCGTCAAATGGAGGCTCGCTGGTATTGAAAACCTTGACGGAGATAGACCGGTCCATGCGCGCATTCATCGAGAAACCATCCCGCTCCAATCTAGCCAACGCCTCGTCGCGGTTAATCCGCATGGCAATGTCCACTTCCCCGTTCTGCAGGGCAATCGTTGCCGTCTCCTCATCTTTGATAATGATAAATTGCAGCTTGGCGATCGGCGCCGGTCCTTTGTAATAATCCTCGTGGCGGGTCAAGACAATCTCGGAGTTGGTGCTGATGCTCTCCAGCTCGTAGGGTCCAGTGCCCACCGGATTCCAGCGGAATTGCTCCCCATGCTCTTCGACAGCCTCCTGCTTGACGATCTGCCCCTGGTGATAGTTCGCCACCACATGCAGGAAGTTCGCATCGGCCTGATGCAGCTCATACACGACGGTGTATTCGTCCGGTGCCGTCAAGGATTTGACGTTGGCCAGATCCGTGGCATACGGCGAAGCCGTATCCGGGGCCATAATACGCTCGTAGGTGTAGACGACATCAGCGGACGTAAATTCCCCGTAGCCTTTCTGCCACTGAACGCCTTCCCGCAGATTGAAGGTCCACGTCACGTTGTCAGAAGTCTCCCAGCTCTCAGCCAGGTCCGGGAGGATCTCGCCCGTCTCGGAATCGTAGGTGGTCAGGCCGCTAAATACATTGAAGGCGATCGCTTCGTTCTCGACCCGGAATACGGTAGCCGGATCAAAACCCGCCGGATCGTCATAGAAACGGATACGCAGCACCTTCTCACCACCCTCGTCTACGGCAGGCGCGACACTTCCAGCCCCCGCATCCGGGCTGCTGCCGGGCGTGGTGACTTCGTTCGCCGCGCACGCCGAGAGCGCAATGGCGATAATCAGCAGCAGCACAAGATGACCCGTGATTTTCATTTTCATGGTAAAGGCCCCCCAAATAGGATAATGAGTCTCCGTTATACGCCGGCCAGCGAACGCTCACGTTCAGCTGCGATTTGTTCAAAGTAGGAAACTGCGGCTTCCAGCTTGACCACATCGGCATACTTGGCGTTCATATCGAACAAATTAACCCAGTGCGACATCTCCGTGCGGTCGAAGGTGCACTCTTCCACGACACCCATCTTAAAGCTGTACGAGGTGCCATCGACCACGGTCGCCCTGACGCAGCCGCTGGTCGATTCTCCGCATGCAATCAAGGTGTCGATGCCCCAGCTTTGAAGCATATGCGGCAGCACCGTACCGTTAAATGCACTTGGCGCCGCCTTGCGGATCACTAACTCGCCCTCAATCGGCGCAACCTCTGCGACGATTTCCGCAGAACGACGTTTGAGCTCCTCCGGCATTTTCGCTTCCGTTTGCGCCACTTGCTTCTTGCGGCCGGTCCGATTGGCCCACCCTACGACGTTGTCTCGGTCGAGCTTCGTCACATGGATAACCGGGATGCCGTTTTTGCGGGCCGCTTCAAGCAGCACTTTGGTCCGGTCGACAGCTTCCCAGCCTTCCAGCCCCATCCCTCCGGGATGCGTCTTGATCTGTTCCATCAATGGCTGGCGTGTCAGGCCCAGCGCCCCGATGTAAAAATCAATCAATAGCAAGGCTGGTTTGCTCCCGAATCCGAATGGCGCTTTTTTCCCCCGTGCAAGATCGTGCTCCTTGTCCCTGTCCGTCATGAACGCTTCCCAACCTGAGGATGATGATACTGTCATGTGCAACCGCTCCTTTTAGATGAGGTGTGAACTAACTTGAGTTAATGGTATGTTAAAAAACTTTACTCGTAAATGAGCATTACTGAATGAGCGCATTAAAAATATGAATGAAAGCGCCTTTTATTTGTGCTATTATGTAGATACGAGAAATAAAGTTACTCATCGAGTAAACTATTTCCATGTTATTTTCGGGATACCAATATGTAATGTTAGTTTATTTAACAATTCCAAAGTAGGGATTAAGGAGGGTCAACATGAATCTGGAACAGATCCTTACATTTTTGAAAGTATATCAGGCAGGCAGCTTCCAAGCAGCGGCTGAACAGCTGTATCTGCCCCAACCGACTGTGTCGCACCGGATTAATCAGCTGGAAAAGCAGCTTGGCAATCCATTGTTGATCCGCGGCAAAGGGGAGGTTCGGCTGACAGAGGAAGGCAAGGCATTTTTGCCCTATGCGAGGATGGTCTCCAGCGCGCTCAGAGAGGGCGTCGAGGCTGTAGATCAGGTAAAGAGCGGCGCTTCTGGCAAGCTCTCGATTGGCTGCAACAACTCATTTGCCTCCTGTATTATGCCTGAGGTGCTCGATTCCTTTACTACCAAGCATCCCAATGTGTCGATAAAAATCTACTGCTACAGCTCCTCAGAGCTGGTCCGCTTGATGAAAAACCGTACGTTTCAAGTGGGCATCACCCGGTTCTCGAGCAACAGTTCCGATCTCATCTACGAGCCCGTCTATCAGGACCAGATGAAGCTGTTTGTCTCGCCGGACCATCCATTCGCCAGCAAGGGGAGCGTCCAATTGGAAGAAGCGCTTAGGGAGCCGATGATTACCTATCAGAAGACGACACAATATCGCAAGTTTCTGGAGATGACCCTCACCCAGCATAACCTCCCCTTCCATGTCAAATACGAGACCAATAACCTCGCTATGATCAAGCATTTTATTAAGAGCAACAATGGCGTCCATTTTTCGGCCGAGCTCTACATGCGTAACGAGATTCGCGAACGTTCCATGGTGCAAATCGAAGTTCATCCCAATCCGTTTCCTCCAAGCCAGGTGTTCATCGCGTACCATGATGGCGAGCTCGGCAGCATTGACCGGTTGTTTATCCGGCACTTCGAGCAATCCATCATCAATACGCTGGGCTAAGGGAATTGCTCAAGACTCAATAGCTAATTATTAGGTAATAAAAATCAGGCCCCACCAACGAATGTCGGTGAGGCCTTCTTGTTCGGCACATATGAGCAATATGAGAATGCCGCGCTGCGAGCCTTTAGGCTCGTCAGCTCAACCCCAGCATGCGAGGCAGCCACAAGAACGTCTGCGGCAAAAACGCCACAATGAGCAAAATGAACATGATAGCGACAAGAAACGGAGTCGAGGCCCGAAACACGCGCTGTACCGGTATACCTGCGATCGAGCTGGCTACAAACGAGCACAGACCTACAGGCGGCGTGATTAGTCCAATCGCCAAGGCCAGACATGTGAATACGCCAAAGTGCAGCGGGTCTACGCCATACGTGCTGGCAAGTGGAGCAAAGACGGGAACCAGCATGACGATGGCTGCAGCCTGTTCAATGAAGAGACCGATGAGCAAGTAAAAGATAATCATTAATAACAGGAATAAGGCACTGCTGTCGGTCATGCCCTGGAACCAACTGCTGATCTGAGCAGGAATCCCTTCCATCGTCAGCCACCAAATCGCAACATTACCGATGGATATCATGATCATCACAATGGACGTTATGCCGATCGTCCGCACCATCGCTTCATAAACCGCCTTGAACGTCAACTCGCGGGTAACGAAAAATCCTATGGCAAGCGCATACAAAACGCCGATACAGCCAGCCTCGGTCGGCGATGCTACACCTCCGACAATGCCAGCGACCATAATAATCGGCAGGATAGCCGCTACCGCGAACCGTCTTATAATAACGAAAATCTCTCCCCATGTGTAGCGTCTGCCGTCCGCTGGATAGTTCTTCTTCTTCGTAATAAAGAAGGTAACGAGGAGCATGGCCAATCCCAGCATGATGCCAGGAATGAGTCCGGCGATGAACATGCCGGCCACCGATACGTTGCCTGCAGCAAACACATAGATGAGCATGGGCAGACTGGGCGGAATAACCGGTCCAACGATCGAACTGCTAGCCGTGATGGCCGCTGCCGTATCGGGATCGTTGTATTCTTTGGCAGTAGGTTTGATCATCATTGAACCAATGGCGCTAGTGTCCGCAACTGCCGAACCGTTGACGCCGCCGAAGAACATACTGACAAGAATGTTGATGTACAACAGGCCGCCGCGAACCCGCCCCACCATCAGACGCGCAAAATCCATCAGACGCATCAAGATGCCGGAGCCGCCCATCAACTCGCCAGCCAGAATGAATAGCGGGATAGCGACCAGCGTAAATTTGTCCAGTCCTGTCCACATCCGTTGCGTGAACAGGTCCAGCGGCTGCCCGGTTAATACAAAGACACTCAACGTGGAAATACCTAAGGCAAAAGCAATCGGCAGACTGTACGCAATGAGCAGAAGAAATAAAACGACGTAAATTAACAATGCACTCATGCGTCACCTCCAAGCCGCCGGGCAATCAGAGCCAGATTGATCTGGACGAGGGCATAAAATGCCCCGACAGAAACGGACAAATAGGGAACCATCATCGAAATTCCGAATACAAAGGGGTCGTAGCTGTCTTTTCCGTTCCATGCATATTGAAACCCGTAATAGGCAACGGCGAGCAAAAACACCGAAATCAGTCCGTGAATGGACAGGGTGACGAACCGGTTGTTCGACAGCTTCAGCTTGGCAATCAGCATATCGACTGCGATGTGCTCACCAGATCGAAGGGCCAGACCCATTCCTAGAAAAGCCAGCCACATCAGCATGTATTTTGCCAGGGCGTCCGCAAAGTTAAGCGGGTAAAAGATAATCCAGCGGGTAATAACGGACGCCGAGATGAGAGTAACTATACCGAACAGTAACAGCACGGTAACAGCCTGCACCGATTTGTATAACAGCTGGTCCGCCCTCGTCACTACCCGCGTGAGCTTCGCTTTCTCCATGATGCCTCCTCCTGTCAATCGATGGCATAACCCCAACCAGAAGAGCCGTCAGCCTCTGCAATCTGGCTCTGAATGAGATCCAGCTTGTCTTGAGGAATCCCGGTCTGTCCGATAAATTCAGTCCACACTTTGTCAATCGTCAAATCCTTGATTCGAGCTTGTTCCTCTTCGGAAAGCGAATAGATATCTACGCCTGCTTCCCTCATGGTCTTGATGTTGTCAGTGATGTAATCGCTAACAAAATCAATATGCCATGCCTGCGCCTCTTCGATCGACTCCGATAGGATGTTCTGGATCTCCTCTGGAAGACTGCTCCACTTCTCTCGGTTCACGACCGTTACCAAGGAATACCACTGGAAATTAAGATCGAGCATGTATTTTATGAGTCCGCCTTCGTAGAATTGCGAGGAATAGAAGCTGGCGTAGGGCACGGTCAACCCGTCAACCATACCCATACGGACCGCCTCCGGCGTTTCCGGCCAGTCGACGGTTACCCCTCTGGCCCCCCAGGCTTCCTGCGCAGCGATCTCCAGTGGCGAGCGAGATGCGCGCAGCTTCATCCCCTGGAAGTCCTCCAAGCGTGTTATTTTTTTCTTCGAGGTGCCGACTTCCCTCGGACCGCCGATTTCAAAGGAAGCGAACCATTGCAGATTCGAGACCTCCAGCTCATTATTGACTCGTTCACGCACGCGTTCGCTGTTCATTGCTGCAAGCGCTTGCTCGCGAGAGTCGAACAAGAATGGGAGATGGAAAATTTCAAATGCCGGCGTAATGGAGGCCAGGTTCGCAAACGAATCGGACGCCATGTCCAAATTGCCGTTCTTGACCGCTTCGAAGGTTTCTACCCCGGAGCCAAGCTGTCCGCCATGGAACACCTCCACTTGTATTCGTCCGTCCGACTTCTCAGCGGCCAGCTCCGCAAACTTGTTGAGTCCATGGGCCGTGACGTCGCTTCCCGAAAGCACATTGGCGACTTTAATTTCATACGTTTCTTGATCCGCCGAAGCGCCTCCTTCCGTATTGCCAGAGGGGGATTCGGAACCTCCGCAAGCCGATAGTACGCCTGCCATCATCGTAGCTACTAGTCCAACCTTCCATGCTTTCATTGAGAGCACCCCTTTTATGATGTCTATTCTTTTTCCCAGAATGCCTTGCCCGACTCGGCCATCAATGCCAGTATTTTCCCGCGCGGAATGACACCGCAACGCTCTGCCCATCTTTCGTAGGCTTCGCTGAGCTCTTTCACTCTCTCGGGATAGATGCCCGCCAGATCGTTGGTCTCGGATCGGTCAGCTGTCATGTTGTATAATTCCCAATCGCCTGGATAATTCTTGACCAGCTTCCATTGTCCATCCCGAACCGAAGCATTGCCTTCATGCTCGGTGCAGAACATCGGCCTCTCCATCGGCTGTCCCTTCAGCAGTGGATCGAAGCTTACGCCTTCCATCGGCAGAATCTCTCGTCCATGATATTGCTCGGGGTAGTCAGTGCCAGTAATATCGACAATCGTAGCCATGACGTCAGGCAAATGTGCCTCATTCGTGCAGATGCTGCCTGGATTTTGAATTCCATTAGGCCAGTGGACGATGAATGGCGTCGATACGCCGCCTTCATGGGTCCAGTGCTTGTACAAACGAAACGGCGTATTCGAGAGATTCGCCCAGCCTGTCCCGTAGCTCTGGTAAGTATCCTCTGCGCCTGGCATAATGTGCGGGAAGTTGCCGAATTGGACCGGCTTGCCCTTGCGGGTGTTCATCTGGGCAATCATCAGCTGGTTGACCAAATCTTCCGGCTTCACGTCCGGGGGAATATCCTCCGCGCACGCCCCGTTGTCTGATAAGAAAATAATCAGTGTATCCTCGAGTTGACCGGTGCGTTTCAAAGCATCGACAATACGGCCAATTCCCTGATCCATACGGTCAATCTGCGCGGCATAGACTTCCATACACCGCGTAAGCCATTCCTTGTCCTCCGCTTCTTCCCAAGCCGGAACAGATGCGTCACGCTCGGTCAAGCTCCAGGATGGATCCAGCAACTTGGCATCGATCATCCGTTGCAGACGCTCCTCACGAAGCTTGTCCCAGCCTTTGTCGAAGCGACCTTTGTACTTGGCAATGTCCTCTTCGTGCGCATGCAAGGGCCAGTGAGGCGCCGTATAGGCCACGTACTGGAAGAATGGCTGCTCGGCATGGCGCTCGGCGTGTTCTTCGATGAACCGGGCTGCCTGATCGCTGATGGCGTCGGTGTAGAAGAAATTATCATCTTCCACAGCTTCGTGCTCAATATTCTCGTTGCCTCTGGTCAGCGTATTGGGATGATAAAAACTCCCAGCTCCGATGATCGTACCGTAGAACTCATCGAACCCGCGCTGCAAAGGCCAGGAATCGCTCGGCTCGGTCAAGCTCTTGGAAACATGCCATTTGCCGCTCATGTAGGTGCGGTACTGTTGCGCTTTAAGGACTTCTGCAATGGTTACACAACGGTCGTTCAAATCACCGGCATATCCTTCTGGTCCGTTGTCGTATGTGAGAATCCCTATCCCCGTCTGGTGCGGATGGAGCCCAGTCAAGAGAGAAGCCCGAGAGGGACTGCACCGTGGCGTATTATAAAATTGTGTGAAGCGCATGCCATCCTGCGCCAGCCGATCCAGCGTTGGGGTCTGTACCTCCCCGCCATAGCAGCCGAGGTCGGAATAGCCCATGTCGTCGTTCATGATGAGTAAAATGTTCGGTTTGCGATTCATAGATGTGACGGTCTCCTTTCAATTATGACGGCGCTTCCATTATCCTGGGGAACGGCGCATCAGCTTAATCATGTACTGGTAATAGTCGGGATGGTAGAGCGCTTTCAGGAATTCTATTGGTTCGTTGGAGTGCGCGTATGAGATTCGTTCGATATAGAGCAAGGGATCACCAGGGGAGATGCCCAACAGCTCGACTTCCTCTTCCTGCGCCTTGACGGCACTTATCTTTTGGTCCGCCTCTTTAAGAAAGATGTTTTGCTCTTCTTCAAGGTACTTATAAACGGCAATGGTCAGGAGATCCTGACGTTCAAGATCAAGACCAATCTCCGGTGGATAATACGCCTGCTCGATGGCAATCGGCAAACCGTCTGCAAGCCGGACACGCTTAAGCTCCCACATCGCACGCTGATTCATTTGTTCTCTTACGGCATCAGGGTGATCCTTGGTCATGCCCTGACGAAGAATTCTAGCTCCCGGCTCGAAACCGGCCTCCCGAATCGATTCCGTGAACCCCATCAGTCTTCCCACCCAGTTCTCCGGTCGATTCGAATTCAAAAACGTCCCGCGTCCTCGCTCGCGACGGAACATTCCTTCTTCCACCAATGACTGCATGGCATTGCGAATCGTCACACGGCTGACCCCGAAGCGTTCAACCAGCTCCGCCTCGGTAGGCATTCTGCCATTCTCATCCAAGACGAGGGCTTCAACCCCATTGCGGATAATCTCCCTAACCTGAAGATGAAGAGGGACACCGCTTTCAAAATCAACTGTCTGGGCCATATCCGATGACCGATGCATAGTGCGTTCCACCTCCAGTTAAGCATGTGTAGTAGTATAAAGCACGAATCAAAAGTTACTACATTTGATATTTGTATTAATATTAGTATTAACGTAACCATACGTCAAGTATTAATTTTGATGATAGAGTGCCTAGAATTAAAAAATCAGCGGCAGCCCAGGATTGAAATACAATCCTAGACTACCGCTGATCCATTAAACTTACGTATTCTTCAGACCGCTAGTTCAACCGCGATACTAAGCTGGAACGTAGGTCAACTTAATCACCTGCTCGCCAATGCGCTCATTTGCCACAAGGCGTAGCGGCGGCCGCGGACCGGCGAAAAACGGCTAGCCGTGACCCAGTACGACTGGATGGAGATAGAGTCGATACTCATCGACAAGACCGAGCTCCATTAGACTGTGCGCCAACTCTGGCCCGGAAACTTCAATCTCCCCATCATGCCGGGCCTTCAGCCCACGTATGGCCGCTTCGAGGTCACCCTCGATTAGAGAAGCGTTCGGACCGACGGACGTCAGCGTACTCGACACCACCCACTTCGGTTTGCTCTGCCACACTGCTGCGTATTCCCGCTCCGGACCATCCCATTCTACATGGTCTCCGTCCCAATACCGCATGGTCTCGTACATGCGGCGGCCGTACAGACTACCCGCCAGCCCCCGAACGTCATCGATAAAATGACGGAATAGCACAGGGTCGGGCTGAAATGCCATATGGTCGACGAATCCGTCCAGAGACATGTTCAATGCGTAAACGATCTTTGCCATGCGACAGACACTCCTTCCTGGTTTTCTCGCTCATTCATCATAGCAGTTGCACGTTCCCCATATTGCCTTTATGTTTCTTACATTTTATCAGCCAACAGCATGCCCGGTTTCTCATGGATTGCTAGGATGCACACGCAAAATACTTGTATACTCGTTCGGTGTGTCGCGGCCGTATCCATGTCAAACTAATTAATGAACCCAACATGCTGCAGCAACCGTCTGAGTACAACGGCGGCTTCCGCACGTGTAATCATTCCCATCGGCGCGAATGCATGATCTGATCTGCCCTGCATGAGACCGATCTCAGTTGCCAAGCCGACTGATTCGACCGCCCATGCGGAGATTTCAGCGGCATCAGCATAAGCAAGCGAATGCTCAATGGCAGACTGCAACTCGCCTCCCCTGCCAAGATAAGTCAGCGTATTGCTAAGAATCACGGCCAGTTCCTCGCGATGGAGGGCTTGGTTCGGACGGAAGGTAGCGTCACTATAGCCGCCGATCAGACCAGCTTGCAATGCCGCATAGACCGGACCCGCATAGGATGCGCCTTCTGCAATATCAATGAAGCGAGCATCGTTTGCTTGCGCATCGTCCAGCCCCAAAGAACGTACTAGCAGCGTCGTGAATTGCGCCCGGGTGAGGCTGCTGCCCAGATCGAACAACTCCTCCGTCACTCCGTTTATAATTCGCTTGGAAGCCAGCATCTCAATATCCTCCTCCGCCCAATGTCCTTTGACGTCGTTGAAGATGCGATAACCCGTAATAACCGTGTACAAGCTGTTACTCGTGCGTTGAATGATCGCCTCCCATCTTCCTTCATGATGACGGAAGACGGTCGGCACAAAGCGAAATTCTCCGCTCGTCGGATCGAAGACCACACCTGTGGAATGAGACGGATCGATTAATTTATCCTCGAGATAGATTATTCTGCTGACATAGGTGCTTCCGAACTGATTCAGCGATTTGGATTGATCTCCTGCTCTAATTTCAATGTCAAAGGAAATTAGCGGAGCCACCATCTCTGTACCGCCTGACATCCACTCCCCGGCGAAGTCAACGGATTGCAAGGTGACAACAACCTCTTTGTCTTCTCCTTCTACATCGGATAGATCCAGCACACGCAGAGGAAGTTGAAAGGCTCCTAGCGGCGTACGAATGTCGATCATCTGCTCCGAGTCATACGCGATCAAGCCTTCCACAACCGTTTGCGGGAAGACAACTTCGTATTGTTTTGCAGCATGGTTCGTCTCGATTACTAGCGCCTCGCCCTTGGTGTGCATCGCGATCAGCTCATTCAACGATTCAGTCTGCAGTCTTAATACGATGCCATTGTCATCCTCCCCCACAATAATAGCCTTCTCCGGCTCCGGAAGAGCAGGTGGATAATAGACCGACGAATTATAGGCAGTGAACGTCACTGATGCCGTGCCGGCAATCGCCTCGCCATTAAGCTGCGCACTGATTAGCGCTGTTCCAGCCATGCTTGGCGCCGTTAACACGGCACTATACGTGCCGTCCCCATGATCCGTCACTTCTCCCATATCGCCGAGCGTACTTGCAAGCGCGACCTCGCCGCCACTTGCAGTCAAGTCTTCGCCATCCTGCTGCAGCTGCACGGTGAGCTCGACAGGGCTCGTTCCATTCGCAGCCGCAGAGCTCGGACTAGCCGTTATGATTGCCGTCACCTCAAACTCCGGTTCTTCCTTAAACTTCGCAATTTCTTCCTCAAGCAATTGCAAATAAAAGTCGCCATGCTCCAAGGAAGGCTCCAGGTCATTGCTGAATTCAGGTGAATGCTCCTCATGGCTAACCCATTCATTCCATGACTGAACGAACGCGACATCGACATCTAGATCCCGCGCACGTTCCCATTGATCCTTAAAGGTTTGTCCATTTTCTCTCCCCCTGCCCATGCTTTCATTTACGTCTACACCACGGTAGGAAGCGGTAATAACCATATTTTCAGGATGACCATTATGCATTGCATAGGTTTGGTCACCCCGGTCCTCCCATGACCAATAGCCATACTTGCTTTCCCTGTCTTCACCCAGAAGATGAGGCTGTTGGGTAACAAAACCGGTCATATAGCGTACCGTATAACGATCGTCATTCCAGCTAGGAACGCCATTCGGCCACGGAGTCGGCGTCCCTAGATAGACAATAAGCAAAGGTTTTCCAAGATAAAATTGAATTAAATCAGCATATCTCGGATTTCCAACGATTTGTTCATAGAGAAGATCAGCTTTTCGTGTCAAATAACCGCCTTTGATGCTTTCCTGATTTTTATTCGCCCCGCCTGTTCCAAGCATGATACTGACTTTCGGCTTTTGATCCAGCAGCAGATATTGCTCTAATAATGCAATGGTGTTGTCTTCGATAGATTGCAGATCCGGCCTCGCAGCAAGTTCCGGCAGGTTTTTTACATTATTAGCCCAATCGATGGTGATGAAGTCTACCCCGGCATCAGCAATCCATTCCGCATGCTGGTTAATGATGTTTGAATCATCCGATTTGTAGAACCCAAGCTGCGGGGTTCCCCATACATTGTCCCATCTCCCTCCTGTTGCGGTATCGAACCAGGTCGAATAGGCCAGACCCACCAGCTTTTCTCTAGGTCCATTATAATTACTAGGGGGGGAATGCGGCACCTCAATAATATCTTCTCTTGGGTAGGGGCTATCGAATATGACTGTTCCTTTCACATTGAAATTATCAACAATAGAAGGGGCATGGTGACCAAACAGTTTTACATGGCCAAAGGGAGCTAACTCCATAGGCAAAGTAGCCATGGCTTGATTTTGGGCATTATACAAAACTACACTGTCTTCCAGAATTTCAGCAACGACTATGACTTGGTTTTCATTTAGTGCATTTTTGACAGAGACCGTAATTTGCGATCCGTTGTCTTTGACAGTAAGCGACTTCATTTCATCAAACCGAATGCCGGAAGGTTCATAGAGATAAGACATTCCCGGTTCATCTAGACCGATCAGCATCCGTTCGTCGTCATCAATAGAAAACCATAGTCCGCTTTTATTCGGAGTAGTAAACAGATGACCAACTTCTGTCAGCCTAACCCCAATAAGCAGCGCATTGTTAGGCGAATTGGTTTGAGCAGGAGAGTAACCTGTAACAAGTACATCTGCTGTAACCTCTGCGTGACTATATTTTCTGACCGTGCCTGCAGCTCCCCAACCAATGGCATCCCCGTTCGCATCGATTCCTAATTTTAACACCCCATCCTCAAGGGTCAATCCGCCTCTACCGTTTTGTAGAAGCAAATCATTCACCTGCCCATTAGCGAAGTCATTATTCAACTCCTCATACTCCCCATTCTCAGCTGCAAACCCTCTTGTAGATGTTAGGACCAGCACTAAGACAATTAAAGCGAGGAATATAGCCCACTTATTTGAACCCTTCAAATTTACCTGCATCCCCTTCATCTCCTTGAAATAAATTTACAGACGTAGTCTTTAGAATGATCTGCGGCTCTTCCAGCAGGCCCGATGGAAGCAAAACATAACGATTACTGAACCGTTCCCCATCTGTAATCCAGTTAAATGGACCGTATGCTGCAGTATGGAGCGGCAATTGATGAAGCGGCCCGAACGTGTTTCGTCTTGTCAAGAACACCTCGATTTCCAGCGCATCGTTTCCCGTTATCTTGGCCTCATATGGCTCCCAAGGCAGGAATGTTTGCTCGCTCCCTTCTCGCATTAAGAGCGCAGCAGCTTCGAAAGACGGGAACCTCAGGCTCAGGCAATAGCGATGACTATCACGATCGAATTGAAAATGATCAACAGCTTCCATAACTGCATCCTGTTCTACAAGATATGAGATCGCCCCCCCGTAGAATGGAAGTCCTTGCGATGTAATATCACTTGTTGTCAGCTTCTCAGGCAGCTTCGTCATTACAGTCGTTGAGCCTTCAAGACGAACGCCAAAATCCCCAATCAAATACACGGATTCTAAATTTATTTCTGGATGAAACACAACAGATAACTCTACCCAATTGTTTCCTGCCTTTAATACTCCAGGCGGAATCGGCAGCTTGACGAAGCAAGGGTCTATCCACCACCCCTCCGCTGTACTCGTGTGAATGGATTGATCGTTGATTCGTATCTTGAACTTCTCTGGACTCTCCACAAATAAAAACAGGTGATCCGGACAAGGTAATTCTTCCACTACAAACCTATAACGCAGAGTTAGGGGCTTACCCTCTCGAAGCGATTCTTCCCTCTGTTTATTCCTGTACCAAGGCTGAATCATGTCACCCGATCGGTAGGATAGACCCAATTGCTCCCGAATCTTCCGGTCCGCCTTTAAGATGTCCACTGGTCCTGACCATTCCTGCTCTCCTATCTTATATGCTGCACGATCAAGCACGCACACATTGGGCTCGGACAACCGATAAGCATAAGGACCCCGAAGCGCTACTGAATCAATCTCTTCAACCAATGGGAGGGTCGGTAGGGCAGCGGAGTTTCCTGCCGAGGCTTGATCCTTAATGATATATACGTGCTCCCCCGCTGGTGGAAAATCCACGATGAATGAGAGCCGGCCCTCATCTGTAATTAGGGTCGGAACGAGGCTTCGCTCTCCCGACAGACAATTCCACTCTTCTATGATGCCGTCTGTTTGAACGGTAATAAGAACATTCCGCCTCCATTCTTTAATATTCATGTTCATGATGACTAGATAGCAGGTTTCTCCGTCTTGCCTGACTTGCATGAATAGATCCTGCTTCCCCTCACTTGGCTTCACGTCTTCAATCTTTACGATTCGGCTAGTCACAGCCTGAAGTGTGCTTCCTAACTCTTCTTCCGAATAGGGAATTCTCGTAACTTGGTCAGCCAGTTTGCAAGCGTTCTCAGAAGGTGCTGCGTCTACATAGGACGGAGGCTCATCGGCAAAGATGACCTGACCACCCGCGTTGGCAAACTTCTCTAAGAGGGAGAGGGTAGTGGAACGGATCGTCGTCATTCCTGTAATGAGGACAGATGTATATCTGGATTGACCTATTCGGAGCCGAATTTTGCCTGCACCATCTGCTTCCACAGCATACATTCTTGCTATCATCTCTTCGTCCCCATAATCAAAATCAATTTGCATCCGAGCCAGACAATGGAAGACATCTTCAAAATGCTGCTCCAGCTTTTGTATGGCGGGAGAAGCTGCTTGCAAGCGACGAGACCATCCTGGGTAGATTTGACACCATACGCTTTCGACTGGATGGATGACAAGCAACTCACAGTCCGGTGTACCCTGAGATAGAATAACGCCTAATCGGGCGTAATAGGTCTCAACCTCGTTGTACAACCTCCACCAACTGGATTGAAATGAGAAGCTAGCTGGATAGTCCCGCTTTGCTTCCCCTTCCATGGAATACCAGGATAAATGATGGCAGCGTAGATTAATCCCGAACAGCGCTTGCCAGTCCCCCACCGCTTTATGACCAGCTAGTGACATTTGCCAGCCGGTACACCCATACAGCTCGGACAACCGCCATTCGCGTCCTAGCTGGCGTGCAACGGAGGTAAGCTGCTTAACGATCCAATATTTTCGATTGCCTTCCGTGAGTACATCAACTCCGGGATAGCCCATATGCTCATAGACGCGCATTATGGAGCCGACCATGGCCGTCTGGGCCGTCAAGCTGTCCTCATGAAGGGCATGGCCCGTTAAGAACAGGTTGTTACGCTCACACCATGCGTTAATCGGCATCATATAGTTTTCAAGGAACAACTCCTGCAGAAGATCTGTATAGTGCCATTTAACCTGTGATACGGCACGACCTTTCGGTTGAAGGAATAATTCCGGTAATTTCGACACCAGATCATAGCTATATTTTTCACTAAACTTCGATACCAATGTATGGGTCCATGGCGCAAGCCAATGCGCATCTTCATTAGCTAAGCCGAAGCCATCCATTAACGAGCCCCGATGAGGCTCATCGGTGAAGATCCCCGGCATGGATTTGCCGAAGTGTTGACTGCAGTTTGATTTGTATCTCTCATGCGTTAATTCGATAAACCTCTCTACAGCTTCGCGATCCATCGTGTTCAGATAAGTATATCCGTTATAAAAGCTCTCTCGCTGCTGCTCTTCGAGGCTGAAGGCAAGGATGCTGTATTCATGCCCCCTTGCAGTTGATTGTATTAATTCTTCTAAGTTCCCCGGGTGCACTATTCGTTGAAGCTCGGAGTAGGCCAAACCATCTAATTTACAGGAGAACACGGCTAGCAGCCCCTCCTCCCACACAAAATCGTCAATGGGGACTACACGAAGCCGGATGAATGTCAATCGATAGGCGGGATTCTGTGTTACCTCTCCCCCCGCGGTGCCGCTTGGCCATCTGTCTTCGTCATACAGCCACGCTTCCATGTTAAGCCGCTCAGCTTCTTCGGTACAGGCATTAATAAGATCGAACCATTCCTCGCCAAGGTATTCTGTGACAAGACCGGTCCTGGAATGCATAAAGAACCCGCCAAAACCCATTTCCTTGAATACATGGATCTGCCTTATGAGCTCATCATGATTAAGCTTCCCGTTCCATGACCAGAACGGCTTGCCCCGATAGGCAGGAGAAGGATTATCGAATAATTCGCTTAGCTTACTGTCCATAGGAAGTATCCCCCCTCATCATTCAGTCGTCCTTTCTTCATCTACAGCTGCAGAACGATACTCAATTAGCACTTCATCCGGAACCTTGATGCTGCTCTGTAATTGACCGTTCTTCCCTAGCTCCCACTCCACTTTTATGGCTCCTAACGGGGTGCCGACATCACCCGTACATTTTTGCATGCCGCCAACCGCTTGCGGTGAAAACCGGACTTTTCTGTAACCAGGCTCTAAAGGCTGCACTCCCAGTACATATTTAGTGAGCCACTGGACGGGTGTGCTTGACCAACTGTGGCACAAACTCATTCGATAGGAGTCATAGGCCGTATACGTAGTAAGTCCTCTATGAAAATCTGCTTGTTCATCTGACAATAAGATTCCTTCCCAGAAGGTCGTTGCATCTTGATCCAGCATTTTCCCCCACACCTGCTTTATGGTCTCCCATGCCTTGTCATGAAGGCCTATATTGGAATAGCATTCAGCAAGCCAGAAGGACGACAGTGGGGTAATTGGATCCTTCAGCTCGTATGACGTTAAGAATTGTCTTCCACGATGCTCACTGACATACCCGCTGATTATGCCAAGCAATGGCACGATTAACGAGGATGTAGTGAGAAAATCCTCTTCAGTCAACCTCGCCCAAGCCCAGTCAATCCTTAATTCAAGCTCTGGTACCCACTTTGCTAATCGATTTAGATTGTCGGCCGTAAGACGGAATAAAGCCTGCATACCCAGCTCGGCTTCAACCTCCGTAATCGGAACCCATTCCAATAATGTTGGGAGTCCCGGTATCAATCCTCCCTGCTCCTCATCTATGTTCGCCTCGATCCATTGGATATGCTTATGAACATCGTCTTTCATCCCTATTAAAAACAAGGCATCTCCCGTATGAAGATAATATTCATATACATTATTGATCCACCAGAACGTGTAGGAGGCGATTGCATTCATCCAATACCCGTACGGTGTACCCCTCCCAATCTCTTCTATAGCTCGTTTTAGAATCGTGAGGTCTTCCCACAAGACATAGTCGGCTTTTCCTGCAAGATAAAAATCATAAGCCCAGTTTAATCTGTCACGCTTAATCCCGTCCCATAGACCGATTTGGTGACAGACCCGATTGGTGTGCACCGATGTATTAAAAATGCGGTTGACCAGCTCAACGTCTGTACTAATCACACTCTGTTGGTTGAGCCTTGCGTTAAGCGCCTCAAACTGGATACTGGCTTTCATTGCCCCTCCCACTGCACCCAGAAAATATAGCTTTACGTATCTTAGGCCTTGCGGTAGTGTGCAGGATGATTGCCCTCCCTTGACTTCAAAAGCTTCCGTAATAACAGAATCGTAATGATCCAACTCATACATCGATTCTGCCCCCATCCACACAATACTCAAGCACAAATCCGATTGGTTGTGTATACAGAATCTCGCGTTATATTCCAGATCCAAGCGAATTGTAATGGAGGGCAGGCTCTCAATCCCCGTATGACTAAGGCTTTCCCGCAGCTCTTTCCATTCCAGTTGCTTTCTTAGATGGTAAAATATATACTTATCCTTCCTGCGAGGTTTTTCCACGCAAAGAGTTCCTTGCAGCGTCCCGGAGAGGTTAAGCTTACCCTCGCTACATTGAGCTTGAACGGTGGAGTTTGTACTGACAATATCGAGTCTCTGAATGAAAGTCGATTCGATCTCTCCATATCCCCCCATTGAAAACCAATCTGGACTGTTCTCCAAATCCCCATAAGGTTCATCGCCATAATGACAGATTACGCTTGCCGGAGAACCCTCTATCTCCCAAGCTTCGTCTGTTGGAAGATACAAATCATCACCAGTAAGATAACCCAAGATACCTACCAATCTGTTGGATAAATGAATACTTACATCTTTAACAGGCATGGGAGCTGACGACAAAACTTGAATATCCACTCGGTGTTCTCCAGATTTTAAAGAGGAAGGGAAGCCACTAATCTGCTGTAAGGCTGCAACGTTAGACGGCTTTTCCTCCATTCGACCAGCAAATTGCCCATCGACCAAGATAAGAGCCTCGCCAGTCAGGCTCATATGGAGAGCTAAGCCGCTAACATCCTCCTCTAAATGAATGACCCGACTTAGGACAAAGTTACTTACCCTTTCACCCTCATGGTGCCATATCCATCTCGGAACCTGATTGATTATTGTCATCACCCCCTTCCTTCCTTGGGGAGAAGTCCACTATTTTGGTCCCCATTAACAATTGGGTCTTCATCCATTCACTCGCCACAAGACCGTCTCCCGTTCTCCGCAGCTCGGCATAAAGCCGTCCTCTGAGTTCATGGAGAATCCCCTCTATTCGAGGCTCGTGAATACAATTAATCAACTCATCCGGATCGGACCGAAGGTGGTACAATTCGTCTACATCTGTCGTGTTCCATACGTATTTCCACTCGGTCGTCCTTATCATACGTTGCGTATACAGGCCAAATTGCTGTCCATTGTAGGTGGATACGGCCTCTAGTCTCCAATCCGTAACGTCTTCTCCATACAAATGAGGGATTAGCGATCGCCCATGAAGGAAGCTGGGAGCATCTAGCCCTGCCACTTCTAAAAGAGTAGGGGGTAAATCAAGCGCGTTGTAGACGAATGCATGGCAGTGGGTCCCCGCATCTATCTTACCAGGCCAGCGTATAACCAGAGGCACCTTCACCACGTCGTCATACATAATATAATGCTTATCCAACATTCGATGCCCCCCGCACATATCTCCATGGTCGGAGGTATAGATCACCATTGTATTATCCGCCATCCCCAGCCGCTCTAGCGCACGCAATACATGACCAACAGCATCGTCCATTTGACTAATGAGACTGTAATAGCGCGCAACGATGGGAGCCCAATCTTCCCAAGAGTAATCTTGAACTCCCCAGTTGTATAACTGCTGTTTCTGAATATAAGGTTTGTTATTGAAGTTATCCCTAAAGCTTTTCCACATGGGAATATCCTCTGGCTTATACATTGTAGCGAACGGGTCCGCAGGTCTGCACGGCAGATGAGGATCGTGAAAATCAAGACGCATGTGCCAAGGCGCGCCTTCTTTTTTATATTGCTCCATAAGCCTAACTGCTTGGTCTGCCGTCCAATGCGTGCGGGTAAACTCCAATGGCACGGGATCGGTTTCCCCAAGAAATCCATTTTCAAATCGAACATCAGGAAACTTCCCATTCCTCATCGCTGAATAATCTTGGTCCGAAATGTATTCATCGAATCCAAAATCAATCGGATCATGATGAGGATTGACATGCCATTTACCCAAATATCCTGTGCGATATCCCTGCTGTGATAATTCTTTCGTCCATGTAAATTCACCAGGATCCAGTGCTCTCGTAGGCAAAGCTGAATCATAATTCCATAAACAGCCCATGGCTTCCGGTCTTTTCCCACTCAATAAAGTCTGTCTAGCCGGACAACAAAGCGGAATAGGTGTATAGGCATTAGAAAACCACATTCCCTCCGCTGCCAAACGGTCGATATTAGGGGTGTGCACAGGATAAGCCTGACTGTATCCCATGCAGTCATATCGATGCTGATCGGATTGAATGATAAGGATGTTGGGGCATTCGTTATTCTGATCCACTAGTCATCCTACCTCCTTTTGTTGTTCAACCTTTAAGCGAGCCAATCATAATCCCTTTCACAAAAAAACGTTGAACAAACGGGTATACGATTAGTACTGGCAAGCTTGCGACAATAATGACACCGTATTTGATCGTCTCTGCTACCTGTTGACTTTCAGCAGCCATCGAAGGATCCACACCAACGAGATCCTGACTAATCTGCGCTTGGATTAATATCTCTCGTAGAAACAGCTGCAAGGGGTACAGCTCACTATTATTCAAGTAAATTAATGCGTTGAAGAAGCTGTTCCAGTGCATGACGCCATAAAACAGACTCATAACAGCGATAATTGGCGTCGACAGCGGCAGCACCATGCGAGTAAAAAAGCCGAATTCACGGCACCCATCCATCGTAGCCGCTTCATAAAGCTCATGGGGAATTGTCGATTGAAAGAAGGTTCGGGTAACAATAACATTCCAGATGGATACAGCACCGGGAATAATCATCGCCCAAATCGTATTAATCATCCCCAAGTTTTTAACAACCAAGTAGGTCGGAATTAACCCGCCACTAAAAAACAGAGAGAGTACATAAATAACCATGAGCGTATTGCGCGCCTTAAAGTCCTTTCTGGATAATGGATATGCTGCAGTAAGCGTTAACAATAAATTGATTGCAGTGCCTAGAACAGCATAAAGGATCGTATTCCTATACCCCGTCCAGATGCTCTCGTTCGAGAAGATGCGTTGGTAACCGTCAAAGCTGGCATTCACAGGCATAATCCATACATTCCCATTCCAAACCGCATTGGGATCGCTTATCGAGGCAATCACTATAAACCAAAGGGGGTAAAGAAACAGCAAGGATAGGATAACGAGCAAGGTGCTGTTTATAAACATAAATAGGTTATCCGACATTCCCTGTTTAATTGGCTTCCCTACCATAAGCTTTGTCCCCCCATTCGTCTAGCGGCCTGATTGACAATGACCAACAAAATAAAATTCACAACGGAATTGAACAATCCGACTGCGGTTGAAAAGCTGTAGTCTCCGTTTTGAATGCCCATTCGGTATACATAAGTTGCAATTACATCAGATGAACGAATATTCAAGTCATTTTGCATCAAAAATATTTTCTCGAACCCGACGCTCATGATTTGACCGACATTCAGAATCAACAGGATCATAATCGTAGGTAGAATCCCCGGTATGTCAATATGCCAAATTTTTTTGAGCCTTGATGCACCGTCCATCATGGCAGCATCATACAATTGGGGATCGATCCCCGATAAAGCTGCCATATAGATAATAGATCCCCAGCCGATGCCCTGCCATATCCCGGAGAGAATATATAGTGGTTTAAACCAACTAGGATCGGTAAGAAAGGAAACGGGTTCAATGCCAAAGAGCTGCAGCATGTTATTAATCAAACCAGAGTTGGGAGAAGCAAATACATATAACATGCCGACAAGTACAACAGTGGAAATGAAATGGGGTGCATAAGTGATCATCTGTACAGAATTCTTAAACATCTTATGTTTCAATTCGTTAAGCATTAGCGCCAGTAAAATAGGAAGTGGAAATCCAAAAATAAGGGAATATACACTAATCTCTAATGTATTGATCAAAATCTGAGTAAAGTTATAAGAATTAAAAAATCGTTCAAAATGTTCAAACCCTACCCAAGGACTTCCAAGGAAGCCCTCCCTGGCTATAAAATCTTTGAATGCAATCTGTAACCCATAAATCGGGAAGTACTCAAAAATGATAATATAAATGAAAGTGGGTAAACTCAACAAGTATAGGACATGCTGTTTTTTTATATTCTTAATGATGCGGTAAACGACATTTTCTTTTTGTATTCTATCCACGTACTCACCTCTGTCTTTATTTATGCTCTTATTATCAAGTCATAATGGAGGCTGCGTAAATATGTGGATAATACTATGTTGAATCTATAAATCAGCAGGCATTCAGCAGGGTTATAAGCGTTAGACATGGCGTTAATTGGCTTTGAATTTATTTCTGTATTCTCCTGGAGTGACCCCCAAGCTTGACTTAAAGCGGCGCGTAAACGCTGAGACGTCAACATATCCTACGCGGTAGACGATCTCTTTGATGGTTAACTCTGTCGTCTCTAATAAATGTTTCGCTTTCGTTACCCTGAGATTCCACAAGTAATTACTTAAGTTCTCCCCTGCTCGCTCTTTGAAATACAAGCTTAAGTAGGAAGGTGTGAGGCCTATATGGCTTGCCAATTGTACAGTTGTAAAATCATACTCTAAGTAATGCTTATCAATATAAGCCAATATTTCATCGAAGGTTTCATTTTTCTTGCGGATTTGGTCACAAATATATTCACACATTTCCACACTTGTTACGATGAGCAGATGATTCAGCTTTTTAATATCGTACACTTGGGCTGCAATCAAGTTATCCAGATATTGTTCCCTGAACTCCTTGGTATCAAGTTTCAATTCAATAACCTTCTTGATAATGACATTCAATACATCCAAGACAACACATCTCGCTAAAAATCTTGGGACATTGCTTGCTCCCACTGTGCTATAAATCTGTTGCAATGTAGTTCTGATGCCTTCTTCTCTGCCTTGGTGAATATGTTCTTCAAGTGCTTGCAATTGATCGTACGGATATGCAGTCTCTGTTTGAGATAAATCGAAATCTTCTAACTTTTCGTAGAATATAATATGCTTCTCTGGATCGAGCCCCAACTCCAGCGCCTTGTTTGCTTCAAAGTAGGATTGGCCAATCGAAAGGATATCCCCGTATACATTCCCAACTCCCAGTAATAAATGTTCCCCGTCGCCATGATTAAGACTGGAAAACACATCCGAAATAATGATCGCGGTTTGCTCGACAACCTCCTCTATGAATGAAAAGATGATAACGACTTTGCTCTTTTCGGTGGTATCGATAAAATAAGCTTCCAATACTGTGGTGTCATCATCACTTCCATAAGCTTGAATGGCTTCTTTGCAACGTATTCCCGCCTCACTCTTGTTCATTTCACTCGTTATTTGAACGACAATACATTGGAAATAGGATTTATTGCCATAGGTGGGCTCATCAATCACTTTTTCTGATAGAAATTGATTGATCTGTTCCCGTCCATGAAGCAGCTCATTAAACAAATACTCCCGAAATACAGGACGGTATTTTTCGATACTTTTATGTAAGCTGATATTTTCTTGTATGATTTCATCAAATGCATGGCCGATGAATTCAAATTCCTTCATTCCCCTGTCTGATTTCACATCAAAGCTTCTCGGTATTTTCTCCAGCAGGTTCTGGATCGGTGAATAATGCTTCCGACTAAACCAGTAAATGAGACAAGCCCCTAACAAAAAAATCACACTTATGGTTCCAATGATCCAACGATTGATGATCGTAACTTTTTTCATCACCAACTCTTTATCCGTAAAGTAAATATAGCTAAGTCCGCCCGTTTCTGACCTTATGACGGTGATCCAATATTGGTCTTTGGAGATCGTCAAATTCTTATTCGTTCGATCAACGAGCTCCTCTCTGATCAGGTCGAGTTGTTGCATCACAGTGGCTTGATCCGGATGAAGCGCAACTATAATTTCGTTGTTGCTGTCTAGAATCATTCCATTTCTGTCCGACTCTTCAATTTCGGAAGGAAACATACTCCTAATTGTATCGCTGCTAATCAGAAAAGTAATGATGGCATACGGCTGGTATGGAGGAAGCGGATAAAGATAACCTACGTACTCCTCTCCGGCACCTGTATTGAATGCTCTCAGTTCAGGCTGACTGATTTGTTCCATCATCTGAACAAACCGATCTTCATTCCATTGCTTGAAAGGATAGATTGAACGGGTCATCATAGGTACGGTTACATTATTATAAGCACCGAAAACCCTGTTCTCCTCTGCAATATAGTACAAGAGATCATGAATGAATCCATTCGATTGCTGGTACATCTGCAACTTCGTTATGCCATTCAAATGATTTTCTTTCAGTCTGAACGGAGTAAGATCATAATCTCGAGAAATACCATAGGCAATCTTCTGTAACGTTTCCAGTTCA
Source organism: Paenibacillus jepli (assembly GCF_047238105.1). NCBI lineage: Bacteria > Bacillati > Bacillota > Bacilli > Caryophanales > Paenibacillaceae > Paenibacillus > Paenibacillus jepli. The sequence goes on from NZ_JBDFMD010000001.1 coordinate 1,835,907, forward strand.
TTCTGAAAACGGGCGCTCGTGTCCTGTAAAGAATTAATACTTGTTTCAACGATGTTATGTTTTAGAACGGGGAGAATGAAGGATTGTATCATTAAGAGCATGATTACCATGGGGATAAATAAAATGAGAGCATAAGAGACTAAGTATCGGTAAAACAATATCCTTCCCCCTTTCCAAAGGTTTGCTGTTCGTATTAATCCATCACCAAGTAAAAGCGGGAGCAGTGATGCCTCCCGCTTCAGGTTCCTTCATATTACTTTTTAATCCAAGGCTTGATAATCGTCATAAGCTTGCTGGTATATGGATATCATCTCATCCAATCTCATTTTATCAAGCGTTGAAACGTACTCATCCCATTCTTGTTCGATATCCACTGCACCTGTGATCGACTCTGCCATGAATTGATTTACATAAGCCACAATATCCGCATTGATGGCGTTGACAGTCTTTTGTTGATCAGGCGTAAGATAAAGAAGTGGATAGGCTTCTCTCTCGAATTTATTTATTCTTCCACGGATCTCAGTGAGACTCGCTTCATATTCGTTATTTATTTTATCCCAGAACGCAAGTGGTTTAACGCCCGGTATATGCTGTACACCTTGGATCGCTCCATAACCCCGCACCGCATTTTGGGCTTGCCCCTCACCCAGAATCCAATCCCAAGTACCATCTGCATTCATGCTGTATTCTTCACCTTCGCGGCCTGCCCATGCAAGCTTGCTGCCCTCCTCCCCGTACAAATGATCTGCCCAACGAATTAATGCTTCCGGATGCTCACTTTTATCCGTTATGACAAAAGTCCCGCGCTGTACACCAGTACTTCCTGTCCAGATCTGTTGGCCATCATCGGTTACAAATGGCAGTAATGTAGTATAGTCAAAGTGTCTGTCCTCCCCGACAGTCAGGAATGCCCCAGCATCGAAGAACACACCTAGAAGCTCATCGGGTGCCTTCCCTTTTGCTTGAATCTGCTGTGGATTTTGCGTAAAGGACTCATTATCCAACAGATTCTCATCATACAGCTTTTTGAAGAATAAGAGGAAGTCCTTATATTTGGAATCATTGAAAGAATACTGAACTGTGCCATCTTGCGTATAAGTACCAGGAAATAGCCCAAAGTTGTGTAAAAATTGCTGTAAGTGTGTAATTTGAACCGTTGACATTGGTATTTCATCTTGCAGACCATTCTGGTTTGGATCGTTTTCTTTAAACGCTTTCAAAACTTGATAAAACTCATCCGTATTCGTTGGTTCCTCCAGACCTAGTGCATCAAGCCATTTTTTATTAATGTAAAAGTGAGCGGTGCTTCCGGTTTGCAATAAACCTGGCAAGGCATAAATATGGCCAGATGGCGTCGTAACCGACTTCTTGACTTCAGGTCTTTCTTCAAAGATTCTACTTAAATTAGGGGCATACTCTGCAATCAAATCTTCTAGTGGAATGAATATACCCTGTTGTCCATAGACAATCTCATCTTCCGGTGTTATACCCATTTTAAAGAATACATCAGGATAATCGCCACTTGCCAGCAATAAGTTCTTTTTTTCTAATAATGCTGTAGTTGGGATCGCATTAATGTTAAATTGAATATTCGTGTCCTGCTCCATTCGCTGGAAAAACTTAAGCTTCTCTGTCTCCGGTGCATTAGGGTTTTGTACCATTGCCATGCTAACTTCAATTTTGTTTGGAACAATTGGGAACCCTTCCGTATTAATATTCGGCGCTTGTTCCTTCGTGCTTTGTTCGTTGTTAGCTTTCGGCAGATTCTCATCTCTTTGTTCACCAAGACTGTTTTCTGGAGAATTGGAGCAAGCTGCCAACAACATGCTTGATATTAGAACCACCATTGACTTCATTCCGATTCGGTTCTTTTTCATACGTTTCCCCTTCCTTTACGATTTGATCTACTATTGAATATCCCAGAATAACGGATGTGAGCTTCGGATACAAGTATAGATCACATACGTTACCTAGACTATCCTCTAGAATCGGCCCATTGTAAATATGGGGATATTGTTATGTACCATCAATAAATCGGCAAACACTTTAAAAAAATCACTTATAACAACGATTCAGCCCAAATGGAGCGGATTCAAAACGAAGATAGAAGAACAACAGTCGACTTCGGAATCTCCATGCGCTGACCAAACCACGCAAAAAAGAGGCTTCCCAAAAGTTCGGAGAACTCATGAGAAACCTCTGACCGACTGGGCCATTTAAGAGCGCAAGCCGATCTTGCTGCGCAGGGGTTTGATACCTTTGCCGAATGACGGGGCTGGCGGGAGAGCTATCTTCGCCGCCTAGATATTCATGCGCTTACTAAATGGCGCCTGTTCTGGGCAAGGCAACTTTTTTGCAAGCATAAAAAGACGGGATGAAGCAGTTAGCGTGCTTCATCCCGTATTGCTTATGTTCAGGCGTTGGAGAGCTTGGACAAACGGACGAGAAAGGCCGCCGCTTCGGCGCGAGTCGTCGGCGCAATCGGCTCGAAGCGATTGCCAGCTTTGCCGCGTAGCATGCCCTGACTCGCTGCTGCCGCGGCGTACAGCTTCGCCCACGAGGGGATGCTCGCGTCATCCGCGAAGGAAGTCGCCGCCGCGGGATCCGTCTGCCATTTCGCGGCGCGGACGAGGGTGGCCACGGTCTCGGCGCGGCTAATCGTTACGGCGGAGCGAAACGTACCGTCAGGATAGCCGATCAGGATGCCGCTGCGCGTCGCTGAAGCAATCGCCTCCCTGGCCCAAGCTGGAATGCCGGCTGCATCCGCGAACCCGGAGACCGGCGTGATGCTTTGGGTGTCCGGATTCAACCCTCTTGCAATCATGACGGCCCACTCGGCTCGCGTGACCGGGCTGTCCGGTCTGAAAAGGTCTTCCGGCCCGCCTTGAAACAGGCCGAGGGCGCAGGCTTCTTTAACTTCCGCTTCCGCCCAATGACCGCGGATATCACCGAAGCAAGAGTCGGCCGGAGGCTTCTCCTGGCGATTGATCGTCAGGCTGTAGGTCCGTACGCTTCCGTTGGCCGCTACCCCTTCGATCTGGATGACGTTTTTGCCCAGATCGAGCTCGATCGAGAGCGGGAGCTTGCCGACGGCGCTTATCCCGTTCACCAGCAAGACGGCGGATGGTAGGCTCGGCGTTCAGCGTGATGCGTAACGCCGTGGTCTTAGCTTCGTAGGCGAATACGTTCCTGTCGAAGGCAGGCGTCAAGCTGACGGGACCAGCGTCTGCTGCGAGCGTCAGCTGTTGAAGCCGGGCTTCTCCAGAGGCGATCGGCTGCTGCTGCTGTGGCTGCTCCCGTTCGGGCTGAGGCAGCGTAGTCGGCGACGCGACCAATCCAATGCTCCGGTTGCCCGCAGGATCGACGGCAACCACGGAAAATTCATATGCGGTCGACGCAGACAAGCCCTCGATATCGCGCGACAACGTCGCAGCGGACAAGACGACGGGCGCTCCCCCGTCCTTCGTCAGCTCATGGCGGTCGACGCCGCGGTCGTCCACTGCAGCGGGCCATTCGAGCCGGAGGCTCTCGTAAGTGACGGACGAAACGGTCAGCGCCGCATCGGCCGGCCAGGTCGGCACTGCGACGTCCGGCGCTAGGTCTTTCGTCAGCGTGACGGTCACGGCCGCCGCCGTTCGCGGCGATTCGTTGGCGGCAGCGTCCTCGGCGGTTACGACGAATGGGTAAGTTCCCGGTCCGAGGTCGCCGATGTCGGCGCCCGGGACGGAGCCGTCGGCGCCGCTCGTGCCGAGCGCGATCGCCGATCCTAGCTCTTCAGCATCGACGACACTGTCGGCGTCGGCGTCGATCCAGCGGTAGGCACGCACGGTCGCGCCAGCTTCGTCTACCGCCGCCACTGCGCCTGCGAGCCGGTCAGGCGTGCCGCTGTAGTTGTCGACGGCGGCGAACTTCGTCAAGTCAAGGACGGGCGCGCTCGTATCCGGCGCCGGATCGTCCTCTTGAATGGTGACGACCGCGCTCGTCAGCGTGCCAAGCGTCGCTTCGTTGGTCGGACCGGAGATGGTCACGCCGAACGTCCGGTCCGTACCGTGGGTCGAATTGTCTTTGACCGGCACCGTCACGTTTTTCGTCGTCTCGCCGGGACCGAAGACGATCATCTCGTCGACAGCGTCATAGTCGGTGCCCGCCACGGCCGTTATGTCCGACGTCTGAATGCGAACTTTCGTCTGGCCGTATGCACTGCCGGTACGATTGACGGATACGATTGCGTTCGCATCCTTCTCCGAGGCGGAGAACGTCGGCGCGGAGAAGGCCAATTCGCCTTCGGCTCTGCTGGTCAACAACGTCAACTTGGCATTACGGGCAAAAGCCAAATCCGCCAAGCCGTCTTCATTCCAGTCGCCGGAGGCTACGAAACCCTCGATTGGCAGATCGAACTTTGATTGAAAGGTATCGTCCCCGTTGCCGCTAAAGATGGAGATTGAACTCCACTGGTTCGTACTGGCCAGATCGAGGCGGCCGTCTCCGTCGTAATCTCCCATGGCGATGTCGATCGGATACGGACCGGCTGTGTACGATACGGGAGGCGCGAAGGCACCGCCGCCTGTGCCGAGCAGGACTGTCACCGCATCGTTCCCGTTTTCCGCGGTTGCGAGATCGGCGTTCCCGTCGCCGTTGAAGTCTCCGGACACCAATTGCGTAGGTGCGTTAAGCCCCCCGTAGACGCTGGCCGCAACGGTCCGGTCTCCGTTATTGAGCAGAATGCTGATGCTTCCTGAACCGTCGTTGGAGACGGCCAGGTCTGGATCGCCGTCCTCGTCGAAGTCGCTGACGACGACGTCGAAGGGGAACGTGCCGACCGGATAATAGACCGGCGCGGGGTAGGTGCCGTCTCCATTGCCCTTAAAAATGGCGATTCTGTTGTTCACATAATCGAGTAATAATGCGTCCTGGTGACCGTCGTTGTTCAAATCTTCAAATGCAAGCTCATCGATCCCACCGCTGGGCAGCGTATACGAGGGAAACGGGCTATGAAACTTCGGTTCCGCTGCGAACGCGCCGAGCGGGGCAGCAACCAGGGCCAGCGCCAGCCCTGCGGGAACGAGACCCGCTAGTTTTCTTTTCATTTAAGGTCAAATCTCCATTTTTTAACCATCCTACCATTGCTTAATGAACTATGAAAGAAATACATCGGTGGCGAAGAGCCAAAAAAACAGACCTCTCACACCGTCATAACGAACTCGTGAGAAGCCTGCTTTAACATGATTCAGCTGGAATTCTCGCAACCTCTAATAGCAATCAATCCAAAAATTCAATTGCAACTAGCAAACGGTGCAGCATGACTGCTGCTTGTGCACGCGTTGCCGGTGCGGAAGGCGCTAATTCATCAATACTCATCCCTTCAATGAGTCCACTGGCGACAGCTTGCGACATCGCAGTTCGTGCCCAAGGCGATACGTCCGAAGCATCGCTATACGAAGTGAGTTAATTCGGGATCTGTTCACTAGAGCTCGATTCATCGTTCACAAGTGCCAGCGCGTTCATGACCATGACAGCAATCTGCTCCCGCGTAATCTGTGCCTCCGGTGCAAAATGTGTGACGCTGATCCCCTGCACGAGCCCCGCTCTGAACGCGGCTTCCACTTCCTTGGCATACCAGGAAGCAGCGGCCACATCCTGGAATACATCTCCCGAAGCACTCCGATCCGTCTTGATCCCAAGTGCACGAACCAGCAAGGAAGCAAATTCCGCACGCGTGATGTTGCGATTCGGTGCAAAGTCCTCACTCGTTATCCCCCTGACAATCCGCTTGGATGCCAGCTGCTCAACCTTGGGCTCTGCCCAATGTCTTTGCATGTCAGTGAATGCAATACAGTCCGCCTCCACGATCGCATAAATACTATTGTGCGGCATCTGGATCACAGCTTCATCTTGACCTTTATTTCGGCTCGACGTGACTGCGGGTACATACGTGAATGTTCCATCCGTTGGATCGTATAAAACAGCCATGTAATTTCGATCGGCGAATTGTTCATCCAGCACGATCGACTTGGTCATATACGTGCCGCCAAAGTCCGTTATCTCCACCCATTCGTCGCCGGCGGTTACAATCAATTGAAATTCGACCACTTGGCTGAGCAACGACAACCCTTGCCCCTCAGCAGCCACGGCGAATTCTTCCTTAGCCGCTCCAGTCAAGGTTGAGATCCTAATACTCATGTTCATCTCATCCACTTCAAAACCCAATTGTGGATGAATCATAACCATATAGCGTCAACGTGACTTGATTATTAATAAAGACAATATTTCCAAATTCTGCATCATGGTTGAGAATCAGAACATCCTCTAGTGCATTATTACCGAATGCTCCTGTCCCGATCACCGTCACACTGTCCGGTATCTCTAGTTTAGTCAGCTGATTGTCCATGAAAGCATAGGGGTTAATCTTCGTAATGCTGCTTGGGAGGGTTAACTCCGTTAGTTGGTTATCACGAAAAGCCATCTCCCCGATCGTCGTCACACTGTCCGGAATAGTTATTGAAGTAAGTTGATTGTCTTGGAACGCCTGAGAGCCGATTTCGACCACGGTCAAATCGTCGCCCACACTACCAGGAATATCAACATTCCCTCCACTTGGCCCCGTATAACCGGTAATTTTAGCGGTTCCGTCGCCCAGATGGATATATTCAAAATCACCCTCCACAGCCGCATATACTGTTGATACTGGAAACGACATAAAACTCGCCATCAATAGCACAATTGATAATGCGATAATTCCTGTTTTTCGTGTCAAATCTCGCACCTGAATCTCCACCTATCTTCTCTAACTTCGGAATCTTTGCATGTGCTGACCAAATGTAGTCCTATTACGTAAAAAAACTTGTCGTTCGAGGTATTAGCTGATTCGTGGTTGGAGTGTTATGAATAGGCGGTGTGAAGACGGCATAAAGCTCGTCTATTTGCCTGTGACCAAGCCACGCAAAAAAGAGACTTCCCAAAAGTTCGGAGAACTGATGAGAAACCTCTGATTTGTAGCAACTGTGACCCAAAATGTGACCGTTTCAAGTCATAGTTCTGAAAAACCCGTTTATTTTAATCAAGTAACGATCGAAGAAGATTGCGGGAGGGCTGGGAAAATGTCTCCTTAAATTAATAAATGTCACCGCGATTATCAATTGCCATAATATAGACGACTTGTTCTTGATGATTAATTTCAAATAACACCCGGAAACTTCCCACCCGCAGTCGAAAACGCTTGTCATATCCTTTTAACGGCTTTATGTCACTACCGGTGGTCGAACAGTTAAGCCAAGCAATGATTTGCGTATGCGTTCCTGGATAGCCTTTTCTTGTTTGGCCACAAATTTAACGGCATCACGATTTAATGTCAGTCGGTAAGTTAAGCTCATTCATCGCTTCCTCCCAAGACATAAATCCGCTCTCGCTGTTTAATTGGCGTTCTTCTTCTTCGCTTAACGGTGCGGCATCCGGCTCCAATTTCGCAATATCCTCCCAATCAAGTTGATTCTGTTTTGTGGAAAGGTATTGCATAAAATCAAATGCCGATTGTTGTGCCGATTCGGTTAATTGATCAAATATTTGCATGACTTTATTTTTATCAACTGCCATTTATGACACCTCCGATACGGAGTTATTTCAGTGAATCCATTATATCACATTGTCAGCATAAACCTAATGGATTCGTGTTATACATCTTCCCTTCCATCATTCAGCAATATCTACTCTTCTATCAACTTTCGCCGAGAAAGTTGTCGGTAACGAGGTCAATGCAAAGGTTGTATATGTGCTTGGGAAGATGTACAAGGTGGAACGACCACTAATCGTTGATTCACTACGAAAATGCTTGAGTAACTTCGCAACGCAAAATAAAATAGGCTTCTCAATAAGTTCGAAGTTGAACTCATGAGAAGCCTCTTTTTTATTCAATGTGGTCAAACGGCGTTTCCTAAGACGGAAACCGCTGATGAATCAAGGGTTTAATCCCTTGATTACATCATGCCGCCCATGCCACCCATACCGCCCATGCCGCCCATGTCAGGCATGCCGGCGCCAGCTGCGCCTTTCGGCTCTGGCTTGTCAGCTACAACAGCTTCGGTCGTCAGGAACATCGCAGCGACGGAAGCTGCGTTTTGCAGCGCGGAGCGAGTAACCTTCGCAGGGTCAACGATACCCGCTTCGAACATGTTCACCCACTCGCCGGAAGCGGCGTTGTAGCCGATGCCGATTGCTTCGTTCTTGAGACGCTCGACGATAACGGAGCCTTCTTGACCGGCGTTGGCCGCGATCGTGCGTACAGGCTCTTCCAGTGCGCGCAGAACGATGTTCACACCAGTCTGCTCGTCGCCTTCAGTAGTCACTGCAGCAACTGCGTTGTATACGTTCACGAGGGCCGTACCGCCACCGGATACGATACCTTCTTCAACAGCAGCGCGTGTCGAGTTCAGGGCGTCTTCGATGCGCAGCTTGCGCTCTTTGAGCTCAGTCTCGGTAGCAGCGCCGACTTTGATGACAGCTACGCCGCCGGACAGCTTCGCCAGACGCTCTTGCAGCTTCTCGCGGTCGAAGTCGGAAGTGGTCTCTTCCAGCTGCGCACGGATTTGGTTGACGCGTGCAACGATGTCAGCGGAGTTGCCGCTGCCGTCGACGACGATAGTATTTTCTTTGGTGATGCGTACTTGACGCGCCGAACCGAGCTGCTCGATGTCGGTACCTTTCAGATCCAGACCCAGCTCTTCGGTGATCACTTGACCGCCAGTGAGGGCAGCCAGATCCTGCAGCATCGCTTTGCGGCGGTCGCCGAAGCCAGGTGCTTTGACGCCAACGCAAGTGAACGTACCGCGCAGTTTGTTGACAACCAGCGTTGCCAGCGCTTCGCCTTCGATATCTTCAGCGATGATCATCAGCTGCTTGCCGGATTGTACGACTTTCTCCAGTACAGGCAGGATCTCCTGGATGTTGGTAATCTTCTTGTCAGTGATCAGGATGTACGGATTGTCCAGCACAGCTTCCATCTTGTCCGTATCCGTAATCATGTATGGCGAGATGTAGCCGCGGTCGAACTGCATACCTTCGACAACCTCAAGCTCGGTGATGAAGCCTTTGGATTCTTCGACAGTAATTACGCCGTCGTTGCCGACTTTCTCCATCGCTTCAGCGATCAGTTCGCCTACTTCGTTGTCAGAAGCGGAGATGGCAGCAACCTGAGCGATCGATTGCTTGCCTTCGATGGGCTTCGCGATCGTTTTCAATTCAGCAACAGCCGTTTTCACAGCTTTTTCGATGCCTTTGCGGATAACCATCGGATTCGCGCCGGCGGTTACGTTTTTCAGGCCTTCGCGGATCATCGCTTGTGCCAGTACAGTAGCGGTAGTCGTACCGTCACCAGCGACGTCGTTGGTTTTGGTGGCTACTTCTTTAACCAGCTGAGCACCCATGTTCTCGAATGCATCTTCCAGTTCGATTTCCTTGGCGATCGATACACCGTCATTGGTGATCAGCGGGCTGCCGAACTTCTTCTCGAGTACGACGTTGCGTCCTTTTGGTCCAAGCGTAACTTTAACTGCATTTGCAAGCGCATCGACACCGCGGAGCATCGAGCGGCGAGCGTCTTCACTAAACTTGATATCCTTTGCCATAGCTTGATTAACCTCCTTAGATTTAAAACAAATAAGTATCTATCCTGCAATCTATGTGGGTTTCCTAACGCGTCTCTTAGCCGAAGATCGCGTGGATGTCGCTTTCCTTCATAATCAAATACTCTTTTCCATCGTACTTCACTTCTGTACCGGCATACTTGGAGAACAGAACGCGATCGCCTACTTTCACTTCCAGCTCTACGCGCACACCGTCTTTAAGCGCACCGATGCCAACTGCGATTACTTTGCCTTCTTGCGGCTTCTCCTTTGCCGTATCCGGCAGGACGATACCGCTAGCTGTAGTCTCTTCCTTCGCGATTGGTTCGATCAAAACGCGCTCACCCAAAGGTCTGATCATGAAAAATAGCCTCCTTTTAAATTTGTCGCCAAATATCGGCACATTTAGCACTCGACACCTCGCAGTGCTAACAGCCATTTTTATAATACCTATTTTACCTTCAAATTTCAAGTCCTCTTGCGAGAGTTTTCTGTAAAATGTCAACAGTCCCGTACATATCGGGGGTTCGATCTGTACGGGACTGTATGGAGGAACGGAATCATGCTTCGCTGTTCGCATAGCGGGCTTCGATCTCGGCGTCCTTCTCCAACTGCTTGCGATAGACCCGGCCGGACAGAAACACGCTGAACTCATATAGGATAATGAGCGGAATCGCCACTAAAATAGCGGACACAACGTCCGGCGGTGTGATAAGAGCCGATATGGTGATGAGCACGAAATACGCCACGCGTCTCATCTTGCGCAGACGGACCGGATTGAGGATGCGCAGCTTGGTGAGAAACATGATCAGGATCGGCAGCTCGAAAAGGAGCGAGATCGGAATGATAATATTAAACATGAATTGAAGGTACTGAATCGCACCGAAAGTCTCGACCAAGTCCAGACTTCGGGTGATTGCAGTCGTAAAATAATACGCCATGGGGAACACAACAAAATAAGAGAATGACAAACCCAGCAAGAGCATGATCAAGGCTAACGGAATATACCTGAGCGTTGCTCTTTGTTCACTCGGAGCCAAGGCGGGCTTTACGAAAGACCACAGCTGATAGAACGTAAACGGCAGCGTTACGAGAAGCGCCATAATGAGGGCGAACTTCATATAAATGCCTACCCCGTCCCAGAGCGAGAAGCTATGCACGGTCAGATGAACTGCCGGCTCCTGCGACATGAGGAAATCGTAGACGGGCTTGGCCAGTGACAACCCGGCCATCAGACCCAGGAGAAGCACCACCAGCACAGCAATGATCCGCTTGCGCAGCTCACCTACATGTCCGAGCAACGGCATCAGGCCTTCCTGGCCGATCCGCTCTGCAAAGGTCTCCTCCCTGCCTTTGCCGGAAGAGGCCTTTTTATTCTCTTCAGCCACCTGGAGAACCGCCTTTCTATGCCATATTCATTTCGTCTGATGTCACAAAAAAAGCGTCTCCGGTCAGTCCGGAAGGCGCTTGTTGTTCATTGGTTCTACCGAGCGCGAAGCATCAGCCTGCACGGCACCCACAGTTTTGCGTTCGTTCTGATCCTCATCGCCCATAATATCCTTGGCTCCACTCTTGAATTCTCTCAGTGTTCGTCCGAAAGCCCGGCCAAGCTCAGGCAGCTTGTTCGGTCCGAACAACAGCAGCGCCACGATCGCCAGAAAAATAATCCCTGTTGTACCCAAACCCATCATAGTCCTTAACCTCCTCCATCGATCATCCCGTAAAAACAGTCTATACTCAGCAAATCGATCTGCTTCATGCCTATGTCTCTCCAAGCAGTATTCCCAGAAACGCTCAAAGACTTGCAAGCCTGCAGCAGCGCGTGTCTCAGGTCGCACGGTCAACAGCCCAGCATACCGCCAAATCCCATCGTGACAATGTCCTCTCGCGTGATCACGTCGCCAGCCAAAATCCTCGGCAGCAGCACGTCGAACGACGTGTACGGATCATGCATGACGCAGCCCGGCAATCCCAAGATCGGGACGCCTCGCAGGTAACCCATCAACAGCATCGAGCCCGGCAGCATCGGCGTGCCATAGCTGACGATCTCGGCGCCGGCTTCGCGGATCGCGGCCGGTGTACGGTCATCCGGATCGACTGACATGCCGCCAGTTACTAGTATCATATCATAATCTGCGTCCAGCAAATAGAGTATTTCCTTGACAATTGTATGTCGATCATCGGGAGCAAATCGCTGCTCGATGACCTCGGAGCCGAATGCAGCCACTTTGTCGCGCACGGCCGGACCGAATCGGTCCTGGATGCGGCCGCTGAACACCTCGCCGCCGGTCGTGAGCAAGCCCACCCGCATCCGTCGAAACGGACGGATCCGCAGCGGCGCTTCTCCTCGCGCGTCCCGGTAACCCGCAAGCAGCTGCTCGGCGCGGGCGATCTTGTCGCGGTCAACGAATAGCGGGATCACTCTCGTGGCTGCGATCTTCTGGCCCGGCTGGACGACGGTGCGATGGGCTACCGTCGCCAGAGCGATCTCGCCCAGCCGGTTGATCTCATGCACCAGCTCGCCGTCGATCTCGAGCAGGCCGGCGCGTCCCGCCTTGATCGTCACCTTGCCTTCGTGGGGATCCGTTGCCTCCAGATCGGCCTCCACGCATAAGCCGGCAGCGAGCCGCTGCGCGGCCTCATCCTCATGAAGTTCGGTCTCACCGAGCTCCATGATATAGATATGCTCTTTGCCAATATCCAGCAGACGCGGGATATCCTCCTCCGTGATCAGATGCCCTTTGGTGAACAGCCGCCCCTTGAACTGACCGGGGATAATCTGGGTCAGATCATGGGCCAGCCGCAGCCCGACTGCCTCATGCACCGGAACCTCCGTCAGTCTCGTCCCGCCCTTGGCCCGGCTCATCGCTTGTGCTCCCCGATCGCGCCAGTAAGGATCTGCAGTGCATGAGGCAGCTGGTCCATGATCGCTACGAGACTCTCATGCACGCCCTTGGGGCTGCCCGGCAGGTTGAGGATCAACGACCGTCCGCGGATGCCGCAGATGCCCCGGGAGAGCATCGCCCGCTTGGTCTTCTGCATGGAGAACATCCGCATCGCCTCGGCGATACCCGGTACCTCCCGCTCGATGATGCGCTGTGTCGCCTCCGGGGTCACGTCGCGCGGTCCCAATCCGGTGCCGCCGGTCGTAAGCACCAGATCGGCCTGATAATAGTCGATCATCTCGATCAGCGCTGCCGTGATCTCGTCCTGTTCATCCGGCACGATCCGGTAGTCGACGATCTCGCCCCCGAGCTCTTCCTCTACCAGCTCTCGAATCACCTGGGCGCTCGTATCCTCCCGTTCCCCTGCCGAGCCTTTGTCGCTGGCTGTCAGTATCGCCACTTTCCATCTCATCCATAGCCCCCCAATCCTGTTCACCTTTCTTACCGCGCCTGCGGACCTCTTCTTATTCTGCTGCCTGGTAATCGCCGTTTTTGCCGCCCGCTTTATGGATGAGCATCGTCGGACCGATCAGCATATCCTTCTGCAGCGCCTTGCACATGTCATAGACTGTCAGAGCAGCGGCCGAGACCGCTGTCAAGGCCTCCATCTCCACGCCTGTCTTGCCGGTCGTCTTGACTGTTGCCTCGATGAAGAGCACATCGCTGTCGTTGTCATAGAATTGAATATCAATCCCTGTCAGAGGCAGCGGATGACACATCGGGATCCACTCGGACGTGCGTTTGGCCGCCATAATCCCTGCAACTTGGGCAACTGACAGCACATCTCCTTTGCTGATGCCGCCGCTCTTGATCTGCCGCAGCGTCTCTGCCGCCATCTTCACCGACGAGCGCGCGGAAGCGCTGCGGGCCGTCGTCTCCTTCTCCGAGACATCCACCATGCGGGCACGTCCTTGCTCATTGAAATGGGTAAAGCCTTTCATCATCCTCATCCCCTTTCTAACGTTGATGTCAGCCGGATCCCTTGCTCGGTAATGACGCCATCGATGACCGCATCATGCGGCTGCATCGGCACTTCGTCAATCATCTGCAGCTCATAAGCAAGACCGATCCACAGCGGTGCCGCAGCCCGCAGAGAATCGGCGGATGAGTCCGACTGCCGTGCCGGCATCTGCTCTCTGAACCGATCATAATACCCGCCGCCGTATCCCAGTCTTCCGCCTTTGGCGTCAAAGGCCAATCCTGGTACAAGGACCAGATCCGGCACGAACTGCGGCCCGCATGGCTCGGCCAGTCCAGGATCGGGCTCGCGGATCCCATAAGCCCCTGTGATCAGATGCTCCCAGTCATGGAGTCGGTACAAGGTCAGGGAACGGTCGAACGGATTGCTCACGGGGACGATCACCGCCCGGCCTTCCGACCATAACGACTCGATCAGCGCATCCGTGCGAACCTCCGACCGAAACGACAGGTAGAGCATGACGGATCCGGCGTCAAGACCGCGGATATAAGTCATCGCCAGCTCCGTGATCCGTCTGGAGCACTGGGCCCGCACCGTGTCATCCAGCCTGTCCCGGCGGTCTTTCATCACTTGCCGGAGCAAGCTCTTATCTGCTGCGGTCACCGGCTGCTTCATACGCTCTGCCTCTCCAGTCTTCTGTTGCTTTTGTTATGCTTTAGTTTACCATTGATCCCTGGATTTCGCCAAGACGCTCAGCAAACCTTGCGCGGCAGACAGAGACGTGCCGACTTTCATTATGGTACAATATAAGGATGAATCCATCGTCCGGAGGTTGCTATGCTGCTACAAGTATCTGATCTATCCAAAAGCTACGGCGTCAAGTCCGTACTCTCTCATATCACCATGCAGATCCAGGAGCGTGAGCGCATCGGTCTGGTCGGCGTCAACGGCGCCGGCAAGTCTACGCTGCTCAAGATCATCTGCGGCGAGATGTCAGCTGACTCAGGCTCGATCTTCAAGTCAAAAGAAACCCGCATCGGCTATCTCGCGCAGAACAGCGGGCTCCAGTCCGACCGTACGATCCAGGCGGAGATGCTGGCCGTTTTCTCGGAGCTGCTGGACACCGAGCAGGAGCTTCGCGCCATGGAACAACAGATCGCCGATCCTGCGATGCAGACTGATGAAAAGCGCTATCAGGATATTCTGGACCGCTATGCCGTCCGTTCGGAGTGGTTCCGCGAGCAGGGCGGCTTTGAGATCGACACCCGGATCCGCAGCGTGCTCCACGGGATGGGCTTCGGCACCTTCGACCCAGAGACGCCGATCCATACGCTTAGCGGCGGACAGAAGACCCGGCTGGCGCTGGCGCGCATCCTGCTGCAGGCTCCGGATCTGTTGATGCTCGATGAGCCGACCAACTACTTGGACATCCCGACGCTCACCTGGCTGGAGGACTATCTGCGCGGCTATCCCGGCGCCATCCTGGTCGTCTCGCATGACCGTTATTTTCTGGATGCGCTGGCGACCGCCATTGTGGAGATCGAACGCCACTCCGCCAAACGATATACCGGCAATTACAGCCGTTACATCGAGATCAAAGCTGCCGAATACGAAGCGACGATGAAAGCGTTCGAGAAACAGCAGGACGAGATTGCCCGCATGGAGGATTTTATCGAACGCAATATCGTCCGTGCTTCGACAACCAAGCGGGCGCAAAGCCGGCGCAAGGCGCTGGAGAAGATGGAACGGCTGGACAAGCCGCTCGGCGAGCTGAAGAAAGCCCACTTCGCCTTCAGCATCACGCGCCGCACAGGCAAAGACGTGCTGGAGGTCCAGCAGTTGTCGCTCGCCTTTGAAGGCCAGGACGAACCGCTCTTCCGGAATGTCGACTTTCGTCTGCAGCGTTCGGAGACGGTGGCCCTCATAGGGCCCAACGGTGTCGGCAAGTCTACTCTGCTCAAAGCGCTGATCAATCCTCATGCCAAGCTTGCCGCCGGCACAATCCGATGGGGGAGCAACGTCCAGATCGGCTACTATGACCAGGAGCAAACGGGACTAACCCCAAGCAACACGGTACTGGAGGAGGTCTGGGGCGCATACGCCCACCTGGAGGAAGCACGCATCCGCACCGTGCTCGGCAACTTCCTGTTCAGCGGCGAGGATGTGAAGAAACGGGTCTCGGCGCTCAGCGGCGGTGAGAAGGCGCGCGTGTCGCTGGCGAAGCTGATGCTGCAGGAGGCGAACGTGCTAATCCTTGACGAACCGACCAACCATCTCGACTTATTCAGCAAGGAAGTGCTGGAGTCTGCGCTGATGGAGTACGAGGGAACCCTGCTGTTTATCTCGCATGACCGGTATTTCTTGAACAAAATGGCCGAGCGGATTGTCGAACTGACACCGGCAGGGACACAACATTTCCTGGGAAATTACGACGAAATGATCGAGAAAAAACAGGAATTGCGGGAGCTGGAGGAGCTAGCCGCGGCGGAATCCGGCCAAAAAACGGCAGCCGCGGCAACATCTGCAGCCCCTTCGCCCACCTCGTCGTATGAGGCCGAAAAACAAGCCAAAAAAGATGAGCGGCAGCGGCAGCGCAAGCTGGAGCAAGCGGAGGCGGACATCGCTCGTCTGGAGCAGGTAATCGCTGCGTTGGAGGATGAGCTTACCCAGCCCGATATCTATAACGATTATGTAGCCGTAGGCGAACGTCAAGAAGCGATCGAACGCTATAAGGAAGAGCTGTCTGGCGTCTATGCGGATTGGGAAGAGCTGCTCAACTAATTGGATCATCTCAAGGGGCTGTCCCAAAGCGTCATCAGTTGATGACGGAGGGACGCCCCTTTTGTCATGTGTATCGTTGTTCCTAATAACAGATCCCGACCCGGCAACGGGTAAACGACAAATCCCACAACTGCTTATAGGCAAAATCCGCAGTATCCGGCACTGAAATTTCCCGCCCGCCGGCAGGCAGATATTCGCGTTCGACACGAATCTGTCCCGTACGCTCTCCATCTGGCAGGTAGGTGGGGCAGACAATCGTCCAGTTCGCATCGGACAGCTCCAACATCTCCCATACCCTGCGATGCTCCAGCGCGGCACGGGTCTGGGTACGCCGGGATTCGCTTGACTCGTAGCGCAGACGGTCCGGCTCCGCACGGCTTCGCAGGATCCCGGCCGTGCCGATCGTCACGAGCCGCCTGCCCCTCGACTCGGACATCGCGGAGAGGATGTGCGGCATCGTCTCGCTGAGTACCGTACCGCCGTCCGTACCGAGAGCGCTGAAAACCGCATCTGCGCCAGCGATTGCCGCACGGACACTTTGGTCGCTTCGCGCGTCTCCCTCGTATACTTGTAGCGTATCACGCCTCTTCATTCCCGCAAAAGACGCTTCCAACAGTGTCTCTAGACGCTGTATGTCCCGCACCAGCACCCTCACTTGATGGCCATCCGCCATCGCTTTCGACAACACCTCGCGTCCTACCCGGCCTGTCCCGCCAAATATGGCAATCTTCATTCCTTTGCCCCCCTTATTAGCACTAATCCCCGTCATCCACAGACTTATCCACAGCTTTCTGTGAATTGTTAGGCAATTCTGTCGATAATGAACCTTCCCAAACGGGCTTTTCTTCATAAAAAATTAAGATTGACATTTTTGCAAAGCCAATAATGAAAGTTTTACACACATTGTCCACATTATCCACAACAATCACTATGAATTTCTATCCCCAACCTAGCGGAATAAAAAAACGTTGATTTATCAATATCTACAAGAGTTACCCACAGATTGTGGAGGATATGTGGATAACTTTTGTTCACAGGGTCAGATTAATATTTCATATTCGTCGGCAAGTGGAGCTTGTATCGTGAGAGAAAGAGCCACAAGAGCGTGCCTCGTCGGCAGCTGCTTGCGGCTCTAACCTAGCGAAGCGAACTAGACTTGCGATTGCTGCCCTTTGCGGGCGGAGCTCAGCAGCGCCTGGTTGCAGGCGGCAACATAAGCGGTGGCGGCGGCCAGGATAATATCCTTGTGGATCGCCGTGCCCTGATGACGCGCTTGCTCGTGCAGGATGCTGACTACCGCTTCCCCGTGTGCATCCTCGCCTGTAGAGAGCGAATGCAGCTCCAGATCCTCGAACTGGGCCGCTACCGGGATCGCCTCCTGGATGCTGCGGATCACCGCTTCCAAAGGCCCCGTCCCCTCTCCGGTCCGGGTATGCAGGGCGCCGTCCTGAGTCCGCACCGTGATCTGAGCTGTGCACGACTGGGCGCCGCCTGTCTGCACCTGCAGATCCGTCAGTACATACGGATCATGCTGGGTTGCCGTCGCTTCGCCAACCAAGCGCAGCAGCTCATCGTCGGTGACGATCTTCTTCTCATCGGCCACCGCCTTGAAGCGGTTATAGACCTCCTCCAGCTGTTCTCCCGTCACCTCGATCCCGTACTCACCCATCCGGTGTTTGATCGCATGACGACCCGAGTGCTTGCCCAAGATGATCATGCTGCGCGGGATCCCCATCGCTTCCGGGTCCATGATCTCGTACGTATTGCGGTTCTTCAGCAAGCCGTCCTGGTGGATGCCGGATTCATGCTGGAAGGCGTTGCGGCCGACGATCGGCTTATTGTAAGCAATTGGGAAGTGCATCGTGCGGCTGACCAGCCGCGAGGTGGCATAGATCTCCGACGTGCGGATGCCAGTACCGGCCTGCAAGGCTTCTTGGCGTGTCTCCATCGCCATCACCAGTTCCTCCAGCGAACAGTTGCCCGCACGCTCCCCGATTCCGTTCACGGTTACCTCGATCTGGGTCGCTCCGCCGCGGATGGCCGCCAGCGAGTTGGCCACGGCGAGCCCCAAGTCGTTATGGCAATGGGCGCTATAGCGTACCTTGTCACCGCCGCGGGCCCCGCTGCGCACGGTCCGGAACAAGGCCTCATACTCATCCGGCAGCGCAATCCCCAGCGTATCCGGCAGATTGATGACGGTGGCGCCTTCCTCGATGACCGCTTCCACCAGCTCGATAACGAATGCCATGCCGGTCCGTGTCGAGTCCATCGGCGAGAATTCGATCTCATCGACCGAAGCTTTGCCGAAGGCTACCATCTCGCGGGCGATCCGGATGACCTCTTCCCGCGTCTTCTTGAGCTGGAAGTCCAGATGGATATCGGAAGAAGAGATGAACAGGTGCAGGCGGCGGCGAGCCGCATCCTCCGTAGCCCGGATCGCTGCTTCGATATCTCCTTTCACTGCGCGGGCAAATCCGACGATCTCCGTGTTTTGCAGCTCTCGCGAGATCTGCTGGACGGCGCTGAATTCGCCGGGGCTGGAGACGGGGAAGCCCGGCTCGATGATATCCACACCGAGCTTTTCCAATTGACGGGCGATGACGATTTTCTGGGCAGGGTCGATAGAAGCTCCTGGCGATTGTTCTCCGTCACGCAGTGTCGTATCAAAGATCCGAATATTTTGAATTGTCATAATAATCATCCTCCTGAAATGTTAGTATCCATACAAAAAAGCCCGCCGTCTCTTAGATTGTTAAGAGACGACAGGCTGCTGCTGCCGCGGTACCACTCTTGTTGGCCTGGAGCTCATGCTCCGGACCCGCTCGTCACCCGGTCACGGGGGTTAACCGTCGCGCCTTGCCGGGACTCAAGCGCTCACGCGCTTTTCCCTTTCCGGCACACCGCTCCCAGGCGAGTTCGGATCGTCTTCGGCTGTGTCGCACCACCCCACAGCTCTCTGGTTCCCGACGTGATTCCTACTGCTCCTGTTCATCGCGTTTCTCTATGCAATTCTATGCCGGCCAGCGCATACACGTGCCGCAGCCGGGCAGTAAAGTTTTATTGACATGTTAGCATCCTTCAATCGAACGGTATACAAGTTGGACACTTGCGAAGGCATCAAAAAAGGCCTGTCATCTCTATTGCAAGAGACGACAGACCATTGTCCGCGCGGTACCACCCTTGTTGACGCTCATGCTCCCCGGGGAGCGCGCCCACCTTACCTGCGTATCTGCTCTGGTCCGGATCCAAGAACCGATACGCTGCCCGATCACGGGGGCTGCCGTGAGGATGTACTCGTAACCGGCTTCGCCAAGCGTCCGTATTACGTTCCAGCCTCCCGCTCCCAGGCGAGCTTCAGATGGTATGGGGTGCGTCGCACCGTCCCGCAGCTCTCTGATCCATCCGCCGGTTGTCCGGCTTCTGGCCCCGATGCATCTTACTGTTCCTGTTCATCGCGTGTTCCGATATGGATGTCTTCCATGTATTGTTACCCAGTATAGCGACATCGATCCGGTCTGTCAACTATGAGAGGTTGTTCAAAAAGTCCGCTTTTGATCACGAAGTGATTCAGGAGGCGGGTTCGACGTCGAAGCTTGAATGCAGTCGGAACTTCCGGTGCTCACGTAGGTTCGCCTACGCTCCGCTCCTCACTTCCTCCTGCCTCCAATCTTCTCGGTGCTGAAAACCGACCTTTTTGAACACGCACTATGAGTCATTTCTCATCCAATTCTCACCGGTTTATTCGCAACTTTTGGACTCCGGCTGCGTCTTATTTGTTGAGGTGAGGAGACCAAGCTATGAATCAAGATATTCAGACATCCAAGGGCCTACCAGAGAGAGGAGCCCGACGATCGACGACGAAGTCCGTGGTGGTATTTTTGCTGGTATGGGTCGTGCTTATCGGCTCAGGCATAGCCGGCGCCATCTGGTACTCAGACAAGAAGCAGGCCGAGTTGACCGCTGTGATCGAGCAGCAGACTGCCAGGCAGATCGCAGCCGTACAGGCAGACTATCAGACTCAGATCGCCCAGTTGCAGGACGGATTTGCCACCGAGATCACCCAGTTGGAAGGCAAGGTTAATGCCCTAAACGAGCTGCTGACTTTCGCCAAGGACAATACGACGGAGAAGACAGATAACAGCAATCAATTATATACACAGATTAATGAGGTCAACAAAAAACTGAACGAGCTCAAACAGAGCCTGGATGTGTTGAAATAATGAAGATCAAGCATATCAACCGTCTGGCTCTGCTGACCTGTGCTCCGTTCCTTGGCGTCCTGGCGTGGCTGATCATCTTCAACCCCGCCGTCGAACTGAACGAACTGCCGCAGGAGATCACTGCCCCTGCTTCGCAGGTCACAGCGTCCGAATACACAGGCAGCCTTATCCAGGAACTGGACAAGGCCAAAGAAATGGCGACCGTTACCGCGCAGGCGATCAAGCGGGACACCCAGCTCTATGAGCAGACCAACAAGGAAGTGAATGCGCTGCTGCAGCTGGCCAGCAACCAGGCCGGCCGGGCATGGCACATCTATGACCGACGGATCGTACGAAAGCTGGGATATGCTGCGGAGGAAGTCCAGAGCGAGAAGCTGACTGCACAGCTCTTCCATATCAAAGCACAGCATTTCAGAGGGTATGCGCTCAAGGTCAAGCTCAAATCGGAGAACGCCATCGACATGGTCCTTGGACACGATACGTTCGGGCGCAGCGAGACGACGATGTCCGCCGTCAAACGGTACAATGCGCTCGCAGGCATCAATGCCGGCGGTTTCGCCGACAGCCGCAGCGGTCGTTATCCACTTAGTACGACTGTGACCAACAGCGAATACGTCAACGGCTTCGAGCCTTCGTTTGCCGACCTGTTCTTCGTCGGACTGAGCGAGGATCTCAAGCTGATCGGCGGCAAATACGCCTCTCGCGAGCAGTTGGACCAGGAGAATCCGCGGTTCGGGGCATCCTTCGTACCGATCCTGCTCAAGAACGGTGTCGTCCAGCCCATCCCGGAGAAATGGAAGACAAGCCCGCGCCGAGCGCCACGGACAGTGATCGCCAATTACAAGGACGATCAGCTGCTGTTCCTCGTTACCGACGGCTCGGATGAATACGGCAATTCCGGCGCTACGCTGCAGGAGCTGCAGATTCTGCTCTCCCGCTTCGGCGTGAAGGATGCGTATAACCTGGACGGCGGCGGCTCATCGACGCTCGTCTTCAACGGCCGGGTCGTCAACAAGCCCTCCGACGGCAACCTGCGGCAGCTCGCCACCAACTTTTTATTGTTCAAATAGGAGACAAACCTGCAGCGGCTGGTATAGCCGGAGTCTGACCGATGGTCAGCTCTGGATATCCAGCCGCTGTCTTTTATACATTCATCATCACCCGATAAGCGCAAAAGTCAGGCTGTTGAAAAAAGAAAGCCTACAGTCACGGATCGATCTTCCGATCGCTGTTGTCCCCAGATTTCTTTGATTTTTACCCCTTTTAGGGGTGAATCCGGGGACAAAGGCGAACGCTGCGCTTCTCCAGATTCGATTCCGTGCCTCTCCGGCCATTTTTCAACAGCCTGAAAAGTGCATCTAAATTCGCCGAAAACCTAATTCACCTTGGATAAGTGCCTGAATCCGTGATATAAGACGAGTGAAATATGAGTTAATCAAAGAAAAACAGACCTATGGTGGCGAAAAGTAAAGATAATCGTTGATTCTTGCTTTCACCTGTAAGGTGCTGAGTATGAAAATCTAATCTATCCAATCAAAGGAACTTCTCTTCACTACGCATGCTGGGTTAGCCTCGGTCGGTGCGGTGATCAAGCTATGGATAAATTTGAAAAAAAAGTAAACCGCCCAGCCGATAGGCCAAGCAGTTTTCTTTATCCGAAAACTCACCACTCATCACTCCCCTGTAGGAGGCACGCCATTGATTTTGGCAAGGATGTCGTCTTTCTTCGTGACATCGAAATCCCTCGATTCTCATTTTCGGTTGTTAGCGTTCAGTCATTGCCAATTGAAAGAACTGATTATTTACTCTCAAGCGACAGCGCCTAAATGACTGTTATGACTAGATTTCCGTAATTGTTAACCGCAATCTTATGTCTCGTTCCATCTTCCGAGCGGAGAATCAAAGCTTTCCCTCCTAACAATTCAAGATCGTTGTCGATCTGAGCATGTTTGTGTTCAGCATACGGCAAGAGTTCACCGAGGGAAACCATTGGAATCGTAAAATATACGGGACTTGTATGACCTCCAAACGGTCGAATACGTAGGAACCGATATGTCCATCCTGGGCGGGTCTCATCCACTCCGAATTTCTCCACCCAACTTCCACCTGCGTTTGGGGAATTGTAGAGGTAACGAAGTATGGACCCGGTATCATCGACTGCAAGTTCCAACATAGACTGACCAGTGCTATAAAGGAATCCCTTGATATTAACCGACTTGTCAAAACGACGCTCTGCTGCCGTGCCAATCAAGGGGATGTTAACACTTGCTTGATTTGATGTTGGTGTCATTTTAAAAACCCTCAGTGCACTACCATAATACTCTTGAATGCGAGGGCTTAAAGAAACTGGTATTTCAGCAAGATTCCCCGTCACCTCTTCTAAAATACACAAACTCTTCTCCCAAGCGTTAGTGTTCTGATTAACTAGCCCACCACCACGAAGCAATGGGTGATTAATTGGACTTTGCAAATAGTCATGAACACGCTCTAGGTTCAATGTTGTGTATGCTGAACCGTCCTTTCTACCTACGTCCATAAGGTTCATGTCCGGTATCGCCGACAAGTCGTTAGTGCCAGTTATATGCGCTATGCTTGCAATTCTGCCGCCCGTGACATTCGTGCTAGCCCTTACCCCGCCATACTGTAAGTTAAGCAACCTTGATCTGCGTAATTTCCCGAGTCTTAAAGCATATTGCTGACGATTCGCAAGTAGCTCTTCTGGTAGAGCTTGAAACCAGGGATCAGCAGGATTCAACGCGGACCAACTGAAACCAAACCCGCCGATTTGTGTATCCCACATTTCTGTACGGTCTAATAAACTAATTGCACACTCCCCTACTGCTTCAAACCTCACATCATCTAATGTGCAGGAGTCCATCCCCTTAAGTCCGTAATTTTTCCCATCCTCGACTTGGTAGATTCCGTAAGGCGCAAACCCCAAATGCACCCGCTTAAGACTCATATTTGTACCTGAAGTCCCTAGCAGTATCCCGGCAAAGCTGCCATTTATAGCACCGCCCTGAATAAAATAATCAGAATTATTGCGATCTATATACAGTCCTGCAAAGCCTCCATTTAGGTTGCAATCATAAATAGTAATATGTCCAACATAGTTTTCAAGGCGTATACCGATTTTAATGTTTCTCGTCCGCACAGACCTAAAAACTACGGTTGAATTTAGGGAAACTGTAGCTCCAACAACACCCGATTCAAACATTTCATACTTACGTTCATCAAACAAAGACTTGTCGATATAATCCGAGAGGTTTCTGACGAAATATGCCTTGTTGCCATTTATAGATAAGTTTTCAACAATAACTTCAGCCATAGTGCTAAAGTGCAGACATGGCATCAAGTCCGTAAAAGTAACTGGCCGGAAAATTAGATTTGTCCCCCCAGCGCCAGAATCAACATACGCACCTTCTCCGTATATCCTACGTGCCTTATTAGTTACGGTTTGCCTAATGAGGTAGTTACCTGCCGGAATTCGCAGTTCTCGACGGTAGTTACATGCGTTCATAGCGTCAACAAACGCTTGCGTACAATCAAAAACGCCGTCCCCGATGGCCCCAAAATCTGTTACATTGAGTGTTGTTTCTCGGATGCTTCCGACCCCGGAACCAGCCCGACCAGCAATACTACGAGCAACTATATCCACTTTACACCACCGCCCTTCCTCGGACGCTCACGTTGCCACCTGCGACAGCAGAAATGCGAGCGCGGACCGCAGTTACCCCTGTAATATCAAATTGCCACACCTCACCACTTCCTGTCGTCTGTGTCGCCATGGAGTAATCCTGTATCTTTATTCCTTGGATCGGGTACCAAGCGTTGCTTACGCTCTGAATCTCAAAAATGACCGTCCTGCTGACGGATGTACCATATACTTCAATCGTAAGTGTCTTGTATTCACCCACTGTCAAAGGTGTTCCATTACCAGCAGCTGTCGATTCGTTTTGGAGCACTACTTCAATCGGAAGTGACTCACCACCCCCTCCTACAATTGACACTGGGAGTGGGCAGTCAGAAGCAACATCCATAGCACTCTGGGTGATAGTGTCCCAAAACTTGATAACGTCGTTCATTGAATATCACGCCCTTCATTTGGTGCGGCTTGAACACCCGCTAGAATCTCGTCTTTCTTAGTCGCATCTCCCATATCGATGTTGTTATCTGCTGTGTGCCCCTGCTACGGCCGCTCTCTTCGATGTAGATCACCGTTAATTCCATGTAGACGTCGTCGGTAAGGCCACGGCACGACTCTACCAGCGGCCAGACTTTTTCACGCTTTGCTGCCATCGAACGCTCCTCCTCATACTGGAGATACCGAAAAAATGCCCTCATCTGAAACAGTAATTCGGAATTTTGATCCATTTTGAGACTCTATGACTGGTCCCTTTCCAGGCGGAAAATACACATCATCTACCGCATATGGCTTGCGATAAGGTGAGTACGGGGTTAATGCGTTGAGCGTAACGATCGGCGGAATAATGTAAATCGGCCGACCTGCATTCTGTTCCGAATATATATAACGCATTTTCGTGTATCTGGCCTTATTGATCCTCTCGTAATTACCTGATAACATTCTCCATGATGGCATTGTCGTTGATGTACTTGTTCCGGCCGAGTTATAAAAATTCGTGTATGCGTGCCGCGTAAACCTCACTTGATTGTTGTCGAGGTCGCGTCCTTCGATGTCCACGCCAATACGCGAGGTGGGAGATGTTATCCCCCCAGGCATCATCGCAAATGCTCTGTAATATAAATAATCCCTGTCATATATTGCATTGCCCCCATCAGCAAAATTAAAGGATAATTCAGGATTTTGATTTATCCCTTCATTCGGGGTGAGTAGATAGATTGGTGGATTCTGGCCGTACAGATCTACCACTTCACGCGGGACATCGAGCCCTTCGGGCAACTGATTACGATTTACCGGGGTCAATACGCACCTAGTCGTGATGATTTCACTCTGCCCAGTCAAAACCAAGTTTCCGCTTCGAATAGGATTAAACGGAGCGCTTGTGGCCTGAGAGAACATCCGTGGATAACCTGCATCGATCCGCGCTCCTGCAACCTTAGTGCGGATTTGAATGTCATCTTCATGAATTCTGTCGAAGATTGCATCACCATCCAAAAAATCAACCTCAACAATCCGATCTCCGTTAGTTCTATAACGACCCGGACTGTACCTAAATATCCCCGCTGTGGTGTATTGAGACAAAAATCTTACATCACGAACAATGCCTAGACGCAACGCCCGCTTTTGCTTGTCAGCTGGTGCGACCAGCTGATCGGGCATTCCGTAGAACCAACTATCAGATGGGTCTAATGTCGACCAACTAAAACCATAAGCTTCGATTGAAGATTCCCAGCTCAGTGAATCTGGTAATAGGTCAATGGCGCACTCGCCAATAACTTCAAACTTGATGGAGCGAAGTTGCCAAGCTTCCATCCCCTTTCTGCTGCCCACTTCACCGCGATCTAGTCGGCCATCATTAACTTGGAAAAACCCATAAGGGCTAAACCCCATGTGCACGCGCATCATTTCCCAATTACATCCACTGTCACCCAAGAGACATCCTGCAAATGCCCCTTTAAGTGTGCCACCATGATAATAGTAGTCGCCTGTCGGACGGGAAACGTAAATTCCGAATAGGCCACCAATGTCACATTCAAGCCACGTAATATGACCGGTGCGATTATCGGACTGGACGCCGCATTTCAATTTACTTGTCATGACGTTGTTAAACTTTACCTGGGATCCTATTCCAATTTTGATTCCGGTCAATCCAGGCGCAAACATCTCTATCTTCCTTTGGTCAAACAAGTCTTTGTCGATGTACGTGGTGAGGTTTCGAACGTTATAGTCTACCACTCCGTGGATGGTTAGGTGCTCAACCCAGATATGCGCCCCTTTATCAAATAGAAAACAAGGCTTCCAATCGTTAGCTGTGTTGATAGGTGCGCTAAATACGATTCGTGTTCCGCGTTTACCTGAATCTATATATTTGCCTTCACCCTGGATTCGCGCTGCATTGTTAAGAATAGTGTCCGTAATTTTGTAGGTACCTGCTGGAATAATCAGTGTATGCCGCATCTGACAATCTACCATTGCATCATGGAAGGCTTGTGTCGAGTCTAGAGTATTCGTCGGGTCAGCACCATAGTCAAGAACATTGATTCCCATCACACTCATTGTTTACCACTCCCTTCATTTGATGCGGCCTTGATAGCCGCTAGAATCTCGTCTTTCTTCGTGACGTCGTCAGGATCGATGTTATTATCTGCTGCGTACTTCCTAAGCTCTGGCAACGTCATCTCGTCGACCGTCTTCGGCTCGAGTGGCTCCGGGGGCGCTGGTGGCTCGTAATTCCGATCAATCAGCGTGTCAACGGACAAAGCCGTCATACTCCAATTGCTCGATCTCGACGACATCACCCGACCGGTAACACTGCTTACCGTATTTGACGTTCTTCATGACCTTACCTTTCGTTTTTCGCTCAATTGCTTTCTCCTTTAGGGCCCGAGACCCCTTATGCTACGCCACTTTGGGGATAAATACATTGTCAATGGTCGCGAACGAAGGCAGGATAAAGATACGATAGTCTCCACGTTGACCGGGTGCGGCTCCTTGATGGCTGTGAGGGCTACGCCCGTGTTCAAGATTTCCACTTGTGCAGCAGTGGCTCCGCTCATCAAGTCAGCTTCTTCCGGCGTCGTACCGTACCAGGTGCTGCCTAGGTTTCCGTCTGGAATTAATGTAGAGTATCGCTCTGGGTAGAATAGGTGTGTGCTGCCGTCCTGCAGTTGGTATCGCTTGATGCAAACGGACATAGGCAGGCCCAAGTTTGGTTTGAAGGTACTGGCTCAGCATGGCGTCGGTCATGATCACGCTCTGGCCTCCAAGAGGATTCATGTCCTATCGAATCTACGGATGAGCCTGTGAACGACATCATTGCCCGTGTGGGTTTGATTCCCTGTGTCTTGATTCACGTGCTCCACCCAAGTCTTTCCGCTCTTCCAATTACTTAGGTTGAAGTGGACACCCCGTCTCTTTAGATTCCTGATACGGCGTCACATTCGCTTTATTAAGTAGCTTTTGGAACTTTTTTTATAATTTCTTCACCTCTTTCCTGTGAAAATAGTTGACTACTAACTAAGCTTTCTTATACAATAAATAGTGAGACCTAAGTTACAAAAGAAACCTTAGCTATTCATTGTTTAGCTCAGTTATCTAAGCTATGTCTGTCATATTAGCATAGCTTTATGAGTCAGTCAACAACATTTAGCTTAGTTTTCTGACTTTATTTTTTCGGCTGAGAAAAGGTGGAGGAAAGCTATGTATCAGATATTTGAAAGATTGTTGGAAGAACGTGAGATTACAGCTTACCGTGTTGCGAAAGAAACAGGAGTTACAACTGCTACTTTAACGAGTTGGAAGCAAGGAAAATACACGCCTAAGCAGGAGAAGCTCCAAAAGATAGCAGATTTTTTTGGAGTAACCGTTGACTTCCTGCTAGGCGTTTCAAAACAAGAAGCACCGAAAAAAGCCGAGCCGCACTATGCTCTTAATGAAAAAGATGAAAAGGACATTGCCAAGAAACTCGAAGAAATGATGAATGATCTCAACTCTGGATCTGCACTCGCTTTTATGGGCGAGCCAATGGATGAAGAGGATCGGGAGTTACTTCGCATATCACTAGAAAATACGATCCGGCTGTCTAAAGAAATGGCTAAGAAGAAATTCACACCGAAAAAATATAGGGGATAACCTGCCGGGGGTTATAGAATGGAACGACAACTGGTCAAAGACCTAATTCAAACCCACGGAACCAATAGCCCGTTGAAAATTGCATCCGAGAGAAACGTTATGGTTCTGTTTGCCGACCTGGGAAAAGACGTTTGGGGGTATTACACTTGCATCAACCGAATCCCTTGCATTCACATCAACAATCGGTCTGGTGATTTTGCCCAGCTATTCACTGCCGGCCATGAACTGGCTCACCATCTATTGCATCGGGGGATTAGCACCCCTTTCTTAAAAAAAAATACTCTTTTTGTGGTGGACAAGTTAGAACGTCAAGCAAACACTTTCGCCCTGCATTTATTGATTGGAGATGAGAATCCAGCTCAGGGCGAATCCCGTCAGCACTTCCTGTTACGCTGTGGGATTCCAGATGTATTTCATGTTTTCTATTAATACTTAGCGCTTTCCCGCTACAAGACGCTTCCGAAAAAGAACATATGTTTGACTTAAGTAATATTATATTAATATTCAGCATTGAAAAACAAGGAGAGGATAAATGGCGGTTGACCGTTAATCTCGGCTTAACGCTGACCTCCCAACGATGGCAAGACTGGTGTAAAAGCCAACACTCTACTTCTCAAGTTACCCGGGACACCTATCTATGCCCATGTGACCAAGAAGCTCAGCCGCCAATCGACCTCCCTCCTCGATGTATTCGATTCAAAATCTCGTCCCCAATTCGCTCCCAAAAAAATGGAAGTGGAGCGCGATAACTGAGACGCTTCATTTCTAACCCCCCAAAAATAAAACCCCTTATGTATCAAGGGATTGAAGACTTTTATGAAGTGCCGAGGACGGGGGTCGAACCCGTACGATGGCCACCCACAGGGTTAACCATGGGGGTATTGTATCGTGTTTTAATATTCCTTGCTCTTTACAATCAAGGATTTGTTATTATAAATCAGATCCCAATTCGGTATTAATCCATTTAAGTGCGTGTTAAAAATGGTCGGTGTTCAGCACCGAGAAGGTTGGAGGCAGGAGAAAATGAGGAGCGGAGTGTACGCGAACCTACGTGAGCACCGGAAGTTTCGACTGAATTCAAGATTCGATGTCGAATCCACTTCTCTGAATCACTTCGTGATGGGCGGCAGACTTTTTGAACAACCTCTTTAAGAATCCAAAAGCAAACAGTTGTGTACTCTTCACCCATCACTCCGTGATAAGAATTTAAGTGCAAATGCACATATAATTCACTCAAAATTGGAGTAATATAGATAACCTGTTTGTAACAGAGGCACTTTTGCCTTTATCTCCCGGCCGGAGAGCGGCGAGGGGTTCCCGCGAGAGGCTGGCGAGCAGCCGCGAACAGGAGAGCCTCCCCCAGCCGTCCTCCCGGCCCTTCCCTTCAAGTTGGTGTTCTAACCGGCGCAAATAATCAGCCACGATTGAAATAAGCTCTTGTATGCACTTCAAAAGTTAAGTCTTAACTCTCCCTATGCCTGCTGACCGACCAGTCCTCGAGCGACAGGCCCGGGTCGCCCTTCATGTCCAGCTCGGTGAACTGGCCCCGCTGCCACTTGAGATGGGCGGCGGCGGCGATCATCGCGGCATTGTCGGAGCAGAGCGACAGCGGCGGTACGAGCAGCGGGATGCCCTCGGCGTCGCAACGCTCGGCCAACGCTTGGCGCAGGCCGCTGTTGGCAGCGACACCGCCGCACAGCAGCAGCTGCCGGACACCGGCGGACCGGGCCGCACGGATCGCCTTCTCGGTGAGCACCTCGATCACCGACTCCTGGAAGCCCCGCGCGAGCGCAGGCTCATCCAGCGTCAGCCCCTTCATCCCATGCTGATTGATGACCGCCAGCACCGCAGACTTCAGACCGCTGAAGCTAAAGTCGTACGAGTCCGACTCCAGCCACGACCTCGGCAGCGGCGTCGCGCGGTCTGCCTGCTGTGCCAGCCGGTCGATATGCGGGCCGCCGGGATAAGACAGCTTTAGCGAGCGTGCCACCTTGTCGTAGGCCTCGCCGACCGCATCGTCACGCGTCCGGCCGATGATGCGGAACTCGCCCTCCCGCTCCAACAGCACCAGCTCGGTATGCCCGCCGGAGGCAACCAGCGCCAGCAGCGGATATTCCAGTTCATGCACGAGCGCATTGGCATAGATATGACCGGCGATATGATGAGTGCCGATCAGGGGCACGCTAAGTGCCATCGCCAGACTCTTGGCGGCGACGATGCCGACGAGCAGAGCCCCGACGAGCCCCGGCCCTTGCGTGACGGCCACTGCGGAGATATCCCGCAAGCTGATGCCCGCCTTACGCACAGCCTGCTCCGTGATCCTTGTGATCGACTCGACATGCTGGCGGGAAGCGATCTCCGGCACCACGCCGCCGAACTGCTGATGCGTGGCGATCTGGCTGGAGACGATATTGGACAGCACCTCCCGCCCTCCGCGCACGATGGCTGCGGACGTCTCATCGCAGCTCGTCTCGATCGCCAGGATCAGCTCCTCTGTTCCCTGCTCTGCCCTTGTTGTGATCATCTCTGTCGTCATGCCCTCTCACCCGCTCTCCTCTGATCCAGCTCAGCCCACATGATGAGGGCGTCTTCGTTGTTGTCGGAATAATAGCCCGGTCGCAGACCCGACGGTACGAATCCGAGCTTGCGGTACAGGCGCTGCGCGACCTCATTGCTGACCCTCACCTCCAGCGTCATCCGGTTCATGCCGAAGAACAGCGCCGTCCGCTGCAGCTCCAGCAGCAGCCGCTCCCCGAGTCCCTGACCGCGATAATCCTCACGGACTGCAATGTTGGTGATATGAGCTTCATCCATGATCGTCCACATGCCCCCGTACCCGATGACTTCTCCATCCAGGATCATCACCATATACCGGGCAAAGTGGTTGTTGGTCAGCTCGTTGATGAAAGCCTCCGCTGTCCACGGGCTCGTAAATGCCTCCTGCTCGATCTGACAGATCGCGGGCACATCCTCCACCCGCATCATCCGAAACACAAGCGCATCCTGCAGGTCACGGCCCGTGCCCGCTCCCTTGCTCCCCGCCATCAGGATCCCTCCCGCAGTCTGGCTTGCAGCTTGGCCTCGGCTTCGGCCAGCTGGGTATAGTTGGGGACCAGATCATGCGCCGTATCCTGCTCCCCCGCGAGCAGACGGACGCTGCCGAGCAATGCCGCCCATCGCCCCTCGGCGACATGCGGCCGCACCTCAAGACGGAGATCCGGATAGCGGTCAGCCAGCTCCTGTTCTAACAAGCCGATCTCCTCCAGATGCAGCGCGGGATCGCCCGTAAAACGAAGACGTGCAGGCAAACCCTCGCCTGTATGATCCCCAGCCGCTTCGAGCCTGCGTATCAGCTCTCCCCGCCAGTCGCTCATCAGCCGGATCTGGTCCTCCGCCAGTCGCGACCACCCGGACGGCGCTGCGTCGAACAAAGCCGTGTAGACCTGTCCTCTTCTGGCATCCATCAGTGGCACGACCCAGGCCTCGTCACCTGGCTCTGCCCCCTCTGCGTGACCGAGAGGTCCGCCTCCCAAAGCCAGAAGCTCCAGGCTGGAGACGCCGACCAGCGGCTTATCCCACACCCAGGCCAGTGTCTTGGCAGCCGTGACCGCGATCCGGACGCCCGTATAGGAGCCCGGCCCGATTCCCACAGCCAGCCCGGTCAGCGCCTCACCCCCAGCACCCGTCTCCCGCAGGAGCTGCTGCAGCTGCGGGATGATATTGACCGAATGATTGCGCTCGGCAAGCGACTGCACCCCGCCCAGTATCCGATCACCCTGCAGCAGGGCTGCCGCAAAAGCCGCAGTCGCCGTATCGAAAGCCAGCACCAGCGGCTCGTCCGATCCCGGCTCATACAGGTGGAGGCCACTCTTCAAACCGTCATGCAGGTTCATGCCTTCTCCGCTCCCATCTCCTCAAGTTGTTGGCACCAGGCGGCGCAGCGCGCACCACGGCCGGTCAGCTCGATGCGGCGGCCGCCGTCCTCCCTGTGCAGGATTCGCAGCTCCAGCCGCTCCGGCGGCAGCAGCGGCTCGATGAGACTCGCCCACTCGACGATCGTCACCCCGTCGCCATAGAAGTACTCGTCCAGCCCTAGCCCGTCCGCTTCCATCAGCGACAGCCGGTACACATCCATATGATAAAGCGGCAGCTGCTCGCCCTGATACTCCTTAATAATCGTAAACGTCGGCGAGTTCACCACCGTCCGCACGCCAAGCGCCTCTGCATAGGCCTGGGAGAATCGGGTCTTGCCCGCTCCCAGCTCCCCGTCGAGGGCCAGCACCGTCTCCGGAGCGGCCCAGGCCGCCAAAGTTCTGGCGAGCCGGACCGTATCCGCTTCCTCGCCAGCCTGCCATACCGTATGTTTAACTATCATGCCTATCAGTTCTTTCGTCTTGGATTGGTGTCGCAAAATGATTGTAGCCCCGCCGTTGCAGCGGCTTCCTGCGGATGGCTGCCGATCCCGGGTGCGCCGTCTCCAGCCAGACCGACGGCCCGTCATCCGCCGCCTCGGCCCGCCCGATGATATAAAAAGGCTGGCCCTGCGCGCCCAGCTCCTGCTTGGCAGCCAGCGCGTCCGCTGCTGCGATCGTGCCGACCAGAGCATAGTCCTCGCCGCCGTAGAGTATCCACTCGAGCGGATCGGCGCCGATGGCGGCGGCATAGGACAACAGCGAGCCGTGGCGGGGCAGCCGCTCCGACTCCAGCACCAGCCTGACGCCCGAGGCCTCTGCCAGCTCCCACGCCTCGCTCGCCAGCCCGTCGCTCACATCGTTGAGCGACGAGCAGGTGCCTCGCGCCGCCAGCCAGCGGCCGGCCTGCACCGAAGGCTGCGGCCGCCGGTGCGCCCGGATCAGCGCGGCCGGCGCGGCTTCATCGTCCGCCGCCGGCGGTACCTTGTCCGCACTGGTCCCCCTGGCTGGATCCGCCGCCAGGAGATAATGCAGCCCGGCTGCGGACAGTCCGAGCGGCCCCGTCACGAACATCATATCTCCGGGGCGCGCACCTCCCCGCGTGATCACAGCATCCCGCTCTACGGCCCCGGTGAGCGTCACGCTGATGACTAGATGCTGCGGCGCGGAGGTCGTGTCGCCGCCGACGACGGCGACGCCATAGCGCTCGGCGCATGCATACAGCCCGTCGTACATCCGCCGGACCCGCTCCGGACCCCATGCGGGCGGCGCGCTCACCGAGACGAGCGCATGCCGGGGCAAGCCGCCCATCGCTGCGATGTCGCTGACATTGGCGGCAAGCGCCTTGTAGCCGATATCCGCCTCCGTCATCGTGGACGGCAGGAAGTGCACCGTCTCCACCATCGTATCGACAGCCATCAGCTGCCGCCACCCCCCGCTCCCATCCACCGGCAACGGCTCCACCACCGCCGCATCGTCGCCGATGCCGAGGATGACGCCCTGCTCGGCCAGCCATGCAGCCGACTGCCGCTGCGCCGTCCAATGGCGTATTCTTCCAAACTCATCCAGCTGCATGCCAGCCCCGCCTTCCTTATGCGCCGGCTTCCCTCCGGCGATCAATGGATATCCTTCTTCTTGAACCGGCCGCCCCTGACATCGTGGATATTGCCGATGGCCAGGAAGGCTGATGTGTCCAGTTCCTGTACGATCGACTTCAGCTTGGCTTCCTCCAGCCGGTTGATGATGCAGAAGATCACCTGCTTGCTATCTCCCGTAAAAGCGCCCTCGCCCTGCAGGAAGGTAACGCCCCGGCCGAGCCTGTCCATGATGGCCGAGCCGATCTCCCGCGCTTCCTCGCTGATGATCCAGACGGACTTGGATTCATCGAAGCCAGCGATGATGATGTCGATCGTCTTGAAGGCGATGAAGTAGGCGATCAGCGAGTACATCGCACGGTCCCACCCGAAGACGAAGCCTGCAGTCGTCATGATGAACAGATTGAAGAACATGACGATCTCTCCCACCGAGAACGGCGATTTTTTGTTGATCAGGATCGCCACGATCTCCGTGCCGTCCAGTGATCCGCCGAAGCGGATGACCAGTCCGACACCGATGCCCAGGATGACGCCGCCGAACACCGCCGCCAGGAACGTATCGATGGTGAGCGGTTTGACGTGATGCAGCAGCAAGGTGCCGACCGACATCAGCGTCACCCCGAACAGAGTTGAGACCGCAAATGTTTTGCCGATCTGCTTGTAGCCCAGGAACAGGAACGGCACATTCAACGCAAACAAAAAGAGCCCCAGCGGCAAGGACAACAAGTGCGCCAGCATAATCGAAATGCCGACAATACCGCCATCTATAATCTGGTTCGGGACCAGAAAGATCTCGAGTGCGACAGAGACAAGCGCAGCGCCCAGCAAGATAAAAAAGACCCGCCTCCCAATGTCCGCTTTGGTCAACCGGTGATGCTGCATTGCAACCACAAAATATACTCCCTTCTATACCCTACCAAGTCAATGCTCTTATTTTAACTGAAACACCCGCAGATTCAAAGCCGGGAGGAAGTGACTGAAGGCGGCAGTATCCTGAACCGGGGAAAAGCCCCTGCGGGAATGCGGGCAGCAAGCGCGCTTCCTGCTATACAGAAAGTACCGCTTGCTGTCCGCCCCGAGGGGCTCCATGCTCTTATCAGTGAATGGAATTCATTTATGATCTCAGGACATCGTGATCGACGTAACGCTCGCCGTTCAGCTCGCTGATGACATTGATCGCTACCTTCGCGCCGTCGCCGGCGGTGATGATTGTATGCACGCTCATGCCTGCGGCTGTCCCTGCCGCCCAGACGCGCTCCATCGAGGTGCGTCCCTGCGGGTCGCAATCGATGACGGTCTTGATGCGCGGCTCGGTACCGGGACGGGTCATGATGCCGCTCGTCTCCAGCAGATCCTGGGCGATCCCGGTAGCAATGATGACCTGACGGGCCTCGTAGTTCTCGCCCGTATCCGTATGGATCAGGATCCCGTCCTCGATCGGCTCCAGACGCGTCACGAGCTCTTCCATGATCTCGGCGCCAAATTTGGCCGCCTGTTGCTTGCCGAGCTCGACCAGCTTGGGGCCGGTCGTCTCCAGCACGCCGTAATGATTTTCCACCCAGGCTCGCTTCGTCATGC
This sequence comes from Paenibacillus jepli, assembly GCF_047238105.1. Classification (NCBI taxonomy): domain Bacteria; kingdom Bacillati; phylum Bacillota; class Bacilli; order Caryophanales; family Paenibacillaceae; genus Paenibacillus; species Paenibacillus jepli. The sequence goes on from NZ_JBDFMD010000001.1 coordinate 1,871,244, forward strand.
TCTGATTATTGTCCAGCACCAGTGTCGACTTGCCGGCCTTGGCAGTGAATAGTGCGGCGCTGGCTCCGGCAGGCCCGGCTCCGATAATCGCGATTTCGTACATGCTTCAAGTCGCTCCTCTCATCCCAAGACGGATATGTAATACGTCCTCATTGTAACGTATCCCCGTCAACGGAACAAGAAATTGTCCGTGCGTCCCTGGAGCTCAACCAGCCGCATGATGATCGTCGCCGCCTGCGCCTTGGTCACGACCCCATCCGGGTTGAAGCGGCCGGCGGCCGGCTGCAGCAGACCCAGGCTGGCTACGATGGCAACCGCGCCCTTGTTCTGGATCGCACCCGCGTCGTTCAGACTGTTAACTGCGACGTCTTGCTGCATGAAGTTCGAAAGCTTATCGTAATTGAGCATATGTGTCAGCATGACCGCCAGCTGCTGCCGTGTCAGCGGTTGTTCGGGATTCAGCTCGGCAGCCGCATCCGCTTTTAGCCATTTCTGCTGAACGAACAACCGGACGGCATCGACGTAAGGGCTGTCTTCGGGAACATCCGCAAACAGCGTCTCGTCGTCTCTATAGTAGCCCATATATGCAGCTTGCTCGCCGTATAGCGCTTTGGTGATCATGAGCATCCAGTCGCCAAGCGAGATCTCGCCATTGGGTCTCAGCAGGCCTTCTTCATCTGACGACAAGACGCCTGCCGCCAGCATCGTCTCCAGCTGTTCCTGGGCCCAGTGGCCTTCGATATCGGTCGCTTCCCCCGTCTCGGACGGCTCTGTTCCGAACCAGTCGAGCTTCAGCTTGCCGGTGATGCCGTCGACATAGCCTTCCGTGCGCTGCCCATTCAGCAGCGGCACATAGGCCAGCTGGACATCGCTCTGCTGCTGCAGCCCTTGGACGATCTCTCCGGGAATGCCTGTATAGACAAGCTCCGTGGAGAGCGCTTCGAGATACGTCGCCTCAGCTTCCTCCAACGCAATCTCCAGCTCCAGCGGCTCCAGTTTGTCCGCGAGCTCCTTATTCGATAAACCGTAATCGTAATAGCTTATTAGCTCGCCGTTCCCGTCGAGCGTGAGATACACGCCTGCCGAATGCAAGAGATACTCTCCGTAATAGCGCGGGAAGTGATAACTAAACTGTCCTCGGTTCAATGACTCCCGGCTCTCCGCAGGTGGACTGAACTTCAGCTCCGAACCAGCGTCCGGATAAAGCAAATGGATAAGCCGGAGCGCCTCTGTCCGCGCTTCCGCTTCCGTGATGGACGGCTCCTCCGGCTCTTGATAGCCGTAATACATCCGGCTGTCATTGGAGAAATTGATAATCTTGCCCGTATCAGCCTCCACTGCAGCGGAGATCCGCTCCATGAAGCCTGGACCTGGAGCCTTCATCCAGTTCAGCTGCCATACCTGTTTGCCATTAGCTCTGGAATCCGGGTTCAGATGTCCTTGCTGCTGCACGTATTCCTCCGGAATCGTATACACCTGGGCCACTCTCGCCCTTGCCTGCTCCACCGTGAGCTGCGCGCCTTGATGCGGTGTGAACACTTCGTCACTCTCCGGCAGCGGCTGCGGGACTCCACCGCCGACTGTCGGCATATCCAATGGCTCGCCGTCGTCAGCCTGGAGCGACCGGGAGCCGATCACCGGCACATAACCAATCGTCCAGGCGCCAGCTTCTCTATTATTCCAATAGGCATAAGAATTGCGGTTGGTGCTGATGTAAGCCGGCTCCAGCTTGATCTGCTCGCGGATCCATGCCAGCGCTTCTTCCTCGCTGACCTCAGCGGAGGCAGAAGGGTATTCGCCTTGATAACGGTTAAAAAAGAATTGCCTAATCTCGCCGTTGCCGTCTACGATCACACTAAGGTTCTCCACTTCGCTGGGGACGCCGTCAACGACCAGCTGAAATTCAAACGAATAATTAGCGAGCGCAAACAGACTCGACAACGACGAAGAAGGATATGTACGCGGGAAGTCTCTCAATTGCACATCCTTCAAGGAAGGGGCCGCTTTGACTGCGAACGCCTTGGCGATCTCTTCGGCCGCCTGTCGATTGACCGCTGGCGGATAGCCGTGCGCATATTCATCTTCGAAACTGCTGCTCCGATAGTAGCTGCGGATGTCGCCATTCAGCGCATCGACCTGGATGCTGAAGCCGTGGCTGCTATTGCCCTGGGTAACGTGCCAATCCAACGTCCATATCAGTTCGCTGCTCTGGGGATAGGAGTTGGGATTGCCCAGCTCGATCCCGCGCAGCTGCGCGTCCTGCAGCTCGGGGAACAGGTCCCGTACCCGCTTCTCCGCTTGCTCCTTCGTAAACTTCACTTCACTCGGATCGGGACGCGGACCTTGAGAGGCACCGGCCGGATCCGGCGGTGTCGCCTGCCCGCTCCCTCCCGTGGTACTCGATGAGACTGCTGTGTCGACCTCCGTTACGGATGACGTCTCTGCCGATACGCCCGGGGCGATCGGACCGTGCAGCAGTGCGAGACTGAGCGAGCTCGCGACCGCCAGCTTCATGACCTGACTACGTTTCTTCTGATTTCGCTTCACTAGATCCTTCCTTTCGCAAGATAGTCGTCTTCCTAATATAGAAAACGCTATACTTATACGGAAAAATAAGGAATCCGGTTTCAAAAGATTTCCTAATCAGGGTCCAATCCACACCAAAAACCGGCCCAGCCGCACTGTAGCGGCATGGACCGGTTCCGGTTCAACTATACAAGTGATGCCGGGAGCTCTAATGCTCTCCCAATAACCTTGGGATCGTCGCAAAGCTGTATCCCTGCTCCTTCAACCGCGCTACAACCGTCGGGATCGCCTCGGCCGTCCCCGTCAAGTCCGCCCCGACGCCGCCGCCGGAGTGCTGGAGGATGATCGCGCCAGGCTTGACGGCCGACAGGATATTGTCCACAACCTCCTCGGCCGGCAGGTCCTTCCAATCGAGCGAGTCGACATTCCAGTTGACCACTTTGCGCTGCTGCGCGGCCAGCCACTGCAGCTGCGGTTCATTGATATTGCCGTAGGGCGGCCGGATGTAGCTCGGTACATATCCGGTATACTGGCGGATCAGCTCGTCCGTCCGCGTAATCTGCGATCGGAACTCCGACTCGCTGAGCCTGGGCAGATTGGCATGATTGTAGGAATGGTTGCCGACGATATGTCCTTCCCTTACAAGCCTCCGCATGACCTCGGGGTATTTCTCCACTCGCTCGCCCACGACAAAGAAGGTCGCCTGGACGCCTGCCTCCCTCAGAGCATCCAGCACCAGCGGCGTGAAGATATCGTCCGGCGCATCATCGAAGGTCAGTGCGACCACCCGGGCGTTCTGCGGGCCATGAAAGATAAACGTCTCCGGATATTTGCGGCGCAGCTCGTCCAGTGTGAGCGGCGGCGTCTCCGGCTGTTGACTGCGGACGGTATCGCTCATCCCGGTGACGATACCGCCCCGTTGTTCGTCTGGCGTGTCGCCAGTTGGCTCTCCCCCCGCAGCGCCGCAGCCCAGCAGCAGCATACTCAGCATGAATGCAGACAACAGCTTGGTCCGCCTCATCCGTCAATCTCCTTCGGTGAGGACTTCTACAGATACCGTTTGCGTATCCGTTGGCCGCGTACCCACCTGCACGGTTGCCATCCCATTAGCTTCATCCACATGCTCGATCCAGACCGGTTCGCCATTCAACTGGACACCGATCGTTTCTTTGGCATGATAGATTTCCAATGCGCGCGTGGTATTCATCCCTGTCCCTCCCTTCTCATAGATCTTTTTCGTCCAAGCCGACTTCCGACACGCGTTGCGCACCGCCCATCGTATTGACCGTGGTCTCGTCGATCAAGCCGTTGTCTCTGGTGACCTGGCCGCCTCCCAGCCCTTCATTGACCATCCGGTCGATGTCCATCTCATACGCCTTGCGTCCCTCGTGATCTTCTTCGAGCGGACGCGTTTGCCTGTTATTATCCATCCTCGTGTTCCTCCTTAGCAGTCTCTTGTGAAAATATGCCCTCCCCGGTTGATTATCATGCATTCAGGGAATCCTATATCAAAATGGGCTTTAGACTTTGTTCCGGATAAGGAGGCGTATGCGATGCATACGGTATGGAAAGGCGCGATCAGCTTTGGGCTGGTCCATGTGCCGGTCAAGATGTTCTCGGCTACTGAGGACAAGGATATCTCAATGCGGATGATCCACAAGCAGTGCGGGACGCCGATTGCCTATGTCAGACAATGCAAGACTTGTGAGGTCGATGTAGAGTGGGAGGATATCGCCAAGGGGTATGAGTACGAGAAAGGGCGCTTCGTGCTGTTCGAGAAAGAGGAGCTGAACCAGCTCGGCAGCGACGGCAGCCGGACGATCAAGATCGTCGACTTCGTCGACCTGCATGAGATCGATCCGATCTATTTCCAGAAAACCTACTACCTCTCTCCGGATCAGGCGGGTGGCAATGCATACAATCTGCTGCTCGAGGCGATGAAGCAATCCGGGCGCATCGGGATCGCCCACATCTCGATCCGCTCCAAGAGCTCTCTGGCAGCCATCCGGGTGATGGACAACTGCCTGGCGATGGAGACGATCTTCTACCCCGATGAGATCCGCCCGATCGCTCAAGTACCGGGCCTGCCGGAGAAGGTCGAGGTCAATGATAAAGAGCTGTCGATGGCAGCGATGCTGATCGATCAGCTGACGACGCCCTTCGAGCCGGAGCAGTACAAGGACGATTACCGCCAGCGTCTGATGGACCTGATCGGCAAGAAGATCGCCGGCGAGGAAGTGCATGTCGCTCCGGAGCAGCAGCGGACCAATGTCGTCGATCTGATGGCAGCGCTGCAGGCTTCGCTCGAAGCGGTCAACACCACCGGCGATACCGGAGCCAAGGATACCAAGCCTGGCAAGACGACCAAGAAAAAGACGACCGCGCGCTCCAAGAAGGCTGAGTAAACATGTGAAGTACTGCGACAGGGGTTTCTCTTAGAGGGGAGGAGAAGGGGCTATGCCGTCAACCGTAAAAGGCACACTGATGATAGACGGGCACGAGCTGGTCATCAGCAACCCGGACAAGCTGCTGTGGCCCGAGAGCGGGATCTCCAAGCTGATCTATCTGCAGCGGTTGGGCGAGCTCGCTCCATACCTGATCAAGCACTGCCGGAACCGCTATCTGACGACGATCCGTTATCCGCATGGGATCGACGGCAAGTCCTTCTACCAGAAAAATTGCCCGCAGCCTCAGCCGCCGTTCGTAAACCTTGCGGTTCAGTCCGGGATCCACTATGTCCATCTCGACTCGCTGCCGACGCTGCTATGGCTGGGCAATCTGGCGGCGCTGGAATTTCACGCTTCCTTCGACCGGATCGGCGAGCCGCTCGTCCCGACCGAGTGGGTGCTCGACCTTGACCCCTCGCAAGAGGAAGAGCCGCGCATCATGGAAGCCGCGATGCTCGTCGGCCGGCTGCTCGAATCCCTGGGAATCCAGAGTATCCCCAAAACCTCGGGGGCAACCGGCGTACAGATCACCGTCCCGCTCGTCCCGGATCTCAGCTTTGACGAGCTGCGCAGGATTGGCCTCTTCATCGGCGAGTATCTGTCCTCCACCCACCCTGATCTGTTCACGACCCAGCGGCTGAAGAAGCATCGTGGCGATCTGATCTATGTCGATTATCTGCAGCATTATCAAGGCAAGACGCTATCTGCCCCCTATACACCAAGGGCAAGGGCCGGCGCGCCCGTCTCCACGCCTCTGACCTGGGACGAGGTGCGCCGATCACCTCGCCCTGCCGATTACCATCTGCTGAACATCAGCGAGCGGCTCTCCCGCGTCGGCGACCTGATGGAGCAGACCGAGCCCCAGCAGCTGCGGCCGATCCTAGAGTTTATCGGCAAGCGCTAGAGCAGCGGCGAGAGCATCCGCGCCGCGATCTCGCTCGCTTTTTGCCAGCGCGGCCGTTCATGAAAGTCAGACAGATGCAGCTCCTTGCTGTCCTCGAGGTCAGCCATGAAGTCATCGGTGAGCGCGCGGATCGGCTCCTCGTCGAAGAGGATGGCATTGATCTCAAAGTTGCTGAAAAAGCTGCGCATATCCATATTAGCCGTACCTACGGAGGCGATCAGCCGGTCGACAATCGTCACCTTGGAGTGGATGAACCCTTTACGATAACGGAAGAAGCGGACACCGGCGGTCATCAGATCCTCGACATAAGATAGCGAAGCATACATAACGAGCCGGGAATCGGCTTGTTCAGGGATCAGGATACGCACATCGATGCCCGCTTGGGCAGCCGTTCGCAGACCCATCAAGATACTCTGATCAGGGATGAAGTAAGGCGTGGCGATATAGATGCTCTGTTTGGCCACGCTGATCGCGCCGGACAGGCACTCCAGGATCGTATCGGCCGTACTGTCGGGACCGCTGGAGATGATCTGCACATGCTGGTCGTTATTGCAGCGATGCTCGGGCATATAAGCCTTGTCCTCCAGCTTCTCCCGTGCCGTGAACCACCAGTCTCTCATGAATACGTCCTGCAGGAAGTAGACCGAATCTCCCTCGATCTGCAGGTGGATGTCTCTCCAGAAGCCCAGCTTCGGATTTTTGCCGATATATTCGTCTCCGATATTGATCCCGCCCAGGAAGCCGACTGTACCATCTACGACGACAATCTTGCGGTGATTGCGATAATTCATCCGTTTGTCGAAAAAAGCCAGCCGCGGCGTCAGAAAGCAATGGGTGTGCACCCCAGCGTCACAAAGCTCCTGCAAGTATGCGGCACTCAGCTCGTAACTGCCAACGCCGTCAAAAATGAGCCGCACCTCCACTCCCGCCTTGGCCTTGCGGATCATGACATCCTTGAACCGCTCACCCGTCTCATCGTGTCTTATCGTGTAGTATTCCAAATGAATGTGATGCTCCGCTTGCTCCATAGCCGCCAGGATGGCTTCAAAGGTGGCATCCCCGTTATTGAGGATCTTGACCTTGTTGCATCCGGTAATCGGCGACTGTGCCAGATTATGCAGCAGGTGAAACAAGCGCTCTTGATGATTGAAGCGTCCCTCGCCCAAGTCCGACATGCGGTGTACAAGCTTGCAGCGGCGCATCGCCTCCAGCCGATGTTCTCCCGCGATAACCCCCCGTTTGCGCACCGTACGGCGGCGCTGAAAATCCTTGGCCATAAAATAGTACATGACAAAGCCGATCAGGGGAAAGACGAACAGAATGAGCAGCCAGGCCACAGCCTTGGAAGGGCGTCTAAATTCGGCAATTAGGATGGTCGCGATTTGAAAGATAAAGATGAACAGTGCCAGGACTAGCCAAATCATAGAAGACTCCTTTCAGGGCGGCCCGCAAATGCAAACTTGGCCTTCCGGTTAGGTTCTGCATCCGCGAAAGCGATTATACTTCCCTATACCCCGCCGGATGCCGCCTTGCATCACCCGACGTACAAATCAGGCATGAATAGACAGGCAAGCGAATAAATAGCTAAAGAGGCGTAGGAGTCATGATCCCATTTAAGTATGCGTTCAAAGAGGCATCCCTTTTGGGACGACGAAAAAGGAGGACTGCTCTATGTTCAAAGAAAACAAGCGTTATTCCTCTGCAGACACGCTGATCGGCCAAGGGACAGTGATCGAAGGCAAGCTGACGTGCGAGGGCGATCTGCGAATTGAAGGGGAGCACCGGGGGGACCTTGAGTGCAAGGGAGAGATCATCGTCGGCGAATGCGGTGTCGCCCGCTCGACGCTGGTCTCGCGCGATCTGACTGTCGCAGGCATCGTCTATGGCGAAGTACAGACCACCGGTCGTCTGATCATCACTGCCTCCGGACAGATCCACGGTTCCGTCAGCACGACAGCTTTGATCATCCAAGAAGGCGGCCAGTTGACTGGTCACTGCACGATGATCAAAGCGGCGGCCGCTGCTAACAGCAGCGCAGGGGCTTCCAGCCGGAAGGAAGAGTCTGCGGTGGCGGCAGTCAAAGACACCAAAGATAGCAAGGAAAAAGCACGCGCTGCCGGCTGATTTCTTGAATTGCGGCAAAGGGCTGCGCCTACCGGACAGATTGACCGGAGGCGCAGCCCTCTTGTTCGAGCAGACGCGGGAAGCAACAGCTAAGCGATATCCCGTTTACTGAAGACCAGCCAGGTCACCGCTATGAACAGTACGTAATAAGCGCCCAGCACGCCTAGCGTAAACGCCATCGGTTTGCCGGTCGTCTGGGACACATCGCTGACCAGGTAATCTGTGAGCGACAGATTGGCAAACAGCAGATAATTGACCCACTCATAATCCAGCATGCTGATGATCCCGGTGATGACACTGCCGCCCAGCAGCAGGAACAGCGAGAGGCCGATCGCCAGCCCGCCGCTGCGGAACACCGTGGAGATCAGGAAGGCCAGCGTGACGACGATGATCAGACTGACATATTCATAGAAGTAATTCATCGTCCAGTAAGCGATGGATGAACGATTGCCCATCAGCTCCTCGCCGTCGTAGCCGAACAGGATCATCGAGCTCAAGATATTCCATCCGAACAGCACAACCATGAAAAGCAGGCCGAACAGCAGCATGGCGATGTATTTGGACAGCAGTATCTTGGATCGGCTCCAGGGGCGGATCATGAGCAGCTTGATCGTGCCGGAGCTGAATTCGCCTGCGACCGTCTCTGCGGCGATAACCACGGTAAACACCGTTACCATCATGATCGCCATCATGGACTGAATCTGAACGGCCAGCCACATCGAGGGCTTCATATCGCCGCTATAGAGGTACATCAGGACAGGAATGCTGAGCGTGATGACGAGCAGCAGACCGAGCATGATCCAAGTGCGGGGGCGCCGGTAGATCTTCATATTCTCATTGTTTACAAGCTGCATGAAATCAAACAATCCGCTCGCCTCCCGTCACTTCAAGGAACTGGTCTTCCAGCGTCTTGGTATGCTGGCGGATGCCGAATACTTTGATCCCGGCCTGTACCAGTGCCGCGTTGGCTGCCGCGATCTGGTCACGGTCCGCCAGGAACGCAACTTGGTTGCCCTCGAGCGCCGCTCCGAACTCGGCGAGCACCTCCATCGCCGTCTGCGGCTGATCGACCTCGAAGAACACTTGGCCAAGCGCCGTCTCCAGCTGCTGCTCCCTCATCGGCCGTACGTCGATCAATCGGCCGCTCTGAATGATGGCGACCCGGTCGCACATCAGCTCCATCTCGGATAGCAAATGGCTTGAGACGAACACTGTGATGCCTTCTTCTCTGGCCAGCAGCCGCAGATAATCGCGCAGCTCGCGGATCCCTGCCGGGTCCAGACCGTTGGTAGGCTCGTCCAGGATGAGCAGTGAAGGCTTGTGCATGATCGCTTGGGCGACGCCAAGCCGCTGGCGCATCCCTAGCGAGTAAGTCTTCACCTTGTCATGGATGCGGGCCTCCAGGCCGACCAACTGGACCACCTCATCGATCCGCTGTCTCGTGATGCCGGGGATCATCCTGGCAAAGTGCAGCAGGTTCTGGTAGCCGGTCAAATATTTGTACATCTCCGGATTCTCGACGATCGCTCCCACATGCCGAATCGCCTTCTCGTAGTCTCTGGTAATACTGTGATTACGGATCAGGATCTCGCCGCTGGAGAGCTTCATCAGCCCTACCATCATGCGGATTGTGGTTGTCTTGCCGGAGCCGTTGGGACCCAGGAAACCAAATACTTCGCCGGGAGGGACATCCAGCGTGAGATCGTCGATAATGGTGCGCTTGCCTATACGCTTGGTGACACCTTGCATCCGTACAACTGGTTCTGGATCAGGACGGGGGGCGTATGCTCCCGCAGGAGCTGAGCTGGACATCATGCCATCTCTCCTCTCATCAAAACTTCCATTTATTATAGCTGATGTGAGTTAGGCATTGATAGTCATTTAGCAAAAACTTAGCAATTCAAGGTGAAACGGCTCGATGAACAAATAAAACCGCCTGCGTCATCCAGCAGTGCGGTTCATGTGAATCTGCTGCCACGGGGCCTTCAATAGGCGTAGGCCAGCTCCTTGCGCTCCTTGGAGGGGGAAGCGATGTGATGCCTGCCAGCCAGTGTCGGATCGCTGTCAGCAAGCGGATAGGACAAATCCTGCATGCCTTGTTCCGCCCCACTACATCTTACGCAGCAGCCGAGCGGATGCACGATCCGGAAGAAGCCCGTTCGGAATAAAAGCTGCGCCTCTTCCAGGTTCTCCATACGCCCGCAGCCCACACAGTAATATTGGTCTGATCTGTACATCGACGATCTCTCCTCGGAATAAGATATACGAATTGTATCTAAAATATTTTACTGTTACATATTGTATCTTTGTTAACCTAAATTTATGACAAATATCGATTATTGTCAAGCTAATCCTGGAAATATTGTAGGCTTTTGTCGTGTATGCGCTTCCCAAAACAAGCGCGCCAGAAGGCGGACCGAGAACTGTCGAGAAACCGGGGGAGGTGGCGAACCGTGATGGGGTTGAGGCGCAGAGAATATGAAATAAGCTTGGGGTAATCAGCCGTACCGCCGCAGCCAGGTTTCGACTTGCCGGTGACTGTAGCCGCCATCCAGCGCCGTCAGATCGCTTAGCTGGCAGCGATGACCGTTGTAGTTGACGATGATCCACCGTGTCGGCGCAATCCTGTGAAGTTGTTCTCCGGTTGCATGCAGGACGATCGTCTCCGCGCCGCAGTCGGTCTGTACTTGCCAGACCCAACCGTCGCGCTCGCATGAGATCGAATCAATCCGCTCGATCTCGGGCAGCAGCGACCCCCGCTCCAGCTCACGCTCCGCTTCCGAACGGCTGGTTTCGTCGAGCAAGCTCAGATGATGGATGAGTGCGATCTGCTCACCAGTGTGCTGCAATACAGAGATATAACTCTCCGGCATCACCCGCGGCAGCCCGCGGACCAGCCGGATCCGTTCGTATCTGGCGCCATCCATCTCCAGTACCAGCATGCCCCGGGAGTTGCGGTGCAGCCGGACCTGCGACGGGGTATCGCATTCGGCTCGGTAGTAGACCAGTTGGCTCATAGGGACCTCCATCTCCATGACGTCTTATGATCGCCGGATCACTCCGCCCCCATCTCCGAGCGGTAATCCCACAGCACCCGCCATTCCCCGTCCTCTTGGGCGATATAACAGAGCTGCGCCAGCTCGAACAGGCCGAAGATCGGGCTGTCGAATACGGTTCTAGCCTTGACCCTATAGACATGTGACAACTTGCCCGCACGGGCATCCATCCGCCACTCGCCGACGAACTCGGGTTCGTCCAGCGTGTAGCTGAACGTCCGAACGGCAAAATGATTGAGGAACACATGCGCTCGCGTCTCAATATACGATTCTTTGGTAAACCGCGCATGCATATCGCTATGGAACAGCTCCCAGGAGCTGCCGAAATCGCCCTGCTGCTCAAACGCATAAAAGGCATCGACGACTCGCGCCAGCTCCGCCTCCCTGGAGCCAAATGACGTTTGCAACCATCCGAATACCAACCACCCGCCCCATGCCATCACGGCGATGAGGAGGAGGGGCAGGAGGCGGATCCGGCGTCTTCTTCTCAGCATGCGCTTCCTCCCGTCAACTGTCAGCTTGTACAGTTTATGAAGAGGATAGGAAGAATAGACATTACGTTATGCGCCCGCCTGGACGGTCTGTGATTCGTTCTTCAAGCCTGCTACAGGGGTAGGGCGTGAACGCAGCTGCGCGATTGCCTGCTGCAGCTGCTGCATGAAGCGGGCCTCGTCGAATTGCTCAGCGTGCTGACGAATTATAGCGGGATCAAACTGCCGGTCATCAAAATGCTTGAGCGTCTCGGAAAGCGAAGCCACCGTCTGTTCCTCAAAATATTGTCCGTTAACGCCCGGCTTGACGGTGTCGAGGGCCCCGCCTCCCCGATAGGCGATCACCGGACGCCCGCAGGCGTTGACCTCCAGCGGCGTGATGCCGAAGTCCTCCAGTCCAGGAAAGAGGAACGCCCGGCATCCCTGCATCAGCTCCCGAACCTCTTCATCCGGCAGTCTCCCCAGGAAGCGTACGCAAGGTGCTGCCATCTCCTCCAGCCGGGTCCGGTCCGGACCGTCACCGACGACGATGAGCGGCAGTCCCAGGCTGGAGCAAGCCGCGACCGTAAGATCGATCCGCTTGTAGGAGACGAGCCGGGAGACGACCAGCAGGTAATCCCCTGGCGGTTCGCCACCAGGCTCGTACCTCGACAGATTAACCGGCGGGAAGATGACGGGAGCGTCCCGGTTGTAATGCGTCTTGATCCGCTGGCCGACGATTGTTGAGTTGGCCACGATCATATCCACACGCCGGGAACTCGCCCGGTCCCATAGACGCAAGGGCATCACAAGCAAGCGTGCCGCCAGCTTGAGCACCGGCGAGACGCGCATCCCTTCCATATAAGTGTCGAAGTCCCAGGCGAATCGCATCGGCGTATGGCAGTAACACAGATGGAGTGCGCCTTTGCGGACGGGAGCGGCCTTGCCGTAAGCGCTGCTGGAGCTGATCACCAGATCATAATCATCCAGCTTCATTGACCGCATCGCGAGCGGATAGAGCCAGAAGAACAGCTTGAACCGCTTCTGAATCCCGGGGATCCGCTGCATCCAGGTCGTATGGATGGTCGCCTCCCTCAGCTCTGGCAGCAGCCCCTCCCGGTCGATGATCGTCGTATAGATCGGCGCATCCGGGAACATCCTGTGCAAGGTGCCGACGACACGCTCGGCCCCGCCCATCTGATTCAGATAATCATGGACGATGGCGATGCGGGGTTGGTCACTGAGCAGACGCCTGGCCTCTGCAGCTGTTCTGCGGCCAGACGATCTGCCCACTACTTGGTCATATATCTGCTCGACTCGCCCGGCTGTTCTCTCGATCGTAAACGATTCACGTACCCGCCCTGCGGCCGCTTCGCCCATGTCACGCCTGCACCTGTGGTCTTGGAGCAATAGCGAAGCGCAGGTGACGAGCTCATCCACATCGCCCGTCTCGTACAACAGTCCGTCCTGACCGTGGCGGACGATCTCCGGCACCCCTCCGGCGCGTGTGCCGATCACCGGCACATGTTGGGCCATGGCTTCGATGATCACCCTGCCAAACGGTTCATTATCCGAGCACAGCAGTAACACATCGGCTGCGCAGCAGATGGAAGTGACATCCTCGCGGAAGCCCGCGAAACGAATCCGATGCTCCAGCTCAGCTCCCGCGACCCGGTCCCGAAGATCACGGAAGTAATCAATGTTCTCCTGGCGAAACTTCGGGGCGCCCACGACCCACAAATAAAGATCATTCCCTGAGCGTATCAGCCGCTCTGCAGCGGCAATCGCATCCTCCTGCCGCTTCCATGGCGCGATCTGTCCGATGATGACCATCACCTTGGCGTCCTGCGGCGTATGCCACTCCTTCCTGATCTGCTGCCGATGCCTGGCGCGCTCCAGCTCCGTCAGCTCCTCCACCTCTACTCCATTATGGACGAGAAGAAGCCGCCGCTGTAGAGCGCTTGCCGGGAATCCACGGAGCACCGGATGAGAAATGCCGATGATCGCTGTCACGGTAAGCAGAGCCAGCCAATTGATCATCCTGCCGATCAGACCGCCTGGTGGCATATCCCGGACATGCCAGATCACGGGACGACGATGCAGCCAGACGAACAGGGAGGCCATCATGCCGGCACGGAGCGAGTTGGCATGGATCGTGTCCACCTGCTCCTTGCGGACGGCCCGGGCCAGCACCCAGCCCGATCTCAGCATGCCGAGTGCATCCTTAAGCAGACGAAGCGGATTCCTGGATAGCCTGGCACGATACGAATCGACCGGGATGACCTCGATTCCCGCCTGAACTGCTCGATCCGCCAACTCGCCCGGCGGCGCAAAAAGGACCGGCTCCGCCTGCTGCAGATGTTTCATCGTCAGCAGCAGGCTGATCTCGGCCCCGCTTACATCACTGGTATGGTTATAGAACGCTACCTTCATCTTGCCGCCAGCCTCCTTCGATCGGAGATTGCCATCTCGAAGATCCTTGCTACAGACTCCGATACGATATCCCACGTATACCGTTCCATGACATGCGCCCTGCAGGCTTCGCGGGAGGGAATCTTACAGTGTCCATTGAGGGCGGAGATGATCTTGTCGCTCATCGCCTCCGGACTGTGGTCACGGAAGAGCAGGTTGGCGTCAAACTGCTCCAGGATTTCCCGGGTACCGCCATAAGGCGTCCCCAGTACCGGCGTCCCGCAGGCGAGCGCTTCGACCGTAACCAGACCGAACCCTTCCAGTGTCACTGTCGGCACGATGCTCAGATCCGCCGCTTGATACCAGCTGACCAACTCTTCATTGGGCACCTTGCCCAGCAGGAAAACCGACTGCTGCAAACGCAGCTGATCGATCAACGCCGACAGCCTTTCCCTTTGCGGACCGTCACCCACAATGTACAATACGGTATCAGGTGCCTGCGCCAGCACTGCGGGCATGGCCGCAATCAACCGGTCGATGCCCATCCGGTTGACCAGACGGCGCGCGCAGAACAGGACGTTCTGCTCCGGCTGCAGCCCAAGCCGCTGGCGGACATCGTCGCGAGCCTTGGCCGGACGGAAACGATCTACGTCTACCGCTCCGGGTACGATGTGGATCCTGTTCGTCGGGACCCCATATCCGTTTGCCAGAATATCCCTGAAGTATTGGCTGAGAACAATAAAATAATCGGAACGCCGATATGACAGTTGCTCCACACTCTTCTTCAACTGATATCGTAGCTTTTGCCCCATACTCGCACCGCGATCCTCTACCTGAGATTCCTGTGCCCAAGGACCGTGAAAGTGCGTAATGATAGGAATTTCAATCGGCACCTGTTGACGTGTAATCATAGAAGCGTAGAGTGCGAAGTGCGGATTGAACACATCCGGGCGGCTCGCTCGAAGCTCATTGCGGAACTTGTTCGCGAATGCACGACTTCGTACGATCGGATTGACCTTGGCTTCTCTGGATAGTACCTCCTGGATGTAGGCAGGCGCAGTCGTATACTCGCCATGAGCGGTAATTAGACCTTTGACGGTGTGTCCCTTGGCTTGCATGGCCGCTGTATAGTCTGCAAAGTACCGGTTTAACCCGCCATGAGTGTGATCGATCCATCCCATGCCTGACGCGAGGATGTTCATGGTTTTCCTCCTCGTATAGTGTTGGACACTTTTTTGAAAATCAAAACTTTACGGCACCTTCCTTTTATGGTGTTTAGAAATATAGTCTTTTCTGTGCATAATCTCCTTATACAATGAGTTCCGAGTCTTACTATGTTGAACTGAGTGATTATCACTTTCAGGAGTGAAGTAAAGTACACCTTTAATTGTTTCCGCCAAATTGATGGCATCAGCGTGTTTTGAAATGAAAATACCGTCCATTTCCGTGCTCCACTCCGGTAACCCCCCGCTTTCAAATACAATTACAGGCTTGCCCATACGTCTCGCTTCTGGAACCACCAACCCCGCAGGTTCGGGCCAAATTGAAGGAACAACGACGATGTCAGTATTTTCATACCATGTTTCCACCTTCGTTCTGGGGAGCTTACCGAGAAATGTAATATTGCTTTGTAAGCCCATATTATGAACTAATACTTTTAGTTTGGAATGGTACCAACCATCACCTATAATATAGCAATGAACGGAAACACTTTCTTTGACCAACTGTTGTACAGCTTCAATTAAAAACTGAACCCCTTTTGAATAGACGAGTCGACCGACGTACAGCAAGTTTAACTTTTGATTGGGCTTGGGCACTTTTAATGGCGGTACTGCATTCAAAGACCACTCTGAATTATCAAATACTACGATGTTTTCTCGATTGATTCCTTCTATTACAAGAAACTCAAGCACAGCATTACTGACTGCATAGACCTCTCGGCAGCTCATCAAAGCACTTAAAATCTTGCGATGGGATTGAATAGCCTGAATAGCCAATTTGGGAGATTTCACATTCCCACACTGTCGCATGTACCAATTAACCAAACAGTAACTCCCACTTACTCTTTTGCACACCTCATTGCGATCCCTGTACAATCTACTTCCTGATGGACATACAACCCCGTGTATGACGCAAGCTACCTTATAAATATGAGACAGTTCCTCCACAAGGGTAGCCGTATGCGGAGTTGCGTGCCATACAATTAAATCGGGACTATACGTTTCCACAGAGCCTTTCCAAGAATGAATATTGTTCCCTAAAACATTTACTTCAACATTGTCATTTCCCCAATTCCCATAATCTGAAGCTTGCAATGTCATAATACAAACCTCATGATTTTTCATAAGAAGTTCTACAGAGAAATCATATATAAAACGTTCCATCCCACCTGCTGAACTGAATTCATCTACAATTTGTATTACTTTCATCCCTTCACCTCAAGGTCAATCGACTGAGAATACATCATACTCAACTCTACCTTTTAATTGCCTACTTCTTTTGTCTGTTCCCTGCGACCCCATCCTTTGATGGCCAACCTTCCCCAAGAAACGATATCCGGAAAAAAAAGTCCCCTTAAACTGATTCCAAGGCGCTTACATTGATAAACCAAAAAGGCCCATTTTGCAAATGCGCCACTTACCAATCCTATAGCTGCCCCTACACCGTCTAATGATTTTAATAAAAGAATAGCTATTCCAATTCCAAAGCTCAGCCCAATGATCTCTGCAACGGTAATAAAGTGGAATTTCCCCTTAGTCGATAAAAAATTACTTAGGACCATATAAGGAACTAGCATAATACCGCTCATTAGCAAAATTTGTCCAATAACTACCGCTTGTTTATACTCAGCTCCATATACAAACGGTAGCGCATACGGCAAGATTATACTGCAACTTAAAGACAATATCGCAGTTCCATAAAGAAGTGCATTATGCAATTGTTGCACTTTATGTTTTTTATCACCATCAGACAAATCCATTAATTTGGGAAACAGGTAAATCCCCAACGCGCCAATAACAACGGAAGGCAGAATACTCCCAACACTTGAAGCGACCGCATATAAACCAAGAGTATAAGTAGTTAAAAATAAAGAAAGTACAAGTTGATCTAATGAGCCTCCAAAGCTTGATACGAGACCGACAGAATAAATCTGCATTCCCTTTTTTAACAATTCCTTTGAATTGGTCTTTAACCGAGAAAATTTTGGTTTGACGTTTCTAATTGTCCAAGTTAAAGGCAATAGGAACATAGATACAGAAAAGAGCAAATTCCATTTAATAAATGTGCTTACCGAGTAATTGTCAGTTGCTATCAATACTAAAATAATGAATAACAAGCCGATTGGATTCAAAACACGTAGCAACATGACGTGTCCAAACTTATTCAAAGTCTGCAACGTACCAATGAGTCCATCTGCCATAACACCAAATGGGACGGCAATCATTGCAATTTGAGCCAATATAACAACTTCTTGAGGCTGGCTGCTTAGCACATTTGGAATAATGGCTTGACCAATTGTTAAGCCAATAACTCCCATGATACCTCCCAATACTAAAAATGTGCCGAACAACTCTTTTTGCCTATGAGGAAAAGATTTACCTAAGAAAATTACCGCGCCTGGGAGGCCTATGGTAAAAATCATGGCAAACAGCCCACTATATCTCATGGCTATTGCTAGAATCCCCCTTCCTTCCGGTCCAAGATATCTGGCACTTAAAATACCCGTTAGTAAATTGATGGCCATAACCCCAAGGTTGATTACAATGCCCCTCATAAATAACTGCTTCATTATTCATACCTTCCTTGGCATTTCAGGACTTTAAGGCTGTCGATTTGGAAAAAAGATGCTTCAAGTAGAAACCGACTGCTTTCCACTGTCCCTTTAACGCTGGTATATAAGACTTCATCACATTCTCCTCACTAAGTAATACGGCTAATGCTAACCGGGCCAACCCAGGTGTACTCCGGTCTCCAATCATGGCGGTATATAGAAAACGAAAAATAACCTTGTGCGTGGGTGCACAGGTTAACAAGGCAACAGTTTGATTAAAGGAGGCGTTTGTAATAGCCAAGGGCACCACTTTATTTCTCTGGTCAATATCGAATCGTTTCGCAGGGTAGTGATCCACGATAATATTGGGGTCATAGATTAATTTGAATCTCATCTTTTTAATCCTTAAACATAGATACACTTCAAAATGAACCTGCGCCCCTTCTCCTTTGGAGTAATCAGGGAATTCAATCAAATGGGTTCGGAAAGACATATTAACACCTTTTAGGATGTCCACCTCCCTAGCCTCACCTGAGCCCAGATGATGATTCCCGATCACTCGTCCGTACCAGGTTAACTGCCCTACTCTTTTTTGCGGCAGCATCTCGGTGGTTGTATTATGAATGACGTCTCTCCCCCCGACGCCTCCAATATCCGGAGTTGAATAGGTCCGGGCCAAGGATTGGAGCCATTCGGGTCGAGGAGCCGCATCATCATCAATAAAAGCAGTTACGTCGCCTTCGGACAGTTTCAACCCTTCCTTCATCGCATGTATTACTCCAGGAAGAGTAACGATTTTAGTCTCTTTTTTGTATGCTTTTTTGAGCTCTTTCCACACAACCAGAAAGGCTTGCGTTTCTTGATCTATATCACGGCATACAATGATAACTTGATGGGGCTGGAGCTTCAATCCATCAATCGCCTTCAGGCATCGTTCAAGATCGGAGATCCGTTTGTAGGTTGGAACGACAATGGAGATTCTCACCTTAAAATTTCACTCCTTTCTTTAAATCCAGAGTTTTATGAAAGCTTGTATCTATCCAAAAACCCTATACATAGCCAGATTAGGATGGCGGTTGAATAGTTCCCACCAATGGCCCAGCTACCGATGCTGCAGATCAGAATGCCCAAAATGGACATAAACACAACACCGTCTCTGCAGTGTCTAAAAGCTAATTTCAATACATGAAAAATAATGAACATGTACAAGATCCCTCCGAACAGCCCTAGAGAGGTGAACATGTTGCTGAGGTCTACCTCAGAGTTAACGTGGTTTTCAGAGAACTTTTTTCCTGCCAGGGTTGTACTCCCCAATCCATCCCCAATCGGATTGGAGAATCCATTCTTAATTCCTTCCACAAAAATAGCCCAATGCAGTCCAAGCGTAGAATGCTTTTCATCCGTAGGATTGGCAAATCCGTTCACTTGGCGAGCGATTAGCTCGTTGTTACTGGCATCAATGGAGATGATGAATTGATAGGTGAAGACCAGTCCAAATGCAACTAATCCGGTAACGAGAACCCGCGTCTTCAATTGCCTCACACTCATAATCGTCATGATTGCTATCGCTACGATGGTGAACAGCAGCGGACCTCTGCTTCCGGTCATCATAATCGCGTAGAAAAACAGCGGTAGCAGGATAATCGCTGCCAGTTTAAACGATTTCTTGCCTTGCAGCAAAAGTCCCCAGCATATCACGGCTCCGAATGTGATATACTGCGCGTACTCCGAAGCACTGGTAAAAAAGGAGAATCCTCTCGCACCCTGACCAACCATTAAAGCTGCATATCCGCCCAATTCGATCCACGCTTCTTCAAAGCTAAAAAAACCATAATTGACCTGCTTGTAGGAATAGAGCAAACTTATGACGCCTATAACGACAACAAGCATAAAAATGCGTTTCATCCATAGTAAATTCATGTACAATCTGCCCATAAGCATCCAAGCCAAAGGAACGATATAAAACAATATCCCTCCGAAGCCCACCATAATTGATCCCTGAAGAGGGTTTAAAATTTGTAAAACTTCAAGGAGTACTAAAACGCGGATAAGCTTAAATAGGGTACTATCGTCTTCAATGATTTGACGCTGCATATAGGTCCGATAAAGCCAATAGGAGCCCAGCATTAGAACAATGACGGGCGCAAGCAGCACGAGCGGATCAAATTGACTCCATCCGGCATGAGGAATGAGCAGCCTTCTGAAGAAGCCCATAAAAGGTAAATAGAGCAGCAGCCCCACGAGAACGACCCTTGGCTTCTTTAAACTTATGGCAAAGGAGATTAAAAAAAGGACGGCAAAAATCAAAAACCTGCTCATTTGAGGATTAATGACCAAACGTCCTAATACATAACTTGACAGACCAGCAAGCAGGAATACGACAGCAACCTGTGCGTAATTGCTGCTTTTTACTTTACGTATTAAGATGTTCAAAAACGTCCTCTCCTTTTAACCATGTGCCTTTGCTTTATGAGAAGGCCGCCGTACAACTCGGCCGTTATATTCAGAACAAATAAAATCCGCGGTATCCTCGGCCAGTCGTTCAGAGCGAAAGTCACCCGCCCGCAATTTCGCTTTACTCCCCAGTTCTTGCAAAAATGACGGCTTTTCAATCAGTCTTCCGATAGCAGAAGCTAATGCCGACGGATCATTGGGTTCGATAAGCAAACCGTTGATTCCATCGCTGATAATTTCCTCAGGTCCGCCTGTTTTTGTTGCAATAACCCCTTTCTCAAGCGCCATGCCTTCAATAACAACCATACCGAAAGGTTCAAAACCAATGGACGCATGAACGACGATGTCGAACGCGCGCATCCATAAGGCAGGATTGCTTTGATGCCCTCCAAATGTCGTGCATGCAGACAATCCAGAGGTAGTTATAAGCTGTTTGATCTCCGTGTGATACTCTTTTTCAGAAAAATGCTCGCCGCCAATAAGGACAAAATGCGTATTCTTATTCTGTTCATGAATGAGCTTAGCCGCCTCAACGAACACATGCACACCCTTCCACCGTTGCATTCTTGCTGCTATGCCTACTATAATTTTATCCTTGGGTAAACCTAATTGATCTCTTGCCTCATCGACAGATATGGTTATGGTTTTGTTCATGACTTCTGCATCAATAGCAGGATAGATTGCTTTTGTTGTGAGCTTGGGGGTCATGACGGATTGCTCTCTCTCTACTGCAGCCGAGCAACAGATGACAGCTTTTGCAGGAATGACATGTATCAATTTCTGCATCAAGCTTCCACCACTCTTTCCATGCTGCCACCAGATTGCAGGCGTGCCGGACAGCAAAGCCGCTGGACCGATATATAAGTGCGCTTTGCTCATCCAAGACATGACTAGATCGATCTCCTGCTCCTTAATCCATCGCCTTAATTTAAAGACCAAGGCAATATACTTATGTAGATCCCGCACTCGACCCGCCTCAAAGACTTGCACAGGATAGCCCAATGCTTGTGCATATTGTGCGAGCGGTCCATCTTCCAGGAAAACAACCTGATAGTCGATCTTACCGTAAGTTTTATTAGCTTTGAGCAGATGCATAAGCATAAGCTCCGCTCCTCCACGCTGATTAGCCAGCGGCATGATTAATCCCACTCTCATCTCTTTTCTCTCCCTTTTATTGCACGGATATCGGCTTTATACCATCACAAGCCGTTGTTGTTTCCGATCGACCGCCTGCTCCTATTCATTAAGATGTTCAAGTTGGCCTCCCCTTCTTTCTATCTTTGCGAGATCAATCATGTACTGCTTCATCATTTTTTCGTATGTGTTTTCCCATGTCAAAGAACGAACGCGCTCTCTCACACTGACACCCATTTGGAGATGATCGTCATAATCGCTAAGGACCTGCTTCAAGGCATGGTAAATGTTATCCGCATCGCGTTCGATATATATTCCGTCTTTCCCATTACGAATCAAATCTTCAATACCGCCAACTTCAGTGGTAAGAATAATCAGACCTGCAGCAGCTGCTTCATGCACCACCAATGAAAATGTTTCATAGCTGGAGGGAAACACGAAAATGTCGCTTAGCGCCATCCATTCTTCCGGTTTAGACTGCATCCCGGCGAAAACAACCTGCTCCCTAGCTTCCGGTCTTAACTGGTTTTTATAAGGCGTTGGATCTCCTTTTCCGACCACTAGCAGACCGATATCGGGAAATGAATCCGCAAGTTTATTAAATGCATCAATTAAATAATCCAACCCTTTGCGGGGCCAATCCCCCCCCATAAAGAGTAAATAGGTTTTTTCTTGATCCAAACCGTAGTGCTTTCTTAATCTATTTTTGTCTTTCCCCTCAGCGGGTTTGAATTTAGTAAGGTCGACGCCATTGGGAACAACAGATACTTCTGTTGGCTTGTAAGGGAATGCATCGAGCAGTTCTCGCTGCACTCGTTTGGAAACAGCAATCAGATGTTTGGTTCGTTTTGGAACATAAATCATTCTTTCCATTATCAAAGCTATTGAGGTGGCAGCTCTGCTATTCAGCTTTCTTAGAAATGATTGGTCCAAATTAGCCCTCGTATTCCCAACAGCTCTAATAAAGCCATCATGACAAAAATGGATGGTTGAATAATCCGCCTGGTTAAAAACTATGGCTCCCGTCGTATGAAGCAAGTCTCGTTTTAAAAAGAAAATACGAATGGTAGCCAGTACGGCAAACATAATCATTCTTATCGGTGCTGGCCTTGCAATAACAGGTATATAGATATGACGAATGCCTTCTTTTTGGCTTAATTTTAATGTTGTAGACACGACTACGAGCTCGCATTGGTGTTTTAAGCGGGTGATGATCTCTTCCAAATGAAGCTCCATCCCTCCTTGTCCACCAACATCATGAGCCACATATACAATGACTGGCTTTTTCCTCAACGTTGTCCCCTCCAATACTGACTTCGCTTTTATATAGACATTAAGTATGCTGTTTTGAATACGATCGAGTCCTCAAAACAGCATACTTAATGCTTATAAAGGTATAAGGGGCATTCAACCCGTCCTCACGCCACACCATTGACGATAAACGTCTAAGGTCGCTTGGGACCCACAGCATGGCCGAGTATCTACAGTGATAAAGGTGCAGTAGACATTACCTGTATAGGCAAGCTATTGATAGACCCGGAGGTCTTTTCGTTTCACCTTATTCAGAACAACCCCAAGGAGCTTGGCATTGACTTGATTCAGGTAGAAGCTTACTTTTTTGGCATTGGATCGATTGACCTTTCCATATTCCACGACCACAACCACGCCGTCCGATTTGGCAGCCACGATCTGGGCATCCGATACAGACAGAGCAGGCGGAGTATCGATAATAATGACATCGTAGACTTTTTTGAGATATGCAAGAATCTCATCCATCCGCTGCATCGTTAACAGCTCCGCAGGATTCGGAGGTGTAAGCCCGGAAGGAATAAAGAACAGATTATCAATGTGCAGGGATCGAACGACTTCGTCAGGTTCCACGGATAAATTAGCCAAGTAATTAGCCAAACCCGTGTGGTTGACCACGCCGAACATTTGGTGCAAAGCAGGTCTCCGCAGGTCAGCATCAATTAATACCACCTTCTTCCCGGTCTGAGCGATGGAGATGGCAATATTCGCCGCGGTGCTCGACTTGCCTTCGCCTTGTTTGGTAGAAGTAATCATGATGACCTTGAGTTCCTTACCGTCTGAAGGAAAGGCAATGCGGGTCCGAATCGCCCGATATGACTCAGCAATCGATGACTCCGGGTTGATGTCCATAATTAAGGCCTGACTATTTTGAGATTGTCGCATAACTGGCTTCACCTGCCTTTTTGGTCTGCTGCTGACGTCTGTGTTTCAGATCGCTTTTACGAATCTTGGCTACACTCGCAAGGGTTGGCGCTCCAAACACTTCCGAGATATCCTCTTCTGTTTTCAGGGTATCGTCCAGATATTCCAGCAGGAAACATAATGCGATCCCGAATATAAGGGCGATGGCAAAGCTCATGATAATGGTTTGATTAATATTGTTGTTCACAGGCAAGGGATTGGCGGTTACAGGAGCCTCATTGAGGATGGTGATGTTATCCACCTTCATGATGATGGGAACTTGCTCCTTGAACACATGCGAGACTGCATTGACAGTTAATGCTGCCCGCTCATAATCCGTATCGAATACACGAAGTGTCATTACTTGCGAAGTGTTATTAGTCAGAACTTGGACATTCCGGATCAGGTGGTTGGCCGTGAGTTGCAGCTCGGGGTGTTCCTCTACCACTTTCTCCATAATCGCCGGAGTGTTGATAATCTCTCTGTAGGTATCCAGAAACATACGAGTGAAAGTTAACGTGCCATAGTCGATCTGCTCATTGCCGGACTGACCGATCGTACTGTTGATGATCAGCTTGGTCGATGCCTCGTATACAGGTTGAAAAGTGGCATACATATAGTAAGCAGTCGTAGCCGTGGCAATGATCACACAAGCAATAACGATCCAGATCCGCTTCACGATCAATCGGACATATTCTTTAATCTCCAATGTCATTTCCCTCCGAGCCTCCTAAATTAATGCTACCAACTGTAGCATCCTTATCGCTAAATATATGATACATTTTGTATCATGTCAAATGTTATTTTTATAATCACCTCTGGAAAATATACAAAATGTATCATATAATTTACGGATTCGCCATTAATCGAAGCGAGTCTCCCCTATCCTGTTGTTTATACTGCAAATTATAGAGCCGGTGATATAGCCCTTTGCTCTCCATAAGCTGATGATGGGCACCCTGCTCAACGATCTTGCCATCATCGAGAACCACGATGGTGTCGGCATACTTGATCGTCGATAGACGATGAGCAATAACCAGCGTAGTCCGGTTCTCCATCAGTCGCTCCAATGCTTCCTGCACCTCTTGCTCAGTCTCGCTGTCAAGCGCCGAAGTCGCCTCGTCCAATAACAAGATAGGCGCATCCTTCAGGATGGCTCTAGCGATCGCGATGCGTTGACGCTGTCCTCCAGAGAGCTTGACCCCCCGTTCGCCAACTTCAGTCTCATAGCCGTCAGGGAGGGCAGAGATAAAACTATGGATACCCGCTGCAATCGCTGCTTGCTCGATCTCGGCCATGGTTGCCCCTTCCCGGCCGCAGCCGATATTGTCGCCGATCGTGCCTGTGAACAAATACGTCTCTTGCGGCACATAAGCGATGCGACTGCGCCACTCTTCCATCGGCATAGCCATCGTGTCCGTACCATCCATACAGACCGAGCCTTTCCCCGGCGGGTAGAAGCCTAGCGTCAGATTAAATAGCGTACTCTTGCCAGAACCGCTGGGTCCTACCAGCGCGACAACCGTGCCGCCAGGCACCTCAAGATTGAAGCGCTCGAACACAGACTCGCCTTCCTCATAGCCAAAGGTTACATCATGGAAGCTCAGGCTTGGCGCATCCCCTACTGCTTGAACTGGATCTGGCAGCGACCGCGACTCCGTATCCGCACGCAGCAGCCCAACCAGCCGCTCAACAACCGCGATGGAGCGCTGAAAGGCTCCCCAAAGCGAGGCCATGCCTGTCATCGGAGAGATCAGGTATTGCATCAGACTGACGAAGGCGAGCAGTGAGCCTACCGACATCTTAGACTGTGCCACATAGACGGCCCCCAGCCCCATGCTCATAAAAAAAGCGACTGTTCCCGCTGCTCCGGATCCAACCTGGAACCATCCGCGCAGCTTTGCCATTCGCATCTCAAGCTGAAGCAAGGATTCATTATGCTCGCTATAGGTCTGATGCACTCTCTTCTGCATCATGAAGGCGCGAATGACCGTGTGCGCTGAGAAAGTATCGTTCAGGAATACTTGAATGCGGCTCAGCAATCCCTGGATCTCGCGGCTCCGGCGGCGCAGCAGCTTGCCGAACACCCCGCCCGCTACCGCGGCTATCGGACCAATGATGACGCAGATCAGCGTCAGCTCCATGTTTATCGTGGCCAGGTAAGCAAAAGCGGCGATCGCCATCAGCGGCAGTCGGATCATCTCCAGTACATTCGTCCCGATCGCCCCGTCCATGCCGTTCACATCGTTAGTCAGATGAGACACCATTTGCCCCGAATGATGCTTGTTATAGTAGCCCGCCGGCAAACGCAACATATGGTGGAGCAGATCGCTCTTCAAATCACGTTTTACCTGCTGCACTGCGGAAGCTCCTGCCACCAAGACTCGATAGTTGATGATGCCGTTCAGCAGAATAAACAGTACGCCCATGAGGATCAACTGCCGGACTGTAGCGACATCGCCAAGCAAGGCCGAATCGGTGATCTGCTTCAGGAACCAGGTGTAGGAGATTGTCAAGGCAATACCGATCAGCATAAAAACAAACAATTCGATATAAAGGGTTTTGTACCGCTTCATATAGCCGTAGATCAGCTTAAGGGGCTCTTTCATCTCGCCGATCTCCAGCAGCCGCTTCATTCTCGTGGTCAGCTTTGCGCGCATGTTCATTGGCGTTACCTCTGCCTTCACGTAGTTTTCTTCCATCTAAGATAAAGTGCGATATAGCGGGAGCAGCCCGGGAACCGGGTCAACGCCTGGCCCAACAGACGCGCCCGGTAGTGGCTGGAGAGGATCAACCGGTCCTTCTTCTTGATCCACAACAGCTTGCCGATGATATCTCCGTAAGGAACTGGGCTATCCGATCTCAGGTTGGAGTCGCCCTTGCAGACCAGCACCGGCTCCCCCCCCTGACTGCGTGTGTGCAGATAGCGATGTCCCACCAATTGCCCTTCACGCGACCGGAAGAGCAGGATATCTCCCGGTCTCAGTTCATTGAATTCAGCATGAACGAATCGGCACAGATCGCCTTGGCGGATCAGTGGATACATACTTTTTCCCTGGGAAGGAAGATCGATATATCCGCGGTGTTGCACGGTATGCTTCACCATACGGATGACATCTGCATCAGCTTGCATGCCGTACCAGTCCGATCTGCTGCATTTGCTCGAGAAATGCTTCCACGTCTCTGCTGGCCTCCTCCTCTGAGATCTCATAATTCTCTTGGAGGATCTGGGCCAGTGAAACAGAGGTTCGCGGCTCGCTCAGCAGATTCCAACACAAGCCCGCAGCTTCATTTAGCTTAGTCACCGTAAACGTCACCGGATTAAGAATCACCCAAGCGTCGTCCATCTGTACAGCTTCATTGCATTGTTCACTCCACACATAGCTGGTCATCAGCTGATCTCCTCCCAGAACGAATCGTTTTTTTGAAAATACAGTTCATATACCGGTACCGTCGCGGCCAGGCGATAACAGAGACGCATGACGCGCTGCGTCGAGGCCACATCCGAAGTCCAAAAGAACACTTTATCCATAATTCCCATCAACCCATCCATGGCAGGAAGCAGCTCGCGGCTGTTAGCCTGCGATTGACGGAGCAGCTGAATCGCACGCAGCGGCACGCTATCGCGGCGGCTCGGCGACCCGTAGTCGCTGCGGAACGGAGAGTCGAACACCACAGCTTCCTCATCGCCTATCTTCACGATGGTCGCTTCGTCGGCAAGGATGGGACGAGGTCGAGACAGCAAAGCGACAGTAGACTTGCCAGCTCCTGATGGACCTGCGAAGAGATAAGCTTGCTCCTTCTCCATGATGCAGGAGGAATGGATCAGCAGCCCCCAGCCCCGATGTGCGGCGAAGGCACTGTACAGGTTCATCAGGGCGTGCTTCAGTGCAAAGGTATCATGGACCTGCACCGACGCCCGGGTAAAGTCTTCATCGACATCGATTCGGTAATCGGCTCTCGAGAACTGAATGACCCTCTCATGTGTATTGACTTCCACCTCATAGCCATCGAAAGGGCATCCGTAACTGTCGTGGACGACAAGGGTCAGATCGGGCTCCCCTCCGGTATCTTCTGCTGGAAGATAATGCTCTTCAAAAAAAATAGCCACATGTGGTGAATAGGTTAGGACTTGCAGGTTGTGCTCGGCGATCTGAACCTTCAACTCAACCATAAGGAATCTCCTTTGTCGTTTGTTCCGGCTGCCGTTTGCCGAGCCGCCGGTAGATGGGCTGTTGGGACAAAATCTGGTGCTTCCACGTATCGTAAATCCCGAAGCGGAAAAACATTCGGTTCTTGTAGTCGTCCAGTCCGCGCTTGCCGCGTTTGCGGTCGTATATCGCCTCGTACGTCCAATAGGTCTCCATGACGGGGAACGGGAGAGGCTTGAGGTCATGCAGCCGCGGGAACTGCTGATAGACAATCGACAAGGCCCCTTGAACACGCCGCAAGGTCCGATCCTCACGCGCCCGCACGGCAAGGTCTTGAAGGTCAATGGCCTCGCCATGATAGAACAGCATTTGTGCGAGATCAACCAGATAGCGGGGCGAGTCCATCCGGTGCCGCATGCCATGGAGGATCATAAAATAAAAGGTTGACTGGCTATCAAGCTCCCGTATGCCGCTATACCCCTCCATAGGCAGTGAGCTCTCCCAGAACGGGGCATCACGCAGCTCCGAAAGATGCGGCTTATCCAATGTCCAATGAAGCTCGATCATTAAGGGAATGGTTGGTGTTATCGGTCTATAGAGCACGGCATGATTATGTAATATTTTATCTAAAGTGAAGCCCATGTTTGTTATAAGCGCTATCGCTTGATCCAGATGTGCAGGCTGCACGAGCAGATCGACATCCGATGTAGCACGTGCTGCGATGGAACCAAAGAATCGTTCGGCAAAGCGAGTACCTTTCAAAGGCATCGCCAGGATTCGATGTTCGTCGAACCGGCGCAATATTTGACGTTCTGTATGTTGGAGCATCAGGTTCTGAATAGCCGTTTGATCATGTGCGCGTTTAAAGCTTTGTTGCACTTGCTCAGGCAAGCGTTTCGAGATATGAGGGTGCCTCATCATAAGGTGATAGATCTGGGCGTGCATCGAGAATTGGTCGATCTCCTGCAGCAGGTCCGTCTGGGCCAAGTCCGGCCACGGTTCGCCGTTGTCGCTATATAAGGCGTTCAGTAGTTTGATCATTGCTTTTTCCTCCAGCATCCCATCTTAGTATTTCATAGATTGTTACAGTTCGTATCACACCTTTAATTTAGTCCATCGTCCAAACGCTGTCAAGATTTATTTTCCATTACGATTAATTTCAACAAAAAAAGAGATTAACCGGAAATCCCCGATTAATCCCATGTATGCTGGTTTTGAAGCTTTAACATAAAAATTAAGGCAGAGGCGTCCAGCTTCCATCCGGATTAACGCAGATGTTTCCTCCCGGCCATGTTCCAGGAAAGC
The DNA here is from genome assembly GCF_047238105.1 of Paenibacillus jepli. NCBI lineage: Bacteria > Bacillati > Bacillota > Bacilli > Caryophanales > Paenibacillaceae > Paenibacillus > Paenibacillus jepli. The sequence continues at coordinate 1,900,210 of NZ_JBDFMD010000001.1, forward strand.
TAGGCGGCACGCAGTTGGAGATCACCGTCTCAAACTTCACCTGGCTATGCGCCAATACAACCGGCTTGACATATGGTTTCATATTTTTCACCCTCTCCACTTTTTTTCGATACATATTGTATCATATTTGAATCATACTAAATTCATTTTCTATCGTCAAGCTTTTTCAAAAACAAGCCTATTCCTCGTGCCACGCGTGTTATGAATCGTTATCCCTTCCACGGAATACCCCCCGAACATCATAATCCCAGTATGGATAGCTGGTCTCGATTCCCTGCTCTGAGGTGTACATGAGCTTGATCCCATCCCCTGATACCAGATCAGGCAGATCCACCATAACTTGTTCACCGGCTTGAACAATGAATTCATATCTGTTGGCAGGATCTGCAGCGGATCGCAGCGGATATGCCCCCCACTGCAACAGTGCTTCTCCAGCCACTGTAGCTGTAAAACTGAAAGTTGCACCCGAATCCCGTGCAGCTAAAACAGGGGTAACAATCAAGGGTTGGGGCCCCTCCTCCTGGATCATCAGAAAACGCGGCGTATCTGTAACCGGAAGCCGAACGGTGAGGGTCGTTTTAGTAGCCTCTATTAGTCTCGGCTGCCATTGCTCATCCGTTATCGGATCATAGACGGTTAGCGAGACTCCGAGACCAGCCACATTCGATAGAGTGATCTCATAATCAACCTCCTGCATATCATAACGTGCCGGGTCAAGCAGCCCCTGCTCGGGATGCCATGAATGCGTGATATCCCGGGTGACGATGTAGTATGCAACAGCAAATGCATTGTCGCGCAGCTGAAAAGGGAGAACAGCCAGGTCCTCCAGCCGATAACGGTCCGGCAAAGCTTCCGTCCCATTACCCTCAAATACGAGCACGTCATCGTCAGACTGAATGCTTTCGACGCCAAGAAAGCGGGGCTGATCGATGGTCTCCCCCTCCTTCATCAGATCGACAACGTTCCGGATCGCCTGGATCTGAGGTCCTGCCTCTCGCCGGACATCGGGGGTTAGCCGGTAGTCCGAACGTTTGAGTTCCTCATAGAACGATTCCGGGAGCAGTGCATATTCAGTATCTTTGCTTTTAGCAGCATAGAGGTGAATTAACTTTATGCCTTTGTGACTTTGGAAAATATAATTTCTCAGAGTGCTTTTAGTACCCATATAATGCATCACACGAGACAGCCGGACATTTGTCAGTTCCACGCCGCTTTGATTTGCCAGCTCTTTGGCAAAGGCGCCGCGGTACAGATTGCTCTCCGTCATCCACACCTCAGGCGGCACATTATCCCCAGGGTGGGAATAGCGGTGATGCTCCTTCCAGGGACCGGGAAAAGGCTGTAGATCCCGCACCACATATTCTGTTTGATACGCATAGTACCACCTTTCAGGAAAGGCGCTTACATGCGCCGGGATGAATCCCGACACATCCGGTTCCCCCCACCGATTCAGCAATGTGTCCCGCTTCAAGGATTGATTCTCAGGGGTAATCATTGACGCTACGGGATCCCAACCGGTGTAATAGTGACGGCTGAATCCTGTTTGTCCTGGCCAGAGACTGGCGCCATGATCCCAAGGCCGCTGATTGGCAAATCCATTGATGACTTTCACTCCGGGAAGCTCATTGACCGGATCCTTCACATAAGCCGCGGTCATCGGCAAAATGACTTGAGGACCCGTCTCCTCGCGGTCTCCATGACGATAAGACAGCTTCTGTCCATATTCTATGGGCGGATCGTAATATTCGTTGCTGTATAGGAAATGTGAACCAAAGGAGAGCTCGTTCCATACTTCCACATCAAAACCGGCATCCTGTGAACCAGTCGTACCGAGGATCTCCTTCACAAAGGTTGTTACAGTTCTGACATAGGTCATCCACCCGTCCAACGTTTCCTGTGCCGCCGGATTTGCCATGCCATCTATCGTATGAGTCCCTGAGAAGGGTCTATACTTTAACTTTCCTATCCCGATCTTGCCTTCCGGCAAAGAAGCGGGCAATGGGGCTGACAGCGTAGCTCTTCCCGTCTGTGGGTCAATAGCCGTAATGACCGGATACATATAGTGTGCCACTCCCCTTAAGCCTGTATAGTGCGGCTCGATCTCGCTGCTCTCCGAGAGATAAATGACTTTGTCTCCTTGGATAGCCGGCTTGACCAATTCCACCTCCCAGCTCTTGGCGGGAGCGGGCAACCCGGAATGGCTGTTGAGCAAGATCAAGGGACGAATCCCATGCCTGCGCAACGCCCCAAGCACCTGCCGCACATTCTCTTGCTGCTGCGGCAACAGTCGGCTGTCATCATCATAATCGAGCGAGCCCCAGCCGATCTCCACTCTCGCAGATACGATGCCTGCCTCTGCCAGTATCTGGGCAGTCGCATCGGCCTCTTGCGGATTCGTATTGAATACCACACCCAACGATTCCAATAATCGGGAGGCATCCCACGTGTCCATATAGGCACGCCAAGGAGCATGGTAGTAAGAATGTGAGCCGAAGGGAAGCCCCTGCTGCGATACATCAATATAAGGACCTGCCAAGAGACGCAGTTGGGATATAGATATACTTGTCGGGCCGCTGCCGCTAATAGCCACCACTGCGGATAACAAGCAGATGAAGAGCCCCTGTCGAATGGCGCGGGTCCTTAATCTCAGCAGACGCATTTTTTAGTCCCTCCATTGCGAACAAAGAAAAGAGCCTCCACGGGAACAACGTCATTAAGTGAAGCTTATCTTAATGACATCGTCCCGAAAGAAGCTCTTTTCTTCTTGCCTCTAGGTTACTTCGTCCAAATCGCACCCTGTGTGTCATAATTCCAACGCGGATACACAGCTGTAATGCCGTTGCTGGTCAAGTTTACTTTTACGCCTTCGCCAATGGCCATCTCTGGCAGATCAACGCGAACACGTTCCCCGGCTTTGACATCCAGCTTCATGGCATTAGCAGCATCCGGAGAGGGGGCTACCGTCTCCCTCGGCTGACTTTGGCTTGCCCAATACAAGGTTATGCGGTGCACAGTTTCATTGGCATTATGATATTCCACACGCAACTCATACGTTTGATCGGCGTTTAGAGCGATGCTGCCCATCTTCTGCTGGCCGCAGCCCTCAACGATAAGCTCGCCATCAATATAGACTTTGTTATTGCACGTATCGGAATCCACAATAAAGGTATACGCCTCAGTATGTTGCGGCTGGATCGTTCCTGTCCAGCGATAGGCACTTTTACGTGCCGGCAGATCACGAAAATCGATTTTCCCGACTTGTGAACTATTGATGATATCTTTAAATTGATCCCCTGCAAATGTCTCCTGGACAAAGCTGCCGCCTGTACGGAAGGGATACGTGCCCCAAGTGACCGTCGCCAGACCTTCTACATTGGAGGTGAAGGCAAGCTCCGCTCCCCCGCCGACTCTCACCAGCTCCGGGCGCTCAATGAGCGGCTGGACGCCATCCTCCTGAATGATCAGAAACCGGGGATAGTCCGTAACCTCCAACTGCACCGTCAGCGAATTGGCGTTTGCCTGCTTGACAGGAACAGGCAGGGTTTGTCCTGTCATCGGATCGTATGCATGAACGTTTGCTCCGCTGCCTTTCACATTATCTAATGTAATATCGTATTGTTGAGGCTGCATATCGTAACGACCCGGGTCCAGAGGATCTTTCTTGGAGTCCCAGACTTGCGTTACATTTCTAGTGACAACATAGTACCCTACAGCAAACTGATTGCTTTGAAGCTGATAGGGCAGTACCGCAAAGTCCTCCACTTGATAACGATCCGGGTTCGCAGCCGTACCGTCTCCTTTGAACACCACTTGGGGCTGGTGTGCCCGTACGCCATTAACCTGAATGTGACGCGGCTGTTCGATCGTCTCCCCGCTCTTCATAAGGCGCGTCACATTCCCTACTGCTGTCAGTTGCGGACCAATCTGCTTACGCACACGATCTGTCAATTGATAATCGCTATTCCGCAGCTCCGAGAAGAAGGCTTCCGGCAGCAATGCAAACTCATGGTCTTTCTGCTTGGCTGCGTAGAGATACAACCTCTCAAGTCCATTGTGTGATTGAAAAATATAGTTTCGCAGTGTCGTTTTGGTCCCCATATGATGCATCAAACTGGTCAGTCGCGGATCTGTTAGACTCACATTAGCGTGATAACGAAGAAACTGGGCAAATGGACCTCTGTAGAGATTCGACTCGGTCATCCATACTTCGGCTGGATGACCATTGCCCGGATTGGCATACCGGTGATGATGGCTCCATGGGCCAGGGAATGGCTGCAGATCACGCACGACAAACTCTGTCTGATAACCATAATACCAGCGTTCCGGAAACGAGCTGATATGGGCTGGGATAAATGGTGTAGCCATAGGCTTGCCAAATGCATCCAGCATGGAATCCTTTTTAAGGTTCGTATTGTGGATACTCATATTGGAAGCGAGAAAGTCTGTCCCCGTATAATAATGCCGGCTGAATCCATCCTGATTCGTCCACATCTCCGTGCCGTTATCCCAAGGGCGCTGGTTGGAAAAACCGTTTATAACACGGACGCCGGGCAATTCATTCGCGCGGTCATTCACATAATTAATCGTTAAAGGAAAAATAACCTGTGCCCCCGACACCTTCAGGTTCCCCTCAGTGTACGTTGGCTGCTGAGAGAAGTTAAGTTTGGGGTTGTAATAGTTATTAATATCCAGGAACTGAGAACCAAACGTTAATTCGTTCCACACCTCAAGATCAAAGCCGGCATCGGTAGCTGATCCGCTTTGTAGCGTATCCTTAACGAAAGTGGTAATGGTCGCCACATACTTCACCCAGCCATCTAATGTCTCTTGGGCAGCTGGATTTGGCGTCCCGTCCCCCCAGACTGTACCTGAAAAAGGCTGGTACCGCATTTTAGCCAAGCGTTGGCTGCCAGCCGGCAAAGCTCTGGGAAGCGGGGCAGATAAGGTTGCTTTTCCCGTCGTGGGATCCACAGCGGTAATCACAGGATGCATCATAATAGATAATCCAGATAAGCCAGTGTAATAAGGTACAATGCCATCTACCGACTCCAGATAGACCTCTCGTGCGCCCGCTTCAGCAGGCTGTTTGAGTATGCCATCCCATACGACGTTAGGTCCAGGCGCGCCAGAGTTGGCATTTAGCAGAATTAGCGGCCGAATATTGTGTTTTGCCAGCGCCTGCAGACGGATTCTGAGATCCCTCTCCATGTGTGGATTGAGGACGTTGTCGTTTTCATAGCTTATAGTGTCCCATCCAACCTCCACCCGAGCATGCCGGATTCCCGCTTCAGACAACACCTGCGCAGTGGCATCGGCCTCTGCGGCTGTAACTCCGTTAAACACAACGCCCAGACTGTTCAAATATTTATTCTTGTCCCAGGTATCCATATATGAACGCCACGGGGCAAGATAGTAGGAATGCTGCCCGAAAGGGATCTCTTGTTGACGCCAATCCACATAAGCCCCTCCTTTGGCAGCAGAAGTGTCATTCGCAATTACGGGAACAAAACTGCTGAAGCAGACAATAAATACTAACACCACAATCAAAGGTTTTATCACTTTATAAAACATACGCATCAAGCCCCTATTTCTCTGAAGTTGTCACATGTTGTAGAGGCTCTATGCACATATACATAGACTGCCAATACTAGCAATGCTGACTAGTCTATGATACTGGATGTAGCATATTGTTATAAATAGGCACATTTTCTCACTTTTTGTCGAATCAATGTGACCTACAGCCGCACTCCCTTCGTCCTATACTGCTTCGGATGCTCTACAACTGCTCCTTTAACACGCTTTGAATCCGCGCCCGCTCCTGCTCATCCACGATATAGTACCAGATGCCGCCGATCTTGCGGCCCTCGCCCTTGATCTCTACCATGCGGCTGCTGCGCAGCGCGTTGCGGTAGCCCATAGCAAAGGAACGCATGTCCTGGAAGCTGGCATTGGTGCGGACGTATTGCCCGGCTTCCTGCAGCAGCTGGTCCAGTCTGGCTACAGTGGAGAGCTGCAGCGCGTCCTGCAGCAGCGCCTGAATGATCTGACGCTGACGCGTATTGCGTCCGAGATCGCCCCGGGGATCGTCCATCCGCATTCTCGAGTAGGCCAATGCATCCGTGCCGGTCAGCTTGAGCTGACCCGCGGCGAAGGTGTGCCCGTCCAGTTGAAAGGCAAAATCATTGTTCACTTCAACACCGCCGAACAGGTCAACGAGCCGGGCGAAGCCTTCCATGTTCACCTTGATATAGTAGTCGATCGGATAATCGAGGAAATGCTCCACCGTCGCCAGCGCCATCTCAACGCCGCCGAAGGCGTACGCATGGTTGATCTTGTCTATGGTACCGCGTCCGATAATTTCAGTCCGGGTATCCCGGGGAATATTGAACATGACCAACCTTTCCTTCGCCGGATTGATCTGGAGCACGACCATCGTATCCGATCGGCCGCGGTCGCCCGCCCGCTCGTCCACTCCGAGCGCGAGGATCGTCACCGACTCCCGCTTGGCTAGTCGCTCCGGCGCAGGTGTGCTAGTCGCCTGCTTCACCTCCGGATCATTGCTGACATAGAGCGGCTTGTCTTCCTCCACCTGCACATACATCCGCAAGACAGTATCTTCTACAGCATTGTACATGCGCCAGCCATAGGCCAGAGCGCCGAGCAGGATGACGGTGACCAATGCGCTGCAGCCCATCAGTAATTTACGTCGTCTGCTCATCGCTGGAGCTGCCCCGGCGCCAGCATCGCCGCGCCTTCCAGCCGAGGGCGCCCGATTGACCGGTAGATGAATCCGGAGGATGCCGCGTCGGCCCCCTGGTACAGATTGCGTCCGTCGATCAGCACCGGCTGCCGCATCCGCCGTTTCATCTCTTCCCAGTCGCAGTCTGCAAACTCCTGCCACTCCGTCAGCAGACACAACGCATCCGCACCGTCTAACGCTGCCATGGCTTCCGCGCACCATACAATCTCTGTATCTTTTATCATATGCCGCGCATTGGGAATAGCAATCGGATCATAGGCCCGGATCGCCGCCCCTTTTTGACGCAGCTCTGCGATGATGTCGAGCGAGGGGGCATCGCGCATATCGTCCGTATCTGGCTTGAAGGACAGTCCCCAGATCGCTACAGTCTTGCCCGTGAGCTCCCCGCAGACAGCTTCGAGCTTGCGGACCATATTCAGCCGCTGATCCGTATTGACCTCCACGACAGATTTCAGCAGTTTGAACTCATAGTCCACATTGCCGGCAATCTGGATCAGCGCCTGGGTGTCCTTGGGGAAACACGAGCCGCCGTAGCCGATGCCCGCCTTGAGGAAGGTCGAACCGATCCGGCGGTCATACCCCATCCCCTGGGCCACCTCCGTCACGTCTGCGCCTACCTTCTCGCAAATGTTGGCAATCTCATTGATAAATGAAATCTTGGTCGCCAGGAAAGCATTGGACGCATACTTGATCATCTCGGCGCTGCGGATATCCGTGATGAAGATCTGCTCGGCCAGCGGCTGATGCAGCTCGCGCAGACGCTCCAGCGGCCGCTGGCGGTCCACCCCGATAACGATCCGGTCCGGATGAAGGGTATCCAGCACGGCAGAGCCCTCCCGCAGGAACTCCGGCACAGAGACCACATCATACGGATGCTCCGTCAAGCCGCCGATGATCTCGGCGATCCGCTCGTTGGTCCCCACCGGGACGGTGCTCTTGGTGACGATGATCGTGTAGCCTCCCAGAGCAAGCGCGATATCTCGGGCCGCCTGCTCGATGTATTGAAGATTGGCTTCTCCGCCAGGACTCGGCGGCGTGCCGACTGCGATGATGACGAGCTCTGCGCTGCCGACAGCGTCCGCGAGGGCTGTAGTAAAGGACAGCCGCTCCTCTGCCATGCACCGCTGCATCAGCTCCTGCAGACCGGGCTCATGGATCGGCACCTCGCCCTGCTGCAGCCGGCTGATCTTGCGCTCGTCCAGATCGACAGCTGTCACTTGATGTCCCAGATAGGCAAAGCAAACGCCCGATACCAGGCCGACATACCCGGTTCCGATGACTGCGATTCTCATGGCTTCACTCCTCATGCTCGGCTCACTTGCAGGATCTCTTCCCAATCCATATGCAGCCGGATAATGTCCTCTTCGATCAGCTCGGGACCCGACTGAACCTCGATGATCTCCAGATTCGTCACGGCTCGGATGCTGTGATGGCTGCCGGCCGGGATGCGGACGACATCACCGGCGCCTACCCGGCGATAGACGCCATCCTGGACCAGTTCGCCTGTGCCGGAGACGATCGTCCAGATCTCGCTCCGCTTCAGATGCAGCTGATAGCTCAGGTTGCAGCCGCTGCGGATGGCAATCCGCTTGGTCAGCACCTCCTCGCCGCCTTCGGCGATCAGGTGGTCGATGATGCGATAGTGTCCCCAGCGCCGCTGCTCATACATTGGCCGCCCTTCCAGCGGCTTCAGCACTTCCTTGATCCGCGGACTGGCCGACTTGTCGCTGACGAGGATCCCGTCCGGGCTGGCCGCGACGATCACATCCGAGAGACCGACCACCGCAATCGGGATATCCAGCTCGTTGATGAGATGGGTATTATGACAATCTTCCGTCAGGATGCCTTTGCCGACCAGCGGCTGCTTCATCTCCTCGGTCAGCGTGTTCCACGTCCCGAGATCGCGCCACTCTCCCGCATAGGGAGTCACTGCGATATCAGCCGCACGCTCGACGACCTGGAAGTCGAAGCTGATCGCCGGCAGCTTGGCATACTGCCGGGCCATCTCCTCGTACTGGATCGGCAGCTCCATAGCGATGAGCAGGTTGATCAGATAATCCAGCCTGAAAGCGAATACCCCGCAGTTCCAAAGCGCAGCCTGCTCGATCAGCACGGTCGCTTCTTCCTTGCGGGGCTTCTCTTGGAATCGGCTGACTCGGCTGTACGCCGGGACCTGGAGGCCATCGCCGCCAGTTGACGTTCCTCTCTCGGGCACGATGTACCCGTATTTCTCCGAGGGATAAGTAGGCTGGACGCCGATCAGCGCCAGATCAGCCCCGCTGTCTGCCAATACATGCGGCAGACTGGCGATCGTATCGTAGAAGGCTGTCTCGACAAAGGGATCGACCGGCATGACCACGATCGTCTCCTCCAGACTCACGCCTTGAACGGAATATAGATAGGCGGCGGCAAGCGCAATCGCCGGGAAGGTGTCCCGCCGCTGCGGTTCGACGACGATGGGGGTCCCGTGTCCGAGCTGGGCATGGATCATCTCCACTTGGCTCTTGCTGGTTGCTATGCACGCCCGCTCCTGCAGACCGGTGTCTGACAGCTGCCGCCAGACCCGCTGAACCATAGATTCCGCAGTGCCGGCGGGACTCTCCAGGACCGGGAGAAACTGCTTTGATCTGGCATCGTTGGATAGCGGCCACAGCCGCTTGCCGGATCCTCCGGATAATAAGACCATTCTCATCACACACACTCTCCTAGCTAAGCCAAATAGTCGGTCAGCGCATCCCGCCAGTGCCGCATCGGCGGGAAGCCGCCTGCGGCCAAAGCGCTGTGCGCCAACACTGAATATGCCGGTCTTCTCGCCGCCCTCGGGAACTCGGCCGAGGAGACGGGCTGTATGGACTTGTCGATGCCGCTGAGCTCAAAAATGGCCGCAGCGAACTCATGCCAGGAACAGCTTCCCGCATTAGTCACATGGTATATCCCATACTTTTCGGTAGCGATCAGCCGCAGGATGCACCTGCTGACATCCTCCGTCCAGGTCGGCGAGCCCACCTGGTCATCCACCACCTGGATCGGCATATCGCCTTTGGCGAGCTCAAGCATCGTCTTCACGAAATTGCGCCCGTGGCGGCCATACATCCATGAGGTCCGGATGATGAAATGGCGGGTATGCAGGTTTTGCACATGGGCTTCTCCTGAAGCCTTGGTCTGTCCGTACACATTGATCGGATCGACGGGGGTCGCCTCTTCATAAGGAAGCGTATGCCCGCTGCTGCCGAATACATAATCGGTGCTGATGTAGACCAGCTTGGCCCCAAGTGCTTCCGCAGCTGCTGCCAGATTGCGGGTGCTCTCGCTATTGACCTGCCATGCCGTATCGATAGCCCGCTCCGCTCCGTCCACATCGGTATAGGCGGCAGAGTGCACGATGATATCCGGGCGTCTGCTCTGCAGCCATTCACGGACGGCCTCATGCCTGGTGACATCCAGCGCATCGCGTCCGGGTCCCTCGACGTCATATCCGGCGGCCTGCAGCAGACTTACGAGATCCCTGCCCAGCTGCCCCTCTCCGCCTGTCACCAGCACCTTAAGCATCCAGTACACCTGCAGCCGCAGCCGCTTCAAGCGTGGGCAGCTGTTCGTCCTTCGCCGACAGGATCGGCCGGGCGACCGGCCAGTCGATGCCGAGCGACGGATCGGACCAGAGGATACCGCTGTCCAGGCCCTTGTCGTAAGGCGCATCCACCTTGTAGTACACATGCGTATCCGGCACCAGCGTGCAGAACCCATGGGCGTACCCGGCAGGCACCAGCAGTTGGCGGCCGTTGCTCTCGCTGAGGATGACGCCTACCCAGTGACCATAAGTCGGCGAATCAGGCCGGATATCGACAGCCACGTCATAGATGGCGCCGATGCCGACCCTAACCAGCTTCGTCTGGGCCTTGGGAGCCCGCTGATAATGCAGTCCGCGTATCGTGCCCGCTTCCGCCGAGTATGAATGATTATCCTGGATGAATGAGATCGGCAGGCCATGACGGACAAACGCCTCTGCGTTATAGCATTCTTCGAAATAACCGCGATGATCTCCGTAACGGGCCGTCTCGAGCAACAGCACGTCCTCCATTCCCGTTGGCAAAATGTTCACTTCGTCAGCTCCTCTGTACGCATGATCTTCTTCATATGTATGCCGCTGCAAAAGGATTCTTGCCACCGGGAGGAGGTTAGGTCTCAGTATGCGTCTTTGGCGCCGATCATCACCCGCACCGTACGCAGCATAATCTTCAGGTCATACATCGTGCTGCGCATCCGGATATACTCCATATCAAGGGCGACCATCTCTTGGAAGCTGACCTGGCTGCGGCCGCTTACCTGCCACAATCCGGTGCACCCGGGTACAACCGAAAGCCGGCGTTTTTCAAATGCGGTATAGGCTTCGACCTCGCCAGGCAGCGGCGGCCGGGGTCCGACCAGGCTCATCTCGCCGCGCAGCACGTTCCACAGCTGCGGGAGCTCATCGATACTGGTCCGGCGGATGATGCGGCCGATCCTCGTCACCCGGGGGTCCTCCTTGATCTTGAACATCGCACCCTCTATCTCATTGCGCCCACGCAGCTGCTGGAGCAGCTCATCGGCGTTGCTGACCATGGAGCGCAGTTTGTACATGCGAAAGGGACGCTCATCCTTGCCGATCCGCGTCTGATGGTAGAAGATCCGCCCCCGCGGATCCTCTAATTTGATCAGCAACGCGACAGCAAGGATCAACGGCGACAGTACGAGAAGGCCGATCGCCGCACCCAGAATATCGATGCACCGTTTGATCATGAGGTAAACAGGTTTCTCGAATACCTGAGCCCCTCTAGCGAGCGGGTAATAACGTTCCAGCTCAGATCTGGAAAGCTCCCGATCCTTGGTCGATGTAGGCAGACTCATCTCATCTCACCCCGGACAGATACCAGCTTGTTCAGCAGTTCCTTCTCCAGGATGCTCTCCAGCGCATTCACCAGCGGCGACCGCAGCTCATGGTTGCGGAGTGCGAACTCCAGTGTCGTCAAGATAAAACCCAGCTTCTCTCCCACATCATAGCGGACCCCTTCAAAATCGTAGGCATATACACCGCTGGCTTCATTGAGCTTCTGGATCGCATCGGTCAGTTGGATCTCGCCGCCTGAGCCGGTCTCCTGCAGCTGCAGATAATCGAAGATCTCCGGTGACAGCACATATCGACCCATGATCGCCAGGTTGGAAGGCGCCTGGCCCAGCGGCGGCTTCTCGACAAATTCGCGGACGCGGACCAGCCGGTCGATGGTGCCCATCGGATCGACGATGCCGTAGCGGTTGGTCTGCTCATAGGAGACGGTCTGGACACCGACGACAGAGGCGCCGACTTGTTCGTACTGCTCGATCAATTGCCGGGTGCACGGCACCTGTGACTGGACGATATCGTCGCCCAGCAGTACAGCAAACGGTTCATTACCGATGAAGTTCCTCGCACACCAGACGGCATGGCCGAGGCCTTTGGGCTCTTTTTGACGGATGTAATGGATATCGACAACCGATGATTTTTGAACCTCGCGGAGCAAATCGTGTTTGCCTTTCTCGAGAAGGGTATGCTCCAACTCGAACGCATTGTCGAAATGATCCTCGATCGCCCGTTTTCCCTTGCCGGTCACAATGATGATGTCTTCGATACCGGATTGGATCGCCTCTTCCACGATGTACTGAATAGTCGGCTTGTCGACGATTGGCAGCATTTCCTTTGGCATTGCTTTGGTGGCCGGCAAGAAACGGGTGCCCAGACCGGCAGCGGGAATAATGGCTTTTTTGACTTTTTTCATCAACCATCACCTATCCTGTTCTCTGTTTATTAATGGCACAGCATATTTGATGTTCGGGCATCTAACCCACCCTCGCATCATACCCTCGACGATCTACGTCTAAGGCGTGTAACAGCCCACAGCATGACCGAGTCCCCGCAGTGATAAAGGTGCAGCAGGGGTGACCTTTTTTACGGCAGCATCCCACTTTTTACGCGTTTTGCGTTATAATAGGAGAGATGCAAGTAAGGAATCTGTAATCCAATCGTGTGCCGGGACCGAAGGCGGGATGCTTCCTCAGCGCCGCGACAGGCCGCTTAGTTGCTGATACAAGGAATGGATTTTGGCTTGTGCCGGACTTTGCTGCAGTAACAGCCGGTTCAGCAGGCAAACAATCTGATAATGTAGCGAGGACGAAGGTGCGGGTACATATGCGATGCCATATTCGAAGAAATTGCCCTCCCGCCGCTTCCACCGCACCTGTCCGCGCAGCTCAAGCCGCAAAGGCTCAGCGATATTCAGCTCCAGTGCATAATCCGGACTTACAGGCAGGTCCAATACGGACATAATAGAACATCCGCCGGGACTTGCGTCCAGCACCAGCACCGGTCTCGAGCGGGTTGTCACGGCCTGTCCCCTGATTTCGCAGATGGCGAGATCGGCGTTCAGCGCGGGCGACAACCGGAGCCTCGGCTGCTTGCGTCGTGATGTCTTGGTCTTTGTGCGGATAATCATAGGCCACATCCGTTCGCAAATTTTGGCACAGACTGAATAAACTTGTCGTAAGATGAGAATACTGCTGAAATGTGATACATAACGTATCATTATGAACCTTACTTTACGATACAGAACGTAACAAGTCAAGACCTGTGCGATAGTTTTTTTTATTTTTGCGACTAATTGTATCATTGCATGCAATCGTCGTTTTTACATATTATTATGATGCTAACAGGGTTAGGAGGAACATGATGATAACTGGCAGACGAATCGCTCAGCTTCGCGAGCAGCAGGGGTGGACGCAGGAACAAACTGCGACGCTGCTTGGAATTTCGCGGGCCGCTTTATCACATTACGAGAAAAACCGGCGCGAGCCAGACATGGAGACGCTCTCAAAGTTTGCAGATCTGTTCAAGGTTTCCATTGATTATCTGGTAGGTCGCACAGAGATCTCAGATATGGTATTACATGAAGATACGCGGAGTTTCGTGGACCGGCTGGAGTTGTCCGATGAGGAGATTCTGGAGAAGTTTGATCTGACCATCGACGGACGCAAGCTGACGCCTGATGAATCGCGGCGTTTCATCGCTTTTGTCAGAGCCGAGCGCAACATGAAATAGGAGCCGACCAGCGGCTCCCGTTTTCACCCCCCCTTCAACGGGGGTTTTTATTTTGTTTAGTTGATGGATCGAGCTCTTCCAGCAGTGTTGCCGAACTAATGCCCAATTGCTCCAGGATGACCCTTACGTCCAGTAAAACCGGAGAGTCCTGGGCTTCCTCTTTTTGTTCTTGGTTTCCCATAAGAAGCACTCCCACTCCCCACCTTTATCTATTCTCTTCAGATCAACACTGCTATTATAGCTAAAAACTTACAGGCTTGACTGTCGGATACTCGTTGTCGGATTTCGCTTTTTTGTTCTTATTTTGTCGAATACCGACTTCATCTTTTGATGAAAGCGCTCTAAATTGATCGTCTTGTCGAACGCAGTTGAAACGGCTATCGCCGTAAATATTAAAATAGCGGTGCAGGGATAACCCTGACACCGCCATTGGATAAGCTCTATTTATTGGACCCTGCTTAGTTGCCGCCCACGCGGGCCAGCTCACGCATATTGGCTTCAAATGCGGCCAACAGCGCAGCTTCGCCTTCGAGACCGGATTGCTCCATCTTCTCAATCTGAGCCAGCATCCGCTTGTAGTCTTTCGGGATGACCTTGACAAACTGCTCCAGCGATTGCTCCCAGTCCGCCAGTACTGCTTGCCCGGGCACGCTGCCCGTGTACTCGACATGACGCTCGATCAGGCTGCGCAGCTCGGCGATGTCGCGTTCTTCCTCGACCCGCTCGAGACCAACCATCTCCAGGTTGCAATGCTTGTAGAAGTCGCCTTTGCGATCCAGGACATAGGCGATACCGCCGGACATCCCGGCTGCAAAGTTGCGTCCCGTCTCGCCGAGCACGACGACTCTGCCGCCAGTCATATACTCACAGCCGTGGTCGCCCACGCCTTCGACGACAACCGACACGCCGCTGTTGCGGACGGCGAAGCGTTCGCCCGCGATTCCGCGGATATAGGCTTCACCGCCGGTCGCGCCATAGAACGCGGTATTGCCGATAATCACGTTGTCCTCAGCCGGGAATGTCGCTGCCGGCGAAGGCGCCACGATGATCTTGCCGCCGGACAGCCCTTTGCCCACGTAGTCATTGGAATCACCCTCCAAGGAGAGCGTGATGCCTTTCGGCACGAAGGCACCGAAGCTTTGACCGGCCGAACCGACAAAGTGCAGCTTGATCGTATCTTCCGGCAGTCCAGCCGCTCCATAGCGACGAGTAACCTCGCTGCCGAGGATCGTGCCGACTACCCGGTTCGTGTTGCAGATCTCCAGCGTGCCTGATACTCGCTCGCCGGTCTCCAGCGCAGGCATCGCCAGCGGCAGCAGCTGTTGCATATCCAGCGACTCTTCCAGACCGTGGTTCTGCTGCTGGACATTGTGGCGGACCGCGTCTTTGGTAGTCTCGGACTGGTGCAGCAACGGCGTCAGATCGACGCCTTTGGCTTTGTAAGCGTCGATCAGCTGTTTGGTCTCCAGCTTGTCGACACGGCCGACCATCTCCTCGATGGTACGGAAGCCCAGCTCCGCCATGATCTCGCGCAGCTCCTGTGCGACGAACAGCATGTAATTGACGACGTGCTCCGGATCGCCCATGAACTTCTTGCGCAGCTCCGGATTCTGAGTCGCTACACCAACCGGACAGGTATCCAGCTGGCAGACACGCATCATGACGCAGCCGATGACGACGAGCGGCGCGGTGGAGAAACCGAATTCCTCAGCACCGAGCAGCGCGGCGATCGCCAGGTCGCGGCCGTTCATCATCTTGCCGTCGCACTCGACGACGACACGGTCGCGCAGGTTGTTGAGCATCAGCGTCTGATGGGTCTCCGCAAGGCCGAGCTCCCACGGCATGCCCGCGTGACGCACCGAGTTCATCGGCGAAGCGCCCGTACCGCCGTCGTAGCCGCTGATCAGGATGACATCCGCACGGCCCTTCGCCACGCCTGCAGCAATCGTACCTACGCCTACAGCCGATACGAGCTTGACGTTGATGCGAGCCCGCGGATTGGCATTCTTCAGATCATGGATCAGCTCTGCCAGATCCTCGATCGAATAGATGTCATGATGCGGAGGCGGCGAGATGAGGCCGACGCCAGGCGTCGATCCGCGCACTTCCGCTACCCAAGGATAGACCTTGCGTCCGGGCAGCTGACCGCCTTCGCCGGGCTTCGCACCCTGGGCCATCTTGATCTGAATTTCGTCAGCGTTGACGAGATAGTTACTGGTAACCCCGAAGCGTCCGGATGCTACCTGCTTGATCGCACTACGGCGCAGATCGCCGTTGGCGTCCGGCGTGTAGCGGTCAGGGTCCTCCCCGCCTTCACCGGTGTTGGACTTGCCGCCGATGCGGTTCATCGCGATGGCCAGGCTCTCGTGCGCTTCCTTACTGATCGAACCGAAGGACATCGCACCGGTCTTGAACCGTTTGACGATCGATTCGACCGGCTCGACTTCCTCCAGCGGCACTACGTTGCCGTCCTTCTTGAAGCTGAGGAGGGAACGCAGTGTGTTGTGCTTCTGATCTTCGCCTTGGACAAGAGCCGAATACTTCTTGTACAGGTTGTAGTCGTTGGCACGGGCAGACATCTGCAGCGTATGAATCGTCTGCGGGTTGAACAGATGATCCTCGCCGTCCTTGCGCCACTGGTACTCGCCGCCGGAAGAGAGCTCACGCTCGGTACCTTCCTTGTCGTCATAAGCCAGATGATGCGGCTCCAGCGCCTCCTGGGCGATCACATCCAGACCGATACCGCCAATCCGGGACGGGGTCCAGGTGAAGTATTGATCCACCAGCTCTTCCTTCAGGCCGACAGCCTCGAAGATCTGGGCGCCGCGGTACGATTGGATCGTCGAGATCCCCATCTTGGAGAGAATCTTCACGACGCCTTTGGTTGCGGCCTTGATATAGTTGCGCACGGCTTTGTCGTGCGAGATATTGGTCAGCATGTTCTCGCGGATCATATCGTCGAGCGATTCGAAGGCGAGATAAGGGTTCACTGCGCTCACGCCATAACCGAGCAGCAGCGCGTAGTGATGCACCTCGCGCGGCTCGCCGGACTCCAGCAGGAGACTGACGCGTGTCCGCGTACCTTGACGGATGAGGTGGTGATGCAGTGCCGAGACAGCCAGCAGCGACGGGATCGCCGCATTGTCGCGATCGATGCCGCGGTCGGACAGGATCAGCACATTGTGACCCTTGTCGATGACGCGGTCGGCAGCTTCACACATCTCGGCAAGCGCGGTCCGCAGTCCTTCTTCACCCTGATCCGCAGGGAAGAAGATCGGCAGCGTGATCGATTTGAAGCCCGGACGGCGCACATGGCGCAGTCTCGCGAAGTCCTCATTGGAGAGGATCGGCGAGTCCAGCCGGATGTGACGGCAGCTCTCGGGCTCTGGAGCCAGCAGATTGCGCTCCGAGCCGATCGTCGTACCCGTCGCCGTGATGATCTCTTCACGGATCGCATCGATCGGCGGATTCGTCACCTGGGCGAACAGCTGCTTGAAGTAATTGAACAGGCGCTGCGGCCGCTCCGAGAGGACTGCCAGCGGAGCGTCGTAGCCCATGGAAGCGATCGGCTCGACGCCGCTGCTTGCCATCGGTTCGATAATCTTGCGCAGGTCCTCATAGGTGTAGCCAAATGCCTGCTGGCGGCGCTTGACCGTCGCATGATCCGGTTCCGGCAGCTCAGGCGCTTCGGGCAGGTCCTGCAGTCCGATCAAGTGCTCGCTCAGCCACTCGCGGTAAGGATTCTCCGCCGCAATGGCAGCTTTGACCTCCTCATCAGCGATAATGCGGCCTTCCTGGGTATCCACGAGCAGCATCTTGCCCGGGCGCAGACGATCCTTGTACAGGATGTTCGCCGGATCGACAGGCACCGTGCCTGCCTCGGAACCGAGGATGATGACATCGTCCTTGGTCACATAGTAGCGGGCCGGGCGCAGGCCGTTGCGGTCGAGCGTCGCACCGATCCGGGTACCGTCGGTGAAGCCCATCGCCGCCGGGCCGTCCCACGGCTCCATCAGCGTGCTGTGATATTCGTAGAAAGCTTTCTTGTCGTCGTCCATGCTCTCATGGTTGGACCATGGCTCAGGGATCATCATCATCGCTGCATGCGGCAGCGAGCGTCCCGAGAGATAGAGGAACTCCAGCGTGTTGTCGAACATCGCTGTATCCGAACCGTCAGGATTGATGATCGGTTTGACCTTATCCATATCTTCGCCGAACAGCTCCGACGCGAACAGCGATTGGCGCGCATGCATCCAGTTGACATTGCCGCGGAGCGTGTTGATCTCTCCGTTGTGGATGATGTAGCGGTACGGATGCGCACGCTCCCAGCTCGGAAAGGTGTTGGTACTGAAGCGCGAGTGGACGAGTGCGATCGCGGTCTCGAGCGACTCGTCGTTCAGCTCGATATAGAACGAGCGCACCTGCTCCGTCGTCAGCATGCCTTTGTAGACGATCTTCTTGCTCGAGAGGCTGGGGAAATAGAACATGTCGCCGCCCGCAAGACCAGAGTAGCGGATCGCATGCTCGGCGCGTTTGCGGATGACATAGAGCTTGCGCTCGAAGGGCAGCTCGCCCTCGAGTCCCGCCGCACGGCCGATGAACACCTGGCGCACATAAGGCATCGCAGCCCGGGCGGACTCGCCGAGCTTCTCATCGTTGGTCGGCACGGTCCGCCAGCCGAGCAGTGTCTGCCCTTCCTCGGCGATGATCGCCTCGAGCCGCCGCTCATGCTCGCTGCGCGCCGCTTCGTCTTGCGGGAAGAAGATCATACCTACCGCATAATCGCCTTCTGCCGGCAGCTCTACGCCTGCTCCAGCCATCTCGCCCTTGAAAAAGCCGTGCGGGATCTGGATCAGTATGCCGGCGCCGTCACCGGTATTCGGCTCGCTGCCTTGTCCGCCGCGATGCTCCATATTCTCCAGCACCGTGAGCGCCTGCTGTACGATTGTGTGTGATTTGATGCCTTTAATGTTCGCCACAAACCCCATACCGCAAGCGTCTTTCTCATACTGCGGATCATAAAGGCCTTGCTTAGGCGGCAATCCATAACGTGTATCTTTCATTGTATGCAATGCAACCTTTCTATCAAAAGATTTGATCCAGCCCATCCGAAACTTGCTTGATCGGTCCGCTGCTGGAGTAGTACATATAATAGCAGCTCCTGCTACAGAAGCCGCAAGCTTGCCACCCCGGTGTGCCCGCACCTCAGGGTCGGCACGCGCCCGCGACAAAAATACAAGTGTTCTGACTCTTGTAGGAGTCTCCTAGAATCCTAAGAAATCATAGCGCTCAACCGGCAGAAGCTTAGAATTCATGGCGACACTTGTACTCAGCAACAAAAAGCTTTCACTCCAGCCTGTTTTAACATAGAATAAATCTGTGGGCGCAGGACCTGTCAGTCCCGGCCGTACTGCCGAAGAGAAGACAACAGGGTCACGTGGTTCCTAAGCATGGACTTAAGCATACACGGTGACCACCCCTGACATAATGCAGAAAATCACGAAAAGTTTGTACTATTTACATGGTTTTCGTCTTGCGCGGGGGCATTCTGTTCACATCTCGACGCAGCATGACAGCTGGTTTGCGCGTTTTTGGTATTACATTATTTTATCATTACGCCAAAACGATATCAATTTAATATTTTTATAATCTTGATAAGATTGTTTAAACCCCGCGGCCGGCCAAGACGAAAACTGCCCCTGATTTACAATTGGCTTCGCTCCGTGATCAAAAGCGGGCTTTTTGAGCTTCTTCTTACATAAAATGGTGTTCAAAAAGGTCGTTTTTCAGCACCGAGATAGTACAAATTATATCAGAAGGATGTGGACATGTTGTATAGCAACATAAGGAAACTGGGCAAAATCTCTGCCGCCATCTTGCTCTCATGTACCTTTGTCATCGGTGCTCTGCCTGCCTCGGGAGCCGCAGCTGCCGCGAATGCCGCCCCGCCGTCTGCAGCGGCTCAATCATCCGCCGTCCATGAGCCGTACCGGATCGTCGCCATCGGCGACTCCCTCACCGCCGGTTACGAGCTCGGCTTCACGGAGGATTCCAAGCCTTACGGTTATGTTGAGCGTATCTACGAGCAGGCGCTGTTCCGCGGCCGCACCGAGGTGGCCAACTACGGAATCCTCGGACTGCGTACGGAAGGCCTCGACGCCTGGCTAGCAGCCGCCAGAGACGGCCGTGAGATCACGCCGGCAGAGATCGCAGGCGCGGCCGTCGATCCGCGTGCGGACGCGATCGTCAAGAGCACGGCTCAGCTGGGCCGGGATCTGCAGCAGGCCGATCTTGTAGTCATCACGATCGGCGCCAACAACTTCACTGAGCTGATGGATCAAATGAACCAGAGCCGGGAGGCGATCGACAGCTGGCGTACAGCAGCACTGGATGCGTACGAGGCTTCCCTGGAGTCTGCGGTCCGCACCTTGCTGGAGATCCGGCCGGAGGCCAGCATCGTCGTCTCCGACTTTTACTCGCCGGTGCCCAACCTGCCGATCGCAGGGATCACAGCGGCTCAGTATCAGCTGTTCCAGGACACCATCGGATTGATCAAGGAGCGGTTAGCGTCCGTCGTCCAGCGTTTTGAAACAGCCGGCAGCGACGTCAGAGCAGCCTACAGCGCAGACGCCTTCGTGGGCAAAGAAGCCAGCATGACCTACATCATACGCCGCGACATCCACCCGAACCAGACGGGCTATGCCGCCATCGGCGGCGCCTTCGCCCTCTCCATCTGGGGAGATGAACGGCAGGTCGCCCCGCGCGCCGAAGGCGTGAGCATCTCGGTTGTTGTAGACGGCAGCGAGATGCTCACGGTTAACCGGCCGGTATTGAAGCAAGACCGCACATACTTGGCTATCAAGGATATTGCCGATGCGATGAAGGCAACTACGGTCTGGGACGCCAAGGCCAAGACGGCGACGATCCGCTCCGGCAGCCGGGAAGTGGTGCTGCAGATCGATTCGGCAGTGATGCACGTGAACGGTCAGCCGGTCGCCATCGACACGCCGGCCTATCTGCAGCCGATGAATGGCGAGATGAAGACGTATGTGCCTCTGGCCGTGCTTGCGGACGGTCTGGGGTTCCAGGTTGTGTACAGCGCCAACACAAAGACGGCATTCATCAATCGATAATCGAAATGTATAATTGGGATTGACAAAAGCGCAATTCCGAGATAAATTATCATGTAGTACAAAATAAGGGGTTGCCATGAAGACAAAAGGTAAGATAGAAGCTGAGATCAGCATGGCGCTCACGCAATGGGAGAAGGACTTCCTGGGCCGCGGTTCCGTCATCGTGAAAGCCGACATTCTCCGTAATATGGTCGTTGTCGTGCTGAAGGGTGTCTTAACACCAGCAGAGAAGCTCTTGTCCGAGCAGAAGAATGGCATGTTGTCTGTCAAGCGCATTCGTTCCGATCTTGTCGAGGCGGGGCGCAAGGATTTGGGTGACATGATCGGGAGCATTACAGAAGAGCGCGTGGTCTCCTTCCACACGGATCTTTCCACGCAGACCGGCGAACGCGTCATGGTGTTTATGCTTGAGCGCAATCTTGAGGAGCGGCTTACGTCCAAAACCAAATAACCGCCAGTAGATCGGCAGAGGGTCCAATGGACCGGCTGCTTTCGATAAACCGGCAATAATCTCAATGTTCAAGGGAATTCTCACTTGCATTGCGATTGTTGCCGGTTTTTGTTTGTCCTAATTTTGAAGGAGGAATGAATGATGTTGGAAATGCTCTATACGAATATGTTGTCTCCCGCTGTCCTGTTGTTTGTGCTTGGTCTGGTCGCCGCGCTCGCAAAGTCGGACCTGGCTTTCCCCAAGGGATTAAGTGATACCCTCAGTATTTATCTGCTGCTTGCCATTGGCTTTAAGGGAGGGATTGGCTTGTCGGCCTATCCGGTCTCGGAGCTCGTGCGCCCCATGTGGGCCGGACTGATGCTGGGAATGATCATCCCGCTGCTCGTCATCGGATATTTCCGGCTGCGGGGACTTGATAAATACAACACAGTGGCGCTAGCAGCAACCTATGGATCCGTGAGCATCGTTACGTATGGTGCAGGTGTTGACTTTGTCGAAGGCCTGGGGCTCAGCTTCGAGGGGTACATGAACGCGATCGTCGCACTGATGGAGGTGCCAGCGATATTGGTGTCCCTGATCATGCTTAAGGCGTGGAAGAGCGCAGGTGCCGCACGCAAGCCGTCCACAGCGGCTACTCTACAGTCCCGGTGGCTGCCTCTCCCCCAGCTTCCTTGGGCGTCCGTTCACGAAGCGCTGCTTAGCAAGAGCGTGCTGCTTCTCATCGGCGGGCTGGCGATTGGCTGGATTTGCGGCGAGGAAGCCCTTCCTGTTGTCGGCCCGCTCTTCATCGATATGTACCGCGGCTTCCTCCTCTTGTTCTTGCTCGGCATGGGGCTCGTGTGCGGCGCGAAGCTGAAGGAGCTTCGCCGCGAGCAGCTGTCGCTCCTGCCTTTCGCGCTGCTTGCCCCCGTCCTCTTCGGCTCGCTTGGCGTGTGGGTCGGTTCGATCATCGACCTGTCGATCGGCGGCGCTGTGCTGCTCGGCGTGCTTGCGGGCAGCGCTTCGTATATCGCGGCACCAGCCGCCCTGCGCGCATCTGTACCGGAGGCGTCGCCTTCGATCTATCTGACACTTGCACTGGGCATCACCTTTCCCTTCAATCTGTCGGTCGGGATTCCCCTCTTCTATGCGGTCGCGCAGCTACTGTACGGATAAGTGCCGAACGCCGTGTGCTTACGAAGTCGGTTTTGCTTTGCATAACTTTTAGGTGACGCCGTTTCACCTGGTCTGGCGGTGAGTGCGGCGCGCTACTTGTACTCCCGCCGCAAACCGTCCAGCTGCTGCAGACCGCGCTCGGCCCAGCGCTTCAGCTTGTCCAGCATCTCGATCTCCGCTTGCAGCGCCAGCTCCAGCGACGCCTTGTAGTCCGGCACATCGCCCGCATGCGGCTGGATGTCCCGCAGCGGCACCAGCGCCTTCTCGGTGTAGCTGAGCGCACGGCGTTCGTGGAACATCGGGACGTCGGGGTTGTACGGATGATGCAGGTCTCCCTGATCGGGATGCTTGAGCACCGCCAGCACCTTGACTACGGCGCGGGGCGAGCCCGGTTCCACCAGTTCTCCGACATAGACACCGCTTTTATAATTCATCTTGACGATGGTTCCGCTTGTCAGTTCCTGTCCTGATTCCTTCATCTCAGCACTCCCCCATGTCGAATCATGTTGTATCGTCCATCTTACCAACATGATGGTTTACTTATCCTTTAGGATAATTTAATGTAGTAGAAAGGCGCAAGTGCTATTTCTGAACTTGTCTTGGCTGCTTTCAAGTCGTAATATGGTAATTAGGAAAAGTAGGTGAGATGATGCGGAAGAAAAGAGTACTTCTGCTCTCCGAAGGGTTCGGCTCCGGACATACCCAAGCTGCATACGCGCTTGCTATGGGACTGAAGCAGCTCTCCCCGGGCATTCAGGCCCGCGTGATTGAATTGGGCAAATTTCTCAATCCGATCGTCGGCCCCTGGATCATGTCTGCGTACCGCAAGACGGTCAGCAAGCAGCCAAAGCTTGTCGGCATGATGTATCGCACGCAGTACCACAAATCGCTGAACCGCTTTGCCCAGCTTGCGCTGCATCGCGTTTTTTATACCCAGACCTCCCAGCTCATCACCCAATTGAAGCCCGATCTCATCGTCTGCACCCACCCGGTGCCCAATGCGGTCGTCGCCCGGCTCAAGCGGCTTGGACTGGATGTACCGCTATATACGCTGATTACAGACTACGATGCCCACGGCACCTGGACCAGCCCGGAAGTGAACAAGTACCTGGTCTCGACGCCGCTCGTAAAGAAGAAGCTGATGACACACGGCATCCCGCCGGGGCGGATCGAAGTAACCGGCATTCCCGTGCATCCCAAGTTCTGGACATCGTATGATAAACCGGCCATTCAGCAGGAATTCCAGCTCAAGAGCATGCCGACGGTACTGATCATGGGCGGAGGCTGGGGAATGCTCAGCGATAACAACCACATCATGGAATATATGACCCAGTGGAGGGAAACCATACAACTGATCTTCTGCGTCGGCAATAACGAGAAAGTGCAGGAGAAATTGCTGGCTGATCCCAGCTTCCAGCACCCCAACATCAAGATTCTCGGATTTACCAACGATGTCAGCAAGCTGATGGATGTCTCCGATCTGCTCATCACCAAGCCGGGCGGCATGACCTGCACGGAAGGACTGAGCAAGGGCATCCCGATGCTGTTCTACGAGCCGATCCCCGGTCAGGAGGAGGAGAACTGCGAGTACTTCATCCAGCACGGCTTCGGCGAGATGCTCAGCTCGACCGAGACGATCGACAAATGGTTCACCATGATCAAGGAGCCTTATGCGGCTTCCCGCTTCCGGCACACCCTGATCAACAAGCGCAATCAGCAGTACAGCCCGACCAAATGCTCTCAAGCCGTCCTGGCGATGATGCAGTAAGCCCTTGCGGCCTTCCGTCCCGCTTATCGCCTTGCGCGGGCTGAGATATACACCCTAGAGAACGACCGTCGCTTGCATGTCAAGACGGCGGTTTATTATTTTCTCTGCAGCAACCTGCTTATGCGTGTAGGCCACTGGTGTAATAATAGAAGAAACAAAACGGAGGGACTGCTATGAACGGCAAATCGCTTGACGGAAAAACGATCATCCTGCGGCTGGAACTGGACACCAAACTGGCCAACTTTAGTCGCGCCGCTTCGGCGATCGAGGGGGCGGGCGGAGACGTCGTCGCCATCGACGTGATCCAGACGGGACGGGAGCGGACGATCCGGGACTTGACCGTCAAGGTCGAGGCGGCCTCGATGACGAATCGGATCGCTGCGGCGCTTGGCGAGCTGCCCGGCATCCGGCTGGTCAATGTATCCGACCGCACCTTCCTTCTCCATCTGGGCGGCAAAATCGCCATCGCGCCCAAGTCACCCATCCAGAACCGCGACGATCTCTCACGCGTCTATACGCCTGAGGTCGCCCGTGTCTGCACCGCCATCCACGAGGATCCGTCCAAAGCTTTCACCCTTACGGTCAAGCGCAACATGGTTGCTGTCGTCTCGGATGGCAGCGCCGTCCTTGGGCTGGGCAACATCGGACCGTATGCAGCCATGCCCGTGATGGAGGGCAAGGCGATGCTGTTCAAGCAATTTGCAGAGGTCGATGCTTTCCCTATCTGCCTCGACACGCAAGATACAGAGAGCATCATCGCATCAGTCAAAGCGATCGCGCCCGCCTTCGGCGGCATCAATCTGGAGGACATCGCCGCGCCCCGCTGCTTCGAGATCGAACGCAGACTGCGCGAGGAGCTCGATATCCCGGTCTTCCATGACGATCAGCACGGTACCGCTGTCGTCCTGTATGCCGGGCTGATCAATGCGCTCAAGCTGGTCGGCAAGTCGATAAGCGACGTGCGCATCGTCGTCTGCGGCATCGGAGCCGCCGGCACCGCCTGTACGAAGATGCTGCTCGCCGGTGGGGCCCGGCATGTGCTGGGGGTCGACCGCGAAGGCATCCTGACGGCCGACCGCACCTACGCGCACCCGATGTGGCAATGGTATGCCGAGCATACCAATCCGGATCGGCTGCAGGGCGGTCTTGCCGAGGCGCTGCAGCAGGCGGATGTATTCATCGGCGTCTCCGCCGGGGGCATCCTGACCCGCGAGCATATCCGTTCGATGGCCGAGCAGCCGATCGTCTTCGCCATGGCCAACCCGGAGCCCGAGATCCGGCCGGAGCTGGCGGAGGACCTCGTCGCCGTGTTCGCCACCGGGCGGTCCGACTATCCCAACCAGATCAACAATGTCCTCTGCTTCCCCGGCATCTTCCGCGGAGCGCTCGACTGCCGGGCCAGCGAGATCAACGAGCCGATGAAGCTCGCAGCCGCCGAGGCGATCGCGGCCGTCATCGAACCCGAAGAACTGGGGCCGCATTACATCATCCCCAGCGTCTTCAACCAGCGCGTTGTCGAAGAAGTCAGAAGACGGGTCATCCAGGCGGCCCTCCAGAGCGGCGTCGCACGCAAAGAGCCGCGGGAATAACCCCGCGGCTCACGAGCGGGATACAGATCTCCCGACACGAATTGATGATTCCCTATTGGTGATCCGTCTCTAGTCTGGCCGCCCACCACTCGATCTCGACCTTCAGCTCCGGCAGGCCCAGTGCCGTCAGATACCCCACTGTCATCGACGGATAGCTCGTTCCGAACAACGCGCCCCACTGCTCGTACAAGTAGGTCCAATCCAACTCTTCGGTAGCCCAGATATTGACCTTGATGACGTCCTCGGCACGCAGCTGCTGCGACTGCAGCAGCGCCTCGATGTTGCGGAACGTGCCCGCGATCTGATCCTGGATCGACTCAGGGATGCTGCCGTCGGCTGCAGTGCCGACCTGTCCCGAGCTCACATAGAGCTCGGCTCCCCTGGGGATCCTCGTCAGATGGCTGTAGTTGCCTACAGGGGGGCTAACGCCCGCCGGATTCATTCGTAATATACCGCTCATTCTCCAATCACCTTCACTTTTCAAATAGTGCTATTTTCTCCTCACCCATAGACAGACTGCTCCCGTCTGCCGGATGCTAGAAAAAAACAGCCGTGGAGTATCCGTAGCCGGACGCGAGCGACGCAAGCCAATTTTTCTTCATGGCGGATACTCCCCTCTCCTAGTAAAGTGATCGTGTTGGATCTATAAACTTATCCTAAAGTTTGGATGCTTGTCTGTCAACAAGTTCCGGCTACAGCGCCGAACCGCCGAAGAGGAAACGATGCTCCCAATGTCTGCCGGCAATACTGTCGGTGCGCACGCCTCCGGACTCTTTGGAGTACGTATGCAGGATCTGGCCATTGCCCAGGTAGATGCCGACATGCGTGATCGTCGCTGTAGATTTGTTAATCCCGCTGTACGACGATGCGCTTGTCCCTTTGTAACTCATGAAGAACATCAGATCGCCACGCTTGAGATTGCGCCAGTTGGATTTGGCATTGCCTTTGTTTTTGACATAGGCGCCCTGACCTCTGGAATCTGCCGGCAAGGTAATGCCCAGCCCGTTCAAGAATGCCCGTCTGACAAAGTCCGAGCAGTCAAAGGTTGCCGTGCTGCTGCGATTGGAGCCATATTGATACGGAGTGCCTAGGAATCGCATGCCTGCTGTGATGGCCCGCTCGGCGCTTCCGTTCTGCGAAGTGCCGCCGCTGGCCGGGGGCTGCGCTGCGCTTCCGCCGACCCGGATATACTTGGCCTGGCTGCTGACATACCCCGTCCTGCCGCTGGAGTCGCGTACATGGTACCAATAGGAGTTCGGCTGACTCAGGATCGTTACCGTCTCGCCTTTGCCGATATATCGGATGCGGGACGCGCCGGTAGACGGGCCTGTCCGGAATGAGACGGAAGATACGATCGTTCCCGTACCGCTTCCCGTGCCGCTTCCCGTACTTCCGGAGCCGCCGGAGGATGCGGTTATGTATTGCGAGCTGGAGGACACATAGCCTGTCGTGCCGCCTGCGTCGCGGACCCGGTACCAGTAAGAGTTGGGCTGGCCCAGAACCGTCAGCCGTTCTCCGGCCTTCAGATAACGTTTAACATGGGAAGAAGTGTTGGGCTGGTCACGGAAACTGACAGACTTTTTGACTTGAATGGTCGCTGCGGCCTCCGCACGCTCTGTGACGGGCAGGAGCGGCATCAGCAGGGTCAGGACTATAACAATGAGCAAGGATTTTTTCAAAAAATTCAACCTCCATCATGGATTATCGGGATGCGTGTCTGTCCTCCTCTCATCCGAATGCTGTCTCCATTCTAGAGCCATCCTGTTTGCCTCTGCATCCTCCAGCAGGCCCAATTGCCCCGCTGACCGGATGCCCCCTTCACCAAGTTGGAAACCGGGGGAAAAAGATGAATAATTTCTCATCAAAATTATTGAAACCGCTTTCAAACCAAGGTTAGCCAATTATTTTGCCAAATGAATGAAATATAATTGGAAAAATCAAGGGCGACCAAAAATAGGACCAGCGATGCAGGGAATCGCTGGTCCCTTCTAGGACCCGGAATAAATTGGCAGGTTAA
Organism: Paenibacillus jepli; assembly: GCF_047238105.1. NCBI lineage: Bacteria > Bacillati > Bacillota > Bacilli > Caryophanales > Paenibacillaceae > Paenibacillus > Paenibacillus jepli. Next base: position 1,928,188 of record NZ_JBDFMD010000001.1, read on the forward strand.
ACAAAGCGGCTCCGTGGGTATAAAGCGCGCTTTAATCTGCTGGTTTCTGTCTGTTCTGCTAGATTAGACGATAATTTTGAGCGCAAAGTTTCATTCATTTTCTGGGATTTATGATCATTGCATACAGACATTCTAACACTACGAGGGCGCGGCTCCCATGAATGGCTCTACATGCACATGAATATGGATAATATCATGCATGCGCTTCATCCTCTTCTCGACCTCGTCGCAGATGCGGTGGCTCTCGATCAATGTGAGCGACGGGTCGACCAGGATGATGACATCGACCAATACATTACTGCCATGGATGCGCGCTTTGATATCCTTGATCTCGCGCACCCCCTTGATGGCGGCTACATCGCTCTGCATCGATTGAAGCTTCGCTTCATCAAACCCGTCAGTCAATGCATGGGTCGCGCTGTAGAAGATCTCCCATGCCGTCTTGCAGATGATCAGTCCGACTGCCAGCGCCGCTACCGGATCCAGCCACGGCAGACCGAGGCGCGCGCCCATGATGCCGATGGCCGCACCGATACTGACCAGGGCATCCGACAGATTATCCTTGGCGGCAGCCATCAGCGCCTGGCTCTTGATCCGCGTCGCCAGGCGCCGATTGTACGAATATACGCCAAACATCGCCACGGATGAAGCGACCGCCACCCAGAACGTCAGCATGGCCGGCGCCTCATGCGTACCCGCGAACAGACTCCGCACCGTTCCGATCAGTACCTGCAAGCCGATCATCGCCATAATAAAAGAGGCCACGAGCGCCGCGATCGTCTCTGCGCGGAAGTGTCCGTACGGATGGTCTTTGTCCGGCGGTTTTTGCGAGATCCGCAGGCCGATGAGGACGGCGACGGAGGCGACGATATCCGAGGCGTTGTTGAGCCCGTCAGCCATCAGGGCTTCGGATAAAAACAAATAACCGATCGTCAGCTTCAACGCCGCTAAGACAATATAACTGAAGATACTGAGCCAAGCGCCCCGTTCCCCTTGTCTGATGTTGTCATACGTTTCCAGCTCAGCCACCTCCAGAGTTGCTTCCAATAGGGGTATCTTACCCGAAGTTTCCCTTGTGGGTCTAGAGAAACAGTGTTGACCCGGTGCGCTAAATGATGCCCTGCTGCAACATGTTTGCGAGGGTTCAACTAGCCTGTCCCCTCTATGTCTACCAGTCTGCCCATCCTGGCACGCAGTCAGACTATATCGATGGCGCAGCATCACCAATAGACAAGCTCTCACCAGTCTATGCATCGCGGCAGTCCGGCGTTTGGGCGTACTAGAAATATATTCTCTTTGCGTGCCGCAGGAGCAGCGGCCGCGACTTGCAGACGCGGCAAAAGGGAGGGTACCATAAGGTCCCTCCCCCAGGCAAAAGCCTTGGCTTGCTCGTATCTACCGTTTGAAGAAAATATCCAATTCGCTTTTATTGACGGCGATCAGCCATTCCTCGGCGATAATATCATGACCGGCGGCTGTCGGGTGGACGCCGTCCCATAGCCAGTATGCCGCGTCTGCGCGCTGCGCGGCCTTATCGTAAGCCCCCTGCAGCGGCACGAAGACAGCGCCGTATTCCTCTGCCAGTCCCTGCAGGATCTCGCTATAGCGCCGCAGCATGTCCTGCCATCCGTCCCAGCGTTCGCTGGTTGCGGAACCGGGCAGTGCAAACGGCTCACACAGCACCAGAGCAGACGCTGGCAGCACCTCCCGGGTCTCCTCCAGCAGATGGCGGTAGACACGCTCGAAGCGGTCGGTCACACCGGTTGGCAGATTGTTCATGATGCGCCAGATATCGTTGATGCCGATCAGGATGCTGAGCAGATCCGGCCTCAGGCTGATAGCGTCTTCATTCATACGCGCATAGAGATCGGAGACACGGTTGCCGCTGATGCCCCGGTTGAGGAACAACGGCTGCTGTTCGGCATACAGGCTGCCGAGCTTGCTGGCGATCAGATTCGGATAGCCTTGCCCCAGCACATGATTCTGGTCCTCGCCCCGTCCTCGTCCGCAATCCGTGATGGAATCTCCGGTAAACAATATCGTCGTAGCCTGGCCCATGCCAACATCTCTCCCTTTTTCCAATTGGTCTGTCTGTTGTCTATATTAAGCAGTTGGTGACAGCTTGGCAATAGCCAGACGCCTTTCGCTTGCGTCACATCCCGCTTCATTCTGGCCGCTCTCCGGCAGAGTGTGTTATAATGAACGGATGAACATTAAATAAGTAAAAGGACGGGATGAGATGATTAGCACTAGCGGCGTGACGCTGCGATACGGCAAGCGTCCGCTATTTGAAGATGTCACGATCAAATTTACCCCCGGCAACTGTTACGGCCTGATCGGGGCCAATGGCGCCGGCAAATCCACGTTTCTGAAGATTCTCTCGGGTGAGATGGAAGCCAACAGCGGCGAAGTCCATATCTCGCCGGGCGAGCGGGTGGCCGTGCTGAAGCAGAACCATTATGAATATGACGAGTACCCGGTGCTCGAAACGGTGATCATGGGCCACGCACGCCTCTACGAGGTGATGAAGGAAAAGGATGCGCTCTATGCCAAGCCCGACTTCACTGATGAAGACGGCATGCGCGCCGGTGAGCTGGAAGCCGAGTTCGCCGAGCTGAACGGCTGGGAAGCGGAAGCAGAGGCCGCCGGCATGCTGAACGGCCTGGGGATCCCTACCGAGATGCACGAGAAGCAGATGAAAGAACTCGAAGGCAATGAGAAGGTCCGGGTGCTGCTGGCGCAAGCCTTGTTCGGCAACCCTCAGATCCTGCTCCTCGATGAGCCTACCAACCACTTGAACCTGGAATCGATCCGCTGGCTGGAGAACTTCCTGCTCGACTATGAAGGCACCGTTATCGTCGTATCCCATGACCGGCATTTCCTGAACAAGGTATGTACGCATATCGCGGATATCGACTTCGGTAAGATCCAGCTGTATATGGGCAACTATGACTTCTGGTACGAGTCCAGTCAGCTCGCGCTGAAGATGGCCCGCGACCAGAATAAGAAGAAGGAAGAGAAGATCAAGGAGCTGCAGGCGTTCATCCAGCGCTTCAGCGCCAACGCTTCGAAGTCCAAGCAAGCAACATCCCGGAAGAAGACGCTCGATAAGATTACGCTTGAGGATATCCGTCCTTCCAACCGCAAATACCCGTTCCTTCACTTCAAGCCGGAGCGCGAGGCGGGCAAGCAGCTGCTGACCGTAGATCAGCTGAGCAAGACCGTCGATGGCGAGAAGGTGCTGAATAACCTCAGTTTTGTCGTGAACAAGGGCGACAAAATCGCTTTCGTCGGACCGAACGGTGTGGCCAAGTCAACCCTGTTCCAGGTCATCATGGGCGAGCTGGAAGCCGATCAGGGCGAGTACACCTGGGGCGTCACGACGACGCAAGCCTATTTCCCCAAGGACAACTCCGCCTACTTCGACGGCGTGGAGATCAACCTGGTCGACTGGCTGCGCCAATACTCCAAAGACCAGGATGAGACCTTCCTGCGCGGCTTCCTTGGACGGATGCTGTTCGCAGGCGAAGAAGCGCTGAAGAAGGCAAGCGTGCTCTCCGGGGGCGAGAAGGTCCGCTGCATGCTGGCCAAGATGATGCTCAACGGCGCCAATGTGCTGCTGTTCGACGAACCGACCAACCACTTGGATCTCGAATCGATTACTGCGCTCAATAACGGGCTGATCGACTTTGACGGCACGATTCTCTTCACCTCGCATGACCATCAGTTCATCCAGACGATCGCCAACCGGATCATTGAGATTACACCGGCAGGCCTGATCGACCGGACGATGAGCTATGACGAATATCTCGATAGCGACGAGGTCAAAGCACTGCGGGAGAGCATGTACGCTCCTGTGTAAGCCTGACCCGACTTGCCCATAAACCCGCAATCAGCCGAACCCGGCTGGCTGCGGGTTTGTTGCATGTTGGCTTTTTTGGTCGAGACAAGGTGAAATGGCTAGCGGCGTCCTTAAATGACTGGGAACAGCTTGCTCTCCGGACTGAAAGCTGAGGAGAAGAAAAGTACGTTGCAGCTCAGCGGACGGTCGTTTCCGGCGCTCTAAGGGAAAAAAGGTGCGTTACAGCTCAGCGGACGGTCGTTTCCGACGCTCTAAGGGAAAAAAGGTGCGTTGCAGCTCAATGAACGGCCGACTCCGGCGCTCTAAGGGAAAAAAGGTGCGTTGCAGCTCAATGAACGTCTGGCTCCGGCGCTCTAAGGGAAAAAAGGTGCGTTGCAGCTCAGCGACCGATTCCTGGTTATGCTCATCAGTTATAGCCTGACTCCCAGGAATCATATACGCTACTATCAAGGTGAAATGGCTTCGCCTAAAAGTTTTGCAAAGCAAAACTAGCTTCGTAAGCACACGGCGCAGTTAGTTTCATTCCGGAGAAGTACAAGCCAAGTAGATAGGAGAATCGAATATACTTGTAATTCAAACCGTAAATTGTTTGAATGTTCCAGCCAAGGTTTAATATAATGGTATTGGTTAAGTTCTGTTTCGTTCATGGCGAATCAAAGGAGAGAGTACAGATGTCGTTTTTTAACAAGGTGAAGCAAGGGGCTTCGGAAGCGGCCAAGAAAGCCCAACAGACCATGGAGATTACCAAGCTGAAGAGTCAGATCTCCTCGAAAGAAAAAGAGATGGACAAAATCCAGCTCAAGATCGGCAAATCCGTCTATCGGGCGTTCACGGCCGGGGATCTGGCCCAGTCCGAAACTGAGGTATTGGACTACTGCGAGGAGCTCGTCCTGCTCCAGCAAGATATCGAGGTCATCGAGGACAAGATCAAAAATATGAAATCCGAGAAATCCTGCAGCTGCGGCAAAGTTGTGCCGATCGACCTCAAATTCTGTCCCGAGTGCGGCAAGCGGTTCCCCGAGGAGCCGCAAGTGGAGGATACGACGGGCGATATCCGCGTCATCTGCCGCAACTGCAACACGGAGAACGACATCAGCTCCAAGTATTGCATCCAGTGCGGCGACGAGATGGCGGGTACCGCAGCTACCTAGACGCGGCTCGTAGCGCATTTTGGCGCTTGGAGCGGGCTAATGGCGCCCGCCACGGGGCTCGTAGCATCATTTTGGTGCTTGCAGTGATTGAGACGAAGCTGTAAGCACCATTTTGGTGCTTGGAGCGGTCAAGCGGCACTTGGAGCAGAGCTCTAAGTACCGTTTTGGTGCTTGCAGTGATCGAGACCAAGCTGTAAGCACCATTTTGGCGCTTGGATCGGTCAAGTGGCACTTGGAGCGGAGATCTAAGCACCATTTTTTGGTGCATAGATCTCCGCTCCTTTTTCATGGCTAGACTTGTCTGGCTCAGATTCCCCCACGCCTGCGCATATAGGCTGCATATTCCTCCGGCGTGTCCAGATCGACGGGAGCGCGCGCAGGCGATTCGACATAACGGACGAATTCCCTGTAGCTGCGGATCAGCGCGCGGGCGCCGCAATCACCCTGCAGCTGCAGCAGTTCGGGCCACAGGCGTCTGTCGAAGAGTACCGGATGACCCGGCCCGTCTGCATATTTAGCCTGGATGATGACCGGCTGCTCCGCCAAATAAAGCTTGACCGCCATCATCACCACCGATGGATCGATGTCCGGTTGATCGCCAAGGAGGATCAGGAGCGCCTCCGCATCCTCCCGCTCGGCATGCAAGACCGCCGTGCGGATCGTACTGCTCAGCCCCTGCCTCGTCTCGGGATTGACAATCCACCGCACCCCCGCCTCCTCGCAGCGCTCCCGCAGCTCCGGATCGTCGGCGGCGATGACCGCCACCTGCAGCTGCGCCTGCTGCAGTCCGCCGGCGCACTCGGAGCCCGACCCGGCTGCCCCGTTTGTCGCGCCGCCAGACGGACGCTCCGGACAGCCACGCGTCTGCGCCGGCGCCGGCAGGTCAGGCGCTGCTGCACCCGGAGCCGCATGGGGACAGCCAGGCGGACGCTCCGGCTCTGAGCGGTCAGCCGCCTCTAGGTCCGCTGCCGCACACGGACAGCCTCGCAGCGCCGCCAGATCCAGCTCTCCCCGAGCAGCTATAACCCGGCGTATCACATGCCGGAGCATCGGCACGCCGTCAATCGGCAGCAGCTGCTTGGGCATGCCCATCCGGCGCGACTGTCCGGCGGCAGCGATAGCGATCCATACGGACAGTCGTTTCATAACGGGGCCGCTCCATCATCGGCCTCGCGGCTCACCTGTCGCTGTCCCTCCCGCACACCTTCCCTCCTTGCGGACCCGGCTCTTCCCGCAGCCTCCTCGAGCATGCCAAGATCGCGCAGCCGGCCGCCGGAGCGACCATTGCGGTGCGCCACCAGTTCGGCCAAGATGCTCAGACTGATCGCCTCCGGCGTCCCGCCGCCGATGTCCAGGCCGATCGGCGCGTGCAGCTTGTGCAGCCATTCGGCACGGAAGCCCTCGGCAGCCACGGCAGGCGTGACGATACGCCTGATGCGGCTGCGGGAGCCGAGGACGCCGACATAGACGATCCCCTCCATAGGCAGCAGCTGCCGGACGGCCTCCTGATCGAGCTCGAGCTGATGGGTCATGACGACCGCATATCCGCCCGGGAGGGCAGCCAGGCTGGAGAAGTCCGCTCGCGGCACGTGATGGACCCGGTCGGCAGCGGGAAACCGCGAAGGCTCCGCTTGTGTGGTCCGGTGATACACGATCGTCGCGGGCCAGTCAAGAATGGCGGCCACACGCGAGAGCAGTTCGGCGTCGGCGCCAGCACCGATGATGTACAGCCTGGGCTGGGGACGGATATATTCCGCAAACACCTCTACAGGCTGACCATCTATGATCACGGCGCATATCCCATCGCCGCTCTCAGGCAGCCCAAGCTCTGCCGTTACAGATCCTGACGCTTTACATCCCCCATGCTCACCTCTCAAAGCATCGCACGACTGCCGCCAGCGGGTCCCCGGCGCATAACGTCCGCTCCTGTCGGCCAGCACCATCAACGCCCAGTATTCCGCCTTGGCTGTCAGCCTCTCCTCGCCATCAGCAAGCATCGCAGATGCCGTATCCGGGAGGCTGACGGGATCGAACAGCTCAAGCCAGACCGTGACCGAACCGTTGCACCCCGCCCCGAGCCCCCACGGCTCGTCCTCCACGTCATGGAGGTCGTAGGCGAGCCTCTTCGGCACGCCGCTGGCGAAGACGGTATGGGCCTGCTCCCGGATATCGGCCTCCAGGCACCCGCCGCTCAGGATACCGGTGATCCTGCCGTCGGCATGGATCAAACAGCGTGCCCCCTCCCGGCGGTAAGCCGAGCCCTCCACCCGGATGATCGTGGCGCACACGCAAGATCGACGTTCTTCTTGACACCGCCGTAAGGCGGCTGCGATAGCACGCATGAGCGTCCCTCCCTCTCGGCTAGTCAAATAAACCGGCGCTGCGGTTCTTGGCACCAGTCTATGCTCGACAGGGAGGCGGATATGACTTCGTCGGAGAGCGACTGGCTCCCCATAAACGATCTGCGGTTCTCCCGCGCTTACACGTCCGCTGTCCTGCCGACGGCCCGGACCGTTATGCCAGCCTGCGCCAGCGCCTTGCGGATGGTGCGGGCAAAAGTGAGCGCATGATCGCCGTCCCCATGGATGCAGATAGTATCCGCTTGAATGTCCACATCGACCAGTTGCCGGGACATCACCTTGCCTTCCTCAATCATCCGGATGACCTGTGCTGTCGCGGCTTCATCATTAGCGATCAGCGCCCCCTCCTGCTTCCTGGGAGTCAAGGAGCCGTCAGCCTGATACGTGCGATCGGAGAATACCTCGCAAGCGGTCCGCAAACCGATCTTCTTGCCTGCAGCCACCAGCTTGCTCCCTGCCAGTCCGAACAAGACGAGCGCCGGATCGATCCTGTAGACCGCCTCGGCTACCGCTTCCGCCAGCGCGGCATCCTGCGCCGCCATATTGTACAGCTCGCCATGAGGCTTCACGTGCTGCAGCTGTGCGCCTTCCGAGCGGACGAACCCCCACAGCGCGCCGATCTGGTAGACGACGATCTCATACGCCTCTTGTGGAGAGATATCCATCCGGCGGCGGCCGAAGCCGACCAGGTCCTGCAGGCCCGGGTGAGCGCCGATGCCAACGCCGTGCTCGAGTGCCAGCTTCACTGTCCGCCGCATCGTCCCCGCATCCCCCGCATGGAAGCCGCAAGCGATATTGGCCGAGGTGACGAACTTCAGAATCTCGGCATCGGAGCCCAATCTATATGTGCCGAAGCTTTCCCCCATATCGCAATTCAAATCTACTGTCTTCAAGTGAATGTCCCTCCTACTCATCCACGCTCAGGAGCAGGCTCCATGGCAGCAAGTCCAAAAAACCGAGCTGCACCTCGATGCAGACTCGGTTATGGGCTTAAGTGATGCCTGCTATCTCTTCCTGAGGCGACATATTGATCCTCTCCGTCTCCAGTGCTGCTGCCCCGCGTTACGCTACCATGTCAGCTTAATCTCGTTGCCCGTCTTGCAGGATTCGTAGATGGCCCCGAGAATACGGTTATTGGTGTAGCCGGAGAGCGCGGAGGAGATCGGCTCTTGGTTCTCGAGGATACAGGAGACGAAATGCTTGCTCATCATCGTCCGGTCGTCTTCGCCGCCCAGATGCTTGATCTCGGCCTCGACGACCTGATCGAAGGCATGCGTAACCAGGGTGCCTTTGTCGCCGACGATCGAGCCGCCCGCTTCGGTACCCATCAGATGGATAAACGGTTCCTGGCCGAGACCTGCGGCATGAGCAGCCCAGCTGACCTCCAGCGAGAGGGTGGAGCCGTTGTCCATCTTGATCAGCGCCGTCGCCAGATCCTCTACATCATAATAACCGTCCCAGTTGGGCGTACCCCATGTGCCCATGCCGCGCTTGCGCGGCCCGAATTCGGCATATGTCGCACCGTACACCGATACCGGCCGCGGGTTGCCCATCAGGTAGAGCGACAGATCCAGCATATGTACGCCGATGTCGATGAGCGGGCCGCCGCCGGATTGATCCTTGCGCGTGAACCACGAGCCCCAGCCCGGGATGCCCTTCTTGCGGAACCAGCCGGTCTTGCCGTGGTAGATGCGGCCCAGATCTCCCTTCTCGATATGCTGCTTGAAGGCACGGGCCAGTCCCGTCCAGCGCATCTGGTGGGCCATCATCAGGATTTTGCCGGATGCCTCCATCGCCTCTACGATCTCCCGAGCGGATTCGGCGTCGATCGCCATCGGCTTCTCCAGGAGCACATGCTTGCCGTTTTTGAGCGCCTCTACCGCCAGCGGCGCATGATACTGGTTCGGGACGCCGATGATGACCGCATCGATCTCGCTGTCCTCCAGCATCGCCTGCGGGTTATCGTGGACCCTCTCGATGCCATGGATCTTCGCCTTATCCTGCGCCAGCGGAAGATAAGCGTCTGTAACCGATGCCATCTGAGCTTCCGGTACCCGCTTGAATACGTTCATGTGCACATCGCCGATCGCCCCGGCGCCGATCATCCCGATGCGGACTTGCTGTGTAGACATGTAGTCGTTCCCCCTTGGTAAGATTACTGCCTACAAGTATACGCTTGTCCCCGCGATTATACCAGTCTTGACGGGCATTTTCTGACGCGAGGCGGCACAATGCGGTTAAGGCCGGCTTACGGAAGCGAGACTGCCCTGCCTGATGCTGGACAGCCTCGCCTGCGGGGAAGCCGCACGTCTGGAAATGAATAGGTCTGGTTGTAAAAAAAACGAAAAAACGATCTCCGCCCGGGCCTTCCAAGGCCAAAGCGGAGATCGGGAAATACCGCAGGACCAGGGACTACAGCCCCTCCCGGCTAAGAACAAAGCGGAAAGCCAGCTCGCCGTCGCTCGGGATCTGGTACGGCTCATGCACCGGCGCCCCCCAGCTGTCATCGCCGCCGACGCCCATCTGACGCCCCGCTACGGTGATGACGGAGTAATGGATCTCCGGCAGCTCATAGTGGTGCTGGGCGTTCTCCAGCTCAAAGGCGGTGTAGGGCGAGACATTGCACTCCAGCGGCTCGCCATCCGCCGCCGCACTGACGCGCAAGCCGCGTCCCGCTTCGTCCAGCACGCTGACGCGGCGGACGCCGGTACGGTTGCCCGACTCCTGAGGATTCAGGTAGCCTGCGACATTGCCGGCTGCCGTGCCCTCGAACAGACCCAGGCGGGCACCCTCGGCGCGATCGGCATAATTCTCTGCCGGTCCGAGCGCATACCAGGCGAGACGGCTGTAATCCGCCGGCACCTTCCACGAGAGCGCGAAGATCGGCAGCCGCGGCAGTCCGGCCGCCCCTTTGTACCTGCTGTCGACACGGACGCGCCCGTCAGGTGTCACCGTATACTCCACGGACACCTCCACCTCCGCATGGATCGCCAGCGCATAGCGGTACGTGAAGCGCGCTTCGCCGCCGTCCGTTGCCGCCTGCCAGTCGAAGCTGACCAGCTTGCGGGAGAGACTCGCCGCATACCACAGCGCGGCGTCGTAGCCTTGGGCATAGCCGCGGTCATTGTCCGTCGTCGCCCGCCAGAACAGCGGCGCCGGCGGCGCGGCGATCAGCTCGCGGTCGCCATACCGGAGCGAGGTAAGCCCAAGCCCCTGACGGGAGAACATCGCGCTGAAGCCCTCGCCGCGCACACCGACGTAGACATCGCCCTCGGCGACCTGGAGCGGCGTGAAGCCCGTCGGCCACGCAGTCAGTGGAGCGCTGCCCCTTTGTGGCTGCGTTACTGCTGTCGACCCCGCGTCCGGCCCGCCTCCAGCCGCAGACGCGCCTGTCACCTTACCGTCAGACAGCCCCGTTTGACCGTTGTCCCTGCCAGTCCGTCCCTCCGCCCCCGCTTCACCCTCCACCCGGAACACATGCTGGCCGAAGGCCACCTCATGCCCGGCTGCCGCCCACAGCGTCGACTCGCGCAGCACGAATGCCGCATCGATCGTGTACTCGCCAGGCAGAGACAGCCCATCAGTCAGCGTCAGCGGTACGACCTGCTCTGTCAACGGCGCGACATCCGTACGCAGTGTCAGACGCCCCGCTTCCACGCCTTCGCGGCGCAGCACGACCACCAGCTCGAAGTCCGACGACGACGTGAACAGATTGTCGTTGCGCACCCGTACACCCTCACGGGTAGGCGACACCTTCAGGTTCTGGTAGAGGAACTTCACATCCTGCATCTTCGGCGATAAGGTGCGATCGGCATAGACGATACCGTTGGTGCAGAAGCCGTAATCGGTCGGCCGGTCGCCGAAGTCGCCGCCATAGGCGAGGAACTCCTTGCCGTACCGGTCTTTCTTGTAGAGAGCCTGGTCGATATAATCCCAGATGAAGCCGCCCTGGTACAGCGGGTACTGCGCCTCCAGATCGGTATAATGGCGCATGCCGCCCAGCGAATTGCCCATCGCATGCATGTATTCGCAGCTGATATACGGCTTGTCCGGGTCATTCTCCAGGTAGTCGATAATATCTGCCGGCTTGGCGTACATCCGGCTCTCCATATCGCTGCACTCGGTATAGGCGCGGTCGTAGAACACGCCTTCGTAATGGACGAGCCTGCCGCTGTCTTTGCTGCGGAAATAACGCGCCGTCTCCAGCAGCACATCGCCGACATACGACTCGTTGCCGAGCGACCAGATGAGGATGGACGGATGATTCTTGTCGCGCTCATACATGGAGATCGCACGGTCCAGCACAATATCCTGCCACTGCGGATCGCTGCGCGGGATATTCCACGACGGCTCGACGGCCCCCATCTTCTGCCACGAACCGTGTGTTTCCAGATTCATCTCATCGATCACGTAGATGCCGTACTCATCGCACAACTCGTACCAGAGCGTCTGGTTCGGATAATGCGAGGTGCGGACAGCGTTGATATTGTTCTGCTTCAACGTCCGGATATCCCACAGCATATCCTCGCGCGAGATCGCGCGGCCGCGGCGTGGATGGAACTCATGGCGGTTGACGCCCTTGAAGACGATACGCTCGCCATTGATCTGCATCACTTTCTCCACCATCTCGAAGCGGCGGAAGCCGACGCGCTGCGGGATGACCTCGACGACCGCACCGTCGGCAGCCCGCAGCTCGATATACAGCTCGTACAGATAAGGACGTTCGGCACTCCACAGACAGGGATCGGATACACTCAGGATCGCATGGACCTGTTCCTCCCCGGCTATCAGAGGCACGGCAGCGGAGGCTGCCTCTCGGCCTGCTGAATCCAGCAGCGAGAGAACCGCCCGGGCACCCGCAGGGGCGGCAGGGAGCAGCTTCATCGCAACCTTCACCTCGCCCTGCTGAAGCGATGCATCCAGCTCCGGTCTCACATCCAGATCGAAGACATGAAGCTGCGGTACGGTATACAAGTACACCTCGCGGAAGATCACGGAGAAGCGCCAGAAGTCCTGGTCCTCCAGCCAGCTGCCCGTACTCCGCTGATAGACCTCGACGGCAAGCTTGTTGTCCCCTTCGCGCAGGTAGGGGGTCAGCTCGAAGTCCGACGGCGTGAAGCTGTCTTCGGCGTATCCGACGAACTCGCCGTTCAGCCAGACATACAAGGCCGTCTCCACCCCCTGGAACGAGATGTAGACGGGTCCTTGCGCGAGCTCTGCGGGCAGGGAGAAATGACGCACATAGCTCCCCACCGGGTTATGCTCCTCGGAGATCTGCGGCGGACGCAGCTCCTCCCTGCCGTCCCACGGGTACATCGTGTTCACATACTGCGGCTGTCCGTGGCCCTGGAGCTGGATATGTCCCGGTACCTGGATGGAGCCCCATCCAGCTGTACTGAAGTCATCACGGTAGAACTCCGCCGGCCGCGCTGCAGGGTTCACTGCATAGTTGAACGACCAAACGCCGTTCAGCGAATGGCGCATCGTCATCGCGCCCCGCCGCGCCGCCTCTTCCCGGGTCCGATAGTAGGTATGATCGGAGTGGGCCGGCAGACGATTGACGGCAAATACCGCCGGGTCGCTCAGCCACGCCAGAGCAGGTTCTGTAGTTGTCATCATTTCTCCTCCAGGTCCTTATTTGACCGAGCCGGTCATCCCCGCTACGAAATGCTTCTGCATCAGGAAGAAGACGATCGCCGTCGGGAGCGTCGCGATCAGAATCACAGTCATGATGACCCCATAGTCCGGCGAATAGCTGGACCCGAGGTTGGAGATCAGCAGCGGGATCGTCCGTTTCTCCGGCGACTGCAGCACGACGAGCGGCCACAGGTAGTTGTTCCAGCTGGCCATGAATGTGATGATCGCCGCAGCCGCATAGGTGGTGCGCATCGTCGGCACATAGATGCGGAAGAAAACGCCGAGCTCGCTGAGGCCATCGATCCGGCCCGCCTCCAGCATGTCCTTGGGGAACATCTTGGTGCTCTGGCGGAAGAAGAAGATCAGGAAGGCCGTCACCATCGTCGGGAGGATGACGGAGCCGATCGTATCGATGCCGATGAACGGCATCGTCTGCGAGATGCTGCCGAACATCCGGTACAGCGGCACCATCAATGCGGCGAACGGGATCATCATCGAGAGCAGCAGGATGCTGAAGACGATGTCCTTGGCCCGGCTGCGGAAGATCTCGAAGCCATAGCCGGCCAATGAAGAGATGAGCATCGCCAGCAATGTCGTAATGATGGAGATCTGCGCCGAGTTCATCAGGGCCGGCACGATGTCGATCGTCCCGAAGGCCTTGCTCAGGTTATCGCCCAGGGCATTGCCCGGCAGCAGCTTACCCTGGGTGACATCGACGGAGCGGTTGGTGGAGCTGATGATCATCCATAGGAACGGGAAGATCGAGATCGCCGCCGCCCCGCTCAGGAACACATACATCAAAATACGTTTGAGGGTTGCCATTATTTACGGTCACCTGCCAATCTGAACTGAAGAATCGAGAAGATCACGATCAGGATCACGATCGCATACGAAACGGTAGCCGCATAACCAAAGTCAGGCGTGTAGCGGAACGAGAGGTAATAGATATACTGGGACAGCGTCATCGTCGCATTGCCCGGACCGCCCTGGGTAATATTCATGACCTCGTCGAACAGCTGCAGTGTTCCGATGGTCGACGTGATCGAGGTGAACAATATAATCGGCTTCAACAGCGGAACCGTTATTTTCGTAAATTGGGTGAAGGCATTTGCGCCATCGATGCGCGCCGCTTCGTAGATCGAGTTGTCGATATTCTGCAATGCCGACAGATAGAAGATCATGTTGTAGCCTGTCCAGCGCCACGTGATGGCGATAATGATCGTCACCTTGGCCCAGAACGGGTCGGTAATCCACTGAATCGGCGTCTGGATAATATGCAGATTCATCAGCAACATATTGACGAGACCGTCGCCGGCAAACAGATACTTGAAAATTATCGAATACGCAACGAGTGAAGTGACCGCCGGCAGGAAGATCGCCGTCCGGAAAAAACCTTTGAACTTCAGCTTCGGATCATTAAGCAGCACGGAAATAAAAATAGCCAGTATAATCATGACCGGCACTTGAATGATCAGATAGATGAAGGTGTTGAACAGCGCTGTTTTAAACGTATTGTCGGTCAGCAAACGAGCGTAATTGTCTATTCCGACATATGACAGATTGGTGCCGGTACCCGATTGAAACGAGAGCATCAAGGCCCGAACCATCGGATAAAAATAGAAAATGCAGATCATGATGACCGCCAATGCGATGAACGACCAACCGACAGCATTCGTTCTTGCTCTTATATTCATGATATTCGCCTCTCTCACACCGTTGTCGAAACCGCAGGCTTGCGGCATGCCGCATGTCCCGGCCGGCAAGTCCGGCCGGGACATACGCAGCTTTTATCTGTAGGGCGCAACCACGTGGTTATCGGATCTGCGTCTCGGCTTGCGTCTGTGCGTCAGCCAGCGCTTGATCGACGGATTTGCCGTTGAGGTAAGCCTGCATCTCAACAACGAGGATATCCTCGATGGCGTACGTGTTCATGCCGTAGTTGACGTTCGGGATCTCGCCCGTCCAGGCAGCGAAGTCGGAGATGACGTGCTGGCCGCCGAAGAACTCGTTGGGCGCCTTGTAAGCTTCACCTTCCGCTGCCGGCAGGTACGTGCCGATGGCGGAGATCTCCTGTACCAGCGTCTGGTACAAATCAACGTCCGAACCAAAGGTTTGGCCCAGGAACTCGGCCGCCTGCTCTTTGCCAGGAACGTTTAACACATACCAGGAGCTGCCGCCCAGATTCGTTGCGTTGACGGAATCGTTGTTCGACAGTCGCGGCATCGGGACGATCGCCCAGTTGCCGGCTTGATCCTCGGCAGCGGTGATCGATGCGGTGAACCAGTTGCCTGTCGGTACGGAAGCGACATTGCCGCTGTTATAGTTCGCTACGTATTGGCTCCAGTCGGAGTGGATGCGCACGATGTTGGCGTCCATCATTTTTTTATACACCTCAAAAGCTTCTTTCAAAGGCGCGTTGTCCTTCAGATCGGCAGTCTCGCCGTCTTCCTGCACATACCAGGAACCGGCCGCCTGAATCATCATGCGAAGGATGCCCAGATCGTTGGGGTCAAGGGAGATCCAGTCCTTGCCTGTTGCTTCTTTGACCTTGGTCCCGATCTCGATGTACTCGTCCCAAGTGATGTTCTGCAGATCATCTGCGCTGTAGCCCGCTTCCTGCAGGTAGTCGGTGCGGACGAACAGCCCTGCTACACCGGAGTCGAACGGCAGGCCGTACTGCTCGCCGTCAGCGCTGGTCGGGCCGATCTTGTAATCTGCGAAGTCCGAAACCTGGAAGCTGTCGCCGATCGGATAGAACATGTCCGGGTACGCCTGCAGGAAGCTTTGGGCCCGATAGTCCTCGATCAGGACGATATTGGGCAGACCGCGGGTCGTGCCGGAGCTCATACCGGTATTCAGACGCTGGACGATATCGTCCTGGGCATTTTCGATAACCTGTATTTCAATGTCCCCGCCGAAGGCTTCTTTGGCCAGATTCATCGCTTTCACATTGAAATTGGCATCCCAGGCCCAGACGACCAGCTTGTCTGCGCTGCCGCCTTCCGCCGCCCCTTCATTGTTGTTGCCGCCAGTCGTGCACGCCGTCAGGACCATCACCGTGACCAACAGCAAGGCAAAGAGTTTTTTCATGTCAAGACCTCCATTTGTCTATCATCCTGTAAGCGTTTCCCCGCTCACTGCATTCATTTTAGCATTGGCAGGTTTGCGCTGGTTAGGATTATCTTTGCCAGCTTTGGTCAGATTATTATAGGTTTTTGGATTGTTAATTTTCCTATTGGTACGATTTTTGGATAGTGGTAATATCTTTACCCTTCGATCAGCGGGATCCGGATGCGGACCTTGGTCCCTTCTCCCAGCTCACTGGTAATGGTCACTCCATAGCCGTCGCCATACAACAGCCGGATGCGTTCATGGACATTCCTTACGCCGATGCCGGTGAACTGCTGCCGCTTGCCGCTGGGAGCCGGGAGTCCGCTCCCCGCGTCCAGCACCATGCCGTCGCCGTTGTCGACGACCTCGCAGAGCAGCGTATCTCCATCCTGGGAGACCATGATGTAGATATGCCCCTCCGACTTGCGGCCAAACCCGTGGAAGAACGCATTTTCGATGAATGGCTGGATCATCAGCTTCGGCACGCAGTAGCCCATACAATCCGGGGAGACAAAATAGTTGACCTTGATTCGTTCGCCGTAGCGGATATGATTGATAAATACATAATTGCGCAGATTGGCCAGCTCCTGGCCGATCGTGATCGTTTCACTGGCGTTGCCAATCGCGTTTTGCAGCAGTGAGATCAGCGCGTTGATAATCTCCGCCGCCTTTTCTTTGCTGCCCTGCTGCACCATGAATTTGACCGAGGCCAGCGTATTGTACAGGAAATGCGGATTGATCTGCTGCTGCAGCGCCGACAGCTCGGCGTTCCGCTGCTGCTTCTGGGTATGGACCAACTGACGCACGTACGCTTGCAGCTCGTCCATCATCGCATTGAAGGCACTGGCCAGCTGGCGAGTCTCATAGCTGCCGGTTGCGCTCACATGATGGTCGAATTCGTATTTGGAAATGGTCGAAATCTGCTTCACCAGCAGCGACAGCGATCGGGTCAGCCGGCGTGAGATGAGGAAGACGATGATCAGGGCAATCGCAACAATGGCGGTAACTCCCAGGATAATCGTATCGGTATCGATAAACTGGCCGATAGCGATTTTTTTGTCGATGATGTTGAGGATATACAGATCCAGAGACGGATTGTAATTGGCGACCAGGATGCTGTCGGTACCGGCGATGTCCGCCTCCAGATAGGGCAGTCCGTCATCCTGCATCTGGCGGGCGTACGACAGCCATTCATGGTCCTGCATCCCCAGCCAGTCCTCGCGATTGGAGGAGATGACGGCTCCATCCGATCCCATGATGACGACATCGTTGCCCGGGGTGGTGAAGCTGGAGTAGAAACGGCGGAATTCCGTCTCGAGCATGGAGAAGTAGATCACGCCATAGACCGATGCCGACGAGCGGTCGATCATCGCCTTGGTGACGATCACCGCCGGCTGACTCCCCGGGATCCCTGCCTCGCGGGGATCGTCATACTGATAGATAAGCCGGCGCGGCTCCGCCATGGCCCGTTCGGTAGCCCGGTGCTCGCGGAGCTCTGTATCCGTAACCGGCCAGAAGGTGCGTTCCGTCGCATAGCTTCTGCCGTTGCTGCCGGTGATGTAGATGCCAACCTCATACGCCTCCAAGCCGGTGCTGATCTGACTGAACAGGCGGCCCATGCTGTAGTAGCTGTTATTCTGGTCAAGCGAATTGCCGTTCTCCTGAGTGAGGAAGCTGCGGGCCGTGCCGCTTTGCGAGATCCCGTTGGCAGTCAGCACGATGGAATAGTTGTAGGTGTCCATCGCTGATTCGATCTGGCCGATGATTTTGGAGTTGGTCAGGCTGAAGGTGTTCATGAATACCCGCTCGGACATGCTGATCGTTGTCCATGTCACGGTAACCGCAACGGCGACGATGCTGATGAGCATGATCAGGAACATTTTGACGAAGAGGCCGTTATATTTGAATCGATCGAATATCCGCTGCATCCTTATCCTTCCTTTTCATCCCCCAGATATTGTCTGCGGTACCGGCTCGGGGAGAGTCCGGTGTGTTTTTTGAATACTTTCGTAAAATAGCTGTGATCGGCAAAACCGACCATCCCGCCGATCTCGGCGATCGTCGCTGCGCCAGCCCGTAGCAGCTCGGCCGCCTTGTCCGTGCGTACGCGCTGCAGGTAATCGACAAAACCCTCTTCGTGATGCGAGGTAAAAAAGCTGGAGAGATAGGACGGATTGAAGTGAAAATGACGGGCGAGCTCGGTCAGGCTGAGCGGCTCCGCATAATGCTCATCGATATATTGAAGCAGCCGCTTCATGTTGACATTGCCGGTGTCAGCCGTGCGCGTCTCGATAACCTGTCTGGCTTCCGCGATGAAACGGTTCAGACAAGCCGCCGCTTCATCGGCATAGTTCGCTTCTTCGATTGCTTTAAAGTAGGCATACTTATTTTTCTCCAGCTCCTGGACATCGTAATCCATATTGCCAAGCATGACGGTTATGTTGAAGATCAGATTGCCCAGGAATGTTTTGTATTCGAACACATCCGTCGTGTAATCGTCGGCCAGAGCCTGCACATGCTCCTGCAGGTAGTCGAAGGCGTCGGCAAACCGCTCGCGTTTGAACTCATCGGCGAACCGGCTCAGGTGGAAGGCTTCCCTGCGGGCCGGGGGTTCGGGTAGTTCTTGCTCGAGCAGCACCTGCCGGCCGGGGAAGTAAAAGGTATAGCCGATCAGCTGCAGCAGCCGCTCGCGGTAGATGACGCCGACTTGTTGCAGTTCCGTGAACGGCTCGCTGATGCATACCGCAGTCTGTATACTGCCGCCTGCACCGAGCTCGTCTGCCAGCGCTGCGGCCCAATCGCCGAGTCTGCCGAGTTCCTGTGCCTGCATATTCAGCAGAAATGCTGCCACCGGCTTGTTGGTCGGCAGCGGCAAGACCTCGACACCGGGAAGCGTGCGCTCCGTCAGCGCTCCAAGCTGCTGCCGCGTCCGTTCGTCATGCGGCCGCTGCTCCCCGGCAGTTGCGGCGAGACGCACGCCGGCCAGGCAATAATAGGGATGGGGCAGTATGGCAGAGACTCTCGCCGTCTCCTCCGCTGTCGCCTCGAAGCCCGTGAGCCAGCGTTCGAGCAGCGTATGGAGCGGCACATCCGGTCCGCCTTCTCCCTGCGTCGTCGCTTGCAGCGTCGGGATGCGCTCGGCTGCCAGCTTGAGCACGGTCAGCAGATGCTGCATGTCAAGCTTGGGCTTGAGGATATAGTCGGCCACGCCGCTCTGGAAGGTGGAGCGGACATAGTCGAACTCGCCGAAGCTGCTAAGGATGACCACCTCAATCTCCGGATAGTGCAGCTTGATCTGCTTGGTCAGCTCTTCCCCGTCCATCAGCGGCATGACGATATCTGTGATGACGATGTGCGGAGCCAGCTCGGCGATCTTCTCCATCGCTTCCTGGCCATTCGCGGCTTCGCCGACGACCTGGAAGCCTTCCTGCTCCCAGTTCATGAAGTATTTGATCCCCTGGCGGATCAGCTGCTCGTCATCGACGATCAACACTTTGCAGTAGGATGGTGCCATCGCCAGTTCCTCCCTCTTTTGTTACGTTGCGTGTAAGCATGTTATCAATTAGATATAGCTTACTACAAGTGGTGCACTTTCCCAAAGCTGTACTCCCGGGAGTTGCCGCGCTAGATAAGAAAAAACGACTTCGTCGTCCTTCTAGGACGTGCGAAGAGCTTTGTCGGAGAAATACAAGCCAAGTAGATAGGAGAATCATATACTTTCTTGCTATTTCAAGGTGAAACGGCTACGCCGTCCTTGAAAGACGCCCAACTCCGACGCGCTGAGGGAAGAAAGGGTACTTACGGAGCGCGGTGAACGGTCGGACCAGTCGCTAGTGCCACGAGATCCCCGGCATGAGCAGTTTCAACGACCCTTTCTGCCGCTATTGCGTCGCAATCTACGGCTTGAGCTGCTCCAACGACCCTTTTTGCCGCTATTGTGTCGCAATCTACAGCTTGAGCTGCTCCAACGACCCTTTCTGCTGCTATTATGTCGTAATCTACAGCTTGAGCTGCTCCAACGACTCTTTCTGCCGCTAATGCCGCATTTTTTCTAGCCTGACTCCCAGGAATCATATAAACACTTATAAATACACAAAAAACCGCTGTCCAGGCCCGTATCTCAGCCCGGAACAGCGGGTCGCCGCTTCGCTCCTATCTTCCCGACAGACGCCAAGTCTCTCCATGCGAGAGGATCACCAGACGTTCCGGTTCAATCTTCAAGTCGCATCTGCCGCTCTCCAGCCGGTCCAGCGCCTCGCGCGGCGTATCGTCGGCGAGCTTGAAGCAGCTGTAATGCATCGGCACGAACAGCTTCGCTCCCGTATCCAGGAACGCCTGCAGCGCCTCCTCCGGCGAGACATGCTGCGGCGCCATGAACCACTCCGGCTCGTATGCGCCGATCGGCATGAGCGCCACGTCAATCTCGAACCGCCGGCCGATCTCTTCGAATCCCCGGAAGTATCCGCTGTCCCCCGCAAAATAGATCACGGGCCGATCGCCGACGACCGGACGTTCCTCACGCGCCTCAGCCGCAGGTTCAGCGCGCTCGCTCTTGGGAGCTGCAAGCGCAGAGATCGCAGCTTTGTGACGCTCTGCTGCCCCCGGATCGTCCTGCGCCTCCGCATCCGGCGCAGGCTCGATAACCCAGCCGCCCCAATGCGACTTGTTCATATCCCACGGCGTCCGCCGGGTCGAGTGCTGGGACGGGACGAACGTGAAGCGGACGCCCCGTATCGTAATCGACTCCCACCAATGGAACTCCTTGATGCGCATGAATCCCTTGAGCCGCAGCTTCGAGCGAAGTCCCGCTGGCACGAGCAGCAGCTTGGAGCCGGTCAGCCGCCGCAGCGACGAGATATTGAGGTGGTCGTAATGCGAATGAGAGACGAGCACAATATCGACCGGCGGCATATCGGTAATCTCGATGCCGGGCGGGGTCATCCGCTTGTTCATGGCCATCTTGGCCGCCCAGACGGGATCGGTCACGATATTGAGCCCTGAGTGCTGGACCAAAAACGTCGAGTGGCCGATCCATGTAATCGAAGGCTCCGAATCGTTATGATCCAGGTAAGTCAGATCTGGAGCTGTATTGGGTACCACATAGGAATAATCTTTATATTTGGCCTTGCGCACGCGTTCTTGGCGCCAACGTTTGAACTGAGCCATTGTTTTGGCGGTTTGTATGGGATCTGAGTTCTGGAATGGCAATCTTCGCAAACCGTCATCTCCTCGCCTTCTGATGTCTCCCCTAGAATAACAAGAGAGACGCATTGTACGCAAATTACCCGCAAAAGGTGCAGCATAAACGAGAATACATCGTCTCCGAGGGTTCGCAATCGGCAGTCAGATGGGGTACACTAACGCTATAGTTATCTTGATGATCAGGAGGTACCCGATATGAAGCTGATTTCGATCGAACCGACGCCAAGTCCCAATTCCATGAAGCTCAATGTCGATGAGAAGCTGCCTTCCCAGCAGCGGGATACGTATACCAAAAACCAGGCCGCCGAGGCGCCTGAGCCGCTGCGCAGCCTGCTCGCGATCGACGGCGTCCGCAGCTTGTTCCGGACGGCGGACTTCATCGCCCTGGACCGCAAGCCCAGCAGCGACTGGCAGCCGATCCTGGAGGCTGCCCGGACACTGCTCGGGGGCGCCGAAGGACAGCACGGCACAGATGCGGAGAATGCCGGCGACCGGACGTTTGGCGAAGCCCACGTACTGATGCAGACGTATCGGGGCATCCCGATGCAGCTGCGCATCCAGACGAGCGCTGGCGAGCATCGGACGGCACTGCCGGAGCAGTTCACGGCGGCGGTGCAGGAAGCGGCGGGCGCGAGCATGATCCGCGAGCGCAAGCTCGAGGAGCTCGGGGTCCGCTATGGCGACCCCGAGGAGATCGCGGCGGAGGTCGCGGCCGAGCTGTCCGCGGCCTATACGCCGGAGCGGCTGCGCGAGCTCATCGCTGCAGCCGCCGCGCTGAGCGCGGACGCCACGGCAGCGGAGCAGGCTGCGTCGGCGCCGAGGCAGGCGCCGCCGACGCCGGCGGAGCTGGCTTCGCTGCTCGAGGAGCCGGACTGGCGCGTCCGGTATGCAGCGCTGGAGCGTGTCGGCACGGCGGTGCCGGAGATGCTGCCGCAGCTGGCGCGAGCCGTAACCGACGAGAACACGTCGATCCGGCGGCTGGCGGTCGTCTATCTCGGCGACCTGCGCAGTCCGGAGGCGCTGCCGCATCTGTTCGCCGCGCTGCGGGACAAGTCGGTGTCGGTCCGTCGGACCGCCGGCGATACCTTGTCCGATCTCGGCGACCCGGCGGCGATCGGCCCGATGATCGAAGCGCTCGCCGATCCTAACAAGCTCGTCCGCTGGAGGGCCGCCCGCTTCCTGTACGAGCTGGGCGACGAGACTGCGATCCCCGCCCTCCGGGAGGCTGCGGGGGACAGCGAGTTCGAGATCCAGCTGCAGGCCTCGATCGCTCTGGAGCGGATCGAACGCGGCGAGGAAGCGGCCGGCTCCGTTTGGCAGCAGATGACTGCCAGCCGCCGCGGGCAGTAGGGCTGTAGTTGCCCCACAATTCCTTACACTATTTAAGCGGCGGCGCCGCCTGCATCAGCCCACGGTGGCTGACCGGCGCGCCGCCGCCCCACTATTTCCGAATCCAAGTAACTTTTTACCCCTCATTAGACGCCGCGTCCCTCTAGGAACGTCAAAGCCCCCGTGTCTCTCTCGACACGGGGGTTCTGCCGTCTGCGCCACATGGCGGGCTAACGATGAAGGGTGAATTTTGCATCCAACAGCACGGAACCATCATCGCCGTAATCCCGGTAAGACAGCTCGTAGGAAGCAACACGACCGGTAGCTCGCATCGCCTGATCGATATCTGCCTTGAGTGTTGCCCCATTCAGATAACGGATCTGGAAGGCACTCTCCCCTGCCTGGATCGCCTGCCGGATGCGAACCGTCAGGTCGTTGACCCCGGCGGCGACATGCTCGGCCTGCAGCCAGTGCAGCCCAAGCTCGCGCTCCAACTCCAGGTAGAATGCTGCGCGCGCTGTGTCCTGCTGCATCAGCTTGCCCAGCGTGTCCGCATACACAGTCACTGCCGGCGGATAACTGCGTGTCCACGTATGGTCCTTGCGCATCTCCTGATCCGTCTTCAGATAATAAGCGTAGCTGACTTCTCCCGGCTGATCCGGCACCGGATCGTTCCAAGTCACATCCAGATGATACCAGGAGCCATTGACATTGACGATGTTCCAGGCATGGTTGCCCGTATCCACAGTCCCTTCGACGATTCGGTTAGGGATTCCCGCAGCCTCGAGCATCTTGTAGGCGAGCAGGGAGTACCCCTGACAGACCGCGCGCCCGTCAGCCAGTGCCTCATACGCCGTATAGCTCTGAAGAGATTCGTCGTAAGCGACGTTCAGGACGATCCAATCGTTGATGGCCTTAACCTTCTGGTGAGCATTCATCCCGTCATGGATGATCTGGGCGACGATGTCGGCTACCCTCTCATCCACATAAGCGGTCTGCTCTGACGTTTCCCGATACTCTATCATGATCTTGATCTTGGCCCGCTGGCTCCAGCTCTGGATCGAGTACTGGTAGGAATCCACAATATACGCTATATAGTCATCCTTGGCCATCGCAGCCTGGATGATCCCGGGCATCTGCTCGGAAAGATCGGACTGGCTTCCGGTGTAGGTGATTGTAAACTCGGATTGTTGACCGCTCAGATGCTGATAGATCGTCTCTTCCAAAGTAGAAGCGCTGGAGATGGCGGAGGAATCTGCCGTGACAAATTCATACTTTAACTCCAAGGCCAGCAAAACAGCTACGATCGAAAGTAAAATCCCACTTCGCAAGATGAATTTTTTCATTGAAGACCCCCTTGCTTCATAACGTACAGGGCTTGCCTCTGTACATTATAGCTTATACCGCCCGCTGTAATCCAATTTTCCCCCTCATTAATTTGCACCTCCAACTTGGACGCGCTCCATTTGCTTCACTTGAT
This sequence comes from Paenibacillus jepli, assembly GCF_047238105.1. Classification (NCBI taxonomy): domain Bacteria; kingdom Bacillati; phylum Bacillota; class Bacilli; order Caryophanales; family Paenibacillaceae; genus Paenibacillus; species Paenibacillus jepli. Next base: position 1,952,320 of record NZ_JBDFMD010000001.1, read on the forward strand.
TTGTAATGTAATTGTAATATTACACTCAGGTTGGGTTCAGCTTGTCTCTCTATACTATTAGACATGACCCCCCTTTATTATATATTTTCTCTCTTACACCTGTGGCTGCGTGCCGCAGGTGTCTTTGTGTATATGGGCTGTGTCCTCTCGTGGAGCGACACTGCGAGCGACAAGAGAGACCCCGCACACCGAATCCATCTGTGAACGGTTGTGCCGCGCGCCATCGACTGGTTGATGGCGCACGGCGACTTGCACGTTCAAGCGGATCAACTGCTACCCGTTCAAGGGGTTATCCCTGCTCCTGTATCGCCTGGACAAACCGCGACGCCTGCTTACGCAGCCGGTCGAACTCGCCGCTCTCGATCCAATCCTGCCTCACCAGCTTGCTGCCAAGCCCCACTCCGCACGCTCCCGCCTCCAGAAACGCGCCAATATTATCCAGATCCACGCCTCCCGTAGCAATCATCGGGATGTTGTTCAGCGGCGCCCGGATTTCCTTGAGATACGATAAGCCCAGCGAAGCCATCGGGAATACTTTGACCGCTTCCGCCCCGGCCTTCCACGCTCGGACGATCTCTGTCGGCGTCATCACGCCGGGCCAGACCGGCACATCCTGCCGGATGCCATACTCGATTACCGCTTCGTCGAGATTGGGGGAGATGAGGAACTGCGCCCCGGCATCAACGGCTTCCTCTGCCATCTCTACATCGAGCACTGTCCCGGCGCCGATCGCCGCTTTCTCGCCGAACCGCTCGCGCCATCCCCGGATTAATCCCGTCGCGCCCTTCGTGTTCATCGTGACTTCCATTAATCGGATCCCGCCGTCGATCAGGGACTGGGCCGCCGCATCGGCTGCCTGCTCTTCAATATTGCGGAAAATCGCTACTATTTTATGCTGCATCAGCAGCTTCGTCATGTTGTGCATGTTTTACCTGCTCCTTTGTATGAGGGCTTGATTCCTTCTAATGGTATTTTATCGGACTCCCGGCATATCTACAACCACTGCGACACCGGATAAGCGCCCAGTGCATACAATACTGCATCGAGTTCCGCCCATGGGCGGGCATCCACCTGCATTCCAACCGCCCAGGGCTGACATCCCCAAGATTGTCTCCAATTAAAGGAGTGTTCACGATGCGAAGATCAGAGTTTCCCAACGGTTATCCCAGCCTCCCGGTAAAAAGCGGCTGCGGGTGCTCCGGCGAGCAGTCACGCATGATCCCGCCGCCACCGGGCCCCGGTCCCGGACCTGGTCCTGGACCCGGACCGTTTCCGCCGCCACCTGGGCCAGGGCCGTTTCCGCCAGGACCAGGGCCGTTCCCGCCGCCACCTGGGCCGGGACCGTTCCCGCCTCCGCCAGGACCAGGGCCATTTCCACCGGGACCGGGGCCGGGGCCATTTCCACCCGGGCCGGGGCCGTTTCCACCCGGGCCGGGGCCGTTTCCGCCGTTTCCGTTGCCCATCCCACTGCCGATCCCGCTGCCGATACCAATCCCGGGCCAGCAGCGCAACGTCACCGTGGTGATCAATGGCGGGCGCTCCTTCCCGCAGATCACACAGCCGTATTACATTCGTTACCGCCCAGGCCTCACGGTGTATCAGGCCCTGCTGGAGACGGGGGTGGTTCAGATCTCGTTTAGCGGGCAGATCGTCGCCGTGAGCGGCATCTACATCTCCAGCAACGTTCGCTATACACTGCGTCTGAATGGCCGGCCGCTCCCGGTCAGCCAGATCTATCTGCCCTTGCAGCCTGGCGATGCTGTCGGCCTTGAACTGTTCTACGTGTAGCCGTATAAGCCAGCCCCTCCCTATTGTGGAGGGGCTCCTTTGTGTAGTGCCTTGGCAACGAAGCGTCACCGTCAGCGCTCCAACAGCAGCAAGAGCTGAACTATAACCCCGCCATAGTTGCCCCCAACCCAAAATGCTACCGCAATAACTGCCAAACGGCAGTCGGATCCGACCGCAGCCGAGCAACGCGCCGAAATCAGGATGAGGTAAGCTATAAGCCTTGCTCCAGCACAAATAAAACACGCCCGTAGAGGGCAATATCATAACATGAATGACATTGCCCTCTACGGGCGCTTGAGTTACAAAAATGCTTTGTCCGATGCGTACAAATACCGCTCAAAGCGGGCCATCACATGGCACTTCTGCTCGGGATACTGCTCGTACAAATACTGCACAAAATGGCCGGGCTTCTCGCTGTTGCCTGCGAACATATCATAATGCAACGGCACCACGGTCTCGATCTCCGCCGCAACAGCCAGCTCTGCCGCTTCGCGGTAGTCCATGTTGCCTACGATGTGCTGACTCCGGCGATAATAGTCGCCGCCATTGATCGGCAGCAGCCCCAGGTCGATCCGCTGCTCCCGCAGCGTCTCCGCCAGTCCGTCGTAGATCACCGTATCACCGGCATGGTAGATCGTAAGTCCATTCATCTGCAGCACATAACCGACATAGCGGTCATAACCTTGCTCATTGCGTTCGAGCACCTCATGCGCTGCAGACACCGGCAACAGCCGGATCGGGTCTTCGGCGGAACCGATATCAAGCCATTCTCCGGCCATCGCGTCGGTGATCCGCTCTGGCTGTACGCCGCAGTCCGTCAGCAGCTCTCTGCAGCAGGCGGGGGCTACATAACGCGTACCCGGCTGCGTCCGCGCCAGGACGCGGACCGTCTCGGGATCGAGATGGTCGATGTGCTCATGCGTGATCAGACAGACATCGATCGTGTCGATCGCCTCCGGCGGAAATGGCGGGGCAAAGGTGCGGATCTCCGACAGCGTCCCCGAGATAAACGGATCGATATAGATGACCGTCTCCTTGCCCTTGAGGATAACGCTCTCTTGACCCAGGAACCATACTGCCGCCATCCCCTCCGGCACCCGTGTGCGCGCGACCTCCGACATCCACTGCTCGTGACTCCGTGATTGTGCCATGACAAGCCTCCATTTCTGTAATCTGTATCTCTTGCTGTACCGCCTCCTCCAGCCGTCTACTGACCGGCCGCCGTCGGCGTCTCTCAGTCCGCCTGAGCAAGCTGCTCTTCTGCCCAGCTCATCAGCTTGTCTGCCACAGCCTGACCCGACTCAGGGAGCATGATGCCCCGATCCGAGACGAGACGACCGTCGGCATCCATGTAGAAGGACAGGATCTCACGATCCTGGTCGTCTTCCATGATGAAGATGTAAGGGCCGGCCTGCTCCTGGCCGGACTCCGGCACTTTCTCCGCGACATCGTCGAGGATGTTCGTGAACTGGGTGACGCCACGCCTCGTATCCGTACCTGCCTCCCGGCCGTCTGCAGTGTCCCGGACGATGACTTCGTCCACCCGCTGATCGTTGCGGGCCCAGGTTGACAGATGATAACCCGTCACCCGGATATCCGCTGACGTCCCGTAGGCCGGCTCCGCGCCATCGTAATCATCCGATAGATAACTCACGTAGCTGCCGATATCGATCTGCTCGGCCGTGCTCTCCGGGACGGTCAGATAAGTCGTCGTATAATTGCCCTCCTCAGGGACATCGATCAAGGTCAAGACCGAGCCTTTCTTCTCTGTCACGGCGCCTGTGAGCCTGCCGTCTTCCGCCGCTTGTTCACCCGAGCACCCGGATGCGGCAACCAGCAGACAGAGCATCAGGACGCCGATCCCGTGTTGCAGATGCTTCATGCTGTAACCTCACTTGATTTATTGGGCGATGATCCGGTTGGTAGCGGCCAATTGCCGCAGCTCGATGTTCATGCGCTCCCGGAAGCCGTCGCCGGTCTCGAACTGAATGCCGTAGCAATACAGCCCGTCCTTCAGCGTCTGCCAGCGGATCACGCCATGCAGCTCCCAAGGTTCTTCATTAAACTGGGCATAGAGCACCAGTCCCACTGCATGCTCGGCCGTGCCGAGATTGAGCGCACTCACCATATTGCAGCCGGAGCGGCTCAGATTGATGATCTCCGCTTGCGCTCGCTTGCTGTCTACCGGTTGATTATTGATCCGATTGATCTGAAAGGTACACGCCTCCGGGGTATGGAAGATATACCGGAAGGGCTCTTTTCTTCTGCTTTTGTCCATAGCGCAGGCTCTCCAGATGTAGTTAGATTAGGAACTTCTACCAAAAAGTATAGTTGAAAAGCGTTGTCATTTCAACGATTTGTCCCCAGGCACCCCTTTAGCTTCCCAAGCGGAAGAAACTTTTTACAATATCCGCAAAAAAAACAAGGCACAGCCGGATATGCTGTGCCGATAGAAAACCATTGCGGACTTGCTGAAGATTAATGGCCGCCATCTTCGCTGCCTGGAGATCTCGACTGGCCGTAGTAGGCGTTCGCCCCGTGCTTGCGCAGATAGTGGCGGTCGAGCAGATGCTGGTCCATCGGCGCCACCGACGGATTGAGCGCAAAGGTATGAACGGCCATCCTGGAGCATTCCTCCAGCACGACGGCATTATGGACTGCATTGTGCGCGTCCTTACCCCAGCAGAACGGCGCATGACTGTTCACCAATACGGACGGCACCTGCATCGGATCGATGCCCCGCGAGACGAAGGTCTCGACGATGACGCGGCCCGTCTCCAGCTCATACGCTCCCTTGATCTCCGCTTCGGTCATCGGACGCGTGCAGGGCACCTCGCCATAAAAGTAGTCGCCATGGGTCGTTCCCAGTGCAGGCAACGCGCGGCCCGCCTGGGCAAAGCTGGTCGCCCATGGCGAGTGCGTATGCACGATCCCGCCGATACCGGCAAACTCTTTGTACAACAGCACATGGGTAGCCGTATCGGACGAAGGCTTGTAGCTCCCTTCGACGACCTTGCCGTCCAGATCGACCACGACCATCTGCTCCGGCCGCAGCTCTTCATACGGCACGCCGCTCGGCTTGATAACGACCAGCCCGCTGTCCCGGTCAATCCCGCTTACATTGCCCCAGGTAAAGGTGACCAGCCCGTACTTGGGCAGGTCCATATTCGCTTCCCATACCAATTGTTTCAGTGATTCCAACATGTTGTCCTCCAGCCCCTTCCTTGATTGACTGCCTAATGTTCATTATAGGTTGTACGTACAAGTGTGTCACGCAAAAGTTTCTATCCTCGCCGTCGTGTAGATTGCCGGATTATCAGTTGCGGAGCATAGACACGGTCTTCCCCCGGCAGGCGCGCTCCCCGCTCTTCGATCAGCCCCATCAGCAGCTGCACGGCATCTTCTCCCATCTTCGTCTTGGGATGAGCAATGCTCGTCAGCTTGACTTCAGTTGCCGTCGCCAGAGTCGAATCGTCGAAACCGACGATGGACAGATCCATCGGCACGGTCAACCCCTGCCCCCGGATGACATCCAGCAGCCGGACTGCCAGCTGGTCATTGTAGCAGACGATCGCCGTCGGCCGCTGTCCCGGCTCCGCTGCCAGCAAGGCGGCCAGCGCCTCTGCAGGGAGCCCCTCCTTTTCTTCGGTCGTGTATCGGATCAGATGCTCCGGCGCCAGCGGCAGCCCGTGCTCGCGGTGAGCCCGGCGGAAGCCGCGCATCCGGTGCACGCCTTGATAGTCGTCGATCTTGAACAAACCGACGATCCGCTCGTGGCCCAGCCCGATCAGATGCTCCGTTGCCAGACAGCCGCCCGCTTCGTCGTCTACCCTGAGGCACGGCGCATCGACGTCGGCGTACCTTTCATTGATCATGACGTACGGTATATTCTGAGACTCCAAGGCCAGGAAATAAGGGAAGTTCGGATTGCCTTCAGCGCTCCTCGTCGGCTCGATGATCAGTCCGCTGAGGGGCTCCCGCAGCATCGACTCGAGGCTGTCGCGCTCCTTGTTCTTCTCATTGTCCGTGCTCGCCAGCAGCAGCCTCGCCCCCCGGGCGCGCAGCGCCGATTCGACCCCGCGGACGATCGTCGGGAAGATATAGTCGGAGATATACGTTGTAATCATGCCGATCTTCATGCCCTCCGACACGTCCGGGCGCACCTGCTCGGGAGCGCCCGCGATGAAGGTGCCCTTGCCCTGGCGGCGGTAGAGCCAGCCCTCCCGCTCCAGCTCCCCCAGCGTCTGACGCACGGTCTGGCGGCTCATATCGAACCGCTTGGCGATCTCGTTCTCCGAAGGCAGCTTCTCATGCGGCTTGAACAGCTCGTCGGCAATCCAGGACAGGATCTCCAGCTTCAGTCTTTTGTACTTGGGCGGATGCTGCTCGTTCACGCGGACACCTCGATTATCCGTTAATTTTATGAAAGTAGTATAGCACATCTGCAACTTGTATGTACAAGAACACACAATTCTCCCTCATTCCTGCTCTGTACTCTCGCGGGCCATTTTCCTGAACAACAAAAAAACCGGTTGACACAAGCCCGGCCAGGCTCCGTTCAACCGGTTGGAGGACAAGATTAACCACTGGGACCGGTATGTTATGCGTTCGTCTCGTACCCTTGCTCCTCAATCGCTTCCCGGATCGTTTCGATGGAGACGCTGGATTCGTTGTACGTCACCTTGACGGTCCCTGCGCCCAGGTCCACTTCGCCTTTGGCCCCTAGTGGTGCGAGCGCATCCTCGACCGCTTTTACACAATGCTCGCACGACATCCCTTTGACTGTGATCACATCCGCTCTCATATCGCCAGCACTCCTTCTAGTCGTATTTACTTTAGATTACCCGCGATAAGCCTGCTTCTATCACGTACCGGCGGACTGCAGGAGCATAGTTGACTTCCCCTATCGGCCATGCCACACTTTAAGAGAACAATACTACTAGTCCAGAGAGGAGCCTGATCCGATGCTGCTAACCCAATCTCTCCGAACGTCACGACGCGACGAGATGATCGATATTACGCGCCAGATCACCGCCCTAATCCGCCAAGAGGGGATCAGAGACGGCCTGGCTGTCATCTATTCGCCGCACACGACCGCAGGTATTACGATCCAGGAAAATGCCGATCCCGACGTCAAGCTCGACGTGCTGATGCGCCTCGATGAGGTCTATCCGTGGGAGCATCCCAAGTATCGACATGCCGAGGGCAACACGGCCTCTCATCTCAAAGCGATGACTACCGGCACCTCCCAAACCGTCATCATCAGCGAGGGACAGCTCCTGCTCGGCCAGTGGCAGGGTATCTACTTCTGCGAATTCGACGGCCCGCGGACCCGGCAGTTTCATCTCAAGCTGATCAAGGATTAAGGCGGGATTACCGCTCGCCAGCCAGCCTCGCGCCTGATGTATGAAGGCGTATGATCACAGCGGCCCTGCTACTGCTCGTACAATCCGGTATTGACGACATGATCGGGCCGCTCTTCATCCATCACAGCCAGGATGCTGCGAACCGCCATCATCCCCATCTCCTCCCGCGTCTGCAGCGTCGCGCTGCCCAGATGCGGAGCCAGCACGACATTCTCCAGCTTCGTCAGACCTGAGGCCAGCTCGGGTTCCCGCTCGTAGACATCCAGTCCTGCACCTGCGATCCAGCCTTCCCGCAGCGCCCGGACCAAAGCGGCCTCATCGATATGGGCGCCTCTCGCGGTATTGATCAGGTAGGCACCCGGCTTCATCGACCGCAGCTCCCGTTCGCCGATGAGATGATGCGTCTGCTCCGTATAGGCGACATGAATCGATACATAGTCAGCCGTCCGCATCACCTCCTCCAGCGTGCCATATCGGATACCCAGCTCCGCCTCCTCTTCTGCCGCCAGGCGGGTGCGGTTCCAGTAGAGGATGTCCATATCAAAGCCCTGTGCCCGCCGCATCATCGCCCGGCCGATCCGGCCCAGACCGACCAGACCCAGCGTCGCCCCCGTGACGTCGCCGCCGATCAGCTGCAGCGGCGCCCAGCCGGTCCAGCCGCCCGAACGGACAAGCGTATCGCCCTCTACAATTCTGCGCGAGACTGCCATCAGCAGCGCCCACGCCATATCCGCCGTAGCTGCCGTCAAGACATCCGGCGTGTTGGTTACCGTGATCCCTCTGGCCGTCGCCGCTTCGATATCGATATTGTTATACCCAACTGCGTAGTTGGCAATGACCCTGAGATAAGGATTGGCGTCCATCACCTCTGCGTCGATCTTGTCTGTCAGCAGGCACAGCAGCGCATCCTTGCCTTGGAGCCCGGCGATCAGTTCCTCGCGCGTCAGTCCCCGGTCCTCCGCTGCACAGGTCACATCCGCCCGCTCTTCCAGATACGCCATCACCCGCTCCGGCAGCCGCCGCGTTACGAGCACCTTCATGTTTTGATTCGCCTCCTTGTGACCGTCCTCATTGAAGTACAGATTGCTTGTTGTCCCAACAGCCGTCTTGTGCCTGCATTATCGCACTACCGGATGGGCGGCGTCAAATCTCAGAGTGTAGTCCGAATCGGCCCGAGCTCCAGTACCAGAGCTCCTCGGCGCGGCTGCGGTCATAAGACTCATCCGATGAAGGGATCTGGCGCTTCCCGTCCCAATACGAGCCGCTTGCGACTCGCGGACTGAAGAGGAGATGGGCCAGATGCGCTCCTGACTGCCTGGTGCTGCGAACGCCGGGGTGGAATGGACGCAGTGCCGGCAGTACATATTTCCAGACGAAGCGTAGCCTAGGCGAGTAATCGCGGGAGAGCGACGAGACTCGTCCTGGCATCATCCCCGGATCGATTCGGTATCGATTTGGCCGATGTGCTGCTCCTCCCTCGTACATAGCATGGGGACCTAGGTTGAATAGCGCTTCATTTAACTTAACGGTTTGGGCAAGTCCCCCGCCGATCACGGCGATATCCTTATTATGGGATGTCATCTCGTTCACCTCAATTGTTCATCTTCGGCAGCCAGTTCCGACAGCGGCAGCGGCAAGGAAAGCGAACAGATACCATTGTGATTGACTGATACCGACACCGTAGTCTTGGATCAGATAAATGCGTCCCACCATACCATTTCGCTACGTATATTTGGATCGCAATGGCTACAACCGCCGCGATCGCAAGCCACAGCACGCCGCCTTGGCCGACATGGAAGAAGAGAACGGCCGTCATGATTGGACCGAGCGAATGGCCAATGTTGCCTCCGACTTGAAAAATGGACTGTGCCAACCCCCGGTTAGAGCCGGCAGCCAAATAGGCGACTCTTGAAGATTCCTGATGGAATATGGCGGATCCGATGCCGATGGCGAGGAGACAAAGATGGAGCCTCTACTCTTGTATTCACGCCGTTCAACTCCCCGACCGTTCTTTTTTTCTGGCATAAAAATCGGCCGCCTTCTGGCGATTACCGCAAAGGTCCATGCTGCACCAGCGGCGTTTACCGCTTTTGGATGTATCCACGAAATGAAGGATGCAGGAATCGTGCTCACACTTGCGTATCCGTTCCGGCGGATATTGAGCAACCGTTTCTACCAGAGAATGCAATACCGCGTAACTGACCCGGTCCATCAAGCTCCGTCCTACGTGGCTCAAATGAGGAACACCATCCTGCCGCACCATCCGAACATCGAGAACGAGTTCGCCGGACTTCTTCTCGAGTCTGGTAAAGGTGCGCTCGGACAAGCGTCCTTCCCGGAGCAGATCGGAGATCGCATCTATGCAAATGTACCTGAGGCGTACCAGCGTGTCGTGAATAGAGACCATTTCCGGATCTTCCGGAAGTTCACCTATGAGCAGGCCATTGCCCTCAAGCCACTGTAGCACGTGATTCGGCTCTTCAAGAACATCGACTTTGTGATTGTCCTGCATCACGAACGTATTGGCCAGATTGATCCATACTGCACCGCCAAGTGTAAATACCTTCTGTTCCATGAATGATGCTCCTCTGTAACTGGTTTTGTACGCTGCCGTCAACAAATTACAATGCTATTATTTTTGTTGTTTTTATCATGTTGATATTCACTTTACCTTCCGAAGCTGCAGCCAAGCGGGCTGCAATATTCGGGGTTTCGTTATAGATAGGCGGATATTGCATAGTTCCATAGTGAATAGGCACAAGCATTTTGGTACCGAGAACTGCGGCTGCCGCAACGGCCTGCTCCGGTGTCAGGCAGATGGGCTGCCCGCTGGGCATCATCGCAGGCAATTCAAGCACTGCACCATTGACCGGTAAAAATGCCGCATCGAACGGCCCGTAATTTTGAGCAAAGCTCCACCAGTAACCGTGCCAGAGTGTATCCCCGCAATGAATAACTTTACGTCCTGCTCCTTCGACGAACCAAGCAACTTGGATGTCGCCGAGACCATCTACGGATGGTAATGCGGTCGCCTTCACATCTCTACCTAGCTCGAAAGATGCGTAAACTGCTGCGCCGTTTACGTTCGTCAACCCTGCGGCCTGAGCGGCATCTTCCAATCCGGCTGGCACATAGACCGGGATCGCAGCTCCGTATGCCTCAATAATCGCAGCCGGATCAAAATGATCCTCATGCAGATGCGTAATCAATACGGCATCAGCTTTGCCGAAATAGTTGATCGGATACATCGGCTCACGAGCACCCCCAAACTCCTCGAGAATGCGAGTAATTGGGTCGATGACAATCGCGATGTCGCCTGCCTCGATACGGATGCCTGCCCAAGGCAATTTTTGAATGTTCACCTATAGCCCTCCTCTTCTTATATAACCTGATTATTTTCGTTTTACCAGTTATAATGTCAATATACCATCTTTGTTATAACCTGTAAATATTATTTTTAGAGGTTATACCAGTAAAAAGCCTTTTGCATTGTTTTAATTTACTTTGCGGTTGGTGTCAGCTTCATTCGCCAAGCCCCGTATGGTTACCTTTATTCCACTGTGTCCGGTAAGCCCATCATAAGATTTGCTCTAAAAAAGAAAAAACCACAACGAATTGTGGCAGCGGATGGTTCATCCATCAAGTTGACAGCAAGTATTGACTCTCTTAAAACTGGCCTGCAGTCTAGCATATATTGTATCTGCATGATATCCAGCCACTTCCAATATCGTATCACCCGAAATGTGGATACTCAGTAACCGCATTGAATTCCTCGAAACATTCCTGACAAATTCCATTTTACCAAACAAAAAGTTGGATTTCTGTCAATACACTGAAATCTATGCTCTGGGAGCGCACGATGCAAGGCCTAATCGGTGATTTAGAGCTGCGAAAGTTGAGAACATAACGCCTGCCGTAGGCAGTAAGGCTACCCCTGCTTCTGCGCCGCGATCTTCTCCGCCAGCTCGCTCAGGTACGTCCAGCGGTCCATCAGCTCTTCGAGCTCCGCCTCGGCCGCCTGCTGCTCCTGCATCAGCTCCTGCAGCCTGGCTGAATCACTCGCCGACTGCTCCATCTGCGTCTGGATGCGCTCCAGTGTCTGCTCGGCCGCCGCGACCCGGTCGTCGATCACCTCATATTCCTTCTGCTCGTTGTAGCTCATCTTGAGCGCACGCCCCCGCTCTCCCGTGCGCGCCGGCGCCTGCCCTGCGGCCGGCGCTGCAGGCGCAGCGGCAGCCGTGCTGCCGGACGAACCCTTGCCAGACGATCCACTGCCGGTACGCTCGGTCTGCCTTACGTAGTCCGAGTAATTGCCCACTGACTCCACCACCCGGCCGTCGCCCTCCAGAGCCAGGATGCGCAGCGTCGTGCGGTCGAGGAAATAGCGGTCATGGGAGACGACGAAGACCACGCCGGGGAATTCGTCCAGATAATCCTCCAGTACGGTGAGCGTCGCGATGTCCAGGTCATTGGTCGGCTCGTCCAGCAGCAGCACGTTGGGCGCGGTCATCAGGATGCGGAGCAGCTGCAGGCGCCGCTTCTCGCCGCCCGAGAGCTTGGCGATGGGAGTCCACTGCATAGTCGAGTCGAATAGAAAACGCTCCAGCATCTGCGAAGCCGAGATCGTCGTGCCGTCTCCGGTGCGTACCTGATCAGCCGCCTCGCGGATGTACTCGATGACGCGCAGCTGCTCATCCATCGCTTCATGCTCCTGCGTGAACCAGCCCAGCTTCACCGTAGGACCGAGCTCTACCTTGCCGGCGTCGGGCTCCAGCTCGCCGGCGATCAGCTTCAGCAGCGTCGACTTGCCCGTACCGTTGCGGCCGACGATGCCGACCCGGTCCTCCGGCACCGCGATGAAGCTGAAGTCCTCGATCAGCCGGCGGTCGCCATAGCCCTTGGCCGCATGCTCGATCTCGACGATCTTCTTGCCCAGCCGCGCCGAGGCGACGGACACGTCCAGCTTGCCCTGAGACCTGCCTGGGCCTGCCGCTTGCAGCTCCTCGAACCGCTCGATCCGGGCCTTCTGCTTGGTTGAGCGGGCCTGGGCGCCGCGGCGGATCCAGGCCAGCTCATTACGCAGCAGATTCTGCCGCTTGGCCTCGGTTGCCGCCTCGCGCTCCTCGCGCTCGAGCTTGAGCTCGACGAAGCGGCTGTAGTTGGCGGTGTAGAAGTACGCCCGGCCGCGATCGAGCTCGAGGATCCGGTTGCTGACCCGATCCAGGAAATAGCGGTCATGCGTGATCATGAGCAGCGCGCCCTTGCGCTTCTGCAGCATCGTCTCCAGCCAGGCCACCGACTCGTTGTCGATGTGGTTGGTGGGCTCGTCCAGGATCAGCACATCCGAGGGCTGGATGAGCGCCGCCGCCATCGCCACCCGCTTGCGCTGGCCGCCGGAGAGCGTGCCCAGCCGGGCATCGAACTGCGTGATCCCGAGCCGGGTCAGGGCGGACCGACCTTCGCTCTCCAGCTCCCAGGCCTGCAGCGCATCGATCTGCTGACTCGCTGCGACCATCCGCTCTTGCAGCCCCGTATCCTCCGGCTTCAGCTCCAGCGCAGCCATCGCTTCGTGATACGCCCGCAGCGCCCGCAGCTCCGGGCTGTCTCCCTGGAACAGATGCTCCCGCACGGTCATCTCGGGGTCAAAAGCCGGATTCTGCTCCAGCATCTGTACGCGGATGCTGCTGCCGAATACGACCCGCCCGCTGTCGGGTTGATCCAGGCCGGCGATGACCTTGAGCAAGGTCGATTTGCCGGTTCCGTTAACGCCGATGATGCCGACTTTGTCGCCTTCATCAAGACCAAATGACACGTCAGCGAACAATTGCTTCTCGCCGTAGCTTTTACTGAGGTTCTCTACTGACATTACATTCATGGTATATCCTGTCCCTTCACTCGTGGCTCAAGCCGGTTACTGTTGTCTACTCTGCCAGGCCGCTGATGCTTAGCCGGTACAGCTTGCCGCCATCGGCGTAGTATAACACGCCTGGTGCGGTGCGGATAGGCCAGCCCGGAACGTCGGCTGCCGTTAACTCGGTATCGTCGTAACCGACGACTCTGAGCTGTCCCGACTCCTGCTCCCAATGGTAGATTCCCTCTGGCGTGAACTGGCTGAAGCCCTGCGAACCCGTCAGTTGCGGCACCGCGGACTCGCCCAGATAACGGCCGGTCTCCATATCGAGCCGGTAAGCCACTGGACCGCCCGTCTCATCCAGAGGCTGATAGATCACCTCGCCCTGGTCGCTTGCCATGACTACGCCCGTATAATAATCGATGCCTGTCAGTGGCTTGCCGAGGTAAAACAGGGAAGCCCATTGATAATCGCCATTGCGATCGAAGCGATACAGATCGCCCGAAGACTTGTCGACGAGCTGCAAACCGTCTTCGACTTCCAACAGCCAGTTATAAGCGACCATCTGTCGTTCCCAGCGAGCGGTGCCTGTTGCGCCGTCCAACGCGTGCACACGCGTAGCGTAAGGCTCCGGCTGCTGCAGGTAGACCGTATCACTGAACGTATCCGGAGTCAGCAACATGTCCGTTTCGATCCGGCCGCTATGCCGCCACACGACACTGCCCTGCCCATCGAGCGCGAGCAGGCCATATTCCGTGTCCACGACGTAGAATCTTCCGTGTGCAAATTGTATGTTCAGCAGCCCTTTGAAAGTCCGCTCCCAGATCAAAGTGCCGTTACGATCGATCAAGCGAATCTCGTGCCGGCCCTTCTCGGTGTAGTATTCCACCATCAGCCGTTCGTCCGGGAGCAGGCGGACATGCCCGTTCACCATCCCCGGGCGGTGCTCGATCCGGCGGCTTTCGCCGGTAGGCGAATAAGCGAACACCTCAAAACCGTTGTCCGTGTATTCATACGCATACACGACGCCCTGACTGCCTTCGCCGACCACGACATAGTTGCCTTGCCTCTGCTCTGCGGTCCAGCTTATTCCGTTCCCGGCAGCACCGTATGCCCCCCGGAGACCGTCCCGCGTACCCTGGTAGAACAACGTCCCTTGAAGCGATACGCCTGTGATCTCCATGTATGACCAATCGCCCAGATCCGCGATCTGCTCACGCTGGACGCCATAGGCCGCGTCTGCTCCCGGCTCAGAGGCCTCCTGCGCATATATGGCGCCGACCGGCGCCGCCCCTTGCCAGACGCCTCCCAGCATGACAGTACACATCGTGATTGCTGCTCCTGTTCGCCAACCGTTCATTGACCTTCCCCCATGTCCTGATTTTCTTTGTCGATCGTCAGACTTATTCGTGTGCCTTCACCCGGCGCCGACTGGATCGAGAGCCTCGCGCCAATCGCCCGGGCGCGCTCCTCCATGCTGAACAGCCCGACGCCGCGCCCGCCCGCGCTTCGGGTGAAGCCGGCGCCGCGGTCGGAGATCGTCACCCGTACCTGCCCGGCATCCTCTCTGATGCTCAGCTGGGCCTCGGTCACTCCCGCGTAGCGGGCAATATTGATCAGCGCTTCCTGGATGATCCGGTACACTGCGGTCTCACTACCGTGTGACAGACGCGAGCGCAGGTTGCACTCGAAGGCGACCTGGATGCCAAAGTGGCCGCTAAAGTTCGCCAGGTAGGTGCGGATCGCCGGCACGACGCCGAGATCGTCAAGCACCGAAGGGCGCAGCTCCCACGCGAGCCCCCGGATGTCCTCGATCATCCGCGACACCTCCGTACGCAGCGGCTTCAGCTCCGGCAGCTGCCTGTCCAGGATCAGCCGGTCGATCTCGATCTGCAGCGAGAACAGGCTTTGGCCGATCCCGTCATGCAGCTCCCTGGAGAAACGCCGTCGCTCCTCCTCCTGGATATGCATCACCTTCACCATCATCTGCTTCAGTTCGTCCTCCGTCTCCTTGAGCCGGGTCACCTCATTGCGGATCGCCAGATACTGGTATGGCTTGCCCTGATCGTCCACGAACGGCACGATCGTCGTATTCATCCAGTAGAAAGAGCCGTCGCGCGCTTTGTTTTTGACCTCTCCCCGCCATACTTTGCCCGACTGGATCGTCTGC
Organism: Paenibacillus jepli; assembly: GCF_047238105.1. Classification (NCBI taxonomy): domain Bacteria; kingdom Bacillati; phylum Bacillota; class Bacilli; order Caryophanales; family Paenibacillaceae; genus Paenibacillus; species Paenibacillus jepli. Next base: position 1,967,495 of record NZ_JBDFMD010000001.1, read on the forward strand.
CACAGCGTCCGCATGAATGCTTTGTCATGATAACCGGAGTTGATGATCCGGTGATCGCGGCCGATCAGCTCGTCACGGCTGTATTGGGAGATCTCGCAGAACTTGTCGTTGACGTACAGGATCTTGCCCTTGGCATCGGTTATCGCCACGATCGACGATTCATCCAAGGCGAACTTCACATCCGCCAGCTGCTTGAGCGCCTGCTGCAGTTCGGCGCGTACTGATGCATCGTCCAGTCCCTCCTCCAGACGGCGCATCAAGGCTTCCACCCCCTGGGCCAGTTCGCCGGCAGTCATCTTCTCCAGGCCTGACGCCTGATTGCCCTCAGTCATAATCCAGCAGCCCCCTCTTCATCGCGAACTTGATCAGCTCGGGTCTGCTCTTCAGCCCCAGCTTCTCCATCAGATTGCTCTTGTGGGCTTCCACCGTCTTCACGCTGATGATCAGATGCTCCGCAATCTCTTTGTTGGCATAGCCTCTGGCCGTCCATGCCAGGATCTCTTTCTCGCGCTCCGACAGCTTGGCATAGACGCCGTCATCGCGCATCGCCCGTCGGCGGCTGGGACGCCTGCTGGATATATTCGCTCATGAGCCGCTTGGTTGCGGTCGGATACAGATAAGCGTTACCCTCGGCGACCAGCCGGATCGCGGCTAGCAGTTCCTCATGCGGCGCGTTCTTCAGGATGTAGCCGGACGCACCCTGATGGATCGCCCGGAAGAGATATTCGTCGTCATCATGCATGGTCAGCACGAGGATGCCGAGCTCCGGCATCCGCCGCCGCAACTCGCCCACCGCCGTCATCCCGTCCATGCCGGGCATGCTGAGATCCATCAATACGACGTCGGGTACGAGCGCTTCGGCTTGGGTAACCGCCTCTTCGCCGTTGCCCGCTTCGCCGACGACCTCGATCTCATGACGGCCATGCAGCAGCATGCGCAATCCTGATCTGACTACGGCATGGTCGTCCACGATCAGCAGCTTGATCATGCCATTCCCTCCTCTACTAACGACATTTTACCACAGATCCGTCTGATCGCGGAGAGCATGCGGCCAGCCTTAGCCGGCCTGGGCGGCTGCGAGCGCCTACCGCCCGCGAAACGCACGCAAAAAGGCCAGCCAGGGCAAGCTGGCTGACCTTTAATCGGGCGCAAGGCAGCCCCGAGCCGGCTGGGCTGCTCTGCCTTCGGGGCTGTTCTCTTCTCGCGCGCAGCTCCCAGCGCGCGGGTACGGCAGCAGGCAAGCGACAGCAGGCCTGGCCTGGTCACGGCCGATGCTGCCTCCGGTGGCCTGAACGTATGCGAGGCACCGGCTACAGATCAGGCTTATGCCGCAGCGGCAGCCTCCGGGACTCCCGTCCATACTGCTGAAGAAGCTCTTGGTCGGCTTTACGGTTGCTCAGCCGCAGCAACTCCTCGGCCACGCCTCCCGCGATCGTCCGCTCTGATCCCCGGCCACTGGTATCCGAGCCCTTCGCGGCCCGCCGGATAATCTCATACAGCACACCCATGATGATCCCTCCTCATACAGATTACATACAAGTCTAACCCTGTATAGCAGTCTCAGCGGCCAGTTGTGCCGCAAAACGCTTGCCATACGCGACACAATCCTGCTTCTCCTGACTGCTGGGGCTCAGCTCGATCTTTAGTCCCTCCTGCACTAGAGCTGCGCCGCATTGCTGCAGCTTCGCAGCCAATAGATCGACCGCCGCGCCAAACTCAGGATAGGAAGAATCTGCGGAACCGAACACCGCACAACGGCATCCGTCCAGCCGCACCTCGTCCATCTCCTCATAGAAATCCAAAAACTCGTCCGGGAGCTCGCCGTCTCCCCACGTATAGGCGCCGAGGATGATCCCCCGGTAACTCGCTAGATCGACCGCTGAGGCATCCATAACCGATTTGACCAACGGTTCGCCGCCTCCGGCACGCACGCCTTCTGCGATCGCTTCAGCCATCTCCTCTGTATTGCCTGTCATGCTTGCGTAGATGATGATAACGTCTGCCATGTGCTTCAACCTCCGAATTATATTTATATGCGCCGATGCGCATTTTAGAACGGAATGCCAACACGACTAAATCGGTGGAGGTAATGATAATCATTATCAATAAGTTTTAGAGGCGCTCCCCTTTAATTCGTTCAACCAGCCATACAAGGTGAAACGGCTCCGCCTAAACGTTTTGCAAAGCAAAACTAGCTTTGTAAGGATGCGGTGTCGCAAGTTTCATTCCGGAGAATGGCCAATCGCTTCCGCTGGATCGGACTCAGTAGAACCTAATTGCGACAGAGCGGGGGTTGGCAGCACCTTACGGACCGTGGTTCCGTGTATGCGGATATGCCAAAGGCAGCCCTCTGCCTGCCGAAGCAGGCAGCAGACGCCTGGCCCCTAACCTTCGAGCTGCAGGACGCCCTCGAACATCGTCGCCACATATAGGCTGTCGCCGTCGGTATCCATATCGGTAACCGGACAGCCGAGCTTCACCGAGCGCACCATCAGTCTCTCGCCGATACAGCTGACACGGTACAAGCCCCGGTTGGAGCAGAGGAACACGGAGCGGCCCTGCATAACGACAGAGAAGAGGAACAGGTGGTCGAACCGGATTCTCTCGAAGCCGCCCCTTCCATTGCTTTGGAGCAGCTTGCCGCTCTCTGTTACTGCGAGGACTCTGCCGGCTGCAACAGCCAGAGAGGTCACAGCGTCGCCCAGCGCATAGTCCATCCAGCTGTCGGTCAAGCGGTCATAGATGGCGATCCCCGTATTCAGCGCCAGGACGATAAATTGAGGCAGATACAAAAAGTCATATACAATCGATTCTCCGTAAGCAGACTTATGCCACTCCCCGTCGGTCTGGCTCCAGATCCCGTACTCTGTCGCCGCCATCGACAGCCTGCCGAGCTTCCGGAACTGATAGCATCCGATCGCAAGCGGCGTCGCTTCCCAGCGGTCGTGCCGGTACACCCACAAGCCAGTGCTTGTTGATGCGTACACCTCGCCTCCCTGGACATGAAGACGGTTCACATGCGTCTCCTCCGGCCAGCCTTCGTCAAGGCTCTCCCACTCCCCGGCATCGATCTTGCGCATGACTCCCTGCCCCATCGGCGCGGCGACCAGCGTCCGCTCATCGAACACCTTCACCGATGAGAAATGGAACAATAACCAGTCGCGCCCCCGCCCTTCTTGCTGTGACACGGCTTTCACTCCTTTACGCAGTCCCCTTGGCAGCCGGGGCATCCGCGGATTATGTATCACAAACCAACATCGTTGTTTTAACACGATTCCTTATCATCTTACTTGGTCTATTTTAAGTGATAATGATTATCAATGTCAAATAAACTTTTTAAAAAGGACTTGCCAACTCTTTTCATCGCTGCTATGATATTGCTCTCTCTACGCTATTTTTCACCTGCTCCACTGTAACGGTGCGATTCCAATCCGACTCAGATGGAGGTGCCGCATGCTTTTTCTTACCCTAGCCCGCAAGTCGTATATCCGCAATCTGCAATTTCGCGCTTCTCATCTCGTTCAAAATCTGGCAAGCGCCATCTTCGGCTTTATCTACATCTCGATCTGGACAGGCATCGGCGAGAGCCGGTCGCTCGGTGAATACGGCCTTAGCGGCATGATCAGCTATATCGCCTTCAATCAGGCCAGTATCTGGATCTCCGGTTTTCCCACGAACGGTCTCGGCATGGAGGCCAGCGTCCGCAGCGGCCAGATCGCCATGGACCTGATGCGCCCTGTCCATCTGTTCTATCACCTGATGAGCAAGGAATGGGGACAGACCGCCTATCAACTCGTGTACAAGTTCATCCCCATCTACATCTTGTACTTCTTTGTGCTGCCGCTGCATGTGCCGGACTCGCTGGCCGTTGTAGCCGGAACGGCGCTGGCGCTCGTCGTTGCAGGCTACATCGCGATCTGTCTGCAGTATCTGATCGGCGCAGCCAGCCTATGGACGACGGAGTCATCCTGGCTTGTCTATGTGAACTATGCCTTCAGCATGCTGCTGTCGGGCTTTCTGATCCCCGTCGAGTGGCTGCCTGGCCCGCTGTGTGCGATTAGTGCGTATTCCTTCTACCCTTACCTGCATTATGTACCTACCCGCATCTATCTTGGGATGGACTCGGTCTCGCTGCTGGCCGGCGGCTTGCTGTGGTGCGCGGCGCTGACGCTGCTGTGCGTGCTGACGACGCGTCTGATGCGCTACAAGGTGGAGGTGCAGGGCGGATGAACTGGCTGCGCATGTATACTATTTTGATCGCTGCCAGCATTCGCTCGCGTATGCAATACCGCTTCAACTTCTGGTTCTCGACGCTGATATCCGCCTTGGTCAATGCCGTAGAGTTCCTGATGCTGGCTGTCGTCCTCCTGCGCTTCGAGCATATCCAGGGCTGGACGCTCATCGAGTGCGGCTACCTGTACGGTATCCTGACTCTCTCGCGGGCCATCTATCGCTCGCTGGCCTCCGACGTCCACTATCTGGAGCGTTATCTGCTCTCCGGCGACCTCGACAAACTGCTGCTGCGGCCGGTGCCGATCCTGCTGGCGCTGATGACGCAGAACTTCAATCTGCGGTTCGGGGAGCTGCTGCAGGGCAGCGCGATTCTAGCCATCTGCATGAGCACGATGATGAGGGAAGGCCAGATCGGCTGGACAGCTGTAGCGCCTACGCTGATGGCGGTCGGAGCCGGCGCTGTCCTGCTCTTCGCCATCGGCTTGCTCAGCGTGACAACCGGCTTCTGGCTGACACGTACGAGCGTCCTGCAGAACTTCACCGAAGACGCCGCCAAGACGGCAGCCCAGTATCCAATGTCGATCTATCCCGGTTGGCTCCAGGGCGTACTTACCGGCATCATTCCCGTTGCATTCGTTAATTACCTGCCCTCGCTCTATATCCTGAAGGGAGAGCACAGTCCGCTCATCCTGCTCGCCTCCTGGGCCGTGGCGCTGACGCTCACCGGACTGGGCCTGTTGTTCTGGCGGGTCGGCATCTCCCGGTACCAGAGCACCGGCAGCTAAAAAACCGTGAGAGGAGAACCTCAAGACATGATTGAAGTCACTGACCTGCACAAGACGTTTCGGCTGCTGCAGCCCAAAAACGGTCCGTTCCAGACCGTCCGCATGCTGTTCTCAAGAAATTATGTAGACAAACAAGCGGTCAGCGGCATCAGCTTCCGCATCGCACCCGGCGAGTTCGTCGGTTTTATCGGCCCCAACGGCGCCGGCAAATCGACGACGATCAAGATGATGTCCGGCATCCTGCATCCCACTTCGGGCGAGGTGAGGATCGCCGGCGACAACCCCCATAAGGCACGCCGCGCGGTGGCGCGCCGGATCGGCGTGCTGTTCGGCCAGCGTACCAATCTGTGGTGGGATCTGCCGGTCCGCGACTCCTTCGACATCATCTCGGCGATGTACGGGATCGATGGCGCACGTAAGCATGCCCGGCTCCGTGAGCTGGTGGAACTGCTGGCACTGGATAGCTTCCTGGATATGCCCGTCCGCAAGCTGTCGCTCGGCCAGCGCATGCGGGCCGACATCGCCGCCGCCCTGCTGCACGATCCCGAGATCCTCTTCCTCGACGAGCCGACGATCGGTCTCGATGTGACCGCCAAACGCAGCATCCGGAAGCTGCTCGGCCAGTTGGGTCGCGAGCTCGGCAAGACAATTCTGCTAACAACGCACGATATGGACGATATCGAGCAGCTGTGCAGCCGCGTCATCGTCATCAATGACGGCCGGATCGGCTTTGACGGCTCCACCCTTCAGCTGCGCAGCCGGATCGGTCTGCCGACCGTCATCCACGTCACTTTCCAGTCGCCCGTATCGCTTCCGGAGCCGCCTTCTCCCCTGCTGACGCTCGTCAGCCAGGACGGCCGCCATCTCTCGGTAAGCTGCAACCGCGAGCAGCTGCGGCCGATGGATGCCCTACGTCTGCTGGAGACCTGCGGCAGGATCGAGGACGTCCGGATGGATGAGCCTGACTTCGAGGACATTATTCATCACCTGTACTAATTGCAGAGGCCGCTAGTAACGCTTAGTCGGAGGGACGCCGCCAAGGCGCTCGATCTCGGTGCAGATCTCGTACTGCCAGTTCTCGTCTTCTGTCATGGATGCAAGAAGCGACAGATTCCGGAGATTCGCAAGCTCACGGCAGTACGAAGCATTGACCGCCAGGCAATGCTCCATATCCATCTGTTCCGAATCTGTCAGTTCTCGCGTCCCGCGCAGCGTCCATAGCTCCGCGAGACGCTCGTGGATGGGTAGTATAGCCACCTTCATCCCTCCCTTTCCCAAATAACACTTTTGATCACGTAACAATGCTGTATAGTATAGTATTGCCAATCTGAGCCGGATGAAACGGGAGATGCCTGATCTTTTGCAAGGAAACAGGCCTGATTAACTGTCTATTTTTTCGGGGAATGTCATGCTTTCATCCCATATGAAATTTCATATTCATTTGGCATTTTTCTCGCGATAAGGCGTAATAAACATGAAATATCGTGTTCATTGCGCAGATTCACCGTAAAATGCCATAATGAAGCTGATTTTTCGAGTTCAACTCACGGCCATCGTCCCATCCCCCGGCTACTCCATAACACACGCGCAACACTTACTCTCTCCGCCGCTCCATTGCACACGCAAAACACGCTCCGCCCACACACGACTCATCTACACGGTACCTGCCATCCCTCGCCTGGCCGCAGCACTCCCTTTAGCACATGGATTGTTTGTCCGGAATCAGGTATGATTAGTGGCAATACTCTTGTGACGGAGGCGCAGCATCCCGAGATGAATGCACTATGGAAAACCTTTGTGAACCGTATCACCCCGACGCAATTTATCGTAATCGGCTATCTGGCGACCGTGATCGTCTCCACGATCGTGCTCCGGCTGCCGATCAGCTGGCGCGAAGGCATCCGTCTGTCCTGGATGGATGCGCTCTTCACGGCAACCAGCGCAGTCAGCGTAACAGGACTCACGGTGGTCAATACGGCCGAGTCATTCAGCGCATTCGGTAAAATCGCGCTGCTCTTCATGTTTCAGCTTGGCGGCATCGGCATCATGACGCTTGGCGTCTTCCTGTGGCTAATCCTGGGGCGCAACATCAGTCTGTCCTACCGCAAGCTGATCATGGTCGATCAGAACCGCAACAATCTCTCCGGCCTGGTTCAGCTGCTGAGGATCGTCTTTATCCTTGCTTTATATATTGAAGGAATCGGCACAGTGCTGCTCACAGTCTATTTCAAATGGGCCGGGTACTACGACGACTGGCTGACGGCGTTCGTCCATAGTGTATTTCATGCCATCTCGGCGTTCACCAACGCCGGGTTCGATATTTATGGCAGCTCGCTCTCGAACTTTGCTCAGGATTATGTCGTCCAGTCGATTACGATGCTGCTGCTGATGTTCGGCGCGATCGGCTTTCCGGTGCTGATCGAGCTGCGGGAATATTTCTTCGGCAAGCATGACCGGTACAAGTTCTCCCTCTACACCAAAGTTTCCGGCATCATGTTCTTTCTGTTAGTGTTGGCAGGTGCGGTCAGCATCTGGTTCATGGAGAAAGATCTGTACTATGCAGCGTTGCCCTGGCATGAGAAGCTGTTCTTCTCGCTCTTCAACTCTGTCACGACCCGCAGCGGCGGGCTGGCGACGATGGATGTAGCGGCCTTCAGCATCCCGACGCAGCTGCTGCTGGCGATCCTGATGTTCATCGGAGCGAGTCCGTCCAGCGTCGGCGGCGGCATCCGGACGACTACCTTTGCCGTGATCATGCTGACGCTCTACGATTATGCTCTGGGGCGCAATGATGTTCGTGCCTTCCGCCGCTCGATCAAGCAGGAGGATATCCTGAAGAGCTTCGTCGTCTTCACCGCCGCCTCGATCCTCGTTATCTTCAGTATGACCGTGCTCGCCTACACCGAGCAGAACCAAATCGCGCTGATCGCCCTGATCTTCGAGATCTGCTCCGCCTTCGGCACCAGCGGACTGTCGATGGGGATCACGCCGGAGCTCAGCACCGCGGGCAAGTGGATCATCATCCTGCTCATGTTCATCGGCCGGATCGGCATCCTCTCGCTGCTGTTCATCTTCCGCAAGCGCCGGCGCAAGCAGAGCTACCATTACCCCAAGGAAGAGATTATCATCGGGTAGGATACACAACGCCGGAAACCTATATTAAGTACAAAAAAAACCTCCGCAGAGGTTAGCCGGACAGGCTCGTTTGGACACGACGGTCGTCCGCGAGCCTATTTTTTTTTGCTGTTCTCCGGAGGATCATATTTGTCGACCAGCAGTTGTCCCTGATCGTCGATCTGAGCCATGAACACATCCTCGAATTTGATTTTCTGCTTGGCTAGCTCCTTGCGCAGCCAGTTCTCGTCATAGCCCGAGTCCCGCAAGGGCTTTGCCATAATTTTGTTGTCGATGATGACTGTCTCGGCCGGCAGATTCTCCTTGGGCTGCATTCCGAGATCAGCCCGGGTCAGCGGCTGTTGTTCGGACTTGAGCATCACATTCACCTTGCCTCCAGGCTCCATCAGCGCGAACTCCACATCGGCTATGCGAAATACATTGTTATCCCGCAACACGCCCAGCAGCTCGTCCACCGTCAGACGCTCCTTGGCTAGGTTGTTCTCGATCACGTTTCCTTTCTCGATCAATACGGCAGCCCTCCCGTCGATAATATTGCGCGCCCACTTGCTGTGGACTGTCAGCTTCTCCGCACCGACGGACACCGATGCCCACACCGCCAGCGACACCAGCCCCACATACCACTCCGTATCGGTATCGATCGAGATATAGCCGGCGATATTGCCGATGGAGATGCCGGTGATGTACTCGAACAGGGACAGCTGAGAGATCTGCCGCTTCCCCAGCACTTTCGTAATAATGAACAGCACGATCAGCGCCAGCATCGTGCGAAAGGCGATCTCCAGCCAATGCGGCATAGCGCACCTCCATGTGGAAAAGTATGCAACAGAGGTAGTATGCGCCGGGAATTGGGAAAAGATGTGACAGCTGCTTCCTCACGGCTGCTCCTAAAGCAGCACCGGCGCAGAACGTTTCATTCCGGCGAATCATAAATGCACAAAAACGCCTGCATGCGCTCGCATGCAGGCGTTAGAATAGCATCAGGGCTCCGGCGTCCCGGAGGGTTCGCCATCTACCGCTTGGGATTTCTTGGGTGTACCGGTCAGCCCGATCTCTTCATCATACGCATCGAAGATCTTGCGGGCGATCGGGGCGGCGCCCCAGCCGCCATAGCCGCCGTCCGGCACGACGACAGCTACCGCCAGCACCGGGTTTTGAGCCGGTGCGTAAGCGATGAAGACGGCATTCTCGAGCCTGCTGCGGTTGCCTACATCCTGCTGCGAGGTACCCGTTTTGCGGATGAAGTCGTATTCGAAGTCCTCGAACCCCTGGACGGGGACATTGCTCATGCCGCTCTGGACCACAGACCAGTAGGCATCAGGGATATCGACCTGGCTCATAATCTCCGGTTCGAACTCCTGGACGGTATTGCCCTGGGCGTCGGTGATCTTCTCCACAAACTGCGGCCGCAGCTTGTCGCCGCGATTGGCCAGCATCGTCGTATATTGCGCCAGCTGCAGAGCGGTGTAACGCCCTTGCTGACCGAACGACGCGTAGATAAGCGCAGACTGGGCGCTGCCGGTCTTGGCTTCATTGTAGTATTCGATGACGCCTTTGCTCTCATTGGGCAGTCCGCTGCCGGTCAGCTCTCCCAGGCCAAAATCGACCATATATTGATGCCAGATGTCCAGCCCATTCTTGCGGTTCAGGTACAGATTGTTGCCGACCATCGCCGACATGAACGCGTTGGAGGATTTGGAGATCGCCCGAGCCGCATTCAGAGAACCGTTGGCAGCATTGCTGGCATTGTTGACCCTTGCCTCATGGCCTTCCCGGCCAAAGCTGAAATACCCCGGATCATAATAGGTCGTCGTCGGCGTGAACAGTTTCTCGTTCAATCCGAGCAGGACGGAGAGCGGCTTCATCGTCGAACCGAGCGGCACCAGCGATGAAGGATGATTGCGCCCCACCTTCGGGTCCTCGTAATAAGGATATGCCTCGCGGATCGTCCCGTTGGGCTCGTAGAACTTCAGCAGATCGTACTGCTCCTGGCTCATGCCGTCGCTCCACACATTGGTATCATAGTCCGGCATGCTCGCCATCGCCACGACTTTGCCCGTGTTCACTTCCATCGCCACCGCATAGCCCGTCTTGGCATGCGGCGCATACTCCCGCCGGTTGCTGGAGCTGCGGATCTTGGCGAGGTGCTCCATGATGGCATCCTCGGTCTTCATCTGCACGTCACGATCGATGGTCAGATGCAGATTGTTGCCTTTCTCCGGCACAGTCAGCTGGACAGGCCCGATGATCCGACTCTGCGAATCGACGGGATACGTCTTGACGCCGTTTTTGCCCCGCAGCTCATCCTGGTACATCAGCTCCAGTCCTTCATAGCCGACCTTTTCTTTGTCCAGATATTGTTCGGCGGGCGGGAAGGATTTGTTGTTCATGAAGATGTCCCGGTATTTGCTGAGGCCGTTCTTCTCCCCGTAGAGAGAATTGAAGCCCTTCATATAGCCTACGAGCTGGACCGCGATCGTGTCCGTACTATAGTGACGAATGCTCTCCTCGACGATCTCGATGCCGGGGAACTTGTCGCGGTGTTCACTGAAGTACGCGATCTCCTTGGTGGTGAGGCCCGATTTGATCCGTCTCGGCTCGTAGACGTAAGTGAGCCTGCCGGAGATATCCATCATCTTGAAGATCTCTTCGGCGGTCAGCGACACCTGCTCCGGCTTATCGAAGACGCGCAGCTCCTCTGCCAGCAGCTCCGCCATCTCGCGCGCTTGCGTTTCTTTGACGCCCGGCTCCAGCGTATAGTACAGCGACTGGGTCGATGTCGAATAGGCGATCGGGAAATCCTCCCGGTCATAGATATTGCCGCGGATCGGCGGGATCAGCACATTGCGGGTGCGGTTGTCATGCTCTCGGGCGCTGAGCTCCGGACCCTCCACGAACTGCAGCACCGCCAGACGGACGATCAGCACCGAGAAAGCCAGGAAGGTGACGAAAAAAAACAGATTAAGCCGAAATGAAAACTGCCGTCGGTTGCGCGATTCCCGTTTCAATTCTTCCTCGGTAAGCATATTGTCAGCCCTCCTGCCGTTGCTTCTGCCTCCCATTATACTTGATTCCCGGGCCTCCCGCCATTCGTTCTTGATCGGTAAAGGCTACCGCAGGATGGCACGCGTGCCGGGTTATTCGATGACCGGAACCAGCTTCAGGCAGACGGGCGTGCCCGTCTCGTACCGCTCTCCCTGGGGCGCCGGCATGCCGTCTTCATCCAGCGCCATGACGACGATCGAGTCGGTATCCTGATTGGCAACCAGCACATGCCGGCCATCCGGTACGACGGCAAAATTGCGCGGCGTCCGGCCCTGGACCGACGGGCAACCGGTCAGTGTCAGCAGCCCGTCTTCATCGATCCGGAAGGTTGCCAGCGAATCATGGCCGCGATTGGATACGTACAGGAAGCCGCCGCACATGCTGACATGGATGTCGCCGCACGTATTGGCCTCTTCGAAGTCATCCGGCAGAGTAGGCACGGTCTGCATCAGCGTGAGGCTGCCGTCCTCAGGCCGGTACTTGTAAGCGGAGACAGTCGAGCTGAGCTCATCTGCACAATAGACGATCGGGCTCTCCGGGTGAAACGCCAAATGGCGCGGACCGGCTCCCGGCGGTGTCTCCACCTCGCCATGCAGTCTCAGCTTGCCGGCCAGACGATCCAGGTCGTAGACGACGATGCGGTCGGTGCCCAGATCCGGCACCAGCAACCTGCCGCTCCACGGCTCGGTGACGATCGAGTGCGGATGCGGACCATCCTGGCGGTCCTGCTGCGGGCCGGAGCCGGTATGCTCCTGCTGGTCGGCGAGCTCCCCGATCCGTCCCTCTTCGTCGATCGGGAACAGGCAGACGTTGCCGGAGGAATAGTTGACCGCGTACAGCCAATCACCGGACGGGTGGAGGCTGACATGACAAGCGTGCATGCCGGGGATCGGCTGGCGGTTGATCTCCTCGAGCAGACCGCTCTGCGGGTTGAGCAGATAGCCCACCACCTGGGGCTCATCCGTCTCGCAGACGGCATACAGCCGGTTGCGCTCCGTATCGACTGTCAGGAAGGAGGGCCGCTCCGCTCCCGAGATCCCGATGTCCTCGCGCAGACTGCCGGCCTGCGAGTCGAAGATCAAGTGGCGGATTGCCTCCTCCGCGGCGGATTGATAGGTACCGACATACACATGCCAGTAACGCTGATTATGTAAGGTAAGCATAGCGTAATCCCCTTTCCAGACTGGATATTGGTCTATCTCCTCATTAACCGTTCGCCGGGCGGTTCAAAACCGGACATGCGACAGGGGCGCCATCGTAACGTAGGGACATGTCTATGGTGCGTGCCGAGCCATACACTTCAGTGCTATGAAATAGGGCGGAGCAGAGTAGACATTGTGAACTTCTAAGGTGAACTTTAGGTGAAAGTGCGACGCCAGGCGAATACGCCGCTCCAGCGGCAGAAAGGGTCGCTGCTGCTTTGCGGGCCTGCGCGTTCGCCGCTCTAGCGGCAGAAAGGGGCGCTGCTGCTTTGCGGGCCTGCGCATTCGCCGCTCCAGCGGCAGAAAGGGTCGCTGCTGCTTTGCGGGCCTGCGCGTTCGCCGCTCTAGCGGCAGAAAGGGGCGCTGCTGCTTTGCGGGCCTGCGCATTCGCCGCTCCAGCGGCAGAAAGGGGCGCTGCTGCTTTGCGGGCCTGCGCGTTCGCCGCTCCAGCGGCAGAAAGGGGCGCTGCTGCTTTGCGGGCCTGCGCGTTCGCCGCTCTAGCGGCAGAAAGGGGCGCTGCTGCTTTGCGGGCCTGCGCGTTCGCCGCTCTAGCGGCAGAAAGGGTCGCTGCTGCTTTGCGGGCCTGCGCGTTCGCCGCTCCAGCGGCAGAAAGGGGCGCTGCTGCTTTGCGGGCCTGCGCGTTCGCCGCTCCAGCGGCAGAAAGGGGCGCTGCTGCTTTGCGGGCCTGCGCGTTCGCCGCTCTAGCGGCAGAAAGGGTCGCTGCTGCTTTGCGGGCCTGCGCGTTCGCCGCTCCAGCGGCAGAAAGGGGCGCTGCTGCTTTGCGGGCCTGCGCGTTCGCCGCTCCAGCGGCAGAAAGGGGCGCTGCTGCTTTGCGGGCCTGCGCGTTCGCCGCTCCAGCGGCAGAAAGGGGCGCTCCATCTGCGCGGGCCTGCGAGTTCGCCGCTCCAGCGGCAGAAAGGGGCGCTGCTGCTTTCATTCCGGTGAATTATAAGCTGATATAGGAGTGAAACATATAATTTCTTATAATTTCACAAAAGACGGGCCGATGAGGCCCGTCTTCGTGAAGGAATTACATGGAACCAATTAGCGCCGCAAGCTCTGACTGCTGCATCTTCGCTGCGGATGTTACTACAACTGCGCTCCAAGGCTAGTTTCTAGACTTACAGCCGACCAGACACCACACTTTCGGTGCTTTAAGGCTAGCTTCTAGACTTGCAGCGACCGGGCGGCATACTTTCGGCGCTCCAGTGCTAGTTTCTAGACTTACAGCAGCCGATCCGCCTGTCACCGCTACAGACCTGCTCCTCCTGAAACTTGCTCTTACGCCTTCGCTGCTTTGTAAGCGTCGATATACTGCGCCGCGCGCTTGGCAACCAGGCTGTAATCGCCCTTTTTGACCGCTTCGTTGGTCAGGTCCGAGCCGATGCCGACCGCTGCAGCTCCAGCCTTGATCCATTCGCCAAGGTTGTCCAGCGAGACACCGCCCGTCGGCATGATGTTAGCTTGCGGCAGCGGACCTTTGATCGCTTTGATCATGGCTGGCGAGTACAGATTGCCAGGGAACAGCTTGACGATATCGACGCCCAGCTCCAACGCCTCCTCGATATCCCGCACCGTCATCGTCCCCGGCATGATCGGCACGCGGTAGCGGTTGCACAAACGGACGGTGTCCGGATTCAATGAAGGTCCGACCACGAACTCGGCTCCGCTCAGGATCGCCATCCGCGCCGTCTCCGGGTCAAGCACCGTCCCAACGCCGATGACCGCATGCTTGTCGGGATCGGTTGCTGTGCTCGAATACGATACAGCCAGCTTCTCGATTGCCTTGAGGGCAAACGGGACGGTCATTGTCACTTCGATCGCCTTGATACCGCCGGCAATCGCCTGCTCGGCCATCTCGACCACTTCTTCCGGCGTATCCCCGCGCAGCACCGCCACGACGCCCAGATCAGACAGTTGCTGGACCAGCTTCAGTTTTTTCATAGGTTCGTTCCTCCAGACCGTTTCTATAATCCAATCTCATTATAGACCAGGCCCGTTCAGAAAGAAATGTCTGGTTCGCATGGATAGCGTCCTATAGCTCCGAGCTCGGTTCCTCCCGCTGGCGATCCAGCAGCAGAACGATGAGCAGGACCAGGATCAGAACCCCGCAAAACGCTATATAGCCCATCCACATCGACCGGATCTCCTTCTCCGGGAAGATGACTTCTGCGGTTAGCAGCATAAACAGCCACACCTGCGAGAACATGCCTACGGTCGTCGACCAGATATAGGCGAGCGGCTTGAGCGGTGACACCGCGGCCATGACCGAGACGATATTGCTCGGCATGAACGGCAGCGACCGCAGCAGGATCACGACCCATACGCCGTAGTTGTTCATGCGTGTCTGCCACTTGCGGTACTTCACCAGCCGTTCGCCGAAACGCCGGTCGATCCAGTTGCTCAGCAGCGTGCGGCTCAGGTAAAAACAGGCGATACTCGCCAGCGTGCCGGCAGCCCAACTGATCATCATCCCCTCGAACCAGCCGAAGGTGGTGACATGCAGCAGCAGCAGTGTCGCAAATGGGAAGATCGTTATAATCCCCTGGATCAGTGCCAAGGGGAACGTCACGAGCAGCAGATAATGGCCGTGAAGGCCGGTTAACGCGATAAGCTGCTCTATTGAATTCTCAATCCATTCCTGCACTAGATCCCATCCTGTCCGGTGTAATATCGCAGCTCAAGTCCGGGCAATCTGCGGAGTTTGTCCCTTCTATTATATCGTACCGGAGTGGAAATAAGAGCAAGAATGTGAACATCTGGGGGCAAAATAATTAAATATGTTGGCAGCAAGGGCGGAGCTTGACCTCCCAGCGGGACGACGAGACGCAAGCACACAAAGCACGGACACCGCAAACCCGGTGCCCGTTCCCTTGTACACTGTTTAAGCCTGCGCCAAAATCAGTACGCCCTTGGCCGGCACCTCGATGACGCCGGAGAGCGTCCGGTCAGCCAGCAGATCCGTGTAGCTGCGCTCGCCCGCATCGATTTCTCTTGGATCCGCCTGATGGTTCATGACGAACAGCAGCTCGCGGCCGTCCTTCTCCCGGCTGGTTACCTCGACGCCTTCGCTGCGCGGCAGCAGCGGCTTGATGGCTTTGTCCTCGCACAGATTGGCAAGCAGTCCCTGCAGGAACGCCTCATCCGGGCTGGACGCGATATAATACGCCTTGCCTTGGCCGAACTTGTGGACCGTGGCGACCGGCATCCCCTGATAGAAGTCTTCGCCGTAGCGCGCCAGCACCTCGGCGCCCTCGGCATGGATCAGGTCGCACAGGATGCTGCACGAGTAGCTGTCCTGCAGCGCGCCCCACGGCTGCTCCATGACGATCCGGTTCGTATTGCCAGGGAACAGCGCGTCGATCTCCTCGGCCCAGATGCCGAGCAGAGAGCGGAGCTCGCCCGGATAACCGCCCGTCGTGACCAGATCGTTTTCATTGACGATGCCGCTGAAGAACGTCGTCAGGAACGTGCCGCCGCCCTTCACAAATGTCTCCAGCTTCTGGGCATAGCCTGGTTTGACCATGTACAGGACAGGCGCGATGACGATATCGTAGCCGCTCAGGTCCTCCTCCACGCCGATCATGTCGACCTGGATATTCTGCTGGAACAAGGCGTCGTAGTATTTGTGCACCTCATCCACATACTTCAACGCGACCGATGGTCCGCTCGAGAGCTCGACCGCCCAGCGGTTCTCCCAGTCGAAGACGATGGCTACCTTGGCTTTCACCCGTGCATCCAGGATCTGATCGGACAGTTTGCCCAGCTCGCCTCCGAGCTCGGCGCACTCGCGGAATACCCGCGTATGCTCGTGGCCGACGTGTTCGATGACGGCGCCGTGATACTTCTCGCACGCCCCGATCGAACGCCGCAGCTGGAAGAACAGGACCGTGTCGGCGCCGCGCGCCACCGCCTGGTAGCTCCACAGCCGCATCACGCCCGGCCGCTTCAGGGAATTGTAGGCCTGCCAGTTCTGCTGGCTCGGCGTCTGCTCCATCAGCATGAACGGCTGGCCGCTCTTCAGCCCGCGCATCAGGTCATGCACCATCGCCGTGTAGCTGTAAGGCGTATCAAGCGACGGATAGTTGTCCCATGATATGACGTCCATATGCTTGGCCCACTCAAAATAGTCCAGCTCGGGGTAGGTTCCCATCAGGTTGGTCGTCACCGGCAGATCCGGCGTATGCTTCTTGACGGCATCGCGCTCCAGCTTGTAGCACTCCAGCAGACTCCACGACTGGAAGCGGCGGTAGTCCAGCGAGATGCCCTGGAAGTTCGTCCGATTGCCGTTCCATTCCTCGCTCAGTGCGTTCGGCGGTACGATCTCATCCCATTCATAGAAGGTGTGGCCCCAAAAGCGGGTGTTCCACGCTTGGTTCAACTTCTCCAGCGTCCCGTAACGGTCCTGCAGCCATGTACGGAAGCCGGCAGCGCAGTTGTCGCAATAGCAGTAGCCGCCGTATTCATTGGAGATATGCCAGATCAGGACGGCCGGGTGATCCTTGTAGCGCTCGCCCAGCTTGTCCGCGATCCGCTCCGAATAGAGACGATACGTCGGCGAATTGGGGCAGGAGTTGTGGCGGCCGCCAAACTTGCGCTTGCGTCCTTCATAGTCGACCCGCAGCACATCGGGGTAACGCTTGGCCATCCATGCCGGGTGCGCGCCGGTGGAGGTAGCCAGGCAGGTGTAAATGCCGTTCCGATACAGCCTGTCGATCGTGTCATCCAGAAATGAGAAGTCATAGGTGTCTTCATCCGGCTGGATCATCGCCCACGAGAATACATTGAGCGTCGCCACATCGATACCGGCCAGCTTGAAGATGCGGATATCCTCTTCCCAGACGTCCGCCCCCCACTGCTCGGGGTTGTAATCGCCGCCGTACCAGATCTTGGGCAGCTTCTCGTTGATCATAGTGGACACTTCCTTTATCATTGGATATATAACGATATGACCATTGTATCGCTCACCTGGAGCTGGGATATATATAAGATATCCGCATCAGCCTATCATAATCCGGAACCGCAACACCGCCTAAAGGAGGCTCGTCCATGATCCGTCCGCACCGCCGTCTCGAACTGACCCCGATGGGCGGGCAGTCCCTGCCCCTGTTCGCTGAGAGCCTCGGCCATAATAACGATCAGGAGCCGATCGTCCGCCCCGAGGGATTCCCGCATTATCACTGGATCCAGACGACCGCCGGGGAAGGCCGGATCCGGTTCGAGGGCAGAGAGCATGCCCTCCCGGCGAGCAGCGGCGTGCTGCTGCCCCCTCTTGTCCCCCACAGCTATGAAGCGGTGTCAGGGACCTGGGAGACGATGTATCTCACCTTCGACGGACCGATGGCACAGCCGCTGCTGCGCTCGCTCGATATGGATCGATCGGCGTATTACCGCTGGGAGCCTGATATGCCCTGGAGCATGCAGCGGCTGCTGGAGAAGCTGGAGCAGACGGAGGACCTCTTCGGGCTGACTGTCTCCAGCGAGGTCTACCGGTTCCTCATCACGCTCAGCAAATACGGCAAGCCGCAGGGAAGCGTTGCCTTCTCCCTGCAGCTGGAGCAGCTGCGTCCGGTCATCGAAGCGATGGAGGCGGAGCTGGCTGACCCGGAGCTCGGGCTGGCCGAACTGGCAGGGCAGCTCGGCATCTCGGGACGCCGGCTCAGCGACCTGTTCCGCCGCGCCTTCGGCGTCGCGCCGTATGCCTATCTGCTCAATCTCCGGATCCGCAAGGCCAAGGAGCTGCTCATCAGCCGCCAGGATTGGACCGTCAGCCATATCGCCGGGCAGGTCGGTTTTCGCGAACCCAGCCACTTCGTCGCCACCTTCCGCAAGCGGACGGGCTTGACACCGCTGCAGTTCCGGTCGCTTAACTAAATTTCCATCCCTGTCTCTTAGTCGGCATGTCCTCGCCGCTTGACCAGCCAGATCAGATTGAGCTGCAGCAATGCTGCCCCTACGAGTACCATCGGCAGGCGGATCGACGTCACATCCCGGGCGAACAGGATCAGCAGGCCGATCGACACCACCCTGCCGATGTTCAGGAAGAGCTCCCGCATGACCACCGACTCGATCCGCAACTGTCCCTTCAGCGGCAGTGTCCCCATGATCCGGTAGTAATACGAGGTCAGCGTGTTGATCGTGAGCGGATTGCAGAGCGAGAAGACGACCATGAACGTGACAACCGACCAGGTGCTGATGTCGATCAGCAGCACCGCAGCGCCGCAGATAACCCCGATCGAAGACAGCGTCACATAACGGTACGCATGCTCTTCTCTCGCTTTGCGGGAGATGATGAAGCCTGTGACAACGGTCAAGAAGGCGAACAGCACGCCCAAATAGCCGACCCAGTCCTCCCGGCCAACAGTCTGGAACAGCAGAATATTGGGCAGGAACAGCATGATGCCCTGCAGCAGCCCCAGCACCAGGAAGCCGATCAGCGACAGCAGCCAGCTGCGGTTGCGCTTCAGTACGGCGCCTACCAGCTTGAGATAGTACGTCCGGTGATGCGAGGTGATCGTCGGGATCCGGAAGCTGATCACCGCCGCTATGAAGAAGCTGACGAAGGCGATGCCGAAGGTCATCACATAACCCGAGAGACCTTCGCTGAGCTGGATGATATAGCCCGCCAGAGCCGGACCTGCGAGGCCGGCAGCATTGAAGACCATCATATTGATCGCCAGGAAGCGGATCCGGTTCTTGTCGGTCGAGACGTCGTACATCAGGACCAGATACCCCGTCCAGTAGAAGCCTTGGGCCAGCCCGCTGAACAGCGCAAACCCGACATAGAAGTCTACCACCCGCTCCTGCGCGATGATGACGCCGAGATAGAATAATGCGATCAGTACAATACCTAACCGATAGGTGACCATCCGGTCTTTTTTCTTGGCGATCCATCCGCCCAGCGCAAAACCGAGCGGCGTAATGAAAAAGACAATGATATTATAAACTCCGTTTACAAGCAGATCCCCGGTAAGGCGCCACAGGTAGAGATTAAGGAACAGCCCGGACATCGACGCCCCGAATTGAAAGCAGCCGTGAATGATCAGCGACGTCACCGCTTCCTTCGAGAGCCTTCGCTCCAACGGCACGGGATTACGTCTTAAAGCGAAACGGGATAAACCCCTCATGGTCTGTCATCGTCCTTCCGTCCCGACACGGTAAGCCGGGATCTTTCTTAAGTTGACTCTGATCATTATAGCACAGAAGCCCGGCGGCTCAGGGGGGATTTCTTATGGCATCTGGTCAGTGATTTGCGTGAGGCTCGAGTAACAAAAGAAGATCGCTCCTCTGCTGGTCCAGAGGATACGATCTTCTTTTTACCCAATTATCTAACCATCCATCCCCCGTCGACATTAAGGAGATGGCCGTTCACATAATCCGAAGCAGCAGAAGCCAGGAAGACGGCCGCTCCCTTCAGGTCAGCGCCGGAGCCCCAGCGGGCGGCCGGGATGCGCTCCAGGATCGACCGGCTGCGGTCAGGGTCGTCGCGCAGCGCCTGGGTGTTGTCGGTCGCCATATAGCCCGGCGCTATCGCATTGACCTGGACGCCCTTGGCCGCCCATTCGTTAGCGAGCGCCTTGGTCAGCCCGGCTATCGCATGCTTGCTGGCTGTGTAGCCCGGTACGTTGATCCCGCCCTGGTAGCTCAGCATCGAGGCGATATTGATGATCTTGCCCGAGCCTTGGCTGAGCATCCGTCTGCCGGCTTCCTGACACAGCGCGAAGGCCGCATGCAGATTGACCTGCATGACCTCCTGCCAGTCCGTCAGCGCATGATCGGCGGCCGGCGTGCGCCGGATGATGCCCGCATTGTTCAGCAGGATATCGAGCCGGCCCAGCCCGTCCACAGTCTGCTGTACGACACCAGGCAGCAGAGAGGTGTCCGCCAGGTCAGCCTGGATGACGATAGCCTTCCGGCCCAACGCCTCTACTTCTGCTTTCACCTGCGCGGCGCTGCTGCTGCCTACGACCAGTGCGATATCTGCTCCCGCCTCCGCCAGTCCCAGCGCCATATCTCTTCCCAGCCCGCGCCCGGCGCCGGTCACTAACGCGGCTTTGCCGCTCAGATTAAATAGATTCATGTCCTCATCCATCCCTTCTATGTCCAGGTGTGTTGCCCAAAACGCCATACCGCAGGCAGGCGCACAGGCTTGCCTGTCACACCCGTTCGATGTGCGCGCCTTGAGCCAGGAATGGCGCCTGTGCTGCATCGCCCAGCTGTACACCGGTGATGAAGCGGTCCACCTCCTGGAGCGTCGCAAATGTATGCAGCGCCCCCTTGCCGAACTTGCTGTGATCTGCCACACAACACACGGTGCCCGAGGCGTCCACCAGCAGCCGCTTGATCGGCAGCAGCTCCGCTGTAAAGATCGTCAGTCCATACTCCGGATGGATCCCCGTCGCGGACAGGAACAGCTTGTGGATATTCATCCGCCGCAGCCAGTCCAGCGATTCCGGTTGGATCAGCAGGTTGTTCTGACGGTAGCCGCCGGGGACGACCAGCCGGATCTGATTCTTGAGCGCCAGTTCGCGGATGATCATGATGTCATTGGTCACGACGGTCAGCGGCATGTTATCCAGCCTTCGGGCGATCGCGAGCGTCGTGCTCCCGTTGTCGAGGGCGATAATATCGTGAGGCTCGACAGCCTGCGCCGCTCTGGCTGCGATCGCTTCTTTCTCCTCCAGCTGCCGCGTGTTCGGAAAGCTCGGCGGGTACAGCCCTTCCCCCTTCTCCTCGCAGGGTACGGCCCCGCCGTGGATCCGTTGCAGCAGTCCCCGCTTCTCCAGCTTCTCCAGGTCTTCCCGGATCGTCTTCTCCGTCACCTGGAGCCGGCTGCTCATCTCCGATACTTTGAGCGAGCCGTGTTCAGCGAGTTGATCCATGATCGCTTTGTGTCTGTCGATTGCCAGCATCCCTGCCACCCGTCCTTCGTCCTTAATTAGCGAAGCAAGTGCCGGGCTTGGTCGTGCTCCGGTCCTTTACTTCAACGTCTTCATATCGGTAACATCCATGTCCTGGAAGGTGTAATTCTCTCCAGCCATGACCCAGATAAATGAATAATTGCTCGTCCCCGCTCCCGAATGAATCGACCAGCTCGGCGAGATGACTGCTTGCTCATTGGCCACAACCAGATGTCTGGTCTCCTCCGGCTCGCCCATCAGATGAAATACCCGTGCATCCTCTTGCAAGTCGAAATACAGATAAGCCTCCATCCGGCGGTCATGCACATGGGCGGGCATCGTGTTCCAGACGCTGCCCGTCTTCAGGATCGTCACTCCGAGCATCAGCTGACAGCTCCTCGTGCCGTCCTGGTGGATATACTTGTAGATCGTCCGCTCGTTGGAGGTCTCGATGGTACCGAGATCCGTAGGCGTAGCCGTGTCGATAGCCATCTTCGCCGTCGGATGATCGGCGTGGGCCGGGGCCGAGGTAATATAGAGCTTGGCCGGACTGCCGCTGTCTTGACTAGCCAGCTTGACCTCCTGGACGCCGCGGCCGATGTACAGCGCATCCAGCCGATCGAGCGTATGGGTCTCCCCGTCAACCGTGATGATGGCGGGCCCGCCGATATTGATTATACCAGCCTCGCGGCGTTCGAAGAAGCTCCCTACATGCCAGGATGGATCGGCTGCCAGCGCGAGCTCCTCTTGGATGGGCTGTGCGCCGCCGATGATCAGACGATCGTAATGGGAATAAGTCAGGTGGACCCGGTCAGCCTCGAACACCTTTTCGATCAGAAAATGCTCCCTTAGCTCGGCAGTATCCATCCCTTTGACTTCTCCAGGGCTGGACGCATGACGTACTTTCATTACATAACTCCTCCTTCGGTTCGATAAGGTTCGAATATGTTCACTATAACATAAACATACATAATCAAACAAGGACCTTGACTTCACGGCTGTCGTGAAATCAAGGTCCTCCTTGATAAACATAATGGCTTCTGCTAGCGGCGAAGACGCAACAGTTTGAGGCTTAAGATGCAAGAAATCAGCCAGATGCCGCCGGCCGCAAAGCCTGCGATCACATCGCTGGCAAAGTGCACGCCCAGATAGATGCGGCTGATCCCGATCGCCATCGCAGTCAGAACGGCTACGACATTAAAAACCCAGCTCAGCCGCCATCTGTTGCGGAAGTAGCGATACAACAAATAACCTAACATGCCGTAAAAGCATATCGACACCATAGCATGCCCGCTCGGAAAACTGAAGCCTGAAGCCTCCACCAGAAACTCCAGCTCTGGACGTTCCCGTCCAAAAAAAGCCTTCAGCGTGTAATTGAGCAGCCAGCCCCCGCCCAGACAAACGGCAAGGATGACAGCATCCCGGCGCTTGTCGGCAAACCAAAACAACAGGGCTGCTACAACAAGCAAAACGGTCTGGACCACCCCGTCGCCCAAACGGGTAATACCTCGCATCACCGTACCGACCGCTTCCCTTGTCCCCATGAGCTGCTGCAGGTGATAAAGCACCGTCTCGTCGAAGACAATCAGTTCATCGTCCAGCAGCTGCTCCGCCAACTCGAAGAATATCAGTGTCAGCAGCCCAGCGGCAATCCCCAGCAGCAGATAACCGGCAATCCTGCGGGCTCCGCTGGACCCAAGGCCCCTGAAATTGGACATCAGCGGCCCCGGTTATTTCTCGAACAGCTGTTTGAACTCGCCGTAGCCTTCCTGCTCCAGCTCATCACGCGGGATGAAACGCAATGCTGCCGAATTGATACAGTACCTGAGGCCCGTGGGCTGCGGACCATCATTGAACACATGGCCCAGATGCGAATCGCCTTCCGTGCTGCGCACCTCGGTCCGCACCATGAAATGACTAGTGTCCGTCTCCTCTTTGATCTGCTCCGCTCTGAGAGGCTTAGTGAAGCTCGGCCAGCCGCATCCCGAATCATATTTGTCCAGCGAACTGAACAGCGGCTCCCCGGAGACGATATCGACGTAGATCCCTTCGCCCTTGTGATCCCAATATTCATTGTGGAAGGCAGGCTCCGTTCCGTTCTGTTGGGTAACCTTATATTGCATCGGCGACAGCTTGCTGCGCAGCGCCTCTTGATCCTTATTCATGCCTTATCCCTCCTGGTTGGTTGGTCACTTCTTATATACCCGATTCTCTTGTCATTTTATCATAGTACCGCGTGATTCCCAACTGACGGTAAGGGATTTGTAATCAAATTGAAATGTCAGCTTCATCAACCATTAACATCGCCGGGGTATACTCTATTCAACCCCCTTTTTTGATATAGCATGACTCTTTGGACCCGCAGCCCGGTTGCTGCGGGTCCCTTTGTGTGTTCAGCTATTACTGCTGCTTCCCCTCGATGACCCGGTTGCTTCGGCCGGAGCAGGCAAGTTACAATATAACAGACACAGGGGGTGAGTTCGTGATGTTTACCTTCAAAGAAAAGCAATATATGCTGCAGTTGCTCAAGCAGGAGCAGCGGCGCACATGGTTCGGACTCAAGAAAACGCCCGAGGAGCATGCCCGGTTGGTGGAGAAGCTCGA
This sequence comes from Paenibacillus jepli, assembly GCF_047238105.1. Classification (NCBI taxonomy): domain Bacteria; kingdom Bacillati; phylum Bacillota; class Bacilli; order Caryophanales; family Paenibacillaceae; genus Paenibacillus; species Paenibacillus jepli. The sequence continues at coordinate 1,991,399 of NZ_JBDFMD010000001.1, forward strand.
ACAGATGATCCGCAACGAGCAAGTGAACCGCGAGCATCTGTAACCCCGAACCGGCGCTTGCCCAGTAGGCGCAGCGCTCGCTTTGCCCGGGTGCGGGCGCATCCAGGTAACTTTTGTTACTTGGTTCGACGCATTCGCCCGCAGCCTGTGAAAGCCGCTCTTCCGGCCCGCAAGCGCGCTGCCACTTTGGACCGTGGCCTAGCCTTTGACGGGCGCCTCGCGGTAGTGACTGGTATCGCCATGGAGGAGGATCTCATAGTCCGGGTGTGAGCCCTCGATGTGGCAAAGGCAGGCCGGGTAGATATAAGGCAGCTGCCAAAGGTCCTTGAGCGGACGCGCTTCGAAGCGAGCCATCAGCAGCTTGAGGACGACGGTATGGGTGACGATGAGCACCGATTGCCCTGCATGCTCCTTCAGGATCTGCTCCAGCACCGCCGTCGCACGCGCCTCCACCTCGCGGAACGTCTCGCCGCCTGCGACCAGGAACGATTCCGGATCTTCCCAGAAGGCCGCGAACCGCTCCTGGTACTGCTCCTTGATCTCCTCTTGCACGCCGCCTTCCCACTCGCCGAGATTCATCTCCAGCAGTCCATCGCTAGCCTGGATCGCCAGTTGCCGTTCCCCTCGGATGATCTCAGCCGTCCGCATCGCTCTTGTGCTGCTGCTCGCATAGATGGCATCGAGCGGCTCCTCCTGCAAGGCGTCCGCCAGCCACCCGGCCTGTTGCAATCCGAGCGGCGTCAATGGCGAATCCTGGTGCCCCTGAAAGCGATGCTCGACATTCCACTCCGTCTGACCATGCCGGACCAGGTAGATCCGGGTCTTGCTCGCTACTCCCTCTCTTTGTGTCGCCATAGCGTTCACCTCTCCTTACGATCCGTTAGGGCTGAATTCGTCAATTACCTCACGCATATTACTTATATCGGTCACTTCCGTCAGCTCCTATATCAATAGAAGCTTCCCCGCGCCCGGCAGCTCCGCAGCCTGCACCGCCTGCACCACATCGGCCAGCGCATAGCGACCCGCAGGCTCCGCCAGCGTCAGCCGACCGTCCGCCATCATCAGCAGCAGCTGCGACAGCTCTGTTCGCCAGCGCACGATCGGCACACGGTCATTCCAGTGCCGCAGATGGAACAGCTCCACCCGCGCCCCCGTCTCAGCGGCTACCTCGCTCCAAGCTACCGCCTCCCCCGACAACAGGCCGACCGTGAGCAGCCGACCGCCGGGACGCACACAGCGAGCCAGCTCTGCCCCCGCAGCCCCGCCTACAGAGTCGATCGCCGCTGTCGCACTTCGCCCGCCGGTCACAGCCAGGACTGTCGCCCGCAGGCTTCCGGGTTCCCTATCCGCATCCATCCCGGGCACATGAACCACCACATGGGCAGCGCCCAGCCGTTGCAACACACCCTTGTGACGGCTATGCCGCACCACTGCGATCAGTTCGAAGCCAAGCATCCGCGACAGCTGGGCATAGATCCGCCCAAGCGCCGAACCGCACGCATTGACCAGCAGCGAGTCGCCCTCGCGCAAGCCCAGTACGTCCGTACAGGTGACCCATGCCGTCAGCGGGTTGATATAGGCTTGCGCCGCCGTATCATCGCAGAGCCGATCCGGTACCTCGACGGTCGTGGCCGATGGCACCCGTACCAGCTCCTGCCAGGTGCCCTCGCCTCTGAGCGGCAGCACCCGGCGGCCGATCAGCCTCCTGTCCGCCGCATCGCCTGCCTCGACGACGATCCCCACGCCTTCATAGCCAGCAAGCGCCGGAAGACGGATACGATGGGCATAGGCACCGCGAATCGGGATCAGATCAGACGGATTGATCGGACGGGCCTGCATCCGGACGAGCAATTCTCCAGGGCCCGGCAGCTGCGGACGGACCCGCTCCACCTGCAGTACCTGCCAGGGTTCTCCGAACCGTTCGTAGATGACGCGCTCCGCCTGCATGGACAACAACCCCTTTCTTGCTGATGTGTTTTATTATAGCGGGGCGGCAAGCCGCTTGTCATGTGTTCTGCCCTCGGGGCTGCCAGCCCCTGGTCGTACATAGCCCTCCCCGAGCAGCGGCGGCAAGGGTCACAGCTGGATCGGCTCTTCGCACCGGGCATGGACTTCCACTAAGTACCCAAAAAAAGACAGGCGAGCGCCCGAAGCACTCCCCTGTCCGTCCTTGCACTCCTATAGATCACCCTTGCTGTTCTTATCGCTCCGCCAGCCATGCCTCGAACTGCGAGCGGTATTCCTCGATGACCCGGTCCAGTCCAGCAGCCTTCATGTTGGCGAGCATGCCGCTGAACGCCTGGTCGTAGCTAACGACGCCATAGAGCAGCGGCTCCACGCTCGTCTTGAGCTCGGCCGAGACATTCGCATACTCCGCCGCTACCGGAGAAGGATCGAAGTTGAAGCCGATCGTGACGCTGTTCACGACATCCGCATCATCAGCGATCGTCGTGCGGCGCTCCAGCCTGTCTTTGTCAAAGTTGGTGGGATAGCGGTTCATCTCGACGTGGCCGAGCAGCCAGCTGGCCAGCTCGTAGGATGGCCCGCCGTTCTCATTGGTCTTCAGCGTCTCCCGCAGGTTGTCGCCGCCATCGCGCCAATGCTCGCCCTCTACGCCATACAGTACCAGATCAAAATTGGCCTGATCGCCGTAGACCCAGTTCAAGAACTGAATCGCCGCTTCCGGGTGCGGACTCGTCGCCGAGACGCCGTTGGAGTTACGGATCGCGTACGAACGAAAATGCGGTTGATCCGCCAGATAGTAGATATCCACTTCGGCGCCAGGATACCGCTCTCTCACATTGTCGCCGATGCCGACATCGCCCTGGCGGTACAGGTAGCGTCCCGCGATCTCTTCCTGGTTCATGACCTCGGTCGGTACGGTCAGTACGTCGGGATGAACCAGTCCGCGTTCGTAAGCTGTCCGCATGAACTCGACGTCCTGTTTGAACTCCTCGGACTCCAGCCAGGAGCTTACGGTTCCGTCCTGGTCGACGCGGATGACGTTGTCCACCACCGTGAACGGGAACGTCTCGTACGTATTGTGCAGATAATACGCCGGTTCATTCAACATTTTGATGTAGACATTTTTGTCTTCGTCCGGCCAATGCTCCTTGATGGTTGCCGCCGCATCCAGCAGCTCCTCGGGAGAACGCGGCGCGCCCAGGTTATGGCTCTCCAGCAGATCCTTGCGCATCGTCACCATACCGCCGTTGAAGGCGGTATCCGCCCAGAAGTTCGGTACATACTGGATCTCGCCGTTGACGACGGCAGACTCCCAGATCCAGTCCGGCATCGCTGCCCTCAGATCCTGTCCGTGCTCCTCCAGCAGTTCCCCGATCGGCAGGATGCCGCCGTTGCCCACCAGCACGTTGGGGCTTTTCACATCATGCATGATCGCCACCAGCTCGAATTCTTCGCCCGTCGACATCATCAGGTTGGTCTTCTGATCCCAGACGTCCCAAGGAATATATGTCGGCTCGTAAGTCAGATTAAGACCGTCTTCCTTCAGCTTGGCATTAATGGCGGCTACAGCGCTGTCCAGATCCTGCGGCGCATTGCCCGGAAGCAGATACCGGACCGGCTTGCTTGCCGAGTCGCTCCCGCCTCCTGTCGTCCCCCCGGAACTATTGTCTTCGGCGCCTGGCGAGGCACAGGCGGACAACATGACCGCCGCCAGCGCCCCTGCCGTCAGCATTTTAAAATGTTGACTTCCTTTCATTTGCATTCATCCCCTTTTTCGCATGATGTGATGATGTTCCCAGCGTAAGGGAGATTGCTGCGGCCCGTAAACTTCAATCCTGTGCTTTCCGCACATTTGCACTCGTCCCAGGGACTTCACTATTGCGCTTCATCCTTCAAATTGTTGCTCAGCGAAGCCCGGTATTGCGCAGGCGACATCTGATAATTCTTCTTGAAGAGCGTATAGAAATACGTCGTGTTCAGGATGCCCACCCGCTCGCTGATCTGCTGGATCGGCTCGTCGGAGCCGAGCAGCTGCTTCGCCCGCTCCAGACGGATCCGGTTGAGATAGTCGCTGAACGACACTCCGCACTGCGCCTTGAACAGCCGTCCCAGATAGCCTCGGGAGAGTTTGACCTGCCCCGCCATCCATTCCAATGACAGATCGGCTCTGGCATAGTTGGCCTCGACATAGGCCTTGACCTCCTCGACCACCCGGCTGTTCTGCTGGCTGGCAGCATCCTGCTGCCGCTCTGATAGCTGCTCCGCAATCGCGCTCAGCTCTCCGCCGATCTCGGCAAGCGTCTCAAATGCCGGCAGCTGCCGGAAGAAGGCCGACAGCAGGTCGGAACCATCCACAGGAGTAGCGGTATGAAACTGCTTGTAGAGACTCATCGCCAGCTGATGCAGGAAAAACTGCGCCTGCTGGTAGTCGCACCGCCCCAGCTCCTTGATGATCGCGTCGACCTCTACAGCCGACTTGGCGGCATTTCCCGTGCGGATCGCCTCGACGAGCTTTTTCTCCAGCTTGACCGGATACGCCCTGTCCTCGCCCTCTTCGCCTGTCCTGCTAGCCGCGTCATAGACGAGGATCCTCCCCGTCCCCTCAAAAAACCGCTGTTCATGCGCCTCGCAGGCGCGTCTGTACGACTCGCGGATCTGATCCATCGCCGATACGACGGTGCCAATGCCCATCGAGAGCTCCAGCTTGAAGTAGCTGCTCGCTTTGCTCTGCAGCTCCTGCAGCTGGGCGAGCAGCTGCGGCGGACAGTAGTCCTGCTCCAGGCGCACCAGCACCGCCAGCTCCCCCTCCTCGATGACCATCACGCCGCAAGGGTAGTACATCCCGACGAGCTCTTCCCCGATATTGCAGATGGCAAAATGCATAAGCGACTGGAGCTTGACGGAGTTGGCTCGCCGGAACTGCTCGAAGGCGTCGATCCGGATCAGTACCGTTAACAGGCGCTGGCCCTCCCATTCCTGCTGCAGCGCGGGACTTGGGGCCGACTGGCTGCCTTTGAAAAAATGCGCAAGCTCCGCCCGCCGCGCCGTCGCCTGTGCCGAGACCATGGCGCTCAGCTGTCCTGTCATGTCGGCGAACGTCGTATCCAGCAGTTCCACCTCATTAATGGCCTGCTGCTCCTTCTCCATCTTCATCTGGCCGATGATCTTGTCCATCAGATTGCGGATCGGGTGGTACGTATGGTTGGTGAGCCAGATCGAGATCAACAGGCTGACGATGAAGATGGCCAGTGCGATGCCAAGCGTCGACCAGCGCAGTTCGTTCATATTGAAGAGCAGGTTGTCGTATTGGCTGACGCCCACAAACACCCAGTTCATCTCCTCCGACTTGGCGTAGCTGACCAGATTCTTCTTGCCGTCGATATCGATCGTGAAGTAACCGGTTGGCGCTGTCGCTGCCAGCACTTTGGCCGTATAGGGCTGATCTGCAACGCTCCGCATGAATTGCCCGGTATCGGAGTGCGTGATCACCATGCCCTCTTCGTTCATGACGAACAGCGAGTCGGTGCTGTAGTTTTTGTAACCGCCGATCATGCGCTGGATGTACGTCTCGTCGATATTGATGACGATAATGCCATCTCCGGCAGGCATCTGCGTATAGTAGCTCGGCAGCAGCAGGAATGTCAGCACATTGGCCGTCCCGCTGCCTGACGCCGGGGTATTCACCTGACGGGGGATAAAGTTGAAGTATGCGCTGCGGCTGGCCTCGATCCGCGACAAGTGCACCTCCTCTTCCTCATAGGTGACGCCGCTTGTATTGACATATTGCTCGGCTGCGGGATTGTAGAGTCCGATCATCTGGATGAACGGATAGTTGGCCTGGATGGCCCGCATTTCGTTGATGGCATGGAAGGCTTTGAGCTTGTCGCGGTTCCGGTCCACCATCGCCGCCATCACTTCCTTGTTGTTGAGCAGCTGGTTGCCCAGGCTGTACACCTGATCCTTGATGACCTTGGCGACGTAGCTGTTCTGCCGCAGCATCGATTCCGAGATGTTGCCGACTTCTTTGGCCGTGCTCCATGAGAACAACGCGAACAGGCCGCCGCAGACGACGGCAATGATGAGCGAGGTCAGGAGCAAAAAACTTACCATCATGCTGCGATACACCGAGTACCGGATCAAACGATGTCTCTTCTTCATCTGTCGCGCTCCCCTCCGCCCATTCTTATTTTGTCCTACGATTATAGCGGATACAGTGCAACATGTTGAAGCCCGGTGTTCATTTTCGAATCTATTGTTCAAAAATGAAGTGCTCAAATTGTACATTTGTAGACCTTATCGACTATTCAAAGTTTACCCGGAGCCCCTGCTGTCCTTAGACTGAGGAACATAAGCGCCAATCCAATCTCTGATGTAAGGACGTGAAGCTATGAGTTCACCCGCCAAAAAACATTCGCCGATCAGCGAGCTCCGCAAAAACGGTATGGCGTATCTGCTTGCTGTGCCGGCGGCGCTGTATACGCTTGTGTTCGGTTACCTGACTATGCCTTACATGGTGATCGCGTTTCAAAAGTTCAATTACCGGACAGGCATCTTCGGCTCGCCCTGGGTCGGTCTGGACAACTTCCGGTTCTTCTTCTCCTCGCCGCGGGCGTGGCAGATTACCTGGACCACGATTAAGCTGAACATCCTGTTCATTGTTGTCGGCACCGTGTGCGCACTCATCCTGGCTATTCTCTTCAACGAGCTTCGCAGCCGTCTATTTTCCAAAGTCACGCAGTCGACGATCCTGTTCCCCCACTTCCTCTCCTGGGTCGTCGTCAGCTATATCGTCTACAGTATCTTCTCTACAGAGTTCGGGATCGCCAACCGGCTTTTGGCCTGGCTGGATATGAACGCCATTAATTGGTATGCTTCGCCGGAATATTGGACGGCCATCCTCGTCGGCGCCAACGTGTGGAAAGATATCGGGATCTCGCTGGTCATCTATCTGGCGGCGATCACGGGTATCGACGGCAGCTACTACGAAGCCGCCCGCATCGACGGTGCCAGCCGCTGGCAGCTCATCCGCCACATCACGCTGCCGCTGCTCCTGCCGACGATCTCGATCCTGTCGCTGCTGGCGCTCGGCAAGATCATGTACGGCAGCTTTGATATGATCTATGCGATCGTCAAGGACAACGGTCTGCTCTACCCGACTACGGATGTCATCGACACCTACGTCTTCCGATCATTGCGCAATATCGGCAATCCCGCGCAGGCGATGGCGATCGGGCTGTATCAGGCGGTGGTCGGCTTCATCCTCGTCTTCGGCAGCAACCTGATCGTCCGCAAGATCAATCCGGATAATGCACTGTTCTAGAGGCAGGCGACTGAACGCTTCAGACAGCGTAGGTATGTCGATACGAGTTCGACAACCTTTTTTTGGAATCTGCGTAGGAACGCGATGTACTCTCATAAGGAGGTGAGGCCCATGCCGGCCAACCGGTTATTTAACAGCCTGAACTATGTTTTTATCACGATAGTGTCCCTTGCCTGTACTTTGCCGATGCTGCTGGTGCTGATGGTCTCCATGACCGATGAACGGGCCATCCAGCGCAACGGTTACCAGCTGCTGCCCGAGCAATTTTCCTTTGACGCCTATAATCTGCTGCTGCTCGGCAGCACGCCGCTCTATCAGAGCTATATGATCTCGATCATCGTCACGGTGGTCGGGACAGCAATCGCAGTGTTGATTACGGGACTGGCGGGGTACACGCTCTCCAGCAGCCACCTGCGCTACCGTAACCATCTGGCTGTCTTCTTCTTCATCACCATGGTGTTCAACACCGGCATCGTGCCGTGGTATCTGATCAGCACCGGCTTGGGACTGCGCAACACGATCTGGGCGCTGATCATCCCGACGCTGCTGTTCAATCCGTTCAATCTGTTCCTGGTGCGCAACTATATGCGGCAGATCCCGCCTTCGCTGACCGAAGCGGCGCGTATCGACGGGGCGGGCGACGCCTATATCGCCTTCCGCATCTTCTTCCCGCTCAGTCTGCCGGTGCTGGCGACGATCACGCTGTTCTACGGCATCGCTTACTGGAACAACTGGTTCAACGCCATCATGCTGGTGGACCGTGAAGCGCTGTATCCGCTGCAGTATCTGCTCTTCAAGCTGAACTCGGAGATCAGCATGATCCAGTCCATGCAGAGCACGATGGATCTGGGAATCAATGCCGTGCTGCCCAGCGAGTCGGTGAAGATGGCGACGGCGATCCTGACGATCGGTCCGATCGTGCTGTTCTATCCATTCCTGCAGAAGTACTTTATCAAGGGCCTGCTGATCGGGTCGGTGAAGGAGTAGAGTTGGAGAGTTGGAGCGTGGGAAGCAGGAGTAAAGAGCAGGAGCAAGGGTCAAGCGCAGATTAGGAAACGGCCGCTTGCGTGGAGTGTTTGACGCGGGCAGGCGGTGCTGCGGCCAACGAACACGATTTTTCGTGTTCGTTGGCGCGGATTGGCGGGGCAGCGAGGAATGCAGACACGAAAAAGCCGGCCAAAAGGCCGGCAAAATGTTAGTTTAATTACTTTGAATCGAAGGCAGCGACCTTTAGTGCCGCTAGAGTTACTTTGGTGACGGGTCGCCACTCTTCAGCAACCCTTTCTGCCGCTGGAGACACGTTAGCGCTGATCCGGCACGCTGCAACGACCCTTTCTGCCGCTAGGGACACGCTAGCGCCTTAGGCCGCATGTCGCGAGCCAACCTTTGCTATCCATCCGCCTGAGCCGGCCCGAGGGTCGGCCCATAGGCAGACAGAAGCTGCAGCTTACTCCGGCTGATCAACCACGACGAGCAGCGAGGAGAACACCCGCCGGGCGACGCCAGGCGTATTGACGCCATCGACCCGGTTGATCGGCGTGTTCTTCACCTCGTACGCGCCCGTGACGCTGTTGCGCGTCACCGCCGTCGATGAACCGCCGCCGTCCATATTGATCGCCTCTTCGGCGCCGAGCTCTTTCATATACAGTCCCAGCTCCTCGATATAGAAGCCGACCGAGCCATTGGCGCCCCGTCCGTCCACGACGACGAAGAAGACAGTGCCGTCGTCCCGGATCCCCGCTGCGGTGCGCGGATGGCGGTCCTTGTGACGGTAGTAGGTCTCGTAGTCGAAGTCCGGGTGATTCTCATCCGAGATGACCAGCCCGTTGAAATCCTGCACCACGCCGTTCTGGACCATCCAGTATTGACCGCCGGACGCCTGGAACAGATTGTCCTTCTCGCGCTCCCAGTCGTCGCTGTAGTTGCCGATGAGCGGGGTGCCGTCATCGCGGATGCCGAAGAAGCCGTGGAACGGATAGTTTTTGCCGTCGACGCCCGGTACCCGCACGCCGTTGATGATATCGGAGCCATCCTTGATCATGTAGCCTTCCGGTCCCTGCTCGGTATAGAACTCGCCATTGACGCCGGCGATGACGTCCCGGCCCGGCAGGATCGTCGTCTCCATCTGCTCCGGCACCGTACCGCGGATCGCATCCGAGCCGTTCTCATCCTCGATGCGGATATAGTTGCCATTCTCGTCGGTCGGCGGCACCTGATTGTCCTTCACGCCGACGATGATTTTGTTCTGCGGCAGCGTCAGATCGGCGTCGATAATATTTGCCTTCTGTACGTGACCTCTACTATCGATAAAATCCATCTGCCGGTGCGAGACGCCTGCCGAGAGCGTCCAGCTCTCATCGCGGAATACACGGTAGAGGATCGGATGCGTCTCCCGCTCCGGCACCGGCTCGAACGCTTGCAGCACCGGCCGCTGCGTCTGCGGTTCCATCTGCCAGATCCGGTCGAAATCCCAGCCGAGCGTGCCTTCATAGGTCGATTGGAGGGCAAGGGTCTGGTCCGTGACCGACTGGCCCTGACGGTTCGCAGCCGTCCCGCCCGTGACGATCTGACCCTGCACCAACGCATTCTCGGAAGCGCGGTTGCCCTCGAAGACCGGGGTGCCGTTGACACGTCCGGTGACGCGGGCGATGTTGCTGCCGCCGCCGTTGTCGATACGGCCGGCGAGCAGCGTATTATGCCGGATCGTCGCGCCGGTGTATGCATAAGCCGTCAGACCGCCGGTATTGTTGAGCTCCGAGTGCACGTCGGGGACGGCATACGAGGTCTGCAGCAGCGAGCCGCTCTCCGCCACCGCTACGAGCGATGCCGCTTCCCCGCGTCCTTTGACGATCAGGTCGGCGTAGCTGTTCTGGATCCGGCCGTGGTTATGCACCGCGATCCCCGCGCTCCGGTAGCCGCCCGTGACGACACCCGTGACGAAGCTCTCGCGGATCGTCCCGCGATTCGTCGCCACGAAGCCGCCCGCCCACTGCGTGGTGGCACCACTGCTGCCGACGATCGCGACATCGACCAGCCCTACCCGCTCGATCACCCCGGTCAGCTCCAGGATCAGCGCGGAGGTCGGACGGTCCGTGCGCGTGACGCTGAGCAGGCCGGTAATCGTGTGACCGTCGCCGTCCAGCGTGCCGCTGAAGGCAGGGATCGGCTCGAAAGCCTCGGTCATGACAAGATCCGCTGTCAGTCTGTAATCGCCTGCGGGAGCGCTGCGGAGCAGCTCCAGCTGGGCAGCCGTCGCGATCGGAGTCGGCTCGGCCTCCCGCACGGTGCGCAGCTGCGGACGCTGCAGCGCCGAGCTCCAGGCCCAGGTCGCATAGAGATCCCAGCCCATGTCCAGCTCATAGACCGAAGGCTGCTTCAAGCTTGCGTCGCTGACCGTCAGTCCCTGGGCGCTCGTCAGCGAGCCGCCGCTGACCGGCGCGCCAAGCACCGTCGTCTGCGAGGAAGCCCGGTTGTTCTGCAGCGTCGGCGTGCCGTTCACCCGGCCGACGATGCGGGCGATGTTGCTGCCGCTGCCGTTGTCGATACTGCCGGCGAGCACGGCATTGTCGCGGATGACCGCACCGGTGTATGCATAGGCTGTGATGCCGCCGGTGTTGTTCTGCACCGATCGCACGTCCGGCACGGCATACGAGCCGCTCAGCAGCGAGTCCGGCTCGGACACCGCCACGAGGCCGCCGGCCTCGACCTGCGCACGGACCTGGACGTCGGCATAGACGTCGCGGACGATCCCATAGTTGGTGACCGCGATGCCCGCGCTGCGGTAGCCGCCCGTGACGGAGCCGGTGACGAAGCTCTCGCGGATCACGCCTTCATTGGCCGCGACCAGTCCGCCTGCCCAATAGGAGGAGTTGGTGCTCAGCCCTGTAATCGCAACGTCCACCAGTCCCAATCGTTCGATGACGCCTTCGTTGGTGACGATCAGCGCAGCCCTCGGCTCGCTGGCGCTAGCCGTGATCGAGAGGCCGGTGATGCGATGACCGTCGCCGTCCAGCGTCCCAGAGAAGCTGGCGATCGGCGCAAACGAACCGGAGAGGTTGATGTCGGCTGTCAGCACATAGTCGCCGTCCGGCTGCGTACGGAGCAGCTCCAGCTGGGCAGCCGTCGCGATCGGCGTCGGCGCCGCTTGACGGGCGCCGCGCAGCTGCGGCCGCTCAAGCGCCGCGCTCCACTGCCACGCCGTGGCGAAATTCCAGCCGAGACCGTTCAGATAGACGTCGGGGCGAGCCAGGTCCGCCGCTGTCGTCGTCAGCCCTTGCGGGTCCGTCAATGCGCCCCCGCTGACCGGGTTGCCCTGCACGAGCGCTTGCTGCGAAGCCCGGTTGTTCTGCAGCGTCGGCGTCCCGTTCACGCGGCCGACGATCCGGGCGATATTGGTGCCGCCGCCATTGTCGATACTGCCGGCGAGCACGGCATTGTCGCGGATGATCGCTCCAGTATACGCATATGCCGTGATCCCGCCGGTATTGTTCTGGACCGATTGGACATCCGGGATCACATACGAGCTCTCCAGCAGCGAGCCGGGCTCGGAGACGGCCACCAGGCCGCCGCTTTCCACGAGCGCCTGCACTTCGACATCCGCGTACACATGACGGACGACGCCATAGTTGGTCACCGCCACGCCCGCGCTCCGGTAACCGCCCGTAACCGAGCCCGTCACATAGCTCTCCCGGATTTCCCCGCGGTTGGTAGCGGCGATGGCCCCGGCCCAGTAAGTCGAATCGGTGCTAAGGCCTGTAATCGCTACCCCCTCAAAGCCGATCCGCTCGATCCGGCCGTGATTGACGACGATAAAAGCCGCCTTCGGCTGACCCGGGGTCGCCGAGATCGTCAATCCGGTGATGCGGTGGCCGTCGCCATCCAGCGTACCGCTGAAGCTGGCGATCGGCTCAAAACTGCCGGTGAGCGAGATATCCGCCCCCAGTCGGAAGTTGCCGCTCGGATTACTGCGGATGAGTTCCAGATCGGCTGCACTCTGGATAACCGTCGATTCTGCTGCAGCCGCAGCATGGACTGGCAGCGGAGCATAAGGCGCAACTCCCAGCGACAAGGACAGGACAAGGGCCAGCGATAAGACGAGATGCATCCAGCGTTTCATAAGTATCATTGATAAAGCCTCCTTTTTGGGGCATGACAAAGACACCTGAGTCATCGGAATCTGGTTTGAGAAGCATCCGAACCACATAGGTTTTCTTTGCTGCCGTTTGATTAGACAGAATATTCTGACTTATATACTCTGAATGGACTACCCTGGCATCGCCTCCTTTCCGGTTTGCAGCCGCTCAGCGGTTGGGGCAAGGAGCCGGACATCGCGCGTGCCCGGTCCTGCCTTGCCCGTTTCTTTGCCGACATCCTTCAGTCTTGCGACTCCTGAGCGCTCGCGGAACCGCCATAGGATTCGTCATAGAACGGCTTTTTGCGCAGCTGCTGCTTATACTTGTACTTATAAGTCTCGCTGCGTACATAGCTTTCGCAATATTCGATGCAGCGCTGCTGCGCGGTCGTCAGCCGTCGCAGATAGAGAACGGCCGCTTGCTTCTTGATCTTCAGAAGCGACGCGATCTCGTCCGGACAATTGACCGCCTCAACCTCGACTTCCGCCTCCTCCGCTCTGAAGCCCGAGCTGCGATAGATGGAGAAGTACAGCCCGGACTTCGCGATCCGCTCCTCGGTCACGCCCTCCAGCAGTACACCGGGGGTGTACGCACGCTCCCAGGCAAACAGCTCGTCGCTGATCAGCCGCAGCCGGGTGATCTCGCATACTTCATCTTCTCCGCTCAGACCGAGGATCGGCTTCAGCCGGTCAGGCACCGGATATCTGCGGAATCCGAGCATCTGAAATTGCGACTGCAGACCTTCCTTCTCGATCTCCTGCGACAGGCTGTACGAGCTGGTGAGCTCATGTTCAAACTTGGGCATCGCGACGAATGTCCCCTTGCCTTGCTTGCGGATCAGATAGCCTTCCTGTACGAGTGTTTTGAGCACTTCCCGAACGGTGATGCGGCTGACGCCGTAATCGGCGCACAGCTCCCGCTCGCTGGGGATCTGGGTCCCCGGCGTCCAGACGCGGCCGTCGATCTTCTCCAGCAGCTTGCTGCGCAGTTGAAACTGCAGCGTCACGGGCAATGTGTCATCAAGCATAGGTTCTCCTCCTTCACCGAAGTGGGCTTAGCGACGATAAGTCACGCTGCCGCACTCTAACCAACTGGTCATAACGTTATAATATAGCCAGTCGATTGTCAATGAGAAGGCCGAACGCTGCGTGCTAGGGAGCGGCACAAGCGATGGCAGCCTCGGCTGCCCTGGTTGATGCATGCAAGCTGCCGCGTCCCCGCGCAGCGAGCCGTCCGAGCTGCCGCCAGGTGCCTAGCCGAGCCGCACAGGCGCCGTTGCACAGGTTCCATTGCCAGATGCCGTTGCCAGGCGCCGCTTGCGCAGATCCACGCTTATTTGCTTAATTCCTGCACGTCGGAACGCCTCGCATGCAGCGCGAGATCCTTGCGATACCGCTGCTTCTCGATCCGGTTGGCGATCCTCGCCATCGTCATGCACAGGGCGACTGCGAACAGCACGACTCCGTAGAACCCTGCGCCGATCCCGATGCCGATGCCGCCGACGAACAGGATCATCGCCGCCGATGTCAGTCCCTTGACCTGCAGTCCGTCCTTGAGGATCACGCCGGCTCCCAGGAAGCCGAGCCCGGTGACGATCTGTGCGGCGAGCCGCATCGGATCCATCATCGTATTGGCGTATATGCCGCTCAGCTTGCCGACGCTGTAGATCGAGATGACGGTGATGAGGGCGCTGGCGACACAGACGAACATATACGTCTTCAGCCCCGCCGGCTTGCTCTTGGCCTCCCGGTCCCAGCCGATGATGAAGCCGCAGAACGCGCTGAGCGTAATCCGCAGATAGACCTCACCATACTTGCCGAAATGCATCATCAATTGCTCGCCTATCCAAGCCATCAGGCTTCATCCCCTTAGTCTTCAAGCCATACCGGTGCCGTCGCTGCGAACTCGCCGTCCTCCTGGTAGATCTTCACGAAGCAGTAGCGGTCCGGCCATGCCAGCGATACGCGGTAATCCAGTTCATCGCCGTCCTGATCGATCGCATGCAGCACCCGGCCCCCTTCGCCGATGATCTCCATGCGGACGATCCGCTGGTCGGTCGGCATGCTGTACAAAGCATTGATCTCGATATCGATCGTCTCGGTGCGCGGGATGCGCGAGCCCATGATGGCGCCGTTGACCCGGAACCAGACGTTCAGATGCAGCGCCGAGGTGAAGTATGCCCGCTGATGCCGGAGCGCGTCATAGAAATCTTCGGTCGTCAGCTTATCCACCAGGATGCCGGTGCGCAGCGTGTTCTCCGAGCCCCATTGGCCGTGGTGATTGTCCTGACTGCCTACGGGCGCCACATGCCAGCCCTTGTCGAGCGCCATGACATAATAGTAGAGACCGCCCAGCTCCTTGGACTCGATCGTGTTGATCTCGATCGTATGCATCACTTCGTCCAGCTCGGCATCATACGGATCGAAGCCGTCCAGATGACGGTTGCCGCAGGACCACGGGTGGTTCCACTGCTGGATCGAATCCGGGTATTGCTTGATTGTATGGTAATAATGAGCGATGTCATTATATTTGATTTCGTATGCGTTGATAAAGCAATCCATATTGTACGTGTTCATATGGCCAAACTGGTTGTACCAGGTCGTCTCCGCGCCATAGAGCGCGAGGAATCGTCCGTCTTCCGTCTTGCGTGCAGCCGTCTGCTGGATATCGACCCACTTGCGGCTGCGGTTCCAATCCAGGTCGTGGTCGTACAGATTGCTGTGCTCGGTAATCGCCAGAAAATCCAGTCCCGCCTCATAACGGGCATGATCATAAGCTTCGTCCGGTGTGCCGATGCCGTCGGACAATCCGGTGTGACTATGCAGATTGCCAAAATATATCCGGTACTCTCCCTCCGGCGCCGGCAGCGCCTCGGAACGGGGAGCAGGCTCAGGCAGCGCCGTGCCCCGGGCAAATGCCAGCCAATGGATCATCAGCTCCTGGCCGGGAGCGGCTTCCCGCAGTACAAGATAGATATCGCGGATGCCGGCAAGCCGGGCCGGGTCGGCAGTCGACAGTTGACCTGCGAGATTGGACCAGCGCTTCCATTGTTTGAAGAGCACCAGCTCGCCTGCGAGCTCGCCGTCTGGCCGGTCCAGCCGCACCTCCAGCGTCACCCGCTTCGACTTGTCCAGGTCGCTGAAGCCGAACATGCCGCGCAGCTGGTCGACACCCTGCTTCGACAGATCTACGCCTCGGTAGGCCAAGTAACTGCCGGCTGTGCCGCTGCGGAGGACGGGGTAGGTCGCGCCCGGCTCGATATCGTCCGCCTCTGCGGTCTCGAAGCCATGGACTTCGTCAGCATGCACAGCTGCAAATTTGTGTGGCGCACTGCGATCCACGGCCGGCTGTTGCTCGGCCAGCGCCTTGCCATAAACCTGGAAATCATAGATCCGCACCGTCTCTCCGGATGAGCAGTAAGTCAGCGTCACGCGCACATATCTGGCTGTCAGCGCGGTATCATAGCTCTGGCCTGCTCCTTTGTCATGAGCATCCACATCTGTACGGTCCGCCGCCAGCGTCCAGTTCAGATCATCCGGGCTGGTCTCGATGAAGTAGCGGGTGTAGTTGTCTGCATCATTCTCCGCCTGGGTACGGATGAACAACCGGTCGATGCGGCAGAGGCTGCCGAGATCGACTTTCCACCATTTGTAGTAAGGGGCGCCCGCCCAGCACGTATCCGCCCGTCCATCTACCGCCTGATTGGCTTCATGGCCCGGCACTTCCTGCTCGGCCCAGGCGCGCTTGCCCCTACTAAGCAGCACCGTCTGTTCGTCTTCGTGTTGTAGGTCTTCCATCAGCACTCTCCCATTTGCATTTTATTTAGAAACCCCGAGTAAAATAGGCCTGTGTGGAACGGATCGTTATTCCGATCGCTGTTGTCCCCAGATTTCTTGGATTGATCTAATCCCTCTAGGGGGTGAAATCCGGGGACAAAGGCGAGCATTCCAAGCTAAAGCTTCCGAAGTCGCTTTCTTTCAGAAAGCGTTGATCCATAACGATTCCGTCCTCTCCTGCATTTTTCCACCTTGCTTTTATTAGGGTAATTCAATAAACTCGTTTCACCCTTTGACCGCGCCGATCATGACGCCTTTGACGAAATGCTTCTGAACGATCGGATAGACCAGCAGCATCGGCAGGCTCGAGACGACGATGATGGCATAGCGCATGCCTTCGATGAGCAGCAGCTGCTCGACGATGCTCTCGCCGCTTCCCCCGGCCATCCCGCCCATATCCTCCTGGATGAGCATCGTGCGGATCACCATCTGCAGCGGCTGTCGCCACGAATCATTGAGATAGATCAGCGCCGTAAAATACGAGTTCCAATGCGCGACTCCGTAGTACATCGCCATGACCGCCAGGATCGGCTTGGAGAGCGGCAGGATGACCGAGACCAGCGTCCGGACATTGCTGCACCCGTCCATAAACGCCGCTTCCTGCAGCTCGTAAGGAATCGAGGTCTGGAAGTAGGTGCGCATGATGATCAGGTTCCAGATGCTCACCGCAGCGGGGATGACCATGACCCACAGATTGTTGTACAGACCCAGCATGTTCTTGTACACCAGGTAAGTAGGGATCAGACCGCCGTTGAACAGCATGGTGAAGGTGAAGATGAGCGTCAGTACATAACGTCCCCTGAAGTCCTTGCGCGAGAGCGCGTACGCGCCCATCGTCGTCATGATCAGATTGATCGAGGTGCCGACCACCAGATAGATGATGGAGTTGCGGTAGCCCATCAGAATATCCGGGTTCTGCAGCACTCGCTCGTAGGCGCTGAACGTGATGTCCTTGGGCCATAGCCACAGCTCGCCTCTGGCGATCGCCAGCGGATCGCTGATCGAAGCGCTGACAATATACAGGAGCGGATACAGCGTGCCGAGCATGACGACGGTCAGGATCGCATAGATGACAAAATCGTAGATGCGGTCACCCACACTGGTTGATTTGGTATGTTCCATTGGTTGCTCCCTCCATCACCACAGACTCGTGCCGCTGATCCGCTTGGCTGCGCTGTTCACGAGGATGATCAGGATGAAGTTGATCACCGAGTTGAACAGGCCGACCGCTGCAGAGAAGCTGAATTGCGACCCCAGCAGGCCGATCTCGTACACGTAAGTGGAGATCACCGTCGAGGCGGAATAGTTGAGATCATTTTGCATCAGGTAGATTTTCTCGAAGCCGATATCCATCATCGAGCCGAACTGGAAGATCAGCATGATGATCGCCGTCGGGATCAGGGACGGGATGGCGATATGGATGAGCCGCTGCAGCTTGGTCGCCCCGTCGATCATCGCCGCTTCGTAGAGCGACTTGTCGATGCCCGCCAGCACGGCGATATACAGGACAGAGGCAAAGCCCATGTTCTGCCAGATGTCCGAGAACACATAGATCGACTTGAACATGCCCGGCTCGGTCATGAAGTAGACCGGATCGCCGCCGAACAGCTTGATGATGTTGTTCACCAGTCCTGTCGAAGGCGACAGGAACGCCATCAGCATCCCGACCAGCACGACTGTGGAGAGGAAATGCGGCATGAACGTGATCGATTGCACGCTCTTTTTGAACCACTTGCTCTGCACCTCATTGACCAAGAGGGCGAACAGGATCGGGATCGGGAAGGCGACGGCAATCTGGTAGAGACTGATGCCGATCGTATTGCGGATGAGCGTCCAGAACTGATAATTATTGAAGAAACGGATAAAGTGCTTGAAGCCGACCCAGTCGCTGCCCCAGATGCCTTTGGCTGCCGAGAAGTCCTTGAAGGCGATCTGGATGCCGTACATCGGCAAATATTTGATCAATAGAAAATAGACGACAACCGGCAAAATAAGCAGATAGAGATCCCAATTTTTGCGTACCGAGCGCGGCAGCAGCGCCCTCCGGCTTCCCCTTTCGTAACTTGAGGCCATATCCACACTCCTTTGATGAAGGAAGCTATGTTGTGCTATTGCTTAGAGACAAGTAGTCGAGGAGAGGAGACGGGATCGCCTCCAATCGGTTCCTGGCCGATCCCGCCTGTTCCGGATCCTCCTCTGCTATCTTCTCGGCTATTCCTGGTAGCGTGCGTAACCCGCTTCGTAGATCTCTTTCAGCCGGTTCAGGCCCATGCGCTCGAGCTGGGTCACATAGGTGCTGAAGTCCGCCAGCGAAGCCTTGCCCTGGACGAACTCGGCCGTCCGCTGCGTAACCAACGCGTTGATATCCGCTTCGATCGCCAGCTTCTCGTCCGCTTCCTCCGTGGTGAAGCTGAACGGCGCCCACAGCTCATCCGGCAGGTACGGCGCCAGATTCTCAGCTGCAGCTTTGGCCGACGGCTGGGTCTCGCCGCCCTTGAAGTAGTCTTCCATGATCAGCGTCGGGATCGAGCCGCCAGCATAAGGCACGTACTGCGATACCACCTGGTCAAAGGAGGAGCCCTCCGGAATATTGTCTACGATCTCTGGCAGGAAATCATAATTGCCGTCCGCATCCTTGGCATACGTCTCGCCTTCGATGCCCAGGTAGAGCATGCGGATGCCCTCATCGCTGTAAAAATGATCAATCCAGCGCATCGAGGCTTCGGGATGCGGATTGGACTTGCTGATCATGAAGGCCCCCCGGGCGCCCAGATGGCCGCGCGCGCTTGTGTACAACTGGTCGCCATGCGGTCCGGTCAGCGCCGCATCCAGTCCGGCGAAGCTGTCCGCGTTGGAGTTGGCGCGTCCGACGACATTGCCGAAGGAGAAGCCGCCGAGCCGGTTCTGCTCGTTCTTGGCCAGCACGTCTGTGCCGGAGGTTGTAAAGATCTCCTGGTCGATCAGCTTCTCGGCATACAGCTTGTTCACGAAGGTCAGCAGCTCCATATAGCGCTCGCTGGCCGGGAAGAAGCGCAGCTCGCCGGAGTCCGGATCGATATCCCAGTTATTGTTGCCGATCCCCATGTTGCCCAGGCCGTATGCTCCACGCAGCACCAGTAGGAGCTCATCGAGCGAGTCGGCAGCGAGCGGGATCTCGTCCTGCTGGCCGTTGCCGTTGGGATCGCCGTCGCGGAAGGCGACCAGCACCTCATAGAGCTCATCGATCGTCGTCGGCATCTGCTGGCCCGTCTTCTCCAGCCAGTCCGTGTTCAGGAACAGCTTGCGGGTAATCTCGATACTCGGCGAATCGGTCAGATTCGGCAAAGCGTAGATGCTGCCATCGGCGGTAGCCACACCTTTGCGCACATCATCATACTTCTCCAGCACCGCCTTGAAGTTGGGAGCGTATTGATCGATCAGATCGTTGAGACGGACGAACGAGCCTTCGACGCCATATTTGTCCACGTCGTTGTCCGGCATCCGGGTGCGGTAGAAAATATCCGGCAGCTGGTCGCTGGCCAGCGCCAGATTGCGCTTCTCGGTAATGTCTGCGGCGGTGTAGGCTTCCCAGTCGATGCGGATGCCCGTCATCTTCTCATACTCCTGCCAGATCAGGATGTCGTTCCAGTCGGTTGGCTGCACGGGACTCAGCTGTACCATCGCACGAAGCGTGATCGGCTCGTCCACGATAGGGAAGCCCGATGCGTTTACCACCTCAGCAGCCTGACTATTCCCGCTATTGCCTGGCGCCGGCGTATCCTCGGGTGCACCCGACGGACCGTTGTTGCCGCTGCAGGCGGACAAGATCATACTGGACAGCAGGACGAACGCTAGTGACGAACTGACTTTTCTCAAAACAATACCCTCCTTGTATGATGAAGCTTAATATAAGGTAAGAGATCCCCACAAAGTGGCGTCTTCGCATCACAGCCTAATCAGGTGCTCTGCGGGGATCCCAATACACATATAAATTTGATACTATGAACCGAATCCCGTCCCTTTGGCGGGCTCCGGCTGTACCAAGCGGCTGGGGTTGCGGTTACATGCCGTCGAGATGCAGGCCGTCGCGATCCTGGAAAGCCTTCTTGCGCAAAGCTTGCTTGTACTTGTATTTGTACTTCTCGCTGCGGACATAGCTCTCGCAATATTCGATGCTCTGCCCCTGCGCCTTGGTAATGCGGGTCAGGTGCAGCACAGCCGTCTTCTTCTTGATCCCGAGCAGCTCGGCGATCTCCGGCGGACAGTTGACCGCTTCGGTCTCCACCTCGGCCGTCTCGGCGATCAGACCCGAGGCGCGGTATACGGTAGG
Source organism: Paenibacillus jepli (assembly GCF_047238105.1). Lineage (NCBI taxonomy): Bacteria > Bacillati > Bacillota > Bacilli > Caryophanales > Paenibacillaceae > Paenibacillus > Paenibacillus jepli. The sequence continues at coordinate 2,011,961 of NZ_JBDFMD010000001.1, forward strand.
ATAGAGCCCTTCCCGCTGCAGCTCCTCTTCGCCCGCCCCTTCCAGCAGCTTGCAGGGCGTATAGGCCCGCTCCCAGGCGAACAGCTCATCGCCGATATAACGCAGCCGGGTGATCTCGTAGACGGGATCGTCGGCTGAGAGGGCGAACACCGGACGCAGGAACACCGGCGCGGCATACTTCTTGAAGTCCAGCAGCTGGAAGTGGGACCGCAGCCCTTCGCGTTCGATCTCACGGGAGAGACTGTACGAGCTGGTCAGTTCATGCTCGAACTTCGGCAGCGACACATAGGTGCCTCTTCCCTGCTTGCGCACCAGGACGCCTTCCTGGACGAGTGCCCGCAGCACCTCTCTTACCGTCATCCGGCTGACGCCGTACTCCTCGCACAGCTCCCGCTCGCTGGTAATCTGGGCGCCGGGCGGCCAAAATTTTTGTTCGATTTTTTCCAATATCCTGCTACGCAGCTGAAACTGCAGCGTTACAGGCAGCGTTTCGTCTAACACTTGAGCGCCTCCAAATAATTCGTCGTATCGTGTAGAATTGTGTCGAAAGGATATAACCACTTTCGTCTAACTGGTTATAACATTATATCATAATAATAAGTCTGTCAATCCATTTTACAAAAGAAAAACAAAGCTGCAGACAGATAAGTTGACATAAGGAGTTATGTTAAGGTGATGTAAAGAGGGGTTGTGTACATAAACAAGGTGAAACGGCTATCGCCGTCCTCTGGCGGCGTCGCAAGTTTCATTCCGGAGAAATAGAAGCCAAGTAGATGTGTAAACATATACTTTCTTATATTTGAAACAAACCAAGCCCCCAAGGCAAGAGCCTTGAGAGCTTGGTTTCATACTGGTCAGTATGGCAGCGTAGCAGGAGGGCTCGCTTAACGCTGGTCGCTGATCGAAGCATTACTGTTATTGTCCGCCAATTCAGCTAACGGATCATAGGGGGGACCAGCTACCGTACCGACTAAGAGTGCAATATCCACTGCGTTGACCGGGCTTCCCCATGCATTGCCCGAGAAGACAAAGACAGCTCCATCCACTACAAACCCACGCGTGTTGTATACAACATTATTCAGAATATTTCCTGTTGAGTTTGGATTCAAATAGGCTGGCTGCCGCAGTGAATAAAATAGATTGTTCTGAACAATCAGATTCACTACATTGGACTGTGTCACAAAGCCACGATTCACAACCCAGCCGGTTGATGGTCCTGCTTGCGGAGGGCCAAAGATAACGTTGTTCACCAGCTTATGATTTGTTCCCGCCAGTTGGATGAATTCCACTGCATAGGCAGCATTGCTTGTAATCGTTAGACCGTCCAAAGTGATCCCATTGCCGGTAACGAGAAAGAGAATCGTAGCGGCCTGCAGGGAGATCAGTGTGCCTGGGTATCCTTTGAGCACGACACCGGCCTTGTTAACTACAATCTGTGTAGCAACAGGGTAGGTACCACCGAGAATATGCACGGTGCCCGTCGGCGACACAGCCGTTACACCTTCTTGTATCGTGCCAAACGGACTGGCCTGTGTACCGTTTCCGCCAACCGATCCTGCCAGTACATACACATCAAAAGGATTGGGGCCAAGCACTCCGGTCGGACCTGTCGCTCCGGTAGCTCCGGTGGCTCCCGTCGCACCCGTGACACCCACTCCCGTCGGGCCAGTCGCTCCTGTTGCGCCTGTCGCACCCGTCGCTCCGGTAGCCCCCGTTGCTCCGGTCTCGCCTGCCCCCGTCGGGCCAGTCGCTCCTGTTGAGCCCGTCGCACCCGTCGCTCCTGTTGCTCCTGTCGCTCCGGTCTCGCCTGCCCCCGTCGGGCCAGTCGCTCCTGTTGAGCCCGTCGCACCCGTGGCTCCGGCAGCCCCCGTTGCTCCGGTCTCGCCTGCCCCCGTCGGGCCAGTCGCTCCTGTTGAGCCCGTCGCACCCGTCGCTCCGGTGGCTCCCGTTGCTCCGGTCTCGCCTGCCCCCGTCGGGCCAGTCGCTCCTGTTGAACCCGTCGCACCCGTCGCTCCAGTAGCTCCCGTTGCTCCGGTCTCGCCTGCTCCGGTCGGGCCAGTCGCTCCAGTTGCGCCTGTCGCACCCGTGGCTCCAGCAACGCCAGTCGGGCCGGTTACGTTCCGGCTCTCGATCGATACGTTGGCGGACCCTTGCGTGACGAGGATATCCAACGTGTCCGATGAGAAGGTTATGTTCTCACCGAGTTCCACCGTTGCCGCGCCCGTTGGACCAAGGACATTGAACAGCACCGTACCGGGATCAAAGGTCCCCGTCGGCCCCGTTGCTCCTGTTGCTCCCGTAGCACCCGTTGCCCCTGTCGCGCCGGTCGGACCGGGAGGACCTCCCGACGGACCAGTGGGCCCTGTTGCTCCTGTAGGACCAATCGATATCGGCGTAGACAAGATGCTGTCCAGCTTGTTTTGCAGGAGCCACTCTTTCTGTGTCAGCGCACGAATCGTATCCCTGACGCTAGCATTGACATTGAGAATATCGCTTATGGTAGCAGGCGGCCCCGTCAGCCCAGGGAGCGTCCCCAGGATGTACTGGAGCTTCTCCCCTTCGGCGTTGATGATATGACTTAATCCCAATTCTTCCATGGCTATGGAAGATAACAATAAAGTGACCGCATCATCTCGAGTGATTGTAATGACGGGGGTAATATTAGGAATGTTACCTTGTGACATCAGTTGAACCTCCTTGCCTATCGAATTACATTATCTCCTCATCCTATTCACCGTCTTTCTTTTTGCATGTGCATTACACCTTAGCGCAATGTTTTTTCGCGTACACTTTTCCTTGAACACTCCACCTCCTGCTTCTGCCCGGCTGAGGCGGGAGGACCCTTCGCCACTCGGCCCTGTCACACGGCCGCCGGCTACTTTCGCCCCATGCCACGTCTGCGAATAGGCTTAGGCTTGGCAAGGACCTTGCTCCGCACGGGCGTCGGAGCGGGGCTGTAAGTACCGTTTTGGGGCTTAGAGCGATCCGCTACTTTATCGTTCGGACATGTTGTTCTATAAAGTGAAACGGCTACGCCGAAAAGTTTCGCAAAGCAAAATGGCTTCAAAAGCATACGGCACAGCAAGTTTCATTCCGGAGTACAATAAGACAAGTAGTTGAGCAGCGGCATGGGGGTCTTATTTTTCAAGATAAAACGACCTCGTCGTCTCTAAGGGGGTCAACGAAAGAAACATCAAGATCATGAAGGGCTTCAGGCAAAACTAAACGGCCTCCGTCCCACGGAATTGTGGACAAAGGCCGCTTAATTCACTTTTATTACTGTCTACTTGACGGGATGCAGTTCATAATCACCTGGATTGGTCACCGTCGACAAAGGTATGATTACTCGCCGCTCTCCAGCAGCTGCACCAGATTGAGGATCAGCTGCGCACTCTCGGCGCGGGTGCCGTGGCCTGCCGGCTCGAAGCGGCCGGGCTCTCGGCCCTGGATCAATCCCAACCCGCGTGCGGCGCCGATCGCGGCTTGCGCCCAAACAGGCGCGCCGGCAAGATCGGTAAAGCCGGATTCTCCCGATTCCGCCGAAGGCGTATTGCCCGTAGCATACACGTAAGCTCTGATGAGCATCGTCGCCATCTCCTGTCGGGTAACTCGCGCCTTCGGCGCAAAGCTGTCCCCGTCCACACCATTGACGATGCCTGCCGAATGCGCCGCAGCTACTTCCTGCGCGTACCATTGGTCAGCAGGGACGTCGGCAAACGACGTACTGCCTCCGCTCTCCAGACCAAGGACGCGTGCGAGCATCGCGGCGAACTCCGCCCGCGTCACCTGCCCTGTCGGCTGGAAGCGGTCCTCGGCGACGCCGTTTACCAGCTGTCTGGCCGACAGCCGCTTCACCGTCATCGCGGCCCAATGCTGGGCAGGCAAGTCTGCAAAAGTTTTGTCATACTCCAGAACAGCATATCTGTTGAACTGTGCCAGCTCTGCGGTCAACTGGCCGCCTTCGACCTTGCCGCCGATATAGACCAGTGCTCCCGCTTCCGTCACCCCGTACAGACCTGTCAGTGCAGGATCGATATCAGGGTCGACCGGCAAGGTAATCGAGATTGCAGTCGGATGTTTATCCAGCATACGGACAGCCCCTGCAGCATCCTCTGCATGAAGCAAAAACGTCAGCACCTCGCTCGCTGCGCGGACGGCTGCGCCGCTCTGCGCGGACGCTTCCGCTACGAACTGCACCGTCTGCCCCGGTGTCAGCGGCGCGACCTGCAGCGTGATCTTGCCTCGCTGACGGTCCCCGGCAGGCAGCTCGCGCATCAGCTCCGCCAATACCGACCGCGGGATCGTCAGTGTCAGATTATCCGCCGTCACAGTCAGCGCCGACCCGCCCAGCAGCTCGGCTGCGTGGCCCGGCAGGACGAGTGTCGACAGCTTGCCCTCATAGGCCAGGACGACCGGGCGACCGCCGCTCGCAGACTGCAGCTGCTCCATCGTCGGCTCCAGTTGCCCCGGCTTAGCCGGCTCCGGTTGCTCCGGCTCCGGCTGTTCCTGTTGCTCCGGCACTGCCGGCTCCTCAGGCTCCTCAGTCACAGGAGGCTCCGGTGTTGTCGGCGGGTCTGGCGCCCAGGCGTTCTGCACCTGCAGCATTGCCGTTGCCGTCAAGCCTTCATAGCTGGCTGTAATCTCGGTGCGGCCCGCCTGACGCGCAGTGACGACGCCTGCTTCCGACACGTCAGCGACCCGCGTTTCACTGCTGGCGAATACTGCTTCCTCGGTCACGTCCCTACGCGTCTCGTCAGTGTAGATCGCTTCGACAGTGAGTGTCCGCCGCTGTCCGGCCGTTAGTGTCGCAGGCAGTCCCGACAGCTCCAGACGATCCAGCTCCGGCTCTATCGTCTCCGCATAGACCCGCACCTCCAACTCTGCTGTCAGCTCCAGATAGGTGACCTGGATCGTCGCCGTGCCCTCGGACAATGCGGTGATCTCGCCCGCCTCCGACACAGCCGCGACCTCGGGATCGGAACTTGCGAAAGTCAGCCGTTCGGTGAGCGGCTCTCTCACACCGTTGCTATACACGGCATTAGTAACGGTACTGCCCACCTCGCCTACAGCCAGCTCAGCCGGTCCTTCGAGCTCAATAGCTGTCAGTACCGGATCAGCCTCGGTCACTGTGAGTCGGTACGCATCCTCCAGGTCGCCATAGCTGACGGAGATCTCGGCCTCGCCCACTTGCATCGCCGTCACCAAGCCCTGCTCATCGATCGCCGCGATCTCGGGATCGCTGCTGGAGAACACAAGCCCTTCCGAGAGCGGCGTCCGCTCTCCGGAAGCATAGACTGCCTCCACACTGACTTGATCCGACTCGCCCGGCTTCAGCTCCAGCAAGCCTTGCAGCTCGATACCGACGACCGCATCGGCCACCGTGATCACACTATCTGCATAAGCGTCCTCAGACAACACGCTGGTCGCCCGCACAGTCGCCGTCCCCGGCATGACTGCCGTCACCAGCCCATGCTCGTCTACAGTCACTGCGCCTTCCGGCTGTGCGTCGACGACCGACCACGTTACTTCCTGCGACGGCGCCGTCTCCGGCGTCACTGTCGCCTGCAGCTGGAGCGTCTCCTGCAGCGCCATCCCCGCTGTCGGCGGATCCACGGTCACAGTTACCGGCACCGGCTCCTCCCGATCTTCCTTGGTCAGCGTGAACCGGTCAACCTCTTGCTCCGCATTGCCATGAACCGCCCGGGCAGTGAGCGTCAACTCGTCGCCCTCGATCTGGACAGCGGTGTACACCTGCTCCCTCTCGGCAAACACAACCTCCTGATACGGCCTTGGCGTCAACGGATAGAACTTGGTTCCCGACGAGCCGCCGATGACATATCGCGTCCCCCGACCATCCGGGGAAATCTCATTGCCTTGCATGGCATAAGTTCGCAGGTAGATATGATCATGACCGCTCAAGACGAGATCAACCTCATACTTGTCGAACAGCGGCACCCACAGCGATTGAACGTTGGTGTTGGCATAGGTACTGCCATACGGCCCCTGATGCAGCGCTACCACCGTCCACTTCTTGTCGCTCGCGGCGAGATCCTGATCCAGCCACTCCGCCTGCTCTTGGAAGCTAGCGACGCTCCCCTCCGTGTTCAACACGACGATATGGGTATCCTGCACGTCGAAGGAAAAGCTGATGCCTTGCGAACCAACCGGACCATTATCCGGGTTGTTGAGGTGAGCCAGGTAATCGCCGTACCCGTTGCTTCCGTTCACCTCATGGTTGCCGATGACCGGGACGAGCGTCGTGTTCAGTAGCTCCTCCTGGGCGTATTCGAACCACCAGTTCCATTCCCGCTGCTCGAAGCTTTTGTCGATCAAGTCCCCGCCATGCAGCAGGAACTCCGGCTCCGGCATATAAGTCAGCGCCTTGTCCAGCGTCCGTCCCCATGTCTCAAATTGACTGGCATCTCCCCCTTGCGAGTCGGTCAGGAACAGAAACTGCGTCGATGCTGCATCAGGATCGCTCGTACGGAATGTGCCCTGTGCGCTCACATAACCGGCACCATCGCCTACCCGATACACATAGGCGGTACCCGGCTCCAGCCCGGCAGCCGTCGCCTTGTGCACACGCATCGTCCCATCCTTGAACGTCGTATAAGTCGAGCTCTCGCCCTGGATCCGGATGACGTCGCCTGCCTCAAAATCGGTAAACGCCGCTTGCTCCACAAGCTCGACGACCGTATCCGTTACCTCCGGGTGGGTATGCCATGCAAATTGGCGGCTGGACTGCGCGTCATTGCCCATCGTCACGCTGATATTATAAGGCTCGCGTGTGCCCGCCGAAGGAGCTACTGTGAAGGTCATAATCGGGCTGTACGCGTCGCCGCGCACGGCCTGCACCCGGTAGGCGCCCGCCTCTCCGGTCGCCTCCGCCGATGTCAGCTTGCCGTCCGCACCGGACTGTCCGCTGCCGAGCCGCTCGCCGTCTACTAGCAGATCGGCCCCCTCAACCTTGGCTCCCCCGGCCATCTCGGCGACTGTGAAGACCGCAGGCTCGCCCAAAGCCGTCGCATAATGATCCCACGTCAGCTTCAGCTCCGCTTCGACCCGCGATCTTGGCGAATGACCGATGAACGGCTGCGAGGCGCCGTCTGCCGTCTCGATCGTGCCCGAGGCAAAGGCGATCACATGCTCCCCGGAGACTCCTCCCTCCACCTGATCCATAATATAAGGACCGAGGACATCCGGCTTGATCGTATAGCGAATCTGAGCTATCCAATCTTCCTCGGCGAGCAACGTGCCGTCCAATCGGCTGAATTCCAGACTCACTTGCCCGGTCGTGTCGTTCACCGCCGACGCCAGCTGTTCTTCCGTCAGCTTGGCGCCCCGGACCACTTCCAGATTCCCCGCCTTAGCAGGGTCGAAGGTAAAGGACAGATCGCCGCCGGTCAGCTCCGCCGCCTGGGCAGCCGAGATGTCCAGCGTATACGTCCGGCCGGTGAAGACCGTCTCCGGCGTCTCATAGGCGTAGTAGGGCGAGCCCATATTGACCGTAAAATACCACTCGCGGATCGTCTGGTTGCCGCTCAGATCCCGTGCAGCCACCTTCACCTTGTGACGCCCCTCGGGGAGCGGGGTCACCGGGCGGTACGCGATGCGTCCTTCCGGCGGATACAGACTATGCTCCACCCGCTCGTCATTAAGGTACACGCGGATGCTGTCCGGATCGATCAGCGTCGTCCCCGGGTGCTGACCCGGATCGTAGCCCGCATCCTCCGCGATCACTCTGATCTCGGGGGTTGCCTCGGTGACGATCGCATCGGGCGCCGGGCTCAGCGCCCGGATGACTGGCGGCGTACGATCCTCCTCGATGGGACCGTAGACGGCACGGATATCGTCGATGTAGATGGCGCCGGCATCCTTTTTCAGGTTGCTCGTCTCCATATACCGGACCGCCTGCACCATCCGCAGGGGCAGCGGCCGCCCCTGCTGGACGTCCGCCTCGACATAGCGCCAGCCTGTCCAATCCACACCGGGGACGGAGTCGGTGAAATCCAGATTGATCGTCCCATTGTTGCCGTCGGTAATCTGTCCGCGCAGCCAATGATTGTTGCCGTCGCCATATACCCACATACTGATCTTCTGGGGATAACCAGGGATCTCCAGGTTGCCCGGCGCGGTTGATTGCAGGTACACGCCGGAGGTGCCGCTGGTGCCGGTAAAGTCATATTGCAGCTTGACCGACTTCTCGCCGCTGCGCACATAGTCGGGATCCGTCACTTCCTCAATGTTGACCGAGCGGAACTGGGCGCCTGTAGCCCGATAAGCGCCTATCCCGTCCTCGAAGCCCTCCAGGATGACCGGCGGCTGGCCGATCACGACCTGCATGACAGCTTCAATCTCGCCATACCTGGCGATGATCTGGCCTTCCAGGCCGCTGTCATCGGCTGCCGTGAAGCGGCCGTTCTCATCGATGGTGCCGATGTCGCCGGTCACTTCCCACGTGAAGCTGCGGTTGCTGGCATGGATGCGCTGACCGTCGCGCAGCGCTGTCACTTGCAGCGTCAGCTCCGCACCGGGAGCCAGCGACCGATTGGCTTCGGGGAAGTGCAGCGAGTCGAGTACGGTCACCACTTCGATAGCCGCCTCGCCCTGAACCGCTGCGGCAGCGGCTAGCACGGCGGCAAAGCCCGGCTGGTCGCCAGCCGTAAAGACGCCCTGCTCATCGATCGTCCCGAGCTCCGGCGTCACTTGCCACTGCGGACTTGCAGCTACGGTTACCGGGTGGCCGTTGGCATCGATGCCGGCGGCGCTGAAGGTAAGGGTGGAGCCCTGCAGGATACGCTCCGCGCCCGGCGAGACAGCTAGGCGCGCGGCCTCGCCCAGCTCCGGCGCCGTATTGATCAGCAGAAGTCCGTTGCCGGTGCGGCGTTCGCCGCCGTCCGAGCCCGTATTCATCATCCGGACGCCGCCCGTGCCCGGCATGCGGGCGACGAAGGTCGACGAGCCGCCGCCATCCAGATTCATCGCATCGACGACCCCGACATCGAGCAGCATCCGCTCCAGCTCATTGGTCTGGACGCCTTCGCTGGTGCCCGGCTGCCGGCCGTCCACTTCGAAGAGCACGATCGAACCGTCGGCTTTGGTGCCGATGGCTGTACGGGGATGGACGCCGGCATTGAAGCCGGTATCCTGCGGCACGCCATCCTTCACCAGCGGGCCGTTGCCGCCGATGGCCAGGAGCACGTCCGCCCATTCGCCCTGCAGCTGGAAGCTGGCAGACACCTCGTCGCCCGGCTGCAGTCCGGCGATCGCCGGCACCGCCGATCCCGAGGCAGAGAGGACGACTTGTCCCGCCGCAAGCGGCGTATCTCCTTGCCCGCTGCGGATCTCTAGTACCTGCAGCTGCATCGTCTCGCCGCTCTTCACCTCGCCGGAGACGATATCCAGGACCACCTCAGTGCCGTCCGCCCCGGATCTTGTCGACGTATAATAGTCCGACGTATAGAGCACCAGCGCATTGGCGCCCCGGTGCCGGTTGATATGGGTCAGGTTTGTCGTCGCTCCGCCGATCGTGATCGACCGGTCGAGCTGGGGCGAACCATAAATCGATGTGCCGTCGGCCCGGAGTCCAAAGGCAAAGCTTGAAGACGGGCTCGTCAGGATCTTGCCCCCGTCCATGAACATGCCGTTGGGTACGCCTGTCGCCGTACCGGAGATGTCGTAGAAATCTCCGTTGACGCCTGCGATGACCCGATTGCCGGGGCCATCGAGATGAGCCGCCATTTCGGTGACGCCTTTCATCCCGTACACATAGCCGTCCTTGGTGCCAGCTCGCAGCTCCAAGTGCGGCGAGTTCGGGTCAAATTCCACCATATGTACTTTCTGATTGCCCCGGTGATCCTCCAGGTCATACCAAGTATAGATCGCTCCCGGCGCAAGCTCGGTTTTGCGGACATCGAGCACCTTGCCGTACCCGGTCTCGGGCAGCTCCGGCATCGCCGCGCGGGCCGCCGCCGGCTGGAGCAGAGATAAGACCAACAATGAAGCCAACACCACATGCAGCTGTCTCACTATTCGTTTCACGTTTTATTCCTCCCTCTTCCCGTCAACTGTCGCTCAGGTATAGGCATCGAAAAGCCTGGACCTCCATGTCCGCACCTGCGCACACAGAGCCTTTTCAACTTTACCTATCGAATATCAGCGGGATGTTATGACAGAATGAAGAGATTGAAAATCTGAGGAAGTTTATTTCGATGACGGCGCCGATCCCTCCCGAACCCCTTCTCCCCCCCTTGCCTATTACGCAACGTAATAGGATAAGCTGAGACCATATCAGGATATAAGGAGAGAGACATCATGAAGAAAAAGCTGCTTTGGACCGGCGTTATCATCATCACTCTTGTGATCGGAGTACTGGGATTCGTGCTGTTCTATGATGACGGCTCCCTGTCGGGATTTGTGAGTGCGGAGAGCGAAGCGGAGTTCAAGACCGTTTACGAGGAAGCGATGCAGCATCTGCCTGTCCCTGTGGAGACGAGGACGATCGTCACATCGTTTGGTGAGGTGCGGCTGTATAAATTTCAGGAGCCTGCTGCGATGGATGAAACCCCGCTCCTGCTGCTGCCCGGCAAGTCGGCGTCCACTCCGATGTGGGAGGCCAACCTGGCCGACTTGATTCGCGAGCGCCCGGTCTATACGATAGACTTATTGGGAGAGCCTGGCCTTAGCGTCGAACAGGTCCGGATCGAGGATAATGAGGATCAGGCCATATGGCTGCGTGAAGTCATCGCTGCACTGGATGAACCCCGCCTCCATCTGCTGGGTCTCTCCTTCGGCGGCTGGAGCGCGGTCAATGTAATGTTACAGGAAGATGTGCCGCAAGTGGCCTCGCTGATTCTGGTAGATCCCGTCCATGTCTTTGGCCCGATTCCGCTGAAGATGGTGCTGGTCTCGATCCCCGCCTCGCTGCCGATCGTCCCCCAATCGATCCGCGAGCGGATGCTGAGCTATATCGCCGGCGGCGCGGTGATCGACGAGGATGATCCGACCGCTAGACTGATCGAGACAGGGATGCGTGCGTTCAAGAGCAAGCTGCCGATGCCCACCGAATTCAAGAAGGAAGATCTGACCGCGCTGTCCCTTCCTGTCCTGGCCATCATCGCGGGGAGCTCGACGATTCATCATCCTGAGCAAGCCGAGGCGGCAGCCCGGGAAGGCTTGACCCACCCATCGAGTGAGGTGCTCGTCATCGAAGAGGCTTCCCATGCCATCAACGGCGAATATCCGGCGGAGCTGGCTGCCGCGATCGATGCGTTCATTCTTGCCATTGAATAGAGGACTGCCCTATGCGACGAACCTACACGGTCAAGGAGTTGGCCGACATAAGCGGAGTATCCCGGCGGACGCTCCAGTATTACGATAATGAAGGTCTGCTCACAGCGACCAGAGATGAAAATGGACACCGCGTGTATGACGAGGATCACTTGCAGCGGTTGACCCAGATCAACTTTTACAAAAGCCTGGGCTTCTCTCTGGAGCAGATCAAGGTGAAGCTGGCGTCGGCGGGCTCCAAAGCTTCGATGGAAGCGATGCTGGAGGCGCAGAGCAGGCTGCTGCACCGGCAGCTCGAGAGCGTACAGGCCAAGCTGCACGGCATCGAGGTGTCCCAGAACCTGCTCTCGGCCGGCTACAGCATGCCGTGGGAGGTGTTGTCTTGCCTGATGCAGGCGCTGGAGCTTGATCCGGTCGACCATTGGGGCGAGTACGCCTTTCCGGAGGCGGACCTCGCACTATTCAGCAAGCTGTTCCCCACCCGGAAAGAGATGCTGGACTTCTACGATGAATTCCGCCGGCTGATGGTTTATGCTGCCGCCTATCATGCCTCCGGCGTCCCGCTCGCCTCCGATCTGGCGAAGGCGCTGTTCGAGGACTGGCAGGCGATGGTGGCGCGTGTGACGTCGGGCGACCCCGCCATCACGGCAGCGTTCCAGCGGGTAGACGAAAACCGCGCCAGCTGGAGCCAGGGGGAGCGGGACCTGATGGCCGAAGGCGAGCCGTACCTGCAGCAGGTGATCGAGCACTATGGCGGCGGCGAACCACAGGGGTAGCCGGCGGCGGGGCTTTGGCACAACGCGAAATAACCGCTCTCTGGACGCCGCCTCCTGTACGCGGAGTTCAGCAGGATGAGAGCGGTGGAACAACCGGATACCGTTTGTCGGGAGGGCTTATCCGCCTCCGGGCTGTCCCAACAATCATCGGTTGATGATCGAGGGACGCCACGATTCGTTCGTAACAGATGACCGGCCTGTGGATGGGTGCATGAGTGGATGGATGGGTGGATGGAGATGCCGCCAACTCAACTCAGGTACCTTATGCCGCCTATTTCCCCGTCAAGAACGATGCTAACGGAACTGGAAGCCTTTATCCGGCAAAAAACCTCGAATGCACGCTTGTTGCTGCCAATAAAGGCGCACAGCTCCGTTACGCCCGGGGAACGCCTTGTTTTAGCGAAATAGCGCCTGTGAGTTCCGTCCAGTTCACTTGGATCAGTCGCTCTGTCCCGCCAAGTAAGTCTGTTTTTCAGAATGCCCCAGACTCGATTCCGCACCCATTGGCACTTTTGAGGGCAAGCTGGTTTTTGGCACAGCCTCGTGTTGGCAGTCTCTCATCCATCGAGCGCTTCAGCCTGGACATCGTACTCAAAATAGTTGTAGTGTTCATCAAAGCTGGCGTACTGCTCTTTGTTGCGGTTTGATGCCGATGATCTTGGACCACTGCTGCATGAACTTCAGCTCGCCCGATTGCTCGTAAGGACGCATGCCCGTCTGCCGCTCCGGACTCGCCAGATCTTCCCGCAGCTCCCGCTCGATCTGGTCCCTCACCTCGGGTGCCGGCTGGGTGAGATTCATCCAACGCTGGACGTGCACCGGTACATCGAGCAAGTCCGCTCGCTCCGGGCCCAACTGCCGCTCCTGAAACAGCTCTGTCAGGTAACTGTGCCGAAGCGCGTACGTGTGGGACGGATCGCGCAGTCGTTCATAATGATTGTAACCCTCATACTGGACCGGATCTTCCGGCCCCGACATGTCGATGACGCCAACTCTTCCCTGCGGCTTGCAGACCCGGACCATCTCGTCCAGCACCGCGCCAGGATCGACAAAGTGGTGAAAGGCAAACCGGCTTACAACCAGATCGAACGCCCCATCCGCAAAAGGCAGGCTTGCCGCATCCGTCTGACGGTAGACGATGTTGTCCAGCTTGTGCTCCGTATTCAGTCTGATGCCTTCCCTGATCATATCATCCGACAGATCCGCCGACACCACCTGCAGGACGTGAGGCGCGATCGCCCGGCTCAGGATGCCGGTGCCTGCTGCGACATCGAGCACGGTCATCGACTTCGATAGGGTCAGACTATCAAGGATCCACTGGAGGTAACCCTCCTGATTCATGGTCAACTGCGGATTAGCGAAGCCTCTGGCTTGTTTTTGAAACTCGTCTCGAATGCGGTCCAGATGCTCTTGCATGGCGCTTCCTCCTTTCGAATGGGTGACGGGCATGGCGGCGAATCGTCTCCCGCTTACGGGCGATCATACGATATAGCGAAATGGTGGCAGGTGATGTTCATCTTGCGATTCAGGTAGAAACGGTGCGCATCGTGCCGATGCACGCCCGAATCCAGATGCAGCTCGGCGCACCCGAGTCTGCTTGCTTCCTCCTCCAGCCAGTCGAACAGTTGTCCCGCATACCCCTTGCCGCGGCTCGCCTCATCGGTGATGAGATCGTCCACATACAGATGCCGGCCCCACGCCAAGGAATCGCATAGCCGAAAACCGGCACAGGCCCGGGCGCTACCCTCGTCGACCAAGACGGCCAAATGGTACCCGCGATCCGCCTGCAGCTCCCGGATGCGCTGACTGTAATGCGAAGCTTCCAGATGCGGACGAAGCTGCTTCATCAGCGGATATGTAGCCAGGATGTCTTCCTCTGTTGCAGCGATGCTAATGGACATAGAGTCTGCCTCCTCGGCAAATGATTTTACCTACTTTAACCCAAGTATTGGATAATGGCAACCCAGAATTTCATTGATGCTTGTGCGGCTGCAGATCTAGAAATTAGCCTTAGAGTGCTGGCATCCTTAGGCGGGAATGACAAAAAGACCTGCCGGCGTCGGCAGATCATCATCAGTAGCCTATCAACAAACAACAGCGGCAGGCACCTCCGGCCGTGATGCAGACATCTCCGAATATGCGCCGTTGTCAGCCGCCAGCCAGAGGAGCGATGCCGCATCTCACCCGCCGACCCCAAACTCTCTCCAGCTCCCTTAGGCGCCTCCTGCCAACTCTCCCGCGCCCTTAGGCGCCTCCTGCCAGCTCCCGAGCGCCCCGCACTCAGCCTACGCTAAGCGCTGCCTGCCAGCACCGCCGCCAATTCCAGCAGCCGCAGGTCCTGGCCCGGGCCGGCGATCAGCGAGCAGCCGACCGGCATGCCGCCTTCGCCGCGCAGCGGCAGCGTCAGCTGCGGCAGCCCCGCCAGCCCGGCCGGACAGCTCAGCTGCAGCGTCGCCACCCGGCTGCGCTCGACCGCCTCGCCGCTCAGCCCCTGCAGCGGCGCGATGCCGGGCACGGTCGGCGCGACGATGACTGCGCCGCCGTCCAGCAATCCGAGCAGCCGCTCCCGCACCTCCTCGCGCTTGCGGTAGGACGCTTCATGGTCCTCCCGCCGCAGCGTCGCGGCCCAGGCGAAGCGGTCGGCGATGCCCGGTCCAAATGCCGGCTGCACCTCGCCGATCCACGCGCCATGCGCCTCCCAGATCTCGATACCCTGGATATGGCGGAAGGCGGCCATCCACTCGCTCAGCCCTTCCGGCGCCAGCGTTACCCGTTCGGCCGCAGCTACACGCCGCTCCAACTCAGGCAGATACGCCGTCAGCGCCTCGCGGGTAGGAGCGTCAGCCAGCGCCCACATATCCTCGGCCACCAGCAGCTTTTGAAATGCGCCTGCAGTCTCGTCCGGTCGCTCCGTGCTGACACCATCTTGCCCTTGCCCGCCCAGCAGCACGCGACCGGCACGCAGCAGGACCTCTGCGCTCCGCGCCATCCAGCCGACCGTGTCAAAGCTCGGCGCCAGCGGGATCAGCCCGCTAGCGTCCACGGTGTCATGCGTCGGCCGCATGCCATATAGTCCGCAATATGCTGAGGGTACCCTTACAGAGCCGCCGGTGTCGGTACCGATGCCGATATCCGCCAAGCCCTGGGCTACCGCCGAAGCCGAGCCGCTCGAGGAGCCGCCCGGGATCCGTCCCGGGGCTGCCGGATTGAGCGGCGTGCCGTAGTGGGCATTTTCGCCATTGATGCTGTACATGACCTCGTCCGTTACGGTCGCGCCCCGCATCGCCGCACCTGCACCCAGCAGCTGCTGCACTACCGCTGCATGCGTCTCGGCCGGACCGTGCGTCCGCAGCCAGTCCGGATTACCGGCAGATGATACATGTCCAGCGATGTCGAATACGTCCTTCACTGCAAAGGTCAGGCCGTCCAGACTGCCGCTCCCCGTCGGTTTCAGATGGAGCTCCTTATTAATATAGGCCCCGCCAGCGGCGATCCCGCTCACCTGTGTCTCGCTTGCCGCGCTGTTAGTCATTCTTCCCTCTCTCCCCTTCCCCCGTTTAGAAAATGCTGTATGTCGCAACACGATGCGAGCACCACCCCGTCTACTCTCCTGAAACGTTCCGAAATTCGAGGCCGCTCGCTTCGCCCGTCATCCGTCCTGAGCACAAATTCGATTGTCGCTGCTGCCCTGGTCCTGACGCTTATACACATCGGGTTTACCACCCGATGGCCGCACCATCGCTGCGCGGATCGGAGCCGCCTTGCAGGAAGCCGTGCTCATCCCGCACGATCGCGTGGGCATGGCCCATGATGCCGTCATAATCACCGACTGCACGTACCTGATGCCCCGCCGCCGCCAGCGAAGCCAGCACCTCCGGCGCCACCCGGCTCTCCACCTTGAGCTCCCGCGTCGCCTCGCCCCAGGTGCGGCCCCATACCCAGCGCGGCTCGTTGATCGCCTGCTGCGGGTCCATGCCGTAGTCGACCATCCGCGTGAAGATCGCCGTCTGCGTCTGCGGCTGGCCCTCGCCGCCCTGCGTGCCGTAGAGGATGGCGGGCTTGCCGCCCCGGAGAGCCATCGCCGGCATCAGCGTATGGAAGGTGCGCTTGCCCGGCTGCAGCACATTGACATGCTCCGGATCCAGCGAGAAGAAGGAGCCTCGATTCTGCAGCAGCACCCCGGTATTCCCGGCGACGACACCCGAGCCGTACTCGAAGTACAAGCTCTGGATGAAGGAGACAGCATTGCCCTCCTCATCCACGACCGCCGCATAAGCCGTGTCGCTGCCCAGTGAGACGGCTTCTTCGTCGGCAGCCTGCTTGAGGTCGATGCTTGAAGCCAACGTCGCCGCATACTCCCGGGACAGCAGTCTCTCCAAAGGCACCTCCGTAAATGCCGGGTCGCTCAAATAGCGGTTGCGGTCGCGGAAGCTCCGCTTGAGCGCCTCGATACAGAGCTGGTAATAGTCGTGCGAACCGTGCGGAACCGTGGACAGGTCAAAATGCTCCAGCATCTGCAGCGTCATAATCCCGGTGAAGCCCTGCGAATTGGGCGGCATCTGGTATAGCTCGTAGCCGCGGTAGCCTCCGGTCACCGGCATTACCCAGTCGCCGCGGTGCGCCGCCAGGTCTTCCGCCGTCAGCAGGCCGCCGTGCTTGGCCAGATAACCGGCAATCTCGCTCGCCGTCTCTCCTTTATAGAACTCGTCTCTGCCCTGCTCGGCGATCCGCCGCAGCGTCCGTGCCAGATCTGGCTGCCGGAACCGCTCGCCGGCCGCCGCCGGGACACCGCCCGGCAGGTAGACGGCTGCCGTCGCCTCGGTCGCCGCCAGCATCTCCCGGTGCGCCATCGTATGCGCCGCCTGATCGGGCGACATCGGGAAGCCGTCCTCCGCATAGCCGATCGCCGGAGCCAGCACCTCCGCCCAGGGCAAGCGCCCGTATTCGCCATGCACAGCCGCCCATCCGTCGACCATGCCCGGCACCGTCAAGGCGCTGCGCACGCCGCGATTCGGGATCGCATCCATCCCCTCGTAGGCATCGATCGTGCAGCTGCTGCCTGCACGGCCGCTGGCATTGTATCCCCGTACCTTGCCCTCCAGGTGATGCCACCCGAGCCAGAACGAATCCCCGCCGAGCCCGGTCATATGCGGGTAGACGACAGCCAGCGCGGCACTGACCGCGATCGCCGCATCATACGCATTGCCCCCGCGTTCCAGGATGCGCGCACCAGCTGCCGACGCCAGATGATGCGGACTGACGACCATCGCTTGCGAACCTATCACTGCTTGCCTCATCCCGTCCATCCCCATCTCTAAATGATAGATAACTTCACATGATTTCCTGTTTCTAATCTACCATCTCGCTCGTCAACATTCAACCGTTATGTCAGCTAAAAACGAAAAAATATATTGAAAACGAACGAATAGGCGTATATATTTGATCATATAGAAAGTAAAAAGGACGTTATCATTTCATTTGGTAATCCGTCGAACCAGAAGGGAACGGGAAGCATATGAGTGCAAAAAGCAATCCAGAACCGTCACCGGTCGTACTCGATGACACGGACCGCAAGATCGTCGCGTTGCTGCACGAGAACGGACGTATCTCCTATACAGATCTGGCGAAGGAAGTCGGTCTCTCCAGAGTAGCCGTCCAGGCCCGCGTAGGCGCCCTCACCGACGCCGGCGTCATCGAGCGCTTCACTGCGGTCATCAACCCCGAGAAGATCGGTATCCGGGTGTCCGCTTTTTTCAATGTCGAGGTGGAGCCCAAGCATCTGCATGCTGTGGCCGATCAGCTCTCGACCGAGCCTTTCGTCACCAGCCTCTATCATATGACCGGACCGAGCAAGCTCCATATGCACGGCTTGTTCCGCAACAATGAGGAGATGGAGCAGTTCATGAAAGACAAACTGTACACCCTGCCCGGAATCATGAGCGTCGAGTGCCAGCTGCTGATCAACCGTTACAAAAGCCGGATGGGGATGAGGTTGTAGCGATGAGTGAAGCAGTTGCAGACAACAAATACGGCCAGCTGTCCTGGGCGATGATCAAGACCGGCATCCTCGGGTACGGCGGCGGGCCTTCCGTTATCCCGCTCATCCGCTACGAGGCCGTAACGGCCTACAAGTGGATGGACGACGAGGAGTTCGGCGAGATTCTGGCGCTGGCCAATGCGCTGCCCGGCCCGATCGCCACCAAGATGGCGGCTTATGTGGGCTATCATCAGAAGGGCGTGCTTGGGGCCGTCATTTCCGTGCTCGCGCACATCCTGCCTTCCAGTGTGGCGATGATCGCATTGCTGAGCTTTGTTCAGTTTTTGAGCGGCTCTGCCATCATCCAGGGGATGATCGGCGCGGTTATTCCCGTGGTGGCTGTCATGCTCGGCGTCATGGCATACGAATTCGGCGAGAAAGCCGTCAAAGGATTGGGCATTCCGGCAGGCATCGGCTTCTTTGCCTTGGCTTTTGCCATGCTCCAAGGGGTAAAGGTTCATCCTGCGGTCGTCATCATGATCTTCATCGCTTACGGAGCGATTCATATGAATACAGTGGCGAGGCTGAAGCTGCGCCAGGAGCGCAAGCTGGAGAAACGGATCCGCGACCAGCAGCATAGGAAAGGGGGAGGAATGAGCAGTGGCATGGACTGAATGGTGGAACATCTTCGTCGGATTCTTCGTGGCCAATGTGCTCGGATACGGCGGCGGACCAGCGTCGATCCCGCTCATGTACCGAGAGGTGGTCGATAATCACGGCTGGGCGACACCGGAGGAGTTCTCCAACATCCTCGCCCTTGGCAACGCGCTGCCCGGCCCGATCGCGACCAAGATCGCCGCTTTCGTCGGCTTTGACGCAGGCAGTTGGATCGGCATCTTCATCGCGCTGTTCGCCACCATCGCTCCGTCGGCTATCGCTTTGGTGCTCATGTTGCGGATCCTACGCAAGCACCGTCAATCGCCCATCGTCAAAGGCATCACGCTGCTCGTGCAGCCCGTCATCGCGATCATGATGGTGCTCCTGACATGGCAGTTTGTAGACAGCTCGATCGCTTCGATCGGCATCATCCAGTCCCTGCTCATCGCAGCTGTAGCGTTCTGGGCGATGCAGATCCGCAAGATTCACCCGGCGCTTGTCATCATCTGTGCGTTTGCTTATGGGGCGATTGTTGTGCCTTTGGTGAATTGGGTGTAGGGTATCACAGCAACTTCAACCCCTCCTGCAGCGTCCAATAGGTATCCACGATTTGGAAGGGGGCGTTGCGGGTTGGTTAGACGAACGCTTATCGTACTCGCCGTTGTACTTGCCGTTTTCGCGCTTGTCGCCTCATACTGGACCGGGAACCTGGGACAACTCGGACTGCAGCGGATCATCATTATGGCGTCCAACAATAGTATGTATACCATCTCCGGCTCCCGCGCCGCGGCACTTCGTTCGCTGCTTACAAGCGTGGCCGAGTAGGAGTAGGCGATTGGTACAACCCGACTCTTCAAAAGCAATGAAAAAAGCACCATCCTCCGCGCTAACGGTAGATGGTGCTTCGTTATGTGGTAGATGAATGCTCAGGATTTCAAACTATCATGATCCTTCTCGTTTTCCCACTTGCGTGAATACGCCTTGTTCGTCACCCAGAACGTCATCCAGGTCAAGATGATAAAGATAATAACCGCCGCAATCCACACGCCTACAGGCACGCCCATGGCTGCTCCCCCTTCCGATGCAATGTGTCCGAATACCAGTTGGCTTCCATTATATCAGATTAGTGCATTGGTTAGGGAGTGGGGATGTGACAGGGTGGTTACAGCTAGTGCTATATTGGCAAACTCTCCGCCATTAAACAAGTAGCAGGACAAAACACTATGTTCAGTGCATTTCAGGTTCTTGCCGACTTCAACCTATGTTTCAATAAAATCAACGCTTCCCGCCGCTCACTTTTGGGTGTGTTTCTTACCACATCTCCTTGGAGATGTGGTTTGAAGTACACTGAGAACCATCACTTTTTTAAATACTTCATGACTCAAAATAGTCCAAATAAAACTGTTTGATCTTAGTTTCGAGTTTATCTTCCATAAGTGATTTTATGAATTTTTTTCTTAAAATTCCCTTGTTAATTGGATTACTGAGTATTTTCTTGACCTCATCTTCATTGAGGTATGGAAACCACTCCAAGTTGAACTTCTGATAATCAAAATTATCCTCTTGAAGCACTAAATCATAAAAGTCATCAATTCCAATAAACTCTTTGAAAGGCTCATTATTAATTATCTTGTTATGCCGTAAAAGTACAACCACTACTCCTAACTCGCTTCTTAAAGGATCAGGATAACTTCTCAATGAACTTCTTTCAATTTCATTTTTTGTTTGTTGTACTTTTAGAAATAGTCTTTCTTCATAACTCACAGTTGAAAGCAAAATATCATTATCACAAGCTGCACCATATATCTTAACATCAAAGTTTTGTAATAAGAACTCTTCTATAGTTGCTTTTACTGATTTCTGATCTACTGGATCCAAAAATCTATACAGCGGTATTAGAACTCGAAGTATAATGCTCCACTTATTATTTGATAGATTTCCATGTTCAATCGAGAGGATTAACTTTTTTATATCTATTTCAATACTAATATTGTCGAATTCACTCTTGTCGATTAGATTGACTAGTCCTTGAATGTATCCGTTATAATTGAGCGCTTCAAGTTCAAATCCTCCTTGATGTCCATTATACTTTAAATCTAATATTTTTTTTACAAAATTTATAATTAATTCGGTAATAACCGAATGTTCTATATTCTGTTTTTTCTTTTGGGCATATAAAAAATTTAATAATGCGATGTAGATTTCATGCTCCACATACGTTGAACTCAATAGCCTTAGCAAGTTATCAATTAACTCATTTAAGTCATCCCTATTGATCTTTATCTTACAAAATAAACATAACATATTTTTCAAATTCTCTCTCAAACCAATAACATACTCAATTTTTAAATAGCTTGTGATTAAGTTTGAGAATAGTCCCTTTAAATGAATGCTAGGAAACGATATTTCAATTTCATCTATATTATATTCTTCTAATAATTCATTCAATTTTTTCCAATCCATATACTTCAAGGTTATGAAGACATCTTTAGTTGAAAAACGATGATTCGGTAATCGATGAAACAAAAATCCAGAAAAAAGAGCATCTTCAGTTGTTTGAACTTCGGACTTTTCTTTAACTGAATAAGTACTGAGCAATGATTTTATATAAAGATAGTAATACTCTTTCACTTCTGAGTATTGATCCAACATAATAAAATTACTATGCGTATAATCAAAAAACTCCTGTACTTCACTGACCATATTGTTAACTGATGTAGAATCAGGATTACTGAATTTGGTATTTAAATCCTTTTCCACTTTCTCAGTTAACTCTTTAATACGAAGTAGTTGTTGGGATACATATCCTTGTTCTTGCAATAAATCATGAATGAATTTCACTTTATCCTTATCTTTTCGAGCCAACATATCATAAACATCATTTATTTTAAGATTAGAATTTTCATATACTTCAATAATTGTAGCGATTTGTTCAACAAAAACGCTTTCTCCTAAGTCAGTTCCCAAGATTACCGTCTGAACACCTAGTTTGTTACGTTTAAGTTTCCTAATTAAATATCTCTTGTTGAATTCAATAATATATAGCAGAATAAAATCTTTTTTACGATAAGATTCTATTGAAATTTTCTCAAGGATTTCAAATGCAGAGACAAATTGATTGACTAAGTATTTTGCATATGCCCTCATTAGTTCATTAACGATTTTGTTTTCGAAATCACTAATCATTTTATAATCTTGTTTGGCTACAAGATTTACTGAATAATAATCGTTAAATAATACATTTTTGATGATATCTGGCTCATTTCGATATGATACATCAAATACAAATTCTTGATCTTCAACAATTACCTTTGACAGTTTTGTCTTTGCGAACGTAGAATTAATATAGTCATATTTACGTTTTGTTTCACCATCTTGTTTTTCATATGACTTTTTTATAGCATTTAAACGATTAATAAGACCAATAAAAAAATTATCATCATTGGTGGGAAACACTTTTAAAGTTGTTCTTTCTTCTATGAAGTAATTACCTATTTCGAGTAAATTAATTATATCTTTCAATCTAACTGCATTCAAGCTATCAAAAGCCTGAAATTTATCATAACAAAAATCTAAGGGATTGCTAACTGACTCTCTATATTGAAGAATATAATCTAGAATTCTAACAATGTTTTTTCCTTGAGGAGCTTTTAGTTCAGAAATTTCTTTATCAGAATACTCTTTTGATATATCAAATATATCAATCAAATTCACACCGAGATTTTTGAAATAATCCTTTTCCACAGAAAGTCTAGGATTTTCTGAAGAATCAATCAAGTAGGCTTTTTGAAAGTGGTCACCTAGTATCCCTTGCAGATTTTTCAGTATTAATTTCAAATCATAATCCTGAAGTGAATAGCCTACAAAAAGTACTGTGTTATTAATAAAAATTGATTTCACATAAGATTCTATTAATTTGAATTCAGTAGAATAGTTTAAGTAATCATCCTCTTTTAGAACAATATTTTTTTTGGATAAATCCCCATGCATTTTAATAAGCATTCTTCCATTAGATGAATAGGGAAGATCAAGATCCTCTTTTACTGAATCATAAAACATGAAATTTTTCTCTATTGCTTGTTCAATTAAATTATCATAATTTGTTGTTATTATATGTCTAGGCTTAAATTTTAAAATGTAACTATGTATTATATTCGGAGACAATGGTGTATCGAAAATTTCAATTATCTTTTTTAAGTATTCATTTTTCCCTCTTTGATTGTAATAATATTGCGGAATTTTTAAAAAGTCATCTGAGCTTATCTCCCTATTAATACCTAATCCAGTTGCAAATTCTTTTACAAGCCCCGTCCAACTGGGCAAATTAGAATTTGCTGAAACCCCTGCACCGACAAATAATACAAGATGATCTCTGTTCATTGCCTCCAATATCGCTTCAATATCCAGATTTTTCTTAATTAACATTGGGAAATCACCTCTCGTTAATTGATCAACTTTTCAATCTGCTATATAGATTGAATTAAAGAATTGCACCTCGGAAAATTGACCTGACCTAAATGAGTTAATAGAGGAAACAACAACCATTTAGGATGTGATCTTATG
The DNA here is from genome assembly GCF_047238105.1 of Paenibacillus jepli. NCBI lineage: Bacteria > Bacillati > Bacillota > Bacilli > Caryophanales > Paenibacillaceae > Paenibacillus > Paenibacillus jepli. The sequence goes on from NZ_JBDFMD010000001.1 coordinate 2,035,223, forward strand.
GTAACGACCGAAGAAAAGCAAATCCTTAAAAAGGCTCTCCACGAGACATCCGACAAACGGATGTATGAGCGTTACTTAGCCGTTCTCCATCGGCTTGAGGGACACACAATTTAAGCCATTTCGAAGATGATCAAACGCACGGAGAAAACCACCGCCGGGTATATTCATAGCTATACTCGTGAGGGAATTGAAGGTCTAGCTCTTGGCCATTCACTTGGCAAACCTCGGCGGCTTACCGATGAGCAAGTAAAGCTGTTGGCTTCTCTTGAAGGTGTTTTAATTTGTCTCACGCTTTGGGGTCAGTCCCAAAACATAAGGTTTTCCGTCCACTCTTTTTGTATGCATGCTTTACATGAGTTATAGCGAGGTTGATGCCTGCCACTATTAGGAGATTGTGGGCCAATGCCATATCCCGAACTCGACGAAACGACCAGTTGCGGTTCTCCTTGATTTGACCAAACATGCTTTCGACTTCGACTTTACACTGAGAATAGACTACGGTTCACTACTCACCCTCAAGGGCTATTTTGGGCTTGGCTTTCATTTTCCCCCAAATCAGGTTCGCATTCATGTGATCTTCTTTCATCCGCATAAAGATAATATCAGGATCGGCTTTGGAGTAACTATTGCAATCGCCAAAACGGATCTTGATTATTAAGTATAAGTCTTGTATAGCAATTACTTTTTACTTATAGAAAGAATTTTGTTGTTGTTATCCCAATGAAAATCGGTTCCAAGCAAAGGCTGGATGTCCCTGGCTTTTATATAGGTTTTGCCGTCCAGATTCTTAAATGCTTTCACTGGGGTGCCATTGATAATGGGGTGTTTTCCCTGCTGATCATAACCTATGTTAAATCCCAACGATTCACCCAGTGCCCTCAGTTGGATGTAGGTGTGACCATCAACAAGTCGCCCCATTGCGCTCAGACTGTCATCCACTCTGACCTGGATGTAATCCCGGTTATTATAGTGTCTCTCAGTTTGCGGGTGATTTTCGGAGGAGCTAATTACAATTACCGGATGATGGGCTTTGATTTCACCATATCGGACGATTAGCGTGGCCGTGCCGGGCTTTACACCCCGAACAGAGCCTTTATGGGTGACTTCGAATATCGTAGGATCCGAAGACTCCCATTCAAGCATGTTAGTAATGTAAGATTTGGGGCCTGTTAAAAAGTAGGCACTGGAATTCATTTCAGTGCCATGACCAACAGTAAGGATAAATGGATCTGGTGAAGGCTGTAGAGTTCCTTTAACGACATCCAGAGCGACGGGAGTTTGAACTGTCACGTTCGGTTGAGAGACTTGATATTTAAGAACGTTGCCATGACGATCCGTCAGTATAGTATTCCGCAAGCTTATCACCGATGTGCCTGCAGGTGCGTCTTTACGTACAAACAAGCCAATGGTTAAGATGTTTTCGCGCTCCCATTCGGGCGCCCATATCACTTCGTCTCCGTTCAGTGTAAGGACGATCTCCTGCATCCCATCTGATGGATCTACGTCTTGCGGATAAGGTCTGCCAAGCCCAAAAGCGTCAATCCCTTCGTGCACTGAGCGGTATGTATGCATATCATCGCGCCACACCTCTCTACCAGCCTCATCAACCATTAACCTTCCTTCGGTCGAAAATACTTTTTCGTCGTACTGGAGGACAATTTCAGCTTTATCAAGGCCGCTTAGCTCTACCGCCTCCTGGTCTGAAAATTTGATTTGAAGAAATATTTCCTCGCCAGGCATAACGTTTTGATGGGTTTTGACTTGAAGTGTAAGTCCGGAATCATCAGAAGCGGCTATCACTGAGGGGAAAGCGACAAACAATGTAATTAGAAAACCTACAAAAAATTTTGACAATAAACCCTTCATAATAATCCTCCATAAGTCATGTATATTTTATTACCGTTATACTTCTAAGAAGATTGCGCTACATTCGTTACATTCATTTTCTGAGAAAAGTTCATTTCGCTCACGTGTTGATTATCGTATTCGTGCTGGCCATTACGCTAATAGTAATACTAAAAAATAGACGACTGCTATAAAATTCATAATAATCATGGATGACCCTTGAACTACGAACTCCAAAACTTCTTCATAAACAATATTTTTTACATTATTTATTATGTTACGTTAAAAGCGATGATGTCCGCCAGTTGCTTTTGAATTCATCCCTTCACTACAGGCAATAACCTCACAAAACCACTCTCTATACAGGTTAGGAGAGGTTTCACAACACTAACCGATAAACGAATCAAAAACGAGATACAGACATATCTAAGACTTATCCTGCCGCATGAATACGGTTATAGTGAAATCAATTGAGGACATCTCTGATACTACCCTCATGATCAACAATATATATTCTTTTAAAATCATGCTTTACTTCTATCCGCTTAAATACCCTCCGGAAAGTATCTATATTTGCTAGCACACAATTATTTAAAATTCCTATCCATTTTTCATCTACTGAGGAACCATCTATTTTTCTTTCTTTCGTTTCAATTATTTTCTTCAATATTACTTCCGCGTGTTTTTCAATGTTCCCCGAGAACCTATTCGACTTAACCCCAATAATACCAACTATTTTATTCACATTATTACTTATCCTCTTTAATTTGATTTTTCCACCAAATAACTTAATTTCATCATCTGCCTGTTTATTAAACTTACAAATATCGTCTATATAACCATCAAGGTGTTTTTTAAACTTATGAAAGTCAGTAAACGGTCCTTCGAAAAATATAATAATAGAATCATTATTCGGGATATGACCATCATATTTCTCTCTTAATGTTCTGATATATTTGCTAATAGAAGTGTCTAACCCCCTTCTTGCATGTTCAATTTCCCCTTCATCGTTAAGAAACACATCTTCAGCGTTAGTTACTTCTAAAGCTATTTTCTTACCATTATTACTCAAATAGTAGTCTGGTGGATCTTCACCATTAATTGCGTATGCGTCCTTGTCTTCCGAGCTTTTAATATGTTGAATAATGATCTCTTTCACAAGTTCTTCCTCTGGTCTCATGCTCTCACACTCCTAAACTTTACTGCACCTAAAGTTTTTTCACTAACTTCTCGATATAGCCTATTCCGAAACCTATCAGCCATATCTTTCTGTTAATTATCTTTCATAACAATGGTCTTCTGCGTAGTCGAAAAATCAATCTTCCCTCACTTCAAAAACCCAATCACGTTCCCATCAATCAGCACAGATGGACGTGCTCATAGTTGGTTTCCTCAAATCAGCAGGACCGAGATTCAACGTCTCTTCCTGGTCGATGAAGTGGATGAGGATATCACCGTAGGAGCGATATTTTTCAGTTGACGATAGCCTGGTTGCACTTGTGGACACCCACGTTGAAATCATTGTCTCTGGTCGGGTCAAGATGAACGTGTAGAAGTGCGGCTTGCAAGGCATGGTCCCGGCTCCCAGCCTCTCCGTTACCGTTGTAGGTACAATATTCTAGTTGAATAAGTGTTATTTTCCTCCTTTCATTATAACAGGGTCTAAAGGCCCAGTTAACCCAAATCTGGAATTTTTTATTTTCGCTAGAACTATCTTACCCATCGACAAAAGAAGCCCCTCTCTGCCCAAAGCAGAAAAGAGGCTTCTTCCCGCAATACGATCTAGCAAACTCCTCATCACACTCCCCTACTCACCCCTTAACCGACCCCAATAATACCCCTTTCACAAAATACTTCTGCAAGAACGGATAAACACACAGGATCGGCAAGACCGAGATGACGATGGCGGAGGCCTTGATGCTCTCCGGCTGGACCAGGTTCAGCTCGGAGTTGTCGAGCATGCTGTCCAGTGAGTTGACCTGGATCAGCTGGTACAATCGGACCATGAGCGGCATCAGGTTGGTGCTGGTCAGGAAGTACAGGGCCTGCGCATAGACGTTCCACAGGCCGACCGCGTAGAACAGCGACAAGGCCGCCAGGATCGGCTTGCTGAGCGGCAGGACGATTTTCCCCAGGATCATAGGATCGTTGGCACCGTCGATGGTCGCAGATTCCTCGATCTCCTTGGGCAACCCCTCGAAGAAGGACTTCATGACGAACAGGTTGTAGACGCTGATCAGCCCCGGCAGCCAGATCGCCCAAAAGGTGTCGAGGATGTGCAGGTTGCGCAGCAGCAGGAACATGGGGATCAGCCCGCCGCCGAACAGCATGGTGAAGAGGATCATCAGCAGGAAAAATGCCCGGCCCCGCAGCCGTTTCTTGGACAGCGAATAGGCCGTCAGCGTCGTCGCAGCCATCTGCAGGAGCGTCCCGACGACGGTGATGATGACCGTGTTGCGCATCGCCGTGAACAGCAGACCTGACTCGAAATGCTTTGCAAAGGCTTGAATATTGAACTCGACCGGCCACAGGAACACCTCGCCCGCCAGGATCGAGCGGCTGCTGCTGAAGGAGACGGCAAGCACATTGAGCATCGGGAAGAGCGCCGCAAAGGCGCACAGGATGAGGAACAGGCCATTCAACACCCGGGCCGCTCGGTTGACGTTTACCATAGTCCTCCCTCCCCCATCGACTTGATCGCTTTGTTCACGAGCAGTACGAGGATCAGTCCGATGATGCCCTGGAATAACCCTACCGCCGTGGCATAGCTATATTGCGCGCCCAGCAGACCCATACGATAGACGTACGTACTGATGACATCCGCCACGCTGAAGACAGCGCTGTTCTGCAGGTTGAAGACCTGCTCGAAGCCGACATCCATCACTTTGCCCATCTGCAGGATGAGCAGGATCGCGATGGTGCCCCGGATCCCCGGCAAGGTGACATGGAAGATCTGTCTCAGCTTGCTCGCTCCGTCGATCTTGGCCGCCTCGTAGAGCTGCGGGTCGATATTGCCCATCGCCGCGAGATACAGGATGGTCCCCCAGCCCGCCGTCTGCCAGATGGACGAGAGCGTGAAGACGATCGGCCACCAGAACGGACTGGCCATGAAGTAGATCGGCGTGATGCCGAACACTTTGGACAGGATGATATTCACAAGCCCCGTACTCGGCGAGAGGATCGAGATGATGACGCCCCCCAGCACGACCCATGAGATGAAATGCGGCAGATACAGCATGTTTTGCAGCGACCGTTTGAACCAATGGCTGCGGACCTCGTTCAGCAGCAGCGCCAGCACGATCGGCGCCGGGAAGACGAACAGGATGCTGTAGAGGTTCAGGAGCAGCGTATTGCGCAAGATGATCCAGAAATCCCGGTCGCTGAACAAGCGGTCAAAATGCTTGAGCCCCGCCCACTCGCTGCCCCAGATCCCGTCCATTATCCGAAAGTCTTTGAAGGCGATGATCTCGCCATACAACGGCGCATATTTAAACAGGACGAAGAAAATGAGTCCCGGCAGCAAAAACAAATACAAATATTTGTCCCGGACGATATCCTTCCACATGCGAGAGCTGCCCTGATTCATCGAATCGCCTCGCTTTGCATCACACCACTGCTCTTGGTCATCATGGTGTCACTCCCTTCCCCGCTTTCTTGCATGCAAAGCGAAGCTCTGCCGCCATCGGCGTCACATAGTTGCAGATCACGTTCAAGGCCTCCGGGTCCATATGATCGTTGCGCAGGCAGGCATAGCGGTGCTCCGCGCCGCCGCCGGTCACCTCGATGATGTCGTCCCCGCTCCGGTAAACGAGCTTGCCAGCCGTCTGAAGATACAGATGATCGGCGAGCCGCTCGCATCCCTCCCCCGCAACAGCACCTGAACCATCAAAGACCAGCACTGCTTGTGCAAAGATATGCGGATGCCCGTCGGTATGCAGCTGAACAGACAAGCCATCCGTCTCTAATGTGATGACGACACGCAGCCTGAGCTTGGAGATATGCGTTTTGTCGCGGCCTGTGTTGGTATAATCAAAGACGGAGCGTCCGGTCCGGCCCTTGTCCGCGCCTGCCAACGGCCCGCGATAGGAGCCCTCCAGCTCGATCGACAGCTCATAGACACCCTCCCGCTGCTTGACGAGCTGCTGCATCGGCGCGCCTGCGATGCCGAACCAGCCCAGTGACCATCGCAGACCGATCATTCTCGCCTGGCCATATTGCACATACAGACATTCCGGCTGCCCCGACACGATCGTCACACTCAGTTCGTCGTGCCTGTATCGGACCAGGGGCGAGCCGGCATGCACGGACGTTCGGATGAGCGGCAGAGCGCCCGAGACGGGAGCCTGGCTGCCTTCATTGAGCATCACCTCGTAAGTCTCAGGAAGCGCGGCCGGTACGATCTCGCTGCTCATGACCTGCGGGAACCTCATCCAGTACAGCAGCGCGATCCCGGGATTGTTCGGATGACGGATCGCTTCGCCTGCCATCGTCTTGAACTCGCCATTGCCAGTGTGTGCGGCCATCAGAGTAAAGGCCACATAATACTCATCGCTCAGTTGAAACTTCCTGCCGCGGTCCTGGCGGCTGGAGTATTCCGTGACGATGACGCCGTCCGGATGGAGCATATAGGTCATCATCTTCAGATTGCTGGCGATCGGTTCGAGAAGATCGTCATAGCCAAACACCCGCGCGGTATGATAGAGGAAGTCGCAGCAGACTGCATTGTAGACCGCATTGCTCCGCTCCGTCCACTCGCCGGAGGCATTGATATCCAGTCCCTCTGCCAGATAGCTGTCGGCACGCTCCCGCAGCCGCTCGTCGGGGAAGATCTCATACAGCAAGGCCAATGCCCCGCAGATCACCCAGCGGTGATTGGGCGTATGGACGCCGCCGGTCAGCAGGCACGGGATCGCCCGCTCCAGGAACAGCTTTAACTGATCAGAGGCTGCCCCTGCTTCCGGAGCCCCAACCGACGCCAGCGCATGGTAGCTCAGAGACGCGATATGGACGGCAAAAGCCGTGTCCGGCGGAGAGTCGATATTGCAATTGATCAAGGAGACGCAGCCCGAGGGATATTGGGAGCGAAGCAGATACGCGATCTGTTCCTCGATCACCCCGAGCAGCTCCTCGTCGCGGTACCAGCTCGAACCGGCATGGCAATACAAGGGCACCGTCAGCTGCAGCCCAGCCTCGATCTGAGCGGACATCCCCTCGTACTGCTCGTCAGGGATCTCCAACGCCCCTCGCCAGTGGCTGTCCGCCTCCTTCACCTGGTAAGACCGGCATGCCGCCCAGCGCTGCTCCAGCGCCTCCAGCAACCGTTGTTCATCCCTCATCGTTGTTCGTCCTCCTGTCTGCTTGGGCATACCCTAACGCACAGCGGCTCCGTTTCAGGCTGCCCTCACAAGAAAGCCGATTCGATTCCATGCCTCTCCGGCTTATTGCGGGCAGCCTGACCGTCTGCCGTTAGTTCAAGTTGTCTTTGTTGGTCTCATACCATTCCTGGACGAGCTCGTCGATCGCCGGTCCGCCCAGGTTATTCCATTCCTTGCGCAACTGCTCCACACCCCACTCCGGTGTCTGGGCAGGGCCTCCCATCGTCACCTGCGTGACGACTTCACTCCACTTTTTGCCGAACTGGCCGGATACGTCTGAGAACTCATTGACCGTAGGCGGATAAGGGAAATCCTTGCGGTAAGGCGTGGCCTCGGAGATCTCGATCATCTCGCCGCGCAGTCGCGCGATCTGCTGCTGGATCGGGTCGTCTCCCGCAGCTGCCATCAGCGATTCCGGCGTCATCTGCTCCTGGTGGACGATTCGGTACTCTCCCATGAAAGAAACTTCATTCTTGAACTTCTCGGAATCGATGATGACCGCTTGCTCGCCCTGGATCTCGTGGTGGACCCCCTCCTCGCCGTACGTCAGCGGCTTCCAGCCGTCCTCGATCATCCAATCGACGAATCTGATGATTGCTTCCGGGTCCTTGGCGTCCTTATTCATGATCGATAGCAAGTAGTTGGGCTGTTCCTTCTGGTACCCGTTGGTGCCATACTTGGCAGCGAGCGGCGGGACGGGAACCATCTCCGCATCGGGCTGATTTTCAAAAAACTCAGGGTACGGTCCGTCCAGCATCGTGCCGAACATGATGCCCGCTTTGCCTGTGACCCACAGCTGCTTTTGTCTGGCATGATTCTGATCGGTGACAAACTCCTTGTCCACCAGCCCTTCCTCATACACCAGCTTGCGGAAAGCCAGCGAATCCTCGAACCGCCCGGTGAAGAAATTAAGCATCGCCTTGCCGTCCTCCAGGAACCACTCGCCGCTGCGCGCCATAAACCAGTCATCGATGATGGCGCCATAGGCGGAGGACATCGCAATCGCCGTCGTATCGTTCGCGCCATTGCCGTCCGGATCGCCGTCGCGGAACGCTCTGGCGACATCCAGCAGCTCATCGACAGAGGTCGGCATAGACAGATCCAGGGCATCCAGCCAGTCCTGGCGGATCCAGATCTGCGTCTGCGCCCGGGTCGGTCTCAGACTTGCGATCGCATACATCTCCCCGTCAAACGTCAGATGCGGGATCAGCTCCGGATGCTCCTCCAGATAAGCTTTGTACGACGTGCTGTATTGCTCGATATAGTCATCGATCGGCTGCGCGACGCCTTGGTTGATGAAGCGCGCCAGCATGGCCCGGTCATAGGAAGTAATGATATCCGGCGCCTGGCCGGAGGCGACCATCACATTCAGCTTGTCCTGCTCCTGCGAGCGGGGGATGGGCACCCAGGTCACGTCAGTGCCTGATTGCTGATCGATCCAGTCGGTCCATTTGTTTTTTTCATAAGTGCCCTGGTCGGCCGCTATCGCGCCCCGATCATAGATGGAAGCCGAGAATTTCCGCTGCGGTTCCTCGCCCGGACTGGCTGCCCCGCCTCCCCCGTTGCTGCAGGCGCTGACGAGCAGCGTGACCGATAATAGGGTGAGGATGATGCCTGAAGCCCCTTTTCTTTTATTGATGCGCATCTGATGACCTCCTCAGTGGAATAGTGTCAGTAAGCGTTTCCGCATCCCGATGTGGTTCACTATAAGAGAATTCAAGCCGTCCCGCCAGTCACAACATTGATTTTCGGCTTACATTTCGCGTTTTTTGGAGCCATCGCAAGAAATGCAAGCCCGGTTGAAAAATGCGACTTGCCACGCCAGCGTGCGCTTATTAAGATGTAGGAATACAAAAAAACACACGCAGGCAACAACAGTTGGGGGTACCAAACGTATGAGAAGGTTATCCGATCGCATTCAATTTGTCTACATCCTGCTCCTGGTCATCATCATCTTCAGCACGGTGATTATCTCCTATGTCAGCGGTTCGCAAAAATTGGAGGACGAAGTGGTGCTCTCCAATCTCAATATGCTCGATCAGATCAATAAACGGATCGACGGGACGCTGAGCGAGATCGACCGTGCCGCGATTCATTTGCTGAACACGAATGATGCACAGTTCTACTACGGCACCCTTCGGAGTCAGGAGTCGAACTATTTAATCCGGCTGTCGGAGCTCCAGAATCAATTAAACAGTTTGAAAAGCGCGCATCCCTCGATTTATTCGATCTATCTGTACTCCAAACGCAATGATACGGTGCTGTCGGGTGATTCGCACAATCAGCTGCTGCCAGGCCAGAACAGCATGGAATGGATCGCAGCTTACCGCGATGCGGGCCCCTATTATTCATGGACGGCAGATCCGGTTGCAAGCGACCGGGAAGTATCCCGGCATACGCTAACCTTGATCAGGCATTACCCCGTCGCCGAGAAGCCGGACAAGCGAACGGGGATGATTGCGTTTCACATCCAGGAAGAGAGCGTATCCAGGCTGTTCTCGGATCTTCGTTTCAACCAGAGCGGAAATGTTTTTTTGATCAATGATCAGGGCACGATTCTATCGCACAACGACAAGTCCAGAATCGGTCAAACGATCTCCTCCGACAAATATGCCGAGGAAGTGCTGTCCCGCAAAGACAGCGGCTCCATTCATCATAAAAACGGCGGCGATGCCGAATGGGTATTCTATTCTGCCTCTCCCTACACGGGGTGGAAGGTCGTCTACATCGTCTCCCAGAAGCAAGTCAGCGACCTGTATCTCACCATAAGGAATATTCTGATCGCGCTCGCCGCCTTCCTGATCCTGCTGTCCGTCGCTTCCGTGGTGTTCGTGAACCGGGCATGGTTCCATCCTGTGGAGCAATTCATCGATAAGATCGAACAGTTGATCGAAAAACCGGCCCACGGGCCGCGTCTGAAGAGCAGACAGACCGTGGCGGGCCTCGGCTCGCTGGAAAACCGGATTCGGCATGTGATGACCAGCTATTCCGATGCCGAGCGGCAGCTGCATGAGAGCAAGCCGGCGCTCAAGCTGCAGATCCTCTTCGATATCTTTACCGGGCATCGTTCGCGTTATGAGCCGGCCAAGACGTATTTCGACACGATCGGGATCTATCTGCGTCCGGAGCACTTCCTGGTTATGACTGCCGAGCTCGACAACCGCTTCTCGCATGACCAGAACAAGGATATGAACCTGTATCTTTATGCGATCTGCAACGTCGCCGAAGAATTGCTCCATGCCGACGAGCACGGGCTGCGCGGCGCCGCAATCCAGATCAATGAATTCCAGATCGCCATTCTCATCAACTTTGAAGACGAACAGCCGGAGGTGAACGCATCAATCGCGTTTTCCTTTGCCCATGCGCTGCGCAAAGCCGTCGATCTGTACTTCAAGCGGACGATCAGTATCGGAGTGGGCGGCCATCACCGGGCATTCAGCGACATCAAACTGTCGTTCCAGGAATCGCAGCAGTTGATACGTTACAAGATGGTCATGGGGCGGAATTCGGTAATTACACGGATGGATATCGCAGAGGATACGAGCGGTGTTCTTCAGGTGTACGATCATGCGGAGCGTCTGCTGGAAGCGATCAGACAAGTGAGTCGTGAAGGGGCGGAGCGGGCTATGGATGTCATATTCGACATCGCTGCCGATAGCAACTTTACTCATCACGGGATGGTGCAATTCGCCATGCAGCTCATCTATCGGGCCGGGAGGGCTTCCGCAGACGAGAAGGTGGCCGCCTACTTGCAAGAGGATTATGTTCAGATTGAGCAGAATCTGGAGCAATGCGAGACGATCGAGGATATGAAGCGATTGCTTCATGAGATCGTGAGCTCTATTATCGACCGGTTGCTGGAAAAGCAAAAAACCAGGAAGCGGACCGGGGACACGATCGAAAAAGTGATCCACTATATTAATGAGCATTACGCCAATCCGGACATCTCCCTCCATTATCTCGCCGGGATGTTCAACATGAGTCAGAGCTATCTGAGCAGGTCGTTTAAAGATCATACGACGATGAATTTCGTGGACTATATCATCCAGGTCCGGATGAAAGAAGCGCAGACGCTGCTGCTGGAGAGCGACCTGACGATCAACGAGATCGCCAGCCAGGTGGGCTATGCCAACGTCACCAGCTTCATGCGCAGCTTCAAGAAGATCCATGGCTTGACCCCGTCGGAGTACCGGCAGACGTTTTCTTCTTGATCCGGCGCGTTGATCCTGGGCCGGGAATACTATTGACCCTCTGCGTGGTCATAGCCGTTAACTTCGTCGTGTCTGCAATTATACCAGATCTCTTCCAGGTAGGATGCAACGTCCGGTTCGTGCTATAATACGTACTAAATTGATGGAGACAAGATGAAATTACGATAGGAGGAAGCTGTATATGAATCACTCGTTCGACCAAGTACCGAACCGCCGCAACACCCACTCGTATAAATGGGATCAATCCGCCAAGCTGTTCGGCGATCCGGATATTCTGCCGCTGTGGGTGGCAGATATGGACTTCCCCAGTCCTCCGGCCGTCAAGGAAGCGCTGATCCGGCGCGCCGAGCAAGGCGTCTATGGCTATACGTTCCGCTCCGAGGACTATGCCGCCTCGATCGTCGGCTGGCTGCGGGACCGTCATGGCTGGGAAGTCACGCCTAGCCAGATCACTGACGTACCCGGTGTCGTCACCTCGCTCAGCCTGTGCGTCGAGCTGTTCAGCGAGCCCGGCAGTCCGGTGATCCTGCAATCGCCCGTCTACTATCCGTTCTATGACGTCATCAAGATGAACGGCCGCACCGTGGCCAACAACCCGCTCGTCATCAAGGACGGACGCTACGAGATGGACTTCGACCATCTGGAGACGCTGATGCAGGGCGGCGCCAAGCTCCTGCTGCTGTGCAGTCCCCATAACCCCGGCGGCCGCGTCTGGACTCGTGAGGAGCTGGAGCGTCTGGGCGAGCTGTGCGCCCGCTACGATGTCATCATCGCCTCCGACGAGATCCATGCCGATCTGGTGCTCTCCGGCCACAAGCATCTGCCGACCGCTGCCGTCTCGCCGGATCTGGCGAAGCGGACGATCACCGCGCTCGCGCCGACCAAGACGTTCAACCTGCCCGGACTGCAGTCGTCCTATGTCGTCATCACCAACCCGGAGCTCAAGCGGCGGTTCGACTACCGGCTGAAGGCGCTTAGCATCCATATGATGCACTACTTCAACAATGACGCGATCACTGCAGCCTACACCGAGGGCGGCGAATGGCTCGATGCGATGCTGGCCTATGTCGAGGAGAACATGTCCTACGCGATCTCCTACCTGCAGGAGCATCTGCCGCAGGCCGTGCCGATGAAGCCGGAGGCGACGTATCTGCTCTGGGTCGACTTCCGCGAGCTCGGGCTGGACATCTCCGGCCTCAAGAACCTGATGTACAAGGACGCCCGGGTCGCCTTCAACGAAGGCTCCGTCTATGGCGACGAAGGCTCCGGCTATCTGCGCATCAACGTCGCCTGCCCGCGCGCGGTGCTGGCCGAGGCGCTGGAGCGCTTCTGCACGGCGGCGGCCGCGCTGCAAGTGAGTTCGCCGGGCTCGTCAGTGTAAGCTGATATCGCGTTAGCTCAGATTGCGCAAAACCTGCCAGGGAAGCCACTCGTTGCGGGGGAGCGGCAGAAAGGGGCGTTGCTGCTGGACGAGCCGCCCGTTTCGCCGCAATAGCGGCACAAAGGGGCGTTGGAGCTCGCCGAGCCACCCATTTCCCCGCTGTAGCGGCACAAAGGAGCGTTGGAGCTCACCGTGCCATCCATTTCGCCGCTGCAGCGGCACAAAGGAGTGTTGCTGCTAGACGAGCCGCCCGTTTCGCCGCAATAGCGGCACAAAGGGGCGTTGGAGCTCGCCGTACCGCCCTACGCTCATCCCTACTCACAACCATGCCCCGCACAGCTAAGCTTGCGGGGCATGGTTGGGCTTGGCCGACGCTCAACCGTGCAGCGCTGCGTGCCGTTTATAATGATCCTCCAGCACGAGACAAGCCATCGCTTCCACCACCGGCACGATTCGCGGGCAGATGCAGGGATCATGCCGGCCCTCGGTGACGATCGTCTGCTCCTCGCCGGCCTGATTGACAGTCTGCTGCGGCACCGAGATCGAAGACGTCGGTTTGACCGCTACGCGGAAGACGATCTCGGCGCCAGTGCTGATCCCCCCGACGATGCCGCCGGCATGATTGGTTACGAAGCCGTTCTTGTCCATCTCATCATTGTGCTCGCTGCCTTGCATCGCTGCGGCGGCGAAGCCTGCGCCAAACTCGATGCCTTTGACCGCACCGATCGAGAGCATCGCATGCGCCAGTTCGGCGTCCAGCTTGTCGAAGACCGGTTCGCCCAGACCCGGCTGCACGCCCCGGATCCGGCACTCCACGATCCCGCCGCAGCTGTCGCCTGCCGCCGCGAGCGCTTCAATCTTACGGACCATCTCCACCGCCGCCTCGGGGTCGCAAGCCCGCACCGGGTTGCGCTCGATCTGCGACTCATCGGTCACTTGGCATACGATGCCGCCGATCTCCCGCGTGTAGGCCACGATCTCCACGCCGCGCTGCTCCAGCAGCTTGCGGGCCACCGCGCCGCCTGCAACGCGCCCGGCAGTCTCCCTGCCGGAAGCCCGGCCGCTGCCGCGGTGATCGCGATGTCCATATTTGACCTGGTACGTATAGTCGGCATGCCCCGGTCGGTATGCGTGCTGGATCGCATCGTACGCCGAGGGACGCATATCGTGGTTGTTCAGCATGATAGCCACCGGCGCTCCGGTCGTCCGGCCTTCATAGACCCCGGAGAGAATCCGGATCACATCATATTCCTTGCGCGGCGTCGTTACGGACGACTGTCCGGGCCGCCGGCGATCCATCTGCCGCTGGATATAAGCCTCATCGATCTCCACGCCGGGCGTCACCCCATCGACGATCACGCCTACCGCTTCGCCATGCGATTCGCCAAAGGTGGTCAATGTCAATCGTTCTCCAAACGTACTGCCTGCCATGTATAGCCCTCCTTGATCGGGGAGATGGTCGTCCCCGCTTGCTGTTCAAACCAGTTAACAACAAGTATAATCAAGTTTATGAAATAAATGAAATTGCAATAATCATCCTTTGTCATAGAAAGGATTTATGCCATGATCAATTTGGAGTGGTACCGCATCTTCCTCTATACCGCCCGCACCGGCAATCTGACCCACGCCGCCAAACAATTGTATGTAACCCAGCCATCGGTGAGCTATGCGATCAAGCAATTGGAGTCGGAGCTGGGCGTTGTCCTGTTCCACAGGCTGTCCAAGGGAGTCGAGCTGACGGAGGAGGGAAAAGCGCTGCTCGCCTATGTCGAGCAATCGCTAGCTGTCCTTGAAGCCGGAGAGGCGCGCATCGCCGCCATCAGACAGCGGACCGGGGGCGAGCTGCGGATCGGCGCCAGTCAGTCTTTGATCAAGCATGTGCTGCTGCCGCATCTCAATGCATTCCATGCCGAGTATCCCGCCATCCGCATCCGGCTGTCTCCAGGCAGATCCGCGCAGATCCTGCAGCATGTCCGCGAGGGCAAGCTCGATTGCGGTCTGGTCCATCTGCCCGCTGACGGAGAAGGCTTGACGATCCAGCCGCTGGCGGAGCTCCAGGACGGTTTTTTCGCCGGACCGTCGTTCCGTCATCTGACGGAGCGGCCGCTCTCGACACGTGAGCTGGCAGAGCTGCCGCTCTTGTCGTTCTCCGAGGAGAGCAGTACGCGCTCCTTTGCCGAGCAATGGTTTGCGGCGGACCAGTGTGTCTTTGAGCCGGACATCGAGCTGGGCAGCGTTGAGCTGCTGGCTGATTTCGCACGTTCTGGATTTGGCGTCGCCCTGCTGACCCGAGCTTTTATCCAGGAGGAGCTGGCGGCAGGTCGTCTAGTCGAGCTGGCTACGGAGCGCCCGGTACCTGCGCGCGGGATCGGGCTCGCGATACACGGCGAACGTCGTCTGTCCCTGGCTGCGGAGCCTTTTATATCCCGTCTGTTGGCTGGGGAGTAACTCTCAGCACTGCAAAGATATCCACAACTAGGTCGGAGTTACACACAATTCACCCCTACTTATACACAAAACCCTCATTAGTTATCCCCATTTTCCCGGTTTTTGTCTGAATATTATGCTCATTAATCATTTGGAAAGCTAATCAATCCACTTAGTTGCTGGATTTCGGCACGCCAGTTGCTTGTCCATCATGTGTTGTAACACTATCATCGTTCGACTCTGGGGCCCCAGCGCTCCCATCCCGATCAAGCGCCATTTTGGCGCTTACGGTGGGCGAAGCGCTCCTCTTAGCGCCATTTTGGCGCTTAGGGTTACCGGACCCAAAATTCGCCCATAGTTATCCACATGGATATCCACAAAACCCTCTGTTTTATGCACATAACTCTATTAATTATTCACATTAACCTTCGAGTTATCCTCAATCCATCCACAAAAACACCCAACTTACCCACATGTGAGTCCAAATCAGCTCAATTACTCTGTCCATCTCACCTGACCTAACCAGAGCCAACAGAACCAAACCTGCTCACGCAGATTAGCCTTGGAGTGCGGTCACAATTGCCGCTAACGGGACACCCCCGGCAGAAGCCAACTGATCGGGCCCACCAATCGGGCCGGATTCAAGTAACATTTTACCCTTGGTTAGGCGGTTTTCTATCAAACGGCCGCACTCAAGTAACTGTTTACTCTTGGTTGCGGAGCGCTGCATCCAACTGAGCCGGCAGCACAACTTATTCACAAGAGACGAAAATCTCCAAAATGGAGCTTGTTTTCGAAGCATAATCAGGTACTTTGCAAGGAGCCCCAAAAATAAAAAGCCCTGCGGCATCAAAGCCGCAGGGCCCATCATCAATGGGAAGCGATTGAAAAGTATAGGGTCGTGCCGTTCGATTCCCCGCCATTAAGCCAGCTTCCAGCTATGCGGGACCTTACCGGAGAAATATCGGAGCAAGCGTACTCTCCTTCTTCTCCTCCTTGATTGAGAGTGCATAGCAATCAACAACCTTTCGGAATGACAACGTGTGGCATCCGTTCTGTCGTCTGATTCTAACATTCACTTCCCATCTTGATTCCTATTACCCCAGCCCCTCACAGCTGAAACAGGACAAATCAACTTTTTTGTGACCGATGTTTGGACGATGCCCAAACGGGTCTCCCCCTGGGCTGCTCGCCAGACTCCCGCCGTTATTTACGGCGTTATTTACGGCCATAATCCGCCTTGATCTCGCCCCACGCCTTGGTATTCCACTTCAGCACCTTGTTGTCGTACGTGTTCGTCTGCAGCCATTGCAGCGCCCGGTCGATCATGGTCCAGATCTCCTCGGTGCTGGCATCGCGCGGAAGGGTCGTCTTCACGGTCTTTTCCTTGACCCACTTCATCGCATTGACCGAATCGGTATACACGGTCTTGCTGCTGCCTTGCGACTTGAGCAAGGCGAGGGCATGCACGATGGCGAGAAACTCGCCCAGGTTGTTGGTGCCCTTACGGATCGGTCCTTTTGAGAAAATAATCTCGCCAGTCCGGGTGTCCACGCCCTTATACTCGACAGGGCCCGGATTGCCCCTGGTGCCGACGTCGACGGAGATGCTGTCATAGTCGATCTCGCCAGCCGGCTCGGCAGTCTTGGTGCGGCGGACCCCGCCGCTTTTCGCCGATGCCGTCCCCGCAGCCGCACCGCTCTTGCTGCCCCAGTAGCCCTTCCAGCCTTTCTGGTACGCCTGCTCAGCCTCGGCTTTGGTGCCAAATGACTTGTACTTGGCATCCGTATAGCCGTTCACCTGCTTCTGACACTCCGGCCAGCTGGTATAGATGCCCGGCTGCTTGCCCTGCCAGACGACGTAATACTTGCCTTTGGCCATAATGTCCTCCCTCCAAGCTTAACGGATCGCTCAGTTCCCAGCCAACGCTTCGAGCCCCAGCGCCAGCGAGCCGCTCAGTCCCGCATTGTCGCCAAGCCCCGGCGGCACGATATAGCTGTCGATCCCCTCGATAATCTCCGGTGCCAGCACATAGCCTGCCAGATTGCGCAGCACCTCTGCCCGGATCAGCGGGAACAGGTGCAGCTGGTGCATCACCCCGCCGCCCAGGATGATCTTGCGCGGCGAGAGCATCAGGATCGCTCCTGTCAGCGCTTGGGCGATATAGAACGCTTCGATCTCCCAGGCCTTATGATCCTGTGGCAGCTCATGCCCCGGAACGCCCCAGCGTCCGAGCAGCGCAGGCCCCGCCGTCAATCCCTCGAGGCAGTCGCCGTGGTACGGGCAGAAGCCCTCGTATGTATCCTCCGGATGACGCCTGATCGGCACATGCCCGCCTTCGGGATGGACCAGACCATGCACCAGTCTGCCTTCTGTATAGACACCGACACCTACGCCAGTGCCGATTGTGTAATAGACACAGCTGTTCAGCCCTTTGGCTGCGCCCCACGTCGCCTCTCCCAGCGCCGCGGCGTTGACGTCCGTATCCCAGCCGAAAGGAATATCGAACGCGGCCTTCAGCGTCCCCAGGAACGGATAGTTCGTCCAGCCCGGCTTGGGCGTCGTCGTTACATGGCCGTATTGCGGACTGTTGCGGTCGATATTGATCGGACCAAACGTGCCGACCCCGATGGCCTCCACCTGCTTGTCCTTAAAATAAGAAATGACCTGCGCCAGCGTTTCTTCCGGCTTGCCGGTCGGGAAGCTGACCCGGTCCTCGATCTGTCCATGCTCATTGCCGATGCCGCATACAAACTTGGTCCCGCCGGCTTCGATTGCTCCAATACGTGTCATTCGGTATCCCCCACTATCCATCGTAAAATGCGATATGCCCGAGCCGGATACCGGCTGCAAGCGCATCACTCCCTTAACAAGAGTAAGGGAAAATCGTCTGCAAGTAAAGTCATCTCATCACACGGCAGGCCAGGATCAGGTTTAAGGAAAATTTAAGAGAAAATCATAAAGAAAAAGAACTTTGACAGGTACGATAAAGTCATTCACAAATAAGGATGTTCAGCGTCGTGGACAACATGCCGCCGCTCATCCATACCGGGCAGGGCCCGGCAATCAGGGGAGGAATCATACGTTATGAATATGCTGGAGGTCAAACAACTAAACAAGATCTACCCGGGCAAAGTGACTACCCATGCCCTGACGAATATACAGCTGACGGTGAGCAAAGGACAATTCGTCGGTATCATGGGACCATCGGGGAGCGGCAAGACGACACTGCTCAATATGGTCTCGACGATCGACAAGCCCAGCTCGGGCCAGCTCTCGATCGGCGGCGTCGATCCCAACCGCATGAAGAAGAAGGAGCTGGCCGAATTCCGCCGCAGACAGCTCGGCTTCGTCTTCCAGGACTTCAATCTGATGGATACGTTGACGGTAGAAGAAAATATCGTCCTGCCGCTGACCCTCGACTACCGCAAGCTAAGCGAGATGGAAGCGCTGGTGCAGCAGGTTGCAACCCGCCTCGGCATCACCGATATCCTCGGCAAACGCACCTATGAGATATCGGGCGGCCAGCGCCAGCGCACGGCGATTGCCCGCGCCATCATCAGCCGGCCGTCGCTCATCCTGGCGGACGAGCCGACTGGCTCGCTCGATTCGCGCAGCTCCCGCAATGTGATGGAGGCGCTCAGCGCGATCAACAGCGAGGATGGTACGACGATCATGCTGGTGACGCACGATCCGCTGGCGGCGAGCTATTGCGATCGGATTATTTTTATCAAGGACGGTCAATTGGCAGGCGAGATCCACCAGCGAGAGAGCCGTCAGGCATTCTTCCAGCAGATCATCGACATGCTGTCATCGTGGGGAGGCAATGCCGATGAGCTTTCGACAGTTCGCCTTTAACAATGTCCGCCGCAACCTGCGCGCGTATCTGGCTTATCTGCTGAGCAGCGCGTTTATGGTGACGCTGTTTTTCACGTATGCCGTATTCATCCTTCATCCGGCCATCCGCGAGACGGATACCGGCCCCCGCACAGCGGCGGGTTTGGCGGCGGCTTCCGTGATCGTCTATGTCTTCGCCTTTTTCTTTGTGTTGTATTCGATCAGTGCTTTTCTGAAGTCGCGCAACCAGGAGTTCGGTATTCTTACGATCCTGGGCACGAGCCCGGGACAGTTGAACCGCCTCATCTTCACCGAGAATATGATCGTCGGCGTCATCGCCATCCTGGCTGGTCTGGCCGGCGGCTTCCCGTTGTCCTTCTGGTTCCTCGGGCTGAGCGCCAACACCTTCGGCCAGGATAGCCTGCCGATGTACCTGCCGGTATCGGCAATGATCCTGACCGTCAGCGCCTTCCTTGTGCTGTTCGCCGTCGTCTCGGTCTGCACGATCGCCTTCTTGCGGCGCAATCAGGTGCTGGAGCTGCTCAAGGGCAGCAGCAAGCCCAAAAAAGAACCCAAAGTGTCGATTCTGCTGTCGCTCTTTGGTATCGCGCTGCTGATCATCGGCTTCCTGTCGCTATGGGTTTTTCTGACCCCGCTGACGATCCTGGTCGCCGCCGCCAGCGGCATCGCCGGCACGTATTTCTTCTATTCCCAGTTGTCCGTCCTGACCATGCGTCGCCTGAAGCGCAATCGGAGCCGGGTCTGGCGCGGCGTCCATCTGCTCTGGATCTCCGAGATGGCCTAC
The DNA here is from genome assembly GCF_047238105.1 of Paenibacillus jepli. Classification (NCBI taxonomy): domain Bacteria; kingdom Bacillati; phylum Bacillota; class Bacilli; order Caryophanales; family Paenibacillaceae; genus Paenibacillus; species Paenibacillus jepli. The sequence continues at coordinate 2,055,104 of NZ_JBDFMD010000001.1, forward strand.
AAGCTGCGGGATAATGCGCGGATGCTCTTCCTGATCACGGTCATGACGGCACTCGCCAGTATGAGCACCGGCATCATCCTGGCGATCGATCAGACGAACCGGCAGGAGTTTGAAGCTCGACCGTTCGCTTATGAGTACAACGCGTACGAAGAGGCAGTTTCCCCTCAAACCCCCGCAGCTATCCGGGAGGTGCTGGAGTCAGAGGGCATCGTCTACCGCGAGATTGTCTCGCGCCAGCTCTACAGCCGGATCACGCTTCCAGACGGAGCAGATCATTACATGCAGACCTTCCCGCTATCCGTTTACAATGCCATGGCGGAAGCGCTGGACATACCGGCGGCAGAGCTTGCTCCCGGGACTGCGCTGGTCATCCACACGGATGAGATCGAGACGTCCCCTTTGGTCCAGGGAGACACGATTGGATTGATCCATGAGCCCGAAGCTGCAGTTACTGTCAACGTCCAGCTGCATGAGCAGGCAGCGAGCGTCACCAATCCCGGCGGCTTGCTGGTCCTGGATGATCAGACCTATGCACCCGTTCAGGAGGCGATGGCCAAGGCAGACGGATTCGTCAATTATGAGACGTACCGCTACTATGTTCCCGAGTGGAATACGGGGCCGCCGGCCGGAGATGCGCCAGAGCTTGCTGTCGGGGCACTGGTGGATGAACGTCTGTCGGAAAGTGATGAGGGCAGCGGCTATCTGTACGCCCGCGGCTCTGAGTTTATGAAAGTAAAGCAGGCTACGATGCTGTATACCTTCGTCGGCATGTTCATCGCGTTGCTGTTCTCTGTCTGCTCCGCCAGCTTCCTGTACTTCAAGCTGCATACCGATCTGGCCGGCGATGCCAGGATGTATCAGGCGCTCTCGCGGATCGGACTAAGCGCAGCCGAGATGCGGAGTTCGGCGGTGCGGCAGATCGCCATCCTGTTCTTCGTGCCGATCGTCGTCTCTGCCATCCAGACGATGGTCGTCGTCAAGCCGTTCCTGTCTGCGATCGGGATCCATGTGTTCTTTGGCCCGGTACTGCTCGCATCAGGCGTATTCCTCGCGCTGCAGCTACTCTACTTCGTCGTCGCCCAATGGCTGTATGTGCGCGCCTTGGGCAAGGTGATGGTGTAAGCGGGCCGCGGAGATACAAAAAGTGCGTTGCAGCGTGCGGGTAAGCTGGGTTGGGTGCTGTAAGGGAGAAAAGGTTCGTTGCAGCGTGCGGGTAAGCTGGGTTGGTCGCTGTAAGGGAAGAAAGGTTCGTTGCAGCGTGCGGATAAGCCGGGTTGGACGCTGTAAGGGAAGAAAGGTTCGTTACAGCGTGCGGGTAAGCTGGGTTGGTCGCTGTAAGGGAAGAAAAGTTCGTTGCAGCGTGCGGATAAGCCGGGTTGGACGCTGTAAGGGAAGAAAAGTTCGTTACAGCATGCAGGTAAGCCGGGTTGGTCGCTGGAAGGGAGAAAAGGTTCGTTACAGCGTGCGGGTAAGCTGGGTTGGGTGCTGTAAGGGAGAAAAGGTTCGTTGCAGCGTGCGGGTAAGCCCGGTTGGTCGCTGTAAGGGAAGAAAAGTGCGTTGCAGCAGGCAGGTAAGCCGGGTGGGCCGCTGTAAGGGAAGAAAAGGTTCGTTGCAGCGGCATCCACACGCATCTCTGCAGCCTGGCACACCGCTATGAGCCTAAGCTGCGCAATAAAAGGGCGGTGCAGATCACCTCTGCACCGCCCTTCGTGTGCTCAAGGCCGCTTACGCGCTGCAGCCTTCGCATTCGTAATATTGATTGCCGGTCGTTTCCTTGACCTCGAGCAGGTCGCCGACGACGATGTCTTCCGGCTCTGTGAATTCAAAGTCGGTGATCTTGGCGTGCACCAGCTCGCGAGCCTCCGCCTCCGAATCCGCAGACCAGCTGAACTCGCCTTTGCGGCCGGTGGACTTCACTTCATATGAGAACAGATAACGTGCCATCTCTACCGCCTCCTACCGTTGTATATAATTTCTTATCCCGCCCATGCGCCACAGCATACGCTTCCCTCTACTATACAGACTCTCACCCGGTTAGACAAGCGCCTCCCGCTCTGCGACCTCCAGGAGCAGGAGCCGGATCACGCCTCCAGCTCAGCGAGCTCACGGACCCGGATCACCGCCGCCGTCAGCGGCTGCAGGGTGATCCCACCTGCCGTCAGTGAGAACCCTGACGGCTGCTGCAGCGGCTCGATGCCGGCTCGCTCGCCGTCGACGAGGACCTCGCCGCCAGTCAGATCCGTCTCCAAGGTCAACTGGCGTTCATGCGTATCGGCGTTGACGAAGATGTAGTATGACGCCTCCCCTTCCGGTTCGCTGCAGCGGTAGGCGATGACCAGATCATGCTCGCGGATCTCCGGCGCCCCGATCAGCGTCACGCAGCGATTCACCAGCGCCTGTGCAGGCAATCGGAAGGCATCGGCCGAACGGCGCAGCCGGATCAGCCCTGCCGTGTAGCGGCTCGTCTGCGCACAGACCGGATGCAGCGCCGGATCGGTCGCCTTGGCCCAGTCGAAGCGGTTGATCGCATCCGAAGAATCGTAGGAGTTGTGGATCAGATAGCCGATCGTCTCTCCCAGCCGGTCGCGCAGTGTATGCGCCTGGCTGGCAGGTGCGCCTGCCCCCTCCCAACGCTTCGTGCGGCCGTATTCCTGCCCGGCATGGAGGAAGGCTGTACCTTGCGCGGTCAGCAGCAGCACCTGCCCCAGCCGGATCCGCCGGTGAATCTCCCGCTCAGCCTTCGCCTCGCCTGGATCCACCTGCAGCGTAAGGGCAATGACATCATGCAGCGTCAAGTTGTCATGCGCTTCGATATATTGCACCATATCTCCTGGCGCATCGGCCGGCGTGTTCGCGGGCTGTGCCTTCAGGTTGCGGAACAGTGCAGCGATGCTGCGTGCGCCGCCGGTCAGGAAGCGCGGCTCGCCCTCGTTGCCGAAGCCGCCCTTGAGTTCATCGCGGAACTCGTCGGAGAAGACGCCGACGTCATCGGTCTTGTCCATCCAGTCCTGATCGGCAGCTAGACCCTGCAGAGCCGGCTCGGCCTGATGACCCGCAAAGGTGCGCCAGCCTTCACCGATGAACAGCGCGTCTGGACAGATCTCCCGGGCCGCATCATACGCGCGCTGGACGGCTGGATACGTCGCATCGCCCATCATATCCCACCGCATCCCGTCGATCTTGTATTCGGAGAACCAGTAGGCGACCGAGTCGATCATCAGCTTCTCGGCCATCTTGTGATTGGTCGCCAGATTGCTGCCAAAGCCCCCGAGCAGTTTGCCGTCCGCATCCTCCCAGAAATAATAGCCCGGCACGATGTCGCTCAGCAGCCAATGCTTGGCCATATGCGTATAGACGACATCCAGAATGACCCCCATGCCGGCGGCATGGATCGCCTCGACCAGCTCCTTGAACTCGCGGATCCGCAGCTCCGGATCGCCGGGATCTTCGGAATAAGCGCCGTCCGGCGCAAAGTAGCCGTGCGGGTCGTATCCCCAGTTGTACTGGTTATTGTAGGTGGACGGCTCCAGCTCCCGCGTTCCCATCGCCGCTTCATCGCCATAATACCATGCCATGACCGGGAGCAGCTGGATATGGGTAACGCCAAGCGAGCGGATGTACGCCAGCTTGTCGATAAAGGCACGGAAGGTACCCCACCGCGCAGTCAGATCCCCCGCTATCGCCGGATCAGACGTAAAGTCGCGGATATGCACCTCATAGATAATCGCGTCCTCTCTGCGCTGATAGCCTGGGATAGCCGCAGGCCGCACGCCGCCCTCCGGCTCGGTCCGGCTCAGGTCGACGATCGCGGCTTTGCCCACGGCATCGCGGTCGCCGCCGAGCGGGATGCCCGCCGGATTCACCCGGAAAGGCGCCATCGACCGTGCATACGGGTCCAGCACTCGCCTGGAGCGTCGGCCGTGCTTCACCTCATATTGATAATAGTAGCCCCTCAGGTCGTCCACCTGAAAATCCGCAGGCTCGGCGGAGGCCGACCACACGCCGCAGCTCTGCCGCGTCATGGACACCCCGCCGATCGCCAGCTCGGGATCGTCTTTATCGTAGAACCAGACCGTCACCGCGTCCGCCTTGGGCGCCCACAGCTTCAAGACTGCAGCTCCGTCATTGTACACCGCGCCGAGGTCGTCGCCATCATAATAACAGAGCGCGTCCAGTTCGTCCCAGCTCGCCTCGGCCAACTGAGCCCCGTCGGGCTCGCCCGGCCACACAGAGATCCGCCGTCTCCCGCCATCCTCGCAGTAGAGGAACGTGATCTCCCCCGCTTGCTCCAGCTTGAATGGAATATTGCCGCCGCCCGCATCGCCGCCGGCGCCATAATTCTCCTCCCAGCTACCGCCAAGAACCACCTTGTATTCATAATCTCCCGCCGTCAGCCGTACCGTCAGCTTGTGCATGCCGCCGCCGATATCGGTCATCCGGGTAGCGGGACTATCCGGCAGCCAGTCGCCGGAAACGCCGAGCTGCCGCTGGAAATTGCCGACTACGTATGCTTCCCGCAGGTTTGCTGCTTGCATTACTTGCTTCATGGATGACACTCCCCCTGATGGAGCTTTTAACCTGGAAAGACCTGGGCGAACCACTTCGCCGCTGCTTCCACTTCTGTACGCGAGATCTGATGACCCTGGTTCTCCCAATGCAGCGTTACATCGGCTCCTGCTCCCGTCAGCAGCCGCTCCAGCTCCTCGCTCTCTTGCGGCGGGCAGAGCGGGTCGTTGCGCCCGGCTCCGATGAAGACGCCTACCTGGCTCAGATCGGGCAGCGTCACGCCGCGGCGGGGCACCATCGGATGCAGCAGCACAGCGCCGGCCAGCGTATCGGCATGATGGAACAGCAGGCTCGCAGCGATGTTGGCGCCGTTGGAGTAACCGACAGCGACGATCCGGCTCCGGTCCAATCCATAGGCTTCCGCTTGCTCGTCCACAAAATCATGCAATTCCCGGGTACGGAAGATCAGATCCTCCTCATCGAACACCCCCTCGGACAACCGCCGGAAAAACCGCGGCATGCCCGCCTCCAATACATTGCCGCGAACCCCCAGCAGTGACGACCCCGGGGAGATCATGCGGCCGATCGGCAGCAGATCATCCTCATTGCCTCCGGTACCGTGCAGCAGCAGCAGTACTGGCGCTCCAGGATCGCTTCCTTGCTCGAATCGATGCTTCATCTTATGATTCCTCCTCATCTAGTGATCCGTGTGAACGGTCTGTTCCCTCTCTGACGAATGTCCGCCTCTTACCTACCCTGTCCTGCCGTATCCAGCGGCTGCAGTCCCGCCTCGATCTCCCGACGCCGAGGCTCCAGGAATGGCGGCAAGGCCAGGGATTCGCCCAGATGCGCCAGTTCCTCGTCCGTATCAAAACCGGGACCGTCCGTGGCCAGCTCGAAGAGGATGCCGTTCGGCTCGCGGAAGTACAGCGAGCGGAAGTAGAAACGGTCGACGAAGCCCGAGCTCGGCACACGCGCTGCCCGAAGCTTCTCTACCCACGCGCGGAGCTCGGCTTCATCCTCGACCCGGAAGGCCACATGATGGACGCCGCCGCGCCCCTGCTGCTCGCGAGGCAGATCGGACCGCTCCTCGATGTGAATCTCCGCGCCTGTGCCGCCCTCTCCCGTCTCAAAAACGAGGATGTCCGGCTGGCCCTCGACTACAGAAGCATAGCTGCCTGCCGGACGGAAGCCCATCAGGTCAGTCAACGTCCGGACTGTCGGCTCGGGATCCCGAACCGTCAGATAGATCGGACCCAGACCCGTGATGCCGTATTCGGCCGGTACCGGACTGCGGTCCCACGGTGTCCCCCCGGCGACCCCTTCGTTCGTCTCGTCGGAGACGAGCAGCAGCCGTTGCCCTTCGGGATCGCGGAAGGCCAGCGTCTCCCTGCCGCCGCGGTCGGTGATCTCGTCGTGGTCCACCTGGAACTGCTCGAATCTTTCTTTCCAATACAGGATCGCCTTGTTCGACGCGACGCGCAGCGATGTTCCCGAGATGCTGCTCACGCCCTCGCGGCTGCGGCCTGCCATCGGGATCTCGAAGAAGGTCAGCTCGGTACCCGGGTTGCCCTTCTCGTCCCCGTAGAACAAGTGATAGACGCTGGTATCGTCCTGGTTGACCGTTTTTTTGATGAGCCGCATGCCCATTACTTTAGTATAAAAATCAAAATTGGCTGCCGCCTTGGCCGTAATCGCCGACAAGTGATGGATGCCTTTTAATGTCAGTTCCATTGGTTGTTGCCTCCTTTAATGATTATCGTCCGTTTGCTGCATCGGTTGAACCTTCTTCAGCAGGGTAATCAATTGCTTCTTCTCTTCCTTGCTTAACCCGTGAAAATGGGAGGCCTGCTGTCGTTCCTGCCGCGGCGCCACCGCATCTATCAGTTCGCGGCCCTTTGCTGTCAGCGACAGATGCTTGCTCTTCCAGCGCTTCTCCCGCCTGATCCAGCCCTGTTCCTCCAGCTTGCCCAATAATTGGGTAACATTGCCCTTCGTGACGAACAATTTCTCTCCCAGCTCCTGCTGTGTGAGACCCTCTTGGGCACCAATCTGTACCAGGACATCGAATTGGGCTACGGTCAGGTCCCACTGCTTCAAATGCAGAGAGGATGCCCGCAGGCTCTGGTTGTAAGCCCGGGACAAGCGGTACCAGACCAACAGGCCAAGCCTGTCATCGCTAGGCATCCTCCCGGATCGCTCGCCCTCTTCTGTCATCCCGCCGCCCTCCTTTGCTTGTTTGTTGTTATCAGTTTAGTTATTAACTGATGATTTGTCAAGCTGCCTGCTCGACCAGGTCAGCCAACGTTTTTAACCTGTTTCGGGTTGCATTAGAACGTTTTAATATCATTATAATTCTATAAGGATTATTCAATACGCGATATCAACTGTGCTAGAATCAGTACCGGCAAGGTGAAACGGCTGTTGCCATTCTTTGGCGAAACCGTTAGTTTCATTCCGGAGAAATATAAGCTAAGTAGATGAGAACACATTTACTTTCTTATATAACCACCCTTGCTCACAACAAATTCATGTTTCGGAGGGATAACAACAACGATGAAAAGACTTCTTCTGCTTATTCTTGTCCTCATGACCATAACCGCAACCGCAGCTGTAGGCAAAGCCGAGGCGTCGACGCCGCTCCTCAAGCTCGGCAGCCAGGGGGCTGCCGTCAAGGAACTGAAAACCCGTCTGCATGCGCTTGGCTATTATTCGGACGCCATCAACGCTACTTACGGACAGGCCGCTGAGCAGGCCGTGATTCGATATCAAGAGACCAACGGCCTGCTGGTCGACGGCATCGCCGGACCGGAGACGCTAGGCAGCCTGGATAACCAGGGCTATAGCCTGACCGAGGAAGAAATCAACCTGATCGCCAGGATCATCTACTCCGAAGCCAGAGGAGAAAGCTACGACGGCCAGGTCGGGGTTGGCGCTGTCATCCTGAACCGGATGACGTCCGACCTTTTCCCGGACACGGTCCGGGATGTCATCATGCAGCCCAATGCCTTTACCGTCGTCCACAACGGCCGCTATAACATGAAGCCGGATGCGACGGCTTATCAGGCGGCGTTGGATGCCGCTGCTGGCGTGGACCCTACGAGCGGTGCGCTCTTCTTCTATAATCCGGACATCTCCACGTCCACCTATTTCAACTCCCGCAGCGCGGCAGCCAAAATAGGCAATCATCAGTTTACGTTCTAATATGCTCTAATAATGATAGGATTACCGCTGAAGAATGGAGAGGGACTGGATGAGAAAAATCACTCCGGAGCAGTACGAGGCTCGTATCGAAGCCGTACTGGATATTGCGGAGAGCATCTTGGGCGGGGGCCGCGTACCCGATCCGCTGATTGGACAGTTGAGAACCTTAAGCTTTGAAGAGCTGGGCCAGCTGGCGATGCAGATTGCCAAGACCCGTTCCATCGCGCACCTGATCAAGACACAAACCTGAACTCGCTCCACAAAAAGACCTTTACCCCGGTGTCCAAGGCCAGGGTAAAGGTCTCTGATGTGTAACGATGCACTCGCGGTAAACTGACGTCAGGTCTCAATAAGGCAGCATCTTCTGCAGTCCGGCAATCGGCAGGGTAAGCAGCCTGCGCAGACGGCTTGCCGCTGCGGGCCGCCGAGCCATCGCGGACTCGCCGAGGAAGGCGTAGTGCTGAAGCTTGCCCTCGTACTCCAGCCGGAGGAATCGAGCGCGTGCCAGATCGCCGGGCGTCGTCATCAGCGGCGATTTGTTCACGAGCGGCATCCCGCTGCTCTCGAACAAATAAGCGACGAACTGCGAACAGAAGTAGGCGCGGTTCCGGCGCCATTCAATATTGAGCAGCAGCGCGAACAGACCGACGAAGTTGTACGTATACAACTCCTGCTTGCGGTGCATCGCCCGCACCCGCCTGCGGATGCGATCGTATACTTGCTCGCTGACCCGGCAAGAGTAGATGGCGCAGGATGCGTCTCTGAAGAGCCTGCCGTACATGTCCTCCTGCACGAAACCGCCGATCAATGGATTGCCGGGACTTTTGCGACCGAAGCTGTAGACCTCCCTCAACTCACGGTCAAAGGCGATCGATGCGTGATTGAGCGGATCCTTCGTACACCATCGGATCGCCCGGTTCAGCACCGTGCCGGTATCCGTCAACACAATATGTATCTCCTTTTCGCGTGCCATGCCTTTCGACCTCCACCTTAATTCTCTCAACTTCCCTTTTTCTCTATTATCTATCAACTTTCGCCGAGAGGACTCCCACTTCTTCAACTGGTGAGGTGAATCGGCGACTTCTCGTCTAGCCCACAAAATCTTCTTTCCTTTTCTCCTTTGCGACGGTATAATAAATAGGAACATACATTCGCTTATTGAGTGAGGAAGGAGGTGACCTCATGTCCGTGCCAAAATCCGAATATCGAACGTTTCAAGTGTGGATCAAGCCAGGGAATCCGTTATTTTCTTACCTCGATGAAACGTGCCAACATGCTAAGAATCTGTATAATACGGCTACCTTTTATAAAATACTAGAACGTATATGATTCTCTTATCTACTAAGCTTGTATTTCTCCGGAATGAAACTGACTGCGCGGTAACGGCGACAGCCGTTTCACCTTGTCCGGCAAGTGTTTACTGCCAGGGGGCAGTCTGCTGCTTGCCAGCCGTTGCAACGGCAAGTGATGGATACCCTCTCCGCGCATCTGGATGCGATGAACGAGCGAAGAAGCGCGAAAAATCGTGCTCGTCCCTTTGTGTTGCCCTCGCCGGAGCGGCCCTTCCTCTCGTATGCCTTCCTGGATGCCTTGTTCAGGGTGATGAACCAGCCGGATTACCGCGCGCTTCCTGCACAGAGCAGCCAAGGCATCCTGAAGGTGGCTTTTCAGAACTGGGCTTCCTTTTTCGCCAGTATGAAGGCGTACCGACAACAGCCGGAGCGATTCACGGGCAAGCCGAAGATGCCGGGCTATGCTCGAAGCAAGGTGAAGGAAGTGGTGTTCTTGAATCAGGACTGCGTCATCAAAGAAGGGAAGTATCTTAAACTCCCCCGAACAAAACGGCAACTGAACATCGGCAAGCTGGGCTGTAAGGACGGCAGACTTAAGCAAGTGCGTGTCGTCCCTCGTCATGGGCACTATGTTGTCGAACTGATCTTCGCTCGCCCTCTGAAAGTGCCAAAACCGGTAGCGGACGCTGCTCCATCTGCATGTTGCATGGCGATTGATCTCGGCGTGGACAATCTCGCAACCATGGTCACGACAACCGGCGCGCAGCCGATGCTCGTGAAGGGCGGGATCGTCAAAGCGATCAATCAATACTACAACAAGATGAAAGCGCACTACTCGCGTATTCTTCGCCACGGCAAGGACCCGCGAGAAGGCCTGCATACGTCGAAACGACTGGAACGCTTACACCTGAAGCGCTATCGCCGAATCAAGGACCTGTTTCACAAGATCAGTCATCACATGTCAGGCTGGCCGTGGAGGCGCGTATCGGCACCATCGTGATCGGTCAAAACACAGGATGGAAGCAAGGCACCGGCATGGGACGGTGCAACAATCAGTCGTTCTGTCACCTCCCGCACGGGCTGCTCATTGGGATGATCCAGTATAAGGCAGCAGAGCAAGGCATCACGGTGATCGTGACCGAAGAAGCATATACGTCCAAAGCAAGCTTCCAGGATCACGATCCGTTACCGCGTTTTGATGAGGCGGTGACCTGTGCCTTCTCCGGCAAGCGGGTCCACCGTGGGCTGTATGTGAGCCCGCTCGGCATGATTCATGCCGATGTGAATGGAGCGGCCAACCTCCTGCGCAAAGTATTCCCAAACATACGTGCCAAACGCATGGATGGGATAGAGGGGTTGGATGGTAACCAGTCCGTCAACGTGTCAACTCCACAGGTGTTAAGCATCCTGAGAAAGTCAGGTTGAGACATCTGAAACCCCCACTTCAGCCGTGCTTCAGGATCGGCAAGTGGCGGGAGTATTCATATACGCTGTCAATCTCCGAATGATTGCCTTTCATTAACGTGCCGTGTCTTTATATTACGTTAATATTCGCTTGCTTCCTAGTACTAAGATTATGTGGTACCGCGACGATTATTATCTTTGCCACGAGACCCGCATCTGCACCGGCTGCAGTCTTGCGAATCGCATTGAGCAACATTCCCGCTACAGTCTTATTCAACTGCCGCTTGGCAGGTATTTCACTCTCTCGGCAGCTCACCCGGAGTAGTGGCGACTTTGTAGGCTTTGGAGTTAGCGCCAGACCCCAGATAGACTTATCCTCTTTACTCTTTTTCTATCATTTTTGCTTTTCACAGAGGATGCAGCATTACCCCTAAAAAAAGACGAAATTCTGGGTCAAATGGTTTCAAAAACCGCAAGATAATTTGTGCTGCACATATTTTTTCGAATAAGCGCAAGAAAAAACCGCTAGTCTGCTGAATGAATACATTCGGCAACTAACGGTTTTTCTGGCAGGGGGCTACACGCCTATTTGCTTGTTGCAGTAGCTTTGCTAGTCAGATATACGGTATTGTTCTTGGACTCCCAGTGAACGTCGAACTGCGACAGCGTCGAGATATCCCGCAGCGGCAGCATCACCGAACCGTTGTGCATCATGGACGTGTTGATGCTGACCGAGCTTCCGTTAACCGTGGCCGACCCGGTCAGCGGCTTGTGCACCAGGACGAGTCCTCTACTATATGCTGTCACGGTTTTGGTCGTGTTGTCCCATTGCACCGTCGCACCCAAGAGCTGGAACAGATCACGCATTGGTACGAAGATACGCTGGTCGGACATGATCATGGATTGGGTCAGCTTTTGCTCCGTGCCATTGATAACGATCTTGCCATTATACTTCTGTGGGCCCACATCGTAACCATTGTTGCGAGCAATCTCTTCAAAGGATAGCGAAGAGGTCGTTACAACAGCATACGAATTCACCTTGACCTTCTCGAAGAGCTCGTGAATCGATTTGTTATGCATCCGGATACAGCCGGCACTTACATACTTGCCGATGGAGCGCTCGTTGTTGTTGCCGTGAATGGCGTAGGTCGTTCCTTTGGTCCCGTTGACATCGAGACCGATCCAGCGGTCGCCCAGCGGATTGGTGGGATCGCCGCCCTTGATGCCCTCTTTGTAGTAGGGTCTGTTCTTGATCTTATTGACGATCTTGAACTTACCCTCCGGCGTCAGATCGGGCGTCAGCCCGGTGGCTACCGTATATTCCTGCACCAGTTTGCCGCCCTCGAAAAAAGCGAGCTTGTTGGTCTTCTTGTTGACGACGATCAATTGATCTTGACTGGACGAAATACGATTGGTGTTGGCATCAGCTGTCCCGGTCCAGGCCGTCATCGTGACCAGTACCGCAGCCAGCATCATAATCATGCCTGCGCGTAGTTGTTTTCTCATCCGGTTCCTCTCCCTCTCTCGTCCACATAGGTTACCCTGGTATCCTATCAGTTCAAGCATTCAGAATTTCTGTTGTCTGAACCCTACTGATCCGATCCTGCTTCCCCTTGCAAGATCTCTGGTAACACGAAGTAATCCCATCCTTCTATTACTCCAATATGTGGTTCTTGAATCGGTAATGTCTGTAAAAAAACTTGCCATGAGCTGGATGGGAGCAGTCGCTTCTGTCCTGGGCAATCTTGCTTTTTCCCCTGTGCCTCGGAACAGTTCAGCGATAAGCCCTACAGATCATGTGCTGCTTGGTGACTTGTTATATTAGACGTAACGAGGAAGATTTAGGTTGCAATTATTTTTAGGAGCTAGTCCTAATTGTCCTGTCCGACAGTTCAAAGTAACACTGAATCATGCTTAGAACGGCCAAAAGTTGAGCGGTGCTATGTCTGGCAACGGCAGGTGACCCGGAGCTCGTTTTGGTTCCAGAAGATTGTTGGGATGGCACCCCCTGTCTATAATCTATCATCCTACTCGTACGATTGAGAAGGTTGCATTCGTAGAGCCTGCAGCAAGCGTTAATGTACCGGCTACGGTAGTGGTGACAGTAACTCTGAGCGTATCCCCCGCAGCCAGGGTCAACACAATCTGGTTGTGCGCAATCGGTACATTTCCCGCAATTGTGAGTTGGGTGCCATTGACTCCGACGTTGTTACGAAATAACTGATAAGTTGCTACAATGCTGATCCCGGAATAGATCACATAAGTGATCAGATAACGTCCGGCCGTATTCACGGTAAAGATCGTTGCTGTCGGGTTGTTGACGGTAATATCGGACGAAAAGTTTTGGGCGTTGGGAAAAGGGATGTTAGCCGTCGGATTTAATACAGTAAGGACGATGGTCGCTCCGACATTGTTTGCGGCAGAGCCCGATGTGTTGAATGTTGCCCCTGTCGCTCCCGTCGCTCCCGTGGCCCCTGTCGCACCCGTCGCTCCCGTCGCTCCCGTCGATCCCGTGGCCCCTGTCGCACCCGTCGTTCCCGTCGCACCCGTCGTTCCCGTCGTTCCCGTGGCTCCTGTCGCTCCCGTGGCTCCTGTCGCTCCCGTCGCTCCCGTGGCCCCTGTCGCACCCGTCGTTCCCGCCTCTCCCGCCTCTCCCGTCGCTCCCGCCGCACCCGTCGCACCCGTCGCTCCTGTCGCTCCTGTCGCTCCCGTCACTCCCCGGGGCCCCCGTGGACCTTCTGGCCCTTCCGGACCGGGCGGGCCTGGTGGACCTGGAGGACCGGCCGGACCCCGCCGGGGTTCATAGTACACCTGTTGACCGCCACAGCAGCACGCGCCTTTGATCACACAATGATGATTCCCGCATATCGGAGCCATCGACAGTCCTCCTCTCTTTTGAGCTAATCTAGCTTCTCTCTCTATTACATGTGGACATCCCCGAGATGGTCACTGCGCATGTCCTGTCCAGCACCAGCTCTCCGCTCTGCTGCCGCAGGTACGCGACATCAATCGACAGGCTGCATATTCGGGCCGCTCCCGCAATAAAGTGTATAAACAGTTGAAGGTGGTGACAGGATGAGGCTTGCAGGCAAAAAAACAGTCGTCACGGGAGCATGCGGCTTTATCGGCTCCCACCTGACCGAGCGGCTCGTGCGGGCGGGGGCCGAGGTCACGGCATTTGTCATGTATCAGCCAGACGGCTCAACGGGCTGGCTCGACGCCATCCCCCAGGATGTCCGCTCCCAGCTGCGTATCGTAGCCGGAGATATCCGGGATTCCTATGCCGTACGCAAAGCGCTGACCGGCCAGCAGATCGTCTTCCATCTGGCGGCTCTGATCGGGATTCCCTATTCCTATCACGCTCCAGAGTCGTATGTGGATACCAATATCAAAGGCACGCTTCATGTGCTCCAGGCCGTCCGAGAGCTGGAGCTGGAGCGGTTGATCCACACTTCCACCAGCGAGGTTTACGGCAGCGCCTGCTATGTACCTATGTCGGAAACGCATCCGCTGCAGGGGCAGTCTCCCTACGCGGCCACCAAGATCGGCGCCGATCAGCTGGCGGCCTCGTTTCACTATGCTTTTCATACGCCCGTCGTCACCATCCGGCCTTTCAATACATACGGCCCCCGACAATCGCTGCGGGCGGTGCTGCCGACCATCCTCGCCCAGCTGAGCAGCGGCCTCCCCGTGCTGCGACTCGGCGCGCTCCATCCGACCCGGGACTTCACCTTCGTCCAGGATACGGTCAGCGGCTTTCTGGCGGCAGCCGACGCTCCCGGCGCCGTAGGCGAGTCGATTAATCTCGGCAGCGGCTTCGAGATCTCGATCGGCGAACTCGCCAAGCTGGCCGCGGATGCACTCGGCGTCGAAGCGGTCATCGAGACGGAGCAGCTTCGCCTGCGGCCCGAGGACAGCGAAGTCACCAGGCTATGCGCAGACAATACCAAAGCCCGCCGTCTGCTGCACTGGACACCGGACTACGACGGGCGGGAGGGCTTGCTCAGGGGCATGCTCGAGACAGCCGAATGGCTCGGCAGCAGCGGCCATCTGGAGCGCTACGCCAGCCGGGGCTACCATCTATGACCAGAGGCGAAGCGCTGCTGGCGGAGCTCTCCTCGCGCATCTCGCTTGTCCTGCAGGAGCAGCGCCGCCCCGTCGCGCTGCACGAGCCGGAGCTGGGACAGCGCGAACAGGAGCAGCTTCTGCGTTGCCTGGCAACCGGCTACGTATCGGCGGTTAGCGAGCAGGTATCCCTCCTCGAGACCGAACTGGCCCGAACGGCCAGCGTCCGGCATGCCGTTGCTGTTATTAGCGGCACCGCCGCCCTTCATCTCGCGCTGCTCGCAGCAGGCGTGACGGCCGGGGATGAAGTGATCCTGCCTGCACTCACCTTCGTAGCCACGGCCAATGCGGTGGCCTATTGCGGCGCCATCCCGCACTTTGCCGACAGCAGTCTGCCGGATCTCGGCCTCTCTCCAGAGAAGCTGGAGCGTCATCTGGCGGATGAGACAGAGATGGCCCGCGGCCGCTGCCGCAATCGCCGCACCGGCCGGACGATCCGCGCGCTCGTTGCAGTCCATGTGCTAGGCCATCCCGCTGATCTGCCCGCCCTGTCCGCGATCTGCCGCAAGCACCGGCTGGCGCTCGTCGAGGATGCGGCAGCCGCGCTCGGCAGTCACAGGGACGGCATACCGTGCGGCTCCTGGGGAAGGACAGCGGCCATAAGCTTCAATGGCAACAAGATCATCACGACCGGTGGCGGCGGGGCGATGCTGACCGATGACGATGAGCTCGCCGCAGCGGCGCGGCATCTGGCGGCTGCGGCCAAACAAGCCCATCCGTGGCGCTACGAACATACCGCCGTTGCCTTCAACTACCGGATGCCCGGGCTCAACGCCGCCCTCGGACTTGCACAGCTTGAGCGGCTGGAGGACAGCCTCGTCCGCAAGCGCCGGCTGGCACGCAGCTACCGGGAAGCTATGCGGGGCGTTACCGGCGCGAAGATGCTGGTGGAGCCCCGCCGCGCCCGCAGCAACTACTGGTTGAATGCGCTGCTGCTTGAGCCCGGCCGGGAGTCGCTGCTGCAGCCGCTGCTGGAGCGGCTGCATGGCGAGGGCATCCTTGCCAGGCCGCTGTGGACCCCCTTGCATCAGCTGACCATGTACCGGAAATGTCCGCGTATGGATCTCTCCGGTACGGAATCGCTATGCGCAAGAACCGTGTGCCTGCCCAGCAGTCCACATCTGGAAGGGAGGAGAGATGGTGGCTAAACCGGCCATCTGCGTCGTTACCGGCAGCCGCGCCGACTATGGTCTGCTGTATGGCTTGCTCCATATCCTGCAGCGCGAGGAGGCGGTGGAGCTGCAAGTGGCGGTCACCGGCATGCATCTGGCGCCTGAGTTCGGCAATAGCTGGCGGCAGATCGAAGCCGATGGCTTCCCGATTGCAGCCCGCATCGAGACCCTGCTCGCCAGCGATACGGCGGCAGGGACCAGCAAGGCGATGGCGCTCGGGCTTGCTGGATTCGCCGACGCCCTCGCCCGCCTGCGGCCGGACTGGGTCGTTGTCCTCGGCGACAGATTCGAGATCCTGGCAGCCGCCCTCGCCGCCTACAATGCCCGCATCCGGCTCGCTCACATCGCAGGCGGAGATGTGACGGGCGGCGCGCTCGACGACGGCTACCGCCACAGCATCACCAAGCTGGCCCAGCTGCATCTGGTCTCTCATGAAGCCGCCCGCCGGAGGGTCATCCAGCTAGGTGAGAGTCCTGCCGCCGTCCTGACGGTCGGCCATCCCGGCATCGATGCCGTCCGCAGCTGCCGGCTGCTGAGCCGGCAGGAGATCGAGGAATCGCTCGGCTGTGCGCTGCAGCCTGTCAATCTGCTTGTCACCTACCACCCGGCTACTTTGTCGGAGGAAGGAGCCGAACGCGAGCTGCAGGAGCTGCTTGAAGCGCTGCAGCGGCTTGACGAGGGGATCGGCCTGCTGTTTACGGGCGCCAATGCGGATGCCCAGGGCCGACGGATGGCAGCGATGATCGATGCGTTCGTCCGCAGCAGACCCCGCAGCTGGAGCTACGTCTCGCTCGGAACGCGAATGTATCTCAGTCTGGTGCAGGCCGTCGATGCCGTCGTCGGCAACTCCTCCAGCGGCCTGCTGGAGGTTCCCTCGCTGCGCAGGCCCACCGTCGACATCGGCTGCAGACAGCAGGGCCGTTACAGGGGAGACTCCGTCCTTCACTGCGAGGCCCGTGCCGGCATGATCGCAGCGGCGATCCATCAGGCGCTGCGCATGGACCGCAGCAGCATCGTCAATCCGTACGGCGACGGCAACAGCAGCGAGCGGATCGCCGCAGCCTTGCTCGCGCGCTTGTCCCTTGAAGCGGCGGGCCCCAAACTTTTTCACGAGGTGTAACCCCATGAGCAACCAAATGCCAGTACCTCCTGTCCCTACTGATCCGGCGCAGAGCAGGCCGGTCTACATCATTGCCGAGATCGGCGTCAATCATAACGGTTCGCCACGGTTAGACCGAGCCTGGTCGAAGCGGCTGCCAGCACAGGCGCCGATGCCGTGAAGCTGCAGCTGTTCCACACCTCTCTGCTCGTCTGCGACGACGCCCCGCTGGCTGAGTACCAGCGCCGCACCGCAGACGCCGGCCACACGCAGCGGGAGCTGCTGCAGGCGCTGGAGCTGCCGGAGGAGACGATCCTGGAGCTGCGTGACGATTGCGTCGCACGGGGGATCGACTTGCTCGCCACGCCGTTCGACAGCCCATCGCTCCATTTCCTGGCACGACAGCTCGCCGCGCCTGCGATCAAGATCGGCTCGGGGGACCTTACCCATCTGCCGCTCCTGCTTGAAGCGGCCCGCTACCGACGGTGCCTCCTGCTGTCGACCGGCATGAGTACGCTGGCCGAAGTCGAGCAGGCGCTGGCTGTCCTTGCCTACGGGCTGCTCGCAGGCGAGACAGATGAGGCCGCTCTGCCCGATCCCCCTTCCCCGGCCGCATTTCGCCACGCGTATGTCTCCCCGGCGGGGCAAGCTGCGTTGCAGCGCCATGTCATCCTGCTCCATGCGACCAGCGAATATCCCGCCCCGCCCGCCAGCTGCAACCTGCGGTCTATCGATACGCTGAGCAGCGCCTTCGGACTGGCTGCAGGGCTGTCTGACCACAGCGAGGGCAGCGCTATCGCCATCGCTGCCGCAGCCCGCGGCGCCTGTGTCATCGAGAAGCACCTGACGCTGGATCGGATGCTCCCCGGGGTGGATCAGCAGGCCTCGCTGGAGCCTGCAGCGTTCGCGGAGATGGTCCGGGGGATCCGCCAGGTCGAGCAGGCGCTCGGCTCCGGGGCCAAACTCCCGGCGACGCCCGAGCTGCAGACCGCAGCGCTTGTCCGGCGCAGCCTCGTCGCCGCCGCTCCGATCGCTGCCGGCGAGCCGTTCACCGAACGCAATCTGGCGATCAAACGCCCCGGCACCGGTATGTCCCCTGCCCGCTACTGGGAGCTGCTGGGCTCATGCGCCGACCGCGATTACCGTAAGGATGAGCAGATCCGATGAAGCTTGCCCTGTTCGGCACCTCGGGACTCGCCGACGAGGCAGCGCATCTGGGGATGGAGCTAGGCTATAGCAAGGCGGTCCTGATCCATCCCGCAGATCCCTGCCCGAGCGGCGGCGCCTTCCATACCGTACCGGAGGATGAGATCGAACGGCTGGTAACAGAAGGCTACCGGTTCGCCATCGCCATCGGCGATCCGCGGATCCGTCAGCGCCTGCACGCTTGCTATCCGGACCTGCCCTATACGAGTCTCGTCCATCCGTCGGCTACGCTCCCTGCCGCCCAGCGCGCGCTGCTGCCCGCCAAGCCGGGCAATATCATCATGGCCGGGGTACGGTTTACCTCCTCGATCTCTTACGGCCGCTTCGGCATCTACAATCCGAACTGCACTGTCTCACACGACTGCGAGATTGGCGACTACGCGACGATCGGCCCCGGCGCCAATCTGTGCGGCAATGTCCGGCTGAGGGATGGCGTCTATGTAGGGGCCGGAGCGGTCATCCTGCCCGGCCATCCCGTCCTGGGCAAATTGACGCTGGGCGACAATGCAATAATCGGAGCCGGTGCAGTTGTCACCCGTTCGGTACCGGCCCGCAGTACCGTCAAGGGCAATCCGGCGCGCTGAAGGGCCGGACGGGAATGATTTCTGCGATAGGTTCGTTCCGGACACAGGAGTCGCTGATATGCACAGTAGAGGGATAACAGCACGTCAAACGGACAGACAATCCGCTATTTGCTTCGGAAAGGGATCGCATGGGCCCTCGCGAGTCAAATAAAGGATCCTCTGTCCTTTTGTCATCCCAAAACCGGGGACTTGTCTGGAATAGGCGCTATTAGGTCCGCCACGGCGGCAGCTCAAGCGGCGGCAGAGCACCGGCGGCAAGCGCAGACGTGGAAACCACAGCTGACGGAGGCTTGCTCCCCACTACCAGGAGCATGCTGCTTCCCTGTACGCCGGCCCAGCTTGCCCCCCCAGCCATACAAACTACTGCCCCCGATACTGCCCATACTGACCCATGCCGCACCTTCACCAGGCCTGCAGTCCCCCGTCGACGAAGAGCTGATGACCGGTCACATAACTGGAAGCATCAGAAGCCAGGAACAGCACCGCGCCCTCCAGCTCGGCAGGCCGTCCCATCCGGCCCATCGGCACGCGGGCACCGTACTGCGCCATGAACGTCTCGTTCTGACCGCTCTGCATGCCGCCCGGGATGAGCGTATTGACGCGGATTCCCTGCTTGGCCCAGCGGACGGCGAGATAGGTCGCCAAGCCATTGACCCCGGCCTTAGAGGCGGCATAGACCGCAGGGGTGTTAATCGGCCGGCCTTCATACAGCGACCCTTCGTAGATGCGATCGTCAGGTGCCAGCACGCTGTAGATCGACGAGGTGAAGATCATCGAGCCGCCCCTGCCCTGACGCAGCATCTGCTTGCCGACCGCTTGGGCAGTCAGGAACATGCCGTCCAGATTGACGGCCATGATCGACCGCCACTGCGCCAGGGTATACTCCTCGAACGGGGCAAAAAATGCTGCCGCATCCCGCGACTTGCTCGCCGCATGGTTAAGCAGGATATCGATACCGCCGAGCGCGTCTGCGCACGCCTCCACCATCGCCGATACCGCTCCCGGATCGGCAACGTCGCAGCCGCAGCCGAAGCAGGCCGTGCCGCCAAGCTCGGACAGCTCGGCGGCGCGGCGTGCCGCTCCCGGCCCGTCCAGATCGACGACAGCGACTCGGGCGCCATGCCGGACCAGCGCCTCGCAGATGGGCCGTCCCAGTATTCCCAGCCCGCCCGTGACGACCGCTGTCCGTCCGCTTAAGTCAAACCGACCCGCCATACGCTGTCTCCCCTTCCTTAAGATGCAACATCGCTTTACCCCTGCGCATCCGCGCCCGTACCGCTTCTTGCCATCCGGTACGCCACGTAGTCCCAGTCCGCTTCGCTGTCGATATCCCATGAACGCTCTGGCGGCATGACATACAGCCGCGTATCGTCCCTGAACAGCGTGTCTCCCGCCATCAGCGCGTCCCGCCGCCAGCCATAGATCGAGGCGTTCATGTCATAGGTGAGCGGCGCATCCTGTCTTCGGTGGACGGATGGAGACGGCTGCTTCACCAGCCCCACGCCGCCTTCCGGCTTGTACTCGACCATGTTGAAGTAAGGCGAACGGCGCGACGGCGTACCCGTAATGACATTGCCCGCCCCGGATTCCTCCAGCAGCCGCACAGCCTCCCGGATGTCCCCCGTCAGTCGCAGCGGCGCCGTCGCATCCAGATCGACGATCGTCTCATAACGGCTGCCGCGCCGTCTTTCAACCGCCGCCACCGCATGACGGATCGCCGACAGCTTGGGAGCTTCGTCGCTTGCCAGGTGAGCCGGACGCCGGACCAGCACATGCGCGCCATAAGCGGCTGCGACGGACAGGACCGCATCGGAGTCGCTGCTGACCGCCACCAGAGCGAACAGCGACGATGCGAGCGCCTGCCTGATCGTATAAGCGATCAGCGGGGTCCCGTTCAGCAGCCGGATATTTTTATGAAGAATGCCCTTCGACCCGCCCCGCGCGCAGATCGTGCATAACCTTTTCATTGCTCACCCACCCCCCGATCCTTACGGAATGCTGCGCACGCTCGATCATATACAGACTTGCGTTGGCCTCCCCCACCGAACACAACAGCTCCCTTTGGCCTCCTAGCAGCGCCTTATGCTGTTCCAGATAGGTAATGTC
Source organism: Paenibacillus jepli (assembly GCF_047238105.1). NCBI lineage: Bacteria > Bacillati > Bacillota > Bacilli > Caryophanales > Paenibacillaceae > Paenibacillus > Paenibacillus jepli. The sequence continues at coordinate 2,075,802 of NZ_JBDFMD010000001.1, forward strand.
CGGATCCAGGCAATATTGCTCCGTCTCGCCGTCGGTCTTGAGCGTATCCGCGATCAGGTCTGCCGTATACGTATGCTCGTCTGTATTGACGATGATCTGGCGCTGCCGCTGGCGGTCTACGTAGTTAAGCTGCAGATTGACGATTGGACAATGCGCCATCCGGGCCAGCAAGACATAGATGTCGTCACTGTCGATCGCAAGGGAGCTGTACTGCCCGCCGGTCGCTACCAGATGATGCCAGGGCCCGAACAGCCAGAGCAGATAGTCCAGCTCGTGACTGAGGTCGAGCAGCACGCCGCCGCCTTCATGCCGTCTCGCAGAGTAGACACCGCGGTAATCCTGCTGCCGCCAGCCCGGAAGATACTGACCGGTATACACCTGCGCGGACAGCACACGCTGACCCTGCAGCAGCTCGCGCAATCGCTGCAGAATCGGATGGAATCGCAGATTATAGGCGGTATAGACCCGCTCCAGGGAGCACCCGGGCAGTTCCCGCAGCCGGTCGAAGAGCGGCTTCTCCACCAGCACATCCCCGTTGTACCCCCGCTGTCGGATCGTCTTCAACGCGGTATGATGCTGATGCGTCCGGTTGGCAATGACCACATAATCCCATGAATCGCTGTACATCGCCTCCGCAATCGTAGGATATGCGCACATCCCCCGCAGCGGTCGGCTGCTGACGACGCTGACACTGCAGCCCAGTCCGGCAAGCAGACGGGCGTGCCGCTGACCGATCGACCCGTAACCGATGATCAGTGCATTCACGTATAGACCTCCCCGTACTCCCTGTTGGCCCTGGCATAGGACTCCGGCGTTCCGATATCCAGCCACTCCCCGGCAATCGGGAACACGGTGAGCCGCTCTCCCTGCCGCTTCAACAGTTCGAACAATGCCGGCATGCCGAGCGGGATATCGGGTGGTATCCGCTGGGCGGCCCACGGCTCCAGCACGTAGATGCCCGCATTGACGAGGAGCCGTTGGACCGGCTTCTCCACCAGGCCTTCGAACTGGCTGCCGTTCGCCTCCACGACGCCGTAAGGGACGGTCAGCAGATGCTCGCGTACCCCCATCGTAGCCGCGCCGCCGCTGTTCAGATGATGCCGGATCATCATCCGGCAGTCCAGATCAGTGAGCAGATCGGCATTGATGACCAGGATCGGCCGTTCAAGCTTCTTGGGCAGCAATCCCAGCGCACCCGCCGTCCCGAGCTGGCGCGTCTCCCGCAGATAGCGGATGCGGATGCCGAACCTGCTGCCGTCGCCGCAGAACGATTCGATCATTTCACGCTTATAGTTTACTGCGATATAGAACTCCCGGAAGGACTGGCGGATCAACGCCTCCAGCAGAATCTCAAGGATCGGCTTGCGGCCGATCGTAAGCAACGGCTTGGGGCATGCCTCGGTCAACGGCAACAGCCGGGTGCCGAGTCCCCCCGCCATCAGGACGACTGGGAAGTGTTGCCCGGCAGGGTTATGGTGCATCATGCTCCTCCCTTCAGATCGTGCGGCCAGCTGCAACGACCCTTTCCTGCCGCTACCACGTGCCGAGGGCCTCCCAGCAGGCTGCGGACCGCTTGGTCCGGCTGGCCAATTTATAAAGGTAAGTACACTGTTCCCTGCCCGCAGACAAGGACAGCCGCGGACCTCCGGCGGCGGAGAAGCGCCGGCGTGACCAAAATTGCGCCAGGTAAAGCGAATCTCGGCCACGGCCGAACTGCTTTCTTACCGAATGGCTAAACTGAAGGACGGAAAAACTCGGTCATGCACAGGTTAGCTACAGCAGCGGATACGGTAGGTGTGGCACTGATCGTCGTAAACCCTGTCACCGCAAAAGCGCGGCTCTGACCCGAGGCGATGCCCGACAATGTCGCGATGACAGCCGTACCGCGATAGAAGGTCACATCCAGGACGGCCGCGTTAGTCGACTCATTGCTGATGACGCCGGAAGCCGCGATGGGAGCCGGGTTTGGGCCAAACAGCGTACTGCCGGTCGTCGCGGCGACCGGAAAGGTCTGCTCCGGCAGACACACACTGACGATCGGTTTTTGGCAGCAGGATGAATTAGTGGAACAACTCATAGCTGAACTCCTCCTTTGGGGGTAGATAATCCAATCTATGTCAGGAGGAGACAAACGAACTGGGGATTCTGCCTGTCATATACAATATGTGCGTTTATTCAGTTGGTGTGCTGTCCTGCAGTGCGTTTGGGTGATTCGCTGGTGCTGAGCTTCCGCTCGGTCAGCCGGCTGTCACGGCCTTGACGGCGAGCGCGTCAAACTGTTCGTGCAGGGCGCCGCACAGCCGCTGGAGATAGGAGAACATCTCTTCCTGCACGGCCGCCAGCCGCTCCAGCTGCGCGAGGGTGTCGATGGCGCCAAGCTCGACAGTCCGTTTTTGGAACGCATAGATGATGGGATTTAGATAGATCGACAACTGTTCGTCTGTCGTATAGCCGATATAGGCCCGGTCCATCCGGGCTGCGAGCTCGCCAACGAAAGCAGGCAGTGCCAGCCCCTCGTAACAGCTGTGGAGCCGGCAGGCCTCGCGGATGACCCTGCAGCTGCGCTTGTCGTCCGCCGCCCGGCTGTGCCAAGTCTGCAGCTGCTGGCATATCGCTGCCAGCTCCTGCTGCAGCACCTCCTGCGTGGCACCCGCTCCCGGCGGTGCCCCTTCCGGCGGTGCCCCTTCCGGCGGTGCCGCTGCGGCCAGCCGCGCTGCCAGCCTCGGACCGGCCGCAGTCTTGCACCAGCGCCCGACCGTCTCCTCCAGCCCGGCCAGGCTCGTGCCCTCGATGCGGGCGCCGCCTTCCGTCGCATCGATGAAGCGACGCCCGGGGTACAGACTGATCTGATGCTCCAGCCACAGCCGGAACTCCTGCCACAGCCTCGTCGTCGCCACGGGCTGGCCGTGTACGCCGGGCACCATCAGCGTTTCTTCGGCCTGGAGCTGCTTCACCTGCTCGGTCAGCGGCCCGTCTGCATAGTCGGACAACCGGCTGTGCGTCGCCTTATCCTTGCCAAAAGCCAGATCCATGCCGACGAATACGATCGGATCCGCCCCTGCCCACAAGGCCAGCTCAAACGCGAGATGCGCCGAGGAGCTGCCGCCGTTCAGCGCACTGCGCTCGCCTAGGGCCCGCTGCACCCAGCGTCCTGACGTCTCGACGCTGCGGAATATAGGCAGCCAGCGGCGGCCAAACAGCGGCGGCACCCGCGGATCGACCAGCGTCAGCCCTGCAACGGCCAACTCCTGCGGCAGCTCCCGGTCCCGAAAATGAATGTGATACACCTGCGGGGTACGCTCGGTTACACATACGGCATCGGGAATGATCCCCCGCCGCAAGCAGGGCTGGAGCGCCGACTCTGCCGTCAGGATCAGCGCCTTGCCCTGCGCCCGCAGGAGATGCTCAGCATTGCCGTCCAGCGACGGCCCATTGCCCACGATAAAGGCCGGCCGGCCCTTATATGCATCCTTGACCGAGGTCAGCGACGCGGCCTGAGCGATGGCCGGCGCATTGGCAACCGTGTTGTACAGCCCGACCAGCGTGTCGTGCACCGAATTGCCGCCGCTGCGCAGCATCAAACCCAGCAGTCCGTGCAGCGACTCATGCAGCGACAGATAGAATGACCGGTCATTGCGGTGGGCCCACGGGGTAAAGGCCGTATTCATCATCGCGCACCGGACGAGGAAGTCGCCCCCCATGTAAGCAGCCAGCTGACGTTTGAGCGCCTCCGGCTCGCCGATCAGCCAATGGACCCGGCGATCCCCAAATAGTGCCCGCACATCGATGGCAGACAGCATCGCCAGGAACAGGGCGGCGTCCCGCTCGAACACAAACAGCTGATGCTCCGTCGGCATCCGCTTCATATAAGCCAGCAGCGGATAGCCAAATCCGCAGCCATACACGAACCCGATCCTGGACTGCCCGAGCGCGAGGGAGTCCGCCCAGGCCTCCGCTTCTCGCCACGGGTCGATCATGCTGTTCAGATGTACCCGCTCGCCGGTAGCCGGCGAAGGCAGCTGCGCGGTCGGCCAGCCCGCTTCGCCGCGGACGACGGCTATCTCCGGATGACGTCCCGGCAGCAGCTCCTGCAGATGTTGCGGCATGGCAGCCCGATTCAACTCCAGCAGCGATGTCATCGGTCGCGTCCTCCGGGCTCTTCATCCGTCTCTGCCCTGTCGCTGCCGAACTGCTTGCGGAGCTCCGGCAGCAGCTCATACTCCAGCAGATCGGTGGCCGCCGCCACATCCTCCCGCTGCAGCAGCAGCAAGATCTGCTCCATCGTCCGCAGCGCTGCCTGCGGCGCGGACATGCCGTCGCTGTCTGTAGACGCCTCGCGATCCGGCTGACGGAGCTCCGCCAGCCAGAGCAGACAAGCCTGCTGGAACCATTGTCTGCCTTCCTCGTCATCTCCGCGGCGCCAGGCAGCGCAGCCTCTCCCGATACAGTCGATATAGTGCTGTCCATGATTATTCATAACTATCGTAAGCATCCTCCCGGATCCGCTCGAGCATCTGCTGCGAGCCCTCATTCAAGAACCAGTCCGCCTTGACGATCGCGCTGCTCTCCATGAAATCGCCCGTCTCGCTCAGTGATCTCACTGCTGCCTCCATCCGTTCCATCTCCCGTTGCCCGCACAGTACGGCCGGTCCGGCCGACAGCCAGACATACCACAATTCCAGAACATTCTGCAGACGTACCGAGCGGTTCCCTCCGTCATCCTGTTGCTTCAGCGCAGTCACTCCCTCTCGTAGTTGGTCAAGTCAGGTCTACTGCAGCAGCTGGATCCGGTAAAAGCCTTTGCAGATGCCGCCCCCACCGCGACATTCGATAGTGAGCTTCAGCAGGGCAGGCACGGCAAAGGAAACCTGTTGCCCCTGCTCGGCCTCCCCGGTAATGAAGCGGCCGTTCTGCTGCTCAAGCCGGATGTGCATGGTACAGCGCGTATCGTTATCAATTCTTACGATAGTGTCGCAAGGTCCGTTAGGCGCATGATAATACGTGCGTATCCCTTCGCCGCAGCGCTGGAAAATCCGTCCGGCAGCAAGATAGTAGCCCGCCGGGCGGGGACGGTAGCGGATCCGCTTTTTCCGCCGGCTGCTCTTTTTGCCCGGGCAGTTAACCTGAACTATATTAACCTGTTTGTTAGCCTGCACTACCCTGGCCTGTTTGTTAGCCTGCACTGCTCTGGCCTTGCGCTTGCATCTGCTCATGCTCTCCCCCTTACAGGCATAGAAGCCTTCTGTACCTGCCGGCATTTACCATTAGCTAATCTTTGTTTTAACTTATGGGCATAGCATGGCATCAGCCCTAGACATCCGCTTATTTTTCGATGAAATGGTCATCTGTCCCGCGCTGCCCCGGCCCCGCCGTAATAGACTGCTCCCATAAGGCGAATACCTGCAAGGGGAGGAAGGAGATCGACGATGGCACCGGATAACGGCAATCGCTGCAATCTCGAAAGAGAGGGGATGGCTCAAGACTGTCTGGAATGCGAGTGGCGCATCGGCAGCGAGCAATCCACCACAGTCTACACCTCCAACGAACTGGTCTACGGCTCCGGCGTCATCACCTGCAATCCCGGGGAGATGGGCGATATCCGGATGTTGTTTCTGTGCAATGAAACGCTGGTCAGCACACTTCGGGTATCCAACGGTCAATCCACCATGTTTACCATCGTCGGCTTCGATCAGGTTCAAATATTGGGACGGGCCGAAGTTAGCGGGCGTTTTTTGTTCTATCCCCGCTACAGCCCGCTTTAAAAATGAGTTTTAAGTACATATCAGCTGGATCTGGCTTGTTGCTTGCGGCGCGTGCCTTCACGCTGCCCATCGATGGGACATACTGCGCGTTTTACGTCCTGTTCACGCTGATTGCCGCTATGCGGCGACCTGGTGCCGCGGCTGTCGCCAGCCCCCGGGCGGTCGGCCCGAGTGACGGATCAGAGCGGACTACGATACTCCCTTTCCCTTTAGGGGGTATTTTCTGCTAGAATGGAAGGAAGAGACGTGCATCTTACTGGAGGATTACGAAGACGATGGATTACATCATACTGGATATTGAATTTAACGGGCGCAAGTTCGCCAGCGAATTGCCGATGGAGGTCATCGAGATCGGCGCCGTCCGGCTGAACAGCTCGCTTGAACAGACCGGCGAGTTTTCCGCGCTGATCAAGCCGGTCTATTTTGCCAAGCTCAACTCTTTTATCAAGAAGAAGACGGGGATCCCCCAGGCCGATATCGACACGGCAAGCCGCTTCCCCAAGGTCATCCGCGCCTTCATGGACTGGCTTCAGGAAAGCGACGAACCGCTGCTCGTCACCTGGGGCGGCGAGGACATGAAGCGGATCGTCCTGGATACCCGTATGCACAAGCTCGATGACGCCTATTGGCTGTCGGTCTATTATTATGATCTGCTCAAAGGCTATCTCAAGTGCAAGCAGCTTACCAATGATGTGAGCGTCGAGGCCGCGATCCAGGAACTGGGCATTCCGGCCTCCGGGTCGGCGCACCGGGCGCTGGACGATGCCCGGATGACGGCGGAGATCTTCCGCAGCGTCTTCAGCCAGCTGGACTTTGAGCAGCGCAAACAGTACAAGGATGTGTTCAGCAATGCCAAGGAACGGCGCATCGTCAAAAACGCGATCCGTTCCATGCACGCCCAGAAGACCGTGCCGACATGGGAGCTGTTCGTCTCCCACTATGGCAAGGACAAGCCGATGCTCGCGGATCCCCGCAAGGTGGCGGAGCTGCAGGTTTACTTTGCCGAGGAGGCCGCCAAGCCGCCGAAGCCGGTCACGCGCAAGCCGCGTCCGCTGCCTCAGGAGGCCGCAGATGGCGCGGCTGAAACGGCAGGCGATGAGGCAGGAAACACCGCCGGGAACGGGGCGGACGATGCGGCGAATCCCGCCTTCCCTTCTCCTGCAGCCGAGCAGTCGGATTGATCCGGCCCGGAGGCTATGCTACAATGGTCTCAACTTTTAAGGACAGGAGATGAGAGAAGATGTAATATTTCTTGCTTAGGTAAAGGGTAAAACATTCGGTGTTTTATTCTTTTCAAGCAGGAAAGTTACGTTTTCTTTCACTCAGATCATGTCGTTTCCGCTTTCTCTTTTGACCGAAGAGCAGGATCGTTTCATATTTGAGCTGTAAGAAAGGTAACTTTCTTGCAGCTCATTTTTTATGTTCACAACCAAATTGAAGGAGGCTGAAAACCATGTTCGAACCCGTAGTTGATCAGGTGAATCGTTCATTGTCCGTTGGCTCGGTTCACCAGAATACCAAACGGATGCCGGAGCATTTTCCACCTGCGGATAGGTGCACGTAGCGCCACTCTGCTGTCGCCACGTCGCTCCCTCTAGACCTGGTTGGTTAATGAAATGCGCTGCATGTTCTCCGGCTTAAAGGGAGACGTCTCATGAAACCAACTTCAAAATATGATCGCATCCAGCGGCTGCTGACCAGTCTGAACCAACCCCGGTACCGTTACCTGCAAATCCTGGATGCGATATTCAAGCAGCATATCGGTGAATATGACCGGATGACCATGCTGCCCAAGCACGTGAGAAATGAACTGATCCGCCATCTCGGCGAGACGGTGCTGAGCCTGACGCCGGTCGCGCAGAAGACCTCCAGACAAGTGAGCAAGCTGCTTTTTGCCGTTCCGGGAGGAGAGCGTGTGGAAGCCGTCCAGTTGCGATACGAGCGAGGGTGGAAGTCGTATTGCATATCCAGCCAGTGCGGGTGCGGGTACGGCTGCCGGTTTTGTGCGACAGGCACGATAGGGCTGAAGCGGAATCTGACGGCCGATGAGATTACGGACCAGCTGCTCTATTTTCGCCTCGATGGTCACCGGTTGGACAGCGTTTCTTTCATGGGCATGGGAGAAGCGCTGGCCAATCCCCATCTGTTCGAAGCTCTGACCATGCTGACGGATTCCCGATGCTTCGGGCTGGGACACCGCAGGATCACCGTATCCACGATCGGTCTCATCCCCGGTATCGAGCGTCTGTCGCAGGCTTTCCCGCAGATCAATCTGACCTTCTCGCTGCACTCGCCTTTCGACGACGAGCGGAGCGAGCTGATGCCGATCAATCGCACGTTTCCGCTCCAGGATGTGTTGGCGGTGCTGGACCGCCATATTATTGCAACAGGCAGGAAGGTATACCTGGCCTATATCCTGCTTCGCGAGCAGAACGATTCACAGCAGCACGCCGAAGCGCTAGCGGCCCTCCTGCAGGAGAGAGGTCCTCAGACATATCTGTATCACGTCAATCTGATTCCCTACAATTCAACCGACGTGACCCCAGGGTGCTATCAGTCATCGGACCAGGCCAGGATAGACGGTTTCGTACGGCTGCTGCGGGCACAAGGTGTAAACGTCACGGTGCGCACCCAGTTCGGGAGCGACATCGATGCCGCATGCGGTCAGCTCTACGGCAGCAGCTAAACCGCAAATTAATAGCGCAGTAAAGAAGGGGGGCCCCAACATCGGTCGATGATGGAGCCCCCCCCTTTTCCAGGTATAACACATGTTACACCAACACTTCAGTCGTTCAGTTCTGCCAAACGAATCGAGTTCGTTCTTGACACAACCTCTACGAGGCTGCTTCTCTCCCCAGGGCTCAGACCTGATATTGCTTGCGGTACTGGGACGGATTCAGTCCGGTCTTGTTGCGGAAGACGCGGCTCAGATAATAGCCGTTCTCATAGCCGCAGCGGCCGGCGATCTCATGAAGCGGGAGCCGGGTCCCGGCCAGCAGCCGGCCCGCCTCGCGAATCCGCAGCTCCGTTACATAATCCTGAGGATTGACACCGTGTGCCGCCCGGAATCTCCTCGTCAGCTGTACCGGCGTAACTCCCAGCTGCCCCGCGAGCTCCCGGATGCCAGTGCCCTGCGTAGCATGCGCATCCAGCCACCGTCTGGCGTGCAGCATCGTTTGATCCTCTCCATGCTCACCCGCTTCCTGCTCCGCACGTCCAAGCTCCTCCCCTTCCTCCGCCAGCAGCATCAGATCGCATAGCAGATGCTCCAGCTTGTGCGCACGCTCCGGCTCCTCCCTGTCCATGACGCTGCGGATGTAGCGGTAAGTGGAGAATAGCCGCCCCTTATCTTGAATCCTGCAGAGGACCGGATACTCCAGCGGCTCGTCCGTTCGCTCCTCATCCCTGTGCACCTGATAGTGAAAAAAGTGAAACGTCAGCGGCTCCAGCACCTCCCGGGCAAACGAGCGCTGCGGCGGACAAATGACCAGATCCCCCGCCCCAGCGGCACCTTTCTCGCCGTCGATCTCATAACGGAAGCTGCCGGACTCCACGGCAAACACCGTCCATACCGCATAGCGGTCCCGCTCCAGCAGGAACCGTTCCTTGCGGAACCAGTACATATGGCTCACAAATCGATAGCGCATGCGTCATCCTCCTTCCGCCTGAAGGCTGTTTATGAAATAAAGTATATGTTATTTTGAAATCAACTGCATTTTATTTCATTATAAGCTGTCGTATAGTGAAATCAAAGATATAACTATTTACATGAGGTGAGATGAACGATGAAAAATGAAACCGTAGCAAGCGACATTACCGTCGTCGGCGGAGGTCTGGCAGGCGTCTGCGCGGCGATCGCCGCAGCACGGATGGGCCAGCAGGTAGCACTGGTGCAGAACCGGCCGGTGCTGGGCGGCAACTCCAGCAGCGAGGTGCGGGTCTGGGTCTGCGGCGCGACCGCCCATGGGGCCAACCGGTATGCCCGGGAGACAGGCGTCATGGGCGAGCTGTTCGTAGAGAATCAATACCGCAATATGGACGGCAATCCATACATCTGGGATCTGGTCGTGCTGGAGGCGGTACGCGCAGAGCCCAATATCCGGCTGTTCCTCAATACCGATGTCCACGAGGTGGAAGCGGATGGCCCCCGCGAGGATCGCATGATCCGCTCGATCACTGGCTGGATGATGGGCTCCGAGCGCCGGATCCGTTTTGAAAGCGCCATCTATCTGGACTGTACCGGCGATGGGCTGGTCGGCTTCCTCGCCGGTGCAGACTTCCGGATCGGACGCGAGGCCAGACATGAATACCAGGAGGATTGGGCGCCGGAAGTTGCGGATGACATCACCCTGGGCAGCACCATGCTGTTCTATACGAAGGACGCGGGTCACCCGGTCAAGTTCACGCCGCCTTCCTTTGCCAAGAACATCGCTGAGACGAGTATTCCGCTGAATCGGGTCATCCGCAGCGGAGACAACGGCTGCGCTTACTGGTGGATCGAATGGGGCGGCGAGCTGGACACCGTACATGACAACGAGCGGATCCGCGACGAGCTGTGGTCGGTCATCTACGGCATCTGGGATTACATCAAAAACTCCGGGCAATTTGATAGCGACAACATGACGCTGGAGTGGATCGGCTCGGTGCCCGGCAAACGCGAATACCGCCGGTTCGTCGGCGATTATGTATTGAACCAGCAGGACATCCTGAATCAGGAACCGTTCGAGGATCGCGTAGCGTTCGGCGGCTGGTCGATCGATCTGCATCCGCCGCAAGGCGTGTACGCGACCGAACGCGGCTCCAAGCATCTGTTCGCCGACGGGATCTATCATATCCCGTTCCGCTCACTTTACTCCGCCAATACCCGGAACCTAATGTTTGCCGGACGGGATATCAGCGCCAGCCATGTCGCCTTCGGCACGACCCGGGTCATGGCCACCTGCGCGGTCATCGGCGAGGCAGCCGGCAGCGGCGCCGCCCTGGCGGTCCGGCGAGGCGTCTCGCCGAGGGCGATCCACCGCGAGCACATGGCCGAGCTGCAGCAGCAGATGCTGCGCCAGGATGCGTCGATCATCGGCTTGCGCAGCGCCGACCCGGAGGATCTGATCCGTCAAGCCCAGGTTACCGCCTCCAGCACGCTATCCCGCTTCGCGGTCGAGGATGCGGACGGTACGCACGCGCTGGCGGAGGCGGACCTCGGTATCCTGCTGCCGGTCGCTCCCGAGCTGAAGCGCATCGAGCTGCTGATCGATGCCGCCGCGGATACAGAGCTGACCGTCTCGCTGTGGGATACAGGCCGTCCCGAGAACTATGTCCCTCACACCGAGATCGCACGGACGACGCTGCGGGTACCTGAAGGTGCCAGCCAATGGATCGAGGTGCCGCTGAGCTGGCAGCCGGAGAGCGAGCGGAACGGCTTCCTGATTCTCGCCGCCAACCCGCATATCAGCGTTCATACGGGTGGCCAGCAGTCGGGAATGCTGCTCTTCCTCCGGGGGGATGCGCCGCAGCTAGACCCGGATGCCGGGACACGGCCGCAGCCGCTGAAGGAATGGAGCATGAACGGCCTGCGCCGCAGGGCGGTCTGTCTGCGGGCTTACCCGGAGACGACCGCCTATGGGCCGGACCGTACCAGCGGCGGGTATCTCCGCCCGTACGGCGGTCCGCAGCTGTGGAGCTCAGAGCTGCTCGCAGACGGCGAGCCGGCATGGCTTCAATACGACTGGCGCTCGCCGGTCAGCCTACGTACGGTGCAGCTCGTGTTCAACGACGATGTCAATGAGGACCTGATCAATCTGCATCACCACCGCACGCCCTTTGAAGCGATCCCGGAGCTGGTGAAGGATTACCGGCTGGAAGTGCGGATCGGCGACGCCTGGGTAACGATCGCAGAGGTTACGGACAATTACAAGCGCAAGCGGAACCACACCCTGGCCGAGGAGGTCCGCGCCGACGCGCTCCGGCTGGTGATTGAGGCGACCAACGGCTGCCCGCGCGCCGAAGTCGTCGAAGTTCGCGCGTACGCTTAAAGAGCAACGCAGGTAGCCGTCGATGTTGCTATTGCTTAACCCGGCCGTGGTCAGCATTCAGGCGCGCACCCCCGCCACCCTGGCTTGCCCTTCACCTCCCGAGCGGCTGTACCGCTGTGTTTATAGACCCTTGGCCTAAAAAACCAAGGGTCTTTGGCGTACAGCCCTCCCGGTTTCGTCCTCCGGTTCGATGGAAGATGATGGATACCCTGGTATCCTTGTTCTATACTCCGACGCGGCTGGGCCCCTTGACGGGTAAAACTAAAGGTCAGTGCATTGGCTGCGCGGACTGTCCGTTGCGCACTGACTTGAGTACGGCTTGTGTAAAACGGCTTGCGTCGGACAATCCGATCGCATGGGATGGATCATAACGGATTCAGCTCCGGCCATGCCGCCCTTCAGTCACGAGACGCACGGTGTCTGGCGACACACGCTTCGCAGATACAAGCTTTGCCTGCCAGCTCTTCCGGCACCTGCTCTCGCAGTTCGCGGGGGACCGCCGTTCGGTAGCACCAGCAGTCCTCGATGGCCGTCCCTCTTAGCACACCGCACCTGTTGTCTCCGCCGCAAAGGGGGCAGCGGGCCTCCGCCGCAGTCTGCAGCAACCGGTCGACCTCGGCGATCCACCGTGCTGCCGGATCCGCCAGCACGGTTCGCCAACCGAGCGCGCGCGCCGGCGCGAGATTGCAGTCCTGATCATCGACGAAGATGACGAGGGCCGCAGACGGCAGCTTGCTCTGCACGCGATCGTAGATCCGGGGATCGGGCTTGCATACGCCCGCTTGACTGGATACGGTTAGCGAAGCAATCGTGTCGCCAATGGCAGACAGCGGCTCTTCCAGCCATTCATGCCGGTGATTGGTCAGCAGATGGACGTCCGCCGTCCGGCTCCACCTCGCGACTTCCCCAAGTGCCGGGAGCGGTTGGAGGTTCGCTTTTAGCGCCGTTTGCAGCAGCGCGGGATCGATGCCAGGCAGCACTCCGGTGAACCAGTGCCAGAATTCTTCTTCACTCATCCGGCCATGCCACAGCGCCTCTCGGGCTTCGGCCCGGAACCGCGCCTGCACATCAGCCCCGGATATACCCGCGGCTCCGGCTGCCGCCTTCCAAAGACCCGGAGACAGATTGGTGAGCAGCACGCCTGCGACATCCAGCACCAGCTGCGGTTTGGTCATGTTGACTTTTCCCCTCTCTGAATGCGTTACGTCCGAACGGCTGGAGGTCCCGCATACGGAAGAGGACACCCCCAGCCCGGGGATGCCCTCTCGATCGAGCACCCAGCCCGTCTTGGGACGCTGCTAAGGCCACTCTATCATCATGTGTCTTGCTGCGCAATGTCTTCCTCGACCTGGATTCCCCCGTCCGCCCCTTCGGTCAGACGCAGGAAGATCGGCCGCTCATCCGGCGTACGGTTCGGCGTATGAATCGTCAGCATCAGCTCACCGTCGAAGGTGCGAAACACCATGCCGTGCCCCCCGTCATTGCTGTACAGCGGCTCTTCGCCATGCTTCCAAGGGCCGGTTACGGTGCCGGATGCGGAGGTGGCGATGCCGAGCGCGTACCGGTTGTTGATGAAGCCTGCCCACAACATCTGGAGCTCGCCGCTCGGGGAGCGGAACAGATACGGCCCGTCGGTCACATAATTGTCCTGGTCCGGATACCGCGGCGCATGGAACGGCGTCGTCCACGGCGCTTCCGAAGCCCGGAACAGGACGACAGGCTCGGAGACCGCCTGCCGCAGATCGGCCGACAGGCGCATCGCGCAGATCTCACCGTCTGCGACCTGCTGCCACTCGTGGCAGAAGACCATCCACGGATCGCCCTGCTCGTCGATGTACAGACTGCCGTCGAGCGAGCTCCACGCCTTCGGCGTCACCGGCCCGTCGCTGTGCGGCTTGTACGGTCCCAACAGCTCTTCTGCGGCCAGAACCGCCGTACCGAGCAGATCGTTGTCCCGCCTGCGGAAGGTGGCGAACATGTAATAGCTGCCGTCATGCGCGTAAACTTCCGGTGCCCAGAAGTTCTTGTCGGCGAAGAAATCCTCGTCCGGCCGGAACACCTGATAAGGTCCCTCCCAGTGCTGCAGATCGTCGCCAACATAAGCGTCGAAGCCTGTGCCGGGTCCCCAGATGTTTTTGTCCGTGCTGCCGAACAAAAAATACCGCCTCGTTGCCAGATCCGGTACGACGAACGGGTCGCGGATCTGCACCTCTTGATTGGTTAGTTTGGCCATCTTTGCTTCATCCTTTCTATGGTGGACTGTATGCCGCCTGCTCGAGCGTCCCGCCCCATTTTTGCGGAATTCAAGTAACTTTTTACCCCTGGTTAGCGCACCCACCGGCTTTTCCCGCGATTCAAGTAACATTTTACCCCTCATTGGGCGCCCCGACCGACTTTGACCGGATTCAAGTAACTTTTTACCCCTGGTTGGCTCTTCGGCCTACTCCCGGGCACCCGCCAGCTAGGCGTTCACAAACGCCCTCTCCTACTCCGCCCTGCCCGCACCGCGCCAATGCCACGAAGACCACACGCAATCGATCAGCCCCCGCCTCAAGCGTAGGCCGGCGGCACCACGCCGATCTGCCGCTCCGCCTGGAGCGTCCCGCCGCGATACGCGAGCCAGTCGTTGCCCGCTGCGACAAACGGGAGCTCCCTGCCTCCGTAGAACACCGCGCCTTCGATGCTTCTGGCACTCATGCCGATCACGCCGAGGAGCGCGCCCGCCCGGTCGGTGACGATCCGCACGCCGTATGGGAACCGCATATGCAGCTCGCCGTCCCGGTAGATCGCGCAGCCCTCGCGGGTGTTGACCAGCTCATACTTCACACCGTCTGTGTCCCTGCTGTAAGCCGTCTCTCCGGCGACCGTCTCGCCGTGATCCATCGCATAGGGGATGAGGCCCGTAAACCACAGCTCGTCCTCCGCCGTCGGCAGAATGCCGCTCAGCCGCTCGACGAAATCGAGCAGACAGAGGATCGCCGGGGAATAGGTCTCGGTGAAGCCTTCCTGGCCGGTCCAAGGACTGAGCGTCTGCGCGAACCGCTCCGTATGCGCCATCGCCGAGAGGATCGGCTGGATCACCCAGGTCAGCTCGACATAGCGGTGATGCGTCTCGAACGCATGCGCCGTGCGGATCAGGCTGAGGAAGTTGGACGGACCAGCCCAGCTGTTGTAGCTGGAGCTCGGATCGAAGCGCGGATCATCCATAGCGATCGAGGTATACGGGTACTTGGCAAAAAACTTGCGCGTATTGAGCAGATACCGCCGCAGCGCCGCATCAAAAAACGCCCGGTCGCCGACCTCGCACGCCAGCACCCGCAGCAGCACGTCCGACTGCACCTTGACGTGCTGGTCATGGCGGTCGCGGTCATAGAAGAAATGGTCGTCTTCGTCAAAGCAATATCGGAACAAGCTTTGCAGCGACGCCTCGGCCTTGGTCCGCCACCCTGCGCCGCTCTCTCCCAGCTCCTCGGCCATCCGCGCCAGATAGAGACGCTGGCAGTACACATTGGCTGTCAGATCGGGAGCGAGGAACGGCAGCATGGGCGAGTCGGGGTCAACTTGCGTTGCGTCGCCTTGATGCGGCGTATCCGGCACATGCCAGAAGCGCGGCGACAGATCGTGCCCCGTATCAAACGTACAGAACGCTTCGACGCAGCCTGTGCCGCGCGTATCGCGGTACTCTGCCAGCCACGCGTCGTAACGTGCCATCGCCTCGTACATCGTGCGCAGGAATGTTTTGTCCCGGCCATGCAGCGCATAATGCCGCCACACGCTGCGGGCAAGCGGCGTCACCAGCTGGATCTGGCGGTAGGCCGGACCTTGCTCGGTCACTTTGTAGGGGAACATGCCGTCCTCCCGCTGATGCTTTGCAAACGAAAGGTACGTCGCCTCGGAGACCTCCGGGACGAACCGCGAGAGCAGCTCGGCATTGATCGTGCCTGTACTCTCCAGCCAGCACCCGAGGTAGATGCCGCCTTCATGCAGGATCGGTTCGCCTCCCCCTGTCGGTACGATGCAGTCCAACAGCTTTCTTACGGCCAGCTCCCAGACGCTCTCAAGCTTGCCTGCGGCCGCTGCAAACTGCACGCCCGTCGCTGCGAATCGACGGAGCACCGCCTCGTCTCCCGGTTTGCCCAGCTCGCCTACACGTGTCTGCAGGTCCGCCTCCCGCAGTCTGCTCAGCAATGAATCATTCATCCGCTACACCCTCTCCTGGTTTTGTTGCTTGTACCGATCATGACATAAGCCCTGCCAGTACGCCAGTCTTGATCGGCATAGCAGGACAATATCCGGGCGTCTGCCGGCGTTAGCATGTACACCGTCCCCGCAGGTCTGGCTTCACACCACTCATCACTCGTACCGCCCCTGTCAGGGTTGCACACCCTTGGACTCTGGCTTCTCGGCAACGACCGCTTCAATCGCGCAGCTTGCTCCCAACTGCAACCGCTATTCATGCCAACAGGCTGCCGGGGCACGGCAGCCTGTTGGGCCTTGCTATCCTATCCTCTTGCTTGCGGCCGGATTACTGCGCTTGGATGTTGCTGTTGAAGATGCGTACGGTGCCGCTGTAGAAGTCCGCTACTGCCTGCTCGACATTTTTGCGTCCGAACCCGATCTCCTGTACCGACTTCTCCGCCAGCGTCGTGAACTCGGTGTTGCCCGGCATGTTGTAGCTGACGTTGAACGGCTCGGTCTTCGTCGCTTCGGAGACGCGGCTCGTATAATCATAGACGATCTGCTGCACTTCGTCGGTCTCCTTCTCCAGCAGCGCACGGTTCTGGGCCGTCACCGGCACGCCGCGGTCGTTGCCGAGGATCTTGGCGGCTTCCGGATCGTTGATGAAGAAATTGATCAGCATCGCTACTTCCTCCGGATGCTCGGTCTTGGCGTAACCGGAGAGGCCTTGGCTCGATTCGAAGACGACACCGGTCCCCTTCTCGCCTCTCGGCACTTGGACCATCGTCAATTTGTCTTCGGTCAGACTTTGATGCGCGGCCAACTGGTTGGACGGGATCAGACCCATCGCGACCTGACCGGTGACGATGAGCGATTTGCTCGTGTCGCCCTGCGGATGCGAGACGGCCAGCTCAGGGGTGACGATGCCGCCGCCCTGTGCGGTTTCTTCCCAATATTGGAACCAGTTGACGATATCCGCTTCCTCAAAGCCCAACTGGTTGTTCTCCATGTCATAGAGCTGCTTGCCGTGTTGCTTCAGGTAGATGTCCATGCCTTCCACTGTGAAGTTGTAGCTGCCATAGACGCCGTCCAGCTTGCCTGCGATCTCGTTGCTGATGCGCGCATAGTCTTCCCAGTTCCAGCCGTCCTCCGGCAGCGGCATCCCCGCTTCCTCGAACAGCCGCTCGTTCAGCACGATGCCTCTCGCATTGGCGCCCGCAGAGATATGAACCAGCTTGCCGCCAAGGTCGCCATACTCGATCATGGCCTCGTCCATGTCGGAGAGATCCAGTTGGTTGCCTACATAGGGTTCGAGGTCGAGCAGTACGCCTTTGGTCGCGTAGTCGACGACGTTGCCGCCGAGGAAAAATACATCCGCCGCCGTACCCGACGCCAGCTGCGTATTGAGCTTGTCGAAGTAGCCAGTAGCCGGCGAGAACTCGCCGATGATACGGATATTCGGGTGCTTCTCCTGGAACAGCTGCAGCACTTGGTTGGTGATGTCGGCGCGTTTCTGGTCGCCCCACCACATGATGCGGAGCTCGACCTCTGCGTCTTCGCTGCCTGCCGGC
The DNA here is from genome assembly GCF_047238105.1 of Paenibacillus jepli. Lineage (NCBI taxonomy): Bacteria > Bacillati > Bacillota > Bacilli > Caryophanales > Paenibacillaceae > Paenibacillus > Paenibacillus jepli. The sequence goes on from NZ_JBDFMD010000001.1 coordinate 2,093,343, forward strand.
GGTGTGGTCGTTCCGCCTTGTGCTTCATTGCCCGGCGTGTTGCCGCCTCCCGCGCCGGGACTGCTCGTGCCCCCGGAACAAGCGGTTACGAATGTCAGTACCATGATCAGCGCTACCATCAGCATCCGTTTTTTCATCGTTTTTTTCTCCCCCATACAAGTAGTTGTCCTGCTTGCTTACACTTGCTATGTTAAGCCAATCCCCCAGCCGGATGAATGCGATTCCTTCGGCTGTTGATTCGTTATTTTTTCGGATAAAAAGTTCGGTGAACACTAGACCTGCGTGGAGCGGATCGCGCTTCCGTTTATTTTAACCCGGTGGTCGCGATCCCTTCCAGGAAATAACGCTGGAAGATCATAAAGATCAGCGAGATCGGCACCAGCGACAAGGTCGACATGGCCAGCAGCGCGCCCCAATCCGACGAGCCCGACGGGTCAAACAGCGAACGGATCCCCAGCTGTACGGTGAACAGGCGGACATCGCTCAGGTAGATCATCTGGCTGAAGAAATCGTCCCAGCTCCAGATGAAGGTGAAGATCGCCGTCGTGATCAGCGCGGGCAGCAGCAGCGGCAGGATGATGCGCCAATAGATCTGCGATTGGCCGCAGCCGTCGATCGTCGCGCTCTCGTCCAGCTCCCGCGGGATGCCGCGGATGAACTGCACCATCAGCAGGATGAAAAAGGAGTCCGTGGCCAGCCATTTCGGCAGCACCAGCGGGTAATACGTGTTGATCCACGACAGCTCGTTGAAGATGATATACTGCGGGATCAGTGTGACGTGATACGGCAGCATGATCGTCACCAGCATCATCGCGAACAGCAGGCTCTTGAGCCGGAAGTTGAGCCGGCCAAAGGCAAAGGCCGCGAGCGAGCAGGTGATGACATTGCCCAGTACGCTGAGTACCGAGATGACCGCCGAATTCAGGAAAAACGTCCCGAAGGAGATGCCCGACAGCCCGCGCCAGCCGTTGATGTAATTATCCAGCGTGAACGTCGAAGGCCATAGTCCCGGCTGCGAGAAGATCTGCGTGTTGGGCTTGAACGAGCTGCTGATCAGCCAGAGGACCGGATAGAGCATGAGCAGCCCGAAGCCGATGATCAGCAGATGCTTGAGACCCTTGGTGTAGATAAGCTTGGCTTGCATCAGTGATTACCTCCCATCCTTGCTGTCCCCGTAGAAGACCCAGAACTTCGAGGTGAGGAACAAGATTGCCGTGAAGCCGCCGATGATCAGCAGCATCATCCAGGCGAGCGCTGCGGCATACCCCATGTTGAAGTAAGAGAAGCCTTGCAGGTACAGATAGAGCGTGTAGAACATCGTCGCATCAAGCGGCCCGCCGCGTCCGTCGCCGATCACGAAGGCCGGGGTGAACACCTGGAATGAATTGATCATGCTCATGATCAGGTTGAAGAAAATGACCGGCGTCAGCATCGGCAGCGTGATCTTGAAAAACTGCCCGATCTTGCCGGCGCCGTCCATCTGAGCAGCCTCGTACAGATCGCCGGGGACCTGCTTCAGACCGGCCAGGAAGATGACCATCGCCGAGCCGAACTGCCAGATCGAGAGCGTAACGATCGTGTAGACGATATAGTCCGGATGTGAGATCCAGGATGGGCCGGTGATGCCGAAAAAGCTGAGCAGCTTGTTGACGGCGCCGCCGCCGTCAAAGATCTGCCGCCAGACGATGGCGATCGCGACGCTGCCGCCAAGCAGCGACGGGATGTAATAGACTGTGCGGTAGATGCCGAGGGCGCGAATGCCCTTGTTGAGCGCCATTGCCACGAACAGGGCAAATGCGAGGCGCAGCGGCACGGACAGGAACACGTAGGTGAAGGTCAGCCACAGCGAGCCGCTAAACGTGCTGTCTTCCGTAAAAATCTGCCGGAAGTTGTCTAATCCAATCCACGTTGGCGGACTCAGCAGATCGTACTTGGTCATCGAGAGGTAGAGCGAGCCCAGCATCGGTCCGGCAGTCAAGCCGAGAAAACCGATCAGCCAAGGCAGCAGGAACAGATAAGCGGTTCGGTTGTGCTGAGTGATTTTGAGCCGTTTGGCGGCGCGCATAGCAGGCCTCCTCCTCTGGTTGCAGCATGTGATTGATTCCATCTTACCGGGGAGGCAGCTGGTGATGAATCGCATTTCTTCGGGAGTTGGCTATTAATTTTTTCGGATGGGGGGTAGAAGGCGTGGCGCAGGAGAAAACGGGATGGTATGGTAGAGCAAAACGAAATGGCGCAAGGAACGACGAGATGGTATGGTATAGCAAAACGGAGCGGGAAGGAAGTGCTGGAGAACATGTCCTATCAGTTGACCCAGGCACAGCAGGCGGCACTGGATCACATCACGGACTATGCGCTCGGTCGGGAGTCTGCTGCTCAGCAGGTGCTGGCGGAGATCCGGGCGATGTGCGATATCTCGGACGGGGATTATCGGGAGGCGGTGTTGTCGCTCAAGCGGCATGCCCGGATTGCGCTGCATTTCCACCCGGACCGGTTGGTTCACACAGGGGTCACGGTAGCTGAGTCGCTGCTGGCGCAGGGAATGTACACCAACCAGTTCGAGAGCGGCATCTCGAACGGCAGTGTCACCGCCTATCCCGGCGGCCAGCGTGATCTGTGGGAGCGGCAGTTGTTTGGCGGTGCTTATCACAGCGAGGTTAGAAGCGGCGGGAGCAGCGAGTCCCGGAGCGGCGGGAGCGAGTTTAGGAGTGGCGAGTCTGGGGACAGTGGAAGGCTTGGGAGTGGCGGTGGTGAGTCCGATGAGAGCGGCGGGGTTGGGAGTGACGAGTCCGATGAGAGCGGCGATCTTAGGGATCGTGATAGCGGGTTTGATGGCAGCGAGCGCCCCAAGTATGGCGCGCTCGACCTGATGCTGCATCCAGATGGACCTTCGCCGCGCTTCGGCTCGTGTTATCTGCTGCTGAAGCCGTCCGTCTCGGAGCGCGCCACCTTCACCTACCTCGACTCGCACCAGCTGCCGGAAGAGAAGTGCACGTACCGTGCTTTTGACGGCATGATGGCCGCGATCCTGCGGGATGCGTTTCTCGCCGACTTTGCGGTTGGCGAGCGCAACCTGACACCGCCCCGCTTGATCGCGCATCTGCGGGAGCGTCTGGCGGCTCCCGTGGCTGAGCGTTTGCGCGGCCAGCCCGCGCGCAATCTCAATCATTATGTCGAAGCCCAGGTGCATGGCTCGGTATCCTTGGCTGAGGACGCCGAGGCGCTGGTCGCGGATCCTTCGTTCCGAGGCACGCCGGCTGGCGCGGCGCTGGAGCAGCTCTGCCAGTCATACCGGCTGGCGCTGCATTGGCACAGCGGCTTCGCCATGGACGCCGCAGAGGTGCCGCCGGACTTCCGCGGACGGGCGATGCCTTCACTCGCCGCGCGCATCGCCGAGGGCGGCCGCGTCGATGCCGCCCGGATCGGCGCTGCGGCCGTCGATGTCCGGCGCCACCCCGAGCGCTGGCAGGACCGCGGCGAGCCGGCCCAGGTGCTGCAGGAGCTCAAGCTGCTCTGGCATGTGCTGGTGCGGTTTGGGGAGCAAGCCTCCGGCTAGCCCGACGTCACGCTTGCGGAAATCCAAGTAACATTTTACCCCTGGTTGGGCGCCTCGTCCCTCACACAAGCCCATCCAACTGCCGTTCGGCAGTTATTTCGGCGCGCACGCCCCACACGGGCGCATCCAACTGCCGTTCGGCAGTTATTTCGGCGTTCATGCCCCATACAAGCCCATCCAACTGCCGTTCGGCAGTTATTTCGGCGCGCACGCCCCACACGGGCGCATCCAACTGCCATTCGGCAGTTATTTCGGCGTTCATGCCCCACACAAGCCCATCCAACTGCCACTCGGCAGTTATTTCGGCGCTCGCGCCCCATGTGAGCGAATCCATCTGCCGTTCGGCAGTTATTCCGGTGCACACGCCCCTCGCGAGCTCATCCAACTGCCATTTGGCAGTTATTTCGGCGCTCGCGCCCCATGCGGGCGCATCCAACTGCCGTTCGGCAGTTATTCCGGTGCACACGCCCCATGCGAGCTTATCCAACTGCCGTTCGGCAGTTATTTCGGCGCTCACGGCCCTCGCCAGCTTATCCGACTGCCGTTCGGCAGTTAGTTCGGCGCTCGCGCCCCATGCGAGCTCATCCAACTGCCATTCGGCAGTTATTTCGGCGCTCACGGCCCTCGCCAACTTATCCGACTGCCATTCGGCAGTTACTCCGGCTGTTCCGGCGCACTACACCGCGCGCGGGCCCGTGCCGACGACGATCTCGCTCACTTCCCCTGCCCGCTGCGATACTCTGACGGTGAGACGCCGTACACCTTCTTGAATTTGGCGCTAAAGTAGCTGGCATTGGAGAAGCCGGTGAACTCGGCGATGTCCCAGAGGCTGAGCGTCGTCTCCTTGAGCAGCCTCACCGCCTCTGCCATTCTCACATCAGTCAGGTACTGGATGAAGGTGCGGCCCACCTTGGCTTTGAAGAACTCGGAGAAATACGACGGGTGATAGTTGAACCGCTCGGCGATCATCGTCAGGTTCAGATCGTAGCGATAGTTCTCCTCGATAAACTGCTTGGCCGCTTCGATCACGCTCTGATCGGCATCGCCGGCGCTCTCGGCTGCGCGGTCCGCAAGCTTGGCTGCCATCTCCAGCAGATAGGCTTCCGCCTTGGCCACAGTGTCCATGCCAAGTGCCAGCTCCGGACGCAGCCACAGCTGCTCCCGGCTATTCAACCCCAGCTGTGCATCGGCTGCGGCACTCTCCAATAGCAAGGACAGCTGGAAGATCATCTTCACAAATCCCGCACGCGACGCGGCATATGCCTCCTCCAGCGCCTCCCTCATCGCGCCCTGGAAGGCGGGCAGCTCGCCCCGCGAGAGGTAGCGTCGCATCACCTTCACCGTCTCCTCCGGAATCAACACCGCTGCCTGGCCAGCCGCCGACTGCTCCTCGTTGGCAAGGTTGCTCCCGGCCATGTTCCAGGCGATGAGCGCTGACAGATAACCGTCCTTCCACTCTCCAAAACCATTAACCGGCTCACCGAAACCGACGCTGGTCTCCAGCCGCGCAAGCCTTCTGATCTCGGCCTGCAGCAACGCAGCGACCCTTCCGGCTGCCTCTGCAGTCCCGCGGCATACGAGATGCATCAGTCCCGGATAGCTCGCATCCCGAAATACCTCCAGCTTTGGACAGCTCGCATCCCGGAACACCTCCAGCTGAGCCGTATTACTGCCACCCGTCTGCACCTCTCCCTCTCCCCGACGTTCGACAAACTCGCGGCAGAGCAACTCCAAGGCCAATCGGAACTGTTCGGGCGTCCTCGCTCGGGCATCCTCTCCCGAAGCGCCGCCAGACGCCATACCGACTGTCAGGAAGCGCACCTCCGCCTCGCCCCACGACTCCAGTCGGAATCGCCCCGCATGCTCCTGGATGGACTGGGCATGCGCATGCGCCAGCTCGCCCCGGACCAGCTGGACGATGAAATGCTCCTTCATCTCCTTGTAGTAGCGCGAGAGCTGCCATTGCAGGGCCGAAGCTTCGTCCCGGCTGCTGCGCTCCCCGTCCAGCTCCTGCTTGATCCGCTGCAGCGCCGAAGTCAGCTCATCCCGGGTAACAGGCTTGAGCAGGTAATCGCGCACGCGGTTGCGGATCGCGGCATGGGCATACTGGAAGTCTTCATAGCCCGTGATGACGATCAGCCGCAGCTCCGGATGCTGCTCCCGGCAATAGTCGAGGAAGGACAAGCCGTCCACGACCGGCATGTTCATATCCGTGATCACAATATCGATCGGCTCCCGCTCCAGCCATTCGGCTGCTTCGCCGCCATGTCCAGCCTCGCCGGCGACATGCAGCCCGATCCCCTCCCAGTTCACCTTGAGCCGCAGACCTTGACGGATCTCCGGCTCATCATCGACGATCAATACGCGGTACATCCCGCTCCACCTCCTGTGCCGGCAAGCTCAGCTCGATCCGGGTGCCCCCATCCAGTCCGGGACCCCAGTGCATCTCGAACTGGTCGCCGTAATATAATCTGCAGCGCGCCAGGACATTGCCGAGGCCGATCTGGCCGGTCCGATTGTCCAGCATCGTCTCCACCTGCACAGACGCCAGCTGCTGCCGGAGCTGCTCGCCCACCTCGTAAGGGATGCCCGGACCATTGTCGCTCACGATCAGGCACAGCCTGCCCTCACGCCGGCTGATATCGATATGCACCCGCGCCTGCGCCTGCTCCCGGAAGCTGTACTTGACCGCATTCTCGATCAGCGGCTGCAGGATAAACTTGATGACTCTGATCCGCTCCAGCTCGCCGTCCTGCGTCAGCCGGATTTCCAGCCGCTCCCCGAAGCGCACCTGCAGGATCGTCATATAATCCCGCACATACCGCAGTTCCTCTTCCAGCATGACGAGGTCGTCGCTGAACTTCAGGGAAAAGCGCATCATCTTGCCGAGCGACTCGATCACCTCCACCGTATCCTCGGTACGGCGCTGCATCGCCAGACTGCTCATCAGCTCCAGCGTGTTGAAGAGGAAATGCGGATTGATCTGCATGAGCAGCGCCTTGTATTCGGCCTGCTGACGCAGCAGCTTCAGCTCAAACTCGGTCTTGATATGCTGGCGCAGCTGCCCGACCATCGTCCGGAAGGTGGACGTCGCAAAGCCGATCTCGCTGGCCATCGTCTGCCGCGGCTCCGGGAGCCGCTGCTCGGCGCTGTCGAAGTCGCCCCGCTGCACCTGCCGCATCGCCAGCACCAGTCGCGAGAGCGGCTTGGTCACGCCATGGGACAACCAGACGGCCAGCAGCACCGCCACGACGAGCAGGATCGAAGCAAAGACGACGATACTGTTGCGCAGCTTGAACAGCGGTGCATACAGATCCTCCTCAGTGACGAAGCCGACGAGCGTCCAGTTGGTGCGGGGGAGTTTTTTGAAGACGATGATATCACCCATCCCCTGCCCGTCCTCCCGGTAGATGACGCCGCTGCGGCTCCCCCCGCTGCGGATCTCCTTGAGCGCTTCCCCCGTTCCGGGATAATCTCCGAACGTCGATTGCCCCAGTACCGGCTGCCCGCGGTCATCCAGCAGATAGATCGTACCACTCTCCCCCAGATGGATGCGGCTGAGCGGACGCAGGAAATAGTCTGCGCTTACATTCACCTTCATGACGCTCTTGGCCAGTGTCGGTTCAAACGTACCGATCGGCATCAGCATGCTGACGACGGGGTGCGGATTATTGCGCATCAGCTCAGCCTCGTCTGTGTGCGCCGACATCCAGTGCCGCCCTTGGGCAAAAAAGTCGATGTACCACGACTGCTGCATGTAGTCCGTCTCCTGGACGATCGCCTGCTCGGCGCCCACCCATACGCCTTCCTGGCGGTAGATCGCCACATTGGAGACGCTGGAGTAGCTATTGGTCGTCCGGGTGAGAAAAGCGCTCATCTCGATATGGGCGAACATCTTGTCCCCGGCACTGGCCTCCGGGTCGGATACCTTGTTGTCCCAGATCCGGGTCTGCTCGCTGTTGAAGACGATCGAGGCCAGGTCGTACACCTGGGTCTGCACCATGCTGACGTAGGAGCCATACTCCTCCATCTTCTCCAAGGCGGAGGACTCGATATACGAGCGGATGATGGTACGCGCCTCGTTGAACAGCACTACGGACAACGTCCCGAAGGTGAGGACGAAGAGCAGGATGAAGACGGCGATCAGCCGGCTTTTGAGTGAATAGAACATATTATGACTCCTCCCGTAGGCTTGGGCAAATGAGGGGCTGCGAGGGCGGGATGACCAGCCATGCGTGCGTGCTTCACTTACAAGAGAGCATAGCCAGCCGATGTATCGCCGTCAACTAGGAAAATATTAGGAGGTGTGTCATAATAAGAGCCGGACTGTCTGGTCTTGCTGCGGGCTGCGTCCTGCGACATCCTCTGCCACTATTCTTGCACCAAGAGAGGTATATGATGAAAATCAACCTGAAATTAACCCTTATCGGCCTCACTCTATTGCTGATTCCGCTTGCCACAAGCTGTAGCCACTCAAGCAACGAAATCAGTGATGCACCTGCATTCATCACAATTCTCCAAGATTCGCCCCATACCGGCACCTTCAAGGATCTCCACCTTGGAGAATTGCTCTATTACAACCTCAATCTTACAGAAGCCGACAAAAGCTGGATTGAGTTCTACGCAGAGAGCTATGAAGACGGCGAGCTTGCCGACCCGCCGCGGATGATGGAGCTGTCCACCGGCCTTTTCCTGGAACCGGAGCATGAAGGGCCATTCGGATGGTCCGTCCTCTTCCCGAATAGCGATGCTGCAGCCATGTTGATGTTTTTGGGAGATGTGTTCGCATCTAACGATGCGGATCAGTCGATGTTTTCTCTGCCCGAAGGGGGGATCTCCACGTGGAATCAAGCTTACGCTCCTGGAGATACCGTACCATTGCATTATGGGGAAACTTTAGTCTTGGCTGCTTACCGGGTGAACGAGAGGAGTCTCCACCCCTACAATCTGCAAGATTCCGCAGAGTTGGAGCGCATGATTCAAGAGGAGAAAAAGGTATATTTGCTTAAAATCAACCTGGAAGAAAACCCTCCCGACCACTAATGTTCTACAATCAGGAAGGTAATTTACTACGAGGAACGGTCCACCTTGATCCACGACAACATTCGTCACCAATCTGGTCCAAATGGGGAAATATGATCTTATTCAACCTTCATCTTGATCCTCCATACCGAACAATAAATATCAAATTTCTACCATTAGATACTAATAATTGACTTAGTGGAATTTTCGATCTAGAAATCTTTACGGCCTTCCTGTACTATGAATAGTGGAACTAATGTTCGCCATCATAAAAACGGAGGTGAACTCCGATCACCTTTCAATTCAAAGCCAATGACTATCCCGAGCTGCCCGGCTGCTACCTGATGCGCGACAGCGAAGGGACGATTATCTATATCGGCAAGGCCAAGCACCTGCGCAACCGGCTGCGCTCGTACTTCCATACCCGACACACGCGCAAGCGCCTGATCCAGCTGGTCAGCGAGATCGCCTCGATCGAGGTGATGATCGTCAATAACGAAGCCGAGAGTCTGATCCTGGAGAATAATCTGATCAAGATTCACAAGCCAGCCTACAACCGGGCACTGAAAAAAGACAACAGCGGCTATGCCTATCTGCAAATGACGGACGAGCCGCTGCCCCGGATCGACGTGCTGTACCGCGACCGCCGCGAGCCTGCCGATCGTCCAGCTGACGCCAGAACTACAGGATCCCCTTACGGGGATAACCCGCACCGGTTCGGCCCGTACTACAGCTCCCGCTTCCGCAATGCCGTACTCGCCTTTATCACGGACCACTATCGGCTGCGCAGCTGCACCACACTGCCCAAGCGGGCCTGTCTTCTCTATCATATCCATAAATGCAGCGGCGTCTGCGAGGGACACATCTCCCCGGAAGCCTACCGCGACACGGCCCGCCAGGCCACGCAGCTCCTGACGAGCAAGGACGGCCAACTGCTCGAAGCGATGCGGGAGAAGATGGCAGAGTATGCCGAGCGGATGGAATATGAAAGGGCAGGCAATATGCTCACGCACATCCGTATCCTGGAGCAGCTGCCAGCCAAGCAGATCGTCGACCGCGAGCTCGGCACGATCCAGGAGGTGCTGTACTTCGGCAAGCGCGAAGTGCTGATCGCCAGAGTGCAGGAGGGCATGCTGCGGTCGTTTGCGCTGCACCCCTATGCCGGATCGGCGGGGGAGTATGCCCCGGACCTATTCCTGCTCAGTCACTATCGCGAGAGCGGACCGGACGAGCTGATCGTCAGCCAGGCAGCCGACGCGGCCGCAGTTCAGTCTGCCCTCCGCCGGTCCGGCCGCAAGGGTATCCGTGTGACGGTGCCCCGGCGGGGACTCAAAGCCGAGCTGCTCAAGCTGTGTGAGCAGAACTATCGTTACCGCTGCGAGAGCGGCAAGACAGTAACGCATGTCCAGTCTGCTTCGGACTCCGTCTAAACCGCTTGAACTTAGAGAATTGACCATCGGATCGCTAACCCGGTTCCCGGTCGATCCGCGGCCTAGGTCTCTATCGTCCTTTGAGAAGGCGCCTGACTCGTCTATGACGAGCAGGTGCTTTTTTTTGCGGTGATTACCAAGCGGAAGTATAATCTCACACAAAGTACATTGACACACATAGTAATATGCGGCATAATGCTTTTACAGGAGGTGGACGGCTCACCATGACAGAGCAGGGAATCAGCAGCGAGCTGATCCGGGGACATATCGATACGATCATCCTCCGGTTCCTCAGCGAGGGAGACAATTATGGCTATGAGATTATCAAAGCGATCGCCCTGGCAAGCGAGGGGCAATATGAGCTGAAGGAGCCTTCGCTCTATACCAGTCTGAAGCGGCTGGAGACAGGCGGCCTGATCTCGTCTTACTGGGGCGACCAGAGCCAGGGCGGCAGGCGCAAGTATTATCGGATTACTGCCGCCGGCGAAGCCGCGTATCGTAAAGCCGTAGCCGACTGGCATCACGCCAGCCGGTTGATCGGGAAGTTGATAGAAAGGAGTACAGCAGCTGATGAGTAACTTGAAGCAACATGTCGATGAGCTGTTCCGGGGCTACCGGGAGAGTGATAGGGTACGGGAGTTAAAGGAGGAGATCCTGGGCAACCTGGAAGCCAAAGCTGCTGACCTGGAAGCCCAGGGCATACCTGCGGATGAAGCCCGGCGCCAAGCGGCCGCAAGTCTGACCAGTATCGACGGCCTAATGGATGACCATGTCCGGATTGCCGTTAAGCCATTCCAACTGGAGCTGGCTCACTGGATACTGTTTTATCTGCTGACCGCCTGGATCTTCACGATTCCGGCGCGGGCCGTAGGGGCCGGGATGCTTGCTCAATCGTGTCTGATTGTCAGCATTGTCGGGGTCGGGATCTGGTATCTGCTGCTGCGCCGCAGCGTCAGTCATGGCGGGTCGGATAGTTGGCGTACTGTACGAACCGTCAAGGTCGCGCGGGTGGTGCGGATCCTCTGGATTCTATGGGGCGTGTACATCATCGTCTCGTGGCTCAACACCTCGGCGCTGCACTTTGGCAGCAACCTCTGGTTCGGAAGACCTGTGAGGATCGATGGACCGTACCAGTTCGCCTCCCTCCTATACCGCTATATGCTGCCAGCGCTCAGCATCGTCATCCCGCTGACTGGCACGACAGCGCTGCGACTTCTGCATCGCCATGAGAGGAGTGAGCAGCCATGAAGCCCCGTATCTCGATCCTTCTGGCTCTGCTTGTCCTGGGTGCAGGGATGTTCGTCTATATGGAGGCGGGCTATCTCCCCCGCCAGGCGGCGCAGCAGGAGCGTTACCGGGCCGAGCAGCTCGATCCGCTGACCCATCATCTGGATGAGGTGCTGCCCTATCGGCATCTGTACATGGGCAACGCAGGCAATCTGACCCAGCTGTTTGGCCATCTGCCGCTGCAAGACTTGGCTTTTACATTTCAGCTGTACCCCGACGAGCTGACAGCGGTACTTCGATTTGAATCAGCAGCGACCGATACCGCACAGCTCCATCTGCAGCGCTCACTGATCTATAATTCGACCGCCGCTATCGCCCTGATCGGCAATCTCGAGGTCATCCGGTATCAATTTACTGATGTGAACTATGAGATCAGCCGCTCCGATATCGGCGAGCAGTATGGTGCGATCTCTACCTTGCTCGATCCGGCAGCCTGGCGGACGTCCGTCCAGGAGCCGCTCCGCGATCCGGATTACGTACAGGACGTTTGGGACGCCAGATTTACCGAAGTTGCGAGTTGACCGGCATGAGGCCGCGATTCGAGATGAAGCAAGCAGACGGCATTCTGCTTGCTTTTTTATATGTTTCAGCGTCTGCAGGACCTTCATGATAAGCCATTGACATTCATCACAAACAGGAGTAAAGTACATTACATGTTAATTGTTTAGGTCTAAAATATATCCTCTTAAATGATTGGGATATAAATGATTGAGCACTCATATATAAGAGTAATTACTTTGGAGACAGGAGGCGGACTGATGTCCCAGACCGAGCAGTCGCTCGAGTTGTTTCAATTGTTCAAGACGCTCATCCGCAAGGCAAATGACGCCTGGAACCGGGGCAGCCCGGATTCATTTACGATCAGCCAGTACCGGATGCTGCATCTGCTGGCTGCCCATGGCAAACTTAAGGTAGCCGATCTCGCCGATCTGCTGTCCGTCACACCCGGTGCTGTGACGGGGATGGCCGACCGCATGATCCGATACGGACTCATCTCGCGCTTTCGTGACGAGGTTGATCGTCGTGTCGTCTATCTTGAGATTAAGGAAGAGGGCCTCTTGCGCAAAGAGGAGCTCGGAGCGCGGTATAATGAGCTTTATGCGCGTATTTTTGAACAAATACCAGATGAAGACAAGGCACATCTGTTTCGCATTTTTAACCATATGCATGAGTTGATCGAAACGACAAATAAGGAGTAGGTTATCATCGAACATTTATCCCAACGACAAAAAGTGCTGATCATGATCGCCATCATGGCGGCCATGTTCTTTGCAGCGATCAATCAGACAATCGTCAGTACGGCGATGCCCCGGATCGCTTCCCTGCTCAACGGCATGGACCTGTATACGTGGGTCATCACCATCTATATGCTGACTTCTACCATCGCCACTGTGCTGGTCGGCAAGCTCTCGGATATCTACGGCCGCAAGCCGTTTCTATTGCTGGGCATCATCTTCTTCATGATCGGCGCCTTCCTGTGCGGCACGGCCGGTACGATCGGCCAGATGATCCTCTACCGGGGGATCCAGGGCGTCGGCGGCGGGATTATCATGGCGACCGCTATTACGGCGATCGGCGACTTGTTCGCCCCCCGGGAGCGTGCCAAGTGGACAGGAATGATGATGGCCATCTTCGGCTTCTCCAGCGTCCTGGGCCCTACGCTCGGCGGCTGGATGGTCGATCATATGAACTGGGAATGGATCTTCTGGATCTTCCTGCCGATCGGCTTCATCGCCTTCGCGATGATCTGGCGGCTGTTCCCGAAACCGCAACGCAACTACAACGAGAAAGTGGACTATCTCGGCTCCCTGTTCCTGACGACAGCCATCATCCCGCTGCTGTTAGGTTTTACTTGGGCCGGTACCCAATATGCATGGCTCTCCTGGCAGATCATCGGCCTGTTCGCGGCCTGTCTGGTCAGCATCTTCCTCTTTGTATTAGTAGAGCGCAAGGTGCAGAGTCCTGTACTGCCGCTGTCCCTGTTCAGCAACTCGGTCGTCACGATCTCCAATATTGCCGGCTTCCTGATGGGCGCAGGCATGCTGGGCGCCTTGATCTATCTGCCATTCTTCGTGCAGGGCGTCGAAGGCATCTCGCCTACGTACTCCGGCTATGTGACGATGCCGATGTCGATTGCCATGATCGTCCTGAGCGCCCTGACCGGCCGCTGGATGACCAAGTCGGGCAAGTACAAGCGCTTCGCCTTGCTGGGCATGGCGATCATGACGGTGGGGATGGTCATCATGGCGTATATGGACAATATTCCTGTCGCCATCGTCAGTATGATCGTCTTCGGGATCGGACTGGGATTGGGGATGCCCGTCTTCACACTGGCCGCCCAAAATGCGGTCTCGCCGAGCGAGCTGGGCGTCGTCACCGCCTCTTCCCAGCTGTTCCGCAACCTCGGCAGTACGATCGGCATTGCGGTCATGGGCTCGATCATGATCTCGCGGATGGCGCATAATATCAGCGCCGCCATGAGCAATGCCGGCGCGAGCAACCCGGCCGCAGCTGACCCGGAAGTGATGCAGCAGCTGCAACCGTTTATGGACCCGCAGCTGCTCACCAATCAACCGGAGCTGGAGCGTCTGACGGCTTCATTGCCCGATGAGCTGCAATCGGTCGCGATGCAGATGGTCGGCATGATGCGGGGCGCGCTCAGCGACGCGCTGACCACGGTCTTCCTCACGGGAGCCGGATTGCTCGTCGTCGCGTTCATCCTCGTCGTCTTCATGCGCGAGATCCCGCTCCGCAGCTCTGATGCTCCTTCGGCTGAGAGCGGAGGCGAGCGCGAGAGCAGCGGCAGCGTATCGGCCCGACCTTCCATAAATGAGATGTAAGCCTTCAAGCGAGGGAGCTGCTCCCCATGTCATTAAGTTTTCTATCTTAATGACATGGGGCTGCTCCCTCGCCTTTTTTTGCCTGCGGCCTCTGCTCTGACGGCTTCCGCCGAGTTTACAACAACAAAAACCCCATCCAAGCTGCTTCATGTGAAGTGGAACCGTTTAATCATCTATAGATGTTTGGGGAACCTTACTATAAAAAAGGAGTGGATAGACATGGGCAGCGAAAAACGAGTCGAAGGCAAAGTAGCCGTCATCACCGGCGGCGGATCCGGGATCGGCAAAGGCGCCGCACTGAAGCTGGCAGAGCAAGGCGCCATCGTCTGTATGCTGGACCGGACGCTGGACAACGCCAATGAGGTAAAGTCTCAGATCGAAGCAGCCGGCGGTACAGCCGACGTATACGAGACCGATGTCGCCAAGCCCGAGATGGTCGAGAAAGCCATGCAAGCGGTTGTGGACAAGCACGGCCGCATCGACATCGTCTTCGCCAATGCCGGGATCAACGGCACCTGGGCGCCGATCGAAGAGCTCACGGTCGACGATTGGGATCAGACCTTGGGCATTAATCTGAAGGGAACGTTCCTGACCGTGAAGTACGCCGTCCCATTCCTGAAGGAGAACGGCGGCGGCAGCATCATCATCACCAGCTCCGTCAACGGCAACCGGATCTTCTCCAACACAGGCGCAACGGCTTACAGCTCAAGCAAAGCCGGCCAGGTCGCCTTTATGAAGATGATCGCCCTGGAGCTGGCGCCGTCCAAGATTCGCGTCAATGCCGTCTGTCCGGGAGCCATCGACACCAACATCGACGACAACACCAACATCTCGCCGTCGCTGGAGAAGGTCAAGATGCCGATCGAATATCCGAAGGGCAGCCAGCCGCTCGAGTTCAAGTCCGGCACGATCGAGCAGTGCGGAGACCTGGTGCTCTTCCTCGCATCCGAGGAATCAAGCCATATCTCCGGCGTCGATATCTACATCGACGGGGCCGAGTCTTTGATGCGGGGATAAACGGGAATAGACCACCTGCGTGTTGTTAGGGCTAGCCCTAGCTCGCGCAGGTGGTTTTTAGATTCTTTGATTCAGATTAAAACGACCCGAAGGAATGGCCAGTTAGTCAGCCCGGCTTGCGATGCCGTACATCAACAAGTCTATCGTCTGATCAATCTCTTGGTCTTCATCGAACGGGAAGTCCGGTATGATGAGTACATGTGTCAGGATGAGGCCGATCATGACACTGGCCCCCACGCGCACAAGCCGCCATGACGGAGCCTCCACCAGTTGGCCCTCTTTCTGGAAATGAGCGATAGCTTTCTGAACCCGTTGGAATACAATCTCTGATGCGAGATTTCGTACCTGAGCCATTAACTCAGGCTGAAAGGGCACCTCGTGTATTAGAATTTTAATGATATTCGTGTTCTCGCGCACAAATTTGATCCTGTCTTTGACAAGCGCTCTGAAAAATGTGTCCGCCCGATCGTAGGGCATATCAATCGTCTTGGCAAAATCCCGCATTAGAAAAGGCGTCACGAGCTTGATCATAATAGGTCCGGCGATGGATAACAGCAGATCCTTTTTGGTCTTGTAATGCCGGAAGATCGTTCCTTCAGCAACGCCGGCCCGTTGTGCGATTTCGCTCGTTGAAGTGGCATTGAAGCCTTTTTCCGCAAAAATTTCCGTAGCCGCTTCTAAGATTCTGATCTGTTTCTCCGTCTTTTTCTCTGTATCCTCTTCCGTCATCCGGATCAGGTCCTCCAGCCACTGTTCCCTCTTGCTCGACATAGAGGCCTCTCCCCCTTCAAGTTCAGATGCTTCTTCCATCTAGAAGTGTGGTGAAAATTAGGCCTGCGTTGTGCGGATCGTCCTTCCGATCGCTGTGGTTCCCAGAATTCTTGAATCATAACCTCTGGTTGAGGTTGAATTCCGGGAACCAAGGCGAGCGCTCCGCTTCTCCAGGACAATTCCGCCCCACTTCCGGCACTTTTTCACCAATCTTCTAGACCAGCGTACTATATTTTGCGATGTTTTCGCAAGGCGACGACGTTGGCTGCCATGAAAGCAAAGGACAGACCGGCCAGTACATAAACGTCTGTGGCAATGGAGTGCCACCCGCCGCCTCGAATCATCACGTCCTTTAAAGCATCGGCCCCATATTTAAGCGGTGTAATATGAGCAATCCAGCGCAGCCACGGGGACATGCTATCCAGATCAAACAACCCGGAGAAAAACACCTGCGGCACGATCACTAACGGAATGAACTGGATCATCTGAAATTCCGATTGGGCAAATGCGGACAGAAAGGTACCAAAGCTCAGCGCGGTGAGCGACAATAACAGCATGATTAAAAGCACATATCCGAAGGAGCCCGTCATCATGCTGCCGAGACCATATATGGTATAACCGGCAATCAACACCGACTGCAGGCCGGTAAAGATGCCAAAGCCCGCCATATAGCCAACAACAATTTCCCAGCGGCGCAGCGGAGTAGCAAGCAACCGTTCCAACGTCCCGCTCGTTCGCTCACGCAGGAAAGAAACACCCGCGATCAGAAATACGAAGAAGAAAGCGAACAAACCGATAAATACGGGACTCAGGGTGTCGAAGGAAGACAAATCAGCGCCCCCATGCAAATATTCGAAAGTGATCGCTTGCCCCGCGCTGGCCGATTCCCCTTGCCATGCTTTCTGGATCAACAGCATGACCGCCCGGCTTTTGGCGGGATCGCTGCCCTCCAGTGTGATATGGGGCCCGCCGTCCTGGAAACGGATGATGGCGTCGATCTCCTGATTGGCGAGCGCCTCCTCCGCCTCATCGTCCATCTGAAGGAGCGTCACTTGCGATTCGGCTTGCTCTAAGCGGTCTACCAAAGGAGCCGGCAGCTGCAGCGCCCCGATTTTCGGCTGATAAGCCTCTCCATTAAATACAAGATACATGAGGGACAAAACAAGCAGCGGGGCAATGATCAATAAAGCCAACGTACGTTTATCGTGAATGAACTGGCGGATGATACGTACAATCAGAGCTCGCACTCTCATACCCGTGCACCTCCATAAAACAAGAAGGCTTCCTCGATTGTCAAGCTTCCGGTCTCCTGCTTCAACTTATCGGGCGAACCAACGGCAATCAGATGACCATCCCGGACCATGCCGAGCCGATGGCATTTGTCCGCTTCGTCCATGACATGGGTGGTCACAATAATCGTCGTGCCCTGCCTGCTGAGGTTATCGAATTCGCGCCATATCGATTGGCGGAGCACCGGATCAATCCCGACGGTAGGCTCGTCGAGGATCAGAACTTCGGGCTCATGCATCAAGGCAATCGCTAGCGACAAGCGGCGTTTCATGCCTCCGGAAAAGGTGCCGACGGGTTGATTTAAGTGACGGGTCAAATCCACGAGCTCCATAACGTTGTCGATCCGCCGCTTCATCTCCGCACCCTTTAACCCAAACAGTGCGCCGAAGAACATCAGATTCTCCTTTGCTGTCAGTTCGCTATACATTGCGTCGGATTGGGCCATGTAGCCGATGCACTGCATCATGGAGAGCTTAGGCATTCGCGTGCCCAACACCTCGATTTCTCCACTTGTGGCTTCGTCGATGCCGGCGATTAATTTCACGAATGTCGTTTTGCCGGAGCCTCACGGGCCAAGCAGCCCGAATATTTCTTTTCTCCGCACAGCCAAGCTGATTCCGTGCAGAACCTCCAGGCCGCCGAATGTACGTGTAACTCCTCTCGTTTGTACACAGATTTCATTGTTAATAGTCATCCGAATACCCTCCCTATAATGAAAAAAGTGAGTACTTACTCATTTATGAATTAAATATACTTCATTTCTATTCGCATTTCAAGTGAGTAATCACTTTTATTTAAGGCAATATAGGTGATTTTGATTTCAAAACCAAATATAATGATAACTGGCAGGAGGGATACAAAATGAAACCACTTTCAAATAAATATGCGCTGACCAAACAACAAAGCCTGTTTCTGGCTAAGAAGAAACGGGACGAAAATATATACTGCGGCATGAAGATGGAAAACCGGAATATTACTTTTTCGCAAACCCAAACGATACTGAACGGTGTCAATGTTCCTGGTGTAACGCTGGATGACATACAAGCCGTCCTTAATATGAGGAATGCCTGGCGTTATTTGTTGAACGCGATTGATGAGCCGACTACACTTCCCCTCATTTGCAAACTCAATGAATACGTCGCGAGGAATGAAGCGCTCGAATGGGGCGCTTTAAGAACCGGGCGTGTTGGAATTTCAGGCACGGATTATGTACCGCCGCTCCCGGTGCGGAGCGAGATCGAACAAGAATTGGAGAACTTGCTGTCCACGGACATGACCACTACGGAGAAAGCCATTACGGCTTTCCTATGGGGAGCGCGGCGGCAAATGTTTTGGGATGGAAACAAGCGAACCTCTCTCCTGCTTGCGAACAAGCTTCTTGTCGAGAATGGACATGGTATGCTGACCATTACAGAGAAAAATATGGAGCGGTTTAACGAATTGTTGTCAGCCTACTATACGACGAACGATATGAGCCAAATTAAGCAGTTTTTATATGAACATGCGATCAGCGGCATTGACTTCGAGCCGGAAAAGCATCGTGAATCAGCGCACTCACGATAAAGTGAATATGCATGCAATCCAAGCCTGTTGCCTGAACTTGGCAGTGGGCTTTCTATTTCATGCAGGATCAAAAAATAGAGAGGAAGTACACTATGTGGGATGTATTTATATCACATGCTTCAGAAGATAAAGACATATTTGTTAGACAACTGGCTAATCAATTGTCTGAAGTTTATAAAGTAAACGTTTGGTATGATGAATTTTCAATAGAACATGGTGATTCATTGATAGCTTCTATTGAGAAAGGATTACAAGAATCAGCTTTTGGTATTGTCATCCTAAGCAAAGATTTTTTCGAAAAAACTTGGACTGATCACGAATATGTTAGCCTAAAAACTAAAGAAATGTTATTAAACAAAAAAATAATATTACCAATTTGGTTAAACATTAATAAAGAGGATGTGGCTAAGTACAGTCTAACTTTAGCAGACAAGTTTTCAATAGTAGTAACTTCCGAGTTTGACATTGATGAAATAGCTATAAAACTAATTAAAATTATTAGACCAGACATCTATAAAAATATCATTAGAATGCTATCTATTGAAAAGACTCTGAAAGAATCAGCAAAAGGTGCGTTCACAATAGAACAATATTCAAATTTTCCAGTTCCAAAAATTAGGAATGAAACATTATCGATAGCAATGAAGGCAAGGCTTAAGCTAATACATAATTGCATTATGGATGTAGACAAAAGAAGTTATGAAGAGTATGAGACCGACTTTAGAAGAAGTACCAATATAGATAGGGAATTAATAATAACTGAGCTATTGACAGCTGCATTTGTCGATTGTATCGGGGTCAGAAAAATGACTTCAACTGAAAAAAAAATGGATTTATATTTTTACACTTGGTTTAGGACGCAATGTTAACACTATGCATTTTAAAAGTGAAGAGGTGAACAAGTTTGTTGCAATTATCAATAATTATTTACAAAATATAAACGCAAACGCAACTATAGAATTTAAATTCAATAATAAGGAAATTGACTCTTGATAGCCTACTTAATAAAGGCAATTACTTCGCCTAACACCGTATCCACGCTGCGCAGCTACGAGGCTTGGTTCAGACCGGAGTAATAGAATCCGATTCGATTGGAGCATTTTCACATTTTCAGTGGCAAGGAAGCTGATATAGCCGTACAAACCTTCACTGCCTAACCGCGTCGCGGCCGTTCCCGTTTCCCCGTGGTCACTTAAGGCAGTGAAGGTTTGTGAATTCAAGGACGTTATACGGAAGGGCCACCTTCATTTTGATTCTGAAGGTGGCCCTTCAAGCCGATTTATTGCTGATTCCCAAGTTTTTAAGTTTACCTCGTAAAAAACAGATCACCGGATTTGCTGGCCGTGGACATGACCGCCACGGAGAAAGCCATTATGGCTTTTCAATGGGGCGCGGCGGCAAATATTTTGGGATGGACCAAGTGAAACTCCCTTCCACTTGTGAACAAGCTTCTTGTAGTGAGCGGACATGGTATGCTGACCATCACAGAGAGAAATATGAAGCGATTTAACGAATTATTGTCAACCTACTGTACTTCGAACGATACGAGTGAGAACAAGCTATGTACGAACATGCGATCAGCGGTATTGACTTCGAACCGGAAAACGTCATGAATCGGAACGATCCCTATAAAGCGAATACGAATACAAGCCTGCTGCCCAGATTTGGTGGCAGGCTCATTATTTTGTGCAAGTTTACCTAACCTGATATCAGTTGGGCGAACTTGGTGTAATAGGGACAAGTTCTCTAATTTTTGTAGTTATGCTTTCGTATACATCGATGTCTAGTTGTTCACATATCTCCTCAGCCAGCTCGAATGTGACAAGTA
Source organism: Paenibacillus jepli (assembly GCF_047238105.1). Taxonomy (NCBI): domain Bacteria; kingdom Bacillati; phylum Bacillota; class Bacilli; order Caryophanales; family Paenibacillaceae; genus Paenibacillus; species Paenibacillus jepli. Next base: position 2,113,947 of record NZ_JBDFMD010000001.1, read on the forward strand.
CTGCATATTCAATATCTGGTATCGTGTTTTCTGCATCTTCACGACAATTTACTCGTATATTAACAAAGTCATTAGGGTTCCATGCAGTTGCTTGATCTCCATAAAATATTTCATGTTGTGTAGTACCTCTTTGTACAGCTTTATAATCAGTATTAAGCCTGTTAGGCGTAAGTTTGTTATTCTCTATATTGAACCATAAGTGTGCTGACCGATACTTTTGTCTGGATGAGGTAGTAGGTGAAAAGTAAGCAAGAGTAACTGTAAGCTTCCTGAAAAAACGTCTTGTATTAAATTCAAATGGGACTGGAAGCTGATATACATGAGCCTTGCCTTTTTGAAGAGCACCGTATCCGATTAATGTCATTCTGTTTTTAGCACATTCCATTACTCGGCTAATGTCAGGAACGCCATTTCCTAACCATCTAAAAATTCGATTTTCTGCAATTTCCAAAGCATTGGCAATAACAATGTTATGATTCCATGTTGCTCCGTGAACAAGCATTGCCTTTATGAGCAGGGCAGCGTGGTTATTCGGAATATCATCTCCAGTTTGTGTTAGGAAAATTTCTCGTAAGACAGAGTGACATTTAACCCCCTCATGTGAAACTTGCGCGGCAGCATCGCTAGTCCCAAATGTGTAAGCAACTTCATTAATTTCATTGTTTTGACCTGGAGTGGCTACACAGCAGCCCGGCGGTCTTGTAGGTAACGGAATCCAATTAATTACTGTCGAACCTAGTGATTCTCTTATAAACTTTCTACCACCATTGTAGAAGATATCTGGTTTAATCGATCTATTATACCCTAAACCAATTGCTGAAACGGGACTAGGTAACGGTTGCTTATAGGGAAAAATAAATCTTTCATTCTCGGCAGCATCGGAAAAATCATTGAATAATGCCCCAATGGCAAGATTGTTAATACTCTCGGCTGGAGATAACAACCTGATGTTTCTGCTGTTGCTGTTTAAGTTTTGTAAGATTATGGTCTCTCTTTCTTCGGGAGCAAGCCTCTTAAATTCGTCAAAAGGAATCCCAATATCAATTCCATTTTGATTATGATTACCAGCACTAATGATAAACAAGACTTTATAAGTGTAGCTCAACCAATCAAGTAACCGCGCGAGAGGACTCATCATATTAATAAATACTCTGGAAGGGTCACCGAATGATAGGTTAATTATTTTTACTGATGTGATGGCTCTATTATTTTCATCCCCAACAACAATTCTTCTGACAGCAGTATGTATCAGATCAACCAATAAGACATCGTCAGGAGCACATTCAGTTAATTTACCATTAAAATCTCTCATGGGTTTTAAGATAGGTCTGATATAAACTTTGCTATCTATAGGGGAACTGAGACCATTTAAATCTCCATGGACTACTAACGATGCCATTGCTGTACCGTGTACTCTATCTCTAACAACATATTCATTTGCCCAATTATCTGGATCATCAACAATGAGTCGGTTTTCCAAAAAAGAATGATTCTGCATAGGAAAGCCGTCTAGGATCGCTACAATAGGGTCTTCGCTCAGTTGATCTATTTTGAGTGCTTGGTGGGGAGTCTTGGATGTGGGTTCTTGATCAGTTTCAGAAAGATGAAAAGGAAATGCAATTTGTCCTACAGGTCTGAAAAACATAATATCATCAACGCGTGTAAGTGCGACTTGCTCATAGCTATTAACTAGCAGTTCAATCTGATTCCTTGGTAAAGTAACAAGAATAGCGTGGTACATAATATTCGGAATGACGCATTCCGAAAGAACAAGCCCTCCCATGCTTTTTATAGCATCTGTTACAACTAAAGATGAATTGTTTCTCTGCTCAGTGGTTTTTCTAAAAAAGAGCTCAATTTCAAAATTGACATTTTCGTCTCCGTTGAACTGAAGGCTTTCTTGCCAATAATCTACTACTCTTGTTTCCTCAATACGATCTTGAGGGCTCCAATATCTGATTTCTTTAAGTTGATTAAACATATCCTTGACGCCATTAAAGCCTCGCCGAAATGTCATATTAGGATTCTGAACATATTGTTTCCAAAGGGAAATTAGTTGATCTAATGCTTTTTTATTTGTTAATACACAGTATAACTTCCCAGGTAGGTCACCATCTTTTAAGTTACCTTGGTTGTCGATTAAATAAAAATCCTCATCTTTTTCTATTCCATCTAAAGTTATATCTAACATTAATTCCAAATCTTCAATGTTCTTAATCACACTATAAAAGCTATCTACTGATCCTACGGTTTCGAGAACCAATGCGCTATCTGGATTAATGCCTGAAGGTGAATTTTGAATTGCAATAGTCTTTCTATCAATAGCACTCTGTAATTCTTGGAATTTTGGAGATAGTTTAGACATTTGGGTCTCTACTGATGGTACAGCAAATTTAGGTGGTCTCCCATTAAGGTTTGCTTTCTTGGCTTCTTCAAATTTTTTGAATAGAATTAGTGGTCTTTCAGCCATTATTGTTCACCTCTGAATTATTGGTCGCTCTTCTAGCTTTCTTCTGCGCTTCCCATAATCTGAGTGTACTTGATGTTAGATGTTTAGCATCTGTATTAGGAAGTTGCAATATGTACTTTCTGTAAATTGATATTGCTAACTCTTCAGCTTCAGCATAACTACATCCTAAGGCCTTTTTTGCTAATGTGCTGCATTCTAAACCGAACTTGAAGCCCGTACGTCTCTCAAATTGGGCGAACCATGATTCTAGATTAGCCCTGCTTGGGTAAGGTAATTCTAAGTGTAATTGGAACCTTCTCCATGCGGCTTTATCCAGTAATCCTTCATGATTGGTTGCACCAATAACAATAACATAGCTTGGTAACGAATCGATGTGTAATAGAAGTGAGCTAACGACCCTTTTTATTTCTCCAGTTTCATGTACGTCTCCGCGTTCTTTTCCTAACGTTTCGAATTCATCAAAAAACAGAACACAATGTCGGGTCTTTGCATAATCAAATAGCTTGGCAAGTTTTATTGCCGTCTCACCTAGATAGGCTCCAACGATACTCTCATACTTTACCGACAAGAGGGGAATCATTAGTGACTCAGCAATAGCTTCAGCTAATGAAGTTTTTCCATTACCTGGAGGACCAATAAATAACAATTTATTTCTGGGTTCCAGACCATATGAACGTAATAAATCCGCACGATTGTGTTCTTCGACAACTTCCTTACATAACTGCAAAACCGCTTCGGGTAAGATTAGCTGGTCAAGTCTTTTTTTTGGAACTAGTTCTGAGATGAAGTTTTGCTCGTTAGACACCTGTTTTATGAGAGGGAAACTAGCTTGATTGTTACGTATTTCGTTTTTGGTGTTTTTAAGTAATTCCTCAATGCGACTAGCCACAATAGTATGCTGCTTTGCCCGTTCTTCAGCACATATCGCTTCTACTGCTCGTCTTAAATGAGGCATATCTCCAGAAAGACCGTGTTTAATTACTTCAAAAAGCAAATCAGCTCGTGCCACTTGTTCCACCCACTAATTGTTTTTTTAATTGGTCAATAACTGCTGTGGATATTGATTTATTTTCACAGAAAGCCCAAAGTCGATCTTTTGCCAAACGACTTGGAGTACTTTTATTATTTTCCCAGCGATTTATTGTTGAGAAGCTTATGTTCAATTCCCTTGCAAGTTGTTCTTGGCTAATTTCAAGTTCTTCCCTGATTTGCTTGACTATATTACTCAAAGACATTGTTTCACCTCCGAGCCGATACTTCATTATAGCATTTGCTATAGCATTCGTCATAGTTCTGAGTATGAAAAATATGAAAGGCCACCTTCGTTTTAAATTCCAAAGGTGGCCTTTCATGCCGACTTGCTGCTGATTCCCACGTTTTTAAGTTCACCTCGTAAAAAACAGAATACCGGATTATTATGCACATAGGTATAAAGATTCTGACTTAAAGGATTATTCAACTCCCCTTCATACGTATCCTCATTAATAAACCGCCCTACGCTAGGATCATACCACCTGGCACGCAAATACTGCAATTGCGTTGTATCATCCCAATACTCTCCCGAGTACAGAAAGGGATTATCCATCGGCGCTTGAATTCGCAGTGGTTTGCCCCAGATATCATACTCATATTGATTGAGCACTTGTCCGTTAATGGCAAGCATTTCGGTTACATCACCGTGTCCGTTATGCAGATAGTAGCCTTTATTTTCATATGCATCATCCCGCAAAATAAGTTCCGTTCCACTCCGTATATACGTTGCCACCTCTGCAACATTTCCATTGCCTCCAACGGTTCCTTCCGCAATAATCTGGTCTCCGTCGTAGTAGTATCTTGTTGTGACTCCATTATGCTTACGTTCAACCATCAAGTTGTCGCCGTTATAGGCATATTCGACAACTTGCCCCTCCCTGGTAACCTTGGTGAGGCGATCCCACGCATCATATTCGTAGCTCACGTCGCTCAGATCCATCTCGGCATCGGTCATTATCGTCTGACGATTACCACGGTTGTCATACGTGTAAGTTTCATCTAGCAAGGAGGCCGTACTGATTCGATTGAGATTATCATAGGCAAACGTCTCACTTGATGTCAACGAATTGGGTCGGAAATTGTACTCATTAATAGCCGTTATGTTTGCATTTTTGTCATAATCATACGTGTAATTCCGGACAACATTGACGCCTTGCAAGTGTTCCAGTCCCGTCAGCCTTCCATCCGTATAACTATACGTTTGTGTGAGCAGATTATATCCCGCATTCTTGGTCTCCAATTGACCATTCCCAAGATAGTTGAAGGATGCTACTGGGGCCTCTTTCCACTTCACGCTAGATAACTGATTGACCACATCATATTCATACTCCGCCAGATCTCCAAAAGGAGTTGTCATGCTGGCACGATTCCCTCGATTATCATACGTGTAGGCAAGGGTTTTGCCGTCCGGGTACGTTACCCCCGTCAACTGTCCTGAGAATTGGTGATACGTATAGGATGTGATCTGCGTGCCGCGATCTACCATGCTGCTCCGGCTTCCATCATGATTGTACGTATACGAAATCGTTTCATCCGGCCCCGATTTGCTCAGGAGGAAGTCCCGGTTATTGTACACATAAAAAAAACTGCGATGCTCGGGTAAGCACCACAGATCGTTTTGCTGGCCGTATACGCCTTTCATTTATCAGGCACCTTTCACCCGCAACAAATGCCGCCTATACAGCCACATGACCAGCAGATGCAGCTTGGCCTGGGTGTACTTGTAGAACAGCCACGGCAGCGAAGGCATGTAATCGTGGATGGCCACCACGCACTCCCGCCCACCTGAGAGCTGGATGAATTCGAGGCGCCCCTTGTGCACCTCCGACATCCGGGCAAAAGCGCCGCCGGAGATGCGGTAACTGGCATAATCAGGCCTGCTCTTCTCCTCATCATACGTCAGCTGGAGCAGCGGTTTACGGAAGCCGCGCAGGTAGAGGCGGCTGATCAGCCCCTCCTCCGTCACCCGGAAGACCGGCCCGGCGAACCGGCTCAGCCACTTCAAGTAATAGGCCCCCGCCCAGGCCGCATCCTTGCCCTCGGGCAGGATGAGCCGCTGCACGGACCGGACGTCGGACTGCGCTGCACGCTTGTCGGCAGCGGGCAGACGCGGTGCTGTGTCTTTTTCGTCCTGTGCTGCCTCCTTCTTCTTGTCCTTCTGCTTCTGCTCCCGCTCTTCCTCCAGCGCCTGCTCCGCCGCGTCCCGGAACGAGATCTTCCCGTCGCTTAGTCCCGCTACGCAGTGCCTGCTCGCCGCTACCATCGGATGGATCAGACTCTCGATCAGCGGATAGGCTATCGCCTTGGGTGTGCCTGTGACGAGGGAGACCCAGAGCCGGGAGAGATAGACCGAGAAGTAAGGAAACGGCACAAAACGCAGCTTGCGTCCGGACAGCCGGGCGGTCTCGTCCAGCATCTCCGCGTAAGTCATCACGTCCGGGCCGCCGACATCGATCACCCGTCCCTCCAGCTCGCGGACGCCGATACTGCCCTGGATCGCATGCAGCAGCTCGGAGAGCGCGATCGGCTGCGTCTTGGTTCTCGTCCAGCGGGGCAGGATCATGAAGGGCAGCCGCCGCACCAGCTTGGCAAGGATCGGGAAGGAAGAGCCTTCGGGGCCGACGATCAGGCCGGCACGGATCGTGGTCACCGGCACGCCGCAAGCGCCCAGGATCTCCTCGACCTCCAGCCGGCTCCGCAGATGGCGAGAGAGTGCCTCCTTGTCCGTATCCGGCGGGATCATCCCGCTCAGATAGATGATCTGGCGTATGCCGCATGTCCGTGCCGCACGGGCGAAGTGCGCTGCCAGGATCGCATCCATATCCTCGAAGCTGCCTTGCGTCAGCTTGGCCGACGGAATCATGGAATGCAGCAGATAGATCGCATAGTCTGCACCAGCCAGCCCTTTTATGGCCTCATCGAGGTCATAAAAATCACACGAGCGCCAGGTCACCGATGCGGTGTCCTGGCGCTCGCCGCCGCTGCGGGAGAGCGCGATTACATCTGCGTCTGCCGTCAGCGCTTGCCATAGATTACGTCCAATGTAGCCGCTCGCGCCGGATAGCGCGATAACGGGCCGGCGGACATGCTCTCCGGCAGTAGTCTTCTGCTCGACTTGATCCCCTGCTGGCGGTTCAGCCGTATTCCCAAGGCCCGTCATTGATCATCCGGCAGCGGCTTGCGGCCGCCAAACCCATCATGCCAGCCGTGATAATGCGTGATCCGCTCCTCGCCTTCCTTCCAGCAGATCAGCACTTCCTCGCCATCGATGACAGCCGGGAAGTCGATGAGACCGGGGCTGATCATCTTCAGCAAGACACCCTTCCGGGCAAAGTTGGCGATATCCACTTCGGCCTCCATCTGCAGGAACTCCAGCCTCGCCTCAAGCTCGAAGAATGGATCTTCATCTCTTCCGGCAGCTACGCCTGCAGCCTGAGCCTGCTTATATCTGGCTTTGATCTTTTGCAGCTCCACGTACTGTTTTTGCAGCTCCTGAGTGACTTCCTGCAGCTGCTTCAGGTCGGCGCTCAGCTCAGGTAGCATCGCGGTCGCTTCCGCAAGCGTAAATCGTTTGTGAGCCATCTGCTATCACTCCTTTTTGGCGTGCTTGATATGACTCTTTATCCAAGTCTATAAAATCTGAACGACATTGGCTAGTCCAAAGATACGCTGGGAGTAAAAATGAATCGACCTGGCCGCGGAGTCTACCGGTCTACGCCCCTGCCGCTTGTGCGGCAGGCTCGCCTTGCGCCTGCTCCTGCACCGGTTCCACCGGTGCTGCATGCGTTAGCGCATCCACGGGCAGATCGCCGAGCACCTCATGGAAGATATTCACTTCCTGCAGCTCCTCCATCTTGGCGCGGATCTTGGCCGCCTCCTCGTCGCGGCGATCGATCATCTGCGTAAGCGCAAGCCCGATCGACCGCTCGGCGTGTTCGAGGTTTCGCACATCGAAGATATAATCGCTCTGGCCAAAGATGCCTAGCAGTTCTTTGTATTTGGTAGCCCAGCCCAACGCCAGCACCGGGATGCCATTTTTATAGGCATGGATGATCGAGTGATACCGGGAGCCGACGATAAAGTCGAACTGGTTGAGAATATGATGGATTTCGATGCAGTCATATTCTTTTTCCAGCAGCACAACACGCTCTTGCTCCGGATAGCGCCCTTTGATCTCCTTGCAGATCTCCAGATCCTCCGTAGAGTGGCGCAGCAGGTAGATGTGCTTGCCTTTCAGCAGCAGCTGATCCACCATCTTCTGGTAAAGGCTGAGCATCTCTTCCCGGGTGCCGTATTTCATCGTCTTCACATTGGGAATAATCGCGACCGAATCCGGCTTTACCGCTACCCCTGCTCCCGTCTGGTAGGTGCCCGGCCGGAACAGATGATCGATATTGAATTCGCTGCCCTGCAGGACGATATCTACGGATTTGTGCAGATTGTCCTTCGTATATTGGCTCATATACCGCTGGCCCTCAAACTCTCTGGCATAGATCCGCTTCGGATAGCTGATATGCTTGCGGATGAGCGGCGGGATGATCAGCTTATCTATCCCCTTGTAGTCGAACGGGCCAAATGATTGAGACATCAGCACCATCGGAACATTATATTTCTTGGCAAGCATGATATTCGCCATATAATTGAGGGAATGACGGAAGCTGAACTGCGACGACAGTGCAAAGCCGCTAATATCGATCATCAGATCCGTATCCCCCAGCAGCGCCTCCATTTCCTGACGGTTGACATTGACGTTAGACGCCTTGGGCAGCACTTTGCCCAGCATTCCATAGAGTCCGCCAATCATCTCGAGCTTTAGCTTTCTGCCAATGCGCAGCAGGTTGAAATTATAGTTTTTATCCGGATCCTGACAGTTGACGTAGATCTCTTTGCCGGGATAACGTTTGCGAATCTCGTTGATTACTGTAAATGTCATCGCCTGCGCGCCTTTATTCTCCATCTGACCGCCAACAATGATAATTTTCCCCATAACCATTCCCCTTCATCATTAATAGTTGCGCTCCGCCTCGACCTCTCTTTGCCGAGTTTATAGCGACGCGCCTGCATGTGTGCCCGACACTGGCCCCGAAATTATGCAGTATTACCCTTGCTTCCGATGCGTTAAACATATTTCTTATGATCATGCGCCTCAGGTCAGACTCGCGCCCTCCTCGTCCCGTTTCCTTTCTTGCCGGCTAAGGCTGCAGGTGAGCAGCCAGCTTGCTCCGCATCCGGTCGCGCTCGGCTTGATCCACTATATAATAGTAGATACCGTCGATATGCTTGCCGGAGCCCTTGATCTCGTCCTTGTAAATATCTCTCGCCTGATGGCGGTAGTGTGTGTAGATGTCTGTCATATCGTCCAGGGTCAGATTGGTCCGCGTATTCTCCTCGACTTCTTGGAGGATATCCGGGATCTTCGTAACCGTCGAAATGCGCTTGGCGCGGTCGATCAGATCGGACAAGACAAGCTGTTGTCTCGCATTGCGGCCAAAATCACCGCGCGGATCGTCATATCTCATCCGAGTGTACATCATCGCGTCCCGGCCGTTCAACGACAGCGGTCCCTCTGTATAGGTGACGCCCTCGTAACGGAAGGTGAACGGATTGTCGATCTTGACGCCGCCCAGTATATCGATGATCTGCACGAGACCTTCCATATTGACCTTGACATAATAATTGATCGGTACGCCCAGGAAATCGCTGACGGTATCGACCGCCATCCGGGTGCCTCCGAAGGCATAGGCATGATTGATCTTGTCCTGCGTCCCCCGGCCGATCAACTCCGTACGCGTATCGCGCGGGATGTTGAACATCAGCACCGCGTTCTGCGCCGGATTGACTGCCAGCACGATGATCGTATCGGAACGGCCGTGGTCGCCCATCCGTTCATCGACTCCCATGATCAGCAGGGTGAACGGCTCCTTGTTCGCCAGGTCCACCGGACCCGCAGTCAGGGCGCTGCCCCGAACCGCTGCGGGATCGATCAGCCCAGGCTCTGCACCGTTGACTGTCTCGATCAGCTCATCCGTCTGCTCTTCCTCGGCAGCGGATGCAGTGGCCCGTGGATCATCAGCAAGCGCCGGCGGCTCCAGCGGCTCGTAGATGGCTGCTACGGTGTCCTTCACCGAATCGTACATCTGGTATAGATAGATGCCAAGCGCCAGTCCGATGACGCTAAAGGCAGCCAGCGTGCCATAGATGATCCGCCGCTTCATGACGGGATCCTGCCCGACAGACAAAGACTCTCCAGCTCTTCCCAGCTCTGTACATGCTCCAAGGCCTCTTCTACACACTCCAGCACGTTGCCTTTCTGAATCTCGATGATCTCCATATCGGTCACAGCCTTGAGCGCACGATACTCATTAGCCGGGATATGGAACACATCGCCTGCCTTGACCGGGATAATCTCCTGGCCCTTCACCAGCTGCCCTTCGCCGCTGATGATCGTCCAGGTGTCAGCCCGCAGACTATATTTCTGATAGTTGAGATGCTTGCCCGGCTTGAGGCCGATCCGTTTGGTGAGCACCTCGTCCTCATCCTCATACTTGGCATAATCCAGCACCCGGTACCAGCCCCAGGTCCGCTCCTCGTACATCGGCATCTGACCCGGCAGCACCATATCCTTGATCTTCGGGCTCGCCTGCTTGTCGGCGACCAGGATGCCGTCCGGACTTACCGCGACGACCGCATCGGAGATGCCGATGACCGTAACCGGGATATCCAGTTCGTTGATCAGGTGAGTATTGCGGGACGCCTCGCAGATCGCGCCGTTGCCCATCTGCTGCACGCCCATGTTCTCCGTCAGCGTGTTCCAGGTGCCGAGATCCTTCCAGTAGCCATCGTAGTCTACGGCGACGATCCGATCCTCTTTCTCGACGACCTCGTAGTCAAAGCTGATCTTCGGCAGCTCCTGATACTGCTGCGACAGCTCCTCATACATGACCGGCCAGCCCCGCTCCAGCAGCTTGGTCACGATGTATTCGAGCTTGAAGGCGAAGACGCCGCAGTTCCAGAGCGCATCCTCGGCGATCAGCGCCTGCGCCTGCGCTTCGGTCGGCTTCTCCGTGAACCGGCTGACGGCGCGATAGTCGGCGTCCATGGCATCCGCTGACGGCACGATATAGCCGTACTTGGAAGACGGATAAGTCGGCTTGACGCCCATCAGCGCCAGATTGGCTCCTGACGCCTGGAGCGAAGTCTCCAGTGCCTTGATCCGCTCGAAGAAGTGATCCTCGACATACGGATCGACAGGCAGGATGCAGACGGTCTCATCCAGGCTTACGCCCTGGACGGAGTACAGGTACGAAGCGGCCAGCGCGATCGCCGGGAAGGTGTCACGCCGTTCAGGCTCAGGGACGATCGGCACATCTCCCAGCTGATTTTGCAGAATATCAACCTGCAGCTTGCTGGTCGCGATGACCGCCTGCTGATCCAATCCCGCCGACCGGATCTGTCCCCATACCCGCTGGACCATGGATTCCATTTCGCCCTTGTCGTTTTCCAGCACCTTCAGGAATTGCTTGGAACGTGCGTCGTTGGACAACGGCCAGAGCCGTTTGCCGGAACCTCCAGATAACAATACAAGCTTCATAGAATCCCCTCCTAAATGAAGTCAAAAAAGCGCTTTTGATCACGATGTGTTGCTTTGAAGCTTATTCGACATCGAAGTTTGAATGCAGTCGGAACTTCCGGTGCTCACGTAGCTGCCACTACGCTCCGCTCCTCATTTCCTCCTGCATCCAACCTTCTCGGTGCTGAAAACCGATTTTTTGACCTTTATTTTTACTAGACAATCTTAAGCTTCGCTTCACGCTCGCGCTCCTTGAGGACAGCCTCGATCTTGCTCTCAATCGGCTGGGTGCGGCTGGCGACGGCTTGCTCCATATAGGAGAGCAGATCGCCGCCGAGCTCATCGCGCATCAGGGCAAAATCGATATTGGCCTTCAGATAGCCGATCTTGCTGCCGACATCGTAGAGCTTGCCCTCGTAGCTGAAGCTGTACATCTCCTGCAGATGGGCCAGTTCCTTGAGCGCGTCGGTAAGTTGGATCTCGCCGCCGACACCTGGCTGGATATGTTCGAGGATATTCATGATCTCGGCGTCCAGGATGTAACGGCCGATGATCGCCAGATTGGACGGCGGGTTCGTCTTGGGCTTCTCCACCAGGTTCGTGATCAGCTCCAGCTGGTTCGATACGCGCTTGCCCTCGATGACGCCATAGCTGCTGACGTCCTTCCACGGTACTTCCTCCACCGCGATCACGCTCGCCTCACGCTCGTCGTACACATCCATCATCTGCTTCAGGCAAGGCACCTTGCTGTCGATGATCATATCGCCGAGCAGGACGGCGAACGGTTCGTTGCCGATGAATTTGCGGGCGCACCAGATGGCATGACCCAGTCCGAGCGGCTCTTTCTGGCGTACACAATGGATCTCGACCAGATTGGTCACCTCGCGGACGATGTCCAGCAGTTCGTTTTTATTCTTGTCCTCCAGGTCGGCTTCCAGCTCATGATTCTTGTCGAAGTGATCTTCGATCGACCGCTTGCTGCGGCCGGTGACGATGATGATATCTTCAATCCCCGAGTCGATCGCTTCCTCTACGATGTATTGAATCGTCGGCTTGTCTACAATCGGCAGCATTTCCTTGGGCATGGCTTTGGTTGCTGGCAGGAACCGAGTCCCCAGACCGGCCGCCGGGATAATCGCTTTTTTGATTTTTGACATTGGGATAACCTCCTGTTGGTTTGTTGGTCCTTCTATTCCAGACGCGCATTGTGCGGACAGGGTTATGTTTATGATGAATTCTTAATGGTTCTCATTTCTCGCGCCCTCAAACGGATGGCGCTTTTTTGTTCTTGCCGACCTTGCGCTTGACCATCTCCTTGGCGAATTGAACAACCTCCGGTACGAAGGTGTAGACGATGACCCCGTACAGGATCATGCCAACCGCGACCTGCAGGATGAAGTGCGGCACACTGCCGATCATCAGCTCATACAGGTAGTTGAAGAGCAGCACCCCGGCAAGCATTGCGCTCCCGCACAGCAAGCCCGGCAAGACGCTTCGCAGATAGTTGGGCAGACAAGGGCCCACCATCTTGCGTACCGCATACGTGTATTGGATGCCGAACAGCAGCACCTGCACCAGGATGAATGCGAGTGCGACGCCTACGCTGCCGCCAACCATTCCGCCGATGATCAGGATCGGTACTTGGAGCGCCACGTTGATCAGCGTGTAGCGGAAGTAGATATCCGCTCTGCCCTTGGACTGCAGCAGCGGCTGGATCGGGATGATCATCGAGCGGATGAGCATCATGACCCCCAGGATCTGGATCAACACGACACTCGGCAGCCATTGGTCGCCAAAGACGAACGGTACGAGTACCGGCGCCGTGACGACGATTCCCAGATAGATCGGCGCGTTGAGCATCGTGACACCGTTCAGCACCTTGAGGAAGCCCTCGCGCAGCTGGATCGTATCGTTTTGCATCTTGGCGAACAGCGGCAGCGCCACGGTATTGACCAGCGGGCCGATCTTCTGGTGCGGCATATACACCAGTTGGTAGGCGAAGTTGTAATACCCCAGCACCTGCGCTCCGAACAGCCGGCCGATGATCAGATAATCGAGATTGGAGATCAGCGACTGCAGCACATTGGAGGACATCTGATAGACGCCAAAGCTGAGATATCCCTTCAGATCGGTCCGCGCGAAGTGCAGCTTAGGCGTCCAGACGCGCCAGCCGATCGCCACCAGACCGAGGGAACGCACCAGCGCATTGGTCAGATGCGAGCCGATCAGCGCATAGACGCCATAGCCGAAAAATGCGCCCAGTACCGCGACGACAAACCCGGAGGTGTAGCCCAGGATATGAATCTTGGCGATGTTATTGAACTTCAGCTCCTTGCGGAACATCACCTCAAACTGCTGCCCGAAGGCGGGAAACAAACAGAGCAGCGACATCCACTGCACCAGCTCGACCAGGCGCGGCTCATTGTAGAATGCGGCCACCAGTGGTGCCGAGAGGAAGATGACCAGACAGAGTATTGCGCTGGTACCGATATTGAGAATATACAGTGTCGACAAATGATTGCGCGTCACGTCCTGGCGATGGATGATCGCGTTGGAGATTCCCATATCACTGAAATTTACGGCTGCAGCGACGACGACCATGATCATGCCCATCAGACCGTAGTCTTCCGGGCTGAGAAGGCGTGAGAGGATGACGAGCTGCAGCATTTGGATCACGATAGATATGACGGTGGACAAGCTGGACCATTTCATCGCAGCTATGCCTTTGCCTTTTAATGACATGGTCTCCGGGCTCCTCCTTACAAGTTGCTTACGAAATCAAGCAGGCGCGTGGCCTTGGCATCCCAGGCGTGGCTGCGGGCCAGGCTGCGGACGCGGTCCTTGTCCTGCCGCAGCGCCAGCGCCTCCTGTACTTTGGCCGGAAAGTCTTGGCTGCTCTGGTAGAAGTGGAGGAAATCCTCCTGCCGGCGCAGCAGCTCCGGCGTCTCCGTGACGACGACCGGCAGGCCGGCTGCGGCATACTCGTACAGCTTCATCGGGCTGCGGCCCCGGTTGGCCGAGTGGTCGCTGAGCGGCAGCAGCGCCAGATCCGAGTGGTGCAGGAAGTCCGGCATCCGCGCATACGGCTTGGCACCCAGCAGATAAGCATTGGGACAGCCGGCGAAGTAGGCCTCGTCCTCCGGCGTATGCGGACCGATGATGACGACGCTCGTGTCCGGCTGCTGCTGTGCCAGCCGCAGCAGCGCCTCGCGGTCGAGCCGCTCGTCGAGCGCGCCGACGTAGGTGGCACGTGGATGCGGGATATCCCGCAGCTCCTCCGGCTCCTGCGCGCAGCTGGCGAAGTGGTCGTACTCGACGCCGTTCTCCAGCAGCAGTGTCGGGATCTGCGGATTGTAGCCCTGCAGCTCTTCCAGCACCGGAGAGGATGTCGAGACGAGCGCCTGCGCGTCAGCCAGGATCGCTGCTTCGGCAGCGGCGATCGTCTCGTTGCCCGTCAGCTTGCTGTACAGATCCGTAGGCCGGTACACGGTCACCTCGGGCTTCACCACCTTCTCCAGACCGACGAAGCTCGGCTGGTCGATGAACAGGATGTCGACCTTGTCCATGCCGTGCTTGCGCAGCAGCTGCTTCATGGACGGGACCATCCAGTTCTTGCCCGTCCGCTGGAAGATTGGTCCGGCCATCTTCCAGGTGAACCAGGAGAGCGGCACCGAGTTGATGAGGCGCGGGCTGGCGCTCTTGCTGCGGCCAGTCAGGATCCGGAACCGCTCGCGGTAGTCCGGGTTGCGGAGCTTGAGCAGATGGAACGGCGTGATCGGCGTACTCACGTGCAGGACGGCGTGTCCCAGCTTCTCCATCTCTCTGGCCAGATGGTGCGAGCCGACTACGAACGGCCCGCCCATATACGTATGGCTTGCGAACATGATATTCATCTGCGCTGACCCCTCTTTTACAGTGAGATTACTTTCTGGCAATCGCGCTCTTGCCGGCCTGCCGCTCCCGGTACACCTCGCTCGTGCCCAGCGCCCGGGCGACGGCGCCGATCGTCTCGCGGGCGCAGCGGCTCCAGGAGAACTTGGCCGCCTGCGCCCTGCCCTTGGCGCGGAGCTCCTCGCGGAGCTGCGGATCGCCCATGACCCGGCGGATCTGATCGGCGATATCCTGCGGGTCATGCGGGTCGCAATAGAGTACCGCATCCCCGCACACCTCGGGGAGCGAGGCGGCCCCCGAGGCGATCACCGGAGCGCCGCAGGCCATCGCCTCCAGCGGCGGCAGCCCGAACCCCTCGTAGAACGACGGGAAGACGAAGCATGCTGCCTTGTCGTACAACGCCCGCAACTCCTCCTCTGCCACATAGCCCAGATAGTGGACCCTGCCGGACGATTCGCCGCCGGGCGTTGTCTCGTTGAAGATGTTGCTCTTGCCGCCGGCGATCACCACGTCGAAGTCTTTGTCGCCGATCAGCTCCAGGGCCGCGACGATAGCACGGAAGTTCTTGTTGGGGCTCATGCTGCTGACGGCCAGCACGAACGGCCGCTCCAGCCCTTTCGCCTCGGTATATCCGTCTGCGATCGGCGTATCCAGCATATGCTCCTTGCCGTGATAGATCGTCTGCAGCTTGTCTTCCTTGATGCCCACGTATTTTATCAACTGCTGCTTGGAGAACTCCGAGCAGGTGATGATGCGCCTGGCGGTCATCCCGACCGTCCGGAAGACGATCTTGTACCAGGCCTTGAAGGCCCAGGAGTAGGTCTGGGGAACGGCGTAGACGGCTGCATCGTGCATCGTCACCGCCTGGCTCCGCTTGAACAGCGGCGCGGTATTGCACAGGTTGAGCAGGAAGCCGTCCGTCGTATGAAGCGGCAGTGTCAGCTGCTCCCACAGGTGACCGCTGAGCGGCCCGACCTGGCGCTGCTCGATGTGCGTCAGCTCCAGCTTTTGCAGCTCGCCGTGCGGCGCCAGGATGACAAAGCGGTATGGCGCAAAAGCCGGGTCGCCTTCGCCGATCATCGCATCCATCTGACGGATCAGCTCCATCGCGTAGCGCTGCACGCCGGTGATGCTGTGCGTCAGGAACCTGCCGTTGATATAGATCGTTGTCGTACTCATCCGCTTTTCCCTCCTACCAGATGCCAGCTTGGCATTTTGCGTGTATTGTAATGGATCACCAGCGCGAAGATCAGGAGCACAATCCAGCATGGAAAAAATCTGCCGCTGCTAAAATACAGATACCTCGGCACCTCCAGGATCCCGACCATCCAGATGGGGTAGAGGATCATGCCGAAGGTGTGCCCCTTCTGGAACCAGGTGTACAAGAGTCCGCTGACAAAGCCGATGATCAGCCAGTACACCATGGAGCTTGCGAGGCCGTAATCATGATAGGGCAGCAGCAATCCCGACGGATTGTTGAACTCCGGGTTGCCCAGGGTCTCCAGAGTATTCGTAAGTTCAGTACCGGGAACAACGCCGAAGGCAGCCGGATAAGCCTGACCTCCGATACCCGGAAAATTCCACATCCACTCCCAGGTGAAGTACGGAAAGGGCAGCGACTGGAAACCGAGCTGCTCGATATAAAGCGTGCCCGTATTCATCGCCGTTACGTAGTAGCCGAAGAACCGCGTCACCATGAAGTCCCAGAAGGAGGGGTAGATGTTGACGTAGTAGCTTGTCCAGGAGCGAAAATATTCGCTTAGACCAAAGAATACGATCAGCCCGCCTACCGCAAACAGCGGATAAAGTCTTACCAGGGGCAGTCTGCGTCCGCTCTTCAGGCGCATCGCGATGAAGATGATCGCCGCCGGCAGCATGATCTCAAGAATCGCCAGCCGCTCCGAGAAGAAGATCGCGCGGAACAGCGTCAACGTCGAGACGACGGCCAGCATCGGGATATACGTGAGCCGACGGTGCAGACACATGTAGTAAACGGCCAGAATTGTAAATGGGATGCCAAAGTTCGTAAACGAAGTGACGCCTGTGATCATCTCAAAGTTGTGGGTGATCTGGTAGATGGCCCCGGGCTCGCCCCGCAGCACGTTGAGGAACAGTCCGACGGACAATCCGTTTCGAACCATGATCAGGAACCAGGCCATATAGCCGAACATGGTGAAGGCGAACAGCAGCCCGATGCAGAATCGCACGAAGCCTTCCCGCTGAATCACGCTTTTCTCGAAGACGGCCGCTGGCGCCATCCCCCGGGTCGTGATCCGCGCCAGCATCGTCCCTGCGACGAAGAAGACCGCAGGCAGGATGCTGTACCAGATGTTCTGGCCGTTGATAAATTTGTCTACCCGATAGAAACTTTCATAGCTTGCAGCGGGGATCAGGTAGGCGCCGCTGATGACGACCCCCATCACCAGCACGAAGAGATAGGTCGGATTCATCCACCACAAGGAGAACCCTTGATATGGTTTCTTGTTCATGCCGGTGATCTCCCCTGTTCTACAGCTTGATCGGCAGTTCCTCATAGGCTTCGAGACTGCCGTATTGCGGACGGCCTACGGAATAGTACTGGAGGGCAGCGCCGTCGATCTGCTCCTTGGTGTAGACGTTGCGCCCGTCGATCAGGATCGGCCTGCGCATGAGCCCATGGACGCGGACCAGATCGATCGAAGCGAATTCGGACCAATCGGTCAGCAGGCACAGCGCGTCGCAGGCCTCGGCGGCGGCGAGCGGACTGTTCATCCATTGCACCTCGGCTTCGCGGCCAAACACGCTGCGGAAGTTGGCGGTTGCCACCGGATCATAAGCCTGCACCTCGGCGCCCGCTCCCAGCAGCGCTGCGATGATGTCCAGTGCCGGCGCTTCTCGCACATCATCGGTATTGGGCTTGAAGGCCAGTCCCCAGATGCCGATCCGCTTGCCCTTTAGCTCTCCCAGCGAATGAAGCAGCTTGTCGATGACGCTCCAGCGCTGGTCCTTGTTCACTTCGACTACGGATTTCAACAGCTTGAACTCATAGTCGACATTGCCCGCAATCTGGATCAGCGCGTCGGTGTCCTTGGGGAAGCACGAGCCGCCATACCCGATGCCCGCTTGCAGGAAGGAGCCGCCGATCCGCTGATCGTAGCCCATGCCTTTGGCCACCTGCGTCACATCCGCGCCGACTTTCTCGCATATATTCGCAATTTCGTTGATGAATGATATCTTGGTCGCCAGGAAGGCATTGGAGGCGTACTTGATCATCTCCGCGCTCCGGCGCTCCGTCACCATGATCCGCTCGGTCAGCGGCCGATGCAGCTCGGTCAGCCGCTCGGCTGCCTGCGGACTGTCAGTGCCGATGATGATCCGGTCGGGATGGAGCGTATCCTTGATGGCCGATCCTTCCCGGAGGAACTCGGGGATGGAGACGACATCAAACGGATGCGGGCTGAGCTGGCCGATGATCGAGGCGATCAGATCGTTCGTGCCGACAGGCACGGTGCTCTTGACGACGATGACCTTGTAGCCGTTCATCGCCAGTGCGATATCCTGTGCCGCCTGCTTGATAAACGCCAGATTGGCTTCACCGCTCGGCAGCGACGGCGTGCCGACGCAGATGAAGACCACCTCCGCCGTCTGCACCGCACCGGCCAGTCCGCTTGTAAATTGCAGCCGTCCCGCTTGCTTGCCTTCGGCCATGAGCTCTTCCAGGCCGGGCTCATAGATCGGTGCTTCGCCGGCGTTCAGCCTGGCGATCTTGGCCTCGTCCTTGTCCACGCAAGTGACGTGATTGCCCAGCTTCGAGAAACATACGCCTGAGACGAGACCGACGTAGCCTGTTCCGATAAACGTCAACTTCATGGGGTCACTCCTTTTCATTGTGATGTGTGGTGCCTATAGGGATGTAGTTAAAGGCGGTGAAAAAGTAAGCCCGCGGGTAACGGATTGTCCTTCCGATCGCTGTTGTTCCCAGAATTTTCTGAACTCCATGGATAAGGGTGAATTCCGGGAACAAAGGCGAGCGCTATCGCTTCTCCAGGACAATTCCGTACCTCTTTGGCATCTTTCACCAACTACACCCAACCCAGGCTTCCAATCATCACATAGGTATTTATTCAAAGCACAGCCATCTGCTTGCTTGGAGGCTTGCTCGCTTGATGGACCCTCTGGTCGATGTGCTGCTTGAGATTGCTGCGGAAGGCTTCAGGCGTGAAGCCCATGGCGTTCTTGCGGCAGTTGCCCGGAGCAATCCGGGCCCGCTCCTGCTCGAAACGCCGTACGCCGTCCACGATCGAGTCGACCTGCTGCTCATGGAAGAACACGCCGGTCGGATTGGTCTCCTCGAGTCCCCGCACGGTCTCCAGCGAGCCGCCTCTGCCGAAGGCGATGACCGGCGTACCGCAGGCTTGGGCTTCGACGACGGTGATGCCGAAGTCTTCTTCGGCGGCAAACACGAACGCCTGAGCGCGCTGCATATGATCGATGAGCACCTCATCCGACTGGTAACCGAGCACCTCGATATTCGGCGCGCCTTGGGCGTGCTGCTGGACCTTGGGCATGTCCGGTCCGTCGCCGATAACGACCAGCTTCTTGTCCGGCATGGCGGCGAAGGCCTGGACGATCAGATCCATCTTCTTGTAAGGCACCATCCGCGATGCGGTCAGGTAGAAGGGCTCCTTCTTTTCGTTGTAGGCGAAAGCCTTGACGTTGACCGGCGGGTAGATGACCTCCGATTCTCTGCGATAGACCTTCCAGATCCTTTTGGAGATGAAGCCCGAGTTGGCGATGAAGGAATCGACGCCGTTGGAGGTTCGGTAATCCCACATGCGCATGCGGCCCAGGATCAGCTTGGCGAGCAGCCCTTTCATCCCCCGCTCCAGATTGGACTCGCGGAGATACTGGTGCTGCATATCCCAGGCATAGCGGATCGGGGAGTGCACGTAGGAGACGTGCAGCTGGTTGGGCCCGGTGATCACGCCTTTGGATACGGCATGCGAGCTGGAGAGGATCAGGTCGTAGGACGACAGGTCGAACTGCTCGATCGCAAACGGCATGAACGGCAGATACTGCCTGTACTTCTTCTTGGCCATCGGCATCCGTTGGATAAAGGTGGTGCGGACAGGCTTGCCCTGCAGGAAAGCCCGGTCCTCTTCGCTAAGAAAGTCGACGGTCGCATACAGATCCGCCTCTGGATACAGCTGGAGCATCTGCTCCAACACTTTCTCCGACCCCGCGTAGGTGGTCAGCCAATCGTGAACGATCGCTACTTTCATCGTGATATCCATCCTTTGCTTTTTTCTTCAGCTATTCAAAATGAGATGAAAAAGTGCCGGAGAGGGCGGAATCGTTCTGGAGAAGTGGAACGCTCGCCTTTGTCCCCGGATTTCTACCCTGGAAGGGATAAAAGAATCAAGAAATCTGGGGACAACAGCGATCGGAAGAATGATCCGACCCGCGCAGGCTTCTACTTCATCCCCTTTTTAATAAGCGCCCTTCTTGAGCAATACGCTCCAAACGGTGAAGAACAGGATCTTGATATCCAGCCAGATCGTCCGGTTATAGACGTAATGCAGCTCGAGGTCAACACGCTCGGGGTAGCCGACGTCGCTGCGTCCGCTCACCTGCCAGTAGCCGGTAATCCCGGGCTTGACCGAGAGGAATTCGCTCTTCTTCTCGCGATACTCTTTGAGCTCCTCGGCGACGACCGGGCGGGGACCGACCAGGCTCATCTCGCCTTTGATGACATTGATCAGCTGAGGCAGCTCGTCGAGGCTCGTCTTGCGCAGGAAGCGGCCGATTCGGGTAATCCGCGGATCCTCATCCTGCTCGAGCTTATAGTTGTTGTCGACATATTTCTGGTAGAGCTCCTTGTCTTCCCTCAGCCGCTGCTCGCTGCTCGTCACCATCGAGCGGAACTTGTAGATCGTGAACATCTTGTGATGCTTGCCGATCCGGGGCTGCCGGAAGAATACCGGTCCTTTGGGATCCTCGAGCTTGATCAATACGGCGATGACGAGGAAGACCGGCAGCAGGAAGATCAGACCGAAGCCTGCAGCCAGCAGATCCATGCTGCGTTTGACGAACGCAAAATGCAGTCCCGTCTTCACCGTTTCAGATGCGTTCTCCCCTGGGGCTGACGACACGGCGGCGTAGACGGCTGCCCCTGACTTCCGGTTGTTCATCCGCTATTCCTCCCGTAGTAGTTTTTGTAGTAGCTGTCTTTTTTGGACCTGGTGCTCCGGTTCAAGACAACGCCCAGTATTTGGGCCTGCACATGCTCCATCCCCGACTTCAGCGTCCGGATGTCCTCCAACGGCACTTTGCCATAACGGATGACCAGCACGACGCCGTCGCTCATCGCTCCCCAGATCTGGGCATCGGTGACAGACAATGCAGGAGGCGAGTCGATGATGATGACCTCATATCCCTCACGCAGCTCCTGCAGGATCTCATCCATTCGGACCGAGCCGAGCAGCTCCGACGGATTGGGCGGGATGCTGCCCGCCGGCAGGATCGATAGTCCCTTCACACCCGACTTGGAGATAACACCGGACGGCCTGCGATCATCTACGAGCAGATCCGACAGCCCCAGATTGCCGGGCAGGTTGAAGATGTGATGGATGGCCGGCCGCCGCAGATCACCGTCGATCAGCAGCACATTTTTGCCTTCCTGCGCGTAGGTAACCGCCAGATTGGCCGCCGTGGTCGTCCGCCCTTCTTCCGGACCGGCCGAAGTAACCAAGAGTACCTTGACTGCCTTGCCCACTGCAGAGAAACGAATATTAGTCCGCAGTGTTTTATAGGCTTCAGAGATCGACGAGCTCGGGTTTTCTTTTGTAACCAACAGATATTCATTGCTTCCTCTTGCCATATGCCATGCCCACCCTCTCATTCGGTTCATCCTATACAGACTTGTTGGCCAAAACAATCCGCGTACCTGATTATGGTTTGTTTTACTACACTCTGCTGTTATTGGAGCGAAGAACCGCGGCCTGCTCAGGCTGCTTGACCTTCATGCTTGCCTGCCTTGCCATATCTTTGCTCCGGATTTTCGGGACTTTGGTGAGCAGTGTCAGTCCCAGCACCTGCTCGATCTGGTGCTCCGACTTGACAGTATCGTCCAGGTAGTCGAGCAGGAAGATCAGCCCCAGCCCCACCATGACGGATACCATGAGCGCGAACAAATACAACACGTTGTGGTTGGTATTGATCGGAGCAGGATTGTCTGCCGGGTCGGCTGCGTTCAACACACTTACGTTGTCCAGGTTCATAACCGTCGAGACCCGTTCGCGGAATCCATTGGACACCGCCGTCACGATCGCTGCAGCTTGTTCATACGAGCTGTCCTGAACACTGATCGTCATCATCTGAGTATCTCGCACCGAGTCGATCGTAACTTTCTCGTTTAGCTCCTGCGTCGTCAACCCCAGGCCGGGGTTGGTCTCCAGTACCTGTCGCAGGACAGCCGGCGATTTGATAATCTGCTTGTACGTGTTGATGAGCATGAGATTCGTATTGATCGAATTCTGATCGACTTGCGGCTGCCCGGTCGTCGCGGCCGTATCGGCCGGCTTATTGACGATGAGATCGGTTGAAGCTTGGTACACCGGTTGGACATAGTAATTGCTGTAGACAAATACCGCAGTGCAGCTCATAACCGCCAATACAGCGGCGATCCACCACCTTTGTTTGAGAACCCTCAAATATCCCTGTAATTCCATGGTTTACCTCCGTCTCCTCATTTGTTTCCCTGACGCTTGTCCTCTCGTTTGTATTTGCAATTATAAACAACACATTTACACAATGAATCAGGCGGACTAAAGTCCTAATGACCTTAAAGTTCACATTATGAATAATAAAATTTTTTAATCTGAGTAAGATAAGAATTAACTTTTATTTTCTGATTAAAACGAGTATCATTGCAGGTAAGCGTTTTTATTAAGCGTTATCAACGATCTTCTGACTTACAAAAAATAGAAATTAGCATGAGTATAAATTAATATAGACGCGCAAAAAAACCGCGATAAGCAACCGCGGCTGAAAAACCCAAATATTAGAAAAACAATACTAAAGCATTAGTTCACTACTCAAAACCTTGGTTTTCTTCGAGATGGATATCTCCTTTTTTGAAAGCGGTCGGTGAGCCTGCAGAATCTATCACCTTATTGGCACGGAAATAGATATCGCCGATCTGTCCTTCTCCCCAGACGCCGATGCCGCTGTGGGTCGCATTTTTGATCGTATTGTTGGTGAATGTCACGTCATCCAGTGTCCCTTGAGACGCATAGACCAGAATATTGGGATGATCGCTGTTCTCCCGCAGACCTGTCGAGTCGATGATATTGTTATGCACCGTGATCCGATTCGTATTATTGGTGTCGTACTGCTCTTCGACGGAGATATAGATCCCTGCCATGTCGGTCAGTTGGATCGTGTTGCCCTCGATCTCGATATCCTCTCCGCCGACGACCGAGATCCCGCGAGCGCGCGACTGGTAGCCGACATCGTTGTCCCGGATCGTAATCCGATGGGCGATTCCCCCGTCCCGGGCGTAACTGACGACAGCGATCGTATCGTCACCCGCTTGGCGGACAACATTGCCCTCGATCAGCATATTATTACTGCCGCTGGTTACATGGATGCCATCCGCACCCGTGTTCTCGATAAGATTGTCCCGGATGATGCCATCCGTGGCCTGATCCCGGATCAAGATACCCGCTGTGCTGGACTTATCGATATGGATGCCGGAGATCGTGAACCCGTTGGCTCCCCTCACCGTGATGCTGTTCTTGTCGTTGGCCCCGTTGCCGCGGGGGACGGTCGACTCGTACGTATGCTTGAAATCACGCAATGCGACATCCTCGCCTGACAAGTCTATGGACCCCCGCGCCGGATTGGTCGACACGATCTCCGACACCTCGGGTCCTGCGCCGATCAAGCTGACGCCATCCATCTCGATGATATCGCTGGCATGGAACTGGCCTTCCGGGATAAACACTTGTCCCCCGGACGCTCTAGCCTCTGCGATACACTGTTTGATCGCCTCGAAATCGTCCTCTCCATCATCCGGCACAGCGCCGCAATCGAGCAAGGACAAGCCTCTGGGATCCCGCGGCTCTTGCCATGGACTCCAGAGCAGCACCGCCGCGCCGGCCAGCACCAGCAGCAGCGTCGCGCCGGCCAGCCATACCCGTTTGTTGCTGACAGTCTTGCTCATATCATTCCCCCATCCTGATCGATCACCCCCGCACCTTAACGGTACTGAAGCTATTACCTATCGTATCACCACCAATGGGTGGTCATAAACAAGGATGAGAGAATCCCAATCAAAACTTCCGCGGCTGAAAACGTTTAATTGAATCGGGCAGTGGGTAATGATAGCCTAGGCTGTCCATTAATTCAGGGCTTCCGGCCAATGAATGCTCGCTTCAGCCATCCATAACATATTAGTAATTAACAAGGCCGACACCAGTTGCAGCTGGTATCGGCCCGGACATATCGACATCAGTTGCAGCTGCTGCCGATAAAGAATTCTGATGATATTCTCATGAACTTTGGAATGAATGGTTTCGTCTGTATGTTTAGAAACCGATATTGTCGCTCAGATGAATCGTTCCGCTTGTAAAGGTAGTTGCACCGCTTTTGAGATGGACCAGTTTATTCTGGCTGTAGTAGATATTCTTGATTTGGCCGGTTCCCCAAACGCCTATCCCTCTGTATGCTGCGTTGGTAATCGTATTGCCCGTGAACTTGACCTCGTCGATCATCCCTTGAGATGCATAGACGAGGATATTCGGATGCTTGGCAACGGCGTCCATCCCGCTATGATCGATCGTGTTGCCAACGACGGTTACCCGCTCTACATTGCGTGTATCATACGTTTTCTCGACGGAGATGTAGATGCCGGCCATCATGGTATCCTTGATATTGTTGTTCTCAATATGCACGTCCTGCGCGCCGACGATGGCGATCCCTCTGGCCTTGGATTGATGGCCGATGTTGTTTTTGCGGATCGTTACGTCGCGGGAGACCGCCGGGTCCTTGGCATAACTGACGACTGCAATGCCGTCATCGCCGGTAGCCTTGACGTGATTGGACTCGATCCGGATGTTATGACTGGCGCTGGTGACATGGATCCCGTCTGCCCCCGTCGACTCGACGATGTTGTGGGCGATTAACCCGTCTGAGGCTCCATCCCGTACCATAATGCCGGCGGTACTGGATTTGACCACATGAAGATTGGAGAGCTCGAACCCTGTGGCGCCCCGGACCGTGAAGCTGTTCTTCTCATTGGACCCGTCACCGCGCGGTACAGTGGTATTGTATACGTGCTTGAAGTCACTGACCTTGACGCCTTCCCCTCTGATATCGATCGAGCCCCGAGCGGGGTTGGTTGAGATCAGCACTGTCGAAGCCATCCCTGCCCCTTTCATGCTAACCCCGTCCAAGGTGATGATATTGCTCAGGTGGTACCTTCCTTCAGGCACGTACAGCTCCTGTCCTGTACTGCGTGCTTTGGCGATACAAGCGACAAATGCAGCATAATCGTCTTTATCATCATTTGGCACGGCCCCGCAAGCCTGAACTGATAATTCGGCACTGAGCGGCGCCTTGGCCTGAAGTGTCTGAGGGAGAGCGGTCGCGCCCGGCTTATTGCCTTCATAATGGATGGTCGGATTCCAATTCGTGTGGTCGTTATTGATCCGGTTCACCCGGTTGACGATAAAGTAAATCTCGGTTCCCTGGTCAACATCGATCGCCTCGACTCCTGTTGGATGAACAGGTTCAGCGCTCTTGATCTCGGAGCTCCACAGCGTAACTGTGTTCCGCTTTATGGTAGCCAATACGCCGTCGCCCTCGCTGTCCCCTTTGCTCACTGTGCCCGAGATGCGGATCTTGCCTTTGCCTGGAGACACCCATTTGCGCACCGCGTCAAAGTCCTGTCCGGGATGCATCGCTGTGGCGGATATCCAAGGATATTTGGTATCGGCCTGCCATTGCTTGGACTGCTCGTGGTAATCCAGATCCAGATATACCGTACCCGATAGCCGCTGGTTGAACCACTGGCCTTGGCCCTGTACGCCGCTATAATCCTGTGAGGCCTGAAACGTCCGGGTCATTTCTGCCGCCCTTGCGCTTACTGAGCCGACTAATCCCAGACTAAGGACAACGACGAGCATGCAAGTCAATATTCGATTGTATTTCAAAATTTATCCTACCTCCGATTGTGGTATTGGGACTGCGTTGTCATGGCCGCTGCACTTCATCGTCATCGATTTCGCATCCTCACACATTGTCGTCTGATCCTGATCCACCCCCTATGGCATTCCCTGCTCAATTCACTATTCTAGTATACCTAAATTAAGTTAGATTACTATTTAGGAAATTATGAAAATCTATTCATTTTGAATAATTCGTCTTCTATTTTTTTGAAAAAAAGGAATGAAATCAAGGAATTTTATGACTCAGATTAATTTTCCATAAGGATAGTATCGACAAGAGAGCTTATACTCTTAATACTTTTCAAACATTTTCACTACAAAAAAGCCCTTCACATCCCAAGAGGAGATGAAGAGCCTGCTCTACACTGAAACACTGTTCAAGATTTAATTGGCCGATACCTGATTGCGGACAAAATCTCTGATCTCCGCCGTTTCTTGATAATCATTGGCCGCTGCTAGATCCATAAATTCAGCCAGGGTATCCAGGTAAGGACTGGATTCAACCGACACCCATTGCAATATGTTCGTATAGCCGGTCCGTGCATTCTCCTTCATCGCCTTGGTTTCATAATCAAACAAAGGCGTATTGTTCGTCCCGTAAAACGTAAAGCTCTTGTATAACTCGAACCGTTCCTTGACGTCCGCCGTCCGGTTGGAGTTCGGGAACTTGAGCACGAATTGCTCCATAGCCAGTGTCCGTCTGACGAGCTGCTGATAGCCGATGACCAACGCAGCATCCTTTACTGACGCCTGCTTGGACTCCTCCGCCATAATATTGATGTACGTCCGAATATCTTCATTCACATGCTCTTGAAATTCCCGGAAGATCGAATAATTGATAATCGGATAATACATCCCTTCCGCTGTCTCGAGCTTGTACCCTTGGGCGGAGGCTTGGTTGAGCAGTTGCTGCACCCCGGTATCGGAGATCCGGCTGCGGACATCGCCGAAGCCGAACCCCGGCTGATAGACGCTGCCGATCGTTTCCTGGATGCTGCTCGCGAAGAACCGTTCCTCGATCGCCGGCAGATTGCGCTTGAGGGCGTTCTCCAGACGCAGTACCATCAGGGAAGCCTGATAAGGCGTAACTTCAGTAATATGGGCCCGCAGGTACGCAAGGGATGAGCCGATCCGGTTAGGTGCCTGGACCATCTCCAGGAAACGGTTATAGACCTGTTCCGATGCAGCAGACGCTATTACTGCCGGCGCAGAGGTCGGGGCCGCCAGCACGGTGACGGGCGCCGCCGTCTGAGCTCCCAATAACACTGCAGCTAGACCGGTCAGAGTCCACAATTTGGCGTGAGGCAACATTGTTGACGTTTTTTTCATCGTTGTAAGCACCTTCTTTATAGGAATATGATGGATATACCTCATATTACCCATAAGCTGTCTCCGTGGTATCACAATTTTATCTCCAAATTGTAAACCTTTCTCGGTTCCCATGCAAAATAGTCCCCATCAACTAGACGGGGAACGAGAATAATAAACCTGTCAGATAAACAGCAACAGACTGATCGCCATCACAGCCATGCCTGCAATGAGTCCGTAGATGGGCAAATGGCCTTCGTCGTATTTTTTGGCGGCGGGCAGCAGCCCGTCAAGCGATATGAACACCATGATCCCCGCAACCGCTGCAAAGATGATGCCGAACATCGTATCGTTTAGATAAGGCATCAGGATAAAATACGCTGCCACCGCGCCCACAGGCTCAGACAAGCCTGAGAGAAACGACAGCTTGAACGCTTTGCGTTTGTCGCCTGTCGAATAGTAGACCGGCACCGAGACGGCAATGCCTTCGGGGATGTTATGGATCGCGATGGCTACTGCAATAGCGATCCCGAGTCCCGGGTCCTGCAGGGCCGAGGTAAACGTAGCGATCCCTTCCGGGAAGTTGTGGATCGCGATAGCCAAGGCTGTGAATGTGCCCATCCGCAGCAGATCTTTGTCTTTGACCTGCTTCTCCGCATCCTCGACCTTCTTCATCTCATGCGGGTTGCCCTGCTTGGGGACGAATCGGTCGATCATCGCGATCAGCAGCATCCCGCCAAAGAAAGCACCCACTGTAATCCAATTCCCTGCCTCTGCGCCCTTGGCTGAGACAAGCGCATCCTGTGCCTTGACGAAAATCTCGATCATCGACACATAGATCATCACACCTGCCGAGAAGCCAAGCGATACAGACAAAAACTTGGTGTTCGTCGTCGAAGCAAAAAAGGCGATCAGACTTCCGATGCCTGTAGCCAGTCCTGCCATCAATGTAAGGCCAAAAGCAAATAATACATTCCCGTCCATGATTTTACCCTTTCATACGCCTGATAGTCACGCTCCACTCAGCTTTTCCTAGCATACCGCTTTTTTGCCGCTTTGCCTACTATCATTTCCAACTGATTGATGATGCATAAGCCCAGTGTATTCGCCCATTGCTTTGATGGTGACAATAACAAGCAACTAGTTTCTTCTATTATATGTTACGCATCTGGTCAGTTATGACGTGTCAATGTAAGAGCTGTAGAGTACATATTCCTTAACGGAAATATAACTTGAAAGAAATATGAAATTGAAGTAATATATATTTATGAATAACACGAATCATTTGTTTGAGATCCTGGCCGAACCCAACCGTCGACAGATGCTGGACTTGATACGCATGCGCGAACGCTCGGTTGGCGAGTTGGTCCAATTGATGCCGCTCAGCCAGCCCGGTGTGTCCAAGCATCTGCGCATCCTTCGGGAAGCAGGACTGGTGACGCTGCGCAAAGAGGCCAAGCAGCATCTGTATCGCTTGAATCCTCTCCCGCTGCAGCATGTTGATCATTGGTTTGAGCCTTACCGCCAGTATTGGTCCGATAAGCTGGATCAGCTAGAGCAAGCACTGGATGAATCAGAGAATTGATAATCTGAAGGAGGACAATTATGTTAGCCCTGTTAAGCCAAACTCCGGAAGGAACCACCGCTCGCTTCGAGCGGCATCTGGGACACCCCGTCGACCGTGTATGGGCCTATCTTACTGAGAATGACAAGCTCAAGCGCTGGTTCTCCGAGCTGGAAGTCGAGACGCTGGAGGAGGGCGGTCTGATCAAGTTCGATATGCAGGATGGTACCTTCGAAGAGCTGCGGATCCTGGAGATGAAATGGCAGGAAGTGCTGGAGTATACTTGGGGCGAGGATCAGGTGCGATTCGAGCTCTACCCTGAGCCGGCTGGCTGCAAGCTTGTCCTGATCGAGAAAATCCGTCAGCTTACCGACCACTCGCCCAAGGATCTGGCCGGTTGGCACGTCTGCCTGGACGTCATCGAAGCCTTGCTCGGCGGCCGCACAATCGACGATCGCGAGGAACATTGGTCCCATCTGCATCCGCAATATGCAGATCGGATTGCGCAGCTGGCGCAGGGATGAGGTCAATTATATTTGAACAAAACCTGCTCACGCAGGTTGGCACTGCGATACGGACACAATAGACTCCCTGCTCGAAAATAGGGCTACTGTGTCCGATCGTGAGCGAGCCCTACCCTCAGCGGTCTTCTTCCATACTCCGTCGATCTACTTATCCACATTTTCAAAAGTTGCATCATTTCCTAAACAAGCACAAAGAGACCTTCTCCAGCCGGAGAAGGTCTCTTTGTGGGAGATGCTTAAATTATTGAACTGGACGCTGGATCGAAACCGTCTTGCTGGCGCCATCCCACGAGACGCTCAATCCCAAGGACTCGGCGATGAATCTCACCGGCACCATGATACGACCGTCGACGAGAACGGGCTCGCCCTCGGCCAGGCTCAGCGCTTGCACGTCACTGGAGAGCGAACTGCTCGCTCTCAGGGTCAGCACAGCGCCAGACTCGTGACGGATCGTTACAGACTTGGTCTCACTGTCCCAAGCCCCGATCTCGATGCCGTCGATCGCTTCGGCCGCCCGTACCGGTACATAGGTTACGCCGTTATGAAGGAACGGCGGCACATCCAATACCAGTCGCTCACCCTCGAGGACAATGCTGATGCCGGAAGCATCAACGGGAACCGGCTGCTCAACGGCTGGCTCCTCCACTTCAACTCCAGGCTCTGCTGGCTCTTCCGCCTCTACTGTCGGTTCTTCGGCTTCAACCGGATCAGCTTCTCCTTCATCGTCTCCCGGCTTCACGCCTTCGCCCAGGATGCTCAGATCTTCAGCAGCCTGATCCAGCGGAGCTGTCCGCGAGCACAGACCGACATGCTGGCCGCCTTCTTCATCTATCGTGCCGTACACGATATATTGCTGACCGACTTCAAAGTGGAAGCCGCAGGTGGCGCTGCTGTATGCCGTCCATACCTGGGTCTGGGCGCCGATCTCGCCTTTCCATACGGTGTCGACTTCGAAATGCACAGTCACCGGATCGCCGGAGCTCTCCACAACCGCAGGCTCCTCGATCTCCACAACCTCGCCGGAGAACACAAATTCCTGGCGCTCCATCTCTTCGGCCGGACCGGGGGAAGGCATGCAAGAGCAAGCATCAGCAGGCTTCGGCAGCAGCACAAGCGAAACTACAAAAGCTGCGGCCATCATCGCAGACATCCATTTCTTCATCATCTTCACGCTCCTTCTTCGTATGTGTACAGAGACTACCTCAACCTCCAGACGAAACATAATGGGAAAAGGTTACAACAAACAGAGAGTTTGGTTCTCAAATGTCCGCGCTTACAGTCTGGACTCCTGCTCTCATGGCTGTCTCCCTGAAAGCTGGCTGGCACCATGCATACGGCTCATAAAACGCTCCATCAGCAGCGGCAGCGAGATCAAGATCGGCGGATCATCCAGGCGGGGCGGGTGCAGCGTGATCTCAAGCGGCGGCGACGGCACTCCAGGACGCACCACAATCGGCGTCCGCGAACGTGTCCTGAGGGTCGATCGAGGCATCAGCAAGTCAAGCGCCCCCGTCCCCCAGGATATAGTAGTTGCCATCAAATAGTACGTGCCCGGCTTGACGCCGGTAAAGCAAAAGCTGCTCGTGTTCACCAGTGTGCCGTACAGCGGGACCCCCTCGGGAATCGGCCGCGGAAACAGCCCGATCAGGATAACACCTTCGAAGGGCGCCTCTGTCCGGATCGTACCCGTCAGCCTGGCAGCAGGATCCACCGACACGAGCCGCTCCTGCCAATCCTCCAGCGCCTGCAGCGAACCCAAGGTGGTCCCGGCCGACTCCCTTGACTGCCTGAATCTCGCCGGAGACATGCCGACCCGCTCGATGAAACGGGTGGAGAACGTACCGACACTCTGCTGTCCGATCTCCAGGCCGATATCGCGGATCGTCAGATTGGTCGTCAGGAGCAGATCCTTGGCCTTCTGGAGGCGCAGCGCAGAGATGTAATAGAGCGGCGACAGTCCTGTACGCTCCTTAAATATCCGCGCAAAATGGTACTTGCTATAGGAGACATGATCCGCAAGCTGAGACAGCTCGATCGGCTCGTACAAATGCTGGTGGATATAAGCAATCGCTGCATCGACCTCTGCATATTTACCCAAATCCATGGCTGCACCTCTCCGATTCCAATAGGAACAATTGTTCGCACTCTGCGGCTATTATAGCACAACCGCCGAGCAATGGGAATCCGGATCTGAACAAATCACTGCCGCGACGTGCCGCGTCGCCTCCCTCTGATCAGGAACGTCACGCTTGCCATGAGTCCGACGACGAGCACGATCCCGCCGAAGAGCAGCCAGCCGGGATCTCGTGCTGTTCCCGTCTCAGTGATGGGCAGTTCATAATCGGCCAGATAAGCCAGCATGCTGCCAGCGTCAGCCGCGTTCATCGAGGGAGAACAGAGCTGGCTTTTCCACCCTCCGGCAGTCTTGTTCAAGAAGAACAAATAACGCTTTCCTTTCTCACTCGGCGCACTCCCTGTACCCCAGAACGAATCCTCCCAAAAATGCATCCTCTCCTGCTGAATGCCTTTGAAGCTGCGCTCCACGATGATCCGCACCCTGGTGTCTGCGGATCCGATCGCAGGACCGGCCCGTTCCACCTTCGCCAGGACGATGCCGTCGTATGACTGATACGCCTCTTCGGGATTATAATCAACGGCGCAATCCAGCGCGCTGGCGCCTCCAGGCTGCCATACAAAGACAAGCAGCCCCGCCAGCGCGATCATCCACCAACGCTGGACCCCTCTGTGCAGCATCCTGCCATCTCCTCCCAACTCTCAATACTTATTGGACGAGACAGAGAAGGCAAGGTTGCAAATCCGAGCCCGTGCATACGCAGTTATCGTCTGATGCCTGTATGGATGAATTCAGATGACTTCGCGGTATCCCAGCTTCCGAGAGATTGCTGCCGCCTCCTGCCGGAGCAGTCCTACCAGCTCGGCGAGCTCCGCATCATCCACATGGGCGACCATCGTCGAGATGCTCATGGCCGCTGCTACGCCGCCGGCATGGTTGAAGATCGGCGCTGCCGCGCAGCGCACACCCGGTTCATTCTCTTCACGGTCGTAGCCGATCCCTTCGCTGCGCACCGCCTCCAGCTCGCGCCGGAACTGCGCCTCTGAGCTGATCGTTCGCTCGGTGCGAGTCATGTAGCTGTAGCTCTGCAGCAGCCGCTGCAGCTGCGCTTCGCCCTGGTACGCGGCCAAGACTTTGCCTACTGCACTGCTGTGCAGCGGCACCCGCCGCCCGATGCGCGAGTAGCGGATGGCCGCCTTGGCGCCCTCCACCTTGTCGATGTATACGCCTTCACTTCCGTCCAGGATAACCAGATGCGTCGTCTGCCCCTTCGCTTGCGCAAGCGCCTGCAGATGCGGCCGCGCCAGATCCCGCAAATCCATTCCCTGGAGCATCTGCTGGCCTTTTTCGACCAGCGTCATCCCCAGCCGGTACTTGCCGCTCTGCTCATCCTGGGCGATATAGCCGTGCATCTGCAGCGTCCGCAGCAGGGAATGCACCGTGCTTTTGTGCAACTGCATCCGGGCACTGATCTCAGTAATCTTGAGCTCCCGGGTCTGTTCATCGAACAGATCCAGGATCCGCAGCGCCCGATCGAGCGCTTGTATGATCGGCATATGGCTTGCTTCCTTCCTCCACTATTATCTCTTCGTTGCCTGCCCTCATTCTATCAGATGCATCCCGCTTTCGTCCACGCGCAGCGCTTCGCGGCGCCTGTGGACCCCGGCTAGCGCCAGGCGCTGACTCGCTCGGACTTTGCCGCAAAGTGAGCCGACATCGCTTGGGCCCGTGCCGTCAGCAGCAGCCTGCGGCCATCGGCAGTCCGCGTATAGATGAGCTCCGCAGGTCCCACCTTGCGATGCCACCAGTAAAGGAAACGTTCGGCGTGCTCCTTGCGGCGGGCCGCCTCTTCGGGCAGCGCATGGTAATCCCGCCTGACGCCAAACAGCCCCCTCGACTCCCGGTACAGCAGATACCGCGGGTTATCGATCGGATCGAGCACCTGCCGCATGGCGGCCAGGAACAGCGATTGCTCCTGGGTTGTACCGCTCTTGAGCCAACAGACGAAGACGCCGCCTTGCTCCTCCACCGCGATCCGATGGATACTCGGCTGTTCTGTGAGAAGTTCCATCTCGTACAGCGTTGCATAGACGGCATAGCCAACCTGGCCGATGCTGGATTCGATCGAACGGTGGCGCAGCGACAGCCGCAGCGCACGCAGCAGCCAGTAGCTGCTGGCCACAGCCCCGATGCCCGCGCCGAGCAGCAGCTTGTGCCAGAACGGCATATCGGCTAGTACGATCCGCTGATCGGAGAGCAGTTCGGAGGACACGGCCAGGAAGGTCGTCCCGGCGATGACCAGCAGCGACTTGATCGTATCGCCGAAGATCACCGGACGCGGCGCCCGCTCCTTCGGCATGAGCAATTCCTCGGTCATGGCGCCCTCCAGCGTGATGGCCGCCAGCCACTTCTCCCGCAGCCGGTCGCGAGCCGCGGCCCGCTCCAGCGTCCCCCTGTTCATGCGGGAGATCCGCTCCTGCGGGAACTGACCCTCGTCGATGCCCATGCGGGCGATCCCCGACTCGATCGTCTCCCCGGTCACAGCCAAGCCTACGAGTGACCGGAAACGCCGGCCCAGCGATGCCAGGTCCTGTCCGCCCCCTGGCATCCCGGTATCGACGCAGGCGAGATGCCAGATGGCCGATGCCTTGTCAGGATTGCCGCGCTCGGTACGGATCGCCCGCCCCCGCATCTGGTTGGAGAGCATAAATGAGCCTACGTAGGAAGCAAGGATGAGCGAATTGATGCTCGGCGCATCCCAACCTTCCCCGAGCAGAGCCGCCGTACCGACGAGCACCCGGACACCGCCGCGCGCGAACACCTCGGTCATCATCGCCACGATCTGGGACCGATTGCCGTCCCTTACCGCAAGAGACGCAAAACGCGGATCGTGAGCGAGCGGCCGGCTGTGCAGCTCCAGCCCGAGCCCAGCAGCGCAAGTCCGGGCAAGCTCCAGCGCGGAGACCGGCAGGACGACCAGCGAGCCGGTCAGGATCGCCGCCTCCAGCTCTCCGCCATGCTGCCGGCGGATCAGCTCGAACACCGGCACCACGCCCAAGCGGGTCAGCGGCTGCTCATCGCCGGCCGCCTTCGGCAGATCCTCTCTGCGAATGTAGTCCGAGAGAATGACCATCCGCAGCCGCTCCCCCAATTGCTCTGCTTCGAATGCTACGATCCGCTCGATGCTGTGGAGCTTGGAGACGCTGTGGATGAGCGACCGGTCGAAGGTAGGCGTCGAGCGCAGATATACCTTGCGCCGCTCGACGGCTCCCAGCCGGGTTAATCGCCGGGCCAACTGTTGGAGCTCGGGGAATTCGACGTCCA
The DNA here is from genome assembly GCF_047238105.1 of Paenibacillus jepli. Lineage (NCBI taxonomy): Bacteria > Bacillati > Bacillota > Bacilli > Caryophanales > Paenibacillaceae > Paenibacillus > Paenibacillus jepli. The sequence continues at coordinate 2,148,914 of NZ_JBDFMD010000001.1, forward strand.
CCTGATCATCGCGATAGAGCAGGCCTGTCAGCAGCTCCTCCAGCCACTCCTCATCCAGTGCAGGCATCCGGGCGGCCTTCAGGCCGAGGATATCCAGAGCGCCCTGCCATTCATCGCGGCCGCAGGCGCGCAGATAAATCGCCATACTGGAGTAATAGCCCGGTGAATCCAGGATCTGCTCCACATGCATCGACGGCTCGCGGATCCACGGATGCTCTGCCACCAGCTGCGCCAGCTGCTCGTCTGCGACCAGATCAACGCGCAGGCGGGAGACCTCGGAGCGAAAGATGCGCAGCGGCCCGGCTTCGGCTTCGACCGGAGTCGAGAGATAGATATAATCCTGATGCGGGCATAACTCACCCTCCCGGACAAGCTCAGGGACGCTGATCTCGGCATCGATCGGGCCGCACAGCTCTACGTAACGCTGCCACTCGAGCTGCTGTACATCATAAGGAGGCGTCGCCGTCAGCGCGACGACCGTCGGCCGCTCCATCTCCTTGCGGAATCTCAACGTGCTGCGCCACCACGCCGCCCGCAGATGATGCGCCTCATCGAGGATTAGCGTGCGGAAACCGATCCCCTGGATCGCTGCCAGGGCGCCGACAACGTCATCCCCGTCTTCCTCTGAAGTGTCCGTCATCTCCTCGTCCGGATCGTCCTGCTCTTCCGGTCCACCCGAATCCTCTTTATACAGACTGTGCAGAGCCTGATACGTCGTCACGGTCACAAACGCCGGCTCCTTCAGGGATGTCGAGAGCCAGTCCGGCCGCTCATTGCTCTGCAGGAACAACTCTGTGAACCGCTCCGCCCACTGCTGCTTGATGGTCAGTGTAGGCGCCACGATCAGCGTCGGTTGGCCGGCGCGGAGCATCACCTCCAGCCCGAGCACTGTCTTGCCGGAGCCGGGCGGTGCCACGAGATGCAGATGCCGGCTCTGCAGATGGACATCCAGTCCGTCCAGGATGCGCTGCTGGTACGAACGCCAAGGGTAGCGGAATGTAATCTGGTCTGGAAATTGTCGCATGGCATCCTCCCGGTCACGTGATGGCAGCGGGCGCTGAGCCCTGTCTAATTCCTTATTGTACCATAGGATGACTCCCGCTTCATGGACCAGAGGCCGCAGTTGCCATCGGCAACGACCAAGGTGAACCGGCTTCGCCTAAGAATTTTGCAAAGCAAAACTAGCTTTGAAAGCACCTTATATTTGAACAAACCTTGGCCGGCTAGCGGTTGATCCACCGCTTGGGGCCAAGGTCTATCCGTTTATATGGCGCCGGACCAAGGGACTGCAGTGCCAAGCCGGCCGCTGTAACGAACCTTTTCTCCCTTGCAGCTGCGCTCCCGGCCAGTCGAGCCGCTACAGCGCGGACACCGGCGGCAGCGCTGCCAGCTCCGCCTGCAGCTGCTCCAGCTCGAGCGGCTGCAGGTCGAGTTGCGGCGCCCGCATGACGCCGACGTCTACCCCGCGCAGACGCAGCGCCTCCTTGAAGTACGACATGTTGCTGCCGCTGCGCAGCGCCTCGCAGTAGGCGGTCGCCACCCGCTGCAGCGCCCGCGCCTGCTCCAGATCGCCGCGCCTGTAGGCGTCATACACTGCCACGAACGGCTCGGGGTACGCGCACGAGACGCCCGAGATGACGCCGTCGCAGCCCTGCGCCAGCGCTGGCAGCATCAGGCGGTCCGCACCCTGCATGACCGCGAAGCGTCCGCCGCCAATGCGCAGATATTCGTCCGTGCGCAGGAAGTCCGGCCAGCTGTACTTTACGCCCACCACATTGACGCACCGCTCCGCGATGCGCGCTGCCGCCTCGGCTTTCAGGTCGTTGGCCGAGCACTGCGGGATATTGTACAGATAGACGGGGAAGTCCTGCGGCAGACTCCCGGCCACCGTGACATAGTACTGCTCCAGCTCGCGGTCGCTCGCGCCGAGGAACATCGGCGTGACGACGCCGACGCCATCCGCACCGATGGCATGCGCGTGCTGAGCCAGCCGGATCGTCTCCGGCTGCGTCATCGCGCCCGCATGGATGTAGACGACGACCCGTCGCGCCGCCTGCCGGACCACAGTTTCTGCAACTGCCATCCGCTCCTCCTCCGAGAGCCGTATCATCTCGCCCGTTGTCCCCAGCGGGAACAGGCCATGCACACCCTTGCTGATCAGGAACTCGGTGAGCGCCTCTACCTTGCCCAGATCCACCGCGCCCTGCGCATCAAACGGCGTCACCATCGCTGTCGTCACACCGTACAGCTTCTTCATCACTTCACCCTCCCATGTGTTCCGCACAAGCTACTCATCGGCTTAGCTCTTCCCCGCATCTGCTGCTTCCGGCTCTGCGCCCTCTCCACCAAGCCCCGGCGACAGCGCCATCACCCACTCGAGGTTGAAGCAGTAATGGATGCGGCTGCTGAGCAGATGGATGAGCCCGTTCTTCGCCTGCACCATCGCCAGATATCCCTTGGGCTCGGCATGCGAGCGATCCATCCGGAACTCGCCGGTCCAGGCGCCGCCGTCCCACTTGCCGCCATCCTCATCAGTGGTCACCAGCCGCTTGTAGGGCCACGTCTCCCCGTCATCGAGCGAGACTGCGGCGAACAGCCCATACACCGGACGCAGCTCGCCGTCGCGGTCGCGGATCTCCATGCCGTCTGCAAATGACGCCAGGAAAAGCACGCCTTCCTGCAACCGCCGCATGACGGCGCGCTGCCCCATCCCGATCGGATCAAACTCACTCTCGCTGTACACCCAGCTCTTGCCCCGGTCCGGAGAGATGCTCCGCGCCATCCGGCCATGCACCTCATCGCCGCGGCCATAGGCCAGCAGCCGGCCCCCGGCAATCTCCGCGACCGGCGCGTGGATCCCGCGGATCAAGCCGCCACTGTCAAACCAGGAATCGCCGTCGTCCTCACTGAGCCACACGGTGCTGCCGCCCGTGCTGCCCGTCTCTGCATCGCAGGAGAACACCAGCGTGCCATCGTTCATCCGGAACAGCGAGGGGATCGGCATCGTCCGCACGCCGTGCTCGGGGTAGAGGATGCGGCCTTTGCTCCAGGTGACGCCGTTGTCCTCCGAGGTCCGCAGCACCTGCACCAGCGTGCCCCATGTGCCTGCCGCACCCAGTCCGGTAATATGCAGCAGCTTGCCCTGCTCATCGAGCCAGAGCGCGCCCGCCGTCATATTGCGGTCCGGCGCGTCCCAGAACAGCGACGCCTCATCCCACTCTTCATGGCCATGGCGCAGCCGGCTCGCCACCAGCTTCATCTCGCGCCCGCTCTCCTCATTGGTTGTAAACCAGACGGCGAGGAGATCGCCATTGGGCGTCTCAGCCACATAAGGCGAGTGATTGTGACGGAAGAACGGCCCGCGCTCGGTCGGCGTCAGCTTGACATAGACCCGGGGCCGGGCAAAATATGACGCATCGGTCAAGCGCGCGAGCGCTCCTTGCCCGCCGGGGCAGGCATCCCCTCCGCCGAACGCTTCGCGCTGCCCCGTCTGAGAACCCTGCTCTTCCGCACCAGCTCCAGCATCCGTCACTCGCGCTTGTCCCCCCGCTCCCGCACGAGACGCCCCTTCTTCCGCCGGGCCAGCGCCCATCACCTTTGCCGCTCCGGATCTGTTGGACCCAGGCGCATCCGTGCCCGGAGCTCCGCCTTCTCCCACTCCCGCCGGCGTATGCTTCTGCTCCCAGGGCACCGTCTGCGAAACTCCCAGCTGATAGGGATAGGGCTCAGCTAGCGGCAGCGGCTCCGTCGCCACCGGCTCTGCCAATACAACGCGGAAGCCGATCAGCCAATGCTTGTCCTCCGGCAACGTCGCCATCCGCTCGGCGGAGCGCAGATAGCGCGGATCGGTCGAATGACTGCCGCCCCGTGTCACGCGGAAGTCCCCATCCACCCTGCCCACAGGATCTGTCTGCTCCCCTTCCACGTAGGGGCCGTACCAGTCCTGGCACCACTCCTCGACATTGCCGTGCATATCGTGCAGGCCCCAGTCGTTGGGCGGGAACTCGCCCACCGTCAGCGGCACCACCTCGAACTCCCGCTTCGTCTTGACCGGGTCGGGATACCAGCTGTGCTGCTGGTTCCGGTACTGGCTGCGGGGGAACTCCTCGCCCATCGCATACGCCGTCTCCGATCCAGCCCGGCAGGCGTATTCCCACTCGGCTTCCGTAGGCAGCCGGTAGGGCCGGCCGTCGCGCTCCGACAGCCAGCGGCAGTAGGCCACAGCCTCGTGCCAGCTGACGAAGACGACCGCTTCGTCATCGCTGCAGGAGAAGCCCAGCTTGCCCCGCAGCTCGCGATGCCGCGGATCGAAGCGCTCATATTCCTTGTTAGTCACCTGATACTTGCCCATATAGAACGGCTGGCTGATCCGCACCTGATGCACAGGCTGCTCGTCGAGGTCGCCGCTGTCGCTGCCCCGCTGGTAGGTGCCCGGCTCGATGCGCACCAGCTGCATGCCAATCGCGTTGATATACTCTCTTCCATCAGGAAGATGCTGCATTGTCACGTCGCTCATCCTTTCGTATCAGCTTGCGATAATCATTGGGCGACACACCCTCCAGACGCTTGAAGGTCCGGAGGAAGGTCGTCCGGTTAAAAAATCCGCACTGCTCCGACACCTCGGCAATGGTCTGCTCGCCTGCGAGCAGCTCCTTCGCCTTGCCGATCCGCAGAAAGCTGATATAGTCGGTCAGATTCATATCGTACTTGCCCTTAAATACGCGCGAGGCGTATTTCATCGAGACGCCCATCTGTTCGGCGATGGATTCAAGGTACAGATCGGAGGTGAAGTGCGACTCCACATATTGTTTGATCAGCTGTGCCAGCTCTGTCGACTTGCCTGGCGGGCGGTGGTTGTCGGCCTCGCGATCTGCGATAGCGTGGAACAGGCGTACCAGCAGCGCCCGGCTCTGCCGGAAATCCTCCGGCCGCTCCAGCGGACCCGTCATCCGGCCGTGCTCCTCATCCGAGAGCAGGGACTCCGCATCCATTCCACGTTCACGGGCATAGCGCATCGCCGTCTGGTACATCTCAGCAAGCAACCGCGTCCGTACCCGGTAGGGCGCGCTCCGCTTTTCCGACATCTCCAGCAGCTCATCCGCCATCTCCTCCAGCCCTTCCTTGTCGCCCACCTTCAGCAGATTGAGCAGGCGGTTCTCATCGGCAAACGAGTAGTGCTGAGCGCCGGCGCTCCCCAGATCCTCGGCATACCGGACAGTAAACGGCTCATTATCTTCAATCGCATGCAGGGCCGCAACCGCCTCGCGGTAGGATCTCGTAATGCCCTGTACGTGGTCATGAAACTTGCCAACCCCAACATGGATGCGGCAGTAGGCCCAATCATGGATAAAGGTCTGCACCAGCCGCTCCAATCCCTGGCCGATGGCTTCGCGAATCGTCCCGTCCTCTGCATTGACGACGCACAAAAACGTATTTTTGCGGGACTCGAGGACATACACCGTAATAAAATCGCGCAGCAGCCCGTCCATAATCTTCTTCAGCTTGCTCTGAATGACGATCCGGTCGACGTCCTGGATGTCCTGATAGAACGGCGTCAGGAACTCCACAGACACGATCATGCACACAAATCCGGACTGGTCAAAAGCCAGCCGCTGCCGCATCGTCCGCAGCAGCTCCTCGTTCTGATCCTGGCGCTGGTCAATCCCGTGCATGAGCCGCAGCAGCGACTGATCGAGGTATTCCTGGGTGAGCGTGTGCAGTTCATGCTGATACCGCAGCCGGTAGGAGATCAGCTCATGAATGCCGCTGCCGATCTGCTGCAGGTCACCGGCATGCGCCTGGCTTTCTTTGCCCCAGTTCAGACCGCTCTGCTCCTGGGCCAGCACCTCGCCCAGCTTGCGGATCGGATTGTAGATGCGGAAGGAGAAGATGAAGGAGAACAGCCCGCCGATCACGACCAGCAGCACGCAGATGCCGACGATCAGATCGAGCATGCCCGATGCCTGGCGGCGAAACTCATCCACTGGCGTCAGCGCATAGAACGTCCACCCGTATAGTCCGCTCGTCACCGAGGAGACAGTAAATGATTGCCCGGTTAGCGACACCTCCGCAGCCGCAGTCCTCGGCTCTACCAGCGTCTCGGCCTCCCCTCCCCGGATCTGCTGCAGCGCCTCAAACGATGCAAAAGACGAATCCGAGCCCAGCACGATCTCGCCTTGACTGTCCACGACCAGGACCCGGGTCACGCCCGGCTCGAGGATGACCTCCATCGTCCTTAGCAGCGTCCGCTCCCGTATCGTCGCTACGAGAACGGCCGGATGCGCGCCGTCGCGGTTGGTTGCAATGAACGAGATGACCCGCTTCGTGCCGAAAGAGTTGTCCACGGTAGCGGGGTATAGGATTTCGATAGAGGAACGGCTCTCCAGACGACTGGTCCAATAAGCAGCATCATAGTCGAAATAGCGATAGAACTTGCCGAAGAAGGAATCGAACGCGTTAAGCCCGCTTGCCGTATACACATGGCTGTCATCTGCGTAGACAAACACTTCGTCGATAAATCGGTTCAAGCTGTAACGCGTCCGCCCCACGCTCTGCGGCAGCAGATACAACTCCGCCAGATCATCTTCCGTATAGCTGGACCGGGGCTTGAGCAGTCGCTTCACCACCGGATCGCCAAAGAAGCCGACGCCCGATTCGTGGATCATCTGCAGATAACCGTCGATCGCATCTGCAGAGGACTGCAGGTTCATCGTCAGCTTGTCATGGTAATCGCGTTTGAACTCTTTGACATAGTTGGTATACGAGAACACACCGATGACGATAACCAGCACCAGCAGCGACAAAAAATAGAGGAGGATCTTGAAGAACAACTTGTTTACTCTCAGCAAAGCGAGCCACTTCGTCATCTTCAAGTCCTCCTTCAATTCGTGTTTATCCCTTCGTGACCAAAAGCGACTTATTTGGTACGGTTATAAGCGTCGTTGTAGATCTGCTCCATCTCCTCGGCTCCGGCCGCTGTCAGCTCGCCCGCCCACGCATCGAACTCATCAAGGGATTTGGTGCCGATGATGAACTTCACCACATCCTGCTCCAGGACGGAGATCCGGGTGGTATAGTCCTTGATGCGGTCATTCTCTTCATCCGTGAAGGCGGGCGCCAGACCCGGCACGATAATTGCCCCCGGATCGGCTACCAGCTCTTCGCCCCAGCGGACAAGATCCGGCGGCGCCATCTGCCGGGTAGGCCCTTCGTCGACGCGTACAGCCAGTGCCAGCAGACCGCCTCCGATCTCCGACATCATGACGCGTGCCGGATCCGAAGCAGTGACGTATTGTTCCAGTATTTCCGGTTTGATCTCCGGCTGCCCGTTCACGACCTCATACGTTTCGCCCTCGACGCCATAGTTCGTGACCGTCGTGCCTTCCTCGCCGTACATCCAGTCGAACATTTTGATCAGTGCTTCAGGATTTTTAGTCTTGGAGCTGATGACATAGTTGTCGATCAGCCAGCCTTTGGGATACAGCCAGCCCCGGGTTTGGCCCTGAGCATTCTCCAGATACGGCAGCCGGTCGAAGCGGGCCTCCGGATTGCTCTCCTGGAGAATCGTATTATAGTTGACCGCGAACTGGTTATTGTCATAGTAGAAAAAGGAACGCCCCGTACTCAGCTTCTCATCCCAATTCTGCTTGGTGTTGACCGCAAAATCCGGGTCAAGCAGCCGCTCGCTGTACAGCCGATTCAGGTAAGAGAGCACTTCCTTGAACTCGGGCTTGTTGGTCCCGTAAAAATACTTGTCCGAGTCGGGATCAAGCGTCATGCCGTAGCCGCTGCCCATGCCGAATGAGAACGCATCCATGAAAGACATCCCGCGCGTCGTCCAAGGGTAAGAGTCGGGATACGCCTGCTTCATCGCTGCCAGCACCTCGTACAGCTCCTCAAATGTCGTCGGCGCATCCAGTCCCAGCTCCTCCAGGATATCCATCCGCATCAGCAGCGTCTTGCCGCCCTGGATTTTGAACTTCTCCGTAATCGGCAGAGAGTAGAGCTTGCCGTCGATAAACAGTTTGTTGATCTCCGGATTCTCCTCGATCGCCGCCTGCAGGTTAGGCATCTGATCCAGGTAGTCCGAGATGGCCACGAACATGCCCGTACCTGCAAACTCCGCCACTTCACTCGCTTCCACGCCCATAATATCGGGAATGTTGTTCGTTGCCAGCAGCGCCCGCTTCTTATCCAGATAGTTGCTGCCCGGCACCGGCTCCAGGTTGATCGTGACCCCCGTCTGACGCGCAATCTCCTGCAGCACAGGTGTGTCGGTCTTGATCACCTGCGACGGATTCTCCCCGCGCATCATGCGCACCGTAATCTGCGGTTGGCCTTCCGTCTCCGTCGAAGCGCTCGGAGTCTGTGTCCCATTGCCTCCCGCATCGCCTCCCGCATTGCTGCCCGGCCCATTTCCTGAACCTCCGCCGCTGCACGCTGAGAACAGCAGTGTGAATACGAGGCCTAGCGTTACCCAGTAACCCATTCGTTTTGCCATTGATTGATCGCCCCTGTCTTCTTAGTCTTATTATTATTCGAGCCTGCCTGCCGGTCAACTGGATGACTGCTGGAAACAGGCTGAACAACCGCTGGTTATCCCTTGAGGGAGCCTACCATGACGCCTTTGACGAAGTACTTTTGTATAAACGGATAGATCAGCAGGATCGGCGCGACGGCAATAATGATGACCGCATACTTGATATTCGTCGCCGTGACGCTGGCGAAGACACCGCTGATCTCCTGCGACTGGCTCGACATCTCGCCCATCACGACCATGTTGCGCAGGATGATCTGCAGCGGGAACTTGGCCTTCTCATCGAGATAGATCATCGCCGGGAAGAAGCTGTTCCAGTGGCCCACCGCATAGAACATGGCCATCGTCGCCATCACCGGCTTGGACAGCGGCAGCGTGATTCGCACCAGTGACGTTAATTCCGAAGCCCCGTCCAGCGCCGCCGATTCATACAGCTCGTGGGGAATGTTCTGGAAAAACGTCCGCATGATGATCATGTTCCAGACGCTGATGGCGCCGGGGATGACAAGCGCCCACATCGTATTCATCATGCCAAGGTTCTGCACGAGCAGATAGGACGGGATGAGGCCGCCGCTGAAAAACATCGTAAATACGATCATCAGGGTGAAAAAGCCGCGCCCGTAGAAATCCCGCTTGGAGAGCGGATATGCGCACAGCGTCGTGCAGATCAGATTGATGGCCGTGCCGACCGTCGTATACAGAATCGTATTGAAGTAAGACCGCCCGATGGAGGGGTCCTCGAACACCAGAAGGTAAGTCTGCCAGTTCAAATCGACCGGCCAGAATGATACATCGCCGCGCATGACGGCATTGCCGCCGCTAACCGAGACGATGAAGATATAATAGATCGGGTAGAAGGTGACGAATACGAGGGCCAACAGGAAGACGACATTGGCCGTATCAAATATCCGGCTGCCCACACTTGTCCTCATAGCGGACTCCTTTCTGCTACCATAGACTGGTTTCGCTGTATTTGCGGCTGAGATAGTTGGCCGTCGTCAGGAAGATGAGCGCCACGACAGAATTGAACAATCCAACCGCAGTCGCATAGCTGAAGTCGCTGGAGACGAGCCCCCGCCTGTAGACATAGGTCGCGATGACATCGGAGGTCTCAAAGTTGGAGCCGTTGGAGAGCAGCAGCACCTTCTCGAACGAGACCGCCATGATCGCCCCGATGCTGAACAGCAGCATGATAATGATGGTCGGCGCGATGCCGGGCAGCGTCACATGCCACATCTGCCGCCAGCGGCCCGCCCCGTCGATCTTCGCCGCCTCATAGAGCTGGCTGTCGATGCCGGACAGCGCAGCCAGATAGATAATCGAGCCCCAGCCGATGCCCTGCCATATTTCCGAGGTAATATAGATGGTTCGGAACCACTCCGGCATCATCAGGAAATGGATCGGCTCTACTCCGAACAAGCCCAGGAACTGATTGATCAGCCCTTCAAAGGATCCAAAGTTGACGATCATCCCGGCCACGACGACCGTAGACAGAAAGTGCGGCAAGTAACTGACCGTCTGCACGAACCGCTTGAACAGGACATGACGCAGCTCGTTGAGCAGCAGCGCCAGGATGATCGGCGCCGGGAAGGCAAAGATGATCTGGTAGACGCTGATCAGCATCGTGTTGCGGATCAATACAAAGAAGTAAGGATCGGACAGAAAGTTCTTAAAGTGCTGGAGTCCGACCCAAGGGCTGCCGGCGATGCCGTCGAACACATTGTAATTTTTGAAGGCAATGATGATGCCGAACATCGGCACGTAGCAGAAAATAACGAAAAACAAAAACGGGATCAGAAACATTACATAGTAATACCGGCTTTGTTTGAGCCGTCGCCACACCTCACGCCAGCCGGTCTGGGACTTCTTGGCCACAGGCTGCTGCAGCCTGCCGCTCGCAGCCGAAGCTTCGGGCATGGGCATCTACCTCCTTTTGCAGGCTATTGAAAGGACTTCATTTTCAACAGACTGTTATTGTGACTTCATCGTATGATGCGGGGACCTTGTCTGCCTATTCGCAGTAAGGGACAGCGGTGATGCATCTCTCCCCCTGGCTGCAGATGATGCATCTCTCCGCTTGATGCGTTTGTCTACGGCAGACTGCTCTCGTCCCCTACCGATGCTGCACTCGCCACTTCGCCACAAGTCCGGTTAGCGGCCGGTTGCATGACAAAAAAACAGTGCGTCCTTCCCTCATGGGGTTTGGACACACTGTTTCAGTAAGAATATTTTCCCGGTCCCAAAACTGCGTATTGCCAGCTTCGATGCAGTCGAAATATCGAAACGCCCAGCGCACCGGACCTGCTCGCTCCTCGCAGCTTCAATCGCCGGGTTTGATGGCGATCTTCGCCTGCAGGCTGCTGCCGACGACGATCTGCAGCGTCATCATGACGAGCACTGCGGCGACAAGTCCGTACAGCGCCAGCTGATAATTGCCGGTCCAGTCGACGGCACGGCCGACCAGCAGCGGCCCGACGGCACCCAGCATGTAGCCGCCGCCCTGATTGAGCGCTGACCACGAGCTGACTTCCTCAGGGCGCCGGGTGACGATAAACGGCAGCAGGAGTGCGAGCGGGAACAATCCGCCGGCGCCGATCCCGATCAGCAGCCCCCCGATCAGGGGCGAGCCGGCAGCGAGCAGGATCGCCAGTCCGATCAGCTCGCTGATGCTGCACAGCACCAGCCACATCGCCAGCCGCTGATATTTGGCGACGAGCCAGCCGATCAGGAAGCTCATCGGCAGCTGGATCAGGGTAAAGACGGTCAGGATCATACCACCTTCTTGCTTGGTATACCCCATCGACTCGGCGATCGGCGACAGCCAGGCTGTCATCGAGTAGAAGATACTGGCCATCAGCCCGAACATGAGGGTCAGGAGCCATGCCTTCTTGTCTCCCAGGGGCAGCCGGTAGCCTGCCGAGTCCGGCGCACGCGGGGCAGGCTTCGCGGCGACCAAGCCCCAGCAGAGCACTGCCGCTGCCGCGAGCAGTCCCCAGCTCGCCAGCGCGTGCTGCCAGGAGCCGCCGAGCCATTCGTAGAGCGGCACCGAGAAGCCTGCGGCCAGCGCAGCGCCCAGGACGAGCGAGGCCGAGTAGACGCTGATGAGCAGCGAGCCGTTGGCGAACCGCTGGCGGATGAAGCCCGAGAGCAGCGGCCCGGCGATGCCGATGCCGATGCCGGACAGGAACGCCGTGAGGATGAACAGCGGCGCTGCCGTAGTGAAGGCCCGGATCGCCGTCGCGGAGCCGATCAGCACCATCGCTCCGAGGATCGCCCGCTCCACGCCGATCCGGCGCCCAAGCGTGACGGCGAGCGGCGCGAACACCCCCATGCAGAGCACGGGGAGAGAGGTAAGCAAGCTGACAGCCAGTGCACTCATCCCCAGCTCGCTCTGGAATTCGCCGAGCAGCGGAGGCACGGACGTGATGACAGGACGCATATTGAGCGAGGCGAGGATGATGGCAATGACAAACAGAAGTATTGGCATGAGTGTTGATTTCCTTTCAGGACTGAACGATGTATGGGGTCAATGATTGACCCGGTGTAGGATTAGCCAGGCCGACGAGGGCTCCGGTCCGTCGCCCGGTCAAGATACGCAAGCCCCGCCGGTCGGATCGACTGGCGGGGCTTCCTGCATACGGAACAGGATTAGCATTGTTGTGTGGCCGGGTTTAAGAATGCTCCCACGCCATGACGTATTCTTCCTCGCCGGTATGGGGGTCGGTGCATTCTTCGACAACGGCAAAGCCCTGAGTTGTATAGAAGTTTACCGCCGCTTCGTTTTTCTGGTACACCTGCAGATCCAGCTTGGGGCGCAGCGTCATTGCGTGGCGCAGCAAGGCTTTGCCCAGGCCTTTCCCTTGGCTGGCCTGATCGACGAACAACGCCGCAACCCGACTATCCACCAGAGAGATGAAGCCGGCGGGCACGCCATCCAGCTCCAGCACATAAGTCTCTGCTGCGGGCAGATACTGCTCTGCCATCGCCTCTCGTTGACTGTGCCAATATGAGGCCGGGATGAAAGCATGGGCGGCTTGCGAGCAGAGCTCCCAGAGCTCGACGAGCCGGGGGATATCGGCCGGCAGGACCGGTCTGATGCGCATGATCTGATTCCTCCGAGCGTCGTAGTGAACGGTTATCATCCAACAATATCGGATCGTTCCGCGTTTGGCAACCCCCTGCGGGGCTGACGGACAGCCCCAGGATGCGCAAGGCGCCCTGCCTCGGCGTCTGGCGCTCCTGTAGTGCTAACTTTTAGATCTGCTGCTCCCGTTTCGGTTTAACCCCCCGGAGGCACACAACGCCGAAGTGCTTCAGCTAGAACGCGGCCCAAGGGGGACCAGCGATTTCGTCACTGCAGCGGCAAAAAGGGTCTTTGCAGTTGAATGCACTATCTAAAGTCCCCTGTGTGCAATAAAGTTGGTTACGATGCGCCGCCCTGGCAGCACTTCGACATCGTTTCCAGGCTTGCTCCATCCAATATGGCGAAGAATACCGTCTTCTCCGGGCACCCGACTAAGCGGCCCCCGGAAAATGTTAGCCGTCTGCGTTCAGCTCCAATGCGCGGGGCGCTCCAGCCCTGCGGGCAGACGCGTGCGGGCGTCGCCCTTGGCGGAGCGGACCTGCATCCGCGTCAGGAAGATGCTTCCCGTCAGGTCCGCCCCCCGCAGGTCGGCGTCGCGCAGATCCGCGCCGATCAGATCGGCCGCCCGCAGATCGGCGTCCCGCAGGTCGGCTGCGATCATCAGCGCGCCCCGCAGGCTGGCACCGCGCAGATCTGCACCACGCAGGTCAGCGCCGATGTAATCACCGGTCCGCCGGCTCGGTTCCTGTCGCCGCTGGCTGCGACGTTTCTGCTGCCCGCGCGGCCGGCCCTTCGCAGCTCCGCCGCTGTCGCCGCCGGACTGGTGCGCTTGTCGGTGCCTGTTCGCACTGCCCTCGTCACGGCCTTCCGTTACTCTCTCAACTGGAGGGCCATCTTCGGCGCGCTTCCCGACACTGCCTGGCCCGGCAGTCTCTCGTCCTTCTGCGGCTACGTGCCCGCTGCCGGCTCTGCCGCTTTCCCCAGCGTCCCGGGAGCCGCCGCTCGCCCCTGCATCGCGCGGCGCAGCGGCGCGCACCCGCTCGCTTACACCGAGCAGCAGCCCGCCGACGACTGCGCGGTGCGCGGGAATGTCCAGCGTCAGCAGCTCCTCCGCCGGCAGCTGCGTCAGCGCCTCCACTGTAGTCAACGCCTCGCGCAGCTGACCCTCGAGCTCAGCCGCCGCAGGCTGCCTCAGCGCCTCCTCCAGATACAGCAGCATCTCATGCAGCTGCTGCATCACCGGCAGCAGCTCATACATCTGCGCTGCCTGTTCCGGGTGCGCCAGCGGAGCGCTGCCAGCGTAGGTCACCTGCGAGAGCTGCTGTCCTGCGCCATAGCAATCGTACACCGTACACCCCCGAAACCCGCGCTCTCGAAGCTCGGTATGGATCCCGCAGCGATGGTCGGCACGCAGGTTCTTGCAGGGCGAGCCGGAAGCTTTGTCCATCGCAAAATCCGCCGATTTCGCAAACGGCAGCGCAATGCAGCACAGCCCGAAGCAACGTTCACAATCGCCGCGCAGCCGCTCTCTATAGTCCTCTCCCCTCGTAACGTCCATTCTTCTTCTCCTTCCCACAACCCAACCGCCTCCACACCGGTCATCCGGTATGGAGGCGGTCGTGCTTGTTCTGGCTTTACCTGCACACCGTTCGCTTGGAAGTGTCCTGGGTACGGCAGCGTGGATCCGGCTGCTCGCAAGATGCAGCTTCCCTAGTCCGGGTACAGCATAGCCGGACTTCCTCATCGCCGGTCTTATCCGGCTGCCACCACTGGATCGCGGACCCGCTTCCCCGGCAGCGCCCTGCCGCACCGGCTGCAGGCGCAAGCGCAAGCGCAGCTTATGCCGTATCCGGCTCCGAGAACTGGCTGTTGTACAGATCGGCATAGAAGCCTTCCTGCGCCAACAGCTCCTGATGCGTCCCCTGCTCGATGATCTCGCCTTGGTTCATGACGAGGATCAGGTCGGCATCCTTGATCGTCGACAGCCGGTGCGCGATGACGAAGCTCGTGCGGCCTTTCATGATCGCCTTCATCGCCCGCTGGATATTCATCTCCGTGCGCGTGTCGACGCTGCTCGTCGCTTCATCGAGGATGAGGATGCGCGGATCGGAGATGATCGCCCGGGCGATCGTCAGCAGCTGACGCTGGCCCTGCGAGATGTTGGTCGCATCCTCGCCCAGCACGGTGTCGTAGCCATCCGGCAGCTTGCGGATAAAGTCGTCCGCATAAGCCGCCTGTGCCGCGCGAACGACCTCCTCCTCGGTCGCACCCTCCTTGCCGTAAGCAATGTTGTCGCGGATCGTGCCGTTGAACAGCCACGTATCCTGGATCACCATCGCATACTGGCCGCGCACCTGCTCCCGGCTCATCTGGCGATAATCCGTCTCGCCGAGCTGGAGGCTGCCGCCATCGATCTCATAGAACCGCATCAGCAGATTGATCATCGTCGTCTTGCCGGCCCCGGTCGGGCCGACGATCGCGATCGTCTGTCCTTCCTCCGCCGCCAGATCGAGCCCGCGGATGATCGGCTTGCCCGCCTCGTAGCCGAAGCTGACGTCCTTGAATGTGACCCTTCCGGCGAGGCTGCCCGGCTGCAGGCTGGCCGGCGTCTCGCGCGGCTCCTCCTCCTCATCGAGCAGGGTGAATACCCGCTCTGCCGAAGCCAGCGCCGTCTGGATCATGTTGGCGATCCCCGCCGCCTGCACCAGCGGCTGGTTGAGCTGCTGCGTATATTGGATGAACGCCTGGACATTGCCGATCGCGAGGCTCTGGCTCAGCACCAGGATGGCGCCGACGATCGTCACGACGACATAACCGAGATTACTGACGAACATCATGAGCGGCATCATCAGCCCGGAGAAAAATTGCGCCCGCCAGTTGGCCTGGTACAGCCGGTCATTCATCGCATCAAACGACGCGACCGAACGCTCCTCGTAGCCGTACGCCTTGACCACCTGATGACCGCTGTACATCTCTTCGATATGGCCGTTGACGGTGCCGAGCTCGGTCTGCTGCCGGATAAATTGCTTCTGCGATCGTGAAGCAATGAAACGGATAATGATCGCACTGAGCGGCAGGGTCAGCAGCGTCACCAGCGTCAGCCATGGACTGATCCAGAGCATCATGACGATGATGCCGACCACCGTGATGACGGAGGTGATGATCTGCATCAGCGCCTGCTGCAGGGAGTTGTTGATGTTGTCGATATCGTTGACGGCCCGGCTCAGCAGGTCGCCATGCGAGTGACGGTCGAAATAACGCAGGGGCATGCGCGAGAGCTTCTCGTTGACCTCCTTGCGCAGTCCCGCGATCGTCGTCTGTGCCACGCCGGCCATGATGTACTGCTGCAGAAAGGTGAACAAAGCCGAAGCAAGGTACAGCACAGCCAGCAAAAGGAGAATCCGGTTAAGAAAATCAAAGTCAACGCCGCCGCCTGTAATAAAGCTGTTGTAAAGCGACGTCGTCGCATCGCCGAGCAGCTTGGGACTGATAACATTGAAGAGCGTGCCGAGCAGCGCCAAAAAAGCAATCGTCAGCAGTCGCACGCGCATCGGCTTCAAGTAGCTGAGCAGACGCCGCAGCGTCTTCTTGGCATCCTTCGGCTTCTCCCCCGGCATCATCGCCGCGGCTCCAGGTCCTCTGCCTGCACTCATGCGCTCTCCTCCTTCGTCTGTTGTGATGCGACGATCTCCTGGTAGACCTCGTTGGTCGCCAGCAGCTCGTCATGGGTGCCGATACCGGCCAGCTTGCCTTCATTGAGCACGATGATCTGATCCGCATCGACGACTGTGCTGATCCGCTGCGCGACGATGAGCACGACGGCGTCCCGGAGCTCGTCCTTGAGCGCCGCCCGCAGCCGGGCGTCTGTCTTGTAATCCAGCGCCGAGAAGCTGTCATCGAACAGATATAGATCCGCCTTACGGGCCAGCGCCCGGGCGATCGAGAGCCGCTGCTTCTGGCCGCCCGAGAGATTGCCGCCGCCCTGGCTTACCTCGCTGGCGATGCCCTCCTCTCTGGTGTCGACAAAATCGGCGGCCTGCGCGATGTTCAGCGCGTGTCTCACCTGAGCATCGGTGATCCCCTCGTTGCCGAAACGGACATTGTCCTCGATCGTACCGCGGAACAGCGAGGCCTTCTGCGACACATAGCCGATCGACTCGCGGAGCTGCTTCAGCGGCAGCTCGCGCACATCGACGCCGCCGATCCTGACGCTGCCCGACTCCGGGTCATAGAATCGCGGGATCATCTGCAGGAGCGTCGTCTTGCCTGCGCCTGTACTGCCGATGATCGCCGTCGTCTGCCCGGGCTTCGCCTCGAAGGAGATCGCATCCAGCACCGGCCGCGCCGCCCCCTCATAACGGAAAGTCACATCCTCGAACACGAGCGAAGCGCTCTGCCGGACCGTCTTGCCGGCCGCCAGGTTATCGCGAATCGAGGACTGCAGCTGCAGCACTTCGTTGATCCGCTTCGCCGATGCCTGCGCCCGCGGGATCATGACCAGCGCCATCGACAGCATGATCAGCGACATCAGGATCATCATCGCATACTGCAGGAACGCCATCATATTGCCGATCTGCAGCGAGCCTTCCTGCACCCGGAAGGCGCCGAAGTAGATGATCGCGATGCTCGTGAAGTTCATGACGATCAGCATGACAGGGAACATGAAGGCCAGGAGGCGGTTGACCTTGATGCCGGTGTCGCGATAATCCTCATTGGCCTCGTTGAACCGGTGTTTCTCGTCGTCTACGCGATTGAAGGCGCGGATCACACGCACGCCGATCAGCGATTCCCGCAGCACCAGATTGAGCCGGTCGGTCTTCTTCTGCAGCGCGCCGAACAGCGGTACCGCGAAGCGGACGATCAGCAGGATCGCACCCGCCAGGACCGGCAGCGACGCCAGGAAGATCAGCGACAGCTGCGCATCCCGCGAGACCGCGAGGATGAGACCGCCGATCATCATGATCGGCGCCCGGGTCATCATCCCGAGCATCATGTTGACGACGTCCTGCACCTGACGGATATCGTTGGTCGTCCGCGTGATCAGCGAAGCCGGCCCGAACTTCTCGAACTCCTGCATCGACAGGCTCTCCACTTGCGTGAACAGCCCCCGGCGCACATCGCGGCCAAAGCTCGCCGACACCCGCGAGGTCAGATAGGAGACCGTGACGGTCAGCGCAGCTGCCAGCAGCGCGCAGACGAGCATCCATCCGCCCGTGCGGTAGATGTAGGGCATATCGTCCTGGACGATCCCGATATCGACCAGATTGGCCATCAGGGTAGGCAGATAGAGCTCCAGCATAATCGCAGCAAAGATACATACAATAATCAACAATATCTGCCGTGTATACGGCCTTAAATAACGGAACAGCTGAAGCAAGTCCCTCACCCCTTCTTCGGCAAAGTCTTTTCCATATAATCCATCGTACGGTTCAGCAGCTCAGCCAGCTTGCGGCTGTCTGCTTCGCCCAGATGCCCGGCCAGGCCAACGAACAGCTTGCGGAAATGCTCATACACTGCTCTGGCCGCCTCCAACCCTTGATCGGTCAGCCCGATCCGGACGATCCTGCGATCTTGCGCGTCTCGCTTGCGCACGATCAGCCCGCTTTCTTCCATCTGATTGAGCAACTGCGTCACGAAAGGCGAGGTGACGAACAAGGCCCGGCTCAGCTCGCTGACCTTCATCCCTTCGGGATGAACGCTCTTGAGCTGCATCAGTACCCGGCCTTCATTCATCTTGTACTCCGTCGCGGCATGAGCCTTGTTCTCCAGCTCTCTCCGATGCATCCGGACGAAAGCCCCGATCAACTCGTTGACGCTCTCAGACATTCCTGTACCTCCTTCTGTTATGTAGCTGCCGAGGCAGCGTCATTCCTTCGAGCTATTTAGATAAGTAAATTACTTATCTATTATAAAGCCGGTAATCCGCGAAATCAACCCATGCCGAAGACTGGAAACAGTGAACCCGCCGGCGCAAAGGACGGTTCTCCGCCAAACGGCGGAATTCAAGTAACTTTGCATCTGGTTGGGCGGATCTCCGCCAAACAGTCGGATTCAAGTGACTTTTTCAGCTTGTTGAAAAAGCGCCGATGGGTGCGGAATCGAATCTGGTCAACGCTTTCTATAAGAAAGCGACTTCGGGAGCATAAGCTGCGTAGCGTTCGCCCGAGAGCTTTTCGCAGAAAAGCTAGCTTCGGAAGCATACGCTGTCCCGGATCCCCCCCCCCTTAAAAGGGGTCCAAAATTCAAGAAATCTGGGAACAACAGCGATCGGAAGAACGATCCGTTACCTTGAGGCTTTATTTTTCAACAGTCTGCTTTTTGCACCTGGTTGGGCGGTTCTCCGCCAAACGGCGGAATTCAAGTGACTTTTTCCCCCTGGTTGCGGAGCGCAGCATCCAACCCAGCCGCAGCACAACTTATCCGAGAAAGAATCATAATTTCCTAAACGCCTAAACAAAAACAAAACCTGCGCACGCCGGCTAGTACTGCCGACACGGACACAATAGCTCCTATTTCGATCAAAACCCTATCCGGAGCAAGCCCTACGGACACACGATCCGCTATATGCTGGTTTTGTGGTCGTTAAGCCCCGTTCTGACAACGATAACGTATCCTCTGTCCGTAAGTCGAGCTAAAAACACGTCCCTGCTCGAATTAACGCCTGCTGTGTCCGCTCGTGGGCCAAGGGGATGTGAGAATGCTTTCGTCCGGGGCCTGTTGCCGTTCATGCTTCAGCAAAGATATCCTTCACAAAATCCCGCAGCTCCGCCGAGTTGTGATACTCGTACTTCTCAGCCAGCGCCATGAAGTCCCTTAGCTCCGACAGGTACCTGCTGTTGTCAGCGGACACCCATTTCAAAATGTTGGCGTAGCCGATCCGCGCATTCGGACGCATCTCCTCGCCATCATGGCCAAATAGCTCGGTATTGCTCGTCCCGTAGAACGTCATCGCTTTGTAGCGCTCGAACAGCCCCTTTACTTTGGCCGTCCGGTTCGAGCGCGGATAATCGTCCAGGAACCGTTCCATCGTCAACGTGCGCCGTACCAGCTGCTGATAGCCGATGACGATCGCTGCGTCTTTGACTGCCGCCTCGCGCGATTCCTCGGCCATGATCAGGATGTAGCTGTCGATATCTTCACTCACATGCTCGCGGAACTCGTGGAAGATCGAGTAGTTGACGACAGGATAGAACAGCCCCTCCGACGTCTCCAGCTTGTACCCCCGAACCGACGCTTCATTCACCAGCGTCTGCACAGATATATCGGTCATCCTGTCGCGAACAACCGCCAGAGTGTCGCCAGGCTTGTACACCTCTCCGATCGCCTGCTGCACGGCCGAGTCGGAGAAGCGGCTCCCCAGCGCGGGCAATCCGTCATGCATCGCATTCTCCAGACGCAGCACCATGAGCGAGGCCTGATACCGCGTCACCTTACCGATATGGGCTCGCAGGTAGGCAAGCGCGGATGCCTGTTGACCAGGTTGCTGCACGAGCGTCAAGAAGCGGTTGTAGATTTGCTCCGAAGCGGCCGCAGCCGTCACCGCAGCCGTCTGCTTCGCTGCTGGAGCAGTCTGCGTCGCTGCTGCCGGAGCAGCATCGGCGGACACGGCCAGCACAGAGGCCAGCAGCGCAGCGCTGATCGTGATGCCAAATGTTCTGGAGCCCAGCCGTTTGCCGATCCATTTGTTCATGGAGTAGACACCTTCTTTTCTATCGTTATCCGTCATCAGTCCCTTAGGCTCATCGCCTCGAACGCCTGACTTGTCACGCACCGTTCAAGCCATGACGCATCCAAACCATCCGCCGCCGCAGCCGGGAAAAAATCCTGAAACATCAGGTGATAAGGCGCAATGTCGCCGCCGCCGGGCTCACCGACTGTGTACCAGCCTGTGTCCTGGGACAGCAGAACCCGATGACCGGTGCCGATAGCGATCAGCCTGTGCAGCAGGTCGACCTGCTCCCGGTAGTTGTCCATGCGGATCGAATCGACAGACAGCCAGCCGCCCTCGTCTGCAAGCCTGCGATACAGCTCGTCGTCCTGGAAGGTCTGGGCATGCACCCAGATAAACCGCTCCTGGTCAAACTGCGCTTGCTTCATCACCTCGTACGCATGCACCGCAACCTCTGCCCCGATCGTATGACATTGAATCGGCAAGCCCGTGTCGAGCGAGGTGCGCATCGCAGCGCGGAGCAGCTTGAGCTGTGTCTCGTCGATGGCGGGGCCATCGTTAAAGGCGATTTTGATAAAGCCGGGGTATACGCCGCTCTCGCCGATTCCGCTCACAGCCTCCCCTGTCCACTGAGCAGCCAATTCCCGCTCGTCTGCGCTATAGACAAAGGCAGGCAGAAACGGTTTTTTATACAGCCCCGTATTCGTTATGAGATGAAGGCCCGTTCGTTTGGCCAGCTGGCGGAGAATGTAGGGGTCCCGCCCCAGATACTCCGGCGCGCAGTCGACCATCGTGCTGCAACCGGCTGCCTTTAACTGGAGCAGCAGCGGCGCCACGCGCGAGACCACGTCCTCGCGGTCATAATCATCCGGCGTAAGCCGACCGTCTTCCACGAACCCAACCAGCACATGCTCGTGCTCCAGGATTCGTCCCGCTTGCTCCGCGTCTATTGGCCCCAGAACCGTTTGTAATGTCAAAGCCAGTTCATCTCCTCTGCAAGTGGTCTCTAAATGATAGGACGATGCTGCCGTCCCCAAGGTTCAAATCTGCCGCTCCAGCAGCCGCTTCTCCAGACAGATCTGGATGGACAGCCGGCGGGGGCCGCCGGAGAAGCCGATCTCGATCGTATCGCCCGCCAGCTCCAGCACCTCGCCGCGGCCGATCAGCCGGTGCTTCAGCTCCGTCCCGACGGAGAGCTCCGCTGCATCCGTGATGGTCTGCGGACTGATCGGCGGCGGCTCCCCAGACGTGCGCCGCCCGCCGGACACCCGTACCTTCTCCAGAGATTCGGTCCGGGGATGCTGGATCCCCCGCACCCGCGAGACGAATGCCGACTCTTCCGTCTTGGTCTCCTCGTTGCGCCTGTACAGCAGCAGCTCCAAGCGGCGTTTGGCCCGGGTCATGCCGACGTAGAAGAGCCGCGCCGCCTCTTCCATAAGCGCCTCGCGCTCCCGGTCGGCGCTGGAGGGTACGACGCCCTCGATGAGATCGATCATGTATACCCGCTCGAACTCCAGCCCTTTGGCGCTGTGGAAGGTGGAGAGCGTCACGGCCTTGCCGTCTCTTCTGGTCTGCGACTTGCGAAGCGACGCCTGGAGATGCTGCAGCCGGGCCGCAAAGGCCTCCATCGTCTCCTGGGTGCCGGCGATTTCCTCCAGCGTGCCCAGCATGCCGAGCAGATGGTCCTTGCGGTATCCCAATCGTTTGACCATATTGTCCAATGCCTTGTCGTAGCCGAGACGGCCCCGGATCACCCGGATTGCCGCCAGCGGCGGCATCCCCTTCATCTCACGGAAGGTATCCCTGGCCTCCTCCAGCAGCTTGGGCTGATAATCCTTGAGCTGCACATGCGTCAGCAGGTTGTCGAAGACAGACTCGCCGTTGTCGATCTGCCGCAGCACCGCCATCTGATGCTTGCTGATATAGCCGCTCATCCGCAGATGGATGCGCTCCAGCAGCTCTGGCCGCCGGTCCGTATACGTCATGCGCATGAAGTTCAGGATGTCCTGAGTGACCCAATGGGAGAAGAAGCGGTTGTCCGTATCCTTCATATAGAAGGGCACGCCGGCCAGATCCAGCTCATGCATCAGCAGGATGGAGGAGCTGTTGTTGCGATACAGCACAGCAGTTTCCGACAGGTCCTCTGCCTGCTGTACTTGCTGCACGACATAACGCGCCTGCTCATACGGGTCGCCCAGCGTATGGATGCGGATCGGCTCCGCTGCAGGGTTGGCCGTATGCATCCGTTTGGGATAACGCTCCCGGTTGCGCTCGATAAACCGGGCCGCCGTCTCGACGATCTCCCTGGAGGAGCGGTAATTCTGCTCCATATACAGGATCTCTGCTTCGGGGTAGACATCCCGAAACCGCAGCAGATACGACGGCTCCGCTCCCCGCCAGCTGTAGATGCTCTGATCGTCGTCGCCGACGACGCACAGGTTGCGGTGCACGGCCGCCAGCCTGGCGATGATCGCATGCTGCACCAGCGACGTATCCTGACTCTCGTCAGTCAGGATATAGTCGTACCGCTGCTGGTAGCGGCGCAGCAGCTCCGCGTCTTCCGCCAGCGCCTGCTCGCCGATCGTCAGCATATCGTCGTAGTCGACCAGACGCTTGTTGTGGCCGGACTGCTTGAACGTCTCGTAAGCCTCCAGCAGCTCCGCCGCTTGCGGCACCTCGATGTCCGCCTGATCCCACTGCTCCCGGGGCAGCATCCGGTTCTTGACGGCACTGATGTAGGCTGTCAGCTCCTCCATCTGGTCTTCGGCCAGCGTGTTCCCCGTCAGGCGCCGGTAGAGCTCCCGCAGCAGCGCCCGCTTCTGCAGCGGCACCCCGTCAGCCGACACCTGACTCTCGCCGTCCGCCGCTTCGCCCTCGATGAGCTGGTACGGCTGCCCCAGCCGCCGCAGATGCTCCCGCACCACCTCGAAGGTCAGACTGTGGATGGTCGAGAAGGCGGGCGGCGACAGCTCAGGGAACAGACTCCGGTATCGCTCCTTCATATCCCTCGCCGAGGCCCGGCTGAAGGTGACCGCCTTGATCCGGGACGGATCGGTGCCCAGCACCCGGATGAGATACCCGATCCGCATGATGATCGTCGTCGTCTTGCCAGAGCCCGGCACCGCGAGCAGCAGCAGCGGCCCGGCCGTTGTCGTCACGGCCTGCCGCTGGATCTCGTTTAATTGTACGCCCGCCTCTTGCTTCATCCGTTCAAAAAACAACTGTTCCCCTGCCATGCCTCCATTCCTTTCCTTCGAAAAGCTCTCTAGTTATGTTGTTCTATTATAGCTTGATTTGCGGCTCGTTCCGATTGAAAGATTTGTCTATCGGCCAAAATCCCGCTACACTAGTCTTTAGCATGAGAGCACCCGGGATCGCCCTACTATGAAAGCAAGGAGTCACAAGCATGACACTAACGCTTCAAGCTGCATCCACCATTAAAGGAAATACGATGCTGCTGCCTGATATTAGTCTGACTGTCGAGGAGGGCAAGCCTGTCGCCGTCCAAAGCGATATCGAATGGCTCGAACCTTTTCACGCCTTGTATCTGTCGCCCTCTCCTGTGTTCACCGGGTCACATGGCAGCTGTGGACCACAGGAGCGATTCGTGTACCTCCAGTCGGATGGCCTGTCCCCGAGACTAACGCCTAGACAGCATATTCGGCTCTGGAACAAGCTGTATAATCAGTCGACTGATAAAATAACGTGCTCGCCGTCTGCGATCTTGTCCAGATCGCCGAAAAAGCATCAGGCATCTGACGGTGCAGGAACAGAGGCGGTTGCATTATGCCCGCTGCCTGGTCATCTCCAGCCGCATCTGTCTGTTTGACCAGCCGCTGCTCCACGCCGACCGGCAGACCAAGCAGGCATTCTTCGCTGTGCTGGAACAGATCTCCGACCGTTATGTTGTGATGACGAGCACCTCGCTCGAAGAAGCTATTCAACTCGGCAAGCCCTACCGCTTGAACGAAAGAGGGCTGCATGAGCTGGGCGATGCGGAAGATCAGCCGGATAGCAGCAGTCGCCAATTGACAGCCCAGCCGTTCAAACTGCAAAAAATTACAGCCAAGGCTGAGGACAAAATTATCCTGTTCGACCCGCTTGAGATTGATTATGTCGAGAGCAGTGAAGGCCAGTCCCGTCTGTATGTAAACAGCGAGACCTTTGATACGCCCATTCCACTGAAGGAGCTGGAGCAGCGGTTACGTCCATTTGGTTTCTTTCGCTGCCACCGGTCTTATCTGGTCAACCTGCAGCGGGTGCGGGAGATCATCGTGTGGAGCAAGAACAGTTACAGCTTAAGTCTGGATGACCGCAAGCACAGTACGGTTCCTTTATCCAAAGGTAACTATGCTGCATTAAAAGATATGCTGCAGTTGTAGGGGGCTACGATGACACGAAAACAATTCAGCGCATTGCTGTATAAAGAAGTCCACGGTTTGCGAACGAACGTTCAAGTCCTTATTTTACTTTTAATTCCATTTTCAGGACTCGCCTCGCTGATTTTTCAAGATCGAGCGCCTTCCTGGTCCTTTCTCATTATATTCACGCTCATGTTCTTGCCTTTGTTTATGCTGGGGTTCCTGCTTGTCGAGGAAAAGGAACAGCGGACGTGGCGGATCTTTGAGCAGCAAGCTACAAGCTTGGCACTCTCGTGCTCGTCAAAGCTACGCTGACCTTCCTCATCTCAGTTGGGCTATGCTTCGTCATTGCGTGGTTAGGCGGAGTCAGTATGTTCACTGGAATTCTGATAAGTCTATATAGCATCCCATGTATTCTGCTGATGCTTTCCACCGGCACGATCCTGGCCTGTCTGTCGAAGAACACCGTGGAGGTCAGTTTTTGGGGAACACCTGTCATCATATTTTTTATTTCCTTGGAAATAATCAATCGCTTCCTGTCGAATCAGGATGCAGCTCTGCTTAGGAAACTGCTTCCCAATCATGTGTTTGCTGAAGGCCTGGAACTGATTGCCGTTCAGCCTGCTCGGGCATTTGCCTACCCTTTCTTATACTTTATACTCCTGGCAGGCGTCTTTGTTCTACTGGCTCTTTTCATGCTGGACAAACGAAAACATACCTTTTGAGCCTTGCCTTCGAGCAGGGCTCTTTTTTATTCCTCTATACCTCCATTCATCGGTATTCTCCCTCTTTTGGCTGCGATTCTAAGGCAAGCTCCGGCATTCTCTCCTACAATGAAGACTATCCCAACCAAGGTGAAACGGCTTCGCCTAAGAGTTTTGCAAAGCAAAACTAGCTTCGAAAGCATGAGGCGCAGCAAGTCTCATTCCAAGAAATATAAGCTAAGTAGATGTGAGAGTCATATACTTTATATTTCAAGTTAACGCAAGATCAATTGGAAAGTAAATGGATAATATGAAAGATTCTGGATCTAAGCCGCGATCCCATCGGTTGAAATCCTGGGCGACCACCCTCCTGGTGTTTTTTCTCGTACAGCTCATTTTTTTGACAATGGACTTCTTCTCGCTCTATCCGAATTTGAGGGAGCAAGGCAACTTTGCCAAAACGATCATGGATTCTTTGCCTGATGAGCTTTTTACCACCTGGTTTGCGCCCTATGATTTTCTGTTTTTCAACTTTGTTACGGCGATCATGCTCCTTGCGGTCGTGCTTGCGGCTCTGACGGACTTTGTGTCGGCTATCTTATTCAAAAAATAAATGGAAGCAGGAGGCGGAAATCATGTCAGCTATCCTTGAACTTGAAGATGTAACGAAACGTTATGCCAACTCTACTTTCTCGCTGAAAGGCATTTCGTTTTCCATTCCCTACGGGTCCATCGTAGGTTTCATAGGCGAAAACGGCGCCGGAAAAACAACGACCATGGGCACCATCATCGGCACGCTGAAAAAAGACGATGGCGTGATTCGCATGCTTGGCACAGAGATCGATCCCGCGAATGTTTCCTTGCGAGAGAATTTGGGTGTGGTGCTGGATAACATGCATTTCTCCAAAATCTTGCATGCGGGGCAATTGGGCCGCGTGTTGAGCCATATCTATACAAGGTGGGATGCGAAGCAATATACGCAGTATCTCTCCCGGTTCAACCTGCCGGTCGACAAAAACATCGAGCATTTCTCACGAGGGATGGCGATGAAGCTATCGCTCGCCGTCGCGCTCTCGCACGACGCGAAGGTCCTGATCCTTGACGAGGCGACAGCCGGCCTGGACCCCGTAGGGAGGGAAGAGATCTTGGAGGTCTTGTTGAACGTGGCCAAGGACAAACATCGTGGTGTCCTGCTATCCTCACATATCACCAGTGACATTGAGAAAGTGGCGGATCATCTGATCTTCATCAAAAACGGCACCATCCTGTTAAACGTCACCAAAGAGGCGTTATTGCACGAGTATGCCGTTCTTACCTGCTCTGCAGATGAGATCGCATCCATCCCTCAAGATCATGTGGTCGCCTATCGGAAGCATACCGACGGTTTGGATGTCCTGGTATCTTCAGCAGACAATATTCCGGCAGTGCTCCAACGTAAACCATTTTCGGTGGACGATATTACCCTGCTTCTGATGAGAGGTGATATGAAATGAAGGGATTGCTATTGAATCATTACTACTCCACTGAAAAGAGTATCCGGAACTCGATCCTGCTCACAGTTTTTATCAGCATCGTGCTTCATCTCGCTAAGCAGCCGATCGCGGTGCGGGTTGCTGCATTTCTGCCCTTTATCTTTATGGTCCAACCCGCATTGAAGTGTTAAAGCATGATGCCATGTCCGGATGGAACAAGTTTGTCTTCACTTTGCCGTTAACACGAAACAAGCTGGTGCAGAGTCATTACGTGTTGCTGCTGCTGCTCGTTGCTGCTGGCGTTCTTCTGGCCATGGGGTTGTTTTATGGTGCGGCATGGCTGATCGGCCCCTCCGCCACAGATGTTTTCTATAATTTCACCCTACGCGGGATCGAGATCGTCCTGTGCATGGCGACCCTCTCCTGTCCTCTAACTTTTGCCTGGGGACGGAGAAATCCGACCAGATCACCCTGCTGAGCGTCGGTTTTGGCTTCGGGATGTTCTTCCTGGTCTCGACCTTGCTGATGTTCACCATTGGCTCGAATGCAGCGGGTTATGACCGGATCTTCTCCGTTGTGTTCGTGGCGGTTTCTTTGCTGGCTTATCTCATCTCGTATGCGGTGTCTGTGCTGATCTACAACAAGAAGGAGCTTTAGGGCTTGGTGTAGAGCACCTGGAGTATCAGGCTGCTCCAGCCCTGTGCATGCTCATTCATACTTCGGCAACAACTTTCACGTAATAGCCTCTCGGAATTAAAGACTCTCTGAAAGGTCGAAATCCAAATGGTATGGCAAATGAAGCTGGAAAACATGGAAGATGAAAGCCAATTTCAAAAAAGGACAGACGCCGCCAATTTAGGGATGGGACTTTTTTGAAACTAGCCGATAGAAGGACAGATGACACGCTTAAAGCGGTCCCACTCTTCTCTCTAGTTCACGTACCAGGCATCCAGGTGTTGGCAAGTCATAATGCCGTAGATGCGTATGTACCACATCATCGTGGAGCGATGCCTGCCGGATTCGAGTTTGTAGTCGATCTTCTCGCGTTTATTGGAACGTTCGATGGATGAACGACGTTTGTAGATCAGCTTCCACTTTTCAGATCCGCGAGGCGTCTTGGGAAACAGACGAAGATTATCGCTGCTGTGCGTATGGTACGTTCGTCCATAGGCGGCATCGGAGCAGCCACAGGCCGGGGAACAGCGCCACTTGCGACGGTTCTGGGATTGTCGAACCCGTTAGGTTTCATCTCCTTGCCCTTGGGGCAGATCGGAATGCCGGTCGGTGAAATCTGGATGTCGCTCGTGGTCGCCGTGTTCGTCTTGCTCCGGTTGTTGAGATCGATGAAGGGCTCGATGCGCTGGTGGTGAAGCAGCGAATAAATCACTTCTGCATCATGAGCGGCATCAAGCAACATCGCATTGACCGTGCCCAAGGTGAATCGTTGCTGCAATTCAACCGTGCTGAGGACCAGGCTAACCGCATCGTGCCGCGAGGCAGGATGTAGTCTGGGATACAGAGGCAAATCGTATTTGCTGTCCGCCGCAGAGATCATGTACAGGTGGTAGCCGCTAAAGTAGGTTTCTCTGGCGCTGTCCCAGCCGGAGTCGCAATCGGGCTGGGAGTAAAGACGAGGATGGTTGCAATCAGCTATACCGCGGGCACGACACTGGCAAGTCGGTTTGCTTCGGGGATACGCGGCCGTGACGACCGGGGTCCCATCACCGGCCACACGGAGAGCCGAACAATCCCCGAGCAAGCCTAAGCTTGCCGACACACGCAGGATGTGATCCTGGAAGAACTGAAACAACCGATCCCCAGGCAAGGTGGTCGAATGATCGGCATGGCGCATCATCCACTGGACCAAGCGCCCCACGCGGTTTGGTTTGGTCATCGGTGCTTTTTCACCTTTCTTGCCTTTCTTGGTTTTACTCTTGCGCTTAGGTAACCGCTTCGGTTTAAAATGCTTACGTGCCCTTGGCCAAAGACGCTTGAAAAAGTCGTAGAAGGTGCCAACGCCCGGGAGATCGCTGGGTTCAAAGCCACTGAGCACCGCATAGATCGGCGTTCGCCGCATTTCATGAATCCATTCCGTGAGTCCCATGGTCGGGTTGGTCATGAGGAGAAGTAGATAGGATCGAAAAAGAGCCGCCGGATCTCGAGGCTGGGGACCGCGAAGCGAGTCATCCCGAAGCAACGTCGTCAGGGCAGACAAATCGGTCATCCAAAGCTTCACGGCCAGGTGCCAGTCCTTGGAAATGAGCACGACACCGCTGCCATAGTGGGCCAGCAATTGTTGGAGAACAAAGGCTTGGTAGGTGGCATGAGGAACAAGCGTAGGTTTCAAAACAAACACGCTCCCATCGAGAGAAGTAAAAGGTCAACCCCTTCTCGCGATTTTGGCGAAAATGATAAAATGTCAAGCTTTTTTGAAAGAAACCACCAAAGAAAACCAGAAGATTTCCCAGAATGAAATAAGGCAGGACATGTAAAAATCCCCCTACAACGTTAGAGGATGCGGATTTGGATGGATCAAGGAAACCCTTGCCCATCTACCTCGGTGAATACCGAGAGGATATTTATATAAATGGAGGAAACATTCTACAATTTTCGACATTTAATTACTTAAAGTTAGTTCCGAAGAATCAATACATTTTAATTTATTAGTTATAAATATGATAAATATACCAAACAAGAAAGTGAGGTGGGTGTAAAAAAGGTGCCCGATTTTTTCACGCAAATACCATTAGACGAGGAGAATCCAAATGAAAAAACTAACAACAGCACTAGTTATTTTTACACTTATCTTTACTTGTTTTAGTTTATCTGCTTTTGCAGAAAATGAAAACTATTCGGAGGAAATACTCGATGCCAAACTGAAAAAAATGGGGTTTCCTGACGAGCTATTGAATGATCTACCACTAGGAGCTAAAAGAGATGTTATTGACAACGAAGGGTTGAAATTTGCAGGGAATGAAAAGACGGAATTTTATGTAGATGAGAACGGGAAGTTAGTTGAAAAGATACAAAACACTGGTGAAATGTCCATAATGGGTACGATACCGGATACGGACATGACTATGAATGTGTTTAGAGTAGACTTATCTTCCGAAGGTGGTAAAAAGAGATACCGAATCTATAATTCTTGGAATTGGTTAACATGGACTTGGTTTGGACTGACTGATAAAGCCGGCTTATCCTATAATAATAATTTTGAAACAGATGTTACAACAAACGGAGAATATGCGTGCGCTACTTACCACAGGCAGACGCCATCAGGTCCTGAAAGTTATGTTGGTAATTGTGGCGGAAGAACGGGCGATATTACTTACGGTGGAGCTTCATGGAACTATGATAAGCAAGCATCTGGATTTGATAGTGGCTATGTAGCTATGAACATTAAAGCAAAAGTCACAAGCGGCACTGCGATAATACTTGGGAAAGTTGTTCATGACACCTCACTTAATGGAACTATCGGTGTTCAAATCGGTTGGGCACAATTGGGATATTCAAGTTCAGGGTCTTTTGATGAAGCATCTGGGCAAGACTCTTGGAACTTTTAAGTAGTATCATTATGTAGTATTATATGGGGATATATGGGGAACTTGGTCATAAGAAGTTTGGTATTTTAACCTCAATACCAACTCATGACCTAAATACCCCTTATATCTTTTCTTTTTTGAATTTTAAATAGTCTCTCGGAATTAAAGTCGGTCTGAAGGGGCGAAAACTAAGTTGAAGGGCTTGTACATCTGGAAAAAGCGGAAGATGAAAGCCATTTTCAGAAAAGAGTAGACGTCGCTAATTTGCGAATGGTAATTTTAAAAATTTAAGCGATAGAAGGGCAAATGACGCACTTTAATTGATCCCATTCCTTCTTTTGGCTCACATACCAAGCGTCCGCATGCTGGCAAGTCATAATGCCATAGAGGCGGATATACCACATCAGGGAGGAGCGATGCCGCCCGGATTCGAGCTTGTAGTCTACCTTTTCACGCTTGTTGGAGCGTTCGATGGAGGTGCGTCGTTTGTAGGTCTGCTTCCACTTCTCCGAGTCTCGAGGCGTCTTGGGGAAGAGCCGCAGATTGTCGCTGCTATGCGTATGGTACGTTCGGCCATAGGCGGCATCCGAGCAGCCACAGGCTGGGGAACACCGCCACTTGCGACGGTTCTGGGATTGTCGAACCCGTTAGGTTTCATCTCCTTGCCCTTGGGGCAGATCGGAATGCCGGTCGGTGAAATCTGGATGTCGCTCGTGGTCGCCGTGTTCGTCTTGCTCCGGTTGTTGAGATCGATGAAGGGCTCGATGCGCTGGTGGTGAAGCAGCGAATAAATCACTTCTGCATCATGAGCGGCATCAAGCAACATCGCATTGACCGTGCCCAAGGTGAATCGTTGCTGCAATTCAACCGTGCTGAGGACCAGGCTAACCGCATCGTGCCGCGAGGCAGGATGTAGTCTGGGATACAGAGGCAAATCGTATTTGCTGTCCGCCGCAGAGATCATGTACAGGTGGTAGCCGCTAAAGTAGGTTTCTCTGGCGCTGTCCCAGCCGGAGTCGCAATCGGGCTGGGAGTAAAGACGAGGATGGTTGCAATCAGCTATACCGCGGGCACGACACTGGCAAGTCGGTTTGCTTCGGGGATACGCGGCCGTGACGACCGGGGTCCCATCACCGGCCACACGGAGAGCCGAACAATCCCCGAGCAAGCCTAAGCTTGCCGACACACGCAGGATGTGATCCTGGAAGAACTGAAACAACCGATCCCCAGGCAAGGTGGTCGAATGATCGGCATGGCGCATCATCCACTGGACCAAGCGCCCCACGCGGTTTGGTTTGGTCATCGGTGCTTTTTCACCTTTCTTGCCTTTCTTGGTTTTACTCTTGCGCTTAGGTAACCGCTTCGGTTTAAAATGCTTACGTGCCCTTGGCCAAAGACGCTTGAAAAAGTCGTAGAAGGTGCCAACGCCCGGGAGATCGCTGGGTTCAAAGCCACTGAGCACCGCATAGATCGGCGTTCGCCGCATTTCATGAATCCATTCCGTGAGTCCCATGGTCGGGTTGGTCATGAGGAGAAGTAGATAGGATCGAAAAAGAGCCGCCGGATCTCGAGGCTGGGGACCGCGAAGCGAGTCATCCCGAAGCAACGTCGTCAGGGCAGACAAATCGGTCATCCAAAGCTTCACGGCCAGGTGCCAGTCCTTGGAAATGAGCACGACACCGCTGCCATAGTGGGCATGTAATTGCTGGAGAACGAAGGCTTGGTAGTCGGTAGCCTCTCGGCATTCACCGAGGTAGATATTAACAGTTAGGGGGCTTATTGTGAAAAAAAGAATGTATACACTAATTGTATTAGTAAGTGTTATTATACTAATAGCAATTGCACTTTTAATGAACCAAAACAATCAATCTTCTATGACAGAATTTATTAGAGTAGTAGATAAGAGTAATGAAAATGACAATTATGTAATAACATTAAATAACCAAAGTGGAGAAACTCTAAATATCACAGTTGATAAATATGAAATATGGAGCGATATAGAGGTAGGTGAAAATTATACTATTAGTTATAATCATGAAAATGTATTAACTAGTATCTATCCCGAAGGGTATAAGGGAAGAATAGAGTAATTACTAGTTGGTTCAATTAAGGGCGAGATACTTACTGCTGCGTACAGAAAAGCCTATGCTGTAGACCAAATGAGGACTGTCCATTTGCGGGCAGTCCTTTTTCAACCGTCTACGTCATCATCGACGCATTCTTTCAACACCTTTAGAGGCTCTGTTATCTTCGGTGTGAGCGATGGCCAGCTTGGTTTCTGTTGCTTCAATGAGTTGTTGACGCGCACGGGCTGAATGAAAACGAAGGTTGATTCTGGAACAATAGGCTTCCATCCTTTCGAGGCCTAGATTCGAGATATGTTTTGTTGCAAGGGTATCCAACGGTACAGGAGCGGAGGGGAAAAGGGAGGTCTGGAGAAGCGGAGCGCTCGGATTTCATCCGCTGAAGCGGTATGAACAAGAAATCTGGGGACAACAGCGATCGGAAGCCCTCTCTTCCCACAGCGACCACGCCTTGGCACATACACAATTTTTCGCGTTACCCTTATTTTACAAACAAAAAAGGTACTGCTCCCTTATTATTTCGGTTGCAGTACCTTCTTCGATTGAGTAAGAACTTTTTCAGTGGCCGCCCATTGGGCTACCCGCTTTTTTTGCATTATGATTACTTCTTGGCTGTGATATATCCTTCCGCCTTCAGCAGCTCAGCGATCAGCACCGCGCCGCCGGCAGCGCCGCGCAACGTGTTGTGCGAAAGACCGACGAACTTGAAGTCATAGAGCGAATCTTCGCGCAGGCGGCCTGCCGAGACGCCCATGCCGCCCTCGATATCACGGTCCAGCTTGGTCTGCGGACGATTCTCTTCCTCAAAGTAGGTGATGAACTGCTTGGGCGCGCTAGGCAGTCCCAGCTCCTGCGGACGCCCGCGGTACGACTTCCAGCGATCCAGGATCTCTTCCTTGGACGGCTTGTTCTCGAAATTCACGAATACGGTCGCCAGATGGCCGTCTGTTACCGGCACCCGGATACACTGGGTCGTAATCTGCGGCGAGCTCGCCTTGACGATCTGGCCGCCGTCGATGCTGCCCCAGATGCGCAGCGGCTCCTGCTCGCTTTTCTCCTCTTCGCCGCCGATGTACGGGATGACGTTGTCGAGCATCTCCGGCCAGTCGGTGAAGTTCTTGCCTGCGCCGGAGATGGCCTGGTACGTCGATGCGACGACGGTGGTCGGCTTGAACTCCTGCAAGGCATGCAGCGCCGGCACATAGCTCTGGATCGAGCAGTTCGGCTTGACGGCGATGAAGCCGGTGGACGTCCCCAGCCGCTTGCGCTGCGACTCGATGATGTCCAGATGGCCCGGGTTGATCTCCGGGATCACCATCGGCACATCTGCCGTCCAGCGGTGCGCCGAATTGTTGGAGACGACCGGCGTACCGGTTTTGGCATAGGCCTCCTCCAGCGCCTTGATCTCATCCTTCTTCATATCTACCGCACAAAGAATAAAGTCCACGCCGCCCGCTACGGCTTCCACTTCCGCAGCATCCTGAACGACAATCCCTTTCACGGCATCAGGGATCGGGGTGTCGAGCTTCCAGCGGCCCTGTACCGATTGTTCATACGTTTTGCCCGCCGAATTGCGGCTGGCCGCGATGGCGGTTACTTCAAACCACGGATGCCCATCCAGCAGCTGGACGAACCGCTGCCCTACCATTCCTGTACCTCCGACGATGCCTGCTTTCAATTTTGCTGTCATTTTGCTCTCCCATCCTTTCCTGTAATCGCCTGCTGCTCTCTTACCCTGGTAGATCGGACCTGAAATAACGTTACTATGGTAGCTCCGAGGAGAGGGGGCTTACGATCGCTGTTGTCCCCAGATTTCTTGATTATTTTACCGCGCAAGCGGTAGAAATCTGGGGACAAAGGCGAACATTTTAACGCTTTCTGCAAGAAAGCGACTTCGGAAGCATAGGCTTTTCTCCAGCCTCCCCCTCCTCTCCACTCCTCGTTGTTCGTTTATTTCTGGCTCCCTCTACTTGTTGCTCCGCTTGATGTACCGTATGCCCGGGAACGATCATGCTCTACACCCTGCAGCCCAAGTCCCTTGCCTGATGACAAAATAAAAAATCCCATCCCTAAGACAACTGTCTCAGGGACGAGATTAGATTCCTCGCGGTACCACCCGGATTCGCCGATATGTTGCCATATCCGCCTCTTCAAGTACGGCCTCGCCAAGCGCAGCGTATACTCTAGCTCTGTAACAGGAGCTCCTGTCACACCATCCTCCGCCTGCTGCGGATTCCAATGTGCCGCTCGGGGTCTTTGTTCAATCAGGCGCGCCATACTCCTTCTCAGCTACCGGAGCTCTCTGATCATGCGTGTGCCTGTCTA
This sequence comes from Paenibacillus jepli, assembly GCF_047238105.1. Lineage (NCBI taxonomy): Bacteria > Bacillati > Bacillota > Bacilli > Caryophanales > Paenibacillaceae > Paenibacillus > Paenibacillus jepli. The sequence goes on from NZ_JBDFMD010000001.1 coordinate 2,183,691, forward strand.
CTCGTCCCGTCATTGCGTTTGCATGTTGGGTCTATAATAGCAGATTTTCAATTAAATTTCAAATCCCCAAGGCCCCAAGCTGAGGCAAGCGGGTTAGCTCCAGGCGGTATGTTCTGTAATCGCCTCTACAATCGCATCCCAATCCGAGGTGTGGAGCTCATGCCCCGCGCCTTCCAATCTCAACAGACGGGCGCCAGTAATCGTCTTCACCAGATGCTCGCCATGGACATAGGGGATGATCGGGTCCAATGTGCCGTGGATGAACAGCGAGGGGACAGTGATCTCTGCCGTCCGCAGCAGATATGGCTCGACTCCTGTAATCAGAGCATGAGGCCCGGCTGTCAAAGTCGGAAGCTGAGGCGGAAATGCGGGGCGGAGGCCGCGAGCGGCACTTTCTGCCGCTACTGGCGCGGCACGCGCTCGGCCGCGAGCGGCAGCGGCACTTTTTGCCGCTACTGGCGCGGCACGCGCTAGGCCGCGGGCGGCAGCGGCACTTTCTGCCGCTACTGGTGCGGCATGCGCTCGGCCGCGGGCGGCAGCGGCACTTTCTGCCGCTACTGGCGCGGCACGCGCTCGGCCGCGAGCGGCAGCGGCACTTTCTGCCGCTACTGGCGCGGCACGCGCTCGGCCGCGAGCGGCAGCGGCACTTTTTGCCGCTACTGGTGCGGCACGCGCTAGGCCGCGAGCGGCAGCGGCACTTTTTGCCGCTACTGGCGCGGCACGCGCTAGGCCGCGGGCGGCAGCGGCACTTTCTGCCGCTACTGGCACGGCACGCGCTCGGCCGCGAGCGGCAGCGGCACTTTCTGCCGCTACTGGCGCGATACGCGCTAGGCTGCGAGCGGCAGCGGCACTTTTTGCCGCTACTGGCGCGATACGCGCTAGGCCGCGAGCGGCAGCGGCACTTTCTGCCGCTACTGGTGCGGCACGCGCTCGGCCGCGAGCGGCAGCGGCACTTTCTGCCGCTACTGGCGCGATACGCGCTCGGCCGCGAGCGGCAGCGGCACTTTCTGCCGCTACTGGCGCGGCGCGCGCTCGGCCGCGAGCGGCAGCGGCACTTTCTGCCGCTACTGGCGCGGCACGCGCTAGGCCGCGGGCGGCAGGGGGACTTTTTGCCGCTACTGGCGCGATACGCGCTAGGCCGCGAGCGGCAGGGGCACTTTCTGCCGCTACTGGCGCGGCACGCGCTCGGCCGCGAGCGGCAGCGGCACTTTCTGCCGCTACTGGCGCGGCACGCGCTAGGCCGCGAGCGGCAGCGGCACTTTTTGCCGCTACTGGCGCAGAATTCGCTCGCAGGATGAGACGAAAAAAGCCGCCCTGGCTGAGGCCGGGACGACTGCATTTCCATGAGATTATAGCTTCAGCGACACGTATTTTACTTCCAGGAACTCCTCGATGCCCCAATGGCCGCCCTCACGTCCGAGACCGCTCTCCTTCATGCCGCCAAACGGCGCCTGGGCAGTCGCTGGCAGGCCGTCATTGAGGCCCACGATGCCGTACTCCAACCCTTCGGAGATCTCGAACGCTTCCTTCAAGTCCTGCGTGAAGACATAGGCCGAGAGGCCATAGCGGGAATCGTTGGCTCTGCGGAGCACTTCTTCCGTCGTCTGGTACGTCGTCACCGGCAGCAGCGGGCCGAACGTCTCTTCGCGCATACACAGCATCTCGTCCGTGACTCCGGTCAGGACGGCCGGTTCGACGAAGTAGCCCGGGCCTTCCGGCGCTTGTACTCGTGCCGCTACAGTCGCGCCATGTTCCACTGCGTCGCCCACATGCCGATTCATTTTCTCTACCGCAGCCTTGTTGATAAGCGGGCCGACCGTCGAACCTTCCTCCAGGCCGTTGCCGACCTTGATGGTAGACATCGCCTGTGTCAGCTCGGCCACGAACGCCTCATGTACCGACTCGTGCACATAGACGCGGTTCGGGCAAATACAGGTCTGGCCTGCATTGCGGAACTTCGGAGCCATCAGGTCTCTGGCCGCCTGTGCCAGATCAGCGTTTGCCGTCACGATATACGGAGCGTGGCCGCCCAGCTCCAGCGACAGCTTCTTCACCGTATCGGCCGCTTGCCGGTACAGCAGCTTGCCGACGCGGGTCGAGCCGGTAAAGGACAGCTTGCTGACACGCGGATCCGCCATCCACGTCTCGCCGATAGCTGCCGCATCACCGGCGATGACATTCAGGACACCAGCCGGGATACCCGCTTCATGCGCCAGCTCGACCAGCTTGTAAGCCGTAAGCGGCGTGAACTCGGATGGCTTGACGACTACTGTACAACCTGCCGCCAATGCCGGTGCCACCTTGCGCGTGAGCATCGCCGCCGGGAAATTCCACGGCGTGATAGCGGCCACGACACCGACCGGCTGCTTGGTGACGAGGATGCGTTTGTCCGGCGCGGAAGCGGGAACCGATTGGCCATAGACGCGCTTGCCCTCCTCGGCGAACCAAGTGAGAAAGCTGCCTGCATACGTCATCTCGCCGATGGCTTCGGGCAGAGGCTTGCCCTGCTCCAAGGTCATGATGCGGCCCACCTCTTCTTTGTGCTGCTCGATCAACTGGTGCCAGCGCAGCAGCAGCGCTGCCCGTTCGCTCGCCGTCTTGCGGCGCCAAGCCGGACCAGCCGCATAGGCCGCATCGACAGCCGCCGTCGCCTCTGCTGCGCCGGCATACGCGATACTGCCTACAACCTCAAGTGTTGCCGGGTTCTCGACCGGCTGTCGTTTCTCAGCGCCAACCCACTCGCCGTTGATATACAGATTCGTATCCATTGTCCATCCTCCTATAAGTTTTCCGCAGGAAAACTCACTTTATAAGCTTATGTTGAGTTTTCTATAGGAAAACTGGATTGGTTAGCATTCGATTCGCGTTTACAGAAAAGGCGTCTGCTGCAGTGCTACTTTTTAGATCTACAGCTGTCGGGAGCGCCGAAATGGCTGCTGCAGTGCTAACTTTTAGATCTACAGCCAGCAGACTCGTCCGTTTGGGCGCTGCAATGCTACTTTTTAGATCTAGAGCTGTCGGGAGCGCCGACTTCGCTGCTGCAATGCTACTTTTTAGATCTACAGCCAGCAGACTCGCCCATTTGGGCTCTGCAATGCTACTTTTTAGATCTACAGCCAGCAGACTCGCTCATTTGGGCGCTGCAATGCTACTTTTTAGATCTACAGCCAGCAAATTCACCAATTCGTCCGCTGCAGCACTAATCTCTAGCACTATTGGTCGCCGACAGCGCAAAAAATCTCAGGTTGGCGCTCCGGCAACATAAAAAAACAAATTACCAGGTTCAGTTCGTCACATGCACATCGAGCAGGTACGGTCCTTTCGCATCCAAGCCGCGGCGGATCGCCGCGTCCAGATCGGCCAGTGAAGCGACACGCTCGGCGGAGACGCCGAACGACTGCGACATCTGCACCAGATCGGCCGGGCCATCCAGGTCCAGCGACGGCAGATGCGCCCCGCCCAGCGGCGAGCCCATCGCCTGCAGGCCGGTCTTCAGGACGTGATACGCCCGGTTGTTGACGACCAGGAACAGCACCCGCGCCTTGGTAACGACCGCGCTATAAAGAATCTGCGGGTAATACAGGAAGGTGCCGTCGCCAACCACGCTGACGACCGCGCGGTCCGGCTCGGCCAGCGCTGCGCCGACCGCCTGGGAGGTGCCGTGGCCGAGGCCGCCGCCCTTGCCCGCGGTATAGTGATTGGGCTCCCACATCGTGATGTGGTCCGTGAACGGCAGCGCGTTGGAGACCGCTTCGTTGACGATGACGAAGCGCCCATCATCCGGCAGCGCACGGTCTAGCGCCTCGGCGATCAGCGCCGGCGTCAGCACGCCCTTGCTGCGGTCGCCCTCGCGTACGGCGGCCAGCTGCTCCCGCCGCGACTGCGACTGCAACTGCACGGCGGCAGTCCGCTCGGCGATCCGCGTCTGCAGCGCCGCCGCAGATGCGGATCGCTTCACGTCCGAGATCTCGCTTTCACGCGGGATCCCGGGCTCCTGTCCTTTTGTCTGCTCCCTGCCCGAAGCCGCACCTCCACTAGCCGTGTCATTGTTCTTCGTCTCTGATCCACCAGCCAGGCCTGACAAGCCTGACAACCGATCCGCTTCTCCGTCCGCCGGCCCAGCCTCGCGCTCGCCTGCAACATCGGCAGACTGTGCCGCCACACCGCCAGCAATCTCAGCGGCCAGCGCCTCCAGGCTGACCCGGATATCGCCCCAGGCGCCGATGCCTGCGACATGATTCTTGCCGATCTCCCACGGATCGTCATGCAGATACAGCACCGTCGTGTCCGGCCCGACCAGGCTGCCGCCTCCGTCGTAGAGCGCCAGCGGCGCCTGGACGCTGACACCGACGAAGAAGATCGTGTCGTAGCTGCTGTAAGTCCGGCGGATCGCCGGTCCGTTCATCGGCAGCGTGCCAAGGTAGTGCGGGTGGCGATTGTCGAAGCTCTGGCGCGTCGGCATCCCCTCGGACAGCACGCCGATGCCCGTCAGCTCTGCAAGCCGCTGCAGCGCCAGATTGGCGTGCGCATCACCGACGCCGTCGCCGGCGATGATCAGCGGCCGCCCGGCAGTCAGCAGCCGCTCGGCAATCGCCCGCAGCGCCGCAGGATCCGCGGCAAACCGCGAAGATACCTGCAGCGGCTTTGGCAGTGTATCGACAGCGGCTTCGGCCATCGAGATGTCGTAAGGCACGGAGAGAAACACCGGGCCATGCGGCGGCGTCATCGCGACCTTGAAGGCACGGACGAGCGCCTGCGGCCATTCCTCGGCGTGGCGCACCTCATGCGCCCACTTGGTCATACTCCTTACCTGGCCGACATGATCGCCAGCCAGGATCGGCTCGTCCAGCAGCAGCCGGGTATGATGCTGCCCCGCGATGACGATCAGCGGGATCCCCGCCCGGTAGGCGTTGTAGATATTGCCCATGCCGTTAGCGAGTCCAGGCGCGACATGCAGGATGACGACCGCAGGCTTGCCCGATTGCCGGGCATAGCCCATCGCCATACCTACGGCATTGGCTTCGTGAAGCGCAGTGATATATTCGAACCCTTCATGCTTGGGCACGCCGTCGATGAAGGGCAGCTCCGAGGTCCCCGGATTGCCGAACACAAAAGGCACGTCATAGTGGCGCAGCAGTTGAAACAGCAGATCCCGGCTCCAAGTCGTCATGCTTGCTCGCTCCTCTCTCTCTCCTAAACTCTACTCTAATACAAAGCCATGCTCTTTGAGGAACGGCGCCAGATCGCGGCGGAACTCGTTGCCCCGCGCCATCCGCCGCGCCGTGTGCTCCAGCCAGCTGTAGTATTCAGTGTCCTGCTCAGGGTCCGGCGTGACGCCCTCGATACGAACGCGGCGGCCTTCATAAGCGCCTGTACCCGCCATCCGCTCATCGTAGGCGGCGAGGCCTTCCTCCAGCTGCTCCAGCGAGTATTTCTCTTCATGCGCTATGATCGCTTGCGGCAGGCGAGGCCGAACTGCCCCGCGCGGCTTGGCCGGATGACCAACCGCCAGACCGACCGTCGCAAATACGCCCGGCGGCAGCTCCAGCAGCTCGGCGACCTCACGGGCCCGGTTGCGGATCGCGCCGACCATACAGCAGCCCAAGCCAACGCTCTCGGCGGCCAACGACGCATTTTGCACCGCCAGGGCGCTATCCATCATCGAGACGAGCAGCAGCTCCAGATAGTTGGAACCGAAGTCATATCCCTGCTTGCGGGTCACATGCTGGTGCCGGTACGTATCCGCGCAGAATACGAGGAACAGCGGCGCCTGGCCGATGAAAGCCTGGTTGTCGCACAGCTCCTGCAGCTGCGCCTTGCGCTCGGCATCGCGAACAACAATGACGCTCCACGACTGGAAGTTCGAGGAGGTCGAGGCGCTCTGCGCGGCTGTCACCATCGTCTCTACGATGCCCTCGGGCAGCGCCCGTTCCGGATCGAACGACCGAACGGAGGAGTGGGTGACCATCTGGTCGATGACGGGATTGCGCAGCGATTCGAAGACAGGTAAGGCATCAATCGTGTAACGGTCCATCGGGAAGCCTCCTAAGCTCTGAACTCGGGGATGAGTATTTTTTTCATAAAGATGGTTATGTGTCCGCGTCCCAGGTCCTTGGAGCCCTGGATCTCGTAGCCGCGGCGCGCGTACATCTCGATCAGCCATGGATGCTTGTCTGCCGTACCGAGCGAAACGGCCGGCGTCTTCAGCGTATCGCGCAGCATCGTCTCCTCGCACCAGGTGATCATCTCGCGGCCGATGCCCTTCCTGGTCGCATCCGGATCACTGGCAAACCACCACAGGTGAGGCACGCCATACGGTCCAGGCTGGGGTCCCCATGGCATCCGTACCGAGATCGTGGAGACGATCCGTCCCTCTTCCTCCATCACAAGACACATGTTGTTGGTGAGGTTCTTCTCCACCAGCGCCAGATCGGCGGTAGCGGCGGCAAAATGAATGCCCAGCTGGCGGATCGGCTCATATGCGCGCAAAGACAGATCCAGCAGCTGCGGACCGTCCGCCAGCGTCGCCAGTCTAAACTCAGCCATTACCCTTCTCCTCCTTCCGACCAGACGGTGCCTACAAAGGCAATCCGATCGCCGGTATCGACCGGCGGGTTGCGGCGCGTCGCGATGACATACATCGGCTGCTCCGCCCGGACGTCCTGCACCGTACCGAACATGTCGACGATCCGGCACAGCCTCTCGCCCGGCTCCAGGAAGCTGCCGCTCGGGGCCATATCGATCGCCAGTCCGCCGTGATCCGCATACAGGAAGCGGCGTCCCGTTACAGTCGGTTTGCGTTCCGGCAGCCCTTTGGCTGGCGGTACAGTACGGTCCATCATGCCCAGATGAGACAGAATGGCCTCGATGCCGCGCTCGCCAAACTCGACCATCTCCGGCTCCAGCACGCCGCCTGTTCCGATCTCCGCCATAAAGGCTGGGATGCCGTGCACCAGACACTGGACATCGAGGAAGCCGGCGACATTGCCCGGCAGCTCGCTAACCGCACCACCCAGGTCAACCCGGCAGTGGGCAGAGCCGTCGAATACACGAGCCAGCGTCTCGGCCTCGTCGCTTACGCTCGCCTCTGCTGCGGGGATCCGTTTGAATACCGTATAGGGCAGGGCATCGAAGTACGAGCCCAACGTATGAAAATCAATCAGATGCGTAGCATGCAGCTTGATGCCCTGGAACAACACATCCGCCATCCGCTGCGAGATCGTACCAACCGGGCTGCCGGGGAACTGCATGTCCAGATCCAGGCCGTCCTGCGGCGTGTTTTTCTGCCGTGCCTGCAGCGCGAGCGGATTGGAGATCGGGGTGGCGATGACCGCACCCTTAAGCTGTGCCGGATCCAGCCGGTGCATCAGGTTGCGGATCGCCATCGGTCCGTTGATCTCATCGCCGTGAACGGCGCCATTGAGCCAAAGGCAAGGTCCGGCTTCGGCGCCATTGACGATCAGCACCGGCATACGGACCGGGCCGCCATGAGACAGCTGGGCAACCGTGATCTCGCCCGTTATCCGCTGTCCGGCTTCGGCGATGATGCCGCCCCACTCGATCGTCCGGCTCATGAGGCGTCGCTCCCTTCTTCTGTCAGCCAGCCCGAACGCTCAGCAGCTGCGAGTACCCGGTCCACCGTCTCCCCGGCCGAGCCCAGATAAGTGGTCGGATCCAGCAGATCCTCCAGCTGCTCCCGGCTCATGACCGCCTGGACGCGGCTGTCCGCCATCAGGATGTCGCGGAACGGGATGTTCTCCTCGGCGCTCCGCATGCAATGCTCGTAGACCAGCTCGTGAGCGGTCTGCTTGCCCATCGACTTGCCGAGCACGAACATGACCCGCTCGGAGAGCAGCAGTCCGCCGAGCTTGTTGAGGTTGGCCAGCATATGGTCCGGTTTGACGATCAGGCCGGACAGGATGTTCTTGGCCAGCGCCAGCTGGGCCGCTACGTAGATGCAGCTCTCGGGCAGCGCGATCCATTCCCCGCGCCACGACATCGCGTCGCGCTCATGCTCGACGATCATCGACTCCTGCACCAGCGCCACATTGTAGCGGACCGGCTTGGTAAGCGAGACCATGCCTTCGAGCGCCGCCGGGTTGCGTTTGTGCGGCATCGTCGAAGAGCCGATCTTCCCCGCCGTGAACGGCTCTTCGACCTCGTCGATCTCGGTGCGCATCAGATTGTAGAGCTCATTGCCGAGCTTGGCCAGCGTGCCGCTGATCAGGCCGAGCAGCCCGGCATACTCCGCCGAGCGGTCCCGGGAGGAGTGCCAGCAGATATTGGCCGTCTGCAGTCCCAGCTTGTCCATCGTCAGCCGCTCCACCTCCGGGCCTTGCGGGCCGAAGGAAGCATAGGTGCCGACACCGCCGCCCAGTACGCCGGTGAAGACGCGGGACTCTGCCTCGCCCAGCCGGTCCAGATGACGGACAAACTCATCGAGCACGACGGCGATCTTGAAGCCGAAGGTCGTCGGCAAGCCCTGCATGCCGTGGGAGCGCCCTGCCATCGGCGTCAAGCGGTATTCGCGTGCCAGATGCGCCAGTTCCCGTGCGACGCCCCGGGCATCGCGGACGATGATCTGATGCGCTTCCTTCAACTGCAGCATCATCCCTGTATCGACGATATCCTGCGTCGTCGCCCCGTAGTGCACCCACTCGCCGTGCTCTTCGCCGCACAGACGCTGGAGCGCCTTGAGCGTCGACATAAAGGAGTGCTTCAGCACCGCAGCCTCGGCCGCAACCTCCTCCATATTGATCGATCCGCCCTTAGCGCTGGCCGCGATCGCTTCCGCCGAAGCGGCCGGGATCAGGCCGAGCTCGCCCTCGGCCAGCGCGAGCGCCGCCTCGACGTCCAGATGCTTTTGCAGCCGGTTCTCGTCGGACCAGACGGACCGCATCTCTTCGGTACCAAAGTTGTTGCGTGTCAAGATCATATCGATTACATGTGACGGCATAAGCTGATCCTCCTAGTTGTAAAGCAATCTTATCGATCTCCGTAAGCCTTCAGCGCCTCGACGGCAATCCCGGCGAACAACGCCGCGCTGATGGCGAGAGCCTCTTCATTGAGTGTGAACTTGGGGTGATGCCACTGCTCGGTACCGCCCGTCCCCATCCACAGGAACGCGCCCGGCACCAGCTCCTGATAAAGCGCGAAGTCTTCGCCGCCCATCGTCGGCACAGCCTCCACTACCTGCAGCTGCTGCGACCGCGCCACCTCTCCCGCCAGCGCGATGGCCGCAGCATCATTGTCAACAGCCGGCAGCATGCCGATCCACTCCAGCTCCGCCTCGGCGCCGAAGCCGGCAGCCACATTCTCCACCACCCGCCTCATCTGCTCGGGCAGATTCGCTCTGGCTTCCCGCTGAAACGTCCGCACGGTCCCCTCCATCTCGCCGCTCTCGGGGATGACGTTCCACGACGAGCCGACCTGGAGCCGGCAGACGCTGACGACCGCCGCATGATGCGGACTGGTATTGCGGCTCACCAGAGTCTGCAGGGCGCTGACGATGGCGCTGCTGACAACGACCGGATCTATCGTCGCTTCCGGGATGCCGGCATGACCGCCGATCCCCTTGATCCGGATGATGAACCGGTCAACCGACGCCATGAGCGGACCGGTCTTGAGGCCCACCGTCCCGACCGGCAGCTCTGGCTTGTTGTGCATGCCGAAGACCGCCGCTACGCCTTCGAGCGCTCCCGCATCGATGACTGTTCGGGCTCCCGAAGCCGTCTCTTCAGCCGGCTGGAACAAGATCCTCACATTGCCGTGAAGCTGGTCGGCCTGCTGCTGGAGCAGAGCGGCCGCACCGATCATGGATGACGTATGGAAATCATGACCGCACGCATGCATGCGCCCGGGGATCTCGGAGGCAAAAGGCAAGCCCGTCTCTTCCCGGACGGGCAACGCGTCGATATCGGCCCGCAGCAGGATCGTCGGTCCGGGCTGGTTGCCCTGGATCTCCGCCAGGACGCCTGTCGGCAAGTTCAATTCTCGCAGCGGAATACCGGTCGCGGTAAGCCAGGTCCGGATCCGCGCTGTCGTCTCGTGCTCTTCCCCCGAAAGCTCGGGATGACGGTGAAGCTCTCTGCGCATCGACACCAATCGCTCCTGCAGGGCAGCGCTCTGCTCCCGCAATAGGGATGATAAAGTCATGATGGACCTCCTGTCTGTTGTAAAAGGTTGTTCCCATCGTTCAGTGCCAAACACCAAACTTTTTGAACATTTTACTTGTAGTCACTCACTTGCCAATAGTCTCTCTCTGTCTTGAGCGCCGGCTCCAGCCGGATCCCCTCGGGATCCAGCAGCGTCCGGCACGAGAGCTTGCTTTTGCCATCCACTTTGACCATACAGCTGCCGCAAAAGCCCCGCTTGCAGGAGTGGTCATGATACACAAAGCTGCCATCGAGCTCGTCGGCGATGTAGCGCATCATGTCCAGCACTGTCATGCCGGGGCGATATGGTATGTTATAGGTTGTATAGGTCAGCTCGCTGTCCGCCGAAGCCTTGCGCGCCACCTTGCACGGTACCATCGCATCTCTCGTCATCCTCGCTCACCCCTTCTGCCGCGGCAGCCTGCCTGTCGCGGCCCGCTCCCCGTCCTTGCGGACCGTGACGCTCAGCTGCCACTCCTCGCGAAGCTCAGGCGCGTCCAGACGCACGTGCGCGCCCCGGCTCTCCCGCCGCTCCGCCGCCGCTGCCGCGACGCTCCAGCCGGTATCGACCATGTTGCGGAGCTCCAGCGCTTTGGCAATATCTCTATTATACACTTTGGAAGCATCGCGCGCCCGGACCTGGTCCAGCTCAGCCCGCAGCCCTTCGAGCTCGGCTACCGCCAGCTCCAATCCCTGCTGCTCCCGCACAACGCCGACATGCTGTTGCATGAGCTGCTGCACCCGCGACCAGCCCTGGAGCGGCGTCAGTCCGCTGCCGGCTGTCCCAGCCCGCTCAAGCAGCCCCCGTACAGGCATGAGCGCCTTCTCCACGATCCGGTTGCTCGGCTCCTCTATCCGGGTCTGCAGCGCATAACGGGCCGCCTCGCGACCCGCAATCGCGCCGAATACCTGATTCTCCGACAAGGCATTGCCTGCGAGGCGGTTAGCGCCATGGATGCCGCCCACGCATTCGCCAGCTGCAAACACGCCGGCTACGCCGGTGCGCGTCCGGCTGTCGACGCGGATGCCGCCCATGAAGTAATGGGCGCCAGGAGCCACCTCCCGCAGCTCCGCATCGGTCTCGATCCCCAGATCCTCCAGCAGCCGCTGCTGCATCTGCGGGAATTCGGCCGGATCCATGCCCTGCGTACTGATGTAGAGGCCGCCGGCATCCGTACCGCCTCCGGCAGCCAGCTCGCGGGCCATCACGCGAGACATGACGTCTCGCGTCGCCTGCTTGAGATCGCCGACTTCATAGCTGTCCCAGAAGTCCACGCCATGACGGTTGAGCAGCCGGGCGCCTTTGGGGATGAGGATCCCGGAGTTGAACATCAGCCCTCTTGCGCCAGCGGGCTCCACGAGAACGGTCGGATAATGCTGCACGAACTCCATATCGAGCAGCTCGATGCCCGCCCGCAGTGCAAGCCCGTAGCCGTCGCCCGTCGCTTCGAAGGGATTGGTGTTGAGCGCATACACCTGGCTGCCGCCGCCCGTCGCGATGATCACCGATGGCGCCGTGTAGAGGCGCACCTCGCCCGAGGGCGCATGATACGCCAGCACTCCCCTTGCCTGGCCGTCCTCTACCAGCAGATCCGTCACATGCGTAAAGGCATGAATCGGTATCTGCCGCTTGCGGATGGCCTTGAGCAGCACCCGCACCATCTCGCTGCCGACACGGTTGCCGACATGGGCGGCTCGGGCATAGCTGTGCCCGGCGAGCCAGCCGAGATGCCGAAGGGAAGCGTCGTCCTCTTGCTTGTCGAAGGATACGCCCAGATCCGCAACGTACTGTACGGCATCGCCCGCCTGCTCAGCGAGGATCCGCACGAGCTCCCGGTCCGAGATGCCTTCTCCGGAGCGGATGATATCGTCCGCGAACACCTCGGGGCTGTCGCCCGGCGTCGCTTCCGGCAGGACCGCGCAGAATGAATAATGCGCCGAGAGCGTTCCCCCCGACCGTTGAGGCTCGCTCTTGGTCAGGATGGCGACGCTGGCGCCTTCCTCGCTGGCAGCCAGGGCAGCGCGCAGCCCGGCGCCGCCGCTGCCGACGATGATGACATCAACCTGTTCTCGCGTCAGCTCCATGTTGTCCCTCCTAAAAGTTTCCCAACGGGAAACTAACTTCGTAAGCATATGCTTAGTTTTCCGAAGGAAAACTATCTTCGTAAGCATAAGCTTAAGTTTCCCAACGGGAAACAATCTTCGTAGGCGTACTTCGTTAACGTATGCTTGGTTACTGCGGGTAACTTTATTCGCATCTCAACTTTCGCAGGACCAAAAAGAGTGGTATGTCAAATGTAGCCTAGTATTTGCATTTGACAGTACGACAACTTGTCGGAAATAGACCAGGAAGGCGACTGGGGAAGACTTGTTTGTTTGCTGCGCCTCGCCGCAGCTCCTCTACGTCGCTCATCCCCACTCTCAGGACGGTTGATAAAGGCAAAAGTGCAGCTGTTTTCCCTCTATTGGCTCGAATCCCGGACCCTAGATGCAAAAGTCAGACTGTTGAAAAATAAAGCCTCAAGGTAACGGATCGTTCTTCCGATCGCTGTTGTTCCCAGATTTCTTGAATTTTGGACCCCTTTTAAGGGGGGAAATCTGGGAACAAAGGCGAACGCTACGCTTCTCCAGAATCGATTCCGTACCCATCGGCGCTTTTTCAACAAGCTGAAAAGTGCATCTAATGTAAGGGAATTATCCGAATTATTCCAATTTCAAGCAAGTTAGTTTTACTTTTGCACTTAGCCAAGGTGAATATTAGGTTTTTGGCGCTTTTAGATGCACTTTTGCACTTGTCGGGTGGTGAGCCGGAGTTTGGAGCCAGACGAAAAACTTTCGGAATCCATAGTTGGATTTATATCATAAGTAGCATAAGAGTGAACGAGCAATCCTCACCGAAAACAGCCCGCCTAGCGTCCAAACCGTCTGTTCCAGCGCACTTTTCTTCCCTTACAGCGTCGGGGTCGTCCACCTGCTGCGCTCCAACGCACAAAAGTTCCCTTACAGCACGCCACACACCCAAACCGTCTGCTCCAACGCACTTTTCTTCCCTTACAGCGTCGGGGTCGCTCACCTGCTGCGCTCCAACGCACCAAAAGTTCCCTTACAGCGTACCGAGCGTCGAGATCTGAATCTCCTTATTGCTGCGAGTTCTTGACGGCCCGCTTTCGCTTGACCCATCTGTACACGGGAGGCATGATCGTAACGAGCAGGCCGAGCGTCAGCATGGTGCCGGAGATCGGACGGGTAAAGAACATGGTCAAGTCGCCTTTGAAGATGAGTGTGGACTGCACCAGATATGTCTCCAGCATCGGACCGAGAATAATGCCCAATACGAGCGGCGACGGATCAAGCTTCGCTTTGCGGAAAAGGTATCCCACCAGTCCGAACACGATCATGACAATGACATCAAACATGTTGCTGCGGACCGAATAGGCTCCCACGAAACAAAAAATCATGACGATCGGCATAAGCACGCGGGTCGGAATCCGGGCCACGCTGGCGAACATGCCGACGAGCGGCAGATTCAAGACAAGCAGCATAATATTGCCGATATACATACTGGTTATCAGTGCCCAAAATACGGTCGGATTCTCGGTCATCATGAGCGGACCCGGTGTGATGCCCTGGATGATAAAGGCACTCAGCAAAATCGCAGGCAGTGCAGAAAACGGCACACCAAGCGACAGCAAGGGGACAAGCGCGCCTGCGCTTGCGCCGTTATTGGCAGCCTCTGGTCCTGCCAGCCCTTCGATCGCGCCTTTGCCGAATTTCTCGGGATGCTTGGATAGTCGCTTCTCCAAGCCATAGGACGCGTATGTGCTCAAGATCATCGCCGGACCCGGGATCAGTCCGATCAGAAAACCAAGGAAGCTGCCTCTAGTCATAGGCCCCGTACTCCTGCGAAGCTCATCCTTGCTGGGCATCAGCTTGCGAAAAGACAGATCGACGTTGATCGGTTTCAGATGCTTCTTCTCCATCGCGGTGATAACTTCGGAGAGCCCGTACAGTCCCATCAGGATCGGCGTGAAATCCAGCCCGTCGATGAGCCAGGATTGGCCAAAGGTCAGCCGTAGCGAGCCGCTCATCTGATCAATGCCGATAATCGAAAGCACAATCCCCCCGGCGATCATCAAATAACTGCGAATCAATGAGGTATCCGTAAGGCGGGAGAGCACCAGCAGCCCCAGGAGAATGATCGCAAAATATTCCGGCGGCCCGAACCTTAGAGCCACGCTTGCAATCGGCGGAGCCAGAAAGGTCATCAAAATAATGCCGATCGTCCCCGCAAAAAAAGAAGCGATCGCCGACATGGCAAGCGCAGCGCCAGCACGGCCTTGCTGGGTCATCTTGTACCCGTCGAATGCGGCCACGACAGAATAAGCGGAGCCCGGTACATTGACCAGAATCGATGTCGTCGAACCGCCATACAAGCCGCCAAAATAAATGCCCGCAATCAGAATCAAAGCCGCCGTCGGCTCCATAGCGAAGGTAATGGGCAGAAGCATCGATATGGCGCCGACCGGACCCAGACCGGGCAAAACCCCGACAAGCGTTCCCAGCGCAACCCCAATCAGGCAAAACAGCAGGTTCGTCCATGAAAATGCGCTGGCGACGCCCAATAAGATATCTTCCATTGTTGTTATTCCCTCCAAAGTTGTGTCAGGGTCGGGCTTACCACATGCCCCCGGGCAGAGAGATGCCAAGCCACTGATCGAACAGGAACCAGGAGATCAAACCTGTGGCCCCTGCCAGCAGGAACAGCTTCCACCCTCTGAGCCCTAACAAAAAGCCGCCGCCAAAAACGGAAACAAACGCCGCCGCGACAAAACCAGCCGTATAGCTGAGAATGACAAAAAGCACAAAAAGCGTTGAAAAGCCAACAAGGCCGCGGAGGTTGACAGACTCTTCCGAGTCTGCCCCCTCTGCCGCCTGACGTTTGTCGTGTCTCGCCAGATACAATTGAAATAGCATGCCAATGCTGAGTGCGAGCAGCAATACGCCGAATACTTTTGGGAAGAAGCCGGTTTTCACAGCCCGCATTGTACCCATGGGCAGCTCCCAGGTCTGCCACAGCGTCAAAATCGACAGGACAAGCGCCAACGATGCGGTAATCACCCGCGCGCGGAAGGCTACGATGCTCATTATTGCAGCAGCCCCAAACGCTCATAGACGCCTTGTGTCAGATCGAACCATTCGTCGACTTCCGCTTTCGAATCTGCACCGTCTTTGTAGGCGATCTGGTAGCCCACTTGGTCCATCAGCTGTTGGAAACGCTCGGTTTCGTAAACTTCCTTGGTCAACGCGTCGATCTTTTGGACGATTTCTTCCGGAACATCGTTCGGAATGACGATAAAGTGGCTGGCGCCGCCAGCTACACCCTCTACCCCCAGCTCGCCGCTAGTCGGTACATCCGGAAGCGCGTCGACGCGGCTCTCGCTCAACACGGCCAAGGCGCGCAATTCGCCGGCTTCGATCTGACTGCGTACTTCCGGAACGTTCATGAAGGCGGCGTCGATATGCCCGCCCAGGATGGACGGCAGCAGCGGACCGCTGCCCTGATAAGGGACATGCTGCAGCTCGATGTCCTGGCTGTCTTCGAGGATGTTCGCCAGCAAGGCGACTACAGTTCCTTCGCCAGGATTGCCGACGGTAAGATTGCCAGGATTCGCTTTCGCTTCGTCGATCAGCTCGTTCAAGCTTTCAAAAGGCGAATTCTTCGGTACAACGACAACTACGGCCATCTCGCCGGCTTTGTTGACGATGGTGAAGTCATCGCGCGTATACTGGGCCGGTGTAATATGCAAGGTTGACGAGATGTGGCCGGTAGCCGCCCACAGCCAGGTATAGCCGTCCGGCTTGGCTCGTACCAGCTCATAGTTGCCGGTAGTTCCGGAGCCGCCGCCCACATTTTTGATCGTAATCGACTGACCGATGATGTCGCTGGCCGCATCGGCAAAGGAACGAGCCAGAATATCGGACACGCCGCCCGCGTTGAATGGCACGATCATCTCAATGCCCTTCTCCGGGTACGGGGTATCGGTGGCAGTCGGTGTTTCGTTTACTGCATTGCCGTTGCCGGCACCTTCATTTGTATTGTTAGGCTGGTTGTTCGTCGCTCCGCCGCCGTTGCTGCCGCAAGCAGTGAGCAGCGCAAGGATGACGGTGAACAAGACAAGCGCCGACCAGCTTGTCCGTTTCTGTTTTCTCATAGCGGCCTCCTTCTTCGAAGTAGTAGATGCTGTGACTTCCCTTTCCTTAGACATGCCGGTTCTCCCCTGTCTCCTTAGTTTCCTTCCAAATCCTGTCCCTCATGCAAACAAACGGCACACGCGGCAAAATATCGTCCATCACCCTGTATACCAAGGGCAATCCTTCCACGCCATGTCAAAAGCCGAGTAATTAGGTTGGTATTGAAGATTCTATTACACAACTCGAATCGTGTCAATAAAAAAAGAATTTTGTCGAAAAATGGTGGAATGAAGAAAAAAATGACATGGAAAATCCCGCCATCGATCCGATACCCGATGGCGGTCTCTCCATTATCTTTCGCCGTTGCGATTCGCGGGTGTGTGCAGACCCAGATGCTGCCGCAGCGTCGAACCGTCGTAGTCCTCGCGGAACAGGCCACGGCTCTGCAGCTCGGGGATGACGCCCTGCGTGAAATCCCGCAGCCCGCCCGGCATGTAAGGCGGCATGATGTTGAAGCCGTCTGCGGCATGGCCGTCAAACCACTGCTGGATATGATCCGCCAGCTGGACGGGCGTACCGACGACGATCCGGTGGCCGCGCGCGCCTGCGACTTCCCGGTACAGCTCGCGCAGCGTATAGCCTTTCTCCCGGGCCAGCTTGAGGAGCAGCTGCGGCCGGCTCTTGTGGCCCGGCGTCGGGGGCACATCCGGCACCGGCTGGTCGAGCTCATACCGGCTCATATCAAGCTGGAACCTCTCCGACAGCAGGCTATAAGCGCCGTCATCGTCGATCAGGCTTTGCAGATGCTCGTATTTCTCCTGCGCTTCCTTCTCCGTAGCCCCGACCACGGGCAGCAGGCCGGGCAGGATGTGACATTGATCGGCGGTCCGTCCGTAGTTCGGCAGCAGCCCTTTGAGCTCCTTGTAGAACGTCTGCGCGTCCTCGAGCGCCTGCTGCGCGGTGAAGACGACCTCGCCGTATCGGGCCGCAAGCTGCATCCCTACGCCGGAGGAACCGGCTTGGATGATAACGGGGCGGCCCTGCGGGCTGCCGGTGACGTTGAGCGGACCTTTGACGGAGAAGAATCGCCCTTCGTGCCCCAGCTCATGGAGCTTGGACGTATCCATGTAGACGCCCTTCTCCTTGTCGAGGACATAGGGGTCCGGCTCCCAGCTGTCCCACAGCCCCTGCACGACCTCGACAAATTCGGCGGCTCGCTCGTACCGCACTCCGTGCTCGAGATGCTCGGCTGCCGAGAAGTTGGCCGCCGCGCCGGTCGAGGAGGTCGTGACGACGTTCCAGGCGACCCGGCCGCCGCTGATCAGATCGACTGAGGCCAGCAGCCGCGCCAGGTTGAACGGCTCATAATAGGTCGTCGAAGCAGTGACCGCCAGACCGATCCGGCTGGTCGCCATCGCCAGGGCAGCCAGCAGCGTAATCGGCTCGAAGCGGGCGATGACTGAAGGCGTCGCGTCCCTTGCCGTCGTCAGTCCGTCGGCGAGGAAGAGCATATCGAACTTGCCTGCCTCGGCAATTTTTGCAATCTCGACGATCAGCTCCAGATTCTCGCTGCCCGACTGGGCCTCCGGCATCCGCCAGCCGGCGATATGATGCCCCGCCCCCTGGACGAATACGCCCATTTTCAACTGTCTGTCGTTCGTAGTTGTCATGATGCTCTTCCTTTCTTCCTCTTTCTCACGAGTGAGCGGCGCTGCAGCGTCCCTTTCTGCCGCTACTGCCCGGCCGGGGCCGGTTCGCTACGCTGCAGCTTCCCTTTCTGCCGCTACTGCCCGGCCGGGGCCGGTTCGCGGTGCTGCAGCGTCCCTTTCTGCCGTTACTGCCCGGCCGGGGCCGGTTCGCTACGCTGCAGCGTCCCTTTCTGCCGCTACTGCCCGGCCGGGGCCGGTTCGCGGCGCTGCAGCGTCCCTTTCTGCCGCTATTGCCCGGCCGGGGCCGGTTCGCGGTGCTGCAGCGTCCCTTTCTGCCGCTACTGCCCGGCCGGGGCCGGTTCGCTACGCTGCAGCGTCCTTTTCTGCCGCTACTGCCCGGCCGGGGCCGGTTCGCTACGCTGCAGCGTCCCTTTCTGCCGCTATTGCCCGGCCGGGGCCGGTTCGCTACGCTGCAGCGTCCCTTTCTGCCGCTACTGCCCGGCCGGGGCCGGTTCGCGGCGCTGCAGCGTCCCTTTCTGCCGCTACTGCCCGGCCGGGGCCGGTTCGCGGCGCTGCAGCGTCCCTTTCTGCCGTTACTGCCCGGCCGGGGCCGGTTCGCGGTGCTGCAGCGTTCCTTTCTGCCGCTATTGCCCGGCCGAAGCCGGTTCGCTGCAACGCTACTGTCGTGCTTCGCCGATCTCGATGATGATCTTGCCCCGCACCCGCTCGGTCTCGCTCAGGCGATGCGCCTCGGCGATCTCGGCCAGCGGGAAGCGATGCTCGATGTGCGCCCTCAGCCGGCCTTCCCGGATCAACGCGCTCATGATCTCCAGATCAGCCGTGTTGGCATGGGCCGAGACGAAGCGGCCCCGCCGGCCGCCGGAGAACCGCGACCACAGGTGGCGCAGCATAATGCCCGGAGCGGGGATGGTCGAGACATAAATGCCATTATCCGTCAGCGATCTCCGGCACCCGGCAAAGCTGAACTTACCTGCCGCATCCACGATCAGGTCATATGCCCCGCGCCGCTCGCGGAAGTCCTCCCGGTCGTAAGGCATCACCTCATCGCACCCCAGCTCCTCTGCCAGCTCCCGGTTGCGGGAGTGACAGACGCCCGTTACCTTACAGCCAGCCGCCCGCGCCAGTTGCACGGCATAGTGACCGACACCACCCGCAGCTCCTGTGACCAGTACCTGCATCCCCGGCTGCAGCTCGCCTTCCTTGTGCAGCGCCTGATACGCAGTCAATCCCGCCAGCGGGATCGCCGCCGCTTCGCTCATGCTCAGCTCTGCGGGCTTGTGCGCCAGCCGTTCCGCTGCGCAACACATGACCTCCGCATAAGCTCCGCCTCTCGTAGGCGCAGAGGAGAACCCGTACACTTCGTCTCCAGGCTGCAGATGCTGTACGCCTTCGCCGCAAGCCAAGACGCGCCCGGCGACATCGCCGCCGAGAATCTTGGGGAAGCGGAAGCCCGAGAGGAAGAAGATGCTGCCCGAACGCGTCTTGTAATCGATCGGATTGACAGAGGAGGCCATCACTGCAATCTGCACTTCTCCGGCGGATGGTCGAGGCGCTTCTACCTGTTCAATGCTGAACACGTCCGGCTTCCCGTACCGGCGGATGATCGCTGCTCTCATGCACTATCGGCTCCTAACGCTGTCGTTGCCCTCCCGGAGGAGGGCAAGCCTTTATTGTCATTATAGCTCAGTCTGGACCAGCTTCCCATCCCTAATCTCATAGATGAGATCCGCAGTGTGTTGCAGCAGGCGCTGATCATGCGAGATGAAGATGATCGTGCCGTTGTAGTCCTGCATGAGCGTCTCCAGCGCCTCGATCGCGGGCAGATCCAGGAAGTTGCCCGGCTCATCCAGCAGCAGGATGTTGTAGCGACCGAGCAAGAGTCTGGCCAGCTGCAGCTTCATCCGCTCGCCGCCGCTTAGCATCGACAGCCGTTTGCGCACATCCTGCGCGGTGAAACCCATCGACGCCAGCACGGCGCGGATCTCCGGCACCTGATAGTCGCTAAGCTCCTGCATATACGCCATCACTTGCTGGTCCCCGCCCGTTTTGTAGCCCTTCTGATCAAAATATCCGATCTCGGCCTTGGGCGCCAGGGTGATGCCCGCCTCCCGCTCCGCAATCATGCGCAGCAGCGTCGTCTTGCCCGTGCCGTTGCCGCCTGTGATGGCAATTTTGGCCCCCAGCGGGAATTGGAAGGAAGCTTTATCGAAGATCACCTTGTCGCCGTACCGCTTGTTAATCTCCGTCCCTGTCACGGGGAAGGGATTGTGCAGCTCCAGCGCCTTGCTCTGGCGGAAGGTCACCTTGCGCTCCGCTTCAGGCAGCTCTACCGTGCCAAGCGCTTCGATGCGGTGCTCCATTTGCTTGGCGGCTTTGTGCATTTTTTTCTGCTTGCTGCCTACCGTCTTCTGATGACTGAGCCGGCCTCCGCTATCCGAGCTGTTCTTGCGGGCCGCCCCCCGTTCCTTCTGTTCCATCTTGCGGGCCTGGGCCTGCTTCTCGGCGATCGCCTTCTCCAGACGCTCCCGCTCGGCGGCCACCTGCTTGTATTGGGCGGCCTGGGCCGTACGCTCTTCTTCCTTGCGGGTCAGATAGTCGCTATAGCCGCCCCAATACTCGGTGATGCGTCCGTCCTTCAGCTCCCAGATCTTGTCGACTGTCTGGTCGAGGAAATGACGGTCATGGCTGATGATGAGCAGTGCCCCGCTATAATGCTTCAACTGGCCGATCAGCAGCTCGGTACCTTCCCGGTCCAGGTGGCTGGTCGGCTCATCGGCGACGATGCCGTCCGCGGCGCTTGCGAGCGCCTGCGCGATCTTGAGCCTCGTCTCTTCCCCGCCGCTTGGGCGATCGAGCTCGCCAGCTGCCAGACCGAGCTTGCCTCGCAGCGCATAGTCTTCGATGTCGCCGGCAGCCGGCGCGTCCTCCAGCTGCGGGATGTAGGCCAACACCCCTTCGCGGACAACCTCGCCTTCCAGCGGCCGCTGCTCGCCCAGCAGTACTTTGACGAGGGTGCTTTTGCCCGCTCCGTTGGCGCCGACCAGACCGATCCGGTCGTAAGCATAGAGCTCCAGCTCTTCCACATCCAGCACGGCGCGTCCCATATATTCCACATAGATATCTTTGGCTTTGATTAATCGCATCATTATCGTCGTCCTCCTCCTATGAAATCGCAGTTTCTCGTCAGTCGCAGGATGGCCTGCGATCCAAGAAGGAAGGTTTAGATAAAGAAATACCAATGCATCCGCATCGTCATCGTCATCGCTCCTTTACACGGGAAAATAACAACAAAAAAGCAGCTCCTCATTCCCTTAAAAGGGGCTGGAGCTGCTAGCGTTCACGAACGGGGACACGCCGATGCGGACATGGCGAACAACTGGCAACCGCCTGCCGAGGTTCTCTCGAGCCCCCGAAAAGCCTGTCACCACTCCTAAGCAGAACCAGGGGCATCCCTAATCCGGCCCAGAATAAAGCCATGTACAGCATACAAATAATCTGCACCCGTTCAGACCAGGTGAAACGGCTTCGCCTAAGAGTTTTGCAAAGCAAAACTAGCTTCGTAAGCACACGGCGCAGCAAGTTTCATCCGGAGAATTCTAAGTTGAATATACGTGTGCAACATATATTATCTTAGAATTCCAGCAGCTCGAACAAGCCCACCTCATAAGGTGAACATCGTTAGTCCAAGCTTGCTTACCAGATCCGAATCGAGTGCATCATCTTCGGCGGGCCTCCCCTAATTTAGAATAGTCACAGCATAGCATCGTCTATCTTGTCCTGTCAAACTGGCATACTGGCTGCAAAAGCTTGCGCTTGCAGACAGCAGGCTCACTGCCGGAAGCTGAGCCCCTCCTCCTGGAGCGCCTCCCGGAGCTTGGGCAGCGATGCCGGCCCCATGCCGTGCAGCTTCAGAATCTCACGTTCACTAAAGCTTGACAGCTTCTGCAGCGTCGTAATCCCTTCATGCTCCAGGGCGCTTCGCGCCGGCGACGAGAGCCGGGACAGCCAGCCGCTCTCCGGCTTGCGCTCCCCCTCGCAGACCGGACATGTCGGACAATCGCTGCTCTTATAATAGCGGTGTCCCTGCACGCAGACCCGCAAAGTTTTATTCGTGGTCACTGCGCATCAGCCTCCTGTTCCAAGATGTACCATCGTGATCCATGGCTACCCACTGCTCTCGATGAAATCGCTGGCGTTCTGACAGGCAACCAGCAAAGCTTCATAAGCTTCCACGAGGGCAACTGTCGGCCTGTCATTGCCCGTGATGACACGCTTAAGCTGCTGCTTGAAATCCTCGTACGCCTTGAACACGGGATCAATCTCGTAATGCTGGATATCCTCATGCAGGATATAGAACTTCCAGGCCTCCGTATAAGACGCATGGGACATCGTCAGATAGCCCAGCGACAACCGGTAATTGTGCGGCGACGGGTGCTTGTGCAGCACTTCATACGCATCTGCTCCGTCCCTGCAAGCACTGTCAATCAGTCCCCAAAATAGGCTTTTATCTCTCTGCCATTCCCTGTCACTCATACTGACCCCCTCCCTGCTCCATTCTACCATATAATAACTTCGTACGAACATGCATTTCGTTTTTTAGATAACCAGACACCCCATCTGATCCGCGATACTGATCGTCGCCTCGACGCCTGCCTGGAACACGAGAAAGTCGCTCTCCACGCCGTCGCTGAAGATGACCCCGTCCTCCGGCATCTGGGAGACGATCCGGAGCGGGCGCCCGGCTCCGATCCGGCCGAAGACGAGCTCGGCCGTCGTTGTCCGGCTGGGGAACGGCTCGCGCACGGCAAAATAAAGCTCCGGCGCGTCCCAGGCCGCACGCGGATCGCCGTCCTCGCCGGCAGCATAGAGCATGCCCGGTTCGATTGCGAGCGGCTGCCCCGTGGTGCCGCGGACGATCCCGGCTGCGCCTGCCAGGACGCTTTTGAACCAGCCAGTGGAGCCCAGGCCCGTGGAGACGATGATACCGCTGGAGGACTGCCGTTCGGTACGGCCGTCCAAGGCCAGCTCATACCGGGCGGAGACGTGGCTCTTGCGGCCGATGAACAGATCGTTAACGGCATGCAGCGTCTGCCCGTCACTCAGCTCGGCCTGCGCCAGGGTCACAGCCTTATACGGCCGCTGTCCGCGCAGCACATCCCGCATGATCAGCCGCAGATCTCCCGCCTGGAACGGCAGCAGCACGCCGTCCCAGCGCAGCGGGTCCGGGTTGACGCCGACCAGCGGCTGGCCGTCCAGGTATTTGAGCGTATTGGCGACGAGGCCATCCTGCCCCAGCACGACCACCGTATCCTGCGGCCCGAATATGAAGCTCGGCAGGAACGCCCGGTCGATCACCTGGAGCCGGCCGATCGCCTCCAGCTCGCCGGTTACCTGGGCCAGCACCTCCTGGTACTGACGGTCCTCCGCTTCATAATCGCCGAAGTCAGCGCCAAGCCGCTCGATGTAGAAGCGGGCCTGCTGTACGGTGTTGTAGCGCATCACAAGCTCTTGCAGCCGGGTCGGCCGGGTGACGAGGATGAGCTTGCGTTCAGTCGCGGGGCCGCTCATCGGCCGCCGGCGCCGCGTGCCTGCGCCCCTCCTCCGGCTGTCTGGCGGCCCGACATCAGGCCTTGCAGCAGATCCGGCGAGATGTTCAGCTGGCCGATCCGCTCGGCTTTGTCTGCGAGGTCCTGGAAGGCAATCGCGATCAGCTTGTCGGGATTCATGCCCAGATTGGACAACGCCTGCAGGACGCCCGGCTCGACGCCGTGCAGCGACTTCATCACCGTACCCAGCTCATACGCCTTGGC
The DNA here is from genome assembly GCF_047238105.1 of Paenibacillus jepli. NCBI lineage: Bacteria > Bacillati > Bacillota > Bacilli > Caryophanales > Paenibacillaceae > Paenibacillus > Paenibacillus jepli. The sequence goes on from NZ_JBDFMD010000001.1 coordinate 2,207,517, forward strand.
ATCGGCCTCTGCCCGTTTGTTGGCGGCGGCCAGGTCGATCAGTTGATGACGATGCTCCTCCATCTGCGTCTCGAACTGCAGCTGCTCCTCCTGCATCGTATGCTCCTTGTGCCGGACGGCACGGTCGGCGTCGAGCTGGGCTTCCCGGATCTGGCGCTTCTTGGCCTCGACGGCCATCTCCGTGCTCAGCTCGTTCTCCTTGAGCCGCCGCTCCTGCTCGATCGACGCATTGCGGCGGCGGTAGAGCGCCTCGTCCGCATGCTCCAGGATCTCCTCCCTCGCCTGCGCCTCCAGCGCCCGCATCGTCTCTTTGTTAGGCAGGATCGCCAGCACTGCCACACCCATCAGCTCGACGCCGAGCGCATCCAGCTCCTCGCTGGCCCGGACATCCGTCTTGATCTGCTGCGCCAGCCGTTCGCTGGACTGCACCGCCTCGCGCAGCGGACGCCGGGACAGATCGTGCTTGGCGTGCACCTTCGCCAGATTGATGATGCGCTGGTTCAGCTTGGCCGGATCGTCGGAGAGGTAGACATGTTTCTTCAGGTCGTACGTGTAGTTGAGGATGCCCGTGATCCGCCGGTAGTCGGCGATCCGGTATGTCAGCTGCCCCTGCACGGTGACCATCTGGTAATCCTGCGTCATCTCCTCGAACATGAACGGCACATCGATCGAAGAGACCGGTACGACCACCACAGAAGTCACCGGGGCATAATAGTAGAATGAGAGCCCGACACCTTCCCTGACCACCTTGCCGTTCCTGACCTTCATCACATATTGCGTCGGTTGAAACTTTGCATAACGGATGCCAAACATGGACAACGCCTCGCTTTCTTTTTGATATTGTATATTTGATATTATCAACATAATAAAACAGAGAATTATAATTGTCAATATGACATTATCAAAAACGTGTATACCACCTGTTGTCTAAGCAGATGTGACTGTGCGACAACTAGGTTGACTGTCTCTACCTACAGTTACGGACACAGCAGACGTTATTCCGATCAAATGACACCTTTTCGGGATCTTTCTGGACAGACGATCCGTTATTTCCCCGAGATAGCCTCAACATGACCACGAATGCTGCAAATAAAGGATCGTGTGTCCACGAGCACCTCCCAATCTACGGATCTGCAGGAAATAGGCGCTATTGTGTCCATACAGTTAGCTCTGTCTCGGTAGCAGTAGCGGTCGCATTAATGTTATCGGGGTTGGCGGGGGTCCCCCCGATCACCGCCGTCGCGCCAACACAAGAAGGGAAGCCCAACTGGCTCCCCTTCATTACGTTCACCTCTTATCAGTGGCGATACCGTTGCTGTCAGAGCAGCGAACGGAACCACCGTTGGATCCGATGCACGATCTTCTGTCCGGTATTGGCCTCCCTGAGCTGGATATCCCACATCACGGCTTTCACGTCGGGATCGGAGTGCTCATTCATGACCGAAATCCTGAGCTCCTGAACCCCGCCAACCGGAGCTTCAAAGGACAAGACGGGGTTTTCCTCCTTGTATTTATTAGGCGATAACCCCAGTGAGTAGATCTCTGTCCCGTCCGCAACCAACAGCATTTCACTTCCCGCTTGTCCCTCTCCGCTGAGCGCATCGTCAGGGAATGCGACGTACCCCTCCAGCGTCAAGTATTGGCCGTCCAGAGCGATCGTGAAGGTGCTGCTGCTCGTATTATCCTTGCTATACAAATTAAGCTTGGGCTCTACACGTTCACCTGCGACTGTAAAAGCGGTCAGCTGTTCATCCCACGTCACTTCTCCTGCCGTCACAGGCACGTTATGCAGAGCCATCGTGCGGCTGCCCGGCTGGTCCAGATAATGATTAACCCCGGCGACAGCCGTAAACGTAAGAAGGGAGAACACCACTGCAGCCAAGCCGATCCTGACGAGTCCATGGAACGATGTCCGGTCCTGCCGGATCACTCGCTGAGCCGCATACCCCACCGCCGCGCCCAGCGTATTGATCATGATGTCGTCGATATCAAACGAGCCCCGACCCGTCACCATCTGCAACATCTCAAGCAGTGTAATGGCCAGAACGAACAAGCCGAGGAAACGGATCAACCGGAAGCGGAACAACAATGGGATGAGAATCCCGAACGGGATAAAGGCAACAAAATTGCCCACGTTAAAAAACCATAGTCCAAACGTTCTGCCGGACGGAAAATGCAGCGGAATGCCCTGCGGAATAAAGTTGTACCGCCAGCCGAAATCGGGGAAGTCCCGCTGCCTCCCAAATCCCGCAAACATGAAATAGAGCGTCAAGCCCGTATATAAAGCCAAAACCACCCACATCAACCTTCTCTGCCTGTCTTGAAACATAAGTGCTCCCTTCTATTCCGTTATCCGGCCTCGTACTGGAACTGCCCCGCCTGCAGCCGGGCGTAGAAGCCGCCTTGCGCCAGCAGCTCCTCGTGGGTGCCGCGCTCGGTCACTTCCCCGCCCTGGATGACGAGGATCTGCGCCGCCTCCCGGATCGTGCTCAGCCGATGGGCGATGACGAAGCTGGTCCGGCCCTTCATCAGGACGCGCATCGCATCCTGGATCTGCATCTCGGTCCGCGTATCGACGCTGCTCGTCGCTTCGTCGAGGATGAGGATCGCCGGATCGGCCAGGATCGCCCGGGCGATCGTCACCAGCTGCCGCTGGCCCTGGCTCAGATTGCCGCCCTCGGCGGACAGCATCGTGTCGTAGCCGCCCGGAAGCTTGCGGATGAACGGATCCGCTCCCGCCAGCTCGGCCGCCCGCTGAACTTCCGCATCACTGGCCTCCAGCCGGCCATAGCGGATATTGTCCCGGATCGTGCCCGTGAACAGGTAGCCGTCCTGCAGCACGATGCCGAGCCGGCGGCGCAGACCGAGCTTGTCGAGCGTCCGGATCTCCCTGCCGTCGATGAGGATCTCCCCTTCGCGGATATCATAGAACCGGGTCAGCAGATTGATGATCGTCGTCTTGCCCGCTCCCGTCGGTCCTACCAGCGCGATCATGTCGCCCGGCTGCGCCGTAAAGGAAATGTCCCGCAAGATGGGATGCTCGCCGTAGCCGAAGGAGACGTCGCGGAACTCCACTTGTCCCTGCACGGGAACATCCGCTTCAACTGCGTCATGATTCCCTTCTTCGTATTCCGCCTCCGTATCCAGAATCTCGAACACCCGCTCCGCCCCTGCGACGCCGGCCTGAATCATATTGTACTGATTGGCGAGCTCGTTGACCGGACCGCTGAACAGGCGCGAGTAGTTCAGGAAGCTGACGATGACGCCGATCGTCGTCCATTCCTGCAGCACCATCCAGCCGCCCGCGACGGCGATCAGGATGAAGTTGAAATGGTTCATCATGTTCATGACTGGGCCGACCAGCCCCGAGAGGATCTGGGCGCGTGTGCCTGCGTGCATCAGCCGCGTGCTGATCGACCGGAACTCGCCGGAGGCCCGCTGCTCGCGGCCCATGATCTTGACGACCTTCTGGCCGGACACCGTCTCCTCGATGAAGCCGTTTAGTTGGCCGAGATGCTGCTGTTGCTCGCGAAAGTGCCGTTTGGTCCGCTTCGCGATCTGTTTGGTCAGCAGCATGACTGCCGGGATCGTAATGACCGCCACCAGCGTCAGCCATACATTGAGGATAAGCATCAGTGTCAGCGAGCCGACCAGCATCACGACGCTGTTCATCATCTGTACGAGGCTTTGGTTCAAAGTGGCGGACACGTTGTCCATATCATTGGTCGTGCGGCTCATCAGCTCGCCATGCGTCGTCCGGTCGAAAAAACGCAGCGGCAGCTGCTGAAGATGGGCAAACAGATCGTGCCGCATCTCCCAGACCGTGCGGCCGGCCACGCCTGCCATCACATAGGTCTGCAGCCAAGAGACAAGACTGCCCGCAGCATAGACGCCGAGCAGGAGCAGACAGAGCTGCGCCAGTCCGTCCAGCCGCCGCTCCACGATGAACACGTCGATGGCTTGCCCCAGCAGATAGGGACCGGCCAGCGCGAGCGCCGCACTGCACAGGACCAGGAGGCATACCGTCATCAATGATCTCCGCTGTCTGGCGAGATAGAGCCAGGTGCGCTTCAGCGTCGCCCCGGTATGCTTGGCCCGGACCTTCTCCACCTTCGCTCCGCGGCCGCCGCCGAGGCCGAGCGCAGCCTGGCTCACTTCCGTCTTCTTGCTTGCCGCCCCTTGGTCCGGCCTAGACATGCAGGGTCTCCTCCTTTCTCAGCTGGGACTGGCAGATCTCCCGGTAGACGCTACTACTGGCCATCAGCTCGTCATGCGTACCGATCGCATGGACGGCGCCGTGCTCGAGCACGATGATCTGATCGGCATCGATGACGGAGGCGATGCGCTGGGCAATGACCAGAGTGGTACTCTTCGCCATCAGCTCCCGCAGCGAGCGCTGGATACGCGCCTCCGTCTGGAGGTCAACCGCACTCGTGCTGTCGTCCATGATCAGGATCGCCGGCCGCAGCAGAAGCGCCCGCGCGATCGAGATCCGCTGCTTCTGTCCGCCCGAGAGATTGACGCCGCGCTGACCGAGCTGGGTATCGTAACCTTCGGGGAGCGCCGCGATGAAGTCATGCGCCTGCGCCGCCCGCGCGGCAGCCTCCACCTCTTCATCGGAGGCAGCTGGCATCCCGTACCGGATATTGTCGCGGATCGACCCCGTGAAGAGGATCGCCTGCTGCAGCACCACGCCAACCTGCGTCCGCAGCTCCTTGGTTGTGATGTCCCGGACATCGGTGCCGTCCAGCAGGACACGGCCGCTTGTCGGATCATACAGACGCGGGATCAGGCTGACCAGCGATGACTTGCCAGCGCCTGTGGCGCCCAGGATCCCGACGGTCTGGCCCGGCTTGACGGCGAAGCTGATGTCACGCAACGCATACTCATCAGAGGCGGCGCCATAGGCAAACGAGACGCCCTCGAAGATGATGCCGCCTTCTCCGATGGCGGGTCTGCCGGTCTCCGCAGGGCCGGTAATGGCCGGCTGCGTATCGATCACTTCCTCGATGCGCACCGCCGAGGCGGCAGCCCGCGAGATCGCCACCAGCATCATCCCTACGGACAGGAGCGAGAACAGCAGATGAGTCAGATAATTGACGAAAGCGATCAGATCGCCCACCGGCAGTGAGCCTTCTCTCGTCTGTGCACCGCCATACCAAAGCGCGGCGACGACGCTAAAATTCAGCACAAGCATCATCAGCGGCATATTGATCGCGATCGTCCGTGCCGCCTTCAAGGCGACCTCCAGATGATCGTCATTGGCCTTGCCGAAGCGCAGCTTCTCGAAGGCGGCTCTGACAAACGCCTTGACGACCCGGATGCCCGACAGGTTCTCCTGAAGGACCGTATTTATAGCGTCCAGCTTCTGCTGAACAACGCCGAAGATCGGGATGACACGTCGGCTGATAACGATCAGAATCACGATCACAATCGGGATAATGACGGCAAAAATCAAAGCCAGACGCGGGCTGATCAGGATCGCCATGATGATACTGCCGATTGCCAGACCAGGAGAGCGTACCAGCATTCGCAGCACCATCTGCACCATATTCTGCATCTGCACGACATCGCCGGTCAGCCTGGTGACGAGCGAGCCGGAGCTGAACCGATCGAGGTTGTCAAAGGAAAACGTCTGCACTTTGTCAAACAGCCGGACTCGCAGATCCGCCGCAAAGCCCTGCGCCGCCCGCGTCGAATAGACGGTACAGCCGATCCCGCCCACCAGACCGACGAGCGCCACCAGCGACATCCACAGGCCGGTCCGCCAGATATGGCCAAGGTCGCCCGTCATGACGCCTTGATCGATGATGCTGGCCATGAGCCGGGGCTGCAGCAGATCCATGCACACCTCCATCACCATCAGCAGCGGCGCCAGGATGACAGCCAGACGATAGGGCTTCAGGAAGCTGCGCAGTCTCCAGATCGCCTTCATGGCTCGCCCCCCTCTCCGCCGCGCGCCTCCCGGAAGCCCTGCAGGTCGCTGTGCATCCGCTCCAGCAGTTCGCGGAAGAGCCGCTTCTCCGTGCTGCTGAATCGCGCAAAGCTCCACTCCTCCAGGGTGCCGAGCGCTTCTTGGACGGCCACTGCTGCTGTTCGGCCCTTCTCCGTCAGGTAGACTCGCGATACCCGCTGATCCCGGGCATCCGGTCTGCGCTCCAGCAAGCCGTTGCTGGTCATGCGGTTGATCATAACGGTGAGCGTCGCCGGCTGCACCTGCATATGGCGGGCCAGCTCTTTCTGGCTCTGACCATCCTGCCCTGCCAGGCGCATCAGCAGCGGGGGCTGGCCGGGATAGACGTCATAGGCGCGGATCAGGCTATCCACATGGTGGCGGAACAGCTTCTGCGTCCGCGCCATGAGACTCGTTAACGGTTCTTCTTCGTATGAGTTCAATCGGAGGACGCTCCTTTTGTTTAGTCGACTAACTAAATTTACATTAATCGATCTTGCTGAGGCTGTCAATGAGGGAAGCCCCATGCAAACCTAACGCCGACAGCCTAATGAGCTCGAAAATTCATGTTCGTTCAGCCACTATTCGCTCTTACAGCCGCATCGAACTCGAAATATCGTGTTCATTTCACCAATTCCCGCCCCCCAGCCCAATCGAACACGAAATTTCATACTCGTTTGGCACAAATCCGCCTGGCGCGCGAATTAAGCTCGAAATTTTCGTGTTCGTTGTGCCCCTACCCGGCCAATCTTCCCTCAACCTACCAAAAACCCGGTCTCGAAAGACCGGGCTCGCAGGTTACAGCAACTATGAGCGGGCATACCGGAGGTAGTCAAAATCAGCGATGCCGCCGGACTGTAACGTGGCGTAGTTGAACAGACCGAGGCGGTAGCCCATAAAATGGTCCAGTGTATACTTCATCTCAAGGGGCCGGCCGATCTCGTGCCAGATGTCGCCGTCGGAAGAGTAATAAAAGCTGGCCTGATCGATGCTGTCCTCGAAATTGAAGTGGATCTTCAGATGAATCCGCTCCCCCTCGTAACGCACCTGCTCCACCACTGCCTCTTCCCCGCCGCCGCGGTTCACGCCCATCTGGACCTGTCTCGCACCATCCTCCGCGATCTTCACGCCGACCGTGCCGAACCGGTTCTGCATCGCGACCAGTCCGGCGTGATCTCCCGGCTGCATGCCGGACAGCTCCAGCAGCGTCTCGGCCGTACAGGCCGGACCTTCCGTACGCTGTGTCAGTGTATTGCGGGCCTGAAGGACGCTCTCCGCCAGCGCCCCTGTCTCAAGCCGCAGATACCCCGGCCGCTCTGTCACCGACCACCGCTCCGGATCCGGGTTATGGTTCCATTGCCAGTTCAAGGCCAGCCGGTTCTCGCCATATTCGAATTCGTCGCTGATGACCAGCGGCTTCACAGCAGAGGTCGGCAGCAGCACCTCAAATTGTGCAGGCACCTTGCCTTCCTCGCCGAAGACCGGCCAGCCGTCAACCCAGATCACCGGGACAAGGCAGGGAATCCGGCCCACCGCATCATGATCCTGGAACAGCATTGCGTACCATTCGCCATCCGGTGTATCGAAGATGCCGCCCTGGGCGACGCCTTTGTTATGGTAGCCCATGTCATCATCCAGCACGACCTGGTGCTCATACGGGCCCAGAAGCTCCTTTGCACGATAGCAGAGCTGACGCCGCCGTCCATGACCGACACGCGGCCAATCGATGAAGAACAGATAATAATAGCCGTCGATCTTGTAGGCATGACAGCCTTCGCACCGCAAGCCGATGCCCTCGCGCTCCGTCTCGAACAGCAGCTGGTCCACCCCGCCAGGCTGAAGCGCCGTCGCGTCCGCCGTCAGCTCAGTGATGCGGATGGCTCCATTGCCGTACATCACAAATACACGGTCGTCGTCAAACAACAGACCCGGATCGTGGCGCAAGCCGTCGATGACATGCCGCTCCCAGTTGCTGCGCTCGATATCATCGGTCTTGAAGACATAGAACCGGCGCGTATCGTTGCAAGAGAAGCAGACATAGTAGATACCGTTATGCTCCCGCAGACTGGCTGCCCAAGAGCCTTGGCCGTAGATGTGCCGACCGCCAGTTAAGTTATGCCCGTCATTATCCTCCAACTGCTCGAATACATAACTGACAATTTCCCAATGCGCCAGATCTACGGACTTCATAATCGGACAGCCGGGCATCGAGTGCATGCTCGTGCTAACCATGTAGTAGGCGTTGCCTGAACGGATTACATCGACATCCGGCACATCCGACCACAATACCGGATTGTTCACGAACGTTGTACTCATCATATGCGCACCTCCCGTATCATCTGGGTTATCCCTTCACAGTCACATCTAGCGACACTTCTGCCAGCGCCGGGTCCAGATCCTTCTCTTCGGTCAGACCCAGCACCGGATAGTCATCGATATCAAAATGCACCCGCCGAATACCGGAACTGCGGGGCGCATCGATGCCAGCTCTGGCGTGATAGACGTTCCAGATCAGCCCTTGATCATCCTGCACATATGAATTGTGACCGGGTCCGTATTCGCCCGGTACGCTGCGGGAGGTCAGGATCGGATAGTTGCCTTTGGTCCAGCTGCGCGGGTCCAGCAGATCCGCATCGGGATCCGCACTCAACAGACCTACGCAATACGTCGCATCGACCAGCGCGCTGGCGAATGTCACGAAGATCCGGTGGTCCGTAAGGAGCGCGAACGGCCCTTCATCGACAAATGTCTTGTTATTGGCCCAGCCGTAATCCGGTCTGCTCAACATGACCGGATCGCTAATTAGCCGCCACGGCTCCCCTTTATCGGCTTCGGCGATGTAGATCCAGGAACCTAGATCGTGCGGGGACAAGATACGTTCAGCCCACAGCACATACAGCCGGTCTCTCCATGCGAGGACCGTCATGTCCAGCGTTATCCCCTTGTCGCACAGCGGGGCGCCGTCCTGCCGGACAACCCTGACTGGCCGTTCCCAATCTGCGGCTGCCATCGGATCGCCGCCTCGTCTGAGCTTCATCACGTGGGACTGGATCGCCGCGAATTCTCCTGTGCTACCGGCATGGAAGATGTACAGGTCCCCGCCGATCCCATGAAGCTCGGGCGCCCATAGGAACGCTTTCAAATGGTCGTACATCTCCGTATCCAGGATCGTCGCCTCTTCCGCATGCTCCAGCTCGGAGATGCGGTCCGCCACCCGGATCCCCAGTGACTTGTTGCCGTTCTTGTCGTTGGTGGCGATGAAGTAATACCGCCCCTGCCACTGGAAGATGTTCGGATCTGCCCGGTGGGAAGCCATCGGAAAAGCATAATGCTCCTGGCGGACACTTCCGGTGATGCGGTATGTTCCCGGACGCGACCAGTCGACAGCCTCGGTATGCCAGTCCACCGGCTTCTTGGCCGTTGTGCCATCGCTGTAGACAGCCGTTGCCATGACAGCATCCAGCTCTTCCTGGCCTCCAGCCGCAACACTGGACGGCACTTCGTTGCGGATGTTGACAGGCACCGTCAGCTTGCGCACCAGCCGCTCCGCCACCTCGCAGGGCAGCGACAGCGTATTGCGGGCAACGATGCCTTCGATCGCTGCCGCCGGGGACTCGACCCGGAACGGCTCGGCACGCTCCGGCGCCGAAGCCCCGCGCTGATCGCCGAGCTCCGCCACGCAGCTTGCGTAATAGTCGCCGGACGCATCGCGCCAGCGGATGACATAGCCCTCGCGGGCCTCATCGTAAACGCACATCACGTCGTCGACGTCGGTGCCGCCTTGCAGATCAAGCAGGCCGATCTCCTCATATTGCAGCAGATCCGCCGTAACGAACAGCAGCACGGACCCGCAGCTCGACGCGTCCGGTTCGCCTCCCGGTTCCGTACGCACGGCGACGACACCAAAGGTGCCGTCGGGCCGGGCGAATAGATAGGGGTTCTTCAGACTTTTGGCTAGCAGCTGCCCATGCTCGTTTTCCGTCGCTTTAGCGAACAGGACGCCGGAATTGTGATTGAGCGGACGATAATCCGCGCCATCTTCGCTATATGCGAGATGCATACTGTAAGCCAGCTTCGGCGCATAGACCTGCTCGTCCAAAGCTTCCCGGGTATAACACATCACATCATAAGTAGGATTATGACTTCGATCAGACACGGCTCGCACCCTTTCTTTGGCCAGCATAATTCGAGTGTAGCAATTGCCAGTCACCCAATCAACCCGCTGATGGATAGATGTTCGTGTGCGGGGCGAGTGCTAGCCCTTCACGCCACCGACGACCATCCCTTTGACGAAGTACTTCTGCAGGAATGGATAGACCATGATGATCGGCACACTGGCAACAATCGTCATCGTGGCGCGGACCGAAGTCGGCGTCACCATCTGGGCACTCGATTGGGCATCGGCGAAAGCGTCAGCTGAACTGGTAGTCGTATTCGATGTCGACAATACCTTCATCAGCTCGTACTGCAAGGTACTGAGATTTTGCCGAGATGAATTGTACAGAAAGACATCAAACCAGGAGTTCCACTGGAAGACCGCTACGAACAACGATACGGTAGCCAGAGCCGGTACCGTCAGCGGCAGGACAATCCGCGTAAATGTGATGAAATCGCCGGCGCCGTCCATCTTGGCGGATTCCATGATGCCCTCGGGCAGGCCTTCTATGAACGAGCGGATGACAATCATATTAAAGACGCCGATAATTCCAGGGATAATGTACACCCAGAAGCTGTTCAGCATGCCCAGCTCTTTGATCAGCAGGTAGTTAGGAATCAGACCGCCGCTGAAGTACATGGTGAAGATAAAAGTGATGGAGACGAACTTCTTCAGCGCATATTCGGGACGGCTGATCGTGTAGGCCAGCATCGCTGTGCAGAACACGGAGATAGCCGTGCCGATGATGGTACGGGCAGCTGATATGAAGGTGGCATGAAAAATGTTCGATTCGCTGAATACATACTCGAAGTTCCGAAGCGTCCATTCGCGCGGCCAGATATAGATATCGCCGCGGATGGAGTCGTTGGCGTCGTTGAAGGACAAGGCAAACATATTCAGGAATGGATACAACGTGACGCATACGAGCAAAATCATAAAAATGACGTTGCATATATCAAATATTTTGTCGCCGATCGAGGACGTACGAAAGGTATTGGCTCTCGCCATAGCACCTGGCCTCCTTTGCTAGTGTACTTCTTTTTGAACAACCTCTAATATAGTCTGCTTTCGCCCAGTCGTTTGGCGAGATTGTTGGCAGCGATCAGGAACATAAAGCTGACCACCGTTTTGAACATGCCCGCAGCGGTTGCCAGACCAAAATTGTTCATCTGCATCCCGTATTTGAGGACAAATATGTCAAGGTTTTCCGAATATTCAACGTTCATGCCGTTACCGAGCAGGTACTGCGCTTCGAAACCGGACTCGAGAATGTGACCCAGGTTCATAATCAAGAGCAATACGATAACCGGCTTCATGCCCGGCAAGGTGATGTGCCACATCCGCTGGAGCCTTGAGGCGCCGTCCATCTCAGCCGCTTCGTACTGCGCGGGGTCGATGGAGGTGATGGCAGCGAGATAAATAATCGTATTCCAGCCGACGTTCTTCCACACTTCCGTCACGCCAAGGATGCCCCAAAAATACTCGCCGATCCCCAACCATAGAATCGGCTGCTCAATCAGCGACAAGCGCATCAGCATGACATTGACGATGCCTTCGGGGGCAAGCGCGGTTTGGACAATATTGGCCGCGACAACCCAGGAGATAAAGTGCGGCAAGTAACTGATCGTCTGGACCGTGCGCTTGAAGTACATCCGGCGCAGTTCATTGAGGAGGAGGGCCAGCACAATGGCTGTACCAAACCCAAGCACCAGATTAATCCCGCTCATGACGAGCGTGTTGCGCAACACCAGGTAAAACTGCGGCTCCGAGAACAGGAAGCGGAAGTTCTCAAGTCCAATCCAGGTCTGATCAAACAGATCCCGGGCCAATCTGAATTTTTGAAAAGCAATGGTCCATCCCCACAGCGGAATGTATTTGAATATAATCACCCAAAGGAGGAATGGCAATGACATTAACATCAGCATTTTTTGCTTGGATAACGTTTTGATTAAGGCTCTTAGGCGCGAATCGCCAGAGGTCGATTGTGTAATCGGCACTGTTTGTTTCTCCACCCGCTCCGTCTCCCTTCCGGCTTTCAGTCTCTCTCTAGAAGCGTGGTGAAAATTAGGCCTACGTTGTGCGGATCGTCCTTCCGATCGCTGTGGTTCCCAGAATTCTTGAATAAAACCTCTGGTTGAGGTTGAATTACGGGAACCAAGGCGAACGCTCCGCTTCTCCAGGACAATTCCGCCCCACTTCCGGCACTTTTTCACCAATCTTCTATTGCATGGGTATAGAAGGGAAAAGTGAAACGAGCTCACTTTTCCCCTTTTGAACATATACCTTTATTTGTTCCTGCTTATGGAACGGGTGCTTACCACTTGCCGTCGACGCGCTCTTTTACGCGCTTGGTGACGAAGGCTTCGAAGCCTGCCGAATCGAGCTTGTTGAACTCGGCAATATATTCGTTCCAGACGGATTCAAACTCTGCTTCTTTGGCAAATACCATACGCGGATAGTATTTTTGCTGCAGGTCGCCCGATCTCTGGCCAAACAACTGCTCAGGAGAACCCTGCTCCTTCTCGATACTCCATGCCGGGTACCACGGACGCTCGATCGGATCTGCGAAGAAATCGGAGAAGGTTTCCGCGCCATATGCTTCAAGCAATACCTTGTCGCCTTCCGTGTAGTTGACCGCAGCGACCTCCGGCTGATTGAAGACACGGTGCGCGTTGCCGTCCTCATAGACCGAGTTGTCGCCATAACGAGGCCATTCATAGTCGAAGTACATCCAGCCGTACTGACGCTTGAACTCATTGTCGTTGCGGTTTGCCAGCTGCTCCTCGCTCATGACCATCCGGCCTTCTTCGTTCACCGAATAAGTCTCGCCTTCCTGCCCCCACATCACGAGCTTCTGGTTCTCATCGGTCAGCAGGTTGTCCCAGTACTTGATGATGCGTACAGGATCCTCAGCATTTACGGTAATGCCCAAGCCCCGGTTATTAACAAAGGACGGCGGATCGATGTAGGCATCTGTAGTGTTCTCATCAAAGGTGATCGGCAAGGAGACGTAGCGCAGATCATCGTTGCCCGCTGCTTTCAGGTTGTTCGTCGCATCCCCGATCTGCCAGGCGTAGTTGACATAGCCCAGGACGCGGCCGGAAGTCAGCTTGGCCAAATACTGGTCCTTGTTGGCTGTGAACGTCTCGGGGTCGATCAGACCTTTACTGTTCATCTTGTTCAGTGCAGCCAGCCATTGCTTCTCGTAGTCCGTTCCCATGTACAGACTGGCTTCGTGTGTATCCAGGTCAACCAGCACATTCCCGTCGTTCGGGTAACCGGCCAGATGCATCGGCTGGTTGGTGATGGTGAAGAATTCGCCGGCCGTGCCTGCGAAGGTTAGGAAGCCGATCGTATCTCTGCCGTCTACCGTCGGGTATTTGGCTTCGTACTGCTCGATCAGGTCGAAGTATTGGTCAAGCGTTTTCACTTCCGGATAACCGAACTCTTTGAGCACCCGGCGCTGAATCCAGAATGTACTCATCGCATCCGGATCACTGAGATAGCCGTTCACATTGGCCGTATACGGCAGGATATAGATATTGCCGTCTTCATGCGTAATCTTGTCCATATAATCGCCATACACACGCTTGATGTTCGGGCCATGCTCCTCAATCAGATCATTGAGCGGGATGAAGGCGCCGGCATCCAGCAGCTTGGGCAGCTCGCCTACCGGTGAGATGACATCGGGATAGTCGCCGCCCGCGATCATGACGCCGGATTTGGTGCTCGCATCCCCTACGACGAATTCGATCTGCCAGTCGACGCCCGTCTGCTCCTGGAGAATCTTGCCGATCGTCGTATTGCTTGCCAGGACATCTTTGTTGGTGCCGAATCCAAAGTAAGTGAAGGTGACCGGATCTGTACTTACCTCACCATTTACGCTCCCGGTTTGCGAAGTGCTGCCTCCCGAATCGTTCGAGCAGGCTGCCAGCAGGACCGTCGCCGCTGTCAGCACTGTCAGGCCGGTGGTCAGCCATTTTTTCTTGCGCATTGCCGTTTCCCCTTTCTATAGACCAGTTGTAAAGACATCCTCAGTATAAAAGAAAACGCTTCCCGGTGTTATATGACAAAGTTTAGATCGGTCTTTGAATAATTAAGCTCTTCTAGAAGCGTGGTGAAAATTAGGCCTACGTTGTGCGGATCGTCCTTCCGATCGCTGTGGTTCCCAGAATTCTTGAATCATAACCTCTGGTTGAGGTTGAATTCCGGGAACCAAGGCGAGCGCTCCGCTTCTCCAGGACAATTCCGCCCCACTTCCGGCACTTTTTCACCAATCTTCTAAAGTTTTACCAGTTGCCTGCGACGCGATCCTTCACCTTCGCTGTGACAAACGCCTCATAGCCGGCAACATCCAGCTTGTTGAACTCGGATAAATATTCTTCCCAGATCGAATCAAATCCATCTGCTGGAGCAAAGACAAGCCGCGGATAAAATTTCAACTGCAAATCTCCCACTCTCTGATTGAAGATCTGTTCCGGCGACCCTTGCTCTTTCTTGATGCTCCATGCCGGGTACCAAGGACGCTCTTGCGGCTCTGCGAACAGCCCCGAGAACGTGTCGATGCCATAAGCCTCAAGCAACGTCTTGTCTCCTTCCGTATAATTGACAGCCGCCACTTCAGGCTGACTGATCGGCGAGTAGGCGTTGCCGTCTTCAAAGGTCGAGTTCGCACCATATTTGGGCCAATCCACATCAAAGTAGGCAAATCCGTACGACCGTCTGAATTCATTATCATTGCGGTTGGCAACCTGCTCTTCCGTCATCACGAACCGGCCTTCTTCATTAACGGAATAAGTGACGCCTTCTTCCCCCCACTGAACAAGCTTCTGATTGTCATCGGTGAGCAAGTTGTCCCAATATTGGACGATGCGGGCCGGATCCTCGGCGCTGACCGTTATGCCTACCCCGCGATTGTTGACAAAGGAAGGCGGATCGATGTACGCATCTCTTATATCCTCATCGAACACGACAGGCAGCGCTACATAGCGGAGATCATCATTGCCCGCTGCTTTCAGGTTGTTCGTAGCGTCTCCCACTTGCCAGCCATAGTTGAAATAGCCAAGCACCCGCCCGGATGTCAGCTTGGCGAGATACTGATCCTTGTTGGCCGTAAAGGTCTCGGGATCGAGCAGCTGCTTCCGGTTCATTTCATTTAAAGCGGCCAGCCATCGCTTCTCATGCTCCGATGCGGCATATACTTTGGCCTCATGCGTCTCCATATCGACGATTACATTGCCTTCGTTCGGATATCCGGCCAAATGACTCGGTACGTTGGCGATGGAGAAAAACTCGCCCGGAGCGCCGGCCGAAGTAACGAATCCAATCGTGTTTTTACCATCGACACTCGGATATTTGGCTTGGTATTGCTCAATCAGGTCAAAATACTGATCAAGCGTTTTCACTTCCGGATAACCGAATTCCTTTAACACGCGGCGCTGCATCCAGAATGCGCCGCCCCCGATATCGGGTTCGGTTATATAATCGTTTACATTAGCAGAAAATGGAAGGATGTAAATATTTCCGTCTTCCTCTGTGAATTTGTCAAAGTGTTCTCCGTACACCCGTTTGATGTTGGGACCATACTCTTCAATCAGGTCATTGAGCGGGATGAGCGCTCCCGCATCCAGCAGCTTGGGCAATTGACCAACATCGTTGATGACATCAGGATATTGGCCCCCGGCGATCATCACACCAGCCTTCGTGTTGGCATCTCCAACCACGAATTCCATCTTCCAATCCACACCGGTCTGCTCCTGCAGAATCTTGCCAATCGTGGTATCGCTTGCAAGAACGTCCTTGTTCGAGCCAAAGCTGAAAAACGTGAACGTTACCGGATCTGTACTGACTTCTCCATTCGTTCCTTCCGACTGTGCGCCGCTTCCTTCTGAACCATTGTTCGAGCAGCCTGCAAGCAAGAGCGTCCCGGCCAACATGGCAGCCATTGCGGGTTGTAGCCATTTTTTGCGCATTGATTAAACCCCTTTCTGTTACAAAGCATTTGAAAGCACTTTTATTGTAAATTAAAGAGGTTGATAGTTTTATATCATAAACCTTAGTTTAGTCTTTGAAAATTTAAGGTTTTGCTTCCTCCTCCTGCTTCTCCATCGGCAGTCTCAGCAGGATACGGGTACCGTTGCCGGGGTTGCTCGATATCGTAAATGTGAAAGAATCGCCATAGCAGATCTTGAGCCGCGTCAGGACGTTCTTCATCCCGATCGAATCTCCCATCGCCGTTCCCTCGTCAAAGTAATGCTCGAGCTCCCGGATCTGCTCGGGATCCATGCCGACGCCGTTGTCGGCGATGACGAAGACGATCTGCCCCCGCTCCTGGGCGATCTGGATCGTAATATAGCCGATACCGGGGATGTTCTCGATGCCGTGGATGCTGGCATTTTCCACGAACGGCAGGAAGGTCATCTTCGGGATCTCGATGTCCAGCAGAGACTGGTCCACCTCGATGTGATACTCCAGCTTGCTGTCGAAGCGGTATTTCTGAATCTCCAGAAAGCTCTCCATAAGCTCCAGCTCTTCCCGGATCGTCACGAAGCTGCGCTTCCATAGGATCGACTTCCGGAATATTTTGGCCATATTCTGAATCGTCCGGGCCGTCTGCGATTCGCCTTTCATCAGACTTCGCATTCGGATCGTCTCCAGCGAGTTGAACAGGAAGTGCGGATTGATCTGACTGTGCAAGGCATGCAGCTGGGCTTGCCGCTGGCGCAGCTCCAGTTCCTTTTTCTGAATCTCTGCCTCATACACGTCATTGATCAGATTCTCGATCCGATCGCTCATCCGGTTGAACTCCACTGCCAGCTCGCCGACTTCGTCCCGTTCACGGTGATAAGGAATACGCTCGAAATTTTTACCCTTGACCGACTTCATGTGCCTCAGGATGTTCTGGATCCGGGTGTGGATGGAGCTGGAGATCACCGCGATCACCAGTGTCGGCACGAGGAAGTTGATCCCGGCGAACCACAGGATGAACTGACCGGAGCGCCTGACGTCATACAGGATCTTCTCCTCGTCCAATACGCCGTATAACATCCAATCGCTGAGATAGCGGTTGTTCTGATACTGCTGTCCGATCACGATCGCTTTGCTCGGCAGCGGGATCCCCTCCCGCATCAGCGTCTGGTCCGCAGTGATCAGGTTGCTGGACTGGCCTCCCACCAGCCGTCCGTACCGCGCCTCTCCCCTCGGGTCCAGCAGATAGATATCGCCTTCAAAGCTCGACAGATCGAGCAGCTGCCGGATATAGTTCATATTGAGATCGATCTTCAGCACATGCTCATACGGCTGGACGCGGGAGTCGGACAGCTTCTGTATGACGCTGATGCTGTCATGAGTGACATACAGATGCGGAAAAGTATTATTATGCGACTCGATCTGCTGATACCAGTCGCTCTCCCGCATCGCCTCGTCGAACCGGATGATGTGACCCGAATCGAGAATCGACGGATTATCGCTCATGATGAGGACCGAGCTGATCGTCCGGTATTCCTTGTCGGAACGGTTGAACAGATGCGTAATGTCGTTAAGCGACGCTACATACCGGTCGTAAGTCACATGATCCGTGTCCAGGTGATTGCCCAGCAGCCTGTCGATGGAGTACAGATATGAGATGCCTGCAGCATCGTCGATCACCGCCCCCAGCTCTGATTTCAGCTGATGGATGGATTGCTGCGCATCCGCAGTTTTCTGATTTTTGATATTGTTGGTCGTGACATTGTAGAACATGACATTCGTCAGCACGATCGGCGCGAATACGCACAGGATGTAGATGAAGATCAGCTTGTTGCGGAGCTTCAGATTGTGCAAGCGAAGATTGAACATGGCTGCTCCTCCTTTCTCATTTGCCGATCATCTTGTTGCGGTAATCGGTTGGCGTCATATTCTCCAGCTTTTCGAACTGCGTGGCAAAGTAATCCGCATTTTGAAAACCGACCAGCTCGGCAATTTCATACATCCGCTTCTTCGTTTGACGCAGCAGCCGCTTCGCCTCCTCGATCCGGAGAGAGAGCAGATACTCGTTGAAATAGACGCCGTACTGCTTGCGGAACAACTGGCCGAGGTAGACGGGATTCATATAGAAATCTGCAGCAATCCCCTTCAGGTATATATTCTCTTTGTAATGGGAGTCGATATACTTCTTCACTTTCTCGATATTGCCTTCGCTCTTCTCGCCCCGCTGATCCGCGATGTATGCGGCGGCTTCGGTGATGAACCGGAGGAAGACATGCCGCAGTTGCTCGCCATTGCGGTATTTATCCTGCCAGTGGAACAGATCGTCAAAGCTGCGCAGCTCTTTCTCATCGCCTTCGAGCTGCCGGATAATATTGATGATGGCGATCTGGATGCGGCGGATCGTATTGACCACCGCGCCCGGGGCAAACTGCCGTTCCCTGAACAGACGAAACACCTCATCGGCAGCGGACTCGAAGGCCTCTGTCTGATTGGACTCGACCCCATAGATCAACCGGGTATGCAGCTCTTCGTCGACGTCAAAGTAATACAACGGCTTACCCAGCAGCTCTGATGCCCGGTACACCCCATCCTCGCTCGCTGCAAACCGGTAGCTCAAGGTCTCTTCGGCGCTGGATGCAGATTGAGCGATCTGCTTCAAATCATCCACCGTCATGCCTGCAAACAAAGCCACCGCTATGCCAAGCTCCTTCCGCAGACGGTCAAGGATCCGAGCGAGACTGGTGCGCTTGGCCCCATGGTCTCCTGTCATCCACTGCTCCGGCACGATCAGTCCGTACTGATTGTACGCGCGTACATGCACGAGCAGCAGCGAGCCCTCGTGTTGAAATTCCTGCTGCAGCGTCGTCTGCAGCGCCGGCAAATAATCGACCTGCCGGTGCGGCAGCTCATCCTGCATCTCGACAATGACATACGTATAGGCGGAGGCAAGCGGCAGCTCCAGCGCCTGGGCGATCTGCTTCATCACCTGTTCTCCCGGCTCCGTCTGCAGCAGGCTCTCGATGACGGTCTCGACAAGCGGCTTCTCTCGGGTGATGGACAAGAGCTGCTGTTGATTCAGCGAACCCGCCACCTTACGGAGCGTCGCAGCGAGCTCCTGCTCATCGACCGGCTTCAGGATATAATCCGACACGTTGTAGCGGAACGCCTGCTGCGCATAAGAGAAATCCGGATGTCCGCTCAGGATGATGAACATCGGCTGATGCTCACCCTCCGCCTTCACTTGCCGGATCAGCTCCAGACCGTCCATAACAGGCATACGTATATCGATAATGACCAGATCCGGCAGGAGCTCGCCGATCAGCTCCAGCGCCTGCTGGCCGTTCTCCGCCTCACCACAGATCTCATATTGCAGCGATGACCAATCCATCAGATTGATCAGACCCTTGCGCACATACATCTCATCGTCCACGATCAGCACTTTGTACATGAAGATTCCTCCTCAAAGTCTAGCCCCATCATCGGCAGACTTGTCATACTTTGATTATATACGGCTTTTGGGCTTGCATACAAAGCATGATTCTTAACGCACGCAGATGAAGCCTGTAGAATCCACCGCGCCGAGCGGCACAGGGTCTACAGGCTTTTTCTTTATGATGGGAACCAGCATCATACACAGACTGCCCTCAAAACAGGGCCTCAAGGTAACGGATCGTTCTTCCGATAATCGATTCCGCACCCATCGGCGCTTTTGAGGGCAAGCTGATACTGCCGCTCTCCGATCCGACTTATTATTCTATGAGGAACCTAATGCCATGGGCATGTTCATTGATGTCGAAGTCCTGCTCCGCATCCAAAATCAGCTTGCCATTGATACGCAAATTAGTGAAGGTGACCCCTTCGATACTCCGTTCACGGTCAAACCCGTAGATCCGGTTTTTGTTTTCATTTTTCCCGCTATAGGTCACATTCCGGAAATGTATGTTCTCAATCCGTTTGCCGGCTACCGGGTTATATTTCTCGTTCCACACGACACGGATGTCTACCAGCTGGCCCAGTTCAAAATCCTCCACTCGGATGTTCTCAAAGGTAACGTTCCGCACCGTGTTATTATCGCCGGCATTAATATTCATGGCCCCCCAATAACCGGGCTGCGGCTCATGATGCTCCAGAATATCGATATTGCTGAACTGGATATCCTCGATCAAGTCGCCTCCCCGGCGGTAGTCCCCATGTCCGCCGACATTCATCGCATGCGCTACGTCAGCCCATAGAATGGAGTTCTTGACAGTAATGCAGCGTGCATCTCCATAATAATCCCAGCGGCTTCCGTAGACCGCGATGCAATCGTCGGATGTCCGCAGGAACACATCGTCAATCTCCACATGCGAGCTGGACATCATATCGATCCCATCACACCATCCCCGGGTGCTGAAGGATTTGAAGTTGCGAATCCGGATGTGCTCGGACTTGCCGATATAAATGCTATAATGCGGCGGATCGAGCAGCACTAATCCTTCCACGGTAATATGCTGCGAGAAGCGGATTCGGATGCCCCGGAATGCAGAGAACCGGTGAAAATCAGCCAAATACAATATTCCCCTGCCCCGAATCGTAACATGCTGAACATGATCGCAGACGAGGGAGCCGACCACCATGGCGCCGCCTGCGATATAGACGGTTTTGCCGGACGGAATGCGGAAGATCGTCTCTTCCAGATAGTGCGTGCCCGGTCCAAAATAGATCACTTCCGGTTCTACTCCCCCAGGCTCATTCGGACTGCTTAACGCCTGATAAATATCCTCCTTCCGATGGATGGCAGGCTTCAGGAACAGGACGTTCGAATCGTCCGGCAGCGGCGGATTCTCCTCCAGGCCATTGGCGAAAAGATGCAAATTGCTAAACCGCTCCCCATTCACCTCAATAGACAGCTTGCACGGCTCATGCAGACAAAAGGTAATCGCCGCTCCTTCCACCTTGAATGGGATGTGCTTTGAGAGCGGGCGGATGATGACGTCCCGCACCATGTCCTTCCGGCTCTCGACACGCACCTCCACGACGCCCTCCATGTCAAAATAACACATCGAGGCCGCTCTGACATTATGCATATCCACCTTTGCCTCATACACGAATAGCGGCTCCCAGGCTCCGCCTGGATTACGAACACTTACCTTAAAATCATCGCGTTGAACTGCTCCTTCGGGCGCTTCCCATATCTTGTAATAGCTCATTGATGCTCTCCTCTATCTTTATTCCGTTCCCAGATTCAACTCGAACTCCTCGTCGCGGTTGCAAGTCAGCAGGCCGTCCACGACCTCCAGCTTGGCCACTTGAATGGAAGAGCGGCGCCATTCATAGTCGTTCGAAGCCTGATGATGTCCGTTCACCCGGCCAGGATGAGTAAAATAGAAAATGTACCCTTCTTCTCCTTGCACGACCACATCCGCGTGGAGACCGATCGTCCCGTCATCCTCCCGCTTGCCAGGTTGATCGAGTATGATGCCGTTTCGTTCCCATGACAGCAGATCTCCGGAACGGTACACCCCTTGTCCTCTCCATTCGTCTACGATAAGCCAATAGTATCCGTTTAAGCGAAACACATTCGGTCCTTCGTGGAATCTACCTGTTATCACCGGACCAATCGGCTGCCACACATATAGATCCTCGCTCTCTGCAGCGTAGGTGTGATTCCGCTGCTTATACCACATTCGAAACCTGCCGTCCGGCAGCGGAAATACACAGGCATCGATGACGTTCTCCCCACTTAAGCCCAGCGTGGACCGGAACTCCCACCGAATAAGGTCGGGGCTTGTATAATGTCTGATTCGGGCCTTGCCCGTCCAATCTTTCGGTACGCCTTCAACATAAGTAACATACATGTGATACAGACCATCGTGCCAGATGATCTCAGGTGCCCAGAACGTATTTCTGCCCCATCCTGTTTCGAGACCTTCCAGGGTTCCCCGGTATAACCAGGTTGACCCTCCATCCGATGAAGATGCAACACCGAGATCGGTGCCATGCACCCATCCGAACTGCGGACCTTCCTGCGTCGCACGACGATTCGTATAGATCAACCACCACTCTGCGGACTGCCGATTCCAGATCACTACAGGATCAGCTGCTCCGTCATAGATGGGATCACGGAACATGGGTGATTTCATTGGCGATCCGCTCCTTTAATCTTTTAATCGATTATTTCGCTCCAACCTCATAAGAGAATCGGTCTACATCAATATAGCCCTGCTCTCTCAGGCAGTTGTAGCTGTAGAGTCCGATTCGATCTCCCCTGTAATGCCCCCATTCGAGCTGATACGCATCTCCAATATAGGCGAACCTCACCCCATCGAAGCTGTATTGGAACCGATTAATGCCGTCTATATTCCACGCCGACCTTAACCAGATGATGCTGCCTGTTAGTTTCGGGCCCCATGCGATCATCCCCGAACGATTGAACTTCAGAAGTCTGGTCCCATTTAATTGCTGTACGCCAACCGTGCAAAAGGTTTTTCCGAAATGGCATAGCCCCGCTTCTTGTCCGTCCGCCATGCCAGTAACATCTATTTGTACAGTAGCCTCGTTGCGGACCGTTTTAAATGCTCTTCGTGAAAGAATATTGCATACGGTAAAAAAATTGTCCTGTTCCAACGGTACGCATGCATGCAGCCGCAAATGGCCAGATCGCTCCGCCAGCGACCATTTATCGGCTCTTGGCTGATGGTTCCATTCCCAATACGGCTCAAGCCGGCCACTTTCAAAATCGTCATACGTGGAAAGGACCGTTGCGGGGGCGCCATGAATCGGTTTCCTCCCGCCCCATACCATCTCTCCGATTCCGTCGCCGTCTATATCTTCTCCGATGATGGGCCATCCGTCGATCCACGTCACGGGCAGCAAGTGAAGCGGCCTGCCTTCGTATTCGCTATAGCCCTGATGGCTGATGAAGTACCACTCCCCGGACACCGTCTGGACAAGTCCGCCTTGATTGGGCTCCCGGTCGATTTCCTGGCCGTGCGTATGGATAATCTCCTTTTCTTCATAAGGGCCATAAATATGCTTCGACCGTAACATCATGACGACCCGGACTTCCACGCCTTCCTCCAGACGAACCTCACTGTGAAAAAAATAGTAGGTGTTGTTTATTTTGTAGATCTTATTGGCTTCGCTTCCTTTGTATTGATGGATGATCGTATCGCTGTCGTGCACTAGCGCCTTGCCGTCTTCACTGAGCTTGAATAAATGAATGTTGTAATTCCCAGCAAAGTTCGTCGCAACCAGATAGCCTTGTCCGTCATCATCCCAGAAAGGGCAGCAATCGTCCCAGCCTGTCACTGCCCATACCTGGTGAAGTGGCTCCCATGGCCCTGCCGGATCGGACGCCGTACTCATAAACAAGCCTTCATCGGGCGTGAAAAAATATACCCAATATTGATTCTTATGGAATCGGATAGCACCGGCCCAGACGCCTCTTCCATAACGATTCATGTGATCGTAATTGTATTCCGGGCCGATGCTTGTCAGGTCACTTACAACATGTCCGATGATGCTCCAATTGACAAGATCCTTGGAATGCAGCACGGCCATTCCCGGAGAGCAATGCAAGGTAGAAGTGATCCCGTAATAATCCTCACCAACCCGAATAACATCCGGATCGCTATAGTCCCCAGGCAAGACAGGATTGACATAGGTACCGTCTCCCTGATCACCCCAAGCTCCCTTCTTTGATAATTGTTGATAGCTATCCTCCATGCCTGGGTCATCCTTTCCAAAGGTCAGTTGTTGCGATCAAATCTGTATCGGCGATTCAAGTTCCGACTGTTTACAATCCTGCCAGAGCAGCGATTTCGCTGGCTGTAAGAGCTTGATTATAGACCCTGAAATCATCCACGCGCCCATCGAGATAGGGATCGGAAGCGTACTGGGAACGGCCGATCCAATTTTGAGTCGTTGCACCCAGATCGGACGGTTTTATAGTTATCGACGCATTGCTCCCCACTTCAAGACCGTCGACGTACAGCTTGCCGACTGCGCCGTTTAATGTAACCGCTACATGATGCCAGCCTCCGGCGGGCAACGCCGATTGCCCGTCGATGATTTGTTCACTTGAGCCATTATTTTTAATGGCGAAGCGTACCTTTCCATTGGCACCGTTTCTTGGGGTAAGAAACATGTTGGTGGATGTGCCTGAGCCGAAGTCAAACACACGTGTCCAGCTGCTTACGCTATCCAGATTCACCCAAGCTGCGATGGTGCTCGTGTGAGAACCAGAGACCAGACCGGCAGGAAGGGCAATATAACCATTGGTTCCGTTGAGATCCACTGCATGGCCGACTCGGCCTGTCGTCCAGACTGCTCCGCCATGGACAGTACCGATATTGCCGTATCCCGAAGCGTCCGCAGCCGAAGTCCCGCTAGTCTCGTCAAGTTTATACCACGCCTGTAAACGGCTGTCTGCTGTGGTGTCTGCTGATACTGCCGCCGACATGGCCCCTCCAGATACGCGAACCTTATAGTAATACCTCGTATTTGGATCCAAGCCAGTGTCATTGTAAGAGGTGGTTGTGACCGGCACACTATTGATCTGTACATAGGTTCCGTTCTCTTCGGTAGATCTGAACACATTGTATCCCAGCGTACCGGATACGGCCGTCCAACTTACATGAATGGCATCCGGGCCGGCTGCCGTTGCTGTCAGACCGGTCAGATTCCCAAGCGTGATGCGATTGCTGAGTCCAACGGTTTTAGCAGCATCGGGCGTGTACAATAACATGGCGAGCGGATAATCCTTCCCTGCTACTTCCGGCATTCTTGTCTCGTAGGCATACGCCAGATATTTGAATTTTTCCTGAGTCATGTCCTGCCCTTCAATATATTTGTAATAGTTGTATAGCACACTGTAGAAAGCATCGATGCGCCCTCTTTCGCCCGCAGAGTTATTCTTGTCGAAAATCTGGCCGGTGTAGCTTTGGTTCGCCACTGCCGGTGTCCACGGCACATCATAACCCAAGTTATATTTGAGCGCATACGTCGTCCCCGCCAACAGACGGTCATCAAGGAAGTTGAATACATTAACGGCATTGGCAGCGGTGGACATCGTACCATTCACCGGGTCAACCTTCGTTCCCTGGGCGTAGATGGTCTGCGCCAACGTAGACAGTCCGGCGATATTGGCGTAGGCATGCCCCGCATCGCGGCCCATTTCCATTAACTGCACATGATAATCCGAAGGATTGAGCGGTGCCCCAGTCAGATCATTTTGGGTCATCCAGCGCATTTGATGCTTGATTGAACCGTTTCTTCCCCCATTTTCGCCTTGTGCATTCACTGTGGTGGCTTCTACAGCCTCCGCGTATAGCTCCAGATCGTTGGTAAAGATCGCCCGCGCCATGATGCCCATCACGGCAAACTGGTGCTGGTTCATAAAGAAATTCGGATGACGTTCTTCGTAGGCATTCCAGACAAGCCCCATCATCTGACTCAAATTCTGAGTATCGGCCGTTGTCCACTTCAAGCTTGTCGTCGGGGTATCGGAATAACGCAAAATTTCTGCGGCAGCTCCGAGCAGATACGTCATCGTCCCAAAACGAAAATTCGTATGAGGAACGACAGACTGAATGCCGGCATACCCTCTAATAATGTACATCGCATTGGAACGATACGTTTCATCTCCGGTAATGTACCACATCACAGCTTGGTGAAAAGCCGTTTCGGAATCCCAATTTGCACGGTTTCCCACATGTTCGCTGGGATTGGCGTAGTAGATGCCATCGATGGTGGCAGCCCAGGGACCGCGGATATTGATATATAAGTCTTTGCCTTGCTCGTAGAAGATGCGTGGTGTTTTGCTGGATCTGCGATCGTTGGCAAACGCTTGAAACGCCGTATTCCAAGGTTCATCGCCCGCCCTTACATGATCGCGCATATTGTCCAGATCAGGCAGCGACATGGCAATGCCCGGGTGATGGATGGTCGCCGTTATCGTATTCCCGTTGGCATCCGTGTAGGAGAGGTTCGCATCGGCGCTTACCGCCTGCGGTTTGTAAGAAGTAATAAGCGGCGATACAGCTGCATGGGCGGGCTCGAAGCCTTGGATGCCTGTAAAAGTTAGGGCTACTGCCAAACAAAGAATACGGATCAAAGAACGTTGGTACCGATTTCTCATCGTATTGTCATTCATTCTTTTCCCTCCTATTATTCTTGCGTTTTGACCGTAATTGTAATGAACTCGCTGGATGTCTCCCCAGCCGCATTGATCAACACGGCGCGGTACTCATAGGTACCAGGAGCTCTGCCGGAGAGGCTTGTAGACGCTGTCTGGGCGTTTGGCTTCCTTTCTGCAAGGGTCTGGGAATCGATCAATACCCCATTCTCGTACAGGCGGTAATCCGAGCCGTTGGTTCCCCACCACATATTCATCGTCACCACGTAATTGCCGTCCCCATCCCAATTGTCATGGGACAAGACCGGCTTGCCCGGTTCGGCATCCGTGACCGTGACGATCAACGGGTCGCAGGCTGCCGTGCCGAAGACATTCGTCAACTCACAGGTATACGTATACGTGCCGTTGCTTTTGCCTGCGATATCGGCTTGTGCGATTTGCGCCTTCGGCGACTGGTCCGTCAGCTCCTGCGTATGGACCAGCGTGCCATTCTCATACAGCTTGAATGACGTACCGTTGTGCCCCCACCACAGGTTCATCGTCACCGTATAATTGCCGTCCTTTAGTCCCGTAGCGTGACCGTGATTGGCTGCAAGCACCGGCTTTCCTGGCGCCCCGCCTGCCAGCGGCGTCTCCTGATGGAGCCACTGCGCCCAGCGAGCCAGGACCACTGCCTGTTCAACGGTCAGCTTTTTCCCACTCTGAGCGTTCACTTCTTGAATAAAGGCCTGCAATTGACTCCTAGCTTCTTGTCCTTTGCCGTCGGCCGCTTTCGCTTTGGCGGCTGCCAGCTTCTGTTGAAGCGAAGTCGCGATGCCTTGCCAGCCCGGGGCGCCGGTTTCTTCCGCGAAGGTACCGGTCAGTGCAGACAGACTATCGAACGTCGCAACCACGCTATATGAATGTTCGGCCGACCCGCGGTGACCTGCGGCATCCTCCGCTTCCGCCGTCACGGTATGCACACCCGGCTCAAGCAAGTACGCCTTGCTCTCTGCGAGTGGTTCGTCGCATGGCGAAGAGGTCACTCCGGATATCAGGTCCTCGGCTTCACACAGGATATGGATCGTCTGATCAATCGTATAGGATAGGTCTCCAGCTATCGTGATGACGGGCGCGGTCAGATCGATCTTCACCTCCACATCGCTTGGCGAGCCCGCGCCGGCTCCAGTTGCCGGACGATACAGCAGTTGGTTCAGGCCTTCCTGGCTCAAGGTAACCGGCTGGTCATAGGCGAACCAGCTGCTGCCGCCGTCCACACTGTACTGCATCCTCCCTTGCGCCGACAATGCCACCGTGACCGGCACCGTGTACCATCCATTCAGACCGTTCGGCTCGGCGGGTTCAAGCGACGCCGCGATCTTCATCTCCAGCGCTTCCAGCGCTTCCAGCAGACTCGCAGCTGCCGCATCAATCTCCTCCTGGGTGACAGCTTCGCTGCCTCCGTACACCCTATTCGCTTCCGTAACAGCCTGATGAAGCATGGCTATGCTGTCTTCTTCATAATGCTCGGGGTTAACGGAGGCCGCTTCATCCAGCAGCACCTCAAGCAAGGTCTTATCATATAAAATGTTGTAAAATTCGAGCTCTCCCACATTGGCAAATCCGTTAGGCGTATAATACCGCAGATAACGATAGGCCGTATCGTTGTTGATCGCTGCCGAATACCACTTCAACTCGGTGAGACCGCTGATCGTGTAGAGCGTGTCGAAGTTCGTTCCGTCATTGGAGCCCTGGATGAGGGCATTATTCATCCGGTTTATATTCGATGCTCTCGGAATGAACTTGACGCTGCCGATCTTCTGCGCCTGCTCTGCTCCCAAATCGACGCGAACCCAGCCGGCGCCCGTTTTCGTATCAGGAGAAGTCGTCGGATCACCATCAAAAGCATGCCATCCGTTCTGAGCAGCATCGAACTTGTTATCCCAGGAAACGGAGGAGGCGATAACCATGGCTGGTGTAATCTCCACTTTCTCCGCTGCAAGCTCGGATAACGGAACCAACGATTCTTCTGCTGCAAGAAGCTCTGCTGCAAGCTGGACCTTGTCTGCTTCCGGCATGACCATCTCCGCTTCGATATGCGCTACTTCTTTCCGGTACAGATAATAACTGCCTTGCGTATACCCTTCAGGTGCAATCACATGCAGGCTGACATGAAGCTCTATCGTCTGGGCGGTCTCGAAGCTGCCGTTGCTGACCGTCAGCAGGATCGGATGTGTGCCATAATCCGCTTGACCTGGTGTCCAGGAGAGCATGCCGGTCGCTCCGTCCAAGGTCGCCCCGGCTGGCAGATTGTCCGCACGATATCCAAGCTTCGCCCCGGAAGGATCAGTTGCCTCCACCTGATAAGTGAATGGCTCCTTTGCCGTCAGTTCCAGCACTGGCTCAACAGTGAGCACAGGCAATCCTACCACCGTGATCTTAGCAGTTCTGGATGTAGACAGTGATCCTGAACTGACGCTAAAGGTCAACGGATAGACGCCGCCCTGCTCTTGGGCCGGGGTCCATTGGAACGTGCGCGTTTCCGCGTTGAAGGAAGCGCCTTCGGGCAGGTCGCTTGCCTCGTACTGAACGTCTTCGATGCCGTTCATTTCTGTAACTGTGAACGTAAGCTGCTGCTCCGCAATGACAGATTTGTCGCCGATCGGAGCAAGCACTGGCAGCCCATCGATCGTTTCAAGTCCTTCCAATGCCTCCCTCAGGCTCTCCGCAGCCGCGTCGATCTCTCCCTGATCTGCTTCCGCTTGACCTGCCACCGATTCTGCAAGTGCACGTGCCGTTTGGAGCGCTTCGAAGCTTTCAATTGTGTAATATTCGGCTACCCGATCAGCCGCTTCATCCAGCAGCAACGTAAGCAGCGTTTTGTCACTCGGGATTTCAAGAAACTCGATTTCTTCAAAGTTCACGAAGCCATTATGGTCGTCATAGATGCGGATATACCGATATGGCGTCTGATCCGGGTTAAGGGCAGCGTACCACTGGTAAACCGATGTATTGGGAATTTTGTACAGATCCGTCCAAGTCTCCCCGTCATTAGAGCCCTTAAACATCGTCCCGTTGACACGATTTACATGGGTTCTTCTCGGCAGGTAGCGGAACGTATCCACTACTTTTTCATTCCCTTCGCCAAAGTCCACGTCAACCCAGCTTACAGCCGACCTGGTATGAGCTATCGTGTCGGGATTTTCATCGAATAAGTACCAGGCGTTCTGTTCCTCGGAGATGTTATCATTCTGCCAAAACTTCTCTGACGCTTTTGCCATGGATGGCTGCATTGGAACCTTCGTCAGCAGTGTGCGGAAAGAAACGAGCAAGCTCTCAGCTTGATAGATGTCGTCGATCAGCTGCGCTTCGTCATATTCAGGTTCCATCATTTCTGTTTGAATGCGTGCTAATTCCTGGCGGAACAAGTAGAAGCTCGCCTTCGTATACTCATTAGCCGGCAGGCTCAACGCATTCTCCAGAACGACCGAAATATCATCTGCATGCACGCTCACGGTTTCCGAGAATGGTTGCGGAGAGCCGTCTTCGTGTACGGGCATTACTTTGTAATACGCACTCCCGAATCTTAAGACATCCCGAATCGGTCTCGCTCTTGTCCCCGTGATTACTTCCTCCCAAGGCGAGCCATCTTCCAGCTCGGCCGCCCCTTCTTTGAATACGGGATCAGTCAGGCTCGCCTCTTCATTCTGGGTACGATAGATGTTAAACCAGGAGGCCTGCTTTGGTTTATTCCAGCGCAAAGTAATTTGATCTTTATCTTTATCGATAAACGGCATCAGACTCTCTCTCGGCATATCCGATACGGTTACTTCGCTGAATGCCGCCTCTTGGGACGATATGAGTCCCGTATAATAGGCATAGGGGAATAAACTGTCTATCTCGGTAATGTATTCCCAATCGACGCCATCTTTCGATGCAAAGGCATGGCCGAGCTGCGAGTTATGATGCCACAACAGCTTGACATAAGGATAGTCATCGACATGATAGCCTTTTAATTTATAATTCCACGGACTTACAGGTATGCCACCATTCCACACACCAAAGGACACCCGATTGCGATGCTGCAATACCAGATTCCCTTGATCATCCGCGCCAAAATAAAGATAACGGGAATTTTCGGAGAGGAATTCCCTTAACATAATACCGCTCAGAGCGCCGCTATTCTGATCAATCCTGGCACTAATAGAGCTATTGCCAACGGCTGTCTGATGGACATAGTGGAAGGAGTCATGAATATCTCTTCTATAGATATTAAAATCGTCCCCTTCTCCCAGCCCTTTTCCATCTACGTTCTGGATTGCAACTACATCGCCATTAACCGTTGCGCTGCCTTGCGTGGTCCCAATGAAGTCCTGCTGCCATGGGGAGGCCAGATTTTGGGCATCGGCATCGCTCAGATCTGCTTTTGCGCGCCATGACTCCCAGCCTGCTCCATGTTCATTCACGGCCGCTACCTTATAGTAATAGGCTTTTCCACCCGCCACATCGGTATCTTTATAGTGATTGCCCGTTAACCCCTCCGCGATCACGGCATACGGACCCTGCTCGGTTTCGGAACGCTTGAGGGTATACGTTTGTCCTCCCGCAGTCGTTTTCCATATCACATCTACAGATCCATTGCCTTCAAGCGCCTTGACAAAATCGACATGATTTGGTTTTGGAGCCGGATCAAAATGGGATGATAATTTTAAAACCATTCCTCTCTCGGGTCCAATGGTTACTTTTCCATCGATTACCGGAATATTGGATTTTGTAACCAAATCGAAGATTTCATTTCCTGTATAATCGGAAGGCAGATCAACCTCAAATGATTTTTCATTCTCGTATTCGGTACGGGTTGTATTCATGAGGATGAAATACTCCCCATATCTTGCAGCCATTAAATCCGTCAACGCCCCATAGGGGTGATCGACTTCGAAATTGTCCCGCACCACCTTGCCGACGCCCGGCTGATACGCAACGGGCAATATTTCGCCTGCCAGGGATTGAGGCGCAAAGCCTTTGGTTGCAGGATCATTGCGCTGATAATAGAGATCCACGTCTTGTTGTCTGATATGGTAATCCTCATATTGAAACTGATTGTTGTGAGCAACCTGTACCACCCGCACATTCTCAGGCGTGACAATATGAAGCTTGCCGGTAGCCGGAACCCCCATATTCAGCCACGCCAAAGCCCCGAACATTCTAAAGTCTCCATCCCGCATGGAGATAAATGCATTATCTATATCCATCCATGCAAACTGTTCATATGCCTCCGGGTTCACGCCTAATGCGGCAATCTCTTCTTCCGTATAATAATCAAAATCGGTCTGAGGAAGGACAACCCCGGCTTTTACATCATTAAATCTGGCATAGTCCTTCCTGGTATTAAATATATAGTCATAGGTATCACGCACATGGAAATCCTTCGAAGACAAATCCATCAGCAAACGATTATCCATCTTCAACTGCTGTACGGCCCCTACGGCATATTTGGCATACTCCCAGTACCTTTCCCATTCCGGACCGCTGTAACGCTCTTCATGATCCGCCATATACTTTTCTAAATAAGCATAAGACGTGCTATATCCGAGTAATCTGGCGCCATAGGCAGGAGTTCTGGAGGGCATACCCCCGTTTCGTTCATCTATGGTGGCATTCATCGCCAGCAATCGTTTGCCTTCATCATCCAGGTCATTGATCCGCGTCCACAAACGTGCATAAAAGTTGTTAAGGGCAAGCTTCAGAAGTTCATCATTGATTTCTTCTTCCCCAGGCTGATCCAAGGTTTTATAGAAGTAATCCAATATATAATTGGCTACTTCCCCATAAATCCCCACATAGTGATTTTCTCTTGTCAACCCGGCTTTGGTTAGATTGGTATACTGTTCTCCATAAGGCTTGCGCCGTACAACCTCACCTTCTTCGTCCAACTTGCTTTTTGCAAGTCCTTTTCCGACAATGTGTACATAGTCGTCGGTAAAGACAGCTGCGTTGTCATGAGAAAACAAAGAATGATAGAGATCTAATTCTTCCCCGTTGGGACCGACCAATACTTCTTCGCCTAACCAAGGAACCCCGCCGAACATTTCCAATAAAATGCGATGACTGCGCTCTCTCCCTTCATAAAATTCGGACCCTACCATCCTGAGCCCTTCATGAGCTTTCCATGCGCCTTCGTACGTATAGAACACCTGATTCGTAATATACGATTGTCTGGAACGGGCAAAATCAAAGTTGGCCTTCAGTACCCGTTCCCATGCCATGCGGCGGGTTAAAGGTTCGCCATCCCATCCTGCGCTGGCAAGGGAGAATTCGCCTTCCACCGTTCCCGTATCAAAAGTTTGATCCAGAAAGGCATTATATCCGTCTTCCCCTAACACGCTTTCATCAAAGATCAGGGTTTCCGCAAGATACAATGCCTCTCCCAATTCGCCGTAAAAGCCGCCCCAATCCCCTTGGTGTCCGCCACGAAGCACTAATCGTGTATTGCCATAATAGTTTTTCGTATGCACATCAATGGCTTGAAACATACGCATCAACGCTTCGCGTTTCGCTTCCGGGGTTTGCATGGGAGAAATGTCCGATTTCAAAACCATGGCATAATACCGAAGCGCATTTGTGTATTTCGCGATATTTAACGTGTTATTCGGATTTTGGCCAAGATGGTTGTAATGATTCATAAAAGTGTTAATCGGTTCTTGTTCCAACTGTGCAATTCTTGCTTCAATCTGGTCAGCCGTTTCTTCAGGCCGCACGACTGTTTCCGGTCCCTGATCTTCCTTGAATTTATACCCCTGCACTTCATCATCTACATCTATATAGGCCTGGGTATGCGTATAACCGATATAGTACCCCCTTGATGGTTGTTCTACCTTGCCAAAGGGATTTGTAGTATTAATCGTGATTTCAACGATTTCCTTTCCTCTCGTGGACTCCAGAGGAAGCGCAATGGTGCTGTATATAAATTGATTCGGCGCACGTTCGCCGCCTAACAGAGCACCATAATCCCCTCCTCTGAAATACCCGACCTGTTCGCCGTTGATTACAATTTGCGCTCTAGCACCGGATGGCATCGTCTCGTCTCCTGCAAACTTCACCGTAAAGTAATTCTGAAGGTACGGATCTACCTGCATCGAAAAGGTTAAAAAACCACCTGTGTCTGAAGCTGGACTAAGCGGTTCGGATACCCGAGCCTTCTCTCCCAAGAATCCGGTGATCACGCTTGTGGAATCACCCGTAAAGTTGTGAGCGTTTTCAGATTCGGCATGACCAAAATCAATCTTGTCCAAAATCCCCGTTCCAGCATCAGGCTGCTGAACTTCATTAGCGGCATACACCCGAGTATCCTGCACAGGCACGGCCCATTGCAGTATCATGACTGCTGCTAATACCATGGCAAGTGAACGCACCGTCCAGGTTGTTTTTTTATTATAACTACCCACAATATTTCCTCCCATACTTAGATTATAGTTTTGCTAATCCTTCACTTAAAAACAGGAACATCTGTAGATTCCATCACCCTAAATCTATAGATGTTCCTGAGTGCCATCCCGTTTATTTTTGTGCGAGGAACGCATTGATTTGATTTTTCAACTCTTCTTTAATGAGCTCTACACCGGAAGCCTTCAGATCGGCATTCATCTTCGCCAGATTATCGTCAACCTCGCCAAAGCCGGATAAGAGCAAGGGTAGATACTTATCCATCACGGTGTTACATTTGGCCAGCTCATTTTTGACTGGCTCCTGATCAAAAGTAAATCCTGCCAGCACATGCTTCTGATACGTATCCGGCTTAAATTGATATTCGTAATATTGTTGAATCTGATCCGGCAGTCCTGCAGGAATCCTGTACAGGGTCGGATTCCAAGTCAACTGGTACCCGGGAAAAACATAATTTTTAGCCGGGTCGACACCTTCTGGAATTTCCCACTGATTGCTTCCAACCGGCTCCCAGTTTGTACCCTCGATCCCGTAGGTAAACAAGTCGTTATTTTCCTGATTGGCGAACACCCAATCCAGGAATTCCATGGTGCGGTCGATTTTTTTGGAAGCAGCAGGTACAGCAATGAAATTCCATGCCTTGCCGTCTGTCGCTTGCGTGCCAGGCGTCATGTCCTGATTGTTTTTGAAGATCGGCCAGAACCCGAGTTCCACATTCGGATCCAGCGCCTTGGCTTTCGCTTCCTCATTTTTGAAGTTGCTGATCGTCACGAAGCCTGCGGAGGTAGCCTTGCCCGTCCCAGTCGTGTTTGTCAGGGAATCAGCCGGAATAAACTTGTTGAATCGCTTCGCTTGATTAAACTGGTTCTTCAAATAATCCAAACCGTATTCGGGGTTGATGTTCGCCCATTCCGATTCAGGATCTCCGTACGCTGCCACACCCGCTACCGATTTGCCGTCCTCCGCAATTTGGGCATAGATGAAATTCCTTCTCGGATTCCCGCTCCCCGTAAACGGAAAGACTTTTCCTTCCAGCTGCTGCGCGTTGATATCCGTAAATAGTTTAAAGAAAGCAGCGTTCCCGTAGTTCGCGAACGGGATCATATCTTTTTCGTTTTCGCTTACTTTCTCCAAGAAATTATAGAGATCATCATAACTCTGAATGTCTTCCATACCATACTTGTCTAGCAGGTCCTTCCTATACCAAACCCCTTCCATATCCATGAATGAGTTCGTAATCGGAATGACATAAGTCTTGCCATAAAGCTTATTATCATTGATGTACTCTTCAGAGAAAGCCTTTTGCAGTCCAGGATAGTCGGGATTATTAAAGTATTCGCTCAAATCTGCCAACACACCGTCTCGGGCGAACTTATCCTTCTCCCACGGGTTGAACAGGTCGATGTCCTCACCCGATGTCATCCACAATTGGTGCAGCGTTCCATAGTCCGCCGGCGGGGTCCATTTGATATTCAGGGACGTGTTCAGCGTATCCATCGTTCGTTTCTCGAATTCTTGGATAGCGGGATCGACATCGCGGTAATGCGTGTTCTCCGAACCGAACAAATTAATATTAAGCGTGACCGGTTCCCTCTTTTCTTCCGACCGATTATTCTCTGTAGGTGTCGTACTGTCTGTTGGTGTTTTCGGTTCTGCCGGTACATTTGACGTATTGCTGCACCCCACAACTGAAACCGAAAGCAGGATTGCAGCAAGCTGTACCAGACGATTCTTGACTCTCATTTTTTTTCCTCCCTTTTGATAGTTCAAGCTATATACTAAACCGCGTTTTGATCGCGGAGTTAGCCCTTGACGGCTCCCACTACCAGGCCTTTTACAAAGTACTTTTGCAGGAATGGATAGACAAAGATGATGGGGCCTACAGTCACGACGGCCGTAGCCATTTTGGCCGTATTGGTCGGAACAACATAATTGACCGCCACGCCTTCCATTTGATTCATTTGATTCATAAAGTCCACTTCTCGCAGTACCTTCATGATCAAATATTGCAAGGAATACAGATTTTTATCGGATATATAAAGGGTCGCTGTAAACCATTCGTTCCAGAAGCCAAGCCCATAAAAAAGTCCGATCGTTGCCAGTGCCGGCTTTGCCAGTGGAAGGATGATTTTAAACAGAATATAGATGTCGTTAGCGCCGTCGATCTTGGCGGACTCAGCCAACGATTCCGGTATTTGCTTGAAGAAATTTCTTAATAGAAACATATTAAACGGGTTAACCAATGCCGGCAGAATATAGACGAGGATATTATCACTCAGTCCCAAATATTTTGCCGTAAGGAGATAGGTGGGGATCAGCCCGCCATTAAACAGCATCGTAAAGTAGACGAAAAAAGCAATCTTGTTCCGATGTGCAAACGTTCTCACAGAAAGGGCATATGCCATCGCGCTGGTCAGGATAAGACACAGCGCCGTCCCTAGTACCGTAAAAATGATCGTTGTTTGATACGCACTGAATATTGCGCTGTCCTGAAAGATGACCTTGTACGCAAACAACGAGAATTCTTTTGGAAAAAGAACAAACCCTGTCTCTTGCACAGCTTTCTCATCTGATAAGGAGCTTGAAATAATGAGGATAAATGGCACAATACAAAAGATAGAGAATAAAATCATAAATAGATACGAGAAAGCGTCAATCCCTTTGTTCTCCAAGCTATTTTTCATGTTAGATCTCTCTTCCCTTTAAAAAATGGCTGAATCCGAATCGTATTTCTTGGCAAAATAATTGGTGATATAGACGATAGCAAAACCTACAACGGACTGATAAAGTCCAATCGCTGTGGACATGCTCATCTCATTCATTTGTCTAAGCATTCGGAATACATAGGTGTCAATGACATCAGTAGAATCATACAAATAAGGGTTGTCGCCTACAATGGCATAAATCATCCCTAAATCTCCATGGAATATCCCTCCGATGCCAAACAGGGTCAGGAGCACAGCTGTCGATCTCAGCTGAGGCAAAGTAATCTTCGTTATACACTGCATCCGGCTGGCCCCGTCTATTTTGGCCGCTTCATAGATTTCCTGGTCCATGCCTGCTATAGCAGCCAGATAGATAACGGAACCGAAGCCTGCGGTTTTCCATATTTTTAGCACAACGAGTATTCCGGCCCAGAGATCCGGATTGGCATAGAAATTGATTTCTTCTCCATCTTGAATATAGCCCAGGCTCTTCAAGATGGAATTGATGAACCCTACATCCGTCGAAAGCAAAGCAAAAACAAACATCGACACTAATGTCCAGGAAATAAAATTCGGTAAAATGACCACCGATTGGGTCACTTTCTTAAAATACCTGGACCCAATCTCTGATAAAACAAGAGCAATAAGGATGGAAAAAAACAACCCGGTGAAAAGAAATAATAGATTCAAATATAACGTGTTCCAGGTTACAATGAGCCAATCTTTTGAAGTAAAGAAATACTCGAAATTTTTCAGACCGACAAACTTGCTTCTAAAAAAACCTTTCACCGTGTTAAAGTCCTGAAAAGCAATGACCAAGCCGATCATGGGCAAATACTTGAAAACAACAAAATAGATAAGACCCGGAAAAACCAAGACATACAAATAGAAATTTTGTTTTACATTGGCCAAGAACCCTTTTTTCTTCTTACTGCCGATGCGGTCCGGCTTATTGTTGCCCAAAGCTACATTCACATTTTTCATCCTCCTCATATGCATGACTTTAAAACGAAGTCCATCTGTCATCAAGTTCTCGTTTGATCAAAACCCCCTTTTAGTGGGATTTGAACCGGTTCGAAAACACACACTGACGTATTTTGTTGGGATTTGAACCTGCATATACAGAAAACCGACAGGGGAATGAATGGTCCATTCCACTGTCGGTTCGTCAGGTTGCTCCTATTTCAATCTTCATCATGCTGAACACTCATCCGATAGCTCTCCGGTGTTTTGCCAACATGTTTTTTAAATACGGTAAAGAAGTGCTTGCTGCTCTCCGGATAACCAACCAACTCAGCAATCTTGCCCACGGGATAATTCGTTTCCATCAGGAGTCTCTGCGCTTCTGTCATTCTGCACTGGGTAACATAGTCTGATAAGGACATCCCCATGATCTCTTTGAAAATAGACCTTGCGTAATTGGATGACAGCTCCACATGCTCTGCTATGGTATCCGTTGATAAATGCATACTTGTATAATTCTTATCAACGTAATCCTTAATTTTATTGACAATGATCGTTCGGGTATTTTCTTTGGCAGTCTCGACTTTGGTATCTATCGCTTGGAAGAAGAGGGATTGCAGATACGCTTTTATCTCATCCAGCGTCTCGCAGGATTGAATCTCGGATACGAGCACCTTGATGCTGTACTCCCCATTCTCGATACTGGTCCTGGTTATATTGCTTAGTACCCTTGTCAGCGACACGGCTAGCTGCAGCACGGTGATCCGTATTTCATCGGCCCTGTAACGTGCAAGGGATTCAAAAAATTCATTCAGGCTTGCTTCTGCCTTTTTCAAATTGCGTTCCTTGATCGCTTCGATCATTCGCTTCTCCATATCATATGGATACTCATTGAGATCATCATCATTTCGTTTCGCTATGTCATCATACGCGATGACTGCTTTTCTGCCGAATATGATTTGGTAATTTAGAGCAGCCAGCGCATGCTGGAAGGACTTACTGATGCCTCCTGCTCCTTCGACAATATTGCCGATTCCAGCGGACACCGGAATCTTCAGATATTTATCGACTTCATATTGTATTTCCTTCGTAATTTCAAATAGATGCTTCTCGATCTCGTCGCTCATCTCTTCTATATTTACAATGATACTCACATAATCATTTCCGTTATCAATGCCCTCTGTCGTGAAGCTTTTTTCATGAAAAAGCTCGCCTGCAATGTTAAGCATTGCAAACTTGACTAATTTTGCGTCTTTGGACCATCGACCCGAAAAAACCTTTTCAAGCGAATCCATTTTAAACACAATAACCAAAAAGAATGGCCAATGAAATGGAATCCCGGACTCCTTCATATATGCCTTATCTTCTTCCTTAGCTCCCCATTCCCCGTCCACTAACTTGCCCAGCAATACTTTTTTCTTATCAACCAATAATTTGTTTGAATCCAGTTTATATTTTTGGAGCATTTTTCTAAAGGGGTTGTATATACTTGACGTAAAGAACACAGATAAGATGATGCCGATAAGGATAAAAATAAAGGTTAGGATCAATAATGTTTTTTGCATGGAATACGCAGAGGACAACAATCGGTTATAATCGCCAATGCCGATAAATATCAAACCTAGATGTTTGGCTTTTACATAGCTAACAAGTGATTCCTTGTCATGAATCTTCGTGATGAAGCTTCCTCGCTCATTGCTCGACTGCATCACTTGTTTGGTAAAGCTCTCATGAGCAAGATTTTGATTGATCATGGCCGTGTCATCATGAGAGAGTACATCCCCATTTTTATACATGATCAACACTTGATTCAGATCTCCGGTATTCCCGCTGGTCACCATCTGCTGCAAGATGCTCTGATTCAAATTAATGACTAACGCCGATTCCACTTTACCTTGATTGGACGTATGAGTAAGGACTAAGGTCAAGAAGTTTTCGCTTAACGTTCGATGATTGATGACGTACTCCACTTTTCTGGTAAAGTATTGATCCGAGACGACATGCTCGGGATCTCTGAGTCTATGAAGTATATCCTGGTCCAAAAAATCAGCCGTCTTCTGAATCCCTTGCCCTGTCTCTGATATATTGAAGATCACCCGGTCCGCCTTGCCATTATACAGATAGATGGAATGCGTAAGCGGATTGGACATCACATATTGTCTGAGTTTCTTTAATACATCTTGGTCAGCGAATATGTCCGTTTCATGTGCATATAACCCGTAACTAAGATCACGATCCGAATCGTTGACAAATAAATGATAAAAATAGTAATACACATTAATGAGCATGAGATCTGCGATATAATAGGATTGCGATATAAAATTCTCAGAGGTCTGACTTACTTGTTCTATACTTTTTTTGCTATAGGTGTGAAATAAGACAAAAGAAAAAAAGGATAACAGAATGATGACGACAACTAAATAGGAGGATAAGATTTTAATTAGTAGCGCATTCCTTTTAAAAAGTCGTTTTATCCTGCTCCCTGCACCATCTACTTTCATATAGCGATCCCCCTTGGTATACCTGTCCTACCCTCCCTGTAAAGCAGTTAGAGCCGGTTGATGTTCGGCGTCGTCATCAGCCGGGCCCGGCCTTCTTGGACCCTCTCAAACGCTTTCACAATATTATAAATCAATATCCCGCTCTCATACTAGCAAAATATGGACTTGTTTTTTTATAATTTTCACCTTTCGATCGATTCTGCTCACCGTTACGGGGCGAAGGGGGTGGTGGTGCATCCGGGAGAGGTGTGACATGATGATGGAGCGGATGGGCTTGTACGACAACGCTGCCGAGATCCAGAAGCTGAAGGACAAGGTGCTCGGGGTGCATATCCACGAAACGGTCGGTCTTGTCGACCACTGGTGCCCCTATGTGCACAGCGGGGACGACAAGACATTCGACGCGTTCCTGGAGGTCATCGACAGCGCGCCGATCAAGGTGTATGAGCTGCGGGCCCCATGCAAGGAGGAGCAGATCGAGCAGAGCTACCGCATCATGACGGAGAAGATCGCTGCGATGAAGAAAAGTCTATAGCATGGGCTATCCGGTGGGATTCGTAGCCTCGATGATTCTCACGGCAACTTATAATTTCGCAATACAAGCTGAGGCCGATAGTCATTCTCCTTGCTGTGCAGATCGATGAAGATTCCTGAATCAACGGCCTCCAGGAGGAATGAGATCTCTCCTGCGGCGAGGCGGCTTTGTACTTCATCTGTAATTTCCAACTCCACGTAACGAGCGGTCTCCGTCATCTGCAGCGTTCCGATGAGCGTACTGTTCACCGGCCGGTTATTCCAGGTAATCGAAGTCTCATCCCAGGTGTTGTCGGTCAACATATGAATGTTCATGCTAGTATCCCCGCCGTCCGTTGCCCCGTACAGACGCAAGACGGCATGACCGGCGTCCTGCAGAGCTGGCAACTGAAACTTCACATAGCCTTTTCTTTGCGTACTGGCACTCGAAGCTTCGTATAGCCGGATTCGATTCGCGTGTCCGTAGTTGTCGTCGCCGAAGCTTCCGCCTCGCACATAGGCATCACCCGAAGGAATCAAGGAAAGCGGCGGGAGAGGCGACTTGACGCCCGACACCGTCAATTCCGGAGGAGGACCCGCACTCTCCTTGCTTTGGAAGTCAACGATTACCAGCGGCGTATCCACGTCTAGCAACAGCGATACCTTGCCTCCTCCAGCTACCCTGCTCTGTGCCCAGTCGGTGATATCCACCGAATAGAGATGGGAGCCCGCGGCTACAGAAAACTCGGCGATTGGCGCCCCGTCTGCTTCAGGCGCATTGTCCCATGTGATACCTGTTTCCGACCAATTGTCATCTGCGACCCCGAACACTTTAACAGTCGCAGCCGCATCAGATTGAGCAAACAGACTCATCTTCACATCCGATACCGAGGCATAGTCAGTCAGGTCGAATGCAAGATACGACTTTCTCAGCGTGTTGACGTTGCTGGACTGATGCAGCCGAAGCGTCCCCGAGGTCCCGTAATTGGTGCCAGAGAAGGACCCGCCGCGCACATAGGCATCAGCTGCTACTGTGACCCGTTCCTCCGGAGCAAATACAGCCTCTGTCCCTTCTATATAGAGCAGCGGCTGCAGCACGCTATGCTCTCTGCTGTTGAACTGCAGCAACGCCTCTTCATCGAGGCCTTCCAGCACCAGCGTGAGAAACCCGTCTCCCTCAAGCGCATCCACTGCCGCATCCGTAATGTCAAGCGATACCCGTTGCGACTCTGTACCAACCGGTGCACCGTCCAGCTCGACAGAGCTGCGGACTGGCGATCCATTCCAGGTGAGTTCTGATTCCTGCCAGCTGTTGCCGGAAGCATACACGCGCACAACACCTCCTGGCAGATCCGAACTGCCGAAGAGCTGCAGCCCCGCAGATTCAATGTCCGAAACGCTGCGAAGATCGAACTTCAGGTAGGCCTTTCGCAGATCCTGTTGGCTTAGCTGGGAATTTCCTTTGACCTGCAGATACTGCTCATTGCCGTAATTCTCATCCGCATAATTTCCATTCCGAACAGCAGCATCCGCAATCGGCGGCAGCAGCAGGTCATCATGCTCACTTTGGAGGCGGAAGGAAGCCTTGACAGATTGCCCCTTCGCTCCATTCATATCGATGCTCACACGGATACTCGGGCTAAGCTGCGTCACCGTAACCCGCGGATCGGCGGCGAGAATTCCGGATGCCCGCTGATCAAGCGCAATTTCGATCACACCGGTATTGGTTTGTGTGGGGTCGGCTACAGACAATTCCAACTCATCGTCAACAATCCGAGTCATAATGGCCGATTTCTTGTTGGTCGTGATCATGTCCGCCGTCTGCAGACGATCCTGCCAGAAGTTAGCGGCCACAATCTGAAGTTCGTTCTCCTTCACTGCTTGCACGGAAGAGGAATTCTCGATAATTTCAATATCAGGGTTGCTATTATATTGACTGACGTCGCCAGGTCCGGCACCTGGCAAGATGATATAGGCATACTGCTCATCAGTCGCATTCAGGCCATGTTGCATGACCAGTGATAAGTAATGACGGTCCTGCACAAGGTCCGAACCCGGTCTGGTCACATAGGGATTGATATCGCTCCAGGCCCCGCTGCGGGTCTCCCTCAGGCCCTGGACCGATGCCCCTTCCGGAAATACATAACCAATGTCTGCTCCACTCTCGCTGCCCGTCAGATGCGCCCATTCGATATCCGTCATCATCGCCGACCACTGGCTGGAATCAGGCATGGTCACACCATCCACCGTCAGGGCATGAAGCTCATGCTCCCTCAGACGTCGGTTCTCGACCACCGTTTCAATCATTCGGTTGTCTGAGCTGGTAATCCCCGCTCCCAGGGCAACCACCTCATTGTCGAACATAAACCATGATTTGTTTGCAGTCAGCGTGTTGTTCCATGCATTCAGCCGCATGCCTGCCGCGCCGTAGACTCCGCCAATCTCAACAGCGCCAACCCAGTCCTCGGGACTGCGGTACCGATTGCCGGAACCGTCAGCACGCGGCATGTCATAATCGACTGTAATGCCCGGCAGCCGCTTGGGATCGACAGTTGGCCAGAAGGCATCATGGAATTGATCCATATCATTATTGTATAAATAAGTCATGCCCTCTCCTGTATAATACCCTCTGCGATTTTCTTCCTGATTGGGAGCAGCGTACTCGTAGGCTCCGATCCGGTTCGAGGACATACTGATCGCAAAAGTGAAATCCGGCCTGTGATGCACGACTCGGTCCATCATCGGGAAGGTCTTGTTGTAGACAGGCGCCTCCCTTTCCACAATCGAAGCATCTTCAACAATGGATTTCAGCAACAAGATTGAGTGAATGGATAAATTCGTATAGATATTGGCAAACAAGTCCGAATTGCCCCATTTCTTCACCATTCCCTTGAAGGCCTCATCGTGCGGGGGCGGGGCGAATTGAGAAATCGAGGAAAGCCCTACCATGAAGCTGCGGCCAGCATCCAAATCCTGAATATGGATCCTGGAGATCGCACGACCTCTTACCATATCCATCATCATTCCCCGGAACATCACAGGCTCGAAGGCCTCATAGATCCATTGATACAAGTGTTCTATCCTCGGATCGACAATCTCCCATGCAGAATCGTCAAGAAGACTGATCAGCTCGGGAAACGCGCCAATCAATACCAGTCCGTAGCTTCCGGTGTAAGGTACCGTATCATGAAAGACGAACGAACCATCCTTATAGAAACCATTGCCCTCCTCCACATAGTCCAACGTGGCTGTGACCTTCGCCTGCGCTTCGCTGATGAGGCTGCCGTCCTTCAATAGGATACCGCGCAAAGCCCAAATCAGGCACTTCTCCACCAGATTCGCGCCAGACATATAACCCGGATTGGTTGTTGTCATGCGATGCCGCTCAGGGTCGGGGGAATAGTAGGCGATGGTATCCATTTGGGTGGCAATCAAGGCTTGCTTGTTTAAAGCTATCAGGTCATCATACATCAACACATTCAAATCCACGATAGCTTTGGGAACACCGATCTCAAACTTGTACCACTGGTTGGTCTGGGGAACTGCCGGGTGGTACCAATGGTCGGATATAAACGCGATACCGGACAGAATATCATCACGTAATCCGGTATGCTGGTAGAAGGCCGAGGCTGGTGTCGAATACGCGATCGCCATCGTTCGGAGTCGGTTATAAGAGGTTTCCGCTGCAGAAATGGAGCCGTCGTCCCAGTCACTCCACAAGTATGTACGTGATGAAGCCGTGTCTAGTGTATTCCAATACGTCTCCGTATTGTCCTCGAGCGTTGCCAGCACGCCGGCAATATCAGGATCCAAAGGATCATAGCCAATCCCGCCTGTCAGCACGGTCTTCCACTTCTCGCGCAGCTGATCATATGCGTCCTGG
Organism: Paenibacillus jepli; assembly: GCF_047238105.1. Lineage (NCBI taxonomy): Bacteria > Bacillati > Bacillota > Bacilli > Caryophanales > Paenibacillaceae > Paenibacillus > Paenibacillus jepli. The sequence goes on from NZ_JBDFMD010000001.1 coordinate 2,251,697, forward strand.
GAATAGGCGTTGACATCTGCAGGATACGCAAGGGAAGTTAGCAAAAGTATGGCGCTCAGCCATGCTGCCAGCCTTGTTCTGATCTTACTCTTTCGTGTCATTATCATTTTAATAACCTCCTCGAAGTCAAGCTTTTGTCATTTCTGTGTTATCCTTCTTGACAAATTCCCATCTTTCCATTTTAATATGGACTTATCCCAGCTTTAATCATCGTTGAGTAGCTCTATCTTAGGTTTTGCTCCCTGATCGTTCAAGTGATAATTCATTGATTCCCGGACCTTTTTTACAAAAGAAAAAGAAAAGATGATCATCTGAATAATTATCACCTCCACGCGAAAGGCGGTCACATCATGCATCAGCAGGCATGGCTCCGAATCAGAGAATTGACGAATCCTCTTTTTATCCGGCTGCTTCTCAGCTTCATCTTCATTATTGCACTGCTCTTGTCCTTCTTCTTCGTGTCCTTCCAGATGCTCAAGGATAAATACCATGAACGGATCATTGCGTATAATGAGATGAATCTCGAACGAACTGTGGAACAGTATGAATACACCTTTTCGGCCACGCGCAACGTCTTGCTGAACTTGTATAACAAGAATCCCTTTGTATTCCTGAATGCCGAGCTTCAAACCGACTCCCCCGAGATCAATCAGCTCAATGTGCAGTCCATCTATCATGAGTTGTATGAGACCATCCACAGCAATCCACATCTTATGCTTGAGAATATCTATGTTGTCATGCAGAATCCTGACTCTGTCATCTCCAAGAACGGCATCTCTGATTCCTCTCTGCTGTTCGACCGATATATTGTCGGGCCAAGCCATCTGCAAGATGAATATTGGACAACACTTTATGAGCAAGATCAGCTCTTCACTATTTTCTCGGCCACGCATACGACATTGGCTGGAGATAAGAAAACCGACACGTTTGCCCTAGTGATGAAAAATCCTTACATGAAGAACTTCTATATGATGGCTTTCATTGATAAAGAGGCCATCTTTGCAAGATATCACCATGCCTTCAGCAGAAACTTCTGGATACATGACACGAGTCATAACTTGCTTAGCGGAACCGCCGAACTTGCCAAACCGTTGGACGACATGATTGCGCAGCAACCATCCTTGATTGCAGACAGCTACTATTTCAATCAACGGGGGCACTTCTCCGGCCTGCTGTATACCGATCAAATCCCAAGCGATTATATTGATGAGGAAACGTCTCAGCTCTATCTCCTGCTCATACCGGTTCTCCTGACGGCGATTGCTGTCAGTATCTTTGCCTCCGTCTTTCTGAGCCGTCATATCAGCAACCCGGTGAAGCAGATTCTGAATTCCCTGCACAGCTATCAGGATAAGACAACCACGATCCCCAGCTCAATCAAGGAATTCCGTTCGATCAGCCAGTATTTCGTCGAGATGAGCCTCAAACATCAACATGCAGACCATGAACTGAAAGCGAGCAGCTCGCTGTTGAAAAATTATGCCTTTATCAATAAATTGAAAGCGATCAAAACCAATCTTCCCGGCGCCTTCAAAACCGACTTCGACGACCGCCCCTTCGTATGCATGGTGGTGGACGTGTATCTCAAGCAGCATGAAGAGACGGACAAGCCGACCGATGAAGAGCAGACCGTTTCATTGATCTGCGAGCTTATTCGGCAGAGCCTGCAGGAGTCCTCGCCGGAGTCGCTAACGTTCCAAATGATGAGAAACCAGATCTCTTCGATCCTCTTCCTTACGAGTCGAGACACGGAGAATAAGACGGAAGAAGAGCTAAAAGCCCTGATTGAGCCGATTATCAACGTTCTGAAACTTGATGAAGACAGTTGTATCTTTACCGTCGGCTTGAGCAAGGTCTACAGCAATTCATCCCAGCTGACCACCGCCTATGATGATGCCTGCCGGATCATCAAGCATCGGGCCTTGAATGAATCGCTTCAGGTCATTAAGCAAGCGCCAACACAGGATATGATGTACCTCTCCTCGCAGAAAGAGCAGGTGTTGCATGGTTATCTTCTCTCCGGCGACCTGAACAGCGCTCAGCAGTGGATCGAGATCAGCTTGCGCAGCTTCAGCAACAAACAAGCCACGCGGGTCCAGGTCAGGCGGCTGGCCCAGATGGTCATCGACAAGATTATGCAAATCAGTCATTCCTTGAAATTGGACAGCCGCAATACAGCGTTGGCGGGCAAGCAGATCGATCATTGCCATACGTATGAGGCTTTTCAGAACTTGTTGAACAGTGCCATCCATAACCTCATCGAACAAATCCGCTCGCGCAAAGACGAAGAAGACGAGCTGATCCTGTACGTCACCCGTTACTTGGATACCAACTATCACGAGGGGATCTCACTGGAGATGGTCGCCGATCGGCTGAAGATCACCTCCAGTTACCTGTCCACTTACTTCAAAGACAAGACAGGCATCAACTTCAAAGATTACTTGAATATGCTGCGGATGAATAAAGCGAAGGAACTGCTGGAGAAGACCGATCTGAAGATCCAGGACATCGCGCTCCAGGTAGGGTATCAGAACACGAATCCATTTATTCGGATGTTCCGCAAGCATGCAGGCATGCCGCCGGGAGCTTACCGGAAACAATTTTATGATTAACTTTTTTATGATTAACTTTCGCGTCCAACTCTCTTAGCCCTTGACGGAGCCGATCAGCACACCTTTGACAAAGTATTTTTGCAAGAACGGATATACAATCAGGATCGGGATTGTTCCTACCAGGATGGTTGTAAACTTCAACGCCTGGTCAACTGTGTCCTCATCCATCCCAACATCGCTGGACAACCGTCCGGTTTCAAGCAACCTGCGTATGATGACCTGCAGCGGGTACAGATGCTCAGAGCGAAGGTACAGCAAGGCAAACATAAAATTATTCCAGATTCCCACTGCGACGAACAGTCCGATAGTAGCCAAAGCTGGCTTGGAGAGGGGCAGGACGATTCTCCATAGTACACCGAAGTCATTCAGTCCATCCATTTTGCCGGATTCAATCAACTCATTGGGGATGCCCTGAAAAAAGGTTCGCATTACGAACAGAAACCATGCGCTCAAAGCGCCAGGCAATACCATGGCCCAGATCGTATTCATTAATCCCAAGGAACGAACGACCAGAAAGGTTGGAATCATGCCGCCGCTGAACAGCATGGTGAATACAATCATCAACGTCACCGTCTTGCTGAAGACGAGTCCTTTGCGAGAGAGGGGGTAAGCGGTCAGAACCGTCAACAGCAACGCGATTCCCGTGCCAAGGATCACATACAGGATCGTGTTGGCATACCCGCGCAACACCTGGGGATCGCTTAGCACCGCCTTATAGCTTGACAGAGTGAATCCTTTCGGAATGATGGTCACTTCATTTCTCAATACATAGACATTGTCGCTCAGCGAGATCGCAAGCATATAGACAAACGGATAGAGCATCGAAAGACTGATCAGGGATAAAAAAACGACATTGGCATAGTCAAAGAAGGTCATTTTGCGATTTACCATAAGCTTGTCTCACCTGCTCTTCTCCCCATATAATTGGCGCTGATGACAAAGAGAAGTCCGATCACGCCCGTGAACAAATCAATCGCTGTGCCATAGGAGTAGTTGCCTTGCGTCAAGCCGATCCGGTATACATAGGTGGCAAGAATATCCGCCTTGTCGTAAGTCGCTGGATTATAGAGCAGATAGACCTTCTCGAATCCCGTCTCGAGCACATTGCCTACCCTCAGAATGAACAGGATGATGATGGCCGGCATAATGCCTGGCAGCGTGACACTGATCATCTGCCGCCAACGGCTGGCTCCGTCAATTGCGGCAGCCTCATATTGGCTGGGGTCGATCGTCGTCAGGGCAGCAAGATAGATAATAGATCCCCACCCGACCTCCTGCCAGATGTCAGAGGCAATATAGATCGTTCGGAACCAGTTTGGATTCTGAAGAAAGGCCGTCGGCTGCACCCCGAAGTTCTCAAGGAACAAGTTGACAATGCCGTTTGTCGGGGACAAAAACATGGCAACCATGCCTGTTACGACAACCGTCGATATAAAATGAGGCATATAACTGACCGTTTGCACAAAACGCTTAAATCGATAAATTCGAATTTCATTGAGCAGCAGAGCAAGGATAATCGGCGCCGGAAACCCCCAGATAATCCGATAAATGCCCAGTAACAGTGTGTTGCGGATAATCGGCCAGGCATCGGGATTGTCGAAGAACATGCGAAAATACCGCATCCCTACCCAATCACTTTCCATGAAGCCGGCAAACACATTATAGTTCTTGAATGCGATCAACACCCCGAACATAGGCAGATACTTAAAAAGCAAAAAATAGAGAACACCGGGCAGCAGCATAATTAACAGGTAACGATCGGCTTTTATTCGTTTGAGCAACCCAGGTTCAGACTTGATTCTCGGCAAAGAGCGCATAGGCGTGTCTCCTGTCATCCAGTATTCATGCCGGGAGCAGACGGATCTGCTCCCGGCATCCATTCGTCAAAACAACGGACACACAGCGGTTATTGGATTCCCATCCGATCATATGCAGTCTTGTACAATTCGAGCACGCCGGGCAGACCAAGCCGTTCCATTTCCTGCAAGTACTGCTCCCACTCTGACAATGGTCGATCCCCCAAAATGAACCGGGATACGACTGTTTCCTTGTGCTTGTTAATCTGATCCATCGTAATGATCAGCTGCTCTTCCTCTTGATCCGTGAAAGACGGAACATGATCTTCCGGATAGATATAGTCCAGAACCTCGTCATAGTAAGGACGATATTGCTCAGGCAGGAGCGTCATCGTTGCTTCGGAATCAAACTTTCCATAAGCGCCGAAACCGCCAATCCCGGTAGCATTGCGCAGTGAAATTAAGTCTTCACCGACCGTCAGCCTGCGCTGGCCGTCAACTACCTCGTAAGTCTCGCCTTCCTTGCCCCAGCTTACCAGCTCTGAACCTTCGTCAGAGTAAAGAAAATCAATATAGTGCAGTGCTGCATCCAGATTCGGGGTGTTCCTATACACCGACAGACCGCCAAGCATATACGTCATATTCTGGAGGTAGGCCGGACCATCGTTCCCTGACGGCGGAGGCATCATCGCCAGCTCCGCGCCTTCCTCGCTCATCGCCTCGTTCATCGTCTGGATCCGCCCGATGTAATCCACCGTAATAAAGGCTCTGCCCGTTGTCATCATTTCGATCCATTGCTCTACAGTTATGGATAGAAAGTCTTGATTCATCAGTCTTTCCGTGTAGAAGGAATTCAGATACCCAAGCATATCCCGGTATTCGTCTTGGGTTTGACCATAGATCATCTCGCGGGTATCCAGGTGAGGATGAATTCCTTGATTGATGCCGAATGACGGAAGCATTCTCGAATCGATCGTCTCAAAGTTATTCCTGAACGTCAGAGGGTAGCTGTTGGGATATAATTCTTTTAATTGCTGCATTACCGCATACAACTCATCCCAGGTAGCAGGCACCTCGATGCCATGCTCTTCAAAAACATCCTTGCGGTACATCCATACAATATGATTGGTGTAAGCCAAACCTTCATTAATGACCTGATAGGTTTTACCATCATGTGTAGTCGCGCGGGCTTTCAGATCCGGTCTTTCCTCCCAGAAGCTTTTTAGATTCGGCATTTGATCCAAATATTCATTGAAGTCCAGCAGCGCGCCCTGGCTCCCGTATCGTTTGGGCAGCGTATTATTATTCAGCATGAGAACGTCAGGGATATCACCGCCTGCCATTGCGAGTGCAACAGCGTCGGTGTAGTTGCCTGCCGGAAACTGGCCATCAATGCGGATGTTGGTCGCCTCGAATATATTCTGATAAACCATCAGATTATTGTTAAATTCCGCGGCATTGGTAATCAGCGTTACCGTCGCAGGCTCATCCAGCCTGAAAGACGACTCTGTATCTCCAGTATCGTCTTCCGGCACGTTGTCGGGATTGTTCTGGTTCAAGGAATTGCTAGGTGGTGTGGCTGGTGGATCCCCCGCATTCGAGCAGGCAACAGTAAGTATACAGAGCATCAGTACCATTGAAACAAGAATCGACCATCGTTTTAACCTCATACAACCCTCTCCTCTTCATTTCTCTTTCATGCCCCTTGCCTGATCCGCCAGGAATCTCAGAAGTCGAATGCCAGAATTGCCGCTTTGGAGCAACCTGCCGTTCCGCATCTCCATGCGTTAGGTTTGCTTACACATTCAACTGGGCATGGACTCATTGTAGATCCCCTTTATTCTCCTTACAACATGTAATTCCTTCGTTTTTACTACTTTTTTGGACGATTCAAAGAAAAGGAGATCATCCAAAAAAAGATCCCTTTTTTAAGATCGCATAGTTTTGGAAGCGCAAACAATTAAGGCAATAAAGAAAAGGCGGTGCTAGGTGGTTACCTGCATCGCCTTGGCTCTTGCCGGTATCGTAAACGACACCTGCGTCCCCTTGCCCGGCTCGCTGCGGATGTCCAGCCCTTGGCCGTACATCCGCTTCAAGCGTGTATCCACATTCATGAGTCCTACACCGCCCGTTCGCTTCCTCGCGCCTTCTCCCGCAGGCCGGAGCAAATCGCGGAATTTACCTGGCGGGATGCCTGCGCCGTCATCCTCTACGCAGATCTTCACGCCGGTTTCGACTGTCTGTACTTGCAACCGTACAGTGCCGCCTTGCTCCCTGCTCATAATGCCGTGCCGGACCGCGTTTTCCACCAGCGGCTGGATCGTCAGAGGAGGCAGTTGACAATCCAGCCCTTCCTCAACCTCGATTACTACATTCAACCGCTCCCCGAAACGGGCTTGCTCGATCATAAGGTAAGATTCCATCAGTTGCAGCTCTTTGTCGAGACTTACCCACTTGGCCTTGTTCTCGAAGTCAAAGCTCCCCCGCAGGAAATCCCCCAGCTCCGTCAACAGCTCGACAGCGAGCCGGGGATCTCTCGGACAGATGGAGACGATCGTATTCAGCGCATTGAACAGAAAGTGAGGCTTGATCTGCGCCTGCAGAAAAGCCATCTCCGAGTGCAGCATCTCCTCGACGGAGCGCTTCAGCTCCAGCAGCGTCCGCACTCTCCCTTTCAGTTCATGCGAGTAAAACGGTTTGACCAGAAAATCGTTGGCACCTGCATCAAACCCCTGCAGCAGATCCTCGGGCTCATTCTTCACTGTCACAAGCAGCACCGGCAGCTCGAACAGCGTAAAGCGCTCCCGTAGTCTCTGACAGACTTCATACCCGGAAAGCCCTGGCATCATGACATCCAGGATGATCAGATCAATGTCACTTCGTGTTTCCAACAACTCCAAGGTCTCCGCCCCGTTACTTGCGAGCAGGATGCGGACGGATTCCTGGGCAAAGATGTTGACGATGACCTGGAGGTTGGTCGGATCGTCGTCGACAGCAAGGATCGTATACCTCTCACCGCCCCCTGCGGATCCGCCCGGTTCGTGCCTGCCGACATCCTGTACTGACTCAATATGCGTGAGCAGCGACGGCTCCTCCTCTGCAACTGCGGTGCCCGCTGCCGCTTCTGCGCTTGCCGGCAGCGTAAACCGGAAGGTTGATCCCTGATTCACAGCCGAGGTCACCGATAGCGTCCCGCCGTTCAGCTCAACTAATCGTTTTGTAATCGACAGCCCCAGCCCGGTTCCCCCGTATTCTCTGGCGACCGACGCGCCAATATGCTCGAAAGACTGGAAGATATGCGCCTGCTTGTCCGGCGGGATCCCTACACCCGTATCCGATACCGCGACGATCACTTCCTCCCCGCGCTGCTCCGCAGTCACGTTGACCTCGCCCCGTTCGGTGAATTTTACCGCATTGCCTATCAGATTGTAGAGAATCTGCAGAAGCCGGTTCTCATCGACATACACTGGCGGCAGGTCCTTCGGCACATGCATCTGGAGCCGGATCGGCCGGTTGGCGATAAAATGCTGAAATATCGCTTGATTGGCTTTAAGCACCGCCTGCAGCGACACCTGCCGACGATCGAGCTGCAGCTCCCCATGCTTCAGCTTGTACAGATCAAGGATATCATGGATCAGGTTGGAGAGGCGGCGGGTGACAGAGATAATAGAAGTCAAGTGATTCCGCTGCGTCGCATTCAGCTCTCCAACCGCACCATCCCGCATTGCCTCCGTCAGATTAATCACCCCATGCAGAGGTGTCTTCAGCTCATGGGAGGTATTGAACAGGAACTCATCCTTCATCTTGTTCAGCGCTACCAGCCGCTCCGACATCTGCTCAACTTCCGTGAAGCTCTTGGAAAATCTGCGGGCCAGCACGATCGCTTGCACAAACACAAGAACGAACAACCCGAGCACCATAATCTGCCTCTTGAAAATGCGGATCGTTTGGAGCTCGTACATCCAGGAATAGATATAGAACATATTGAACAGCATGTCATGAACAATCGTTAGAAAGAAAAACAATATCCCCCAAAATTGCAGTCTGGCACCGTCGCGCCTCCTGCGAATGGCCCGGTATACGCTATGGAGCAGGTAGATAATTAATGGCAGCAGTGCAAGATGCGAGTAACCCACCAGAGAAGTAAAGAAGGATACAGGCATCAGCAGCACCGTTAAAATAAATAAGCCACTGATGTAGGTAACTGCATGCGTGACGCGCTTGCTCACTTCACCGGGGTACAGCTCGTATAAATAATGAGTGATGGCCGCTACGCCGCCGTAATAGGTCAGATACTCCAGCATCACAATCCAGCGCAGGGATATCGCAGGGAACCAGTTCAGAAGTACGACTTCATCGATAACAAGCAAGCGCAAGGCGCCGATCAAGCAGCCGATGGCAAATAAAAGCGCTACCCGCGTAAATGGCCGGAGCAGGTAGAGGCACAAGTGGTAGAGCCCCATGAAGAAGAAGATCCCGATCAGGACAAGATCCATCGCCAGAACATTTTCCCGCAGTCGTTGCACCTGATCCGGCAGCCCCAGATCGAGGGCATACCACATCCCGCCGCGATCGTACATATAATTGGAGATTTGAACGGCAACCTCCAGCGTATCCCCCTCGACTGCGAACTGCGCCACCTGGGGGCGATAAGCTGCTATCGCGGATTCCGGATCCGCGGAGACATGACCGCAGCTGGCCACCTCCCGGCCGTCAACCAAGATGCGGCAGGCTGTAGACAGCGTCGGGATGCGCAGCGCAAGCTGATCCACATCCGAGGGGAGCCTGACCCGGAGGTGATATGTCCCATAGCCTGCGCCAGGCAAGTCAGCCCCGTCCATCTGGACATCGGTCCATACATGCGGAATAGTGACCCATTGCCCCCCATCGTCCAGCTGAAGACCCGGTCCGCTCACCAGCCGCTCCCAATAGAAAGTCCACTCCCCTTGCAGCTTCACGGTTCCATGCTTCGCAAAGTCCCAGTCGGCGAGGTCGATCTCTCCGGCCGCTGCAAAGGGCGTGTGCGACTGTGAGAACGAAGACCCTTGTGCCGGAAAAGGCAACAGCCCTGCCGCCAGCACACAGGCCAGCAGCAAGGCTATTATCCCGGTTATCCGCATCTTTCTCTTTAGCTTCATTCCAGCATTCCCCTCATTCCATAGCCGATAGCAAATGACGGTACAACTCCACCGTTGCGGGCCGGGGCGCGATATTCAGCTCCTCCCGCATCAGCGCATTCAGCTGCTTGAAATGCTTGATGACGGACGCCCGCTCCCCCTGCCTCGCATAGAGCCGGAGCAGCTCTTCGTGATAATGTTCATTATAGGGATCCAATTCGACCAATCTGCGCCATCGCCGGATCGCAGACGCGTCCCGGGCCTGTGCCGAATCGCGAACAGCAAGCCTGTTCACAACTTGGATATACTTCGCTTCAAGCTTCCGCTGCCTTCCTTGAGCCCAGTGAAAATCGTCCAGGGCATAGTAGCCGCTCCCGTACAAATCCTCAGCTTCTTCAAGCGCATTCCAGTCTGTATCTGCTGCCGGCGTCGAGTCTCCTCCGGCTTTTTGCAAGAACTCATCTGCATCGCTGACAATGCCATGCAGCGTCAGTCGATAACCGTCCTGGATGAATTGGATCTTCATCTGATCCCCCATCCCGTAGTGCTTAAGCGTCTTGCGGATCTGATAGATGCATGTATGCAGGTAGACAGCGGCGCGCTCCGCCTCGAGTTCCGGCCACAAGGCTTCGTGGATCATCGTTTTGCGTACGATCTCTCCCTTGCAGTGGATCAGGTAAGCCAGAAGCTCCCGGAATTTGGCTGTCCGCCAGTTAATATATGATACCTCTGCTCCCTGTACTCCCTGTGGCGCAATCTCAAACCGGTCGAAGCATACTATGCGCACAGGCATACGATTCTCTTGCAGCACTTCCAGAGGCACTTCAGCTGACGCCACCCTCACCCTCAGACGCTCGATCGTCTTCTTCATCCTCCGCGGGCTGACTGGCTTCAGCAAATAATCGAGCGCGTGAACCTCGAAGGCTTCTACCGCATAGGCATCAAAGGCCGTGATATAGATAATATCCGTGGATGGACGGGCTTCGAGCAATCTCTCCCCAAGCTCCAGACCGTTCAACTCGGGCATCTCAATATCCAGGAAGGCGATATCGAAGGCAAGCCCGCCGATTCCGGCCAAAGCCTGGCTCGGATTCATGAACTGGCCGACCAGCTCGATATCCGGATAATCCATCAAAAGATCCTTCAACGCATTGATCGCATGCATCTCATCGTCCACAACGATAGCGCGGATCACTGGACTCATCACCTTCCCTTCCTGATTATTGGTTCGATACGCAATACCCCATTGCCTTCTTCTTGCCTCAGATTTGTTCAGATCAGGTCCATCGCCTGCAGCAACCGCAGCACGATAGCCGCTGTCTGCGCCCGGGTGACTGGAGCATCCGGCCGGAGCAGACCGCCCTCTCCCTGGATGATGCCCCGTTCTACATTCCAGGCGATGGCCTGCCGGGCATAGGGACTGATCCTGGCATGATCGGCATAGGCCCTTACACCGGCTTCATCTCCCGCCACGTCCATCCGCTCCCGGTCGATGACCTGCATGACTCTGGCTATCATGACCATGGCTTCCTCGCGACTGATCATCCGCTCCGGCTGGAAGCTGCCATCCTCATAACCGGTTATGATCCCGTACTCATGCATACGCGCTGCCGCACCGGAGAACCAGTCTTCCTCATTTACATCCGTAAACGGCGTACTTGCCGCTGTGTCTGCCAGCCCCATCGCCCGCTGCAGGACAGCGGCAAACTCAGCACGGGTTACAGCACGCTCAGGCGTATACTCATCCGCGCCCGTGCCGTTGATAACGATGCGCGATGCGAGCTCTCCAACCTCCGCTTCAGCCCAATGCCCTGTCATATCAGCGAATGCCCGCACATTGTAGATGACGGTATAGGGGCTGTTAGCCAGACTGCGGATCCGCGCATGCCAGCCCCCGTCCATGAAGGTCACCTTCGTCGGAACATGCCGCATCGTCCCGTCAGGTTCAACCCGGACGCCTGTGGTCACAGCATGCGCATCGATGCCTTCCGGCAAACGGATGCTGCGTTCTACCGGATGCTGGAATCGGTTCACTTCTACCACTCGGCCTTCATGCGAAGCCAGGATACGGAAGCTGATCGGCGGTACTAGGATGCGATACCCCTCTGACCCATTCTCTCCGATTCGCCAGTCTTCTTCCGTGCCAGTCTCAAGCTCGATCGTAATCCGGATGTCCTCCAGCTCTACAGCGTCTCCCCACTTTCGCGCCAGCTCGGCGATCTGAAGCTCTCGGACCGGCAACGTATAGGAGGCGTTGTCCGTGATAATCTTCACTATCGCCTCTCTTTGCTCTAGCTGCTCGATCTCCTTGCCGGTAAATACGCCGACCGTCTTGTCCGCCTCATCCGTGACCCGTACAGCTAACCGCATGTCTCCAACCGTTTCTTGGATGAAGGCACGCAGACGCTCTCCGTCCAACTGGAATTGGACCACGGACTTGCCCTCTTCTTGCTTCCGGACATGGCTTGCCAGTTGCTCAAGCGGTTCTCCATTTACGGTAATCTCCAAATCAGCCTTATCCGAGGGAGGGGTCCCCGGAAGCGGGAACCATACCGAGGTTCCGGCCCTCCCCTCACGGGTGACAATTACTGCGTACACGAACTCCGAGCCGTTCTCCGCCGTAACCTTCAGCTCGATCGTATTGACGCCGATCTCAAGTCCTACGGTTACCGAAGCTCCAGATGGCAGGACGTTGCCCGCCACGGTCACTTGAGCTTTCTCATCTGCCATGATGGGCGTCAATGAAAGCTTGTCCACCTGGTGAGGCACCGCAAGCTCATAATTCAGCAACTCCGGGTCAAAGGCCAGGTCCAGCAGCTGGTCGCCGTTGTTGATCCGAAGGTCGCTTAGCTTCCGATTGCCGGATAAGAATATCCGCAGCTGCGGATGCGCCTCGGCAAGGGTGTACATCCACACCTGCTCGAAGTCCCATCTCCCTTCTTCATCAAGCCGCTTCAACCCGGATACCGTCCTCGCCTCACCGATCGCGCTCGCTTCCTGGCCTGTCAGCTCTTCCACCCAGTAGGCATGCTCGGCTGCAACGAACATCGTCTGCGCCGCCAAGCCTCCTGTATCGAACATCTCCGAGCTCGTCACAGCGCCGATCGCATAGCTGTTTGCCACTTCGACCCGCTCGATGCCGCTGTCGTTCGCAGCGAATCCGATCAGACCGCCTAACCAGCCCATCCCGTCTACCCGGGTTGTGGAGTAGACGTTCGTGATCGTATTGGGCGACAGCGTGGTGCCTGACAGTCCGCCAGCAAAAAAACCTGTCGCCGTCACGTTCCCGGACGTAAAGCTCTGATCGATCATCACACCCTCTATTTCTCCGAACATGCCCCCGACCTTGCTCTCCCCGGATATACCGGCATCGGCAGCATAAGAGGTTTGTACCGTACTGTTACTCGCGTACCCGGCAAATCCGCCCACGAGGCTGCCTCCGTGAATGACAGCTTGCTCGACTCGCACACGCTCCAGATCCGCATGGCTCATCCATCCAGCGATGGCGCCTGTGTGGTCCTTGCCGGTTACCTGCACATCGCTTAATGTCAGGTCGTAAATACGCACGGCATGTTCAGTACCATCGATTGCTGCGAATAACCCGGCGGCCTCTGCTTCCGGCTGCTCCACGGTCAAGCCGGAGATGGTGTGCCCATTGCCGTCCAGTCCTCCCGTGAACGGACGGGACCTGCTGCCCACCGGGCTCCAATCGATGCCTGACATGTCCAGATCGGCTGTAAGACGGTAGTAGCCGCCCAGCGCATATCGCATGAGATCAAGATCTGTCTCGTTGCCAACCGCATAAGGATTGGACGGTGTTCCCGCCTGCTCCTGGTCGCTAATGCCCGGCGGCATCCGCACCACCATGATCGTGTACGTCGTTATCGAGTCATCCTGAGCGGTCACGACAAGTTCTACTAGATTCCTGCCCCTGGCCAGCTCAACCGGTGCCGAAGCCATCCCATCTGCTGCCGCTTCCCCTCTTACCGTTACCCCGGCATGGACATCCGAGAGGCGGGGCGTGATCCGGATACGCTCCGTCCCGTGGTCCACCAGTGCGGTGTAGGTCAAAGCCGTGTCATGGAATGCAGGGGTAAGTTCGCCTGCATCCAGCTCAAGTCCCATAAGACTGGAATCGCTTGAAGGTGCCCGGTGGACAGTGATGCGATAAGTCCGGGTGGTCTCGCCGTCCATCGCGGTCACGACCGCCTCGAATTCATTGTCTCCCACCGATAACGGTAACGGAGCGGACGCCTGCCCGCTTACGGCCGCTTCCCCTGCGACCTGCACCGATACTCCTTCGCCGAACACCGGTGTGATCCGAATGCTATCCACGTCATTCCCAACTTCAACGCTGTACTGTGTCGTAGCAGGATCAAATACGCCTGGGCTCAGCGAGCCCGCGTCCACAAGAAGCGAGGTGAGCTCGGCCCGGCTGGAAGGCTCTCGGATGACCCGTACGCTGTGCAACCGATACATACCGTTCTGCGCATGCACGCCTATGAACAGGATATTGTCATCCCCTATGGCGAGCGGCATCGGATTCAGCTCATCGATCATCACATCGTCCATGGCTGCATTTTCATAGAAAACATCAACCCTCGCATGAGGCTCTGCTGCCGTGGCCGCGGCATAGAAGGTCTCCGTCTCATAAGGCACCGTTACGGTGTAGCTTGTCGTCGCCGGATCGAAAGCAGGGGAGAGACTCCCGGCGGAGACTGTCAAGGCTGACAATTGATTGTCCGGCGTTCCCAGCCTCCGGATCTGAAACCGGTACTGACGTTGATAGATTGGATTCTGCGCTGTCACATTTATATGGATATAATTGTCGCCCCCGACCTCCAGCGGGACCGGCCCCAGCGGTGTTCCGCTGGCATGTATATCCCCGTCGACCCGGATGACGGCATAGGGATTGTCTGTGACCGGCGTCAGCGAGATCGCTGTCTCTTCATGCGGGACAGTGAGGGTATATGCGATAATATCCGGATGGAATTCCATATTCCATAGGCCTTTGTCTGCCGTTACCGCTTGCAACCTCGCGTTGTCGGAGGACGGCCGATGAACTTGTATCGTATAGGTCCTGGTATGCTGTCCGTCTTCTGAGGTAACCATCACTTGCACCACGGTGGCGCCCACAGGCAAGCCGATCGGCTCCGAGGGCTGCCCGCTTTCAACCGCTTGTCCGCCAACGGATATCGTGGCACCCTGCTCGAGCGGTGTAGGCGTAAGCTTGATGCTATCGATGTCATGGGTGACGTTCAAGTGATACAACAATACCGCCGGTGAGAAGTCGGGACTGAGGCTGCCTGCATCCACTTGCAGAGCTTGCAGATTGGCTGCGCTCGGAACCGGCTTGAAAACATGAAGTGCGCCATAGTAGTCCTCCAGCACGTAGAGCTCGCCTTCGTTGCTTACCGCCAGTCCTTGCGGCCGGAAGTAGTCCTCGCCGCCCTCTCCCACATCAGTGGAATCCCATGCATGCAGGAACGTACCTGAAGCGGAGAAGCGCTTCAACCGGCTGTTGGATCGATCTGCTACATAGAGCTGGTTGTGGTGATCGAACGCCAGCCCGTAAGGCATGTTGAACTGACCGTCCCCGCTTCCGGCGCCTCCCCAGCCTTCAGCATCCAGAACACTTCCGTCGCTGTCCAATACGCTGATATAATTATTCACGATATCCGAGACATAGATGTTGCCCTCAAGGCTGACCGCGATCCCCATCGGGTGGCTAAACAAATGGCTATCTGCCGAAGTTCGCCAGACAGGCGTGCCATCGGCCTGCAGCTTCTGCACCCGCCGATTGCCTTCTTCCGTCACAAACAACGCGCCCGTGGCGTCGATGGCGATGCCTTGGGGATCAATCAATTTCCCACCCTCGGTGCCATAGCCTCCGATGTTGAACTGGTGTACGCCAGCATGGTCGAATACCTGGATGCGGTGGTTCCCGCTGTCCACAGCGTAGATCCGGCCATCCGGGCTCACAGCGACACCTGTCGGCCGGAAGAACTGACCATCAGCATTGCCGCTGTCCGGTCCGCCCCAGGCTTCGAAGCTCCCCTCCTTGCTGAACTTAACGATCCTATGACGATAAGTATCCGCAACATACACATTCCCGGCGCTGTCCACAGCCACCCCCGTCGGCTTGGACATCCGCTCCTCCGCGAGCAGTTGATCGCCCAAGGTCCGATCATAGCTCAATTCGTTATCCTCTGCCTGCATCCGAGACGAAATACACAGGAGCAAGACTAGTGATAACAGCAAAGCAGTCGCATTCTTGACAACCTGATGCCCCATAACGCTTGCGATTCTCATGTTCATCCCCCTATTTATGGTCTGATCCGCTTTCTCCGCTATTCTAGCGCAGGCCACTGAAAAATGGCTGAATCAAGGTGCTCATTAAAGACATCATGATTTATCCATCGCACACTTGGCAGATTTATCAATGCAATACATCTTCTCGACGGGTGGCAACTTTCCAGGTGGCACATTCGTCCGCAGTAACGGGCAGCGGCTGCAGCGTGTGCTTCTCCTCGTCTTAAGCGTAACGAATGCATTGCCCAGAACTAACCGCACGGCGGCTCGATTGAAGTCTTGTCAGCCGGATAATGGGCCTTGACAATCGATACTGATTCCAATATATTTTATTTATTGATTAATAAGTGAGGGGCTGATTCTGATTCCGAGGGATGATTCCGCTATTCAAAACCGCAAACAACAATTACTTAGTGCCGCAGCACAGTTATTTTCGGAGTTCGGGTACTACAAAACAACCACTGCTCATGTAGCACGCGCGGTTGGTGTTACGCAGCCTTACATCTTCCATTTCTTCAAATCCAAAGAGGCATTGTATCTCGCCATTCTGGACCAAGCAGCGCAACGCATCCGGCACGCATTCTCTAGGGTGGATGCCCCTCCTGAGATACTTAAAATCGAGATGGGAAATACGTTCGAAAAGCTGCTTGAATCCGATCGCAATGAGATCCTGCTGACGATGATGGCCTATACCATTCCCGAGCCATCGATTCGTGAAATGGCACGCGGCTTTTTCGACCAGATTTATGAGGACGTCAAGAGTAAATTAGAGCAGGCGGGAATCCCAAACGCCGACTTTGAAGCGAGCCAGTTCGTCGGCCAGGGCTTAACGATCGCAGTGTCGGAGACCTTGAATCTCCCGAAGCTGCTTCCCTGGTCCGATCACAATAAGAAATAGTCACCGATTGGCAAAGTAATGAATTCATGCTTTGCCTATCATAAGACTATCTATTTATTTATCTATAAATAAATTTCTAAGGAGTGGGTACATTGAGCAAAAAATCCTCATCTGATCGTCGCTTATCAAGGAATCCACTAGATCTGTTTTTTGCCAAATATAAGTCGGAAGGAATCGTGACTGAAGCTGAAAGGATCGAGGGCAATATGAGGCGGATCCGCATCCGCTCCGAGGAACTGGATCAGCTGTCTTATCAGCCAGGTCAACACGTTCGAATTCAAATTCGAGATCCATTATCTCTGTATGGGATTCTACGTCCCTCGGAGACACTTCGAACCTACACGATTTGGGATTATACCGTTCCAGCTTGTTCTTTTGAGCTGAGAATTCATCTCTACGACGGCGATGGAATCGGCTTGAACTGGGCGCGTCATGTCAGCCCAGGAGATCACGTTACGTTCTGGGGGCCAATGGGCGATTTCGTTATACAGCCTGCACCCTATTATGTGTTCGCAGCCGAGGAGACGGGTTCGGTAGCGACTGGTGCGATGATCCGATCGCTAGCGCCATCGGAAATAGTATACGGCGCATTGGAGTTCGCTTCGGAGCGTGACGAAATGCCGATACCGGGAGCTGAACATTTGCAACGCGTATATCGGAACGGCGACTCCCCGGTTTCCTCCCGCAAGCTGCTTACGGCCATAGAGAAGCTTGATCTTCCCGCTCTTCCGGGCGCAGCTTATGTTGCTGGCGAGGCACAGACCTGTGGTTTGATCATGCTGCATCTCATTCGCGAGAGAGGCTGGCCTCGAAATGCTGTGAAGGTTAAGCCGTTCTGGACCCCTGGCAAACGCGGACTGCATTAAAAAACATAGGCAATAGGTATTGAAGGCTTCAATTCAAGGTGAAACGGCTTCGCCTGAGAGTTTTGCTAAGCAAAACTGGCTTCGTAAGCACACGGCGCAGCGCGTTTCATTCCGGAGAAATACAAGCCAAGTAGATAAGGAGAATCATATACTCTTGTATTTTAATAAAAGGAGTGACGTTTCATGTTTACTACTGTTCGTATTCGATTGCTAGTCATTACTTGCTCTGCACTGTTCATGGCGATGCTTGACAATCTTGTCCTTAGTGTTGCTCTCCCTACAATTCAGCAATCCTTGCAAGCCACTCTTGCAGATCTGCAGTGGTTCATGAATGCGTATATGTTTACTTTTGCCGTCCTGTTGATTCCGTTCAGTATGATAGGAGATCGATACGGGAGGAAGAAAGTGTTCCTCACTGGTTTGCTCATATTTACAGTCGGTTCGGCGCTGTGCGCGCTGAGCAGCAGTCCTGTTCAGCTCATTCTGTCACGAGCCATTCAGGGGATTGGCGGTGCTGCGATCGTCCCTCTCAGCTTGACGCTGGTCAATGTTGCATTCCCCGATGATAAGCGGGCGGCAGCTCTTGGCATATGGTCCGGGATATCTGGCCTCGGGCTATCGGTTGGACCGTTGATCGGGGGCTTCATCGTTGAAGGGATGCCGTGGACATTTATTTTCTGGGTCAATGTCCCCATAGGCTTGGTTGCTTTCGTGCTCGGGCTATATTGGTTGCCGGAATCGAAGGGCGAGCGAAAACCGCTCAACCTTCCTGGGGTTGCGCTGCTTTCCGCCGGTTTGTTGGGCATTGTGTACGGTCTGGAAGAAAGCAACCAGGCCGGTTGGGTGTCTCTGGACACGATTCTGCCATTGACCACAGGGATGGTAATGCTTCTCCTGTTCTTCTTATGGGAACGTAAGCGGCCGATCCCCTACATCCGATTCGAATTATTCCGCAGCAGATCGTACACGGCGTATGTACTCGGTGGCTTTTGGATGCTTGCGGGGATATTCGGAGCCATTTTCTTGCTATCGTTGTTTCTCCAGCAGGGGCAAGGTTACTCCGCGTTGGAAGCTGGTATTCGTACCATGGCATGGACCGCTTGCACCATGATCGCAGCACCGCTTGCCGGAATCGCTATTACCCGATTCGGCACACGGAACGTCCTGTCCGTTGGTTTGCTCATGCAAGCCATCGCTTTAGTTGGATTCGGCTTGCTCATTCTTAAACAGGGAACCAGTTTCCCGTTCCTGTATCAGGCACCGCTATTCATGATAGCCGGTAAGGGAATGGGGCTCAGCTTTACTCCGCTCGCCCATGGTGCCCTCACTTCTGTACCGGACCAATCGGCCGGCGAGGCAAGTGGTGTGAGTAATGCAACCCGCGAGCTCGGCGGTGTGTTCGGTATTGCGATTGTCGGGATCTTCTTCAGCATTGATCCCGCAACAGCAACACCGGCTGATTATGGCAGAGAGATTGTGCCGGCTCTTCTCGTGTGTGCCGGCATACTCGGACTTGGTTTGCTGACCGTGCTGCTCGGCACTCGAAAGAAAAGCGAAACAGGAGTGTCGGAAGCTAAAACGCTCAGATAGCGGTGTTACCAGCCGTTGCTCACGACAATCCTGTGGTTTCTGTGGATTGTCAACATTAATTCGGACAGCTTTTTTAAGGGCTGCTTGGCGGTACTGAACACACCCACGTAGAGGGAAAGCCCGCCACGCTCGGGGGAGGGAGCGCTTCGGTTAAGGAGACAGGGAGCAGGCCGGGCGTGGTGGGCGAAGCGATGTTTGTGGCACGCGAGTCTTTGTGCTTTCGTTTCCAATATTTCAGTTGATCAATGCTGACGGCATGCGCACGTTGTTCTCTTGAAGACATACAGGTTCCTCCTCATTTCGTTCATTACCTGTATGTTCTCATACGCGTAGGCTCACTAAAAAGTGTATTCGCTTTGACGCTTATGAACACAAATCCCCAAATCAGTAACGTAGTAGGTATGGAAATCAGCAACCGTAAAGTTGTATACCTTAACCGGCTCTTCATGCCTAGCAATCTTGATATTGTCAATCGTCAAGGTATTCCCGTTACTCTGCTGTAACTTGTCCCCCACCTGCAAGTCCGCCGCTAGTACCCAACCCTTACCTTCAACCCAGAATGGATGATTGTCGGTTGTCTCAATGACTTGGTCGCCTACGGTAAGTTCGTAGATGATTTCCTTATCATTTCGATACAAATGCGTGACTTCCTTGTAGGCAATCTCACCAGTCTCCTCATCCTTGGAAAGAACCCTATCTCCGACTTCAATGTCTTCAATATTTTTCTCCCCTTCGTCTGTCAACACTTTGGTTCCCGCAGCAAAACAGTTGCATCCTCTTGCAAATCGATGGGTTCCATTAGCAATTGCAGATGTGAACTCCCTAGTCATTTTTTGAGGCTTATAATCTCAACTTTCGCAGAGTCAAAATCGTCTTAGCATTAGGTGTAGCCGACATTCCGCATGAATAAAGTGGTAAATCGGAATTAATAACGAAGGATATCTATCCGTTCACCTCGAAAATAGTAAGAAACACGTCGAAGAACGGGGAATTTACATGCAATTTGAGAATATGGTATCGATCTCGGCGGGACCGACTCAATTAATCGCCGCGCTTTGTGATGAAATCGGATTGGAAGACCTCATCAATGACTCGCTCGCGTGGGGTCCGGCTTACTGTAAACTTTCGCCCGGCACGCACATCAAAGCCATGGTCATCAACATCCTCTGTTCCCGGATGCCGCTCTATCGCATCTCGGAGTTCTATGCGACCCAGGATGTGGAGCAGTTATTTGGCGCAGGTTGTGACGCGGCCGCCTTTAACGACGATGCGCTCGGGCGTACGCTTGATCGCCTGTTTGAAGCCCAGAGCTGGAAGGTATTCTCCGTATAACGCCCGATTGATTCGGTACTGGGTGGGGGGGTAAAAGAAAGACCTTGAGGATTGACGCCCCCAAGGTCTGTTAACTATTCTAGTATTTGATTGGCAATCTCAATACATTCCGATTTGTCCATATCAAATACTGTTTTTCCGAAGCTCTCAAGAAAGAGACTATAAATAAATTCTGCTAATTGGTTCACGTTCTTTGGTGCTTCAAGAAACTGGGTAATCGAATCAATTTCTTTACTATATTCATCCGGAGGAAATAACGGCAATAAATTAATTGGGTCCCAATCATTAATTATTTTCGCAACTTTTTCAGACAAGCTATTCATATAATCTCCTCTCAAAATAATTATTTCCGATACAAGGTATTGACTAAAGATTGCATCTTTTCGTCAAAATCGTGTTTGTGCATTACAGTTACCAAAGTTCCATCCTTTGCAACGACAGCAGCACCGTCCTTTGTTACAAAGAGAAACTTCTTGCCACCATCTTGGGACAGTGCTTTGCCAGTTCTAACCCAATCATTAACCATATCAGTGGTAACACCTCGTTCCAACATACGATCAAATCCATGTTTTGTCTTATTACCCCAATTAACCTTTATTCCAGGGTTATTTGCAAGTATTCCTTGTTTGCCAAAGTCGGTCCCAATACTGCAAGCATTATGTGTCCAAATTCCGAGATTGGAAACAAAGTAGGTATGGAAGTCCTTAACCATAAAATTGTAAACAGTGGTATGTTCCTTCTTAACCTCAATCTTCTCAATGGCTAATTCCTTACCATCAGAGGTTGTCAAAACATCGCCCACCACAAGGTTCTTGGATTCCACCCAACCCTTGCCTACAATCCAAAATGGATGTTCATCAGTTGTCGTAATGACTTCGCCGCCGACAGTAATATTATACGTTTCCTCAACATCACGTTGGAAGAGCCATTCGACTTCCTTATAAGCCATCTCGCCTGTCTCATCATCTTTGGCTAAGACTTTATCCCCTATCTCAATTTCCTCGATAGGTTTCTCCCCTTCGTCTGTGAGAATCTTCGTGCCCGCTGTAAAGCAATTGCAACCGGATTTTTTCACTTTGGATAATGAATTGCCCAGTTTCGGCGCAACTTTGGTTATCATTTTGATGGCAGTACTGCTTCCCGTAGCCATTAGAAGCACATTACCTAATTGCTTTCCATACTCCTCTACCTGCGCATCGGTTGGTTTACCGGTCCACACCAGCTTTGAATGCTTGATTAAGTAGGCAATAGGCTCAGCAGCCGCAGCGCCAATGGCTTTGCCTAGCTCTACTAACGAAAGGCTCCCGTTTATTAATGCCTTGCCTAACTCATACATCGCTACAGGAGATTTTATAATATCCATGATCGCCGAACCTACAGCCTTGCTTACCCCTACACCAAGATTATCAATTTGTCGCCACCCCAGATGACCAGTTGGATTAATAAACATCAAAGGATTAATCTATTTTTAACGAGGTAAGAACCTCTGCTGTTTACGAAATTAGACCGACGAATCGGTAATAAATATCAATTCCGTGTACTCACGTACCCGTTCTAAAAATCGAGTCGTGTTTTCTCGCTTGCTCTCAGCCTGGTTAAGCTGATCCTTCAGCAGCTTGAGCAGCTCCTTCAGTTGATCTTGCTCTGCTGTAAAATCTCACGATAACGCCGCATACTGCTCGTCTGTGATCCTCCCTAAAGCATTGTCCTCATAAAGCTTCCGCTGAATGGTTTGCAACTCACTTTCCCGGCTGTTCAACCTGACGCGCTCCTTCATGGCAGCTCGCCATTGCTTTTTCTGCTGGGTCTGGCTCAACGTGGCAAGCTTCTCCGCAAAGGCGCTTTCCATCTCCTTGGCGGTCTGCGCGTGTCGCCGGATGTCGGCCAATACAATCTCGTAGATATCCACATAGCTGATGTAATGGAAGCTGCAATACGCTTTGCCGCGCGTCAGCGACTGATTGCAAGCGAAGCTGCCGCGACCGCCTTTACCGCCGCTGGTCTTGCTGCTGCCTCGGTGAGCGAAGGACAAGCCTTGGCCGCAGGTCGAGCATTTCAGCAATCCGGCGAAGATCTGATGCTCGCCCTCTTTGGTTGGACGCTTCCTCACCCGAATGACCTTCTGTGCCAAAGCAAAGGTTTCCTCGTCAATCAGCGGCTCATGCGTATGCCGAACCTCAATCCATTCGTCCTCGGGCACGGCGACGACCCGCTTTTTCTTGAAGGAGGGCTTGGTTGTCTTATGGCTCACCATATGCCCCATATGCGCCTTGTTCTGGAGAATGGCCTTGACGGTCGTTGCGCCCCAATCGTACGGATGCCGGGCATTGACGACCTTCAGGTATCGCTGATGCTGCTCCGCCAAGTAAGCGCGAGGAGTGAGAACACGATCTGTCCGCAGCAGTCTGCCAATTTTAAAGGGACTGTGACCTTCCACCGCTAATCGGAAAATGCGTTGCACAATCGCGGCGGTCTTTTCATCGGGAATCAGCTTATGCTTGTTCTGCTCGTCCTTGCGGTAGCCGTAGGGGGCAAAGGCTCCCGTGTAATCGCCGTTTAACGCCCGCTGCATGAGGCTTGATGCTTGAGGCCAGTTGACGATTATATTCCGGATAGCGTAGCCGTATCGCTTCAATAAAGTAAGGAGCGGCTTCGCAATCAAACAGTTCATACGGTGTTAAATATTGAACGCCAATCGACAAATGCGGATGGAACCTCCGGTTTGCCAAGCAGACAGCCCTTCCGGCTTGATGCCGCCATCGGAAAAGTCGAACAATTCCTGAATATGGGCGCGGGTATCCTTCGACAAGCCCAGTGTGTAAAACAATGCGCAATGGTAGCTGTCGGTACAACGACGCTCTGCTAACATTCGGTAGTAGAAGGCTTCGTGCTCGGAATCGTGAAAAACGGGCGGCTTCATGTTATCGCTCTCCTCTCAAAATAAAACGGTTAGTCGAAGGGCATCCTGATTGGAGCCTTCTACTAACCGTTTCATTTTTGAACCCGAATCGGGCACCTCTGTAGCAATCACGCAACTATTTATAGCGATCTCTGGCTTGAATCCATATTCTCTCCCGATTCGGCGGATTGATAAGCATTCAGGAGCTGATCCAATTCTCTTGATTTTTCAAGCACCGCATGACTTTGAAGGCCAAAGTGCAGTGCTTTCTCATTCAGTTCTCTGCGGACGCGTTCAATATGTTTTAGAAGTTCGTTTGCTCCTTTCATGATGCTATGAGTGTCCTCCTTCGGATTACAGGTCATGCCGCCTCGTTACGTTGCCTCTTTGTCAAATTCATAGCTGGTAGAGCGAACAAGGAGCCGCACTTGGTTATTTACAGGCTTACCTGCTATTTGCCCTGTTCTTGCGCTAGCTTGCGTCGCAGCTCCTTGTATAGCTCATCCACAAAAGGCTCGTCTACGCTCGCATGCTGAGCGGCCTCCATTATGTCCAGCAATTGCTGCACCGATAATTGGCTAAGCGCTCTGCGTCCGCCCTTGTTCCATAGTGTTGTATTGGCTTCCAGAATGACCTCCGCTTCGATTCGCCGAAAATTCGAGATGTATCGCGCAATTTCGTCCGCCAAGGCAAGCGTATCTTCATAGCTCAGCCCTAACCTTTCCCGCCTCTGATAAAGGACAGTCAGGACTGCCATTTTCGTAGAATGCGTTGCAACCATCTCCTTTGTCCTTTTCCGAAAAACCGTTTTGAAGAAACTTCAAAACCTAGCGAGTAACGCGGCAGATGTCCTCAGCTTCACGAAAGGCAGGCGTTTCACCCCAACTCGCTCTTACTCTAAAAGGATTTTCCTGTATAAAAAGGGCGCATACAAGAAATTCTAGTGTATAACACACTGAAAGTAAAGAGTGGATTATCCACTGAACTATACTCATCTTGAGGTGAGTGCCTGTGATCTATGAACGAATACGGAACATGCGTGAAGACAAGGATTTATCACAAGAGAAACTGTGTGAGCATCTGAATATCAAGCAGCGAACCTACAGCGATTACGAACGAGGGAAGTTGGATATTCCAACAGCGCTCTTAATTGCATTGGCAGATTTTCATCAGACGAGCATCGATTATTTGCTTGGTCGCACGGATCAAAAAACGCCTTATCCTCCCCGCGCCAAAAAACGCTCTTGAACGTCACCATCCAGCTTCTTTGAATAGCTCCAATGCTCGACAGCACAGCACCTGTAAATCCTTTGACAAAATTAAGGAACTGGCAAGACCGGGATGTCTCGCTCCTACCGTTTCCGGTTGCATGAGCCTTCACCGCCAACTGGTTCAGGTTATTTCCGATGGCATGACGCTCATGGATCAGCGCGTGATAGTCGAGGGGAGGCAGTGGTTTTGGATTAAAGCCGATAATTAAGGATCGGAATAAAGCTTCCTGAGAAAGGCCGGACTGTTTCATCTGCCGATCCAAGTGATTTCGCTCCTTCTCATTTAAGCGAACCATGATTTTAATATTTCGTAGACTCATAGAAACGCTCCTTTCGATGGAACAAGCTATTCACGCGCGCCGAGTTCACCAAAATCCTCGTCACGCTCGTACTGGACGATGCCACCTCCGAGCTGACCGCCGATTTCGCCGATGTATCTGCCACTGCTTGGTATGCCGGCTATGTCAGCGCGGCGAAGGCGCAAGGGCTGATCAACGGCTATGCCGACGTCACCTTCCGTCCCGAAGCCGAGATCACCCGTCAGGACGCGGCCGTTATATCGTTGCCCGCGCCTTCGGCCTCACGGCGTCGGATGATGCGCCGCCTTCGGCGACGTCCATGCGGCTTATGCCGCCGATGCCGTCCGTGCGGTCGCGCAGACCGGCATCATGCAGGCGCGCGCGGCAGCTACCGTACCCGAAGGATCCCCAACCAAGATGCCCTGTTCGTTTACCGCAGTCATGGCCGTCTTAGCCCAAGGTGCAACGGCACTATGATCAGACCAATGCGCCAGCATATTTGGCCCTTCAGCGCCGCCGGGGACCATAGAAGGGTCCATCATTTGCTGTATGCGGTAGCTCGGTATACGGTCTGTGATTCGCAAGAAACGTCCGAATGCCGGGCGTAAACCATCCGTGGTGTTTGCCAATGAACTCAAACGAGATTTTCAGGCTGATGCTCCATTCATTGACCTGCAGCTTGTTCTGGGTACCGTAGAGAAGCTTGGGGAAAGTAATGAGACGGTTCTTCGCTCCGACCAGGGATTCCATACACTCATAAATCCTGCGCCAAACAGCTACAAGCACAGCATCTGAAAGGCAGCCATTCCAGACGCGGGAACTGCTTTGACAATGCCTGCTTGGAATCATTCTTCTCTCATTTGAATGATGAACAGCTGTATCTGCGAAAACCAAACGATATGTCGACAGCAAACGTCTTATTTCTATATATTACCTACTACAACTAAGAGCATTTCCAGAAAAAAATCGGCGACCTCTCTCCGGTTAAATACAGAGAAGCGGTCGCCGCTTATAATAATGCTCTTTTCTTATTGTCTACTTGCCGGGGATATGATCAACTTGACCAGCCGTATCGTCTTTTAGTTGAGTAGTCGGATCTCCACTACTTCCAAGGTTTAAAAATGGCCATTAAAGCCACAAATAAATAGATCGACAACAAGGTCATAAACAAAAATAAAATCGTCCTTTTTTTAGCCGGATCCTCCGCTTTCTTATATGCGCCAACATACATAAACACGGATGCCAATATGACAAAGGGAATCGGAGTCCCTCTTAACCAAGATGGCAGCTCGGATGCTTCCTTGTATACCTCCAATAGCCTGATCGTCCCCGAGACAAAGCCGGTGAGGCACACAAACATGATTCCTATCAAATATTCAATCGGGTAGCTTCTTCTGTTCTTCCAAAAATAATGCATCATCACGAAAGGAAAACCAAATGTCAACGCAAGAAAAGCTGGTAAGGAAAGACTATCATAAAATGTGCTCATTGGCGCTCCTTCGTAGTTCCGCTATTGTCTCGAGGCATCACCGAGATTATACTTTCACATCCTTAAATGTTCTAGAAGTATTCGATATAATATCCCGGGAATCTTTCTCCATTTTGGTAATTTTTCAATAATTCACTTATCGTTGATATTGGACTGCTTCAGCAAAATATAGTGACACATCAATGGCCATTGAAAGGAATGGTGTATCAATCTTCCAATCCACTACTTCTTTAACAATCCAATCCGGGAGGGTAACTCTTAAAGTATTCATTTCCTCAATAGATTTAGGTACTGTATTCAGTCTTTCTTTCAACCATATCCAAAGCGGACTAAGAGACTCCGGTTTAAAATCAAAAAACTCCTTTTTATTAATACTATTTACTTCAATTGCATCAATCAATATTACCAACCGATTCGGAATTTCATTTATAAACCAGTGAAAGTACTCATACGCTTGATCTTTATTCCTTTCTGAAAAGTCAATTACCTCAAAAGGAGGTTTCATTATTGGATAATTATTCACCAAATTCTCCTCCCCCTGAGCAATAGTTATACATGACATATTTCAAGCCTTTTGACGGTGTAGAATCGTCCAAAGCCTTAAGCGCTTAAAGCACTCTCAAAAAAGAGTCATTACAAGTTTCTCCTCTAGTACCGAACATATTTATCATAATCTTTTTGATCAAAAGGTATAATGTCTTTCTTCCAGTACTCTTTTATAAAGTTGATTAGCCCTCTTCGATCGCGGAGATAAATATTATCTTTAGACAGTTCGCTGACCTGTTTTCCTGTTCCATTTTCAAAGGTAGAAAAACACACAAATTTATATCCTTGTGATCTAGACGATGCCCTTAACTCTACGAAGCCTACCTCTTTAATATCTTCCCATCTCAGAAATAGTACTCTCCGCAATGACTTATGGTGCACACCTGTACTATCAATAGATATTTTTCTGTCAAATATTAAAAAATAGCAACTTATCCCTGAGAGCAAAGTAATCCCACCCACAATAGACAATCCAGTATTCATTGGAGTATCACTTAAAACTAACAATGTCATCGTAAAGGCAAATATGATGAACCCAAAATAAAGCATGTAAAATATGATAATTGATGGGTTTGGGAAAATGAATGTTTTCATTCGATTATCACGATCCATTGGCTACCCCTTTTCAGCGTAAGAAGTTACTAACTTCATTAATTATCGATGAAATGAGACGTTTTTTATAGAGCTTTTTTTGTCGTATCTCATCCAAACCCCTCTTTTTTATCCCGATGAATTTTGTCCCTCCCCCCACCGTATAACTTTGCAAACACCCGGGTACAATGATTGGGCTGTAAAGCGGCTGCAGGCCGCTTCTATAATGAGGGTAAGGGTAGACAAAGGGGGGATTGTCATCTTAACCGAGCGCAACACAGCCATACTTGCGATGCTGCAGGAAGCGCCCGACTATATCCCGCTCCAGCAGTTGATGCAGCAGCTGCATATCTCGAAGCGGACCGTGTACTACGATATGGACAAGATCAATCATTGGCTCAGCACACACGGTCTGGCGCCGGTTCACTATGTCCGCGAACTCGGCTACCTGCTGCCCGAGTCTACCAGACACCAACTCCCCGCACTGGCCGGCCACGCCCGTGCATCTGACTATTATCTATCCCGCCGGGAACGCGCGGTCTGGACGGCGATGTACCTGATCAGCCGCACTGAGCCCGTGTTCCTGCACGATCTGCAGCAGCTACTCGATGTGAGCCGCGGGACGGCGCACAAGGAGCTGAAGAAGCTCACTGCCGAGCTGGAAGGCTTCGGCCTGCACGTACGCTACGACCGCAAGCTGGGCTATACGGTCAGCGGCGACGAAGCGGCCAAGCGGCAAGCCTTGTCCCACTATCTCTCCGCTGTCCTGCCCCAGCTGGGCCTAGCCTCTACCCCCGAGGCCATCCAGGACAAAGTGCACCATCAGCTGTTCTCCTCCCGCCTGCCGTTGCATGCGCTGGGTCATTTGGACGATATCTACGCCCTGATCGGCAATCTCGAAGAACGGGCCAATATTGAGCTGACAGATGAAACCGTGCTCAGCCTGGCTTCCCGGCTGCTGCTGTTTGCCCAGCGGCTCGGCGAAGGCCAGACGGTACGCATGGACGAGGACGAGAAGCAGGCGCTGCGGCAATCGGACTTCTACCCGCTGGCCGCCGAGCTCGCGGAGCAGCTCGGCGGCTTGATGCACATCACGTTCCCGGAGGACGAGATCTGTTACCTGACCGTCCACCTGCTCGGCGCAAGCGTCAACCATACGAAGGCACGCGATCCCGATGGCGAGGCCAGACGGATCCTCACCGCTACCCGGGAGATGATCGATGCCTTCGAGCGGATCGGCTGCGTCTACTTCCAGCATCGGCAGGAGATGGAAGCCCAGCTGTTCCGGCATGTGAAGCCGGCTTACTATCGCATCAAGTATGGGCTCTACCAGGACAATCCGCTCGCAGAAGCCGTACAGACCAAGTATGCGGAGGTGTACCAGCTCACCGAAAAAGCGGCCGCTCCGCTGCAAGCGCTGCTGCGGCGGCCGATCGGCGAGAGCGAGCTGGCCTACCTGGCCATGCACTTCGGCGGCTGGCTGCGCCGCGAGCAGGCGCAGCCCCAGCGGCGCAGCCGCGCCGTCATCGTCTGCGTCAACGGCCAGTCCGCTTCCCGGATGCTGAAGCTGCAGCTGGAGCAGCTGTTTCCCGCGATCGACTGGCAGGATGTCCTCTCGTACCGCGAGTACGAGAAGTATGCACAGCCTGTCGATCTGATCTTCTCGACGGTGCCGCTGCCTGGCAGCCGCGCCCCGGTATTCGTCGTCTCGCCGATCCTCTCGGATGCGGACAAGTCGGCGCTGCTCCAGCAGATTGGCCGCTCAGCGGCAGCCCCGGGCGGCAGCACGATGCCCCACGGGGCGGCGGGAGCGATCCTCGAGCTGGTCAGGAAGCATGCCGATATCCACGACGAAGCCGCGCTCTATGAGGAGGTGAGCCGTTACCTGCTGCGCGGCCAGCAGGCAGCGGAGCACCCGCCGGCTTTGTCGCTGGACCGCCTGCTGACGCAGGAGCGGATCCGGCTGCTGGAGACGGCGGCGGACTGGCGGACGGCGATCCGGGCAGCCGCCTGGCCTTTGCTGGATGAGGGGGCGATCGAGCCTCGTTATGTGGAGGCGATGATCCAGAAGGTGGAGGAGCACGGCCCGTATATCGTGCTTGCCCCCGGGGTAGCGATCGCTCACGCCAGACCGGAGGACGGCGCTGCCCGCACGGCCATCGCCCTGCTCAAGCTGGCCCGGCCTGTCGCCTTCGGCGAGGCGCCCAGACACCAGGTGCGCGTGCTGTTTGTGTTAGCCAGCGCCGATGGCCAGTCTCATCTCAAGCCGTTGTCGCAGCTGTCCCTACTTTTGGGAGATCCGCATAAACGCGAGGCTTTGGAAAATACTAACGCTATTGAAGATGTATTGAAATTTGTGAAGCAAGCGGCCTCTGGATGAGGCGATCCTTGCGAGGAGAGGAGAACGACCGATGAAATTTCTCACATCTGAGCTGATCGCTCTGGATGAAGCGGCATCTGACGCCGCCTCGGCGATCCGCGCCGCCGGCCAGCTGCTCGCCGAGGCGGGTGCGGTCGAGAGCCGCTATGTCGAAGCGATGGTCGCTTCCTATGAAGAGAAAGGCCCCTACTTCGTCCTGGCTCCGCACATCGCGCTGCCCCATGCCAAGCCGGAGGACGGCGTATATGAGGCTTCCCTGTCGCTCGTCCGGCTGCAGCAGCCTGTCGCGTTCGGCCATCCGAAGAACGATCCGGTCGAGCTGGTGTTTGCGCTTGGTGCATCCTCCAGCGAGGAGCATATCCAGATGCTCCGCAAGCTGACCACACTGCTGAACAACCCGGCGCATGTACAGCAGCTCAAGGAAGCCGCATCGCCGGAAGATATTCAACACCTGCTCCACGAATCGAATCAATAGGAGGGTATTAATCATGAAAATTATTTGCGTATGCGGCCTCGGACAAGGCACCAGCCTGATCCTGAGGATGAATGTCGAGAATGTATTGAAAGAGCTGGACGTGACAGCCGATGTCGATCATATGGACGTCTCGACCGCCTCGGGCACGCAAGCGGATTACATCGTCACCAACAACGAGCTGGCGCAGAGCCTGGAAGGCCATGCCGCCAAGATCATCATCGTCAACAACTATTTTGACCTGAACGAAATCAAGGAAAACCTGCAGGCTGCACTATAGTTCTGTATGGCAATAGCTGCTGCAGCAGGCCGGATCGATGGCCCACGCGGCTTACCAAAAGGAGGAACCCAACGTGGATGTGATTTTTTGGATAGCGACGAATATCTTTGGGACCCCGGCGATACTGCTGGGCTTCATTGTATTGCTCGGCCTGCTGCTGCAGAAAAAAACGACCAGCCAGATCATCAGCGGCACCTTCAAAGCGATCATCGGCTTCCTGATCATCGGTGCCGGTGCCGACGTCATCGTCGGCGCCTTGACCGTGTTCGAGCCGATGTGGCAGGAGGTCTTCGGTCTGGAGGCTTCCTCGCTGGGACAGTTCATGGGACAAGAGGCCTTCAACTCGCGGTTCGGCAGCGCAGTGACGCTGGCGATGTTCCTCGGCTTCCTGATCAACGTGCTGCTGGCTCGCTTCACGCGCTTCAAGTACATCTATCTCACGGGACATATGATGTTCTGGACCTCGACGATCTTTGCCGGCATCGCGGTGCACACGGCAGGCGGCGAAGCGGCCTTCTGGAAGCTGCTGATCCTGCTCTCGGTCGTCCTCGGCCTCTATTGGACGTTCCAGCCGGCTGTCACACAACCTTATATGCGCAAGATCACCGGCAACAACAATATCGCGCTCGGCCACACTTCGGCTTCGGTCGCCTTGCTGGGCGCATGGCTAGGCAAGCTGCTGGGCAATAAGGAGAATGATTCGGAGAAGATCAAGGTGCCCAAGGGACTGGAGTTCCTGCGCGACCCCAACGTCATCACGGCGCTCAGCATGGGGACGCTGTTCCTGATCGGCGCGATCATCATCTCCCTGAAAAATACGCCCGCCGCAGCTGAGCTCGTCGCCCTCTCAGGCGATCAGAACTTCATCATCTACTCGATCATCCAGTCGCTGACCTTTGCCGGCGGCATCGCCATCGTCCTGATGGGCGTGCGGATGTTCATCGGCGAGCTGGTACCGGCCTTCAACGGGATCGCCACGCGGCTCGTCCCCGGCGCCATCCCGGCGCTCGACTCGCCGGTCGTCTATCCGTATGCGCCCAATGCCGTCATCCTCGGTTTCCTGGGCGCCTTCGGCGGCGCGCTGATCTGGCTGGTGGTACTTGGTGGTACCGTGTCCTACATCTTCGTGCCGACGATGATCGTCCTGTTCTTCCACGGCGCGACAGCCGGCGTGTTCGGCAACTCGACCGGGGGCGTGCGCGGCGCGCTGCTCGGCGGCTTCATCACAGCGACTGTGGTCGCTTGGGGCCAGTATGTCATGGTCCGCTTCCTGATCTCGTCCACGGTGCCGGATACGGCGATGTGGGCGGCGGATTCGGATATGTTCATAATTGGACCTATAATTCGGTTTTTGTCGCAGCTGCTTTTTTGAGATTAAGGGCGTCAGGACTACGAGGAGAGGGGCCTTGCGACCGCTGTTGTCTCCAGATTTCTTGATTTTTAACCACCGATGTGGTTGAAATCCGGAGACAAAGGCGGGCACTTCGTTTCTCCAGGCTCCCTCTCCTCTTCGTCCCTTTGCCGAATCTCAATACCAGTTGCAAGACAAAATACTCATATAGGGATGGAGAAGTAAGGAGGGAAATTCATGAGCTTTATACGTACGCTGGATGGGGACATCGATCCGTCGGAGCTGGGGTTTACTTATTCGCATGAGCATATTGTGTGCCGTCCCGCCTACTGGGCGGAGCGCGATGCGGATGATCTGCTGCTGGACGATCCGGCCAAGTCCGAGCTGGATGTACGGGCGTTCCAATCGCATGGCGGCCAGGCGATCGTCGATGCGACGGCGGTCGACTACGGCCGCGACGTGCCCGCGGTCTACCAGATCTACAAGAATACAGGCGTCAAGATCGTCGGCACGGCCGGCTTCAACAAGAGCTTCCTATGGGATGCCAAGATCAAGGAAGAGCTGAAGCCGCTGATCGGCAACTACGAGACGTATGCGCAGTGGATCGACGAGAGTACGGTTAACCAGCTCGCCGACTTCGTCATCCGCGAGGTCGAGGAAGGGCTGGAGGGTACGCCATTCAAGGCAGGTCAGGTCAAATTCGGCACGGGGTACAACCGCATCTCGCCGCTGGAGATCAAGACGCTGCAGGCGGTCGCCCGCGCCCATCATGAGACCAAAGCGCCGGTCCATTCGCACACGGAGGTCGGTACGATGGGGCTGGAGCAGCTCGAGCTGCTGCGGCGCGAGAAGGTCGATCTGCATTACCTCAGTCTCGGTCACATGGATCGCAATCCCGATCCCTACTATCACGATCAGATCGCCCGCACCGGCGCTTACTTAAGCTTCGACGGGATCGGCAAGATCAAGTACGCGCCGGAGAGCACGCGGATCGAGCTGATCCTCTCGCTGGTACGCAAAGGCTACGAGGATCAGATCCTCGTCAGCGGCGACACCGCCCGCAAGACGTATTACAAATATTACGACCACGGGCTCGGCCTGGAATATATCATCGGCACCTGGGTGCCCCGATTCATCGAGGAAGCCAACCGGGCCGGGTTTGACGGCCAGAAGCTGATCGAGAAGTTTTTCATCCATAATCCGGCGGCCTGCTTCTCGTTCAAGCGCTAGCTTATGCTTACGAAGTTAGTTTTCCTTCAGAAAACTTTGAGGAGTGAGCTTATGCATTATGCGGATCAGACCAGTTATACCGTCGCTGCCGAGATCGAGCGCACCCGCTGCGCCATCCTGCCGATCGGCGCCGTCGAAGCCCACGGGCCCCACTTGCCGCTCGGCACGGACAATCTGCTGGCGGAGCGGCTGGCCCAGCGGCTGGCCGAGAAGACGGACAGCGTCGTGCTCCCTACTCTGCCCTACGGGCAGGTGTGGAGCCTGAAAAATTTTCCCGGCAGTCTGAATGTCTCCAACCAGGCGCTCATCCAGATGCTCTATGATATCGGCGAGAGTCTGTACCAGCAGGGCTTCGGCATCTACGTGATGCTGAACGGCCATCTGGGCAACGCGGCCTGCCTGAAGGATGCCGCCCGTCTCCTGTATCGCGATTATCCGGCGCTGAAGGTCTACTATTTCTTCTACCCCGGGTCCAAGGAAGCGATCGCGGAGGTGCGGGAGACGCCATCGGCGCACGGCACCTACTTCCACGCCTGCGAGCTGGAGACGTCCTACATGCTGTATCTTGCCGAGGAACACGTCGATATGTCCAAAGCGATCAGCGATATCCCCCGGATCACCGTGGAGGACGACTGCACGCCTACCCCGTGGGAGCAGTTCACCTCGACAGCGGTGCTGGGGGATGCGACGCTGGCGACGTGGGAGAAGGGCGAGCGGATCATCGAAGCCAGTCTCCGTACGATGACTGACATCGTGCTGCGCGCCAAGACGGAGCTGGCGGAAGGCAGCAATAGCAAGGAGGAGGAACAGCGATGATCGACACGTACTTCAAGGAAATCCGGATGATGCTGGATGCTGTGGAGACCTCTCAGACGCCAGCCATGGAGCAGGCGGCCGAGCGGATCGCGGCATCGATCATGGAGGGCGGCATCGTCCACTTGTTCGGCTGCGGGCACTCCCATATCCTGACCGAGGAAGTGTTCTACCGGGCGGGCGGCCTCGTGCCGATCCGGCCCATCTTCGTCGAGAAGCTGATGCTGCACGAAGGAGCGGTGCGTTCTTCCGAGCTGGAGCGTGAGAACGGACTTGGTGCCACCTTCATGGAGGAGCAGGATATCCGGGCGGGCGAGGTAATGATCGTGCTGTCGACCTCCGGGCGCAATCCCGTGCCGGTCGACGCGGCGCAGATCGCCAAGTCCAAAGGCGCCGTCACGGTCGGCATCACCTCGCTGGCCTACTCGAGGAGCCAGACCTCGCGCCATACGAGCGGCAAGCATCTGTACAACAGCGTCGATATCGTCATCGACAATCAAGCGGTGCCCGGCGATGCGGTGCTGCGGCACCCGAAGGTCGCGGTGCCCTTCACTCCGACTTCGACCGTGATCGGCGCGGTGATCGTCAACAGCATCTTCGCCCGCGCGATCGCGATCATGGCGGAGGCCGGCTATGAGCCGCCTGTCTTCCTGAGCGGCAATATCGACGGCGCCGACGCGCATAATCAAGCCTGCATTGAGCGCTACAAAGCGCGTATCCCGCTGCTGGTCTAACACCTATAAGAGGTTGTTCAAAAAGTCCGCCGTGCTGAACACCGACCTTTTTGAACACGCACTATAAAGGAGGCGTTTGTCATCGCTACAACAACTTTAACTATTCAAAACGACCAGGGCTTCCACGTCCGTCCCGCCCAGCTGTTCGTAGAGAAGGCCGGTCAATACGAGTCCACGATCCGGGTCAAAAACGCAGCCGGCGACGAAGCCGACGGCAAGAGCATGCTGGAGCTGATGACCCTCGGTCTGGCCAAGGGGGCCGAAGTGATACTGGAGGCGGACGGTGCCGACGCCGAAGCAGCGGTCCGGGAGCTGACCGCCCTTATCGAGAGCAAATTCGGTGAAGGGTAATGGCTGATCAGATCATCCGGGGGATCGGCGTCTCCCCTGGTATTCGGATCGGCCGGGCCATGGTCTATGCGCCTGCAGCCGCAGAAGATGAGGGTTCAGCCACTGGGGCTGTAGATACCGATGGCGAGCTGACCCTGCTCCAGCAGGCCAGACAGCAGAGCGAATCCGAGCTGCTGACGTTGGCCGAGCGGACCAAAGCCACACTGGGCGAAGAGCAGGCCGGTATCCTGAGCGGACAAGCAAAGTTCCTCACCGATCCGGCCTTCTATCCGCCGATGGAGAAGAAGATCCGCGAGGAAGGCGCGAGCGCCCGGGAAGCGGTACAGGCGGTGGTCTCCCAGACCGCCGGCCGCTTCGAAGCGCTGAACAACGCCTACATGCAGGAGCGGGCGGCGGATATCCGTGATCTCGGACAGCGGCTGCTGTCCCACTTGTCCGGGGATGGCGGAGGAACGCGGCTCTCGGAGATCCGGGAAGAAGTTATCTTGGTCGCTCACGACCTCGCTCCGTCAGATACCGTCCAGTTGGACAAACACTACGTGCTCGCCTTCCTGACGCGGGCCGGCGGCAAGACGTCGCATACATCGCTGCTCGCCCGCTCCCTCGGTATCGCTGCCGTTGTCGGAGCGGGTGATCCGGTGGACAGCATCAAGGATGGCGAGCTGCTGATCGTCGATGGCTCGGAGGGCATCTGCATCGTCAGCCCGGATGAAGCGACACTGGCCGACTACCGGCAGCGCAGGCAGACGGCCGAGCAGGAGGAGCGCGAGCTGGAGATCTACCGGGAGCGGCCGGCGGTGTCCCGCGATGGCGTCGCGGTGGAGACGGCGGCCAATATCGGCTCCCTGCAGGAAGCCGAAGCGGCAGCCGAACGTCATGCGGAGGGCGTCGGCCTATACCGGACCGAGTTCCTGTTCATGGATGCGAAGCAGCTCCCCTCAGAGGACGAGCAGGCCCAGGCGTACCGGGCGGTGGCGGAGCGGATGGCCGGCAAGCCGGTCATCATCCGCACGCTCGACATCGGCGGCGACAAGGCGCTGCCTTATCTGCAGCTGCCTAAAGAAGAGAATCCGTTCCTCGGCTACCGCGCGATCCGGATCGGTCTGGACCGTCCGGAGCTGCTGCTGACGCAGCTGCGGGCAATCCTCCGCGCCAGTCAGTATGGCCGGATCAAGATCATGTTCCCGATGATCTCCGGCCTTGCCGAGTGGCGGCAGGCCAAGGCGCTCTACGAGCAGG
Organism: Paenibacillus jepli; assembly: GCF_047238105.1. Taxonomy (NCBI): domain Bacteria; kingdom Bacillati; phylum Bacillota; class Bacilli; order Caryophanales; family Paenibacillaceae; genus Paenibacillus; species Paenibacillus jepli. The sequence goes on from NZ_JBDFMD010000001.1 coordinate 2,288,165, forward strand.
CCCGCGCCCAGCTGGAGGACGAAGGCCTGAATATCGCAGCCCCCGAGGAGCTGGAGGTCGGCATCATGGTCGAGATTCCCTCGGCCGCGCTGCAAGCCGACCGGTTCGCCCGGGAAGTCGACTTCTTCAGCATCGGCACCAACGATCTCGTCCAGTACACGCTGGCCGTCGACCGGATGAACGAGCATGTCGCCGATCTGTACGACTACTTCCATCCGGCAGTGCTGCAGCTCATCCAGCGCGTCATCGACGCTGCCCACCGTGCTGGCAAGTGGGCCGGCATGTGCGGCGGCATGGCTGGCGATCCGCTGGCGGCGCCGCTGCTGCTCGGCCTCGGCCTCGACGAGTGGAGTATGGACGCCGGCGCGATCGCCCGCATCAAGCAAGTGCTGTCGCAGCTCGACAGCGGCGAGTGCCGCGAGCTGGCCGGCCGGCTATTGGAGCTGGATACGCCGGACGAGGTGCGAGCGGCATTGGCTCATTTTACGAATCAGCATTGAGTTAACCCTATAGTAAAGTCTAAGGCGGTGCCGGATCCAACCGGTGCCGCCTTTATTTTGCATAGTCCACTCCCAAGCGGTACGCTTGTTGCAGCAGCGTCTCATAATGACCCGGCTCAGCACCCACGGTCTCATACAGGAATTCCACCTTGGAATTGCGAAGGCCGCAGTAATCCGCAATGCCGACATTCAGCAGATGCGAGATCGTCTCGCCATAGTTGCGCTTGTCCATCTGTGCCTTGGAGACGCCAGCCAGGCTAAGCCATAGGACATGCTGATGATGAAGGTGGTTCGAACCGTATGCGAACCCGTTGTTCATAACGCGGTCAATATACCCCTTCAGCATCGCCGGCAAGTGCCACCACCACAAGGGAAATATAAACGCCAGCGCATCATGCTCCTTCAGGCGCCTCATTTCCGTCTCTACCTCCGGAGAAAACGTCTGTTCTGCCGCAGCCATATCCGGCTCATCCACTCCCCGCAGCACCGGATCAAAACCGATCCCGTGCAAATCGAGGATGCTATAGCTGTGACCGGCATCGGCAAGACCTTGAACGAAACGATCAGCCGCCTGAAAGGTCAGGGAATCTTTTCTCGGATGGGAGACAACAGTTAATACATTCATGCATTTCACTACCTTTCTTCATGGATGATGCTATTATAAACAGTAGGGAAAGGCTGCGTAAGTACGCACTTTGATGTGCTATAGGATGAATGAGGTGCTATAGGAACATGGAAGTACCGTGGTTGTGCAAGTTGAAATAAGCCTGATGCAGGGAGGATATGAGATGACGGAAGAGATCAACCATCCGGTGCAAAAAAAGTACCAGGTTGGCGTGGAAGCAGCTTTGGAAGTGATGGGTGGAAAGTGGAAGCCCTTGATCATCTACCATCTGATGACGGGACGAAAACGGACGTCCGAGCTGCGCCGGTTAATCCCGGGCATTACACAGAAAATGCTGACAACTCAGCTCCGGGGCCTGGAAAAAGACGAGATCGTAACCCGGAAGGTCTACAATGAAGTTCCTCCGAGAGTGGAGTATGAGATCACGCCTTACGGCATGGGGCTAAAGCCTGCCTTGGATCAGTTATGTTGCTGGGGGGAGGAGCATCTGGATAAGGTCTACGGGGACCGATCCAAGGTGCTGGAGCCTTTCGAGGATTGCTGAGCGCGATGCACCAAAGCATCAGCGCTGCTGGACATGAGGCTACCTGTTCGCTGCTTCTTGGTACAGCCCCACCCGCTCTCCGGCCGGATGATAAGAGCAAAAGTCAGGCTGTTGAAAAATGGCCGGAGAGGCACGGAATCGAATCTGGAGAAGCGCAGCGTTCGCCTTTGTCCCCGGATTTCACCCCTAAAAGGGGTAAAAATCAAAGAAATCTGGGGACAACAGCGATCGGAAGATCGATCCGTGACTGTAGGCTTTCTTTTTTCAACAGCCTGAAAAGTGCATCTATTGTCCCTGCTTCGGCCCGAATCTCGGACCATTAGTGCAAAAATACATCTATTCCTTGCGGATTGTCCATATTATCGCAATTTCAAGCGGGTTAGATGTACTTTTGCCCTTACCCAAAGTGAATATGGTAGCGTCAAGAAGTTTGTGTAGTAAGATTATCCATCGGGACGATGGGTGGTATATAGGTTGTCGTTCTGGTGGCGAGTGTAGCCCAAGCGAAGGCGCGGGAGGCTAGTGCTTGTCGCTCGATCCTCTGGCATACCGCTCACGGTACATGGTATCAAACGCGGCTTTCGTGTCGGAATCAACGAAGCCTCGTATGGCTCTACCGCACCATTTTTCATTGTAATCCGTCGCCTGCAAGTAAATAATCTTTTCGGCTGCTTCAATGTTGGTCAAGCTATTCATTGGCTTAAGGCGTTTGCGGAGTTCTTTGTTCATTCGCTCAATCGGGTTGGTCGTGTAGATGGCAGGCCAGGTGAGCGCGGGATACTTGTAAAAGGTCAGAAGTGTTGACAGCTGTTCCTCCCAAGACTTCACCTCTTTTGGGTATTGCTTGCGCCACTTCTCCTTGAATCCTTCAAAGACCGCGCGTGCCACATCGCCATCAATGGCCGAGTACACTTGCTTGAGGTCAGCGAGAAATTCGGTTTTGTCTGCGACACGGATTTTGGGGAACGTCGCCCGCACTTTGTGGACGATACAGTGCTGGACGTCAGCCATCGGATAGATTTCCTGAAAGGCTTCCTCCAGGCCGGGTAAGCCGTCAAACACACCGAGCAGCACTTCGGTCGCACCACGCTTCTGAAGGTCTTTCAGGACCTCACGCCAGCCGTTTGAGCTTTCGTGACCGCCGACGTAGAAACCAAGAATTTCACGAATGCCTCTCTCGTCGATCCCCATGGCCAAGTACACGGCTTCACTGCTGACCGAGTTGCGTTTGAGTTTGACGTAAAGTCCATCGAGATAGATGACGGAGTACCGCTTCTCCAGAGGGCGATTCTGCCATGCCTCAATGTCTTCCATGACCGTCTGCGTGATGTTGCTGATCGTGGTGGGCGAGTAGTGGGTACCGAACATAGACTCAATGAACTTGGCGACCTCCCGCGTGCTCATGCCGCCTTTGTACATGTGAATGATGGTTTCCTCCAACCACCCCTCACGCCGCTGGTACGGCTCAAACAAACGAGTATGGAACGTACCCTTTCGATCGCGTGGAACCCGTAAGGCTCGAATTGTTCCGTGCTGGGTCTGGAAGCTTCGTTTGTAGTGTCCGTTCCGGCTATTGCGTACATGCGGTTGTTCGACGCTCAGGTGGTTTTTAATTTCTTCTCGCAAGAGAAGTTCCAGCTTCTCTTGCAGCAGCTGGGTAACAGAATTTTCAAGTAGATTGCTGTACATGGTTTCGGGTATAGTATTCATCGAGTAGGGTTCCTCCTTGGTGATCTTAGCAATCCCGAGGATACCCTACTTTTTTATGTTTTGGATAGACTCCAAATCATGGTACACAAACTATTGTACTTCACCGTGAATATTAGGATTTCGGCACTTTTAGATGTACTTTTCAGGCTGTTGAAAAAGCACGTTGGAGAGGCTGACGGAGCCAGATAAAGAAAGCCAGGCAGAAATTTTCACGATGGTACCCAGTTCTGGCCTTCTTGGCCAGATAACAGGCGATCTTTTTCAGATTTTGGGCAAACGCCGTCAGGAGAGCCTGTTCTTGCGTTTTGGCTCTCCCTCTAAATTTGCTTCGTCGGTAACCATGAAGTTCTTTGGCTTCGCCAAAGCTCGGCTCGATCTTTCGTTGTCGCCAACTCAGCAGCAACTGCCCGGTCCGGCTGCCCGCATTTTTTTCTACCCGCTCACGGAATCCTTCCCATATGTGGCGTTGAATTTTTCGCTGCTTGGATTTATCCGATGTGCATTGATTCAACAACGGGCATGTCCTGCACTGCGAGGAATCCGACCCGTAAACGCGGTACCCCTCCCGGTTCGTGTGTTTGTAAGTTAGCTCTTGGCCCTGAGGGCAAATATAGGTATCGTTTTTGGAATGATACGTAAAATTAGCTTTAGGAAGCGTACCGGCACGGGTCGCAGCGTTTCGGGTGACAATCGCAGGAAACAATTTCGCTTCCAGTGTTTGTTTGCATACGTAGGGGGTCATATAGCCAGAATCCAGCGCCACGGCTTCTAAGTTATGGAAGCCAAAGGTTTCAATCTGCCGCCGGAGTCGGTCGATATACACGACAGAATCGTTGACATTCCCAGGCGTGATATACACATCGGTGATGATGTTGAACTTGTGATCTACGGTGCGGTGATCCAAGTAATGAAAGCCCTCGGGCTTGCCTGGACGGGTCATAAAGCCGCTCTCCGGGTCAGTCAGACTGGTTTTCCGTTGTTCTTCCTTCGCTGTCTCCTTCGCAGGAGACAGCGGCTTTTTTCCAGAGTTGATCCGATCCTTTTGCACGGCTTCTTCCAGTTCTTGAAGATACGCATGCGGCGTCTCTTCAACCGTCTGCATGACGTATCGATTGTTGTTCGCATTCGCTCTAACATGCGTCGAATCGGTCAATAAAACGCGACCTCCTACCATATTATGGTGGATGGCCAAATGGACGAGCTCGTCAAATAGCTCTTGGAAGATGGAGCTGTCTTTAAAACGCTCATTGCGATTATGACTGATGGTGGAATGATCAGGTACTCGTTCGCTTAAGCCCAGCCCCAAGAACCAACGGTATGCGAGGTTCATGTTGATTTCGTTTTCCAACTGGCGCTCGGAACGAATGCCGTACAAATAACCAATTAACATCATTTTAAAGAGACGGACGGGAGGGATCGGGGGACGGCCTTGCGTCTTCGGGTAATAGGGTTTGGTTTTCTCCGTGATGAAAGAAAAATCGATGTGTTCATCAATCATCCGAAGCAAATGATCCTTCGGAACCAGCATGTCTAGACTCACCAATTCAACTTGGTTTCTTCCCTGGTGCATATGCTCTGAACTCATCGCGCATCCCCCGCTTTCCTAGTTACGATTAGTATACCACAGTACCGCGTTAATTCATTGAATTCATAGGAGTTTTTCAACAGCCTGACTTTTGCACTTATCGGGGGCTTTCCTATTGTTAGTGCCATTTTGCATTGGGTTAGCGCTTCGGAGGGCTTTGGGGCAATTCCGGAATAACAAACAAGGCGACACAGGAATGGTCTGTGCCGCTCTTTTACGTATTTTCACCTATGCTGCTCAAATTCTCTTCAAACTCTGCACCGTCGGCTTCCCACTCGATGATCAGCAACGTACCGTCCGTCAACGCGTAGTCCAGGTTGGTGTCCCCGTTATCCGCTACGAACAGCTCATAGTCGATCGCAAACGTCTTCGACTCCCGATCCCCAAGAGACTCGACGAGTACCGCCAGCTGCTCCGACGGATCCGACTCCTGGATCAGCCCCTCCTCTATCTTGCTCTGCCGGTGCTCTTCATCATAGAGAGTGATGACCTGCGAGCCCAGTGAGGTGCCTTGTCCGAAGACAATCCTATCGATTTGCTGCAGCCGCTCCAGCTCTCCCTTATAGGTGTAGTGGATCGTAAAATGGCGGCGTCCGCCCTGTTCCTTGATTTCATCAGAAATCTCAGCTGTCCATAGCTTGCCTTCCAATGTAGATATCCGCACGCGCTCGTCCCCGCTATGACCGTCGCTCACGCATCCGCCCAGGATGAGCCCTGCCGCCAGCAGCATGAGGCACAAGTATCGTATGGCCATTCGCGATCCCTCCTTTTGCGCCCAGTAGTGCATGGTAATTTTTAGGATAACACACCAAAGCCTCAAGATACAATCAAAAGAAGAACCGATCCTCCATGCCAGCAGCATCGTCGGGATCGGTTCTTTATGCATGTATGAGTCCAGCTTACTTAGTAAGTTCTGCTTGCTTACGCCAGATTAATCTCCTTGATCTTCTCGAGCGCGATCTTCGGCTTGCGGTCCTCGGTGAGCAGACCGTTGACCTCCTGCTGCACGTCGCTTACCTGGGTGTAGCAGTAGCCGCAGATGTAATCCGTGTCCTTGATGGCCTGGGTGATCGAGCGGAAGCGCTCCAGGAACGACTCCTCGGAGTCCACCTGATTGCCGTAGCCCCAGCCCTCCTCGCTCTTGAAGGCGATGCCGCCGAACTCGCTGATGATGATCGGCTGACCGCGATAAGCGTAACCCTCGGCCATCGCGTACTTGGAGTTCATATGCGAGATCTCGTTGCTCGTGATCGCATCCTTGTTGTCCACGTACCGCTTCAGGAACGCCTCGCCCCGCTCCTCATAATCATGCAAGGAGATAATGTCGGAGATCGTGTGCTCCCAGCCGTCGTTGACGATGACCGGACGGTTCGGGTCGATCGCTTTGGTCAGATGGTAGATGCCTTCCGTAAACTTCTGCTGCCTGCGGTCGGAGAAAATGTTGGCCACTCCCCACGATTCGTTGAACGGCACCCAGGTGATGATGCTCGGGTGATTGTACTGCTGCTGCACCAGGTCGAGCCACTCGTCGGTGAACTGACGCATCGCCCGGTCGTTGAATTCGTAGGTCGCAGCGATCTCGGACCAGACGAGCACGCCTTTGACGTCGCACCAATACAAGAAACGCGGGTCCTCGGTCTTCTGATGCTTGCGGAGCCCGTTGTAGCCCATCGCCAGGATGGCGTCGATATCGGCGATCAGCGCTTCCTCCGAGGGCGGCGTCAGATGCGTGTCCTGCCAATAGCCCTGGTCGAGGATAAGGCGCTGATAGATCGGCATATTGTTCAGCAGCACCTTGCCCTTCTGGATCGACACCTTGCGCAGCCCGAAGTACGAATGCACCTCATCGACGAGCGTGCCGCCGCTGCGCAGCTCGAAGGTCACTTCGTACAGATTGGGATTGTTCGGACTCCAGGTCGCCACGCGCCAGGTCGGCTGGTCGCTGATCAGCTCCACAGTCGCCGATACCTCGGCACGGTCGATACCGATTGCCGTCTCCTTGATCAGCTTGCCGCCCAGCGTGATCCGTGTCGTCAGCTGCAGATCCTGAGGCGCTTCTCCGGCTGCTACGGCATAGTCGAAGCGCACAGCGTTGGCGTCGAGATCCGGGGTGATCTTGACCGACTTCACATGGCGTGCCTCCACATATTCCACCCATACGCTCTGCCAGATGCCCGTCGTCTGCACGTACCAGCAGCCGAAGTTCTCATCCCGCCAACGCTGCTTGCCGCGGGGCTGCGTGCAGTCGTTGCTATCCTCGACCTTGAGGACGATCAGGTTGTCGCCGCCCTCCTGCAGATACGGGGTAATATCAAAAGAGAATGCCGCATACCCGCCGGCATGGCTGCCTACGAAACGGCCGTTAACCCACAGCTTGGCCAGATAATCGACCGCTTGGAAATGGAGCACCACCTGCTTGCCCGCCCCCTCGGCCGGGATCGCCAGACGGCGCTGGTACCAGACATAAGGATGGAACGTCGGATCTTCGATGCCGCTCGCTTTCGTCTCATAGACGAAAGGCACCTGGATCTTCACATCCGTCTCGAAGCCCTCATGCCAATTCTGACCCTCGCCGGCATTATCATCATCAAAACGAAAATCCCACTCGCCGTTCAGATTGGTCCATGCCTCGCGGACGAATTGCGGCCGCGGATAGTCTTTTCTATAATGCGTCAAACTCACATCGCTCACCTGTCCTTTACAAATAAAATAGTTGAATGAGTCCAAAATGCATGCTCATCGTCATTTGATTCAAGTATTTTGTTTTAATAACCCCCATTTTAGGGGCATAAGGTGAAAATGTCAACGTTATATTCTTAATTTCATGTAATTAATAAATAAAAATCGCCCTTAGCTACAATGATTCTGTAACTAAAGGCGTCTGACTGCCCGGTATCACCCCGGGTCCACCGTGTATTCAATCTTCAACCGGATCTCTTGTTCGTGGTCGCCGAACTGCCGCCCGAACAGATTCATGCCGCCCTGGTGCACCGCATCCGGCTTGACGCCGATCCGCATCCGTACGCTCGGGCGGCTCATCAGGTTGAGCTCGCCGACTGTGATGTCCGAGAGCCTCTCTCCGTCCAGCGAGGCGTGCTTCCCGTCGATCCGCCACGTCTTGAGCAGCCCGTACTGCGTGGACCAGTCCGTCCACCAATCGGGGTTGAGTCTGCCGCGCCGGTCGCCGAAGTCCCCGGGACTCGTCCAGGTGCCGATCTCCTGTCCGTTCATCCACAAGGTAATATCAGAAGGCCAGTTGTGGTCGTAGCTGGGCGCCTCCGAGCAGAGCTCCATCGACACCTCCAGCGCTTCGATCCGCGCATTCCCCGGGATCGCCAGCGGCAGCAGATACTCCAGAAACCCCTTGCGGAGCCAGATAATCTGCGCGCCGACATGCTTGGGATGATAGAAGCTGGCCGGCTCATCCTCCTGGACGAGCATACCGTCGCTGCCAGCCATACCGCAGGTCGGCGTCACCTCACAGTCGCTGTAGTGCCCGACCGGCATCTCGATCTCATAGACCGCCCGCTCGCCCTCCGGCAGCGACTTCACATCGCGAAAGGCAATGTGGATATCGCTATAGTTGCTGCTGCACATCTTCATCGCGCCGCGCGAAGCAGGCAGCAGCTCGGTGCGGATCAGACCGGCCGCCTCCAGCACCTTGACATTATGCGCCACCGTCGACACCGGCAGCTTCAGCTCCTCCGCGATCTCCATCACGTTCAGGCTGCGCGAGCTCAGCAGATGCAGCATATCTACCCGGGCCCTGGTGGATAGGGCATGCGCCACGGATACCAGCCCATCCGGATCGCGATAACTCAGCTCCAGCATTTCGATTCGTCGCCCCCATGCTCATCGTCTTTGGAATGACAATGATTGTACAGGAAGCGTTGATTTATTGCAAGATTATTGGATCAAATCAATCGGCACTCCAGGCTTCCGGCTTCCATCCGGGTCAGCAGCGTTACTTCATACTGCTTGGCCTCGCCCCAGTCGTACCCGTACCCTCCGGGCCAGACCTCCCGTCACCGTCATAACGATTGACAGCGCCAATACCTTAAACGCTTGCCTCGGCGAGGCGTGCCGTAATGCTGCTGATGCATCCAACTGCCGTTTGGCAGTTATTCCGGCGAGCTGCCGCGAAGGGGGTAGCCACGAACTCACCCCGTCACTTCTTCTCAACTTGCAGCAGAGAGACCTGCTTGACGGTGTAGGTGTCCTGAAGCCCGTCTTCTTTTAGGACATTAAGCTTCACCAGGCTGGCCACCTTGGAAGGGTCGGTCTTGGAGAGCATTCGCCAGACCTGGGGATCGGGCAGCGCTTCGTACAGCCTCGTATCGTCGTACTCCTTGCGCTCCTGGAGGACGATCTTCACCCGGTAGCCGCCAACCTCCAGCTCCGTCAGCCCTTGCTCCGCACAGTGCGCCATGATCTCGCTGCGCAGCTCCGCCGCCTCCTGCTCGAGCACCTTCACCTTCTGTTTGAGTTGATAGTACCGGCTTACTTTCTTATCCACATCGCTCACGCTCCTCCCCACCATATGTATGCCGGGAAGGTTGATTTCAGACGCGCCGTGTAGGACATAGAGTGCTCGAACAGGGCAGAGGGATCTACGTACTCGGCGCACTTGGCGTGTCGGCGCACTTGGCGCACGCAGCCACCCCCGGCAGCCCATTGTCCGGTCTCCAGTGGCCGGTTTTCGGACACAATAGACGCTATTCCAGCAATAATCGGGCCTTTCAGTTCTCTTACGGACACAGGATTCGTTATCGGTCTGCAGACCATTGGTTAGTCCGGTATTTTGATGGAATAGCGGATCGTGTGTCCTCAGGATAAGCCAAAAACAATAGATTAGCTTAAATAACGGATCCTCTGTCCGCTCCATACAGCATCCGGCAGTTCATTGACCGAATCACGAGACTCTCGCCACCGATCGCCAGTAAACAATAACTTCATTCCGGCTAACCGGCTCTGCCTTCGACGATGTCTTTGATCCGCAACCGCTCGGTAGTTACCAGCTCCTTCAGTTTCACTGTACCATGAGCGCCGGGGATCAACACATTGGCTTCCGGATAGTAGCGTACAAGAACGGATGTACCATCGTTCAGCTCTATACGCAAGGAAAACCCGGCTTCATCCCCTCGCAACGCCTGGATCTCGTCGTAGCCAACGAAGCGGAGCTTCAACAAGCCTTTAATGAAAGCCGCTGCCGCTTCCTCCGTAAAATCGCCTACCGGCTCGTCCTTGCCCTGGCTCAGACTGACACGCTTTACTTTGCCCTCGATATCCCATAGCTCGCCGATCGTAGCAGCCTCCGGGTTGCGGTCTACCTCATACATCTTGTTGTTCGCAATGACACGAAATTCAGGCCTGTAGCCTTTCATCTCGTACACTTCGGTACCTAGTTGCAGAAATGCCGCATCGCCGTTCCGCATCGTATGATCACCGCAAGCCTGGCCTGCCATCCTGTACGTGACCTCCCCGACTTGCCCGCCTTGTCGAGCTTCAAGCTGCGGATCTGGCGGACCGTGGGAGGACACATACAATATATCGTTAACTTTCAGCACATCGACCCAATCCGGTCTCCGCCCGCTCGCTGGCACTGCATCCGGCCAATACAGAGCAGACCAAGCCCAACACCATTCCTCGCCGCAGCTTCCGTATCCATGGCATAGCCGTCCCTCGCTTTCTTCTGGCCGCGCGCTCCTGAGACAAGCAGGCTAACGGAACACAGGGACCCTATATCGCCTAATCTACCCGTGATTGCGATGCTTACGGAACTGACATGCCTTATCTGACGGAAATCGATCGTTGCCGCCGTCATCCGAATCCATAAGGGCGTGGAGTTCCGTTACGCTCAGTTTTTACACATCGTTTTTTGCACCAATAGCGTCTCAGGTTCCGTTAGGTCGTCGTTAGCCCATGGTTATGTTGCCGTAATCCCAGCCATTCAAGCACGCATAGGCGCCGGGGCGTCCCGGACAATCTGCTAACTCACATGAAACTGCGTATAGCTGCAGCCATCCTTGCTTTTCTTCACCTCGAGGATCGCCGGGATCGCCTGCTTCAGCTCCTGGACGTGGGAGATGACGCCGATCATGCGGCCAGTCTGCTGCAGATCGATGAGCGTGTCGATCGCCTTGGTCAGCGACTCTTCATCCAGGGAGCCGAAGCCCTCGTCGATGAACATCGTCTCCAGGGAGATCCCTCCCTCGAACGACTGGATCACATCGGCCATCCCTAGCGCCAGACAGAGCGAAGCGTTGAACTTCTCGCCGCCCGACAGCGTCTTGACGTCCCGGAGCTGGCCCGTGTAGTTGTCGAAGACATCGAAGCCCAGACCGCTCTGACGTCCCCGTCTTTCCAGCCGCTCGCTGCGCACCAGATAGAACTGCCCGCCTGTGATATGGGAGAGCCGCTCGTTAGCATGAGCGATGATCTTCTCCAGAAACTCGACCTGCAGGTACCGCTCAAACGACATCCTGTCGCTGTTGTCCCCCCGCACCACATCGTACAGTCCACGGACGAGCTGATGCTCGCGCTCGGCCTCCTGGCAGCGCCGCTCGGCCTCCACAATCTCCGCCTGCAGCGCCGCCCCCCGGGCATGCGTCTGCCTGAGCTGGCCCTCCTCGCCACGGATCGCCTCCAGCGCTTGCTCCTGCTCGCGCAGCTGCGCCTGCAGCGCCTCCAGATCGAGCCGCTCCTTGCCCGACAAGGCCTCTTGCATCTCTGCCACCTGCCGGGCCACGCTGTGCACCGCCGCGCCGTAAGCCTCCAGCTCGCGCTGCCAACGGGCGCGCTCATCTTCCGGCCTTTTGGCTGCCCGGTAATCGGCCTCCGAGCCGAATCCAGCCTGGTCCAGCGCCTCCGCATAGCTCTGCCGGGCCTTCTCTCTGGCTGCCTCGGCCTCGGCGCGCTGCCGCTCGGCATGCCCGAGCTCCGTCGCCGCCTGCACCCGCTGCTCGCTGGCCTGCTGATACCTCTGCTGCGCTTGCTTCCAGGCTGCCTCCAGACGCTGGCGGCTCTGCCCGGTGTCCGCGATCCGCCGCTCCAGCGCCGCCAGCTGCCGCATCTCCTCCGGCAGCGCCGCCAGCTCCTGCTCGTACAGCGCCTTCTCTGTCGCATGAGCCGACGTCCGCTCGTGCAGCTGCTGCTGCAGCTGCTCCAGCAGGCGCCGGGCCTCGGCAAGCCGGCTCTCCACCGTCTCGAGCTCCTGCTTGAGCTGCGCCAGTCCGGTATAATCCGCCTTCAGCGCTTTCTCTTCCTCGGCCAGTGCCTTACCCTGCTCGACCAGCGCCGCAAAGGTCTCCCGGATGCCCTCGGCAGTGAAGCCCTGCTCGTGCAGCTGTCCGCCTTTCTCTTCCAGCTGCTGCCGCGTTGCCTTGAGCGACGCTTGCGCCTCCAGATACCGCTGCTCCGCGGCGGACTTGTCCTTGCGCCGCTGCTCCAGCTCCTCCTTGGTCGGCACATTGTCCGTAAGCTCCGCTTTGCGCGGATGCTCGGCGCTGCCGCATACCGGGCAGGACTCGCCGTCATGGAGGTGGCTGGCCAGCCAGCCCGCCTGCCCTTCCATCCAGCGGCTCTCCAGCTCCGCATACGTCCGATCTGCCTTCTCAAACGCCTGCTTCAGCCCCCGCGCCGTCTCCGCTTCCTTCTCTGCACGATCGCCCAGCACCGCGTAGTCCCGCACCGTCGTGGCCTGCTCGCGCAGCGCCGCCACCCGCTCCGTCAGCTCCGGCAGCCGCATGGTGCGCTGCTCCAGCGTCTTGATCTGGGCCGCCTTCTCCGTACGTTCGGCTTCCAACGCATCCCGCTGCCTTCGAGCAGTCTCGACCCGCTGCGTGAGCGCGGCAGCCTCCGATGCGAGCTGCGCCACACGCCGCTGCTTCTCATCCAGGCCGCGCACTGTCGGCAGGTAGCTCTGCAGCCGGTCGAGCTCCCGCGCTGTCCGCTCGCGCTCCTCGGTCTTGGCTTCCTCCTGCTTGTACAGCTGCTCGGCCTCCGCCAGCGCACGCTCAGCCCGGGCCTTCGCCACCCCGGCCTGCTCCAGCTGCTCGCTCCGACGATTCAGCAGCTCCACCGACTCGGCGTCCTGCCGCTCGTACACCTCCAGGTGCACGGCCCGCTCCGCAAGCGCGAGCTGCGACTTCATCTCCAGCATCGCCTGTTCCCGGGCGGCCAGCTGCCGCTGCTCCTCCAGCTTGCGATCCAGCTGCGCGAACTGCTCATTGAGCGCCTTGGCCTGATGGTAAGCCTCGGTATGCGCCTGATAGGTCTGCGCCTGCCGGGCAAGCCGCTCCTGCAGTCCCTCCAGCAGCTCCGACGCGTAAGCCAGTTCGCGCTCCAGTGCCTCCAGCACCTGATGCGTGTTATGGTGCTCCTGCTCATGCAGCACCCGGTGCAGGTCCGAGCCCTCGCGGCCGGCCAGCGATCCCTTGACCTGGGCGATATGATAGTCCCGCAGTCCCGTCAGCTCGGCGCAGCGCTGCTGGGCCGTCTTGCGCTTGTCGCCCAGCCGGTCGGCGAGCAGCTTGTAGAGGCCCGTCTTGAAGATGCGCCGCAGGATCTCCTCCTTGTCCTCCGTCTCTGAAGTGAGCAGCTTGCGGAACTCGCCCTGCGGCAGCATGACGATCTGGCTGAACTGGTCCTTCGTCAGACCAATCAGCTCACGGAGCTTGCCGTCGATCTGCGAGACGATGAAGCGGTCTGTGAGCGGACGCTCTTCACCGCCATCCAGCGCATACAGCTCGTAACGCTCGCCGGTGGCGCTTTTATTGCCCTCCTTCACGTGGGAGAGCTGACGGAACACCCGGTACGCCTGACCCTTGATCTCGAACGAAAAGTCTACTGCGGTATGTATATGATCGTCAGCGAATTGGCTGCGGAGCATCCGGCTGTCGCTGCGGTCCTCGCCGCTGGCGCCGCCGTAGAGCGCAAAGCAGATGGCGTCGAAGATCGACGTCTTGCCCGCTCCCGTGTTGCCCGAGACGACGAACAGCCGGTGGTGCCGCAGCTCGGTGAAATCGATCACTTCCCGGTCTTTATACGGACCGAACGCGGTCATCGTCAGCTGTAACGGACGCATCGCGCTCACCTTCTTCCCTGTAGATCTCCTGCAGCGTCTCGACAAACAGCCGTTCCGTCTCCGGCATCAAGGCAGTCCCGCCGTACTTCTCGTAAAATTCCTTAAATAGCGACAAGCCGTCCATCTTCGCGCGGCCGTCCACCGGAGCAGCCTGACGAGTGGTACCCGACAACGCCAGCTTGCGCTCGACATGCATCGCATTGGGGTACACGGCGCGGATCCGCTCCATCGCCGACAGCACCACCGACTCGTCCAGCAGCCGGACGAACACATAATCCTCGTCGACCGGATGCTGCTCGATCTCGGCGATCCGTCCCTCGACCGTCCGCATGTCCCGCAGCGGCGCCAGATAACGCTTCTCGATGGCTGCGTGGCCTGCCGCGTCCAGCTCAACGACGAGATAACCTTTCTTGTGATGCTCCTCCGAGATCGAATACTTGAGCGGCGATCCGGCATAGCGGATCCGTTCGTCGCCGACATGATGCGCCTGATGCAGATGGCCGAGCGCTGTATAGTGAAAAGCGCCGAAGTGCGCGCTGTTCACATGCTCGGCCCCGCCGATGGCGAGCGGCCGCTCCGAGTCGCTCGTCCCTTCCTGCGGCTCGCCGCGCGGCGTCACGAAGGCGTGGCCGACGAACACATGACGGGCCTGCGGGTCCATCTCCGCTGTGATGGCGGCGACCAGCTGCCGCATCGCGTCGTCATGGGTGCGGATCTCCTCGTCGCCGAGCAGATGCCGGACCTTGCCCGGCTCGGCGTACGGGACGAGGTGGAAGTGTACCTCGCCCGCCTCGTCGGCGAGCACGACCGGCGACAGCGGCAGCGTCAACTCGCCTGCGATATGCAGTCCGGCCGCCCGCATGATGCGGCTGCCGAAGTCCAGTCTGCTCGGGCTGTCATGGTTGCCCGCCACCGCCAGCACCGGCACGCCCAGACGCAGCACCAGCTGCTCCAGCGTGCGGTCCAGCAGCTGCACCGCCTCCGCCGGCGGCACGGCGCGGTCATAGAGGTCGCCGGCGATGATGAGGACGTCCGGGCGTTCCTCCTCGATATCGCGGAGCAGCTGCTCCAGGATGAATTCCTGATCGGCCGTCATATAGACGCCCTGGACCAGCTTGCCGAGATGCCAGTCCGCCGTATGTATGATTTTCATCGGTACCCGTCCTCTCTATCTTTGTATCTAGTCGTGCCATTTCATATCGAATCTATGACCCTATTATAGCAAACGTTCTCTGACAATAGGCTGCCAGAGAACGTTTGTTTGGGTGTTATTTTTTGGAAGGGGGATTTCATGCTCTACTTCGCGACCCCAAGACTACTGGGCGTGCGCCCGGTATTCGGCAGGGGTCATGCCGACAGCCGATTTGAACAGCTTGATGAAATAGCTTTGGTTGTCGTAGCCCAGCGTTTCGCAGATCCTGCCCACTGGCGTGCCGGTTCCCTTGAGCAGCTCTCTGGCCCGGTGCATTTTCATACGGGTGACGTATTCGATGAAGGTCTCGCCTGTCTCTTTCTTGAACAAGCGGCTAAAATAACTCGGATTCATGAAAAGTGATTCTGCAACTTCCTCCAGGGTGATCTTGCGATCGAGGTGCCGGGACACATACGCGCAGGCTTCAGCTATCTCGACGCGCTTGGTGGTGGTGCCTGCGTAGTGGTCCGCCGCAATGATTGACAAGCAATGGGCAATCATCCATTCCTGCAATTCAAGGAGTGTATCGTGAGTCAGCGCCTCATTGGGCATGAGATCGAGCTCGGCAGCGGGCCGGTAGTTCAAGACGGATTGGAGCTTCAGCCGCAGATCCAGCAGCACCTTCAGTACCCAGTCCCGGACTATGGCGGGATCCGCCCGATGCTGCCGGGCCCCCTCCAGCCAGCTGCGAATGGCCAGCGGCAGCTCGGCCGCCCGCTTCCCCAGGATGAGCTGCCGCAGCTCATCCCCCGCCTGACCGAAACTCTCGAACACATCATACGCCTTCCCCTGATGTGCCTTATGTGACAGAATCGAACCGTATGATCGGTAAAACCGTGCGCGTGTATCCTGCTTAACCTCGGATATCGCTGCCTTGATGCCCGCCGGGTCGGTGCAGCTCCTGCCCATCATAAACGAAACGGACAACTTCAAGCTGCCTACCGCCGCCTGCAGTCCCCTCAGCATGCTGGCGGCCGCATCATACCCATTTACCTTGAGCCCCCCCTGGAACGCCGCCAGCACCACAAACTCCCTCGCATCATAGGGAAAATGGACCGCTTGCACCGCAGATGCCCCAAGCGTTTCCTCCAGTACATTGTCCACTGCAAACCGCAGCACTTCATCCGATTGGAACCGCAGCTTGGCAGTCTTGGCGTCGTCTACCATCCCCAGAATCGGAATAACCGTCGAGCTATGCGGAAGCGGCAGTCCGAAGCCTTCCAGCTCCTGCACCCATTTGGCGCCATCCAGCAAGGGCTGCTCCAGCGTCGTCCGGATGAACTTCTCCTTCATCATGGCGCGATTGCGGTCCATCAGCCATTCCATCCGCAACTGCCGGCAACGCATCGCCTCCTTCTTGTCCAGGCCGGCAATAAAGGCTGTCAGCAGTTTCGTCAAATCTCCGGGATCCAGCGTATCCTTCAGCAGATAGTCCTGTACTTGCAGCTTGACCGCCTTGCGCGCATAATCGAACTCATCGTGACAGGACAGAATGGCGACACACAGCTCCGGCTGCAGCTGCCTGAGCCGAGCAATCAGCTCCAGACCATCCATCTGAGGCATCCCGATATCCGTGACGAGAATATCCGGCATCCGCTGGCAGGCCGCCTCCAGCGCATCCGCCCCGTTCTGATGCATGCCGATGATCTGCAGTCCCAGACGCTCCCAATCAATGGCATACTGAATGAAATCCAGCACGGGATAATCATCATCCACCAGCATGACGGTATACATCGGTTTCCTCCACCTCCACCTTGGGAATAGTCATCGTAATGGTGGTACCCTCGCCTGGGCGACTGATCGCCTGTATGGCAACCCCCTCCCCGTACGCCAGACACATCCGCTCACATACATTGGTCACACCTATCCCGGAAAAGCGTCCGCCCTCCTGATCCTGGGGCTCCGGCCGCTCGCCGCGCCAAACCAGCTTCTCCCGCAGCGCCTGGAGCGCGGGCTCATCCATGCCTTGCCCGTTGTCCCTGACAGCTATGATACATCCCCCCTCCCCGGGCGTCGCTGTAATGGCAATGCGGCCGACCCGCTGATGCAGGCCATGAATAATAGCATTTTCAATCAGCGGCTGCAGGAAGAAACGTGGTACGGGCAGCATCAGCACCTCCGGCGAGATGTCGAGTGCAAGCTCCGTCTCCTCCTTCTGCCGCATATTCATCAGCTTCACGTACGCCTCTGCCATGGACAGCTCCTCATGCAGCGGAATCATGCCCTTGTCCTGAATAATCGTCATCCGCAGCAGCTTGGACAAGGAGCTGATCATCTCGGCGCTGTCCATGTCCCCCCTGCGCATCACTTTCATCCGGATCGAGTTCAGGACGTTGAACAGAAAATGCGGATTGATCTGCGCCTGCAGCATGGCCAGCTCAGCCTTGCGCTTGCGGCTCTGGGTCCGCATGACCTCGGCGAGCATCTCCTTGATATGCTCCAGCATTAGATCGAAGGAAGAGCCAAGGTAGCCGATCTCGTCATGGCCGCGAATATGGGAGCGCACCTCCAGGTTGCCCCGCTGCACGGTTTCGGCTACCTTGCCCAGCCGCACAAGCGGCCGCGTGAAGCTCCTCAGCAGGTAGAGGAACAGCAGCAGGAATACCACGAACGAGACGAGCTGCAGGACCGCGATCCGGTTAAAAATCGCATTCAGCTGATACACGGCCGCTTTGTACGGTGTCAGCGACACCAGCTCCCAACCCGTTACCCGGTGCAGCTGACGGGTCAGAATCGCGCTGCCCTCCCCGGAGCCGATAATCTCGGAATCCGGCGTGCCCGACCCCGGATAAGCAAACCTCTCGCCAATCCTGCTCCCGTCCAGATGGGAGAGGATCCGGCCCTCGCCGTCGAGCAGCATGGTCTCCTGCCCTTCTGCCAGGCGGTTAAAGATGCTGCTCACTTGTCTCTCCATGATGGTCACAACCACATAGCCGTAAGGGCTGATGCCGGAGCGGAGTGTACGCGCCATCGTGATCTGATATGGACTGCTTCGCCGGTCATTGGGAAAAACTGTCGGTGACGTGCCGACCCATAACGACTGTACCCCTTTGAGCTGAATAAGCTCGTCGAACCACGGCTCCTGCCGCAAAAGATTCGGTGAGTACTCATCGGTTGAATAATTGGTAAAGGTGCTGCCGTCCGTCAGCAGAATCGTCACATACGCCTTATCGCCGTAAACCGTCATATGCTCGATCTTGTTAATAATCCGCATCCAGTCGGTATACTTCTCATATTCGGCATTCGGTCCCTCATAGACCTTGCCGGCGGCGATCTCCTTGAGCACCCTGCTCATCTCCGAGTCATGCTGGACCGTGTTGACGATATACAGCATATAGTCCAGCAAATTAGATACATAGCCCTCCACCAGTTGGAGCTTCTGCCGGGATTGGGTCATGGCTTCCTCTTTGACGGCATCCTTGGTCATCATATTGTAGAGCGCCAAGGTAATGAAAGCGGGTACAAGCAGACAGATCACCGAAGTGATCATCAGCCGGAATCGGAAGGACCGGGACCAGTGCCAAGGCTTCACAGACATAGCTGCCCTCCCGCTTCGGAATTCGGCTGGGCCGTGGGAACGCAAAGAGGTGCAGTCATATCCGCACCTCTTGCCATTATTCTTTTCTCTAGTATAGCTTATTATGGATTAGCATCAATGATCTTTTGGACCCGCTCTTCCAGTGACGAGATGGTCGCATCTACGTCCTGCTGGCCAAAAATCAGCTTCTCGTACTCTTCATTAATGACCTTGTAAATCTCCGATTGGTACGTCACCGGAGGGATGATGCGAGATGATTTGGCGCCTGCCAGCGTACGGACCAGAGAAGCCTTGTCGACCTTCTCTGGGGCCTGCGTGCCGCCGAGGATGATATCGATCAGCTCTTCCAGCTGGGAATCCTCCACGCCATTCCAGGCTGGGACGTTCTTCGCCTGGGCGATTTGTCCCTCTGTCGTATACCAACGTACGAACGTGTAAGCCGCTTCCTTGTTTCTGGAAGCTTGTGCAACCGATACATAGTCTGTCGTCACCATCGTATAGCCGCCTTCATCGCTGGCGTTGTTTTTTGGAATTGGGGCCACAGCAACTTCGAAGTGAAGCGGGAACTGCTCGGTGCCGCCGATTTCGGTATTCATCCAGCTGCCAATCATGATCATGCTGACCGACTGATTGAAGAACTGGTTGCGGTAGTGCAGCTTCTGCGACATCATGTCGGTGTAAGGTGTCGCCGACTGGTCTTCCTTCTCCATCTGCATCCGCAGCTCTAGCGTCTTGCGGAAGCCCGGGTTGCTGAAGTTCATCGATCCGTCCGCCTTCAGAAATTCGGTGTCATCGGCCTGATTGGCCAGCGCCAGCTTCATGTATTCCATCCAGCCGCCGTTCTGCGGCCCGTGGAAGTAGGTACCATACCGCTTGCCTGCGCCTTCACCGCTCGTCAACGCTGCAGCGTAGTTGGTGAAGTCGTCCCAGGTCCAGTCGGTAGGCACGTCGAGTCCAGCCTCATCCAGATGAGTTTTGTTGAGCAGCACATACCACGGGTTGAACTTGCCCGGCAGGGCATAGATTTGACCGTCGAGCGTTGTGTCGACCTTGTACTCTTCCGTCAGCGTGTAGCCTTCATCCTGGATGAACTCATCCAACGGAGCTACCATACCCAGCCCGACGCGCTGCGCATAACTGGCCGGGTCACTGAACATGAGAACGTCCATCGCCTCGCTGGAGGAGGCCGCCAGGTCCAGCTTTTGCAAGGCTTCCTGGCTATCTCCTTTTTCGCTTAGAATGTTGACGTTGACGTTAATCAGCGGATATTGCTCGCGGAACGCCGCGATCGTCTTCTGCCAGTTATAGTTGGCTTCATTGCCGAACGTATGGAGTTGAATCGTAACCTCTGCCTCCTCCTCCTCGGGAGCTGCGTCTGGTGTATTGTTGTTCGTACCGGTGTTGGCTGGTGTGTCCGCTCCCCCTGTCCTGTTTTGATTGTTGGTGCCGCTGGAGCAAGCACTTAGCACCAGGATCAGCGCCAAGGCCAGCATAACCAGTACGTGTGTACGTTTTACCATTCCTAACCCCTCCTCATTGTATCGGCGAGAACCCCGGACAACGAACCGCCGGCTGCGGTTGAATCCGCTTTCTTGTTTTCTATTGTACCAAGCTTTATTTTTTGTTCATGCCGCAATCTTTACTTCCTTTGCTGTATTTTTGACTTTTGCGCTATCCTTTGACACCGCCGAGGGCAATCCCCTCAATGACACTCTTTTGACCAATAACAAAGACGATCAGCAGTGGCAGAATGGCCGAAACCGCAGCCGCCATCATCAGCGAATAAAATTCACCGTTTATGGTTGTGAACTTCTGCATCGCTAATTGAATCGTATACAGACCATCCGTTCGCAGGAAAATAAGCGGATTCTGATAATCATTCCAGGTCCAGATGAAACGCAGAATCGCATACGTGGCAATGGCCGGCCGCACCAGCGGGAAGGCAATCTGCCAGAAGATCCGGGCATGGCCAGCCCCGTCGATTTTGGCAGATTCAATGAACTCCGTATGGATTCCCATGAAGAACTGCCGCAGCATGAACGTCCCCAATACACTGAAGCAGCTCAACAGAATCAGCCCCGTATGACTATCGAACAGCCCGATGAACCGGTAGAGAATGAACTGCGGCACCAGAATGGCCTGCTGCGGGATCATGTATGTGGCGAGAACGATCAAAAACAAGTACCCGCTTGCTTTGAACTGGATTTTGGAAAACCCGTACGCCGCCAGTGCCGACACGCCTGCTGAGATCAGCGTCGTCAGCACAGTCACTTTGACTGTATTCCAATAGTACAGGTAGAACGGGAATTGGCCCACCCAGACTTCTTTGTAGTTGTGAATGATATTCCATTGCGCGGGCAGCCACTGAATCGGATAGATGAACACCTCGGCTTCGATCTTGAATGAGGTGGACAGCATCCAGATGAAGGGCATCAGGAACAGGATACTCATCGCTAGCATGAGCAGGGTGATGATGGCTTTGCGTACGTTCAAGGTGCGCAGGGCGGTCATGCCGTACCCCTCCTTTCATGATGGCTAGTAGTTCACCCATTTTTTCTGACCGATCCACTGCAGCAGGGTGATGAAGAGGACACAGAAGAACAAGACGACTGCCATGGATGAAGCGTAGCCGATTCGCAGATTGATGAAGGCTGTATCGTAGAGATGCCACACAATCATGGTCGTCGAGTTAAGCGGTCCGCCCTTCGTCAGGACGGCGATCAGATCGAACACCTTGAAGGTCGAGATGATGCCGGTAATAAGCAGGAAAAACGTCGTGGACGACAGCTGCGGGAAGGTGATGCTTTTAAATTTGGCCCAGGTGCCCGCGCCATCGATCTCTGCCGCTTCGTACAAATCCCGGGGGATCGACTGCAGCCCCGCGATATAGACGATCATATTGAAGCCAATGGAGATCCAGATCGAGATCATCATCAGCGACACGAGCGCGTACTGCGGATCCGCGATCCATTTGGGAGGATCGTCCCAGCCCAATGACAGGAGCAGCTGATTGACCGGTCCAGCCGACGGGTGAAACAGCACCTGCCAGACGATCGCCACGGCGACGATGCTGGAGATGTAGGGCATGAAATAGGCGACTTTGAAATAACTCTTCATGTAGACGTGCTTGTCGATCAGGATCGCCAGCAGCATCGAGATCGCCAGGTAAATCGGCACGGCAAACAGGAAAAGCGCATTGTTGCGCAGCGACTTCAGGAAGGCCTCGTCCTGGAACAGCCGGTTAAAATTGTCGAGTCCTACCCATCGGATATCCTTCAATCCTGCTACAAAATTCCAGTCGGCCAAGGAGAGAAAAAAGGTCGTCAGAATCGGAATCAGGGTCAGCACCGTCACGCCAATCAGCATGGGGCCAATGAACAAAAAGCCGGACAAGGTTTCTTTTCTCTGGAGCGCACTGGTCTTGCGCCCCGGCCGGGCGGCGGGCGCCGGAGCCGGCGTTTGTGTCTGCATCGTACTCACCTCGCAACGTAGTTCATAGTAGTAAGTATAGGGAGCGATGCGTTTCTGACCGTAACACTATTTTGATCGGCTATGCCGTTATTTTTACTGTTTCACCGACTAGTGGATGGTGCGGCTTGGCTTCGAAGCGTACTCAGGTACTTTGCGGGGGCCTCGGAAACATATACACTATTAAGTATAAAAAAAGCCAGCCCGCGGGCCAATGTCATCAAGTTAAATTAACTTGTGACATTAGCCCATGGGCTGGCTAGTTTCCGTATACGACACTACGAGTCATTCTTCATCGCACTAACCGACAACAAGGACCGCCCGGTTCCCCGACGGATCGGCAGCGACGAATGCCCCCGCTTCCTCCGCCACCTCGCTGCCCAGCCCCCGCAACCGCTCCACCGCCTGCGAACGGGCCTCTGCACTCGGATAGATAAGCTCGTAAGACACCAGACCTACCGTCTGCTCCGACGGTCTCGGGGCACCTACGCCGTTCCACGTATTCAGTCCGATATGATGATGATAGCCGCCCGTCGAGATAAATGCGGCCTGGTTGCCGTAGCGAGCGACGACGTCAAAGCCGAGGCCCTGGCAATAAAACCGCTCTGCCTCGCCGAGCTCGGCGACATGGAGGTGGATATGCCCCATGATCGTCCCCTCCGACAGTCCCGTCCAAGGCGTCCCTTGGTCCTCGGCCAGCAGACCGTGGAAATCCAGCGGATCCACCGCCATCGCGACCTCACCTTCGCTCCAGGTCCAGGACGAGGCTTCGCGGTCCCGGTAGATCTCGATGCCGTTGCCGTCCGGGTCGGACAGGTAGAGCGCCTCGCTCACCGTATGATCCGAAGTGCCGAGCCGCATCCCGAGCGAGGTGAGGTGCCTGACGGTGCGCGCCAGATCGCGGCGCGTCGGCAGCAGCAGCGCATAGTGGTACAAGCCGGTCGTCCGGCCCGCCTTCGGCTCGGCATCCGCCGGCGCCTCCAGCGTCAGCAGTGCGGTCTTGCCGTCAGCGGTCAGCGCAGCCGTCGTCTCCGTCTGCTCCAGGACACGCAGCCCGATCTGCTCCTGATAAAAGGTCAGCGAGCGCTCCAGGTCTTGTACTTTCAGATTGACTTGACGGACAAAGGTTTGTGGCACTTGGTGAAAACTCATCTGCATCCCTCCAAGGGTAGTCGTAATGTGTTGGCGCTTGCCGCCTGGCAAACGGTTGAAGGCTTCCTGATCTAGGGCTGTCCCTTTTGCTTCCTTTCCTCCACCTTAACCAAAGAACACGGGAGCTAGTCACTCCCAGCGGGGATTTTTCGCCAAATGCCTGCATCGCTTACAACAAATGCATCTTTGCCTCCGCCTCGTCCCAGGGCACCGCGTAGCCGACGCCTTTGGCCAGGAAGATCGAGGAGGAGCTGTACAGCGGATCGGCATCCTTGCGGTACGCCTTGCGTTCGATGACCTCTGGCGCATTATGACATCGGTCATAACCCGCGAAGACGAGCTGCAGCGTGCCCTTGCCGTGCGAATACGAAGCCAGCTCCGTACTGTAGTCCATAAAGGTGGCTACCGGCACCGTCCCCCGGATCACCGCATGCGTAGCCGTCGTCTCCGGCGGATCGAAGCTTCCTGCCGCCCGCTGGATGTCCGACATGACCTTGCCCAGGTGATCCAGCTCGACACGAATCTTGAAATGATAGTAAGGCTCCAGCAGCAGATTATCCGCCTTCTCCAGCCCCTGCCGCAAAGCCCGGAACGTCGCCTCGCGGAAATCGCCGCCATGTGTATACTCGTTGTGCGCGGCGCCCCGCAGCAGGGTTACTCTCACGTCGGTCAACGGCACGCCGGTCAGCAGCCCGTGATGGTCTCGCTCGTGCAGATGGGTCTCAATGGTCCGCTGATGCCCCGGATTCAAGTCATGCACATGGCATTCATTATGGAAGGTGATGCCGCTGCCCCGCTGCCCCGGCTCCAGCCGCAGATGGACCTCGGCGTAGTGGCGGAGCGGCTCGAAATGACCGTAACCAAGCGCGCTGGAGGCAATCGTCTCCTTGTAGAGCACCTCTGGCTTGCCGAAGCTGACAGCAAGGCCGAACCGCTCGCGCACGAGCTGCTGCAGCACCTCCAGCTGGATCAGACCCATGACGCGGATCTGAAGCTCCTGGAGCTCCTCCTCCCAGACGACGCCCAGCGACGGGTCCTCCGCCTCCAGGGTCCGGAACGCCTGCAGCACCTCCTTGACCGGCAGCGTCTGGTCGAAGACGACCTTCGACGTCAATGTCGGCACCAGCTCGTAGCTCAACCGGTCGGCGCACGCCCCCAGACCTTGGCCCGCCCCGGCGGCGGACAGGCCGACGACAGCGACAAGCTCGCCCGCGCACGCCTCGTCGATGGGCTGCGACCGGCTGCCATTGATGCGGAGCAGCCGTGTGACTTTCTCGCCCACCTGCTCCTCCCCTTGCGGATAACACAGCTCATCCCGCACCTTGAGCGTCCCGCTGAGCACCTTGATATACGTCATCCGCACGCCGTTGTCATCGTGACGGATCTTGTAGATGCGTCCTCCGAACGGTGCGCTCGGATCGTAATTCGCCGACACTAGCTCGTGCAGCTGCTCCAGGAACTCCGTCACGCCTAGATCCTGCAGGGCGGAGCCGCTCGCACACGGGAACAGGCGATGGCCCATGATCATCTGTCGCAGCCACTGTCGCCAGTACGCCGGATCAGTCTCTCCCGATAGAAAAGCCTCCAGCGCCGCTTCGTCCCGCTCCGCGATGCTCTCGATCAGAGCCGCTCCCGCTTCGCCGCCGGCATACTGGCCTGTCAGCGCCACGGCATCCTCCGTCAGCTGCGCGCGGATCTCCTCGATCACGCGGTCCGGGTCCGCGCCGGTGCGGTCGATCTTATTGATGAAGAAAAAGGTCGGGATCCGCTGCCTGTGCAGCAGCTGCCAGACAGTCTCGGTGTGGCCCTGGACACCCTCCACCGCGCTGACGATGAGGATCGCCGCGTCCATCACCTGCACGGCCCGCTCCATCTCCGGCGAGAAATCGACGTGTCCGGGCGTATCGATCAGATCATAGCCTGATCCCTTATATGTAATTGCCGCTTGATCGGCGAAGACGGTGATCCCTCTTGCACGTTCGATCTCATGGCTGTCGAGGTAAGCGTCCTTGTGGTCGACCCGGCCCCGTGCCCTGATGCTGTGCGTATGGTACAGCAGCTGCTCGGCAAATGTCGTCTTCCCCGCATCGACATGGGCGAACAGGCCTATCGTTATCCGACTCATCGTATCACCTTGAATTCCGTACTAGATTAGGTTACCAGATTAGTATACCAAAAACGCGCACCGATGTTTGAACATATGCCCAAGCTGCGCTATCATCTCTGCAATAAAAATAATGATATGAAGCTGTGCAATATGTCCTTGCCAAGCTGCCCCGAACTCGGTAGAATTCGAATGGGCATAATGAACATTAGCACCCTATTCGAAGGAGAATCTTAGCATGATTAGAAAAGAAATCGGGGTTCATGAACGACCGCCCCTCCGGCAGAGCCTGCCGCTCAGCTTTCAGCATTTATTTGCGATGTTTGGCTCGACGGTGCTGGTCCCTAATCTGCTCGGCGTCGATCCGGCCATCTGTCTGCTTATGAACGGCGTCGGCACCCTGTTCTACCTGTGGCTGTGCCAGGGCAAAATCCCCGCCTATCTGGGCTCCAGCTTCGCCTTCCTGGCGCCTGCCGGAGCAGTCGTCGGCAGCGCGACAGGCGGCGGTTATGCGGCTGCGCTCGGCGGATTTATCGTCGCCGGGGCGATCTTCACGCTCGTCGCGCTGATCGTCCAAGTCGCCGGCACCAAGTGGATCGATGTCGTGTTTCCGCCGGCCGCGATGGGCGCCATCGTCGCCATCATCGGACTGGAGCTGGTGCCGGTCGCCGCGCAGATGGCGGGATGGATTCCCAAGAGCGATGACAACCCCGACACCTGGACGATGGATGGTACGGTAGTCTTCCTTTCCACCATCACGCTGCTCATCACTGTGTTCGGCTCTGTGCTGTTCCGCGGCTTCATGAAGATCATCCCGATCCTGATCGGGATCATCTCCGGCTACCTGATCGCCATCCCGCTCGGACTAACCAATTTCGAAAAAGTCGGCGAGGCCGGTCTCATCCAGGCGCCGACCTTTACGATGCCGGTGTTCGAGCTGGCGGCGATCATCGCCATCGCACCGGCCGCCCTCGTCGTCATCGCCGAGCATATCGGCCACCTCGTCGTCACCGGCAATATCGTCAAGAAGGATCTGTCGAAGGATCCCGGCCTGCACCGCTCGATGCTGGGCAACGGCCTCTCGACCATGGTGTCGGGCTTCGTCGGAGCTACGCCTAACACGACATACGGCGAGAATATCGGCGTGCTGGCGATCACCCGGGTGTACTCAACCTTCGTCATCGGCGGCGCAGCCGTGATCGCGATCCTGCTGTCGTTCTCGGGCAAGTTCTCGGCACTGGTCGCTGCGATCCCGGAAGCGGTCATGGGCGGCGTCTCGCTGCTGCTGTTCGGCGTCATCGCCGCATCCGGACTGCGGATGCTGATCGAGGCCAAGGTCGACTACAGCAAGCCGACCAACCTGTTCCTGACGACGATCGTGCTCGTCACCGGACTCAGCCATGTCGAGGTCAAGTTCGGCGATTTCGCGCTTAAGGGCATGGCCCTGGCCACCATCGTAGCCATTCTGTTCAGTCTGCTGTTCAAGCTCTTCCAGGTGCTGTGCGTCTCCAACGACGAGGAAAGCGCAGGCCACTAAGCCAAACAGCCAGCTATCCGGTCATGCGCCGGTTGCTGGCTGTTTTTTTACTAGGCTTCAATGAACTTTACGTTCGTCAGCTTTTCTGATGCTCTCCAGAGTCGGGCGGCCGCCTTCACATCCGTGGCCTGCGGGGCCATTTTAGCTACTGTTGGATATCCTCGCATTTCATTGATCCTGGAGGGTCCGTAATAAGTGCCGCCCGTGGCTTCCTCCGCTGTCGCGGCGTAGAGAGACGGCCATGCCCCGTGGGCTGCCGGCTGGAAAAAAACTGGCCCCAACACGCGCCGAACGATACCCGCCGGGCTATTCCAACCCGCTCCGTTCGGGATCAATTCGGTCCTCGAAATCCCTGGATGCGCACCCATGCTGGTAATCCCCCAGCCGGCTGCGTCGCTTCGCCGTTGCAGCTCCAGCGCAAACATCAGGCAAGCGAGCTTGGACTGAGCATAGGCGGGCATAGGCTTATAGCTGTGTTCCCACTGCAGATCATCGAAATGTATCGCACCCGAACGATGGGCTATGCTGCTCAAAGTCACCACCCGCGGCTTGCTTGCTTTTAAAAGGAGCGGCAGCAGCCCGGCCGTCAACGCAAAGTGACCCAAGTAATTCGTGCCCATCTGCAGTTCAAATCCGTCCTTGGTTACTCTGCGCTGAGGCGGATTCATGACCGCTGCGTTGTTGATCAAGACATCCAGGCTTTGGCGTTGTGCTCTGATCCGTTCGCCAAACGCTTGAATGGAATCCAGGTCTGCCAGGTCAAGTCGTTCGAATCGGATCTCTCCGGCAGGCTTCATGCTTCGGATTCGTTTTAACGCTTCTTCCCCTTTTTCCTGATTACGGCCAGCCATGATGACCTCGGCTCCTGCCCGGGTCAACGCCAATGCGGTCTCATAACCGATGCCGCCGGTACCTGTGATCACAACCGAACGGCCTTTCTGAGCGGGAATATCGCCTGCCGTCCACTTACGACTCATCTTCTCTGCCATCATCTGTTCTCCCCTTCGCACCACTATGTAATTCTGTTGAATCGCGTCTTGAACGTACTTCGGCTGTGCTCTATACTCATGGTAGCACTTCGAGTTCTATCGAGGTCAAGCGGGTTTGCTACTATGATGTTGAAGGGGGATTGAGGTCATGTATACCATTAATGAAATCGCAGAGATCTGTCATATTTCCGTTCATACTATCCGCTTTTATGACAAAGAAGGACTGCTGCCCTTCGTCACCAGAAACAGCACCGGCAACCGGCAGTTTAGCGAAGCCGACTTGGAAGTAATCAAGCTAATCTGCTGCCTAAAAAATTCGGGGATGCAAGTCAAGGATATCAAGCACTATATCGATCTATGCATGCAGGGCAAAGAGACCGCCCCTGAGCGGAGACAGCTGATGGTGAACCACCGCAAGGCCATCCTGAAGCAGATCGATGACTTTAAAAAGAACTTGAATCTGGTCGATTTAAAAATCGGCTTTTACGATGCTTATCTGGCTAATCCGGGAGCCGGCTATGACCCGGTAAAGTACATGTCGGAGAATAAGCAGCGCGATAACCCCTGCCAATAAAAGTAATTAAGCAGGTGATCACTTAGAGTCGTGTCTAGGTGATTCGCTGCGACGTGTGCGGGACGCCAACGTCGGCGCTGCTTGCGCTACTGCGCTCCGGGCTGGGTCGCCGGCGGCGACGCTGTAAGGGAAGAAAAGTGCGCTACAGCAGGCGGAACCGCCGACGGCGACGCTCTAAGGGAAGAAAAGTGCGCTACAGCAGGCGGAACCGCCGGCGGTGGCGCTGTAAGGGAAGAAAAGTGCGTTACAGCAGGCGGAACCGCCGGCGGTGGCGCTGTAAGGGAAGAAAAGTGCGTTACAGCAGGCGGAACCGCCGGCGGTGGCGCTGTAAGGGAAGAAAAGTGCGTTACAGCAGGCGGAACCGCCGGCGGCGGCGCTGTAAGGGAAGAAAAGTGCGCTACAGCGGGCGGAACCGCCGACGGCGGCGCTGTAAGGGAAGAAAAGTGCGCTACAGGAGGCGGGAACGCGGACAGCGACGCTTTAAGGGAAGAAAAGTGCGCTACAGCAGGCGGGAACGCCGGCGGCGGCGCTGCTGCGGCCCCGGCCAAGTCGTATTTACTGCACAGTGTCCCCTTCCAACTCCATCCGAAGCTTCTCTTTGAACGCCACCTCAGGCTCATCCTTCGCGTAGATGGATTTGCTCGCATCGCCATCCAGGGAGTGGACACGCTGCTCCACAAGCTTATATACACTCTGGTAACCGCCAGTTAGCCAGTAGGCATCCTCGATTGTATCGTGACTGGACAGGAAGAGGATATACTGCTCGTCCGCGTGCATCAAGGTATCCATACTACTGACGATGATGTCACCTGATGCGCCCCCTCGCTCTGCGATTCCATGCGACTTTACCAATATACGGTCTCCGACTGGAGCATCGTCATGGGTGAGCAGCACATCTATAATCTCCGCCTCATAATACGTGCTATCTGTCGCCACCTCCACATGACTCACACCATGGATTTCCACTTCCACGACCAGATTCGAATGTTCCGCCAACGAACCAAAAGTCTCATAACTAAACGCCAAGCTCCCTGTAGCTTCGACCCGTTGATGAGGCATAGGTTTCGCAGCGGAGGAACAACCGGTCACACCAAGCATTACACTCAAGCTCAAGATGCCGAGCCATTTCACAGCCATAACCATTTACCCCCTTAAATGTTAATCTGTTATTATCGACGTTAATCACCGGATAAAAGTTTCGCCATATCATCGCCGCCTGGTACACTGCGTTTTGTTTGAGATATGATAATAGTATTGATAGCACAGACCAAAGGAGGAGATCGGCATGGCGGCGCACACGGAGAAATGGGACGAACAGCATATACCGAGCCAGCGGGGAAAAGTGGCCATCATCACAGGGGCCAGCGGCGGACTGGGTCTGGAGACGGCGCAAGCACTGGCCCGCAAAGAGGCCACAGTCATCCTCGCCGTGCGGAGTGCGGAGAAGGGCGGCAAGGCCAAAGCAGCGATATTGAACGGCTTCCCGGACGCGGACGTTCGGGTGATGCAGCTGGATC
This sequence comes from Paenibacillus jepli, assembly GCF_047238105.1. Lineage (NCBI taxonomy): Bacteria > Bacillati > Bacillota > Bacilli > Caryophanales > Paenibacillaceae > Paenibacillus > Paenibacillus jepli. The sequence continues at coordinate 2,318,285 of NZ_JBDFMD010000001.1, forward strand.
TGTCCGACCTGGACAGTGTCCACTCCTTTGCCGAGAGCTTCGCCTCATCGTACACGTCCCTGGACTTGCTTATCAATAACGCAGGCGTGATGATCCCGCCCTACAGCCAGACGAAGCAAGGCTTTGAGCTGCAGATGGGCACCAATCATTTCGGCCACTACGCACTGACGGCCCGGTTGTTCCCGCTGCTCAAACGCACGCCAAGCGCGCGCATCGTCAATGTCGCAAGTTCCGCCCACCGCATGGGCAAGCTGAATCTGGACGATCTGGACTGGCAGCAGCGCAAATATAAACCATGGCAAGCTTACGGCGACAGCAAGCTGGCCAATCTGTACTTCACGCTGGAGCTGGATCGCCGGATTAAGAGCAGCGGCCTCTCCCTTGTCACAACCGCCGCCCATCCCGGTCTGGCCAAGACCGAGCTGGATCGCACCTCCGGCGGCGTCAAGCTATTCTTCCGGCTGTTCGGCCAGGATGCCGTCATGGGGGCGCTGCCGACGCTGCGCGCGGCAGTCGATCCGCAGCTGCAGGGCGGCGAGTACCTGGGCCCCGGCGGCCGGATGCAGATGAAAGGCTATCCCGTGCTGGAGTCTCCCGTGCAGCTGGCTTACGATGAGGACATTGCCCGGCGACTTTGGGAGATCTCCGAGGCTCGCACAGAAGTGACGTTTGATTTTACCCCCATCCCGTCCGGTACGCCCTAGTAGTCCGAACCTGAACACCTTCACCTACCAAGCCATACGGGGCTATGCATCGAGTAGGCCTATGCGCATGCGCATAGGCCTCTCACAGATCCGGACGTGCGGGTCGACGCATCCGGCTCCTCCAGTGCTTATCCCCTTTGGGGGCGAATTTCCTTGCAAAGATCATAGAGACTGCATAGACCGATTTCTTTAAACCAAGCGTTTGGCATCGCATATTGGGCATAGGTTGAGCGGGAGCTTCGCCAAGCTGTCATGCGTAGACCGGGCATCTCCCGACTGTCCCATCCTCTTCTGCGCATTTCTCGGTGTAGCTTCCTTACTTTCTTCCAGCTGCGTAGCTGCACGGATCGCAACCTTCGCCTAATCCAGCTATCGAACACACGAAATTGACCCTTGACGTCTCCGGTTCCAAAGTAGTTGCCCCACCCTCTTAGGTACGGGTTCAGTTTCTTCTTCACCAATTGCTCGACATCCACCGTCTGGTTTCGACGCGTGATCTCCTTCACCCGTGTTTTGAATTTCGTCATCGCTTTGTCTGAAGGGCGCATCCATTTTCCCGACCGAAAGACATGGCCCAGAAATTCGAAGCTCTCCTTCGTGTTGTTCACGATTTTCGTCTTCTCAGGATGAATGGTCAATCCCAGCTCTCGCTCCAGCAGCCTCACCACCGACCTTAGTACACGCTCCGCTCCTTTTTGCGTCCTGCAACAGATCACAAAGTCGTCTGCGTAACGCGTCAGTCGATGCCCTCGCTCGGTCATCGTTTGATCCAGTGGATGCAAGTATATGTTAGCCAAGAGTGGGCTGATGACCCCACCTTGCGGGGTCCCCTGCTCATTCAGATGGAAACTCCCGCCATCCATTACTCCGGCTTGCAGGAACTTTCGCAGGAGGTTTAGCACGCTTCCGTCCACTACGGTTTCTTGCACGCGTTCGATGAGCTTCTCATGCGGGATCGTGTCAAAGTACGACTTCAGGTCTGCATCGATGACGTAGCGATACCCGTCGCTTAGATCCTTCCGGATCTGCGCCAACGCCATGTGCGCGCTTCGTCCGGGTCGAAATCCATAGCTGCAGTCCATGAATCTGGCTTCAAAGATGGGCTCCAATATTCGTTTTGCTGCCGCTTGGGCTACTCGGTCTCCCACGGTTGGGATGCCTAGGGGGCGCTGGGTTCCGTCGGCCTTGGGGATGTAGACGCGGCGCACCGGTTTAGGCCGGTACGTTTTGTTCTTTAACGTCTGCTGGAGCACTTCTAGATGGTTCTCCAACTCCGATTCAAACGCCTGGATGGTCATTCGATCGATCCCTGCTGCCCCACGGTTCCGTTTCACCTCCTTGAAGGCTTCCTTCAGGTTTGGCTTCGCCCACACCTTGTCGATGAGGCTGTACCACCTGCGTTCTCTTGCTCTTCCTCCTTCACGCGAGGGATGATCTTTCCTCTGTTCGTCCATGCTCGTTCTCCTTCCCTTTCAGCTCCATGGCTCGTAACCTTGCGGCAATCTTCATGTCTCTGTCGGTACTCGCCCCAGACGGCTTCTCCTTTTGTTCAGTCCCCGGGTCTTCGCACATCGTAGCTCGCCGGCTCCTGTCTGGCACATGGCTTCCCTTTCATCTCTCGTCTTCCACCAGTTCGGGCTTCGCGCCGAGTCGTCGCCTTTTGGGTCGTCGCTCGCATCGGCAACCAGGTACCGATTCGTTTGCCTTTGCGGCCTTTCCGGCAAACTTCTTCACTACTATCCCTTCTTCTGACTGCTTACCATCCTTAGCCCCTCTCTTGATCTTAGCGATCTTGAGCCGGGTTTACCATGGTTTCTGGGGACGATAAGCTCTCCTTGGGTCACGTCAACCGTCTTTCCCCCGAATCCAGTCCTCCGAACTTCCGGAACCTTACAATGGTATGGGACATCCCCTTTTTTCGCAGGGTCATCCGGCTCCGTCAGCCAACGTGGTTCTTTGCCGCCTGTTCCGGGTTTTGCCTTCCCGTCCTCCGCACCACTCCTCACGGACGAGGCACTACGGGTCAGCTAGTACTTCCGCCATTTCGGTGTACAGGAGACTTTCACTCCCTAGTCGGTTGCGCTGCCAAGCGCACGAAAAGCCCGTCCATCCGCATAGTACTCATAGCGGTTGAACGGGCTTTTTCGGCAAGCCTAATTCCTCACATCACGTCGTCAGCGCCTCCTGCCTGCGCCGCACAGCCGTCATCACGAAACGACTCTCCGGCAGCGCCGGCATCCGGGACAGATCAATCTCCAGATCCTGCTCCGGCACCTGATAGCTGATGCCGCCCGTCAGGAACGCCAGACTGGCATCCATCACCCGGATCGTCAGTTCCTCACCCGGACAGCGGTGACCCTTGCGGTCATCGCCGCCGCCTTGCGGGATAAGGTCGAAGGCACTGCCTTCCCAATCCTCGAACCTCTCCGGCCGGAACGCATCCGGCTCCTCCCACAGGCTCGGGCTGTGGAGCGTGCCGTAGACGTCCAGCAGGACCGTAGCGCCTTCTTTAAAGAAATAACCGTCCCAAACGAAGCTCTGCTTGACCTCGGCTCCGAGCAGCGGCGTAAACGGATAATACCGCCTCACCTCCTGGACAAACCAGCGCCGCCATTCTCCGACACCACCGCGCACCTTGTCCGCATACTCGGGGTAGCGGTGCAGAGCGATGGCGCTGAACATGACATATCTGCCGATGGCGACGATCGGACGCACGACATTGATCAGCTCGATCGCGGCCATCCGTGCAGGAAGCAGCTGTCCCTCATGATCCTTGTGGAACGCCATCGCGTGCGCCGCCGTCTCCTCCGGTACGTCATGCTTGCCGGCCCGGATCTCTTCGATCAGCGCCTCGATCTTCCGTTCCATGTGCATGCGGGCCAGCCGGCCCTGGGCATGCCTGTCGCCTATGGCGCCAAAAGCTTCGACCATATCGCCATAATCCTTAGCCGTCGCCGAGACGTCTTCCTCCCGCAGCGGCACACCGGCCCACTCGGAAGCCGCCCGGCACAGCACCTCCTGGGCCTCGTCGAACAAGACGACCTGCTCCATCCCTTCCCAGCGGGCAGCGGCTTCCTCCCAATAACGGCGGGTGAGCTCGATGATCCGCTCCAGTCTGGGCGGCGTCATCAGCGAGAGGAACAGCAGCTTGCGATGTTCATGCGGCGCGCCGTCCATCGTCTGGATGGCGTTCACGCCGAACAACGATTTCTGGATGCGTCCCGGTACGGCTCCTTTGCGCTGGAACTTCTCCGTATCGTAGAATACCTCCGCCGCTTCCTTGCCGCTGATGAGGATCGCTTTCTTGCCCAGCAGCCGCGTCTGCACGACATTGGAATCAAACGTCCGGCAGCGGTTCTGAGCAAACAAGTATCCTTCCTTCAGCAAAGCAGCTGACGCATCCAGGGTTTTCTCTTTGGGGATTTCACTGATAAAAGTCATTTTATCTCTCCTTTGCATCCTGTATAGGCAGCCGGGGCTGTGTTAGGCTTATCCGCATTTGCGCTTCCAGTTAGGACATATACGTGTCTACCAGCTCATAGCAACGGTCCTTGGTCATGCTGGCCATCGCCATCATCTGCTCCAGCGGCGCAAGTGTGCCGCCCTCTGAATCCGCCGCCGCGTCCTCGGCAGCCGCATCGCGCTCTTCGAGCCAAGCCCGCTGCTCCTCGCGCAGCTGCTCCATCTCGTTCTCGCTCAGCTGCTCTTCGAGATCACTATAGATCTCATTGAGAGCGTCGTCCCAGCGCTCATATTCTTCCGCAGCCGCTTCGCGCATGGAAGCGGTCGTACCTTCTTCATACTTTTCTTCGATGTCACCCATGTTCGCTTCGATCTCGTCCAGCATCGCCCGGTATTCAGCCTGATCGCCGGCAGCTCCGGTTCCGTTAGCGCCGTTCTCTCCCGCTGTATTGTCCGGCGCGGGGTCTTCAATCGGCGGCGTCTCCTCCTCCGGCGGTGGCGGCGTGTTCATTCCCGTATTTGCCGGAGGCGTTGGATCCGGCGCGTTATTTTCATCCATGCTATTCCCGCATCCGGCCACGAGCATCCCGGCCAGAAGTACGACGAAGAATTGTTTTTTCATCAGTCATCACCTTTGCGTTGGAATGGAAGCCTCACTTGGCAACTATATTCCACTTACCCGTCTCAGACGAAAGAAACCAGATTACTGCCACTTTTGAGACCATCTTCCTATGCCGGTGCCTACTAAGTCCGCTCGCCGCCTCCGAACCGCCCTGCATAAAAGGATGCCGCCAGCCAACCTGCATCAGGTTCGCCGGGACATCCCCTCCGGTGTTATTGAGCGTCCATCAACCGGTCATAATTGGTTTGATAGATCTCGACAATTTCTTCGATATTCATCCGCTTCAGCTGCTCGACATAGGCATCCCATTCGGCTTCGATGTTGCCTCTCATCACCCACTGGGTGAACTGGCTGTCGATATAACCATTCTCCTGCAACAGCTCCGGCTCGAGAACCGCCAGCCGGTTCACGTCTTCCTCTTCCATCATCAGTCTCGGGTATACCTCCTCCGGCGTAAACGGATCATACATCTCCACCAGCTCCCGCTTCTCCTGCTGGGATGGGCGGCGCTGGATCAGGTCGCCGATGATATAGACCGCTCCCGGTCCTGGCGTCTCCTGGACCCGGAAGGCCGCCTCCGCCGTACCGTCCGGCGGCCAATGCAGACCAATCTTGCCATCGTCTGTATCGTACAGGTGACTGCCGAACGGGCCGAAGGCATGCTCTACGCTGGTCCGCTCTTCATAGACATGATCGATCCAGCGCATCGTCAGCTCCGGGTACGGATTCTGGTTCGTGATGGCAAATGACCCCACTGTCGTTCCACCCGGTTGTCTGGGCCATAGCTGATGCCCCTCCGGACCCTTGAGCGCCGGTATCGGCACATAGTCCCAGTTCTCCCGTTCCTGGCCCCACAGCACAGAGCGGCTCCACCCGAACAATACGCCTACCGTGCGCTCTTCGGCTCTTATTTTGGCATCATAAACCGTCCCTTCCTGCGAGAAGACCTCCGGATCGATCAGTCCTTCCGCATACAGCTGGTGCAAGTAACTGACGTAAGCTTTGTACTCCGGCTCCATCGGCGTGAAGTATACCGTGCCGTCTTCGACATGGAACCGGTTGGAGCCTGTGATCAGCTTGCCGAATGCACCGGTCAACGCTTCGACGCCGCTGATGGAGTCACGCGTCCTAAAGCTCATGGGGATCTCATCGGCTTGGCCGTTGCCGTTCAGATCCTGGCCTTTAAACGCTTTCAGTACCTCATACAGCTCATCCGTAGTCTCCGGAACATCCAGCCCGACCTGGTCCAGCCATTCCTTATTGACAAACATGGCCGCGCTTGCCTCTGCAGCCGGATCGAATTCATTGACATGCGGCAGGGAGTAGATGTGACCGTTGGGCGCCGTGATCAGGGCTTTGATATCCGGCCGTTCCTCCAGAAACGCATGCAGCGTCGGCGCATACTCGGCGATCAGATCCTCCAGCGGGATGATCAGCCCTTCTGTACCATACTGTACAACTTCATTGTTGGTGAGCACACCAGTACCATAGAAGGCATCCGGCAGTTCGCCGCTGGCGAAGATGAGATTTTTCTTCTCGGTAAAGTCCGGCCCCGTCGCTGTCGTCCATTGGATCGTCATGTTGGTTTTGTCCTGCAAGTCTTTGAATACCTGCATCTCGCCAAACGGCTTGACCGCATTCGCATTGCCTTGGGCGAAAAACTCCAGTTCAATCGTCTCTTCAAGCGGAAAGGCGCTTCCTGCATCTACATCCGGTCCCGACCGGACGTTGTCCGACGAGCAGGCAGTAAGTCCGAGCAATAAAGCCATGCCTGTCAATACCATGGGTTGCTTGCGCATGTATTTGTCTCCTCACGTTAAGTTTTGGCCTAGCTCTAGCCTTTGATAGAGCCGATCATAACCCCTTTTATAAAGAACCGCTGCACGAACGGGTAGAGGATGAGCACCGGCAGACTGGACACGATGACGACTCCATACTTGATGAGTTCGGAGAAATCCTGCTGAGCCGCCGCATCCTCGACGTTCATCAGCTCTTGTGCAGAATTGCGCACCAGGATCTCTCGGAGCACCATCTGCAGCGGATATTTCGACTCGTCGCGCAGATAGATCAGGGCTGAGAAGTAGGAATTCCAATGCACCACCGCACTGAACAGCACCATGACGGCAATAATCGGCAGGGAAAGCGGCAGTACAATCCGTAGGAAAAACCGGGTATTATTGCAGCCGTCCACCTTGCTCGCCTCGAGCATCTCGATCGGGATCGTCGACTCGAAATAGGTTCGGACCACGATCAGATGATAGACGCTGACGGCATTGGGAATGATGAGCGCCCACATCGTGTTCAGCATCCCCAGATCGCGGACGATCAGGTAGGTCGGGATGATCCCGCCCTGGAAGAACATGGTGAAGACGATCAGCAGCGTGATGATATTGCGCCCGGGGACGTCCTTCCTGGACAAGGCGTATCCGCCGGTCATCAGCAGAGCGACATTGATACTTGTACCTACCACTGTGTAGAGGGCCGAATTGCGGTAACCGTTCCACAGCGCTTCGTGTTGAAAGATTTTGCGATAGCCCTCCAGTGTCATATCGACCGGCCAGAACCAGACTGCCCCGGTATTGACTTTGACAGGATCGCTGATGGAAGCGATGATGATAAAATAAAGCGGATACAAAACGATGGCCAGCACGACCAGAAAAAACGTCACATTGAGCGTATCGAACACCCTGTCGCCCTTGCTCCGGTTTTTGAGCATCCGCGGGGCACCTCCTCTACCATAAGCTGGTCTGATTCAGCTTTTTGGCCGTAATATTAACCGCCAGCAGCAAGATAAAGCTGATCAATGAATTGAACAAGCCGATCGCGGTGGAATAGCTGTACTGCGCATTGAGCAGGCCTGCTTTGTACACATAAGTCTGAATGATCTCCGAGGAGGAGATATTCACGGCATTTTGCATCAGATACACCTTCTCGAAGCCGATGCTCATGAACTGGCCGACGTTCAATATGAGCAGGATCATCACGGTCGGCATGATGCCGGGCAAGTCGATATGCCAGATACGCCGCGCCTTGGACGCTCCATCCATGACAGCAGCTTCATGAAGATCGGGACTGACGCCAGCGAGAGCGGCGATGTAGATGATCATGCTGAAGCCGGCATTTTGCCACACGCCTGAGAAGACGAATACCGTCTTGAACCACTCCGGCGCAGCCAGAAAGAAGACAGGCTCCAGCCCGAGCAGCATCAGCACCTGGTTGAGAATGCCTTTGCCTGGCGACAAAAACAGATATAACATACCTACCATAACTACAACCGAGATAAAATGAGGCGCGTATGTCACGGTCTGGATCAGCTTGCGGAATCGCTGGCTGGTGAGTTGGTTGAGCAGCAATGCCAGGATGATAGGAATTGGGAATAAGGCGAGTTCATAGAGGCTGATTAACAGCGTGTTCTGCAGCAGATTCCAGAATTGATAAGACGAGAAAAACCGTTCGAATTGCTCGAAGCCGACCCAGGGGCTGCCGGTGATCCCTCTGGAGATCGTATATTGCTTGAAGGCGATCTGCACTCCGTAGATCGGACCGTACTGAAAGATGGCGAAATAGATCAGTGTCGGTAGCATGAGCAGGTAAAGCTCATAGCTTTTGACGATTTTTTTGAGCATGGTTTCCCTCCTGCATGGGACAAATCAAGGTCATGACCGGCCATGCGTGGCACACCAGGAATGAGGAAGCGGCCTCCGCCGCTCCCTTCACGTATCGGATGAGGGCGGTCATGCGTGTACGTATCAGATCTGAACGATGCGGCCTTCACTTGCAGATACATAAGCGGCGTCCAGCATCTGGATGGTCTTGAGATTATCCTGGGCGCTGTTGGGCGCCTCCTTGCCGCTCTCGACCGCCGCGAGCAGCTGGTTCAGTCCCTCATAGGTAGCGGTCTCTCGGGAGACGGCATTTTGCCACGATTGGACGGGATTCTGCTGCCCGCGCTTCAGCAGCTTGATCGTGCCATGCTCGACGTGAAGCGTCCCCTCCTCGCCGATGACGATCATCTCCGTCCGGTTAAAGATCGACGAGAAGCTCTGGACATAGGTCATGACCGCATCATTGCTAAAGGTCACCTGCACCGTGGCATCCGTCTCCCCTTTGCAATCCACGGCGGCGGAGGAGCGGTTCAGGCCGTGCACGGACTTGGCGTCAGCCCCGAGCAGCAGCCGCACGCCGTCGAACCAGTGGATGCCCATGACCGACAGCGCGTGGCGCTCGCAGTCTACCCGCCAGCCGCTATCCTGCCGGAAGAAGAGATTGGTGAAGAGCACCGAGGTCACCTTGCCGATCGTCCCTTCGGCGACGATATCGCGGGTCACCTCAAATGGAAAGTGGCGTCTGAAGTTCTGATTGACCGAGACCGGAACGCCGTGTCGATCCGACAAATCCACAATCTGCTGCGCTTCGGCAAGCGTATCCGAGAACGGCTTCTCCACGAATACGGGCAGACCGGCCGCCAGCAAAGGCTCGATAATACTCTTGCGCAGCGGCGACGGCGTACAGACGACCGCGACATCAACACCGCTCTTAGCGATGAATTCCTCCAGCGAGGTGTAGCGTTCCGCCACGCCATATTTGTCAGCCCGGGCCTTCAAGGTGTCCGGGTTCGGATCGCAGAGTGCGGTTACCTGCACCCGCTCCGGATGCTCCTTGTAGCCTTCGAAATGCAATTCACTGACACCGCCGCCGCCGATGATACCAACCTTATACGTTTTCAACCTTCCCCATCTCCCTTAGTTCATAGTAATCGCCGCGAACCGGCGAATCTGTTCGGTAATGGCCTGCTCCACCGGCAACCGCTCCATGCTCGACGCGCCGTAGAAGCCGTGTACCTCCTGTGTCCGCTGCAGCACATAAGCCGCATCCTCCGGCTCGGAGATCGGTCCGCCATGGCAGAGCACGATCACATCCGGATTCTCCGCCCGGGCGCCGTCGGCGATCCGCTGCACGGCAGCCGGCGCTTCCTCCAGCGGGATCGACGTGTGGGCGCCGATCTTGCCCTTGGTCGTCAAGCCCAGGTGGGCGACGATGACATCCGCTCCCGCCTCCGCCATCCGCCGGCCTTCCTCTTCATTAAATGCATACGGCGTCGTCAGCAGGTCGCGGCGCGCGGCCAGCCGGATCATCTCGATCTCCTTGTCATACCCCATGCCTGTCTCTTCGAGATTGGCGCGGAACAGCCCGTCGCACAGACCGACGGTCGGGAAGTTCTGGACGCCGGAGAACCCGGCTGCTTCGACTTGGGAGAGGAAACGCTCCATGTCGCGGAACGGATCCGTCCCGCACACGCCGGCAAGGACTGGCGTTTCCTTGACGGCAGTCAGCACTTCGCCGGCCATCTCCATGACGATCGCATTGGCGTCGCCGTAAGGCATCAGCCCGGCCAGCGAGCCCCGGCCCGCCATCCGGAATCGTCCGGAATTGTAGATGATGATCAGATCTGCGCCGCCCTGCTCCTCGCACATCGCCGAGATGCCTGTGCCTGCCCCGGCGCCGACGATGGGCCGGCGCGCGGCAATCTTCTCGCTCAGCCGTCCGATGATCTGTTGTTTCTTCTCATGCATGTCGTCACCCTCCTCCCTGCTTGACCCTGTTAGCCATACCCGCCTTCATGAAGTCAATACATTCATGCAGCCCTTCCTCGACACCGCCGCCGCTCTCCTCGTCCGCCGACATCCAGCCGGTGTAGCCGATCTGCCGGATCGCGGCGAAGATGGGCCCAAAGTCAATCGCTCCGCGGCCCAGGATCTGAAAGTCGCCATCCGCGAAGTCCTTCATATGGAAGTTGTCGATGAACGGGGCGAAGCTCGTGATGATCTCCGCTACTTCGTCGATGCCGGACTTCACGAGATGTGCCGTGTCCACGGTCAGGCCGACCAGTGAGGGATCCTTCACGGCCCCGAAGAACAGGTCGAAGTCGCGCCGATGCATGATCGGCTGGCCGTGATGGTGATGCACCGATAGCCGCAGACCATGCTGCTGCGCTTCTTTGCCCATCTCCTCAAACGCGGGTGCAAAACCTGCGATCTCCTGGTCGGACAATCCTTCGCGGCGCACGCCGTGGCAGTAGACGATCCGCTCCACGCCGATCTTGGCCGCAAAGGCGTACAGTCTCCGAAGCTGCTCTTTACTGTCCCCGTGCGGCAGGGCTCCACCGGCGATAAGGGCGGACGCCACGCCCTTTTTGCCTTGGTAGCGCCCCAGGAACGCTTGCGGATCCTGCAAGTACGGCTCGTACTGCCCCCACTTGAGCTGCAGCCCGTCATATCCTGCCCGCTCGTACCCGTCAAACAGCTGGGAAGTCTCCTGGTCGTCTGCCGTAGGTCGTGAAAATGCATACTTTATCGTCATAAGTGCTGAATCAACTCCTGTCTATTGGGGCATTCGCGTCGATCAGGTCCAGAAGAGTTGTCACCGCATAATCGGCGAATGCCTCGTCATTTATCGCTAGCTCTAGCTTCTCTAACCGGATGTGCGGACGCAGACGGGTCTGCAGCGATCGTACAAAAGCCGCGTCCGCTTCCGGCTGGTGGAAGCGCTCTCCAGATGCGCCAAGCAAGGAGTAGCCGAGGGCCGGGATGAGTACTGCGGTACGATCCTTTGCCGCATTCAGCTTGCCGGCGAAAATCTCTCCCAGCTGTTCGTTTTCCTCCACATTGGTCCGCATCAGTGTAACATTGGCATTCCAGACGTACAACAACCGGTCGCGGTATCGCTCGGGAACCGTGGAAGCCGCCCCGAAGTTCACCATATCGATGCAGCCCGGCACGACGACATGCGGGATGCCTCGACGCCCCGGCGCTTCGAGCCGGGCATCGCCTGCCGCGAATACGCCGCCGCATAGCTGATCCGCCCACTCCGTCGTCGTCATATCCAGCACCGCCGCGATCCGGCCGTCCTCGACCAGCCCTTCCATCGTCTCGCCGCCGACACCGGTACAGTGGAAGACCAGACATTCGTACCCCTTCGCCTCCAGCTGCTGCTTGCAGCGTTCCACCGCTGCCGTCGTATTGCCGAACATCGTAATCGCAATGATCGGTTTCTCTTCCTGCTGCCGGGACAGCGGCTGCTCCATCATCCCGCCTACTGCTGCTGCAGCCTGACGGTAGATCAGCTTGCTGACGCTGTTCAATCCGGCTACATCAACGACGGAAGGGATCATCACGATATCCCTTGTCCCCGCGATCGGCTTCGTGTCGCCGCTGGCCGCTGTAGATACCAGCACCTTGGGGAAGCCGACCGGCAGCTTCCGCATGACGGCAGAGATCACCGATGTGCCTCCGGTGCCGCCCATGCCCAGGATACCGTCGATGCGACCTTCTCGGGATAGCTCCATTACAAGCTCCGCAGCGCCTTGCGCCATCGCGGCAAGCGCCCGGCCGCGGTCCCCCGCCTCTCGCAGTGCCTGCCTGCTCGTGCCTGCGCGCCGAGCCACTTCATCCGCACCCCAGTCCGGATGGATGCCCCTGGGCTCGCCCGCTACGCCGATGTCTACCGTAACGACCTGATGGCCGCGGCTCAATACCAGTTCACGAACATACCCATAGTCTTCACCTTTCGTATCCAATGTGCCGATGAGCAGCAGTTGCTTGGATGGATGCATAGGTATCGACCTCCCGATTCCATTACTCGCCGATCGTCTCTCGATCGACAGCCGAATAGGCAATGATCATCCGGCATGGCTCCCAGCTGGTGACCTTGGCATGATGCGGGACGCCCTGCGGGATGCGGAGTGCCATCCCCGGCTTGAGGTGAAACGTCTCGTCTCCGAGCGAATGCTCGCATTCTCCCGAGAGGACGAAGATCACTTCCTCGCAGTTCGGGTGGATGTGCCGCGTATTCTCATCTCCGGCATTGATGTAGACCATCCCAAACGTCATCTCGCCATCCGGATCGATCTCTTGTCCATAGAGCCAGGATATCTTGCCCCAACCCATATCTACGACATGCTGTTCCTCATTCAAGTCAGATGGTTTTACCATGCTGTTCCTCCTTCGGGTGTCATTGATTCACCTTGGCATGTATCACGTGTCAGTGTCGTAAGATGAATATAGGGTTATTCTAATTCAACTTAGTAGAATTTACAACAACTTTATTGAATTTTATTCTCTGGAGTTAAAAATAGACCAAGGTAAAGTGGCCGCCGCTTGTTTTGACGACGTAAAAAACCCCCTGCTTGATGGGGGTTGGCGGGGTTGGCGGGGTTGGGCGGGGTTGGGCAGACTCAGCTCCAGCAACTGGCAACCTTCAACAAACGGTTCGGACAGAACAGCGCCTATTCGAAACAAAACCCTGCTTAGCGAATGGCGAGCGGACTTACGATCCGTTATTTGCTGATATTAAGCCTATTAAGCAATAATTTGACCTCATTAACGTACCCTCTGTCCGCAAGTACAGCTAATAACACGTCAATGCTCGAAACAGAGTCTACTGTGTCCTATCGTAGTGGTAAGCCCTCTATTTCTGCCCGGACAGGGTCAAACGGCTATCGCCGTCTTTGGCGGTGCAGCGCGTTTCATTCCATAGAATTCTAAGCTGAGTATGAATGTGAAACTTATACTTTAGAATTCAAAAAAAGGATTTGCCCCTGCGGACAAATCCCCCTAATCGTTCAACCTGCTTTCTCTATTTTAGTTGCAGCCGTTTGAACGATCCGACTGTCATTATACATCCCGTTCGTCCATATCCACACCTGATCGCCAGCTTCTACATCAACCTCCAACTGATTGGTTGATACGCGATACATCGGAGGGTCATATTGCTGCAGGATTTGCCGAACGGTCTTCCCTGTCACGTCTTCTTCCGTTAATCCCGTCACGACGGTGAGGGATGAGGCATCCTTCTCCAGGACAATCCCATCGATATCCGCAGGCTCAGCCGGCTGGGTCTGAGCACTGCATCCGGCCAGCAGGATCAGAAGGAAGAGAAGAGACATGGGTCTCCAACGATTGGGTACGATTACGGCACCTCCCTTATATTGGATAACCTCTAGACGCAATGGATACTTATAATGTTTCGGCTGGTGGTCGGATGCTTTGGACGTTACGCCCCTTTGCCATCAGTCGCCGCATCCTCCTCCCCCACACCGGGACCTCCCGGACCATCATTCTACATCCGGTCTTGGATACCCTTCCTGCGTTTTGCCTCCTAATCCCTTCCCCCCGCTCCTACTTCATCCGTATGCCCGCCGGCAGTTTCAGATAAGGCGCTTGCCCCTTCTCCCAGCCCGATTCGATGGTTCCGTACGGGGTAGGCACCTTGCCGCGGATATGGTCGAGTCCCGCGAAAGGCTGGGGATCGTATGAGACGACTTCGTATCCAGGCTCAGCCGGCCTTATGCCCAGCACGCGAGACATCACCCAGTGCACCGGCGTGCTTGCCCAGCTGTGACACAGACTGATCCGGTAGGAACCGTAAGCCGTATAGGTCGTCAGCGCCTCGTGAAAATCGCCCGCATGCGACAAGGTCACGCTCTCCCAGCAGGCTGTTGCGCCTTCAGCGAGCATCCTGCCCCACACGGTGCGAATCGTCTGCCAGGCCTGCTCCTGCATCCCGAATGCCGAATAACAATCGGCTAGCCAATAGGCCGACAGCGGCGTGATCGGATCTGCCAGGACCACCTGCTCCAAGCATGCGCGGGCTTCCCTCTCCCCTACGTAACCGGACATGATCCCCAGCAGCTTGGTAATGAGCTGCTCGCCGCCCAGAAATGCCTCCGCCCCGATATCCGGCCATCCCCATGCCGGCATGTCCGCCAGTTCCGGCAGATAGGCTCTGAGCCGAGCCATGTTCTCTCCGGTCAACCGCAGCAGAGCTTGCATGCACAGCCGGGTCTCTTCTTGCGACATAGGCACCCACTCGATAAGACCGGCCTCCTCGCTGGCAAACGCTCGGGTCTGGTCGTCAATATGCCGTGTCACCAAAAGCGCATGCTTCCTGAGGTCCTCCTTGACCGACAGGATAAAGGACCGGTCCCCGGTATGCAGGTAATACTCCCACAGATTATTGATCCACCAAAGGGTATAAGCAGGAATGCCATTCATCCAGCGGTCGCCGGGCGTGCCTGAGCCGAGCTCCACGATCGATCGCCGCAGCACAGACAGATCGTCCCATAACAAGTAATCCGCTTTGGCAGCCAGGTAAAAGTCGTACGCCCAATTCAGCCGGTCTCGCTTGATGCCGTCCCATAAACCGATCTGGTGGCAGATGCGGTTGGTATGCACCGACATCTCATAGATCCGCTCAAGCTCTTGCAGTCCGGTGGTCAGCTCCCCGACGCGCGAGAGCGGCACGACGACTTCTTCAGGCAGCCATTCGACGGCGAACGGCTGAGCCTGCTCAGCCAACATGCGTATACGTACATAACGCATTCCCTGCGGAAGGGTGAACTGTTCTCCCCGCCCCTCCAGCTGAACCACTTCTGTGATTACGCCTTCATAGTGCTCCAGTTCGGGCAGCGATTCGGAGCCGTGCCAGAGGATCGTCACCGGTGAGTCGGACGCATTCCGCAGCCGGAAACGGACATTGGTTACGCAACCCAGGTCCAGTATGCAAGTGGGGATGCCAGACAACGGCAACTCACGGACAGCCGCTGCCCGCTCCCGCCATTCCGTCTGCTTGCGGACGTGGTAGAACAGATGCAGCTCTTCGCGCCGAGGCTCCGGGATAGCGAAGTCGCCGCCTGCGGTACCTTCCATCCGCATACCGTTCTCACGCCCCAGTACATGCATCCCGCTAGCATCCATTACGACCGCTCCCGCAAGCTCCGCAGTCCTGAGATCGCCGAAGCCGCCCGCGACAAACCATTCCGGCCCTCCTTCCACATCCCCGTATGGCTCCTCTCCCAGCCGACATACCCGAACGGCAGCCTCGCCTTCCTCCGTGCGCCAAGTCTCGTCCGTGCCCAGCCAGTAATCTTCCCCTTGCAGAAATGCGATACAGCCTACGGTCCGTTGTGCAAGATGCACATTGACAGAGGCGATCGGCATGCTCTTCTCGCAACGAATCGCCATACGTATCGTATGTTCTCCCGCAGTGAGCATATCCGGGAACCCTGCCACGCTCGTAAATGCGCACACATTGGCAGCCTGCTCTGTCATCGTCCCCGCCAATTGTCCATCCAGGTAGACGACCGCTCCCCCAGTCAGCGCGAGGTGAAAGGTCGCCTTGGTCACAGGTCGGTCTAGCGTAAAGGTCTTGATCAGCTCCACTTCCCGATCATCGCTAAGGCGACGGCTCCATATCCATTCTGGCAGCTTGTTCTTCATCTCGTGTTCTCCTTCGATAGCAAGTCATTTCTGATGATCTCCCGCAAGTCTTGTTCGTCTCCCTGCCCCTTGTCTTCGTCGCAATCCCCACGTATTATTTCTAGTAGAGCAGTCCCGCAGGACATTCGTGTAGCCGCTATGCCAGCTTTGGAAACAGCCCGCTGCGGATGACGTCGCCTGGCTCGAATGCCTGGCCGTCGGTGCAAGCATGGCCTTTGCCGTTAAACGTCGTTCCGTCCTCCATATAGATGATCGCCAGCGCCCGGCGCGGTCGGTCGGTTGCATTGGCGTGCGCATAATGGAACGTCAATCCGTCATGGAAGGTGCAGCTGCCGGCTTTCATCCGGACGATCGCCGCCGTGTTGCGGTCCAGCCCCGCTGCGCCTTCGTCGCTGAAGATATCTTCCGGGTTGACCAGGTCGACGCCTTTGAGGTTCTTGATCTTCTGCGATTTCGGCACGAACATCATGCAGCCGTTCGTCTCATCCACGTCGTCAAGCGCGATCCAGATCGACAAGGCGCCGGTCTGGGTCATCGGCCAGTAAGGATAATCCTGGTGCCAAGGCGTCGGCTTGGAATCCTGAGGCATCTTGAACAGCGCATGGTCATGGAATAACCGGATGCCGGCGTAGCCCGTCAATTGCTTGGCCGCATCGGCGAACCGGCGGGAGAGCACGAATCGGGCCATTCCTCCATGATCGCGCCAGGTATTGACCCGTTGATTCAGCACGTTATAATAAAGGTCGCCAGCACCCGATGTCTTGATGCTGCGGCCGCTTTCGACGCCCATTGCTTCTTCCAGATGCTCGCGCAATTCCTGGAGCTCTTCCGCAGAGAGGATATCATTGACCTGGACGAAGCCGTTTTCCCTGTAATACTGCACCTGTTCATCCGTAAGCTTAATCGTCGTGTCGAGCATTGCCATCACCCTTTTTGATTATATTGTGAATCTATGCCTTACTATACGGGTGATTGGCGTTTCTATCTTGGCCTATTGACTAAAAAAAGCGGGCGATCCGCCAAACCTTGCACATCCGAAGGAGGGGTATCTGTGACGATTGTTACTGGCGCGTTTTATTTCAAAGAGGAGCGCTTTCCGTTCCACATCGACCGATACTGCATTAAGCCGGAAGAACATGTCTCCCCGCACACTCACGATTTCGTCGAACTGGTGTTCATCGAATCCGGGAGCGCGCTGCACGAGATGGCGGATCACCGTTACACGCTGCAGGAAGGCGATGTGTTCGTCATTGAGCCGGACGTGTTCCACAGCTACACCGGGAGCGGCGAGGAGACGGTCCTGTATAACGTCTTGTTCGACCCTGACTTCCTGCGCGGCGATCTCGCTTCACTCCTTCATTTGCCTGCGTTTGTCCAATTCTTTTACCTGCTTCCGTTTCTGCGGCGGAACGCCTCTTTTGTGCCTTACCAGCCCTTGCATAACGAACAGTACGCCGTGATCCTCCAGCATCTGGCCGCCATTCATCAGGAATACGTCAGTCAACACGAAGGGTGGCAGCTGCTGGTCAAGACCCGGTGGATCGAGTGTCTCGTCTTGCTGAGCCGGTTTCTGAAGGACAAGCCGCACAGGGAGACCGCGCCCCTGATCGATGACGGGAACTGGATCGCCTCGATCCGCCATTTCATCGAACAGCATGCCAACCAGCCGCTCACGCTGGAGCAGATGAGCCGGCTGTGCGGGATGAGCGTTTCTGCATTCACGGCCAAGTTCCGGGCGGCGACAGGGAGCAGCCTTGTCGATTATAAACATCAGATCCAGATCCGGGATGCCTGCAGACTGCTGATGGAAACAGACCGGAAAATGACGGATATCGCCTATACCGTCGGGTTTGGCGACATCAGCTTCTTCAACAAAATCTTCAAAAAGCATCGCGGCATGACGCCAAGAGAGTACAGACGGCAGGCGCAAGGGTCGGTCTAGCGCTGCAAGGGTCTAGCGCCCGCATTTTTCTTCCTCTGGTCAGAGGACTATAATAGAGAGACAGACTTGCAAAGGGGATACGGAGCATATGGATAAAAGTACGTTGTCGGAGACGGTTACCGTCTCGCAAGGTCAACTCCGGGGCACCCGCCTGCCAGAGGCGGGCGCGATCGCCTGGCTGGGTGTGCCTTATGCGAAGCCGCCGGTGGGCGAGCTGCGTTGGAAAGCGCCGCGAGATGCAGATCCTTGGCGCGGCATCAGATCCGCACGGGAGTATGGCCCCAGCAGCATGCAGCGTGGTCCGGAGGGCATCCTCGGCAGCGAGGACTGCTTATACATAAATCTATGGCGTCCGGATCATGAGCAGTCCGGCCTCCCTGTCCTCGTCTATCTGCATGGCGGCGGCAATATCGGCGGCTCGGGACGGGACTTCCAGGGCGCCGGGCTGGCGCGTGCGACCAACAGTATCATCGTGACGGTGAATTACCGGCTCGGCGTCATGGGGTTCTTCCGGCATCCCGCACTCCGCACCGGCGATCCGCTGGACGACTCAGGCAACTACGGGCTGCTCGACGTGATCCAGGCACTGCGCTGGGTACAGGCTAATATCGCAGCGTTCGGCGGTGACCCGGGCAAGGTTACCCTGGGCGGTCAGTCGGCTGGCGGCAGGAATGCACTCGCCGCTTATCTCTCGCCTTTGGGCCGCGGACTGTTCCAGCAGCTGTTCATCCTGAGCGGCGGCATGACAACCGCGGACTGCGAGCTCGGCGAGGCAAAAGCCCGAGTGATCGTGACTGACTTGGCGATCAAAGCCGGTGCTGCAGCTGCGGAAGCCCAAGACTGGCAGTCGGAGCAATCCGCCGAGGTGCTCGCCGAGTGGCTGTACCGGCAGGAAGCCGCCGACTTTGTGGAAGCGATCCCGGATACGGGGCTGCGGATGTCGGCCTTTCCGCACCTGTTCGAGGACGGCGTCGTCATCCCTTCCGGCGGATTCGCTGCTCTTGGCGATAGCGGGCCGCCGCTGCCCATCGTACTCGGCAGCACAGCGACGGAGTTCTCCGGCTTTGCGCTGGCCGCTCCCCGCTTCGCAACGCTTGCTCAGGGCAGCGACTCCCCCGAGGAGCAACAGCGGCGGGCATATGAAGCTGCAGTTCAATACGGGAGCGAGCTCTATGCCGCTTTCAATGTGGAGGAGGTCGCCGAGCGCTTCCTCCGTGCGAACCCCGACATGGCGATCTTCGGTTACCGGTTCAGCTGGGGGTTGCGGGACGGCGTGACTGAGTTGCATTACCGGTTTCTGTTGGGTGCCGCCCACGGCGCAGATCTTCCCTTCTACACGGGAGATTTCTCAGAGGTGATGCAGAGCTTCCCGGGAGCGGTCATCACGGCAGCCAACGAGCCCGGACGGATGGCGCTCATTTCTTGCATGAGGGGCTACTTGAGACATTTCCTGCATACGGGGGATCCGAATGGCGAGGCGCTGCCTCCCTGGACACCCTGGAGCGGCGACCGCGGGACGGCCCGTATCCTCAGGCTCGATGCGACAGCACGCGAAGCAGTTGTACATATGGACAAGAAGCTGGTGCGCGAGGACATTCTTGCAAGGCTGGAAGCCGACGAACGGTTGCAGCCGGATCGGCTCCAGGGGCTGCGTGCGGAGCTGTTTGCGGGGCGGTTCTTTTGGACAAAAAGATGAATGTGAACCAGTCCATACGGAAAGGATCGGTCCTGTGCTAACTACAATCCTACTCTTAATCGGCATCGGACTGGTGGCGGGGATGTCCGGCTCACTGGTCGGCCTGGGGGGCGGCTTCATCGTGGTCCCCGCTCTCGCCTTCCTGTTCCCGGAGCTGCCGCCGTCCCAGCTGGCCGGGACGTCGATGGCGATGCTGCTGTTCAACTCCATCTCCAGTACCTACGTATACAGCAAGCAGAAGCGGATCGACTATCCAGCCGCGATCCGGTTCGCGCTGGCGGCGATCCCGGGCTCGATCATGGGAGCAATCCTGGCGACGTTGATTACAGGCAAAGCCTTCTTCATCAGCTTCGGATTCTTCCTTATCCTGGTGGCGCTGCTGCTGCTCTTCAAGCCGCGCCGGTCGATCCCGTGGCCGTTCCGCCCCACGGTGCAGCGCAGCTTCATCGATCAGAGCGGAGTGAAGTTCGATTATGCCTATCACATGCCTACCGGCGTCATCGTCAGCTTCCTGGTCGGCTTCCTGGCCAGCCTGTTCGGCGTCGGCGGCGGCAGCCTGATGATCCCGACGATGACGCTGCTGCTCAGCTTTCCTGCCCATATCGCGGTTGCGACCTCGATGCTGCAGATCTTCCTGTCCGCAATCGTCAGTACGGGCACGCATGCGGCGGTGGGCAATATCGACTGGATGATGGTGCTCTGCCTGGCGCCCGGCGCCATCCTCGGCGGCCAGCTCGGCTCCCGGCTGGCGAGACGCTTGCCGGGTCAGCTGCTGCTGAAGATACTGGCAGTCTTCCTCATCATCGTGGCGGTACGACTGATGTTCAGCGGTGGATAGCATGGTTGGAGTCATCATCATCCAATAACACAGTCATGGAGGAACAAAAATATGATCTCAAAAACGATCCAACTGTGGGAAGAAGCGCCCTATGTAAAGCTGCAATGTTATCCGCATCCTGATGCGCAGACGATTCAACCCGGGCCAAAAAGGCCCGCCGTCATCATCTGTCCAGGCGGCGCCTTCCTCGGCACTTCAGACCGGGAAGCCGAGCCGGTAGCCAATCGATTCAATGTCAACGGGATGCACGCCTTCGTCCTGCGATACACGACGTATTATCAGGAGCGGCTGACCAGCCTCGCGGACGCGCCGCCCGGCAATCCGGCCAGTGCGTATCCCCAGCCGCTGCTAGACTTGGCCAAGGCAATGCTCTACGTCCGGCAGCATGCCGGGGAGCTCGGCGTGGACCCGGACCGCATCGCCCTGTGCGGCTTCTCCGCCGGCGGCCATCTGGCGGCCAGTCTGGGCGTGCACTGGGAGTCCGAGCTGCTGCGCGACACCTTAGGTTGCGAGAGCCGTTGGTTCAAACCCAATGCACTCATCCTGGGTTATGCGCTGTTGGACTACGCTGCGATGACCCCGAAACACGACCAGGCGCCGGATCCCGGCAACGCCCGGCTGACTGAGCTGGCTAACCTGGCCGTCTTCGGCAAGCCCGATCCGACACCGGAAGAATACGAGAACTTGAGTCCCGCCCGCTATGTTTCGCCGAGCACACCGCCCACTTTCCTCTGGCACACCCAAGCAGACGGGCTGGTGTATGTGGAGAACTCGCTGCGGTTTGCCGGCGAGCTGGCCAAGCACGGCGTGCCTTTTGACCTGCATATTTTCGAGCAAGGCGATCACGGGCTGGCGCTGGGCGACGAAACATCGGCGAGGGGTCCCGAGCACATCAATGCCCATGCCGCCCGCTGGGTGGACTTGGCTTTTAGCTGGCTGAAGCTCCGATGCTAGCTGTCGAGGCTCCCCTCCCTTCACCACCCTCTTGCTATCTGACCAGAAAAACACCCTCCATCCTACTCATGCGCTGCCATCGCATCCGCCTTCGTCACATGCACTGTCACCTGCGGATGCTCGGGCAGGGCATATATGACGTTCACCTTCAGTCAATAGTCTCTTTACTTAACGATGTATATCCGGAGTTAGAAGGCTTCTCAAAAAAGATCAACGAATCATGTCACAGATCCACAACTTTCTCCATCTTAGTTTATGAAAGATTAAATAGCGAAGGAAGGTATGGTGGATGAAACAATTTGATGTGGCAATCGTTGGTGGAGGTATTGCAGGTTTGGTGGCAGCAATTGAGTTGGCTCAGGCAGGTAAGTCTGTTGTCCTTTTGGAGAAGGCAAGCCAACTTGGTGGTCGGGCAATATCTGTCAATAAAAACGGGGCCAGTTTCAATCTTGGCGGTCATGCAATTGTCAAGGGAGGGTCAGCGGATGAAATCTTTCAAGATTTAGGGATAAGAATTGAAGGGGGATCCCCTTCGGCAAACATATCAGTTCTATGGAACAATAAGGTAACCCCTATTTTTAAATTTATTTTCTCTCAAAACCTGAGCTGGTCGGGTAAAATGGAATTGTTAAAGTTCTTTAGCAAGTTTGTAAAAATCAATGCCGATTCAGTGCCGGCTATCAGTCTGCGGAGTTGGATTGAACAAGAGCTTCGGGATCCGATGGTTCGTCATATCGTTTACGCAATGCTCAGGGTAGGATCGTTCACAAAAGACCCGGATCACCAATTGGCCGGCCCCGTCCTAGGTCATGTAGCACGCACGTCTAAAAAGAATAGCATTGTCTATGTGCAGGGAGGCTGGCAAACCATCGTTGATCAGCTTTACGAAAAAGCAGATCGGGCAGGCGTCTCCATGATGACAGGAACAAACGTAACGAAAATTGAGCATGATGGGACTGTTCGTAAAATAAGGTTTGCAGACGGCAAGGAGATGGACATCACGCATGTGATTTCCGCCACCCCACCCACAGTTACCTCTCGGCTCTTGGGAGATGTGGGATGTAAGTCGGTTTTACGTTGGAAAGAACAGGCTCGTGTGATTGTGGCGGCTTGTTTGGATCTTTCTTTGAAGCGGCTTCCCGTATCAAATCGATTTGCAGTTTTGGGTGTTGATCAACCCATATACTTCGTTAATCAATCGAAATTCACTCGACTAAGTGAAGATGGCACTCCGGTGGTGAGCATTATTAAACATAATGGCACTGGTGGAACGGATGCAAAGGCTGACGAACGATTCCTCGAACAGATGATGGACTTGATCCAACCGGACTGGAAGAAGGAAGTCATCGCAAGGCAGTACCTCCCCAGTATGGTTGTAGCCCACGACTATATGCACATAGGCAGGGAAGATCGATTTCCGGGTCCAGCCGTACCTGAGATTGCTGGGCTTTATGTGGCGGGAGAGTGGGCCAGCCACGGAGAGCTGTTGTCAGATGCTGCCGCGGCAAGCGGAAGACGTGCTGCTCGGTGTGTGTTAATGGATATGGAGGCAGGCCGTAAGTCTGGCAGGGAAGCAATTGTAGTGTGAGTAACAGGAAGAAAGCAGGTGTTAAACATCTTGGAAAACATCGAAACAGAACAATTATATTCCGAGTACAAACCACTATTGTTCTCCCTTGCTTACCGTATGCTGGGCAGTGTTATGGATGCAGAAGATATTGTCCAGGAAACCTTTTTAACAGTATATAAATCTGGTTTAGACCACATTCAAAATATGAAAGCATACATGTGCAAAATCGTAACGAACCGCTGTCTCGAACTGCTTCGTACTACAAGCAAACAACGGGAAGTCTATATCGGGACCTGGCTGCCTGAACCGCTCGTGACAAATGCGAGTGATGAAACGGATCCGATGCAATCCTACTTGCAGAAGGAATCGCTATCGACTGCTTACTTGCTGTTGTTGCAGCAATTATCTTATATGGAGCGAGCCGTATTCTTGCTGCGCGAGGCAATGCAGTACGATTATGAAGAAATTGCCGACATCGTTGGCAAGAGCAGTGCTAACTGCCGGCAACTATTTCATCGAGCTAAACGCAGTCTTAATGCAAAATATGATCCGGATCATCTGGATCACTTAGATCGTGAGCAAACCACCAACTTGGTGGAGCAATTCATGTCTGCTCTTACTTCAGGTGACGCGGCGCAAATCATGAAATGCCTATCGACTGACGCGGTACTCTTCACAGATGGGGGTGGCAAAGTAAAAGTACTACCGCAACCCCTTCATGGGAATTTACGAATCTCCAACATTATGGCGGTTTATTTTAAAAAACACCCTTGGAGCTATACTTACCGTAACACTTTGGTAAATGGCCTGCCTGGAATCGTCGTATATATAGATGAAAAAACGTTGACTGTCATTTCATTCAAGGTTCTGGATGGCCAACTTGTTAATCTCTACATTGTTGCAAACCCCGATAAATTGACACATGTGCATTAGTGAGCATGAATGCCTTGACACAAAAACAGAAGGTATCATTTATTATACGAATCAAACTTGAATCGGCGTCGACCCTTGTGTGCATATCGGGACCACACCAAGACTCGAGCTTCGCGTAGTAGCCCTGGCCGGCGGTATCATCAAGACGTTCATCTCCAAGGAGAAGCTGGCCGAGCAGCCTGGCGGCGGTTACCGTCATGTCCAGAAACAGCGGGGACGCTGCGAGCATGTATTTGCAGAGGCCAAAAACAACCATGGACTGGACCGTGCCAAAAGCCGGGGGCTCGATCCATTCCAAACGTATGAGATCTCCACTTGATCGGCTTCAAGGTCAAACCCCTGTAGCTGATCTTGCTGCAACGATTGGCGGCTCTTCTGAGGATGGTTTCCACAATCAGCACTGTTTCCCTCTTATCATTTTCCCCCCTCCTCTCCTGCATCCTTGCCTACCTGCTCTTGATCAGCAACCCTACGGCTTCCTGCACCATCTTGCTAGTATCGCCGCCATTCTCCTGCTCCTCGCGGATACACTGCTCCAGATTGACCGCTACCACGAGCGCCATCGTCTTATCGACGGCGCTGCGCACGGCAGAGAGCTGGCTGACGACGTCCTTGCAATCTTTTCTCTCTTCCATCATTTTCAGGACCCCGCGGACCTGGCCTTCTACCCGGCGCAAGCGCCGCTTCATATCATCATCATACGTCATCATAAGTCTTCTCTCCCCCGATACCTGGATAGGTATAGTATAACCCGGGAGGGGGGGCCGGGATCAAATAAATAAATTCACCTTTGCATCCGACGCATCCCCCAGATACGCCGCCACGCCAGCATACTCCAGTCCATCCAGCAGCTCTTCCTGCTGGAGCCCCAGCAGATCCATCGTCATCGTACAGGCCACCAGCTTCACGCCTTGCTCGCGGGCGAGCTCGATCAGCTGCGGCAGCGTGAGGGCATTGTGCTTCTTCATCACATGCTTGATCATCTTCGGACCCATGCCCGCAAAATTCATCCTGGAGAGGCCCAGCTTGTTTGCGCCGCGAGGCATCATCCAGCCGAACATCTTCTCCAGCAAGCCCTTTTTCACTTGCACCAGCTCGTCTTTACGCAGCGTATTGAGTCCCCAGAACGTGAAGAAGATCGTCACCTCATGATCATAGGCCGCCGCACCGTTGGCAATAATAAATGCTGCAATCGCTTTGTCCAGCTCTCCGCTGAACAAAACAATCGTCGATTTTTCCTTCTCCATCCTCTTTCTCACCCCTTCTTCACTAGAAAGATAAAGATCCCATTCTCTTCTTTGGCTGCAATGAGCTCATGCCTGGACTGATGAACCCACGCTTTGAAATCGCTCATTGCCCCTTTATCCGTCGTGTGCAGCTCCATCGTCTGTCCGCTTTGCAGAGCGTCGATTCCTTTTTTCGCCTTCACAATCGGCATGGGACATGCCAGTCCTTTTGCATCTACAATGATATCTGCCATCATTGTTGGCCTCCTTTGAAATGTGTTCGTTCGTGTGTGAATGATTCTCTGCATGGAAACGCACCCCGGTTACTCGTCCCGCTCCACAGGCCCTTCCCACGACGACATGCCCGGCACCACATTGATCACCTTCGCATAACCCCGTTCGGCCATTAACTGACAGGCGAGATCGCTCCGGCTTCCCGTCCGGCACACGACCACATACGTTTCCTCCTTCGGCAGGGTAACCAGCTGCTCCTCAAGGGTGCCGAGCGGTACCGAGATCGCGCCGGGGATCCGCTGGAAGTTGTATTCCGCCGGTTCCCTGACATCCAGCAGACGAAACGCTTCGCCCGCCTGCAGCTTTTGATTCAGCTGATCATTGCTAATGACTGCCGGATGCTGCCGTGTCTCGGACCCCTTCTCCGGGTCCGAGGCTTTGCGCAGGAAGTGACGGAGGATGCCTGCCTCTTCCTTCAAGCCAAGATAGTGATGGCCTGTCCGGCCCGCCCAGCTCTGCAGATCAGCCACCGATCCCTTGTCCGTGGCCCGCACCTCCAGCACCTCGCCGCCTTTCATCTCTTCCATCGCTTTCTTCGTCTTCACGATCGGCATCGGGCAAGCCAGGCCCTCGCAATCCACGATCCGATTCGTTTGAATGTCTGCTGTCATCTGAAGCACTCCTCCCCTGGTCCACATCATATCTATATCCATACTGCCTCCTCCCGCTTTATACCCACCGGGGTATTAAGCTGTGCAAAAAAAAGCACTTAAAGATAATAAACTTTACTTGTCATGCACGGCACAGCGATTCGGTCCCAGCTCCATCGCCTGCTGCTCCTCAGCTTCCGGCTCCAAGAGCCCCATATTCGTCCGACGGATCTCCTGATAGGCGTTCGGCTGCGGCGGCAGCTTCCCCGTCACCTCTGCCCGGAACGCTGTCTCGCTCCCTATGCTCAGACCCGGATTGCTGGCGTACAAATCGCCCAGGCGAGCCGCGACCCGGCCAGCCTCGCCCAGCTCCCCCGTCTGGCCGAAATGGGCGGGCAAGACGATCAGATCCTCCGACAAGCTACGGTACGTCTTATACAGTGTCGTTCGAAGATCTGCCACCCAATCCTCCGCCTTCCCGGCCAGGTCCGGTCGTCCGATGGAAGCGACGAATAGTATGTCCCCGCTAAGCAAATACTGATCATCAACAATAAGGGACGTACTGCCGATCGTGTGCCCTGGCGAGTAAACCGGCTGAATGTGAATGTGCGAGCTTCCGACCCTGATCTCCTTGCCTTCTTCTAGAGGCGCGTAGTCAAACGCGACTTCGGTTGCGTCCTTCGGCGGCAGCCAGTAGGTCGCGCCAGCCTTCTCTGCCAGCACCCGTCCCCCCGAGATATGATCGGCGTGCAGATGCGTGTCCAGCGTGTGCACGATCCTCGCACCCTTCTCGCGGGCGAACTGCTCGAACACGTCAGTCATGCGCAAGGTGTCGATCATCGCCGCTTCCCCGCCCGAGAGCACCATGTAGGACAGGCAGCCCTTGCCGATGCGGACGAACTGGTAAAGCTCGCCGCCATCCCGCAGATCGCCGATCTTGACAGGCTCCAGATGCTCGCTCCAGGCTCGCATACCGCCTTGCAAATAGTGGACGCGGCTGCTGCCTGCTTCAACAAGCTGCTCTGCCACGAAGATGGATGAACCTTCCTTGGCGCATACAACGAGTACGTCCTTGTCATTCGGGATACGATCCAGCGCCTCTCCCACCCCGTCCAGCAGATCAAAGTAAGGGATGTTCAAGCTCTCCGTCTGTCCGCCTTCGATTCTCCAGTTGCCGTATTCTGCTTCGTTGCGGACATCCAGGATAAAAAGCTCGTCACTTGCGAGAATCTTCTTCGTCAATTGTTGTGCTGTCATAGCTTGGATCGTAGGGGATGCCATGGTTAATTCCCTCCTGTAATCAAGATATATACCCATAGGGGTATTATTTCAAGAAAATTATATACCCCGTAGGGTATATGGTCATAATATATGGTTTGTTATCTCCTGTCAACTGCCTCTCTCAGCAAGGTGAGACGGCTGTCGCCTAACAGTTTCGCAAAGCAAAACTAGCTTCGTATGCACACGGCGCAGCGCATTTCATTTCGAAGAAGCCGGTTCGGCAAAGAATATACGAACGCTCGCTGAACGCCCATTAACTAAAGTCAAAAGTACAACTAAATTTCCAAGTTTCACGGATGATGAGGCTCTCAACGTCAAAAGTACAGTTAATTAATCAAAAATTTCCTTTATTATCCACTTTCCCGAGAATTAACTGCACTTTTGTCTTTAAACCCACCTTTTAAGCTTTTTCTACTGTTGTTAGTTGTACTTTTGTCTCTATGAACAGCAATTTGGAGCTACATCGCCGCCGCTACCCTCCATAGCGACAATGCGAGGCAGCTCCTCACTTACCGAGACACATGTAGATCAGCAAACTTTTCTGCAGAGCACGGTGAAACGGCTGTCGCCTAACAGTTTTGCAAAGCAAAACTAGCTTCGCAAGCACGCGGCACAGCGCGTTTCATTCCGGAGAAAGATAAGCGAAGTTGATGAGGATTACCGCTCCGCTCAGATCACGTCAAGCTGCTCCCGGTGCGGGAGTTCCGGGTGCGGCTGATGCGGCTCCGTCTGGTACCAGAATGCGACGGACGCGATATCATCCTGCAGGGGCAGATATTTGCCGCCGTGCGAACGCCAGCCCAGCGCCTGCACTGTCACACGGAAGTCTGTTTCGAACCGGATCGGATCCATCACATGCCAGCGGTACATGCCAAAACGCTGGTTCGCGCGGTAGAGTCCATCCGACTTAATATGCTGATGCATGCCCAGGTACGGCGTCGAATAGGTTACATACTTGCCATCCATATCCCAGTTCCAGGCCCCGCCAAAATAATCCTCCAGTCCCGTGCCGCAGATCGTCGGGAAGTCCGTGTCGCCATCCATATAACACTTGACCTCGCCTTCTCCCCACCAATTATTGCTGTTCACCTGCCAGGCCAGATAGGTGCCTACATAATGGCCTTTGCCTTTGATGCCGTCGATGATCGTATGCACATCCATATAGGCCAATGGGTTGCTGCGCCGCCACTGTGCATGGAAGTAAGCCATATCCTCCGGCACCTCGGTCAACGTATAGTTTACTTGGTAATACAGAACGCTTCGGACAAGCCCCACGTTCTCCATCGTAATCTTCGCTTTCTTGCGGAACGGCATCTCCCAGTAGCTGTTGAAGCCATTGGCCGGATTCACAGAGACCGGCAGCGAGTTGACCAGACTGCGTTCGCACCACCCGTTGCAGAAGAAGTCGCCCACTGGCACCTTGACCGAAGGCTCCGTCTCATCGTCCCAGTAGATGTTCAAGATCAGGCTCCGCCAGTTCTCCACCGGACAGGTCAGCCACAGATGCTGGATAACGCCCGGGCCGTCCATCTCTGCCATCGTAAACGTCGTGCCCGGTTCAACCTGCACACATGGCGATATCTTCCAGCCTTGACCCAGCGTGCCGGAAGGCGCCAGGCCCTCACCTTCGAGGGCCATGCCGCCCTTGCCCTTCTCGCCTGTGAAGTTCTCCGGCGATATCGAACGCGATACGGCGTTTGATAACCGGGCCAGATTGCCCAGCCCCATGCCGATTCCATTAAATTCGCTTGTCATAATTTACAACCTCCATTTATTCATTTTCGTTGAGCGCCCTCAGGTCTCGACTTAGCTTGTACAACGTCATTATAGCTTGCAGCAGAGCGGGATAGCTTTAGCAATTGTCCGGTTTCTTTTATCAATTATTTAGCAGCTGGCGATACTGCCAAAGAGGAATTTCATAGACAGGAACATGTACGAAGGCGCTTCCATGCTTTACAATAAATGATGACCAGGCTTCTGTACGATGAACTTAGGAGATGAACCATTCATGAGCTTAACAACCATGCATAGATTATCGCCCTATGTGCGCGTGGCTATGAATCATCGGCTGCAGCCGGGAACGATGATTGCCGAGCGGATGATCTGGGATTACGAGCTGCTGTATGTGAAGCAGGGTACCCTGGAGATCGAGCTGGAGCATACGACTTACGAAGCCACCGCAGGCGATGTGATGCTGTTCAAGCCCGGACAGCGCCATGCCATCCGGGTCCTTGGCGAGACGCCGGTAGACCAGCCCCACATTCATTTTGACCTGATCGAGCAGCCTGACAGCGCCACGGTGCCTATCTCCTTCCGGCATGCGCGGGAGATGAGCCATGAAGAAAAAGGCTGGTTTCGCGAGGATCTGCTGTCCGGTCCCGACATGGAGCTGCCGTGGCGTATAAACCTGCGATCGATAACGCCATTCGAGGACCGTTTGTTTCGAATCATACGCGAGTATGAGATGCAGCTTCCGTTCTATCATGCGCGATTGAAAGGGCTGATGCTGGAGATGCTTGTCTTCCTGCTGAGGGATTCATACACCCCTATGCCCTTGGGTGCAGACAACAGTATCGATCAATTGACGGAGATTCAACACTACATGAACACCCATGCCAATCGCGAGATGACGCTTGATGAGCTTGCCGGGAGATTCCATCTGAGCAAGCACCGACTCATCCAGCTCTTCAAGTCCGTTTATGGCAGTACACCGATTCATTATCATCAGAAGATGCGGCTCGAGCGCGGCAAAAACATGTTGAAGTTCACGCAGCTCTCAGTTCAGGAAATCTCGGATGCGCTTGGCTTCCCCAGCATCCATGCCTTCAGCCGCGCGTTCAAAAATAAAGAAGGCCGCAGCCCCACCGCTTACCGGGCAGCAGCCTTGTCGTCCGACCACAGACTTGGACAGCATCCGCAGCCTTGATGCGAGGCTTCACTCCTCCCGCTCCCGGTGTTTGTCCGCATACGCCTCGCGGTATTCCTGGGGGGACATGCCGTAGTGCTCCTTGAACACCTTGATAAAATAAGGTGCGCTCCGGTAGCCAAGTGAGGCGGCGATCTCATAAACCTTGCTGTGGCTCGTCTTCAAACGATGGGCGGCTTTGTCCATGCGCAGCCGGTACAAATAATCGCTGACCGATTCGCCGGTCTGGGACTTGTACACCTTGGCCATGTAGACCGGGTGCAGATACACGTGCTCAGCGATCGCCGCCAGCGTAACATTGCCCGAGATGCGTTGCTCGACAATCTCCCGGACGGCCTCGACGATCGAATGCCGATCCAGCTTGGTGTCATCCTCCATATCCGCGCGCATCCGCTCCAGCGTCTGCAGCGCCCATGTCTTGCACTGGCCGATCGGCCGCAGATGCTTGCCAAAAAATAAATGCTCGTAGTCGGGACGGATGACATCGTGCAGCGCTTTGCCGTTTTTGTGGGCCAGCTGGGAATAGGCCGCATAGATGACATACATGACCTCGCGAAGATGCTCTTGCGACTCCGGGAAATTCCGTCCCAGCTCATCGAATATGCCCTCCAGCTTGTCTGATGCCGCCCTCCACCGGCCCGACTCCAGCAAGGTGATGAGGAGCGGAGGCTCGTACAGCGTGGCAATCGAGTAGATCGGCCCGTCATTTCGAAGACCGTCCACCGTAAGATAGAACCCCTGATCGCCCCCCGCTTGCTTGCGGACCGATACGAGCAGCTGCTCGTAGATTCCCCGAAGCTCAACGGGAAAACGTCCCCACCTCCCGACAGCAATCGAGATCTGTCCTTTCAGATAGGTCTGCACATTTTGCTGCAGCTGCAGCGACAATCGCTCCAGCCTCATCTGACCGTCCTCCGCCGCCGGCTCGAGCGGACTGAGCGCGATGATCAGGTAATCATGCCGGTCTTTGCACGACCACAGATGAAACTCCCCCTGTGCAAGCTCCTCGGCGATATTGCCGACGGCAAACTCAAACAGAGAGAGGCTCTGCACGCCGTAAGCGGAGAACCCTTCCTCGAGCCGGATCAGCATGAGGGCCGCCGGTTCGCCGGACACGAACGGGATGCGGAGGGCAGTCAACTTTTCCTCCAGTCCGGATTCCTCCTGCCAACGTCCTTCCAGCAGCTCCAGCAGCAATTCGTTGCGCAGGAGCGGGAGATTCTCCTCCAGCGTTTTTTCGATCCGGCGGCGCGACAGATGCTCCTCCCATTCCGTCCGCAGCTTCTGCTGGACCCGCCGGATCACGCGGAAGAGATCCTGGTCATCCACCGGCTTGAGCAGGTAGTCCTCGATTCCGAAGCGGATCGCATCTTTGGCGTATTCGAACTGCGCATGCCCCGAGATCAGCACGCATTTGACATGCTTCCACCGGTCCTCGATCGCCTGCACCAGCACCAGGCCGTCCTCTTCCGGCATCTGGATATCCGTTATGACCAGGTCGATCGATTGGCGCTTCAGGATATGCAGCGCCTCCTCACAAGAGAAGGCCTTATGGATCGCGTCGATCTCCAGATTCGCCTCGGCGATGGAGAGCGACAAGGCCTCCACCGCCGCTTCCTCGTCGTCTACAATTAACAAATTAAACATCTGCCTGCCTCCTGCTCCATTCCAGCGTGACCCGAAGGCCTCCTCCATCCGCTTTGGCGATCTGCAATCCCGCCCCTTCGCCAAACAGGTTCACCAGCCGCTGATGCACATTCCATACGCCATAGCCCATATCCTCCCGAAGCGGCCGGTTCAGCGAAGCCTCGAATTGCCGCAGCCGCTCGTCGTCCATGCCGCCTCCATTGTCCTCGACGAGCAACCGGAACCGCTCCGGGCCCACCTCGCCTTTCACCCGCAGCACCCCTTCTTTCTTCTGCTTCTCCAGACCGTGGATCAAGGCATTCTCCACAATCGGCTGCACGATGAGCCGCGGCACTTCCGTGTCCAGCATCTCTTCGGGCACGTCGATCTGGAAGCGGATCCGGCTCATCCGCATCGACTGGATGTGCAGATAATTTCTCACCAGCTCCATCTCCTCGCGCAAGGGCGCGATCGGATTGTCCACCCGTGTCACGTACCGGTAATACGTGCCCAGACTGACCGCCATGGAGATCACCGCCTTGTCGTCGCCGAGGATCGTCATATTGCGGATGAAATGAAGGCAATTGTACAGAAAGTGCGGATTGATCTGGGATTGCAGCTGCTTCAGCTCCGCTTCCTTGGCCCGCAGCTCCTCCACATAGACCTTCTGGATCAATTGCCGGATCTGGGCGACCATGTCATTGAACCGCTCCATGACGAAGCCGAATTCATTGCGGGGCTTCATCTGGATGTGAACCGAGAAATCTCCCCGCTTCAAGCGCTGCAGGCTTGACACCAATTCCTTCAAAGGCAATCGGATGTGGAGGTACAGCAAATAAGAGGCAACCAGGCCGAGTACCAACAGAAGTGTTGTCGAGAGGTAGAAGTTCCGGTTTGTCTGCTTGATCGGCAGCAGCAACTGCTCCAGGGAAAGATAGTCTACTACGACCCAGCCCATCCAATCCGAGCGCATCGTCATAACCAGGTCCTCATCGAGGTGAAAGATGGAGCTGCGGCTTGAATAGGTGGCGCGATGATCCTGGATGTAGCCGGCAATTCCCGACACCCGTTCCATATCCGCTGTCCGGTTGGCAATGATGCCATGCTCGGGATGATACAAAAAGGGATCGCCCTCCCCGCTTCGCTTGTAATTGTCCAGATACGAAATCAGCGTGCCTTCGTTGAATCCGGTTTCTACTACGACATTGGCACGGTCCACATTCGCATAGCCGGTAATCGGATAAACTGTGTAGCGCACAAAGCGATTGGGCAGCCCCTCTCTCTGCTCGTATTGCCATCCCGGTTCAAGCGGCCCTTCAGCAAGTGTGGGCATGCCGGTCAGACCCGGACGAAAGGAAACCGCATGCCCCTCGGAAGGGGCATATACCGACAGGTGATCGATCCAATCCAGAGTCGCTGCCTGCATGACCAGCTTGTTCATGATCGACTTTTTCGACTCTACCCGGCTGTATTCGCTCTCATAGTTCGACAGATAGGCAAGTTCGCGGATGGACTGGTCATTGCTCAGGATAAAACCGCTTTGCGCAAGCTCGTCAATTTTAGCCGTCAACTGATTAAGGAAAAAATCAAATTTGCTGAATTGCGCTTCTTCAATCTTTTCTTGCAGCACATTGACCGAGACACGGTTCGAGTACGTATACATCAAGACAACCGGAATCAAAAGCATCATAATAATCGCCACCACTTTTGAAAACACATTGTTTTGAAAATGAGTCATACCCGAACCTCCCAATTCGCGCTGCTAGCTGCCGCCGAAGCTGTATACCGACACTTTGAGGACAGTCGGTGTCGTTCCCAGATGCACGATGCCCTCATCTCCGTTCATGCGCCTTCCCTTGGTCCAGGAGCCATCTGCTTCGTACCGGCCCTCGTCGATCGCCAGATAATCCACATGCGGCGGATCGCCTGGTCTAGACTGGAATGTCACTCGGAAGCCATGGCCGGCGATGATATATTCATACGGCGACTCAGCAATCAGAATCCCTGCTCCCGGATAAGCTTCCGGCTTCGCCAAGTCATTCAGGAAGCTGACGTTTAATAAATAGCCGCCGAGCGCTACGGTTTGACCGTCTTTTCCGTGCTGCTGCACAATCCCCGTCATCTGCCCCGTGCCGGCGTATCGGGCAATCAGCGGCGTCATGCGTTCAAGCATCCGGTAGCTGGGGGCGAGCATGTCCCCCACATCCTCGCCGAGCACCGCTTCGGCGTGCTGCTTCAGCACATCCTGCACGATCTCTCCAACCGGCGGCTGCTCCCTGGAACCGATACTCTCGATCCCGAAGGGAGCGAATCCGAGTGCATCATGCTTGCCGATCGCATAGAAGACGTTGGCCGCCGCCCACCGGTCGCGCCGCGCCTCCGGGATGAACAGCGGATTGCCGCAGCGTGTATAGGACGCGCACTCCGCCGGGAAGTCCGAGAGGTAGATATCCGGAGCAAAAAAAGCGATGCTTGGCGCAGCCGCCCGCCACACCTCGAACATATGCGAGGCTGGTCCTCCGCTCGGATAATTGCCAGGCGCCTCTCCTTCACTCTGCACCCCCCAGGCGTTGACAAACATCGGCAAGGGATACGCCGCGATGCCTGCAGCCGCGACCTGTTCAATATATCCGGCCATATGCCAGCACATGAACACTTCCTCAGCCCGCTCACCGAATACCGTCTTCCAATCTCCTTCCGTCTTGTCTCCCGCACGTGCCCAGGCCTCGCTCAGTTCCGGACTGAGCGCAGGTCTGCCCTTCTCGAGAGCCTTCACCAGCTCTGTCGGAACCTCGCTGCGAAATGCCTGCTCGGCCGCCTCGCTGTAGTCCCGCGGAGAACCGAGCAAGCCGACTTCATTCTCGACCTGTACAAGGATGACCGTACGATGCCGGCTGTCCGCCTGTCGCACATGCGCCATCAGCGCGGCAAATGCTTTGGCGTCGGCCTGGCGCGCTGCTTCCGAGAAGCAGGACACCGTCCGGGTGATCGTACCGTTCTGCAGCTGCATCCTCGGGAACCGGACCGGATCGGTCTTCACCCATGCCGGCACATACGTAGAAGATCCATTCTTCCACGTTCCGAACCAGAGGAGCACCAGGCGCAGTCCGTGCCTTCGCGCACCGTCCAACAAGCCGTCCACCAAAGAAAAATCAAAAGCCCCTTCCACCGGCTCTACTAGCTCCCAGCATACAGGCATGATAGCTGTATTGCAATGAAGATCACTCAGCTTTCCCCAGATGGGCTCCATATATGCAAGCGAGGAGGAGCTCGAGTTATGCACTTCTCCAGCAAGTGCGATGAACGGCTTGCCGTCCACCAGCAGCCGGACAGCCGGTCC
This sequence comes from Paenibacillus jepli, assembly GCF_047238105.1. Taxonomy (NCBI): domain Bacteria; kingdom Bacillati; phylum Bacillota; class Bacilli; order Caryophanales; family Paenibacillaceae; genus Paenibacillus; species Paenibacillus jepli. Next base: position 2,353,565 of record NZ_JBDFMD010000001.1, read on the forward strand.
GGTGCGATCCAGGCTCGGTATCGGTTGATTATCGATCATTATGAATGCCTCCTTCATGTTCCCCCGCAACAGAATAGACATCCTGCCGATGCCCTTCCATCCGATTGCCGGTGTGATGGCAAGAAGCGCCCGATTGCAGCACGATGGCATAGGCTTGACCCTGCGGCTTGGTACTCCGTATCGTATTGCCGACGATCTCCCAGTCCCTGGTGACACCCTCCATATAAAATCCGGCGCCTTCACCGCGCCCGTTGTCCTCCACCGTATTGGACAGGAACCGGTTGCGATGGGCCCCGTTCCCCTCCGTCTCCGGTCGCGCGTAGATCCCGTGGCCGCCATTGCCACTCACCAGATTCTCCGCAAACAGATTGTCCGTATCCTGATGACCGATCGAGATGCCGTGTCTGGCATTGCCAAGGAATTTGTTGCCCTGGATGGTGGCTTCCTGCACCATCCAGCACACGAACAAGCCGTCCTCCGTATTGTCCCTGCATGTGCAAGTCAAGATGCGGCTGCCTGTCGACCGGGAACCGGGGTGCAGACCGGAGCCTGCGCAGCCCGTCACTTCGCAGTCCACCACGTCGACGTTTTCCGTCGCCTGCCAACTGATCCCATCCCCGCCGAAGGCCCGGACTGTCACATTGGCGATTCGGGCCTTCTTCACACCGAAGAGATACACGCCGCCGCCGCGGCAGCCGCCGATATAGCCGTTATTCTCCCGGTTTCCATCCAGGACCAGGTCGCAGATGGTCACTTGCTCCGCATCGACGGCCTCGATCATCGAACAGGCACTCAGAGCAAGCCCTTCCTGCCCCCGCTCATAGTTATTTGCCAACCGCCGATCCAGATACAGCCGGTTGCGCTCCACCCTCGTGATCACAGCAGTTGATTCTTCCCACCCGTAGGGACGGAGATTGTCTCGCACCAGGAGCCCCATGCCGGGCCGAAACAAGCTCCCGTCCTCCACATCGACCCATAGCTGTCCGAATCCGGGGTCGATAGCCAGGCGCGACTGCACTCCGTCCGTTTTGCGTAATAGTGTGGCTTCCCCGCTGCCCGCGAGGGTGATATGACTGGCCAGTCGGACCGGAGCATCGATCTCGAACACGCCCGGCATCAGCTTCACCGTCCCCCCGCCGCGATGCGCCAATGCATCCACGGCCAATTGAATCGCTTTGCCCGTAAGACCACGGATATCGGCCTGGTCCCCGCCGACTGTTACGAGCCCATGATGTGTCTGCAGCCCTTCCTTATTCATCCCATGTCCGACTCCCTTCACATTATTGCATGTTAGCGTCGTACCATGCCTTCACTTCCTGCGTGATCTTCTCTCCGCCCGTTCGCAGGAAGTTCTCTACATATTCGTCAAACGCCTCGAGCGGGAGCTCGCCGTAAATAATCTTGTTGAAGGTTTCCTGTTCCAGCTTGATAAGATAATCGGCGTGCTCAATCATCGTCTCAGTCGGGGCGCCAAGAAACGCGTTAGGCACAACATACTTCTCCTGATCTATGGTTAACACGGCATTGCGCAGCGTCATCTGCTGTCCGCCCGCCCCTTGAGCCAACCGTCTTTCAAATGGCGTCTCAGGCTCGTGGCCCTCGGCCAGCTTGCGCAAGCTCTCAAACTGCAGTTCCGGAATCCGGGCGATCTGGGGGTCCAGGGAATAGTCTTTGCCCGAGATCGCGCCGCCTGGCACTTCCGCATCGGTCGTTACGATCTCGCCGTTCACGTTGGCCCAATCGTAGCCTTCGGCCAGACCATGCTCGAAGATGCCGCCTTCCTTCGGGTCCGCATATTCTTCGTAGAAGAAGTTTTGCAAGGCAAAATAGATCTCTGGATGCTCCATATCTTTGTTGATCAGCGTAACATTGTAATGATTGACCGAACCATGAATCTGCAGCATCCCGTCATCCCCGGTCGGCACCGGGTACGATTGCACGACGGCATCCGGGTTCAACTCTTGCAGCGCGTTCAGCGGCCATGCCCATACCCAGCCGACGCCAATTATGATACCTGCCTGCTCATTGATGAACAGCTCGGAAGCTTTCATCTCGTCATGCAGACCGAATTCCCGGTGCAGGTATCCTTTGTTGAACCAGTCCCGATAGAGCGCCAGACCGTCCTTGATCTCGGGCTTGATTGATCCGTAGATGACCTCGCCTTGGTCGTTGACATCCCATTGACCAGGGAGTGCGCCTTGCGAGCCATAGACCCAATTGCTCCGGATCCAGCTCTTGGCATCGACCGTCAGGGCAGGCTCATCCATCTTCACTGCCAGACCGATCGTATCGTCCAGACCGTTGCCGTCCGGGTCGTCATGCACGAATGCTTCCATGACCGCCTCCAGCTCCGAGATGTTAGTCGGGGCCTGGAGACCCAGGTTGTCCAGCCAATCCTGACGGATAAACATCAACGGTTCATTTTCATACTTGTAATTATAAGAAGGAATCGCATAGCTCCGGCCATCGCGCAGGTACGGGTACCAATCAACCTCGGACTGTCTGGCCGCTTCCTTCCACTTCTCCCCCGCATACTGCTCGAACAGATCGTCCACTGCCCGAAACTTGCCGGAATCAATCAACTGCTGCGCCACGCCGGAAGGCACATTCATCACATCGGGCAGTTGCTCGCCGGAGGACAATGACAGCATCAGCTTCGTTTCGTAGGCGTTCTCCAGCACGGAGGTCGTCCAAAGATATTCGATGTCGATGCCGAGTTGTTCCTTAACAATACGAGTGTAGATATTATCCTCGATCGTCTCGCCTTCCCGGAACTTCAGATTCGGACCGAGCGCTTTGACCGTGGTCAGGGTAACGGGCGGATCGAACTTCCCGTCGACGATCGTCAAGCCTTCCGACCGGTCGACTTCGTTAACCTGTGGCTCGTTGCCTGGATCATTCGATGAAGAGCATGCGGTTACAGCCAGGATGACGACCAGCAGTACGATGCCCATGAGCCAAGCTTTGCTTTTCGTGTTCATATGTTCTCCCCCTATGAATCAATGATGGCCTTTCTTGGCTTTATTGTAGACGCTTCCGTTTCCTGTTCACAGATCAAAAAAGCAATATCGATAGCAAGATAAGAACCATTCTGGCCTATCCGCAAAACAGGTTTATATTGTGCTATCCATCTTTCGATAATGCTCTGTCGAGAGCGAAAAGGGTCCGGGTATACTTTTGATACATTCATCATAGAAACGGAGGATTCGCGCATGCGCAACAAAACAAAATGGAATTTTTCAAGCACCTGGCCGCTTCACTTGATGCTGGTCCCCGGTCTTGCCTTCGCCTTGATATTTCAATATATCCCCATGGCCGGCGTCATCATGGCGTTTCAGGATTTCAAGCCCTGGTTCGGCATCTCCGAGTCGCCATGGGTCGGCTTGAAGCATTTCCGCCAGCTATTCAACCGACCGGACAGCATCCAGGTCATCTGGAATACGTTCATCATCGCTTCCCTGAAGATCTTCTTCGGGCTGCTGGCGCCGTTCACCTTTGCGCTGTTTCTGAACGAAGTCCGGAAGATGGTATTCAAGCGTACCATTCAGACTCTGGTCTATCTGCCTCATTTCATGTCGTGGGTTATTCTCGGCGGTATTCTGCTGGATCTGCTGTCCGTGGACGGTGGATTGGTCAACCGGGTGCTGGGCAGCCTCTTCGGCATCGGTCCGATCTTCTTCCTCGGGGATGGCGACTGGTTCCGGTTCACCGTGGTGATCAGCGACATCTGGAAAGAATTCGGCTTCGGGACGATCGTCTTTCTCGCCTCCCTTGCCGGCATTAACCCATCGCTCTATGAAGCGGCCGAAATCGACGGCGCCGGCAGATGGAAGCAAACCTTGCATATTACGATTCCTGCACTTATCCCGATTACGATTGTCGTGGGCACACTGTCCCTGGGCCAGATTCTGAATGCCGGCTTCGATCAGATCTTCAATCTGTATAACCCCCTGGTTTACGACAAAGGCGACATTATTGATACGTTTGTCTATCGCGAGGCGCTGCTTGGCGGCAAGTTCAGCTTCGGCACCGCAGTCGGCGTGTTCAAATCGGTCGTCGGTCTGATCCTGATTATCTTCTCTTATCGTCTGGCTTACAAACTCGCCGGGTACCGGATTTTTTAAACTCCGTTTACTACGTTCCGACAGGAGGTATACCATGTCCCACAATAATAGAGCCTACCGCATCTTTACGATCTTCAATTATATCGGCTTGAGTCTGCTTGCTCTGACCTGCATCTTCCCGATGATTCACATCCTCGCGGTCTCGTTCAGCGGCAAAGCGGCAGCGACCGCCAACCTCGTGACGCTGTGGCCCGTCGATTTCACCTTGGAAGCCTATGAGAAAACATTGACCAACGAGTATTTCCTAAGGTCGCTCGGCATCGCTGTGCTTCGCACGGTGCTGGGAACCGCCATTACGATGGCTCTGGTGTTCCTTACCGCTTATCCACTGTCCAAGGCGGAACGAAGCTTCAAAGGCCGTTCCTTCTATGCCTGGTTTTTCGTGTTCACCATGCTGTTCAACGGCGGCCTGGTGCCTACCTATATTCTGGTCCAGAATCTGGGGATTATGAATACGATCTGGGCGCTCGTGCTGCCGATGGCGCTGAATGTCTGGCTGATTATTCTGATGCTGAACTTCTTCCGCACCATCCCCAAGGAGCTGGAGGAAGCGGCCTTTATCGACGGCGCCGGTCAGCTCAAGACCATGGCGATTATCTACCTGCCGCTATCCATGCCGGCCATCGCCACCCTGGCTCTGTTCGCGATGGTCTTTAACTGGAATGAGTGGTTTACGGGACTGATCTACATGTCGGACCGGACCAAGTATCCGCTGGCTACCTTTCTGCAAACGGTCATTGTTCAGAACGATCTGACGCAGATCAGCCGGGACCCGGCTGTCTTGGAGAATATCTCGCAGCGGACCGTCAAAGCCGCGCAGATCTTCATAGGCGCAATCCCGATTTTGATGGTATACCCGTTTTTACAGAAGTATTTTGTGAAGGGGATCGTGCTGGGGGCTGTGAAGGAGTAGGATGAACTACGGGATCGCAATACACTTTGTAATCGCCCTGGGATAAGGAACCCCCGGCTTGTTCGCATGGAATTGCTATTCTTGAATACACATAAGTATTCCGTATTACAGGAGGGCCATACATGTCACAACCCGGGCAATCGTTCATGAGAGGGACGCTGGTCTTGTCGGCCGCCGCCTTCATCAACCGGATTCTTGGCTTTATCAGCGGGATGTATATCGCCCGCGTCCTGGGCGCGGAGGGCATCGGCATCCTGATGATGGCCCATCCGCTCGTCCCGCTCGTCATTACCATTACCGAGCTGGGATTGCCAGTTGCCATTTCCAAGCTCGTAGCAGAGGCCAACGCCCGTGGCGAACGGGAGAAGGTCAGACGCATCCTGCATGTTTCCCTTGCCGTCACGGGCTTGCTGAGCGTCACGCTCACTACCTTGTCGCTGCTCGCCTCGGAGTGGATCGCCTCCATCCTGCTGAGCGATCAACGCGCGTATTATGCGATGCTGGCGATCACGCCGATCGCGCCGATCATCGCCGTCTCCGCCGTGCTGAAGGGCTATTTCCGCGGCATGCAGCGGATGAAGACAATCGCAGCGTCCGATGTGCTGGAGCATACGGTGCAGATCGCCATCGTGCTTGCACTGGTCCACCTATTGCTACCCTATGGCATCGCTTATGCGGCTGCCGGCGCGATGGCCGCATCGGTCGTCAGCGAAGCGATCAGCCTCTCCTTCCTGCTGATCAGCTACAAGCTGCACGGCGAAGCGAAGCTCCCGGGCGAGACATGGGCAAGTCATCTGCGGCATGGCAGACGCACACTGGGCGAACTGCTGCAGATCGGACTGCCGACGACCGGGCATGGTGTTGTTCATTCGTTATACAGCGCCTTCCAGCCGCTCCTGATCACGACCAGTCTGGCGCTCGCCGGGATCGGGACGGAACTAGCGACCAAGCAGTTCGGCCTGCTGGCGGGCTATGTTTTCCCCCTGCTGTTTATGCCGAGCTTCATTACCCAATCCTTGTCCACAGCACTTATACCAGCGATTGGCGAAGCTGCCGCGAACCGAAATAGCCTGCTCATCCATCAGCGGATGAGTCAGGCGGTCAAGCTCGGGCTATTAATCGGCGCCCCGGCGACGATGATCCTGTACGAGTGGGCCACGCCCTTAACGACATTAATCTATAACGCCCCAGAGGCAGGTATACTGCTGGCGATCCTGGCCCCGATCTTCTTCCTGCATTATCTCGATGCGCCGCTGCACGCGATCCTGCTCGGTCTCGGCCAGGCCAACGCCATGCTGTTGAACTACGTGATCGCCACCGTGTTCCGGGCTGTCTCGATCTTCGTGCTCGGCAGCCATTTCGGCATCACCGGCGTCGCCTATGGCATCGGGATCGGCATCGCGGTGCAGACGGCGCTCAATTTCTTATCCATCTCCGGCTCGATCGGCTTCTACTGGAGCATCCGCCCCCTCATCAAGGTCGGCATCTGCACGGTGCTGATGGCGATCGGCGGACGCTCAGCGTATGCGTATCTCGTCACCAGCCACAGCCTGCCGTCGGCCTGGAGCGTCGCCGTCTCCGTCGTCTGCGCGCTGCTGCTCTACCTGCTTGCTCTGCTCGTTGCGGGGATGTTACCCGGGAAGAACCGGCGTTACCGGTTCTCGATACCTTGGTAGGGCTGCTGCAAGTGTTGAGCGTACATCACGCATGATCCGAACATGCTTCCGGCAAGACCAGACTGCCGCTGGCATAATACGCCGGGTCGGCGTCGCGCATGATGAAGGGACTTTGGCATGATTGGCAAAACAACCAGATCGGAGCTTTGAGGGTACGATCAGCGAGCGCGCACGTTCTCTCACCAGCTCCTGCCACTGTGCATCCGACAGCTTGCTGCTGTTCGTCAGATCCTGAATGACTTGCCGGATCATCGCTTGCACCTTCTTATACTCGGTTCTCTCCCATATCTTCAAGAGTGGAATGTACTTTGCGTTGCGGGAGTTCAGGATCTTATACAATAACAGATATATCATCCCCCGGTTGCGATCTTTGAGGTCATTCAGGTCGATGGGGAGAACATTGCTATCCAGCAGCGCATCAAACTGACGCACGAACTCCGTCGCCCGTTGGTCCCTCTCGATCACCCAGCCCAGCGGGCTGAATACGATCATGGGCAGCTTGCCGGACAGCTCCGTCTCCAAATATCCCGCATCGATCATATCATCCACCTTCTCCAGGATCTGGTCCATCGTAAGGTGGTTGAAGTATCCGTAGGCGGGGGTGAGATTCAGTTCGAGCTCCAGCAGCTTTTTCTCTTTGGAGCCTTTTAGGATCTTGGTCAGCAGCGTCCTGCCGCCTTGAGCGATAATCTCATCTGCAGCCCGCAGGATGGCCAGCTTCTCGGCATGGGGCAAGGAGGATTCTACACGCTCACGTCGTTTTTTGGGCATCAGACTCTCTTCCTCTTCTAAAAATAGTGTTTCTTCTATATTATAATGCATATTAGCTTATTGCGCGTCAGCGACTCGGTTAAATACTAACCTCAAAAAGCCGAATGTTATCAGAGACATCTTCTGACAACACTCGGCTTTTAGGCATCAACCACCTCTTGCGGGGTGGTCCCTTCACACTATTCGGGCTCCTCATGCTTGCGGCGGATAACACCTGAGGAGGGCAAGCAGGCCCGCCTCCCCTTCCACAGTAACCCCGCTGCAAGAGGCTGGCAGGAACACCTTCGCTCCCCGTTGGAGCGAGAGAGCCTGATTCTCCCACCGCAGCGTTCCTGACCCCTCGGTCACAACCAGCACCGAGAAGCTCGGAGCGTCAGCCAAGCGATGCTGATGGCGCGGAAGTACATTAATCTTCGACAAAGCAAAGCATGGCGTATCGTCATACGAAATGAGTCCATGCTCGCCGGCCTCCTGAATCTCGCTGTCCTGCAGTCGAATATGGCGCAGCGTGTCTGCTGCATCCCGGGTCTCCCACCCAAAACAGTCGAACATCCGCTCGAAGCCCAGTCCTTGATGACACAGCTCATCCTCGATCTTGAAGCCGCTGGGACTTGTCCGCTCGATCCGGATCGTATAATCGGTCGCCTCCTGAATTTCCAGAAGGAGACAGCCGGGCCCGATCGCATGCGGCAAGCCGCCCCGTATCAGATATACCTCCCCCGGAGTGACCGGAATTTTGTGCAGACAATCCAGCATTCCGGAGATATCTTGCTTGTGAAACGCTGTGACGATCTTGTCTCTTGTCGTTCCAGGCTTGAATCCCGCGAAGATATGCGGTGGTTCCCCGCCAACCTCTCTCCCCTCCAGGACATACCAAGCCTCCGTCTTGCCGTAAGGCGAGCCGAACAACATCTGCGCCTTCTCGCTGGATGGGTGCACCTGGATCGCTAGCCGCTCCGCCGCATCAAGCAGCTTGACCAGCACGCCCGTGTCCGTTCCATAACGAGCCAGATGTCTTGTACCCAATACCGCTTCAGCATGAGTGTGGATCCAATCCGTTAACAGAACAGGCCTGCCATCGGGGCCCTCGAATCGGCATTGTCCTTCATGCTCACCGGTCGCAGACGCACCTTGCCTCGCTGCTACAGTAGAAGCAACCCATTCTTCGGGATAATGTGTATCTGCGGCCATGGCTTCGTTGTACCATTGGCTCAAGACTTGTCCGCCCTTATAGGTACGCCATACCCGATTGCGCATCAATTGGACTGGGGTTCCAGGATGCATGACGATCGCCCCCTCGTTAACATGTAGCGGGGAATGTCCTTCTTATGGCACAACTGCTGTACCCCGCTCTATGCAACGGTACCATACAGACGATGGTCGGGGATAGCAACACTTTTCAAGGATATAAACAGTATTTAAGCTTTGCTCCATCTCCCCGGGCCGCACCTTAGGAGCCCAAGCACAAGACTCACCAGGTTCACTGACAACCGCTGTCAGCGAACTTCAACCCTCATAATGCCTGGCGATATCGGCAGCCAGCTCCCGGATCCGCTCCTTCAGCTCCTGCGGCTCCCGGATGCGGATAGCTGTGCCAAACGTCATCAGATAGACCGGCAGGTACTTGTTCATCGTCGGAACGTCGAGCAGGAAACAGACGTCGCGGTCGGTTCGTTCCGTCACATAATGGCGCATATGCCAGTGGGCGCAGATAGCGCTCAGCGTGTCAGGCTCTCCCTCGATGCGGATAACCGTCAGCGGCCCCCCGGATTCGCGTCCCTGCTCCGACTTGTCGCGGAAATAGGCAGCAGCGGAGAACTGCTTTGGCTTATCGAACTGTGCTTCGGTCAGCTCCAGCCGAGTGATGCGGTCCACGCGGAACGTCCGCACCGCCTGTGCCCGGTGGCAGTAAGCTACGGCATACCATTCGTTCCGGTTATAGGCGAGTCCGTACGGATTGACCTCCCGCTCGTCCGTCTGCTCCGCATCCGCTTTGTGGTAGGTGATCCTTACCGTCACCCCGTCTTTCGCTGCCTGTTCCAAGTCGCGAAGCAACGGCACGACGGCAGGATGACGAACCGGAGAGATCACATCCAAGCCGCTGGTCTGTCGGGACAGATCGTGGCGCTGATCTTCGTGCAGCCCATTTTCCACCTTCTTCAATGCGCTCTCCAGCTCCTCTGTATACGGATAACCTGCGCCTTGCGCAAATTTATACGCATCGACAAGCGCCTTCAGCTCTACGGGATTGAAGAACAACGGTGTTTCCTTGAAGCTCTCCATGATGCGTATGCCGCCGTCATGCCCCGATTCCGCAATGACCGGCACCCCGCTCGCGCATAACGCATCAATATACCGGTAAACGGTACGGACGCTGATCTCCAGACTGTCTGCCATTTGAGCGGCGGTGAGTTTTCTTCCCGAGCGCAGCATCCAGAGCATCGAGAGCATATTATCCCATTTGGCCAATGGCTTCACCTTCGCTTCCAGTCAATATCGTCCGCGCCGTCTGCATAAACGCTTCAATGGCCGGTGAAAGCCATTTCTCCTTGTGCCACAGCATTTGCGTAGTTACCTGCAGATCGCTGAAGTCCAAGGGCAGGGCAGCCAACTGACCTCGCTCCAGCTCGGAAGCCACCGCGATCTCCGGCAGGAAGGCAATCCCGATCCCGGACATCGCACATTGCTTGATCGCCTCGGCACTGCTGAATTCCAGATTGTCGCCGCTATCCATGCCCCGCATCACTAGGGAGCGCTCGAACATCGTGCGGTAGGGACAGCCTTTCTCGTTGAGCAAGAACATCTCCCCCACCATATCTTCCGGGAGCAGCTCTTTTCTCTGGAGCAGCGGGTGATCCGGGGCAACCAGAAGCCGGAAAGACTCATCGACCAGCGACTCCGCCCGCAAAGGGACGGCATGAACCGGTTCCTCCAGACAAAAGACTACATCCGTTTTACCCTCGTACAGACTCGGCTTCAGCTGCTCATTCGACAAAGGCCGAAAGATGATCCGAACACCGGGATAACGTTCCCGGAAGCTGCGAAAGACGTCCGGCAGCCGATAAGCGCAGAGCACCTCGTTGGCACTGATCGTAACCGTTCCTGTCAGCTCCCCGTCGCCGCTCAGATTGTCACGCGCCTCATCCAGCGTATTGAGCATATGGTTGACATAGTGCAAAAACCGAGTACCCTCATCGGTCAAGGTCAGCTGCTTGCCCAGCCTGTCAAACAGCCGCACGCCGAGCTCTCCCTCGAGCGCCTGCATCTGCATCGTCACGTTCGAAGGCACATAGTTCAAAGCCGCTGCTGCCCGGCTGAAGCTGAGCGTGATCGCGACAGTACGGAATGTAATCAGCTGACGCAATTCCAAGTTTATCCCTCCATCATTCAATATTATTGAAGTCAAACATCAAGTTTGATTAATTTACTTGATCTTAGCTTCGTTATAAAGTGAAGTCAAGCGCTTCGCGCGCAGTAAGTCTCTTCATCACACTTCCGGAGGTCGATACAACGATGGACTACAACGTGTTCAAGCTTGGCGATGTAACTCTGCAGTCTGGAGCCATCCTGCCGGATGCGTTCCTCGCTTACAAAACCTATGGCACGCTGAATGCAGACAAAAGCAATGTCATCCTCTATCCGACGGCTTTTGGCGACCAGCATAGGGATAACGAATGGCTCATCGGCGAAGGCATGGCGCTTGATCCAGAGCACTACTTCATTATCGTTCCGAATCTGCTGGGCAATGGGCTGTCCTCTTCCCCAAGCAATACGCCTGCGCCATATGATCGGGACAACTTCCCGCAGGTGACGATCAGCGACAATGTCCGGTTCCAGCACCGGCTGCTCACAGCGCGTTATGGGATCACCAAGCTTGCTCTGGTGACGGGATGGTCGCTGGGGGCCGTCCAGGTGTATGCGTGGGCAGCGGGCTACCCGGATATGGTGGAGCGGATCGCACCGTTCGCCGGGACGGCCAAAGTATGGCCGCATACCCACGTATTTCTCGAAGGAGTCAAAGCGCCGCTGCATGCAGTGCTAAGGACGGGCGGGCTCGAAGGCGAGCGGGCCACAACCGCGCTGCGCGCCGTTGGACGAGTCTATGCCGGATGGGGCTTCTCGCAGTCTTTCTACCGGGAGTCAGGCTATACACAGTGGGGCTCCGAGACGATGGAGGCCTTCCTGACCGACTTCTGGGAACGCAGCTTCACTGCTCATGATCCCTATAACCTGCTGGCGATGCTCTGGACGGGACAGCACGCAGATATCAGCGACAACGCAACGTACAACGGCGACTTCGAGCTGGCGCTGCGCAGCATCACCGCACAGGCGGTCGTGATGCCGGGCAGCACGGACCTTTACTTCACCGCCGAGGATATTGAGTATGAAGCGAGCCTGATACCCCATGCGGTCTGTCGTCCCATCGCGTCGGTCTGGGGCCACCTGGCCGGCCGCGGGCTGAACCCGGAGGACAACCGGTTTATCGATGAACAGCTTGGGCAGTTGCTGGCGGCCAGCGTGTAGACTAACGCATCTATACAAACAGGGAGCAGCTGCCGCAGCAGTCTGCTCCCTGTTATTCATGTATCGTGAGGTGTCCTTTGCTATCTGTGCTCGTCGGCTGTATGGGCAATGGATGCCTCCAGGATATCTCCATACGCCCAGTGTGAAGCTGTTACATCCGAATACGGATTGTCTGCGCCTTGCAGAGGTGTGCGGCCGAATGCTCGATTGAGCACAGTGACCGCCTCGGCGCGGGTAAGTCCTTGATCGGGACGGAACAGCCCGTCTGCGTAACCGGACATCAGCCCCGCTGCTGCAGCACGGCGGATCGCATCGCTTGCCCAGTGCCGGGATGCATCCGGTGCCAATGCGGCCGCACTTGGCGCCTCTGCCGGCAGCAGACGGCTCGCAACCGTCGCCAGCTCAGCGCGTCTGATCGTCTGATCGGGACGGAAGCTGCCGTCCGGGTAGCCCTGCATCAGACCTAGCGCCTGCATATCCGCGATATACGCTGCAGCCCAATGGGCATCGGACAGATCGCTGTAATCTGTGGCCGGACGTGCCTGCACCTGATCTCCGAGCAGCCGGGACAGCATCGCTGCCAGCTCCGCCCGCGTAACGATCCGTTCCGGTCCGAAGCGGCCATCCGGGTAGCCCTTGATGTAAGCCATATGGGCTTCATCGTCGGTGATGCTGACGATGCTGAAGGTACTGAACTTGTCGATCTCGATCTCGATGCCTTCGGGCACACCGTTGGCATCGTATACGATTACGCCCCGCTGCAGCTTCTTCTCGCCATCGCTGTGCTCGATATAGACGGCCAGCGAGTCGATCAGCCGCTGCAGCGCAGCCGACTGTTGCGGCAGCTCCAGCTGCGGGAGCGGGAATATCATCTTGGTCGCAAAGGCGGTGTAGTTGGTCTCGATGACCATCGGAGTCCCGAGCACCTGTGCCCGGCCGCCGCCAGCAGCTTCTTCCACCTGCTCTGAAGTTACAGTCCGTGTCACAACCGTCTGCCTCTCCTCGCCTCGCACCGGCACGATACGGAAAAACAGATCCCGCAAGCCCGCTTCCTGCATCGCTGTCAAGGTGCTCAGCGGCAGCTCGATCCGGGCACCCTCTGTACGAAGCTCCAGCGAAATGTCGTTATCCGCCAGGAGCTTGAGCGAGGAAGCCGGAAGCGAGGTCGTCACCTCATCAGCCGGGTCACCGGGCAGGTCGTCGATCAGGATGATCGCTTTGGACTGGCCTTGCGCTTGCGCCTTGGCTACGACGCTTGCCGCTTTGGCTGTATCAAAGACGACGGCATCCACCTTCTTACCGGCTGCATCCACCGTGCGTGCAATCTCGACTCGTTCGGCTGCCTCCGTGCTGTCCCCGAGTGCTACGTCAACTACGCGCACATTGCCCGGAGTGACCGGAGACGGCCAAGGATTGCCGGGATAGATCGGCTGCTCATTGACGCGTTGCGTGACTTGGACAGCTGTCGATGCCGCGCTCCGGGCCCCGTTCACGGTCTGCGTCACGGTATAGCCACTGCCCGCCGTTACGCTGTTGAAGGTGTAGGTGCCTTGCGCACTAGCTGCGGCTGTCTCTCCTACAACTTCGCCGATGGCATTGTACAACGTGAGCACGGCTCCAGGCAGCGCATCCGTGACGCGTACGAGATTGACGCCTCCTGTAACCGTGACCGCCGGAGGCAAGACCGTTACTGTCCGCTGGATCGCCGTTGCGGCATTGCCGGCCTGGTCAACAACGTCGTAGGAGATGATATATATGCCTGGAATGGAAGTATCCACCGAGCCATTCACCGTGATCTCGTCTGTCAGATCGCCGTCAAGGGCATCCTCCGCCGTGGCGCCGGGATCGGTGTAGCTATCGCCCAGCAGCAGCTCCACCTCTGGCTCGCCGATAAGCGTCAATACAGGCGGTATCGTGTCTACTGTAAAGGTCGACATGGCTGGAGCGGCACTTTCATTGCCTGCCGCATCCGTAGCCGTCGCGCTCACCGTGTGCGGGCCTTCGCTCAGATCAGCGGTCGGCGTGTAGCTCCAGCTGCCATCGTTCTCGACATCGGCTTCACCGCTATGGGCTCCGATCGTCACGATGACCGTGCTGCCGACTTCAGTCGTGCCTGTAATGACTGGCCGCTTCACCGTAACCGTCGAACCGTTCGCCGGAGACAGAATCGTCGGACTATCGGGCGCTTCCGTATCCACGGTGAAGTTCACCGTCGTCGAAGGAACGCTTTCGTTACCTGCCGCATCCCTTGCAATTGCGCTAACCGAATGCGCCCCTTGACTCAGCGCTGTAGTCGGCGTGTACGACCAGTGGCCGCTGCCGTTCACCGTTGCGTTTACCGGCGCTGCGCCGTCGATGCTGATCAGCACCGTGCTGTCCGGCTCCGCCGTACCAGTGATCGTCGGCGATGCCGTCGTGTAGCCGCCGTTCGCCGGATAGGTGATGACCGGCGCTTCCGGCGCTTCGGTATCTACCGTGAAGCTGACCGGCTGCGATGGCTCGCTCGTATTGCCAGCCGCATCGGCAGCGACTACCGTCACTTCATACGGTCCGTCTGTCAGAGCGGATGGGGTGTACGACCACTCGCCAGCCACTTGCGTCGCTTCCCCTAACGCCGTCCCGTTGATGAATACGGTCACGCTGTCTGCATCGGCATCCGCACTGATCGTGACCGTCGGCGTCGCATCCGAGGTAACCGTGCCGTTGGCCGGAGCCAAGATCGTCGGCGCGGCTGGCGGGATCGTGTCGACCGTGAAGCTGGCGGTCGCCGGCGGCGTGCTTTCGTTGCCTGCCGCGTCCGTTGCCGTGACGCTTACCGTGTGCGGGCCTTCGCTCAGATCGGCGGTAGGCGTGTAGCTCCAGCTGCCGTCCTGCTGTACTGAGGCCGCGCCACTCGCGCCGCCGACCGTCACCATGACGGTGCTGCCGATTTCAGTCATGCCGGTGATGACCGGCCGCTTCTCGGTCACAGTAGAGCCGTCCTCAGGGGCGGTAATGACCGGCGCCGCCGGTGGTATCGTATCCACGGTGAAGTTCACCGTCGTCGAAGGAATGCTTTCGTTACCTGCCGCATCCCGCGCAATCGCGCTCACAGTGTGCGAGCCTTCATCAAGAGCGGTCGTTGGCGCGTAACTCCACATGCCAGTACCGTTCACCGTTGCGCTGACCGGCGCTGCGCCGTCGATGCTGATCAGCACCGTGCTGTCCGGCTCTGCCGTGCCGGTAATCGTCGGCTCCGCTGTCGTGTAGCCGCCGCTCGCCGGATACGTGATGACCGGCGCTTCCGGCGATTCAGTATCTACCGTGAAGCTGACCGGCTGCGATGACTCGCTCGTATTGCCATGCAGGTCTGAGGCGGTAGCCGTTGCCTCATACGTTCCGTCTGTCAATGCTGACAGTGTATAGCTCCACTCGCCAGCCTCTAACGTCGCTTCCCCTGCCTCACTCCCGTTGAGGAATACCGTCACCTTAACGGCATCGGCGTCCGCAGTGAGCGTGATCGTCGGCGTCGCATCCGAGGTAACCGTGCCGTTGGCCGGAGCCAAGATCGTCGGCACGCCCGGCGGGATCGTGTCGACCGTGAAGCTGGCGGTCGCCGGCGGCGTGCTTTCGTTGCCTGCCGCATCCGTTGCCGTGACGCTCACCGTGTGCGGCCCTTCGCTCAGATCAGCGGTCGGCGTGTAGCTCCAGTTGCCGTCCTGCTGTACTGAGGCCGCTCCACTCGCGCCACCGACCGTCACCCTAACCGTACTGCCGACTTCAGTCATGCCTGTGATGACCGGCCGTTTCTCCGTCACGGTTGTGCCGGCCGCAGGGGAGGTAATGACCGGCGTCGCCGGTGGCTCCGTATCCACGGTGAAGTTCACCGTCGTCGAAGGAATGCTTTCGTTACCTGCCTCATCCCTCGCAGTTGCGCTAACCGAATGTGGCCCTTGACTCAGCGGCGAGGCTGGCGTGTACGACCAGTCACCGCTGCCGTTCACCGTTGCGCTGGCTGGCGCTGCGCCGTCGATGCTGATCAACACCGTGCTGTCCGGCTCCGCTGTACCAGTGATCGTCGGCGATGCCGTCGTGTAGCCGCCGCTCGCCGGATACGTGATGACCGGCGCTTCCGGCGTTTCGGTATCTACCGTGAAGCTGACCGGCTGCGATGGCTCGCTCGTATTGCCAGCCGCATCCGCAGCGACTGCCGTCACTTCATACGTTCCGTCTGTCAGAGCAGATGGGGTGTACGTCCACTCGCCAGCCACAAATTCGGCATCTCCCACTTCGATCTCATTGAGGAGCACCGTCACCTTAACGGCATCACTGTCCGCACTGATCGTGACCGTCGGCGTCGCATCCGAGGTAACCGTGCCGTTGGCCGGAGCCAAGATCGTCGGCGCGGCTGGCGGGATCGTGTCGACCGTGAAGCTTGCGGTCGCTGGCGGCGTGCTTTCGTTGCCTGCCGCATCCGTTGCCGTGACGCTCACCGTGTGCGGGCCTTCGTCCAGATCGGCGGTCGGCGTGTAGCTCCAACTGCCGTTCGGCTGCACTGTGGCCGCTTCGCTCGCGCCGCCGACCGACACCATGACCGTGCTGCCGGCTTCAGTCGTACCGGTGATGACCGGCCGTTTCTCCGTCACGGTTGTGCCGTCCGCAGGTGAGGTAATGACCGGTGTCGCTGGTGGAACCGTATCAACGATGAAATTCACCGTCGCCGAAGGAATGCTGACATTGCCTGCAGCATCCCTCGCAGTTGCGCTAACCGCGTGCGGCCCTTGACTCAGCTGCGAGACCGGCGTGTGCGACCAGAAGCCGCTGCCGTTCACCGTTGCGTTTACCTGCGCTGCGCCGTCAATGCTGATCAGCACCGTACTGCCCGCCTCCGCGGTACCACTAATCGTTGGCGTTTCCGACGTATAACTGCCATTTAATGGCGTCGTGATGACCGGCGCGTTCGGCGCGACGTCATCGATTACCGTAACTGTAAAGGGTTTTTCGAAAGTCTCGCCCAGTTGGTCCGTCGTACGAATCCGCACGGAATATGTACCCGCCGGTATTTCCGCTGCCAGAACGGCCCGGAGCTGATTCCCCACGATGGAAAATCTGCTGTTATCCGTATCACCTGTCCCGTATACCAAGGAATATTCATGCTCATCTCCGGCGTCCGGGTCAGTCGTTGTCAAGATACCTACAACCAAATCAGCCGAGCTTTGATTAATCGTGTTGTTGCTTAGCGAAATATCGGTAGGTGAATTATTTGCAGGGCCGTAGTCGATAACGAGATGGGGCGTAGCATCGAGTTGGCAGTCTGCGTTCCCGGCGCACCCTTGTTCGGCTAACATTATTGAGGCGCTATTTAAATATCCCCCCATGCTGCTAAGCAATAACGAGGCATAACTCGGATTATCAAAGTTTATCTGCAACAAACTAGTTACATCAATTGAATATTGTGTTAGATCTGTATATGGGGAGATTACATAATTATTGTCAA
Source organism: Paenibacillus jepli (assembly GCF_047238105.1). Lineage (NCBI taxonomy): Bacteria > Bacillati > Bacillota > Bacilli > Caryophanales > Paenibacillaceae > Paenibacillus > Paenibacillus jepli. The sequence continues at coordinate 2,371,049 of NZ_JBDFMD010000001.1, forward strand.
GGATCCGGTTTACAACTAACCCATTGTTTATTTCTGGAAATGGTACCCAGTCATCTTTAGCAGTTACTTGAATCATTAAATTTTGGTTAAACGTCGGCTCATAAAAACTGACGACCAACTGCGCTGAATTAATGGTACGAGTCGAGTCAACTGGGAATTTTAAGACCGTTATCATATTATGATTCTGATTAGAACCAATTAAGTTAAATCCATCAGTCTGCGGCTGTACACTCCCCGAAACTGTATCCCAAACCATCTCCTGTGAAGCAGGACTCTTGACACCCAAGGCCGCAACTTGCTGAGGCACAACCAATTGCAGCCATAGGGCGCAAATAAAAAACACCATTGAACCGGAAATTCGCTTCCTCACACTTTAACACCTCCCTGTTCCCTCAAAAGAAGGCTTACCGACTAGTTACAGATAAGCCTGAATTATGATCACTGCTTGGGCGGGAATACCCCTTCGAATGCAATAATGAAGGAAAGTGCGACAAACGGCTGCATGTTGTTGTGCAGCTGAGAACCCCCGGCAGCATTGACCGCAAGCGAGTTCATCTGCGTATTCGGCGTAGCTGAATACGGTTTAACGGAAAACGCCGAATTCGCCTCACTCCCCCAGATCGCACTCGTCGGGTCCGCCACGCCGTTTGCGGTAACGGTAGTGCCTTGGGGCGTATGGGTATGACTCGGGATCTGCGTCTCCTCCAACGTTACGGCGGCTTCGCCGAACGTTTGAGCGATGACTCTCGGGGTCAGACCGGGACCTGTACCCGTCCCTACCGGAACCCGGCCCATAAGGTTGGGGAGATGAAATGTGGATCTGCCGTCTCCTCCATATTGGTTGCCAATAACGGCGAACAAAGCCGGATACTGCTGCACAAACAGCTGCGCACCATCGCAGAACGCCCAGCCGGTCGGTGCAAAATTGCCGGCAAACAAGCGAATCTCGCCTACATACGGATCCATGTGGGTACCTCCTAATGTTGAGTGGGATAAATTCCGTTCAAGGCAATACAAAATGAAACGACCGTGTAGGGCTGCATGTTGTCATGCGCCTGGCTGCCTCCGGCAGTTGCTAAAGCAGCTGGGGACATCGTCGTGTCGGCAGTACTAGCATAAATCTGACGATTTGATGCCATCGTCCCCCATGTATTGCCCGTAGGGACGGGCTGATTCGCGGAATCCGTACTCCCGCTGGCCGTATGATTATGCTGAGGCATCTCATTGAGCGTCAACGTATGTGCGGCTTCTCCAGCCGACGTTGCTACCGGGATCGAGGAAGAACGGTGAAGCGGCGCCCGGCCATTCAGATTGGGCAGTGCAAATGTCGTCTGACCGTTACCCCCGTACCGGTTCCCCAGCAACGAAAACAAGGCTTGGTTCTGGTTAACCTGCAAAATCTGCCCGTTGCACGGTGCCCAGCCACTGGGGATAACCCCAAATGAGAAAAGGCGAATTTCGCCTACAAACGGTTCAGCCATCAAAAACCCTCCTTATTAAGTTTCAACTATCCTTGCGACGGATAGTTCCCCTCGGTGGCGATAATAAAACTAACTGCAAATGTCGGCATCATGTTATCATGCGCCTGGTTGCCCCCCACTGCAGAGACGGTGGACGCATGCATCGTCGTATTGGGTTCGACGTTAGTCTGGTAATTCGTCACTCCCGTCGACAACCCCCAATATGCATTCTCAGGTGAATTGCTGGTGGCTGCCGTCTTGCTGGCATGGACAACATGCGTATGCTGCGGAAGCTGGTTCTGGGTCAGCGTTACCTTTTCTGTGCCTGCCTTCTGACCCATTGCATACCCTGTTCCTATATGAATGGGCACCCGGCCCCGCAGATCCGGCAAAGCAAAATTCGTCCGGCCATCGCCGCCATAAGTTGTGCCAATCAGCGAATATAAGGCTTCATTGTCATAAATATTCACTATGCTGCCATCGCAGATCGCCCAGCCTTGCGGCGCATAATTGCCGGCAAACATCCGAATCTCTCCTACATACTGGTCGCTCATCAATATTCCCCTTCCTTTGGATCGTCCATCTCGTCCGGCACCCATTCCATAAAGCCATACATCTCGTTGCTTCCGGTAAGTCTAAATCCCATCCGCTCATAGAGACGGCGGGCAGGATTGTCCTTGCTGACGCTCAGCTTCAGATTGAGACGCTCTGAAGCGGCATCCTGCTGTACACGCCTTAATATAGCGGTTCCAATTCCTTGACCGCGGCTTGCCTCGACTAACGCCAAGTCAACGATCCGTTTATGATCCGCCGCCGTGTAGATGAGACAGCGTCCGACAGCCTTCTCGGCGAAGAGGATGATCTGGTCGGAAGCGCCTGGGAACTCCGACGCATAGGAACCCCGACGCGCTTCCCACTGCATGCGCAGGAACGGCTCGGCCTGCTCCATCGTCCAGCCCCACAGCTCCATCTCCGCTTGCCGGGAATCGGCGTACAGCTCGTACAGGAACGTCTTGTCGCTTGCTGTCGCATCGCGCAGCTCGATTCGGTTGGACACAGCCTCTCCTTTCTGCTCGTTGAGCGGTTCGCGCCCGGTTATCAACCTCGGTACCCCCTGTGCTTTCCTGCATGTACAATTTCATCTTGCACATAGCTACATTTTACCAGTAAATTCCGGAAAAATTCTATACAAAATCTGAAAAATAGGACTTTTGAACCAGGTTAGAATGCCCATGCACATCTTCGACATCGATACATCTCCCATCCCCCTTTCCATGCTATACTGATTACAACAATATTCTTATTGTGGAGTGGTTCATTTGTTTGTGAAACGCGAGTTTTATCTGGCCAACTTCTCCGAATTTCGGTTTTTCTGCTTTCCGGATTCCGTCGGCAACTTCAACCGGCCTGACAAGCGGGAACATGATGTCAACCGGCCTGAGGGCGTGCGCGATTACAGTCTTCATTATATAGCGGAAGGCAGCGGCACACTGGAGCTTGACGGGGAGGTCTATCCGCTCAGGGCTGGTGACGCCTTCTGGCATGTGCCGCACGAGCCCATGCGTTACTACAGCTCTGACGATGACCCCTGGAACATCTACTGGATGCAGTTGTACGGCAGCATGCTGCCGACGTTTGCAGCGGAGAACGGCTTTCACCACTCCAGCATCTGGATAACCAAAGACGGAGAGCTGTTGCGTCATGCCTTCGACGAGCTGCTCGATGAGATTGATCAGCACAGCTTCCTTCGCCCCTCCCGCATCGCCGCTCTCGCGTATGGCGTATTCATCGAGTTTCTGACCAACTCTATCCCCTTTTCCCACTATCGCAGCGTCGATAATGTCGAGAAGATTATTGCCTTGCTGCCGCAAATGCAAAAAAAAGCCCATCTGCCGTTTGTACTGGACGAATGGGCCAAGAGCGCCGGATACACGCCTAATTATTTTTGCACGCTGTTCAAAAAAGTGACGAGAATGACGCCTGTCGCCTATATGACCAAGTGTCGGATCCAACTGAGCAAGCATCTGCTCGTCAAGCAACCGCTCATCCCGATCAAAGAAGTCGCCATCACCTCCGGCTATCCCGGATTAAGCTACTTTAACAAGAAGTTTATGGAAGCCGAAGGGATGACGCCGGGCGCATTTCGCGGCCGGTACATGAACCGCTAAAGACGCGGTTTTACGCTCTGAACGCTGAGGCCAGCAAACGGTACACGAGGGCAGCAGCCTGGGCTCGCGTAGTCTCCCCGTAAGGCGAGAAGCTGCCGTCTTCCATGCCGTTCACAAGCCCCTCCCGCCGCAGCCGTGCCACGGCGTCGACTGCATAGGCGGCAATCGCCGACTCATCCGTGAAGTCGCCTGCATGCTGTTCTGTTCCGGTCTGCAAGTTCAGTAAAGTGAGTGCTCTGTCGACCATAACGGCCATATCTTGCCGGGTGATCGTCGCCTGGGCTCCAAAATAACCGTCCCTCTGCCCGTTTACGAGTCCCAGCCTCGCTGCGGAAGCAATCGCCCGGTAATGCCAGTCCCCCTCGCGAGAATCCGCATAGGATGCCTCAGCTTCCAGATCCAGCAAATCAAACGCACGGACAAGCATAGCCGCAAATTCGGCTCGCGTGACCGATCCATGCGGGTCAAAGCGCCGGTCGCCGATCCCCTGGACGATATCTCTGGCGGCTAGAGCCGACACTGCCTCCTGGGCCCAGCTCAGGCGCTCCATATCGGCGAATGCCGCCGGGCGGTGGACCGCCGCGAAGGTGCCCTTACGCATGCCATGAAGCTCGATATAGCCTTGATCCGCATCATACCAGGCGTTTTTGACGACAGTCGCCGTGCCGTCGTCTGCCACCGCATAGAGCACAACCTGAACCGGCGCCTCCCCGGACCCCAGTACATACGGCAGCTGCAGACGGACCAGCCCGTCGGTCAACGATCCCTTGCTCTCGTCTTGCAGCGCTGCATCGACACGATAGGCGCTGCTCGCCCCCAGCAGCTGCTGCATCTCTCCCGGCAATGCGTCAGGATCGACAATGCCGAGACGAATAACCATGACATTGTCTGCTGACTGCCGCACCGCCGCTCCGTCCAAAGCAAGCGTCAGGTCATCGGTCTGAATCAAGAGCTTATGCAGACGTTCCTCCGGATCTACACCGGGACCGACAGCCAGCCGCAGGCGGAGGCCGGCTTGATCAAGTCCGAAGTCCACGCTGACCGTCACCACACCATCGGCTGCTGCCGTGATCGCCTCCTGCAGATCTTGCTCCATTACAGTCGCCTCCGGGACGCCATCCGCACCTGGGACAATCTCCACTCGGATCACAGCACTAACCTCAACTTGCGGCTCTGTCGGCGGCGTGACCGGCCCTGGCGGCATCCATGTCGGTGGACCTGTTGGCGGATGTACAGGTGGATCCACCGGCGGGTCGACCGGACGAGCGGTTACGTTGACCGTGCTTTGCGCTGTGTAACCGCCGTCGACCGTCGTTGCGGTGATGGTTGCATCCCCAGCCTTATGGGCCGTGACCAGCCCCGCCGCGTCGACCGACGCGATGTCCGGATCACTGGAATGCCAGACGACTTGCTTGTCGGCCGCGCCTGCCGGCAGCACGATGGCAGAGAGCCTCACCGCTTCGCCCTCCTCCAGCTTCAGCTGCTCCCTACTAAGCGAGACGCCGGTGACGGCGATGCCGACAGCGCGAATCTGCAATTCATAGGACGCGCTGCCATAAAGCGGGATGACGCTGCCGTCCTCACCCGTCGCCACGATATCCTCAAGACGGATCACGCTAGCGGTATCCTCGGTCAGATCGACGTTGGCCTGCAGCCGCAGCTTGAGGATCGTATGCTCGCCATCCGCGCCTGGCAGATAAGCGGGGCTTGCAGCTGACTCTGCAGCATCGGACGCATCGTCAGCATCGGACACTTCGGTTTCACCAGCAGGCTGCTCAGCCTCAGCCTCGGCAACCGCTTCAGCGTGATGTTCCTCGCTCTCCTCTGGATCGGTTACGTCCTCTGACGTCTCAGACGTTTCCGCCCCGTCATCCACGGGCACGTGCTGCTGGTTCTGCGCCTGCTCCGGCTGCGACCAGGCGCGTGTCCCGAATACGAAAGCAACCTTGCCCACAGCGGCATCTTCGGTATCCTCCCGCATCTCCGGCCACGCCTCAGTCGTCAGTTCCGAGTCCACATAGCTTAGTTGTCCGGGGTCAAATGTCAGAGTAAAGGATTGGCCGAAGATATCCTCCGTCACATGCAGCAGACTGACGGACAGCTCCACCGTCTCTCCCCGATCCGCCTGCTCTGGCCCCTGGAGAAGGAATCCCCGCCGCTCCAGCTGCTCGAGGGCGTCGAGGAGCAAGCCGGTCCCGGTGTCGACAGCGTCCTGTCCCGCTGCCAGGTCGGCGTAGACAGCCTGCGCCTGCGCCAGTGCTGCCTCCACTGCTGCTGTCGAAGCTGCAGTGTAACGGAGCGGGTCGATGGCCGAGGCTTTGCCGATGAGCAGCTCCAGCAGCGTTTTGTCCGTGACGGTGCTGAAAAATTGCAGCTCCGCCACATTGGCATTTTGTCCTTCATACCGCAAGAAACGGTAAGGGGCACTGTCGGCTACCCGGACGGCATGCCAGACCGCGCTGTCAATACCGCTGAAGCTGTAGAGCGTCGTATAATTAACGCCATCAAGAGATCCTTTCAGCATCCCGCCGTTCATCCGGGCATGATTGCCGCTGCGCGGCAGGAACTTGATGACATCCACCTGGGCTGTCTGGCCTTCGCCAAGATCGACCCGAACCCAGCCATTGCCTGCATTGGTCGTGTCGGGCGAGGTTCCCGGATCGCCGTCGAAGGCAGCCCAGGCATTGTCATTCTCAGACTCGCCCGTACCCCACTTCCGCGAAGATGCGGTTACCATCGCTTTGGTAATCGTCAGCTTGTTCTCATCGGTATAGAGCGTATCCCACGGCGTAAGCGCGCCCTCCGCCACGGCAAGCTCGGCTGCAAGCGACTGCTTGTCGGCGCCGGGCGCCTGCATCGCTGTCTCGATACGCTGCAGTTCCTGCGCATAACGGTGATAGCTGCCTTGGGTGAAGTCCGCAGCCCGCCGGACATCCAGCGCCACATGCAGATCCAGCGTATGCGTCACTGTGAACACGCCGTTCGATATCTCGAACACGGCTTGGTGACTGCCGTAGTCCGCTTGTCCCGGCGTCCAGGTCAGACGCTGCGATACTGGACTGAACTGCGCTCCGACCGGCAGCTGGATCGCCTTCATGACCAGTGCCTTGCCGGCCCCGTCGGACGCTTCTACCGTGTAGGTGAACGACTGTCTGGCCGTTAGCTCCCTCGTCTCTTGAGGCGCGACCGCCGGCTCACCGACGACCGTCAGGACGAAGGTCCTTGTCGAAAGCAGCTCTCCCGACTGGGCAGTGAAGGTGATCGGATATATCCCGCCCTGACGATACCCAGGTGTCCAGCTCAGCGTCCCCCTCGCTCCATCGAACACCGCGCCCTCTGGCAGGTTCGCTGCGCGATACTCGACATCGCCCGCCGCATGGACTAATTCCAGCGCCAAGGCAAACGGCTCTCCGGCGACAATGCTCCGATCCGGAACGGGCTTGATGACCGGCATGCCCTCGATAATCTCCAGATCCTCCAGCACGTCCTGCAGCGCGCCGGCCAGCTCATCCACCTCGGCCTGGCTTGCCGGTTGGGCTGCCTGTGCTTCCTCCACCTGCTGAGCAAGCCGGACATAGGATGCTTCGGTATATACGCCTGCTTCCACGGCCGCCTCCGCTTGCTCCAGCAGATAGCCGAGCAGCGTCGTGTCGTACGTCTCCGCATGAAGCTCCAGCTCGGCAATATTAGTATGGCCTCCGTGCCCATCATAATAGCGGTAATAGCGGTAGGCAGTCGAACCCTCCACCGGTTCGGCGTACCACTGCGAGAGCGTGACACCGCTGATGGTGTGCAGATTCGTCCAGCTATTCCCGTCTAACGAGCCTTGAATGATACCGCCGTTGATGCGGTTCACCGTATTGCTGCGCGGATGGAAGCGAACATAGCGAATCGCCTGCGGGCTGCCCAGATCGGCTCTCACCCAGCCGGTGCTGGTTTGTGTATCCGCTCCGGTGGCCAGATCCCCGTCGAAGACACGCCAGCCGTTCTCTACTCTTGTATCCGCAGAGCCCGGGGGATTGGACCAGATATTCGCAGAGGCGATGACCATGTCCCTGCTGATGGCCAGCTTCTCGAATAAGGTTGCCTCCCCCGCATCATCGCGCTCGGTCAGATAGGTCTGCTCCAGCGGCACCAGCAGCCCGGCGATCCTGTACAGCTGCTCCACCAATGCCGGGACATCAGGCCCGGGTGCGTCCAGCTCCGTCTTGATCCGCGCCAGCTCGGTCCGGTAGAGATAGAAGCTGAGCCGGGTGTAATCCCTCTGCCGGTAGCTCTCCGCTCTTGCGAGCACCTCCTCCAGCGTATCTGCGCCTACCGCCGCGGCATAGAACGGCTGGGCCGATCCGTCCGCATGAACGGGGAGCAGCTTGTAGTAGGCAGTGCCGTGACGCAAGACATCCTGGTAGGTCGTGTCGCGAAGATCTTGGGCAATAAGTGTCCATGGCGAGCCCTCCACCGGCTCGGCGCTGCCCGGCGTCAGCTCGGGGTCGAGCAGGCTTGCCTCGGGGTCCGCCGTACGGTACAAATGGAACCGTGAGGCTTGCTTCGGCTTGTTCCAGTGCAGCGTGACCCGATCCTGCTCCTTGGCAAAGAACAGCGTGATGCCGCCTGCAGGAGGGGCGTCCGTCTCCACCTCGCTGAAGCTCGCAGACCCCGCAGCCGCCAAGCCGATATAATGCGCTCGCGTCAATAATGTAGGCAGCCCGGTGACGTACTGCCACTCCGCCCCGTCGGCCGACACGAAGGCGTGGGCCATCTGCGTATCGTAGTCGTAGGCGAGCTTGAGGTGCGGATAGTCTGCGACAGTATACCCCTGCAGCCCGGCATCGTACGGACTGATGGTACCAGCCGCCCAGGTGACGAACGAGTTGCGCGTCCGGTTCTGCAGCACCAGCCGGCCCTCCTCATCGGCTCCGAAGTACACGTAGCGGGACTGGTCTGTCGTCAGACGGTCTCGCAGCAGCAGACCGCTGGCCGCCCCGTCGGCGCTGTCGATCCTGGCGCTGATCGAGCTGTTGCCGCCTGCTACCTGACTCACATAATGCAGGGAGTCGCGGATATCCCGCTTGAACAGGTGGTAGTCATCGTACTGCTCTCCCTGGGCCAGACCGTCGCCATCGGCGCCCGTGATCACGATCATCGATCCGCCGTCACGGACAGCAGCACTGCCTGCTGTCGTCCCGATCCGGTCATCGCGCCACCCTGTCGGCACCGCCCCGGAAGCCGGCTGCGTCAGATCCGCCTTGGCGCGCCACGACTCCCAGCCCTCGCCATGCCGGTTCACCCCGGCCACCTTATAATAGTAAGTTTTGCCGTTTTGAGCTGTGGTGTCTTTATAATAGAAACCTTCCACACCCGTGGCGATCGTCGTATAAGGCCCCTGCTCCGACTCAGACCGCTTGATGGTATACGTCTCTGCTCCTGCCGCGATCTTCCACGACAGGCCGGCATAGCCGTTGCCTGCCAGCGCGTTGACGACGTCGACATGAGACGGCTTGGGTTCGGCTTCATACGTACTTCCCAGCTTCAGCACCAGTGTCGATCGGGGGCCGATCGTCACCTTGCCGTCCGCCACCGGAACCAGCTGCTCAGACACAAGATCCAGCACCGAGCTCCCCGCAAAATCAGACGGCAGCTCGACCTCGAAGTCATCCTCATTGCCATAGGTGTCGCGTGTCGTATTGAAGATGAAGAAGTACTCGCCGTAGCGGGCCGTGAGCAGATCGGGATAGCCGGAGTAAGGCGTATCGACCTCCAGATTATCCCGCACGACAGTGCCTACGCCAGGTTGATAGGTGATCGGCACCTCCTCGCCGACCAGCGCCTGCTGCGCCCCGGTCGTATGGGCTGCTCTGTCGATCTGGAAATCCCAATCGACATTATGCGGCCGGATCGAATAATCTTCGTATCGGAACTTGTTGTTGGTCGCTACCTGCACGATCCGATCATACGCGGAGGTGACCACATGGAGCCGGCCATTGCTTAAACCTCCGCGATTGCGGAAGTTCAAGGCGCCTAAGATCCGTACATCGCCGTCCCGCATCGAGACGTAGAGGTTGTCGATATCCGTCCAGGCGAATTGTTCGTAATCTGCGGACTCCACCCCGAGTGCAACGAGCTCCCCCGCTGCATAGTAGTCGAAATCCGTATGCGGCAGCACGACGCCGGCTTGCGCCTGCCCTGCAAAGCGCGGGTAGTCGGCCCGTCCGCCGGTAATATAATGGTAGCTCTCTCTGAGCAGATAGTTGATGCCGCTCATCGTAGCTGTACTGCCGAAGTCCCTCCTCGGGATCAGCTGCCGATCCGCCATCTGCTGCTGCGCATAACCGACGGCCTCCCTGGCATAATCCCAGTACACTTCCCACTCTGGTCCGCTGTAACGTTCCTCGTGATCGGCCATCAGCTTCTCCAGATACGCCATTTGCAAGGTTATGCCTGACCCGACTCTGGCGCTGTATGCAGCGAAGCCCGCCAGGGAAGGTCCGCGCTCGTCCGTCATTTGCTCGGTAACCGCTATTCGGTATCCGTCCTGCAGCGAGGTGTACCGGACGTACCCTCGCGCATGGGCAGATCTCAGGATCGCCTTCAGGATGCGGTCATTCGTCTCCTCCTCGTCCGGCTTATTCCAGGTTTTGTAGAAGTAGGACACCAGATAGTTGACCGCTTCGCCATAGTTGGCGACAAAGCCGTTCTCACGGGTCAACCCGCCCTCTGTCAGACCGTAGTAGTGCTCGCCGTACGGCTTTCTTCTCACCACCTCGCCATCGTCGTCCAGCTTGCTCTGCGCCAGTCCCTTGCCGATCTTGTATACATAATCGTCCGTGAACTCCGCCGTGCCGTCGTGAAGGAACAAGGAATGATACAGATCCAGCTCTTCGCCCGCCGGACCGACCAGCACCTCCTCGCCCAGGAACGGCTCGATGCCGAGCGATTCCAGCAGGATCTGGCGGCTGCGCTCCGGCCCCTCATAGAAGTCGGAGCCGATGATGCCCAGCCCGACATGGGCTTCCCACGCCCCTTCATAGGTGTAGAGCATCTGATTGTAGATGTAGGAGAGACGGGTGCGGGCAAAATCGAAGTTGGCCTTGAGCGTCCGCTCCCAGGCCTCGCGCCGGGTCAGCTCGCCGCCTTCCCAGTCCAGGCTGGCCAGTACGTGACGGCCGCCCGCACCGTCGATATCCTCGCTGCCTGTCCCGGCGTCGAACGGCTCGTCCAGATAAGCTTCAAACGCTTCCCGGCCGTACACGTCCTCATCGAAGATCAGCTTCTCCGCAATATACAGCGCTTCGCCCAGCGCGCCGTAATAGCCGCCCCAGTCGCCCTGGTGGCCGCCCCGCAGCACCAGCCGGTAATTGTTGTAGTAATCCTTGACATGATTGTCGATCGTTTTGAAGATCCGCTCCAGCGCAGCCCGCTTCTCCGCCGCCGACTGGGCGGGCGACCAATCATATTTCAATACATTGGCATAGAACTTCAACTCATCCTGATATCGGATGATCGACAGCTTGCCGCCCGGACCCGCGTCGACCTTGCTCGAGAGCGCCAGGAACTTGTCGATCTGCTCCTGGATATATCCGTCGACCAGCGCCTGCTTCTCCGCCTCTGTCGTCGGGTCCGGACGGAGCAGCCGTTCCGGCGTCTGCTCGGGCGTGAGCTTGTAGCCCTGCGGCTCGCCTGTCACGTCAAGGTAGGCCTGGGTATGGGTATAGGCTTGGTAGAACCCCCTTGTGCTGGCGGTGAGATTGCCCGACGGATTGAGCGGCCGGATCGTCAGCTCGATCGTCTCCTTGCCTGAGGTCGCATGCAAGGGCAGCAGGGAGGTATGATAATAGAACCGGTTCGGCAGTTGCGCATTGATCAGCTCCGTATGATCGCCGTAGGAGATAAATCCGATCTGCTCCCCGTTGATAAGCAGCATCGTCTTGACGGAAGCAGCTTCTCCCGCAAATTTGACGGTGAAGTAATTACGCTGATGGGGATCGACCTGCATCGTGAAGATCAGATCGCCCCCATGCGGGCCTGCAGGCTCGCGCGGATGAGACACGCGGGCCCGCTCCCCCAGCAGCCCTGTCGTGACGGTCGTATATTCGCCCCGAAAATTGTGAGCGTTTTCAGAATGCTCATTGCCAAAATCGATCTTATCCAGCAGCCCGTTCTCATCCATGGCACGATTCACGGACGCCCCCCGATCCCCGTGCTCCTCTTGCCCTGCCAGTGTCGCGCTGAAAGGTTGCAGCAGCAGTGCTAATGCCAGCAAGACGATCCCGCCTTGCTGTACCAGCCGCCGTCCGCCGCCAGTCTGAATAAGCCACTGTCGAATTGGATGCTCCACGCAGTTTCCCCTCTTCTCTTGCCTGCAAGCCCTGCCTGGACGGCTAGGACTTGCGGCTGATTGATGTGCTGTCTTCATTTCATGGCAATGCTGTCTGTCCAGGGTCCGATCTCGATATGGCCGGTTGCCGGGTCCGTCACCTTGACGCCATTGACGAACAGGTCCTCGATCTCGATATCCTCCACCCGCCGCTCCGCATCGTATCCGGCGATAAGCGACGGCACGATGCCGTTGGCGCGGCAGCGGATGCCGGAGAAACGGATACCGCGGATGCCTCTGCCCGGTACCGGGTTGTAGGCCGGATTGCGGACGACACGCAGATCCAGCAAGCGGCCCAGTTCGAACGGCTCGATGCGGATATCGCTGCAGACAATATCCCGGACCAGGTTATTGTCGCCTGCATTGATCGCCAGACAGCCGCGATAATCCTCCTGCGGCTCGTGATGCTCCAGGATGTCCACGTTCTCGAAGCGGATCTGTTCGATGACGGCCCCCTCGCCCGTATGATCCCCGTGCGTGCCGATATTGACCGGATGCGCGACATCAGCCCACAGCACCGCGTCGCGCACTGTAATCCGGCGGGTATCGCCGCGATAGTCCCAGCGGTCCGCATAGATGGCGATACAGTCATCGCTGTTGCGCATGAAGATATCCTCGATCTCGATATCCTCGCACGCCATCATATCGATGCCGTCCGACCAGCCGCGCGTGCTGAACGACTCGAAGTCCGAGATCCGCACGCCTCTGCACCCGCCGAGATAGATGCTGTAATGCGGCGGATCGACGACGGTGATGCCGCCGATGGAGATCGACTCGGCTGCGATCAGCCGGATGCCGCGGAACGCGGAATAGCGGCCGAAGTCCGCCAGATAGATCATCCCCCGGCCGCGTATCGACACGTCTGTGACCCGGTCGCACACGAAAGATCCGGCGACCGCCGCACCGCCCGCTACATAGGCAGAGGTACCGGACGGGAGCCGCAGCAGCACCTCCTCGATATGGTGCGTCCCGGGGGCAAAGTACAGCATCTTCCGTACGCCGGACAACCGTCCGAGCAGCTCGTCCGTCCGATGGATGCCAGGCTCGATGAGGACGACAGCAGGGTCGGTCGGATCCGGCTGATCTTCATCGATCGCCTTGGCGATCAAGTGCAGATTGTGGAACCTGTCCCCATCGATCTCCACCGAGAGCTTCGCGGGACGGACCATCCGGAAACGGATCACGCCATCCTCGCCGAGATGCGGCCGGATGCCCCGGGCAGCGGGCCGCACCTCGACCGTGGCGGGGCGGTCCCGATGACAGACAATCTCGATCTCCACCTCCCCGGCGAAGTCAAAGCGAGCCAGTGCGGCTTCACGGACGTCGTGCATGTCCACCTTGACGTTCATCGCTTCCGCTTCCCTCCATGACCCCCCGGCACTCCGCACGCGCACGGTATAGTCCGGACTGACCGGCAGTCCCGGCGGTACGGCATAGACTTGCAGTGCTTGCGATGCCATCGTTCCCCTCCTTATAAGCGGCGCACGGCGCGTTGCGGCCGTGCGCCGGGTGATCCTTGCTCTACCGTGCTGCCTGGAACGCTTGCAATTGGGTTTGCAGCTCGGCCAGGTATTGATCCATGCCCGCCGACTTCAGCTGTTTTCGCACTTCCTCCAGATCCTTGTCGATATCGTTGCTGATCCCGGAAGCGAGCGGCTGGATGTACTGGGTTCTGACGGTCTCCAGACTCGACGTCTCGGCGGCCAGGCTCGCCGTATTGAACACGAAGCCCTCATACGGGTCGGTGCCGTTGCTCTCGGCAAGCGGGGGACCTTCTTCGTTGACGAGCTTGTTGTAGATCGCCTGCCACTCGCCGGGGTACCTCTCCTGTGGCTGCATGTAACCGTCATGAAGTCCTGTCCAGCCCGGCTTGCGGTTCTTGTCGTCGATGCCCTCGAAGGTAACGGCGCCGTCTTTGAAGCTGTAATTCTCGCCCTCTACGCCGAATTGCAGCAGATTGTAATACGTCTGGTCCGTATGCGCCAGCTCGATCAGCTTCAGCGCCGTTTCCGCATGCGCGGAGTGCGAGCCGACGGAGATCATCGTCGTCGTACCCGCCGACATCTTCGGCAGGAACACCTTTTGCGGGTACATATCGAATACATAATCGAACCAGCCATATTCAAAATCCGGATACGTCGCTTTGAGCGCGCCGATGTACCCGTTGCTCACCGCACCGAAGTGATTGTTGAACTCCAGCGGCTTCTGGTCCGCTTTCATCAGCTCCAGCGTTTTGCTCGTTTCATTGCCTTGCGCAGCCAGGATATCATGGTCGACGATGCCGTCCTCGTACCATTGCTTCGCCTTCAGCACGACCTCCTTGTACTCCGGCGTATCGTACATACTGACAACATTGTAAGGATCGTCGATCGGCGCTACGCCATAATATTGGGTGACCGTATGGTACGTACCTCCAGCGATCAGCGTCCACAGGTTGTCGGCGAACCGCTTGTCGTTGAGCATCGGTACGTTCGGATACGCCTCCTTGGCCTTGTACAGGTATTGCTCCAGCGTATCCAGGTCCTTGATCTCCGGCAGCCCCCACTCCTTGCGCAGGTCCTCGCGGTACAGCATGCCTTCGCCGCCCGCCCCGGGCTTGCCGTATTGCGGGATGCCATATACTTTGCCGTCGATTTGCACGCGATCCAGCGAGCCTTTGTAGTGCGCGACCAGATCCGGCGTCTGCTCCAGCAGCGGCGTCAGATCGGCAAAGGCGTTTTTGGCTGCGAAGGAGCTGAAGTCGGACCAGGCTCCGCCGACATACAGGTCGTACTCCTTGGCTACGATGGCGCGGCTGATCTGGTTCTTCTCGTCCCCCCACGGGACGAAGTCAAACCTCACTTTGGCATTAAGATCCCGGATCGTCATCTCATCCAGCAGCTTGTAGAAATTGTCCATGCCGCTCGCCGGCTCGGTCCCCATTGTGATCGCTTTCAATTCGACGATCTGCGCTGGCGGCGCCGGCTTATCTCCTCCGGTGTCGGTTCCCGGCGTCGTGCCGCCGTTATTGCCGTCGGTGGAGCAAGCGCCTGTTACCCCTACCGCTGCAGCCAGCACAGCGGTCAACATCCATCTGCTGCCTCTCTTTGCTTTCAACACAATCCCCTCCGTATTCGCTTCTATTCATCTATGAGTAGCCCGCTCGGCGCCGATGGACGACGCTGCGGGATAAACATCCGTCTCAGCCGGAGCGGCGCGCGCCCCGACGCTTAACCCTTGACACTGCCCATGACCAGTCCGCTGACAAAGTAACGCTGCGCGAACGGGTAGAACAACAACACGGGTCCCGTCGCCAGCATCGCCGTCGCTAGCTTCATCGTCTCGCTCGGCAGTTGCTCGACGATGACCTGCGAATCCCTGACCGCGTCGGTCACCCGCGAGAGCATCCGGTACAGCAGATACTGCAGCCCCCACTTATCCTTGTCGGAGATCAGATAGAGCGAGTAGCCGAACCAGTTGTTCCAGTAGCCCAGCGCGAGGAACAGGCCGATCGTCGCCATCGCCGGCTTGGAGAGCGGTACGATCAGCTGCCAGTAGATCCGGAAGTCGCCCGCGCCGTCGATCCGTGCCGATTCGATCAGCGAATGCGGGATCCCTTTGATGAAGTTGCGGAACAGGAAGACGTTGAACGGCGTCATCAGACCCGGCAGGATAATCGCCCATAGCGTGTGGTTCAGCTGCAGCACATTGGCCACGACGAGATACGTCGGGATCATGCCCCCGCTGAAAAGCGTCGTGAAGTAGACGTAGAACGCCACCTTATCGCGATGCTTGAAGTCTGGCCGGGACAGGATATAGCCGCTCATCGAGGTCGTCAAGAGGCCCAGCACCGTACCGGTGACAGTCACATAGATCGTCACCAGGTAGGCGTTGGCAATCGTACCTCCCAGCGTCGAGAAGACGATCCGGTACGCATCCAGCGTGAACAGCTGCGGCCAGAGCGAGTATCCCTTCAGGACGACCTCCGACTCGCTGCTGAACGACCCCGACAGCATGAGCAGGAATGGCAGCACGCAAGATGGCGGCCACGGAGACGATCAGGATGGCGGCGGCGTCGAACACTTTGGTCCCCGCATCCATCCGGATCGTATTGCTTCGGTTGGTTGAGTATCGTGCCATGGTTGATCCACTCTTTCCGGTATATTCAGAATAACGCGTTGTCTCTGTCGACCTTGCGGACGATGCCATTGACGGTCAGGATCAGGATCAGTCCGAAGACCGATTGATAGAGGCCGGCCGCCGTCCCGAGGCCCATACTGAAGTTCACCGTCAGGGAACGGTATACATACGTATCGATAATATCGGTCACATTGAGCAGCAGCCCGTTGTTGCCGACCAGATTCCAGAACAGGTCGAACTGCCCGCGCATGATCCCTCCTACCGCGAACAGGACCAGGATGATCAGCGTCGGCTTGAGCAGCGGCAGCGTGATGTAGCGTATCCGCTTCCATTTGGAGGCGCCGTCTACGTAGGCCGCCTCATAGATGCTCTCGTCGATCCCCATGATCGCCGCAAGATAGATGACCGTTCCGTAGCCCAGCCCTTTCCATACCTCGACTAATACGATGATGAACGGCCACACCTCGGGTGTCTTGTAGAAATCGAACCTCTCGAAGCCGAGCGTCGTAATCAGATTATTCATCACGCCATAGTTGAAGTTGAACAGATTGTACGCAATCGAGCCGACGACGACCATCGAGACGAAGTAGGGCATGAACATCATCGTCTGGCTGACCCTTACGAACTTGCGATAGGTCAGCTCCCGCAGCAGCACGGCGAGCGCGATCTGGCATACATTGCTGAGGACGATAAAAGCGACATTATACAGTATCGTGTTGCGCGTCAGCTTCCATATGATCGAGTCCATGCCGCCGCGGAACAAAAACTCGAAGTTTTTGAGCCCGACGAACGGACTGAACAGCCCTTTGCTGAAATCATAATCGGTAAATGCATTATACAAGCCCACCATCGGAAAATAGCTGAACAGCGTAAAAAACAGCAGCAGCGGCACCAGCATGATGTAATAGGTCTTGTGCGCTCGCAGATCGGCTAACAGCCGTCCTCTGCGGTGAAGCGCTTTCTCGGATACGGTCACAGTTGGTTCCGCCATCGTAACTCCCCCTCTCCTCTAAGTTTTTCCGCTATCCTTATTTTACGGCTGGTCCGTCCGCGAGACTATCGCAATATTCCAAGATTTCTTGTACTTACTGAGGAAATGCGCGATAAAACACGCCCGGAAAACACAAAAAAGCGGGGATCCCTCATCCCCGCTTCTCCCGCTCGTCAAGAACGACAGGTACATCGATCAAGACGCTTGCGCCCTGGCCTGCCTTGCTCTCGAACCGCAGGGACTGGCTCTCGCCATAATACAGCTCCAGCCGCTTGCCGATGTTGGACAAGCCATACCCGCTGCCCTTGCGGGCCGCGCCCGGCCTCCCGCTCCCCCCTGATCCAAAGCCGACGCCGTCATCCGCCACTTGCAGCTTAAGACGCCCATGATAGATCCCGCCCCGGATCGCGATGACGCCGCTGCCTTCCGGCTTCTCGAGAATCCCGTGGACGATGGCGTTCTCCACCAGCGGCTGCAGCGTGATCTTCGGCAGCATGCAGATCATGGCATTCTCATCCACATCGATCTCCAGACGGATCCGGTTCTTAAAACGCTTGTTCTGGATCTCCATGTAGATGCTGCATAGCCGCAGTTCGTCCCGCAGCGTGACGAAGTCCTCGCCTTTGTTCAGGATGAGCTTGTAGTAATCCGACAGCGCATAGACGACCTGCTGGATATTGCTGCGTTCGTCCCGGAGCGCCATCCAGTTCAGCATGTCCAGCGTGTTGTACAAGAAATGCGGATTTATCTGCGACTGCAGTGCCTTTAGCTCGGCCCCGGTCTTCTCCTGACCGAGCCGGAACTGCTCGTCCATCAGCTCCTGCACGCTGTGGATCATGTAATTGTAACTGGATACCAGCTGGCCGATCTCATCCTCGCGCGGCTCGATATCCAGCAGATTAAGTCTGCCCTGGCGCACCTGACTCATCTTGTTCATCAGCAGGAAGACGCGCCTCGTCACCGACCGGGCAATCATGACGATCAACGCCAGCAAGGCGATACAGATGCCCGCATAGATCGCGATCAGTTGCATCCGGACATGGGTAACAGCCTCCATCGCCGAGCGCTGGGACATGACCGACACCAGGTAGAGCCCCGTCGTGCCCAGCTGCTGTTCCCGGGCCAGATAGGTGCCGCTCGCAAGCCGCACCTCGACGAACCGGCCGCCGCTGTCCAGCCGCTCCGGCAGCCGCATCCGCGCCAGCTCGGCATCGCCGCTGCTGGCCACCACCTCGCGCGTCTCCGTCTCCAGATAGACCACCTGCTCCGGCACCGACTTGCTCATCGTCCGGCTCAGCTGCCCGCGGTCGATACTGATCGCCACGATTCCCACGGATTCGGTATAGTTGTTGGGATTCCATAGCAGCCGCCCCAACGTCAGATAGCTGGACGCCCCGCCCCACCTCGTCTCTTCGTACAGCACCCAGGTCGGTTTGCCGCGATTGGCATGGATGTGGTGCGCCCACGACTTATCGGCGATCGCCGTATACGGTCGGAACAGCGCATCTGCTCCCGTCACCACGAACTCGTCGTTGACGAAGTAGATGATCTTGTCCAGCTCGGTGTTGGATTCGAGGATGCGGGTATAGGAGTAGATGTTGTCGAAGACAGCCAGCTGCTCCGGCACGCGCATCTCGTCCGGCTTGCGCGAGAGCACCGTCTGAATGTCCTTGTTGACGATAATCATCGACGAGATCTCCTCGATATGCGAGAAGGTGCTGGAGAGCGCAGTCAGCGTCTGCTCATAATTGCGGTTCGCCGAGTAGCTCTGACCTTCGGTCAGCGACTTGTGGATCTCGTTGTAGGAGATGAAGAAGGTGATGACGAGCGGCACGATGCCGATCGCCGCGAAGAGGACGATCAGCTTGCGCTTGAGCGACAGATCGCGCAGCCAGGAAGGCGCTCTCATGACTCCTGCGCCTTCTTGTATTCGACAGGCGAGTACCCGGTCGCCGCCTTGAACGCCTTGGCAAAGTAGCTGGCACTCGCATAGCCGCAACGGCCGGCAACCTCCTGCATCCGGCAGTGCCCGCTCGCGATCAGCTTCCTGGCCGCCTCGATCCGGTAGTCGCTGATGTACTGCTTGATCGTATGCCCGGTCTCCTGCTTGAACAATACGCTCAGATGCGCCGACGACAGATGCACGACCCCGGCAATCTCGGCCAGCTCCAGGTCTGCCCGGCTGTAATGCAGCGCCACATACCGGATCACTTCCTGCACGAGCCGGGAATAGCCGGACAGCCGCTCCGCTTCCGCCACATACCGCTCAGCCAGCTGACACATGTAGCTGCGCACGTCCGCCAGCGTCATGCAGGCGCGCAGCGACGTGTACGGATCGCTGTATTCCGGCTGCTCGCGCAGCAGGACGCATCCCTCCAGCAGCGCCTCCGCCAGCGATGCGCAGCTATCGGCGACCCGGTCCGGCATCGGCGACCGCCGCTTGGCAAACCCGTCGCACAGCTCCCCGAACCAGTGCGGCAACTGCTCCTGATGATCGCGAATAAGCCGGTAGAGCTCAGGCAGCAGGCTGGGCAGCCGCTCATCCTCCACCCTCTCGCCATCGTCATAGCGAAAGCAGCGCTGCTCCGGTGCGTAGAAAGCGAGCGCCGCTGCCTGACGTGCGGTCTCGCCGCTCCGGGATACGCCCTCCAGGTCGCTTGCGGTCTGACCGATGCCTGTCACTGCGTCAAGGAACTCGACGGCAAAGGCGGACATCAGATAATCGATCCGCCGCCCAGCCTTGGCATCGTAAGCGACGATAAGCTCCGTTTGTCCATTTTCTTCATCATGCATGATGACCTCGCAGCCGTGCTCTCTCCAAAATCCGGCTGCCAGATCATGCTTGCCGGCTTCCCCGTTGAAGGGGAAAAGCTCCCGCAGTACAACAACTGTATACGCCTGATCGGCTGGAAAACCCGTCTCCCTGCAGAGCTTTGCCATACGCTCGCGCTCAGCGCCCCGCAGCAGCAGCGCCGCCAGCTGCCGCCGCTGCAGCGCTACCTTCTCCTCCTTGATGCTGTCCTGCTGCTGATGCGTCTCCAACTGGTGGATCGCCTTGACGATCGCCTGCTCCACCTCCTGCAGCTTGAGCGGCTTCTCGATGAAGTCGACAGCCGAGAGCTTGATCGCGCTCCGGAGATAGTCGACGTCCATGTACCCGCTCATGAACAGCAGCCGGCTGTCCGGACAGAGCCGGACCAGCTTCTCCGCGAATGCGATTCCGTTCAACCGGGGCATCCGGATGTCAGTCAGGACGACTTCCGGCCGCTCGCTTGCAGCGATCCGGATCGCTTCCATCCCGTCCCGGGCCTGCAGCACCTCGGAGATGCCGAGACTGGCCCACGGAAGGGTCTCCACGAGCCCCTCCCGCGTATAATCATCATCGTCTGCAATCAGCAATCGCACCACTTGTTCTCGCCCCGCTTTGCTACAGTCTCTTGTCGTCTAAGTTTAATAACCCTTATGCCGGATTGCAACCGGAATTTCCATGCGCACGCTTACTCCCCCGTTTAAGGCACAGGGACCAACTGCCACTGCTGGTTGCTGCCCAATATATATCTCCACTGCTTGAGCGCTACACCTTCCGCTGTAGAGCTGCCCGGCACGTCAACGGGTTTATTGGAATGCGCCGGCGTGATCCGGTAGTATCCTCCCCCCGTCGGCAGAAAGGCAAAACGCTGGTTGTCCGCGCCGCTATAATTCCAGATGATGAAGCTGGCGCTGTGCAGGTGAGAAGCGCTTGCGACATCGAGCGCCCGGCCGCTCTGCGCATTGCGGACACTATATTGGCCTCCCCCCAGGTGCGTCACGTTCCAGTGCTGATTGGCCGAGCCGGTGTACGTGGACTTCCTGACCACCGCTCCGTCGCTCGTACCTGCCGCCTCCATCACCTTGCCGTCCAGCCGGAGGACGAACCGGTATGTTCCGTCCGGGATATTGCCCTGCGGGAGCACGGCTGAGCCTCCGCCTCCCGGCGGTCTCGTATATAGCAGCGTACCGAAGCCCAGCTCGTCAAAGGAGGACGGACTGCTGCTGACCGGCCCGCCCTCAGGTCTGGTCATGCCTGCTGCAGCAGCGATATTGGGTACAGACAGGCCTTTGCGGTTGGCATAGTGATTGTAGAGCATCTCCCAGATCGGACGCATCGCGTAGCGTCCCGAATCCGAGATGACGGTCTGCGTCTGCACAGAGCCATTGACACCGCTGCCCCACTCATACGTGGAGAAAGGCACGGTGTTGCTGCCGATATTGTAACGCGCGACGTATTCGGCCGCCCGCATCAGGCGGTTATTGGCCCAGCCATAGAGGTCATCGCCCTGGTTCCAGGCCATCTCCGCGATCGCAGCCATCAGCCCGACGCCCATCAGCGTATGCGGCTGATCCCGTCCGGACTCCTGCCACTGCGCCAGGCCGTTGGGATGAAGATAGGGGATGGCATTGTAGATCGAGCCGTTGCCTAGCCCGTGCTTGAAGTATTCGAGTCCGATGTCGTAGATGTCCCGGCGGTCGCAGAATATGCCGATGGCGACTGTGGCGGCCATATTGCTAAGATCCCAGTTGGCCCAGTAATTTTGAATATAGGCCCCGTTATGATCGACGCCGTATTCGTTGCCCAGCAAGAACAGTTCATTCCGCTGCTTGTAGAACACATCCAGCAGCATGTCCTGCATCTGCGTCACATGAAACCCCGGGTACCCTCTCATGATCTCAGCGGCATTGGCCAGTTGGTAGCCCTGCAGTCCGGCTGCCAGATAGCGGTCGGCATTGCCGTTGATGGCGGTAAGCGTGGATGACCAGGCATTGAGGATATCGCGGGCGGTATCACCGTGCGCCGTGCTGCCGCTGATCTTCCAGCGCAAGGCCGTCTGATAGGCGCGGGCAGCGTCTGTATGCAAGAGGCCGTTATTGGCACCCTCGCCGCCCCGGACGATAATCGAGGTCGCTCGCGGCGTCCAGCCGGAAGAGGATAAGGGACTGTTAACCAGCTGATGCCAGCCGTCCAGATAAGGCTGGGTACCGGCGTTGACCATCTGGGTCATCCGCGTGAAGTCGACCTGGGTATGAAGCAGGCCGGGATGCACAAAGAGATTGGCAGCGTGTACTATAGAATGAGGCCCCCCGACCCCGCCTGTCTGGCCAACGAGAAGGGTGAGCAAGACGGAAAGCAAGACGAACTTCTTCAGCACTTTAATCGCTCCTTACTTACCAGTATTCAGCACGTGTTCCTGGCTCCACCCCATGAAGCTTCTGGCTTCTCTCTAAGGCTTGAACATCTGGGCAGTTGGTCGGTTCACCACCTCCGCGAGTTAGTAAGCGATCACATCCGTTTTATCGCATGTAATCGCTATCAATACTATTGTAGCTGCTCTGCCAGATGTGTTGAAATGACAACATCCTATGATGAATAAAACTATATTACGATTAACAGCAAAACAAAAACTCCTTCTCGTCTGCGGAACCGCGCATGGTCTCGCCTCGAAGAACACCGACCGCTCGCCCGACGTACCGGACATATCACTAAGGTTTGCTCGACGCGGAACCCCATTTGAACCATTCAAGTAACTTTTTCTTCTGGTTAGGCGGATTTCTGCCATTTGGTCGGTTGGCACTGCGATACGGACACAATAACCGCCGCTGGACTGCAACGCACTTTTTTTGTTCGTTAGAGCGCCGGAATCGGCCGCCAACTGGGCTGCACTTTTTGTTCGTTAGAGCGTCGGGACCGGTCGGCCGCTGAGCTGCAACGCACTTTTTGTTCGTTAGAGCGTCGGGACCGGCCGCCCGCTGGGCTGCAACGCACTTTTTGTTCGTTAGAGCGCCGGGACCGGCCGCCCGCTGGACTGCAACGCACTTTTTGTTCGTTAGAGCGCCGGGACCGGCCGCCCGCTGGACTGCAACGCACTTTTTGTTCGTTAGAGCGCCGGGACCGGCCGCCCGCTGGGCTGCAACGCACTTTTTGTTCGTTAGAGCGCCGGAATCGGCCGCCCGCTGGGCTGCAACGCACTTTTTGTTCGTTAGAGCGCCGGGATCGGCCGCCCGCTGAGCTGTAGCGCACTTTTTGTTCGTTAGAGCGCCGGGATCGGCCGCCAACTGGGCTGCAGCGCACTTTTTGTTCGTTAGAGCGCCCATGCTCAAAATAAGAGCTACTGTGTCCGTTCGTGAGCGAGCACCGGCATATTCATCGGTTCTTCAGCTCGTTAAGCCGGTTTTCCAGCTTCTTGATCAGATCGGGATCGGCGGAGTCCAATTGATCGATAAAGTGGTTGACCATGAGCGGCCCGAAGTCCTCCATCAGCCCCTCCGTGACGACCCGCGTCTGTTCCAGGATGAATTGCTCCTCGGTCTGCACCGGATAAAAAAACGTCAAGCGATTCCTGCCCCCGCCAGTTGTTTCCTTCTGCAGGATGCCTTTATCCGCCAGCCGGATCATCACTGTCATCACCGCGTTGAGAGAGATCGGCGCCTGATCGTCCAGTTTCTCATGGACCTGCTTGATCGTCAGTTTCTCGTGTGCCCATACGACTGTCATCACCCGTGCTTCCAGCGAACCAAAAAAACGATGCAGCCCCTCTTCGTTTACGTTTAGTTTCTTGATCTTCATCTCCAGGCACTTCCTCCCTGCCTCGTTATCGGGTTGCCCTTCTTCCGATGAGCATCAAACCCGTAATCAGGATAAATGCCGTCCCGGCCAGAAACGGAATGGTGACAAAACCGAACCAGTTGATATATTGCACATTGCAAGGCACGCCTTGAGTGCAGGGCTGAATCTCATTTAGCCATGGCAGCTTCTGCTTCAGGTAATGATACGAGGACACGGCAATGCCCAGGACCGACAAGGGCAGCACATACTTCGCGCAGCGGTCATCATCAACAAACGCGGCAACGCCAAGGATTATACTCAGCGGATACATAAGTATCCTCTGGTACCAGCATAACTCGCAAGGGATAAAGCCGAGGAACTCGCTGAAGTAGAGGCTGCCCAGCGTAGCGACGAGCGCCACCAGCCAGGCCAGATACAAGTAGTATTGTTTAATAAACCGCATAAGCACGCTCCCTAGAAGTTGTTTAAAAAGCCCGCTGCCCATCACAAAGTAATTCTAAGAAGAAACCTTCATTATTTATCCGATTTCTTATTCCGCTGCTTGTTCGATGGCCTGCCGGATCTCTTCATAATCAAACGGATTGGCAATGACGATGTCATTGACCACGATGGTTGGCGTCTGCCCGATCGCAAAGGTATCGACCAGCTCCTGATCGTATACCAGCTTCTCCACGACCTCTTCGGAACGCAGATCGGCCAGGAACTGTTCCGCATCCAGATCCGGAACGGTCGCTTCCGCTACCTCCAATACTTTGTCCTCTGTCACCCACTGGTCATCATGATTGACTTGAGCCGGCTGCTATCGAACATCGCCTTGTGGAAATCCCAGAACTGCTCGGGATGATGCGCATAGATGACTTCGCTGGCCTGCGCGGCAAGGACCGATTCTTCGCCATGGAACATCGTGTTGATATAAGCAAAAGAAGCGATGCCCGTATCCACATAATCCTGTTTTAATTGCGGCCACACCTGCTCGCCCCAGATCTTGCACGACGGGCACTTGTAATCTCCGAACTCGACGATGGACACACTTGCGCTCTGACCACCGGCGATCGGTTGACCCTCTACGGAAGGCGCTTCGGCCAGACGTTGCTCATCAGGCTCATTGGTATTCCCCGCTTGATTAAGCGCGAAGATCCCGCCCAGCAGTATGACCGCTACGAGCGTATAGATCACTAGCATACGGGATGAGTTCTTTTTCATTGTGTTACCTCCATAAATATCGCATTATTATACTACTTATCGTAGTAGTATTAATTTAGTACAGTATAGCAGATCCAAATATTTTGAATTCAATAAACTATGATATGTAGTCTAATAGAGTCGAATTTAGTATAGCAAAAAGAAGCCAACGTTCAATCAGGGATATGTAACAAATTTAAAAACAAATTCTCGGTTAACATGCAGCAAGCCCCTCTCTCGAGGGGCTCTCAGACGCTGTTGTTTATTTGGCTTTAAGAAGTAATGACCGCAATGACTTCGCCTTCCGTAATCCCTCTTTCATTAAAGGCATCCACTCGGGCATACAGGGGCTCGCCTTTGATCAACGCCCCAATGGTCACTTCATCGCGACCCAGCACCATATAGCTGTGATACAGCTTGTCGGGAGCGAATCCCCACAATACGTTGTGACCTACCGCATCGTCAGGATTCCATGTCACCAATAGGTCTTGTCCGTCTCGTACTTCGGTTGTGATTCCCGTTGTCGGAGCAGGCCGTTCACCCGTTCCCAGACCGAACACTCTGAGGCCGGAGATACAGGCTTGCTGGTTGAAAGGAAGCTCTATGACCGTACATCGGATATAGCGGGCTTGCACGCCCTCTTCCCTCACCACCAGATCATGCGGCAGATCTGTGTCCACTGCCGATTTATCTTCAATGACGAAGTACGTCTTACCGTCCAGCGATCCTTCCAGAAGCCATCTCGTGACGTGCTTTCGTTGGTCGATATATCGCGGCATATGGCCCACTTGCTGCAGCTCTGCCCCCTCTGGCAAAGGCACATTCAACTGATCGTCTGCAAAGTTGAGCTGGATCGCATGCACTTCGCAGGGATGGAGCAAATCAAGCTCCACATATTCTCCGGATGTGTTCGTTTCAGCCTTCCACCAGGTCTGCACATTCTCATCGGTTGCCCGTGAAGCATCGTAGCCTTCGGTTGAAGAAGACGCCTTCGCCGGCTTGCCGTAGGATAGCAGCATCCACTCCGGATCGGCCCACGGATCCATCGCAGCCTGCTCGATCCGCATCGGCCAGTCGCCGTACCGCTGGTTGCAGAACAGCTCGCCGTCTTGATCGAAGCCTGCCGGCCACAGCCCGAGCCGTCTCTCGAACATATGATTAACGCTGATCCTCATCGTAGAGGTGTGCCACCAGTTGCCGTGCCGATCCTTCATGGTGGATCCATGACCTGCGCCAGGGATGAAGCCGCCCGGCTTGTAGGAGTACGGATTGTTCTTCGCCAGCTTGAACGGCCCAAGCGGCTTGTCCGCTACATAGACTCCATCAGAGTATACATTGTACTGCGTGCCGGGACTTGAATATTGCAGATAATATTTGCCTTCATGCTTATCCATCCAAGCGCCTTCGATGTAAGGATCATTGCCTACCCTAAGTCTGATCTGGCTCAATTGCTCTTCCGTTACGTTCGGCACGTTCTGGGCGTACAGCTTTACCGTGGCCTCGATCTGCTCGGGCGTTTTGGGCGGGACATGGTTTTCCCCGTTCCGTTCGTAGCCGATAATCGACGGCTGGCTGAAGATCAACGCCACCGGTTCCCCGATCGGCGTCATATCTGCCGGCTGCAGCTCGACCCCGTAGATTGGCGTGATGTTAGAGCATCCCCAATAACAATAAATCCGACCGTCGTCGTCCACAAAAAGGTTCGGGTCCCAAAATTGGAATGTCCCTTCGATCTCTTCGAAATGACCATGAATCGGATCCTTCGTACGATAAAAAGAACCGTTCTTCTCGGCATGCGAAGCGGAAAAGTACAGGTATTCCCCCCTCACTCTTACGTCGGGAGCATAATCATAGATCGGTACATCCTTCAAGGCACGAAACGTCCAATCGACGAGATTGTCACTGACGAGAAATCCAGCCGTCATCGAAGGAAACAGGAAGTACTTGCCGTTAAACAGAATTAACGAGGGATCCGCAGCTTCTCTATTGATTATCATTTCATTCATTTGAGTAAATTGATACTTGTAAGTCATCACGAGCGGGTTACATATGTAATTCATCTTGGGTCCCATCCTTTCATTGATATTTGTACCAAGAACGCCACAGGCAGGGGGAAACTATTTCAATCATAATTCGATTCCGAATATCCGACTAACAGTATACCGACTTTCCAAATGCCACTTTCACGACTACTGTTAAAACAAATGGCTTCGCCCTTTTACCGCAAGGGCGAAGCCATCACTCGATTAACCTGTTACTTTGGCATACCACTCTCTGGCACGCTTCGTCACTTCTTCGCCGCCGGATTGATGCCACTTGTCGACGAATTCATCGAATTTGTCGATCGGGAACTGGCCAAGGATGATCTTGGAAGCATACTCTACGAATAATGTACGGTTATTAATATCCGGGAAACCTTCATAGATGCTGGCCGGTAAGCCGTCACCCGCGATAACCTTCGCATATTGCTGCGCTTCTTCCATATTAGCTGTGAGTTGGTCAATGGCCCACTTGCCTTCTTCCGAAGCCGTATCCTGATACAGTTCGATGGTGAAGTCAAGGGTTGCCGAGCTCGAGTACGGATTAAGCACTTGGTTTTCCATAGTGCTCTTATCGTCTGGGAGCTTTGCGGCTTTGCCGTCCTTCATTTCATAATGCATGCCTTCTACTCCCAGATACATGGCTTTCCAGTTGTCTTGGTCGTACATATTGTTCAAGAGCTTCAACGTTGCCATCAGCTTTGCCTCGTCTTTATTGTTCTTGACGACCCATTGCGGGGGAGCAAATCGTTTCCATGTATAGAAACCATCATAGCCTTCTACCTCAGGGACAGGCAGGATAGAGAACTCCGCCTTCACGCCTGTATTTTTCTCCAAATTCTCCAAGTTAAGATTCAAGTGCTCTACCCAATGAAAATAGTTGCCCGCCTTATCCGATGTAATCTTGCCATCCCACTTGGCCTTGTCGTTCAAAAGCGTCTCCTGATCCAATAATCCATCTTTGTACAGTTGGGCAGCGAATTCCAGGGCATCTTTCATGTTCTGTGTCACCCCGGCATAAGTCAACTCGCCATCATACAAATCCCACTCGGGATACCCTTCAAACATCGCCACTCCGTACATCGAAAAGAGATGATCCATCCACCGGGCTTCCTGACGTCCGCCAGTCGGGATTTCATCCTTTTGGCCATTACCGTTCGGATCCTGATCCCGGAATGCTTCAAGCACCTTCACATACTCTTCTTGGGTTGTCGGCATAGCCAGATTCAGATTATCCAGCCAGTCCTGCCGAATCATGCCCGCATACCTTCCGTAATCCACAGATCCAGGGATGTAGTAAATTCGGCCTTCGCCGTTTGGATCGTTTGCTTTGACGACGTCCCACATCTCGGCCGGTATCGTGTTCCAGACATTCGGAGCATGCTCCTGGAGCAGATCAGTCAGATCCGCAATCGCGCCATTTCTAGCAAGGCTGTCTTCGATCCCCTGTTGGGGGGTGAACATATCCGGCATCTCATTCGCGGCAATTTTTAGATTCAACTGATTCAGATAATTTGTCCCGCCGTTCCACTCGACATAAGGATGAATGACGCCCACACCAAGCAAGTCTTTGTAGAATTCATACAATTCGCTGCCTTTGGTAATCGGTTTATAGCCAATATTCGTTCCCCAAACTTCGATGTCTACTACTTCCTCAGCAGCACTACTCTGATTTTGAGGCGTTTGGTTCGGAGCGGTATTCTCAGGTGTATTGCCGGAACTGCTGCACCCCGTGATTGCTGTCACCGCAAGGATACCTGCAGCTAACCCCAATCCCACTTTTTTGAGCTTCATGTGTTCTCCCCCTCATATAGTTGTTGATTATGTTTAAGGCGTAACGCCAATAAACCAAAATGATCACTTTCATTAGCTATTGCGATCTCATCAAACGCGCCGGGCCGATCAATCCGGTGGGCTCCTGCTGGGCATACGCAGACAGGAAGTCAGGCTGCTCCTTAACTAGTGTATTGGTGACTTCAATGATCAGCTTGTTGCTGCCCTGCTGCACCTTGCCCTGGATGTCCAGCCAGTAAGGTGGACCAATGAGCACTCCTGCCCACTCTCCATTCAGCCATACTTCAGCCGTTTCGTAGACTGCACCCAGGTCCAGTATCAGAGGGCTCGTCGCATCGTCCCACTCAAACTCAGTCTCATAACGGAAGGTGCCGGAGAAACGCGGCAGCACACCCGGTGCGCTCATATTCGTTAATTCCGTTAAGCTTCCCCTCGGGTTGAAGTCGGGATACTGTCCGGCACTGGCTGTGGACACCTGCCACGGATTGGTTAGTACAAACGCCTCCTCTCCAGGGACATGGGAGACGGCCGCACCTGCCTCCTGCTCGATCCCAAACAGCAGGATCAACGATTGGGAAGGCTGAAGCTCAAGCCTTATCCCATGGTCCCAACTCAACGGATAAGGTTGTAGCTTGTTAAGAAACGCATCATAGCTGTACGCGACTCCCTGTACAGGCAGCACGACGTCGGTATGGATGGTTTGATGCGGATTTTCATTGAAGAACATGAACACATCCAATCCGTCATGAACGTAATGATAATGCCGAAGCGCCGGCACCTCTTGCTCCACGCGGATATCGGCATGCCCATCCGCGATTAGCTCATGCGGGAGCTGCTGAAGGGATACCACCTTCACGTTAGAGCGCCCGGCCAAAACTGAGCGTAGATCGGATATCTCTTCGCCTTCGCTCGAACGCGCCGGCCATCCGCCGACAATATAGATGGCCAGTCCCTGAGCAGCGAATGTCGCCAGCGTGCCAAGCAGCGCTGCTGGCAGCGCTTCGGCATAGGGAACGATCAGGCACGGATAATCCTCCTGGTTGATCAACAGCTTGCCTTCCTGCAGCCGGGCTGAATCGATTAGCACGTCTATGGGGATCACGTCGCAGTCGATCTGCTGCTGCATCAAATGCTTGACAGGCTCATGGAAATACATGGCCTCTCCCGACCATTCGGCTTCCGCATGATAGACGACGGCCGCACTCGCGACATGTCTGCCGCCGGACAGGAGATGGCTGACCCGATTGATATAATGATTCAGGTATTTATAATACCGGTATTGCGGGTTTTTCCCGTTGGCGTACATGTGCGGCGGGCAGTCCGGATCCGGAAATGCCTTTTGGCTGAAGGCGTGCGGGACGAAATAATTGACGCCACGCACCAGCATATGATCCGTCAGCCACTTCATGAGCTTCAGCCCCTCTGCCCAGCCGTAGGCGCCATATAATTCGCACATCGTCCGGCCCTGCTTCTTGGGATCGACGTGACTGAGCGACACTCCAAGTTTGGCCAGTCCATAGTGAAAGAAATGGCTGTCTGTCACGCCTGTCGGCTTGCGGTAGGACAGCTCATCGAACCCGGGCACGATCTGCCACAGCACGACGTCGATCCCTGCCATGTCTTGCCCCCACAGCGACCGGAAGAAGTGGCCGGCCCCCGAGCCAAGTCTTGCATGGACGTTATTATCTTCCAGGACATGCCCGATGTATTCGACGCCCCGTGCCCGGCACCAGTCGCCGATCTGATGGCAGAAATGTTCTGCATACAGCTTGGTGATCGTGTCCATATAGGCGTAGCGCACACGGTTTGTGGATTCGCCGCCTTCATGCCACAGCAGATGCAGCAGCTCGCGGTAATCTTCTCCCAGCGTTTGCTGAAGCAACGCGGTCATTTCTCTGCTCCAGGGCAGGGGTACGCCTTGCTTGCCCGGCCTGGACTCAAAGTCAAACGTCGTCTTATCGTTGTAGAACCCCGGCTCGTCGGAGAAGAAACCCGCAAACGTCTTGCCGAAATCCGCTCTGTACCGTTCGTAAAAAGCTTCATACACCGTATCGATCAATATCCGGACCGAGTCCCGGTCAAGCGGGTTCAGGTAATCCTCCTGGGCTTGACTCCCTCCGGTTTTGCTCTCCGACACGATAAATACCCGCCAGTATCCTTCTGGAATATCCCAGTATAGAACCCCGTCCTGCACGAGACCGGTGATGTCGACGCACTCCTCGGTCAAGAGGCCAGTATGTGGATCGCGACGTACCGCTGTCACCGATATAAGCTTATTTTTGCCTGTAGCAAAACTGGACAGGGAGTAGGTCGGCCTCAGTCCATTCAATAGCAGTGTATCCAGCAGAAAGGAGGCTCCCGGCGCGGGGCCGAGGGTGTCGATATGGCGTTCATTCAGAAACACACGGTGCAGCTCTTCCGGCGCTTCCTTAACCTTGCCCGCTGCATGCCCCGTCGGAAAGTGATCGTCATCGAGCATCCATACCTTCATCCCGCGCCTGCGCGCTTCATCCATGATGATGTCCATATCCGCCCACCATGACGGCCCCAGGAAGTCCGGATGCGGTCTGGCCTCTACGCAGACGGCGCCGATCCCCGCCTCATGCACCCGCGCCATCTCTTCCCGAATCACCTGTTCTTCCTCGCCCTGCTGCCATAGGAATGGAAGGATATAATTCTCTTCCCTGCCTTCCAGTACGTCCTGTAAAAGTCGATTCATGTTCAGCCTCCTGTTATCCTTTTACCGAGCCGATCATGGCCCCTTTGACGAAATATTTCTGTAAGAAAGGGTAGACCATAATGATTGGAATGATGGCAAAAATGACGGTCGCAGCGCGTAGAGTCCGCTCATTGTAATTGGCGTCTACCATGGAAGTAGCCCCAGCCATAATGACATTATCGTCGGTGATGAACTGGCGGATCTTGATCTGCAGCGGGAACAGGTCCGGATTCTGCAAGAAGAACAGCGGATGCTGGAACTGGTTCCACAAGACGACTCCGTAGAACAATGCAAGCGTCGCGAGGACGGCTTTAGACAGCGGCAGCACCATCTGGAACAGCATCCGGAAATAGCCGCACCCTTCCAGAAACGCCGCTTCCTCCAGCTCTTTGGAGAACTGTTTGAAGAACGTCCGCATAATGATTAGATTAAAGGGATTGAGGATATGCGGAACGATCAGCACCAGCGGATTATCATACAGCCCGATCGCCCGTACAGTCAGGAAGTAAGGGACGATCGGCGCCTTGAAAATCATCGCTACCACGACCCCGACCATAACCACGGTCCCAAAGCGGAATTCCGACTTCGAGAGCGGGTAGGCCAGCAAAGCGGTCATGAGGAGCGCCAGGATGGTGCCCACCACCGTAGTGATCAAGGTCAAGAAAAACGAACGCCACAGGTCGGGACGGTCAATAATGTATCCCCACGAATCCAAGGTAAACTGTCTCGGCCACAGCGTGACCAGATTCATATCGACCGCGCTCTTGGAGCTGAATGAGGTGGCGATGACCGACAAGAGCGGGATAAGGGCCAGAGCGGACAGTACGATGAGGATAATCGTGATGCCGGATACAAATACTTTCTCGCTTCTCGATTCGAACATGTCTACCAGAGCCCCCCATCCGATACTTTCTTCGACAGCCGGTTAAAAATATAGACCATGATCAATCCAATGACCGATTGAAAGATACCGACCGCAGTAGCATAACTGTACTGGGCCTGCTGGATGCCGGTTCGGAACACGTACGTGTCCAGTATATCGCCTACGCTGTATGTCATCGGGGTGAGCAGGTTATACACCTGATCGAAGCCGAGATCCAGGAAGTTGCCGATCTCCAGCAGGAACAGGATCAGTACCGTAGGCAGCAGCAGCGGAAACGTAATGTGGCGCATCTGCTTGAACTTGGACGCGCCGTCCATCATCGCCGATTCGTACAACTGAGGATCAATCGCGCTGATCGCCGCAATATACACCACCGTACCCCAGCCGGCATCCCGCCATATCGAGGACAAGGTGTAGATCGGCCTGAAGTACTGGCTTTCCTGCATAGCCAATACCGGATCCTGACCGAACCAGCCCAGGATGATGTTGAATAAGCCATTCATCGAGAAGAAGTCGAACACGATACCGGCTACGATGACCCAGGACAAGAAGTGCGGGATGTAAAGCGCGGTTTGGAGTCCTTTCTTCAGCGCCGACTTCCGGATCTCATTGAGCATGAGCGCCAATAACACGGGAACCGGGAAAACAATGACGAGTTTGAGAAAACCAAGAATCAGGGTGTTGCTGAACACCCGGGCAAAATCGGGATGATTCATCAGCGTCTGGAAATGCTTCAGTCCAACCCAGGGGCTGTTGATCATGCCTTGGAATACCGAGTAATCCTTGAAGGCGATTACCGCACCGGCTAACGGAACGTACTTGAACACGATCAAGAAGACAATCCCCGGTATCGCCATGACATACAGTGGCCAGTATACCTTCAGGCGAAGGTTTGCAAGTGCTTTCAATGTTGTCCCCCCAATGTGTCGTTCTTTTATAGACTCACTATACAACCGGGGGTGAAAGCGCTCAATCAGGCATTTTTAAGGATAAAGCAGGGCATTTTTAAGTAAAAAAAATGCCACCCAGCAACAGGGCGGCAGCGAACTAGGCGTTAGGCAGGTTTTTGCGGTAGTCTCTGGGCTTGCATCCGGTCAGCTTTTCGAACATGCGGGCAAAGTGCTGCCCGTCGGAATAGCCCACCAATTGGCAGATTTCATATACCTTCAAATCCGTTTTCTCCAGCAGCTCTTGGGCTTTGTTGATACGGATCCGGGTCAGGTAATTGACGTACGTTTCCCCTGTCTTCTGCTTGAAGAACTGGCTCAGGTAATAGGGACTGATAAAAAACCGCGCCGACAGCTCAGCCAGAGTAATCTGCTCGTTGTAGTGGGCGTTCACATACTCCTTTACCTCCGCGATGATGTCTTTTTTCTTGGGTACGTGATGCTCCTCTTTGAACTGAAGAATCCTCCGGATCGCTTGAATCATCCAGTCCTCCAACTGAGCCAGCGTTTGGAACCGGGACATCTCATCGAGGGATAACAGATGCCGGCCCAAGAAATCATTCTGCTGCAGCTGCTGGAAGGACATCTTGCGCACGCTGGATAACAGGATGTTCAAGCAATGGCGCTGCAGGTCGCCCAGACTCATATCGGGTTCTGATCCCAGCCTTCCGAAAATCTCCCGGATCGTGGCGCTGCACGCCTGCCCGTCCATATTGTCCAGCGCCGCTTCCAGGCGGCTGATCAGCTCTTCCGAAACCGGCTGGCTCTTGCTTGACGGCTGGCTGATCTCCGGATAGGCGATGATGGTGTTGGTTCCTTTGACCACTTGATAGCTGAGCGCATAACGGGCTTCCTCAAACGATCTGCTGATGCCCGCCGCCTCTCTCTGGATCGTCCCGACCCCCACTGTCATGGTCCGCTCCAGCTGCCGATAGACATTCTCTTTAAGCTTGTGAACGGAGCGGATCAGCTCCGCGTAGCCGATCGGCGTGCCGCTCGTCACCACCACCGCAATCTGCGTGCCCGAGTACCGGAACCGGTAGACCTCGCGGTAATCCCCGAGCGTCCCGTCCACCTGGGCATAGAGCTGCTCCAGACTGTCTTCCTTTATTGCGCCGCCGCTATTGCTGAACTCCAGGATCATACTCAGCAGCCACGTATTCTCCGTCCGGATCTGTGCCGTGCCCAGCAATTCCTGCATCAGCTCTGCATTCGTGCTGTCCAGATCAAGCACTTCCCGCAGCGCCCGCTCCTGGATGCGGTTGTGATATTTCTGCTGCAGATCTTCAACCTCCCGCTGCTTCTCCTTTTCTTCCCGGATCACCTTCATTGCCTGCTGAACCGCAGTCTGGAGCTCCTCTTCTTCGACCGGCTTATTGATGTACGACAGCGCGCCCAGATTGAGTCCTCTGCGCGCATATTCGAACTCGGCAAAGCCGCTTAAGAGGATGAACTTCGCCGGGCAGCACTGCTCCTTCAAGCCTTTGATCATATCGAGACCGTCGGACTGCGGCATCCGGATATCCGTAATGACGAGCTCGGGCTTCACCCTCCGGATGACACTTGCCCCTTCCACTCCGTTATAGGCGACGCCTGCCACCGTACATTCCGGGAGGTAGCGGTTGATGATATATTTCAGCCCCTCGACAATGCCTTTCTCGTCATCCACTAACACGATTTTCATGCGCGATCACCTCTGATTCCTTCGTTATTCGCGGTTTTCACCTGGGGGATAAGCAGCTCGACGGTGGTACCTTGTCCCAATGAACCTTCTACCCTCAGACCGTACCGGTCGCCATAATGAAGCTTGATGCGCTCCGCGATATTTTTGAGTCCGATGCCGTGATTGTCCGCCTTATCGGGTTGCTCCAGCTTGTATTTGTCGGTCTCTGCATGCTCCAGCAGTGCTTTCAGCTCCTCCTGTTTCTGAAGCGACAAGCCCGTCCCGTCATCGCTGATCCGGATGAGGATGTCGCCCTCCGCCGTCCACAGTCCCTCGATCCCAATCGTTAGCGGAGTGTCATAATCCTTGAAGCCGTGATGCATGCTGTTCTCCACGATGGGCTGAAACACGAGCGGGATGATCCCGCAATGCAGGATCTCCTCAGGTATGCTGACACGCAGCTTGAACATCTGCTCATACCGGATATTTTGCAGCTTCAAGTAGTTGGTCGTGTAGTCCAGCTCATGGCGGATCGAATGATTCCGGCCTTCCTTGTTCAAAGCGAGCCGGAACATGCGCGATAGAATCTTGATCATGTCCGCAGACTCCTGATCGCCTTTCACCATCGTTTTCATCCGGATGGACTCCAGAGTATTGTATAACATGTGCGGATTGATCTGATTTTGCAGAGCGACGATTTTGGCCTGTCTTTGCTTGATATCCGCAATATACACATCGTTTATCAGGTTGCGGATGGTCACGATCATTTTGTTGTAGCTGTTGACCAGGCTGCCGATTTCATCGTTCGCCTGCTTTTTCTCGATCGGCAGATACTGTCCCGCCTCCGCCTGCTTCATACTCCGCCGGAGCGCCTGGATCGGCTTCGTGATCGTAAAGCTGAGCGCAAATGAAATCAACGTAACGATCAGACAGCTCAGCACAATGATTGTGGTCGTTACTCCCTGGATCTGATTGATTTTGTACAACAGCATGGAGCGGGGGATCTCGGTTCTGACGTGCAATGTCCCCGGGTTCGTGCTGCCGGTTAACACGATATTGTCCTGATTATCTCCGCCGTTGACATATCCTGCTTCAGACTCCAGCACTTCCTGCCAGGATAACCGACCGCTGGCCGCATCCGAATGATAGACGAGCTCTTGCCGGGTATTGCTGATCGTGACGCTGATCCCATACTTGTCCCGTGCCAGCACGAATTCATGATCCAGACGCAGCAAGGAGAACGGATCCAGATCGAGGAGCAGGATGCCGGCGTAAGCCCCGTCATAGGTGTATAGGACCCTGCCCACTGTAATCATGGCTCCTGCCCCTCTGTCTTCGTAATAAGAGCGATCATGCAGTCCTGTAATAAAAAACGTGTCCCCCGATCCGCGTATGTGCTGGAACCACTCCCGGGACAGCAAGGCTTGCTCATTGACGCGGGCGGTCGTGGTCGAATATTGGTAGACCTGGTTATCGCGGTTGACCAGCATTGCAGTGCTAATCTCGGATTTCAGCATGGCTACCCGCATCAACAGCCGTTGGACGGCAACCTGCTGGACGATCTGCTCGTCTACCGACATCTCCTCTTGCCCGCCGCTTCGGTTGAGAAGATCGCTGTCGACCAGGATCGATTTGGTCACTGTGTCATACTCTTGGATAAATTCATTAAGTGTCGTTTTGAGCTGAGACGTATACAGCGACGCAAACTCCTGCGACGACTCCTCCAAGCCTTCTGCGGATTTGTGGAAGATGACTGCGCTTACAATCAACAGAGGGATCACGCAGGCCAGCACATATCCAATGAGTAGTTTGTACTGAAAGCGCATATTTTTGAATACTTGCAGCGCCCTTTGCATCACAGACATCCCCCGTAGACAAGATAATAGCGTCGTTAATCTTACATCACCCTAACGATTTCGGACCTACCTTAAATGAAAAAAGGCAACCACACCATCAGGTTGCCCTTATCATATCAAGCTCCGGTGATTTGCGATAGTCATCTCACCCTGACTCAAACCGGAAGAATCCGGTAAAGCCCCTAATAAGCCGTCCAGCCCGCATCGGCCGTTACGGTTGTGCCGTTGACAAAGCTGGCATCGTCGGAGGCCAAAAATAACGCCACCCTCGCGATATCTTCGGGATGGCCCAAGCCGGGATTGATGCCCATACCGATCTGCGCCCGTTCGGCGCCGAACGGGCTCGGGGCATTGATGGTCGTGGCGATGTTCGTCGCCACCGCGCCCGGTGCGACGGCGTTGCAGCGAATCCCGTGAGTCGCGTATTGGAACCCGACGTTCTTGGTGAAGCCAATGACCGCGTGCTTGGAAGCTGTGTAGGCCGCGCCAGCCCGCGAACCGTGCAGGCCCCCGGCAGAAGCGATGTTGACGATCACGCCTTGTTTTTTCTCGATAAATAAGGGCAGCACTTTCCGCGTGAGCCGCATCGGTCCTGTCGTGTTCACTGCAAACACCTTCTCCCACAGCTCGTCCGTCACTTCTCCGGCAGGCATGAAGTTGTCCATAATCCCCGCATTATTGACAAGGATATCGACCGTACCGAATTCCTTCATGGCCGTGTCGATCAATACCTGTACATCCTCTTCAACCGTCACGTTAGTTACTACGGATATGGCCGTTCCGCCGCCTGTCTTAATGTCGCTTACCACTGCAGCGGCACTCTCGCCGTTGAGATCGGATACGACCACTTTGGCTCCTTCGGCAGCGAACAACTCGGCGATTGCCTTTCCCATTCCCGATGCGGCGCCGGTGACGACCGCTACTTTTCCACTCAGTTTCATAGACATTCCCTCCATTTTCACAATTCAAGATCTTTTCAATTTCTGATACTGGATCCCATTGTAAACTATGCGACTAAGAGCTTCTAACGTTTTGACGACTAGCCTTGGACAGTATGACGACTCTCTTGTCAAAATTCCTTGACAAGACAAATAGGTAACTCTACAATTATTAAAACATACACCTGTATCTTTTACAATAAGGAGGAAATCTTGTGACGGATTTTTCTAGCGTAAAAGGCAAAATCGCTATCATAACAGGGGCAGCAGACGGTCTCGGCAAAGCGATCGCCCAATGCTATGCCGACAACGGCATGAAAGTCGTGGTATCGGATATCGACACGAAAAAGGGAACACAATTCGTTAATGAAATCCGCTCCGCCGGTGGAGAAGCGTCCTTCATCCAGGCAGATGTCAGCAACGAAGAAGACGCGAAGCAACTGGTCGCTGATACGGTCGAAGCCTATGGTCGCCTGGACGGCTTCGTCAATAACGCGGGTATCGCCGCCGGCAACAGACCTGTGCATGAGTATGCCACAGCTGAGTTCGACCGCCTGATGGCGATTGACTTACGCGGCGTCTTCCTGGGCATGAAGTATGCCGTCGAGGCGATTCTGAAGACCAAGTCACCCGGCGGGTTCATCGTCAACATCGCTTCGCTGGCTGGTATCCTGGGCAACAGTTCCATGGGCCTCTATGTGTCGGCGAAGCATGGCGTGGTAGGGCTGACCAAGAGCGCTGCCCTAGATTATGCGCCACATAACATTACCGTCAACGCCATTTGTCCTGGGACCTTCCGCACGTCGATTTGGGGAGATACGCCTGAGGAAGTCGTCAGTGAATACGCCAAGCTCTTCTCCCCAAGCGGACGCTTGGGCGACCCGCGAGAGATCGGCCACCTGGCTCTCTTCTTGGCCTCTGATCTGGCGCGTTATATTAGCGGATCTGCGATTTCGATCGATGCAGGCTCCAGTGCAGGCAAGATCACGCCCGTGCAATGGGAACACCCAGAGATCCTCAACTAGGCCCACTCCTCCGATAATAACTTCCCTGCGGAAGTTATTTTTCGTTGTATGCTATAATGCGGTGGAGGAGTTGAACGAGATGATCACGACCAAGGATGAGATGTGCGAAACCGCGATTCAAATGTTCAGAGCGCAGGGCTATGAAAACGTCAGTATTAACATGATCTGTCACCGGCTGCAGGTGACGCGCGGCTCGTTTTATCATCATTTCCAGAGCAAAAACGACCTGCTCTTACACTGGTTCTCCTCCCAAGTGAAGCAGCAGATTCAGTTGGAGACGGATTGGGACCAGCCCAAGCAAAGCTTGAAAACACATGCCCTGGACTATGCCCATATCATCGAGCACGTCGGGCATGATTTTATGTATCACATTTTGTTGGCCGAGTTTGAGCTGCACGGCCAGCATTTCCATACTTATCTGGAAGCCGCCGGACAGTCCATCGCTCTTATCGAGGAAGCCATGGCCAGCGGGGACATACATGCTGCGCAGCCTCCGGAGGAGTTGTTGGCTGCCTTCACGGCCGGGGTGATCGGCGTCATAGTGCTGTGGAAGCTCGAGAGCGGCACATTTGATATCGTTAAGAAGATCGAGTCGATCTTTGAGGTTTCCTATCGGTAATTCTACAGCGCGAAAAGAACATACCATTCCCCGAATAAGCGAATGGTATGCCCCTGTTTTACCCTTCAGTCTTGTTCTTGCCGATGGTGTTCAACTCCGAATCGATGAGCGACAACAGCTCCTTCGGAATGTTAAAAGCCGAGATCTTGGACATCTTCTCGATCGACATGACACCTTTCATAGCTGCAAACCTGGGGTGCTCTGCCGCCTCCCCAAAATACTTTTTGAACACCGCTTTGGCCTGCTCGTTCTCATAGAGCGCCTCGATCGTGTCCAGCGTGGAATAGTAACCCTCCCGTATCGCAACCTCTGGCACGGATGTCAGATCATATTTCTCAAACCAGTTCATTACATGTTTTTTCTCTTGATTCGTCTGATAGCGATAAGAATGATCCTGCTCCGGCCCGTAATAGAGCGTCATTTCATCCTCGCTGACCTGCCCCTGCTCATCCACCCCCTCTACCCTAATTCGGTTTGCTCCCAGAGCGAGCGTGACGCCGGGAAGGATGACGACCCGATCTTCCGCCGTGATCTCCGTATATAGCGACTGGTCTTTGTAGACCTTGAGATGCGGCAGGTTTGTCAGGATCAGGATATCGTTGGCAGGCTGATGCCGGTGCCGGAACCGGCGGCCGGCCAGGTGGACGAAGGCATCCTTGGACCAATATGCCTTATACAGGTAGTAAGCATCCTTTTTCCGCTTCCGGTCAATGGTGACAAGCCCTTTCAGATTTTTCCCTTTGTCTCCGCCTTCATTTCTCAGCGCGCTGCCAAAATCAAACATGTTCCATACATAACCTCCAGGCACAAAGTCTCTATCCTGGATCGTACGGATAACATTGTGATGGTAGATGAGCTGGTACTCCTCCGTATAATCTTTGACTTGCGGCGCATACGCATGGTAGCCGGGGTTCGTATCGACCCCGTACTCCGTAAGCAACACCGGGACGTCCGGGTTGGCATCACGAAACGCGTCCAGGCGTCTGCCCAGATCGTCCATCTCCCCGTAGTACCAGCCATAATAAAGATTGTAGCCCCTTAGATCGGCCAGCTGGTGAATCGGACTGTCGTCTTCCACGGAGTAGATATTCGCTTGCGCGGTCAGGCGCTGCGGATCGAGTCTTTTGGCCAAGGCGTTAATCTCGCGGATGGTCTGGTACGTCTGCTCATTTTCGACGGCAATTGTAATCTCGTTTTGTACGCCCCAACAGTAGATGGAGCAGTGGTTGTAAGCTTGCTTGATCAGCCTCTCCAGCTGCTCCAGCGCATTGTCATTGCTCTTAGTGGAGGGGACGCTGATAAATGGAATCTCGGCCCATACCAGCATGCCGGAACGGTCGCACAGCGTGTAGAAATAATCATCGTGCTGGTAATGGGCAAGCCGGATGCTATTGGCCCCCATCTCCCTTATTAGACGCATGTCTTCTTCCATATGCATCCGTGTAAGGGCATTGCCAATATCGGCGTAATCCTGATGCCGGCTCACGCCCCGCAGCGGGATGGGCTTCCCGTTCAGCAGCACGCCTCGATCCGGCGTCACCTCCACTGTCCGGAAGCCTACCTCGATCTCCCGGACATCCACCCGCTTCCCTCCGATGTCCAATGCGATAGTAGCGGTGTAGAGATACGGCTGGTACCCCGTCCCATAACACCGGGTTTTCGATGTCCATATGGAATTCAAAATCCGTCGCACGTTCGATGCGGACCGGCACACTCGTCTCCAGCGCCAGCTGTCCGTCCCGGTCCCGCAGCTGTACCTGGATCTGCCCCTCTGCCTGTCCCTCCGACTCATTGGCAATCCTCCCCCGGATGCCGAGCCGGAAGGTGTCTTCTGCGGTCTTCACCGGCGTCAAGTAGATTCCGTCGCGGCTGAGGTCCGTGACATCGAAATGAATGGGCTCCATGACCAGCAGCCTGACTTCTCTATATAAGCCGCCATAAAAAGTGAAATCCGCCATCAGGGGAAAGACGTCATCGTGATAGCTGTTATCCACCTCGATGGCGATGAGATTGTCGCCGGCCTTCAGGAACGGCTGCAGCGCCACCCGGAACATCGCATAGCCGCAGCGGCTCGTGCCCGCCAGATGGCCATTGATATATACCGTACCAATATTGCCTGCTGCGCCGATCTCCAGATACCACCGTTGCTGCAACTCGGCCTCGGAGAGTTCGAGCTTCTTTTGATACCAGCACCTGCCTCGGTAATATTCGCTACCCTCTCCCTGCCCGTCTCTCCCATTCCAGGAATGAGGCAGATCCACTGCCTCTCCCTCCGCGATGTAGCTGGTAGCAACACGGTCATTATCGTTTTGAATGAACATCCAGTCCTTGTTGAATGTTATTGTTTTCATACTCCTCCCCCTATCCTTTTACTGCACCGAACATAATGCCTTTGATAAAAAACTTCTGAAAGAACGGGTAGGCCAGCAGGATCGGCAGCGACCCCAGCACCGCAATCGCCATCTTCGCCGTATCCGTGGGCATCTGAGCCATCGCTTCGCCGCTATTTGCCGTCATATTGGATTGGATAAATTGAATGTCCTGCATAATCCGCTGCAGCAGGTTCTGGATGCTAAACAGCTCCGGATTGGTAATATAGATCATCCCCGTCTGCCAGTCGTTCCAATAAAAGATAGATGTAAACAAGCCGATAACGGCCAGGATCGGCGTAGAGGTCGGAATGATAATGCTCCATAGAATCCGGTATTCCCCCGCTCCGTCCAGCTGTGCTGACTCGATCAGATCCTTGGACATCGAGCCCTGCAGGAAGATCCGCATCATCATGATGTAGTAGCCGTTGGTGAGAACCCCGGCGACGATCAATACCCAGATGGTGTTCTTCAGATTGAGCATCTGGGCGTACACCAGATATGAGGGAATCAGCCCGCCGTGGAACAGCATCGAGAAGAACACGATGAACAGGATCAGCCCCCGGTGCGGCGTCTCCGGCCGAGACAGCGGATAAGCCATGAGTAAAGTAATGCAAATCCCCACCGACGTCCCTACCACCGTGACAAAGATCGAGACGCCATACGCCCGGAGGATGTCCGATCCCCTATTGAACAGATATTCATAGGCTGCCGTACTGAATACCTTGGGAATGAGCGAATAGCCATGTGCCACGAGTGAAGCCTGGTCCGTCAAGGAAGCCGAGATCAGCAGGAGGAACGGGATGATGCAGATGATACTAAACAGGAGTAACACGGAATGACTAAACCAGGTGATGATGCGATTCTCGTTTTTCAAGTCTTCTCCTCCTAGAATAATGCGTTATCTTTATTTTTGCGGCGAACGAGGTAGTTGACCGTGATGACCAGGAGAAAGCCAACTACTGACTGATACAGCCCAGCTGCTGCGGACATTCCCATATTGCCGCTCCCCATCAGGCCGTTGAACACGTACGTATCGATCGTTGCCGTCGTCTCGAACAGCGCTCCAGAGTTGAGTGTGACCTGATAGAACAACCCGAAGTCGGAATAGAACACTCTGCCGAGCTGAAGCAGCGCCATCATAAGGATGACAGGGGTTACGATAGGGAGCGTAATGTGGAAGATCTGCTGCAGCCGCGTAGCACCGTCGATGCGTGCGGCTTCGTAGTAATCCTCGTTGATCCCGAGTAAGGCGGCAAAATAAACAATACTGCCATACCCGACCCCTTTCCATTGATCGACGAACGTCAGGATGTACGGCCAAAATTTCGCTTCGGCGTACCACATGATGCCATCCTCCATGCCGAGCATCGGCAGGATCGTCCGGTTGATCAGACCGTTCTCGACACTCAGAAAACCGAAGACCAGATAGCTGATGATGACCCACGAGATCAGATGCGGCATCGAAATAATCGCCTGATAGGTTCGGAGGAAAACCTTTTGCTTGATCTCGTTAAGCAGAATCGCGACAGTCAGCGACAGGGTAATCCCTAGGACAAGAAACAGCAGATTATACAGAATGGTGTTGCGGGTGATGATGTAGGCATCGGACGTCCTGAACAGATATTCAAAGTTCCTGAAGCCCACCCAGTCGCTGCCGAGTATGCCCTTGGTGAAATTGATCTCCTTGAAAGCGATGACGATCCCGAACATGGGAAGATAGTTGTTGATGAGGAGATACAATAACCCCGGTATCATCATAATCAGGAGCGGCGAGTACCTGCGATAGTTATATTTCTTCTTCTTCGTCTGAGGCAAGGCCTCCGGAGCAGTCGGTATCGTCCGACTCATGCCCAATCACATCCTTGTCTTTTGTCTATTCGGTATAGACCTATCATAAGAAATTTGCATGTCCCGAACTAACGTTGAGCCGACTTCTTAACTAACACTTTCACGACTATCAACGATCTCACATCCTCATTTTAATGCGCAAAAAAGCCGGCTCCTAGGGTTCCGGCGTCGATTCATTTTATCTCTGGTTTCCGTATTGATTGCGATATTCTGTCGGTCCCAGCCCGGCGTGCTTCTTGAATATTTTTGCAAA
This sequence comes from Paenibacillus jepli, assembly GCF_047238105.1. NCBI lineage: Bacteria > Bacillati > Bacillota > Bacilli > Caryophanales > Paenibacillaceae > Paenibacillus > Paenibacillus jepli. Next base: position 2,414,900 of record NZ_JBDFMD010000001.1, read on the forward strand.
ATGCGAGAAGTTGGTATGCCCTACAGCGGAGGCGACCGAGCTGATCGGGATCCCGGTCTGCGACAGCAGCTCTTTAGCGATCCTTATCCTCTCGAGCAGCACATAATCGGATATGGAATAGCCTGTCTCCTTCTTGAAGATGCGGGACAAGTAATCGGGATTGAGGAAGACATGGCTGGCAATCAAATCACGCGACAGGTCTTGATCGATATGCTTGCTGATGTAGCGACGGACCGTCTGAACGACGCTCTCTGTCGCTTCAACTGCTTTCGTCTGGTGGACAGCTTTGTCAAGGGCGTGGCGCACCCAGGCTAACAGCTCTGCCACAGAGCGCCCTGCTGTCTCTGACAGATTGCGTGATGTCTCGTCCCCATACAACTGGTGGGCCTGAATACCGTTCGTATGCAAAAACGAATAAAGCGCCTGGACACAATCCTGGTAGAACTGGTGCAGCACATTGGCGTCTACCGCCTGATCCTTTACTAATCGCTCGAGTGATTGCTCCACTTCCCGGATGGCTTCGTCTTTGGTTCCCGACTTAAGTAAAGACAGCCATGTATTCCAATCCGGAAGCCCCTGAACCTGGCTTGCCTCCGTCTTCTCGGCAGAAGAAAAAACTTTGGGATAGAAGGCTACATTGTCCCGATCCCGATCCCTTAAACCCGCTACCGCGCCTGCTATGGCCTGAGTCTCTGATGGACTGCCCAGATAACAGCACACATGACAGTACAACAGGCTTTGACATACCTCCAAATAACGGTTGCAATTTGCCATCAGCCACTCCCGGATATCATCGTCCCAAACGTCGGCGGCAAAGATGCCCAGCATGGTTCCGCGGTCCACAAAAAAGAAGACGCCATTCATTTGATTGCCCGCGATAAGCTCTTCAGCCGTATTTTTCAATGCATACTCCATAATTTTCTCATCCCGCCTGCTGAGCGGCTTATCCCATTGTTTCACCGAGATCAGCAGCGGGATGAACACGGCGTCCTCCATAATCGGCAACTGGTGATCCTCGGCATGCTTGCGGATCGCCTCTGGATGACTAGGTATCGTGTGGCTGATCAGATCGTTCCAGAACCGTTCGATGACGAGCGAGCGGTGCTTCATCCATAACTGATGGGATCGTTGGTTACGGCTCATCTCACTGTTATGTTCCAGCATGCCCTGGGCTCTCAGCAGCACCTGCTCCAGTTCGTCAGCCAGCACCGGCTTGAGCAGGTAATCCAGACTGCCCAGTTGGATGGCTTCTTTGGCATACTTGAAATCGGCATGGCTGGTGAGAAAGATCGTGATCAGATGAGGATGATATGCCTTGACCCAGGAGAGCAGCTCCAAACCGCTGCCCTGCGGCATTTCGATATCGCATAACATAATATCTACCGGCTTGCTTTCGATTACGGCTTTGGCCTGCTTCATATTATGAGCGGTGTATAGCCCTGCAATCCCCAGCCTCGCCATATCCAGATCGCTCTTCACGCCTTCAATCGCATGCACCTCGTCATCGACAAGCAGCAAATGATACGTCATCTTCTTCCCTCCATGACGGCATAAGTCGGCACAACAACTTCCACAACAGCTCCGCCGGTATCGCGATCATTCTCATACTGGATGCTTGCCTCTTCTCCATACAACAGCTTGAGACGACGCTGCACATTCCAGATTCCGGTATGCTCACCTTGCTCATTCTCCAGGCTCCGGCCGGCCTTCAGCTCGCGCAGCACGTGTTCGTCGAAGCCTTCGCCAGTGTCGGTAATCCTGATCCCTATCGTCACCCCGTCCTCATCTGCAAAAGCGACCTTTACAGTGATCTCGATCGGCTCCTCCAACGTGACTGCATGCTTGATTGAGTTCTCTACAAACGATTGGATAATGAGAGGAGGAACCGGGACATCCATGAAGTAAGCCGGAGCATCCACGTTCCACAGCAACTTATCCGGAAATCTCAAAGCCTGAATCCGCAGATAATTACGGGTATGCTGCAACTCATCCCCCAGCTTGACGAAGGACGTATTGCTGCGGAACAAGAACCGGAAGTATTGAATCAGCGCCATCGTCATTTCCAAGATCAGTGTATGATTTTTGACCTTCGCCAGATTATATACGATATTCAGGGCATTTAGGAAAAAGTGAGGGTTAACCTGCAGCTGCAGCCTCTGAAGCTCCTCCCGCTGTTTGTTCAGCTGTTCTTCAAACACATTGACCCGCAGCGTCTGGATCTCGATCATCATCGAATTGAAGGAATAGCCCAGGATTTTAAACTCCTCTGCATTCTTGTCGGTATCGACCCTCACGCTCCAGTCCCCGCTGCGCACTCTGCTCATCGCGTGAAGAATCCGCTTGAGCGGCACAAAGAAAGTCCGTCGGATCAAGTAGAGGCCGATCGGGATAAACAGGAACGACCCCAGCGTTATAAACCAGATGAGTTGCTGAAGATAGGGAAGATTGGCCAGGATCTCACGATCCGGGATAAGCGTCACCAGGCTAAAGCTGCCTCTGTACGATTCTTTGTCTACGACAAGGTACTGCTGGTCCGAACCGGACAATTGATACCCCTGCTGGACCTGATTAAGCGATAGCCCAATCGTATGCGCCGAGAGATGGCCTGTGATTGGCTCACCGGATGCATCGGCTACCAGCATGACTCCCCCTTCGCCGACATCAAGATCCTTAAGCGGTTCCAGCAGCGTATCCGTTCGAATCCAGCCACCGAGATAGACACGGCCGGATTGGATAATGTTGACTAGATAATTCACTTCTCCAATCCGGGTCGGATGCCACCTTTTGGTTCGCAGCCCTTGGGGGATATTACCCGTCTTTATCATCTCTGTGATATAGGCCTGCACCCGTTCCTTCTCCTCGAAGGACACGCCTGTGGCATACACATCCATATAATCCTGTCTATCCTTCGCATAGACAAAAAAAGAATCCAATGTATTAAACAGCGATATATCATTGGACATTCTATTGAACAAGTATGCCTTTGAAATGTAGTATTGATCATCGGTTTCGGCGCGTTTAAGTGCTATCAAATCATAGCCGCTGCCGGCTATTGTATTCAAGTAGGCGTCAACGTCATTCAGGTTGGAATCAATCTGTCCCATGTACAGCCGCAAGGTGTTTTTGTACGATTCGGCTACCTGGGTGCGGACCACATCAATGGCATAGAAATTATTGTAAAGCAGCATAACAATCAGCGGAATCGTCATCATCAGCACGATCAGCGGAATTTGAACGCCTAGCGACCGATAAGTAAGCCCTTTCATACCAAGCTTGTTCATACGTCTCAAACCCCTTGCCTAACGGCTTTTCTTCCCATTATAATGGACAAGGTATTCCCCGCCTATACCTGTAGACTCACCGTTCAGAGACTACCAATAGGCAAAGCCGGATCTGTTTACAGACCCGACTTTGTCACGCAAGCTAAGAACCTGCCCACTCATCCAGTTGTCGCTGTTTCTCTTCAATAACTTTCTCAATGCCAGCCGATTTCAACTGATTAATAAACTCCTGCAGCATCGATTCGGGAGCCACCGATCCCGTCTCCAGCACCTTTTTGTAGCGGTTGGTTACGTTCGTTATGGCGGTCAATTCATTCTGGACGAGGCTGGGATTAAATGAGAATCCAAGCGCTCTGGACTTATTGGCCGATGCGTTAAATTCCATCACGCTTTGAGCAAGCTCCGGATCCTGGCCTTCCAGCGTATATGCGATAAAAGGATTACTGATGGTGAGCGCATTAACTGCGTAACCAACAGTGGAGCCATCGATTCCTTCCGGATACTTGATGACGTTATCCGAGACTTTGACATAATGCTTGTCTTCTATCCCCCAGATGAACAGGTTGACCAGCTCTTCATCCGTATACATCAGCTCCAGGAACTGCATGGCGCGGTCCGGATTTTCGGATTGCTGGGCAATCCCCCACAGTCCGACGATGACATCCGTCGTGACCGCATAAGCGTCGATATCCAGATTGGCTATGATCAACTCTTTGCCGATCAGACGTTCCTCCTGCGCTTTGATCTCCGGTTTATTCATCGTAATGTAGGAAAAAGCCTTGTCCGCCTTCAGTAATTCGGCCGTACTGGTCTGGGTGGTTGCCGCATCCTTGTTAATGTAGCCGGCTTTGAACCAACGGTGCATGATCGATAACAAGTCGGCATATTCCTCTGTCTCGTACCAGTTCACCAGTTGCAGATCATTGTCGAACCCGGGCAATACGCCATTGCCGTCTCCAACCCGGTCATAGCTTCTATAGAAATCCATCGTGGTCGACAATCCGGAGGCGAGCCCGAACATGCCCGGTTCATTTTCTTTGATGACCTCAAATACTTGATCCAGATCATCAAGGGAATGAATCGCATCCACATCAATATTATGTTTATCCACGAGATCCTTCCGCATGAAGATCGCCGGCTGCGAGGCGAAGGAATGCAGCGTAGGGACGCCGTAGATCTGCCCATCCACCCTCGCCGATTCCATATAATCCGCGCCGATCGCTTCCACGATACCCTGACCGTACTGCTCCAACCGGTCATCGATCGGCAGCAGTTTGCCGTTCAGGGCATCTGTTGCATACTTGCTCCCGATGCCGAAGGTAAACATCAGGTCGAGCTTTTCACCGCTCGATGTCATAAGATTCATCTGCTGATCGTAGCTTCCAATGCTGATGGGCATGATGGTTACAGTCGTATTCAGCCTCTCCTTGGTCAGCTTGTTGATCTCGGCTTCCACCAGTTTCAGATCTACAGGCACCGCTCCGAAAATAGGCATGGCCATCGTTAATTCATATGGCTCCTCCAGACCATCCCCAGTATCGGCGGATGAATCGGGTGCGTTTTCATTTCCTGACTCGCTTACGGGTGGGCTCGAGTTGCCGTTGCCATTTGACGAGCAAGCAGCAATCATGGCCGTCATCAATGTCAATACCAGCAGGATACCGACAGCCTTCATCGTCTTGTTCATTGTACTCCCCCTCTGTCTTATTGACTTGCACTTTGAGTATATCTTCACCCGTGCCGCCCAACTAGCATTTTGACGACTTTGTGAATATAGTTTTCACGACTTTCTCTTGTAACAGCTCAGAATCACAACGTCAGATGATACACGCCGCTCCCTGCGGACAGTACGATGTATCCTTTTTCCTGCCGGATCTCCGAAAACTCGCTGCAAAGAGTCTCGACATCCTCTAGACGGCCAGGCAGCATGACGGTTGCCGTCGTATTCGCGGGGATCTCGAAACGATAGCTGACCCTTTGCCCTGCCTTCTTCCAGCTCGACTGAATGGACCCGTATAAGGTTGTATAGTTGGCCGAAGCATGTGTCAAGCTCCCTCCTACCAATGGCTTTACCAGGAAATGTTTGTAGCCCGGCTTCTCCCAGACAGGCCGGATGCCCGCGATGCCCGCGAACAGGAAGTCGCATACCGCTCCATACGCATAATGATTAAGCGAACCAGACAGCTCGCCGTCAGGCGAGATGCCCCGCCAGCTTTCCCAGATTGTCGTCGCTCCCTTGGTTACCGCAAATAACCAGGACGGGCTTGTCTCCTGCTCAAGCAACCGGAACGCAAGATCAGCATAGCCATGGTCGGCCAGCACCTGGAGCAGGAAAGGCGTCGACAGGAAGCCGGTATTCAAATGATCCTGTTGTTCTTCCACCAACTGCGCCAATCTATCGGCAATGGCTTGCTGTCTCTGCTCATCCGCCAACCCGAAAGCAAGCGCGCGGACGTTGGGCGCCTGTCTGTCCTTTAAGATCGCTCCATCCTCGGGGATGAAGTAGGTGTTGTAGACCCGTTTGATCTTCTCATGGAGCGTGCGGTAGACCGTCCCTTCCTCCGTCCTGCCCAGCACATATGCCATGTCGGAGAGCAATCGGGAAGAGTAAGCAAAATAGGCTGTCGCCACGTAAGGCAGAGAGTCTCTGGAGCCGGTCATGGCCGAGACGATGTCGTTAAATAGCGTGTCGGCCTCCAACCATTCTCCCCAATGAAACTTCGTATCCCAAATATAATCCGCGTCAAGCTCGCCGTCAGTATAATTATGATAAGCCGGTGCATCTTTGTAGTCTTCGTTGGCCGTCCTTGCGCAGGCAGCCATATAGTCCACCCAGGCCTTCGCGGAAGCGTACTGATTCTCCAGAATGCGCTTGTCCCCATAACAAAGATACATCGTCCACGGGATAATCACCGCAGCATCGCCCCAGCCCGCAGAACCGTCAAGCATACTGGGCGTGCCGGGCCTCGGCCGGCGAAGCGCCATCATCGGGTCGGTATTGACGCTGGAGAAGCGCTCCCACTCCGCCAAGCTATGATGGCCGATCACCGTCGGCACGGTGCTGCCGACCGAGCCGTCCGCGAATTGCTCTGCAGCCAAGTCTGCCATCCATTTCTCGAAGAACGGATACACATTCATGAAGTCGGATGCCGTCCTGCAATAGAGCTGGGCATCTCCCGTCCATCCCGCCCGCTCACGGGTCGGGCAGTCGGTGGGCACGTCCAAGAAGTTGCTTTTCTGGCTCCATCGCGCGTTGGATACCAACTGGTTGATCAACGGATGGGAACAGGTGAAGTCGCCCGTCTCTTCCAGATCGGAATACACGGCGACAGCCGTAAATTGCTCCGCTCGAAGATCGCCGGGATAATTGCGGACCAGTACATAACGAAACCCAAACACGGCAAACTGCGGCCGGTAGAACTCAACTCCGTTGCCTGCCAATCTGTAATGAACCTCTTGAAAATCCTCAAGTGTATCGTGTCCTGCAAGATTCTGCAAGGTGAAGTTGCCGTCCCTATCCAGCGCTTCCCCATGTATTAGGACGACTTCGGTTCCGGCATCGCCCTGTACTGTCATCTCGACCCAGCCTGCGATATTTTGCCCAAAATCGAGCACAATTTCCCCGTTTGGCGTATGCAGTACCTGGGCGGCGAACCGTTCCTGCTGCCTGACGGGCACACTGCGGGTAGCGATGAGATGATCATAACCGTCATCGCGGATTTGTACCGGCTCCCATGCTGCCTCGTCGTACCCCGGTTGGCTCCAGCTCCCGATATCCACTCTCGCATCGAAGAGCTCACCCGCCTTCATATCCGACTTCAGCAACGGACCGTGAGAGGTTCGGAACGTACCGTCGCTGCCGATGATCTCCCTGCTGCCGTCATTGTAGGTCAAGACGAGCTGTCCCAGAAAAGCGACTTTATAGCCAAAATTGTTGCGCAAGCTGGCGCCGCCGGTCGTCCCTCTCCACCAGCCGTCACCAAGTATGATCCCCAGCGCATTCGCGCCTTCATGCAGAAACGATGTCACGTCATACACTTGATATTGATGACGTTTGTAATAGGAGGTGAACCCTGGCGTGAACAGGTGATCCGTGCCTTCTGCGCCATTCAGATAGAAACGGTACAATCCCTTGGCCGTGAAGCAGGCGCGCGCGGCGGCGAGCCCCGGCTTCACGTTGAACTCCTTCCGGATATAGGGAGCCGGTTTATAGGCTTCGATGTCCACTTCCTGCTCGGGTTCGATCCATCGCGCGTCCCAATCCGAGACATGCAGCAGTCCCGTCTCGAAGAAAGCCGGCTCGCTGCATACAGCCTCCTCCCCCTGGTTGCTCCACACCTTAACGCGCCAATAAATGCGTTCCAGCGATGCCAAGGGAGACCGGCATACAAGATGCCTTGCGAGTCGCCGCTCGCTACCTTGCCGCTGTCCCATATCAGCTTGGCGAAACCCGCTTCTTTGGCGGCTTGAACTTGATAGGCGATCTGCATGACATGCCTTTGATCGCTGCGCAGCTGCCAACCCAGCCGCGGCTGTGTTGCGTCCACACCCAAGGGGTTCTCCAGATGTTCCGTCCGTAAGGACACGACTTCAAGCATCTTCCCGTCCCCCGCTTGCTAATCGATTCGTCCTGGCGATCTTGCCATAATGATAGGCACTCGGCTTGGGCTGCCGTTCTTGCGTGGTCCGGTCCACCGCGATGAGGCCGAAGGTCCGGGAGAAGCCCAACTGCCACTCGAAGTTATCCAGCAGCGACCAATGCATATAGCCTATCACAGGGATCCCGTCATCGAGGCAGTCGGCTACCCCCTGCAAGGCGCGATCCAGGTAAGCCACCCTGCGTTCATCGTTATCGGTAGCGATCCCGTTCTCTGTCACCATGATCGGCTTGTTCATATACCTGTAGGCGTAGCGAATAACGGCCCCTAGTCCTTCCGGGTAGAACTCATTGCCCATTTGCGTCTTTTCCGCCTCTGCGGCAGGAGGGATATAGCCGTCGGGACCATAGACGTAACGGGTATAATTTTGCAGGCCGAAGAAATCGTCTTCCTCCAGGTAAGGGAGGAATTGCAAAAACTCTTCCTTCAAGGCATGCGCCGCATGGTCTTCCCCGCCAGCTATGGATTGAATATCGTACAGGGACAAAGTGATGCCGATCTGAGTATGCGGGCTGATCCTGCGGATCGCCTCCCTGGCCTCCGTGTGGGCCCTAAAGATGATCGCCAAACCTTGCTCCGTCCGTGCCGCCAAGAATGAATGGACTTCTTGGGGATGGACCCCGAAGGCTTGGCCCAAGGCTGCATAATACCGCTGCATCCGTTCCATCGATCCTGTATTGATGCCGACTTGGGCAGTATTCTGCGTCTGATGCCGCTTGATGATCTTGGCTATCCCGATCGAGATATTGGCCTCATTGATGGTGCAGACATACGGGATGTCATCGCCCAATTGGCGCATCACATGCTCGCAGTATCGCACGAACTTTGCCGGCGTTTCCTCGGACTCCCATCCCCCGGCGCGGATCAGCCACTGCGGAGATGTAAAATGATGAAGCGTGACAACAGGAGTGATGCCGGATGCTCGGCAGGCCGCCAGCACATCGCGATAGTGATCGATTGCCTCTTGATCGAACCGCCCTTCCTCCGGCTCAATCCTTGCCCACTCGAAGGAGAACCGGTACGCATTCAACCCCAGCTCCGCCATCTGCGCGATATCTTCCTTGTAGAGACGGTAGTGGTCCACAGCGTCTCCGGATGGTTCATTGAATATAGAGCCCTCCAGATGCTCCATTAACCAGAAATCAGAATTGACGTTGTTGCCCTCCACTTGATGTGCGGCAGTCGATGCGCCCCAATAGAAGTTTTCGGGAAATATTTTTGGCATAACATCTTCCTCTCCTTTACGTTGATTTTTTGATTTGCGTCAGTTCTTTATTGAGCGCGTATAGCAGCTTCTCCGTGAAGTGTTCAGGCGCCATCTCCGCCAGCGTATCGATCTTGAAGCCTTGCGTCATGCCGTATGTCGGCCGCTCCCGGAAGCTGTCTCCCAGGAACCGGTTCAATACCGCCTCCGCTTCGCGATTCTCATACAGCTCCTTAAAGGTGCAGCGCGTTGAATAGACCTCGTCGGTTATATGCAGCACCTCGGTCTGGTCGCCGTCCATCTCCGGCAGTTCGAACCAGTTGCTGACTTCCTCGCCTTTGTCTTCTACCGGCGCATCATAGCCTGGATTCGGCTCGTCCACCTTCTGGAATACCGCATAATCAGAGAATTGCTCCCCTCCCGCAGCGGCCATCGCGCGGATGTTATTCCACCCTTCGGCCAGCGTCACCTGTTCAAACACGAAGACCTTATCATCGCTGCTTATCGTTTGATAGTTGGAACCGTTTACGTAGAGCGTCACCTCATGACAGTTGGAGTAGACCTTGACCGCTATCGCATCCGCGGCGCGCTCGATAAATCGTTTGCCGGCTATATGGACGAATGGCTCCTCCGACCAATGCGCCTTATACATATAGAAGGCATCCTTTTTAATCTTCCGGTCATAGGTGATCAAGCCTTTGTTGTTACGTCCTTTGACGCCGCCCTCGTCTCTGATGTTGGCACCAAAATCGAACATGTTCCACACATAGGTAGCCCACAAGAAACGTTTCTGCTCGAATATTTTCCACACCTTCTCATGAAATAGCGCATGGTATTCTTCGGTGTAATCTTTCACTGTCGGCTCTGAGCTGTGGTATTGGATAATGCCCTCTGCCCCGTATTCGGATATGCACAACGGTACATCAGGATTGATGTGATGGAACTTGTCGAGCCAAGCATCAAAATCCTCGGGTTTGCCGTGGTACCAGCCGTAGTACTTATTGTAGCCGATCACGTCCGTCATCCGGTTGTACTCGTCTACTTCATTGACGAACAGCACGTTAGCCATCGTCGTCAGCCGGGTAGGATCCTCTTGCTTGGTCAACGCATGCAGTTCCTTAACCAGCTGCCGGACCTCCGGGCGTTCTCCGCCGATTTGAATTTCGTTTTGCAGCCCCCAGAAAAGGATGGAGGGATGATTGAAATTTTGCTTGATTAGCTCCAACATCTGTTGTTTGGCGTTGATGCCCTCCAGCTCATGCTGCGACATAATCGAGATGAAAGGAATCTCCGCCCAGACCACCATGCCTTCCTGATCGCACAGATCGTAGAAGAACTGGCTGTGCTGGTAATGAGCCAATCGGATGGAGGTCGCGCCTACCTCCTTGATCAGCTCCATATCTTCCACTTGCTCCTGCTCGGTAATCGCCCAGCCCTTATCTTTGCGGTCCTGATGCCTGGATACGCCGCGCAAAGGCTGATGCTCGCCGTTCAGGAAGAAGCCTTGCTCCGGATCGACGTGGAAATACCTTACACCAAACGGGATGGAGCAGGCATCTATCGTATCGTTGAAGCTGCTTAAAGCGATGTCGAGTCTGTAGAGATAGGGATTTCGCCTGCCGTGCCATAAGGTGGGGCTAGCTATGACACAAGACAGATCGACGGTCCGGCGCTCCCCTGCCGCCAATGGTACGTCCTGTGCCGCGTAGGTTACGTGCCGATCATCGACATCGTAAATATCCGCCCAAACCCGGATTCGTTTCTCTTCCCCGCTGTCGTTGACGACCTTGGAGCGGATGGTCAGCCGAGCCGTTTCCTGGGTGACTTGTTCTTGGACAATGTATACGCCGGAGGAACCGTGATCCATCAGATCAAAATGGACGGGATTCGCCACGATCAAATTGACATCCCGGTAGATCCCGCCGTAGAAGGTAAAGTCCGCTTTCTGAGGATACACGTCATCCACGACCCGGTTGTCCACCTTGACCGCCAGCACATTGTCGGCATCGAAATGCACGGCATCTGTGACGTCGAACCTGAAGGTAGAGTACCCTCCCCGGTGCTGGCCCAGATGCCGGCCATTGACGTACACATCCGTGATGCTGTTCGAACCATTGAACTCCATGAACAGCCTCTGGCCCTTGCAGGCAGGCTCGACCGTAAACGTCTTTCTGTACCAGCAGGCGCCCTGATAATAATCATAGCCATTGGCGCCGTCGATTGCGTTCCACGTATGGGGCAGGTCTACGCTGCGCCAATGCCCGTCATCATAGAGCGCTTTGTCGGCTTGTTCCTCATCCGATCGGCTAAATCTCCACCCCTGATTCATGTCCAACTGTTTTCTCATGTTCGAGCACACTCCTTCTTGGCAAATACGCAACTTTCATTCATTGTAAAGAACCAGCGGAGGGCTCACTAACGTTTTGACGACTAGATCGATGGAACTTAAACGACTTTTTGAGGCTGTCAGCAAATCAGCAACTTGCACCAGCAAGAACCGCATTGATATGATCGGAGTAAAAATACTAGAGGAAGCGGGAGAGTATGAAAGAAAACGCGTATGTCGGAGATGAGCTGATCTGCACGCTCGGCGGATACAAGGAACCCAACCAGCACAGATGGGGGCCCGGCATCCGTGATGTCTATGCGCTGCATTACATCATCAGCGGGTCAGGGACGCTGGAGACCCGGGGGGCGGCCTATCGGGTAAGCGCAGGAGAAAGCTTCATGATCTTCCCGCATAATGAAATCTACTACTACCCCGACCCTGATGATCCTTGGGAATATGTATGGATCGAATTCAAGGGCGAGGCGGCCAGGCGGCTCGTCGGGATGTCAAGCCTGACGCCCGACCGGCCCGTTACAGGCTGCAGCGAGCAGCATCTGCAGCCGTTGTTCGACATCATCGAGCACGGCAATACACAGCCGCACCACAAGCTGCGTTCCGCCGCCCGGCTGCAGCTGCTGTTATCGTATTATGCCGAGGCTTTTCCTGATGAGTCGCAAGTCCGCCAGCCGGATTACGTCGAAGCAGCCAAGGAGTACATCCACACCCATTACTGGCGGACCGGGATGACAGTCAGCGAGATTGTCCGCGCCGTAGCCATCGAACGCAGCTATCTGTTCCGGCTCTTCCGGGAAGCTACAGGCATGCCGGTGTCGGCCTACCTCACCTCGTACCGGATGAGACGCGCCTGCGAGCTGCTGGAGATGGGGACGCTCTCCGTCAAATCCGTCGCTTATTCGGTAGGCTATCAGGACCAGCTCTACTTCTCCAAAGTATTCAAAAAAGCCACATCCCATACCCCAACAGGGTACAGGATGCAGCATCGCGCGGACGCAGCCTTAACGGAATAAGACGCAGTTGCCCGACTCCCGGTAATAGCGGATCAGCTGCTCGATCGGTTCACGCCCACACTGCAGCGTGGCGCCCAGACAATCGATGCATTGAAACTGCTGCGACGCGCGGGAGACCAGCTTGAGGTAGATCGCCACGTCATCCGTCCTCAGCAGCTCGCCGCAAGAGAAGCAGGTGCGCCGGTCACTCATCTGCGAGCGAGCTTGGCACGCACGACATGGCTGCCATGTCCAGGCACAGTCGGAGCGTAGCGCTCCGTGAACACGCCCAGCTCCTGCTGCTCCCAGCAATCGTACAGGGATAGCGAGAAGCCTGAAGCATAAGGCAGTCCGAGATCCCAGAATTGCAGCGAGATCTCGCGCTTGTCGTCGCTCAGATTGAAGAAGCCGATCGCCAGATCGCCGTCCGTCAGCACTTTGACGAGGATGAACACCTCATCCGTGTGGAACCATTGCGGTTCCGGCTTGATGCGGTAAGCGCCGCGGCCCTCCAGATCCTGATTGATGGCGATCAGATCAGGATTGAGCAGAGTCTGCTTGGTCGCCGGCGTCGCGGAGCGGATATCGCAGCCGATCATCAAGGGTGAGCCCATCATACTCCACAATGCGAAGTGGGTACGGTACTCCAGGTCGCTGCAGCCGCCGATCTTGCTGCCGATAAATCCATCGTTGCTGCCGCCGTACATGCCGACCACCAGCATGTCCATATCGTTGTGGCAGAACGCCCCCGTGTAGCTCGTTTTATCCAGCTGCGACAAGGCGAGCTTCTTAATCGAATCCCATCGGTCCTGGATATCGCCAGTGGAACGGTACATATGCGCGCCCGACTCGCGGATCCACTGGTAGACGTTGTCTTCGCCCCAATTGCAGGCCGAGAAGAGGATCTCCCGGCCGCAGTTTTTGAGCGCCAGACTCATCCGCTTGTACAGCAATTCCCCGGACATGTGCCGCGGCTTGAAGCAGTAGTCGTACTTGAGAAAATCGACGCCCCACTCGGCAAGCTGCTGCGCATCCTGGAATTCATGCTCGAAGCTGCCGGGGTAGCCTGCGCACGTGTGCGTGCCCACACAGGAGTACATGCCGAACTTGAGCCCCTTGCTGTGGATGTAATCGGCCAGCGCCTTCATGCCGCTGGGGAATTTGGCCGTATCGACGATCCAATTGCCCTCCGCATCCCGTTCCTTCAGACTCCAGCAGTCATCGATAACGATGTATTCATAGCCTGCATCCTTATACCCGTCGGTCACAAAGCGGTCTGCCACATCACGGATCAGCTGCTCGTTGATGTCCCACGTAAAGGTATTCCACGAATTCCATCCCATGGCGGCTCTCAGCCCAAGCGGTGTATTGCTCATCTTCCTTCATCATCCTTTCGCAGTAAGCTCCTTCTCGTATTTAACCACGAGCTGAGTTAAGGAGACTATAGCGAAAGGTTGCTTTCGTATGGAGAGATGTTGCTTCCTGGAGGGGCAGAGCCCCTCCGCATACCGGATTGCAACATGAAATGCTGGTATACATTTCCCTCCCGCTCGCCATACTACGTACATACACTTTGCACCTAGAAGAGGTACGTCCTATGAGCAATTACCGATCCAATGTGCAGGAAGCGACGAGCGGTGAGGCCATATCCTGCACCCTTGCCGGCAACCGGCAGAAGATTGAAGCTCTCTTTGCCGACAGCTTTGATCTCGCTATACTGGACTGGCATTTCGGCCCGCAGCTGCAATATGCCGCCTTTTCCGTTTATTTCGACACCTTGATCCAACATAAGAAAGTTAACTATATGCGCGAATCGCTGCAGGATCTCATCCCCCATGAGCTTGGACAGGGAACGGAGGTTACGCCTGAGGATATCGCCCGGTTTTATAATGCGCAAGGCGTATCCTCGCAATCGGCCACACTCATCCAGGATTTCAACAGCGCCGTGGATTCGGTATTGAGCGGCTCGCTTGTGATCTTCTTCGAGGGCTGGGACAAAGCACTCGCCTTCCAAGCCTCCAACCTGGAGGGTCGGCAGATCACCGAGCCCGTGTCCGAGCCTGTCGTCCAGGGACCGAGAGAGAGTACGGTCGAGAGCTTGTCCAAAAACATCGGCCTGCTCCGCACCCGGGTACGTACAACGCGATTCAAGCTGAAGAGAATCGTGTGCGGTGACAATCTGCAGAACGAGGTCGTCTATGGCTATATCGAAGACCGGGTCGAGCCAAAGGTATTGGAACAATTCGAGAGCCGGATCCAAGGGATTGAGAAGGTAGACATCCTCGATGTTTCCTATCTCGAGGACTGGATCGAAGAATCCAGCATATCCCCCTTCCCGCAATGCCGCTTCACCGAGCGCCCCGACGCGGCGGCAGCCAATCTGATGGAGGGCAAAATCGCCGTCCTGGCCAACGGCTCGCCTACCATACTGCTCTGTCCGGCCGTATTTGTCGAGTTCGTCACGAACAGCGAGGATTATTATCAGCGCACCGTTCACGCTTCCATGATCCGTATATTACGCATTATTGCCTTTGTCATGGCCCTTGTCCTGCCCAGCACGTACATTGCCTTCTCCACCTTCCATCCCGAGCTGCTCCCGTCGGTGCTGCTGCTGGCCATTCTTGAAACGAGAGAAGGCATCCCGTTCCCTGCTTTCGTCGAAGCGCTGATCATGGAATTTTTCTTCGAGCTGCTAAGAGAAGCGGGCATCCGCCTGCCCAGACCCGTCGGCTCGGCGGTCAGCATCGTCGGCGCGCTCGTCATCGGGCAAGCAGCGATCCAGGCGAAGATCGCTTCGCCGATCATGGTTATTATCGTCGCGCTGACCGGCATCGCTTCCTTCTCGATCCCGCAATATAGTATGGCGATTGCTCTGCGGATATTGCGCTTTCCCTTGATGGTGCTGGCTACGACTCTGGGCGGCTTCGGCATGCTCGTCGGATTCCTGCTCATCCTGCTTCACCTCACGAAGCTGAAAGCGCTGGGCATACCTTACTTGTCAGGACTCGCTCCGCTCAATACCGTCCTCTTCCGGGATGTTGTGGTCAGGAGGCGGATAAAAAAGCTGATTCAATCCAACAGAAAAGCCGCCAAATCAGGGATATCAAAAGGAGATCAACCATGAAAAGAACTACACTCCTGCCGCTGCCGCCTGACAAAATCAGCTCAAAAAATATGGCCATTCTGTTCCTATGCTTCATGACCGGCTCATCCATCGTATATATTCCGGCGCCCATGGCTGGGGCAGCCGGCAATGCCGCTTGGCTATCCCTGCTGGCTGCCAGCCTGATCGGCTTCCTGCTGCTCGCCGCTGTCTTTTATGTGCGCAAGCAATTTCCTGAGCAGAACCTGTTCGGCTGGAGCCAGCTGCTGTTCGGCCGCTGGATCACCCTGTTGTTTGCTGTCCCCTATTTAATCTATATCCTGATTATGGCCACCCTCATTCTCATGGGCGCCAGCACCTTCGTCAGAACCTCCATGCTGAACGAAACTCCCATTTATGTGATTGATTTTCTAATCGTCATGCTTTGCGCGGTTACCATCAAAGCCGGGATTGCAACGTTTAGCAAAATGTTTGCTTTTATGCTTTTCATCATGCTGCTTTTAAGTGCGCTCGTTCTTGTCCTTGCCATTCCTCAGTACAACCCCGAGTACCTGTTGCCGATTATGCCGGACGGCCTCATGCCCTTCTGGCATGGTGTATATTTCGCCTTCGGGTTTCCATTTGCCGAAGTGCTTCTGTTCGCCCTGCTGCTGCCACTAACCGCAACAGACCGACGTCAGCAATTGAATAAGTATTTCTACACTGCCCTGATCGTCAATGTTATTTCCCTATTATGCGTCATTATCGCTTCCCTGATGGCGATGGGGCTCCTGACAGCTGTCTTTGAGTATTCTGTTTTTCAGATTTCCCGCCTGATCAATATTGAAGAGATTGTTGCACGTATTGAATTTTTTGTCGCCGTCTCGTTAATCGCCGGCTCCTATATGAAAGCCAGCATTGCCCTGTTCGCGCTTAATCTAGGCCTTAGTCAGCTGCTCAAGCTTGATGATCAGCGCATCCTCATCTATCCCCTTGCCGCGCTGACATATCTGCTAACGCTGGTCATGATCAACTATTCTACCGAATTTGTTGAAAAGTTCACCATCGTCTGGCCGCTGCTGAATCTGACGGTTGGCGTCATCCCGTTTCTTGCCCTTTTTTTGGCCGCTCTGGTGCGCACTACGCGATATTCCACCCTGCCCAAAGGAGACTAGCCATGCGTTCTCACTCGATCGTTCGACCTGTACTTGCGCTATGCGCCTTGTTGTTGCTGACTGGCTGCTGGAACAAGTATGAGCTCACCGACTGGATCTTCGTCCAGGCTGCTGCTATCGACAAGACAGAGGACGACAAAATACGGTTAACCACCTATTTCTACCGGCCAACGGGCGGAACCAACGAAGAGGGGGGAGCCGCGCCAATCAATTCCGCTTATGCAAGCGTCCAAACGGAAGCCAAGACGCTCCATGAAGCCGTCCGCGACATCCTTATGCATGCAGGCCGCAAGGCTCAGTGGAGTCATATGCGAGTCATATTGATCGGCGAACCGCTGGCAAAGGAGAGGAATATCAAAGAAATTCTCGATTTCTTCGCCCGAGATCATGAACCGCGGGGAACCGTATCCATACAAATTACAAATGGAGCGGCAAGTCCCTATTTGAATAAGAAACCGCTTATTGAGCAAACACTGGGGCAAGAGTTCAAGCATTCTGAAGCCGAAACGCAGAGATTCGCCGGCAAGTCTCTGTCCTCCACCCTGCTGGAGCTATCCATCCAGCTGCTCAGCGAATCCAATGTCGGCGTACTCCCCTACGTGTACAACGACAAGTTAAATCCAACCATCCTGACGGTAGGCGGAGTGGCGTTGTTGAGGGACGGCAAGCTCAAAAAAGTGCTGCCAGCCGATACCGGTACAGAAGCCTTATTGATGCTCATGAACAAATATAAAGAAGGCGTTATCGAATACACTTGCGAGGACAAGGCAGACAGGCAGGGGACGGAAAGCTTCGAGGTCACACGGTTTCAGAGCAAAATCCGTCCTGTACTGAAAGGAAACGAGGTCTCCGTCGTCATCTCGGTCAAGGCCGAAGGCATCATTGGCGAATTAAGATGCAGCCAGCTGATCACGCCGGAAGACGAGCAGGCGATCACGCTCAAAATTCAAAAAACGATAGAAGCGCAAATGAAAGAAACGATGCAGCTTCTTCAGAAACAAAAACTGGATGCCATCGGGATTGCCAATAAAATCTATGCGCGGCACCCCTATAAGTGGAAGAAGCTGAAGCCGGAGTGGGAACAGCGTTTTGCAGAGTTGTCTGTCGATTACGATATTAAAGTGAAAATCAGCGGTACCGGCATGAATACCGGCAAACCCTTCGGGGAGTAGTGCAGAGAGGGGAGTTGCAGCTTGACCGAAAGAGTCCTTGTCCTTATCGTCGTCTTTGGCGCTGTCTTGGCAGGCGATTACACAGCCTTAAGATCCGCTGCAAGACGCGATCGCATCGCTTATTTCTGTTTGATTGCCCTTTCGCTCTATCTTTGCATTGAATACATCACCACGATTCCACTGCCTAATCTAAACGAGCTGTTGGATCTGACGTTAACCGGACCGGCCAAACGGATCGTCTCCTTTTTAGAGAGCTGATCGCCAATCTATCATCCCCGTCACGGAAGGAGCTGCCTGTTATGAATACCAAGCCCTTGCTTCCCAAGCAGACAGCGCTCCTGCTGCTGGTCTTCTTGACGGGATCTTCGATCATTAATATCCCTGCTCCCTTAACAGGAATCGCCGGCAATGCAGCCTGGATCTCCATTCTGCTGTCCGGCTCGTTCGGCATCTTGCTGCTGGCCTGCATCTTGTATATGCACAGCAAATACCCGGATCTAACGTTGTTTGGCTTCAGCCGGATGCTGCTCGGCAAGCCGCTTACCCTGCTCCTTGCCATCCCTTACCTTTGTTATCTTCTAGTGATGACTACCTTCATCACTATCGATGCAGGCGCCTTCATTAAGGATACCCTGCTCATTGAAACCCCTAGCTACATCATCCTTGGACTGTTGCTCATGCTATGCGCTGTGACCTGTCGAGCCGGTATCGACGCCATGGCGCGCATGTTCACCTTGCTGCTGTACAGCATGTTGTTCTTCGTGGTCCTTGTGCTGCTGCTTGCCATTCCTTCTTACACGCCTGGCCACCTGCTGCCCGTCGTGGCCGATGGGGTGCTTCCCATTGTGCATGGCACGTATTACACGATCGGCTTCCCTTATGGCGAGATTATTGCCTTCCTCTTCCTGCTGCCCTTGACCAGGAAGGAGACGGGCGACCCGCTTCGCAGGCTGATGTTGCGTGCGATCAGCATCAACATCCTGTCTCTGCTTTGCGTGATCATCGCATCCATAATGGCTGTGGGGCCTCTGTCCAGCGAGTTGAAGTACTCCGTATTTCAGATCGCCCGACTCATCAGCCTGCAAGACATTCTCGAACGTGTGGAATCCGTCGTAGCCATTTCGCTCATCGGCGGCTCTTACATGAAGGCCAGCATCGCCTTATATGTGTTGAATCAAGGTCTCAGCGAGCTGTTGAAGCTGAAGAATCCACAGATGCTTATCTATCCGCTCGCGTTAGTATCCTTCCTGCTCACCCTTGTGATGATCGATCTAAGCATGGATCTCCCACAAAAGGTAACCGTGGTATGGCCGTATTATACCTTTCTTGCAGGCATCATCCCGCTATTGCTCCTGCTCCTGCTTGTCAGGATCAGGTCTGTGGGGGGCACATAACCCCCAGCCCGAATCGTGATGTCGGGGATGCCTCAGATTGATTTGCGGTACTCTGCCGGCGACTTGCCGGTAAGATTGCGGAACAGCTTGATGAAGTAGCTGGGATTGTCATACCCCAGCTTGTCCGCAATCTCCACAACAGACAAATTGGACTGATCCAGTAATTCGCAGGCGCGCTCCATCTTGACGCGTGTGACGTATTCGATAAAGGTCGATCCGGTATCCAGCTTGAATACGCGGCTAAAATGGGTAGGGTTCAACCCCACTTGTCTGGCTATCGCATCCATACTGATCTTCTCGCCAAGATGTGTCAGCACATACCGCTGCGCCTCGGCCACTTCTTTTCTGACCGAGGGCTTCCACATCGCCTGGAAGCCTTCTATTTTGGCTTCCAGGAATCCCCTCAGCCATCCAAGCACCTCCTCCAGCGTGTCCAGTCTGCCGATCGCTTTCTGATAGGATTCACTGTCAAAGTTCGTTACAAACTGCTGCATGACCGTATACTTCAGCTCCAGCTCCATGACCATCTTCAGCATCCAGCTCTTCAGGCTGTCTACCGGGTATTTGCGGGCTTGCAGCTCGATGCTGAGCTGCGATACAAAGGTATCGGCACGCGCCCAGTCTCCGTCCTGGATACATTCGCGCAGCTCCTGAAAAGTATGGGCATATTGCATGAAAGGATCTTCGTTAGCGGTAACCACCGTCTCGTTTTTTCGGATAACCCCCACGCCCGCGTAGAATCGTAAGGTTTGGCTGTTCAGCAAGCTTTGGATTTGTTTTTTGAGCTCCGCCACGGACGTCTCCGCTTCGCCGTACAGGAACGTGATGCTCATCCTCATGTGATGCGCCAGCGATTGCTGCGCTTTGTACAGGGCATTCCTGAGGTCCTCATGCCGGTTGCGGATAATCGTCCGCGGGAGAGGCACCAACAGGACATATTGCCGCTCGTTCAGCGAGAACAGCGTCGCCCCCTCAAGCTCCATCGTCTCCTGCAGCGCGTTGTCCAGCACGAACTGCATGTTGACAGCTCCGCCAAAACGCCGCTCCAACTCATGCGCATGATCGGGAAACGCCGCCACCGGCAAGTAAGGCACCCCCTTTTGAAGGTTGATCTCCATGCCGGCGGCCTGCTCGATCCATTCTCGCTCGTCCCACACCGGCTGCTCCAGAAACATCCGCATAAATCGGCTCCGGATGACGGCGTGATTGGTCTTCACCATGTTTTGCAGCTTCTGCATCGAATGCCGGTTCGTTTGCTCAGCCTCCAGTCTCGCGACAGCTTCGGCCAACACGGTCTGCACCTGCTCAGCCTCCATACTTTCCTTCAAAATATAATCAGACACATTTAATTTGACCGCCTTCTGCGCATAATGGAACTCTTCATGGCAGGACAGGATGATCGCTTGCAGGTGCGGATTGACCGTCTTTGCCTTCTCGATCAAGGTCAGGCCGTCCATCGCCGGCATGCCGATATCTGTCAGCACAATATCGGGGGCATAGGTCTGGCAAGCCTCCCAAGCCTCCTGCCCGTCGGAGCATAGGGCGATCAATTCGAGCCCCAGCTCGGTCCAGGGAATGCAGCTCTCCAGATACTCCAGCACAGGCGAGTGATCGTCAGCGAGCAATACTTTATACATGGATGGGTCCTCCGTCTTCATCGGGATGCCTCGGAAAGCGCAGGATCACGGCGGTCCAGCCCTCCATACTCCGGATGGCCATCTCAAACTCCGTGCCATAGATCAATCTCAGACGGGTCAATACATTGTTCAACCCGATCCCGCTTTCATCACCCGCATGGTTGTTTGTCGCTTGGTTGTGGAGCAACAGCCGCTCCAGCTCGGACGCTTCGTGTTCATCTAGTCCGGTACCGTTGTTCCGCACCGTGATGTTCAGTTTACCGTCCTGCTCTTCAATCCGTATCACGATGCGCCCGCCCTGACTGGAGAAACCGTGCTTGTAGGCGTTCTCGATGATGGGCTGCATGATCAGCCGGGGCACAGTCGCGCTTAGCAGCTCATCCGGCACATGAATCTCGGATTCGGTCGGATGGCGCATGGCAAACCGCATGAGCTCCATATATTGCTTGGCCGTTTCGATCTCCTGTCTGAGCGGGACGAACTCGCCTTGTCTGGAGAAGCTGGAGCGCAGCAGCGATGAGAGGTTGGCGAGCAGCTTCGCATTCTCATCATCCTTGCGGATCAGCAGGCGCATCCGGATGGAGCTCAGCACGTTAAACAGGAAGTGCGGATGGAGCTGAGCCTGCAGCATCGCCATCTCTGCTTGTCGTTTCAACTCCTGCTCGGCTTTGAAGTCGAGCATCATCTGCTGGATCCGGTCGAGCATGTGGTCAAATGAGCGGCCCAGACTTCCCACCTCGTCATCGCCCCGAATATGGGAGCGGACGGCCAGATTGCCCGTCTCGATCTGACGGGCGGCTTTGCCCAGCGTATAGATGGGCTTGGTAAACCGCCGCAGCAGGTAAGCGAGCGCGATCAGGAAGCAACCGGCAAACACGGCCTGGATCAGGAGGCCCGAACGGGACAGGCCGTTCAGTCGCCCGGTCAGCTGCTCGTAAGGCGCAATACTGACCAGGCGCCATTCGCCATAGGCCAGCGGCAAGGAAATCAAAAGCTGATTGGCATCGTCAAAGCGGATAATGGCGGGGGACCGCAATTCCGATTGTGGAACGATAGTATTAATATTCAATCCGATCTGGTCGGTGTCCCGGTTGGACAAGATCGTCCCGTCCTTGTCCAGCAAGAAAACGTCCTCCTCCAGCGTCTCGAAACGCTCCCGAACCGCAGCTTCTGTGCGGCTGATCATGAGATAGGCAAAGGGCGGTTTGCTCCGGCTCTCTCGCAAAGCGCGGGCGGTGATAAACACATAAGGCATATCGGCTTTTTGCGAAGCCAGATAATTGGGCTCTCCGCCGATGAAGAGCGTATCATATCCCGATAACGCGGCCAGCTTGTTGAACCAGCTGCGATGCGCAAAGTCGGAGGGATTATAATCGTAGAATGAATAATCCGAGTAAGGGCGGCCTTCATCATCAAGCAGTGAAATCCGCAGATCAAGCGTCTCTCCGGCCACCTGCTCCAGTCTGGTCGTCAACTCGCGGCTGGCTGCCGGGCTCATCTTGGCTTCCTTCAGCAAGATCTTGATCTCCGGATCGAAGTGGACGAAGTTCGCTACCGACACGGTCTCCGCCAGGATCGTATCAATCTGTGATTGGACAATGGTTAGCGATTGGGTTGCTTTCTCGAGCGTGTGCTCCCGGATGATCAATTTGGAGTAGTAACTCGTGCTCAGGATCATGCCGATCGCCGGGAGAACCAGACAAGCGATCGAAGTGATCATCAACTTTTGCCGGAACGATAATCGCTTGTACGACTGGCGTAGACGCATGGACAACCTCCCTAATCATCGTTAATCATGATTCTATCGTACGCTATTTTCGCGGCTGGCTCATCCGATATTTTTTTCATTCCAGAAAAAATTTTATCATGCATTCTTTTGAATATAGAAAAAATAGTTTCATGTGTTTCCTTGGGACACTCTTTATAATGAAGAAAACGAACACCAAAGAGGTGAAGGACGTGGAGCAGGTTTCCCGGCGCGCAGCCCAACGAACCGTAGTCAAAACAAAACGCAAGCAGGCATTTTACGATACCATTGCCGGCTATCTCTTTATCGGGCCGATGCTTGTCCTGACGACGGTACTCGTCATCATCCCCATTGTACTATCCGGTATTATCAGCTTCTCTGACTGGAACTTCATCGCAGGAATAGGGGGACTGGAGTTTGTCGGATTTCGCAATTACGTCCAACTCTTCCAGGACGAAGCGTTTCATCGCTCCCTGGCGAACAACGTGTACATGATTGCCGTCGTTCCGATCGCCATGTTCATCGCCCTTGTGCTGGCCGTCTTGATCAATAAAGCGACCTACTTCAAAACGTTTTTCAAAGTGATCTACTTCATGCCGTTTATCTCCAGCTTTGTCGCGATTGCGCTGCTGTGGCGCGTCCTGTATCATCCGTCCAGCGGTCCGATCAACAACTTCCTGCGAGCCGTCGGGATCGAGAATCCGCCGATGTGGCTGGCAGATCCGAGCTACGCCCTGATCTCGGTCATGATCATCATGGTGTGGACCTCGCTCGGCTTCAGTCTGGTCATCTATATGGCCGGATTGCAAAGCATACCCAAGGATCTATACGAGGCGGCCGACGTGGACGGCGCTTCGCTGCTCCGCCAGTTCTTCCGCATCACGATTCCGCTGCTGTCGCCGACGACCTTCTTCCTCCTTATCACGGGAATCGTCGGTTCCTTCAAGGTCTTCGATCTGATCATGGTGCTGACGGGCGGCGGGCCGGCCGGCTCGACGTCGGTCATCGTCTTTTATCTGTACGAGGTTGCGTTTATCAGCCTTAACTCCGGTTACGCTTCTGCCATGGGGATCATCCTGCTGCTGCTCATCTTGCTGATTACGCTGGTGCAATGGGTCGGGCAGAAGAAATGGGTCAATTATTAAGGAGGTTGAAGTCATGCATGCAATCCGGCCTGGCCGTGTAGTTGTAACGATACTGATGGGAGCGGCAGGCATATTGTTTATTTTGCCCTTTATATGGATGTTATCCGCCTCCTTCAAACCCGAGCTGGATGTCATGGCTTATCCGATCCAATGGATCCCCCAGCGATGGAATGCCGTGGAGAACTACACCCAGGTCTGGGCAGGGGCTGTGCCGTTCGCGCTCTACTACTGGAACAGCATCAAAGTCACCCTGATGTCTACTGCGGTCTCGCTCATCGTATCCGCTATGGCTGCCTACGGCTTCTCGAAAATCTCGTTTAAGGGCCGTGATGCGTGGTTCATACTCGTACTGGCGACCTTTATGATACCGACACAGGCGATCCTGGTCCCGCAATTCATCATGTACCGCTGGATCGGCTTGTTCGACAGTCATGTCGGACTCGTCCTGTTGGCCGCCTCCAGCGTACTTGGCACCTTCCTGCTGCGGCAGTTCTTCATGGGCGTGCATCAGGAGATTATCGAATCGGCACGCATCGACGCAGCCGGCCATTGGACCATTTTTGTCCGAATCGCACTGCCGCTGGTCAAGCCGGCTCTGGCCACCTACATGATACTCCGCTTCATCTGGACATGGAACGACTATCAGAATCCGCTGATCTTCCTGCGTTCCGATGCCCTGTTCACCCTGCAGCTGGGGATCCGCAAATTCGCAGATGTCAGCGGGGAGTTCTACTCGCTCATGATGGCCGGCGCCGTCTCGGCGATCTTACCATTGTTGATCATCTTCATCATCGGCCAGAAGCAAGTCATCGAAGGCGTGGCCATGGGAAGTGTCAAAGGATAAATACGATTAGGGGGAAATTACATGTTCAGAATGAATGGCAAAGGTTGGGCTGCATCTCTTATCGTTACCGCCATGTTGGCATCCGGCTGCTCCTCCGCGAGCCCAGGCAATACGCCTGGTGAAGAAGGAGCAAGCTCGAGTGAGCAAGTGACGATCAAGCTGTCCAATTGGTATGCCAAGAAAGCGGACAACTGGGATCTCGTCATCGAGGAATTCGAAAAGCAGCATCCGAACATCAAGGTTGAATTTGTATCCGCAGAGGACAACAATTCAAACGAATACTACAAAAAGCTGGATTTGGCGGCTGCCGGCGGCGATGATCTCGACGTCATCATGTTTAGTAATATGACCTTTCTATCTCAACGCGTCGAGCTCGGCATGATCGAGCCTCTGGATACGTATCTGGCCAACGACAATGTCGACTTCAGCGAGGAATATAGCTCGGATACGAGTATCGACGGCACCTACTACGGACTCCCGGGCAAGTCTTCGACAACGTTTGTCATCATCAATGAGGATCATCTGAAGGAAGCCGGCCTTGAGCTGCCGACAGACTGGACATGGGATGAATACATGGATTACGCCCAGGCGATGACCAAAACCGAAGGCGGCAAAACCCGCTACGGCACGTACTTCCACAGCTGGCCGATGTTCGCCTACTTTGTACAGAATGTGGGCACCCCGGAGAACGCCAACCTGACGACCGATGACGGCACCACCGCCAATATTGACAATCCGCTCGTCCGCAAAGCGCTGGAGCTTCGTCTGCGCGGTGAAGAAGAGAAGTCGGCAACCCCTTACTCCGAGGTGGTCAGCCAGAAGTTGAACTACCGCCCGCAATATTTCAACCAGGATACGAGCATGATTGTTATGGGTTCCTTCCTCGTCCCTGAGCTTGGCGGTACGGATACGGTCCCGGCGACGTTCCGCAGCGTATTCGCCCCGCTGCCAAAGGTGCATGCGGACGATGAGATCTCATCCAATGTCGGCAGCGATGTGCTGTCCATCTACAGCAAATCCAAGCATAAAGAAGAAGCCTATACTTTCATCCGCTGGTTCTCGACCGAAGGCATCGTCCTGCAAGGCAAAGCGTTCCCTTCGTGGAACAAAGCAGACATGGACCAAGTCGTAGATGCGATGGTAGAGGGCACCAAAACACCGGAGATGATCGACAAGGAATCGCTGCTGTATGTGCTTAACAATACCAATACGACAAGCGCACAGGTAGCCGTCCCTTACCATGCGGAGCTGGAGAAGATCTTCACCGAAGAATTCGACCTCATGATGCTCTCCGGCCAGGACCTGGAGACGACGGTTCAAAACGCTCAGACCCGCATCCAAAAAGTCATCGATTCCAAATCTTAAGCCGACTGCACCTGCCGCCCTGCGCGGCAGGTGTTCCATTCTAGCCATGAGGTGATCTATCATGTTGTATCCTATCATCACGGAATCGCGCACGGTCATTGATTTGAACGGCATATGGAACTTTAAGCTCGATCCGGGCGACGGCCTGGCGAACCACTGGTATCGTGAGAAGCTGACCGATCCGCTGCCGATGGCCGTTCCTTCTTCTTATAATGATATAGGCGTCGCCTCGGACATCCGCAATCATGTCGGATGGGTGTGGTATGAGAGGGAATTCACTGTCCCTTCCCTCCTGCTCAGCGAGCGGATCGTCTTGCGTTTCGGGTCCGCTACACATCAGGCCAACGTCTACGTCAACGGCAAGCTGGCAGCCGAGCACACGGGCGGCTACACGCCGTTCGAAGCCGAGCTCAATGAGCTGCTGCAAAGCGGCAACAATCGCTTGACCGTGGCAGTGAACAACATCCTGGACGAATCGACGCTGCCGGTCGGCAAGCTGGTCGAACGGGACATCGAGGGTCTGGGCAAGCAGGTCCGCAACCATCCCAACTTCGACTTCTTCAACTATGCCGGTCTCCATCGCCCGGTCAAGATCTATACGACGCCCAAGAGCTATGTTCAAGATATCACTCTGGTGCACGAGCTGATAGGGCAGGACGCCAAGGTAAGCTATAACGTAGACTATACAGGGGATGCCGATGTCGCGGTGACGATTCTCGATGAGAACGGACAGGTCGTCGCCACAGCCGCAGGAGCGGTCGGGTCGGTCACTATCGCATCCGTTCATCTATGGGAACCTTTAAAGGCGTATTTGTATACATTCCGGGTTCAGCTGCACCGGGAAGGCATGCCGATGGACAGCTATGAGCTCCCCTTTGGCGTACGATCGGTCGAGGTCCGGGACGGCCAGTTCCTGATCAATGGCAAGCCGTTCTACTTCAAGGGCTTCGGCAAACACGAGGACACGCCGATCCACGGGCGCGGCCTGAACGAACCTGCCAACGTCATGGACTTCCAGCTCATGAAATGGATGAACGCCAACTCCTTCCGCACGTCTCATTATCCGTATTCGGAAGAAATCATGCGATTGGCGGACCGGGAAGGCATGGTCGTCATCGACGAAGTCGCGGCCGTCGGCTTGCATCTGAACTTCATCGCCACCCTATCACCGGGAGCTCCACGACGCGAGACATGGAAAGAGATCCAGACGAAAGAAGCTCATCAAGCAGCCATCCGTGAGCTGATCGCGCGCGACAAAAATCACGCCTGTGTCGTCATGTGGTCGATCGCCAATGAACCTGCTGCCGACGAGGAAGGGGCCGACGGCTACTTTGAGCCGCTGGTCCGGCTCACCAAGGAGCTCGATCCCCAGCAGCGTCCTGTGACCATCGTGACGATGGTTGGCAAAGGCACGTCCCATTGCAAAGTAGCCAAGCTCATCGATGTGTTGTGTCTCAACCGGTATTACGGCTGGTATGTGGAAGGCGGCGAGTGGGAGATCGCCAGCCTCCAGCTGCTCCAGGAGCTTCAGGAGTGGCAGCAGTTGTTCCCGGACAAGCCGATCATCATGACCGAGTACGGGGCGGACACGATCGCCGGCTTCCATGACGTCGACCCGGTTATGTTCACAGAGGAGTTCCAGGTCCGCTTCCTGGAGGCCAATCATCAGAGCTTCGACCAGTGCCCCAACTTCGTCGGCGAGCATGTGTGGAACTTCGCCGACTTCAATACGAGCCAGGGCATCTTCCGGGTTCAGGGCAACAAAAAAGGCGTGTTCACACGGGACCGCAAGCCCAAGGCCGCAGCCCAAGCGATGAAGCAGCGGTGGGCGGACATTCCGGACTTTTTCTATAAGTGATGTTGTACTATGTACACAGCCAAGAACCCTCTGCCGCTGGCAGGGGCTCTTGGCTTGCTCTATTTTCCTCGGAATCATGTAAGCTCCATATCTCTCATCGTCCGCAGCACGCCATAGATGCCGTTTGGCTTGTCGTCAGGCTTGAACATCAACTCGATCTCGGATTGCCCCTTCACCAGCTCGGCGGGGATCGGATACTGTTTCGTTACAAACTCGCGCTTGGATGCAGGGTCGGATTGCTCCGTGACCAACAGCTCGCCATTGGCGTAAATGCTCATCGCCCGGTTATGATGCCCTGCAAAATAGGTCACTTGCAACGTATTGGCTGCACCAGGATCCACCTTGAGCTTGTAGCTGAACCAGCCGCCCGGCTGTACTCTGCGACCGTTTAATCCCTCCCAGGCCCCACCGGTTGTCGACTCCCCCGCAACCTCGTGCTGGAGCTCGTACTGATCATTCCCGACCTGTACGCTGTCTATAGTAGCCTCGCTGACAGCCCTGTCCCGTCGCGTCCGCTCCAGATGCTGACGAAGCTCATCCGAGTCCCCACCCACAATCCGCCAGTAGATGCCGTAGCGTTCGCGGTGCTGCTCATAGTGCGGGGTGAACACGAGCCGTTCATCCTCATCGGTACCGACAAGCCGGAACGTAAGACTGTCGCTATCCTTGACAAGATGGTGCTCAATCCCCGCCAGCCATTCCTCAGGAGTCTTATCCTGCGGGATGATGAAATCCTTGACCAGCATCTTGCGTGTCGGCACTTGTACGATGACGCCCACCTGTGCTTTACTCATGTCTTCGGTACCCAGCGCCGCACTAAGGACGACCGGGCCGTACTGAAAACCGACAGCCGCGGGATGATCGGGCAGTCCGGAGACGATGACCTTCATCGGCAGTGTAAGCACCAGCCGGTCGCCATGCTGCCAGATCCGCTGCACGTTGATGTAATCCTGCTGGCGCCCGGTCGTGATCGGCTCGCCATTTACACTTACCTGCGCCTCCCCGCGCACCCAGTACGGGATACGCAAGTTAAGCTCCAGCTCCCTGGACGCCCGGTCACGGGTCTCGATCGTCAGCTCCACCTCTGACGATGCGGGGATGCCGGATTGGACAGTCAAGGTGACGCCCTGCTCCTGCCAGTCCAGCACCGAACTGACATAGTGAGCGACCGTCAGACTGCGGTCCGAGTGGTAATACACACTATCGTTCAGCTTCGTGAAGCTTTCCATGCCGGTCCCCGTACAGCACCAGAAGTGGTCAAACGGCGAGCTGTAGATTTTGAAATAGCCTGTGGCCATCGGTTGGAAATACATCGTCATGCCTGTGTCCGGATGCTGCGACGACAAGATGGCATTCACATATGTTCTTTCGTAGAAATCCGCGTACTTCCGGTCTCCCGTAAGCTTGAACAACTCCCGTGTCAGCTTGAGCATGTTGTAGCTGTTGCAGGTCTCGCAAGTGACATCGCTGCGCTTCGCATCCAGCACGTCCGGCGCGCCGAAATGCTCGCTCTCGCTGTTGCCGCCTGTCATGTAGCTGTGATGACCCACCACCATGTCCCAGAATTGAACCGCAGCCTCCAGATAAAAGCGCTCGCTCTCCCCCAGCGTCAAATAACGATTCAGTGCGCCGATGAATTTGGGAATCGTCGTGTTGGCGTGTTTGCCCTGCAGGATATCGCTGCCGCTCTGGATGGCTTCAAACAACGGCAGCTCGTCGAACCGGTGGGCGGCGTCCAGATGCTTCCGGTCTCCGGTTAATTTGTACAGATCATACAGACAATCATTCATGCCTCCATACTCCACCGCCAACACGGTTGCCTGCAGCTCGTCCGTCCACCTCGACGTCCGCGAAGCCACCCAGTCACCCAATCGCTTGACCGTCTCGAGGGCCTCGCCTGAGCCCGTAGCCTGGTACACATCGACCAAGCCGGCGATGATCTTGTGCATGGTATACCACGGTACCCAGGCCGGCTTGCGGTTCTCGACGTTATCGATCAGCGTCTCGGGGAATGCCGACAGGTATCCGCTTTCAAACTGGCACTCCGCGAGCTCGGATACCAAATAAGTCAGACGCTGCAGCAGCTCGGCATCCTGCGTCTGTTCGTAAGCTTGGGCGCAGGCCGTCAGATAGTGGCCGAGTGTATGACCGCGGATCTCTGTGTTTTCCCAGCCGGGATACTTGTCCGCCTTGGGCGCCAGCCCTCTATTTTCCCGGAATCCGGCCAGCAGACGATCCGCATCATATGCCTTCAGATAGCTCAGTTCCTTGGCAAATGCATTCGTGTGGTAATCGCCCTGCAACTGGACGCGGTCCAGTCCGAAATCCTCCAGCTTTTTCGTCCTCAGGTGAACTCCCATTGTCTCCACGATCCTTTCCCCTTTCAGCAGCAACGAGTCTTGGTTATAGATTACCGCTGCCGGTGCTCCCCGGTAAATGGCGAAAGGTTTGAGTTGGTGTATATTTCACTCCTGTCGATGGATGATTGACATTTGTGCATGGTGTGCTACGATGCTCACATGCCTATACCGGTGTCAAATACCGGTGTCAAAATGAACTTTTTCGAGGTGAACCTCCATGGAAGCAATCGAGCTTAACGTCGAGCGGCCGTTACAGCTGACGATCACCGGCAAATTCGTCAGCCTCTCTCCCCAATGGAAGCATATGAGCCGGATCTTGACGGATTTCCAATTGTTCATCCCGAGTAAAGGGACCTTATACATCGCTGATGAACTTTCCCGCTATGAGATCCAGGAGGGGGATTACTTGCTGATGCCCCCGCTCACCCGGCAATACGGCTATCGCGAGTCCGACTGCAGCTTCTATTGGCTGCATGTGCTGGAGCATAGCTCTCCCGAGGCGAACCCGCCGGGTGCAGAGGCCGCGCCTCCTGCGCGGAGTCTTGCGATCCCCCCAACCGGCACTTTGCGCAACAAAGAAAAGCTGATCGTCATGATGAAGCAGCTGCAGGATTCCGTTCGGAGCTACAACGATCCGTTGTTGAATAACTACCTCGCCACGAGCGTCCTGTGTGAACTGCACAATCAGGTGGGCTTGGGCAGCGCGGAGTCGCGGCCGGAGATCAAGAAAAGACAGTTGTACAACGATATCGCCGACTACGTGAAATGGCACCGCTTCGAGCCGCTGCAGGTCAATCAGATCGCCGATCATTTTGGTTATAATGCCAAATATCTGTCCCGGATGTTCGCCAGCATGTCCGGGGTCTCGCTCAAACGTTACATCATGCAGCAAAAGATCGATGCCGCCGCCTTCCTGCTGACCGACACCAACATGACGGTCACGGAGATCTCCATGCAGCTGGGCTATCACGACAACCATCATTTCATGAAATCGTTCAAGCTGCTGACCGGCGTGACGCCCAGCGAGTACAGGAACGCCTCCGCCGCCCGGGTGTTGAATCATTAGGCGTGTTGAAATAAGCCAAGCTTATCGGGATTGCGGATAATATACAGGTTGCGCAGGGAGGGTCCTTCGGCATGCATCAACACGATCGAATCGACTTGCTCTCCCGAACGGACGACGACCCCGGCCTGGCCATTGATCTCCCGGATCTCCAGTTGTACCCCGTCCTCCTGTAGATGCGACTTACGGAACAGACCAACAAGGAATTTGGAGACGGCGTCAGGATATGCGATCGGACGAATGGCGGCGAGCACTTTGCCTCCGCCATCTGAGACGAGCACGACGTCTTCCGCAAGCATGCCAATCACCCGCTCAATGTTATCCTGCTCAAGTGCGGCAATGAATGTGCGGATCCACGTCTCCTGCTCGGTCTCTGCCTGAATGGATTCTCCCTCGCCCAGCGCCATCTTCCCCTTCGCTCGGCTATACAGCTTGCGGCAATTGACCTCGCTTTTGCCAATAATCTCAGCGATCCCTGTATAATCTATACCGAGTGCCTCGCGCAGGACGAACACCGCCCGTTCTACGGGGGACAGCTTCTCCAGTAAGACCAGCGTCGCATAAGACAACAGCTCATCGCGCAGGACATAATCCAGAGGCTCGTCAGCCGAAGTCGGGACGGGCTCGGGCAGCCATTCGCCGACATACGTCTCTCGCCGCCTGCGGGCCGATTTGTACACGTCGCGGCAGCGATTGACGACCATCTTGCACAGATAGGCCTTCGGCTCCTCGGCCAGACCTGCCGGATTGACGTCGCAGACCTTCAGGAATACGTCCTGCACCGCATCCTCCGCGTCGGACCATGTACCGGTCATCTGGTAAGCCAGCGTAAGCAGCAGTCTCTTGTATTTTCTGTATAGAATCTCCATTTTCACCGCCCCGTTCTCCAGTTTCATCTCTTTATTTTGTCATCAAGCTCGCCGTATCCCAAGTATAGTTCTTGATCTTCCATCCCAGCTTACCTGTGATGACTATATCGAGTCCCCACTTGTGCACCCAGGTTAACCCTTTGCCCGGGCCTAACCCGATGCTGAACGATTGCATGAAGCTCTCATGCACCGGCGCCCGCCGGCCTTCCAGATCCGCCAGCATAATCTTGGCCAGTCTTGCCGCCTGGGGAATCGCTTCTTTACAGGTCTTGCCATCGACACGGCCGCTATCCGGGGCTGCGATGCTGGCACAGTCACCGATGCTGTATACGCCGGGCGTATCCAAGACCCGGTAACTGGCATCGACGCGTACATATCCTTCTTTCGTCAGGGGCAGGCCCATCGCACCCAGCATCGGATTGGGCTGCAGCCCAAGCGTCCAGATGCATAACCGGGCCGAACGTTTATTACCGTCTGATAACCATAATACCCCATCTTTTTCCTCGATGACACGTGTATTATGGATTACGTTGATGCCGAGGTCTCGGAGGAGGTGCTCCAATCTCACCCCGATCTTGGCAGGACCGTCAAGAAAAAGCCGTTGGTGTGCATTGTACAAGTCAATCGCAACCAATCCCGGGTCCAGCCCCAGCCGCTCTGCGTCCTTGCGGGCATAGTGAGCCATCTCCGCAGCCGTCTCCATACCGCTGATCCCTGCTCCGACAATAGCGATATGCATCCATCGCTTACGCTCTGTCGGGTTGTCCTCCGCTGCCGCCCGCTCCAGATTGGCAAGCCAGGCACTCCGGATCTGTCCCGCATGGTCCAGCGATGCGAGAGCAATCCCGCCCTGCGCCGGATCAGGCTGCCGGACCACACTGCCCGCGGCAACGACGAGCATATCATAGTCTATTTCTTGCTCCGCTCCCATAGGGCTCAGAACGATCAGCTTCTTCTCCGCCGCTTTGATCTTCGTAACGGTAGCCTGCACCAGTTCGACTCCCTCGGGGAACAGCTTTGTCAATGGCACCCGGATCTCCTCATTCGTAACAGCCGGCCGGAACATCAGCACTTTGCGCAGATGGTACGCATGTTTGTCGATCATGACGAGCCGCAGGGGAAGCTTGGCCGTCAGACCCTTGAACTGTTTGCTAATTTCCCTCACCGCGTGAATCCCTGCATATCCTGCGCCGATCACAACACAAGTGATAGCTTTCATAAGAGCCACTCCTTCGGTTCGTTTGCACATAGAACGAGGCAGCGGCTTTGGTTGTGACAGGAGAGCATGCTTCAAGTGACCCTGCAGATGCGAAAGCAGCCTCCCACGAGCATCAAGCCGAGGGAGGCTGCTTTCATAAGTTATGCTGCTGTCGGATTAATAAGGCACTTTGAACATGTAGCGTCTGATCTCCAACGCATGGCCTGTCGCCTCGGCCAGCTCCACGGCATATACGCGGAGAACGAAATTCAGCAACAGAGGCGCCAGATATCCTCTCACGCCCTCTTCAATGTCGCCCCAATCGAACTCTTGGGCATCGAGAACAAGCAGCTTTTCACCATGCTCCTTCAGGAAAGTAAGCGCCCGCTCCTCCATTGGACGAGTCTCGTCGAGTCCCATCAGCAAGATGAACGGCACGTTTTTGTCGAGGATCTCGAATGGACCGTGGAAAAACTCTCCTGCGTGAATGGCGTGCGAATGTTTCCACTGCATCTCCATCAGGATGCAGATGGCGAAGGAATAGGCAATGCCATAGTTGATGCCGCTGGCCATGGTATAGATGATGCTCTCGTCCTTCACCGAGCTTGCGTATGCTTTCGCTTTGTCGATCGAGCGCTCCTTGGCGTCGCTCAACACCTGGCTGAAGCGGCTGAGGTTTTTCACAAGCTTCTCGTACATCTTATTTCCTTCCTTCACAGCCAGCAGCCCCATCGTCAAGCGGAACAACACCGCGTAGTTAGCGATTTCCGGATGAGGGTCGAGCTGTCCCGGAGGCGCCCAGCTGTAGTTGACGATATAGTCGGACGCATCGGCCAGCGGCGCGGTTTTCACATACATCAACGATACGACCAATGCTCCGTTGGCTTTGGCAAATTTGGCAGCCTCGGTCGTCTCAGGCGTCTTGCCCTTGTGGGAGCACAGGATGACCAAAGAGTCGGATCCAAGCGTCGCCGGGTTGCGGTGGATAAACTCATTGGAGTTGTATACTTCCGCCGTAATTGTCTTGGCCTCATGATCGATAAAGTATTTGCTCGGATACATAAGCGCGGAAGAGCCTCCGCATGCGACCAGGAAGACCCGGTGAATTTCTCTTTCTTTGTAGGCTTCCAGGATACGCTCGATCTGATCCTGTGCGGTTACCAATACATTGGCGATACTCATCATTTCCTACCTCCGATTATTGTATGTTGTATTATGTTGTCTTGTTATATCGTAAAACAATTTTGTTAAATTGTCAATTCGTATCTTCCATTACTTCATCTCTCCCACGACTCCGGGACTTGTCATCCTGAAAGGCTCGAGCAGATCATCCAGCTGCTCGGGATCAAGAAGGTCATAAAGAAGCACGAGTTCGCGGATCGATCGCCCCGTCTGTATCGCCTCATGCGCTATTCGGGCGGATGCTTCGTAGCCCAAATACGGGTTCAACGCGGTCATCAGTCCCGGGCTCTGCTCGACATACGCCCTGCAGCGCTCTTCGTTGGCCGCGATCCCTTCCAGACCATGCATGCGGAAGGAAGCGAAGACATTACGCATCATATCCAGCGACTGGAGCAGGTTGAACACAAGTACGGGCTCCATTACATTCAGCTCCAGCTGGCCCGCCTCCGATGCCAGGCAGATCGTATGATCATTCCCGATCACCTGGAACGCGACTTGGTTGACGACCTCGCACATGACGGGGTTGACCTTGCCTGGCATAATGGAAGATCCCGGCTGGCGAGGCGGCAGCTTGATCTCCCCCAGACCGGCTCGAGGTCCAGATGCCATGAGTCTCAGATCATTGGCGATCTTGGACATATTGATCATGCATACCTTTAGCGCTGCCGATACGGCTGTGAGCATATCGGTATTTTGGGTAGCGTCGGGCAGATGCTCCGCCTGCCGCAGCGGCAAGCCGCTCAAGTCGGCAAGGGCTGCAACGACACGTTCAATATACCGGGGATCGGCATTCAAGCCCGTCCCTACCGCAGTGGCGCCCATATTGACCTCCAGCAAATCCTCCCTCGTCCGCTCGATACGGATCCAATCGCGGGCTGTCACACGTGCATAAGCTTCGAACTCCTGTCCGAGACGTATCGGCACCGCATCCTGCAGATGCGTACGTCCCAGCTTGATAACATGGGAGAATTGTTCAGCCTTGCGCTCGAAGCAGGCATGAAGCAGCTTCATCTCCTCAAGTAATCCATCGATCAGACGCAGCACAGCAATATGCGTAGCTGTCGGGAAGCAATCATTCGTAGATTGCGACATATTCGCATGTGTGTTCGGGCTGATCCTGGTATAATCGCCCTTCTCGGCTCCGATCAGCTCCAGTGCCCGGTTCGCAAGCACCTCATTCATGTTCATATTGATCGACGTACCAGCGCCTCCCTGGATGGGATCGACGACAAATTGCTCATGCCACATTCCTGCAATAATTTCGTCTGCAGCCTGCTCGAGCGCAATCCCGATGCCGGGCGTCAGCCGCTTTGTACTCTGATTGGCTCTCGCCGCCGCTTTCTTCACCACCGCCATCGCCCGGATAAGCTCGCTGTGAAGCCGATAGCCCGTTATCGCAAAATTATCGACCGCGCGAACGGTCTGAATACCGTAATAAGCTTCCGCCGGCACCGGCAGCTCGCCCAGAAAGTCCGCTTCCATTCTATACCTGCGCATGTAGAGTGCCTCCAAGCTCATGAGCATGGACATCGTGATGAAGCTCTGGCGGAATGCGTCGCGCTACCCCAGTCTGGATAGCCGCCTTCACTACGGCGTCCCGCACCTTCTCGACCACACGTTCATTGAAAATGCTCGGTATAATATACTGTTCATTCCGCTCCCGCTCATCGACCACATCCGCGATCGCCCGGGCAGCCTCCAGCTTCATCCGATCGTTGATGCGGCTGGCGCGGCAGTCGATCGCTCCTCGGAACATGCCGGGAAACACCATCACATTGTTGATCTGGTTAGGATAGTCGCTGCGCCCCGTCGCGAAGACGCGCACCAGGGGGAGCGCTGTCTCCGGGGCTATCTCCGGCTCAGGATTCGCCATTGCGAATACGATAGCGTCACCAGCCATTCTCCGGACATCCTCAGCCTTCAGCACGCCAGCACGCGAGACGCCGATGAAGACATCCGCGCCACCGATCACGTCGGCGAGCTCACCCGCCTGCCGCTCGACTTGCGGCTGATCGGCAAGCCACTGCCACATGGGGTAGTCGTACCGCTCTCCCCGCACAATCGCTCCATAACGATCTACCGGCACAAGACGTGTTACACCCGCAGCCAACAGCATCTTGCAGATCGAGACACCAGCCGCACCAATGCCGTTAACGACAATACGCACCTCTTGGATGCTTTTGCCGACTACCTTAAGCGCATTAAACAACCCTGCCATGACTACAACCGAGGTGCCGTGCTGATCATCATGGAAGACCGGGATATCCAGTTCCTCCTGCAGCCGCCGCTCGATCTCGAAGCACCGCGGCGAGCTGATATCTTCCAGATTGATACCGCCGAAGACAGGACTGATGGCCTTCACCGTCCGAATAATCTCTTCCGTATCCTTGGTATC
The DNA here is from genome assembly GCF_047238105.1 of Paenibacillus jepli. Lineage (NCBI taxonomy): Bacteria > Bacillati > Bacillota > Bacilli > Caryophanales > Paenibacillaceae > Paenibacillus > Paenibacillus jepli. Next base: position 2,451,865 of record NZ_JBDFMD010000001.1, read on the forward strand.
CAGACAGATGGGGAAGGCGTCCACCCCGGCGAGCTGCTTGAACAGCATCGCCTTGCCCTCCATGACCGGCGCGGCAGCTGCCGGACCGATGTCCCCCAGCCCCAGCACGGCCGTCCCGTCCGTCACGACTGCCACCATATTGCGCTTGATGGTAAGCGCATAGGCTTTCCTCGGATCCTCCGCAATCGCGGTGCAGACCTTTGCCACGCCTGGCGTATAGACCCGGGACAGATCGTCCCGATTCTTGATCTGCGTCGAAGGCTGGATCGATATCTTCCCTCCCAGATGAGCCAGGAACACACGATCCGAGACGTGAATGATCCGTACGCCCTGACGGGCTCTAAGTGCTGCCACCGCGTTCTCGCAATCGACCGGTCCGGACTGGACCGTAATATCCCGTACGGATGAACGGCTGCCCGAACGGACGACGTCAATAGAGACGATATCTCCGCGATGCTGGCTGATCGTCGAAGCCACGTCGCCGAAGGACGCTTCTTCATGAATCAATTCCAAGCGGATAACAAAGCTTTCGTTAGCCATGGTTCTCTCCCATTCTCCAAAACTCCGTAGTTAGGTCAGTACTCTCTCTCGATCTCGTCCAGCAGATCTGCCCAACCAAGCGAAACCTGCAGCGCCCAACACGCTAAGCACGGCGGCGCCTCCGAACAGCGGCCGGTAACCCCCGATATCAATAATCCAGCCGCCCACATTGCTTGCGACGATTCCTGCGATATTGGTATACACCACGATAAATAAAGAATGGGCCGTCGTTTTGGTGTCAGCCGTGCTGTGATCGTATGCATAGTTGATGCCGGTCGCAAGAAACAGCGCGTACGTGCTGCCAGATAACACTTGATTCATCATCAATATGTCCATAGAAGGCTCCAGCGACAGCACAAACCAGCGCAGCGCTCCCGCCAGCGAGACGAGCGTAAGCGTTGCGATATACCCCAGCTTGCGGATAATGAGACCCGACAGCAGAAATACCGGGATCTCCGCAACCGAGGAGATGGTATACAACAGACCAATCTTTCCTGCAGCCTCCTCGCCAAAGCTCGCGATATAGACCGAATAGAAGGCATTATTGAGCTGCGGTCCTATTGCAGCGACAAACACCGGGATCAGGAACAGAACGAATCCGCGGTTCCTGAGCAGCGGCTGCATTTGTCCAAGCAGGCTTCCGCCTACGGCAGACGAGCTCGTCGACTGTTCCCCCGCATGCGGCTTCGTCTCAATGAAGAAGCTCAGTACGCACATGAGCAGCATAGCGGCAAGATACAGAACAAACATAAGAGACAGGCCATGACGGTCATAGAGCAATCCGAACACCGTGACGGAAATACCAAAGCTGATCGAACCTACGACACGGATGGCACCGTAGCTCAGCGCATGCTTCCGTGCATGCCTGACCGTCATGGCGTCAACTACCGGCAGCGTCGCTGACGAGAAAACGGCCAATACAATCGAGATGACAACATAAAGGCCGAAGCTGTGCTCCGTATAATGATAGGAAAGCATAATCCAGGGCGTGATCCCCATGCTGCAGATCAGCACCGGCTTGGCTATGCCGAAATAATCAATCAGCATGCCCCATATCGGCTGCATGATCAGCCCGACGATCGGGCCGATGGAGAACAGAAATCCGATCTGAGGCGCCGATAGGCCGTCTTCCACGAACCAGTAGCTGAGAAAAGGAAGATAGGATGCATAAGCGATATAGAAAAAATAGTTGTATACGTGAAAGTAATACTTACGCAGGCTCTGCGTCATCATTGCCAGCCTCCAAGCTCGTCGACAGCCGATTCAATGTAGCAGCCGGTCCAACGTATGCAAGCTGGTCCGCAGCGAGGCATCCGGATCGATGTAATGCTTGCGCGAACAAATCTCCAGCGACACATATCCAGCGTAACTCTGCTGCTCCAGTTGTCTTACGTAATCCCCGATCGGCAGACGGCCTTCGCCCAGCGGCAGCTGGTCCGAATCGTTGAGGTGCACATGGATCAAATCGTCGCCGAGCTCCGCGAAATAATCGCCCAGTGTCTCGCCGGCGACCGCCATATGGCAAGTGTCTACCACCGCCTTCAGATGCGGAGAATCGACCTGGCGAATCATCGTCCTCAGATCGAAGCAGGTCAGCGCCAGATTGGATTCAATCAGCTGCAGATGCTCCAGGACAGAAGTCACACCAAGCGCACCCGCCCTGTCCGCGATGCGGCGCAGCCCCTCGCAGGAGCGCTCGCGCGCCGCATCCGGCGCTTCGTTATAGAAGCCCCATCCGGGCAGCAGCTGCAGCATCGGCGCCTCCAGCTCGGCAGCCATCTCCACACATTTGATCAGATAATCCAGCGATTGCTGCCGCAGTGACGCATCGTCTGCCGCGATGTTGATCGGATAACCGCCCTGCTTCGGCGTAAAGCAGATCAGACGAAGCCCTCTCCTCCTGATCTCCCTGCGCAATCGGGCCGCATCATCAAATGTTGCTTCGTTGACCAGGAAATGCGGATAGCCCGCCCAGAGATCGATATTAGCGATGTCATGCCGCTCCATCGCCTCCATGAAAACATGCAGCGGATGGTATTGATAATGGATATTCATGATCGCAATGCGCGACCGGTCAAGCTTGCTCATGTCCAGCCCCCCCGGTCAACGGTAAACCCGTTCGAGTCTTTTGGCCAGCAGCGACAATGGATAGCAAATAACAAAGTAGACGGCCAGCACAATCAAATACATTTGCATCGCAATCGACAGCCCCTGCATCAGCTCCACTCGTTCGATGATCAGCTGCGCCGTTTTCAGAAAATCAAGATTGCCTACCAGCACGGACAACGACGTCGATTGGATCAGATTCGACATCAGACCGATAACAGAGGGCAGCATCCGCCGGATCGCTTGCGGCAGGATGACGTAGCGCATCGTCTGTACGAAGCTCATGCCCAGGGCGTAACTGGCCTCCGTCTGGGTCGGCGGGATCGATTGGATAGCCCCTCGCACAGCTACAGAGATGTTGGCGCTCCCCCACAGACTGAGAGCGATCATGGCGGAAAGATAGCTGTTGATTTGGATTCCGAACTCGGGCAGCAGGAAGAAGACCAGGAACAACGTGATGACGATCGGCAGACCGCGAAACAACTCCGCGTATCCGTTGGCAATCATCGATACCGCTTTGATTTTCGTCGTCTGCAATACCCCTGCGATCACCGACGACAAGCGCGATGCTGAGACAACTTGCACTTAACTGGATGGTATTAATCAGCCCGTCGATCAGAAAGTTTAAGTTTTTTGCCAATACTTCCATTTAAGCTTCCGCCTTTCTTCACCGGGTTATTGAAGTCCATTCTTCGTTGAATCCGGCCGAACAGATAAGATGTGCCCCAGACCAGAATTAGGTAGATCACTGCGATAGATAGCAGCATCTCATATGTTTTGAAATCGTAAGCCATCCGATCGACTGCCATAAAGGTTAGTTCCGCAACCCCGATACTGGTCATATAAGCCGAGTTTTTGATTACGGAGACTGCAGTGTTGGAAAAGGCCGGGAAGCTGACACGGAAGCCGAGCGGGATGATGACATGCCGGATAATTTGCAGCTTGCCTAGCCCCAGCGACTGCCCCGATTCGATCAGTCCGTTGGGTACGGAGTCTGTACCACCGCGGAAGTTTTCCGTCGCATAGGCTCCTCCCCAGAGGGAGAGAGCGATGATGCCGACAGCCACAGCCGATAGCTTGATGCCAAACGCCGGCAGGCCGAAATACAGGAAGAAGACGTGAACAAGCAGTGGTGTATTGCGGATCAGATCGACATACGCGCTAACAATCTGTGACAATACCGGTACCTTCACCGTTCGGATCACTGCACCGCTCATCCCGATAATAAGCGAAAAAGCTATACTGGCTACACTGATGTAGATGGTCATCTTGAGACCTTCCAGCAACAGCGGCAGCGTGTCAATAATATAACCGAAATCAAAGTTCACCCCATGCACCTCCTCCTGGTGTTAGTCTGTGTGGGATCTACATGGCATTTTTCAGAAACTGTCTGGTCCGCTCCTCAACCGGATTGCCAAACAACTGCTGAGGCGGGCCCTCTTCCACAATGACGCCTTGATCCATAAAAATGATACGGTCGCCCACATCGCGGCCGAATCCCATCTCATGTGTGACGATCAGCATCGTCGTACCGCGTGCTGCCAGATCTTTCATGACGTCCAACACGTCCCGAACACGCTCTGGATCAAGCGCCGAGGTCACCTCGTCGAATAGCAGCACCTCCGGATTCATGACCAGCGATCTGGCGATGGCGACCCGCTGCTGCTGTCCGCCCGAGAGCTGAGCCGGATAGCTGTTCGCCTTATCCTGCAGCCCTACCTGCCGCAACAGCGCTTCCGCCTGAGGAATAACCTCGTTTTTGTTCCGCTTCTGCACTTTTATAGGAGCAAGCAGCAGGTTTTGCAAGACAGTCAGATGAGGAAACAGGTTGTAGCTTTGAAACACCATGCCGATTCGCTGACGAACCTGCTGTAATGCGGCAGGGACATATTCGATTCGCTTCTCGTCGATATAGACCTCGCCGCCGTTGATCGTCTCCAATCCGTTGATGCATCGCAGAAGCGTGCTTTTTCCCGATCCGCTCGGCCCGATAATGACGATCACTTCCTGGGAATGCACATCGATATCCACGCCCCGAAGGATATGATTGTCTCCGAACTGCTTCTGCAGATTGCGAATGGACAGCTTTGGTTTGTTCTTCTCCATAGGATCCCCTCCTGTAGTGGTGATGCGATTATGGTCTAGGAATCATTTCCATCGGGTCGAGATCGCCCGCCTGCGGCAAATATTTTTCGATCAACGTTTTGAAATGGTCATCTACTCTCATTTGCTCTAACGCCCCGTTTACGAAATCGAGCATTTCGGGCTCATTTTTGCGCACGCCCAGCGCCATCGGCGCGAATGCCACTTGCTCGCCGACAATGGTATACTCCGGATTGGTCGTCACGAAGTCTGTCATCAATACGGCATCATGGAAAATGGCATCGGCACGTCCGTCCTTGAAGGCGCGGAACGCGTCGGCGTTGCTCTCGATTTTCACCTGCTCGGCCGTGGGTACATTCTCCTCGAGGTATGTGGAGCCTGTCGAGCCTTTAATCGTGATTACCTTCTTCCCGGCCAGATCCGGAATACTCTTAATCTCGCTATCCTTGCTCACCACCGTTACCACGCCGCCGTCGAAGAACGTGGTCGAGAAATCCAGCTGCTGTTTTCTCTCCTCCGTTACACCCAGCGTCGCTGCAATAAAGTCGATTTTTCTCGTTTCCAGATATGGAATGCGGTTGGTGGCGTTGACGGGCACGAGATCTACGGCGTTTTCGTCGCCAAAGGCGTATTCAGCCATTTTTCTGACAACATCAATTTCGTAGCCTGCATTTGTGCCGGTTTCATCGAGATAGCCGAGCGGCGGGTAGTCTACCTTCACGCCTACGACCAGCTTGCCTCTGTTCTTCACCTCTGCGGGCAAGGGAGGAACGTGGGGGATGTCGTCCGGATTGACGCTCGGCGCGGCAGTGTCACCCGTCTGATTCGCGCCTGAAGCGGGAGAGCCGCCATCTGTATTGCTGCACCCGGCAGCCACTAGCATGATTAAGGAGAGAATGATGATGGCCCACTTACCCGTCGTCAACTTGCTCGCATTTTTTTTCATTTTAATTCCTCTCTTTCGTTAATTGGTCCAAACACCTGCGACAAGCGCTCCAGACTTTGCCTGGTGAAGGCCTCCGGCTCCCAGTTATACTGCGGCCCGATCAACTCCAACGTCAGCCAGCCGTCATACCCGATCGTCTCCAGGCTCTTCGCATACTGCTCCAGCGGCAGAACGCCCATGCCCCATCCCAGATGCGCCGACGTTTTCCCATCGCCATCCAGAAAATGAATATGGGCCAGATCGTCGCCAAATGCGGCATGATACGCTTCGAAGCTATCGCCGCCCAGTGTCATCGGTACCGTATCGAGCAGCACTTTCATCGCCGGTGCATTCACTTCGTTATACATGCGCTCCAGTGACTTCAAGTCGGTAATCAGGTTTGAGCCCATCTTCGACATCGGCTCGAGCGCGAGTATGATTCCCTGCCTCTCCGCTTCCTCTGCCAGCACCCGCAGCGACTCGCGTCCTCTGTTCCAGGCTTCCTCGGCAGGCTCATTGTAGAAACCGTAGCCTACCGTCACGAGGAGCATCGAGGTTTCCAGCGTATTGGCGACGCCAATGCACTTCTTGAAGTAGTCCACGCTGCGCATGCGAAGTGTGTCGTCCTTGGCCGACAGATTGATCGGGTAGATACATTGCTCCGGAGTGAAACAGACCAGTTCCAGCCCCCGTCGTTCAATCTCTTGCCGCATCGCGACAATATCCCCATGGGATGCGTCACCCACATATACATGAGGTGCGCCGCCCCACAGCTCGATTGCCGGCAGCCCCAGCTTCACCGTCGAATCGAGAAAGTACTCGAACGGATAGCGATGATAGTGAAAGTTCATATTGGCAAACTTGGCCATTCTATTCCACTCCCTTATAGTCATTCGATGCCTCTATCCGGCGCAGACGCTCCAACGTCCTGCGCACTTCCTCCTCGGGCTCCAGATAATAGCGATTCATCACGAGCTCCAGCGTCAGATAGCCTTTGTATCCCCTCTTCAACTCTTCCCAATATTCCCCCATCGGGAATACGCCGTCGCCGACAGCCAGGTTGGATCCGCCCTTGCCATCGCCATCGCAGAAATGCACGTGCTTGAGCCGGCTGCCGAAAGCGTCCAGCCAGTCGCGCACCTTCTCTCCGGCCGTATACATCGGGACAGTGTCGAGCATCGGATCTACATAAGGACTATCCACAGCCGCGATCAACCGCTTCAAGTCGGCGATATTGTTCACCAGATTGGTACCGAACTTCGAGCGCGTCTCCATGACGATGTGAATGCCGTATGTTGCAGCTTCTTCGCCGAGCAACTGGAGCGATTCGGTCGAGCGGTGGAAGCCTTCTTCCTTCTGCTCGTTGTAGAAGCCCGATCCCGGCACAACCAGCAGCAGAGGCGATTCCAGCTCGGCGGCAATAGCCAGGCTCTTCTTGAAGTACTGCATGCTGCGTTCACGCAGCTGGGCATCTCGGGCGGCGATGTTCACCGGATAGACGCATTGCTCGGGCGTAAAGCAGACCACCTGGAGCTCCCTCGACACGATCTCATTGCGAATATGTCGCAGCCTTGCAGCCGACAGATCTCCCACGTACATATGCGGCTCCGCCGCCCATAGCTCTATCGCATCGACCTCCAGCCGCTTCATGGAATCAAGGAAGTAATCCAGCGGATAGCGTTGATAGTTGTAATTCATCACCGAGACGTTGCGCATATTCCCCATCCCTTCTTTAAGTGAGACTCTTACAGCGCAGCGGAGCCGCCCCGGATGCAAAGCGCTTGAACACAGCGCTCCAGCACCGGATCGGGCTTCTCATAGTAGGAGTGCGCGTACAGCTCCAGCCCGAGAGCGCCTTCATAGCCGCTTGCCGCGATGCTGGCCGCGTATGATTCCAGAGGCAAGCAACCGTCGCCCCACGCCAGTCGTCCGTCAGGTCCATCGATGAGCTGGATATGCTTGATCCGGCTGCCGAACTTACGGATATATAGCTCTGGCGTATCGCCGGCGGCAGCGGCAGCCGACGTATCGAGAAGTACCCCCAGAGCCGGTGCACCGACTTCGTCCAGCATGCGGCCGATCGTCGTCGCATCGTATACCAGATTGCTCTCGTGTCGGGGCAGAGCTTCTAGCGCCAAGTCTACGCCGAGCGCTTCCGCCTTGGCCGACAGCCTTCCCAGCCCCTCCGCCGAACGCGCCCATGCCCCATCCGGGCGAGCATCGAAGTACCCCGTCCCGCTCGTCGCTTGCATCACCGGACTGCCGAGCTCGGCTGCAATATCCAGCGCCTTGCTCAAGTACGCTTCGCTGAGGCGCCTCATCTCCTTGTCCTCCGAAGCGATATTGACAGGATACAGTCCAGTCTCGGGTGTCAAGCAGCACACGCGCAAGCCTCTTCCTTCAAGCAGACGCTTGATCCCGCGTATGTCTTCCGGCGAGGCGCCTTCGATGTCGAGGTGCGGCGCCCCTCCCCATAGCTCCACGGCTTCGCAGCCCAGACGAAGTGTGGCATCGAGAAAGTACGGCAGGGAATAAAACTTGTACAGAATATTCATCGGAGCGAGTGGTGCATACAGACCGATGGAGGTTTTGGCTTCATTCTTCTGCGGGCGCATCATACCGCCCCCTCCTTGCTTAACCGCTCCATCGCAAGCTCCAGATGCTCCAGGCTTTTCCGAACGGCGGCAGTAGGATCGATGAAGGTGTTGCGGGCGCATATTTCCAGTGTCAGATACCCTTCATAGCCATGCCCTTCGATGTCGCGCAGGAACGTCTCCGCAGAGAAACTGCCCTCGCCCCAGCTACGGTGCTGACTGTCGACAAAGTGGATGTGCCGGACATCCTCTCCAAACGCCTGGAAATAATCGTTGAAGCTCTCTCCCGCAGCCGCCATCGGGCAAGTATCGATTATAACCTTCAAATGAGGGGAGCCGACTTCGCCTAGCATCCTGCGAAGCTGCGGCAAATTGGTAATCACGTTGGTGCCCCGGCGCTCCAGAGGCTCCAGCGTCATCGTGATGCCCAGCTCTCCGGCCCGTGCGGCCAGCACGGCCAGTGATTCTCTGGCGCGCTCCCACGCGTCCTCACTCGGCTCGTCAAAGTACCCCCAGCCAGGCACCGTCTGGAACATGCCGCTTCCGAGCCGGGCCGCGGCCTCCAGACTGCGCTGGAAATACGTCATGCTCCTGCTGCGCAAATCGTCTTCCTTCGCCGCGATATTATACGGATATTGACATTGCTCGGGAGTATAGCAGATCAGCTTTAGTCCCCGTCGCTCGATCTCCTTGCGGATGCTGTCCAGACTCGCGTCCGAGGCATGCCCCATATAGAGATGCGGCGCTCCAGCCCACAGTTCGATCGCTTCGATCCCCGTCATGACCATGGCATCCAAAAAGTAGGATAATGGATACAGCCGGTAATGCTCGTTCATCCCGGCAATCTGCGCTCTCTTCAGTCGAGACAATCTGCTCCCCCCTCGCCTCTAATCGCCGATGACCTGAATGTATACCTTTCTGTTCTTGGGACCGTCGAATTCGGCCAGATACACATCTTGGGCATCACCTGACACCAGCTTGCCGTCCTCTACGACGAACATGCAGCTGTTGCCGGATATCATCGACTTAAGATGCGAGGGAGAATTGCTGCCCGTCGCTCCGTATGAAGGCAGGAAATGGGCATGAGCATAAGGCCAATCCTTGGGCGCCAGACGCTCCAGCAGTTCCTCGATATCCGTCTCCACGCATTCCAGTCCTTCATTGACCATAATGCCGGTTGTCGTATGCGCCGAGATGACAGCCGCCAGTCCGTTGGTCACGCCGCATTGCTCTACGAAGCTTTGAATGTCTTTCGTTATTTTGATCATCTGGAATTCGGCTGTCGACCTGAGCACTAGCGTTTTTAATTTAACCAAGGGCGCTCATTCCTCCTCTCTCCCAGGAACACCTCAGCGTTGCCGCTCAGTATCTTTTGCAGCGTCTGGGGCCGGAACGCCATTGCCTCAAGTGCCGGCAGCAGCCGCTTGGCTTTGAACCGGGGCGTATTGGTGCCGAACATCACCTTGTCTCTCAAGTTTCGCTCTATCCAGAGCGGTCCCATATTCACTTTGAAAACCTGGGTATAGAAATCGAGCGCATTGTCCATGTGCAGCAGCGAGGTATCCGTAAACACATTTGGATATTTCAGCAGCAGCATTACCGTCTCCTGAATCCATGGCCAGCCAAAATGCGCCAGACACATGCGAAGCTCGGGATACGCGATCGCCACCTCCTCGAAGCGCAGCGGATGCGCATACACCGCCGGCGCATCCGGCTCCCAGCTCATCCCCGCGTGGAACATGATCGGTTTGTCATATTTCAGGCAAATCTCGTAAAGCGGCTTCAGCCTGTCATCGTCAGGATAAAACCTCTGCTTCGACGGATGCAGCTTCAAACCGCTCAGCTTCAAATGAGCGAATACATACTCCAGCACCTCTGCCGCATCCTCGCGGTACGGATCCACGCTGGCAAATCCGATAAAGCGATCCGGAGCCAGATCGACCAGCCGCCGCACTTCTTCATTCGTCACGATCCAACCGCCGCTGCGGGTTGTCAAATCGAGCGGGAGCAGTACGGAGCGCGATACGCCGTTGTAGTCCATCTCCTGCAGCACCGATTCGACCGGCGTTGGCGATTGCTTGAAGATGCCGAATTCCTGTTTGCGATATTCGAGGGTCTCTTGGTCGTCACAGATTGCTTTATGGAATATCGGATGGGTATGCACATCAATAATCAATGAATCCACCTCTTCTCTGCTCTGTCCTGCATTCTCAATAGGGCTCGAATTTCGACACAACCCCGGAGGCCGTTCGCGCGCCCTGCGTCAGCGACTCCGGGATGGTCCAGCCCTGCAGCACGCCATACATGAAGCCGGCGCAGAAGGAGTCTCCCGCTCCTACCGTGTTGACGACATCCGCAGGTATAATCTGGCCGCGGTACAACGTCTTGCCATCATAAGCCAGACTGCCTTGCTCACCTAACGTCGCTATGACCACACGTGGTCCCAGTGCTTGCGCCCATGCCAGAAATTCCGTTATGTACGCATCCTCCTGCGTATAGGAGAAGAATGCGTAGTCCACATCCGGCAGGATCGGCCCGGCAATATCCCGCTTCGTCCGCGTAGAAAAGTCAAACACAATGGAAACGCCACAGTCCCGGAAATACGACAGCTCTCGCTCGACCCTGCCGGACAGGTTCGTGTGGAGCATATCATGCTCCGTAATAAATCTGCGGTCAGCTTCGGTTAATGCGAAATGCGCCATTACCCCTTCGATTTTCTCCTTGTGAACACGATCATTCCCGTTCAACTCCATTTTAAATACCGCGGTACTGCCCGGCCGGACGTCAAGATGCGTTACATCGACCTTCTCCTGCTTCAGCGTGTCGATCATCATGGCGCCATATTCATCTGTTCCGACTACGCTGACCAAGGAGGTCTGAACGCCCATCCTGCGTAGATGAATCGCAAAATCGACACTATTTCCGGTTGGATACATCCTGTGTAGTTGGTCATACACATCCATACAGCTGAATCCAACTCCCGTAACCCGCACGCCTTCGCCCCCCTTTTGTTTAAGGACAACTGTTTATGAACGTAACAACTTATCCTATGTTGTTATATTATATTATATACCATTAAATAACGTATTGAGTCAATACGTTTTCTGAATGAAAATGTTTTCAAAATGAAATGAAAGTTAACATATATTAAGGGGTGGATGGAAGAAGGTAAAAAAAACAAGAAAACGCGTCATGTTTATTGACGCATCTTCTCGTTTTACACCTATTTTTTGGGGGCACCATAACCAAACGCTCCATATTGTTTGCATGTCTTGGACGCCGCAATCGCCGCATGGCCCAAGGCGGTTTGCATATTCCACGTTCCATGATAAGCCGCCAGGAACGCGCCAATGAATGAATCACCTGCTCCCATCGTATCCACAATATCCACTCGAAGCGGCAATTGCTCATACAGCATCCCCTCATCCGAGAACCTCGCGGCTTCGCTGCCTCTCGTGACACCCACGACTTTGACGCCAAGACTATGGACTCGGGAAGTAAGCTCTTCAATCTCGGTTATACTCATATCGCTGCCGGAGAAGAAGGCATAGGTCAGATAGGGACACAGCTGCTGCAAGTAGTCGTCATCCCATCTCTTCTTTATCGAGAAGTCAAAGGATAACGGCTGCTGCGCCAATCTCGCCAGCTCATGCTCGAGATCGCTGTTTACGCTGGAATGGATCACATCAAATTGGCTGATATAGGCAAGATCGTCGTCCGTTAATTGCAGCCGCAGTAACGAAGAAACGCGATGTCCACGATTCGTCCCGACAAAGATCCGGTCACCATCCTCGCTTAACGTCACGACCGCTTCGCCATGTGGACCGTAGACGCGCCTTATGCGTGATCTGTCTATGCCCTCCGACTCCATACTGTGCAGCACTTGTGCCGCTGCTGCGTCATCTCCTGTTATGCCGAGGAATGCGCTGCTCTCGGCTCCGCTGCGCTTCGCTGCCACCGCCACGTTAAGCGCGTTGCCGCCGGGATATATCTTTCCTTGATCCTGATAATAATCGACAACTGTATCCCCAATAGCAATCAGCTTCATCGAGACCCTCCATGTTGTTATTAGTTGTATTATATCAATGTATACAAAAAATAACGGGGTCTGTCAAGCGGACATTCTCTTCCTTGAGCCTCGTGAGCCTCTACATTTATGTCTTCTTGCCCGTATGTAAAGTAAACATCACCTTGCTGGTCATATACAACGACTGCGAATAGTGAAGCGGCCGGTCCTCCGCATCGTAGCTGATCTTATCGATGCGATACAGGAGTTCTCCGCGGTCGCAGCGAAACAGATTAGCCTCGTATTCCAGTGACTGCACAACTTCCAACGTTTTCTCCGAGTAGGATGGTTCGATCCCGTACCGCTTCTTCAATATTTGGTAGGTCGACAACGATTCTCCGATATGCTGCTCAAGATCTGGCAGCAGACCAAGCGGAAAATACGAAGTCTCAATAATGAACGGCGAATGATCGATATACAGAAGACGATGCAGCTTCAATACCCGATCGCCCTCGCGTCCCTTGAAGATGTCGGCCAGCTTCTCGTCGGCTTCGATGATGACGTTTGACAATATTTGCGCGCTGGGTTTCTTGCCGGAGGCCGTCGTAATGTCCGAGAAGCTTCCTACGGAGATGAGCTCCCGTTTCATCTTGGTTTCTTGTACATAGCTGCCCTTGCCCTGCTGGCTGTACAGAAACCCCTCTTCCACCAAGTCTGTGATCGCTCTGCGAACCGTAACGCGACTGACTCCATATGTATCGCACATTTCTGATTCCGGCGGCAGCTTCTGGCCGGACTTGTATACTCCTCGAGAGATTTCCTCTTTGATGATCTGCTTCAGCTGTGCGTACAGCGGTGTTTGGCTGGACACATCCAATTTCATAACACATGCTCCTTCAATGATAATTAACAAACCACATTATGTCTTGTATTTTGATAGTATATCATATATTGTCTCATTATCCGATGCATTCATGCCAAAATAGCGCCATTTCTATGGGAGACGGTTTAGCGGAGTATTCCCTTATAACGGAATCCAGCCCGATAAGACGGCGCCGGCGTCCGCATGATTGCTTGCCGCAAGCTCGCCGCCATGCTGGCGGATGATCCGCTGCGCAATGGTCAGTCCGAGCCCGGCGCCTCCCGTCGCGCGGCTTCTCGACTGTTCGCCCCGGTAGAGAGGCTCGAAGATGCGGTTAAGCTCCTCCGCTGTAAAGCCGGGCCCCGAATCATGCACCGTGAATACCACACGTTCTTTCTCCCGCCGGCACGCTAAGTCAACTCGACCATGAGCAGGCGTATGCCGAACCGCATTGTCCAAGATATTGCTTAACGCACGCTCCAACAAATGCGCATCGCCTCTGATCAGGCACTCGTCCCGCCCGAATTCGCATTCGGTACGGATTGCGATCTGTTTCTGTTGCGCCTGCGGCTCCAGACTGGCCACCGATTGCTTCGCAATGTCACAGAAATTGCATTCGGCCTTGGTCAGCCCGTTCTCCTGATACTCCATCCTCGTAAATATAAAAAGATCCTCGACCAGCCGATCCAACTGTGCCGACTTCTCCTTGCACACGGCCACATATCGCAATACCTGGTCCGGCGTGCGCGCAATGCCTTGCTCAAGCCCGTCCAAGTACCCCCGCAGCGCAAATAATGGGGTCCGCAGATCATGCGCGACGGCCGCGATGACAAACCGCCGCTCCTCCTCCAGCAAGACTTGCTGCCGCTTCGAGTGCTGGAGTCCGTTTACCATGAACGCGAATCCCTCCCGAACCTCGGCGATTTCCCGGACAGCGGGCTGCGGCAGTTCTATATCCCAATCCCCTCCGGCAATCTGCCGTGCGGCAGCGCCAAGCTGCTCAAGAGGGTCTAGCAGATACCGGCGGAGATGAAGGCCAATAATGAAAAATGCGAGCAGCAAGCCCACAATGGCAGCGGTTGACAGCATGCCATAGGAAACGGCCTCCCTTCCGTCAAGATCCAGCGATCCCGTCGCAAGAAAAAAGGCTGTCACCCAAAAAATCCAAGGCATCAGCAGAAGCAGCACCAGGCCCAGCACTAAATATGTGCGTATGCGAAGTCTCCTCATGCTAACCCCCTTCAAACCGATAGCCAACGCCCCATACGTTGGTCAAATATTGCGGCTCATCCGGGTCGAGCTCGATCTTCTCGCGAAGACGGCTCAGATGCACTCGAATCGTATGCCGGTCACCGATACCGTCCCAGAATTTCGCGAGCAGTTGATCATAGGTGAACACCTGTCTCGGATGTTCCGCGAACAATCGCAGCAGGTCGTATTCCTTCGGCGTAAGAGAGATGACTTGATCGCCGGCGAATACTTCCCGCGTGAACACATCAAGCTTGATACGGCCATAGTCGAGCACGCGGGGACCGCTATCTTGCTGCGGACCGGTACGCCGAAGGACCGCCTTCACGCGGGCGATGATCTCACCGGGCGATGCGGTTTTTACGATATAGTCGTCCCCGCCAAGCGTCAGCCCCCGGATTTTGTCCACATCGTCGCCGCGGGCGCTGAGGAACAGGATCGGTACGCCGCTCCCCGTCCTCACTTGCCGGCAGAATTCAAATCCGTTCTGTCCCGGCATCATGATATCCAGGATGATGCAATGCACGGCATGCTGGTGAAACAGGGTCCATGCCTGAGCAGTGTCATTGGCAGTGACAACCTTGAAGCTGTCATTCTCCAAAAAGTCCCGCAACAGCTCGACGATGCTTTGATCGTCGTCCACCACGAGAATCGTATTGAAATCGCTCATGTGTAAATCTCACCTCTCCCCTATCTTATCACTTCTTCTTCAGGGATCAGAGCAGTCTGCCGTTTTGTGATGCAATGTTTATTGATTTGTGACTTTTTCGCCTCTTCTTTTGAGATACTCGTTTGTTATGCTTCGAACGTGAAGATGGTCACGTGTTCCTATAAAAACGGTTGAAGGAGAAGGATTTCATGTTATCGGTTCAAATCGTGCTTTTTGACGGCTTCGATCTGCTCGATGCCCTTGCACCCTACGAGGTATTCTGTGCTGCCGAGATGGTAACGGAAAACGCGTTAAGCGTAGCGCTCGTTACCGCCGAGGGGCCCAGGTCCGTGCCTAGCGGCACGAACCGGCTGCGAATCGAGACCAGCGGTCGACTTGATCCAGAGCGCCCGGGCATTATTCTCGTACCGGGAGCGTCCGGCCCTGTCGAAGGAGACGGCCCCGACTCGGTTCCTTCCATCTTGGGACGAACCGTACACACAGCGTTGGGCGGCATGCTCGGGAAGGCGCTCGAACAAGAGGATGTTGTCGTCGCAACAGTATGCGGCGGTTCCCTGGTGCTGGCTATGGCGGGGCTGCTCGAAGGCAGACCGGCAGTAACGAATCATCTGGGCATGGCTTTACTCGGTGCAACCGGAGCCGTGCCTGTCCCGGCGCGCGTCGTCGATGCCGGCAACCTGGTTACCGGCGGCGGCGTCACGTCGGGACTCGATGTGGCGCTCTATCTGGTGGAGCGTGAGTTGGGACCGCGCATCGCGTATGAGATCGAGCAGTTGTTCGAATATGAGCGGAGAGGAACGGTCTGGCGGGAGACGGGTATGGCGCCCCTGCCGCTGACGGGCGGCGAGCCGCGACATGCGGAGATCCAGCCAGCTACCAAAGCTGGCGCCCCGGCTGGCAAGACTCAGCACGCCTTCGCATTTGATGGAGATTGGGAGACGACGATTGCTACGCCTATCGGGAAGATGCAGGTTAGACTATCCATCGTTGCCTATAATGGCGTCGTCCACGGCAAGGCCACACAAGGGAATGAAACAGTTGATTTCTTGGATCCGGTTCTCCTAGACGACAAGCTGGCCTGGATGCTGAAGATCACAAAACCGATGCGGTTAAATCTGAAGTTTGAAGTGGCTGTTGAGGGGGATCATATGACCGGGACCGCGAAGGCCGGCATGCTGCCGGCATCCAAATTAACGGGCAGGCGAATCCCATGAAGAGGCAGGTACCCTGGTATAGCTTGCTTGCCGGTGTCAGCATCCTGTTCATCCTGTATGCCCTGGCGAAAAATTACCTGATCGATCCTGGAGCAGAACGCTTTCTGAGCCATAAATCCGTGTTGAACCGGGAGCTGAATCTTCCCGTCTGGCTCAACGTCATGTATGTGCACGTAGCCTTTGCCTGCATCGCCATGTTTGCGGGACTGATCAACTTCTCGAACCGGTTCTTTGAAAAAAGCCGCAGGCTCCACCGGATCAACGGCTACGTTTATATCGTTTCCGTGCTGCTTGTTGTCGTAACCTCCGGTTATATGGCTCCTCACGCTACCGGGGGCAGGCTCAGCAGCATGGGCTTCAATATAATGAATTTGATTTGGCCGTTTATTACCATCATGGCGCTCGTTCACATCAAAAAGAAACAGGTGATCCGTCACCGGAACTGGATGATCCGAAGCTACGCCTTCTGCTTTACGAACATGGCGATTCATCTTCTGACCGCTTTGTTCCATCACGGCTTCGGCTTCACCTATACGGACAGCTATACCATCGGCGTTTACGGCGCCCTCGCACTGCTGCTGATCATTCCGGAACTGGTGATTAGATGGGCACGCCTCACCTATCCTTTCGAAGCACGGTGAACACTTCCCTCTCCGTCAATTGATTGATCATCGGCTCTTCCTTCTGATACCGCTTGATGTTGTCGATCATTATGTTGATCGAGCGGAGCGTCCGGTCCGGCACCTGCGGCGTCATATGCGGCGTGATAAACGTGTTGGGCGCATCCCACAGCCGGCTCTCGGGCGCCAGCGGCTCCTGGGCCACCGTGTCTACACCGGCTCCGGCAATTGTGCGTGCGTACAAGGCTTCGATCAATGCGTCCTCGTCGATGACCGAACCCCGGGCGATGTTGATGACATGAGCGGTGTTTTTCATCATCGCCAGCTCTTCTCTTCCGATCAGATGATACGTGGTATCGGTCAGCGGGACGGCGATGACGACAAAGTCGCTCTCCGTGAGCAAGGCATGCAGCCCACCCCCTTCATCCTCGTAATAGCACCGGTCTACCCCTGGCGGCAAAGGCGCCTGGCTCCTGCGGTACCCCAGCACCTGCATCCCCATCGCTTTGGCGCGCACAGCCAGTTCCGTGCCGATATTGCCAAGGCCGATGATGCCAACCGTTCTGCCATAGAGGCTTCTCAATTCTTCCGAATCCTTCACGCCCCATTGATGCGCACGCTGCGCATCCAGGAAATCTGCAAACCGGTAACATAGCGCCAGCATGAAGAACACCACGTGTTCAGCCAAGGCAGGTGCGGATCGGCCAGCCGAACTGGTCACGATGATCCCCTTCTCGAACAACTCCGGCCAGGCACTCTTCTCCAGACCGGCATGATCGCAGTGGACCCATCGCAGGTTGGGAGCCTGCAGAAACCGCTCATCCAGATCGCCTGTCAGAATCGCCGCATCCACTACCTCCAGGGCGGCTTTGATGGCCCCGGCATCCTTGCGGTGAGCCTGGATCACGGTCGCCGGATGCAGCGCGTCCTTTATCATTTGGATATACTCTTCCTCATGTTCCAAGGTGACCAAAACGCTTTCCAGCTTTTTCATATTGCGTTCCCTCCTATAGACTTGCGCTGCCAACCGGCCAGGTGGAGACCGCATGCTCGGCAATGGCTTCCAGCCTGTCCCGACTGAAACCTGCTTTGGCTTGAACAGCCATGCCGTGGAGCACCGCCATCACAAAAGCAGCTAGCGCAGCACAATCAGCTGTCTCCGGCAGATCACCTTCTTCCTTCGCTCGTTCGAGGCGGTCACGCAGCGCGAGCTCTCCCTCCGCTCGCGCATCCACAAGCGCACGCCGGATCGGCTCGGCATCGTCCGAGCCAGCCACCGCCCCAAGGATGCCCAGACACCCCCTGCGATCCGGGTAACGCGTATGCAGCTCAGCCGCACTGCCGAGGATGTGCGCGACCACCTCACGCGAGGTCGGCAGCTCCAGCGCAGCGGGGAAGTAATCCAGATACTGCTCGTAGTAGCGCGCCAAAGCGCGGCGGAACAAAGCCTCTTTGTTGCCAAACGCCGAGTAAAGGGCAGGTCGTTCAACACCCGTAGCCTGTGTCAGGTCGGTATATGATGCGCCTTCGTAGCCTTTACGCCAAAACACGCAAAGCGCCGCGTCCAGCGCCTGATCCACATCGAATTCGCGGTTGCGTCCCATCCGTCAGATCCCCTCTCTTGTATCGTAACAGTCGTTAATGAACAGATGTATATCCATTATACATACGAAATACTAAAAAGCACAATAAAACATAATGACTGTTATGTTATTGACAGAGGCCACAAAATCCTATACCATGTTTTATTGTAACGATCGTTATGTTATTGAGCGCACTCACCGCTCCTTTGCTAATCGTCCCTGATCCAGCAGACCGGCGGGGCCTTCACCTCATCGGAACAAATGATAAAGTCCGGCGCCGGGCGACAGTGCGACCGACTCATCCAGTTCATTTGAAACGCGTAATTCTCAACAGTACTGACGCTGCGAGGGAGCACGATCTCGAGTGCAATCACCGGGTCACCCGTGACCGCTGGTCAGCCTGTTATTACGGAGCTTGCCGGAATGACAAGATCAACCTCGCTGCCCGAAGAGTAAAGCACCCTTGCCTCCGTATCACTCGTTACGGCATAAGTGAAATCACCGTCCACTTCTGCATGGGAAACTGGCGTCGGCGCGATCGGCAAGATCGGGCCAAGCAGCGCCACAATCATCAAACCTATCCACAGTTTCCGGGATGCAAAACGATTCATTTTTTTATTCATAGTGTTCGATCAAAACCTTTCCTTATTTTAGACCATCCTACCATTGCCTAATGAAAGAACTATGAAAGAATCGTGGAGGCCCTGCGAACACAATGCTTCGGCTTTGCGCCCGCGCGCGCCATTGCGTGAGCATAAACAGCTTAATAGCGATATCTGATATACCTTGCGACTCCTCGAACATGATATTGCTTAACTCCGGCGTCAACTCGACTCTATTGTTGGTCCACTGATATTCCATAGACATTGCAGTAGCCATTCCAGCTCCTCACCAATTGTTCCTGTTTTGGTACTTTTCATTGACGATTAGCGCTTGTCTCATCGTATGTCACAGAAGCTAATGCAGAATTGTCTTAAATAAAAATAGATAAAGGAGGCATTAACAAATGAAGATTTTAGTTGCTGGAGCAAGTGGCGTCATTGGGAGGGTACTCATTCCGATGCTAGTACAAAAGGGACATGAAGTGATTGGGTTAATACGCAACCCGGAGCATGCAGAAAGTTTAAAGAAAGCTGGAGCTTCATTCGTCCAAGCGGATGTATATGATCGCAAGAATCTGTTCAGAGTACTTGCCGAAACATCCCCAGAGGTGGTCATTCACCAACTGACTTCGTTGCAGGCTATGGATCCATTCGCCAATGCAAGAATTCGCGTGGAAGGAACAAGAAACTTAGTGGATGCTTCGCTCGCCGCTGGCGTTCGCCGGATGATCGCGCAAAGCATTACAATGACCTATGCGCCAGGAGAGGGGCCCGCAACGGAGGATTGTCCATTAGACTTTGAGGCTCCGGAACCGCAACTCACGAGCGTGAACGGTGTTCATGCTCTGGAAACCACCGCTGCGGAAATGCCGGAGCATGTCATTCTTAGATATGGCGTACTGTACGGTCAAGGGACCTGGTACGATTCGAACGGATTGTTCGCAGAGCAAGTTCGGCTCGGGAACTTGCCTGCTACTGACGGAATCACTTCTTTTGTGCATACAGAAGACGCCGCGGTTGCAGCTGTTTTAGCACTGGACTGGCCTACAGGAACCTATAACATTGTGGATAGCGAGCCAGCAGCGGGTACCGAATGGGTGCCTGTCTATGCGAAAGCCCTTAACGCTCCTGAACCCAAGCCAATGTCAGGAAGCGCGAGAGGAGAACGTGGTGCGCTCAATGCAAAGGCACTTCAGAATGGCTGGAGTCCGCGGTTCGCTTCATGGCGTGAAGGTTTTCCTCAGACGCTTCATTAAGGGTATCTGAAGACGCAGTCCGGAGCAGGCGTTTCACAATGATCCCATCCGCTTGGTTTGTGGAGCCCTCGGTGCTGGCAAACGCCTTTCTCCACTGCGAGAGTCGGATGGTCGACAAGACGGGATGCATCAGCTTCAGGAACGGCAGAGCCCCGCCATTTCTACAAGGGCTTGCTCGAGCAATTGGGCTGTGAAGCGAAGTTTTACCGCGGCGACGCCAAAAGGCAGCTGCACCGAGAAATTGAACTGATGCGCGGACTGCACCACTTGAAACCGTGCGTAATTGTGGACGAAGCGCACTTGCTGGATCGGGAAATGCTGGAGGAAGTACGGTTTCTGCTCAACGTTCGGATGGATTCGGAGAGCCCGACCAGGTTCATATCTAACGGTACGATGGGAACCCCAGGTGGGCATTCCCTTTTACCACTATGCGGACTGGAAGTCCGTCAGATGATGGACAAGATGTTCCGTCTTTCTCCGGTCAAATTACGTTGTCAGCAACATTCAACAGGCTGCCGAAATTCGGCAGCCTGTTCATAGTTGTGCTATAGTACCTAACTCAAGAATTCGCTTAAACAGTCTTAATGGTAATTGTCTTGCTGGTCACGTCCCAGTCAACTTTGGCTCCGAGAGACTCACTAATGAAGCGGACGGGAACGAGGGCGGAATTGTTTACGATAACTGGTGGAACAGCGATTTCCAGCTTCTTTCCGTTCACCCAAGCCGTCTTTTCTCCGACTGTTAACCGGATCGACAGGTTGCCTTTTTCTGCCGTAATGGTTGAGGAAGAGGAACTCCACTGGACTTTCGTGTCCATCGCTTCGAATATGGCTCTTAATGGCACCAAGATTCGTCCCTCCTGATTAATTGGAGGCTGGCTCATTTGCAAATATTCCCCATTAACTTCAACAAAATAAGGATCCTTCTCTAGCGTTTCATTCGGATAGCTTGCGATTGCTACTGGGATTTTGCCGTTCCATTTCGATCCGTCCCCAAGATAAGGAGCTCCCCACGACCAAAGCGTTCCATCCGCTCGGATGGCCATTGAACGGAAGCCGATGCCGTGAGCCGCGATTTTAGTAATCTTCTTCAACCCTATAACCTGGCTGAGCTTATCGTTCGACTGGAAAGAACCATTCCCCAATTGCCCTCCCGCATTCGTTCCGCTCGCCCAGACCGTGCCGTCCTTTTTAAGAAGCAGGGGTCCGCCTGCCGAAGCCTGAATGGCGGCCACGCCTGTCGCTCCTTCCAACTTGCGGGCAGTAGAGTCGTCGTCCATGGAGACTCCATTTGACATACCTTCTCCGATAGACCCCCAATACCATACCACCCCATCTTTATCAAGCCCGTAAGTATATTGAGAACCGACGGCGACTTGCACAATATTTTCGACACCTGGTATTTGCGTCAACTGCTCTAGATACTGCCATACGGTTCCATCTTTCTTAAGCGCGACGAAACTTCCATAGCCTGACGAAATAGAAACTACGTCTTTCAACCCGTCTAATTTCTTGAGAACGCCAGTATTTCGAATTGTGCCGTCTGAATCTTGGTAGTAGAGTCCACCCCAACCCCAAACGCTGCCGTCCTTCCTCACGGCAAAACTTCGCGTCCAATCGGCTTCAATGGCAACAACATCGGTAAGACCGGACACTAAAGCTGGCAGTGCTCGGCTTGTATCGTTCCCATCTCCGAGCTGGCCGTCATGATTGCCGCCCCATGCCCATACCGTACCATCCTCACGAAGAGCCAGAGAATGTGTTTGGCCTCCGGCAACCGCGATGACATCGGTCAAACCCGGGACCTGCTCGGGAACGAGTGCAGAAAGGTTGGTCTCACCACCGTCGGATCCTCTGTAAGTTGTGATCTCGCCCCACTGCCATAGGGTTCCATCGTTTTTAATTCCCAAGCTGTGGCTGACTCCTACCGCGATGGATCTCCAACCCTTCACGGACTTCAATTCCGCTTGCGCATCGGATATCGGAATTGCTGTCCCTACGGACAGAGCAACAACAAGCGCCATGGCAGCTATTTTCGATTTAATCTTCATGTATTATTGGCTCCTTCTCTTTTATTCACTGTACGCAGTTCCAACAAAGGTTATCCCTGAGGTCCCTTGGTTGTACAGCCTCCTTCTCCAATGATTCCTGTCTCCGCATAACCTCCCGCACTGTAATGGCAGGATACCCAGCACGTGCGGACAAATCGAACCTATCCTCGTTTTTAAGAAACAGCAGCGCGTCCAATCGATACTCACGAATTGCGTGATCGATCCCCTGGCCTCGAGCGCGAGAGAGCAGGGTGAAAAGAAAGCAAAAAAGAAGGCGGAGCTTGCGCTCCAGGTTCATCACCAGCAGTTGAAGCGTGATCACGGATTCATTGGTCTGAGGAAGACGTGCGCGAATACAGCCAAGCCCATACTTGCGCTTGCCTTCTCCAAACTTGCCCTCAATCGCATTTCGCTGGCCGGTATCTTGTTTGAGGACTTGCTTTTCTTGGTTTGTCGACCCCTTCTTAGGCTTTCGTCCCAGGGCAGGTCCGCTTAACCGAATGCCGTGCTGCTTGCAGAACCGCCGATTCTCGCGCGTGCGATAGTTTTGATCCGCCTGAATGACTGCGGGGTAGACGCCGAGGCGCTCGCGGTACTTCTCGACCACGTCCATAAGCGTCGTGCGCTCTCATAGTTGTTCCAGGACAGGCGGTCCAGAAACGCATAGCCATTGACCATGCTCACTGCGATCTTGGCTCCGAATTCGACGCGGGCCTTGGCCTTCCCGCGTACGATCGGCCGGACATGGGGTTGCTGGATGCTGACGATCCGCTCGTCCATCTGATGCGTACGGTTGGTATACATGTGAAGCTGTTGACGATACAGTTCATGAATCACCAGCAAATCGCGATAGGCTCTCCGGCTAAGCTGAGCAGATTCAGGTCGGTGGGATACGCCACGTCCGATGGCGTACAGGTGGCGTCGACCAGCCCGAGCCCCATCCGCAAACTGATGGTTTGCTGGCCACGGAACGTGTCTGTGAAAAGCTGGCCATAGGCTTTCTCAGCCTCTGACCAAGGTACCAGCCGCGCCAACTGAACCCAACGATTGTCCTCGTCCAGTTTTCCACCAAACGGTAAAAAGAACTCAGCATGATCATTTCATTTTCAAGATGTGCGGTGGGTTTGAACATATTCGTCACTCCATCTGCAAGGATTTTGGTCCGCTCTTTGTACGTTCCCTTGCATATGATTTCGACATAAATAGGGCGACACCTTTGTTATGCTTAGCTTTTAGGCCTTTATTTCAGCTGTCAGCAAGCCCTAATTAGCGCCGCATAAATTCCGGAAAGAGAATGGAAAGAATAATAAATATAATCTGTCCTACTACGAGGGCAATGGTCCATTGTATTGCCTTACGTGACGGCGGTGGGCCATCGCACAAAACTTTAATACCAAGTGGGACTAATGCTATGCATAGTCCAAGTATTATGAATGTAGATTCTAATCTTGTTCCTTTAAGCGTACCCAATGGCAAGAAAAACATGGATGCCAAGGCTAGCGAGCGGATAAGACCTAACGTGTGTGAGCGGTAAGCACCAATCGCTAATAATATCCAACCGAACATCATCATGCCATTAAAATAACGAACAATGTGGAAGGCGTGGTAGGAGTCACTCACTGCGTTTGTTGCAAGATCAAGACTTTGTACATTTACAAGTTGAAAGGCCATATGATCAATGCCGCCATGAAAAACACGTCCTATCAACCCTAAAATGGTAAACATACCACCCCAAATGGCTAAGGTAGGATGTTTCATACCAATAAGCCTTACTAAAGTAATGATTCCCGGCCATAAGAAAAGACATCCCAGTACAAAACAACTGTAGGCTGCTGTAACCAGCACAGGCTGTTCGGAATATGCATTAAGCTGCGCGTCGTAGAAAAAATGAAATTCTATCCTCAATAGAGCCGCAGCGAGTATCAAGAGAGGTCCAATTATTAAGGATAGGCCACCAATCCAACGCCCGGGGAACCAAAAAGCAGTATTTTCTTTTTCAGACAAATTCTCTGCTGGCGTTTTAGGCTTCATAAGCATTACCACCACCTAGAATCTCTCTAATTTGCCGAATCCCTTCCTTAATATTCCAAATGGCAACGCCTATTGTGATCAGAGCGAGAATGACCATACTGCTTCCTTGTACTGTGGAATTAGGCACCCCTACTCCTTCTACTTGTGTAGATACTAAATGGATCCCCCCGTAAATAAGTATCATCAAAATGAATGTTGTAATTGGAATTAGGTGGGATATACACGCTCTTTTCCCATGCCATCTCATCTCTTCATGTCCGAATATCATGGTGAGGAGAGGGAAAATAAATGGAGCGAAAAACATACTGAAATAGTTTAATGATGATAAAAAATTTCTATTTGAGAACATACCTGTACCCCCTTTAACTTTAATTTTACTTTGAAAGGAACTGTCTCCCTTTATTAACTCATCTAAACTGATTTCGAATAACTCACTTATTTTAATTAGATTTTGAATATCCGGATACCCTTTTCCATTTTCCCATTTATAAATAGCTTGTCTGGTAACATTCATTTTTTGTCCCAACTGCTCTTGTGTCAGGTTTTCCTTACTGCGTATCGTTCTAATTTGTTCGCCAAGTCTCATAGGACGTTCCTCCTTCCTTCAGATTCATTGTATTGTCCTGCTTAATATTACGCAATAAACGCCTGATATACATATGTAAACGCTTGGTTTACATTGAGGATACCGGCACTTTATAAATTCGGCTTATGTAGTAAATATTGATTTGTTTTAGGACGTAAAAATGGGAAGGTCCAATTCGGACTTTCCCATTTCAGTTCCATTAAAGCACTCGGCGCACAATAGCATCTCCGTCGGGTTGATGACGTCCGTGAGCCTGCTTAAGCGCTTGCAGTACCCGTTCTTTTGTCACCCGATCACTCGCGTGCCAGCCCACGAGTTCACAGGAGTACAGCTCCATCCACGCTCTGTCCTGACGCGCCTGCTACTCTCGGGACGGTCCTTCCATTTGAATACCCGCTGCAAGACACTTCGAGCATGCAGCACATCTTCTCCAGCAAGCACTCGGAGCGGTGTTCATAGATAAATGTATTTTTTACCGACGGTCTTTCGCGAAGAAGTTCATCGCTTTTTAGGATGATTTCATTCTATTCCTGCAGGTCAGGTATTCGCTTTTGCATCTCTCGCAGCTAAAAAAAAGAGGTGATGTCCGCATGCAGCTGGTTCAAAAAAAGAAAGAGCCTAATAAATGTACTTATTAGGCTCCCATCTCAGCTGTTGATAAAGCTAGAGTTCACTTTCTGAGTTTTTACATCAAGACAATAATGCCTTCAATCCACTCTCTCTCCTTACTCCACCGTCACACTCTTCGCCAAATTCCGCGGTTTATCGACATCATGCCCCAGCGCCAGCGAAGCGTAGTAGCTCAGCAGCTGCAGCGGGATGACGGACAATGCTGGAGTGAGCAGGGTCAGCGTGTTCGGGATCGCAAACACTTCATCCACCGACTTGGCGACCTCTTGCTGATTGCTCTGGTTAGTGACACCCAGGACGTGGGCGCCGCGCGCCTTCACTTCCTTAACGTTGCTGATCGTCTTCTCGGCCAGCTCCTCTTGGGTGACCAGCGCGATCACCGGCGTACCTTCCTCGATCAGCGCCAGCGTGCCGTGCTTGAGCTCACCGGCAGCATAAGCTTCCGAATGAATGTATGAGATCTCTTTCAGTTTCAGCGAGCCTTCTTGCGCGACAGCAAAGTCGAGGCCGCGGCCGATGAAGAACAAGCTGTTGTGACGCGTCAGCGACTCTGCGATCTGTTTCAATACAGGCGCCTGAGCCAGGATCGTCTCGACCTGCTCCGGCAGCTGCTGCAGCGCTGTCGTGACACTGCCGATCCAGTCGGCGTTGCGGGTGCCTACCGTCTGGGCCAGATATAAGCCGACCAGGTAGAACGCGATGAGCTGGGACGTATACGCTTTGGTCGAAGCGACCGCGATCTCTGGTCCGGCCCAAGTCGTGATGACATCATCCGCCTCGCGGGAGACGGAGCTGCCGACGACGTTGGTGATCGCCAGGACACGGGCTCCGCACCGTTTGGCTTCGCGCAGCGCGGCCAGCGTATCCGCCGTCTCACCGGACTGGCTGACGACGATGACGAGCGTCTCTGGCGTGATAATCGGACTGCGGTAGCGGTACTCCGATGCGACATCCGTCTCTACCGGGATGCGAGCCAGCGATTCGATCACCGACTTGCCGACCAGACCGGCATGGTATGCCGTACCGCAAGCTACGATATGGATCTTGTTGATCGTTTTGACCTGCTCCTCTGTCATCCCGATCTCTTTGAGCACGATCTGCTGGCCATCGTCCGAGATCCGGCCGCGCATCGTGTCGCGGTAGGCCTTTGGCTGTTCATAGATTTCTTTCAGCATAAAGTGGTCGTATCCGGCCTTTTCTGCGGTCATCAGGTCCCAATCGACATGGAATATTTCCTTGGAAATAATTTCGCCGTCGGTCGTCAGCAGTTCGACACCATCCCGTGTCAAAACGGCCATTTCGCCGTCATCCAGGATGTAGACGTTGCGTGTATGCTCGAGGATCGCCGGGATATCCGAGCCGATGAAGTTCTCGCCGTCGCCAAGACCGATGACCAGCGGGCTCGCATAGCGTACAGCGACCAGACGATCCGGCTCATGCTCCGTCAGCACACCCAGCGCATAGGCGCCGCGCATCCGCTTGACCGCCTTTTGTACCGCCTGGACGATGTCGCCTTCATAGACGGATGCGATCAGATGCGAGATGACCTCTGTATCCGTCTCCGACACGAAGTTCACCCCGGAGATGCTGAGTTCTTCCTTCAGCTCCAGATAGTTCTCGATGATGCCGTTATGCACGACGGAGAACTTGGTCGACATGTCGGTATGCGGATGGGAGTTCATGTCGGACGGTTTGCCATGCGTCGCCCAGCGTGTGTGGCCGATCCCTGCAGAGCCCTGCAGCGGATCCCCCTGCAGCTTCTCCTCCAGGATGGCGAGCCGCCCCTTCGACTTGCGTACCGACAGACCGGCTGGCGTGAATACAGCGATCCCTGCCGAGTCGTACCCCCGGTACTCCAGCTTCTTGAGTCCTTCGAGCAGGATTCCCTGCGTTTCGCGTGTTCCGATATAGCCTACGATTCCACACATAATATAACAGACCTCCGTATAGGGATATTTTCCCTCTGGCCAACGGATGCCTATCCCACATGCGGTTCAAGGTTGTATGCAGTTTTTTTCCCGAACGGATCCGTGAGCAAAAAAAGCCTTCCGACCTAACCGATGTGTCATCGGCATCGTGGACATTCAGGAATGATATACATCCCGCTGCGCCTTTGTGCGACCGGTCGCCCCGTCGATTTGAAGCTGCAGCTTACGGTAGAATGTTGCTACCGGGAGGTCCCCGCCGAACAATCCGAACACCTCCACCTCGTCAGCTTGCCTGGGATGCTGTGTTTCTCCGTGCCAATCCCGTGCGCAAGCTCTGGCGCTTGTGTTGCAAAGTAACCTCGACCCTCGCTCTCCTCTGGAATGATACTTCCTATCATATTCATTTTCATGCCGACTTGCAACCAAAAGGCATCCATTCCTTGAAAACAGCGCTTCCACCGCGTCCTCGTCCCAAGAACAAGCAAGGTTGCCCCATAGGCAAAAATACGAAAAAACTCGCCCAACCCAGCCCAACTCCACATGCTCACCAGACGAGCACGAAATATCGTGTTTATTTGAGCGTTTTTAGCCAAAAGCACGAAATAAACACGAAAAATCATGTTCATTTGATCAAAATCAGCTATTTCCTAGAAATAAGTATGAAATTTCGTGTTCATTCCTTCAATTAATGAGGAATCCAGTAAGTTGTCCCCTAAACAGCCAGCCACCGCAGCTTACTGCGGCAGCTGGCCCACTAGTCTGAACTCAAGATTCGATGTCGAACCCGCTTCTATGCGATACTTCGTGATCAAAAGCGACTCTTAACCTAGTTGAGCTTTGACGACGTCAACGATCTGCTGCACATACTTTTCGATCTGATCCTTGTCCGGACCTTCGGCCATGACACGGATCAGCGATTCCGTACCGGAAGCACGCACGAGCACCCGGCCGTCGCTGCCCAGCTCCTTCTCCACAGCCGCCACCGCCTCATCGATCGCCACATTGCCCTTGAACAGGCTCTTATCGGCGACCCGGACATTGACCAGCACTTGCGGATACTTGCTCATGAGCGTCTTCGCTTCGCTCAGCTTCTTGCCGCTCTCCACAAGCGTGTCGACGAGCTGCAGCGCAGTCAGGATGCCGTCGCCGGTCGTGTTGTAATCGAGGAAGATCATATGGCCGGACTGTTCGCCGCCCAGGTTGAAGCCGCCGCGGCGCATCTCTTCCATCACATAGCGGTCGCCAACAGCCGTCTTGGCCGTCTGAAGTCCGATACCCTCGGCCGCCTTGAAGAAGCCGATGTTGCTCATCACCGTCGTCACGACGGTATCCTCATGCAGCTTGCCGGCCCGCTTCATGGCGTCGCCGCAGATGCACAGGATATAGTCGCCGTCGATCTCGGCGCCCGTGTCATCGATCGCGATCAGTCGGTCGGCATCGCCGTCGAAGGACAGGCCCAGGTCCGCGCCATGAGCAAGCACCTGCTCGCGCAGATATTCGGGGTGTGTCGAGCCGACGCCGTCGTTGATATTGAGACCGTCCGGTTCTGCGCCGACCGTGATAATCTCTGCGCCAAGCTCCTGGAACACGGCAGGTGCCAACTGATAAGCGGCGCCGTGAGCGCAGTCCAGGACGATCTTCAGACCGTCGAAGCGGTGGCTGATCGTCGTCTTCAGGAAGCTCAGATAGCGCTCCTGCGCATCCTCCAGCACGGTGACGGTGCCGATATCGCCGCCCTCTGGACGCGGCAGCGCGTCGGTCACGCCGTCCATCAGCCGCTCGATCTCCAGCTCCGTATCATCGGAGAGCTTGAAGCCGTCGCCGCCAAAAAATTTGATCCCGTTGTCTTCAACCGGATTGTGCGAAGCCGAGATCATCACACCGGCTGCAGCGCCCAGCTCACGAGTCAGATAAGCCACGGCCGGTGTCGAGACGACGCCCAGCTTGATGACGCTGGCGCCGATTGAGAGCAGGCCGGCGACGAGCGCAGCTTCCAGCATCGGCCCGGAGATTCTGGTATCTAGTCCGATGACCACCTTCGGCTTGTCTGCCTCTCCCGCCAGAACATAGCCGCCGCAGCGCCCGATTTTATAAGCCAGCTCCGGTGTCAGCTCGCGATTGGCGACGCCGCGCACACCGTCTGTTCCAAAATATTTCCCCATGGGTTCAATTCTCCTTTAAGTGCGAGTTACCTCAGTCATGCCTCATTTGTATATCGATATCCCAGCATACGCCTATAATTGGCTATGCGTGCCATACTCGGTATTCAATACGCTAGCGGAATCTGATCAAACGGCCCTTCAAACGTCGGTATCCGGTTCCGAGGGCGTGTGAAGACATGGCACGGCCCCACAGAACCGCTGCGGCCGCCCCTGCAGCCGCGAGTCCTGCTGTGAGTATGCCATATCGCAATAGGGCCATTCCTCTCCGCTCTCCCAGCGGCGGGTGCTCCTGCGCTTGTCCTGCAAGCGGGCCCTGATCGTGTGGCAGCTGGTACCCCGGGCTGCTGACGGCCGGACTGCCCGTGCCGACAAGCCCCGGCACAGGTAGCAGACTGCTGCTGCCATTCCTCTGCCCTGCAGCCTGTTCCGGCTCGGCCGGAACGGGCTGAGCCGGACTGCCGGCACCTTCACCATGCTCGCCAGTCTCGGTCTCACCCGGCGGAGTAAGGGTGCCGAGATTGCCGGCATTCCCCTCGTCCTGTCCTGTTCCAGTGGGCGGCGGATCCCCCTCGTTTCTTACACCGCCGGTACCGGCCTGTCCATCTGGCGGCTGTTCGGTCCCGCCAGCGGGTTCTTCTTCGTTGCCTGGATCCGTGCCGTCTTCTCCATCTGGCGAGGCCGGCGTCTCATCGGGATCATTGGTCTGGCCATCATCATCAGGCGGGAGGGTCTCTTCATTCTCGGATCCTGGTGTACCCTCGTCACCAGGCTCCTCCGACTCCGGGGGAGTCATTGCTTCCTCGGAGTCCGTAATCTGCACGGTGACAGTCAGCGCGCTGCCGCTCGCTTCCCGCACGAACCGCGGCAGCTGGATGTCCAGGGGGATCTCATGGGTACCCGGGACTTGCCCGTTCAGATCGGCGATCAATTGGATGTCGCCCGCGCCCAGCTGCGCCAGCACCCCGGGCGCGCCCGTCACCTGGATATCCACACGCTGGCTGGCCGGCGAGACGATCTGCGCCTCCAGTCCATCAGACAGACCGCTCAGCCGGATGGGCACTTCCGGTACCGTCATCGTATCGGAAGGCGCCACCTCAACCGTAATATCCAGCTGCTGCGGCGTGATCCCCGCCGTACCCGGTGGCGGATCGAGCTCGACGGTCACCGTGCCCGACTGGCGGATGCCATTCAGATTGACGACCACATCATCATAGTACTCCAGCTGATCGAGCTCCGACTGCGGTCCATACACCGTCACCTCGTCCACCTCCGGCACGACCGAGAGGAGGCTCACGCCTTCCGGCAGACTGCCGGCCTGGCCGATCTGCAGCGGCAGTATCTTGTAAGGCTTGACGATCGGCACCTCGACCTCGACGCTTGCCGGGTTGATCGCCGCATCGGTCATTTCTTCGCCGGCGGTATCGTACACTTTGAGCTCGACGCGTTTTTCTATGACCGTGTTCTCTTCTCCATCCACATCCACGACAGCCCCGACCCAGCCGACCAGATCGAGCTGATCCTCCGGCAAGGTGACGAACGCCCGGTTGCCCGGCTTGATGATCGGCGTATCCGCCCTATAATCATGAGCCGGCTCACCGGTCGTCCGGATCTGCACTTCATATTCATTGGTCTGCATCGGCACGAGCTCTACCGTCACCCGCGAGGGCGAGAGCTCTATGAATTGGACGCGTCCGGGCAGATCATAGTTCAATTGCAGGATATGTTCCCCGTCCTGTACATCGGTCAGATCGACGTATACCTTATAGTCATCCGGCGAGGCAGCCATCAGGACCGCCCGGTTGCCGCGCACCGTGAGCCGCACATTGTCAGGATCGAGCACGCGCAGATCGTGCAGAGACTCGTCCAGCCCTTCCGCCGTCACCGTAACGGGGATGTCTCGTGTTTCCAGCAGGGAAGCGACATTATTGGGCGATTCACTGTCAAAATGGACGACCGCCCACAGCAGGATCCCGATCAGCACGGAGATCACTTTGAGCGACGTGGGGTGGCTCAGCCATTTATCCATTGTTATCCCCCTTTCTCTTCCAGAAGGAGACCTTGGATTTCATATTCTCACGCGTCGACGCCTCCGGCCGCAGTTCTTCGAACAGCTTGGAGATCAGCGACTCTTCTTTGATATCGCGGACGATCATGCCGCCCAGAGCGAGCGAGACTTGTCCCGTCTCCTCCGAGACGATGACCGAGATCGCATCGCTCACCTCGCTGACGCCGATGCCCGCACGATGGCGCGTGCCCAGCTCTTTGCTGATAAACGGGTTCTCCGACAACGGCAGATAACACGCCGCAGCCATGATCTGTCCGCCCTTGATGATGACCGCCCCGTCATGGAGCGGCGAATTCGGGACGAACAGATTGCTTAGCAGCTGCGAGCTGACCCGGGATTCCATCGCGATGCCCGACTCGATGTATTCGCTCAGTCCCGTCTCGCGTTCGAAGACGATCAGAGCGCCGATACTGCGGCTGGAGCAATAATTGACCGCCTTGATCACTTCATTGATCCTCTCGTTCAGATCCTCGTCCAGCACATTGGTCCGGCCGAAGATCTTGCCTCGTCCCAGCTGCTCCAGCGCACGCCGGAGCTCCGGCTGGAAGATGATGAGCACCGTCACCACGCCGAAGGTGAACATCTGGTTCATCAGCCACTTGAGTGTGTACAGATCAAACCACGTGCTGATCGCCCAGGTGGCGACGAGCACGAAGATCCCCTTCAGCAGCTGGACGGCACGCGTCCCTCGCACCAGCAGGAACAAGCTATAGATAATGTAGCTGACGATGGCCACATCGATAATATCCTTGATGAGCAGATTCCATGTCAGATCCGAAAAGTAGTTCATGGGCTTACCCCCAGCTAGCGTTCCAAGTCCATCTCTCTATAGAATATCAAAGTCGCTCGCTAATGTCTAAAATCCCTTTACATTATTTTGAGAAAGGCTTGCACTGCCTTGATCTACAAAAAAACCTCCCCGTAAGACAGGGAGGCTGTGGTTAGAAATTTAAGCCGCTGACCGTCGTTGTTACCTTATACCATAACCAATCAATGGCTTGGTTAATCTGGCGGTTCTCGCCGACGATCTTCGCCGTGGAAGCGAGATTGGTCGATCCATCGATGACCGTCAGATTGCCGAGCACCTCGCCGTGCACTTCGGCGATGCCGTTCTCGACCGTCAGATCGCCGCGGATCTGCACCCCTTCGGGCACGATCACTCGCCCGTCTTCGAACACCAGCTGCTTCAGATCATCACCGCGGACGATCAACTCGGTATTCTGTCCCCACATGGCCAGGAAGCTCGAGAACATCACCAGCGTGAACACGACGGCCACCGTCAAAGCGGGATGCCTGCGGATAAACGCAGCCCAGCCTTGCTTGCGGCGCTGCACCGGCAGCTGGCTCATGATCTTCTCCGTGAGCGCACGGGAAGCGGCGGCATCAGTACCGGCATCCGCAGAGTTATGCAGCCCTTCGACCATGGTCGCATGCAGAAACGCATCTGTCCGCTTCAACTGCTCGAACCGGTTCCGACAGTCCGGGCAGCCCATCAGATGCGCTTTGAGTTCTTTGACTTGTTCCCGGGGCAAATCGTCGTCCAGATAATCATGCATCCATACGATGGCGACGTTGCATTTCATGGCAGCCAATCCTTTCTGCGAATTGCTTAAAACAGTGTTCAAAAAGTAGGCTTTTTGAACTACCTTATAAAGCAAGCTTGTTGCTGCTATACGATACGTGCCAACGCACAAGATGTTTCAAATTTTTATAAAAATTTTAACTACAATGTTCTCTCCAGTTTTTTCCTGAGAAATTCCCTGCCCCGGTGCACCCGGGTCTTGACCGTAGTAACCGGCATGCCCAGAGCATCGCCAATCTCCTGAAGCGAGAGCTCCTGCAAATAGCGGAGCACCATCACCGTCTTGTACTTGGGCGGCAGCGTCGCCATCGCCTGATGGATGATCTGCTGCGTCTCCGACAGCAGCGTCTCGCTCTCTGGGGTACGATGGTCGCTGGGGATCATCGAGTATCCGTCCAACCCTTCGAACTCCGACGATTCGGCATCCAGCGAATAACTGGGTTTGCGCTTGCGGAGCCGGTCGATGCACAGATTGGTCGCGATGCGATAGATCCATGTAGAGAATTTCATGTTCTCGTCATAACGCTCAAGGTTATTGTAGACGCGCAAAAAAGCCTCCTGCACGACATCCTCGGCTTCCTGACGATTGTTCAGCATGCGGTATGCCATATGATATAGTTTGTCCTGGTAGAGTCCCACAAGCTCTGCAAATGCTTGTTGGTCTCCTTTGATGGCCATGCGCGCCAAACGCGCTTCCAAAGATTTCACGAACCATTCCTCCAAACCTAACGCCCACCGGCCGGATCATCCCGTCCCGGGTCTTGCAGCTGCGTCCGATCGCCTGATTCTTTCTCTCGATCACCTGTTCTTCTGAATTCTGTATAAAAAGAGCCGGGCGCGCAGACTCCCTTGTACTGCCTTCGCCCGACTCTGATGCTGTACTTCAAGTCCTTTTTTTTGGGATCACGAAGCGATCCGATCCGGCACTACCCGGTATTGCGCAGTCCTGCCGCGATGCCGTTGATCGTCAGCAGCACCTCGCGCAGCAGCTCCGCGTCATCATTGCCCTGCTCGCGCAGCTCTCTCAGCTCGGCGATGAGCTGAACCTGCATGTAGCTGAGCGGATCCACATAAGGATTGCGCAAGCGGATCGATTCCTGGATGACCGGTACGTTGTCCAGAATCTCCTGTTGTCCGGTGATCTTCAGGATCAGATCGCATGTCAGCTTATGCTCCGACTCGATCAGTCCGAAGATCCGGTCGCGGACCGCCTCATCCTTGATCATCGAGGCATACTCCCGGGCGATCACCAGATCCGCCTTGGCCAGGGCCATCTGCAGATTGTCGATCAGCGTGCGGAAGAACGGGAACTCGGTATACATCGTTCGCAGCGTATCCAAGCGGTCTTCTTTGCCGCCGATGTACTTCTGCAGCGCCGTACCGGCTGCGTACCAGGCCGGCAGCAGATAGCGGCTCTGCGTCCAGGCAAATACCCACGGAATCGCCCGCAGATCCTCGAAGCGGTCGCTGTTCTTGCGCTTCGACGGCCGCGAACCGATGTTGAGCTCGCCCACCTCGGAGAGCGGCGTCGACTCTTTGAAGAACGTCATGAAGTCCGGATCGCGGAAGATCAGATCCTGATACGTGGTCAGCGCCGTCTCCGAGATCTCCCGGGCGATCGCGTCCCACTGCTTCTCCGCCTCCGGCTCCTGGTTCGGGAACCGTGCCAGCCGCGCTGCGGTTACGAGCGCCCATGTCGCCTGCTCCAGACTGCGGTAGGCGATCCCTTGCATCGAATACCGCGAGGAGAGCACTTCGCCCTGCTCCGTAATCTTGATGCCGCCGCCGACGGTGTGTGGCGGCTGGGCCAGGATGCTGCGGTTGAGCGGCATGCCGCCGCGCCCGAGAGCGCCGCCGCGGCCGTGGAAGAACTTCAGCTTCACGTCATGCTGCTTGCCCACCTGGGTGATGTCCTGAAGCGCTACGCGCAGCTCCCAGTTGGCTGTGACTGCGCCGCCGTCCTTGTTGCTGTCGGAGTAGCCCAGCATGATCTCCTGCAGATCGCCTCGTGCCGATACCGCGTCGCGGTACACCTGGAGACGGAACAGACGGGCCATAATGTCCGGTGCCGCATGAAGGTCGTCGATCGTCTCGAAGAGCGGCACCGACTGCAGCGTGCAGCGGGTCGTGCCGTCAGCCTCCTGACGAAACAGGCCGACTTCCTTGGCGAATACCATGACTTCCAGCAGGTCGCTGGCGCCTTGGGTCATGCTGATCAGGTAGCTGGAGATGCAGCCCTCGCCGAACTCCTGCTGTGCCCGGTAGATTGTCTCATAGACGTCCAGACATTCGCGCGTGCCATCCGAGTAGTCCAGGTAACCGGCCGTCAGCGGACGCGGATCAATGAGCAGCTGATGCAGCAGCTCGATTTTCTCTTCCTCCGACAGTGCAGCGTAGTCCGGCACGACATTCATCTTGGCCAGAATCTCAGCCATCGCATTCTCATGCTCTTTGCTGTGCTGGCGGACATCCAGCGCCGACAGGTGGAACCCGAACAGCTCGACCTGACGGACCAATTTCTTAATATACGTATCAGCAACATAATCCGCATAATGATGACGAAGACTTCCGTCGATGACGAGCAGGTCGGCCTTGAGCTCTTCCGGGCTGTTATAGCGCTTGGCCGTGCCTTTGAGCGCCGGATTGCGCGTGTTGGTCAGCTTCTCCAGCATGAAGGACAGCTTGATCCGGTAAGGCTCCTTCTCATTGCGCCACATCTCGATGCATTTGACGGTCTCGATCTGGCTGCGGTCGGCAGCAATCGACTCCTGCAGCTCATCCGTCACGTCGACGATGTTGGTGCTGAAGCTCAGCAGCTCCATCAGCTCCTTCAGCTTCTCCTCATACTTCTCCAGCGTCAGCTGGCGGTGCAGCGTCAGCGTCTCCCAGGTCACCTTGGCGGTCACGGACGGGTTGCCGTCGCGATCGCCGCCGATCCATGAGCCAAATCGCAGGTAAGTCGGCACATGCCAGTCTTCGCCAGGATAATACTTGGCCAGGCAGCGTTCGAGCTCTTCGTAGACATCAGGCAGCACTTCGAAGAGCGTCTCGTCGAAATAGTACATCCCGTTGCGCACTTCGTCGATCACGGTCGGCTTGCGGTCGCGCAGTTCATCGGTCTGCCACAGCGTCAGCACTTCGCTGAGCAGTCTCTCACGCAGCTTCTCCCTCTCCCGGTAAGTGAGCGTAGGATTGTCCAGCTCCATCATCTCGCTGGCCATCCGCTGGTGCACATCCATCACTGCGCGTCTAGTCGCTTCTGTCGGATGCGCCGTCATGACGAGCTCGAGCGAGATCTCGCTGAGCATCTCCTTGACGACAGTGACGTCGATCTCCCGTTCCTTGAGCGTCTGCACGGCACTCTCGATCGAGCCTGGTTGTACCGATTCGCCAGCCGAGCGCTCATAGTCGCGTTTGCGACGGATCCGGTGGTTCTGCTCAGCGATGTTGACGAGTTGGAAATAAATAGCGAATGCTCGGATCACCTGATGACGGATCTCCGGACTCAGCGATTCGGTCACTCGCTTGAACTCCTCGTACAGCTCAGGCAAGAACTCCGCACGCAGTGTTTTGCTCATCTCACGGATCTTCTCGACGATCTCCAGCAGCTCCTCGCCGCCTTGATGGACGAGAACCTCGCCCAATATATTTCCCAGAAAACGGACGTCCCGGCGCAACAGATTGCTCGATTGCGGGCGGGCAGCCGTAGGTGATACAGTCTGCTCAGACATATACGAATCCTCCTGTAAGTTCCCCATGCATCGGTTTTTTCACTTGTTACATCATACTACAAAAAACCCCGCTGTTGAAGACCTGACGGGCCGATTACCAAAAGAAAGACAATGCCGGCCGTCAGCGCCAGATCAAAATAAAAAGACCCTTGGCAGGCAAGGGTCTGTAACATGTCGCAATATGGAGCGGGTGATGGGAATCGAACCCACGCTATCAGCTTGGAAGGCTGAAGTTCTACCATTGAACTACACCCGCATATCAGCTTGCAAAGGTGATGCCATGGATGAAAAGTATGGTCGGGACGACACGATTTGAACATGCGACCCCCTGGTCCCAAACCAGGTGCTCTACCAAGCTGAGCTACGTCCCGAAATGAAATGAAAATGGCGTCCCCTGAGAGATTCGAACTCCCGGCCTTTTGATTCGTAGTCAAACGCTCTATCCAGCTGAGCTAAGGGGACATCATATGGAGCGGAAGACGGGAATCGAACCCGCGACCCTCGCCTTGGCAAGGCGATGCTCTACCGCTGAGCCACTTCCGCAAGTGTGCTTGTTGTGCCCCATACTGTAAAGGCGACAAGAAATAATATAGCAGGTATTTCGAGAAAAAGCAACTATTATTTTATAAAAAAATCTTTCCAGCCAGACTGTCCCCGGACAGACCTCTCCCCCGCCCCTTGCCAGAGCGGGGGAGTCAGATCCCGGCAGCGCAGACTTGCCCTATGCCCCTACGGTTACCAGCTTCTTGGCTCCGGGCTGCATCTGTGCAGATGGCGCCTGTGCCGGCGCTTCCTCATGGGCGAGCGCAAAAGGCAGGCACAGCGGTACTCCTGTGCGCGGATCCGGCACGACATCGGCTTCGATGCCGAACACTTCGCGCAGAATATGCGGGGTCATGACCTCGACAGGAGAGCCCTCGCCTGCTACCCGGCCTTTCTTGATCGCGATCATATGATCCGCGAAGCGCGACGCATGGTTCAAGTCGTGGACAACCATGACGATCGTACGCTTTTCCTTTTCGTTGAGCGTCTGCAGCAGCTGCAGCACTTCCAACTGATGCGCCATATCCAGAAACGTCGTCGGCTCATCAAGGAAGATGATGTCCGTACCCTGGGTAAGCGTCATCGCGATCCAGGCGCGCTGACGCTGGCCGCCGGACAACTGGTCGACCGGACGGTCGGCGAATTCAGTCATCCCTGTCGCTTCGAGCGCCCACTGGACGACGCGGCGGTCCTCCGCGCTCATCGAACCGAAGCCCTTCTGGTACGGAAATCTGCCATACGACACGAGCTCCGAGACCGTCAGACCATCTGGTGCCGTCGGATTCTGGGGCAGGATCGCCAGCTGTTTGGCCACCTCTTTGGTGGATTGCTTGTGGATCGACTTGCCGTCGAGCAGGACGTTGCCGCTTGCCGGCGACATGATGCGCGCCAACGTTTTCAGGATGGTCGATTTGCCTGAGCCGTTTGCTCCGACAAGCGCCGTGACCTTGCCTTGCGGAATCGCAATATTGAGGTTCTCCACGATCATGCGTTTCTCATAAGCAATATTCAAAGCCGTCGTCGTCAAACGAATCATCGGTCCAACACTCCTCTAATCGTCAGCGTCCATCCTATATGTATGAATGCTGCTTAAGGTTTACGGAAATTAAGGTGAAGCGGCTG
Source organism: Paenibacillus jepli (assembly GCF_047238105.1). NCBI lineage: Bacteria > Bacillati > Bacillota > Bacilli > Caryophanales > Paenibacillaceae > Paenibacillus > Paenibacillus jepli. The sequence continues at coordinate 2,490,624 of NZ_JBDFMD010000001.1, forward strand.
CGCCATCCTATGGGACGAGGCAAGACTCACTCCAGGATCAGTCCAAGCTAACTTCCTATGTCATGCATGATAATGATTATCACTATATGGAACATGATAATCGTTCTCAGCTGTAATTGTCAAGGCCTAAGCTGCGATTGTCACATTATCTACACTAGTGCATACCGCCGCTGCCTCCTGAAACAAAATCCTGTTGATATCAGCGCTGGGCTGTTAGCTGAGCAGCTCCTGTGGCCCCGCTCGTTCCTTCCTTACCTGCCGCTGCAACACCAAACGGCCGGATCCAAGTAACCCCCCCCCTGCTTGGGCGGGAATCCGCCAAACGGCCGTTCACGCATCAAGCGTGGCTTAGACGTCACCAACGCGCGGCATAGGCGTCTCCAACGCGTCGGTCCCGGTAGGCGGCACGAGCGCAACGCGGAGCGCCGCGGCAGACGCCGCAGCTATCGCTCCGCTGCTGTGCTATCGGCCTGTCCGAGCCCTGTCACGCTGCACCTAGTTGGGCGAACTTCCGCCATTCGGTCGGATTCAAGTAACATTTTACCCCTGGTTGTGGACCGCGGCATCCAACCCAGCTGGGAGCACAACTTATCCACAAGAAACGAAAGTCATAATTTCCTGAATAAAAAACGGCACGAAACGACCCTCCGTTTCATACCGCCTGCGAGTTGCGCCCACAGCTCCCTCCCAGCAAGCCTCGGCCATCGCCCGGACCGCTATCTGCTCCTCGACAGCAAGTAGAGGAAATAAGGCGCGCCGATGACGGCGACGACGACCCCGACCGGGATCTCCTGCGGCTGCAGGATCATCCGGCTCGTCACCTCGGCGATCAGCATGAGCAGCGATCCCGTAAGGGCCGCTGCCGGCAGCAGCAGCTCATGCTTGGGGCCCACCAGCCGCCGGGCCAGGTGAGGGCCGATCAGGCCGACGAAGCCGATCCCGCCGCTCACGGCTACGCATGATCCGGCCAGGCCGACCGCCGTCGCGAGCAGCTTCAGGCGCTCCCGCTCCACCGGAGCCCCGAGGCCGCTGGCCGTCTGCTCGCCGAGATTAAGCACGTTAAGCACTCTGGCTTTCGTGAAGGCATACGGCAGCAGGATGACAATCCACGGCAGCAGCGCCAGCACGAATTTCCAGTTAGAGCCCCAGATGCTGCCGGCCAGCCAAGTCGCGACGAATTGGTAACGCTCCGGGCTGAGCCGCAGCGTCAGGACGATCATCGCCGCGCTGATGCCCGCAGCGACCCCGATCCCCGTCAGCAGCAGCCTGGTCGGCGACAGGCCGTCCCGTCTACTGTAGGCCAGACTATAGATGAGCAGCGCCGTCAGCGATGCTCCGATCAGCGCCAGCACCGGCAGCATGAACACCGGGGCAGCAGCCGTAGAGGAGTAGAACGAGATGACCAGCATGACCACCAGACCCGCGCCGGCATTGATGCCGAGGATGCCCGGATCGGCCAGCGCGTTGCGGGAGACCCCTTGCAGGATGCAGCCGGAGACGGCCAGTCCCGCTCCGACGAGCATGGCGATCACGATCCGCGGCAGCCGGAAGTCAAACAGGATCAACTGCTGCTTGTCGGTTCCCATCCCGACCAGCGTTTTGATCACATCGAACGGCGTCAGGCGGCTGTAGCCGGTATTCATGCAGATGATAAAGACGAGGGCGATCAGCAAGCCTAGAATAATCAGTACCCGGATGCCCCGGGCAGTGCGCTGTTGTTCGCCGATTGAGCCTTGCAGTTTCATCACAGCTCCCTCCTTTCCTTGCGTGCAAGGTAGAGGAAGAACGGCACGCCCAGCAAGGCGATGACCGCCCCGATCGGCGTCTCGTACGGCGGGTTGACGACCCGCGCAGCCAGATCGGACAAGACGACCAGCAGCCCGCCCAGTACAGCCGAGCACGGGATGATCCAGCGATAGTCCACCCCGACCAGATAACGCGCCAGATGGGGGATGATCAGGCCGACGAAGCCGACTGCGCCCACGACAGCGACGGATGAGCCTGCCAGCACCAGGACGATGATCGTGCATACGACCTTAGTGAGCCCGGTCCGTTGTCCCAAGCCCGCAGCGACCTCATCCCCCAGGCTGAGCAGCGTCAGCGAACGGGACATGACAAGCGCCGCCAGAATCGCTGCCAGAGCCCAAGGAATCATGATCTTGAGATGGAGCCACTTGGTGCCCGACAAGCCGCCCGCATAGAAATACGCCAGATCCTGTCCGATCTGGTAGTACAGCGAGACCCCGTCCGTCAGGGCAGCCAGCAAGGCTGATACCGCAGCCCCGGCCAGCACCAGTCGTACCGGTGTCAGGCCGCCTCTGGCCAGAGAGCCGATCCCGAAGACGATGCCCGCACCTAGAGCAGCGCCCAGGAAGGCATACATGATCAGATACAGGAAAGGGAGTCCGGGCGAAAAAGCAAAGCAAAGCGCCATCACAAACGCAGCGCCGGCGTTCAGTCCCAGCAGACCCGAGTCCGCCAGCGGGTTGCGGGTCATCCCCTGCATGATCGCTCCGGCCACAGCAAAGCTCGCACCGACCATAACCCCGCCGATGACGCGGGGCATCCGCAGCTCGCGGATGATGAGATGCTCGGTAATCCCGCTGTTGAAGCCAAAAACAGCCTGCCACACGGTCAGCAGATCGATGTCTTTGGCGCCGAACGAAATCGACACTCCCATCCCCAGCAGCAACGCCACCAAGCCGCCGAACAGGATGGACATCGCAACGACTGGGCGGGTATACAGCTTTGGAGGCTTTGCCCGCCCCCCTTCTCCCGGGGAGAATGCCTCGTCCTTTGTAGTTTCATTTAACGCAGTCATTAGTTGTATTAGCCTCCGTGAGAGTGAATATCATTATCATTATAGCGGAAACTCTGCATTCAAGCTATGGCAAATAAAAAGAATTTTTTGTGGCTAAACGGGAAAAGTGGGTAATAACAACCAGCAATAATTCAGCAACTGCAGACGAAGGTACCGTCGGGAGGGAGACACGTATGATGAACAACCGCTTTTTTCGGATCAGTCTGGGGATACTGATCTGGTTATCGATTATTTTCATGGCGTCCTTGGTCGATTTTCTGTTCAAGCCGATTGCCGTGGCCTTCCACCTGCTCATCGTACCGGTGATGCTGTGCGGCTTTCTCTACTATCTCCTGCGGCCGCTCGTGGAGCTGTTCGCCGGCTGGAGGGTGCCGCGCACGCTGGCTGTACTGCTGGTGCTCGTCCTGCTCGTCGTCGTCACCTGCGGATTCTGGATCCTGATCTGGCCGACGCTCGTCAAGCAGACCGCTACGTTCATAGAAAGTCTGCCGGAGATCGTGGAGACGATGGAGAAGCAATACGACTTGTTGCGCAGCAATGGCTTCCTTAGCTCGCTCCTGCCCGAGAATTCATCCTTGCTGGCACGCATCTCCGATGCGCTCAGTAGCAGCTTCGCCGCCGTCTCGGATTATGCCGGCAGGGTGATCGATGTCGCCATGGATGTCATCATCGCGATCTCCATCATCCCGATCCTGCTGTTCTTCATGCTGAAGCAGACGGATCGTTTCCCCAAACGGGTAGTCCAGGTCGTCCCGCAGCGTTACCGCGCCGATGCGCTTGTCATGATGAGCGAGATCGATGCGGCGCTGAGCGGCTTTATCAAGGGCCGCGTCATCGCCACGCTGCTCATGGGACTGTTGATCTTCATCGGCTTCATGGCCATCCAGCTGCCCTACGGGCTGCTCTTGGCGTTGATTGCCACGCTGCTCAACTTCATCCCTTATATCGGACCGATCGTCGGCACGATCCCCGTCATCATCGTCGGTCTGACCGTGTCGCCGTGGATGGCGCTCTGGGCCGTGCTGATCATCATCGTCGCCCAGCAGATCGAAGAGGTGCTGCTCGCACCGTACGTGTACGGCAAGAGCATGGACATCCATCCGCTCATGACGGTTATCCTCATTCTGGCTGGTGCCGAGCTGGCCGGCTTCATCGGGCTGATCCTGGCCATCCCGGTCTATATGATCGTCAAGATCGCCGCTCAGCACATCTACAGCCTTTACATCACGGACCGCAAACAGCCGGACGGGATGCCGTGAGGCGTGGCGGGGCACGCGTGTGGTTAGGTTCGTGACAACGAGAACAGCGCCGCAGGCTCCCGCTAAAGCGTGGAGCACCTGCGGCGCTGTGCAAACTGGCACACAGCTGAGCACGAAAATTGATGAAACGTTTGCCTCACACGAGCTGCTATGCTTTTTTTTAGCATTACAATACGTATTCCCTCTTCCTTCTCGATTGTAATACTACTTATTAGCACTGCAGCCCGCATTCCCACCTCTTCCGCGCTTCCAATGCTATTTTCTAGCACTACAACACACCCTCCCGCCGCATTCGCACCACCAGCGCTGCCTATTACACTACCTCTTCAGAGACAAGGCTGCTAGAAGGCCCCTAGCCCTCAACGTGTCAGACCAGCCGGCCGATGGCGCGCCAGAGGCGCCGCAAAGTACAGCCCGAGGAACACGGCGCAGCCGAACCACTGATACGGCTCTACACGGCCCAGTCCGATCTCCAGCAAGGCCGCCGCCCAGATACCGATCAGCAGGCCCAGCCATATCCAATACGATTTCATTTCAATCGCCTGCCCTCTGCTCCCTGATCTTCTTTCATTCTAACCAAGGCCCGGCCAAAAGGAAAATACTGCGTGCTGGAGAGCACTGCCCTGCTTTGTCTGCCTATTTCCAGAGGATCGGCCATAACCAAAGCCCCTGGTCCGCGTCCGCAACCCCTCGAAGGATAGGTTTAATTTCCTCACTAGATTCTATAGTTTATCTAGTTTCTTCCAGAGATTGTTCCAGCTAACATAAATAACGGGAGCCAATCACTCCTTATTGCAAGCGCTTTATAAATTCTGGATTGGAGGGGATTTACTACATGCGCAACAAGTTTTCAACCTGGCTGACGATGGTGCTCGCCGTGGCTTTGCTGCTGCCTCCGGGCACGCTGGCTGCGGGAGTCGGCCATACGTCGGCGGCCGAGGCAGGCGACATCCTGATCGACCATGATTTTGAAAGCGGTTCATCACCTTGGTTCGGGCGCGGCTCCGAGACCGTCAGTCTGTCGTCGGCAGCGGCCCGCAGCGGTCAGCAGAGCCTGTTCACCGAAGGCCGAAGCGACAACTGGCACGGGCCCGGCTTGAACCTGGCCGCCACTGGACAGCTTCAGAAGCGCGGTACCTATGAGCTGTCGCTCCATGCCAAGCTGCGTGAAGGCTCGCCGGACGAGACGCTGCAGCTGGCGATCAAGCAGACCGGCGCCGCCAATCAATATGTCAATCTCAGTACAGAAACGCCGGCCACAGCAGACGATTGGGTCGAGATCAAAGGCAGCTATACGTACGATCCGCAAGCGACGGAGCTGGAGCTCTACCTCCAGAGCCCGAGCAGCAAGACCGTTGACTATTACATCGACGACTTCCAGGTGAAGCTGGTGACAGCGCCGCCGCCAGGCTCCGAGGAGCCGCCGCCGGGACCGGGAACGCCTGGCGTCCAGTTCGTCTATAACTTCGAAGACGGCACGACGATGAGCTGGGGACCCCGCGGCGGAGAGAAGGTCGGCTATACCGAAGAAGCGGCCCGCTCCGGCACCGGCAGTATCAAGGCCTGGGATCGCATGCAAGACTGGAACGGGCCGAGCCTCAATGTGAAGCCTCTCCTGGAACCGGAGATTACGTATCAGATCTCGGCCTTCGTGAAGCTGGCTGAAGCCCCGGCGTCGGACAGCACGATCCGGCTGTCGATGCAGAACGAGAAGCCGGGGGAGGAGCCTAACTACACGCAGCTAGCCTCAACCAGCACCCGCAGCACCGACTGGATCGAGCTCAGGGGCTCGTTCAGCTACGAAGGGGCGATGGACGTCCTCTCGCTCTATATCGAATCCTCCAATGTCAGCGATGTCCTCTACGTCGATGACGTGACCATCCGGGCGCGAGGCAGTCTCCAGACAGACCTTCCGCGACTGGCGGAAGTCTATGAAGAGTACTTCGAGATCGGCGCCGCTGTAGAGAATATCCATCTTACCGGCATCCATCATCAATTGCTCGATTATCATTACAACTCCGTCGTCGCCGAGAATGTCATGAAGCCGGGCTCCATTAATCCGCGCGAAGGCGTCTACAACTGGACGGCCGGCGATACGCTGCGGGACTATGCCAAGGCCAATGACATGAACTTGCGCTTCCACACGCTCGTGTGGCACAGCCAGGGCAATGACTGGATCCTTCAGGACAGCGCGGGCAATGAGCTGGCGCCTACCCCGGAAAATAAACAGCTGGTGCTCGACCGGCTGGAAACCTATCTGCGTGCGGTTGTCGGCCGGTACAAGGACGATATCCGCGACTGGGACGTCGTCAATGAAGTGATCGACGAAGGCCGTCCGGACGGCATGCGCAACAGCGGCTGGTACCGCTTGACGGGACTGGATTTTATCCGCACCGCCTTCCGCGTCACCCGTGAGGTGGCCGGCGACGACGCCATGCTGTACATCAATGACTACAGCACGCACAACCCGCGCAAGCGCGATTTCCTGTATGACCTGGTGACGCAGCTCCGGGCCGAAGGCGTGCCGATCGACGGCGTCGGCCATCAGACGCACATCAACATTACCGGCCCGTCCATCGAGCAGATCTCGGATTCGATCCGGCTGTTCGGGGAAGCCGGCTTCGACAACCAGATCACCGAACTGGACGTCTCCGTCTATACGAACAATACCGACGCTTATCAGGACGTACCGGAAGAACTGATCGTCAAGCAAGGGTACCGCTACAAGGAACTGTTCGACGAACTGAAGCGGCTGGATGACCTGGGCAAAGAGGATGGCGTGCCCGGCGGCTGGATCAGCAATGTCACCCTGTGGGGCATCGCCGATGACCACACCTGGCTGCACAACCGTCCGGTGACCCGCCAGGATGCGCCGTTCCCGTTCGATAAGAACTACCAGGCCAAGCCCGCCTACTGGGGCATGGTCGACCCGTCGCGGCTGCCGCTCTCCCCGCTTACTGCACGCGTCGTCCAAGGTACGCCCGGCGAGGATGAGCTGGCCTGGGGGATGACGCCGGCGCTGCAGACCGAACGGGTCGGCTCCCTTAGCGCCGCCTTCAAGCTGCTATGGGATCATGACAACCTCTATGTCCAATTAGAGGTGCGAGATCCATCCCATCTTGCCGGAGACCGGGTGGAGCTCTTCCTCGCTGACGGCGACGAGACCGACCGCTTCGAGATCGACCGGGACGATGAGGATATCAACGAGATCCCCGGCGGCTACCGCATCGTCACCGCATTGCCGCTGAGTGAACCTGGCGCTATTGGTCAGCAGCTGCGCTTTGATATCCGGATCACCGATTCGGGTACGGATGACGGTTCGGAGCATGGCAAGAATGGCAATGTCGTCTCCTGGAGCGATCCGAGGAGCACCCAGCATATCGACCAGGTTGGACTGGGCACCCTGACCTTGGCCGAGGCCGTGAAAACGGCGCAAGCGGCCAAGGGCACGCCGACGATCGACGGCAACCGTGATGATAGCTGGAATCATGCCGCTCCCGCCCTGCAGACGAATGTGTGGGTAGAGGGCAATGCCGGAGCCACAGCGGAGTTCCAGACGTTGTGGGATCATGAGCACCTCTATGTCTATGCCGAAGTAAGCGACACCCTGCTCAGCGATGCAAGCGCCAATCCGTGGGAGCAGGACTCTATCGAGATTTTCGTCGACCAGAACAATGCCAAAACTTCCGTCTACGACAGTGACGACGGCCAATACCGGATTAATTACAAAAATGTCCGTACCGTCGGCGGCCATGCCAGTCATGACAATTACACCTCGGCCGTCCGCATCCTGCATGACGAAGATGGAGCAGTGGTCGGCTACGCCGTAGAAGCCGCGATCGCCTTGGACCGGATCGCAGCCAAACCCGGCGATCTGATCGGTTTTGATCTGCAGGTCAACAATGACCAGAACGGCGATGGCACCCGCAACAGCGTAGCCATCTGGTCGGATCCTACAGGTCAATCGTATATGAACGCCTCCAGGTTGGGGGTCATACAACTGCTGGCCGGGGCGCCTGATCAGCTCAGAGCGGCTGCTAACGGGCAGAGTGCCATTACGTTGACCTGGAAGGAAGAGCCGGGAGCTGACAGCTACATCATCGAACGCGCTGCCAGTGCCGGTGGTCCTTGGACGCAAGCTGCCGAATTGCCGGGCACAGCGATTTCTTGGCAGGACACCGGCTTGCGCGCTGGAACCACCTATTACTACCGGGTGACGACCTTGCATCCGCTTAATGAATCTGCGCCATCCCCTGCTGTGTCGGCTACGACGCAGAGCGCGCCAAGCGCGCCAGGCGGTTCATGGCCCGTGCTGCCGCCCGAAGGCGAGACCCAGCAGCCGGGCAGTCCTGTCGAACCGGGCTTGATCCGTCCAGCTGTGCAGACGGAGCAGGGCCGCTCGATCGCTGCCGTGTCGGCCGCAGACATTGCCGGGGCGCTCGGTCAGACGAGCGCCGGAGACGACGGCATAACTCGTCTCACGATCGACCTCTCAGCTGGCGGGGATGCAGGCAGCTATGAGCTGGAGCTGCCGCTCGTCAGCCTCCAAGGAGATGGAGCGTACGTATTGATCATAACCACGCCGCTGGGCAACGTAGAGCTGCCAAGCCATATGCTGACCCGGATCGGCGAGCTGGACGCCGGCACCGTTACGATCCGGCTGGCAGCAGGATCGGCGGAAGGGCTCGCGGCGGAAGCCGCGGGGGCTATCGGCAGTCGTCCGGTGCTGGAGCTGGATGTGCTCGCAGGCGGTCAAGTCCTCGCCTGGAGCGATCCGGATGCGCCGGTTACCGTGACGATCCCTTATACCGCTAGTAGCGCGGAGCGTCAACAGCCGCAGCGCCTGGTCGTCTGGCATCTGGACGACCTCGGCATCATCGCGCCGATCGTGAGCAGCCGCTATGACGCAGCCGGGGACGTCATCCGCTTCCGGACGACGCATTTCAGCACCTTTGCGGTAGCGGCGCCTTCCCATCGCTTCGGCGACCTGCAGCGTGTACCATGGGCGCAGACAGCGATCGAGGCGATGGCAGTGCGCGGCGTCATCCGGGGCATCTCGGACGAACAGTACCAGCCGCAGACCCAGGTGACCCGCGCCGATTTTATCGCCTTGCTCGTGCGAGCGCTGGAGCTGCAGGGCACGGGCAGCGCCGGGGAGATGTTCAGCGATGTCAGTGCCTCCGCCTACTATTATGAAGAACTCGCGATCGCCCGCGAGCTCGGCATCGCGCAGGGCACCGGCGACGGCCGCTTCCAGCCGGGCAGCGCTATCACGCGCCAGGATGCGATGGTGCTCATCCACCGGGCGCTGACCACTGCCGGCCGCACGCTGCCCTCTGGCGGAAGCGTGGCGGGCTTCGCCGACCAAGGCGACGTCGCGCCGTATGCCCGTGACAGTGCGGCCAGACTTGTCTCGGCGGGCATCGTCCGCGGCATGGGCGACGGCCAGCTGGCGCCGCGGCAGCCGCTTACGCGGGCGCAAGCGGCGGTCGTCATCTATGAGTCTTGGCGTTAATTGCCGGTACTTCAATGGCTGCGGGTTTCCCCCGCAGCCTCTTTGCGTTTTGATTGCAAGCCACGCACAAACTTCACCACTCCGCCCTTAGCACCCAAGCTCCCTCGCTACCACGTGATGATCCGCTTGTGCCGGACCTTAACCCCGTGTGAGCGAGCCCATTCGGTCAGAACGGACATATCGCCGAAATGCTCCTTGGGGAACCGGAAGCTGTAAGACGGCGGTGCCAGCGAACGGCCCGAGGGCACGATGCCGATGAGCGGATGACTGCCGCCTCGCACCAGCAAGGCGCTTAGCTCCTGCGGCCGCAGCTCCTTCCCGTTCACCATCAGGTAATCAGGATGGACCGTCACTGTGGCCGTTCCCTTCACCCGATGGAAGATGTAATAGGCCAGAACAGCTGCCATAATCACTGCAATCACGGCGCTCACCACGGACCATCCGGTCTCCCGAAGGGGGGACAGAAACAATTGGTTAAGTGAAGATAATAAAAAAATGACCGGTACCAGCATGTCAATGATGCGAATATAATGACTGTTCTTCAGTGTATACGGCAGCATGGCAAAGCCCCCTCCCAGATTACTTTACTTTACCACATTATTCCTTCCGCCGTCCCTTTGACCCGCATGCCAAAAGCCGCCCCTGCACGGGATGGCTCCCGGACGGTGCGGCCTTGCTTGGTCTGCTGCGCCTCAAGCGTAGCGGCTCTGATAGTTCATCCCGCCGTTCTCTTCCACATACAGCTGCAGACTATGCAGGAAGATGCCCCAGTTGTAATTGCACAAGCGGTAAAATGGCGTAACCTCTCGCCAGTTCAGCTGGCGGAGCGTAACCCAGGTCTCCGGCTTCTTCTCCTCCAGCTCGAAGACGATCGTCGTCCCTACCCACTCCGGGTCGGAGTCGGTACACTCCCATACGATTCGCTCGTTCGGGACGAGCTCCGCCAGTCGCATCTTGGTCAGATCGTCCGGGCCGAACTGAAAGGTCAGCGTATCGCCGATCACTTGACTGACGGTCAGTTCTTTGGTCCAGACGGCCGCCAGCCCTTCCCCTGTCGTCAAAGCTTCATATACATCCGCAACTGGTGCCTTGATCACATGCATGTGCTCGATATTTGCCATGTTCAAAACCTCCTTTTCCTATCTTAATTGTAACATGGCGTTCTGCCTAACGATTCTTCCCGATTGCTCCACTTACGATTACGATCCCCGGCCCTGGCTCACCAGCACCTCGGAGGTCAGCCAGCGGCGCAGCAGGACCAGCAGGATCAGCGCAGGCAGAGTGAGCATGGCCGCCGCGCTCATGACGACCGGATCATCGAAGGCCAGCCTATCTCCGCCTGCCCCTCGCATGAGCGTCACGAATCGCATTACTGGTGGAAATCGCGAGGCATCGGATAGGTAGATGAGCGGTGAGGCATAGCCGTTCCACAGTCCGATCCAATGAAGCGCCCCGAGCGCCAGCAGCGGCTTCCACACCTTGGGCAGGAAGAGGGTGAAGAAGGCGTGCGACTCTCCGCTTCCCTCAGCTTCCAGCTGGGCTTTGCGGTCACCGTGCTTGCTGTTGAAGATGCTCTTAAGCACGAACACCGACAGCAGGCTGAAGAAGCCCTGGATCGCTATCGGAAAGACCGTATTTAACATCCCCATGTTGCGGTACATCAGAAATTCCGGAATCGTCATCGTGCCTGCCACAATCATCACTAGCAGAAACAGCTTATACGCCCAGCGCCCCGGGAGCCGCCGGACGGTCAGTGGATACGCCAAGGTCACCGTCATCAACATGAATACAACCGTCGAGATCAGGTAGATCAGGGCGTAGGTGAGCATCGTCCGCATCGGCAGCAGCTGCAGGACCGTGACCTCTGTACCGGATGACTGGGTGAGCGGGTAGATGATCAATAGGTAGAGCAGGAAAACGGCCGGCAGGACAGCGACCGCCCCCACCAGCACGCCGAGCATCGCACCCGGGCTCGCGGGCCTGTCCGGGGGCGCAGCAGGCTGCTTCCCAGCGAATAACGCCGGCTTCAACAAGCTGCGCAGCAGCAGATAGGCCAGGATGGCGCATACGAGCTGAATTACAAACTGCACGAACCAGACGGTGCCGGAGGTGCCGAAGTCGGCCATCTGCAGGCCGGTGCGGAACTGGTACGTGCCCAGCGTATCCGCCGTCTCGTAGACGAGCGGATTATACAAGCTGTAGAGCAGCTCGAAATTCGGCGCCGACAGGGTCGACAGCTGGATCAGCGCAAACGCGCCGATCGCTTGCATCGCCGGCAGCAGGCAGCGTCCGGCATAGCCCTGACGGAGCTGCTCCTCCTCGCTCTCCCTATCCAGCAGGGCCGACTTCGCAGCGATCGCTGCCATCGCGATCAAGATGGGAATGCCGAGCATCCGCACGACCTCCACGCCGATGACGAGCATCGGGAACAGCTCCGAATCCCCCAGCCACAACCGCTCCGTCGTGAGCCAGGGCGAGTTTGCCGAGAACAGCAGCATGACCACATAAGCGAGCACTGCGATGGGGAGAAAGTACGGCACCAGCAGCAGCGTCGTCAAGACATTCCGCCAGCGCCGGATCGGGATCGCATGCAGAGCGAGCGCCAGCAGCAGCGCCAGCAGAGAGACGATGATCATCGGGAACAGGGTATACGTCAGGCTGTTGCGCAGCACCTGCAGGAACTCGGGCCGGGCGAAGAGCGCGCTCAGGTTGGCGAAGCCGACCCATGTCTTCTCCCCTGCAGCCTGGAAGAGATCGAAGTGCTGGAACGGCAGCTGCAATCCCCTGACCAGCGGCACCACCTTAAAGAAAATCACCAGCAGCAGTGCCGGGATGACGATTACATAATGAAATTTGTACTTCCAGATTCGCTGAAGCATATTCTTGCATCCTCTCTGCCTTATGAAATCACCATACTCCCGCTTTCATACCATGACGCATCGCCTACGCCTGGGTACAACCATAAAAACAATTGCAGGATGGCTGCAAGCTCTGATTCACCACCGCGACAAGTGTAAAAATACACAAAAAAACAGAAATATCAGCCTGGTAGGCAAGCACAAGTGCAAAAGTGCAACTGATGTGCCTTTAATTGGAATTAATATGGAAATATCGACGGTGTTAAATGTACTTTTGCACTAGTTGATACGGGTATCGGTTGATCGGCGCGAATTAGATGTACTTTTGCCCTTATCATCCGTCGGGAGAGAGGGAGCACCTCCCCAGCCGTCCGGGCTGTAACCGCCAAGCTGGCATGCTAACGGTCACAAATATTAGGCCGCACTTAAAAGTAAGCTTATCACGATGGTGCGAAAGTTGAGCTTCTTATATCCAAGTCAAAAAGGTCTTGTTCTTCACAAACTTGACGCCGTTCCGCTCCGCCCATTCCCTTAGTGCCTTCATCCCGCGCAGTTCATCCTCGCTTGCAAACCGGAACATGTATCGCTGAGGCGCCAGCCTGCGCCCCGCCGGGATCAGCGCCACCACTGGCCGGAAGTGCCCATGCGCGGCAACCATACTTAGGTCTTCGGCAGCCAGCCGTTCCTCATTTAACTGGATGAAATGTTCATGTACATGTACCGAAATTTCGGACGGCATTTGGAGGATGATCCGCAGCTTATAGACGACAATGGCCATATAAAGCACAATCAAGCCCCACCAGATCAATTTCATCCCCAGGGGCGATCCAAACAACATGACATTGACGATCATAATAATTGCAAGGATCCCATGAGCCACGATATGCCCTTTAGTCGTGTACCGCTTCGTCTTTAACTGCAAGTCACAGCCACCCCCTCCCTCACCTGGAACATCCTTATGCCCAGGCGATCCAATACGCCCGCTTCTCCAGCCGCATCCCGTTGCGTTCGGCCCAGACCGCCAACCGGTGCAGACCCATCGACTCATACTCCGCCATTCGAAAGACGTACCGGCGCGGCGCCAGCTTCCTTCCGACAGGGATGATCGCCACGCCCCTCACGTCCACTCGTATGCCTGCATCCATAGGGATTCTCCTATTTGAATGTCCTGATCGGTTTTTATCGTATCATACAACAGAAACCAGGTGTAGCATTTAGATCAAAATTATTCCAATTCAACGAGATGATAACCACTCAAACCTTAGCGGAGCGTCGATATGGTATACCAATAATAGACCATAAAAACTCATATTGTATATTCGTTTATTGTCTGCTAAAATGCCTCCTACAAGGTGCCCTGCAGGGCTTGCCTGTAAGTATGAGCCTAACCGTAAGAGAGGATGATCAACACATGACCACTCGCAGTCTGCCGGGGCTCGCCATCAGCGGCAACCGGCGTCACCTGACCTTGGCCGACGGCTCCCCCTTCTTCTGGCTGGGCGACACAGCCTGGGAGCTATTCCATCGCCTGAACCGAGAGGAAGCGGAGCTCTACCTGCGCAGCCGAGCCGCTGATGGCTTCAACGTCATCCAGGCAGTAGCGCTGGCGGAGCTGGACGGCTTGACTACCGGCAATGCATACGGCAAGCTGCCGCTGCTGAAAAACGAGGATGGGAGCTTTGATCCGGAGCGGCCCGACCTGGCGCCAGCCGGCGAATATGGCTATTGGGAGCATGTCGATTATATCGTCGACCTGGCAGCGGAGCTCGGGCTGTACATCGGTCTGCTGCCGACCTGGGGAGACAAATTCCATGTCGCTTGGGGCAAAGGGCCGGATATTTTCGATCCGGATAATGCACGGGCTTACGGCCGATGGATCGGCGAACGGTACCGGGACCGCAGCAATATCGTCTGGATCATGGGCGGCGATCGGCCGCTCCATGAGCTTCGCCATTTCGCCATCGTCCGGGCGATGGCCGAGGGCGTGCGCGAAGGCTCGGCAGGACGTCAACTGATGACCTTCCATCCGCATGGCGGCGTGTCTTCCTCCCTGCACGTTCATCATGAGCCATGGCTGGATTTCAACATGCTGCAATCCAGCCACGGGTCGCAATATATCGCCAATTATGACATGATCGCCAAGGATTACGCGCGTACGCCAACCAAGCCCACCCTGGACGGGGAGCCTTGCTATGAGGATATCCCAATAGGCTTCAAGCTGGAGAAAGGCTTCTTTGATGCGGCCGACGTTCGCAAAGCGGCGTACTGGGCCGTCTTCGCAGGCGCGTTTGGACATACGTACGGACATCATGCGGTCTGGTCGATGACCAAGGAGCCGGAAGGCTGGTTTACCATGTCCTGGCGGCAGGCACTGACGCGTCCGGGAGCCGGTCAGATGAAGCATGTGCGCCGGCTGCTGGAGTCCCGGCCGTTCGAGGAGCGGGTGCCGGATCAGTCGCTGCTGGTCGAAGCTTATACCGGAGCCAGTCATCTGCAGGCTGCCCGCGGCCAGGGCTATGCCTTCATCTATTCGCCGAGCGGCCTGCCCTTCGAGGTGCACATGGGGCGCCTCACTGGAGATACCGTGCAGGCCGCCTGGTACGATCCCCGCACCGGGGAGACCACGCCAGCCTGTCGTCTGCCCAACACCGGCACTGCCCGGTTCACCCCGCCATCCAGCGGCCGGAATGATGACTGGGTATTGATTCTTGACGATGCCGCCCTGGGCTACGCCATGCCGTAACCGCTCGGTTCGTCTGTACGCCTATCACGCAACAAGGCTGTCTCCCGCGTCACGAGTGACGTCAGGGGACAGCCTTATTGGTCATGCTAATCTTGCGCGAGGGCTAAGCTAATCCAGCAGAATCCGCTTGCCGAACTCCAGATGCTGGATAAGGGCTGCCGCAGCCTCATCCCCCTGCCCCTGCTCGATCAGCTTGATCAGCGAGGCATGGTCCTCATAAGAGATCTTGATGCGGTTGGCATCCTTGCGCAGTACGTTGAGCGCGATCCGGTACAGCTTGTCCTGCAGCCGGTCCATCGTGACGATGATCTCTTTGTTGTCGTACGCGTAGACCAACTGACGGTGGAATTCCGAGTCCTCTTTGGCGAACTGCATCGTATCGTCAGCCTCCACACAGGCCCATTGCCGCGCCAGGCTTTCCTTGAACCATTGCCGCACATCGTCGGTCAGCTTGCGAGAGGCCAGCTTTCTGGCGATGCTCGACTCGATAATCATCCGGAAGTCATACACATCAATCGCTTTGTCGATGGTCACCTCGGATACAAAAATCCCCCGGTTGGGCGTGTAGGTCACATGCCCCTCCGCCTCCAGCCGCTCCAGTGCCGCGCGGATCGGCGTGCGGCTCATCTCCATGCGCTCCACCAACATCCGTTCAGACAAAAATTCGCCGCTCCGGAGCTCCCCTTGCATGATCAGCGACCGCAGCACCGCATAAGCTTTTTCCTTTAATGTTTTCTCGGACACGAAGCCAACCCCTTTTTGACTAACATGACAATGGCTGCCGCTGCTGTATTTCATCTAAATGTAGCAATCGAATGTAACGCTGTCAACCTTGTGGGTTCAAATCCGGTTTAAGATGAATATACTAATTGTATACCACAAGTATTTATGTTATTCTTGGTCTGAACTCACGCGCTTAAACCGATTTCAGAAAGGAGCGACAATGGACGAGATGCAAGAAGAATTCGTGACCGTTACTTATCAAATTGAAAGCCCTTACGAGCTTGCTCACGCCGCTGAAGTGCTTGCCGGGGAGCAATCGACAGGCACCTTTCTCGCGATTCCCGGCGAGACCGAGGAGATCAAACGCAGGCACCGGGCAAGGATCGTCAGCATCCGCGAGCAGGGCACCGCGACGACCCCCGCCCTCCCTGGCTCCCAGGCACCCGCGGGCTTCGATGGCTTGTACCGGCAGGGCGAGATCGAGATCTCATTTCCTTATGATAATATCGGTCCCTCTCTGCCCAACCTGATGGCCGTCATCGCCGGCAACCTCTATGAGCTGCAAGAGCTCTCCGCGATCCGGCTCACACGGTTGAAGCTGCCCGCTGCGTTCCATGAGCGTTATCAGGGACCGCGATTCGGCATCCGCGGCACCCGCGACCTGCTCGGAGTCCATGACCGGCCGGTGATCGGCACGATCGTCAAGCCCAATATCGGTCTGAGTGCCGACGGGCTGCGGACGATCGTCCGGGATCTGGTGCTCGCCCGCATCGACTTCATCAAGGATGACGAGGTCAACGGCAACCCGCCTTATTTCCCGCTGGCGCAGCGGATCGAGGCCGTCATGGACGAGATCAACCGGGCGGCAGAGCAGACCGGCAAGAAGACGATGTACGCCTTCAACATCACCGGCGATATCGACGAGATGAAGCGCGGGCACGACCAGGTGGTTGCGGCCGGCGGCACATGTGTGATGGTCAGCGTCAACAGCATCGGATGGGCTGGACTGGCCCATCTGCGCTCCTATTGCGAGCTGCCGATCCACGGCCACCGCAATCAGTGGGGCATGCTGACGCGGCATCCCGGACTGGGCATGTCTTTTACGGTATACCAGCAGTTGTGCCGACTGGCGGGCGTGGACCATCTGCATACGAACGGCCTGAACAACAAGTTCTTCGAGACCAACGACTCCGTCGTCCAGTCAGTCACCGAATGCCTGACACCGATCTTCGGCGAGGATACCGTCTTCCCCGTCCTCTCGTCCAAGCAATGGGCCGGTCAGGCGGTCGAGTCATACCGCACGTTCGGCACCATCGACTTGATGAATATCGCCGGCGGCGGCATCCATGCCCATCCGGGCGGGTATGCCGCAGGCTTCCGCAGCATGGTGCAGGGCTGGGAGGCCGCACTCGCGGGCATCGACCTGCATGAGTACGCCGCCGAGCATCCCGAGCTGCAGCAGGCGATATTGACGTTCGGCAGGAGCTCGTCATGAGCGGCGGGTCCCCCTGGCTCCTGGCGTATTACGGCGATGACTTCACCGGCTCCACAGATGTTATGGAAGCGCTGGAGACGCGCGGCGTCCGTACGGCGCTGTTCCTCCGCGTGCCCTCGGAGGAGCTGCTGCGGGAGCGGTTCCCTCACATCCAGGCGTTCGGGGTAGCCGGCGTCAGCCGCTCGATGAGTCCGGCGGAGCTGGAGGAGACGCTGGCTCCGGAGCTGGAGCGGCTGGCCGCGCTGGGAACGCCGATCGTCCATTACAAGCTATGCTCGACCTTCGATTCCTCCCCCGCATCGGGCAGTATCGGCAAGGTGATGGAGATCGCCAAGCGGATCTTCCCGGAAGCGCCGGCGTTCCCGCTGCTCGTCGCCTGTCCGCCGCTCGGGCGCTACACCGTGTTCGGGCATCATTTCGCCGGTGCGGACGGCGCCACTTACCGGCTGGACCGCCACCCGACGATGGCCCGGCATCCGGTGACACCGATGGACGAGGCGGACCTGCGGGAGCATCTGAAGCGTCAGACGCCGCTCACGGTCGGCTCGCTGGACGTTCTGGCGCTGGAGGGGACGGCGGAGTCACTCGCGGACCGTTACCGGGAGCTCGCGGAGCGCCATGATGCGGTGCTCCTGGACGCCCTGACCGACGGCCATCTAGATACCGCCGGCACCTTGATCAGCCGGTGTGCCGCTGAACGGCAGACCTTCGTGCTCGGCTCCTCCGGCGTCGAGTACGGGCTGGCCGACCAGTGGCAGCGGCAAGGGCTGACGCCGGCTGCTGCTCCTTCGATGGCGGCGCCGACAACGAGCCAGCTGCTGGTGCTCTCGGGCAGCTGTTCACCTGCTACCGAAGCGCAGCTGCGTTACGCCCTTGACCAAGGTTACGCGGGCATTCAGCTGCCGGCCGAGCAACTGATCCGCCAGCCCGAGGAGACGATGGCTGAGCTGCTGGAGCAAGCGCTCGGCTTCCTGGCGCAGGGCCGCAGTCTGATCCTCTACACCGCGCTCGGGCCGGAGGATCCTGCGATCGCCGCGACCCGTGCCGCGTTGGCCTCGATAGCCGCCGCATCCCCGGATACCGGCAGGCTGCTCGGCAGCCGCCTGGGCCAGCTGGGACGCCGCCTGCTGGAGACAACCGGTCTGCGGCGTCTGGCCGTAGCCGGCGGAGATACCTCCGGCTATGTCACGGGCGAGCTTGGCGTCTATGCGCTGGAGATGCTCGCTCCGCTGGTGCCGGGTTGCCCGCTATGCCGATGTTCCTCCGACCAGGCCGCCTTCGACGGACTGGAGATTGTACTCAAGGGCGGTCAGATCGGCGCGCCTGATTTTTTGGAGAGGATCCGCGCCGGGTCCTGAATCCCTCTCATAACTAGACAAGGAGCCTGATGATATGAAACCTGTAATTGCACTTATCGGCGCCGGCGGCAAGATGGGCTGCCGCTTGACGGATCGCTTGAGGCACGCCCAAGAGTACGAGATGCGGTACGTTGAGATCAGCGAAGCGGGCCTGGGCAGGCTTGCCGAACGGGGCCTCCCCCTCACGCCGCAGCCGGAGGCGGTCCGCGAAGCGGATGTCGTCATCCTGGCGGTACCGGACGCCCTGATCGGCACCATCGCCGCCGGCATCGTGCCTGAGATGCAGCCCGGCGCGCTGCTGATGCTGCTGGACCCTGCGGCGGCTTATCTTGGGATGGTACCAGAGCGGAGCGAGATTGCCGTATTTCTGGCGCATCCCTGCCACCCGCCGATCTTTGGCGACGAGACAGACCCGCAGGCGCGTCGCGACTTCTTCGGCGGCATCCATGCCAAACAGTCCATCGTGTGTGCGCTGATGCGCGGCTCGGAGCAGCATTACAAGCTGGGCGAGGCGATCGCCCGGACGATGTATGCCCCGATCCTGCGCTCGCACCGGATTACGCTGGAGCAGATGGCGATGCTCGAGCCCAGCATGGCCGAGACCGTGGGCGCTACCTGTGCTACCATATTAAAAGAAGCGATGGACGAAGCCGTCCGCCGCGGCGTGCCCGCTGAAGCGGCCAGAGATTTCATGCTGGGACATATCAACATCGAGCTGGCCATTGTCTTCGGCGAAGCCGGCAACCCGTTCTCCGACGCGGCGCTGGTAGCTATCGAATACGGCAAACAGCAGATGCTCAGACCCGACTGGAAAAACGTCTTCGAGCCGGACTCGCTGCGGCATAATATCGATCTGATGCTGCATCCGGGCAAGCTGGAGCAGGCAAGCGAATAAACGGAAAGGGGACAAAAGCCATGATCATTGACGTACATGCCCACCTGGGCGAAGACCGGGTGTTCGATGAGAGCTTCACCGAGCAGGAGCAATGGGATAAAATCCGCGAGTACGGCGTCGATCTGACGATCCTGCAGCCCGCAAGCGTTCATACTCTGGAGGAGGTGCAGGCTCAGCATGATACCATCGCCGAGCTGTGCCGCCGGCATCCCGGCCGGTTCGCAGGGATGGCCAACCCCAATCCCCATCTCCCCGATCAGCTCTATGAAGCGGAGATCCGGCGATGCATCGGGGAGTTGGGCTTTGTCGGCATCAAGATCCACACCTCGGCCCACGGCGTCAACCCGGCGGGACGGGACGGCAGACGGGTGTTCCGTCTGGCAGAGGAGTACGGCGTGCCGGTGATGGTCCATACCGGCGCCGGGATTCCCTTCGCCAATCCCAGTAACCTCATGGCCGTGGCCGCCGACCACCCGCAGCTGCCGATCATCATCGCCCACTGCGGCATGATGGTGCTCGCCGGAGAGACGTACCTGGCCATGAAGCAACATGACAACCTCTATGCCGATATCACCTGGACCGGCGGCTTCCTGATCCGCAATTGGGTCCGCGAGCTGGGCGCCCACCGCTTCCTGTTCGGAACCGACCACGCCGACAACTGCGGCACCGAGCTCGCCAAGGTGCGCACCAGCGGGCTGACGGACGATGAGCAGGCCTGGGTACTGGGCCGGGCCGCTCAGCAGATCTACAAACTGCCGGCGGGTGAGGCGAGATGAAGACGTGGAGAGTCGGGCTTGTCGGTACCGGGTACTGGTCGGAGAAGCATCTGGACGCCTGGCGGCGGATCCCGGAGGTGGAGATCGCCGCGCTATGCGATCTCTCCCCGACTGCGCTGCAGCGGCGCGCCGATCAATATGACGTGCCGGAGTCGCACTGCTATGGCGCGCTGGCCGAGATGCTGGCCGCCGCGGATATCGACATTGTGGACATCGTGACGGGTCCGGATACGCATCCGGAGCTCGTGGCAGCGGCTGCCGCGGCGGGCAAGCACATCATGTGTCAGAAGCCGTTTGCCCGCTCGGCCGAAGAGGCCCGGGGGATGGTCGAGGCCGCGCAAGCGGCGGGCGTCCGCCTGATGGTCACTGAGAATTGGCGGTGGCTGCAGCCTTTTCAGACGATCAAGGGCGTGCTCGAGGAGGGTAGACTGGGGCGCGTGCGCACAGCGCGCTATCTCCATACCGACTACTATACGCCGCGGATGACGCCTGGCACCGAGCTGCCCCAGCCCGTCTTCCGGACGATGCCGCAGCTGCTGTTCTATGAGATGGGCGTCCACTGGTACGACACCTGGCGCTATCTGTTCGGGACGCCTAAGCGTGTCTATGCGGAGATGCAGCGGATCAGCCCGCATATCCAGGGCGAAGATACCGGCACAGTCATGATGGGCTACGACAACGGCTTCTACGGTCTGCTCGACGCCAGCTGGGCGACGCGCAGGAACTTGAGTAAGCCGCCAGGCCCGGGCGTGCGGGAGAACCATGTGGAGCAGCTGGCGATCGACGGCGAGGACGGCACCTTGAAGCTGTATGCCGATGGCCGGATCACCATCGTATCTCGGGATGGCCTCACGGAAGCGACCGTCCTGGAGACGACGACGCTCGACCATGGGGAGAGCCACTACCGGCTGCAGCGTCACTTCGTCAGCTGTCTCGCCTCAGGCGCCCCCTTCCAGACCGGCGGCGAGGACAATCTGATCACCCTGCAGATGGTCGAAGCGGCGTATACGAGCGCCCGCGAGCATCGGCCGGTCGCCATCGAGGTGCCGGAGGCGGGAGCGGAGTCATAAGGAGATAGCCAGGAGCAGAGCGGCAGCAGATGCATAAGCAGCGAGTCAGGTCTCATGGCAGCAATGGCGCGCGCTTTGCAAGTATACAAGGCTTTTGAAGGAACTGCGACTGAGCCCTTTATTCGCGGTAATGCACGATCCGTTGCACGATTCGATGCATAATCCAATACAAGATCCGATGCACCATCCGATCCACCATCCGCGATGCCTTGAATATGAAATTTCATATTCATTTGACTCATTTTCTCAAAAAGCACGCAACGAACACGAAATTTCATACTCATTCGGCAATTATTGTCCGGAAACCCGAAATAAACACGAAATTTCGTGTTCGTTCAACTTTCGCAGCAAGCTGATACGTCAAAAGCCCCCACACACACTGTTGCAGATCTAGTTTCTATACTTATAGCTTCAAAAATTGCCAGAAACGCCGCTCCAGTTCTAACTTCTATACTTATATCACCAAAATCGCTGCTAGACACCGCACCAGATCTAATTTTTAACCTTACAGCGCCGCAAGGCCCATCACACGCAAACCGACCGCCCTCTCAAGACGGTCGGTGTGCACGAGACCAGCCTCCCAGACTGGCATTCACTTATTTCAACTGATATTTTCCCACAAGTTCATCCCAGAATTTCTGATATTCCTTTTTGAAGCTATCCGCTGCAGCAGCGGAGATCGAAGGAGACAGTTCAAGTCCGCCGCTTAGATCAAATTTACCCAGATTCAGGTTCATGACAAAGTAAGTCCCTTCATCATTTGCTTTCAAGAAAATGAGATACTCGTTCCCTTTCTTTAATTCCACATAATCATTGGGGGTTACTTTCCCGGTCTTTGCCGCAGGATCCATGTAGCCGATAGGCTCGGCCACGATAAAGTCGTCCCCGGCTTTCACATCCAACTCCGCAGGCTTCTTCACAACTTCGCTTACGCTCAATTGGGTCATCGTATAGAAATCTTGAACGGTGCCATCGCTGAAGGTCGTCGTCACATGTTCACGATCCGCAAACCTGTTTTTCGGCGTTCCCTTAAGGATGACATCCGCCTCTCTCTCCAAATCTTCTACGCTGCGCTGTTTGAAATAGAACGTTTCAATGCTCATAACGTCCTCCACAGCCTCCTTCAAATAAGCTGTCCGCGCGTCTTCGAAAATGGTCTTTAATCGTGCCCGCGTCTGCTCGCTGCCCTGGAACTGAACATCCGCCAAATCTGCCAACAAGTTGTCAGCTTCCGCCGCAGGCACTTTGCCATAGACAATGCCGCGGATGATATACACCCCGGGATCAGTCAGGCTTTCCCGCAAAAAGAGCAGGTAGTCCTCCTGTTCATTCATCAGCTGGTAGCCTGCCGTGCTATACACTGTTGTTACGTCAGCCGCTGCATTTTCCTGGACGACAATCGTTTGCCCGTCAGCAAGGTCATGATCGGATTCGTTTTTGAATATTTCATGTAATACGAAAATGGATAACGTACGGTTATCTGTGACGAGCCCGTCCACCCCTTCTCGCGTCAAAATAACGTCCGCTGCACCGACTTTAGTTCCCTTTACAACAAGGCCGGTGTGCGCATCCAGCTCGGAGAATGTACTGTAACTAAGTTTGCTGCCAGACGTCACTGCACAAGGTGAAACGGCTGTCGTCGTCCTCTGGCGGCGCAGCGCGTTTCATTCCGGAGAAATATAAGCCAAGTAGATGTGTGAAACATATACTTTCTTACTATTTTAAGGAAGTCCTCGCGGCTCACTTCGGATATCCGATACCTGTTGGCCTGTTGGGGCTGTAGCGGACAACACGTCAAGCTGGCTCACTTCAGAAGGAACCGCACCACATCCCGCCAATACGACGACCGTTGCGATCGAACCAATCATACTTTTCCAGTATTTCAATCGGAGCACCTCACTCTCGTTGTTATTCTCCACTCTAGACGCCCCGGCCCCTTGAAATGTTTCCAGATTTCAACAAATGAACGCAAAAAAACGCTCAGCCAAATGTGGATACATCCGCCAGTTAGCTGAGCGCATAGTAGGTTAAAGAAAGCGATTATGAGGGGTCTTTTGTCTCCAACTCCAGCTTAAATCTAGGCTGCGCTTGGTCGAAGTCCGGCTGATGGCCGCTCACCATCAGGCCCGCCCCCCAGTTGACGTGGCCGTCATCCGCTGCCTCGTCATGTGCCGAACGGTACTGGTACAGCACATTGCGCCGGGTACGGTCGCTGCGGTTGCAGTCGGAGCCGTGAATGGTCAGATAGTTGAAAAACAATACATCCCCTGCCTGTGCCGGGCAAGGTGTACCTGCTGCGATCGGATATTGCTTGGCGTCCAGATAGTGTCTGCCTATATGGGGCAGCGGGCCTTGTTTGTGGGAGCCCGGGATGACGCGCAGACAGCCGTTCTGCTCATCGGCGTCATCGAGATGGACGCTCGCGGCCAACATCGTGTGACGCTTGAACGGGAAGTAAGGATAGTCCTGATGCATCGGGAACGCCGCGCCATTCTCCGGCGGCTTGACCAGCATCTTGGAGTGATGAATCTGTACATCGGGACCGATCAGCGCCGTCAGCACCTCTACCATCCGGGGATGAATCATCGCCCGCAGAAATGAGGCATCATGATACTGCACGTCATGGAAGCCGCGCAGCACGACCTTCTTTAGCTGCTCCTCCGGCATAAAGTCGCCCTGCCACGCATGGTTGCTCTGCCGATTGGCGGCCAAGGCCCGTTCGACGATGCCATCTACGCCCTGTCTCATCGCTTCGATCTCAGAGGAGTCGAACACGCCCCGGACAAGCAGATAACCGTTGTCCTCGTAGAATGCTTTTTCCGTGGGGGTGACGCTGCAAGCTCCTGTCCCTGCGTTCAGCTTCTCATCATTCCTAATCATGAATGTCTCGACCTCCTGGTTTCGTTATCGCGCCTGTGGTGTATAGCGTTTACAACCCCAGTGTAATGTTTTACGATGAAGTTGTATTTGGTTCAGGCAGACAGTTTTTTGACCTGACAGGACACGGCGAAGAAAGGAGGCGAGCTGGTTGTACCGATGGCAAGAGAGCGCATTGCTGCTGAACAAGTACGCCCGAGAGCTTCCGGGTGGCGACATGGCGCTGCACATTCACGGGTGGGGCGTCGATGTGCTGCATTTTGACAACCCGGTACACAAGCATTCATCCGTAGAGATCTGCTGCGTTCTGGATGGAGAGGGTATTTACAAGGAGCTGGACAATAGCTACCCTTTGCGGCCAGGCACCTTGTTCTGCTCCAGACCCGGAGTGACTCACCAGATCCGCAGCGATTCGGGGCTCGCGCTGCTCCATGTCTCCTTCGAGCTGGATGAGCTCCGCTCCCGGCCGGAAGGCGCCGAGAAGTACCGGCGGCTGACGGAGACGCCAACGGTGTGCGTCCATGAAGCTGCCGCATCCGCCTCAGCTTCCTTGTGGCGGGCCTTGCTCGTACCCGAGGGGGCCGGCCAGGCTCTGCCGACCGAGCAGCTTCCTGCCGCAGCCGCTCTGCTGATAGCTTCCCTGTGCCACCTGTTCGCCCCGGACGCGGCCGCGCAGACCCGCCCCGTCACCGGCAGCTCGGTGCATCTGCTGGAGCGGGGCAAACGATATATCCGCGATAACCTGGAGGCCCCCCTCACCCTCCAGGAAGTGGCCAGCTATCTGCATATCTCGCCGCGCCACCTGTCCCGGTTGTTCGGCGGGGGCATCCACGAGTCGTTCAGCCGCTTCATCCGGCGGGAGCGCGTCAGCCGCGCCGCCCATCTGCTGCGACAGACGGAACAGCCGATCGCCGAGATCGCCGAGCACTGCGGCTTTGGCTCCGTGCATGCGTTCACGCGCACCTTCACCCGCGAACGGGGGTTGTCCCCCGGCAAGTACCGCCGGGGCGGCCGTACGGGGCAGAGTCTGTTGAGCGAATAGGGCGAGGCGGCTATCGTGAAAAGTATCGCAAGGCATAACCAGCCTCTTAAGCACCGGTTTCGCAACGAAACATATAGTTTAGGATTTCAAATAAAATCTTTGCTTTCGCAAACATCAGCCGTTCATGTTATAATAACTACAGAACGTGCGTACAATGCAAAGAGAGCCGTGCGCCAACACGACTCTCAGGTGCAATAGCCGCTTTTAAGGGCGGTAGGCTCCATTTCGACACACAAATAGACCGCATGCCTTAGGAGTAATGGGTTCCCCTTTGAGGTACAAAGCACTTGATTTACTATAAAAGAGACATTCAAACTGACCATAGTTTGAATGTCTCTTTTTCCTTATATGTAAAGCTTTTATCGGTTTTCGTGGGATAAGCCAAAACTCACTCCTGCCCAACGTTTAACTTTAACAGATAAGCAATACACGCTAAAAGACATCATTTATTTCACGTAAGAAATTCCCTCCAATTTTCTTATTATCAGTTATAATAAGAATATATGTTCGGAGGTCAATAATTTTGAAATTAGAAAGTGAGCAAGACATAATCCAACTTGTGAAAGATGATGAATGGATGATGAAAATCTTACAAAACGCCAAATCTTTGAATTTGCCTGACTGGTGGGTCTGTGCGGGTTTTGTTCGTTCAAAAATCTGGGATAAACTTCATGATTATACTGAACGGACACCAATGCCCGATGTTGATGTTATCTATTTCGATAATAGCAATCTCGATGAAAAAGTAGAAAAGCACTTGGAACAAAAACTTAAAAGTATAAACCCTCAAATCCCTTGGTCTGTCAAGAATGAAGCGAGAATGCACGTTGTAAATAACATACCGCCTTATTCTTCATCAACTGACGCTATCTCAAAATTTCCTGAAACAGCAACAGCATTAGGACTCACATTAGATGAGCAAAACAACTTAGTCTTAACAGCCCCTTGTGGAATTGAAGATGTATTAAATTTATTGTTAAAGCCAACACCTTATTTTAAAGAAACAAAAGAAAGAGCAAAAATCTATGAAGAACGTATTGTTAAGAAGGATTGGAAGAGCATTTGGGGCAAGGTAAAGGTTCATCATATTCAACAATCCTACTAAACTTAGCAATTTGCCAAAAACCCAGCGTATGTACGCTGGATTTTTGAGTTTACTTGCGTCAAAAACTAAGTCAATAGTTTTGTCAATATTGATTTTGCACCCAAAAAGGGAACCCGTTAACCTTAGGAGGGGCGGTCTATTTGTGTTTAGCGGACAGTTATCCCCCAGCCCTCACAGCCACACCATGCTTCGTCTTGATGTACACCATCGTCCAATAGTCCAGCCGGGGCACGACGAATCGCAGATAGCTGCCCTGATGGTCATCCTTCGGCACCCAGTCGAAGGCCAGCGCCTGCGCCTGCATCGAGTCGCCGTCCGGGGACGTCCAGTAGACGCCTTCGACCGCCTCCAGCATCTCGACCTTCACCTCGATCGCCTCGGTCAGCGTCGGCGGCTGCGACTTGCCCGCGTGCCAGGTCAGATTGTCCAGACCGCGAACATTGATGAGATGAATGATCGTATAGCCCGGCCGCTCCTTGACGATATTCCAGACGGAGTCCGGCGTCAGGTCCGGGGCGAATCGCACACCGTCACTGGCGAAGACGATCTCCGTGTTGATGCCGCCGGCAAAGGTCATGGAGATGTCCTCCAGCCTGAGGTCGAACAGCAAATTGCGGTACATGACGATGAAGTCGTAGTAGCGGGTCAGCGTCAGGGAGAACGCATCAGATACCTGGCCATAATTCGGATAATAGGAGTCTGCCAGCACATTGCCCTGCTCGCCCAGCAGCAGATGATAGCCGCCGCTCGCAAAGATCGACGCCATCGCCACGGTCGCCCCGATCTCCGCTTCCGCCTGCGGCACGCCGCTGTCCTTCTGGAAGCACGGCAGATAGGCGGCAAGGATGACCTGCTTTCCCGACAGCTCGCGGGCGCGGTCGATATTTTCCTTGAGCTGCGCAAGTGTCGCTACGGGATCCCACACCTCGATATACATCGCATCCTGCGGCGTGGCCGCGGTCGTATGAACGGGATAACTGCTTACGTTGTTAAAGATTAACCCCGCTGAAGGCAGCGCCTCCCGCGTCTGGCCGATGAAGGAAGGGTAGCTCTCCTTCAGCCGCACGACCTCCTCGCGGCCATCCACCCGGCGGATCGCCTGCTTCGGGAAGCCGTATTGATCGAGATGCAGGCCGTGAAAGCCAAGCCCAATCACCTTGGCGAACTCCTGCAGAATATGCTGCGTCCAGGCCGAGTCCGGGGAGATGTCCATGATGTGATAGTAATCGCCAAGCTTGTACGGCTGACCGCCGTTATTATAGAGCAGCTGCTCCGGGTGCGCCTCCGCATAGTCGGACAAGCTGGCATAGACCGCGGCATAGGCCATGGCCGCCATACCGCCCGCCTCCAGCCCCTGGATCTTGCGGCTGACGACCGAGAGCGAGATGCGCCGACCCAGCGGCTCCGTGAATTCATCCTCGGCATCCGGCACCAGCTGGTCATGGCGATACATCCAGTCGTAGAACTGGACGATGTTGATATGATGGCGGCGCAGGAAGGCGAGATCGCTGTCATCCGTATCGCCGGGCGCGAAGTCGCTCAGGAAGCCATAACGCGGCGCCTCCCGCCAGTGCTCGGCGACATCGAAGGCGATCTCCCCGCGCAGCTCCTGCCCTTCTTCATCTCTGACGGTCAGGAAAAAGCCGTACGCGCCGCCGCCATCGGATATAGGATCCAGCACCAACGTCTGTGTATCCGGGCGATCTGCTTGTTCGATAGAAGCGGCCGCCTCCAAGCGGCTATCGCCTGCCTCCGTCATCCGACCAGGCACCTCCAGTACACTGTGCCGGGCGATCCCCTGCGTCTCCGCTTCACCGTCCGCCAAACCGTCCCGCCCAGCGGCCTTTTCGCCTTGCAGCGTGCCAGCTGCCCTCGCCACCTGTCCTACGATCCAAGAGCACCGGCGCACCGGCTGCTCCAGATCCATCACCACCCACTCGCATGCGATCGGCCCCCTGAGACCGGCCGGCAGCGTCACTTGGATCGTTATCTTCTCCCCGGGACGATACATCGCCCGGTCCGTCTCCAGTTGAATCCCTTTCATTATCCCTTCACACCGCCTTCGGTCACATTCGGATTGACGAACTGTTTCTGAAATACTGTAAAAATCACGAGAATCGGCAGCAGCGCGATGATCGAGGCTGCAAAGAACAAGCCGTAATACGTGGCATACTGTCCCCGGAACAGCTGCAGCGCGATCGGCAGTGTCCGGTTGATCTCGGTTTTGATAATCGTCAGCGCCACGATGAACTCATCCCAGGTCCCCGAGAAGGCGAAGATGCCCAAGGTGCCGATCGCCGGCAGCGACAGCGGGATGTAGATCTTGTAGAACATCGTCCAGCGGCTGCCGCCGTCCATGATGATCGACTCCTCCAGTTCCACCGGGATCCGCTCGAAGAAGCCGCGCAGGAAAAACGTGCTCCCCACGACGCCCGTCCCGATATACAGCAGGATCAGACCTGGATACGTATCGACCAGATTGACCGCCTGGATGACGGTAAACTGCGGAATGATATTAAGAATTGCTGGCACGAACATGGTGAACAGGAACAGCTTGAACAGGAATTCCTTTGCCGGGAACTGGAAGCGCGCGAACGCATAGGCCGTCGAGGCCGCCAGCGACAGCGACAGCACCATTGTCACCGAGGCGATGAACATACTGTTCAGAAAGTAGCGGCTAAAATTGTTTTTGGACCAGGCGTCCGAGTAATTGACCAGGGTCTTCTCGGCTTGCAGCAGCTTGGTCGGGCTGGGCAGACTGAAGTTGTCGGTCGTCAGGGACGTCATCACCATGTAGACGAACGGCCCGATGACGACGAAGATGCCCAGCACCAGCAGCGTATGAACGGCCCAGGTGGACCATTTGGCCATGATGTCTCCCTCCAAAGCCCTGCCCGCCCGCATGATACTGATGCGCCAAGCGGACGAGGGGGTTAATATTCGATGCGGTCCTTGCCGAACGTCCGCTGCTGGCTGTAGGTCATCACGAAGATCAACAGCCCCATCATGACACTGATTGCCGAAGCATAGCCGAAGTCGAAGAACTGGAAGGCGTGACGGAACATATACGTGCTCAGCAGATGCGTGGAGTCCATCGGGCCGCCCTCGGTGATCAGGAACACCTGGATGAACGCCTGGAACGAACCGATGATCAGATTGATCAGCACGTACGTCGTCATCGGGCGCATGAGCGGCAGCGTAATGTGCAGGAAGGTGCGGACGCCCTTGGCGCCGTCGATCGACGCAGCCTCGTAGAGGGACTTGGGCACCGACTGCAGCGCGGCCAGATACATGATCATGACCCAGCCGACGCCTTTCCAGATGCTCACCAGCCAGACGACGAGATTGGCCGTCCAGGTATTCTGCAGCCAGTTGATCGGCGCGGGCAGCACATGCAGCAGGTCGACGAGCAGATAATTGACCATGCCGCTGGCGCTGTCTGTGAACAGGAACTTGAACAGATACGAGACGACGATCCAGGAGCTGATGACCGGCAGGTAATAGACGAAACGGAAGAACAGCCGGAAGCGGATCGTGCGCATGTTGACCATCATCGCGACGATGACGCCTAGCAGCCATTGTCCGGGCACCGTTACGAGGGCGAACAGAACGGTATTGCGCAGCGCGATCAGCACCTTGGGATCCTGGATCGCCCGCACATAGTTGTCGAAGCCGACGAACAGACTCGCCTCGGGAGCCAGCACTTTGTATTCGAAAAAGCTGATATAAATCCCTTTGACCAGCGGGTAGAGGACGAACACGATGGTCAGCAGCACGCCCAGCGACAGATAAGGCGCGACCTGCACGTATTGCCTGATGGCTCTTCTCATGAAGCTTCACTCCTGCGGCGCCGGCCAGAGCGGATGGCCGGCTTGGTATATTCTGCGCTTGCAGGGCGAGAGGCAACCGGCAGCATGTGCGCCGGCCTCTCCATTAGACTAGCTGCGGGCAAGCAGGCCGTCGATCTCTGCCGCTGCGGCATCCAGCGCCGCTTGCGGCTCAGCCTGCCCCCGCAGTGCCGCCTCAAAAGCCGTCTGGAACGCCTGGCTGATCTTATCCCACTCGGCGCTTGGCGTCCGGGCCAGCGCTGTCTCCAGCTCCTCGACATAGGCCTGCAGATACGGGATCTCCTTCAGCTCATCCGCTTGTGCGGCGGCGCGGTTGGTCGGGATAGCGCCGGTCTTGACGGCCATCAGCACCTGGATCTCCTCGGTAGACATGAACTGGGCGAACTGCCAGGCGGCATCCGGCTCCTTGGCGCCTTTGAAGATGACCAGGTTCTGACCGCCGATGACGGAGTGGCTGCTGCCGTCCGGACCACTCGGCATCTTGGCCGGGATCATCGTCTCGGCGACGCTATCCCCAAGGATGCTGAAGAACCATGGGCCGTCGTTGATCATCATATAAGTGGCCGGCGTGCCTTCCTCGCCGCGCAGGCCTTCCCAGGTGCCCGGCTGTCCGGCCAGGATCGGCGGCGCCAGCAGCCCTTCGTCATGCCAGCCGATGATCGTCTCCAGCGCCTGCACGCTCTCGGGGCTGTTCAGATAACCGGTAGCCTTGGTATATTCGTCATCCGTAATCCGGCCGCCCAGCGACCAGAACCACGGCGGCATATTCCAGGCGTCGACGCCGCCGATGGTGATGCCGAACTTGCCCGGATCCTTCTGCTGGAGCGCCCGCGCCAGATCGGCGAGCTCCTCCATCGTCTGCGGCGGCTCGGTGGCGCCGGCCTCCGCCAGCAGTTCCTTGTTATAGATGGCGATCTTCGTATTGGTATCCAGCGGGATGCCGTAGTACTGACCGTCATAGAAGTTGGTCGATACCGGCGCTTCGAACGAAGCGTCCTTCAGGGCGGCGAAATCCGGGAAGCCGTCGACCGGCTGCAGCGCCTGCTCGCGGGCAAACTTCGGAATCCACGTGTTGTCCATCCGCATGATGTCCGGCGCGACATTGCCCGCGACGGCCGTGATTACCTGCTGCTCCAGATTCTCCGTCGGCATGCGGGTCGGATTGACGGTCAGATGCGGATACTGCTTCTTGAACTTCGGCAGCACCTCTTCCAGCAGCACCTGCTCTTCGCCTTCGCCGTAGGCATGCCAGAATTCAATCGTCGCCGCTTTGGCCTCGGGCGGCGGCGTCCCCGTTCCCGCGTTCGTACCTGTATTGGTGCCGGTGCTGCTGCCGCTATCCGCCGGCGGTGTATTGGCCGGACTGCTCGAGCAGGCCGTGCCGAGCATGGCGGCTACCAGCAGGACCGCCGAGGTTTTAGTCAACCAGGGTGAGCGCGCTTTCATATTTCTAATCCCCCTATACTTTGGTGTGTGACGCACCTTCAGTATAGACGCAAAAGGACCATCCGGAAGATGGCCCTACGTTCGGGTTTGGTACGCTTTATTCATGAATTTGGCGCGCAAGCGGATGCCCGTTGTCAGTGTGGTGCGATAATTACCGGCGCCCCGGAATATTAGCGACCTTCAAGGATCAACGCTTAGTTGTTTTCTTCGATCATTTCCTTCAATTGATCCAATTTGCTTCCAGACACCTCCGTCTTGCCTTTCATCTGTGTGACACTGCTGCTGCTTGCCTGGGCTATACGACTGCCCATCACGTCCGCTTCCCGCTCCAGCTGCGGGTCTTCGTTGACCGCCATCTCCTTCAATTGCGCTGTTGGACGGACACGCCCTTGCGCCTGCTGCACGATATGCCAAGCCTCATGCGGGAGATGCTGCTCCTGTCCTGCTCCGAGATGGATATCCGTTCCATGCGCATAAGCCGCCGCGTTCAACTGGTCTGGTTTGGGGGAGTTATAATGCACGTTGACATCATCCATACTTATCCCGGAGAGGCTTTCGATCCCGCTCTTCAACGGGGCCGGCAGGCCGTTATCCTTTGCCTTCCTTTGCAACGGGGCGGACTTGGCTGACCGCGACGCCTTCATCAACTGCCCGATGGCCTTATTGCCGATGCCGCTCTGGAGCTGACTGATGCCCCCCTGCGACGGCAGCGGGCTCGGCTCGACGCGCTGGGACAACCGACTGTTTTTCTCCTGTGACTGCGCGCTTCTGGCGTCATATCGTTGCATAACATACCTCCGGCTTACGCCACTGTAGATTTGGATTGCTCCGCAATCCGATTAAGCTCGTCCGAACCGTTGCCCGGCGCGATGCCGTGCCCTGCAGACTACAGCGTATCCATGTCATTGATAATCAGTGTAAATGATGGCGCAATCTAGCGCAATGCCCAAGCGGAGCCCATCGCAACGCAAAAAACGGTCACTTAGGCGATGGGAGTGGATCACTATCCGTTTGCAGCTTTTCTCACCGGCAGCAGCTTCGGTGCTGCAGCCGCTACCCTTCCGCCAGCAGGGCGTCGATGCGCGCCGCAGATGCCCGGACCGCCTCCTCCAGCGGCTGCTCGCCGGTGAGGATGCGCTCGATCATCCGCGCGAACTCGTCGTCGATCTGCGTCCACGCCGGGACCGGCGGCCGCGGCAGCGCCCGGTCCAACTGGTCCGCATACGGCGCGAACCATGCTTCGCCGCCCTCCGGCTGGACCTCCCGGATCGTCGGGATGAGGCCGGTGCGGGCCATCAGCAGCTGCGGCTCAGGCTGCATCATCCAGCGGATGAAGCGCCAAGCTTCCTCGGGATACTTGGCGTTGCCGAATAACACCAAGTTCTCGCCTCCGATGATGGACGTACCCTGCCGGACATCATCCGGGAACGGCGCCACGACCATATCCGACAGCACCTCCGCATGCTCGCCCTCCCGGTTGGCCGAGTAGAACCAATGAGCTTCGTCGATCATGAGCAGCTCGCCCTTGAGGATGCCGTCCCAGGTGCCCGGATCGCCGGTCAGGATCGAGCGGCTGACGATGCCCCGCTCGACCCAGTCCTGCAGCTTGGATATCGCCGCCAGACTCTGCGGACTGTCCAGGTAGCCGCTCGCCCGCGTGTAGCCCTCGTCGGTCAACTGCCCGCCGAATGTCCAGAAGTACGGCAGCGTACCCCAGGAGGCTGCGCAGCAGATGCCGACGCTGGACAGCCCGGGATAGACGTCGCCAAGCCTCTCCTGCGCTGCGACCAGCTCATCGAAGCTCCCCGGCGGCTCGGTCCGTCCGGCCTCCCGGAGGAGCCGCATATTGAAGATAGCCGCTTTGGTATTGGCATTGACTGGGAGGCCATAGTAGCCGTCGCCATACCGGTTGGTCTCGATGAGCGAGCCGATGAACTGCGCCTTCATCGCCTCGAAGCCCTCCAGGCCGGACAGCTCGGTCAGCAGGCCTTGCTTGGCGAACTCCGGCACCCAGATGATATCCATCCGCATCACATCCGGCTGCTGGCCGTCGGCTGCGGAAGCCATGACATTGGACTTGAGCTGCTCCGTGTAGTCTTTGCGTACGGCATGGATGCGGATATCCGGATGCGCTTCCTCGAAGAGCGGCAGCACCTCCTCGCGGAAGACGCGCTCCTCCAGCTCGCTGTACGTATGCCAGAACTCCAGAACGGCAGCGGCCGCCTCCGGCTGCGGGTCCTCTGCCAGCGGAGGTCCTGTCTCGGGCACGAGGCTGCGCGGCGCGCAGGCCGTCGTCGCCATCGCCAGCAACAGACCAAGGCAGGCTGCACGCCTTAGCCATGACTTCCCGGCCTTGACGGCCCAGCGGCCTGCTTCATGTGTCCCCTGGGCACCATTGCCCCGTCGCCCCTTCCCGCAGGCTGTCGCCGTCCGCCCCTCATCGCTCTTGCTCATCCGTCTCCTCCCCTTCCCGCCTCCGTCTCCGGCGCCCCGCTCGCCGCCTGCAGCCGGTATTCGGCAGGCGTGCAGCCGACCTCCCGCTTGAACAGCTTCAGGAAGTGCTTGGGCGAGTTGAATCCGGACATGAGGCCGATATCGTGGATCTTCAGGCTGGTATCCGCCAGCAGCTGCTTGGCATAATGGACCCGCAGCCGAATGACGAAATCGATGTAATTAAGCCCTGTCCGGCGCTTGAACTGCTCGCTGAAATAGTTTTTGCTCATGTGCACATGATCCGCCACCTTCTGCAGCGACAGCTCGCGCCGGTAATGCTCCTGGATATAAGCCAGCGCCAGCTGAATCATATGCGCACTGCCGGAGTCGACGGGAAGCAGCTCCATGCCCTCGTGCGTCCACTGGCGCTCGTACTCCCGGCTCACCCGATCGATCAGCTCCCGCAGGGTAGGGATCGTGCGGATATGCTGCAGCTGGTCCAGGATCTGCAGCATCATCTGCTCCGACTTGTGCTTGTAGCTGCGCGACCACAGGATGGTCAGCAGACTCTGCGCTTGCGTGACGACTTCAGCCCTGGTATACGTGCGGGCTTGCCAGAGGGCATAGACTCCCTCCAGCACCTTCCTCCCTGCAGTCTGGTCTGCCGTTGCACAGGCGCGGGAGAAGTCCTCGCGCAGCTGTTGGAACGGGCCGTGCCACTCGGCCGGCGGCTGGTCAGACTCCAGCGGCTGGGGCGGTACGATCCTGCCGGCAAAGCACCGGCCTTCGCCGGCGAAGAACGATTCGCAGCTCGCCAGTCTGGCCCAGCGGCAAGCCTCGGGCAGCGTCTTCCAGTGGTGGAACGACGGCGATACGCCTACGGTGAACAACAGCCCCGTCTCCTGCTTCATCCGGCGTTGTGCCTGCTCTATAGCGGCAAAGCCGCCGCTGCCTTGGTCGGACAGCAGCAGCAGGAACTCCTGCTCGCCTACGATAAAGGCCAGGCTGCCCGGGATCCCTTCGGCCAGCGTGGCCATCGCCTTCTCCAGCTGCAGCAGATGATCGAGCGCTCCTTCCGCCTCGCCAGCCTGCGGTACATGGCGCCAGATCGCAGCGATCAGCGGCCCGTGCATCCACTCCGGCATCCACGACGGTACCGACCGGCGACCGGTAAGGATACCCCGCAGCTCGCCCTCCAGGCGCTGCATCCGGGTGCCTTGCTCGATCAGGGCTGCCCGCTCCTCATCCTGCTGCCGCTCTCGCTCCTCATCCAGCTTCGCCTTGCAGGTGCGGACGATGCCCAGCAGGTCTTCAGGCTCCATGGTCGGCTTGAGGAGATAGTCGACGACGACGCCCAGCTTGACGGCCTCGCGGGCATACTCAAAATCATTGTAACTGGACACCAGGATCGCCTGCACCTGCGGATTGAGCGCCTTGGCCTGGCGCACCAGCTCCAACCCATCCATCAGCGGCATCTTGATATCGGTGATCAGGATATCCGCCGGCTCCTCCTGCAGCTTCCGCAGCGCCGCCTCGCCGTTGGCCGCTTCGCCCAGCAGCTGGAGGCCCTCCTCTTCCCAGGCGATGCAGGAGATCAGCCCGTAGCGGATCATCGGCTCGTCGTCGGCGACGAATACTTTATACGGCATCGTCTACATCCTCCTTCATGATCAGTCGCAGCTCGACCATCGTCCCCGCTCCCTGCTCACTGCGGATGCGCAGTCCGCTCTGCTCGCCATAATACAGCTGGATCGTCTCATGCACATGACTCAGGCCGATGCCGAGCATCCCCGAGCGCGCACGCTCCCCCGGCGAGAGCAGCTCGCCCAGCCGTTCCGGCGGGATACCGACACCATCATCCTCGATGCGCAGACAGATCTGCCGGCGGCTGCCGGCCGCTTCCTGGTTGATCGCGATGCCGATCCGGCCCCCCGTCTCCCTGGGCGCGATGCCGTGGAAGATGGCGTTCTCCACCACGGGCTGCAGCAACATGCGCGGGATTGATACATCCAGCAGCGCCGGATCGCAGTGGACCGTCAACTCCAGCTGGGCATCGTAGCGGAAGCGCTGGATGACCATATATTTGTCGATCAGGGTCAGCTCATCGCGGATCGTCAGGAACGGTCCTCTTTTCTCCATGCTGGCCTCCATCAGCTGGACCAAGGCGGAGATGCCGTTATAGACGCCGTCGTACCGCCCCAACTTCACCATCCAGCGGATCGTGGACAAGGTATTGTACAGGAAATGGGGGTTGATCTGGTGCCGCAGCGCCCGCATCTCGGCCTCCCGTTTTTTGGACTCGACCGTGTTGACCTGAAGGATCAGCTGCTCGATCTGGTGCAGCATCCGGTTGAACTGCCGGCTGAGCTGGCCGACTTCATCCTGCGAGGTGACCTCGGTGACGGCGCGGAAGTTGCTCTTCTCGATCTGAGCCATCTGCCGCATCAGCTTCTTGAGCGGCGAGGTGATCCGGCGGGAGAACAGCCAGCTGACGAGCGAGGCCAGCAGCAGCAGGATCCCGGAGTAGAGCCAGATCTTGTACTGGATATTCTGGATATCGCCGACGATCTCCCCGATCGGCACGCTCCCCACCACGACCCAGCCGCTCTCCATGGGCGAAGTTACCGCATAGTAGCGGACGCCGGCCAGCTCCAGCTCGAACTCCGGCGGCAGGCTGCTCCACTGGCGCATCCTCTGCCACGCCTCGCTGACCAGCATCTCGCTGCTCCAGCTCTGGGTGCCGGCGTCAATCATCAGACGATCCTCCGCATCCACGACGAAGAACTTGCCCGTCTTGCCGAGCCGGATCCGCTCGATCGCCTGCAGCACGACATGCCCGTCGAGATTGATCACGATCGCGCCGATCGTCTCCCGCGTCTGCAAGTTCCGCAGCGGCTTCACATACGTCAGCACCAGCTCCGTGTTGGAGCCGCCGCTGAACGGGTCGTACTGCAGCGGCAGCCAGCGGTCATCTGATTCTCCCGACACGACGTCTGTATACCAGTCATGCTCGCTCAGCGTGTACCGTCGCACCTTCGACGTATTGAACATGCCGCTGCCCCAGTTGCTGCCCTCTTCCTTGAGCAGATAGATGCTGCGTATAAAAGAGTTGGTGTAGACGAGATTGTTCAACAGCTGATCCACCGTCTCCTTGATGCGGAACCGCTCGTCCACGGTCAGCGAGCCGCGCGTTTCTTCCTGGATGACCCGCTGGATCGTCGCATCGCGGGAGATCTGCAGACTCATGTCGCTGGCTACAGTCAGGATCAGCGACATATAGTCGGCTGACTGCTTGGCGGACTGTCGCGTCGACTCGCGCACCTGGTCGGCGATGATGCCGGTCGAATCCCGGTAATAGAGCAGGCTCGTAAAGGTGATCGACACCCCGAGCATCAGCAGCATGGTGACGACCAGCTTGGTGGACAGACGACGGCTGAACCAGTTGCGGAGCATCCCCGCTCCCTCCTTCCACTATTACGCCCGGTGAAAAATGCATTGTACCTATATTGTCGTCCATGGCGGCCGGAGTAGTAAAGCAAAAGCAATGCCATCGGGCAAACTGGCGAATGCTGCTTCCAAGAATGAAGAAAACCCTATAAAACAAATTGTAAGCGATTGCATAAAGTATAACACGTTTGCGGATTCAGCACGAAAAATTGGAGTAGACCTGCTCCGTTCGCCTTTAACCGCACTGGAGGCTAAATGCTCTCGTTCATACCTTGGATGGAGCGCGGTGAACGGCCAGCCCGGTCGCTGAAGCGACCGGCAAGGTGAAACGGCTATCGCCGTCCTCTGGCGGCGTCGCAAGTTTCATTCCGGAGAAATAGAAGCCAAGTAGATGTGTAAACATATACTTTCTTACTAGAGTGAAAGGCTGGGTGGAGCCCAGCCCCTCCTCATCAAACCGTACGTGAGGTTTTCCCTCATACGGCTTTCCGATGTTCGTCATTCATGTGCATGCAGATTACAAAAGCGTTTTAAGTCCGCATTGTGTGGTCAACAACCTCACTTCGCGTAACGAACTCATCCATCGGGATCGTTGACGCTTCTTGGCATACCATTTTGTGAGTCGCTGGAGGATGTACCAGTCCAGCTTTGCCATCATCTTTTTGCTGTAGGCGGTATAATAATAATTGCGCCAGCCTTGTATTTTCGGGTTTAGATATTCCAGATGCTCGTGGAATGACTTATGCCGCATGCTCGGTGGAGCGAGTCGCTCCTTCACGACCTCTCTAATTCGCTCTTCGGCCTTCCGGCACAACCACTGCTGGGTCGTAAAGTATACTTTACCCTTGGATGTCTCCGCTTTCGTCTTTCGATGGTGCATGCCTAGGAAGTCGAAGCCTTCTTCTCCTGTCCATAGTCCGACAATACGCGTTTTGGTTGGATGCAGCGTTAACTCTAGGCGTTCCATGATTGCTCTAATGAGTTCACATGCCCGATCCGCATCCTTCTTCGTCTTGCAGATGACTACGAAGTCGTCTGCGTAACGCGTCAGTTGCCCAACCTTACTACCATGTCGTTCCCAAAGGATGTCAAAGTAATTTAGGTAGATGTTCGCAAGTAGCGGAGAAATGACTCCACCTTGAGGTGTGCCTAAATCTGAGCGTCGAACGTTTCCTTCTTCCATAACCCCCGCACCTAACCACTTCCTCACCAGCTTCAAGATTCGCCTGTCGCTAATTCGCATTTCCACCAGCTTCATGAGCTTCTCTTGATTGATGTTGTCGAAGTAACCTTGGATGTCGACGTCGACCACCCAATTTCCTTTGCGGTTGCATGCTTTTCGGATACGTTCCAGCGCTCCCTTCGCACTTCTCTTTGGCCGAAACCCGAATGACGTTTCCTGAAAATCCGTTTCGAAGATGGGCTCAATGACGAGCTTGGTTGCCATCTGAATGACGCGGTCTCTGACCGTAGGAATACCTAGCGGTCGCTTTTTGCCATCCTTCTTTGGGATGTAGTGGCGTCTTACTGGTTGCGGACGATATTCGCCTTCTTTAAGTAGCCGCTGACATTCGTGCACGAAGAGTGCCTCTCCTTGCTTTTCGATGTCCGCTAGCGTTTCTCCGTCTACTCCAGCTGAGCCCTTGTTGGCTCGTACTCTTTGCCATGCTTCCCACAGAAAGTCTAGCCGGTAGACCTTGTCATACAGTGCGTGAAATCTTCGCTTCTTGTTTTCCTTGGCCGCATGACCTAGTTTCTCTTGGAGTTGTTGAACGTTTTCCTTTGGTGTTGTTAGCCTTTTGGCATTCACTGACTCGTACCTCCTTAAGAAACGTGAACAAAGCAGGGCGCCTTCCCTCCCGCAGGTTGTGTTGTCCTGCGTTCATCGGTACTATGAGCCCCTCGGACTCCCTTCCTGCAGATGGTTCATTTCACCTTCTGGGCTTATAGAGCATCTCGCTACGAAAAAAAAACTTCGTGCAGGTGAGGGCCTCCCCAGTTCACTGCATCTTCTTTCATACCATGCCGATTCCCTTACGCCGGGGGATTCTTCACTACCGTTCCAAGTTCTATGCAGCTTCCATGGCCTTCGTCCAAAAACACGAGACTCGGCATCCCCTCTTCCCTCTTGCGAGGCCTTTTTGACGACGCGGCAGAATTCACTTTATGTTACGGCCTGGTACGTTGCTCGCCCCGTCTCTGACGGGTACTTTCGTCGATACGCTTTTACGTGAAGATTTCGCCTTACGCAAGTATCCTAGCTACGCGGGGGCTTGGCCCCTCCCGCGACCGGACTTTCACCGGCTAGAAGATGCGTGCCTCTGGGCACGCTATTTCAAAAAAGGCCCGGGAAGCCGCAATGACGGCAGTGCCCGGACCTTTGCCTTATGGTCGTTCATGATCGCTTACCAGGGAGAGAAACAGCTGAGCAATGGTCAGGATGGCCCGTTCATCCACATCGAACCTGGGGTGATGGTGGGGAAAGACCGCGTCGATGTCCGGATTGCGGCCGCCAGCCCAGAAGAAGGCGCCTGGACATTGCTCCAGATAGTAGGCGAAATCCTCCATCCCCATCGAAGGCGCGTCGTGGATGACGTTATCCGCTCCGATGAGCGCCTCTGCGAGCTGGCTGACGCGAGCGCTCTCTTCCGGTCTGTTCCACAACGCCGGGTAGCCTCGCGTGTACTGGTAGCGGTGCTCCGCTCCCGCACAGTCACACGCGGCAGCGGTCATGCGGCCGATGGTCTGCTCCACCTGATCGCGAATGGCAGGATCAAATGTGCGCACTGTACCGGTCAGCCGTGCCGTATCGGGAATGATATTATAGGCGTTCCCCCCTTGGAAGGATCCCACCGTAACGACGGCCGACTGAAGCGGATCGATCTGCCGGCTGACGATGAGCTGCAGCTGCAGCAGCAGTTGGGAGCCGATGATGAGCGGATCAACTGTAAGCTGGGGCATGGCGCCGTGTCCGCCTTTGCCCATGATGTCGATCGCAAACGTATCTCCGGCGGCTGTCCGATAGCCTTCTCCTACAGCTACCGTACCAGCAGGATACTGCGATCCGACATGCGCAGCGTAGATGAAATCGACCCCCTCCAGACATCCGTCCTTGATCATAGGAAGCGCCCCTCCGGGGATGACTTCTTCAGCGAACTGATGGATGAAGACCACCGTGCCATGAAGCTTGTCCCTATGGCGGCTTAGTACCTTTGCGGTCCCCAGCAGCGCGGCGGTATGCAGATCGTGACCACAAGCATGCATGACGCCCTTCACAGTCGATCGGTAGGCTACTGTCTTGGCGTCCTCGATAGGCAAGCCGTCAAAATCCGCCCGGAACGCAATCGTCCTGCCCGGCTCGGCGCCCTCAAGTACAGCAACTACCCCACGGCCCCCGACACCGGTTCTCACATCAAGACCAAGCTTGCGATGGTAGGACGCAATAAAGCGAGGGGTTTCGACCTCTTCAAATGACAGCTCCGGATGCATATGGAAATGGCGGCGCAGCGTAACCAGCTCCGGATACAAATCAATCAGTTCCGCAACCAACGAAGGCAACGGCAGCGTCATCCCTTGCCGCCGATCTCAGTCAAAATCCCGGTCAGCTGATCAGGTGCCGAGTAAAAGGGAGAATGGTCGACATCCAGCGTGTATACTTCCTTGCACGGCAGGGCTTCGATCATTTCTTGCTGCGACCGGTGCGTGATGGCTCTGTCTCTTCGGCATGCAACGTAGTAGCGCGGAATACGGCCGTATCGGCCCTCTGTCAGCTTCAGCGGCGTCGGCAGCGGTCCCAGCGACTGCACTCCGAAGCGTGCGATTGCCCGCTCCGCGTCGGCCGGATCGCAGCATGCATAGAAGATCTCCGTCAGCAACGGTCGTGGTACCGTGACGTAGGAGCCATCCTCAGACGGTATCATATTCGGGGCCAGCAGCCCTTCCTCATCGGTCGGAATATTCAGCAGCGACTGGCCGTCTGCGAGCATAAATGCGGTTACGTATACCAGGGCCTGCACCTTGTCCGGACGCTCTTCCGCGACTTGCGATATCGTCACCCCGCCCATACTATGGCCGACCAGAACGACAGGTTCATCTGCCTTGTCCAACAGTTCCAGCGTTTTGTTCACACCGCTCTCCAACGTTACTTCTGAAACCGGGGTATCGTCTGTACCGTTTCCCGGCAGCTCTACGGCGAGCACCCTGTGGCCCGCTTGTTCCAGCTGAGGCACGATTTTTTCCCAGCACCAGGCGCCATGCCAAGAGCCATGGACGAGAACATACGTTGACATCTCGATCACTCCTTCTCCAATGTGAATTAACCTGCCATATCAATGAAATAGATATGTTTCTTTACTTAGTATATAATGTAGCCAGAATTGTACAATGTAGAAAAACACAACTTTCAACAAGATTAATTGTATGTCTATACACTTGTTTGGGGGGCGGAAGCTGTGGATTATGACGATGGATTGACTTCCAATGTAAAGGATGCCGCAGAAACGGAGATGGAGAACTTAACTGCCTGTATCCACGCGGCAACTTCTTCCCTGGAGCTGGGTGAAGTGCTCCGCCGCATCACTTCTTACGCACTCGCCGTGCTGCCATTGGCCGATTGCGGCTTGTTTCAATTGTATGATGATCAGTTGGACTGCCTTTGCAGCAAAGGCAGCGTAGGCATGACGGCTTCAATCGCGCAATTCGCTCCCAAAGAAGGGGAAGGGATAACCGGTAAAGTCTATCAGGACGGACAGCCGCGAATCTTTCATTCGCACGCTGACATCTATTCCTCGATGACCAATATGACTCCGGAGAATTACGCCCATCTCCACGCCGCTCTGGACAGCCGCTTGGTCAAAGCCATGATCAGCGTCCCCGTCTCCGTGGAAGGGACTCGCCTCGGGGTGATGACGGTGTACCAGTTGCACAAAGAAGGAACCGTAACGAGCCGTCACATGAAGCTGCTGCAGACCTTCGCCGCCCAGGCCGGCGTTGCGATCCGCAACGCCAGGCTGCATGAGGAAGTCAAGCTGCGCCTCCAGGAGGTGACCGCGCTAAGCGAGCAGTTGAAAGCGCAAAATACGTACCTGGCCAAGCGCAATGAGATCCACGAGAGGCTGACGCGTCTGTCGCTGCAGGATAGAGGCCTCGCGCCGATCCTGAACGAACTGCAACAGCTGGTCGAGCCGCGTCTGTCGTTTGTCGATATGCTTGAGCTGAAGCACTACCCCGACACGCACGCTCCCCTTCTTATCGGCGTAGAGGAGATTACCTGGCTCTTTGGCCGGCGTACGACGCCCCTCGAAGCGAAGGTGTGGGACAACGCTCAAGGCGAAAAGTCGTTATACCTGCATCCAATCCTCGGCCACGGGACACTGCTGGGCTGTCTTGTTCTTCAGACCGCGACTGCGCCCGAGCGTCTTGAACGCATTGCGCTGGAGCAGTCGGATGCCGTATTGGCACTGGAATTGGTGAAGCGGATGAGCGTGGCGGAGATCTTCTACAAGAAAACCTACGATTATTTCAATCAATTGCTGTATCAGAAAGAAAGCGCGCCCTTGCTGGCCCAAGGCAGAGCATTGGGACTGCATTGGGAAAAGCCGCTGAGGGTAATTGCCGTAGAAGTATCTGCTTACGGCGATTTGCAGTCATTGAACGTCGCCATCCATCGCATCGCATCCCGGATAAGACGCTCGCCGCTCGGGCAAAGCGGCCTGCTGTTCGGCTTTCATGACAAGATCATCCTGACGGCAAATCTCGAAGACGAGTCCCAAGGCGATGCTTGCGAGCGCACATTAGCATCTTTGATCGCCCCGTACGAGGGGTTCAATGGCATCCGCTTGAAGGCGGGTCTGGGGACTGCCGGAACCGGCGCGGCGCATGTGGCGAGGAGCCATGAAGAGGCACTCCAAGCGTTAGCCTATATGGAGAAGAGCGGC
This sequence comes from Paenibacillus jepli, assembly GCF_047238105.1. Classification (NCBI taxonomy): domain Bacteria; kingdom Bacillati; phylum Bacillota; class Bacilli; order Caryophanales; family Paenibacillaceae; genus Paenibacillus; species Paenibacillus jepli. The sequence goes on from NZ_JBDFMD010000001.1 coordinate 2,534,271, forward strand.
CACAGCAAGGTCATGCGGTATGAGCGGATCGGAGTCAACCGCCTATTCCTCAATCGACACCCCGAAGAGGTGGCGCGATTCACGGAACAGCTGCTTATGCCCCTTCGCACCCACCGCCATAGCGAGGAGCTGCTGCGGACACTGCGCATCTATGTGATGACGAACCAATCGGCCCAACAGAGCGCAGTTGAACTCCATGTGCATATTAACACCCTCTATCAGCGCATCGGCAGAATCGAAGAAATGCTGGGGTTGGATTTCAATCGTTTCGAGGATTATTTGCAAGTGCAATTGGCGGTTCATTTAACAGAAGCCTTTGGCAGGGGCTTCGATTTTAATCGGGAACTTGACGATTACAAGGAACATAATTAGGGAATGGTATAGATAAGAGCTTGACGAAGATTTTGGCCCGTCAGCATACGGCTTGAACCGATTAATGCGCTTACATCGGCCGGAATGAACGAATTTTGACTTAAAATCACCGAAAATGGGTTTTACAACGCACGAAAACAGGAGTAAGATGCCAAGAGTAAGATTAATTCCATTCCCAATTGCATAGAAAAGACGCTGAATCCCTGCATGCAGGGAACGGGGGAACCATCGATAGCCGCCAAAGCGGTTGTCAGGGGTGAATCCTTTCCAGGACGGGTACTCTCAAACCCGAATCCGACAGCTAACCTCGTAAGCGTATTGAGAGAGAGCAACTCCCACTCGTATTTAAACGAGCCCTGGGAGCAGACTTCTCTGCTCCCAGGGTTCTTTATGATGAAACCAGGAGCGCAGGTAATTATAGATTCGTCATCCCATGTCAGACATTACACAAAGGAGCTAGAAGACAATGACTAACGAAGAAAAACTGATGGTATGCATCTCTTGCGGACCTAACGGAGAACGGCTGATCGACCGCGGAAGCCAGCTGGCAGAGGTGCTCGAATCGCCGCTTTATGTGCTGGCCGTCACGCCGGCGGGCAAATCCCAGGTCGACCTGCAGCCCCGGATCGCCTCCTGGCAAGCCAAATGCTCGGAGCAGGGCGCAACGCTGATCGTCAAACAGCCGGAACATCTGAAAATCACCGAACTGATCGCCAAGACGGCCAAAGAGCACGGCATCACCCAGCTGATCCTGGGACAGTGCGGCCAAACGCGCTGGCAGGAGATTACGCAAGGCTCCATCGTCAATGAGCTGCTCAAGAAGATCGAGGATATCGATCTGCATGTCGTCTCCGTCGAGCGCAATGACGTATTGACGCCTGCCAGTGTAGGCGTATAAACGTTATCCCGCAGCAAGAGACGGGCACTGCCGCATGGCACCCCTGTACAGCACCCGTCTCTTCTCCCAACTCGCCTCCTATTTATTCCGCAGCGAGAAGCTGCTCCTGTATTGCCCCGGCGTCATTCCTTCCTGCTTCCGGAAGGAGCGGATGAAATTATGCGAGTTGTTGTATCTGAGCCGGTCGGCAATCTCCTTCACTGTCATCTCCGTCTCCGTCAGCCATTGCTTGGCCATCTGCAGCCGATAGAGCGCCAGATACTCGCTGAAGGTGGAGCCGGTCTCCTTCTTGAAGACGCTGCTCAGATAGCTGGCATTGTAGTGCAGCCTGGCGGCGCAATCCTCCAATGTAAATTCCGCATCATAATGATGCTTGATCAGATCAATAATCTTCTCGGACAGCTTGCGGTCCTGGGAATCGCTTCGCTCGGCGAAGATCTTGACCAGCGGCGTGATCATCCCCTCCCGGAACCAGTCCTCGATCTCCTCGCTGACATGAAGCGACAGCACCTCTTCATATACCGACGCCTTGTGCACGCCTGTCTGACTGAAGCTGACGCCTGCCTCCTGTCCCACGATGAGCAGACGGTTGAGCAGCCGGACCAATGAGATCTGGTATTCCTCCGGATGCCGGATGCCCTGCTTCGCCTCTTCCATCCAGATGCCCAATTGCTGCAAGGCCTCCGCCTCATTGGCGGTTCGAATCGCATCCATCAGCTCATGCTCCGTGCGGTCGGGATATTCGTAGACCAGCGACGGCTTGCCCGAGTTCACGCTGCTGTACGGGATGATGACGCCTTTGCCAAGGCGGATCCGGTGCTTCAGCGCCTCCAGCGCTTCGCTGTACGCTCGCGACGCCAGACGGATATCCTGGAATGGCAGACCCATGCCGATGCTGACGGACAGCTGCAGATACTGCGCCACCAGCTCCTTCACCCGACCAGCCAGCCCATCCGCCGCTTCCTCCGCCTGCGGCAGGTCCGCCGCTTCAAAACCGACCAGCAGCACGAGCGACCGGTCGATAATGACGGCGGGCAGCCTGTTCTCCTTGGAGATGACCTCTTCGGCGATATTCATAATAGCAAACAGCAGCAGCTCGATATCCTTGGCGGCGTACCGTGTATTGTCCAGTGTATCCACCTGGATCGCCAGCACCGTCATCGTACTCCAGCGGCCGGCCTGCTCCGCGAATCCGAAGTAATCCAGCTTCTCCTCGATCTCCTGAGGCCGCAGCGTACTGCTGAGCCAGCGGTAAAGGAACAGCGAGCTGATCTGCTGGGCATGATTGCGCACTTCATGCTCGAGCCGGGAGTTGGAGCGGAAGAGCTGCTTTATGTGCTCCTCGATGACTTGCACCTCGCTCTTGGGCTCGCCGCCCCGGTCAAAGGGAAGCCCGCCGATCGTCTGGACGAGCCGGTTCAGCGGCGAATACAGATTGCGTGTCACCAGCCAGACGAAGAACATCGAGGCTCCGATCAGCCCGATGCAGATGATCAAGGTCAGCCAACCGATCTGCCGCGACTCCTTCGTCAGCTCTTCGATAGAGACGAGTGACAGGTAGACCCAATCGTTAAAGGATGACTTGTAGTACGTCAGCGTATACAGATCCTTATTATGCTCGACCTGCAGCTGACCGTCGGCCTCCTCAAAGCTGATATCCGAGGCGAGCACCGGGTGATCAGCCAGCCGGGTGCCGATCAGCGAGGTGTCCCGGTGAACCATGATCTGCTGCTCCTGGTTCAAGATGATGACCTCTCCCGGCTGCTCGCTGTCCGTGATCATGGCCGCGATACTGCAGGCAGGGATATTGGCCATCGCGAGGCCGTATTTGTCCGTCGGCACGTTGGGAAGCTTGATCATGAAGCTGATCAGATGCGGGCAGCCGTGACTGGATATCGCCTCCGAGAAATCTCCCTTCTGCAGCAGCGTCCAGGATGCCGGATACTCCATGTCCAGAAATGAGAGGAAGGTGTCCCGGTCCGGATATTCGCTGAGCCGTTTAATACCCGAGTTGCGGACCAGCCAATCCTGCCTTTCATTGAATACGATGACCTCCTCCACTTTCGTATCAAAGGACTGCAGATGGACGATTTCGCTGCGGAGATTATTATAAAGCTGAAAATTAACCGCTTCCAACTTATTGTACAGCGCATCTTCCATGACCTGCGTGTCCGCCAGCTTGATCATCGTATGCTCAATGGTCTGCAGGACGAGCTCGATATTGGAATTGACCTGTCTCAGGAACTGCACCTCGCCCTGGCTGACGCGGGTTTGCACCTGATTGGAGGATTGCACGTACGAAAAAGCTCCGATGAACACAACTGGAATAACACTGAGCACGCAGCCAAATAAAATCATTTTGACAAACAGGCTTTTTCGATGCATGGCAACCCACCTCCTTTATTGGCAGCCAGGCGCTTCCTGCCGCTTGCTTCCACTGTAACCGGGCAGATCGTTGATCTGATCGGCGACATTGGCTAATCGATTCCAAAAAATTCTGTCCTGTTTGCTTTAACCCACTCGTTCAATCTATTTATACATATTTCTGAGTAGAGATTGTACTTTTCATACAGATTTTTTACATCCTTCGATAACTTTTTGTCGTTTTCCAAATCAGTTGGACTTACCGCATCATCAATAAGCATTTCTATCTCTTCTAATAGCTCGGGCAGATTCATTTCCTTGAAATATTTCAGCCCATTTTTTATCTTATCCCAAGACTTAAGCTCATTGATATGGTAAGCAGAAAACCAGTAGAATTCTTCCAATGTTTTTGTGTGGTTATGGTACGAATAAAACAAATATAGTCCTTTTTGTCCTTCGCTTAATTGGTTATACATATCGGTTTTAGTTGCGAGATCCTTCCCCTGAACTGCTAAAAGCATTGGCTTTACACAAAGCCAGCTTAAATCCTTACTGTCTACAGCTAATGGGTCGAGCTTAACTTTCATTGAACGCTCCTTTCACTTACCCTTGTAGTATTTACAGACGTGTAGTTTGTCATATTCGGTACGCCATATGACTTTCCTTTTTTTCACCACCAGTTTTTATTCTATACCTCTTGCAGTTCCCCAGTCCAGGCCGGCTTCGATATCAGATCGGCTGCACACGATAAAGAGGATGACCTTATGCAAGGCCATCCATCCTCGTTCTATGTCCACTTCACGCTATCGTCACTCCACCAGAATTGCAAAGCCCCATGCTGGCAAATCCACGGCATCTCCCTGCTCGACGCGGCGGTCACACAGGACATCGGTTGCCGCTCTGTGCGGATAGACGAATTCCTGCGGATCTGCCGAATAGTTGAAATAATATCTGACCTGCCGCCCATCGCGGTTCATGCCGGAACGGACGATCAGTGGGAAAGCCAGCTCTTGATCCATCCCCCATAACCCGGCTGCTGTCACCGCATGCCGCAGCGTGTGCTGCATCGACCGGGCATCCAAAAAGCCGCCGATGTAGGTGGTCTGTCCCTTGCCGTACCGGTTATGCGTGACTGCCGCATACGTCCCCCACTGGGGATGCTCATAGCTTGCCAACACCTGGGCAGTTGTCGGTGTGAGCAGCTCCATCCAGCCCTCGACGCTGCCCCTCTCGCCATCCGGCAGCAGCGGACCGCGCAGCCCGACCTCATGCGGCTTCACGAACTGAGTATACGAGACGCCGCACGCCTCTGCGATCAGCCCCGGCTGGGCAGCCGTACGCACCTTCACCGCCTCGTCGGCGAAGCCGCTTTTGAAGGAGTAGATGACATGCCCGCCGCCGGCGGTATAGGCGTTCAACCGCTCCAGGGTAGCGTCCGGAGCCGCATACAGCGCAGGTACGACGATCAATGCATACTCCGACAACAGCTCCTCGGATGCGTCGACCGGGATGAAGTCGCAGCCGATGTTCATGCGGTACAATGGATCGTACATCGCCCGCACGACATCATTGTAATTCCGGCCATCCGGAAGCTTGAACCACTCGAGAGCCGTCAGCGACTCATTGCTGGTCATAATCGCGGTCTTGTTGGTAACCTTCAGGTCGATCAGCTGATCGCTGAGCCTGGCAAAATCGCGTCCCACCGTCTTCGCTTCCTCATAGACCGGATTGGGCTGGAAATCATGGCTAAGCAAGCCTTTCCAGTACGTCTCGAAGGAATTGTGAATCGAATGCCAGTGCCAATAGGCTACCATGTTGGCTCCCGACGCCAGATGACTGAAGGCAAGCTGCCGCAGCTGTCCCGGGTACGGCGTCCAGTGCGGGAAGGCTTGCGCCTGCGTCTCCATCACGAGATAGTTGCTCCGCTTCAGCGAGCGCGCCATATCGCCGCCGAAGGCCACCTCCGTCCCTGTCAGCTCATGCTGGGAGGGATGATAGATGTCAACGCCAACGATGTCCATCGCCCGGGCCGCCTTGAAATGATCCACCCGGGGCTGGACCCCGTAAGAATAGCCGCGCCACTCGAAGTCGAAGTTCTGCGTGACGAACTGCCCCTCCCGCTTGTACTCGCCCACCAATGCGACCTGCCAGGCCAGGAAGTCGGTCACCAGCTGCCGCTGGAAACGGGCGAATTCCCCGGCAAGACTGCCGTTGATCGTTCCTACCGTCGAAGGAAAATCCTCCCAGCTGTTGATCCGGTTGCTCCAATAGTCCAGTCCGAGCGCATGGTTCAGCTTGTCTGTCGTTCCATACTTCTCCCGCATCGCTTGGACGAATCGCGCCTGCACATTGGGGCCCGCCGTATCGTAGTGCTTGGTCTCATTGTCCACCTGATAGCCGATCACAGCGGGATGACGGCTGACCCGCCCAATCAGCCGCCGGATGATCCGCTCGGCATAGTAGAGGTAGACCGGATGAGCGATATCCATGATCTGCCGCGCACCGTACTTGCCAGGCCCGTTGGCGGTCACTGCCAGCACATCGGGATGCTGCTTGACCATCCAGGTCGGGATCGCATAAGTCGGTGTCCCCACGATCACATGGATGCCCGCCTCATGCATGGCGTCCAGCACCCGATCGACGGACGAGAAGTCGAAGACGCCATTCTGCGGCTCATGAGTGCTCCAGGTCGATTCGGCGATCCGCACCATATTGATGCCCGCCGCCTTCATCATCGCTATATCCTCATGCAGCCGTTCATGCGGCATATATTCATCGTAGTACGCCACACCGTAGATCAATTGATTCAGCATCAGCCTTTTACCGCCCCTTCCGTAATACCGGCCATAATATAACGCTGGAAGAACATGAAGATCAGCACAACCGGGATGGCCGTCAGCACGAGCGCTGCCAGCACCAGCGACCACTCCGTGTTGTACTCGCCAAACAGCTTATTCGTGGAGATGATGAGCGTATACGATTCGGCATTGGTCAGCATGAGCAGCGGCAGCAGAAAATCGTTCCAGATCCAGAGGAAGTCCAGGATCGCGATCGTCACCGTAATCGGCAGCAGCAGCGGAAAAATAATCCGGAAGAACGTCTGCCATTCATTGCAGCCGTCGATATGCGCCGACTCCTCCAGTTCTCTCGGTACACCTTTGACAAAGCCGTGGTACAGGAAAATTGCCATATTGACGCCCAGTCCGATATAGATCAGCGCCAGACCGTAGATCGAGCCCTGCACGTTCAACTCCTTGGCCATCCGGGTCAGCGGGATCATGATGGAGTGGAACGGCACCATCATCGAGGCCACGAACAGGTAGAAGAGAAATTGACTGAGCTTCCCTGCAGTCCGCGACAGCTTGTAGCCTGCCAAGGAGGCGCAGAGCAGGATGCCGCCGATGCCAAGCACCGACACGATGACAGAGTTGGCCAAGCTGCTCACCATGGACAGCCGGACAAACGCTTCGGTGTAATTGTCCAGCTGCAGTGAGGATGGCAGCGCCGTAAAGGAGGCAAACATCTCGCCCTGCGTCTTAAACGAGTTGATAACGGCCAGATAGATCGGGAAGATCGCCACCAAGGAAGCGGCGAGAAGCGCCAATGTGATGAACAGCGAAGATGCACGTCCGCCTCTCATGCCTCCACCTCCCTTCGCTTGGTGATGCTGATCTGGATAAACGTAAAGATGAGAATGACGAGAAACAAGATAACGGACTTGGCGCTGGCATAGCCATACCGGAAGTTGTTAGAGAATGCCTCTTCGTAAATATTAAGCGTGATGACTTGCGTGGATCGCCCGGGACCGCCGCCAGTCAAGCCATAGACCACCTCGAACACCTTGAAGGCGCCGTTGAGCGTCAGGAACAGGCAGATCGTGATGGCATGGGTAATCATCGGCAGCGTCACATGACGCAGCACCTGCCAGGGCCTGGCGCCGTCAATGACTGCCGCTTCGCGCAGCGACTGCGGTACGCCCTGCAGCGCGGCCAGATAGATAATCATCATGTAGCCGACGCCGTTCCACAGCGAGACGATGAGGATGCTGTAGAACGAGGTGCCCGGGTCGCCGAGCCAAGATTGATTCAGGAAAGATAAGCCCGCTCGCTCCCCCAGCTGCGGCAACACCTGCGAGAAGACGAACGTCCACATGAAGGCGCTAATAATCGTACTAATCATATTAGGCATGAACAGCAGCGTGCGGAAGAAGCCTTTGCTGCGGAACTTGGTTTCGATGAATAGCGCCAGTAACAGCGCAAATACATTTTGCAGCACCAGCATGAACATGACATACTTCAGCGTGAAGAAGAGAGAATGCACGAAGTCCGGATCGTCGCGCAGCGCTTCCACGAAATTGGCCAAGCCGATAAAGTCGTAAGCGCGGTTCAGACCGTTCCAGTCCGTCAAGCTGTAGTACATGCCACCTACTGTAGGTACCAGCAAGAACAAGGTGTACAATACAAATGCCGGCATTACAAACGCAGCCAGCGACAGCAGCCTCTTGTAGCCTTTTGCAGTCATGGCGGCCTCACTCCTTTGCCCCGGTGTCGAGGGCACCCGGATGAAGACCGGCTGCCCCGCGGCATCGCTTCTTATTTATTGACTTTGTTGTAATCCCGCCACGCCTTGTCGAGCGCCTTCAATACGGCATCCTGGTCCATCTGGCCGGCTACATACGATTGCAGCGCCTTGCCGACTTCATCCTTGACCGCTTGCGGGATCCGCGGATCCTGATAGGACTTGCCTTCCTGCACATAAGCCGTAGCATCATCCACCCAAGGATAGCTCTGGAAGCTATGCACTGTAGCGATCGGATTGAACTTCAACGCCTCATACAAAGTGTTGGACTCTTGATCGTCCAGCAGGAAGTTCAGGAATTCGAGCGACAGCTCTTTATTCTTGGTGTCCGCGTACATCGCCATCGAGGACGATACACTCAGATTGATGAGCGCCGCATCGGGATTCTCGCTCACCGGAAGGGCAGCGACACCGAAGTCGATATCCGGATTGGACTTGAGGATCGTATCGGCATACCATGGACCTTGGACCCACATCGCGGCTTTACCCTGTGCGAAAGCGGCAGCTCCGTCGTCCGGACCGACCTCCAGCGCCCGATCCGTGCCGTTGTTGTTGACCAGATCGATGATATCGAACATCGATTTCATCTCGCTGAAGGAGCCGTCGTCTTCATTCATCCGCTCGACAAAGTCCTTCATAGTGTCCTCTGTCTCGATCGCGGCTCCTACCACGAGCGGCAAGAACAGCTGCGGCACCCAGGCCTCCTTGTATGAGAGGATAAATGGCGTGATGTTCTGCTCGTTCAGCTTGGCGACGACCGCCTCCATCTCCGACAGCGTAGCTGGCGGGGTCAACCCCTGTTCCTCAAAAATCTGTTTGTTATACAGATAGCCCCAGGAGAGCGACTCCAGCGGCACCGCCACGACTTGACCCTCGCTGCTGGTGACCGCCGGTCTGACGCTGTCCAGCAGCTTGTCCGCGAACGGCTGATCCGACAGATCGGCCAGATACCCAGCTCTGGAGTATTGCGGGATGTCATTGATGGCATGAATCACGAACAAGTCCGGCGCATCATTGGACGCCAGCCGCGTCTTCAATATTTGAGCCGCGTTATCCTGATTGGGCATCTCCACTTGAACATTCAGGTCGATATTCTTCTCTTCTTTGACCTTCGCTTTGAACTTCTCGATATGCGCATCGTATTGCTCCTTGAATCGCGGCTGCGCGATAAACATCTTCAACGTTGCCGTCGTTGCTTTCTCCCCGCTCCCGCCTTCACCGGCATTCGGATTCGCTTGTCCATTGCTTCCGCAACCGGCCATCAGGACGACCGCCATCATCAGCCCGACAAGGGCTCTCCCTCTTTTCTTCATCGTTGCAAGACCTCCCAGGGATTGTTATTGTGTTTACGCTTTCATTATAACTGGCCCATGTAAGCGTTTAATTGGACGGAATTAACCTATGGGATTGGACAATGTTAATTTACGTCTGGCGCTGCTTGCGCATTTCTCCCGGAGCGACGCCGTAATGCTTTTTGAATACCCGATAGAAGTAAGACATATCCTCATAGCCGGTCATCTCGGCAATCGTCTTGATCGACAGCTCTTCTTGCTCCAGCCAGGCCTTCGCCTGCTCCATCCGGCGCTGCAGCACATAATCCATCACGGTCACGCCGTAGCTTTGCTTGAACAGCTTGCTGAGATATTCCTTGCTCACAAAAAACACGCGCGCTAATTGTTCCAGCGATAAAGGCTCGGCAAAATGAAGGTCGATATACGCTTTTACCGCCTCCAGATTGAGCTTATGCTTGAGCTTCCGATCCTGCTCTACCCGATGCATCGCTGCGCCGTATCTGTCCGCCATCGCCATCACCGATTGCTTCACCGTGTCATACCGCTGCAAGGCTTCTTCCTCCGGCTTCAGTCCGTTGGCTGCCAGCAGCTCCGCCAGCAGCAGCTCCAGCTCATGGTGGATCCGCTCCGCCAGCGCTCCATGCTGCGTGCCGTCTAGCTGCAGCTCCCGCGCCATCCGGGCGCATACGACGCGGATCCCCTCCTCATGCAGATTATTGAAATGCAGCCGGAGCAGATGCTTAAAGCTAGAGAGCGATTGCTGCGCCTCCAGGCCAAGTGCGGCCAATCGCGACGGGCCGGCGCTGCGGGATTGCTCTGCCAGCGTCTTGCACCGGCCAAGCGTCTCGTTCAACTCTGCGGGATCGATCGGCTTCAGGAGGTATTCGACAGCCTGGTGCCGCACGGCGTGCTTGGTATACTTGAAATCGTCATATCCGCTGACGACGATAATCTGAATCGACGGACACCGCTGCCTGATCTGCTCCAGTAGCCAGATGCCGTCCGTCCCCGGCATCCTCATATCGGTAATCAGGATACTCGGCTGCAGCTCCTCTGCCAGCTTCAAAGCAGACTGTCCGTCCTCCGCTTCCCCGACAATCTCCATGCCCAGCTCCTCCCAGGCTCCCAGAGTCCGGATCATGTCTCTGTTCCATCTCTCGTCGTCAACGATCAAGACGCTCATCATCAGCTCTGCCCCTCCTCGCACCGTGCAGGGATACGGAACGCTACCGTCGTCCCCTCATCCGGTCTGCTCTTGATTGTCAGTTTATAGTCGTCTCCAAAATGCAGGCGCAGCCGCGAAGCGACGTTCGACAGGCCGATCCGTCCGCTGCTCACCCACATCCGGCCATGGGTTGTCTCGATCCTGTTCAGCACCTCAGTCCTTCTCCCCTCCGTCATGCCTATGCCGTTGTCACACACCTCGATCAGAACCTCGGGAGCCGAACAGATGACCCTGATCTCAAGTGACCACTCGCCGGCCCGGTGTTCCAAACCATGCTGGAACGCATTTTCCACCAACGGCTGGAGCGTCAAGCGCGGGATCCGGCAATCCAGCGCCGCATCATCTACGACGAGAGAACTGTGCAGTCTCGAATCATAACGCCATTGCTGGATATGCAAGTAATGCCTCAGATGCTCCACCTCCTCCTTCACAGTGGCCAAGTCGTCAGGCTCCCTGATGATGTAGCGGAACATACTGCTTAGCGAGCGGATGATTGCGTAACTCTCCGCAGGCGTGCTTTTGAATAGTGTACTTCCGATCAATTGCAGCGTATTTTGAAGAAAATGCGGATTGATCTGGGCCTGCAGCGCCTTCAGCTCAGCAGTCTGCTTTTCCAGCTTCATGCTGTATTCATTCTTAATATGCTCACGGATCCGGCTGGTTAGGTTGGCGAATTTCGTCTCCAGCAGACCGATCTCATCTGTCCGGCCGCTCAGCACAACCGGATGGTCTTTCATCGGATTGATCCCCTGCATCGAACGAGCCAGGCGGGTAATCGGACTGGCGATCCGCCAGGCGAGGATGATCGCTGACAAGATCGCAGCCGCGACGGAAACCATCCCGATGATGAGACCGTTATTCATCGTCTGCCAGGCACTCTGATTAATAAAGCTGTCAGGGATGAGCTTGAGCAGCACCAGCTCGCTCGGCTCCACCGGATCATAGAATACATAATGTCCATCGATTCTGCCATAGCCAAGACCGTCTGCCCGCGCCGCCCCTTCGCTGATCAAGCGCTGCGAGAGCTCATGGCTGTCCGGCTGGTACAGCACTTCACCGCTCCCGTCCGCGATCAGCACCGTATGCCGCGAGCCGGGGTTCAGCATCTCCAGCGCCTGATCCAGCATAGACCACTTGATCGTAAACGCGATTCCGCCATAGGGCTGCCTTGTCTCGAACCGGTTGATGCTGCGGATCAGCTTGAATTGATCGGGTTGTCCGCTCACCGGCACAATCCTGCTCGCTTGACCGCTTTGGAACAGCTCGGTGTACTCCTGCGGCGACTCCGGCTGGGTCAGGATATTGCTGCCGTTCGAATTGATGACGAATCGCTTCTTGGCGTCCGGAAGGTATAACTCAATGGCGATGACGCTTTTATTTGCAGAGTAATAACTCGCTGTCAGCCCCTCCAGCAGATTGCGTTGAGCGGTATATTGGCTGGGCAGCTCCGCTTCGTCCAGATACTTCAGATAATCGCCCAGGTTTTGATTGATCATGATGGAGTACATCAGATTATTGAGCTGCACGAATTGATCGCTCAGATAGAGAGACGTCCAGGTCATGTTCATCATATTCGACTCTACGACCTCGGCTTCAATGGCCTTGCGGTTCGTATCAGCCGCCATGCCGGTGACGACGGCCACGGGCACCGAGGCCACCAGGATCATCACCAGCATCAATTTGCCGCGTATACTGCTGCGCAAGCCGGTCAGATAACGCAATAACCCTCGCATCCTATCGCTCTCCCCTGTCGGATTCAATTGATCTTGCGGTTGTATTAAGAAGAATACCAGCGATAAAGCGCATTCACCATGTCAAATTTTTGAAAACACAAAAACCGCTCCTAAGAGCGGCAAACTTGCTTATAGGAGCAGCTAAGCCTTGACCGAGCCTAGCAGCGCGCCTTTGGCAAAATGCTTCTGCAGGAACGGATAGACGAGCAGGATGGGCATCGTCGCGACGACGATGACAGCCATCTTGACGGATTGTGCGGGCGGCGGCACGTCGGTATACACCGAGTTGTCGAAATTCATGCCCCCGGCCAGGATGACGATCTGCCGCAGCAGCACCTGCACCGGCCATTTGGCGGCATCATTCAGGTACAAAATGGCGTGCATGTACGTATTCCAATACGTCACCGCGTAGAACAGCGAGATGGTCGCAATCGCCGGCATCGAGCATGGGATGACGATCCGGAACAGAATCCCCCAGTCGTTGCACCCGTCGATCCTGGCCGACTCCTCCAGACCATCCGGCAGCCCCTGGAAGAACGTCTTCAGGATGATCATATTGAATACATTGATCGTTACCGGAACGATCAGGGCCAGGTACGAATCCAGCAGCCCCGTCTCCTTGACGACCAGGAACGTCGGGATCATGCCGCCGCTGAACAGCATCGTGAAGACGAATAGAAACATGATCGCCTGACGGCCGATGATATCCTTGCGGGACAATCCGTAAGCGGTCATGACGGAGATCAGCATGCTCCAGAAGGTGCCCAGCAGTGTGACGAACACCGATACCCCCATCGCTCTCATGACCGTATTCGTCGAGAATATATATTTGTACGCATCCAGTGTAAATGTCGTCGGAAGCAACAGGAATCGCGTCGCGGCGATCTCGCCGGCCGTCGCAAACGAACTGCCGATGACATGGATAAAGGGCAGCACTGTAACAAGCGCGAACAGCCCCAGCAGACTGCCGTTCACCAGTGCGAACAGCCGGCTGCCCCAGGATTTGTCGCCTACCATCCTTCCTCCTCCTCCTCCTCTTCAACGCTTCTCGGCGTTGCTTCGAGATCCACTGCGTCTTTTTGGAAACAGCCCCTAATAGATGCCTTCTTCGCCGTATTTTTTGGCCAGCCAGTTCGCGCCGATGACCAGCACCAGTCCCACGAAGCCTTTAAAGAAGCCGACAGCGGCGGAGTAGCTGAATTGGCCTTGCAATATGCCAGCGACGTAGACATACGTATCAAAGATCTCCGCCACCTGCCGGTTGGTGGCATTAAGCAGCAGATACACATGCTCGAAGCCCAGTTCCAGGACGTCTCCTATTTTCAAAATGAGCAGCACGACGATGACCGGCTTGATGGAAGGCAGCGTAATGCTGATCATCTGCCGCAGCCTGCCCGCTCCGTCCATCTTGGCCGCTTCGTACAGCTGAGGGTCCACGCCTGCGATGGCCGCCAGGAAGATGATCGTCCCCCAGCCGGCTTCGCGCCAGATGACCTGCAGGATATACATCGGCCGGAACCACTGCTCCGACAGCAAAAAATTGATCTTCTGAAAGCCCAGGCTCTCTAAGGCTCCGTTGATGATCCCGCCGTCCACCGTAAAAATGACGAAGCTGATGGAGACGACGATAACCCATGACATGAAGTGGGGCAGATAGATCAGCGTCTGGATGCCCCGCTTGTACTTATTCGAACGCAGCTCATTCAGCATCAACGCCAGAATAATTGGAATCGGGAAGAAAATGACGAGCTGCAGGCCGAACAGGATAATCGTGTTGGAGAAAATCATCCAGAAGTCAGGCGACGCAAACAGCCGTTCAAAATGCTCGAAGCCAACCCAGTCACTGCCCAGAATCCCTTTATATGGCCGGTAATTTTGAAATGAAATGATCAGACCGTACATGGGAACATATTTGTAAATCAAAATATACAGCAACCCTGGCAAGATCATCAGGTAGATCCACTTGTTCCGTTGCAGGTTGCGGATCCAGCTGCTGCCCGCGATCGATTTATTCATCCGTCTCGCCCTCCCTGGAGCGGAAAGCGCCGCCTCTCCCCCGCGGCGGGGTCAGCGGCGCCGCCCTGTCCGCAATTGCTATCTTATGGCGTCATAAGCGGCATTGAACTCTTCGATCATGCGGCTGCCGCCCTCTGACTTCCAGCGTTCCACCGCTTGATCAAAGCCGGCCTCATCCATCTCGCCCAGGATGTAGTTATATGTCGCATCCGTAATAATCTGGGCCAGCCGCTCTTTATGCTGCGTCATCGTGTCCGAATCGAGCGTCAGCGTCGGATTTTGAACCACATGCGGCTCGTTGTCGTCGAACAGCTCGACGGCTTTTTGCGCCGGCGCATAGTCAAACTTGCCCTCCAGGCGACCGCTGGTGGCGGGTTCTCCGACTTCCAGCGGATTGTACGGCTTCACTTCCCTGTCCAGCTTGCCTTGGTCCGATATCGGTACGGCGTAACCGTCCACGACATTGTAATGCTCCCCCTCGACGCCCCAGAACAGCAGATTGGCGATCTCAGGCTCCATCAATCCGTCCATGAAGGCGAGGATCTTCAGCAGCTCCTCCTCGGTCTGTACCGCGGACTTGGGGAACAGATACGGGTGATTGAAGCCCGGCCCGGAGACGACGGTAAATTCGCCGCTTGGCCCGACCACGCGGTTGTGGACATCCAGCTCGGCGTCCGGATTGAGCTGACTGGCTCCGGTGTAGAGCGACTGAACATCGCACATGCAGCCGATGTAAGCCCCCGCTCTGCCATTAATGATCAGATTCTGCTGATCGGTCTTGCTGGTCACCGGGAAGTCGGCATTGATGTATCCATTCTCACGAAGGTCCCGGAAGAAATTCATCGTCTCCCTATACTCCGGGAACATAAATGCAGGAGCCAGCTTACCATCCTGCTCGCCCCACTCGTTAGGCACGCCATTCCAGGAGGCTACCGTGTTGAACGCGCCCGAGACCAGATCCCCGCGATCAGCCAGTCCAAACGTATCCTGCTGGCCGTTGCCGTCCGGGTCGTTCTCCGTGAATTGCTTCAGCATCTCATACAGCTCATCCAGATTGGCCGGGGCGGACAAGCCCAGGTTGTCAGCCCAGTCCTTGCGGTAGATCAGTCCTTGACGCGAAAACGGCCTGCCCTGATAAAGCGCATACAATTTTCCGTCGATCCGGGTATTATCGAGAATTTCCGGCTTGAGCTTCTTCAGGTTTTCGAATTGGTCCAGATAGGGCTCGATCTCCCAGAACTGGTCATCGCGAATCGCTTCCCGGTTAGCTCCGGTCATCGATATATTGACGATATCCGTCAGATTGCCTGTAGCCATCGCTGCATTCATTCGGTCGCTCCAGGTGGCTGCTGGGATGAACTGAATGTCCAGCTCCACATTAAGTTTCTCTTCGATGAGCTCTTCAATTCGTGAATCAGGAACCTCGGCGTGGTGCAGAGGCGTCACCCAACTGATCTTGGTAGGCGCTTCCGGTGCGGAGCTGCCTTCTCCGTTTGTCGATGGCGTGTTCGTCCCCCCTGCAGTATCATTGCCACTGCTGCATGCGCTCAGTATCATAGACATTGCCAGCGCACTGATCATCCATGTCCGCTTCACTCATCTTCAACTCCTTCGTCTATTTCGTCATTTTCGCTTTCGGTGTCAGCATACGCTTTGGTTGCCTGTGTCGGCTATACTCATTTCGCTGTATTCCTTGCTGCAGCTGCATTTCCAATGAAATGATTATCCCTGCCATACCCTCCATCGTACTGCAGTTCGGTCGTAAAATCGAATCTCCGAAACATTTTTACTGCATAAACGCAAGTAAAACCCTCACCCACCGGATAGGTGGTATGAAGGTTCTTGTGCATGCTATCAGGGTATTCCTTTAGTTCGCCTTACAGTTCCGGCACAATCATTTCCTCCCGCTGGACTGAGCGGACTTGGCCGATCTCGAACATGGCCAGCTCTTGCAAGGCTTGTGCGAGTGTCGCTGCGCAGCGCTCCAGGATAAGCTCGCCTTTGGCAGGCGTAGCTTGTGTCGCATCGCCCAAGGCGCCGCTCGAGGAGATATCGCTCATCACCCAGGCGAACCGGATCCTGCCCTCAAGCGTCAGGAAGTCGAGACCGGACAGATCGGGAATCTCCCGTACCAGCTGATCGTCATGCACCCAGTCCGGCTTGATCGCCATCACCAGCGACGTCTCATAATCGCCGGCGTGAATCCCGTATTCTTTCTCTTCGTCGGAGAGCAGATCATGGGCCGCGCCCAGACTTCCCGGGCTCAGGGAGAAGACCATCAAGCCGGTCGAGATCCGGATCTCTCTGGCTGCCACATTCAGCAGATCAGTATTGCCGCCGTGCGTGTTGAATAGCACCAGCCGCCGGAACCCCGCTTGGGCCACGCTGGCAGCAATATCGCTGATCACACCTTGCAGACTGGCGGCGGACAGCGAGATCGTGCCCGGGAAATCCAGATGCTCATTGCTTTTGCCATATGCTAGCGGAGGCAGGAGCCACACCTTGGCCTCCTCGGGCAGCACTTCCATCGTCCGCGTCAACACAGCCTCGCCGATCAGCGCATCCGTCATCACCGGCATATGCGGCCCATGCTGCTCGACCGCTCCGATCGGCAGGATGAGGAGTGCCTCTTCCTTGGGCAGGCCTGCAATCTCCCGATAGGTGAGCCGGGGCAGAAACCGCTCCTCCCACGCCTTGCCAGTATAACGTTGGAACATCACTATCCCTCCCTTTTCGGTGCATTGTCCGCAACGGGCAGCTCGATCCAGGATGACCGGGCTTCGTCCCTGAAGACGGCCACCGCTGTCATCTGCAGTTGCTCCGGTGTTGCATGCGGCAGCTCTTCGGCGCCGATCCTGTTCGGGTGCCTGACGAACAGCGGGAAGGCGCTGCTGGTCAGCTCCAGCCGCACAGACGCTCCCGCCTCCAGGGATACAGCGAGCGGACGCATCGCAAACGCCACTCGTTCCCAGTCGGAGTGTTCAGCACCGATGATCGTTCCTCTGCCGATCGACAGGAAACGCGCCTTGCCGTCTGGATCTACTGCCGTCAGGATCGCGACCAGATCCGTCTCCCCTTCCAAGGACTGGCACGAGACGCTCACCTGCGGCGCCCCCCATAGACGGACGGGCTGCGCCAGCGGGGCGCTCGTATAATTCAAGATCTCGTACCGGTCCTGGGTCGTGCTGCGGTCCGATGGCAGATAGCCGCTGCACGGCATGGGCAGCCTGGCATCATATACATACACGTCGGCCTCGGAACCGGTTTCCGCCGACCGGGGCGCTGCAGCCAGCATCCCGCCCCCGGAGGCGCCATTGGCCGGCTTGCCGTCACTCGCCAGGAAATACTTGATGTGGTCTGAGATTGGAGCAGCTTCGCTCTTCGGGAGATGCTCCGCGCTTCGCCACGTCTTGCTCCCGAGCTCGAAATAGCTTATGGCCGGCTCCCGCTCAAGGCCCGAAGGCTTCCCTTTGAGCCAGTGGTCGAACCACCGCAGATGCGCCTCATGCAGATTCCCCTCGGCCTCCGGACCATAATCCTCTCCGCCCGCCTTGCGCCCCCACGGGATATGTCCCCAGGGACCGATGACCAGGCGGTGGAACCGGTCGCCAGCCTCCGGCAAATCCTGCAGCGCTGCATAAGTCTGCAGGGTGCCGCCGAGGTAATTGTCGAACCAACCGCCGATATGAAGGGCCGGCAGCGGTTCCTCCAGCGCCCGCGGCAGCAGGTTGCGGTCCGCCCAATACTCGTCATACCGCGGATGCCCGCACCATTCATAATAGAACGGAAAATACTTCGCCAGCACCGGATGCTCCCGGAGCAGCGGCAGCTCGGAGACCAAAGTCTCGGGATGTCGCATGAGCTGCGAGCACAGCTGCTCGGTCGCTCCGTCTCCGGCTCTTCTCGCCTCATCCCTCGCCAACTGGAAGGCCCACGGCAGAAAACTGCCGACGGCAAACCGGCCATGCGGGTAGAACATGCCGTGGTAGAGATCGGCTGCGCACATCGCCGGCGCGATCGCCGTCAGATGCGGGGGACGGGCCGCCGCCGCGGCCCATTGCGTCGTCCCCTGATAGGAGAAGCCGTACATGCCCACCTTGCCGGTAGAGCCCGGCAGGGCCGCCGCCCATTCCACCGTGTCGTAGCCATCGTCTATCTCTTGGATGAAGGGCGTGAAGCTGCCCTCCGACTCTCCCCGTCCTCTGACATCCTGGATGACAACGATATAGCCCTGCCCCACATACCAGACCGGATGCGCGTAAGTGACTGTCGAAGCCAGCATCCGTCCGTAGGGCTGCCTCATCAGCAGGACCGGGTAGGCGCCGGCGGCCGCAGGGCGATAGATATCCGCATAGAGCGTGATGCCGTCGCGCATGCGGCAGGCCGCCTTGCGTTCCACGTTCACGCCAGCAAATTGCATGGATACTCCTCCTTTACTCCTCTAGTAGCTCGATCCCGAAATAACGTTTCTATTTCCGCTGCGAGCAGAGGGGGCTTACTGTTGTCCCCGAATTTCTTGATTATAGTTAACCGCACAAGCGGTTGAAATTCGGATTCCTAAATCAAGACACTAGTCCTGCGGCAAGTACTCGTTGGTATATACCGTCTCGACATCGATCGCTTCCTCCAGCAGTCCAAGCTCCAGAAGTTGCTCCATCAGCGTCTGCCAGCGCTCCTGGCTCATGTAGCCGACGCCGTGTTCCTCGGCTTCAAAGCCGTAGACGAGCGGCTGCAGCTCCTGCGCGCTGTACTCCAGCTTGTCGAGCGGCATATCCGGATTGAATTCCTGGATAAACGCATTAACCTCAGAGTAATTGTCCTTGTAATAATTCCAGCCTTCGATGGAAGCTTCGACGTAGGCCTGGACGATATCCGGATGGTCCTGCAGGAACTTCTCGGTCGTGAACAGAACATTGCCGTACGGCATATAGCCGGAGTCGGCGTTGAGCAGGTAGTCGACCTCGATTCCTTCCTGCGCCAGCGTGAACGGCTCAGACGTCATATAGCTTTGGGATACCGCTGTCTCATCCTCCAGGAAGCTCGCCAGCTGGCCGTTATAGGCAAACTGCTCGACATTCTCCAGATTATACTTGGTCCGGATGTACTCCCAGTAAGCGACGCCGTTGCCGACATACACCTTGCGGCCGTCCAGATCCTCGAAGCCCTGGATATCCTGGCCCTTATGGAACATCAGCGCCTGCGGATTCTTCTGGAAGATGCCGGCCAGCACGACGAGCGGGATACCGTTCTGCCTGGCGAACAGAATCTCGTCGCCCTGCCCCATCCCGAACTGCGCATTCCCCGACGCGACGATCTGCGTAGCCGAGATCCCCGGGCCGCCCGATTCGATCTCCATCTCAAGACCCGCTTCCTCGTAGAAGCCTTTCAGCAGCGCCGTGTATTGACCACCATGCTCGGCTTGGGCAAACCAGTTAGTAATCTGCTTCACCTGAAACAGCTCCTGCGGCGCTTCGGTCTGGTTGTCGCCGGACGCCGCAGGATCCGGCTCTGTAGCGGCCGGTGCATTGGAGCCGCCGCCTGTGCCTCCTGCGCCTCCCCCGCAAGCACTCAGCATGACGGCTCCCATCAGCAGCATCGCGGCCAGCGCCGGTTTGGTCTTTTTCTTGTTCTGATCTAGGTTTGGCATGGTTTCTCTCTCCTCCTGGAATCGATTGATTAGCGATTCTCTCTATACTTCCCTGCGCCAACTAAGCTCCCGGTTAACGCTGATCCACTCTCCCTTGCGGCCGACCCACCTCCCAGCAGGCAGCCAGGACAAGACGTCGTTGACCGTCCGGGCATCGAAGATGACAAAATCCGCCTGCCGGCCCGGCCTTACGCCATAGTCCGTCAAGCCAAGAATTGCCGCAGGGATGTCGGTCATCATCCGCAGCAGCATCAACAGCTCCTGCTCACTCGCCAGATGTGAAGCATAAGCAGATAACAAGCCGATCTGCAGCAGATCCCCGCGACCAAACGGATGGAACGGGTCCTGGATGTTGTCGCTGGCCACAGCAACCGGCACCCCTGCCTCCGCCAATTCCTTGACCCTGGTGACGCCGCGCCGGACGAGCCCGCGGTCGCCTCTGCCCTGCAGGTACATGTTGGCGCCAGGCAGGGTGATCGCCCGCAGTCCCGCATCCGCCATCTTCCGCATGATGCCTTCGGCCGTCGCCTGATCCATGGCCGACAGGGAACAGAGATGGCCGGCGGCTACTCTGCCCTGATAGCCGTAGCGGAGCGTCTGCTCTGCGATCAGCTCTACGGTGCGGACGTTCGGATCATCGTTCTCGTCGGCGTGAAGATCGATCGGCATGTCCAGCTTGTCAGCCAGCCGGAACAGCTGGGCGATGCTGCCCTCCGGATCGGCGGACAAATGCGGCGCGCCGCCGACACCGTCCAGACCGAGCCGCAGCGCTTCCTCATACGCTTCTGCCACGGGTCCGGATCCCGGGTCATACGGGCACATCGGGAAAAACTGAAGCTCCATCACATCCTTCATCTCTTCCTTGAGCTCCAGAGCGGCGTATACGGTACGCATCGCGACGTCGATGCCCTCCCTGCAGTTAAAGTCCAGGTGGGAGCGGATTGACGTCGTCCCATACGCCGCGGCCTGCCGGACCGCCTCGCGCATCCGGGTCTTGATCTGCTCCTTGGTAAATCCGGGAGCCGCCGCACTGTAGTTGTCGATAGCCTCCCGCAGAGTCCCCGACCGGTTGCCGACCGACTGGATCGTGAACGCCTTGTCGAGATGCATGTGGCTATCCACCAGTCCGGGCAGCAGCAGCCGGCCCCGCAGATCGACCGCAGCCCCCTCGGACCTGCGGCCGGGATCAAGCTCTTCCAGCGGAACAACTGCCCTTTCTGCCGAAATTTGCTCCTGCGGGCGCACATAGCTCCATTTGCCTGCCGCGATACCGACTTCATACAGCTGCCCCGAATCCAGCAAAGGCAGCGCAACATTGATCAGCCTCATATCCAATTCCATGGCTGCCCCCTTTTTTTTACTCCTTTAAAACGTTTGGTGAAAAAGTACCGGAGAGGGCGAAATCGATTCTGTAGAAGCGGAGCGTTCGCCTTTGTCCCCGGATTTCCCCTGCTCAGGGGTTAATCTAATCCATAAAATCTGGGGACAACAGCGATCGGAAGAACGATCCGCTCCGCGCAGGTCTGATTTTCATCACACTTTTAATGCTTCATCTCCGATTCGTGCCAGGAGCTGAGCAGCTTCTTGGAGATATAATTAATGATCATATAGAAGCCGATGCCCATGACCGAGGCCGCCAGGCCGCAGGCAAACAGATAAGCGGTCTGGAGGCGGGAGGCGGCCACCGTAATCGCATAGCCGAGGCCGCCCCGGCCGCCGCCGATGCCAGCGATGTACTCTCCGGCGATGACGCCGATGACTGCAAGGGTACAGGAGATTTTGAGTCCGGCTACGATATAGGGCAAAGCTGCAGGAATGCGGAGCTTCCACATGGTCTGGATGGGATTTGCGTTGTATAGAAAAAACAGGTTTTTGAGATTATTATCCGTAGAGTTCAACCCGACCAGCGTATTGGACAGCATCGGGAAGAAACCGATCAGAAAGGCGATGATGACGATGGCGTTCGTGCCCGCCCCGAACCAGATAACGATAATCGGCGCGATCGCGATGATGGGGATGGTCTGGAGAATGATGACATAAGGGTACAGACTTTTCTCGACCAGCTTCGAGCTGGCCAGCAGGATCGCCCCCGATACCCCGAAGATCACACTCAGGATAAACCCGATCAGCGCGGACGACATCGTCTTGTACACCGAGTTGAACAGATTGACGTGATCCTTGATCGCCGCCTCCATGATATCCGTAGGCTTGGGCAGGATATAGGGCGGGATGCCGGATAATACGCCGAACAGCTGCCAGCCGCCGACGAATACGATCAGAGCGATGGCAGGCGGCAGAACCGCGACGAGCAGCGATCCGCCCGTCCTGTTCACCCCTGCGAAGCCGCTCCAAAACGGCAGCCTGACCCGCTTTTTGGACGGTCCCAGCACCAGTGCTTTTTTGTCCATAGCCATGAGATTCACTCCCCGAATATTGGCTTCACATTCATTTTCCCGGGATTGAGCAGCACGCGCGGATCATTGGCCTGTTTGGCTGACAGCATCCTTTCGTACGCCCCCCGAGACCCGTAATTAAGCACAAACGTATGCGGATCGTTGATCCGTACGCCGAGTGATTCAAAAAAGGCAATCATCTCGTACAGATGCTCCTCCGACTGATAGCGGACGACCGGCAGGGCGGCCGGCATCAGCTTCCCTCCGCTCAGCACCCACTCGAAATGCAAATATACGCCGTCCGGATACTGACGTTTGATGTCTTCGATCTGCTTCAGGTAAAAGGTTGGTGAAAAGGCGCATTGCAGATAAGTAAGCTTCGGATCGGCCTTGATCGCCCACAACGTCGTATGGTTCCAGGTGAAATCGGACAAGCCGAGCGTCTGATGATAGTTGTCGGCCGGTATGACATGCTTGATCTGTCCCCCGGATGCTTCGGCATAAGCGGTTACCGATGGCAGTGTGCCCTCCTCAGTCTCGAGCAGGACGGCGGCACTTCCCTCCTCTACGTGTTGCGCAAACGGGAGAAAGTAAGAAGGGATCGGCCACTCCACCGTGCTGACCAGCCGCTTGCGGATGCCCGGATCTTGGCAGAGCTTCTCTGAGAACAGCATCGCCGAAGTCAGATCGTCGAACTGGACGAGGGACTGCACCCATTCGGTCCGCTTGGAGGTGCGCAGGGTAAGCTCTGTGACGATGCCGGTTGTGCCGTAGCTGTGAATATAGTTCAGCAGCTCTTCGCCTGCAACCTTCAGCTTGCGGGGATGCTCTTCCATCGTATAGACGACCGCCTCCAGCACATTGCCGTCCCACAGGTTGCCCCAGGAGATCGATCCGATGCCGCCTGAGCCGCCGCTGACAAACCCGCCTACGGTCGCTTTCATGTACGTGCTCGGATAGATACACAGCTCATGGCCGGCCGCGCGCAGCTCCTTCTCCAGCACGCCCAGCTTTACCCCGCACTGGACCCGGGCAAACCCATCCCCGATCTCCAGGATCCGATTCATCTTATGCAGCGCCATCACGACCCCGCCGGTCAACGGTACCGCCTGGCCGTAGTTCCCCGTGCCGCCGCCGCGTACCGTTACCGGGATCAGGTGCCGGTAGGCACAGGAGAGGATCGCCACGACTTCCTCCTCATTGACGGGGATGACAACTCCTTCGGCCAGCTTATCCTTCAGCTTCTCATCGAGTACCGGCGAGTACCAGTAATAGTCTTTGGACAACTTGCTTTTTGTCGCCGGGTCGAGGACAAATCCGCCCTCTCCGAGCAGGTCCATCATTTCCTTTTCCCACTGTACCGCCATATCATTCTCCCCCTTAAACCTGCATGTTCCAAACGTTTGGATGGCTTTTAATGCTTCAGCTGCTGGGATACCACACCTACGAGCCGGCTGAACTCCGGGGTCGTCCTGAACTCGTCCTCCCGCGGGAATGGTACAGAAATATCGATAACGGCTTCCACTTTGCCCGGCCTTGGCGTCATCACGACCACCTTGGTGGACAGATATACCGCTTCAAATACGTTATGAGTAATGAATAGCACTGTCATGCTGCGGTCCTGCTGCCAAATGCTGAGCAATTCCTGCTGCAGCCCCTGACGGGTAATCTCATCCAAAGCGCCGAAAGGTTCATCCATAAGCAGCAGCTTCGGCCTTGAGATGAGCGCTCTGGCAATCGAGACTCTCATCTTCATTCCACCGGACAATTCACGCGGCAGCATATTCAACGTATCGGGCAGACCCACCAGCTCCAGAACCCGTTCGGCTTCCTCCTGCTGCTGTTTCTTAGCGATCCCTCTCAGCTTCAGGGGAAGACATACATTTTCTTTCACCGTAGCCCAAGGCATGAGCGTATGATCCTGGAAGACGAACGCAATTTCATTTCGTTTCCGGGCTGCGTTAGGAGACATTCCAAAAATGTCGAGTCTGCCCTCGGTATGCGTCTCAAGGCCGGTAATCATTTTAAAAATCGTTGATTTCCCGCAGCCCGAAGGACCGACAAAGCAGAAAAACTCGCCTTCTCCGATATCCAGATTGACATTGTGGACGGCAACCGTCCCGTTCGGATATACCTTGTTCAGACGCTGCATCGCGACTAATGTATTGGCCGTTACGGTGGTCATGGGCAACACCGCCTCTCCTGAATCTCCATAGTGCTTCTTTAGATCACATCTTAGATGGATGTTCTCTATATGTCAACTTACATAACGTTTAATTGTAATTCCAGATAAGATACTTTATGGTTTTTGTGTAGATGCACAAATCTTAAATTATAAATCGGACACACGTCTCATGTATGTAACATATAAATAACTTTATATGATAATTTTAATGTCCTTTTGTGTTAATTAAATGTCATACTAATAAAGAAACCGCCCTCGGTTGAGGACGGTTTCGCATCGGACTATGTTTTTAGGGTATGCGCAGGTCTGGCGGCGGGTCAATACGTTAGGGCGAATCTGGCATCCAGCAGCGTGTAGGTATACGTGGAGACGGTGCGATGGCGCTTGGTAACATCTTCACCCAGAAAGCGCGTCCGGCGCTTCCCTCCTCCCGGTAGCCGTCCACGGGCCAGTGGAGCTTTAGTATACAACTTCCAGCCAGCCCAGCCGGATGAAGAACTGGTCGATGTCGAGGATCGCCCGTTCAATCTCGTCGTCCGTCGCCGTATACTGATACAGGATAAAGGCATGCTTGGACTCCGGGTACAGGATCACCTCCGAACGATTGCCGCAGGCAAGCAGCGCTTCATGCAGACGGATCGTCTGATGCGGTTCCACTGTCTTGTCCTGCAGACCGTGCAGATGCAGCATCGGCGGCAGACCAGAGCGAACCAGGAAGACGGGCGAGAGGGATTTGGCCTGCTCGTAGCGGTTCAGGTAGCGCTGCACCTCATCACTCGTCTCCCGCTCATAGCGGAGAGGGATATTGGCGAAGGAAATCGTCAGATCGGTGACGCCGTTCAGATTGACTACGGCGTCCGGCACTGCGGAGATACTCCCGTCCTCATGCGGATTGTCGCAGCCCGCCACCGTCGCCAAGCTCACAGCCAGATGACCGCCCGCCGAGTCGCCGACTGCGGCGATCCGCGACGGGTCGATCCCGAGCTGGGCAGCATGCTCACGGATGTACCGGAGCGCCGATTTGCAGTCCTCCAGACACGTCTCGACCGAGATCCTGCCTTCGGTGACAGGCTCGGGCTCGACCAGCCGGTAGGAGACGCTGATGTTCACGGCACCGCGTCTGGAGAAGTATTCGGCATGCGGCAGGAACATCTCCGGATGTCCGCTGCGCCACCCTCCGCCATGGATCCATACGATGGCGGGCATCCGGTCGCCCTCCTCCCAGTCCGGCGGCTTGACCACCAACAGCTCCAGCTCCACGCCGTCCCGCTTTTTGTACACCAGCCTATGAGGATTTACTGCCACGATCACGATCTCTCCCTTCCAGCTACCGGTTTGGATTCAATCCACTTTCTGTTAGTATAGCAAATGCTGGAATGTTATTGGAAGCACGGACTTGTGGAAGCCAACACCGCCCAGCCCCGGCCGGCAGACAAAACAACCGCCCCGGAGCATCTCCGAAGGCGGTTGACTAGGTAGAACGTCGACTAGCTCTCTTCCAGAATCGCGTCGATCAGCGAGAGCTCGTCCGCAGCGAAGGACAGCTGCTGCAGCGATCCGACCGCATCGTCGAGCTGGCTCGTCTTGCTGGCGCCGATCAGTGCCGAGGTCACGGTCTCCTTGCGGAGTACCCAGGCCAGCGCCATCTGCGACAGCTTCTGTCCGCGTTGGTCTGCCACTTCCTGCAGCTTGCGGACTTTGGCGAGCACGCTGTCTGTCAGCTCGCTGGGGCTCATGAACACGCTGGCGCCGGCTGCCCGGGAGTCGGCCGGGATGCCGTTCAGGTAGCGGTCCGTCAGGATGCCCTTCTGGAGCGGCGAGAAGACGATCGAGCCGATCCCCAGCTCGCCCAGCGCATCGAGCAGACCGGTCTCTTCGGGACGGCGGTTCATCATCGAGTAGCTCGGCTGGTGGATCAGACAAGGCGTGCCGAGCTGCTTCAGGATGGCTGCCGCTTCCTTGGTCTGTTCCGTAGAGTAGTTGGAGATGCCGATATACAGCGCCTTGCCTTGCCGGACAACATGGTCGAGAGCACCCATCGTCTCTTCGAGCGGCGTATCCGGGTCAGGTCGGTGATGGTAGAAGATATCGACGTAGTCCAGCCCCATCCGCTGCAGGCTGCGATCCAGACTGGATACGAGATATTTGCGCGAACCCCACTCGTTATACGGCCCTTCCCACATTTTGTAACCGGCTTTGGTCGAGATGACGATCTCATCCCGGTAAGGCGCCAGGTCAAGCTTCAGGATCCGGCCGAACTGCTCCTCGGCTGACCCTGGCGGAGGACCATAGTTGTTGGCGAGGTCAAAATGCGTGATCCCCAGATCGAAAGCGTGCCGGGTCAAGCCGCGGCCCGTCTCGAACGGCGTGCCATCGCCGTAATTGTGCCACAGTCCCAGCGAGATCGCCGGCAGCTTCAACCCGCTTCGGCCGCTCCGTCTGTACTGCATGTCCTTATATCGCGCTTCATTTGCCAAGTAAACCAATTGACAAGCTCCTCTCCGGTTGTAGATATGGCAGACGTTGCTGCCCGTAATACGAGTATAGTACAGAAGCACAAGGCTGCGTATATCTAATGGTCAGACGGTTATGGTACAAAGTCGCGAGAAAGGCTGGGCGCAAATTTAAATAGGAGCCCCGCGTCTCGTTTGGAGGCGCTTTATCCTGGTTAAAAAATGTATAGCAATGTTCAGCTTAGAACTCTGCCTATGCTTTCGAAGCGAGTTTTGCTTCGCAAAACTAAGCCTATGCTTTCGAAGCGAGTTTTGCTTCGCAAAACTTTTAAGGAGGACCGTTGATGACACGCACGCCGAAAGCCGTACATCTGCTCGCTACGGATGAACTGCACGATCTCTCGGAGCATATCCGGACCTTGCTGATGCGCATCGATCGACTGGAAGAGCAGAACAAACGCCGCAACAAGTCTGAGCGGCGCTATCGCCATCTGATCAAAGCTCCCCTGCCGGAAGCCTGAACCGCCGATGCCGCCCCGCTTCGCTTCTATGCGAACGGGGCGGCATCGGCGGTTTGATGTGAGCGCGTTGCAGCACGTGCGGCACGTCGCTGTCCGGTCGTCAGCCTTCTAATCGCATCGTCACAATCGTATTGAGCGCCGGGGAGCGGCCATACCATGGCGGCTTGATCTCACGCAGCTTTACGAATCCTTGCCGTTTGTACATCGCAACCGCCGCATGGTTGGTGTCGGCCACCTCCAGCTCGAAATGCCTGTACGGCGTTTGGGCGATGACGTGCTCCAGCAACTGGCGCGCCATGCCTTGTCCCCGCCACGGCGGTGCAGTCGCGACCGCTTCGATGAAGCCGGTCGACTCATCTTGGGTCTCCACGGCTTCGTGAAACATCTTGCCCAGCGCATAGTGAAAGGCCGTCCCTTTAAACCAGCCCAGCTCCTGCCTCATCAGTGCCCGGTCAAATTGGAGCGCGCGCCTTACCGGATCGGAACAGGCCATAATGCTGACGGGGTGCCCCTCAGCCATCGTTGCAAAAAAACGGTCCGGCACCATCGCGTTTCCGATGATGCGGATCAGGCGCTCCTGATCCTTGGAGAGTCTGCCGAGCTCCGGATAGCTGCTGACAAACACCTCGGCGGCCTTCTGCCTCCCCTGGGCATCCAGCTCCGACACTTGGCAATACTCGATCCGTTCCATCTCCTGCCTCCTCTAGCCCATGGGATTAATCATTAACATTTGCGCCATTTACAATTCACGAGACATACCTTTCAGATAAGATATATTTAGTGTACGCAATGATTAACACCGTTCGTACCGTTCACAGACTGAACTTCTCTCGGTCTGCAGGCGGAGGGGACGATGCGGAAGATGGGCGGCTTGGCAGGGGACAGCAATGATCGGAGAATGAGTGGACGAACTGCTATACGGCATTTATTTCGCTCCACCGTGAGTGAACGCGCCGGATTAAACGCCTTGCGGCAGTTATTTCGAGCCACCGTCAGGGCGGTATTCCTAAGCGCTCAGATCGAATACGAAATTTCATATTTATTTTTGCCAATACGGGGAATTCGGTTGATCGAATATGAAATTTCATACTCATAGCGCCATTTTCAAGTTTTTTGGCCAAATGAGTATGATTTTTCGCATTAATTCAGGAGCGGTTGGTCATGGAACTGTAAATCGATCAAGATGTTGGGCAAGACGCAAATGCCCCTGCCTCAGGGAGGCAGGGGCATTCATGTAAGTTAGTCTTGTCCGGCGACGAGCCGTTTGGCTTCATCGTAGACGGTCTGCAGCGGCACCCGGTGTTCACGCGCCGCGCGGGCGGCGTCCTCATACTCCGGCGACTGGTGCCACAGTACGCCATCCCGGTAAGCCTGCTTGACCCGGACGGGACCATATCGCGTCTCAGCCGTCACCCAGCTGCGGTCCAGGATCTGCCGGGACCAGCTGCTGCGGCGCACGCCCAGCGTCGACGTCTCCCGCAGCATGATCTCTTCGCACCGCGCCGCGTCCGACTCCCGGCACAGCGCAGTCAGCAGGGCGCCTGGGCGGTTCTTCTTCATCTGCACCGCCGTGCTGTATACATCCAGTGCCCTGCCATCCTCCAACAGCCGCTCTATCGCATAGCCGATGAACTCGCCCGGACAATCGTCCATCTGAGCTTCGAGGACAACCACCGTCTCTCGCTTCGGCTCAGCGGAGGCCGGGTCCGTCAACACGAGGCAGCGCACGACATTGGGATGGTCAAAATCTTTCTTCCCGGCGCCATACCCGATGCTGTCGATGGTGCCGGCATCCAGCGGTCCGAAGCTCTCCGCCAGCGCTCGCAGGATGCCGGCGCCGGTCGGTGTCGTCAACTCCCCCCGGACATCGAGCGGTGCCAGCGGGATGCCGCGCAGCAGCTCGGCCGTCGCCGGGGCAGGGATCGGATACAGGCCGTGCGCCATCCGCAGCTTGCCGCTGCCGGTCGGCACCGGAGAAGCCGCGACCCGGTCGATATGCAGACTCTCAAGCGCCAGGCAGAACCCGATGATGTCGATGATCGAGTCCATCGCGCCGACTTCGTGGAAATGGACATCCTCCGGAGGCATGCCGTGGATCTTGCCCTCCGCCACAGCGATCGCCTCGAAGATCGCCCGGCTGCGCGCCTTGACCCGGGGCGGCAGTTCCGAGTCCGCGATGCCCTGCAGAATATCGGCAGCCCGGCGGTGCTCATGGTCGTGGCCATGCGCATGTCCGTGGTTGTGGTTGTGCATATGGACATGTCCGTGATCGTGATTGTGGTGGTGCGTATGCATGTGCTCGGCGTGATCATGCTCATGTCCAAGGTGACCCGATGCGTGATCACTGCCTTGCCCATATGCGTGGCTCGCATCCGCCTGATGATGCGAATGATGATGATCGCCAATACCGTGATAGTGCTCGTGTTCATGAGACATCCCGCTGTCGTGGGCATGCATGTGGTTCCCATGACCGTGCATAGCATCTCCAACGCCCTGGGCATGCGTATGGTCCCCATGACCGTGCATGCCCCCTCCATGGCTGTGGGCCTGCGCGTGGTCGCCGTGACCGTGCATAGGCCTCCCGTCTCCATGAGCGTGCGCACCGCCATCCGTACCCTCACCGCCTGCAAATACAAGCGAGAGCTGCTTGGCTGCGATGCCTCGCTTCATCACCGGCAGCACCTGCATCTCGAAATTATCGAACGGCAGCCGGCGCAGATGCGTCACAATGTAGTCCAGATCAGCTCCCGCATCAATGAGCGCGGCCAGCGCCATGTCGCCGGCAATGCCAGAGATGCAGTCCAGATACAGCCGCTTGCCCATCAGTCGTTCGCCTCCTTGACCAGCTGCAGGATTGTGCTGGCATAACTAGCCGCACCGAAGCCGTTGTCGATGTTCATGACGGCGACACCAGTCGCGCATGAGGTCATCATCGCCAGCATCGGCGTCACGCCCTGCATATGAGCACCATATCCGACAGATGTCGGCACGGCAACGACCGGCCGCCGCACCATCCCGCCGACCACACTGGCGAGCGCGCCTTCCATGCCGGCGACGACGATGACGACATGCGCCTTGCGGATGTCGTCGCGATAAGCCAGCAGCCTGTCGATGCCAGCCACCCCTACATCATAGATGCGCTGCACCCGGCAGCCCATCCACTCCGCTGTCCGTGCCGCCTCTTCGGCGACAGGGATATCGCTGGTACCGCCGCAGAGCACGGCAATATGGCCCGGCAGCTGCACCGCCGCCTCGCCGTATTGCAGCAAGCCCGACTCCTCGTGGAAGACGGCCTCCGGGATCAGCAGCGCCAGACGATCGCCTTTCTCCGGGGAGAGCCGGGTCACCAGCGCCCGGCCGTGATGGGCGATCAGGCGGCGGACGATTGCTTCGATCTGCTCCACCGTCTTGCCGGCGCCGAAGACGACCTCGGGAAAGCCCGTCCGCTCCTCCCGGCCCACGTCGAGCTTGCAGAAGCCCAAATCCTCGAATGTGCTCACACGCCCGCCTCGCTTTCCAATACCCGGTTCATGCTGCCGCTCTTATAGCCGGACAGATCCATCGTGACGTAGGTGAAGCCGAGCGAACGCAGATGGACGCTCACCGCTTCCCCTACCTCTGCCAGCGCCTGCAGCATCGCCGGCTCCACCTCGATGCGAGCCATCTCGCCGTGGACGCGCACCCGCACCTGCCGGAAGCCGAGACCATGCAGATATTGCTCCGCCTGGTCGACACGGGTCAGCTTGGGCAGGGTGATCTCCTCGCCATAGGCGATCCGTGAGGACAGGCAGGCAAACGACGGCTTATCCCAGTTGCGCAGCCCCAGCTCCTGAGCCAGCGCCCGGATCTCATGCTTGTGCATCCCCGCCTCCTGCAGCGGCCCGCGCACGCCCAGCTCCGAAGCGGCGCGCACGCCGGGACGATGCTCGCCCATGTCGTCGGCGATCAGTCCGAAGACGATCGTGCGGTAGTCGTCCCTCGCGAGCAAGGGCAGCAGCTCCTCGAACAGATTGCGCTTGCAAAAGTAACAGCGGTTCGGCGTATTCTCGGCATAGCCCGGGATCGACAGCTCTGACGTATAGACGACCTCGTGACGGGCGCCCAGCTCCCCAGCAAGTCGGCGGGCATCCTCCAGCTCGCGGGAAGGATACGTCTCCGAGTCCGCGGTCACGGCCAGCACCCGCTCCGGTCCCAGCGTATCCAGCGCCACCTTCAGCAGCAGTGTGCTGTCGACGCCGCCGGAGAAGGCGACGACGACTCTATCCATCTCGCTGAGCAAGCCCTGCAGCCGCTTATGTTTGTCCTGCAGCATCGTTATCACAACCTTCTGTATAATACGTGTTCAACGCTTCGCGATCTAGCGGACTTCTTGAACAACCTTTACAAGTGACGATAGAGGGGAACGCGGAAGATGCGCCCACCCTCTATCTACCGTTAGCTATCAGTTCAACACGCCCGTCAGCTGGGCTTCGTCCGCCGCCTGTAGCTCCGTCACCTCGCGGAAGGTTTCCTGAAGACCTTCATACACCTTGGCATGGAGCGGCAGCAGTCGCTCGTAGACGTGACGATGGGCAGGGTTCGGCTCATAACGAACCTCCCGCGCCTCCGTCTCGCTATCAACCGCCGGCGTCATCTGCAGTCCAACCGCTTCAAAGCCGATCATCGCAGCGCCAAGACCTGAGCTCTCGATAATCTCGGGGACGATCACCGGCAGTCCGAGCATATCCGACAGCAGCTGGCAGATGAAGCGCGAACGGGTGAGGCCGCCGGAGGCGCATACCTCCTGCGGATGAACCTCCATCCGTTCCATCAGCTGGACGATCTGGGCGATCTGGGCCAGAATGCCTTCGACGGCGGCCCGCACCATATGCGGCTTGCCGTGCGACAGCGAGAGGCCAAAGAAGACGCCGCGGCTGTCGGCATTCCAGTAAGGGGCGCGCTCCCCGGTCAGCATCGGCAGGAAAAGCAGGCCGTTGGCGCCGGGCTGTACCCGCTCCGCCTGCTCCAGCAGCTTGACGAACGGGTCCTCGCCCGGCACGCCATGGATGCCGGGATCGTCCTTGAGCAGCTGATCGGCCAGCCAGCGGAGCACGATGCCCGCATTGTTGGAAGCGCCGCCGATCGCCCAGTGATGCTCGTCCAGCGCATAGCAGAACAGCTTGCCTTCGCTATCCAGCGTCGGCTCCGGCACGATCGTACGAACGGCGCTGCTCGTGCCGATCGAGACAGCGACCCGATCGGGAGACATGACGCCGATCCCGAGATTGGCGAGGACGCCGTCGGAGGCGCCGATGACAAATACGGTGTCTGTCCTCAGTCCCATCGCGGCAGCATCGTCTGCCGACAGTCCGCTCAGCTGGTACGACACCGGGACAGGCTTGGGCAGCTGCGATGCCTCTACCCCCGTGAGAGCCAATGCCTCGCGGTCCCACGCCAGCTCCCGCAGGTTGAACAGACCGGTCGCGCTGGCGACGGAGTAGTCCACGACGCACTGGCCGAACAGCTGCATCAGCACATATTCCTTGATGCCCACATAATGGCGGGCCGTCGCCGTCACATCCGGCCGATGCTCCTGCATCCATAGCAGCTTGGTGAGCGGCGACATCGGATGGATCGGCGTACCTGTACGCCGATAGATCGCCAGTCCTTCGCCCGACGCCTGCAGCGCCTCCGCATGCGCCGCTGAACGCTGGTCGGCCCAGATGATGCTGCCGGTCAGCGGCCGCCCTTCATCATCGAGCGCGATCAGGCTGTGCATCGCGCTGCTGAAGGATACCGCGCTCACGCATCCCGGCGCGCACCCGGTCTGACTCATGAGCGTGCCGACGCCCTGCTTGACGGCGGCCAGGATGACATCCGGATCCTGCTCCGCCATGTTCGGACGGGGGAGCATCATCGGATAGCCCACCGTCACACAGTCGACGACTTTGCCTTGCTGGGTGATCAGCAGCGATTTGACGCTGGTTGTTCCTATATCTACTGCTACTACAACAGGGGATTGCTCATTCATTTCGGCAGATATCCTTCCTCATCAAAAGTCCATTCGTACGGCTCGCTGATCACCTCGATCTGTGGATGCTTCGCCGCTTCCTCCAGCAGCGTCTCCGAGATCTCGATCTCGCCCAGATGAAGGGTGTCCCGGATCCGGATCAGCTTGCACGTCGTATAATCCAAGATGTTGCACGTCTTGACCGCCGCTTTGATCGCATCCCGGTCATTGGCCAGCGTGGTCGCCTGCTTCGTCGGTGCGCAGACCGTCGAGGTCAGGCCATTGGCATAGGTTCCCGGCCAGTCGGCCTTGGACACCAGACGGGCTGTCGTGAAGTCTGCCGTGCCGACGCCGTTGGCATTGCCTTTGGACTCCGGCGTCAGGTCCAGCACGACCATCTTGTTCACGTCCGGTCCGCCATGGGCATAAGGCGTCGGGTAACGCCCTGTCACATTGGGATCGGCGCCGTCGCCGCTGATGTTCTTGCCGATGTAATCCATGACGAGGACGTCGAAGCTGTCGAAGAAGAACTTCGGCAGATTGGCCTTGGCCTCCTCCAGCAGCACTTCCTCGCGCGCCTCCATCCGCTCGGCCGGGATCGCTTCGACGCGGCGGATCCGGTCATAGGCGTTCTCGACGACCGCCACACCGAAGACGATCGGCAGCTTCTCCAGCATCACATTCGCCATTGCCGGCACGTTCTCCGCCATATACTTGAAACCGAGCTGATGACAGGCTTCGGCGCCCTTCTGCTTGCCCAGCCCGATCGCCACCATCTTCAGCAGACCGCTCTCGATCCGGCCGCGGAAGGCGGTATGCGGCTTGACCCGGTTGATGACGATAATCGCATCCGCTTCCTCCGTCGCGATCCGGTCGGCATAGACCGGCAGACCGTTGTCCAGCTTGGCCAGCAGCACGACGTCCATCGAGGAGCGCACGGGCGCGCCCATTCGTTCTTCGCTCATGCCCAGATGGGCCAGCACCTCGGTCTGGCCTTCGGCGGTCGCGCCGCCGTGACTGCCCATGCAGGGCACGAGGAACGGCTCGCCGCCTGCAGCCTTCACGGCGTCGACGACACATTTGGTCAGCTCGTCGATCCGCGAGACCCCGCGGCTGCCGACAGCGACCGCTACCTTCATCCCGGGCTTGATCCGGTCGATGCAGCCTTCGCCGCCGAGCTGTTCCTGCAGCACGGCGATCGGATCCTCCAGCTCCGTATCGTCGAACCGCTGGCGGATCTTGACCATGCGCGGCAGCGGGATATCTTGTACCAATTGACTTAACACATCACTCATATCGTCATCGCTCCGAATCCGCCGTCGACCCGCATCAGCGTACCCGTCACAAACGAGGACGCCGTCCGCGAAGCGAGATAGACGACTGCGCCCTGCAGCTCCTCCGGCTTGCCGAAGCGGTCCATCGGCGTATGCGACATAATCGACGCTATGCGTTCTTCGGATAATATCTTGCGGTTCTGCTCTGCCGGGAAGAAGCCCGGGATAATCGCATTGACCCGGATATCATGGGGAGCAAACTCCCGTGCCAGAAACTTGGTGACGCTGTTGACGCCCGCCTTCGAGGCGGAGTAGGTGAATACCCGGGACAATGGCGGATCCGAGGACACCGACGAGATGTTGATGATCGAGCCGCCGCGGCCCTGTGCGATCATCTGCTTGCCGAAGATCTGGCTGGAGAGCACGACGCTCTTCAGATTGACATCCATGATGCGGTCCCATTCCTCCATCGTGATCTCCAGGAACGGCGTCGCGCTGTTCGTACCCGAGCAGTTCACCACCGTATCGATGCTGCCGCTCCAGTCCAGTACAGCTTTGCGCGTCTCCTCGAGCTCCTCCGGCTTGGTGACATCCGCTTGCAGACAGATCGCTTCGCCGCCTGCTTCTTCGACGCGCTGCTTCACTTCCTCCGCCTTATCCATATTGCGGCCGACGATCGCGATCCGCGAGCCGTATGCGCCCAGCGCTTCCGACAATGCGGCTCCCAGCACACCGTTGCCTCCCAATACAATCGAAGTGGTACCTTTCAGATCAAATAAATTCATGCCTCTATCGCTCCTGTCCTGGTCAGTTTCGTTCATCTCTCGGCTCGCTCCCGCAGAGGAGCCGCCTCACGCAAAGCATAACGCAATTGCGGCGCCGCCGCTTATCTGCTATTGCCTAAGATACGTCCTGACTTGACTGTGGTTGCCCTGTTCGGCTATGAACCGGCGTCCGCTGCCCATAGCTTTTTCAACTCGGCCGCTCCAGCTGTCTGCGGTACTGCTCCGGTGTCACGCCGACATACCGTTTGAAGACTCTGGTGAAATGAGCGGGATGCTTGAACCCGACCCGGTAGGAGATCTCCGTCAGCGTTACCGATGGCTGCATGCCGATCATGATGCACGACTGGTTGATCCGGCGCTCGAACAGATAGTGGAAGACCGTCACACCTGTCACGCGCTTGAACAATTTGGATAGATAATGACGATTGAGATGCAGCTCCCGCTCCAGGTCTTCCAGATGAAGATCTTCCATATAATGTTGCTCAACATAAGTAATCATATCCTGCACATGCTGCAGCTTCTCGGAAGCTGCGGCCGGCGGCAGCGCCAGCAGTGTCTCGCACCAACGGCAGATGCGGGTCAGCAGCTCGCAGAATGCCAGATGGTACTGCACATAGGCGAGCTTGTCCTGCGGAATGTTGCACTCCTGCATCCGGCTCAGCAAGCGTTCCGCTTCCTCGCGCTGCTGCGGCTGCAGCCGCAGACGTACGTTTTTCAACCGGGTGAAGGGCTCCAGCAGATCCGCCCCTCCTGGGATCCGCAGCATCTCCTGTACGTAGCCGACGTGAAAATGGCAGACCGACCGGATGTAAGGGCGATCCTTGGCGGCATTGGCACAGTGCAGTGTCATCCCGTGCATGATGATCAGATCGCCGGGTTCCAGCTCGTAGATCCGCTCGCCGATCAGGAAGCTGCAAGCCCCTTCATGAAAATAATAAATCTCGTATTGAGGATGCGAGTGGAAGACGGCTTCGATCGGCTGTTCATCACGGTAGCGGAAATAAATCGTATCGGTATGGATGCTCCAGCGGGATGCCAGCACGGCGTCCACTCCTCTCCCCAGCTTGATCTAATTATAGCAAAAAAACCGGCGGATCGTCATATCCGCCGGCAGGGATGCATTTCCCGAATATTCGTCTGCTCCATGTTCTCCCACTTGTCTCTGGCTTAGCCGATCTCGATCCGGAAGGTCATCAGCTCGTATGGCTTGATGCTCGCCCGTATCTCGTCGCCATCGCCGCGCTCGCCCTCCGGACGCTCCAGCAGGTCGCAGGCCTGCCAGGAACGGATGCCGTGCGCGCTGGCGATCCGCAGCTCGCCCCGACTCCCGCCGTATTCGTGCAGACGCAGCACGACAGCGGTGCCGTCCTCGCTTTTCTTCACGGCGTCGACCAGGACATGCGCATCGCCATCGATGGTGAAGAGTGCTGCCGGAAGGCTCTCGGCCGCGCCTCGCGAGACGGACAACGGCTGGTTCAGCGCAAAGGCTGAGGCCACGGTGCCGCCCTCCAGCCAATCTCCGCGGTGCGGCAGCAACGAATACGTAAACACATGCTCGCCAAGGTCTGCCGTAGGGTCCGGCACGATAGCCGACTTGATGAGCGTCAGCCGCATCGTATGGTCCTTGATGTCGTAGCCATACTTGCAATCATTGAGCAAGCTTACACCGTAGCCGCGCTCGGACAGATCCGCCCACTGATGACCCACGGTCTCGAAGCGGGCATAATCCCAGCTCGTATTCCAATGCGTCGGGCGGCGGACATTGCCGAACTGGATATCATACGTCGCCTCCGTCGCCCGGATGTCTACAGGGAATGCCGCCTTCAGCAACTGCCGCTTCTCCTGCCAATCGGCGCGAGTCTCAAAGTCGATGCGCCGGTGGCCGGCGTGAAGGATCATCCGCTGCTCGATCTTGGAATCCATGTAGGTCCAAGTGAAAGCTACGGCGAGGTGGAGCGGGCCGCACTCGGCGATCCGAACCTTATCCAGCCTGTCCACGGTGCGCAGCTTCTCCTGGTAGAACAGATCGATATCCCACGCTTCATGGCGGCTCTTCGGCTTGTCCTCGAACACCTGCAGCACATTGCCCTGCTCGCCCGGCGCCAGCACCTCGCGTCCGGCTTCCTTGTCATAGATCCGGCTCAGACGGCCCGCGTCATCCCAGGCAATGATGTAGAAGGGCGACTCGACCTCGGATGCGCCGATACGAAACGGGCTGTCCGCCGCCGGGGTATCGTTCCCTGCACGGAAGTAGATGGTCCGCTGCCCCAGACCAGGCACATCCGGTACCAGCACGCTCCAACAGTTATACTCTTCCGCGTATTGGGCGGCAAGCGGCCTGCCCCGCTCATCCTCCCAGCTTCCTGCGACCTCAGCAAGGCTGAGGATCGCCGCTTCTTCCGTGCGGGACCAGTTCGCACTATTCCATACTGTAAATGCTTGTCGGGTCTCACCTGCGTCCGCCCCGGTCGTGAGCGCTTCGGCAGCCTCTGTCCAGGCCTCGTGCGCCACCCGCTCGGCTACCGCATATTCCTCCTTGCAGTCATCGTACACTTCCTTGATGGAGGAACCGGGGATGATGTCGTGGAACTGGTTGCGCAGCACGATATTCCAGCCTTCATACAGCTCTTCCTGAGGATAACTCTGCCAGCCTTCTGCCAGCGCCTGCCGCACGGCCAGCCACTCGGTTTCCCGATAGAGCAGCTCCAGCTTGCGGTTCATTCGTTTGATGAACGCCTGGCTCGTATAGGTCCCCCGGTGCAGCTCCAGATACAGCTCGCCGTCCCAGGTATGAACATATTGATCGCTGGCTGCGACGGTCTCGCGCAGCTCCTCAAAATAGGCATCGGCACGGCCAGTCGTCACCTGAGGCAATCCCGGCATATCCGCCAGACGACGGCGCATCTCCAGCATCTCGCGGTTCACGCCGCCGCCGCCATCGCCATAGCCATACGCGAGCAGCAGCTTGCGGTTCATATTTTTATCCCGGTAAGCGTCCCAGATGCCCTGGATCGTCTCCGGCATGATGGCTCCGTTGTACGTATAGTAGAAGCTGCCTTCCGAGCCGCCCGGATCCGGTGTCGTGATGAAGTGGGTGAGGATCTCCGTCCCGTCGATGCCCCGCCAGGTGAAGGTGTCATGCGGCATCCGGTTGTACTGATTCCAGCTGATCTTGGTCGTCATAAACGTCTTGATGCCGCTCTTCGCCAGGATCTGCGGGAGCGCCCAGCTGTACCCGAATACATCAGGAAGCCACAAATAATCGCATTGGACATCGAACTCGCGCTGGAAAAAGCGGATCCCATGCAGCAGCTGACGCACCAGCGACTCTCCCGAAGAGAGGTTGCAATCGGCTTCCAGCCACATCGCGCCTCCGACCTCCCAGCGGCCCTCTGCCACGCGCTGCTTGATGCCTTCATAGATCGAAGGATAGTCCTGCTTGATATACTCATAGAGCTGAGGCTGCGTCTGCAGAAACACATACTCCGGGTCCTGCTCCATAAGGCGGAGCACTGTAGCAAAGGAACGTGCCGACTTCTCGCGTGTGTGCTTCAAGCGCCACAGCCAGGCCACATCGATGTGGGTATGTCCGATGCACTGGATCGTCACAGGATGATGCTTGGGCAGCTCGCTGAGCGACTCCCGCAGCACTCTGCGCGCCTCTGCTGCCGACTGATAGAATGCCTCCGAGCCCGGCCGGGACCAGTCGAGGATCCGGAAGGCCCGGTCCAGTCGCGTCAGCAGCTCATGATGCTCAGCCATGTTCTCATGCAGCTCATGCACCGTCGCCAGCATCGCGCGCCCCGTATAGTACAGATCGTCGACGGCTTCATCGAGCCAGCACAGCTCCGCCTGTTTGAGCTGATGCTCATTGATGGCTTGACTGT
Organism: Paenibacillus jepli; assembly: GCF_047238105.1. NCBI lineage: Bacteria > Bacillati > Bacillota > Bacilli > Caryophanales > Paenibacillaceae > Paenibacillus > Paenibacillus jepli. Next base: position 2,573,883 of record NZ_JBDFMD010000001.1, read on the forward strand.
TATAACCGCCAAGTCCAGACCATAGTCGAAATGCCAGCTGCAGCGTGCGCCCTGCGGCCTCGTCTGGAAGGAACACCTCCTGGTGATTGGTGTCCACGCCCTGATACGGCTCCCCGTCCACGAAGAGAAGCGACTCGAAGCCGCTTGTGCCCGCACCGATGCCGAAGTTGAAGAGGCCGAGCACCTTGCGCCCCTGCCACTCCGCCGGAATCTGGGCTTCGCTGGTCAGCCAGATATAGCGGTCCTTGCCCAGCCAGCGTGTCCCGAGCTCCACCGGCACAGCAGCTTCGGGACTCGGGGGAACGGTGCCAATCGCCCCCTCTTCGTCGTCCTGCCAGCGGCAGCTCAATCCCAATGCATCCCGATAACGGAGCGGTTCGAGCATGTTCAGACGGTCCTGCAGCTTCTCCTGGGTCCAAAACATCGTAATTCCTCCTCCAGTAGTCCATTGATATCACGTGTTATCATCGGACAGAAACCCCCTTTAGCCTCAAGCTGCCGGGTATTTCACCCCTCTTGCCGTTCACTTGGGAGTAATCTTTACTTACGTGACTCGTGCAGCCCCGTACTGTCCCGCACCGTCAGCCTGGCCGGAACCCATAGCTTGGTCCGCTCGTCCATCCGCCGCCCCTCAATCATATCCAGAAGCCGCTCCGCGCCCGCTCGTCCCATCTCCAGGTACGGCACCTCCACTGCGGACAATGACGGCACCAGATAATCATTGGCCTGCCTGGTATCGTCTGCAGCCATCACATACAAGTCGCTGCCGATCCGCATGCCCAGCCGATAGGCCGCCTCGTAGATGTGCCGGCTGCCGCTGGACCAGTTCGTCAACAGCGCAGCCGGCCGCTCCAGACGGTTCAACAGTTCCTGCCACCAGGAGGATTGATCCTCTCCCTCATCGCAGAGCTGATGAATAACCGGTTCCCACCCTCGCTCCGCCATCCAGTGGAGATAAGCTTTGCGCCGATGGACATCGCCCCAATTCGGCGCATAAACAGGCGGGTTATACAACTCCACGTAGACCGGTACAAGGGCCGTTGCCTCATGGAGATGGTCGAGGGCCAGCTTCACGCTCTCTTCATAATCCATCAGCACCGAGGTCACGTCCTGTCTATCCGGATAACCCTCTACCGATACGTAAGGCATGTCCGCTTCGTGCACGTCCCGTATCCAAGTATCTTTACTGTAGCCGGTCACATCCTTGGTCAGCAATCCGTCGATCCGGCGCTGGTTGTACAGCTCGATCAGCCACCGCTTGTTTTCTTCGGACTTATTATGACCATAGAGCAGCAGATGATATCCCCTCGCGGTACACGCCTGTTGTACGCCCTGCAGCATCTGCAAGAAAAAGGAGTTGTCCAGATTGCCGTAAGCCGCGATACAATTGCTCTTCCCCAGCCGCATGCTCCGCGCTTGCGCGTCCACCGTATAATTGAGCTCAGCAATCGCCACTAAGACCCGCTTCCGCTTCTCTTCGCTAACCCGGATGCCTGGCGTGTCGTTGATCACGGCCGAGACGACGCCACGCGAGACTCCGGAGAGCTTGGCTACATCATGGCTCGTCACCCGTTTCTTCATGACCTTCACCTCTCTTGTAGGATAACACGTGTCAAAACGTAAGATCAAGAGAAAAATATAGAGAAAAAAGGTCCACTCCTCGTTCGTCGGACCTCCTTCTCTTACAATTGTCAATCCGCCCCTATTAACCGAACCGCTGTGTCTTGTACCACTTGGTTTTGCGTCCCGTCACCTTGTCGACTACACCCGAGACAAACGCTTTTAGCGTGATTAAGATAAACAATTGCGCATAGGTAAAATAGGACAAGCAGGATAAGATAAAATTCTGGGTATTGCTCTGGCCGATATCCGAAGCCAACGCCAGATTGATCTGCAGGACATATAAATAATACATCAGGCCCCAGGCGATGACCAGATAGACATAGACATCGCCGGAAAATTGAAACGGCAGCGCCACTTCCTTAAAGAAAACGTTGATGCCGAGGTAGATCATATTGATGACAAAGATAATATCCGACACGATAATGGCAAGCATGAACCAAAAATAACTGGCCGCGTAATACAGCACATGCAGCTTGATTCGCCAGCTGGATTTGTTGAACAGATGATGCAGATTGTCGGTGACGACGGCAAAATTGCCTTTGGCCCAGCGTTCCCTCTGCTTCATATATACCTTGAGCTGCTCCGGTTCCTGCTGATAGGCTTCGGCCTGCGGCGCCAGTGCGATCAACTGGTCCCGCTTCAGGATCTCAAATGAAATCGCCGTATCCTCTGTGATCGCTGTTACATCCCAACCGCCGATCTCGCGGATCAGCGACGTCTTGATAATGAAGTTGGTCCCCGGGATCGTCCCTAGCTTGAACAGCTCCCACAGTCCTGTATGATAGATGCGCTGCGCGGTAACCAGCTCCAGATTGATGCATTTGGAGAGGAAGTTCTGTTCCCGATTGCGAGCTTTATTACGACCGAACACCGCGCCGTAACGCTCCGGATCCTCCGCCGCCTTATGCATCAGGAAAAACAGCGCATTGCGCTCCGGAGCCGCATCGGCATCAAAGATACAGATCCATTCGTTCTTGGCATGCTCCAGCGCATCGTTTAGGGCGCCCGATTTGCCTCCGGTCCCTTTGCGCTCCATAATGAACAGGTCCCGGTGCCGGTAGCTTTCCTTTTGCATAAGCGTCCTGAGCTTGCCTGCCGTGTCGTCAGAGCAATTGTCTGCCACGATGATGACTTGGACCTTCTCGGGCGGATAGTTGAGCAGCAGGATATGCTCGGCGGTGGCCGCGATAACCAGTTCCTCGTTGTGCGCCGGTACGATGACCGTGACCGTGGGATAATCATCCATATGGTCTGGCAGCACAACCTTCTGACGATTTTGCCGGAAGATGAAGCGGATCGCACCACTCATAATTAGAATGGACTGGAAGACGGATACCCAGATGCTGATGATCGATAAGATGAGCAGAGCTTCAGTCACCTAGTCGCCCCCGATCATATTTTTTGCGGACGGCCGCCCGGAAACTCAGTGTCGCGATCGTAAGAATGAGGATCGCAATGGCAAAAATGATACTGATCACAATGCATAGGGGGATAAACCAGCTGAGATAGGACATGGTTTCACTCCTTCTGAATGCTAGTCGAGCCTGCTTGCATTAGATGTATTCACCGATCAGATCTGTCTCGGTATTGCGCTCCAGCGCAGCGACCACGACGTTGATATTTTCGTATTTGCTGAATTGATCCTCCGTAAACACCAACGCCCCCGAGCGAATCACCAGATTCAATTGCCTTCCTTTCTGGTCGACCAACGGCAGCTTCATCAACGCTTGCTTGATCCTATCGAGTGTCAGCTTCAGATGGTCCATGCTCGTCATCGGCAGCAGCAGGACAAAACGCCCCTCATCGATAGAGAACTTGTAATCTTCGTAACGGAGCTCTTGTTGAATCTCCGTCGACAGTTCCAGCAACAGCGCCGCGTACCCTTTGGAGCCGAGCGACTCCTGGAGCAGCGGCAGGAAGTCGATGCGCAGCATCGCCAGGCAGAAGCTGTACTGCTCCGGGTAACGCTTCGCCAGATTGGAGTGTTTGATCACCGCTTCCGCCAGCGCCGGTTTATTGCCAAGCTCAGTATCCAGATCGACCTCCGGCATCCGCTGCTCCAGCTGCCGCAGCCGTTCGGTAAACCGTCTGGACCGGATCATCGTGACCTTGATGAGAGCGGCAGCCAGGATATTGGCAGGCAGCAGCAGCAGCCAAGAGATGGTCAGTGCATCCGTATCGGCGAATGTCGCCAGCCAGACAAAGTAAGCCACCAGATAGACGAAAGTGAGGACGACCGACACACCGGCCGGCAGGACCAGTCCCAGCAGTAGGGCTGCCAGCGCAGCCAAACTATAAGTCAGGTCGCTCAAAGAGAAGGACTGCTCCAAATAGACGTTGAAATATACGAGCAGCTCCTGTACCATCGCCAGCGCAATGAGCAGAGCATAGCCATAGATCATCCTCCGGTAAGGCAACTGATGCTTGTTCATGTCTCTCTCGTATCCCCCTTTCTCAATAAGTTAAGCTATGGTTCAGCGCGCTTTGCTCAGAGCTGTGCCGCCGATTAACGGCAATAGATTGTCAAAAATATGCGTGTTGCCGTCGAAAACGTATCCGCCAGGGTAATCGCCATCATGATCGCGCAGCTCCAGCATCCGTTCATTCAGTCGCTCAGCCAACAGGATATCCTCCCAACGCACGGCGAGCAGGATCGCCAGGCCGTAGACAGCCGGAGATTCATACGAGGTGGCTGGCTGACTGGTGCGTCGGTCGTACCTGCCTGCCACCTCTCCAGTTCGGTCAAGCTCCTGACGGATGAATTCGAGCAGCGGACGCGTATCTCTGCCGGCGTCTGCCGCATGCAGTCCCACGATCAATTGATCGATCATGTTGACCTGTTCATCGAAGCCGTATTCACTGTTAGCTACATCATAATACTTCGGATAGAATGGCGGCTCATCAGGCATCTTGAGCAGCAGAGTGATATATCGAGCATACTCGTCCTCGGACAATAAACCATGTCGGCGGACGCCATCCAGAGCGCCGACATCCACATACACCAGGCTAAGACGCGTGGGCCGCTCATGACGTCCAAAATCGTAGAAGTCCACCAGATAGCCTTCATGCTGTCCCCGCAGAAGCAATGTCTCCGCAAGCGCTAAGGCACTCTGGATATATGCGGATTCATCCCACTGTTCGCCCGCCTGGAGCAGTGCACGTGCAATCCGCAGGTCATCCCCCAGCGCGGTGGTCGTTACCTCCGCTTGCCCATCCTCGGTAAGCTTCCAATAAACATATCCATGGTGATGCCGAAACAACCTCTTGAACACCTCATAGCTCTCGGCAAACACCGTCGGTTGATCACGCAGCACAGCAGCCTCCATCCACAGCCCCAATGATTCCGAGAGTGCCTCGCGTCCTGCTGCCAGCTCCGGATCTGTAGATGGAGCCGATTTTAGATATGTAGCAAGGCTGCCATTGGCATTCATCATATGATTCTTGATGAACCGCTCAGCCGCGTCCAGTTCATCCGAGTGCTTCATCAGCTTCCAGCCTGCCCACAGGCCGCCCCCTGCCAACAAGATTACGGCAAGTGTCAACCACAGTAACTGACGCGAACGATTCTTCATTAGTCCCTCCTTCATTCTACAGATTTATATGGTAATCTATAGATCCCCACCTCATTCCCCATTATGTTAGTTTAGATTATACATGATGAAACGCCGGCCCAAAAAGTAATTATTGGCATATCAGGTTGGATTTGAAAAAACAAAAAAACCTCTTGAAAATTCGAGAGGTTTTTGTACTTGATGCGCATGGAGGGACTTGAACCCCCACGCCAAAGGCGCTAGATCCTAAGTCTAGTGCGTCTGCCAATTCCGCCACATGCGCGTGAAAAGTGAGCCATGAAGGGCTCGAACCTTCGACACCCTGATTAAAAGTCAGGTGCTCTACCAACTGAGCTAATGGCTCAAAACAAAAAAATGGCTGGGGCACTAGGATTCGAACCTAGGGGTGACGGAGTCAAAGTCCGTTGCCTTACCGCTTGGCTATGCCCCAACGCTGATGGTGGACGCTGAGGGGATCGAACCCCCGACCCTCTGCTTGTAAGGCAGATGCTCTCCCAGCTGAGCTAAGCGTCCTCATATGGTGACCCGTAGGGGATTCGAACCCCTGTTACCTCCGTGAAAGGGAGGTGTCTTAACCCCTTGACCAACGGGCCTAGAAAAATGGAGCTCTCAACCGGGATCGAACCGGTGACCTCATCCTTACCATGGATGCACTCTACCTACTGAGCTATGAGAGCATGAATGGCTCCCCGAACAGGACTCGAACCTGTGACAACTCGATTAACAGTCGAGTGCTCTACCAACTGAGCTATCAGGGAATAGTACACATTCAGTGTGTCGTTGCACACTGAAAACTGGATGCGAATCAAAGCAAGGTAAGTCTTAGCTGAGATATTTAGGATAAGCCCTCGACCGATTAGTATCCGTCAGCTGCATGCATTGCTGCACTTCCACCCCGGACCTATCAACCTGGTCGTCTACCAGGGGTCTTACATACTGGGAAATCTCATCTTGAGGGGGGCTTCACGCTTAGATGCTTTCAGCGTTTATCCCGTCCGTACATAGCTACCCAGCGGTGCTCCTGGCGGAACAACTGGTACACCAGCGGTACGTCCATCCCGGTCCTCTCGTACTAAGGACAGCTCCTCTCAAATTTCCTGCGCCCACGACAGATAGGGACCGAACTGTCTCACGACGTTCTGAACCCAGCTCGCGTACCGCTTTAATGGGCGAACAGCCCAACCCTTGGGACCTACTTCAGCCCCAGGATGCGATGAGCCGACATCGAGGTGCCAAACCTCCCCGTCGATGTGGACTCTTGGGGGAGATAAGCCTGTTATCCCCAGGGTAGCTTTTATCCGTTGAGCGATGGCCCTTCCATGCGGTACCACCGGATCACTAAGCCCGACTTTCGTCCCTGCTCGACTTGTAGGTCTCGCAGTCAAGCTCCCTTATGCCTTTGCACTCTACGAATGATTTCCAACCATTCTGAGGGAACCTTGGGGCGCCTCCGTTACACTTTAGGAGGCGACCGCCCCAGTCAAACTGCCCGCCTGACACGGTCCCCCTACCGGATTCACGGTAGCGGGTTAGAACTCCGATACGATCAGGGTGGTATCCCAACGGCGCCTCCACCGAAGCTGGCGCTCCGGCTTCCAAGGCTCCCACCTATCCTGTACAGATCGTACCAAAGTCCAATATCAAGCTGCAGTAAAGCTCCATGGGGTCTTTCCGTCTTGTCGCGGGTAACCTGCATCTTCACAGGTATTAAAATTTCACCGGATCTCTCGTTGAGACAGCGCCCAAGTCGTTACGCCATTCGTGCGGGTCAGAATTTACCTGACAAGGAATTTCGCTACCTTAGGACCGTTATAGTTACGGCCGCCGTTTACTGGGGCTTCGGTTCACAGCTTCGGGTTACCCCTAACCGCTCCCCTTAACCTTCCAGCACCGGGCAGGCGTCAGCCCGTATACTTCGCCTTACGGCTTCGCACAGACCTGTGTTTTTGCTAAACAGTCGCTTGGGCCTTTTCACTGCGGCCCCCTCGGGCTATTCACCCTACCGAGGCACCCCTTCTCCCGAAGTTACGGGGTCATTTTGCCGAGTTCCTTAACGAGAGTTCTTCCGCGCGCCTTAGCATGCTCTGCTCGCCTACCTGTGTCGGTTTACGGTACGGGCACCTTCACCTGGCTAGAAGCTTTTCTTGGCAGCTGGAGCTCATGACCTTCGCTACTGTAATTTTCGCTCCCCATCACAGCCCAGCCTTACGATGAGCGGATTTGCCTACTCATCAGCCTCACTGCTTGGACGGACATCCATCAGTCCGCGTCACTACCCTTCTGCGTCACTCCATTGCTCATAACGGCTACGGTGGTACAGGAATATCCACCTGTTGTCCATCCACTACGCCTTTCGGCCTCGCGTTAGGTCCCGACTTACCCTGAGCGGACGAGCCTTCCTCAGGAACCCTTAGGCTTTCGGCGGATCAGATTCTCACTGATCTTTTCGTTACTCATACCGGCATTCTCACTTGTGTACCGTCCACCAGTCCTTACGGTCTGACTTCAACCTATACACAACGCTCCCCTACCCAATGCATTGCTGCAATGCCATAGCTTCGGTGGTGTGTTTAGCCCCGTTACATTTTCGGCGCAGAGTCACTCGACCAGTGAGCTATTACGCACTCTTTAAATGGTGGCTGCTTCTAAGCCAACATCCTGGTTGTCTGGGCAACTCCACATCCTTTCCCACTTAACACACACTTGGGGACCTTAGCTGATGATCTGGGCTGTTTCCCTCTTGACAATGGATCTTAGCACTCACTGTCTGACTCCCGGTCATACGTCTATGGCATTCGGAGTTTGACTGGACTTGGTAACCCTTGCGGGCCCCGCACCCAATCAGTGCTCTACCTCCACGACGCTCACACCGAGGCTAGCCCTAAAGCTATTTCGGGGAGAACCAGCTATCTCCGGGTTCGATTGGAATTTCTCCGCTACCCCCACCTCATCCCCGCATTTTTCAACATGCGTGGGTTCGGGCCTCCAGTGCGTGTTACCGCACCTTCACCCTGGACAGGGGTAGATCACCCGGTTTCGGGTCTACAACCACGTACTATCTCGCCCTATTCAGACTCGCTTTCGCTGCGGCTCCGGCTCTCCACCTTAACCTTGCACGTGATCATAACTCGCCGGTTCATTCTACAAAAGGCACGCCATCACCCATAGAAAGGGCTCTGACTTTTTGTAAGCGCACGGTTTCAGGTTCTCTTTCACTCCCCTTCCGGGGTGCTTTTCACCTTTCCCTCACGGTACTGCTTCACTATCGGTCACCAGGGAGTATTTAGCCTTGGCAGATGGTCCTGCCGGATTCCGACGGGGTTTCACGTGTCCCGCCGTACTCAGGATCCGTCTCGGAGTGAGCTGACTTTCGATTACAGGGCTTTTACCTTCTCTGGCGGGCCTTTCCAGACCTCTTCGTCT
>NZ_JBDFMD010000001.1:2587500-2895000 GCF_047238105.1 Paenibacillus jepli
GCTACGAATTCGTCACCGTCTCTCAGTTGATCAATCAGACCGAGATCAAAGGCAAGTCGGTTCAGGACAAAGCCTCCTTCGTTCCGGCATCCGACCTGGATCGCTATAAGGCTTTCTAATTATCCTGCTTTTGCTCCGGCCGTATCCTCTTCAACTCGCGGCTTGATGAGCCGGTGCAGCATCAGGATCTGATACGCATTGCAGACGATGAGCGGAACGAACATGAAGATGACCGCCGATGCGTTGTTCTCCGAGCCCAAAGCCGGCCATGCTTCGATGAAAGTAACGACGATCATCAGAAACATGGTCGGCACAAATGCCGATTTGTTAGTCTGCCGCGTCTTGACTGTAGCTACAGTAAACGCTATTGCAGCCAGGACGACCGGCAGTACCCAGAAAAGCCAGTTATTGAAGCTTGCGCGGTTCTCATATAGAATATACCCCAGTGCAAGCAATCCGAACAGCGTGGTGTAAGCCTGCAGAGCATTCCACAAATACTTCTTGCGCAAAATACTCAAGGCGATATAGTTAAGGGTCAAGTAGGCAAAAAAGCCCATCTGGCTGAACGCTCCGATCATTGTCCCCACCAGCGCCATCATTGCGGCATTGAAGCCCGCAGCCTCAAGCCCCATAAAGCCAAAATCCTGATCCGTCCATTGCATGATTGAACCGGTAATAGCGGTCGCTACCGCACCAAGCGCCATACAGCTCCAGAACAGGAAAAACCATTTCTTCAAATTCACTGCTTCCCAGCCTCCTCCGTATCCCCTTCATTTTACCACTTCCACAACAAAAAGCTATCGTCATCCCATGATAATACCGTGAACAATGAAGCATACTAACCGGGACTAAATCAGCTCGCAGTCCACCTGATAATCCATGCCACCTTCGACTGCGCAGAAGGGAGTACATGATATATGCGCTGTAACCGCTGGTCCTTTATTTTACTTACAGCTCTCATGACGGTCGTGCTGGCCAGCTGCGGGACGGAACCCACCAGCAGCAGCGAGCCAATCAGCTATAAGGATATGAAAACCATGGTGATCGATATCCTCAAGACGGAGGATGCACAAAAAGCGCTGCAGGAATCAGCCATGACCACAAGCGGCCAGGGCAGCGGCATGAGTATGGGCATGCTCTCGGTGAATGACAAAGAGCAAGTAAGGATGGCTGTCAAAGAAGTGCTGGTTTCCCCCGAATACGATAAGGTGATCAAAAAGCTAATGGTGGACCCAAGGTTTGCCGGTGAGTTCGCCAAATCCGTTAATACGCAAAACAAAGAAATCCACAAAGAACTTATGAAAGACCCTGCCTACCAGCAGGAATTGATCAAGGTGATGAAAAACCCCGAGATGGATCGCATGATTCTTGATGTCCTGCAAAGCACGCAATACCGCAAGCATATCGCTACCGTCATGCAAGAAAATATGCAGAGTCCGCTAGTTAAGCTCCAAATGCTCGATCTGATGCGCGCCGCTGTTAAAGAAGAGCTGGAACCAAAGCCGAATGAAAAGGTTGACAAGGAAAAACAAGGCGGTGAGGAAGGCGGCGAAGGCGGAGGAGAAGGTGAGGATGGCAGCGAAAATGAAGGCCAGGGCGAGGAGGGCTCATCTTAAAATCTTGCTTATAGAAATCCCGGAGATCGCTATAAGCAATCTCCGGGGTTCTTTTTGGAATAAGGTGTGGTTCTCCAGGCTCCTAAGTCTCTATGAAGTCTCACAGAGCTTCAGGACTCGCGTTGCCATCGCATCATATAACTGACCGGTCGGCGTCTCGGCTTTGTAAATGGACGGCGAGAAATCCGGTTCGGAAATGTGATTGTCCGGCGCGCCCAGCGGAATCTGTGCCAGCAGCTCGACGCCCAGCGTCTCTGCCAGCCTGCCGCCGCCGCCGCGGCCAAAGATGTAATCCCGCTCTCCATCCTTATTCTCGTACCAAGCCATGTTTTCTACGACACCGAGAATCTGATGCTCCGTCTTGATCGCCATCGTCCCTGCTCTGGCCGCTACGAAGGCGGCTGTCGCATGCGGCGTGGTGACGATAATCTCTTTGCTCTGCGGGATCATCTGGTGAATATCCAGCGCCACGTCTCCCGTGCCCGGCGGCAGATCCAGCAGCAGATAGTCGAGCTCCCCCCAAGCGATCTCGGCGAAAAAGTTGCGCAGCATCTTGCCCAGCATCGGGCCTCTCCAGACGACAGGGCTGTTATCCTCGACGAAGAAGCCCATGGAGATCACCTTGACCCCTTGACGCTCGATAGGGATAACACGATCGCCAACGACCTCCGGCCGCTCCTCGATACCCATCATATCGGGTACGCTGAAGCCATAGATATCGGCATCGATGATGCCGACTCGTTTGCCCTTGCGGGCGAGGGCCACCGCCAGATTGACGGTAACCGTAGATTTGCCTACGCCTCCTTTGCCGCTGGCGACAGCGATAAACTCAACGCCGCTGGCCTCATCGAGCAACGGGGACTCCAGTCCAGCGCTGTGTCCGCGCACCGGACCTTCACCCGTTGCAGCAGGACCGCCAGATGGACTGGCATCGCCGCCCCCCTGATCGGCCGCAGCCTGCCCATCTAGCGGCCTGAACCGCAGATGCGCCGATTCGGCGCCGATCCGCTCCAGCGCCTCCCGCAGTGCGGTCTCCAACGGCGGCTGCGCTTCATCACTGGCCGTGAGTACCGTCATCGACACTTGACGGTCTTTGACCATCACATCGCGAATCTGGACGATCTGCTCCTGGGAGCCGTCGCCAGCCCCCGGCTCGGTAAAAGGCTGTATCGCTTCCAACACTTGCTCTCGGGTTAACATTTGTGGCTTCACACACCTTTGCAATGGTTCAATTGGACTCTTCAGTCCACAGATGCGTATATTATAGCATAAATCCACACTTGTCTTCCTCTGCGCTCAACCCGAGCTTCAAGCTCCGATTCACCTCTCCTGGCGGCCTGAGCCAATCAGACCGGGTGCTTTTTCACCGGAAGCATAGCGCATAATCCCCTGATAAATGGAGGCCGCCACCTGCTTCTGATATGCCGGGTCGCCAAGCCGCTGCGCCTCGCCTGGGTTAGATAGGAAACCGACCTCGACGAGCACGCTTGGGATCTCTTCCAGCGCCTTGAGCAGATAGATCGTATTGACCTCCCCGGCCAGCCGTTTGGTGTTCTCCAGATTGCGTCTGAGCTCTTCCTGGATGAAGTACGCCACCACCTCATTGTCCGGATGGTTGGCATAGTAGAATGTCTGAGCGCCAGACCACCTCGTCTGGGGAATGCTGTTCATATGGATACTCACTAGCAGATCCGTCTCTTTCTCCTTTATCACCTTCACCCGCTCGAGCAGATCCTCGGTCTTCCGCCGGCTGTAGCCTCGCGTCCCCTCCTGGGCGAGATCATAATCCCCCTCCCGGGTCAGATAGACCAGTGCGCCGGCCTCCTGCAGGTAGTCCCGCAGCTGCAGCGCGATGGCGAGGTTAAGATCTTTCTCGATCAGCCCCTGCTTGCTGAGCGCGCCGCCATCCACCCCTCCATGCCCGGCATCGATAGCGATGACTTTGCCGGAGAGCGGCAGCGTCCAATAGGTCCAGGTTCGAGAAGCTGGCAGCTGCTGCGTTAACAGGATAAGCGTCAGTACGACCGTACTGACGGCGATACCGATCCGCAGCGCGCCCCGATGATTGAGCCAAATAATCAGACGTTTCCTTCGTTGCCAGCGCCGTAGCACAAAAAACCGCCCCCCGATTCCCTCGAATGTCCAAGGCTTGGCAGACCGTCCTTGCGGGACAACCTGCGCTCCTTACCATCTTATGGGACGAGGCGGTTCATTATGCGCTTATGCTTGAAGAATAGAGACTAGAGGACGTATGTCTCGGCCATGCCCTCGATCAGGATCTTGGCCACTTCCGGACGGGAGAACTCCGGCGGCGGACATACGCCGTCACGCAGCAGCGCCCTCACTTTGGTTCCAGAGAGCGTCAGATGCTGCTCCTTGTCATGGGGGCAAGTTTTGCTGGAAGCCATATTGCCGCAAGTCTTGCAGAAAAAGCTGTGCTCGAAATAGAGCGGTGTAATGCCGAGATCTTCCGGCGGGAACGAACGCAGCAGATCCTGCGCTTCGTACGTGCCGTAATAATCACCAACGCCTGCATGGTCGCGACCGACGATGAAGTGAGAGCAGCCATAGTTCTTGCGGACCATTGCATGGAAGATCGCTTCCCGCGGCCCTGCGTAACGCATCGCTGCCGGGAACACGCCGAGGAACACCCGGTCCTGCGGATAATAGTTCTTCAGGAGTGCCACATAGCTCTTCATCCGCACACCTGCTGGCACATCGTCTGACTTCGTCTCGCCCACGAGCGGGTTCAGGAACAAGGCATCGACGACCTCCATGGCGCACTTCTGGATATATTCATGCGCGCGGTGGACCGGGTTGCGGGTCTGGAAGCCGACGACCGTGCGCCAGCCCTTCTCAGCGAAGATCCTGCGCGTCTCGGCCGGATCAAAGTAATACTCTTCGAACCGCGCCGGCTTGGGACGATTCAGCACAGTGATCTCTCCGCCTACATAAGTAGCCGAACGCGACAGCAGCTTCTGGACGCCGGGGTGCGCTTCGTCTGTCGTCTTGAATACCTGCTGCGCTTCATGCAGCTGATCCACCTTGTAGATGCTGCTGATATCGATCACGCCGTAAGTTACATGATCTTCTCCCACCAGCGCAGCTCGTTCGCCAACTGCCAGCTCCGCGGCCTTGCCTTCGCTTACCGACAATGTGATCGGGATGCTCCAGACTGTGCCGTCCGCCAGTCGCATCCGCTCGATTACCGAACGATAATCCTCTTCATTCAAGAAGCCCTGTAGAGGAGAAAAGGCTCCAACACCGATCAGATCCAGATCAGAGATCGTCCACGGATTGATCGTAATCGACTTCAGAGATGCGGACTCGGCCAACAATGCCTCGCGCGCTTCCCCTTCGGCTACCCGGTTGACCAGTAAGCCGCCATGTGGCTCTATCGTACTCATAGGCTAAGATGCCTCCTGTGCATACTATTTGATGATGTAAATGTCATTTTTTGAACATGTGCTTATATTACTTGTGCAGTCCACATTCCGTCTTCTCATTGCCCGACCAGCGGCCTGCCCGCGGATCCTCGCCCGGCATGACTTGGCGGGTGCAATGCTCGCAGCCGATGCTCGGATAATTATTGTCGTGCAGCGGGTTATAATAGACATTATTGGTGCGGATATAGTTCCATACATCCTCGCTAGTCCAGTGCGCGATCGGATTGAATTTCACCAGACCAAACTTGGTGTCATATTCGATCTTCTTGGAGTTCGCACGTGTCGGTGCCTGGTCGCGGCGGATTCCGGTGATCCAGGCCTCGTATTTGGAGAGAATCTGGGTGAGCGGTTGAACCTTGCGGATGTTGCAGCACAGATTGGGATCGCTCTTCCACAGCTCTTCCCCATGCTGCTGTGCTTGCTCCTGCGGCGTCAGTTCAGGCTTCACTTCTACAAACTTGATCCCGTAACGCTCGATCATCTTGTCGCGGGTCTCATAGGTTTCTTTGAAGTGAAAGTCCGTATCCAGGTAGAAAATATCCGTGCCCGGGCTGATCTTCTGGAGCATATCGACAATGACAACATCCTCTGCACCAAAGCTGCAGGCAAAGGAGATGTTCGGGAACGTTTCGACGGCGTATTTCAGGATCGCCTCCGGCGATGCGTGTTCCAGCTCCACCGCCTTTTGCTGGATCAACGCTTCCTTTTCAAACAGATTCATTGGAATGACCTCCGTTAATAATAATTCCTAGTAATTTTATATGCTTTAATTATTATACGTCTTCCAGCCCAAGAGTTCAATGTTTTTATTCCTATTCTATGCCCATATTCTCGTATTCGCGCCTTTGGTGGCACGGGCTGTAGTGAACTGTTACACTAGGAGCAAAATATCCGATACGATTGGAGGTTCCCCCATGATACCAGCAACCAAACGGCTGATTGACGACATCGTACAACAGCACAAGCGATACTTTGATGCGGGCCGGTCCCGTGATATGTCTCACCGGATCGCACAGCTCCAACGCCTGAAACAGGCGACTCAGCGGTTTGAACCGGAGATCATGAAGGCTATGCACCAGGACCTGCGTAAAAATGATACAGAGACGTACCTCACCGAGATCCTGATCGTCCTCCGGAGCATCGACTATACGATCAAGCATCTGCGCAAGTGGGCCAATCCTCAGAAAGTACGGACACCGCTGCCGCTTCAGCCGTCCTCCAGCGAGGTCCGTTACGAGCCTTACGGGACCGTACTGATCATCGGGCCGTTTAATTATCCGTTCCAGCTTGTCATTGAACCGCTGATCGGCGCGATTGCGGCAGGTAACTGTGCGATCGTCAAGCCCTCGGAAAATACCCCTCATGTCGCTGCTCTCATCCAACAGTTGGTCGAAGAGACCTTTGATTCCGGGCATGTCAGCGCCGTTCAGGGCGAACGCGAGACGACGGCTGAACTGATCCATGCCGAGGTTGATTACATTTTTTTTACCGGGAGTACCGCCGTCGGCAGGATCGTCATGGAAGCCGCGGCGAAGCGTCTGGTCCCCGTCACACTCGAGCTTGGCGGCAAAAGCCCGGTAATCGTCGACAAGACGGCCAAGCTGGACATAGCAGCCAAACGCATCATCTGGGGCAAGCTGATCAATACCGGACAGACCTGTATTGCTCCCGATTATGTTCTTGCCCACCAATCGATCAAAGATGAGCTACTGGAGCGGATGAAGAAGGCAATCGTCGCCTTTTATGGCGATCAGCCGCAGCTCTCCCCCGATTACGGCCGGATCGTCAATGAGCGGCAGTATGACCGCCTGGCAGCCCTTTTGGACCACGATGCAGAGCGGATCGTCTTTGGCGGCGAGCGCGACCGCGGCGATCTGTATATCGCCCCTACGTTGCTCGATGGCATCATGCTAGAGCATGCTGTCATGCAAGAAGAGCTCTTCGGTCCGATCCTGCCGATCCTCACTTATGAGTCATGGGAGGAGGCATATGCGATCATCGACCGCCACCCGAAACCACTGGCACTCTATCTCTTCACCGAGAGTGAGAGCAGCGAGAGCCAGGTGATCGAGAGGGTGCGATTTGGCGGCGGCTGCATCAACGATACGATCATGCATGTCGCGAGCCACCATCTCCCTTTTGGCGGCGTCGGGCCGTCAGGAATGGGCGCTTATCACGGTCGCCACAGCTTCGAGCTGTTCTCCCACCGCAAGAGCATCCTGAAGAAGAGCAGCCGCCTCGAGACCGGACTTGCCTTCCCCCCATACGGCAACAAACTGGAGAAGCTCAAGAAATTTCTCAGATAAATGCTTGCCTGTGAACGACAAAAGCCCTTGGCCGGTGAGGGCCAAGGGCTTGATGTACAATAAAGATTAACGTTTGGAGAACTGAGGCGCGCGACGAGCGGCTTTCAGGCCGTACTTCTTACGCTCTTTCATCCGTGGGTCACGTGTCAGGAAGCCAGCACGCTTCAGAGCCGGACGGAACTCAGGATCAGCTTTGAGCAATGCGCGGGAAATCCCGTGACGGATTGCGCCAGCTTGACCTGTTGTGCCACCGCCATGAGCCAGTACGAGAATGTCGTACTTGGACAGTGTTTCTGTCAGCGCAAGTGGCTGCTTCACGATCAATTTCAAGGTTTCGTGACCGAAATATTCGTTCAGATCACGTTTATTAATGATGATTCGTCCTTCACCCGGTACGAGACGCACGCGCGCGACCGAATGTTTACGACGACCTGTTCCATAGTATTGGACTTGAGCCATGAAACTGTCCTCCTTCTAATTAACCGCGAAGCTCGTACACTTCAGGGTTTTGGGCTTGATGTGGGTGTTCCGCGCCGGCATAGACTTTCAGCTTCAGTCTGATCTTGTTGCCCAGACGGTTGTGAGGGATCATGCCGTGGATGGCTTTCTCAATCACGCGCTCTGGAAACTTCGCGAGCAGTTCTTCAGCGGAAGTAACTTTCAGGCCGCCTGGATGCATCGAGTGACGGTAGTACTTCTTGTCTTTCATTTTGTTTCCGGTCAGTACGATCTTCTCAGCATTGATGACGATGACGAAATCGCCTGTGTCAACATGCGGAGTAAATTGTGGCTTGTGCTTACCGCGAAGCAGAGCGGCAGCTTCACTGGCCAGACGGCCAAGCGTTTTGCCTTCAGCGTCGATAATGTACCATTTGCGTTCTACTTCATTCGGCTTGGCCATATACGTGGTACGCATGGATGATCCTCCTTCATTCGTTCAAACAAACATGTATTCATTCAAACAACGTTATCGTGTTAAGAGGTTGAACTCTCACTTTAATGTGGTTTTTTATACCGTAAAACATTGATGTCAATAAAGGGTCAAGCATTAAAAAGTGTTGCGGTTGCGCTGTTCTTAGCTGGGGGCCGTGGGATAGCCACTAAGAAAGCACAAGTTATATTTTACTACAATAAAGCATGAAGATCAAGTAAAACTTGCAACATCTCCATATTCGACGCTCCATAGTGTCAGCCCGTGCGCCATCGCACGCGGGCCTGCCTTGGCGCGGTCCCGGGCGGCCAGAATCGCCGGCATATCTGCCGCCGCCATCCGTCCTTCGCCGATCCGCATCAGCGTCCCCATAATGACACGCACCATGTTGTAGAGAAACCCGTTGCCGGAGATATAGGTGTAGAGGACCCCATCCTTCTCTTCCATGTACGCCTCATAGATCGTCCGGACATGCGACGTCTTGGTCGAATGGATCGAAGTGAACGAGGTGAAGTCATGCTCGCCAATCAGACAGGCCAGCGCCTCCTGCATCGGCTCCAGTTGCAGCGGGGTGTAATGATGGAACTCATACCGCCGGCTGAACACATCCGGATGCTTGCCCAGTCGGATCGCATAGCGGTAAGTTTTGCGTTTGGCTGACTTGCGGGCATGAAACGCCAGCGGGACCTCGACCGCATCGCGAATGACGATGTCATCGGGCAGCCACGTATTCATCGCTACCGCCCAGCGCCCGACAGGAATTTGCGAAGACGTTTGAAAGTTGAATACCTGGCCATAGGCGTGGACCCCCGCATCGGTACGACCCGATCCGTGGATCTTGACCGCCTCGCCGGTCAGCTTGCCAATCGCCTTCTCGATCTCATCCTGCACCGTGTTCCCGATCGGCTGACTCTGAAACCCGTGATAGTCCGTCCCGTCATAGCTCACCGTCATGCATAGGTTCCGCATTGCTCTTCTCCCCTATCTGTCTGCCTTGCTGCAACCCTACCGCTCCTGCTCACCAACCCTCTCGCCGCTTCTGCTCCCCAGATGCGGCGCAAGCGAGCATCTGGCCCCTGCTCCTATGAACCAGCAAGTGAGGCTCCCAGACGAGGCCGGCATTGGCCGAAGTCCTGCTTTAAAGCTACGGTTGCTCGATCCAGGTCTGAAAAGCCCCAAGAGGCGCGGAATCGTTCTGGAGAAATGAAATGCTCGCCTTTGTTCCCGGATTTCAACCGTTCATACGATTAATTCAAAGAAATCCGGGAACAACAGCGATCGGAAGAACGATCCGTGACTTGAAGGTTGGCTATTTCTAGGGTCTGGTTCTTAGCAAAATCGCTTTAAGGGCCAGGCCATAGCCGGCCTGATCTGAGCGAGATTCACCTTGCCCCGCGAATCTCACAAAAAAAAGGTGGCCCAAGTGGTCCACCCCTTCTCGTTCCGGTCAATTACGCACGATCGACAAGCTCCAGGTAAACCATAGGCGCAGCATCGCCGCGACGAGGACCGAGCTTCAGGATCCGTGTGTACCCGCCCGCACGCTCTGAGTAACGGGTGGCCAATTCGGAGAACAACTTCTGGATGGCATCTTGCTCTCCATCAATGGTTTCACGACGAACAAATGCTGCTACTTGACGGCGGGCATGCAGATCGCCGCGTTTTGCTTTGGTGATGAGCTTCTCGGCAATGGAGCGAACTTCTTTTGCTTTCGCTTCCGTTGTCTGGATGCGCTCATACAAGAACAGGTCGGTGACGAGATCACGGAACAGTGCTTTCCGCGCGCTCGCATCACGGCCCAACTTTTGATAAGCCATTTGCGTAGAACCTCCTTCAAACATGTCTATAAACGGTAGTGTGCCGTGCTATATTTTATTCTTCCGTGCGCAAGCCCAGGCCCAGCTCTTCGAGCTTCTCCTGTACCTCTTCCAAAGACTTGCGGCCCAGGTTGCGGACCTTCATCATGTCTTCTTCCGTCTTGGTGATGAGCTCCTGGACGGTGTTGATGCCTGCACGCTTCAGACAGTTGTACGAACGGACAGAGAGATCCAACTCCTCGATCGTCATCTCGAGGACCTTCTCTTTCTTGTCTTCTTCCTTCTCCACCATAATCTCAGCATCTTTAGCTTCGTCAGTCAGGCCGACGAACAGGTCCAGATGCTCGGTGAGAATTTTGGCGCCCAGGCTGACGGCTTCCTCCGGCCGGATGCTGCCATCCGTCCAGACTTCCAGGGTCAGCTTGTCATAGTTGGTCACCTGGCCCACACGCGTATTCTCGATGGCATAGTTCACACGAGTAATAGGCGTGTAGATGGAATCCACAGGGATGACGCCGATCGGCTGGTCTTCCCGCTTGTTGCGGTCAGCCTGCACATATCCGCGGCCGCGATTGGCGAACACCCGCATGTGGAGTCTGGCACCGGAAGCCAAGGTGGCGATATGAAGATCAGGATTGAGAATCTCGACATCGCTGTCTGCGCGAATGTCGCCGGCCGTGATGCTGCCTTCGCCTTCCGCATCGATTTCCAACACTTTCTCTTCGTCGGAATGAATCTTCAGAGACAGGCCCTTCAGATTCAGAATGATCTCGGTCACATCCTCAATCACGCCCGGAATCGTTGAGAACTCATGCAGCACTCCATCGATCTGGACTGATATCACTGCCGCGCCCGGCAGCGACGAAAGCAGAATCCGGCGCAGCGAGTTGCCCAGCGTCGTGCCATAGCCCCTCTCGAGCGGCTCGACGACGAACCGTCCGTACGTGCCATCCTCATTCAGTTCTACCGTTTCGATCTTCGGCTTTTCGATCTCAATCACTAATTGAACCCTCCTTCAAAACGTCGCTCCGTATCCATAGCGTTATGCGGTCAAATCATGTAGTATGCCTAACCTTCACAACCATTATTCACAAGTTGCAGATATTTGATACCACAATCAGATGAACTATACGCGGCGACGTTTAGGTGGACGGCATCCGTTGTGCGGAACCGGCGTTACGTCTTTGATCATGTTCACTTCAAGACCAGCGGCTTGCAGCGAACGGATCGCAGCTTCACGGCCTGCGCCAGGACCTTTAACCATGACCTCTACAGCTTTCATTCCGTGCTCCATTGCGGCTTTCGCGGCGGACTCGGCTGCCATTTGCGCTGCAAACGGCGTGCTTTTACGGGAACCTCTGAAGCCCAGGTTGCCAGCACTTGCCCAAGAAATCGCGTTGCCGTGCGGATCCGTAATCGTCACGATAGTGTTGTTGAAAGTCGAGCGGATGTGCGCTACGCCAGATTCAATATTTTTACGGTCACGACGTTTGGTACGGACCACTTTTTTCGGTTTAGCCATTTCAGTATCCCCCCTTATTTCTTCTTATTCGCAACGGTCCGACGAGGACCTTTCCGTGTACGGGCGTTCGTTTTTGTCCGTTGACCACGAACAGGCAATCCACGACGGTGACGGATACCGCGGTAGCAGCCGATCTCAATCAACCTTTTAATATTCAACGAAATTTCACGACGCAGGTCGCCTTCTACCTTGACTGATTTGTCAATCGTCTCGCGCAGTTTGCTAACCTCGTCTTCCGTTAAATCGCGAACACGTGTCTGTGCGTCGATGCCTGTTTCACCCAGGATTTTCTTGGCCGTGGTTTGACCAATTCCGAAGATATACTGCAGAGCAATCTCTACGCGTTTGTCACGCGGCAAGTCTACACCAGCTATACGAGCCATATTCCGTTTCCCTCCTTCTTAACCTTGTTTTTGTTTATGCTTAGGATTTTCACAAATCACCATTACATTGCCTTTGCGACGAATGACTTTGCATTTTTCGCAGATCGGCTTGACCGAAGGTCTGACCTTCATTGTGATTACCTCCCGAATACTTCGTAACCAGGCATGCTTAGCAGCCTACTTCCGATAGGTGATACGACCTTTAGTTAAATCATAAGGCGACAACTGGATTACCACTTTGTCTCCGGTCAGGATGCGGATAAAGTGCATTCTGAGCTTGCCGGACACATGGGCGAGGATTTGATGGCCGTTTTCCAGTTCCACCCTGAAATGCGCGTTGGGCAGCGGCTCAATCACCGTACCTTCGACTTCAATCACATCTTCCTTGGTCACAGTTATTCTCCTTTCCATTGTATATACTTCTGAATCGCAAATCGCAGTTTCCCGTTCGTCACGCTGCCGCTCTCGCGCAGGCTGTTCGCCACTTCCTGACTAACCAGCGGCACGAGCGCCAGATGAAGCAGATTCTTCTTCTTCGGCTCCTGGACTTTGCGCTTATGGCCGTCGGCGATCAACACAAACCGTTCATCCAGGATAGCGATGATAACAGCCGGTGTGCCTTCGTCCTTGCCGCGCAGTACAGTGACGATCTGGCCGATCTGGGGAAGACCCTTATCCGGCATCACGGTTCTACCCTTGGCTGCGGGTCAAGATCTCATACCCGTCCTCAGTGACTGCTACCGTATGCTCGAAGTGGGCACACCAGGAATCGTCCTCCGTCACGACGGTCCAGTTGTCCTGCAAGGTGCGTACATAGCGTTCGCCGATGTTGACCATCGGTTCGATCGCCAGCACCATTCCCGGCTTCAGACGCGGTCCGCGCTCCGGGATGCCATAGTTAGGAATCTGCGGCTCTTCATGCAGTTTGGCCCCAATGCCGTGGCCGACATACTCGCGTACGATCGAAAATCCTGCTTTCTCCACAACTTGCTGAATCGCATGCGAGACCGAGAACAACCTGACATCAGGCTTGATGATCGCGAGTCCGGCGTATAGCGATTGCTCCGTTACGTCAAGCAGGCGGGCGGCCTCCTCGGAGATCTCCCCAACCCCGTAGGTCCAGGCCGAATCTCCATGGTAGCCATTGAATTGTGCGCCGATATCGATGCTGATAATATCGCCCTCGTTCAGCTTGCGCGAACCGGGGATGCCATGCACCAACTCGTTATTTACAGAAGCACATATGCTGGCAGGAAAGTCATTGTAACCTTTGAAAGACGGTACGGCGCCCTGGCTCCGTATATACGCTTCGGCAATCCGGTCAAGTTCTTTGGTTGTCACGCCCGGCTTGACAGATTGCGCCATCAGGCGGTGTGTATCCGCAACGATGCGTCCTGCTTCCCTCATGAAACCCAGTTCCACTTCGGATTTGCAGATGATCATTCTGTACCCCGCAAGCAATCGGCAATCTCGGCGGTTACCGTATCGATTTCCTTCTCTCCGTCCACTTCACGCAGCAGATCCTGCTTCTCGTAATAAGCGAGCAGCGGAGCAGTCTTCGAGATGTACTCGTCGAGTCTGGTTCCGACTTTCTCTTCCGTATCATCCGAGCGCTGGTACAGCTCGCCGCCGCACTTCGCGCATACGCCTTCCTCCGCTGGAGGGTTGAAGAGGACATGATAGGTAGAGCCGCACGATTTGCAGATGCGCCGTCCCGTGAGACGGGCAAGCAGCAAGCTGCGGTCAACCTTAAGGTTGATGACATGATCCAGCTTCCGGCTCATCCCTGCCAGCATCTCATCCAGTGCTTCTGCCTGGGAGATCGTCCGCGGGAAGCCGTCGAGGAGGAAGCCTGCCGCACAATCATCCTGCTGCAGACGCTCACGCACGATGCCGTTGGTGACATCGTCCGGCACCAAGAGTCCTTGATCGACGTACTCTTTGGCCTTCTGACCGAGCGGTGTGCCTTGCTTCATCGCAAGACGGAACGCGTCGCCGGTCGAGATGTGGGGAATGTCGAATTCCTCTACGATCCGCTCCGCTTGCGTACCTTTGCCAGCGCCAGGAGGGCCCATGAATAGAATATTCATTGTCGAGTTCCTCACTTTAAGCACAATAGGTTCGGCCGGGCCGACGAAGCATCCGGAGGATGCTCGCGAAGCCCGCTACTGAACCTATTGTTATTTATTGATAAACCCTTTGTAGTGGCGTTTGATCAATTGGCTCTCGATCTGCTTCATCGTATCAAGCGCAACGCCGACGACGATCAAGAGCGAGGTTCCGCCGAGCTGTACAGAATCCGGAAGACCAGCCAACTGCCCGAAGAAAATCGGGATGATGGAGATGAGTGCCAGGAACAGCGCTCCGGAGAGCGTAATCCGCGACATCACGCGAGTGATGTAGGAGCTGGTCGGCTTGCCTGGACGTACGCCCGGGATATAACCGCCATTCTTCTTCATCTGATCCGCCATCTGGGTCGGATTGATCTGTACAAACGTGTAGAAGAACGTAAATCCAATGATCAGCAGCACATACAGTACCATACCAAGCGGTTGCGTATAGTACAGGTTGTTCTGAATCCAGTCGGACCATGTCTGTCCTGTCCAGAACTGGGCGATCGTCACAGGGAACATGAGCAGCGAAACCGCAAAGATGACCGGAATAACACCTGCGCCGTTCACTTTAAGCGGGATATGCGTCGACTGTCCACCGTACATCTTGCGTCCAACGACACGCTTGGCGTATTGGACCGGAATCTTACGGATACCTTGCTGGACATAGATGACACCGACAATCATCAGGATGACCGCGATGACGATGAGCAAGACCAGAAGGATATTCAGGAAGAGCTGATCACCCGCATCTGCCAGCTTGTCGGTGTAGATGGTGCGGATATGTCCCGGGATACCTGCGACGATACCGGCAAAGATAATGATCGAGATCCCGTTGCCGATTCCTTTCTCGGTGATCTGCTCACCAAGCCACATCAGAAATGCCGTACCAGCCGTCAATACGATGGCAATCATCGTATAGGTGGCAAAACTCGGATCGAGAACAAAGTTGAAATTGTATTGGCGGTTAAAGCCAATCGCGGTCGCATAGGCTTGGATCAGACCGAGAATGATTGTACCATACCGGGTGATTTGTGCAAGCTTGCGTTTTCCGTTCTCGCCTTCCTTCGCCCACTCTGCAAACTTAGGAATGACATCCATAGAGAGCAGCTGGACGATGATGGACGCTGTGATGTAAGGCATAATCCCCAACGCGAAGATGGAGAATTGGAACAGCGCGCCACCGGAGAAGGTGTTGAGAAGACCAAAAATGTTCGTACCTTGTTCATTCATCGACTCGAATACCGACTTGTCAATGTTGGGAACCGGGATGAAAGATCCGATGCGGAAAATCAGCAATACGAAAAGGGTGAACATGACGCGTTTGCGCAGATCCTCCACTTTCCATATGTTGGACAAAGTCTTGAACACGTTAGATCACCTCGGTTTTACCGCCGGCAGCTTGAATTTTCTCTACCGCAGATTGAGAGAATTTGTTGGCTTTAACAGTCAGTTGAACCTTGATTTCACCGTTTCCGAGAATCTTGATACCGTCCTGCGGGTTTTTGACAACCCCTTGCTCCATCAGAAGCTCAGGCGTGATCTCGGTTCCTGCTGCAAAGCTGTTCAAATCTTCAATGTTTACAACGGCATATTCTTTACGGAACGGGTTGTTAAAACCACGTTTCGGCAAGCGACGATACAATGGGTTTTGTCCGCCTTCGAAGCCTGGACGGACACCGCCGCCGGAGCGAGCGTTTTGCCCTTTGTGACCGCGACCTGCAGTTTTGCCGTTGCCGGTACCGATCCCGCGGCCTTTGCGCTTACCAACTTGCTTGGACCCGGGCGCTGGCTGAAGCTCATGCAATTTCATCGTTCGTTGCACCTCCTTATTGTTTCAATAGATCGCCAAGCGCGGACTGCTTAAGCCTGCACTTCTTCGACTTTAACCAAGTGACTGACATGATTCACCATGCCGCGAATGGCTTCGTTATCCGACTGGATAACCGAGTGATTCACTTTGCGAAGTCCAAGAGCTTGAACTGTCGCACGTTGTTTCTCGTTACGGCCGATCAAACTGCGCACGAGGGTGATTTGCAATTTTGCCATCGTATACCCCTCCTTAGCCCAAGATCTCTTGGACGGTTTTTCCGCGCAATTTAGCTACATCTTCAGCACGCTTCAGACGGGACAGACCCTCAAGCGTAGCATTCACCATGTTGATCGCGTTGGAAGAACCGAGAGATTTGGTCAAGATATCGCCCACACCTGCCAGCTCAAGAACCGCACGTACCGGTCCGCCAGCGATAACGCCCGTACCTTCGGAAGCCGGCTTCAGCAGGACTTCGCCAGCGCCGAAATGGCCGAGCACCAGGTGAGGAATCGTTGTTTTTACGAGTGGAACTTGGATCAGGTTTTTCTTGGCATCGTCGATCCCTTTGCGGATCGCATCCGGAACCTCGCCAGCTTTACCGATCCCTGCGCCAACCCAGCCTTTGCCGTCGCCTACAACCACAAGAGCACTAAAGCTGAAACGGCGTCCGCCTTTGACAACTTTAGATACGCGGTTGATCTGGACAACTTTTTCTGTCAAATCTAACGAATTAGGATCTACACGCAAGTCGATTTACCTCCTTATTAGTGAATTTGACTAGAATTCCATACCGGCTTCGCGAGCTGCGTCTGCCAATGCTTGAATTCTGCCATGGTACAAGTAACCGCCGCGGTCAAAGACCACTTTGCTTACGCCTTGAGCTTTTGCACGGTCAGCGATCAGTTGGCCCACTTGCTTGGCTGCTTCGACGTTGCCGCCGTTTGTGATCGACTGAAGCTCTTTGTCCTGTGTCGATGCCGTTGCCAGGGTTACACCTTTGACGTCATCGATCAGCTGGACGTAGATATGTTTAGCGGAGCGGAATACGGACAGTCTTGGGCGCTCAGTGGTGCCTTTGATTTTCTTGCGCACACGCAGATGCCGTTTCAGACGCGCTTTGTTCTTATCGCCTTTAGTAATCATTAGAGGTTCACTCCCTTCTTCTGCCTTGAACCGGTAATCGTAGCTAAGCGCTCACGCGGAGAGCTTATTTCTTCTTACCGGCTTTACCTTCTTTGCGAAGGATACGCTCGCCTTCGTACTTGATGCCTTTACCTTTATATGGCTCAGGCTCACGTACGGAGCGGATTTTTGCTGCAAAAGCACCGACCAGCTCTTTGTCGATTCCTTTAACGATGATCTTCGTGTTCGTAGGAACCTCGAACTCAACGCCGCCCTCAGGGTTGATCTCAACCGGGTGGGAGTAACCAACGTTCAAGACGACCTTCTCGCCGGACTTGCTGGCGCGGTAACCGACACCAACCAGTT
Organism: Paenibacillus jepli; assembly: GCF_047238105.1. NCBI lineage: Bacteria > Bacillati > Bacillota > Bacilli > Caryophanales > Paenibacillaceae > Paenibacillus > Paenibacillus jepli. Next base: position 2,604,934 of record NZ_JBDFMD010000001.1, read on the forward strand.
CCAACGATTTGGCGAAGCCTTCCGTTACACCGTTAACCATGTTAGCGACGACGCTGCGCGTCGTGCCGTGCAGGGAGCGATGCAGTTTGTTATCGGACGGACGCTCGACCGAGATCTCGTTCTCAGCGATAACGATTTTCATGTCCTTGTGCAGCTCACGGGTGAGCGTGCCCTTTGGACCTTTAACAGTAATTTGAGTGTTATCCAGTTTAATGTCTACGCCAGCAGGCACCTGGATAGGTTTACGACCAATACGGGACATTCTTACACCTCCAATCGTTCTAACGAGTGATTACCAAACGTAGCAAAGGACTTCGCCGCCGGCTTTGCCTTGGCGAGCTTCCTTGTCGGTCACGATGCCTTTGGATGTGGAAATAATCGCGATTCCCAATCCGCCCAGCACGCGCGGTACTTCCGTGCTTTTCGTATACACGCGCAGACCTGGTTTACTGATGCGTTTCAAACCAGTGATGACACGCTCGTTGTTAGGGCCGTATTTCAGGAAAATACGGATCATCCCTTGTTTGTTGTCCTCGATATATTCAGCATCGCGGATAAAGCCCTCGCGTTTCAGAATTTCTGCGATTTGCTTCTTCGACTTCGAAGCGGGCATTTCCACGGTTTCATGACGGACGACATTCGCGTTGCGGATGCGTGTCAGCATATCTGCAATCGGATCAGACATAACCATTTGTTGTAAACCTCCTTCCCGAACTCGGCTGATTACCAGCTTGCTTTTTTGACGCCAGGGATCTGGCCTTTATATGCCAATTCACGGAAACAAATCCGGCAGATCTTGAATTTTTGAAGCACGGAGTGCGGGCGGCCGCAACGCTCACAGCGAGTGTAGGCACGCACTTTGAACTTCGGAGTACGTTGTTGCTTAACTTTCATCGAAGTTTTTGCCACTGGGTATTACACCTCCTAGAAGTGGATTACTTCGCAAACGGCATACCCAATTGGGTCAGCAATTCACGAGATTCTTCATCCGTTTTTGCCGTTGTTACGATGACAATGTCCATACCGCGGACTTTGTCGACTTTATCGTACTCGATCTCCGGGAAGATCAGCTGTTCTTTCAGACCCAGCGTGTAGTTGCCACGGCCGTCGAACGCTTTATTGGAGATCCCGCGGAAGTCACGTACACGCGGAAGAGCGACATTAAACAGTTTGTCGAGGAAGTAGTACATACGCTCGCCGCGCAGTGTTACTTTGACCCCGATCGGCATATTCTCACGAAGCTTGAAACCGGCGATCGATTTCTTTGCCCGTGTGATTACGGGTTTCTGACCAGAGATGATTCTCAGCTCTTCTACCGCTACGTCGAGTACCTTGGAGTTCTGAACGGCTTCACCAACACCCATGTTGATAACAACCTTCTCGATCTTCGGCACCTGCATCACAGTGGAGTAGTTGAACTTCTGCATCAGACTTGGTGTGATTTCATTCAAAAAGCGGTCTTTCATTCTGATTGCCACGATTTATGGACCTCCTTTCCGTCAAAGGGATTAGTCGATTACTGCGCCGGATTTAGCTACCCGGACTTTTTTACCGTTGTCTTGCACTTTATATCCGATACGAGTCGGCTTGCCCGATTTGGGATCCAGCAGCATAACGTTGGATACGTGAATGGCTGCTTCCTGCTCCAGGATGCCGCCTTGCGGGTTTTGTTGGGTTGGACGCGCATGTTTTTTTACCATGTTCACGCCTTCTACCAGCACGCGGTTCTCACGCGGATAAGCAGCGATGACGCGACCCTTCTTGCCTTTATCCTTGCCTGTGATGACGATGACATTATCATCCTTCTTCACATGCAGTTTGTTGTTATGGGATTCAAGAATCTTTTTCAGCCTTGGCATTTCTCACACCTCACTTCGTGAGCATAGGTTTTGGGTATTGCGTAAGACCGCAGCGGTCTTAGATAACTTCTGGAGCGAGCGATACGATTTTCATGAAATCTCTGTCGCGCAGTTCGCGAGCTACTGGTCCGAAGATACGGGTGCCGCGCGGGCTTTTATCCTCTTTCACGATAACTGCTGCATTCTCGTCAAATGCGATGTAAGAGCCGTCTTTCCGGCGCACAGAGTTCTTTGTACGTACGATAACTGCTCTAATTACATCACCTTTTTTGACAACGCCACCGGGTGTTGCTTGTTTGACAGAGCATACGATCAGATCGCCGATGTGTCCGACACGACGTCCTGTACCGCCCAGAACTCGAATACACATCAGTTCCTTAGCACCAGAGTTGTCAGCCACTTTCAAGCGTGTAAATGGTTGAATCATTGTAACGTCCTCCTTCCGGTCAGAAATACAAATTCGAAAGCTTGGGTTCGTTCAGCTTACAGGATAATCGCTGCTTCGACGACTTCAACGAGTCTCCAGCGTTTGTCCTTGGAAAGCGGACGGGTTTCCATGATCCGTACCACATCACCAATTTTGGCTTGGTTGTTTTCATCATGGGCTTTAAACTTTTTGGTGTACTTGATCCGCTTGTTGTACAGCGTGTGCTTTTTGTAGGTTTCTACAGCCACCACTACCGTTTTGTCCATCTTGTCGCTGACAACTTTGCCGGTTTGAACTTTGCGGGCATTACGTTCGCTCATGTTCTTCCTCCTTCCTTCAGCCTGTCAGAGAGGCTTAAGGCATCTAATCGTAATCTATGAATTAGCTGCTGATTCCGAGCTCTCTTTGGCGCAAAACCGTTTTGGCGCGAGCAATCTCTTTCCGCACATCGCGGATGCGAGTCGGATTGTCGAGTTGACCGGTAGCCAATTGAAAACGTAGGTTGAACAACTCTTCCTTGAAGCCGGCGACCTTTTGCTCGATCTCGGCGGAGGTCAGGTTGCGAAATTCACTAGCTTTCATTTGCTTCACCACCCACTTCTTCGCGCTTCACAAACTTCGTTTTGACTGGCAGTTTGTGAGAAGCAAGACGCATTGCTTCACGTGCGATATCTTCAGGTACGCCGGCGAGTTCAAACATGATCTTGCCCGGTTTGACCACCGCTACCCATTTCTCAACGTTACCTTTACCACTACCCATCCGAACCTCAAGAGGCTTTTGGGTGATTGGCTTGGCAGGGAAAATCTTGATCCAGACTTTACCGCCCCGTTTGATGTAACGGGTCATCGCGATACGAGCAGCCTCGATCTGACGGTTCGTGATCCATGCCGGCTCAGTAGCCTGCAGGCCGTATTCGCCGAAGAGCACTTCAGTGCCGCCTTTAGCCCGACCTCTCATATGACCGCGCTGTTGCTTGCGGTGTTTGACGCGTTTAGGTACCAACATGATTAGTTGCCTCCTTCCTGGGGAGCTGCTGCTGTTCTTTTCTTGGCAGGAAGGACTTCGCCACGGTAGATCCAGACTTTGACGCCGATCAGACCATAAGTCGTGAACGCCTCAGCTGTTCCGTAATCGATATCGGCACGCAGCGTATGCAGCGGCACGGTTCCTTCACTGTATCCTTCAGTACGGGCGATCTCAGCGCCGCCCAGACGTCCGCTAACCGATGTTTTGATTCCTTTTGCGCCAGCGCGCATAGTCCGTTGGATCGCTTGCTTCAGGGCACGGCGGAACGAAGTCCGGCGCTCCAGCTGCAGTGCGATGCTCTCGGCTACCAGGATCGCATCCAGGTCAGCTTGCTTGATCTCGGCGATGTTGATATGAACCTTCTTGCCTCCAGAAATCTTGGCAAGCTCCGTCCGCAGGTTCTCTACCTCAGATCCGCCTTTACCGATAACCATGCCTGGCTTAGCGGTATGAATCGTTACGTTGACGCGGTTAGCGGCACGCTCGATTTCGAATTTCGATACAGCAGCATCTTTCAGTTTCTTCTTCAGATACTCGCGGATTTTCACGTCTTCCAGCAAGAGATCACCGAAGTCTTTGCCGGCATACCATTTCGATTCCCAGTCACGGATAATACCGATCCGCAGACCGACGGGATTTACTTTTTGACCCACACGTTATCCCTCCTTATTTTTCAGATACCACCAATGTGATGTGGCTGGTTCGTTTGTTGATCCGGCTCGCACGACCCATCGCGCGTGGACGGAAACGTTTCATTGTTGGACCCTGATTGACATAAACCTCGGATACGACCAGCTTATTGACGTCCAGCTGATAGTTATGATCCGCATTGGCAATGGCAGAGTTCAGCAGCTTCTCCACGATCGGCGATGCCGACTTCGGAGTGTGACGCAGGATCGCGATCGCTTCACCGACTTGCTTGCCGCGGATCAGGTCAACGACCAGTTGAGCCTTGCGGGGCGCGATGCGGATGAAGTTCGCAACAGCTTTTGCTTGTTGTGCCATGGTAGAACCTCCTCTCAGAACAGTTAACTATGCATCAAGCAGATTATCTTCTGCCTGTTTTCTTATCGTCAGCGGTATGGCCCTTGTACGTACGTGTAGGCGCGAATTCGCCCAATTTATGTCCGACCATGTCCTCGGTTACGTATACTGGCACATGCTTACGACCGTCATAGACAGCAAACGTGTGACCAATGAACTGCGGGAAAATGGTGGAGCGACGGGACCAAGTTTTGACGACAACTTTCTTGTCCGTCTCATTGAGTTCCTCGACCTTTTTCAGTAGGTAACCGTCGATAAACGGCCCCTTCTTCAAACTGCGACCCATAGGTGATCCTCCCTTCAGCTAACCTGGCGTAGAATAGTGTCCGAGCCGCTCGGAGTCAAGCTAAGCTTACTTCGTGCGGCCGCGAACGATATATTGGCTGGAAGCTTTTTTCTTCTTGCGGGTTTTGTATCCCAGTGTCGGTTTGCCCCATGGGGACATAGGCGATTTGCGTCCGATTGGCGCACGGCCTTCACCACCACCGTGTGGGTGATCGTTCGGGTTCATGACAACGCCGCGTACTTCAGGACGCTTGCCCAGCCAGCGGGAACGGCCGGCTTTACCGATTTTCACGAGCTCGTGATCCTCGTTGCCTACGGAGCCGATGGTCGCGCGGCATACTTTCAAGATGCGGCGAACTTCGCCAGAGGACAAGCGGATGACCGCATACGTTTCCTCTTTACCGAGCAATTGAGCTTCTGTACCGGCTGCGCGAACCAGTTGGCCGCCTTTGCCAGGCTTCATCTCAATGTTGTGGATCACTGTACCAACCGGGATATTCTCGAGTGGCAGCGCGTTACCTGTTTTGATGTCGGCTGCAGGTCCGGAAGTGATCACGTCGCCAACCTTCAGCCCTTTTGGAGCGATGATGTAGCGCTTCTCACCGTCAGCATAGTGGATCAGTGCGATGTTCGAGGTGCGGTTCGGATCGTACTCGATGGTAGCTACTGTACCAGGAATGCCGTCCTTGTTGCGCTTGAAATCGATAATCCGGTATTTACGCTTGTGCCCGCCACCGTGGTGACGTACCGTAATTTTACCTTGGTTGTTGCGGCCTGCTTTTTTGAAAAGCGGCGCCAAGAGCGATTTCTCCGGTGTGCTTGTCGTAATCTCTTCGAATGTCGAGACGGACATCGCACGACGTGCTGGAGAAGTCGGCTTATACTTCTTAATAGGCACTTCGATTCCCTCCTTACTTAACTAGTCTCTTATTATACCGAAGCTTCGAAGAACTCGAGCTCGTTGCTCTCTTCTGTCAGCTGCACGATCGCTTTTTTCCACTCGGATGTATATCCGGCGTGGCGACCTTGGCGTTTTGGCTTACCAGGTACGCGCATGGTGTTGACGCTAGCGACTTTTACGTTAAAGATGGCTTCGATCGCTTGCTTGATCGCCGTTTTGTTGGCGCGCAGGTCGACTTCAAACACATAACGTTTCGCTACCATAAGTTCGCTTGTACGCTCAGTAATGATCGGGCGCTTGATAATATCGTGGGCGTTCTTCATTACGCAAGCACCTCCTGTACTTTCTCGACCGCTTCCTTGGTGATGATCAGTTGGTCATGAGCCAATACATCCAGAACATTAATGCCTTCGACTGTCAGGAATTTGACGCCTGGAATATTGCGAGCGCTCAGTGCAACATTGTCTTCGTATCCTGCGGTTACAATCAGAGCTTTGCGGGCAACCTTCAGACTGCCGAGAATTCCTTTGAATTCCTTCGTCTTCGGTTGGCTCAGCGCCAATTGATCCAATACGATGATTTCGTTGCCGATCACTTTGGAAGACAGTGCGGATTTGATCGCAAGACGACGCACTTTCTTAGGAAGCTTGAATCCGTAAGTACGCGGAGTCGGTCCGAATACGGTACCGCCGCCAACCCATTGCGGGGAGCGGATGCTGCCTTGACGAGCACGGCCCGTACCTTTTTGCTTCCATGGCTTGCGGCCGCCGCCGCGAACCTCCGAACGACCTTTGGTTTTGTGTGTACCTTGGCGCTCTGCAGCTTGCTGCAGGACCACGGCACTGTGCATAACGTGGGTGTTCGGCTGGATGCCGAAGATCGCTTCAGCCAGCTCAATATCGCCGACCTGCGAACCGCTCACGTTGTATACTGCTACCTTTGGCATTACGTGTTCCTCCTTTCTTCAGGGGTGTTATTTCTTCACCGTCGATTTAATTTTGACGAAGCTGTTCTTAGCTCCGGGAATGGATCCTTTGACGAGCAGCACATTGCGCTCGAGATCAACGCGGATAACTTCCAGACGTTGAATCGTGATGGTGTCTTGACCCATGTGTCCTGGCAGACGCTTGCCTTTCGGTACGCGGTTAGCCTGGATGGAACCCATGGAGCCCGGTCCGCGATGGTAGCGGGAACCGTGCGACATTGGACCTGTGCTTTGTCCCCAACGCTTGATCACGCCTTGGAATCCTTTGCCTTTAGAGATTCCTGTCACGTCAACAAATTCACCTTCGGAGAACAGATCCGCTTTTACTTCTGCGCCAACTTCGTATTCACCCAGGTTAACCCCGCGGAATTCACGAATGTAGCGCTTAGGAGCCGTATTGGCTTTTTGAGCATGAGCTGTTTCGGGCTTGTTCGCTCTTTGCTTCTTCTTGTCGACGAAGCCGAGCTGAATTGCCTCATAGCCGTCATTCTCCTGATCCTTCTTCTGGAGAACCACACAAGGTCCTGCCTCGATGACCGTAACCGGAATTACGTTGCCCTCAGGCGTAAAGACTTGTGTCATGCCGAGTTTTTTCCCTAAGATACCTTTCATGTTGACACCTCGTTTCTCTTACGTAATAAGTAGTAGATCTTGCTTTGGTACGTGTTCTTACAGTTTAATCTCAATATCTACACCGGATGGCAGATCCAAACGCATCAATGCATCAACCGTTTGCGGCGTTGGGTTGACAATGTCGATCAGACGCTTATGTGTGCGCATTTCGAATTGTTCCCGCGAATCCTTGTACTTGTGAACCGCACGCAGAATGGTGATGATTTGCTTTTCCGTTGGCAACGGAATCGGACCGGACACGCCTGCTCCGGAACGCTTTGCAGTTTCAACAATTTTCTCTGCTGATTGGTCAAGAATTCTGTGATCGTAAGCTTTCAAACGAATACGAATCTTTTGCTTTGCCATGTAATTCCCTCCTTCTATCGCCCAATTTAGTATCGGACATACTCCGCGAGAAAACCCGACTTACGCCCCATGGCAAAGGGGCCGGGTGTGTCGGCAACCTCTCGCATCATCGCACAGCCACAGACCAACGTTCACTATTATATACAAAATGAAAGGCATTTGCAAGAAAAATATCCGCTAATGCGTATTTATTTTCAGTTTCCTGTTTCAACCTGTAATAAGGGGAATTTGCACTTTAAATAACTGCTTAAAATCAGTCTGTTGAAAAAGGAGACCTACAGTCACGGATCGATCTTCCGATCTCTGTTGCCCCCAGATTTCTTGATTTATAACCGCTTTATCGGTTGAAATCCGGGGACAGCGTATGCTTTCGAAGCTAGCTTTTCTGCGAAAAGCTTTCAGGCGAACCCTTCGCTTCTCCAGATTCGATTCCGTGCCTCTCCGGCCGTTTTTTAACAGGCTGTTATAATAATCTTTCTTCTATTATATATAGCCCTCAAAAAAAGAGGCTGCCCTCCCGGCCAAGACCGGTTGGACAACCTCTGGTGTAGATCCTGCGCAGCTCACGCTGCAGTAGGATTATTTTTGGATCGAAGCAACAGCGCCAGCGCCTACTGTACGGCCGCCTTCACGGATCGAGAAGCGAGTACCTTCTTCTACCGCGATTGGAGCGATCAGTTCAACAGTAACGGTGATGTTGTCGCCAGGCATAACCATCTCGCTTCCTTCTGGCAGAGTGATGATACCTGTTACGTCCGTTGTACGGAAGTAGAACTGTGGACGGTAGCCTGTGAAGAAAGGCTTATGACGTCCGCCCTCTTCTTTGGTCAGGACGTAGATTTGAGCCGTGAAGTTCGTGTGTGGCTTAACGGAACCTGGCTTCGAAAGTACTTGACCGCGCTCGATGTCTTTACGCTCAACACCACGCAGCAGGGCGCCGATGTTGTCGCCAGCTTGTGCGGAGTCCAGCAATTTGCGGAACATCTCAACACCAGTACATACAGTTTTGCGAGTCTCTTCTTGCAAACCAACGATTTCGATCTCGTCGCCGACTTTAACTTCGCCCCGCTCTACACGGCCAGTAGCAACTGTACCGCGACCAGTGATGGTGAATACGTCCTCGACAGGCATCAGGAATGGCTTGGAAACGTCACGCTCAGGCGTTGGGATGTAAGTATCCACTTGCTCGAACAGCTCGACGATTTTGTCAGCCCACTCGCCATCAGGGTTTTGCAGCGCTTCACGAGCAGCACCACGGATGATTGGCGTGTCGTCGCCTGGGAACTCATACTCGCTCAGCAGGTCGCGAACTTCCATCTCAACCAGCTCGAGAAGCTCTTCGTCTTCAACCATGTCGCATTTGTTCAGGAATACGACGATGTAAGGAACGCCTACTTGGCGGGAGAGCAGGATGTGCTCACGTGTTTGCGGCATTGGGCCGTCAGCAGCGGATACAACCAGGATCGCGCCGTCCATTTGAGCAGCACCAGTGATCATGTTTTTAACATAGTCAGCATGGCCTGGGCAGTCTACGTGAGCGTAGTGACGGTTAGGCGTCTCATACTCAACGTGAGCTGTGGAGATTGTGATCCCGCGCTCGCGCTCTTCCGGCGCTTTGTCGATTTGATCAAAAGCGATAGCAGCACCGCCGTACTTTTTGGAAAGTACAGTTGTGATGGCAGCAGTCAGAGTTGTTTTACCATGGTCAACGTGACCAATTGTACCGATATTAACGTGCGGTTTGTTACGTTCGAATTTTTGCTTAGCCATTGAACTTATTCCTCCTTAATAAATGGAAAGTTATAGGTATCGGCCGCACACTCTCAGCTATGAGGCATACAGAATGACGGCCGTGGCAAACAGGGGATTACTCGCCCTTATGCTTGGAGATAATCTCTTCCGCAATCGACTTCGGCACTTCTTCGTAATGGGAGATTTCCATCGAGAATACGCCGCGTCCCTGTGTACCGGAGCGAAGGGTAGTAGAGTACCCGAACATCTCGGCCAAAGGCACTTTGGAACGGATGATCTGAGCGCCCGAACGGGAGTCTGTACCTTCGATGCGTCCGCGACGGGAGCTGAGCATCCCCATAACGTCGCCGAAGTACTCTTCCGGCACGGTAACTTCAACCTTCATGATCGGCTCAAGCAGAGCTGGAGCACATTTATCCTTGGCAGCTTTGAGCGCCATGGAACCAGCGATCTTAAACGCCATCTCCGAGGAGTCGACATCATGGTACGATCCGTCTACGATGCGGGCTTTTACGTCTACAAGCGGGAATCCGGCAAGAACGCCGTTTTTCATCGCTTCTTCGATACCAGCCTGAACAGCAGGGATGTACTCACGCGGTACGACACCGCCGACGATTTTGTTCTCGAACTCGAAGCCGGCACCGGCTTCTTGCGGTTCGAACTCGATCCATACATGACCGTATTGACCACGGCCACCGGACTGACGAACGAACTTGCCTTCGACCTTGGCTGCTTGCTTGAACGTCTCACGGTAAGCAACCTGCGGTTTACCTACGCTTGTCTCGACTTTGAACTCGCGAACCATACGGTCGACGATGATCTCCAGATGGAGCTCACCCATACCAGCGATGATTGTTTGTCCAGTCTCCTCTCATCCGTGTAGGCACGGAACGTAGGATCTTCCTCCGACAGCTTGGACAGGGCAACGCCCATTTTGTCTTGGTCGGCTTTGGTCTTTGGCTCGATCGCGATCTGGATAACAGGCTCTGGGAAGTTCATGGACTCCAGGATAACCGGAGCTTTCTCGTCACAGAGGGTGTCACCGGTAACGGTGTCCTTCAGACCTACAGCTGCTGCGATATCACCGGAGTAAACTTCGGAGATTTCTTGGCGGCTGTTAGCATGCATCTGCAGGATCCGTCCAACGCGCTCACGCTTGCCCTTCGTACCATTCAGTACGTAGGATCCGGATGCCAGAACACCGGAGTACACGCGGAAGAACGTCAGTTTACCGACATAAGGGTCAGTCATGATCTTGAACGCGAGTGCCGAAAACGGCTGGTCGTCACCCGATTTGCGCGTAACTTCCGTACCGTCTTCAAGGACACCCTTGATGTCAGGCACGTCGATTGGCGCAGGCAGGTAATCAACGACCGCGTCCAACATTGGCTGTACGCCTTTGTTGCGGTAAGAGGAACCACAGATTACGGGGAAGATCTTCACGTCGCAGACCCCTTTACGGAGTGCTGCTTTCAGTTCCTCGACGGTGATCTCCTCACCTTCAAGATACTTCATTGTGAGCTCTTCGTCCAGTTCAGCAACTTTCTCAACGAGCTCTGCACGCAGTTCTTCTACTTGATCTGCAAATTCTGCAGGGATCTCGACTTTCTCAGGATCCCGACCAAGGTCGTCTTTGTAGATGAACGCCACGCGCTCGACGATGTCGATCATGCCTTGGAAATCATTCTCGGCACCAATCGGCAATTGAATCGCGACGGCATTGGCTTGCAGACGCTCGCGCATATCTTTGATAACGTTGAGGTAGTCAGCACCGATGATGTCCATCTTGTTCACGTATGCGATCCGTGGAACACCGTAGCGGTCAGCTTGACGCCATACCGTTTCGGATTGCGGCTCTACGCCTTCTTTTGCACTGAATACACCTACCGCCCCGTCCAATACGCGCAGGGAACGTTCAACTTCAACTGTGAAGTCAACGTGTCCCGGGGTGTCGATGATATTGATGCGGTGACCATCCCATTGAGCTGTAGTCGCAGCGGAAGTGATCGTAATCCCGCGCTCCTGCTCTTGCTCCATCCAGTCCATCGTCGCTGCACCTTCGTGCACCTCGCCGATTTTGTGGGTACGGCCTGTGTAGAACAGGATCCGCTCGGTAGTGGTGGTCTTGCCCGCATCAATATGCGCCATAATCCCGATATTACGCGTATTTTTCAAGGAGAACTCTCTAGCCATGAATATGTCTCCTTTCGAGTTTTAGAGGTTGTTCAAAAAGTCCGCTTAACCGACCTTTTTGAACTCTCAATGTGATACTACCAGCGATAGTGGGCAAACGCTTTGTTTGCTTCCGCCATCTTGTGTGTATCTTCACGCTTCTTGACGGAAGCGCCAGTGTTATTGGATGCGTCGATGATCTCGGCAGCCAAACGCTCTTCCATCGTTTTCTCCCCGCGGTTACGCGAGTAGTTCACGAGCCAACGAAGTCCCAGTGCCGTACGGCGCTCTGGCTTAACCTCGATCGGTACTTGGTAGTTGGCACCACCAACACGACGGGCTTTAACTTCGAGGACGGGCATGATGTTCTTGATGGCTACTTCAAACACTTCCATAGGCTCTTTGCCTGTACGTTCTTGGATAAGTGTGAAGGCATCATACAGGATGGTCTGCGCTACACCGCGCTTGCCGTCGATCATGATGCGGTTGATCAGACGAGTAACAAGCTTGCTGTTATAGAGCGGATCCGGCAATACGTCTCTTTTTGGAACAGGACCTTTGCGTGGCATGAGGTATCCCCCTTTCAGTCGGTTTTGATCACGATGTGATTCACAGTAGCGGATTCGACGTCGAATCTTGAATGCACTCGAATGAGAGTTTCCGAAGGAAACTAGCTTCGCAAGCTCCTTCTTAGGGGTTCACGTAGCCATGCTTCCGAGGTCGTTTTCTACGAAAACGTGGACACTCCTCATTTTCTCCTGCCTCCAACCTTCTCGGTGCTGAAAACCGATCCTTTTGATCACGAGGTGATTTCTTAAGATTCAAGATGTGAGTCTTACTTCTTAGCTTTAGGACGCTTCGTGCCGTATTTGGAACGAGCTTGCATACGGTTGTTGACACCTGCAGTATCAAGCGCACCGCGAACGATGTGGTAACGAACACCCGGGAGGTCTTTTACCCGGCCGCCGCGCACGAGAACCACGCTGTGCTCTTGCAGATTGTGACCGATGCCTCCGATGTAAGCAGTAACCTCTACACGGTTCGTCAAGCGAACACGCGCGTATTTGCGCAAAGCGGAGTTCGGTTTCTTCGGCGTCATCGTACCTACACGAGTGCAGACACCGCGTTTTTGCGGGGCGCTCAGGTTCGTTTCTTCACGCTTCAGCGCGTTGAAACCCTTCTGAAGTGCAGGCGATTTCGACTTGACTACTTTAGCTTCACGGCCCTTGCGGACCAGCTGGTTGATTGTTGGCATGTTGCCACCCCCTTCCTCAATTTTTGACTGACCAACTACGTCTTGCTTAAGCCCACAGATCCAGGTGGTTCATAAAAGAACAAACGAAAGTTTTTGCCTGACGAGTCTCGCCGCCACTGCAAAAACGAATGTCTCTTATTCTTCTTCAGGAATGACAGCCGCCATCGCAGCCCCGACGTCAATACCGCAGGTTGCCCCGAGGCGTTCCATCGTGTCTATCCAGATGACTTCAATTCCTGCCCGTTCGCTGAGCTCTACAATCTTGCCTGTTATTCGCTGATCTGCATCTTCCGCAACATAGACCGCAGTGGCAAGACCTTGCTCCACCATCTTCGTCGTCTGCTTGCTGCCGATCTTGAATGGCATAGAATGTAACCCTCCATTCCAAGGATGGTCCTGCGACCATCGGATGGCCGAGCCCAAACCAGCATGTTGGCACACTGATATAGTAGCATTTTGGTGCCCAGGGTGTCAAGGACTCTTTCTCAATAAACAGGGAATTGCAGGCAGCCCGCAGGCTGCCTGCAATTCCCCGACTTAATATCGGCCTTACAGCTCGACCGGTACGCCTTCGAGTTGCTCTTCGCCGGACTCCGGCTGCTCGTCGTCGCCGGCGAACTTGATGCTGCGGTAGCGGTTCATGCCTGTACCGGCAGGAATCAGCTTGCCGATGATGACATTCTCTTTCAGACCAAGCAACTGGTCGACCTTGCCCTTGATCGCAGCATCCGTCAGGACACGAGTCGTCTCCTGGAAGGAAGCCGCGGAGAGGAACGAATCGGTCTCCAAGGATGCCTTCGTAATACCGAGCAGGACCGGCTTCGCAACCGCTGGCTCGCGATCCGAGAAGATCGCAGTGGTGTTGGCCGCCTCGTACTCATGAATATCCACAAAGGCGCCCGGCAGCAAGGTTGTGCCGCCAGCATCGACGATGCGGATCTTACGAAGCATCTGCTTGATCATGACTTCGATATGCTTGTCGTTGATCTCAACGCCCTGGTTCCGGTATACGCGTTGAACCTCTTGCAGAATATAGTTCTGCACGCCACGGATGCCCTTGATGCGCAGCATATCCTTCGGATCGATCGAGCCGTCGGTCAGTTCGTCGCCTGCCTCGATCTGCTGACCGACGCTAACCCGGATCCGCGAACCGTACGTAACGGAGTAGACCTTGGATTCGGCCTCCCCCTGCACCTCGATCTCGCGACGGTCCTTGGCTTCGCGGATCTCCTTGATCGTGCCATCGAGCTCGGAGATGATCGCCTGACCTTTTGGATTCCGAGCCTCGAAGAGCTCCTGAATCCGCGGCAGACCTTGGGTAATATCGTCTCCGGCGACGCCCCCGGTATGGAACGTACGCATCGTCAGCTGGGTACCCGGCTCACCGATCGACTGGGCAGCGATGATGCCGACCGCTTCACCGATCTCCACATGCTTGCCGGTAGCCAGATTGCGTCCGTAACAGATCTTGCAGACGCCGTGACGGGCGCGGCAGCTCAGCACTGAACGGATCTGCAGACGTTCCACGCCGGCTGCGATGATCTCGTCCGCTTTGGCGGAGTCGATGAGATCATTGCGCTGAACGATGACCTCGCCAGTCTCCGGATGACGAATCGTCTCAAAGGAGTAGCGTCCCTCGATCCGGTCATACAGATCCTCGATGACCTCTTTGCCATCCTGGATCTTGCTGACGGTGAAGCCTTTGTCCGTACCGCAGTCGTCTTCGCGAACGATGACGTCCTGGGCCACGTCGACGAGACGACGGGTCAGGTAGCCCGAGTCTGCTGTACGCAGGGCCGTATCTGCAAGACCTTTCCGCGCGCCATGCGTCGAGATGAAGTACTCAAGGACGGTCAGTCCCTCGCGGAAGTTCGACTTGATCGGGAGCTCGATGATCCGACCCGACGGGTTGGCCATCAGACCCCGCATACCGCCCAGCTGGGTGATCTGCGATTTGTTACCCCGTGCTTTGGAGTCCACCATGAGCATGATCGAATTGTAACGTTCCATCGATTTCATGAGGATATCGGTGATCTGATCCTTCGCCTTGCTCCAGATGCTGATGACGCGGTCATAACGCTCTTCATTGGTGATCAGACCGCGGCGGTATTGATTCGTAACGACAGCTACCTTCTCCTCGGACTCTTTCATAAGCGCCTGCTTCTCATCAGGTACGACAACATCATCGACCGCGATGGTGATACCCGCACGGGTCGAGTACGTGAAGCCCAGCTGCTTGATTTTGTCCAGGATCATGGAAGTTTGGGTCGTATGGTACTGACGGAAGCACTCGGCAATGATTAGACCGAGGTACTCCTTGCCTACAGCTCCCGCTATAGCCAAGTCCCCTGTGAACTTGGTCAGATCCGTACCTTTTTCGTAGACAAAATATTTATCCGGCGTTCCGTTCAACAGGTTGCCTTTGGTGGCTTCGTTGATGTACGGGAAGTCCTCCGGGAAAATTTCGTTGAAGATCACTTTGCCGACCGTTGTCACGATGAGCGCTTTTTGCTGCTCTTCAGTAAAGGTCCGTTTATTTAGCACTTTGACAGGGATAACGATACGCGCATGAAGCGAGACGATTCCGCGTTGGTAAGCCGAGATCGCTTCGTTCACTGTGCCAAAGATCGAGCCGGAGCCCTTGGCTTCGTTGTTGTCCATTGTCAAATAGAAGCTGCCGAGTACCATATCCTGCGAAGGCGTAACGACCGGCTTGCCATCCTTGGGATTCAAGATGTTGCCGGAAGCCAGCATCAGCAAGCGCGCTTCAGCTTGGGCTTCAGCCGAGAGCGGCACGTGAACCGCCATCTGGTCCCCGTCAAAGTCGGCATTGTAGGCCGTACATACGAGGGGATGAAGCTTGATTGCGCGTCCTTCAACCAGGATCGGCTCGAATGCCTGAATCCCGAGACGGTGAAGTGTGGGGGCACGGTTGAGGAGCACCGGATGCTCCTTAATCACTTCCTCCAGCACATCCCATACTTCAGGGCTGACGCGTTCAACCTTGCGTTTCGCACTCTTAATATTGTGCGCCAGGCCTTTGTTCACAAGCTCCTTCATCACGAAAGGCTTGAACAGCTCCAGCGCCATTTCCTTCGGCAGACCGCACTGGTACATCTTCAAGCTAGGCCCGACGACGATAACCGAACGACCGGAATAGTCGACGCGTTTACCCAGCAGGTTCTGACGGAAGCGGCCTTGCTTACCTTTGAGCATATGGCTGAGCGATTTGAGCGGACGATTTCCTGGACCCGTAACCGGGCGGCCGCGGCGGCCGTTGTCGATCAACGCGTCCACTGCTTCCTGCAGCATCCGTTTCTCGTTCTGCACGATGATGTCCGGCGCGCCCAGATCGAGCAGACGCTTCAGACGGTTGTTGCGGTTGATAACCCGGCGGTACAGGTCGTTGAGGTCGGAGGTCGCGAAGCGACCGCCGTCCAGCTGTACCATCGGACGCAGCTCCGGCGGGATGACCGGCAGCACGTCCAGGATCATCCATTCCGGATCATTGCCGGAGTTACGGAACGCCTCGATGACTTCCAGACGTTTGATCGCCCGGTTGCGGCGCTGGCCTTGTGCCGAGCGCAGCTCTTCCTTCAGCATTTCAAGCTCGCGCTCGACATCGATATCCTGAAGCAGCTTTTTGACCGCTTCCGCACCCATGCCAGCCTGGAAGCCATAGCCGTACTTCTCGCGGTAGCTGCGGTATTCCTTCTCGGAGAGCAGCTGTTTCTTCTCCAGCGGCGTCTCACCCGGATCTGTCACCACATAAGAAGCAAAGTAGATGATCTCCTCCAGCGAACGGGGAGACATATCCAGCGCCAGCCCCATGCGGCTCGGAATGCCTTTGAAATACCAGATATGGGATACAGGCGCCGCCAGTTCGATGTGCCCCATGCGCTCACGGCGTACTTTGGCTCGTGTTACTTCAACGCCGCAGCGGTCGCAGACGACACCTTTGTAACGTACACGCTTGTATTTGCCGCAGTGACATTCCCAGTCCTTAGTCGGTCCGAAGATCTTCTCACAGAACAGACCTTCCTTCTCCGGCTTCAGGGTACGGTAGTTGATCGTCTCCGGCTTCTTCACTTCACCACGGGACCAGGAACGGATCTTGTCCGGTGAGGCCAAACCTATTTTCATGTACTCGAAGTTGTTAACATCCAACAAGGAGCAACCCTCCTTAAGTCTGTGTCAGGCAAATGTACGCGGACAGCCATTCCCGCCTGGAGGGTGGGAATCGCTGCGCACGCGCTGCAGTGAAACGTCATATGCGGTGGCCGCTTACTCGACACCTAGGCTTGCGTGCTACTCTACGCCTACTTCCGCACCTTCGAGATTCAGGTTGAGCTTGTCGCCTTGGCCTTCATCCTCGTCGTCGATTTCACGCATTTCGATTTCTTCTTCATCCTCACTGAGGATCTTGACATCCATGCCAAGGCTTTGGAGCTCCTTGATGAGAACCTTGAACGACTCCGGCACACCCGGCTCCGGCACATTCTCACCTTTAACGATCGATTCGTACGTCTTCACGCGGCCTACCACGTCATCCGACTTGACAGTGAGGATCTCTTGCAGCGTATAAGCTGCACCGTAGGCCTCGAGCGCCCATACCTCCATCTCCCCGAAACGCTGGCCGCCGAACTGCGCCTTACCGCCGAGCGGCTGCTGTGTAACGAGCGAGTAAGGTCCGGTGGAACGGGCATGGATCTTATCGTCGACCATATGCGCCAGCTTGATCATATACATGACGCCAACCGTCACTTCGCGCTCAAACGTCTCGCCTGTGCGGCCGTCGAACAGCTTGGTCTTGCCGTTGCGCTGCATGCCAGCCTCTTCCATCGCATCGAATACGTCATACTCGCGCGCGCCGTCAAATACCGGCGTCGCCGCATGGATACCCAAGTGCTTACAGGCCATGCCAAGATGGACTTCGAGCACCTGACCGATATTCATCCGCGACGGTACGCCCAACGGGTTCAGGACAACCTCAACCGGCGTGCCATCTGGCATAAACGGCATATCTTCTTCCGGCAGAATGCGTGCGATAACCCCTTTGTTGCCATGGCGTCCTGCCATCTTGTCGCCTTCAGAAATCTTACGCTTCTGGGCAATGTATGCACGTACGAGCTGGTTAACTCCTGGCGGCAGCTCATCGCCGTTCTCACGAGTGAACACTTTGACGTCGACGACGATGCCGTCGGTTCCGTGAGGCACTCGCAGCGACGTATCACGCACTTCACGCGCCTTCTCGCCGAAGATCGCGTGCAGGAGCCGTTCCTCGGCAGTGAGCTCTGTTACACCCTTAGGTGTAACTTTACCGACCAGGATATCACCGGCACCAATCTCCGCACCGACGCGGATGATACCGCGCTCATCGAGATTTTTCAGCGCTTCCTCACCGACATTCGGGATGTCACGCGTGATCTCTTCCGGTCCCAGCTTAGTATCGCGGGCCTCCGACTCGTATTCCTCGATATGGATCGAGGTGTATACATCCTCTTTGACCAGCTTCTCGCTCAAGAGGATCGCATCCTCATAGTTGTAGCCTTCCCAGGTCATAAAGGCAACGACGACATTGCGGCCGAGCGCCAATTCGCCGGACTCCGTCGACGGCCCGTCAGCTAGGATCGTGCCTTTGCGGACAAACTCGCCCTTGCGGATGATCGGCCGCTGATTGATGCACGTTCCCTGATTGGAGCGCATAAACTTATGGAGCTTATGCTTGATCAAGTCTCCGGTTACCTGCTTGCCGTCGATCTCTTCGACGCGGCGCAGCCAGATCTCGTTGGCTGTGACGCGCTCGATGATGCCGTCGTGCTTGGTCACGATACAGACTCCGGAATCCTTCGCCGACTTGTGCTCCATCCCGGTACCGACCAGCGGAGCTTTGGGGATGAGCAGCGGAACCGCCTGCCGTTGCATGTTGGATCCCATAAGCGCGCGGTTGGAGTCATCGTTCTCGAGGAACGGGATCAGCGCTGTCGCTACGGATACAACCTGCTTCGGTGAAACGTCCATATAATCGACGCGATCGCTCGGCATCGTCAGGATGTTGTCAGCCTGCTTGTTGTAGCGGACAATGACACTCTCTTCGGCGAACTTGCTCTCGGCTGTCAATTGCGCATTCGCCTGAGCGATGACATAGTTATCCTCTTCGTCAGCCGTCAGATAAGCGATCTGCTCAGTGACGATGCCTGTCTTCGGATCCACCCAGCGGTATGGCGCTTCGATGAAGCCATACTCATTGATCCGGGCGAAGCTGGACAGGGAGTTGATCAGACCGATGTTCGGCCCCTCCGGGGTCTCAATCGGACACATGCGGCCGTAGTGAGAGTTATGAACGTCACGGACCTCAAAGCCGGCGCGCTCACGCGTCAAGCCGCCTGGACCGAGCGCAGACAAACGACGCTTATGCGTCAGCTCCGCGAGCGGATTGGTCTGGTCCATAAACTGCGACAGCTGGGAGCTGCCGAAGAACTCCTTGATCGAGGCGATAACCGGACGAATGTTGATCAGCGCTTGTGGCGTAATCGCGTTCGCATCCTGAATCGACATCCGCTCGCGCACGACGCGTTCCATCCGCGAGAGGCCGATCCGGAACTGGTTTTGCAACAGCTCGCCAACCGAACGCAGACGACGGTTGCCCAAGTGATCAATATCGTCCGTACTGCCGACACCATGCAGCAGATTCAGGAAATAATTGATCGATGCAATGATGTCTGCCGGTGTAATATTCTTGACGGCTTTGTCGATAATGCCGTTGGAGATAATCTTGATGATCTTGCCGTCTTCATCCGGCGAGAATACGCTGATGGTCTGTAGTGGAATACTACTGGCATCCATGACGCCGTTCGCGACATGATACGTTTTGAACGCGACGTTCTTCTCGAGCAGCGGAAGGATCTCATCAAGCAGGCGACGATCGATCATCTGACCGGTCTCGGCCAGAATCTCGCCAGTGCTCGGGTCGATCAGCGTCTCGGCAAGACGTTGATTGAACAGCCGATTTTTGATATGAAGCTTTTTATTCATCTTGTAACGACCCACATTGGCCAAGTCATATCGTTTCGGGTCGAAGAATCGCGCGACGAGCAAGCTCTTCGCATTATCCAGCGTTGGCGGCTCACCCGGACGCAAACGCTCGTAAATCTCGATCAAGGCTTTCTCGGTGGAATCCGTGTTGTCCTTATCGAGTGTATTGCGAATATATTCATCGTGTCCCAGCAAGTCGAGGATCTCGGCATCTGTGCCAAAGCCCAGCGACCGGAGCAGAACCGTAACAGGAATCTTGCGCGTGCGGTCGATCCGTACATAGACGATATCCTTCGCGTCAGTCTCCAGTTCGAGCCAGGCGCCGCGGTTCGGAATCACAGTCGCAGTGTACGTTTTCTTCCCGTTTTTATCCACTTTGGTGCTGAAGTATACACTGGGTGAGCGTACCAATTGGCTGACAATAACCCGTTCGGCACCATTGATGATGAATGTGCCGGTTTCTGTCATCAGCGGAAAGTCGCCCATAAACACTTCTTGTTCCTTAACTTCGCCGGTTTCTTTGTTGATGAGACGCACCTTTACCCGCAGCGGCGCTGCATACGTCACATCACGCTCCTTAGATTCGTCTACCGAATACTTCGGTTCGCCCAGGCTGTAATCGATAAATTCGAGCGACAAATTACCCGTGAAATCCGAAATCGGTGAAATATCCTGGAACAATTCAAGCAAATCCTTTTCCAGGAATTTATCATACGATTTCTGTTGGATTTCGATCAGGTTAGGAACATCGAGCACCTCGCTGATGCGAGCGTAACTTCTACGCGTGCGTCGGCCATACTGAACAAGTTGTCCTGCCAACTTAACCTCACCCCTCATGTCTGCTTCAACGCTTGCGGAACAAGACATTGCTATAGTCAAGCGCCCGGCCCACCAACTATTCTCCCAATAAAGAAAAGCCCTTATCGAATTGAGTTTCGAAAAAAGAGCGTTGTCTCAAGTGCCGTGGCGCATGCTGCCAAACCTACATATCCACTAATTTTGCCCAAAATCTAAACATTATACGTCAAGTTTGAAGACTTTATGCATTGCCGCCTCAAAAAATACGCTTGACATTTTAGTCCACTAAAGAAATTGAGCCCATATTAATGCTGACATTTTATAATAATACCACAGCAGAACAGCGGAGTCAAGAACAAGATAGGATATCACAGAGTTGCCTTGAATATACGATATCCCTTATCTTTAGCGGCTTCCTCTACCGTGGAAAACAACTGCTCCAGCTTGGCCTGAGTGGAAGGCGCGCCCTGCTTCTTCTGAATAACCACCCACATCGCTCCGCCGGGCACGAGTAATGCTGCGCCTTCTTCATAAATCCGATGCACCGTTTCTTTGCCTGCCCGGATAGGCGGATTTGTCAGGATCACATCATACCTGCCGCCGCTTACCGCCTCGAAGAGATCACTTTGCACAATCTCGCAATTGGCGATCCCATTGAGTCGCGCATTCTCCTTCGCCAGCTCTACGGCCCGTTCATTGATATCGATCATCGTGACCTTCCCGGAGGCGGCAAGCTTGGCTGCAACCAGACCAATCGGTCCGTAGCCGCAACCAACATCCAGCACCCTGGCATCTTCAGCCAGCTCCATCGTCTCGATCAGCAGCCGGCTGCCGAAGTCGACCCCACCTTTGGAGAATACACCGCTGTCTGTCATGAAGCGAAATCGCATCCCTCGCAGATCGGATTCATGAAGACGCCGATCATGTGCCCCGCCAGGCTCACGTGTGTAGTAGTGGTTAGACATCATGCCCCTCGCTTTCTACTCCCGCGTACAGCAAACCCCTTGAAGCGTTAGCTTCAAGGGGTTATGCCCCATACGTTAAATTATTTCACTTCTACAGCTGCGCCAGCCGCTTCCAGCTTCTCTTTCACGCCGTCTGCTTCTTCTTTGGATACTTTTTCTTTGATTGGCTTTGGTGCGCCGTCTACCAGTTCTTTTGCTTCTTTCAGGCCGAGACCTGTGATTTCGCGAACGGCTTTGATGACGTTGATTTTGGAAGCGCCAGCGTTGTTAAGGATAACGTCGAATTCGGTTTGCTCAGCAGCTGCTTCGCCGCCGCCTGCGCCACCGCCGACAACAGCTACTGGAGCTGCAGCAGTTACGCCGAATTCTTCTTCGATTGCTTTGACCAGGTCGTTCAGTTCAAGAACGTTCATGCCTTTGATTGCTTCCAGGATTTGCTCTTTACTCATGAGATAAACCTCCATAATTTTAGTTTATTAATTGGCGTGCTATGCGCCTTGTTGTTCTTGTTCTTGCTTTTCTCCAACTGCTTTGACCGCCAGCGCGAAGTTGCGCATAGGCGCTTGAAGGACGCTGAGGAGCATCGACAGCAAGCCTTCGCGGGACGGCAGATCAGCCAGAGCTTTGATCTCGTCCACGCTGACGACTTGACCTTCGACGATGCCGCCTTTAAGTTTCAAAGCATCATTCTTCTTCGCGAAAGAGTTCAGGATCTTGGCTGGTGCAACTGCGTCTTCTTTGCTGAATGCGACCGCTGTGGGACCAGTCAGCACTTCTTCCAGTCCGTTCAGCTCGGCAGTAGCCGAAGCGCGGCGCACGAGCGAGTTCTTGAGAACCCGGAACTCGATGCCCGCATCCCGAAGCTCTTTGCGCAGTTCCGTTACCTGAGCTACGTTCAGACCGCGGTAATCGGCGATCACGGTGCAGGAACTCTCGCGCAGCTTGCCCGCGATTTCTTCAACCGCTTGTTGTTTGCTTTCGATAATCTTTGCGTTTGCCAAACTTTACACCTCCTATAAATAATCAGCATTCCGTTATTTTCGGCGTCCCTCTCCGTCTTAAACATGAGAAAGACCTTCGCCGCAAACCGCAAGCGAAGGCCATGATGGTTCATCATTCCATATACGATTGCACGCATATGTGAAAAACAAACGTTATATCATAACACCTCGGTAGGAAATTAAGCCTCGCGGCACCTACTGTCTACGGTATGCATATTCAATTCTTGAGCTGGTTTCCTTTAGCGGAATACCGTTGCATTGACGCGAGCGCTTGGGCCCATCGTCGAGGAAACCGCAATGTTTTTCAGGTATACACCTTTGGCCGCAGCGGGCTTGGCACGAACCAATGCTTCGACAAGCGAACGAAGGTTTTCGTTCAATTTGTCGGCATCGAAGGACACCTTGCCGATTGGCGCATGGATTTGACCTGCTTTGTCCAGACGGTATTCGATTTTACCGGCTTTGATCTCTTGTACCGCTTTGGAAACGTCAAACGTTACCGTACCGGCTTTCGGGTTAGGCATGAGGCCCTTACCGCCGAGAATCCGACCGAGCTTACCGACTTCCGCCATCATGTCCGGCGTTGCTACGCAGACATCAAAATCGAACCAGCCTTGCTGAACTTTGTTGATCATATCGGAATCTCCGACAAAATCAGCGCCAGCGGCTTCAGCTTCCTTCGCTTTGTCGCCTTTGGCGAATACGAGGACGCGTTTGGTCTTGCCTGTACCATGCGGGAGTACAACGACACCGCGCACAGCCTGATCCTGTTTCCGTGGGTCTACGCCCAGACGGACTGCAACTTCAACGGACTCGTCGAACTTTGCAGATGCAGCCTTCTTCACCAATTCGATGGCTTCCAAAGGCTCGTAGCTGGCTTCGCCGTCGAACAGCTTGGCAGCTTCCAGGTACTTCTTACCGTGTTTTGCCATGATTTTCTCCTCCTTGTGTGGTGGTAGCGGAATATCCTCCTTGTGGATGATCCTCCCACGTCACAGCCCCGCCCGGGCTGCGATGCTTGCCGACGATCAGTCGACGATATTGATGCCCATGCTGCGCGCTGTACCTTCGACCATCAGCATCGCTGCTTCGACCGAACCCGCGTTCAGATCAGGCATTTTTTGCTCGGCGATCTCACGTACTTTGTCGCGTTTTACAGTTGCAACCTTCTTCTTGTTCGGTTCGCCCGAACCTTTCTCGATCCCAGCTGCTACGCGGAGCAGAACAGCCGCAGGCGGCGTCTTGGTCTCGAATGTAAAGGAGCGGTCCTCGAATACCGAGATAACGACCGGGATAATCAATCCCGCTTGATCTGCAGTACGAGCGTTGAACTCTTTACAGAAGGCCATGATGTTCACACCCGCTTGTCCGAGTGCAGGACCGATCGGCGGAGCCGGATTCGCTTTACCTGCCGGAACTTGCAGCTTGACCATCTTGATGACTTTCTTTGCCATGATAGTGCACCTCCCTGCCCTAAGTTGTGGTCGAACGGGAATCGCTTCCCTCCCACCATCGCCCGTCAATGTACGACAAGCGACTTCAGAAACCAGATATTATATCTTCTCCACCTGAGTGTAATCCAGCTCAAGCGGGGTTTCCCTGCCAAACATGTTCACGTGGACCTTCAGCTTGCTCTTGTCGATCAGGATCTCTTCGACCGTGCCGACAAAATTGGCAAACGGGCCCACCTTGACTCGAACCGTCTCCTTCAGATCAAATTCGATCTTCGGTTTCGGCTCCTCCATGCCCATGTGCTTCAGGATCTGTTCCACTTCATCAGGCAGCAATGCCGTAGGCTTGGAGCCCGAGCCTGTAGAACCGACGAATCCAGTCACGCCGGGGGTATTGCGAACAACGTACCACGAATCGTCCGTCTGGATCATCTCGACGAGCACATAGCCGGGGTAAACTTTACGCATGACGGTTTTTTTCTTGCCGTCCTTGTTCACCACTTCTTCTTCCATCGGCACTAGCACGCGGAAGATCTTGTCCTCCATGCCCATCGATTCCACACGTTTTTCGAGATTCGCCTTCACCTTGTTCTCATAGCCGGAGTAAGTATGAACGACGTACCATCTCTTTTCCATAACAAACCACCTTTGGTTCCTTCTTAAACAATCAGTTCGACCAGTTCGGAGATCCCGATGTCAAGAAGCCAAAAGTAAATCGTCACCGCTATAATCGTCACCATAACAACGATCGTGTAGCTCGTCAACTCTTTACGGTTTGGCCAGCGGACTTTCTTAAGCTCCGCCCAGCTATCGGCAAAGAAGGCAAATGTTGATCCGAAGCCCTGCTTCATTTTACCAAGAAAAGACACGTCCACACCTCCAGTTGCTATCTAGTTTCGCGATGAGGAGTATGCTCGTTGCAAAACTTGCAAAACTTCTTCATCTCGATGCGATCGGGGTGATTACGTTTGTTCTTGTTGGTCGTGTAGTTTCTTTGTTTGCAGTTCGTACAAGCCAACGTGATAATAACACGCATTGCAGTACACCTCCCGGTCTAACCTTATGAAAAGCATAAATCTTACACCATAAACGTTTATCTTGATATGAGCCATTTGTTACAATACGCGCATTTAGGCCTACCTAAAATACTTTAGCACATGGCCTATTTCATGTCAACGATAAACTTGTGCAAATGTCAAGCCCCCCGGCTGGATTATTTCGGTATGAACCAGCCGCAGGTCCCTCTCGGTAGATCTCCACAAAAATAGCAGACTGGCCGTCTGTCTTCCCATTATTGCCAGATGCTCCGGCGGATAATCCTGCACCTCAAAGAAACTCGGTGGCGCGAAATAAAAAAAGACTCGCCCGCGAGCCTTAGGTGTACTGCGTATTCACATCTCTTACTCCAGCGGCGGGCTGGACTCACCCCGGGACATCCCGCACTTCCAGATAACGCTCGAGCTTGCGCTTGACGCGCTGCAGCGCATTATCGATCGACTTGACGTGACGGTCGAGGTCAACTGCAATTTCTTGATACGATCTTCCATCGAGATACAGCATCAGCACTTTGCGTTCGAGATCGCTCAGAATCTCAGCCATCTTGTCCTCAAGCCCGACGAATTCTTCCTGGTTGATGATGAGTTCCTCCGGGTCGGAGACGCGCGAGCCGCAGATCACGTCCAGCAGCGTACGGTCGGAGTCCTCGTCATAGATGGGCTTGTCCAGAGATACGTAAGAATTCAACGGGATATGCTTCTGACGGGTCGCCGTCTTGATCGCGGTAATGATCTGCCTGGTGATGCAGAGCTCGGCGAAAGCCTTGAATGAAGCCAGCTTGTCCCCTTTGAAATCGCGGATCGCCTTGTACAATCCGATCATGCCTTCCTGCACGATATCCTCGCGGTCGGCGCCGATCAGAAAATAGGACCGGGCTTTGGCGCGGACGAAGTTCTTGTACTTGTTGATCAAGTATTCCAAGGCTTCGCTGTCGCCTTCGCGCACGGCTTCGACGTTGTCCTCGTCCGTATTGCAGTCATATTCGTGCATACTCAATTCTTTGAG
Source organism: Paenibacillus jepli (assembly GCF_047238105.1). Lineage (NCBI taxonomy): Bacteria > Bacillati > Bacillota > Bacilli > Caryophanales > Paenibacillaceae > Paenibacillus > Paenibacillus jepli. The sequence goes on from NZ_JBDFMD010000001.1 coordinate 2,630,930, forward strand.
GTCGATGCTCACGAACTATCCCTCCGGCCTGCACGGCGTGCGCTGCTTAAAGTACGTGCTCAAAAGGTCGAACCACCTTGCAAATACCGTTCTTATCCATAAAACATAGGATCAGTATACATTATGTAACCTTGAGGCGTCAACAGAACAACTGCTCCTCTCGTACGGAAAGATGACATGGCCTCTGCTCCGAAGCATCACGGCTTCCCGCCCCGGCGCAGCCGCTCCAGCCTCGTCCGCACGTCCAAACTGAGCACATCGTCGAGCGGATTGCGCTTGCCCGGCGATGCGTCGCTGGACCTAAGCGTTTGCTCCAGCTCTTTGCGGCTCTGGCCCAGCTCGATCAGCAGCTCGCGGGCGGAGAGGCGCAGCGCCCCTTTGCCGAAGGCCATATGTTGCTCGGCCATGTCCGAGGTTGCGACGTAGATGTCGCGACCGCGCTGCTTGAGCTCGCCGACCAGCCGCTCGACGACCTCGTCCGCCGTTTCCTTCTCACGGGTGTAGATCACTGTGATGTTGTACTGCTTGTACATCGCTCCATGTCCCGGTACGCGATGGGCGTCGAAGATGACGATCACCTGTATGCCGGTAAAACCCTGGTAATCGGCCAACAGCTCGAGGAGCCGGTCTCTGGCTTCCTCCAGCCCCTCTTCCTTGAGCCGCTCCAGCTCAGGCCAGGCTCCGATCATATTATAGCCGTCGACCAACAGTACATCCTGCCGGCGCATGCCTAGTCCCTGGCCGGGATTCCTGCGCCGCGCTGCCGGACGATTTCGTACATCAGCACGCCCGCAGCTACCGACGCATTCAGCGAGTTGAGCCGGCCCCGCATCGGCAGCTTGACGAGAAAATCGCATTTCTCGCGGATCAGCCGGCCCAGCCCCTTGCCCTCATTGCCAATCACGACGGCAAGCGGCAGGTTCAGATTGGTCTCGTACACTTCCTGCTCTGCCGCCGCATCTGCGCCGGCGATCCAGACGCCTTGCTTCTTCAGCGACTCGATCGTCTGAGCCAGGTTGGTCACGCGCGCTACCGGCACATGCTCGACCGCCCCGGCAGAAGTCTTATACACCGTGGCATTGAGCGAAGCGGAGCGGCGCTTGGGGATAATAACGCCGTGGGCGCCGGTGCACTCAGCCGTTCGCAGGATCGAGCCGAGATTGTGCGGGTCCTCGATCTCGTCGAGCAGCAGAAGGAACGGCTCCTCGCCTCGGGAATGCGCCTTCTCGAGGATTTCTTCAAGCTCAGCGTACCGGTAGGCCGCCGCCTGAGCGATCACGCCCTGGTGCTGGACACCATCAGCCAGCTGATCCAGCTTTCGCTTGTCGACATGCTGGATGATGACGCCATGCTTTTTGGCCTCCGCAATGATCGGCAGGGTCAGATTTTTCTGGGCATTCTCCGCAATCAACAGCTTGTTGATCTCGCGTCCCGACCTTAACGCTTCAAGGACCGGATGCTTGCCGGCAATCCACTCTTCCTGTTTGTCAATGTCCATCCTCCGTTGCCTCCTCATGTTGATCCTCTTGCCGGCCGTTTGCCTCCGGCCAAGCATATGCCAGCAGCTCGTGTAGACGCTCCGTCCGTTTCTGGCAGTACAGATAGCCCAGCAGACACTCGAAAGAAGTCGCCAACCGGTATTCCTGGACGTCCGCATTTTTGGGCGGGGCCCCGGATTTGGCGTTGCGTCCCCGTCTGACGATATCCGCCTCTTCTTCCGTCAGCAGCGGCTGCAGACGCCGCAGCAGCGCGCTTTGCGCTTTGGCGGAGACGAAAGACACGGCTTGCGAATGCAAGTGATGCAGCTTGTGGTTCGGTTTGGAGAGCAGGTACTGGCGGACCAGCAGCTCATAGACGGCATCTCCGATGTAGGCGAGGACGACAGGGTTCATCTGGTTCGGATGCTTGGCGGGGATGTGGAACCACAATCCCGGCTCTCCGAGCTCGCCTGTGCGGGGCTCGCTCATCGGCGCCGCCAGCGGATGCCTTGCGGCGTATCCTCAAGGATGATGCCTTCCGCCGCCAGCTGATCCCGCAGCTCGTCGGCCCGCGCCCAGTTCTTGGCCTTGCGGGCCGCGATCCGCTCTTCGATCAGACGCTCCACCTCGTCCGCCGCCAGACCCTCCGCCTCGCTCCGCAGGCAGGAGACCCAGCACACGGTCCAGACCGCTGATCAGCGCCAGCAGCTCCTCCAGATCCTGTGCCGAGACCACATCGCGCTGCAGATACTGATTGGCCTCGCTGACCAGCTCGAACCAGGCGGTGATCGCATCCGGCGTATTGAAATCATCGTTCATCTTCTGGTGAAAGGTATCGCGGATCGCCTGGATCCGCTCACTGAGCACCGGCTTCGGTCCGGGCGGCAGCGGCAGACCGTGAGCGGCCTGCATCGCCTGCAGGCGATGCAGCAGATTATCCCGGCAATTGCGTATCCGCTCGACGCTGTTCTCTGCCTGCTTGATCGTCTCGTCGCTGAAATTGAGCGGCGAGCGGTAGTGGGTAGAGAGCATAAAGTAACGGATCGCCTCGGGCTTCACCTGCTGCAGCAGCGCTTGAACCGTGATGCCGTTGCCCAGCGATTTGGACATTTTCTCATTATTGATATGGATGTAGCCGTTATGCATCCAGTACCGCGCCAGCGGCTGGCCGGTCAGGGACTCGGACTGGGCCACCTCGCATTCATGATGCGGGAACTGCAGATCGTGGCCGCCGCCATGAATGTCCAGCGTATCGCCCAGATACTTGCGGGCCATCGCCGAGCATTCGATGTGCCAGCCCGGACGGCCCGGGCCCCACGGACTCTCCCAGAAGATCTCGCCCGGCTTGGCGCCCTTCCACAACACGAAGTCCTGGGCGTCCTCCTTGCGCTCGCCGATCCCGATCCGGATGCCCATCTGCAGCTCGTCAAGATTCTGATGGGACAGCTTGCCGTAATCCTCGAACCGCGAGGTGCGGAAGTAGACATCGCCGCTGCTCGAGTAGGCAAGGTCTTTGTCCACCAGCCCCTGGATAAACTCGATAATCTCTCCGATGTGTTCCGTTACGCGGGGATTGAGCGTCGCCTTGCGGACGCCCAGCCCCTCGATATCGCTATTGAAGGCGGCGATGAAGCGATCGGCCACTTCCGGCACAGTCGTCCCGAGTTGTTCGGCTTTGCGGATCAGCTTATCATCGACGTCCGTGAAGTTGACGATATAATGCACCTCGTGGCCCACCGACTCCAGGTAACGCCGCACCACATCGAAGAAGATGACCGGTCTTGCATTGCCGATATGGATATAGTCATACACGGTTGGGCCGCAAACATACATCTTCACTTTGCCCGGCTCCAGCGGTACGAACGCTTCCCGCTGCCGGGTCAGCGTATTATAGATCGTTACAGTCATGTTCTCGTATTCCTCCCACTGCCTATCGGTTCTTTGTCCGTCTCCGGGTCCCCTGGGTCCCCCGGACCACTCTGTCCGCGCTCATCAGATGATCTCTGCTCCCTGACCGCCTCCAGTTCGGCACGCAGCTGCTGGATCTCGGCCTGCATCTGGCGGAACATCTCGACCACAGGATCCGGCATCTGCGCATGGTCGAGCCGGTCTTTCACCCGTACGCCGTTGCGCTTGACGATCCGTCCGGGGATGCCGACGACCGTACTATAGGGCGGCACCTCCCGGAGTACGACCGAATTGGCGCCGATATTTGAATTGTCTCCCACGGTGAACGATCCCAGTACTTTGGCGCCGGAGGAGATGACCACATTGTTGCCGATCGTCGGATGGCGCTTGCCGCGCTCCTTGCCGGTGCCGCCCAGGGTCACGCCCTGATAGATAACGACATTCTCCCCGATCTCGCACGTCTCTCCGATGACGACGCCCATACCGTGGTCGATGAAGAGCTTCTTGCCGATTCGAGCGCCGGGATGGATCTCGATGCCGGTGAAAAAGCGGCTGACCTGCGAGATCCATCGGGCCAGCGTCGGCATGCCGCGCTTATGGCATGCATGGGCCACCCTGTGCGCCCAGATGGCGTGAAGACCGGAATACGTAAAGATAACTTCCCATTTGCTGCGGGCTGCCGGATCGTTTTCCATGACAGCTTGAATATCGGATTTGATATGACCCATGCTTTCCACCTCCTAACCTATAAAAGAAAACGCCCCTGCAGCTTGCGCTGCAGAGACGTCTCGACGCGGTCCCACTCTGCTTGGACAGACGCATCACTCCGCTGCGCCCATGCCGGCATACAAGTGACTCGTCATCCTTCTCTAGCCTGTAACGCAGGCACGCGGCGCAGCCTACCCCTCATGTCCGTCGCGCGGACATCAGGCTCAGTGCGCGGCTCCCAGGCGCATGTTCGGCCGGGGGAGATGGACGACTCGCAGCCGACGCCGCACCTGAAGGGTGCGATGGCGCCGGTCGTCCTCTCTGAGATCTCCTGCCCGGCTTACTTCTCCTGTTCACAGCTGTTATCTATCATTAATCATCAACGCAGTTAAATTCATCGCTTATTGTACAACCTCTTACAGTCAACGAAAATGGTACCCATAGTATACTCCTATCCCCTAGGGATGACAAGAGTTCCCCGGCCATGTCGCTAGGCCAGTCTGTCAGCGAGCCGCTCCCGCACTTTGTGGCTGCCGAGCAGCTTGATCGTCTGGTTCAGGTCGGGGCCGTGCGTCTGACCGGTCACGGCAGCGCGGATCGGCATGAACAGCTGCTTGCCTTTAGCCCCGGTCTCTTTCTGTACCGCTTTGATCATCGACTTGATGCTGTCTGCGGTAAGCGCCTCTTCGGCTACATCGAGCTGCGCAGCGAAGGCGGCCAGCACCGCCGGCACCTGTTCCTCGGCCAGCACGGCGACAGCCTCTTCTTCGTCCTCCACCGCATCCTTGAAGAAAAGCGCGGTCTGCGGTACAATCTCCGACACGCAGGTCAGCTTCTCCTGGTACAGCGCCACCAGCTCATCTGTCCAGGCGCGCTGCTCTTCGCTCAGCACCTCGGGCAGTCGTCCGGCACGCTGCAGATAAGGCAAGGCCAGCTCGGCGATCCGGCTGGTGTCCGCCTGCTTGATATATTCATTATTCATCCAGCTGAGCTTTTGTGTATCGAACACCGCCGTGCTCTTGGAGAGGCGGGCAGCATTGAAGATCTCCACCAGCTCGCCGCGGGTGTAGATCTCCTGCTCGCCCTCCGGCGACCAGCCCAGCAGCGCAATAAAGTTGAAGAGCGCCTCCGGCAGATATCCCAGCTCGTCATACTGCTCGATAAACTGGACGATCGACTCGTCCCGCTTGCTCAGCTTCTTGCGCTGTTCGTTGACGATCAGCGTCATATGGGCAAACTGCGGCGGCTCCCAGCCCAGCGCCTCGTAGATCATCAGCTGGCGCGGCGTATTGGAGATATGGTCCTCGCCCCGCAGCACATGGCTGATCCGCATCTGATAGTCGTCGATGACGACAGCAAAGTTGTAGGTCGGGATGCCGTCTTTTTTGACGATGACAAAGTCGCCCGTCCCTTCCGATTCGAAGCTGATATCGCCCTTGACCATATCGTGGAAGGTGTAGGTTCTCCCCTCCGGAACGCGGAAACGGATGCTCGGCACCCGGCCCTCCGCCTCGAAGGCCTGCTGCTGCTCTGGTGTCAGATCGCGGTGCCGGCCGGAATAACGGGGCATCTCCCCGCGTGCCGTCTGCTCCTCGCGCTCGCGCTCGAGCTCTTCTTCCGTACAGTAGCAGCGATAAGCGAGCCCTTTGTCGAGCAGTTCTTCATAATGCCGACGGTAGATATCCAGCCGCTCGGTCTGACGGTACGGCCCGTAGCCGCCGCCGATATCGACGCTCTCATCCCAGTCGATGCCGAGCCACTTCAGATAATTCAGCTGATTTTCTTCTCCTCCGGCGACATTGCGTTTCAGATCCGTATCTTCGATGCGGATGATGAATTTGCCACCCTGGCTGCGTGCGAATAAATAATTGAATAAGGCCGTTCTGGCATTGCCGATATGTAAATGTCCCGTCGGTGAGGGTGCATAGCGTACGCGGACTTCCTGTGCCATGTACAATCATTCCTTTCTTATGAAGCTTGCGATTAGGTTCTTACCTGGCCACGCTTCCCAAGTCGTTGTCTGCGAAAACGCGGAGCCGGTTCAGTTGGTCAACATCATAGCACATCCCTGATCAGACAGACAACCGACTGGGCGGCGATCCCTTCGCCGCGGCCGGTAAAACCGAGCTGCTCGGTCGTCGTCGCCTTGACATTGACCTGGGACGGCTCGGCTTCAAGCGCGCCGGCGATCGTCTCGATCATTTGCGGGATGTAGGGCAACATCTTGGGTTTCTGGGCGATGATCGTCGCGTCCAGATTGCCCAGCTTATACCCTTTGTCCTTGACCATCTGCCATACGTCGGTCAGCAGCTTCAGGCTGTCCGCATCCTTATAGGCCTCATCAGTATCGGGAAAATGCTTGCCGATATCGCCGAGCCCCAGCGCTCCGAGCACCGCATCGGTGATGGCATGCAGCAGTACGTCAGCGTCCGAATGGCCCAGCAGTCCCCGTTCATAAGGGATTGACACGCCGCCGATAATACAGGGACGTCCCTCCACCAGTTGATGCACATCGAATCCTTGTCCAACCCTTATCATGATCTAGCTCCTCCTCCGCCAGGATCGCCGATCGCCTGTGTGAGCAGGAACTCCGCATAAGGCAGATCCTCCGGTGTAGTAATTTTGATATTGGTATATTCGCCCTCGGCGACGGCCACTGGCGCTCCTGCGCGTTCCACCACCATCGCATCGTCAGTACCGGCGAAGCCGGCCTCCCGGGCGGATTCGTGAGCAGCCAGCAGCAGATCATAGCGAAAAGCCTGCGGGGTTTGGATCGCCCACAAGCTTCGCCGGTCCGGAGTTGCCGCGATAAGACCGTCTTCGTCTACCTGTTTGATCGTATCCTTCACAGGCACGGCCAGTACGGCCGCACCTTGACGCTCTGCCATCGTGCAGCAACGCCGTACTGCCTCCCGGCTGACCAGCGGCCGCACGCCGTCATGCACCATGACCCATGACGCCGTTACGGCCTGAAGGCCGAGATAGACTGATTCCTGCCGATCCTTGCCGCCCGCGACAACCCTGCTCAGCTTGTCCAGTCCATAGCGCGCGGCCCAGCCGCTGCAGCGCTCCACATCCTGCGAGCCGACCACCAGCACGATCTCCGTGACCTCGGGCATCGACTCGAACAGCGCGAGCGAGCGGGCCAGGATCGGCTGACCGCCCAGCATCAGATACTGCTTGCTCTCGGCCGAGCCCATACGGGTCCCCCGGCCGGCCGCGACGACGACCGCCGCCCATCTGTCATTCTGCATTAGTTTCTCTGCCCGCTTTCTTGAGGTTGTTCAAAATGAATGGATATTCCCATCATACAATGAAGACACCGATTCATAAAGTCCTTTTCCTTCAACAGGCAGGCAGAAGCAGGCAAGCCGGCGTTATTGAGCCCGCTCCAGCAGCTTGGGCTTGGCGAAGATCATCCGTCCTGCCGACGTCTGCAGCACGCTGGTTACCAGCACTTCCATCGTCATCCCGATATAATCCCGGCCGCCTTCGACGACGATCATCGTCCCGTCGTCGAGATACGCGACGCCCTGACCATGCTCCTTGCCGTCCTTGATAACCTGGACGACGATCTCCTCGCCCGGCAGGACGACCGGCTTGACCGAATTGGCCAGGTCATTAATATTGAGCACGGATACACCCTGCAGCTCGCACACCTTATTCAAATTGAAATCATTGGTGACGACTTTGCCGCCCAGCACCTTGGCCAGCTTGACCAGCTTGCTGTCCACCTCGCCGATCTCCTCAAAGTCCCCTTCGTAGATCAGCACATGCACATTGAGCTCTTTTTGGATCTTATTGAGAATGTCGAGTCCCCGGCGTCCCCGGTTGCGCTTAAGCAGATCCGATGAGTCCGCGATATGCTGCAGCTCCTCCAGGACGAACTCCGGGATGACCAGCGTACCCTCGATGAATCCGGTTTTGCAGATATCCGCAATCCTGCCGTCGATGATCACGCTCGTATCCAGAATCTTGTGCTCTTCAAAGCGCGGCGTCTCCGGCGGCGCCTCCTTGGGCTCCCGCGAGAGGAGGAAAGCCTCGTATGCTGCTGCGATCGCCTCGCGTTTTCGCCAGCCGATAGCCAATCCCATGTAGCCGAGGATCAATGTCACCGCAGCCGGCAGGAGCAGCCAGGCGCCTTGCAGCTGCGACATCGCCGGGAAGATCAGCGCCGCGACAGCCAGCCCCGAGATCAGACCGGCGCCGCCTGACACCAGATCGCCGGTGGGCAGCTGCGCCGCCTGCTCGGCTCCCCGCCGCAGCTGCATCAGCAGCGGTCCGGCGATCAGCGTAGCCAACACCCAGCCGCCCAGCGCTCCGAGCGCCATACTCATGTAATGCATGCCCGTATAATCCGTCATCGGGATCAGTCCCTGGGAACGCAGCATAGCGCCCGAGATCATCCGATTCAGTTCCGTTCCGAGCATGCCTCCTAAAATAAGACCCAACAGTTGAATCATGCGTTTCATCATTATTATCCACACCTCCACTATCCATTATGTGCCAGTTTTCGGCGCCTTAAACGGGGAGCCTCACGGAAGTTGGCGGGACAGCTCCGCGAGTGGTATTGGCCGGTGTCAGCAAAAAAGACTTTTGTAAAGTGGACTTCAAATCGACTATAATGGGAGGGGAAAGCAAATCATGGAATGAGGTGGAACTGATGAGCGCCCCTACACTGGAGCAATTTCAGCAGCAGGTGTCCGAATTGCTGCTTCGTCACCGGAGTTTGCTTGACGTAATGTCCAAATATGGGCAGGCCGCCGCATCCGTCAACCGTGCGGTGACCAAAACCATCACCGAGTGCGGATGTGTCGAGCTGAATGCCCGCAAGCAAGTATTCCCTGCCGATCTTGGACTGGATGAAGCCAAGGATCAGCTGGACAGCCACATGGACGGCGATCTGTGCGAGCACTGCAAGGACGTATTGCAGTCCGAACTGGGCAAGAACCTTTTCTATATGTCCGCTTTGTGCAATCTGCTCGATATCAAGCTGGAGGAAGTTGTGGAGGCCGAGTCGCAGAAATGTTCCACGCTTGGCATGTTCAATCTGACCTGAACTATGATTACGAAGTCACGATACCAATTATCGCAAGGCAAGCCGTCGACAGACGGCTTTTTTCAAAATATTAGAAAGTATGTGTTATCACATATTTACTTGGCTTATATTTCTCCGGAATGAAACGCGCTGCGCTCAGAGTTTTGCGAAGCAAAACTGGCATCGTAAGCAGACGGCGACAGCCGTTTCACCTTGATTCATTCTATCCACAGCTTTATCCCCAAAAACGTCTCGGTTGCCCACAGAAGTTGTCCAGTTACACACAGAGTGTGCACAGTTTGTTAACAACTCCCTAATAATATAGAAAAGACACCTACCGAGTTACGATAGGTGTCCTTGCTGCAACTTCATGAATCCTTCCAAGCTCTAAGCGCTATTCTCTGATTTTGAAGCGTCTTCCGGGCAATCCACAACCTGGCCGCGTCGTTTGCGCTTGCGTCCCGATAGCCTGCGGTCAACGTTTTTTTTTAGGCCATATAGTGCATAAAGCACCAGCGGCACGAAGATAATCTTGGACAGCTGATCGGGGAAAATAATCCCCAGCACAACCGCTATCAGCACGACGAGCGGAATGACCCAGATCGAGCCTTTGGGAATGCCGACTTTTTTGAAGTTGGGATACTTCACCTTGCTCACCATCAAATAGGACAGCACAACCGTACTGAGCAGCAGGACGACCACCGGGATATCCTGATAGAACAGCGCCAGCGTACACAGCACGCCGCCAGCCGCCGGAATCGGCAAGCCGATAAAATAACCTGGCGTGCCGGCTACGACGTTGAACCGGGCCAGCCGCAGCGCCCCGCAGATCGGGAACAGCGCGGTAATGATCCAGGCTGCTGCGGGGCTCAGCTCCTGGAAAGCGACGACGTACATGATAAATGCCGGCGCCACCCCGAATGAGATGACATCCGACAAGGAGTCCAGCTCTTTGCCAAATTCGCTCTGCACATTTAAAGCGCGAGCTACTTTGCCGTCGACACCATCGAGCAGCATCGCAATAATCACCATCATTGCCGCATATTCCGGTCTTTCATTGAATACGAGGATAATCGCTACTACGCCAAGGAATAAGTTGCCTATGGTAAAAAGATTCGGTATCGATTTTATGAACATCTCTATCCACCTCATCTTTACTATGCCCAATTATACTTCATCGCCTCTACATTGTCCGTAAGCGTTATGAAAGCATTTTAATATTGTATGGGAATTAAATCTGTCTGTCAATCAATACCTGCTCTTGAATTCGTTTCAACCCTTCCCGGATCGCCCGGGCGCGCACTTCGCCGATGCCGTCCACTTCATCCAGCTGCTCGATACTCGCATTTACGACATCAGGCAAATATTTGAAGCGTTCCACCAAATTGTGGATGATAATAATCGGCAGCCGCGGAATTTTGTGCAAAAGCCTGTACCCCCGCGGCAGAATCGCCTCGTCCGCAATGGTATTGGTATACGGGAAACCCAGCAGCCTGACGATATGATGGATATCGAGCAGCTCTTCGGAGGTCATCTTCTTCAGTCCAGCCCGGATTTCCCGGATCCGCTCATCGCTGTTGTCTCTTGCGTAGTCTTTGAGTAGGAACCATGCATCCTCCTCGACGCCACCTACCAGTTCTTCCATCTGCATGCTGATCAGCCGTCCTTCGGTGCCAAGCTCATTGACGTAGCGCTTGATCTCCGTTTTGATGCGCAGCACCATTTCCAAACGCTGGATGACAGCTGCCACTTCTTGCAGCGTGACCAGCTCTTCGAACTCGGAGGCGGACAGATTGGTCAGCCCTTGACTGAGCACCGCTTTATATTTCTCGAGCGTCTGGATCGCTTGATTCGCCTTGGTGAGGATAACCCCCATCTCTTTGAGCGAATAGCGCAGGCTGCCCTGGTAAAGCGTGATGACATTCCGCCGCTGGGAGATGGAGACGACTAGCTTGCCGGTCTGCTTGGCGACCCGCTCCGCAGTCCGGTGCCGGACCCGTCTCGATGGAGGGGATAGAACTGTCCGGGATCAGCTGGGTATTGGCAAACAGGATGCGCCGCAGATCCTCGCTTAGGATAATCGCTCCATCCATCTTGGCAAGTTCATACAGATAGTTGGGCGAGAAATCGCAGTTGATGGAGAAGCCGCCATCGACCACCTCCATCACTTCGGGGCTGTAACCGACGACGATCAGCGCGCCAGTTTTGGCACGAAGTACATTCTCCACCCCTTCTCGAAATGCTGTGCCGGGGGCGACCAGCTGCAGCAGTTGATTGGTTATGTCTTGTTGGTTAGTATCTTTCATATGGCCTCCTCTAGCCAAGCGCTGCCGAGAGCGCTTCTGAGACGGTATTCACGCCGATAATTTCGATTCCTTCGGGCGGCTTCCACCCTTTGAGACTTTTGTGCGGCATAATTACTCGCCGGAAGCCAAGCTTTTGGGCTTCCTTCACCCGCTGCTCCGCCCGCGGTACCGCACGGACCTCGCCCGTTAGGCCGATCTCTCCGAATACCACATCGAAGGGGCGGGTCGGCACGTCGCGGAAGCTGGAAGCCAGCGAGATCGCCGCAGCCAGATCGACTGCCGGTTCGTCGAGCTTGACCCCGCCGGCAACATTGAGATAAGCATCCTGGTTCTGCAGGAACATCCCCATCCGCTTCTCCAGCACGGCGATGATGAGCGCCATCCGGTTATGATCGAGCCCGGTCGTCGTCCGCCGGGGGGAGGGAAAGTTGGTTGCGGTCACGAGCGCCTGCAGCTCGATCAGCATTGGACGGGTCCCCTCCATGCTGGAGACGACCGTCGAGCCCGCCACGCCCATCGGCCGCTCCGACAGGAATAGCTCCGAGGGGTTGGTCACCTCTCGCAGCCCTGTCTCCTCCATCTCGAAGATGCCGATTTCATTGGTCGAGCCAAAACGGTTCTTGACCGCCCGCAGCAGCCGGTAGGTGTGGTGGCGCTCCCCTTCAAAATAAAGCACGCAATCCACCATATGCTCCAGCAGTCGTGGACCGGCGATCGCCCCCTCCTTGGTCACATGACCTACAAGGACTGTAGCGATGCCTTTGATCTTGGCGATCCTCATAAAATGTGCCGTGCACTCCCTCACTTGGGCGACGCTGCCCGGCGCGGACTGGACATTGGGCTCATAGACCGTCTGGATGGAGTCGATGACCAGAAAATCCGGCTTGACGGACTCGATCGCATCTGCGATATGATCCAGGTTGGTCTCGCAGAGCACATAGAGCGTCTCCGTCAGCGCGCCCAGCCGGTCTGCCCGCATCCGCGTCTGCCTGACCGACTCCTCGCCGGAGACGTAGAGCACCTTGAGCCCTTTGGAGGACAAGGCATGCGAGGTTTGCAGCAGCAGGGTTGACTTGCCAATCCCGGGGTCGCCTCCGACGAGGATGAGCGAGCCAGGCACCACGCCTCCACCCAGCACCCGATTGAGCTCCCCCAGCGTGGTCTCGATGCGCGGCTCATCGCCACCTTCTATACGTATGATCGGAAGCGCTTTTTCTTTCGCATGAAGATTCGACAAGCCGACGCCTTGCGTGCGGGTCGCCGTCTCCTTCTCCTCCACCATCGTGTTCCAGGCCCCGCAGCCCGGGCATTTGCCGAGCCACTTCGGCGACTCGGTGCCGCATTCCGTACAAGCAAACTTGATTTTTATTTTAGCCATTGCAGGCTCCTTTGATGTGTTGGTTTACATAGAAAGTGTACCATTTCCTCCCGTATGGAGAAAGCCCCGAATCCAATAACCCTGCACCAGCACGTCATGGCTGCCGTTCAGAAGCCGTTTCCGGCTCCTGCGCCGGGGGATCAGACATCTCCAGCAACGGCAGCCGCAGCTCAAACGTACTGCCTTCGCCGCGGCGGCTCCTCAGCGTCAGCGTGCCGCCTAGGAGCTGCGCCAGCTGCAGACTGATGGAAAGCCCCAATCCGGTGCCGCCGTACTTGCGCGTCGTAGCCCCGTCTGCCTGCTGGAAGGCTTCGAAGATCTGCTCCTGCTTTTCCTCGTCGATGCCGATGCCGGTATCCTGGACGGCAAATACGATCCATTGCCGCTGCTCGCCTGTCCGTGCGGCGTTGTCATTTGTCCCCCGCTGGCCGCGCCGGATCGCCCGATTGACGGCCGAATTGAAGCCGCCATACCAAGCCGCATTGCTCCAGGACAAGAAACGGCGCCGTCCCATCTTGGACATCCCCGTCACCGCCGTCGTATCGGTTTCCGCAGTCACTTTCAGCGTGATCGATCCCGCCTCCGTGAACTTGAACGCGTTGACCAGCAGGTTGCGCAGGATCTGATTTACCCGCAGCGCATCAGTATACAACCCTTCCGGGAGCCCCTCGCCAAGGATGACCTCAAAGCGCAGTCCTTTTTGCTGGGCAAGCGCCATGAACTGGTGCTGCGTGAGCTGCAGCAGCTCCTCCATGGCAACATATCCGGCGTTGATATCCATCTTGCCCGCTTCCACTTTGGAAAGGTCGAGGATATCGTTAATCAAGTACAGCAGATCGTTACCTGCAGCATGGATAATGCCGGCATAATTGAGCTCTTCGTCCGCCGATTGCGACTCTGGCTCGTGCTCCTTCATCATTTGCGAGAGCAGAATGATACTGTTCAGCGGCGTTTTGAGCTCATGCGACATATTGGCCAGGAATTCCGATTTGTACCGAGAAGCCTGCATCAGCTGGCGGGCCTTCTCCTCCAGCTCGCGCTTGGCAATCCTTAGCTCCCGCGTTTGCCTGCGGAGGACTACATTCATCTCCCGGAGCTCTTTGATCCGCTTGCGCTCCTTCTGGAAGTCGTAGATGATGAAGATAAACAGACCGCTGAGCGCGATTCCGAGCGGGTACGTAATGACGCCGATCTCCCTCAGATACTCCCTTGCGGGGATAACGCCGATCAGTGCGATGTTGATCATATTCAGCGTGTTGATCGCAAAAATCGAAATCAGTGCCCGGCGGCCAAACGACCAGTCTCGCTTGTTGAACCAGATCACCAGCAGAGCAGCAGCCAAGCCGAGCAAGGCCATATTAGCAAAACCTGCCCAAGCGGCGGCATGCACGCCATAAAAAAACCGTCCCGCCCCGATTCCTAATCCTATCAGAACCAGAGTGGCCGGCTTGCGGAAGACAACCGCCGCGAACAGAATCGGCACAAAACGGAGATCAAACAGAATCGCATCAGTCAATTGCAGCCCGAACAGCATGGCCAGCCAGCCTGCGCAAATAAAAAGCACAGGCACCATACCCGCCTTGAGCTTGCTGTCCGTCCGGACAAAAATATATTTATACGCCAGATTAAAAATATATCCGATCGTAATCAGCAGGCTGATATTCGTAAAGAAAGCTTTGTAGAACTGCAAGACTCTCCTCCCTCCCTGCCTGGAAATATCCCATAGAACCTTCTTCTAATTGTACACTATTCCATCCGCCCGGTTCCACAGCAAAACCGTTAGAAGCGCGGCAGGACACTTTCCTGCGCCGGGCAGCGCTTTACTGGTCTGACCACCAGCCAGGCGGCATACACTTGGAACTAGTGAATGCCAAGAGAGGTGAAGCTAGCATGTTTACTCGTATCAACAAGCTTCAGATCGAACTGCCTACGTCCACATTCGCCGACGCCAATGCGGCGGCGGCCGTCCAGGAGCTGCTGGGCGGCAAATTCGGCGAGATGTCGACGTTGAATAATTACTTGTTTCAATCGTTCAATTTCCGCGGCAAGACCAAGCTCAAGCCTTTTTACGACCTTGTCGCCAGCATTACAGCGGAGGAACTGGGGCATGTCGAGCTTGTATCTGCCGCGATCAATCTCATCCTGACGGGCTCGACGAGTCCGGGCAAGCCCGACTCCACGCCGCTTCACGAAGGCTTGGACAAACGCAATACCTATCATTTTATCGCTACCGCCCAGACATCGCTCGCCGGGGACTCCATGGGTCAGCCCTGGCGCGGAGATTACGTCTTCAACAGCGGCAATCTGGTGCTTGATCTGCTGCACAACTTTTTCCTGGAATGCGGAGCCCGCACCCATAAGATGAGGGTTTATGAGATGACCAACCACCCCGTTGCCAGAGAGATGATCGGTTATCTGCTTGTGCGCGGGGGCGTACACGTGCTGGCCTATGCCAAGGCGCTGGAGATTGCTACCGGTGTGGACATGACCAAGCTGATTCCGATTCCCGATCTGAGCAATCAGCAGTTCGACGGGGCCCGCAAATTCGAAGCTATGGGACTAGGACGCAAACTCTACACCTTCAGCTACGATGATTATCGGGATATCGATAAGATTTGGAAAGGCACCCATCCTGAGAGCGGTGCCAAGCTTGAGGTTATCATCGGCACCCCGGAGGGAGGCCCCATCCCGGAGCTTCGCGAACTGCCGGAGGAGTTTGCCCCCGGCATCACAGCAGATCATTATCTGGAGATTGTCAAGCGGCTGCAACGTTCAGGCAATATTTGAGCGGTTTGGGCGGCCTGCCCCGGGTCCTTCCCTGCGGGAAGGACCCTTTCCTGGCTGACGGACAAGCCCGCTTTGTCCGGCGGGATTTAGCCAATTTTCGATGAACAGAAACCTTTTGGCCGGTTTTCACGTATAATATTGTGGTTATACAATGGTTGTACAAGATGTTTCTCATCTATCGCAACAATCGCCAACTTACTGTGCATCCCAAGCAGGTACAGGTCTTGCTCAGCTTTCATTTCAAAGTATTAAAACTTTGTTAGCAAATTAAACAATGGCCTGACGCCTCCTTTATAACCATCTAAAATCTCTGAGATAAGATGATAAAAAAGAGCGGAGGTGCGTGCGATGATGAAAGTCGTTACGTTCAAGAACAAATCGGTCCCCGTCTACTATCCGGCTGAACATAATCAATATTATGAACTGTTGCATGCAAAACTAGCCGAACTTGCCCTGGATTTTGAATTCCACAAGCGCTGGAAGCGGATCAAATCGGTCGAAGTTATCCGCGACGTCGCCATTTTCCAGTACAATGACGGGACGAAGCTGTATCTGGAAGTGTCCTAGCTCACACGAACACCTACGACAAAGAAGCCGCGGCACGAAGGCACAAGGTCAATAAGGCTATAACACCTTATAGACATTGGACCAGGGCGGCTTCTTTTTGAGTTTTGCTTCTCCAAAAACTCAATCAGACTGCATGGTATATTTGTAGCCGACACCCCATACGGTGCGGATATACCGGGGCTCCCGCGGATTCTGTTCAATCTTCTTGCGGAGATTGACCACATGGACGTCGATCGCCCGATCTGTGACGAACGAGTCGAAACCGCGTATAGCATTGATCAGATCCTCCCTGCTGAACACCTTGCCCGGGTGTGCTAGGAACATCTTCATAATCTCAAACTCGGAGAATGTCGTCTCTACCGGGACCCCCCTTACCTTCAGGGATCGCCGGTCGATATCAAGCTGGATCGGATCGGCTTGAATCTGCTGCGTCTGCTCCTGCTGCCTCGGCTCGGCCGGCGTACTCATCGTCTGCGCGCGGCGGATCAGCGCGTACACACGCGCCGTCAGCTCATGCATGCTGAAAGGCTTGCACAGATAATCGTCTGCTCCCGCTTTGAGTGCATGTACCCGTTCGGAGACCTCGGTCTTCATAGAGATGATCATGATCGGAACCTGGGAGCTCTCGCGGATCTCTTCGCACAATTCCATTCCGTCACGGTCAGGAAGCATCAGATCCAGCAATATGATATGCGGTTCAAATTCGTCCAGCAGACGCATGCCGCCGGCTGCCGTTGGTCCCAGCTTGACCGAATAGCCTTCCTCGGTCAAATACATGGACAACATATCGCCCATAATCAAGTCATCTTCAATGACTAGCACTCGATACATAGCTCGTCCACCTCTATCAATGAACTCAAATACCACGGCTAATACATGTTGCCCGATGTGGCTTTAGACTCAATGATACTATAGAGATATGGAGTCAACAATACAATTGTTAGAAAATTGTTAGGATTTTTTCATTTGCATGCGCACCTGCGCAATCTCATCCTCCAGAAGCCTTAACCCGCTGGTCAATTCTGCGCGGTCAGGACGCGCCAGCCGGAGCTTCTCTTCCAGCCCGGCGCAAAGCGCCATCAGCCGCCGGGCGGAGAGACTGCCTGCCACGCCCTTGAGCGTATGCACCAGACGATAAGCCAACTGATCGTCTCCAGCCTGCAGGGCGACCCCCAGACGCACACCGTAATCCGCATATTCGCGATCGAACAGCTGCAGCATATGCTGCAGGATCGTCTCCTTGCCGTTCAGCCGGGCCAGCGCTTCTTCATAGCAAAACGCTTCACCATCCGCCACTGCCGCCGCGCTCCGCCCAGTTGCCGCGCCTTGCTGCGGCTCCGCCTGCACACTCACCACCAGTTGCGGCAGCCAGCGGTCAATAACGGCGAAGAGCTGTTCTTCATCGATCGGTTTCGTAATCACCGCATTCATCCCTAGTGCCAGATAATGCTGATGGTCACGGCTGAGCACATTGGCTGTCAACGCGATGATCGGCAGAGCGCTGCTGGCGCTGTCGAGCCGGATTCGCCGGGCGACCTCGGTCCCGTCCATCTCCGGCATATGGATATCGAGCAGCACCAGATCCCATGACTCTGCACGCACCAGCTCCAGCGCCTGCATGCCATTCTCGGCCACTCCCACTTCGAAGCCCCTGGAGCGCAGCATGTCGACCGCTACCAGCTGGTTGATCCGGTTGTCTTCGGCGAGCAGAACCCGAGCTTTCTGGGGAACCTTCCCGCTATGACGATCAACAGCTCTGGAGGTGCTCGCCGCAACAGGCTCACCCGGACGCTCCAGCAGCGCCTGCAACCCTTGATACAGCCCGAGACGGCTGACGGGCTTGACGAGCAGTGCGTCGGGCCGGGAATGCTCTGGCAAGTGCTGCACCTCTTCGCGGCCGTATACCGTTGTCACCATCATAGTACGTGCGCCGGCCGATGCCGCCGCATCGTGCATAGCGAGCCAGGTCTCTTCGCCGTACATATCGTGCATCTCCATATCGAGCAGCAGCAGTGCCGGCCGCCCGCCCGCCTGCAGGGCAGACAAAGCCTTGGACCAACTGGCAAACGGCATCGGCCGCACGCCCATCTCCTCAAGCATCTCGCACCAGTGGGTGCGCATCCGCTCGTCGTCCTCGACGACCCAGACCACTCTGGCGCGCCGATGCTCCGCTTGCGGGAGCATCGTGCGTCCCATACCGCCGTCAGCGCTCTGACGCAGCCTCAAGGCGAAGCTGAAGCGGCTGCCGACACCCGGCTCGCTCCATACCTGCAGCGTACCGCCCATCTGCTCCACAAGGCTTTTGACGATGACCAGACCAAGCCCGCTGCCCCCGTACTTGCGGCTGGCCGTCCCGTCCGCTTGCGTGAAGTGCTCGAACAGACGGTCCAACTGCTCAGGCGCAATACCGATGCCGGTATCCTCTACGATGAAGGTCACCTCCCGCATGCCTTCGCGCACCTCCGATATCGTCATCCCCAGCTCGACCCGTCCGTTTGGCGTAAACTTGACGGCATTGCTGCACAGATTGAGCAGGATCTGCTCGATGCGCTGGCAGTCGCCGATGAGCGAAGCTGGGAGCTCCGCCGGCGACTCGACCAGGAACTCCAATTCCTGCTTGTGGCCGAGATAGAGACTCATGGCATCGCACAGCCGCATCAGCATCATCCCGGGGTCGAAAGGCGCCTCTTCAAGTACCAGCTTGCCCGCTTCGATCCGGGACACATCGAGCACGTCATTGATCAGCCCGAGCAGCGTCTGCGAGGAGAGCGAGATGTTGTCCAGGTACTGCCGCTGGAGACCGCTCAGCTCCGTCTTCTTCATCAGCTGCGTCAATCCGATCACCCCATTGAGCGGTGTGCGGATCTCATGGCTCATCCTGGCCAAGAACCGGCTTTTGGCCTTGCTGGCCTCCTCCGCCTCGCGCTTGGATTGCTCGCTCTCCGCCTGCGCCAGCTTCTGACCGGTAATGTCGCGCGCGATGATCGAATAGAACATCTCCCCAGCCTCTTCCCGGTGATGCACGACGACGATCTGCGAGGCGTAGACCACATGTCCGTCGCTGCGGACATAGGAGGACTCAGTCTCCCAGTACCCTTGGGCACGCGCTTGCTCCAGCCCCTCATGGAGCGGTGAGAAGAGCAGCGGGTGATCGGCCACCTCGCCGAGCGTCGCCTCCTCCTCTGTCAGCTCCAGCAGGGACAGTCCAGCCGGATTCATATAGATCAACCGACCCTGAGCGTCAATGGTCGCCACCAGATCCTTCGCCGCCTCCATCACCTCGAGCAGCCGATTGCGCGCCTTCTCCGCATGCTTCAGCTCGGTGATGTCGCGGGCGATTCCGATCGAACCCGCAAAGCCGCCGTTGCGGTCGCGCAAGCCGTTGGAGAAGTGCTCGATCGGAATCCGCGTCCCGTCTTTGTGGACGAACGTCCACTCCCGAGTGTAGCTGAGATTCTGCTGGCGCAGCTCCCGGAATACCGTCAGATCCGGCTTGATCTCACGGCCCAGCTTGACGGACAGCTCTGCGGCGACAGCCTGGACTTCGTCTGGCGCGATGAAGGTAAGCGGCGTTGCCCGGTAGAGCACTTCCTCCGCGGTGTAGCCGAGCATCCGCTCCGCCGCTTTACTGAAGTACGTCACTTTGTAATTTTGATCCATGACGATAAAGGCAAAGCCATTTTGGTTAATAATAGTTTCCAGCTTTTCGAACATCTCCCGCAAATGCTCGATCATCCCGTTTACCGACCCGGCCAGCTGGTCGATCTCATCTCCCCTTCCTACAGGAAGAGGAGAGACATCGAACTGCCCCTCTGCCACTTGCTCTGTCACTTGCAGGATGCTGCTGATCCTCGCTATGAGCCGATTGAACAGCATCAGGATCAAGCCAAAGATCGCAAGCTCGGCCAGCATAATGAAAAACACGGTTCGCCACAATAGATGGTGAACAGGGGCCTCGGCAACTTCGCGGGCAGACAGATAGTTGGCAATGCCGACAATGGTCAGCGGGATCAGGGTGACGATCAGGATGAGCAGAATCATCCGGGTGCGAAGCGATGAGATATTCACAGTAAGTCCTCCCGGCTTGTAATCTTCCAGACGCATGTAAAATAAGACGATAAAGGGGATGGATAAAACATGAAACGACTGTCTTGCTCGCTAATCTTCCTGTTCACGGGGCTCCTCTTGGTGCCGGCAGCGGCGCATGGCCATGTCAAGTGGTTCACCGAGGTCCAGCCGGTCAAAGAAGACATCACCACCATCATGTCGCCGTTCTTCATGATCCTGGCAGTCGTCACAGCAGTCGTACTGGCCCTGATAACCCAGCTGCTGGGCCGGGTCTCGACATGGGGAGTGTCGCAGCGGATCGACGCGGGACTGGATCAGCTGCGCGGCTATCTGCCCATGCTGCTGAAGTACGGCACCGCTGCCGCCTTGATTGTTCAAGCGGCCTCCGGTTCCATGTTTGCCCCCGAGTTTGCAATTGAGCATACGTTTGAGCTGGTACTGATGTGGACGGCGATCGTGCTCCTGCTCATCCCGTTCAAATTCGCCTCCAAGGCCGGCGCCCTGGTTCTGCTGGGACTGCTCATTAATCTGACCTATAAGGCCGGATTGTTCCACATGCTGGATTACGGCTTCTATTTCGCCGTGATCGGCGTACTCGTCCTCGAACGCACCCGCGAGTCGCGTCTTGGCTTCCCGCTGCTGTATCTCGGAACGGGCTTGTCGCTGTGCTGGGTCGCTGTCGAGAAGTGGGTCTATCCCATAATGGCCGAAGACATCATCGCTAACCACAATGTGCCTACGTTCGGCTTTGCGCCAGGCGCCTTTATCGTGATGACGGGTTTCATCGAATTTGTCGTCGGCTATCTCCTCGTCGTCGGTCTCTTAAACCGGCTTCTGGCCTTTGTGTTGACCTTGATCTTTATATCGACCACGATGTTGTTCGGCATAACAGAGCTGATCGGCCACTTCATGATTCATGTCGTCCTGCTGATGTTCATCATCGAAGGGACCGGCTTCTACAAACCGCCTGTTTCCCTGCACCAGTCCCGCACAGACCAGATGGTGTTTGTCTCCCTTAATTTTCTATTTGCGCTAGCCACCTTCCTGCTGATCTACTATCGCTTTGCATGATAAATATTCGGCGGCGTACCTTCATGCAGAGAGGTTGTGGTATGATGCTAACAGATTACGTATCCAAGGAGGCACCATTCCATGACATCCCTATCCGACTATAGCGTCCAACTCGTGCAGGACGGCTTTCCCGTCTATGAGCTGCAGGAACGCTCTACCTCTTCTGCCGCCCGGATCTGTCCGCAGCGCGGGGGCATCATGACCGGGCTGGTCCTGCATGGCCAGTCGCTGCTCTATCTGGATGAAGCAACCTTCCGCGACCCGGACGCCAATATCCGGGGCGGCAACCCTATCCTCTTCCCGATCTGCGGTCAGTTGCCGGACAAGCAATATGAGTGGCAAGGCGTGACTTATCCGATGGCCAACCATGGGGTCGCTCGCGTCCTGCCGTGGGAGGTTGTATCTACTTCTCAAGATGACGAGGCGTCGCTGACGCTGCGGCTGACCAGCAACGAGCAGACGCTGCAATCCTATCCGTTCGCCTTTGAGCTGCTGTTCACTTACCGGCTGCAGGGCGGCCGGCTGCGCCTGGAGCAGCAATACATCAACCATTCGGAGGCGCCCATGCCGATGGTCGCCGGCTTCCACCCCTATTTTGCCACAAGCAGCAAGGCCTTGGTCTACGACACCGACGCCACACAGTATCTGGACTACAACGACGGCCGGATCAAGCCTGTCGTTGGAGCGATCGATCTCGGCGAGCTGGTCGAGTCGGTAGCGCTGCTGGATGCGGAGCAGCGGCAGATCGCCTTTCCGTTGAACGAGACATGCACGGTCCGATTATCCTATAGCGAGGTTTTCAAATACATCGTGCTGTGGAGCGTACAAGGCAAGCCGTTCGTCTGCGTCGAGCCCTGGATGGCCAAAAATGAGGAGCTCGTGGTCCGCGAAGAGCTGCCCATGGTCGGCCCGGGCGAGATGCTGGAGGCCCAGCTCACCTTCGCCTGCGAAAACCGTTAAAGCCGTTTGAATGAACGGACAATGGGTGAATATAATAGCATATCGAAACTGACCCGCTGGTCAAAAGGAGGAATCACATGCGATCTCATCCTTACCGTTGGTTGAATATGCTGGGCCTCATTGCCGTTCTGGTCGTCAACACCCTGGCCAATACACTGCCGATCGCCGGCAAAACGACCGGTGAGCTGTCCGATCAATATCCTGTCCTTATCACGCCCGCCGGCTACGTCTTCTCAATCTGGAGCCTGATCTACGCCCTGCTGATCGGCTTCGTCATCTATCAGGCGCTGCCGCACACGATGAGCCGTGACAGCGTCCAGCGTATCGGCATCTGGTTCCTGCTCACCTGTGTGTTTAACTGCACCTGGATTGTCGTATGGCATTATGAACTGCTGCCTGTTTCGGTCGCCGTTATGCTCGCCCTGCTGCTGTCGCTCATTGTGCTGTACCGGCGCATCCGCGGCGCCAGCGAGCGCAAGACGATGGCCGAGCGGCTGCTGGTGTACCTGCCCTTCAGCATCTACATGGGCTGGATCAGCGTCGCTACGATCGTCAATATTACCGTCCTGCTCTATGACGCCGGATGGGACGGCTTCGGACTGGGCGACACGACCTGGACGGTCATCCTTATCGTCATTGCCGTGGCGCTGGCAGGCATCATCGGCTACCGCTATACCGATGCGGCCTATATGCTTGTCTTCGTCTGGGCGCTGATCGGCATCGGCGTCAAGCAGCAGGGCAGCAACGAGACCGTGACGCTCACGGCCTACACCGCCGCTGGTGTAGTCGCCGTCCTGATCGTCGGGCTGCTGCTGCTGCGGCGGCGCGTCCAGTAAGGGAAAGGGCCAAGGTGAAACGGCTTGTATGTTGAAAAAAACCTTCATTTCCGTGAGCCACGGCAATGAAGGTTTTTTTGTTCTCTATCTCTCAGCGTTCGCAGCATGAAATCGACAAAGCTTCATTTACTCAGAACGAGAGGTCATCCGGGAGCTCGCGCGGCTTCCGGCGCGACTTGCCTCCGCCAAGCAGACGCCAGAGCGAGGGCTGGCGGGCCGGCGCATACTGGTCGGCATGCTCGTCGGGCGCCAGGATAATCCCGAGCTGGTGATGCTCGCCGGCATAGCGGGCCCGCTGCAGGAACTTGCTCTCTCCTTCCAGGTTGAGCACCTCCAGCTTGCAGAAGGCCGCGCTGCTCCGACTTAGCGCCTCATGGAGCTCCGCTTGCGTACGGACGCGTGTGCCGTTGACCTTGACTAGCACCTCGCCGGTGACGATGCCCAGCTCCGCTGCAGGACTCCCGGGCACGACGGCCAGCACGCGCAGACCCGGGCCGTCGTGCACATAGAATGGGCTGCGGGCGGACTCGCGCCAAGCGCCCAGCAGAGCGATCGCTTCATGCAGCAGCAGCGCGCACAGCGCGGCAGGTACAGTGAGCGGCGGCCACCAGGCGGCGCCAGCCGCCACGCCGCCCAGCAGCAGACTGTACGCCACCAGCTGGCGGGCGCTGTCGCGGGCGCTCTGCCGGGGCAGCAGCGAGCGCGTCAGCGCCGTGAAGCCGATGATCACCGGCAGGCCGATCATCGTCCAGCCCTCCGCCCACAGACTGCCGCCCAGGAGCGGCGTCCAGGGCAAAGGGCTGTCTGCCGCAGCGGCCAATCCGCCCGCCGCCGGCGTCACGAGCAGCAGCGGCACGGGCCAGTAGCCCTGCTGGCGGTAGGCGCCGACGAGCCGGCCGCGCTTGCCCGCCAGCACGAGCGGACTGGCGAGCGCCGGTCCCTGACGGCCGAGCAGCACTGCCTCGGCCAGATGCAGCAGCGCCGCCAGCAGGAGCAGGCCGGGGATGTCGAGAGCGGCCAGGGATTCTGCGATGCGGACGGCCGCCGGGGTGAGCGAGTCCGGGTCGATCCAACCCGCCGCTCCCTGCAGCAAGCCCAATACGCCGATGCTGTATGCCATGCAGAGCCATCTGACCCGCAGCAGCAGGAGGACACCGGCCGTGCCCCACACCCACAAGACGGTGTCCGATGTCAACTGGATGCCGATAAAGGCGGCAGCCAGCGAGACGCCCAGCCCCGCCGCCAGTCCCCAGAGCAGCGAGCGCATGGTCTCGACCGGCCACGGATGCAGCCGCGCATGGAACAGCCGCTGCTCCAGCTGCATCTGATTGCGGTAGATCAGGATGATCAGTAATATGGCGATATAATAAAACGGCTGGACAATGAGCTGCAGAGCCGCAGCTCCGAGCTGTTGCAGCACTACGTACAGTTCTTCCAATCTACGGTCACTTCCTCTCACGCTCCAACACGGGTCTCAACAATAGAAGGCTGACCCCCGCCGCATCGGCGATGAGCCAGCCTTCTACACATTCGACGCTCCGGCGCCGGATTCCTTCCGGGCGGCTCAAGTAGCCTGGACGTACCGGCTACCGCCGGGGGTCATGCTATGCTGCACAGCAAGCCCACTGCGTCACTCCGCCAGCTTCTTCTGCAGCGCTTCTACGGCTGCGTCAAGCTGGTTGTCGTTGCTGTCATCGCGAATCCAGCTGATCAGCGCTTCCTCCAGCCGCTCCGCCGTCTGCTCATCCAGATCGCCGCTTGCCGGCAACGACACGCTCTGCTGGAATGCGGCGACAGCCTGGGCTGTCTGCTCGCTGTAATATCCATCCTTGCGGCCGGTATTGTAGCCAAGCCCGCTCAGCATCAGCTGCGCGCTGCGGACCTCCTCGCCCAGCATGTCGCGCTTCAAGGTCTGTTCCTTGGATAATCTTGGCGCATTGTAGAAATCCGGCGGCAGCACTTCGATATCTGGCTCGATTCCGGTCTCATTGACCCAGTTGCCGTCCGGCGTCAACCACTTGGCGATCGTCATCTTCACCAGCGACCCGTCACTCATGACTTTATTGTAGCTTACCTGTACCGTGCCTTTGCCGAAGGTCGTCTCACCGACCACTGTAGCGTCCGCCCGCTCTCTCAGTGCGCCGGCCAGCACTTCCGAGGCGCTCGCACTGCCTTTATTGGTCAGCACGACGAGCGGATACGGCTTGCCAGACCCTTTGGATACGGTCTGCTCCCGCTCCCCGTTACGGTCCTCGATCTGGACGATCGGCTCGCCTGAGCGGATGAACGGCTCGGTGACCGATACGACGACAGGCAGGACGCCGCCTGGATTGTTGCGCACGTCGATGATCAGTCCTTTCATCCCCTGCCCCTCGAGGGTGGCCAGCTCTTCCCCGAACCGCTCGCCAGTATTCATGGCAAACTGACGGATCTCGATCTTGCCGATATCTCCGGGCAGCATCTCCGCGAACACGGTCTCCACATCGATCTCGTCACGTACGACAGTAACCTGGATCGGCTGCGTCCGCTGCCCGCGTTGAATCTCCAGCTCCGCCTTCGAGCCTTTGGGGCCGCGCACCTTGGCTACCGCCTCGTTTAACTGCAAGCCATCGAGCTTCTCGCCATTGACCGACAGGATGATATCCTTGGGCAGCAGACCCGCCCGCTCAGCCGGCGAATCCTTGATGGCCGAGACGACGATGACCTGTCCGTTCTCCATCGACACTTCGGCCCCGATCCCGCTAAAGGAGCCTTCGATGGACTCGGAGAAATGCTCGGCCGCATCATGCTCCATATAGACCGAATAAGGATCTTCCAGTACTGCCATCATCCCGTTCAGCGCCCCGCTGACGACCAGTTCTCTGTCCACCGGCTGGTAATACTTCGTCTCGATGAGCGACAATACCGTATTGAGCTTGGCCAGCTCCTCCGAGGTCAGCCTTTCCGTTACCACGCCCTGGGCTGTCACCAGTCCTGCCCGGCTGCTCAGTTCCCTGAGCAAGGAACGGTCTACCACGGCCAGCGTCACCAGCATGGTCGCCAGCATGGTCAGGATGACATAGACGAGTACCGTCTTACCCTTGTATTGCATACCCTTCACCACCTTTGTACGACCGCAGCACTACTGCATCCTGCTGAAGTCAACTTATATAGTGTATGACAAGCCTACAGCTAATATTAAACCAACCGGGCCTGAGGTGACACGAGGTGCTGACAGCCCCAAACAGCGGTTGCCGCCCTGTGAAGGGCGGCTGTAAGGGGTAGTATACCGCTTCAAGCGGACTAACGCAACCTGACGCTTTTGATCACGAAGCAATTCAGAGAAGTGGATTCGACATCGAATCTTAAATTCAGTTGAATAAAAGTTTCCGAAGGAAACTAGCTTCGAAAGCCTCAGCTTAGTGTGCTCACGTAGCCATGCTTCCGAAGTCGTTTTCTACGAAAACGTGGACGCTCCTCAGTTCCAACCTCATTTAACCTTCTCGGTGCTGAAAAGCGATTTTTGTTAATCGTTAACGTAGATAATTAACGGGGTTCACCGGCTTTTCATTGATCCGCACCTCGAAGTGCAGATGGTTGCCCGTGGAGCGGCCGGTACTGCCGACCTCGGCGATCTTCTCGCCCCGCTTCACCTGCTGGCCGGCCTTGACTTTGATGCCGCCGTTGCGGATGTGGGCATACAAGGTCCACATGCCGCCGCCGTGATCGATGATGACCGTATTGCCGTAGCCGCTGGTCGATTGGGCGACGGTGACGATGCCGGATTCAGCCGCATAGATCGGCGTGCCCGCCGGTGCTGCGAAGTCAACGCCGTTGTGCATCCGTCCGCGTTGACCCGTGATCGGATCGATGCGCGGCCCGAACTGCGAGTTCATCCGATATGACGAGGAGATCGGCCGCAGCAGCTTGCCGCCCGTGTCCTGATAGTTGGACTCGGACCGCGTCTGAGCCTGCATCTGTTGTTGCTGCTGTTGTTGCTGGAGCTTCCGCTGGCGCTCCTGTTCGCGCTGACGCTCCAGCTCGCGCAGGCGCTCCTGCTCTTTGCGCTGGCGCTCGAGCTCCGCCGTACGCTCCTTCTCCAGCTCGGATACTTGTTTGGCCAGATTCATCAGCAGCGCTTCCTGCTCATCCGATATGCCTTCAAGCTCTTCCAGCTGCTCGTTGTATTGCAGGATCATGACCTCTTTTTCCTTCTCTTTGACTAGCAATTGGTTATGATAGGACTCCAGACGGACATACAGATCCTTTACTTCATCCAGTTTGGTTTCGATCTCCGCTTTTTTGACCAGGATAAGCTCCTTATCCTGCCGGTGCTCCTCCAGGATATCTTTGTCCTGACTCATGATCGACGACAGCGCGTCCACGCGGTCGAGGAAATCGCTGAAGCTGGTCGCACTCAGCAGCACGTCCATATACGATACAAAGCCATTGGTATACATCAGCCGCACTCTGGAATCGAGCAGCTTGTCCCGCTCGACGATTCGGGCTTCCGTCTCTTCCAGGCTGCGTCCCGCATCCAGCAGTTCGCCTTCGGTCTTGGCAAGCTGAGTCTGGGTAACCTGCAGATTGAGGGAGACATTGTCGATCTCATCAAGGATCTGATTGATCGATTTGGTCGCCTCCTCCTTTTGCATGGTCACAGAACTATGCGCCTGCTCCGCTTGCTCCTTGTTCTCCGAAGCTTCCTTGATCTGTGAGCGAACCTTGTTCAGCTCCTGATTGATCCGATCAACCTGCGAAGCGGCCTGTCCGCCCACCGGCTGTATGACAAAGGCCGCGACCAGCAGGAACACCAATGCGGCAAGTGCTTTCTTCACGAATGTCTTCACCTACACTTTCAAATACTTTCGAACCGATATCGTACTTCCCCATATGCCGATCAGCGTCCCGATGCCGACAAGCAGTCCGCTCACGAGCAGCGCCGATTCCTGTACAGTCACCAGCCGGATCATCATCAGTCCGAGCTCAAACTGGGAAAAAGAAACCAGCTGTGAATATCCGGCCATTACGATAGTTGAAGTGAGGACCGAGCCGATAAAGCCGATCAGCGCCCCTTCGATGAAGAAAGGCCAGCTAATAAAGGGATTGGTGGCACCGACCAGCTTCATAATCTTAATCTCGCGGCTGCGCGAGAGGATCGTCACTTTAATCGTATTGGAAATGAGGAACATGGCTGTCAAAGCCAGTCCTGCGACAATAACCAGGCCGATATTGCGCACGGCCGTTGTTACCTTGAACAACGTTTCCACGGTACCCTGACCGTATTTGACACTGGTGATCGACGCATCGCCCTCCGTGTTGACCGCTTCGATCTTCTTCGCCACGAAGCTGATTTCTTGCGGGTTGACGACTTCGACGGTGAAGGAATCCGGCAACGGATTATTGGTCTCGTCATAGCCGTCCAGCAGTTCACGGCCATCATCCCCCAGGCTCGTACGCAAAAGCTCCAATCCCTCCATCTTGGAGACGAAGTCAACGCTGCTGACCTCCGGCATATTGCCGATCGTCCGGTGCAGCTCATCGATCTTCTCCTGCTCGGTGTTCAGCTGCAGGAATACCCGGACCTGAACCTGGCTCTCGATCTGCTCGGTCAGATTGTTGACATTGAGCGCAAGCAACAGGAAGACGCCCAGGATGAACAAGGAGATGCAGATCGAGCTGATCGACGCGAAGGTCATCCAGCCGTTGCGGAACAGGCTTTTGCCGCCTTCCCGGAGATGACGGAGCATGGTGCTAAATTTCATACCCATACTCCCCTCTTGCCTCGTCGCGGGCGATCAAGCCCTCTTCGATCGCGATGACGCGTTTGCGCTGGCGGTTGACGATCTCCCGGTTGTGAGTCGCCATCACGATCGTCGTACCCCGGAAGTTGATCTCTTCCAGCAGATGCATGATGCCCCAGGAGGTATCCGGATCAAGATTGCCTGTCGGCTCATCCGCGACGATGACAGCCGGGTTGTTGACGATCGCCCGCGCGATCGCAACCCGTTGCTGCTCTCCACCGGAGAGCTGAGCCGGATAACTCGCATGCTTCTCACGCAGCCCTACCAGCTCCAGCACTTCCATCGTTCGTTTACGGATGAGGCGTCGCGGCGCCTCGATAACCTCCATCGCAAAGGCGACGTTTTCAAAAGCAGTCAGCTTTGGCAGCAGACGATAGTCCTGGAAGATGACGCCGATATTGCGGCGAACATACGGAATCTTGCGGGGCTTCAACTTGCCGATGTTGAAGCCATTAACCGAGATCTGCCCTTTGGTAGGCACTTCCTCCCGGTATATCAATTTCATGAACGTCGATTTGCCCGCACCGGAAGGTCCGACCAGATAGACGAACTCATTGCGATCTATAAGGACGGAAACGCCGCGCAACGCATGGGAGCCATTGGCGTACGTTTTCCAGATGTCTTGCATTTCTATCACATTATCACATCCTGTAGAGAGTCAACTACTAGACATTCGACAAGAAGTACGCAATTCCTTCCAATCTCGGTCCAATCGACAGGATTTTAATAATTCTCATTCCGAATTAGAGGGGGACAATCATCGAAGCCGGATTTAATATTGCAGCTGTCTGTTGCATACCTATGAAGTAAGAAACGAGGCGAGGTGATGTCTAAGCGATGAAAAAAATCCATCTGGCCGCCATCGTCATCAGCGCAATCCTGCTGCTTGCTTCCACCTCATGGGGGCTGTTGAACGTCTATGCTGGACAAGACACGGTACCCGACGGAACAGTTGTCGACGGCAGGCCGATCGGCGGTCTGACCATCGAGAGAGCACAGCAGGAACTGGAGGACGTATGGTCCCGATTCGAGGAGCAGGAAGTGATGATCCAGGCCAATCTGACGAAGGATGCCGGGCAATCCTGGTCGCTCCGCGAGCTTGGGTTCAAGGTCGAGCGCGAGCCGCTTCAGCGGGCACTGCTGGAGCTGCGGGAGGGCAGTCTGCTGGAGCGTGCTCGCTATCGACTGAGCTTTCCCCGCCAGCATCGGATCCGGCTGGCCTGGAACCGCCAGCTGTTCGAGGAACGGATCCGCAGCCAGTGGGGTTGGCTGGATCTGAGCGAGACCGCCGATGCCCAGCGGCGGATCACGACGGACGACAAGGTCGTCTACCGCGGACATCGGGACGCCTACCGCATCGACATGAATGCCCTGTCCGGGCAGATGCGTACCGAAGCGGCGTCATGGTGGCGCAAGTATGCTGCAGCACGCTCGCAAGGAGAAGAAGCGGCCCCGCACAGCGAGGTCGGGAAGCCGTATACGTTGAAGCTGCCCATCACCGTGCTGCAGCCCGAGCTAACACTTGAGAAGCTCCGGGCGCAAGGCGTCGAGCGCAGGATCTCCTCGCATACGACGGACTATAGCGCCAGTCCGGCAGGACGAGCCTTCAATGTCGAGGCGACCGCCCGTACGCTCCAGAACTGGGAGCTCGCGCCAGGCGAGATCTTCGACTATGGTCAGGTGATCGCTGCTGCGGAACAGCAGTACGGCTTCCGCGAAGCTCCGGTCATCCTGAACGGCGAATTCGTGCCGGGCGTCGGCGGCGGCATCTGCCAAGTGTCGAGCACGCTTTACCAGGCCGCCCTGATGGCGGGACTTGCGATCGTGGAACGCCGCAACCACTCGCTGCCGGTCTCGTACATGCCTCTCGGACAGGATGCTACCTTTGCCGAGGGGGCGATCAACTTCCGGTTCCGCAATACGACCGGCAAGCATCTGGTGATCCGCACCGAGACCAAGGATCGCAAGCTGACCGTCAAGCTGTTCGGCACACTGCCCACAGGCACCCAATACGAGATCCATTCGCGTATCGTGCAGACGATCGATCCTCCTGTCGTTGAAGTGGCAAGCGTCAAGGCAGCACCGGGCCGACCGGTGCAGCTCAATGAGGGCAAGCCCGGCTATGTCGTCGAGACGTACCGGACGAAGCTCCAGGACGGCAAGGAGATATCGCGCGAGCGGATCTCCCGCGATACGTACAAACCGACTCCCCGGCTCATCGGCATCGCCGCGGACGAAGCGGAGGGGGACCAGGAGACACTGAAGTCCGAGCAAGAGACACTGCTCGAAGACGGCCTGCGGCTGGCGCCATAACTCCGAGGATGAGATGAACCAGCAAATGCAGGCGGGGCAGCATAATTTCCAAAAAACGAAGGTAAAGGCCGGGATTGGGCAGATTACTGCCTCATCCCGGCCTTTTGGCCTTATTTAATCCAATAATGCAGCGTCCTCTGACGGTTCCCGGTCCGGCAGTTGGGTGACGTAACTGTCGGAGAGGTTCAGCAGCTCTAACGCCCGGTTATACTCGTCTTCGGTGATGCTGGTGCCGTTGCCGCCATCCCCGGCCAGCGGGTATTCCGTGCCGTCCTCGTAACCCGTGCCCGGGATGAGCAGCGCGTCGTCGCTCAGCAGCGAACCCGACGGCAGATAATACCGCTGGGGCAGCAGGTTATACGTCTGATTGACGATATCCTGGCCAAAGTAGATGCGGTCCCCGAGCGGCACGCCCAACAGATTGGCCACGGTCGGCAGGATATCGACCTGTCCGCCGATCTGTTCGAACACGGCCGGGTAAGTGAAATCGTCCGAGACGATAGCCAGCGGTATGTTGATCATATCGGTATAACTGTATTCCCGACCGTAGATTTCTTCCATCAGCTCTTTGTCGGTACGGGTCAGCGAATAGATCGGCAGCCCCAGGTGATCTCCGTAGATGATGACCAGACTGTCCTCCCAGACGCCGCTTTCTTTCAGATCGTCGATAAACTCTCCGAGCGCATGGTCAGCATAGTTCTGCGAGAGAATATAGTCGCCGACGAATGTTTTTTCATACCGCTCCGGCAGCGTCATCCGATGCTTCTCCTGTGGAATCGTGAACGGATGATGCGCCGTCATCGAGATGACCTGGGCATAGAACGGTTCGCCAGAGCGGTGCATCCGGATGATTTCGTCTGCAGACTTGTCGTAGAGCACCTCGTCCGAGGCGCCGAAGAAGATCGTATCTTCTTTGCCGAAGAAGGCTTCATCATAGTAGCGATCAAAACCGATCGCCTCATACAGCTCGCCGCGGTTCCAGAACTCCACGACATTGGTATGGAAGGTCGCGCTCTGATAGCCATGCTCCTTCAGCAGCTTGGGCAAGCTCGGCAGCTGCTTGCCCGCATAGACGCCGGAAGCGGCGCCGCGCGGCGGGATATAAAACGACGTGTTGACGACGAACTCCGCATCGGACGTGTTGCCTTGCCCTACCTGCTGGTAGAAGTTCGGGAAATAAAAATGCTCATTCATCAGCCGGTTCATATGGGGCGTAATCTCCTGCCCGTCAAGCTCCAGATTGATCAGGAAGGTCTGGAACGATTCCATCTGGATGATAATCAGATTCTTGCCTTGAGCGGCAGCTGTATAATTGGCTTCCTCCAGGGCGCTCGTCTGTTTCAGACCCTCAATCTTGGCTCTGGTGATCTCTTCAGGGTCGACAAGCTCCTTCTCTTCCTTGGCAAAGATCGTATAGGCCTCGTAATTGAGGATGCCCATATCCTCCGCTTTCTTGATCTCGTTCATACTGGCCCGGTTAGGCATAATATTGACGAAGCAGAGGATGACCGACAAAGCGAACAGGCTCATGACGAGCGCTTTTCTCGGCTTGTATGGATGGTCGTCCCTCGGCTGGCGCTTGCGGAACATCATGATGCTGAAGACGATGATATCGATGAAAATCAACAGGTAGTAAGGATGCATCAAAGACCATACGCTGTTCTTGACCGCAGTCACCTGATTGACCTGGTCCAGAGCGTGGTAAGTGACGATGACGCCGTAATACTTGTAGTACATGATAGCTGCAAAAAAGATCGCTGTCAGCAGCAGATTGACCAGCAGATAATAAAGCAGCTTGCGCTTGGTGGCAAACCACTCGATGAGACAGAACAGCGCCCACACAAATGGGATCTCGGTCAACAGCGGCGTAATAGAAATGCCGTTGTCAAAGATGACAAAATAGGCCAGACAACTCTTAAGCAGCATAATGATCGAAAAAAAGACGAACGGTCTTGCCCGCACGGCTTCCAGAAACCTAAACAAATGATTCCCCGCCTTCCTTTTCAAAAAAATCCCTGTCCGGCAACCGGACTGCGGACCAAACAGGACGAATTCGGTATCCGCCCGTTTACGCAATGATAATATAACGATTCAGCTTTCATAATAGTTTCAAAAACGCCTAAACTGTGGCCCCACTTAACATCTTTAGTTATCATATACCCTGTTTACAGAAACTCAATCATAAAGCAGTAAAGCATATTATGCTACGCCGTCTGGATAAAGTCAAAAGTCAGGTACTGTCATGACTGCCTTTATCTGTCCGCCAGCTTCCAAAAAACATGCAAAAGAAAAGCCGCACTCACGAATGCGCGATTCTGCGAGCTCTGGCTCCTTGTATCCTCCCTCAAAGTTCCGGCAGCTGCCGGACGTAGCTGTCAGATAAATGCAACAGCCGCAGCGCTTTGTAGTAATCGGCTTCCGTCACATATGCCCGTGGTTGCGAAGCAGCGCCGGGCACCTGACGGATGGGCAGCGTCACGCCGTCATCATAACCTCTACCCGGGATGAAGACCGCCCCGTCCGTGACCAGCGATCCTGTCGGCAGATAGTAGCGCTGCGGCAGGACATTGTCATCTGCCTCAAGCAAATCCTGGCCAAACCATACCTCTCGCCCCGAATCAAGCGCCAGCAGATGGGCCAGCGTCGGCAGCAGATCAACCTGGCCACCCGCCTGCTCCAGCCGCTGCGGTCCCGTCTGGCCGGGAACCGAGATGACGAGCGGGATATTCAGCATATCCGGATATGAATACGGGTGCCCGGTAAGCTGCTCCAGCTGCCGCTTGTCCGTATCGGCCAGCGCATACATCGGCAGTCCAAGATGATCCCCGTAGACCGCAACCACGCTGTCTTCCCAGATGCCGCTGCGCTGCAGCTCCTCGATGAACTGTCCCAGCGCCCGGTCGGCATAATGCTGTGCCGTCAAGTAGTCGCCCAGAAGCGTCCCATCCAGCTCAGCTGGCATGGACAGCAGCCGCTTATCCTCAGGCAGACGGAACGGATGATGCGCCGACATCGTGATGATGTGGGCGTAGAAAGGCAGACCTGCCTGCTGCCAGCTGGACAGCTCGGGCGCGATGCGCCTGTAGAGCACCTCGTCAGAGGCGCCGAATGCAACCTTGTCCGCTTCTCCGAAGAAGCTTTTGTCATAATAAGCGTCGAAGCCCAAAGCGCTATAGAGACGATCCCTGCTCCAAAAAGCGACATCGTTGGCATGGAACGTAGCGCTGTAATAGCCGGCTTCCCGGAGCAGCCGCGGCAGTCCAGGCAGCTGCTTGCCGCCGTAGATTTGGGATGCTGCGCCTGCTGAGGGAATATAATAGGAAGTATTCACTACAAACTCCGCGTCAGACGTATTCCCCTGCCCCACCTGCTGATAGAAGTTCGGGAAATAGGCATACTTTTCAGCCAGCGCATTCATAACAGGCGTGACCGCCTTGCCATCTACCTTCAGGTGCAGAAGAAAGTTTTGAAAGGCTTCCAGCTGGATGAGGATGATATTTTTCCCCCGCGCCTGACCGCGCCGGTATAGGGCCGGTTCGCCGGCCAATCCCTTCTGGGCGGCAATAGCTGCCGGAGTGATCTGTTCGGCAGGGATGAGCGGCTCCGGCCTTTCAAGCGCGATCCGGTACACTTCATAATTGAGCAGTCCCATGCCGCTGGCCTGAACCAGCTCATTGATGCTGCTGCGGTGAGCGCCGATATGAGCTGCGCAGACAGCTGAGAGGACGGCTGCGGCTGCTGCAGCGGACAGCACAGGCAGCCTGCGCCTCGATCGGGACAGCCATCGCCGGCCGCGGCGATCGATGAACAGCAGCGTCGCAAGGACCGGCAGATCCGCATACAGCAGCAGATATTCCGGGTGCAAGAGCGAGAACACGCTGTCCTGCACCGCCGTGATCTGATTGATCTGGCCCAGCGCGTGATGAGTCACGACTACACCATAATAGTGATAGTACATAATAGAAGCAAAATAAACCGTCGTCAGAACCAGGTCCACGGCCAGATAGAGCACAAGCTTGCCGCGGACGGCAGCCAGCTCGATGACGGCCAGCAGCAGCGCGATCGTGACCAGATCCGTCAGCCAGGGCCGGATGCTTCCACCCATATCGAATAAAATTTGCCAAGCCACCAAGCTTTTGGCCATCAGGATGACCGACATGAACCCCAAAGGGAGCCAGGCTGCCGCCTCTCCCCGGACACTCTTCCCTGTCATTTGTCAAAATGCCCCCGCTCTACCGATATGCTCCTGTTAGTATGGCCATATCGGGGGCGGCTAGCCATTGGACCGATTGCAGACTTCAGACTGCTCTCAACATAAAGCCTCAAGGTAACGGATCGTTCTTCCGATCGCTGTCGGGAACTTCCGTTATTTGGGGTTCGCCTTGAGCCAGTCCAGAATATCCCTCAGCGTCTGTACCGGCACGATATTGAGCTCGGGGGCGCCCAACCTGGCCTCCTGCGCCTGGCCGTACGGGACGAAGAAGACGTCCGCTCCATTGCGGTAGACCGTGTAGGCCTTCTGCCGGATGCCGCCGATCTTGCCTACCGTGCCGTTGGCATTGATCGTGCCGGTGACGGCCACCCGGTTGCCGAAGGTAACTCCGCCCGGAGTCAGCTGATCGATCAGCGTCAATGCCAGCGCCGCGCCGTGCGACGGTCCCCCTTCATGGGCAAAATACGAACGGAAGCTGACCTGCATCGGCAGATCAAGCATCAGCGCGTCATCGACCTGGATGCCGACTGCCGGCCGATTCTCATCATCCGGATGGACGACCGTGTTCAGACGTACGGTGATCGGCTCGTTATTGCGCAGCAGTGTCACCTCAACCGGGTCTCCTGGCTCGATCAGCCGCATCACATTGGTCAGCGTCAGCGAGGAAGATACGGCATGCGTGTTGATCCGGATGATGATATCGCCGGGACGCAATTCACCGTATGCAGGACCTCCGATCTGTACACTCTGCACGAGGGCGCCGTATGCGACCGCGCCGTCACCGACACCAGCCAGCTTGAAGCCGACAGCACTGCCGAGATCGTTGGCCTCCATCTTCAGACTATGAACAAGGTTCTCATAAGAGCCGATCGACATGCCGAGCTTGCGGATCGGCCGGAAGCTGTAGTTCGGGAACAATTCGGCATAGAGCCAGTCGATGGGAAAAGCCGGCCGGTCGAATACCAGCACGCCCATGATCTGTCCGTGAACCCCGTGTCTATCTGCTTCCTCGGCCACTGCATAACGGTGCATATTGACCGAGAGACCGGGATAAGTAACCATATAAGGCGTCGGATAGAACAAAGCAAATAAGAGCGCCACCGATACAATAAACGCCAGGACAGAACGGCTGGGGAATCGTCCATTGCGGCGGCGGCGCTCCAGCACCAGCAGATCCCACAAGGCGATCAGCCAGGAGAGGAGAAGCAGGATCGCCGTAGCCACCATCAGCATCAGCATCATCTCGCCTGTCGCCGCCATCCAGCTGATGAACAGCGCCGCCAGTCCAGAGGCCAGCAGGAGCAGCGCCCGGCGGAGCACATCGAGATACAGCCCCAAGCTGTAGCCTCTTCTGCGGACCGCTGATGCACGCCCCTCGATAGCCGACTGCACGGCCTCCCTGCGCGCTTGCACGATCCCGCCGACCGCAGCCGCCAGCCAGACTAGCGGCACGACAGCGAGCAGGTAGACGATGCCGTTGAGCAAGTCAATCCAGTAATAAGACTTTCCGATATGTACAGGATCGAGGATCCAGATCAATTCACCGGCGACGCAGAGCATGATGGCCAGCACCATGCCGACCAGGTACAGACGCTGCCAATAGGTCATTTTGCCGCCCACCTCCCTCCTGTACTCGGCTATGGACGCAATAGCCGGATTCAGACTGCTTTTATCATACCATTTGCCGCTCCCGTATAGCGAACCCGAGGAGTGGCGATTCACCGTAAAGACATGCCGGTGTTTTTTTTATTGCTTACCCCCTTTAAATCCCTTCAAAAACATGTTATAATGTAAGCGCTATCAATAAATCGGCTGCACAAATCTCTTAAGGGGGGAATTGGAATGGCAGGTTTAGCAATGCAATCCCGCAATTTGTATGAGGACTTCGAGGTCGAGAAGGATATCTTGTTTTTCAAGATCGGCTCTCACGGACAGGTAAGCTTCCACGGTCAGAACTACAACATTAAAAAAAGAATGTCTGCCGAAGAAGTGAAGCGACTAACCTCTCACGCGAGCTTTGTCCGTCTGAAATCCGATTGCTATGTCAATACCGGCAAGATCAGTTCGATCGAAGACGATCAGCTTTATTTTGGCGCAAAGGACGCCAAGACGCTGCAGGTGTCAAGGCGCCAGCAGCAGATTGTTCGCGAACATATGCGTCCTTGATTTTTCAGGCCAGGAACCGCCGTCCAGCGGCCTGAGCCCTCTCGCGCGCTATCGGATAGCCGGGCGTTCCTGCCTCTTCTCCTGAAGGCAGGCCGACACCCGGCTATCCGGCTTGCTCTGCCCCGGCCCCGGCAGGGAGCGCTGCCGCCTGCCGCCGCTCGGCGCTGATCCAGACCAGACCTGCTGCCATACATGCGGCGCCTGCCAGCTGCAGCCAGGTCAGCCGCTCCTCGAACATCAGGTAACCGGCCGCCACAGCAGCAGCAGGCACGACATAACGGAAGAAGTTGGCCCTTGTTGCGCCTACACGATACATACAAGCGTTCCATACGACGAAGCCGATCACGGTGCAGGCAAATACATTATAGAGCAGGATGCCGTAATGCGTCGGCGTCAAGGCTGCCCACTCCACTTGCGACCACGCGCCTCTGGTCAGCGGCAGCATGAACAAGCTGCCGAAGAAGATCGTCCAGCTGCTGATCCTGAGCGCCGAGTAACGGCGCATGAGCGGCATGCAGGCCAGATTGAACAAAGCGCCGAGCAAGCTCACCCCCAGCGCCAGCGCATTGCCCAGCATATGTCCGCCTCCTAGCGCAAAGCTGTCGCCTCCTCCCAGGATCACGAAACAGACACCGATGATGGCTGCGCCTCCTCCTGCCAGCAGGCGCCCCGTGATGACCTCTCGAGTGAAGAGCGGAGCAAGCAGGGCGGCGAAGATCGGCCACGGCGCGACGTTCAGCAGCGAGGCGTTGGCCAGCGTCGTATATTTGATCGAATACATCACCATAATTTCCAACAGCGTAATCCCGAACAGCCCGATCGCCATCAGCTGCCACGCCACGCGCCAAGGGATGCCGATGCTGCCCTCGCGCAGCTTCAGGATCAGGAAGAAGAAGGGGACGGCCGAGCCAAACCGTAAAAAGGTGAACAATATCGGATCGAGCTGATCCATCGCCAGTCTGGACAAGCCAAAGTTGGCGCCCCAGACGGCAGCCACCATAATCAAACCGCAATAAAACAACCATTTTCTGTCCATTGTGTCGCTACACTCCATCATCCAAATTCTCTCTCTCGCCGGCTGCCCGGCCCAGGTGATAGTATCATATCACGTCCCCGCCTGCAGTCAAACCTCTATTACAGCCCCCTCCCTTTTTTTCGCCTGCGACGGTAGTACACTCACAGTCAAATCACTAGCCTGGATTGATAACGGATAGTGAAGTTTGAAGCGTTCTCACATGCTACAATAAGAGCAGGTTCAGTCACGCCCGGGGCGTGATGAATAATTGAAGATGATGTTTTATAATAAAGAAAGGAAGTGCGCAATTGGAAACAGTCAGAATCGGTATCGTCGGGCTGGGCAACATGGGCACCAGCCATGCCAAGTATTTGATTGCAGGTGAAGTAAAAGGAGCCAAATTGGCTGCAGTTTCCGACATCAGACAATCACGGCTCGATCTTGCAAAGGAAGAGTGGGGCGAAGAGGTAAAGCGCTTCCTCACCGCCGAAGAGATGTTCAAATCCGGAGCAGTGGACGGCGTCCTCATCTGCACCCCGCATTATGAGCATCCCGAGCAGGCGATCTCCGCATTCGAACACGGTCTGCACGTGCTCGTCGAGAAACCGGCCGGTGTCTACACGAAGCAAGTCCGGCTGATGAACGAAGCGGCTGCCCGCAGCGGCAAGCTCTACGGCATCATGTATAACCAGCGCACCAACCCGCTTTACGCCAAGCTCAAGGATCTGATCTCCTCGGGAGAGCTGGGCGAGGTGCGGCGGACGAACTGGATTATTACCGATTGGTACCGCTCCCAGAGCTATTATAACTCCGGCGGCTGGCGGGCCACCTGGGCCGGCGAGGGCGGTGGCGTCCTCATCAACCAAGACCCCCATCAGCTCGATCTGTGGCAGTGGACAACCGGCCTGATGCCGACTCGGATCCGTGCGTTTTGCGCCTTTGGCAAGCACCGCGATATTGAAGTCGAGAACGATGTCACCGCCTATGCAGAGTACGAGAACGGCGCTACCGGCGTCTTTGTCACTTCTACCTTCGAGGCGCCCGGCACCAACCGTTTCGAGATCTCCGGCGACCGCGGCAAGATCGTTATCGAGGACGGCAAGATCCGGTTCTGGCGCACCCGTGTGCTGGAGTCCGAGTTCAACCGCGATTTCAAAGGCGGCTTCGGCCAGCCCGAATGCTGGGCGATCGACATCCCGGTCAAGGGCAGCGGCAATCAGCATCTGGGGATCACTGCAGACTGGGTCCAAGCGATCCGGACCGGCTCGCCCCTGCTGGCGCCAGGCGAGGAAGGCATCAAAGGACTGATGCTCTCCAACGCGATGCTTCTCTCCACCTGGACCGACAATTGGGTGGATCTGCCGATCGATGAAGAGCTGTTCCATACCAAGCTGCAGGAGCAGATCGAGCGCTCGAAGAGCAGCAAGCAAGCGGATGCGTATGAGACGCTCGACGTTTCGGGCACGCACTGACGTGACGCTAGCAGTGCTGCAAGGGTGAGGTTCGGCAAGATCGGTTTTCAGCATCCAGCAAGGTCAACGCACGACGATAATTCCAATCTAGGAGGCACTTTTGCAATGAGCAAACAAGACGGAATGAACTACGCCCCCCAAGGCAAACCGCAGCCGGTCGTGGCAGCAGGCGAATTTATCTTTGCCGCCGCGCGGCTCGATCACGGTCATATCAACGGCATGGCCAATGGACTCGTCGAAGCCGGCGCTACCCTCAAGTGGGTCTATGACCGGGATGCCGAGAAGGCCGCGCAGTTCGCAGCCAGATATCCCGGCGCCCGCGTTGCCGAATCCGAGGAGCAGATCCTTCAGGATAATGAGGTGCAATTGGTCGCATCTGCTGCCATCCCTTCCGAGCGTGGTCCGTTCGGCGTCGAAGTCATGAACAGCGGCAAGCATTACTTCGTCGACAAAGCGCCTTTTACGACGCTGGATCAGCTGGATGACGCCCGCAAGGCGGCTGAGGCGACCGGCAAGAAGTATGCCGTATATTACAGCGAACGTCTTCATGTGGAGAGCGCCATCTTCGCCGGCGAGCTCATCAAGGCGGGAGCGATCGGCAGAGTCGTCCAAGTGATCGGCCTGGGGCCGCATCGGCTCAATGCGCCGAGCCGTCCCGAATGGTTCTTCCAGAAAGAGAAATACGGCGGCATCCTATGCGACATCGGCAGCCACCAGATCGAGCAGTTCCTTTATTATACGGGCGCTCAGGACGGGGAGGTTCTCCACAGCAAGGTAGCCAACTATAATAGCAAGGATTACCCCGAGCTGGAGGATTACGGCGACGCTACCCTGCGTGCGGACAATGGCGCTACCGGCTACTTCCGTGTCGACTGGCTGACACCAAGCGGCTTGTCGACCTGGGGCGATGGCCGGACGACGATTCTCGGCACCAAAGGCTATATCGAGCTGCGCAAATATGTCGATATCGCCCGCTCCGGCTCCGGCAATCATCTGTATCTGGTCAACGACGATGGCGAGCAGCATATGGAGCTTGGCGGCAAAGTCGGCTATCCTTACTTTGGCCAGCTCATCCTGGACTGCCTGAACGGTACCGAGAACGCCATGACCCAACAGCATGCCTTCAAGGCTGCGGAACTGTGCCTCAAGGCGCAGGCGCAAGCTCTGCGGATCGAATAAAAGGAGTGTAAACAGATGAAACTGTCCACCTTCACTGTAGCGACTCCGGACCTTACACCGGAAATGCTGGCCGCCAAAGCCCGCGAGCTGGGAATTCACGGCATCGAGTGGCGTTATAAGGATACCCCTCCCGAGGTGGCCAAGGAAGAGCCGTCCTTCTGGGGCAATAATCTGTGCACCCTCTCCCCTGCCGGCGGTGACGAGCAAATCGCCCGATTCAAGCAGGCCTCCGAGGCCGCGGGCGTTCCTACGCTCAGCGTCACGCCGTATCTCGCAGCCGGCGATCTCGCGGGCACCGAGCAGGTGCTCTCTGCCGCCCGCGAGCTCGGCGCATCCTATATCCGGCTGGGCGTCCCGTCCTACAACCGGACCCGGCCCTTCCCGGCACTGTTCGAAGAGGCGCGCAGCTATCTGAAGGCAGCCGAGCCGCTGTGCCGGCAATACGGCGTCAAAGGCCTGATCGAGACGCATCATGTGACGATCGCGCCGAGCGCCTCGGCTGCGTACCGCCTGGTTGACGGACTGGACCCGGATCATGTCGGCGTCCTTTACGATCCGGGCAATCTGGTGCATGAGGGCTTCGAGAATTACAGAATGGGGCTGGAGCTGCTCGGTCCTTACCTGGCTCATGTCCATGTCAAGAACGCCGGCTGGTTTGCTGAGGGCGAGCCGGCAGGCGAGCTGGGCGAGCAGGCTTGGTCGGCGCGCTGGACAGGCGTCCGCGACGGCATCGTGCCGTGGGGACAACTGATTGCCGATCTGCGCTCTGTAGGCTATGACGGCTATCTCGGAATTGAGGATTTCAGCCGGCAATACGAGACTGAGCAGATGCTGAGGGAGACCGTGCAATACCTGAATGCCCTGCTCGGGGAGACCGCTCGCGCATAGCTGCTGCATGTTAGCGCGACGACGGCAATAAATACGGATAAGGATGGGAGTGGCAGACGATGACGACAGCCAAGGACCTCAGGGGGATCATGTCCTTCGGGTACAAAAGCAGCAGCAGACTGGAACCTAGGATGCATTCCCATTCTTATTACGAGGTGTACTATTTTCATGAGGGCAAAGTCAACTACCTAATTGGGGACAAGATCTACAATCTGGCTCCAGGCGACCTGATCCTCATGTACGGGATGACCCTGCACAGCGCCAAGGTGGACAACGCCTATCCGTATATTCGCTCCATCGTCCATTTCGAGCCGTCTCTGGTGCAGCCTTTTCTGGACTTGCCGGGGGCGCTTAATGTACTGCAGCCCTTCCAGGAGTTCAAGAACCACCGGATCTGCCTGCGCGGCGAGCACAAGGAAGAAGCCGAGCGCCTCCTGCTGCGCATGCATGAGCTGCAGCAGCGCCAGGATGCGACCGGCGACTGCAGGATGCAGCTGGCGTTCATCGACCTGCTCTATTTCATCCACGAGCGCTGCATGCAGCCGATGCACCGGCCCCGCGATTACT
This sequence comes from Paenibacillus jepli, assembly GCF_047238105.1. Classification (NCBI taxonomy): domain Bacteria; kingdom Bacillati; phylum Bacillota; class Bacilli; order Caryophanales; family Paenibacillaceae; genus Paenibacillus; species Paenibacillus jepli. The sequence continues at coordinate 2,673,631 of NZ_JBDFMD010000001.1, forward strand.
CCTCCGACAAGGAGAAGCATGTGCAGGCGATCATCTCCTTTATCGAGCAGCATTATCCCGAAGGGATCACGATGGAGCTGCTGGAGGAGAAGCTGCACCTGACCCGCTCCTATCTGGCTAAGATCTTCAAGGAAGTGACAGGTGTCACGATCTTCGAATTCATCTACCAGCGGAGGATCAATCAGGCCCGCGTGCTCTTCCTGCTCGACACCGGCCTCTCGGTAACCGAAGCCGGCTTCCAGGTTGGCTTCAAGCATCTGGCCCACTTCAGCCGGCTCTTCAAGCAGCAGGTCGGGATGACCCCCGAGACGTACCGCCGCCGCATCCGCGAAGAGACCACGTTATAGCCATCCAGATAGCAACAGAGCGCCTTCCCTGCAGACAAACTGCAGGCGAAGACGCTCTTTTTGCATCATTTGGCATCCTTACAGCAGATAGCTCAGGACGATGATCGCCCCTACCGCAAAAGCGTACCAGGAGAAATACTTGAGATTGCCGCGCTCCATGATGCCCATAAACCACTGCAGGGAGAAATACGAAGCAATGAGCGCACAGATGAATGCCAGGGTGTAGGGTACCGCCAGACTTGCCAGCTGCGGATCACGGATCATGTCCCGGCCCTCCAACACCATCCCGCCCACACTGACCGGGATGTACATCAGGAAGGAGAAGCGCAAGGCGGTCGTGCGATTGAGTCCGACCCCCATCGCCGCAACGATGGTCGCCCCCGAACGGCTGATACCGGGAATAAGCGCTACCGCCTGCGCCAAGCCGATAATCAGAGCGTCCTTGATTTTCAGCTGTGCATCCTTCTTGTGTCCCCGCATGTTGCGGATCAGCCATAAGGCCAGGCCCGTGACGAGCAAGGTAACCCCTACCGTCAGCAGACCTTTCAGGCTGGAGAATACATCATTCAAGAAAACGCCGGCCAGACCGGCAGGGATCGTCGCGATGATGAGATAGACAACGAAGCGGAAGTCGGCTCGCGAAGCCTCATCCCGATGACGGATATAGGACAAGCTCCCGGAAGCCAGCCGGATCAGGTCCTTGCGGTAGATCAGAAGAACCGCCAGCAGCGATGCGAAATTGACCAAAACCTCGAAGCTCAAACCGTGAATCTCCAAGCCCAATAACGCCTGAGCTATAATGAGATGACCGCTCGATGAGATCGGGATCGGTTCCGTCAGTCCTTGCAGCAAACCAAGGAATGCATATTCAAACCATAACCAAAGATCGTTCATTTCCTTCCGTTTCCCTCCTCAGCTTGCGCCCTTCGGCTCTGAATCTAGCAGATCAAACCTGAAATAACCTTACTATAGTCGCTGCGAGGAGAGGGGACTTACGATCGCTGTTGTCCCAAGATTTCTTGATTATTTAACCGCGTAAGCGGTAGAAATCTTGGGACAGCGTAGGCTTCCGATGCTAGCTTTTCTGCGAAAAGCTTTTAGGCGAGCGCTTAAACGCTTTCTGCAAGAAAGCGACTTCGAAAGCATATGCTTTTCTTCAGCCTCCCTCTCCTCTCCACTCCTCATCATTCGTTTATTTCTGGTCTTATCTATTAGTTGGTTTATGTAATATTTTAAGAGTATACCAGATTCAAGCGCCTCCCCGCTAGCCGTTAGCTTCGCCCCTGGGACACTAGGTCGGGCGAATGTACGCCAAAGGCATCGCTTCGAAGCATCGACAAAAACCGGTGCATCGCCGGGCTCAGCAGCTTTTTTTTGTGGTGCACCAGGAAAATCCGGCGGCCGAATGATGCCCCCGGCAGCGAACGGCCAACCAGGCGCCCTTGCCCGATGTCGCGCTGTACGCTGAGCTCGGAGAGGATGCCGACCCCCAGGCCGCTGCGGATCATCTCCTTCATCGTCTCCGTGGACGACACCTCCATCGCCAGGCTGAGCTTCACGCCATGCTGCGCCGCCCAGCCCTCGATCAGACGCCGGCTCACAGATTCGGTCTCGTGCGAGACGAACGGGTAGGCAGCGATCCGCTCCGGCGTCAGTTCGTCTTCTGCCAAGAGCGGGTGGCCCGGCGGACAGACCAGGATCAGATCATCCTGCAGCGAAGCCGTCACCTCCAGTTCGCTGTCCTCCAGCTTGTCGAAAGAGACCAGCCCGCAATCGAGTTCGTAGTGACGGATCTTATCGAGCAGGACGGGGGCCGTCTTGACCTCCAGGGCGATCCGGACGGCGGGATGGTCCTTTTTGTAAGCTTTGAGCAGCGGCGGCAGCAGATACGTGGCCGGCGTGTGCGTCGAGCCGATGGCGATGACGCCGCCCGGCTGCTGCCGGTAGCCCTCCATCATGGCATGCATATCGTCGGTGAGTGCCGTCACCTGCTGGGCATAGCGATACAGCGCCCGTCCTTCCTCAGTCAACTGCAGCACATGATAGGACTGGGTGATGAACAACGGTACGCCGCAGTATTCCTGCAATTTATTCAGATGGAAGGTGACCGTCGGCTGCTTGATCTGCAGCTCCGCGGCCACCAAAGACAGGCTTTTCAGCTTGACGGTCAGGACGAATACTTTGAGCTGCTGCAGATTCATGGCTTGCGCGCTCCCTTCGCTCAGTCGGTGCTAATATAGATTCTACTGATAATTGGATAGATAACATAGATAAGATTTTATTAAGGTTTGACAAACCCTTAATCTTGCTCGTACGTTTCCTTGATAGAGTAGAAGACAAGAAGTGCGGTGCGCGTATGCATCGGCTCAACCGATAATGGAGGTTCGATCAATGATGAGAAGAATCCAACCGTGGCGAAAAGGCATCGCTCCAGCGCTGATGCTGTCGCTTGTCCTGGCCGGATGCGGCGGCGGCTCGCCGTCCGGACAGGTTAACGATACCGGAGCAGCTGCAGGCAGCCCAGCCCCTGCCGGGGCCGAGCAGGTCTCTGCCCCGGCAGCGCAGCAGTCGCCGCTTGTCCTGTATGGCAATGATTTCGTCGACTTCATCGCCCCCAAATTCGAAGAAGCGACCGGCTATGCCATCGAAGCGGTACATTACGGCGGCGGCGAAGCACTAGCCAAGATCGAAGCCGAGCGCGGCAATCCCCAGTGGGATGTGGTGATGATGGACGGACACGGCTCGATTCGCGGTCTGGCTGAGCGCGACTTCCTTCATACCGGCTGGGAAGCCCATGGCATCGAGCTGCTGAGCGAATACGGCAAAGAACTGCTGCCGGAAGACCTCGCTTATTATCCCGTCGGTATCCACGCCTCGGCCCTGATCGCTTACAACACGGACCTGATCGGGCCTGAGCAGGCGCCAGGAACATGGGAACAATTCTTCGCCATGGAGGAGCGCGTCGGCCACGCCGATCCCGCAGTCGCCGCCCCTGCTTATCCGCTCGTCTCCGCTTTCTTCTACCAATGGGGCGTGGAGCAGGCGAAGCAGGTGTACAGCGACCGCTTCAAGCAAGGCTTCTCCGTCTATCCGAAGAACGGGCCTGTCGGCAATGCCCTCGTCAGCGGCGAGATCGCGGCGGCGGCACTGCAGGAGCACAACGCCTATCAGCTCAAGCTGGACGGATCGCCGATCGAGGTCGTCTGGCCGAAAGAAGGCGCCCCTGGCTCGCTGCGGGTCATCGCGATCAGCAAGGAAACCGCCAACCTCGAAGCTGCGCAAGCGTTCGTCGAGTTCATGATGAAGCCCGAGACGCAAAATATGCTCAGCTCTCTGCCTTCCAACGACAGCTTCTTCACGCCACTCGCCGAAGGAGCGACATCCCGCCCCGAGCGGGAGCAGGACGGCGCCTTCATCCTGCCTCCGGATACCTGGTCTGCCGAGCATGAGACGGAGATCAAGACCTGGTTTGCCGACCAGAATGTGCAGTAAAGGAGCCTAGGCGATGAGATCCCATGGTTCTTGGGCAGGGGGAGCGGTACTCCTCCTGCTCTTCCTCTGTATGCTCTACCCTTTGTTCGCAGTCATAACTAACATCTTCCTGCCCGGACTGTTCTTCGGCGAGGTGCAATATACCGGCTTCGGCTTGCTGCTGGAACTGTTTGACCGGCCGCTGTGGCGTCAATCGCTGATCAACTCGCTGACCTTGGGGCTGGGCACCGCCTGTCTCGGCACCCTGCTGGGCGCACTCTTGGCGATTCTGCGGAGCCACTGGTCCTTCCGGGCCTCGCGCCTGCTGGACCTGTCAGCATGGGTACTGCTGATCGTCCCTTCCTTCATGATCGCCCAGGGCTGGGTGCTGTTCGCCGGCTCCGGCGGCTTGGCCAATCAATGGCTGGGCTGGAGCTGGCTGACCGCGTTGATCTTCCAGCCTTTTGGGCTGATCCTTGTCATGTCGCTGTGCAAATTCCCGCTGGCCTATCTGGCGGTGACAGCGGCGCTGGAATGGAATGTAAGCAACTACGGCGATGCCGCCAGGCTGAACGGCGGCGGGCCGCTGACGGTGTGGCGGACCGTGCATCTGCCGCTCAGCATGCCGGCGATTACAGCCGGTTGGACGCTGGTGTTTATGGATACGATCGGCGACTTCGGGCTGCCTGCCGCCTTGGCCACCGTATACCGCTTCCCGACGCTGCCCTACTCGATCTACACGGCCATCTATCAATCGCCCGTTCGTTTCGATATGGCCGGCGTCCTGGCGCTCTACCTGGTCGCGATCCTGGCGCTGGCCATGGCCGTCCTGTTCATTGCCCTGCGCAAGTCCCGCGTCGACTTCCTGACCTCAAGAGCCGTCGTGCAGGCTCCGGGGCCGAGCCGCTACAGCTGGCTGATGACTGGCGGCGTCCTTCTCCTGCTGCTCATCGCCGTAGGAATCCCCGTCGGCACCAGCATCTCGACCTCCGTACTGAAGCAGCTTGGCGGCGGGCTGACCTGGAGCAATCTGACGCTGGACCATTATATTAGCCTGTTCAACGTCCCGCCCGGCGCACACCGGACCCTGCCGCTGTTTACCGGCATGCGCAATTCCTTCATGATCGCCGCTCTGGCTGCGGTGCTCAGCATGGCGCTGGGGTTCCTGACCTCTTATGTCGTCACCTTCACCCGGTTCCGGTTCAAGCAGCTGATCCATCTCTCGACCGTGCTGTCGCTGGCCATCCCTGGCGTCGTGCTCGGCATCGGCTATATCTTCGTCTGGAATCAACGCTGGCTGGAGATGATCGGACTCCATCTGTACGGAACGCCGACGCTGCTCGTCATGGCCGCAGTCGCGGGAGCGATCCCGTATGCCGTGCGCCTGCAGATCGGCGCATTCGCCAAGATTCCTTCGAGCATGCTGAACGCCGCCGCCATGCAGGGCGCCGGGTCGGCGCGCCGGATGAAGGATATCCTGCTGCCGCTCGTGCGCGGCGGACTGCTGGTGGCGACACTCGCTTCCTTTGGCACCAGTGTCTATGATCTGGCGATCGCTTCGATCCTGAAGCCGCCCAACTATACGCTGGTCCCGCTCGTCATTGACAAAGCGTTTGAATTTTCCCAGTACGGCTACGCTACCGCAGCGACCGTATTCAGCGGCTCGATCGTCGTCATCATCCTGCTGCTCGGCAACTGGCTCGGCAAACGCTGGCTATCCAGGCCGGCAGACAATCAAGAATAGGCCAAATGCATCCTGATTCACTTCGTGATCAAAAGCAGCCTTTTGAACAACTATTAAAGTGAGGTAATGGATATGAGTCCTGCTGCACCCTCCACCAATCTGCTGGAGATTCGCCACCTGACCAAGGCTTACGGCTCTCACCGGGCGCTGAGCGACCTCTCCCTGGAGATGAGAGAAGGCGAAGTCATCAGCATCCTCGGCCCGTCCGGCTGCGGCAAGTCTACGCTGCTCCAGCTCGTCGGCGGCCTGCAGAGCTGCGACGGCGGCGAGATCCTGCTGGACGGCCGGCTGGTGACTGCTCCCGGCAAGGATGTGCCGCCGGAGAAGCGTCAGCTGAACATGGTCTTCCAGGACTATGCGCTCTGGCCGCATATGAATGTGACCGCCAATATCGAATATGGGCTCAAGCGCCAAAAGCAAAAAGCCGACGAACGCCAAAGCCGTGTCGCACGTGTCATGGAGCTGCTGCGGCTGCAAGGCCTCGCCGGCCGTCTGCCCTCCCAACTGTCGGGCGGCCAGCAGCAGCGGGTCGGCATCGCCAGAGCGCTCGTAACCGAGCCAAAGCTGCTGCTGCTCGACGAGCCGCTCTCCAATCTCGATGCCAAGCTGCGGTTGCAGATGCGGCATGAGCTCTCATACCTGATCCGTTCGCTGGGCATCGCTTCGCTGTATGTTACGCATGATACGCTCGAAGCCTTTGCCTTCGCTGACCGCATCCTCGTCATGCGCGAGGGCCGCATCGAGCAGCTCGACGAGCCGGCGCGGATCTTCGAGCGTCCGGTATCGCAGTGGGTGGCAGAGCTGATGGGCTTCCACAATCCACTGCGGGTGAAGCTTGAGAGCGCCCCCGGCTATCTGCGTTCGGATGCCGGTGCCGTCGTCTCCGCCGCCGGACAACGGCTGATGGCCGCCGTGCCGGCCGACTTCATGGCGGAGAGCCGCGAAGCGCTGCTGCTGCTGCACCCGGACAATCTGCGTTTGCGTCAAGCAGTCAGCGGGAATGCTGGTAATAGCGAAGCCGCACCTGGCGATAACGAGCTGCAGGGCAAGGTGGTCCACCTCGTCTATGAAGGCAATCACTGGCGGCTTATGGTCGACATCGGCGACGGTCAGCGCATCCATCTGACTACCCCTGTCAAGGTAGAGCTCGGTCAGACCGTCGATGTCGTATTTCCCGCTGACCGTGCCCTGCTCTACCCTGCGACAACCTAAATGAAAGAGTGTATGCCCGTGAAACGAACCTTAGTCGTATCCGACATCCATGGCTATACCGATTGCCTGCGCGAGCTTCTGGAAGCTGCCCAGTATGTCCCCGGGCAGGACCGGCTGCTGCTGCTTGGCGATTACGTCAACAAGGGCCCTGATTCTGAAGGCGCGTTGCGGCTGGCAAGCTCTCTGGTAGATGGCGGAGCCGTCGCGCTGATGGGCAACAATGAAGACAAGCTGCTGCGGCGTCAGGCGGTGCAGCCGGCCGCTCTGCCCTGGCTGAGCGGTGACCTGCTCCGGTTTACCCGGGGACTGCCGCTCTGGCACGAGGACGAGCGTTACATCTACGTCCATGCAGGACTCCGCCCCGGCCTTCCTTTGTCTGTTCAGCAGCCTGCCGACCTGCTGAGCATCCGCGACGTCTTCTACCGCTCTCCTGCCGCATCTGACAAAACGATCGTCTTCGGTCATACCGCGACACACGTGCTCGGCGCAACCGCAGGCTGCATCTGGGAAGCCCCTGGCAAGCTTGGCATCGACACCGGCGCCGGACACCGGCTCCGGCTGTCGCTGGTCGATCTGACGAGCCGACTGGTCTATGCCTGCGACGTCCTCAACCGCCGGCTCGCGATCTATCGGATGTCAGATATGCACAATCAGGCGCAGTAAGCAAGCTGGAAGCGCCCAGGCGCTCCGCCCATTATCGGGGCAGAGCGCCTGTAGGAGCGGACCAAATTTAAACGTATCCAGGCCCTGCAACAGATTTGATTTTGCTTTGAAGCGAGTCCCCTGCTTACTGGGGTTATTTTGCTTGTTCACTACTTTCCTAGTTGGGTAAACATTCGTATACTTACTATAAGAAGGAGTGGATGTAACGATGGAACTGAGATCATACGGCAAGACGAAGATGAATGTAAGCGTCCTCGGATTCGGCGGGGCGGAGATCGGCTTCCAGAAGGCGTCCGAGGCCGATGTCGACCGGCTGCTGGGCAGCGCGCTGGACGCAGGCTTGAACCTGATCGATACGGCGGAGTGCTATGCTGACAGCGAAGAGCTGATCGGCAAGACCGTGTCGCACCGCCGCGAGGATTATTATCTTTTCACCAAATGCGGACATCCCTCCGGCCTGGACTTTCCCGCCTGGGATCCCAAGCTGCTCCAGCTCAGTATCGACCGCAGCCTGCAGCGGCTGAAGACCGACTATGTCGATGTCATCCATCTGCACAGCTGCAGCGAGGAGATCCTCCGGCAGGGGGATGTCATCGAGGTGCTGAAGCGGGCCAAGGAGGAGGGCAAGACCCGCTATATCGGCTACAGCGGCGACCATCAGGCGGCTCTGTACGCGGTGCAGTCCGGGCAATTTGATTCCCTGGAAACTTCGCTCAGCATCGCCGATCAGGAGGCCGCCGAGTTGACGATCCCCAAGGCCATCGAGCAGGGGATGGGCGTCGTGATCAAGCGGCCGATCGCCAATGCGGTCTGGCAGCACCAGACCAAGCCTGACGACAGCTATGTTCAGGACTATTGGGAGCGGCTGCAACGGCTGGATTATGATTTCTTGAAGGGCGACATGCAGGAGGCGGTAAGTACAGCGCTTCGTTTCACACTCTCCGTGCCCGGCGTCCACTCCGCGATCGTCGGTACGGCGCGGCCGGAGCGCTGGATAGAGAACGCCCGGCTGCTGGATGCCGGCTATCTGCCGGAAGCGCAGTACAATGCCATCAAAGCCCGCTGGGCGGAAGTCGCCCAAGAGGATTGGATCGGCTTGCAATAAGCCGGAACCTGTCGGCAGAGGGACGGGATAGCCTGTTCTTTTGCCGCATTGCGGCTGGCCGGACAATATTCCGGGCACCCAGCGGTCAACTCGTTGCTGGAGCTGAAAGCGCTCACCAAATTCATATTGAGAGGATGGAATTCTCCACATGACTACGATCCCTTTGAACCGCCACGGCCTTGAGGCCAGCCGTCTTGTGCTCGGCTGCATGCCCTTCGGAGGCGGCTGGAACAGCGACCCTCTGACCGAGGAGCATTACACGCAAGGACAAGCTGCCGTGGAGGCCGCGCTGGCCGCCGGCATCAACATGTTCGACCTGGCCGACATCTATACGCGCGGCAAGTCGGAGCGTGTCTTCGGCGAAGCGCTGCGCCGCCACCCGGGCCTGCGCGAGAAGATTATCCTGCAGTCCAAATGCGGCATCGTCCTGGAGGAGCCGGGTATCCCCAACCATTTTAACTTCTCCGCCGATCATATCCTGAGCAGCGTCGATGGCAGCCTGCAGCGTCTGGGGATCGAGTATCTGGATATCCTGCTGCTGCACCGGCCGGATCCGCTGATGGATGCCGAGGAAGTGGCGGGAGCGTTGCGGCGGTTGAAGGAATCAGGCAAAGTGAGGCATTTTGGCGTCTCCAACATGAGCATGGGTCAGATCAAGCTGCTTCAGACGTATGCGGACGAGCCCTTCATCGTCAACCAGTTGGAGATGAGCCTCGCCCGCACCGGCTTCGTCAACACGCAGGTGTATGTCAATCAGGACAAGGGCAAGGACAATATCTTCCCTGAAGGGACCATGGAGTACTGTCAGCACGAGAACATCCAGTTGCAGGCGTGGGGTCCGCTGGCGCAGGGCCGGTTCTCCGGCCGCGACCTGGAAGATCAGAGCGATGCCATCAAGCAGACCGCCCAGCTCGTCGGACAGTTCGCCGAAGAGAAAGGGACGACCCGCGAGGCCATCGTGCTCGCCTGGCTGATGAGGCATCCCGCCGGCATCCAGCCCGTCATCGGCACGACCAACCCGCAGCGGATCGCCGCCTGCGAAGGCGCCGACCGCATCGAGCTGAGCCGCATCGAGTGGTACCTGCTCTACAACAGCTCGCGTGGCATGGCGCTGCCGAAGCCTAAGGAGTAACTATGGAACTAACAGGCGTGAGAAAAAAAGCTGGAGCTAAGCTGCGGCACGGCGGCCGGGAGACGTGAAGGGGTGATGCACTAAGCGCATAGTTAATAATCCGGCTCAGCGAGCCCATCCAGGGGCAGATTGTTACTTGGATTGCACGATTCCGGCTCGGATAAGGCGGGCAGCACGCTCGCACTAGCACCCAATAAACCAAACAAAGCCGCTGCCAGCCAGAGGAAAACCCCCTGACGGCAGCGGCTGTTTCATGCGCATGCTTAAGTCTGCACCTGCAGCACGATCTTGCCGATATTGGCATCGGCCTGCATCCGGTCATGGGCTTCGCCCGCCTGCGACCAGTCCATCACCGTGTCGATGACCGGCCGCAGCCGCCCGTCTGCGAAGCGCGGCAGCGCGAAGGCAGCGAAGTCGCGGGTGAGCCGGATCTTGTCTTCCCGGGAGCGCGAACGCAGCGTCGAACCGATCACCTGGATGCGGCGGCTGAGCAGTCTGCCCAGATCTACCTCCCGCAGCTTGCTGCCGCCCATCAGTCCGATCAGGACCAGGCGGCCATCCACGGCGAGCACCTCCAGATGCTGGTCCCAGTAAGAGGCTCCTACCGGATCCAGCACGACCTCCACGCCGCGGTCGCCGGTCGCTTCCATCACCATCGGCGCGAACGGCCCTGCTTTGTAATCGATCGCCAACTGGGCGCCAAGCGATAGAGCGGCCTCCCGCTTGGCCGCCGTGCCTGCGGTGATGATGGCATGTGCGCCGGCCTCACGGACCAACTGGATGGCCGCCGTTCCTACGCCGCTGGCCCCGGCATGGATCAGCGCCGTCTGTCCCGCCCGCAGACCGCCCAGCTCCATCAAGTTGAGATAGGCTGTCAGGAAGGCCTCCGGGATAGCCGCCGCCTCCTCGAAGCTCAGCTCATCCGGGATGCGCATCGCCATCCCGGCAGGCAGGCTGACGCGGGAAGCGTAGCCCCCGCCGGGCAGCAGACCGCAGACGCGGTCTCCCGGCTGCCAACCGGAGGCCCCTACGCCGGCCTTCAAGACTACGCCCGACATCTCCAGGCCGAGGATGTCGGAAGCGCCCGGCGGCGGCGGGTACAACCCCCGTCTCTGCAGCAGATCCGCACGATTCAGCGCCGTCGCCCGCACCTCGACCAACAGATCGTTCTCCTGAAGCTGCGGCTCCGCCGCTTCTCCCACATAGAGCTGTTTCGTCTTCTCATCCACACAGATCGCCTTCATGCCAGCGCCTCCTTCATTCAGTCAGATCAGATCTCGGGCAAGCCCCTTACGTCCGCAGATTGCGGTTTAACAGCCGATGCTCAGCCATCGCTACGTATTTGGTGTCCGGACGTCCCCAATTGCAGTAAGGATCGATCGAGATGCCGCCTCGCGGCGTAAAGGTGCCCCACACCTCGATATATCTGGGATTCATCAGTTCGATCAGGTCATTCATGATAATATTGACACAATCCTCGTGAAAATCGCCATGGTTGCGGAAGCTGAACAGGTACAGCTTGAGTGACTTGCTCTCGACCATCCGCTGATCGGGGATGTACGAGATATAGATGGTGGCAAAATCCGGCTGCCCGGTCATCGGACACAGACTGGTAAACTCCGGACAATTGAAGGTGACCCAATAATCGCGATGCGGGTGCTTGTTATCAAAAGCCTCCAACACCCCCGGGTCGTACTGGTACACATAAGAAGTACCTTGATTGCCAAGCAGGCTGACACCCTGCTCCTTGAGCTCTTCGTTGCTTCTCCCTGCCATGGTGCTCTCTCTCCTCTTATCTAATAATCATCCTATCATCCGGCTCACACGCCGCGCTTGTTGCCCCACAGCCATGTATGCAGCTGCGGCAGCACCCGTACCCGGCGCAAGGCGCTGGAGGCAACGACCGCCGCCACCAGCCACTCGTATCTGGCGGCCAGGTAAGGCAGCATGCGCTGCGGCTCCTGCTCCTCCAGCTCGCCGTTGCCCGGCTGCACGATCATCGCCGCCTCGGGATAACGGTCGTGGACCCGCACAGCAAACGCCAGGTCCGTCTCATCGAAGACAACGACCTTCAGACTTGTCTGATCCCCGCGATCCGCGAGCTGCGCCATGATCTCATCCAGCTTGGCCCAATCGGTCTCCATCCCCGAGCTGGGCGGCTTGGGAGAGATCGTCAGCTCGTCCACCTCCCGGAACCACGGCTGATAGCGGCTGCCCTGCGTCTCCAGCGCCACGGTGATGCCCCGCTCATGAAGCAGGCCGATCAGCGTGCCCAGCTGCGGCAGCAGCGCCGGGTTGCCCCCGGACAGCGTCACATGGGCAAACGTATCGCCGCCCAGGTCGCAGAGCTCACGAAGCACCCTCTCTGCAGAGAGCATCCGGATCGACGACGACGCCGACCCGTCCCATGTGAATGCGGAATCGCACCAGCTGCAGGAGTAGTCGCAGCCCGCCGTCCGCACGAACATCGTCTTCTGGCCGATGAAGCGGCCTTCCCCCTGCACGGTCGGGCCGAAGATCTCCAGCACCGGGAGCGGTCTGGCGCTCATGAGCACTCCCTCCCCGGGCGGTAGATGACATAGCTGCTCGGTGTCTCGCGCAGGTAGACCTGCAGGCAGCGCGGCCGATTGGGCAGTGTATCGAGATGAGCCTGCACCAGCTCGCAGACGGCCCTGGCGACGACTTCTGTCGTCGGCATCCGCTCCCCTGGCTGCTCTCCGAACAGCTCATGATCGTTGAGCAGCGTATGATCGAGCCGATCATGGACGAGCCGCTTGAGTGTCGAGAAATTGACCAGGAAGCCCGCCGGATCGAGCTCGTCGCCGGCAATCGTCAGATCGGCAAAATAGGTATGTCCATGCACGAGCTGGCAGGAGCCTGCCGACTCATGGGGGATGTAATGGGCGGCTGCAAAGTGCAGATCCTTGTGCAGCTCGTAACGGTACGCATGCGGCGGCGAAGGATAGATCTGCTGGATCATCGTGTCGCCTCCCCCGCGCGCTTGGTCTCCATATAGGCATCCAGCCCTTTCTTGCGCAGCAGACAGGCCGGACATTCGCCGCAGCCGTCCGCCGGCAGACCATTGTAACAGGTGAGCGTACGCTCCCGCACAAAGTCCAGGCCGCCCAGCTCGTCGGCTAGCGCCCAGGTCTGGGCCTTGTCGAGCCACATGAGCGGCGTATCGATCACGAAATTGTAGTCCATGGACAGATTCAGCGTCACGTTCAGCGACTTGATGAAGACGTCGCGGCAGTCGGGATACCCGCTGAAGTCGGTCTCGCAGACGCCCGTGACGATATGGCGGGCGCCGATATTTTTGGCCAGTACGGCAGCAAAAGTAAGGAACAGCATATTGCGTCCGTCGACAAAAGTAGTCGGCAGGCTGCCTTCCTGATGCTCGATGGCAATATCCTGACGGGTCAGCGCGCTCGGCGCAAGCTGGCTGAGCAGTGACAGGTCAAGGACGTGCTGACGCACCCCCAGCTCGCTGGCGATGGCAGCAGCGCAGTCCAGCTCCGCCGCATGGCGCTGCCCGTAGTTGAACGTGACGGCTTCTACCGTCCCGAATTGCTGCTTAGCCCATAATAGACAGGTCGTGCTGTCCTGGCCGCCGCTGAAGACGACGATGGCTTTTTCATGTTGTCTCATCGTGATAACCTGCTTTCTGGAATGCAAAAAACGGCATACCAAGGGAATGCCGTTCATCCTTAGTATTTTTATAGAGGGGGGGTCGCGAACCTCTCCCGGATCCGCGCGTGGGCGCAGGCCGGTCTAGATATTCAGTTCGATGTAACTATAGCATAGTCAGGGATCGTTGGAAAGCGGTACGTTGTGCCACTGCGGGGCTGCGGGGCTGTCTGCGTTCCCTTAGCCGCGCCGAGTCTACAGTTCGGCTCCCGCAGGCTCCGGCAGAATCTTCCCGCCACCTGCCGGGCGGTGAGGACGTCCGGATCCGTCATGGTCCCCAGAACTGTCTACGCTTTGCTGCCCGGCTTCCGCACGCTTCAGATACTTCTGCGCACGCCAGCGGAAGAAGGCCAGGATGCCCCGCACATACTCGTCGATGATCATGCAGACGTAAATGCCGGTCAACCCCCATCCCCAGTGGATGCCTGCAAGATAGGAAAGGCCGGTGGCGATCAGCCACATCGAGGTCAGCGAGGCGACCATCGTAAACTTGGTATCGCCGAGCGCATTGAGCGAGCTGCCCATCGCCATATTGAGCATCTTGCCCGGCTGCAGCAGCAGATTGAGCGCCAGCAGCGAGACACCCATGGCGACGATCTCGGCATCGGCCGTGAAGATGCCCAGCAGCCAGCCGCCGGACAGCAGCAGGAGCAGGGATCCCGGCACGACGATGCCAACGCCGATCCATAGCGCCCGGTAAGCGGCCCTGTACGCTTCGCGAGTCCGGCCTGAACCGAACAGGTGGGCGATCTGGATCTGGGCCGCCATCGCGATCGCCTGCCCCAGCATGAAGCAGGTCGATTCCAGCGTGTTCATATACGTCCGGGCCGCCAGCTCCTTGGCCCCCAGCATCGCGATGAAGGTGAAGATCGCCAGCTGGCTCAGCACCCAGCAGGACATATGTACACCGAGCGGCCAGCCGATCCGCACCACCTCGCCGAACAAACGGCGGTCGAACCGCTTCATGTCCCGCAAGACGATCGGGCGGTCAAAGGCCCTTACATACATCACATACAGCAGCGCCGTAGCCAGCAGACGGCTGACAACCGTGGAGATCGCCACGGGTCAGCCCCCACTCCGGGAAGCCGAACGCACCGTAGATAAAAGCATAGTTCAGAAACAGATGGATGACGTTCATGCCGATCGCTGTATACATCGGTCCCTTGGTATTGCCTGTGTTCCGGATGACGGTGCTCAGCGTCGACATCAGGGCCGTCAGCAGCATGCCGCCCCCGACGATGGAGATATACACCTGCGCCATCGGCAGCAGCTCCGAGGGCAGCTGCAGCGCTCCCGCAATCTCGCCTGGAAACAGATACAGCACGATGCTGAGGAATATTCCGACGACGAACGTCACGCTGACCGCCATGATGGCAAGCGTCCGGGCGTCCTCCTGCTTGCGGGCGCCGATCCGCTGGGCGATCAGGATGCCTGCGCCGCTGGCAACCATGACGAACAGAGTCGTCAGCGCCGCGAACAGCTGATTGGAGAAGCCGACGACCGCGACGGCGTCATCGGAGATTTTGCTGACCATCAGCGTATCGGCTGCGCCCAGCATCAATTGCAGGAACAGCTCGATAAAAACGGGCCATGCGAGCGCCCATAACGTAAACTTTTTCAACGGGTGGGAGTTGGATTGGTCTTCTGTCTTGGCTGTCACCGCTGTTGCTCCTTTGGCGCGTCCTCCCGTAATGGGTCATGCGCTTTGTGATCAGGGATGGTACCCCCATCAAATTATAGATGCTATACTGAATCACATGTATCAGCGGATCAACCGAAACTTTCACGATTCCAACCTATCTGCTCTGGAGGGAACAATCGATGCTGCTGCAATTTGAAGCCCCGCCGCTCCCGCACTACATCGTCTCGGGCGCATCTTTGATGCCTGCGGGGCGCAAGCACCCGAGCCGCCGGGCGATCGGCGTGTTCGATCTGATCGCAGTCTCGGAAGGCTGTCTCTATATGGGCGAAGCGGAACGAAGCTATGAGGTCATGCCCGGGCATGCCTTGATCCTCCGTCCCGACAGCCACCACTATGCGACGCTGCCCTGCAGCCGGGACTCCTCTTACTACTGGCTGCATTTCCAGACGACCGGAAGCTGGGAGGCCGTCGCCCGCGAGCACAGCCTGCCTGCCGGTCGGCTGCTCTACGAAGAGGCGGACTGGTCCGAGGCGCCAGCCGATCCGTCGTTGGCCATTTACGCTGCGCAAACCTTCCCGATCATCCTGGCCCAGTTCACCCGATTGCTCCAGCCCCGCAAGCTGTACGAGCGGATCGAGCAGTTGATCGGCCTGCAGCAGCGCAGCCACCTTGGCAGCGTCCGATGGAAGCAGCAGCAATTGTTCCAGGAGGTGCTGCAGCTGCTGTCCGCCTCCCTGGAGGCTCCGCCGCCGTCCGCTTCCATGGTGTGCGCCGAAGCCGCCGCCTCCTACATCCGGGAGCATTATCAGGAGGGATTCACGGCACAGCAAATGGGCGAAAGCCTGCGCTTCCACCCTGTCTATATCGCCCGCTGCATGCAGCGCCATCTCGGCTGCTCGCCTTCGGAATATCTGCTCCGCTTCCGGATCGACCAGGCGAAGCTCTTGCTGCTGCAGAGCGACCTGCCCATCTCGCGGATCGCCGAGGCGGTCGGCTTCAACCAGGCCGCTTATTTCACCGCCAGCTTCACCAAGCTCGAGGGGCTGTCGCCGCGCAGCTTCCGCCAGCGGTTCCTGCATGGCTGACCCTGCTGGCAGCGCCGGGAATCCCGGGTGGGTCCTGCTCGCCTGCAGGAGAGGAGTCGACCGGCGGAGCCGATGTCCCAGCCACCGCTCAGGGTAACGTCTGCAGGCTGGCCCGAAACCGTGCGGATCCGGTCCACCCCGCCGGGCCGGGTCAGCCAGCCTCAGGGCATCGCCCGCAGGCTGGCGCGACCTGCAGGCTGCCCCGCCGACACCCGCGGCACGCGTCCAGCCAGCATCGTCAGCACATGCTGGGGGATCGTGCCGCTGTGCTCTGCGAGCTGCCCCAGGGTAATCTCGTCGTCCCCGGAGCGGCCGATCGCTGTGACGACCGTGCCCACGGCACAGGGGCCCGGGAGCCGGATCATCAGCTGATCCATGCATACCCGGCCGAGGATCGGCGCCCGCCGTCCGTTCACCAGCAGATGGAAGCCCGCATAATCACGCGCATAGCCGTCGGCATATCCCAGCGGCACCGTGCCGATCCACTCATCCCGCTCGGCCCGGTAGCTGCAGTCATAGCCGACATACTCCCCGGCACGCACCAGCTTGGTCTGGACGACCGTGGAATACAGTGCCAGCGTCGGCTCCAGCCGGAGCGCCGTCTGCTCGCGCACCTCCTCGTCGCACGTATCGATCCCGTACAGCGCCGCTCCAACCCGGATCATCGCCATGCCTTCAGCCGCGTCCTGCGGATACTGGATCGCCGCTGCGCTGTTGCCGCAGTGGGCAGGCACATCCGGCCAGCCTTCCTCCGCCAGCCACTGCCGCATCTCGGCGAAGCGATCGAGCTGGCGCCGGTAGTAGGTGCCGTCTGCCTGATTGGCTGTCGCCAGATGCGTGTAGACGCCTGCCACGACAACGCCCGGCTGCCGCAGCCACGGCTCCATCGCTGCCAGCTCCTCGCGGGTGCGCAGGCCGATCCGGCCCATACCCGTGTCCATCTTGATGTGCACCTCCAGCGGCTCTGATGTCCGCCTGCCGCTTCGCATCTCGCGCAGCCATGACGCCTGAAACACCGGCACCGCAATCCGGTGGCGCGCGGCATGATCGGCCTGAGACGGATGCGGCGGCGTCAACGCCAGGATCGGCACCCTCACGCCGGCCTCCCGGAGCCGCACGCCTTCCTCCAGCTGGCTGACGGCAAGCTCGTCTGCACCTGCCTGCACTGCCGCCCGGGCGACATCCACCAGTCCGTGCCCGTACCCGTCCGCTTTGACCGCCGCCATGAAGCGGCAATGCCCCGGCAGCCGGTCCTTCAGCAGCTGGACATTGCGGGCCAGCGCTCCCAGATCGACCTCGGCCCAGGTCCATACCGGCGTCCAGCTCATCGGACCCCCTCCCCCTCTCCCACCCGTGCCAGCACTTCGGTCACGAGCTCTTCGAGCTTCAGCGAGCGGGAACCCTTGACGAGGACGATACAGTCGCTGTCCGCTTCCGCCAGCAGCGCTGCCAGCAGCGCAGCCCGCTGGTTCTCGGCAAACGCCTTGACCGCTCCGGCGGGAAAACGTCTGGCTGCTGCGTCAGCAATCCGGGCCGCAGCTTCTCCTATCGTCAGTACCCGGTCGAGCCGCTGCGGATCGAGCCCTTCGCCGATCGCCGTATGCAGAGCATCGCTCTCCTCGCCGAGCTCGACCATGCTGCCGATGACAGCGATTTTGCGCTTGTGCGGCTGCAGCGACATCAGCGTATCCAGCGCCGCCCGCAGGCTCGGGGGATTGGACTTGTAAGTGTCGTTGATCATCATCAGCTTGCCCGCATAGGCGACCTCCTGCCGCATCCCCGTCGCTTCGACGCGCAGCAGTCCTTGCCGGATCTGCTCGGGGGAGAGCCCGAGATGACGGGCGGCGGCGATGGCGCCGAGCGCATTGAGCAGCTGGTGCTTGCCCAGCATCGGCAGGAACAGCGGGCCATACACCGGATCGTTCACCTCGAAGGTGATCCCCGCCTCGTTCATCGTCCAACTGGCCGGATACAGATCATGCCGGGCCGCTTCCCCGAAGGCAAGCAAGTCGGCATCCGGCGTCAGCAGCGCCAGGCGGTCCGTGAGCAGCGGGTTGTCGGCATTGTAGATGAAGAACCCTCCAGGCGCCAAGCCTTCCAGAATCTCCAGCTTGGCCTGAGCGATCCGCTCCCGGGTCAGCAGATCGGCCAGATGCACTTCGCTGACGCTCGTGATGATGGCGACGTCCGGCCGGGCCAGCGACGAGAGTAAGGCGATCTCTCGCAGACCGGACATCCCCATCTCGACGACAGCCATCTCCGTCTCCTCCGCCAGCGACAGCAGCGTCAGCGGGACGCCGAGCTCATTGTTGAGATTGCCGGCGGTCTTCTGTGTCCGGAACGCCGTGCCGAGCAGTCCGGCGAGGATGTCCTTCGTCGACGTCTTGCCGTTGCTGCCGGTGATGCCGACGACCCGCGTCCGCAGCTGCCTGCGGTACGCTCCGGCCAGCTGCTGCAGCGCAGCGACTGTGTCGCCCACAATCAACAGCGGCACGCCCTCGGGCGCATCCGGCTCGTCAGCGCTCCAGAGCGCCGCCACGGCTCCGGCATCGACAGCCTGGCGCACATAGTCATGGCCATTGAAGCGCGGTCCCCGGATCGGGATATACAGATTGCCCGGGCGGATCGTCCGGGTATCGGTCGAGACGCCATGCACCTCCACGTCCTCCGCAGCACTGCGCAGCCGATCGCGCCCCAGCTCCAGCATCTCGGCGATCTGGCCTATCGTCCGGCGGATCATGACACCACCTCCAGACGGCGTGCCTGATGCCGTTCTAGCGCAAGCCCCAGCAAGCGGTCGATCAGCCCGCTATAGGGTGTGCCGTCGGTCTTCTGCCAAAGTGCCGGATACATGCTGATCGCGGTAAAGCCGGGCAGGGTATTAACCTCGTTCAGATAGGCAAACCCGTCATCCGTGACGAAGAAGTCCACCCGCATCAGTCCGGCGCCGTCCAGCGCCCGGAACGCACGGAGCGCCGTGCTGCGCAGCGCCTCGTCAAGCTCCGGCTCGAGAACGGCCGGAATCTGCTGGACAAGTCCGCCTTGGAGGTATTTCTTGTCATAATCGAAAAAATCGATCTCCCGGATGAACTCGCCGCCGATGGAGCAGCGCGGCTGCTCATTGCCCAGCACCGCATACTGCACCTCGCGGCCGACAACCTCGCATTCGACGACCAGCTTGACATCGTAACGCAGCGCCAGCACGATGCCGGCCCGCAGCTGCTCCCTGCCCGCACAGCGGCTGATGCCGATGCTGGAGCCCATATTGGCCGGCTTCACGTAGCAAGGATAGCCGATCTCGCGTTCCAGCCGATCCAATGCCGCCTCCGCGCTCGCCTGCCACTCCGCCAGACGCAGCTCTTCATACCGGGCCTGCCGGATCCCCTGGGCCTCCAGGATGCGCTTGGTCATGAGCTTGTCCATCCCGACGGCCGACGCCAGCACGCCGTTGCCGACATAAGGCACACCCGCCAGCTCCAGCAGTCCCTGCACCGTCCCATCCTCGCCGCCCGGCCCATGCAGCACCGGGAAGACGATCGCATCCTGCCCATCCAGCGCGCTCAGGAAAGCCCCCATCGAGGCTGCCGCGCTCGCGTGCGCCGGCTGCCGGCGCAGCTGCGCTGCCTCCCGCAGCTCGCTCTCCACCCGCCATGGCGGACACCATACCCCGTCCCGGGTGATGTAGACCGGATGTACCGTATACCGGGTTTTATCGACGGCTTGCAGGACGGTCAAGGCCGTCTTCAACGATACGTCATGCTCGGCCGACCGGCCGCCGTAGAGAATATACACATTTGTCGCCATAGCGCTGTGCCTCCAGTACTGAGATTGTCGCGGCAGCCTGTGCTGCCTGTCATGATCCCAGTATGGCGGAGCGGATTTAAGACTCCGATAAGGAAACGTAATTTATTTCTTATAAATTCCTTAAATCGTTGGTGAAAAGTAGGCCTCCTTGAAACGGATCGTTCTTTCGATCGCTGTTGTCCCCAGATTTCTTGGATAGATTTAACCCCTTTAAAGGGGGAAATCTGGGGAGCATATGCTTTCGAGGCTAGCTTTTCTGCGAAAAGCTCTCAGGCGAGCGCTTCGCAGCGTATGCTTCCATGTCGCTTTCTTACAGAAAGCGTTGACCAGAATCGATTCCGTGCCTCTTTGGCATTTTTTCACCAAATATTTTAAACGACTACAAAGGATCTACCACTACAGCCGCCTGCTTGCCGCTCACCTGGATGCCCGTCCGGGGCGTGCCTGCGCTGCGCAGGTCGGCCAGCAGCCGCTGCAGCAGCTCCTTGGCCTGCTCGCCTTCACCGCGCCGGCCCTGGAGCCTGACAACGAGCACGGCTGCCTGTCCCGACTGCAACAGCTTTTCGATCTGGCGCTGCTTGGTCTCGTAATCATGCTGTTCGATGCCGGCGGTCAACCGGATTTCTTTGACCTTCTGCGGGGCTCCGTCCTCTTTTTTGGCCTTCGGCGTCTGCCGCTTCGCCTGCCCCCGTGACGCCAATCTGCAGGGCGGCGGGCTGCTCATAAGCGAATCGCACACCAGATCAGCCTTGGCCTGCTTAGCCAGAGCGAGCGCTTCCTCGCGGGACACCACGCCAAGCTGCTCGCCGTCCAAGCCCGTCAGCAGCACCTCGGAGGCTTTGATTTTTTCGTTCATTAACATCGCTTACATCTCCTTTCGCTTGTCTCAAAAGAGTAATAACGATCGCCAGTCTTGGATAAACTAACAGACAGAGTCAATCTGTGGCATACTTATGATTAGGAGGGGTTGTTATCTACTATTCCAAGAAGAACGCCGAACCGACACCGGAGGAGCAAACATCGATCTGGTCTTGTCAAAGCGACGGCTGCGAATGCTGGATGCGGGACAATTTCTCCTTCCAGGATAATCCCAATTGCCCGATCTGCGGCTCGGAGATGCTCGCCGACTCCCGGATGCTCCCCGTGCTCAAGAAGTAATCCCGTTGCCTGCCGGTATCGGTATCGGCAAAGCTGCGCCCCATCGTCAAAAGGCGGTACAGGACTATTGCTCTGTACCGCCTTCATTGCGTCGCTCACTGTCCCTTTCAGCTGAATTCCAGACGCTTCATGAACTCTTCTGCCGCGCTGTATCCCTGCTGGCGCAAATACCAGTTGTTGGCGGCAGCCTCGATCAAGCCCGCCACATCCCTTCCGGGCTGAAGCTGCACCTCGATATGCGGCACCTTGACCCCCATATAATCGGTGAACTTCTCGTCGAGCTCCAGCTCGTTGTTGAGCGCATCATCCTTCCACTTCGTCAGCTCGATATCAAGCGTGATGCGCGTCTCCTCCTGGAACGCCTTGCGCCCGTATAGCCTGGATACGTTGACCAGACCAATACTGCGGAGCGCAAGGAACTCCTTGGTCGATTCATTATGCGTGCCCAGGATCGTCTGGGGACTGAGCTTCTTGAGCACCACGATATCGTCGGCCACCAGGCGGTGTCCCCTCCGGATCAGCGTGTGCGCGGTCTCGCTCTTGCCGACGCCGGACTTGCCGCGCAGCAGAATGCCGATGCCTGATACATTGACGCATACGCCATGGATGGAGATCTCCTCGGCCAGGTGCTTCACCAGGAAGCCGTCCAGCCGGGCGATGAACTCGCTCGTAGCCGAGCCGGTCCGCAGCAGCGGAATCCCTTCCAGCTCGCAATATTTGGTCAGGTATTTGAGCCCGTCCTGGTTGCCCGTTACAATAAAACAAGGCGGATGATATTTAACGATGTTGCCGATGTGGTGGTTACGCTCCTCTTCGCTAAGCGTATGGAGATAATTGATCTCTTTTTTGCCCAGGATCTGGACATGCTCCTGCGGGAAGAAATCAAAATACCCGACGAATTCGAGCCCCGGTCGATGGGGTCTGGCTTTGCTGATCTGGCGGTGTTCCACCTGATCTGCGCCGGCCAGGATCTCCAGCGAGAAACGCTGGGCGAGTTCTTGCACAGTTATGGCTTTCACACCTGCTGCCTCCTCTCCAGTAGCCTGGAACACTTATCGTGCGCACGCCAAAGCGGGCTGTTATACAAACTCTTATAAGGAATAGTATATTCTACATGAGAATGAATTTACCTTCAACCTGATTTCTTACCCAGGTTTACTATCGGTGAAACTACCTTTATACTTAATCGTATAAATTATTATAGAGGCCCGAGTCATGCAACGGGTGCTGCATTTGTGTGAAAACGAAACCATTTATGAGATAGAGGTGACCCCAAGATGGACTTGAAGCAAGCCTATACGACCCTCGGCTTAAACGAAGGCGCAGACAAGGAGGCCGTGGAGAAACGGTATACGATTCTCATGCGGCAGTCTCGTACCCAGCAGAGGCGCGAAGAAGCCGGCGAGACCGTCGTCGACAAGGTGGACCTGGACGTTGTAAATCAGGCGTACAAGCTGATCCTGGCGCACGAGAACCAGAAGGATCTGGACGCCTTCAATGCCGACAAATACGGCAGATATAAGGGCATGGCCGACACCGCCGAGAAAGCCGACCATTTCTTCAGCTATTACAGATGGCATCTGATCATCGGCGTCGTCATCATCATCGGCATCATTTATGGGATTAACGGTTACATGGACAGACAGGAAGAGAAGCGGCTGGAAGCGCTGCGGCCGCCCATCGACCTGACCTTCATGCTCTACGGCAACTACTTCCTGGAGGACGGCGGTCAGGATATCGTACCGCTGGAAGAAGCCATGCTTGCCTACTTTCCTGAGTGGCAGCGTGTGAGAGGCGTCCTGACCTATCTGCCGGGCGAGCAAGGCTCGCCGCAGGATGCGGCGCTTGTCCAGAAAGCAATGATCATGCTTATGACGGAGAAAAGCGATGTTTATCTGATCGATGAGCATAATTTTGAACTGCTGACAAGACAGGGACTGCTGCGGCCGCTGGACGACCAGGTCGCCGGTCCGCTCGCACCTTACGTCACAGAGGATATGCTCCGCACCGGATTCACCGAAGACGATCCCGAAGAGCGAGTCTATGGGATCCGGCTGGGTGAGACCGAGCTGATGCAGGAGCTGCCGTTGTACTATCAGAATATGGTGGCAGGCGTACGGGCTCCCCATCTGGACACCGAACAACCCGAGCATGCGCTGCTGTTCCTGGAGCGCTTCCTCAGTGGAGAAGTCCCAGAAGCGCCGCCTGCTCCTCCAGCAGACGCGGCTGACGGGGAGGAGACCGGAGACGGCGGATCTGTGCAGGAAGAAGCGGCTTGATCCGAACCTCGTCCCGATTCGTCTGCAGCCCTCCAGGGTAATGGGAGAGGGAATGCATACGAAAGGAGTCGATATAGGATGAAGACGATGTACAAGACGGAAGTAACCTCCAAAGGCGGACGTGACGGTACGGTGCGCTCGTCGGACGGTATACTGGATCTGCAAGTCGGCATGCCGGGCGGCGGCGGCGACGTCACCAACCCCGAGCAGTTATTCGGCGCAGGCTATGCCGCTTGCTATCATAGCGCACTCAAGAGCATCGCCGGCGGCAAGAACATCGACACGACAGACTCCGAAGTGACGGCTCATGTCTCGCTTCACAAGGGTGACGATGGGTATCAGCTCTCCGTTCTGCTGGAGGTCGCCATCCCAGGCCTGGACGAGAAGCAGATCATGGAGCTGTCCGAGGCCGCACATGAGATGTGCCCCTACTCCAAAGCAACGCGCGGCAATATCGCCGTCGATCTCAAAGCCACAACTGCATAAACGGCGAATGCCCCACCAACAGCCTATCCGGCTTCAAACCGGACAGGCTTTTTTTGCGTGTCCGACGTCTTACCCCTATTGACAAGAAGATCGAATGGTTGTATGGTTAGTTACAACAGTAATTAACCAATATGGTGGTGAAGCAATGAGCTTACTAATTGATGATGACCGGCCGATCTTCGCCCAGATTGCGGAGCGGATCGAGAACGACATCATTGACGATGTATTGCCTGAAGAATCTCAGGTCCCGTCGACGAACCAGTTCGCCGCCTATTACAAGATCAATCCGGCCACTGCTGCGAAGGGTGTGAATCTGCTGGTCGATCAAGGCATTTTGTACAAGAAACGGGGGATTGGGATGTTTGTGGCGACAGGCGCCCGCTCCAGACTGCTGGAAGCGCGCAAGGAACAATTCTATGAGCAATATGTGATCCGCATGCTGTCGGAAGCCAATAAGCTGGGGATAACCGAAGAACAGCTCACACAGATGATCAAACGGGGAGCGATGCTGAAATGACGACCATCGTAGAGGTGCAGGGACTGACGAAGCATTATAAGGATGTCACAGCTGTCGATAACGTCAGCTTCACGCTGGAGGAGAACAAGATCTATGGCCTTCTCGGCCGCAACGGGGCCGGCAAGACTACCGTGATGCATATGCTGACCGCCCAGACCTTCGCAACCAGCGGCGACATTCGCATTTTCGGCGAGCATCCTTACGAGAACAGCCGCATCCTGAGCCGGATCTGCTTCATCAAGGAGAGCCAGCGCTATCCGGATGTCTTCCGGGTCTGCGATGCCCTTGCCGTCGCAGCCTCCATGTACCCGCAATGGGATGCTGAGTTTGCCAGCGACCTGCTGGACCGGTTCTCGCTGCCCCCTAAGCGCAACATCAAGAAACTCTCCCGGGGTATGCTGTCCGCCGTCGGCATCATCATCGGCCTCGCCAGCCGGGCGCCGCTGACGATCTTCGACGAGCCTTATCTGGGCCTCGATGCGGTAGCACGGCAGATGTTTTACGATCTGCTGCTGGAGGATTACGCCGAACATCCGCGCACGATCGTGCTCTCTACCCATCTGATCGACGAGGTGAGCCGGATGCTGGAGCATGTGCTGGTCATCGACAAAGGGCGGCTTATCATAAATGAGGATACGGAGACGCTGCGCAGCTACGCCTTTACGCTGGCCGGTCCAGCCGCCAAGGTCGAGCCCTTCCTGGAAGGCAGGCAAGTGACGCGCCGCGAGCCGCTCGGCAGCTATATGACAGCGACCGTCATTGGCGAACTGTCCCGCGCTGACCGGGGGCAGGCGCAGGCGGATGGTCTGGAACTGCTGCCGGTATCCCTGCAGCAGCTGATCGTAGAGCTCACCCACAACCACAAGGAGGCATCCAGCCGATGAACCGTTCCGTCAAGATTATTTCGCTGCATCTGCGCAATCCGTTCCTTTTGGCAGGGTTGCCCTGGGTCATTGTGTTTTCGAGCTTTCTGATTAATTTGTTGATCAGCTTTTACCTTGAGGATGCGATGTACACCGGAGGGCTGGCCGCTCTGTTTATCATTATCTTTGTCACCGGGATTACGATTGTCCCGCAGACGTTCCCGCTGGCACTGGGTCTCGGTGCGACGAGGCGCGACTACTTCATCGGCACCGTCTTGACCGGTCTGCTGATGGGTGTGTTCTCGACTGTCGTCGTTACGCTGCTCGGAGCGATCGAGCAGGCTAGCGGCTCCTGGGGAACCGGACTTCACTTCTTCCATCTGCCATACTTGCATGACGGTTCGCTTATCCAGCAGCTCATCTTGTTCCTGCTGTTATACATGTTCTTTTTCTTCTGCGGTCTTGCGATCGCCGCCGTCTACCGCCGTTATGGCCGCTCCAGCTTGCTGATCGCTTTATTGGCTGCGCTAGTGCTCGGGACGCTGCTTTCTTATTACATGACGGAGATGGGCTGGTGGATGGATTTCTTCCACTGGTTTGCCCGGCACACGGCCTTCGAGCTGTCGTTGTGGACCTTGCCGCTCTCTTTGGTCATGGCGCTCTGCTGCTTCCTGCTGCTCCGCAGATCCGTCGTCTGACCGGTCCAGACAGCAGTAAAAGGCGGTGCAGGAATCTTCCCTGCACCGCCTGTTCGCTGTTACCAGCATCACAATCGCTTATTTCGTCGCATTCAATTCATATTCATTCTGATGGAGCTCCTTGATCATCCGCTGCATCAGATAGCCCTCCTGGTCCCCCAGATCGTTCCGATTGTCGCGTACGATCATGCGTCCAATGTTCCGTTTCAGAATCTCGCTTCGTCGTGTCAGTAACTCACTGTAAGTCACAATCTCTCAACTCCCGGTTTGTTTTTGTCTGTGTATACCTGCCATCGTTGTGGCACATTTATAAGTATATAAGACAGACCGCGAGAAGGAAACCGGCCCCTCGCCGGATGAGCAGGCTCTGCTTCCGCTCTCGCTGGCTCACCCGAGCCTGCGCCGGGGCAGTCGCAAAGATACGACCAGATCCTCCCGATTATGACACGACATGTAGGTTATGGCGGTTCAAAAGGTCAGTCTGGCTTGCCAATTGCCCGAATCTCTTGCAGCGTCTCCTCATCCAGTACGACATCCACGGCCGCCAGGACGCCGAGGATATGCTCCGGCTTGCGGACGCCGACGATCGCACTGGTGACAGCCGGATGCGCCAGATCATAGGCAACCGCCAGTTGGGCGACGGTGATGTCGTGACGGGCCGCGATGCCTTTGAGCTGCTCCACGCGGTCCACATTGCGCCGCAGACCTTCCCCTGTATGGGCAGCGGAGCGGGAGCGCCAGTCGCCGTCCTCAAAGGTCGTCTCGTACGTGTATTTGCCAGAGAGCAGTCCCGAGGTCAGCGGGCTGTAAGCGACGACGCCGATCCCATGCTCCAGACAGAACGGCAGCAGCTCCTGCTCTGCGTTGGGCCGCAGGATGGAATAAGGCGGCTGAAGCGCATCCACATGCCTCACCCGCAACGACTCTTCCAGAAGGGGAACCGTGTAATTGCTCACGCCGACGTAACGGACCTTACCGTCCTGCACCAGGCGATCCAGCGCCCGCATCGTTTCTTCCGCCGAGGCATTCTGATCGGTATCGGGCCAGTGCATCTGATACAGATCGATGTAATCGGTTCCGAGTCTGCGCAGTGACGCTTCCGCCTCGCGCAGGATCGACTCGTAAGTGCCATTCTTCGACACCTTCCCCTGCTCGTCCCAGATCAGGCCGCACTTGGTGGCGAGGACGACGCGCTCGCGGTCGCTGCCGAGCGCCTTGCCGATGATCTCCTCCGAATAACCCAGTCCATAGACGGCAGCCGTGTCAAAGAAAGTGATGCCCGCGTCCAGCGCCGCGCGCACCCCGTCATGGGAAGATTGATCATCCTGATCTCCCCAGCTGCTGGCCCATCCCGCGCCTCCGATGGCCCACGCCCCAAAGCCGATAGCCGAGATCTCCGGTCCGTTTTTGCCTAGTTTGCGATATTGCATGATTTCATCTCCCTTCTGGTATTTGTTCTCTCTTATTATAGACACAGGCAGCCGCACATTTCAAAGTTCTGGATCATGGACGTCTTGACGGGACGCCAAATGAACCTTAGCATTAGGAATACTAGGCTGTGAAGGAGTTTTTGTACATCATGTGGCTTATTCTGTCGCTTCTGGCCGCTGTCAGCTTCGGGCTTCGCGGCATCCTGTATCACGCTGCCTCCAGGCAGCGGCTCGACCGCAGCCTGATGCTGTGCGGCGTCTTCTGCACTGGCGCCGTCCTCAGCTTGCTCGGCGTCTTCATCTACGGTCAGACCTGGAGTCTCTCGGCCTTGACCGGGATGATGATGGGATTCTTCTCTTACGGAGCCAATGCCTGCATGTTCAAGGGCTTCGCTGTCGGCAAGCCTTCGCTCATCGCGATCCTGACCGCCCTGCCGCCGGTTGTTGTCGTCTTCCTTGCCTATCTGCTCTGGGGCGAGACACTCAGCATGTGGCAGCTATTATCATTTGTCGTTATTGTCAGTGGCATCCTGCTCGTCCGTTACTCCAACGATTTGTCGCTGGATAATCTGCAAGGAGCTGGCTGGGGACTGCTGGCGACGCTGTGCTTCGGCATGAACGACGTGACCGGCAAGCTGTCGACAATCCTTGGCGCGGACATGTTTCCTACCTTGTTCTTCATGTTCATTACCGGCACGCTCTGCTTCGGCCTCAGCTGGGGGATCGAGCAGCGGAGCCGGGCTGCAGCGGCCTCACTGTCCGTACGGGTGCAGGAGCAGCCAGCCCCCGCTTCCACTCCGCAAGCGGGACGGGGACGCATCCGCTGGACGCCGCGGAACACCTTCCTCGCCGGCCTCGTCGTCGGATTGACCAATATTAGCGGCATGGTGCTCATCCTGTCGGCATTCGAGACTGGCATCACCTCGCTCGTCTCGGCGGTGATCGCGCTCAACGTACTGATCATCCTGCTATACACCCGGATCTATCTCCGGGAGCGGTTCACCCCGCTGGAGCTGACCGGCATGGCTACCGCCTTCATCGGCATCGTCCTGCTCCGCATGTTCTGAGCATCTTGCCAGGCATGTTCGCTGGCGCCGCAAGTACAAACCCTGCTCACGCAGGTTCGCACTGCGATACGGACACAATAGGCTCTGTTTGCACAAAAGCCCGCCAGGAACCGGCCCTGCGGACACACGATCCGTTATGCGCTGGTTTTATGCCCGTTAGCCCCCGTTTACAGACCGATAACGGATCCTCTGTCCGCAAGCAGCTCTAAACACACGCCCATGCTCGAAATAAGAGCTACTGTGTCCGTTCGTGTGCGAGCGCCGCACAATGAAAATTCGTAAAGCTATCATCCCCGTTTTGGCCGTTGCTATGGGAGTTGTTATATACGCAAGTACAGACACTTTAGGCAAGGAGACACCTACCCTTGAAACAAAGGCTGCTCCTAATGAAATAAATGAGACAATTCAACAAAAGGAATATAAGATTTCTACAACTCAAGCAAAACTGGTCTTCTTTAATGATTTCTCTATTCTTGACTCTGCTACAGAGATCGTCGCTATTGGGCATGCAGTGAATGACCAAGGCTTGTACGATGTAAAAACGGACGAGGGTGTCATTGTAGACCAGTTAAGTCAAACTTCTGTTCAAATTGACCAAGTTCTTAAAGGAGATATTCCAACAGACCATCCTGTGACGGTAATGGAATCTGCAGTTATTACTGAGGATGTATTAGTTACGTTGGAAGGTTACGTGAAAATGAATAATGAGGATAAATACCTCTTGTTTTTAAGGAAGACTGGCGAAAACACCTATGCAATCAATGGTACGTTTCAAGGGAAATTTAATGTTGAGAAGGCAGATCCAGCAGAGCCTTTCCAAGGATTTACTATTAGCGAAGAACAGTTAAATGATCTTGAGTACATCGGGGAGCATGTAGATCATTTTAATATATTGAAAGAAGAAGCATTGAGCAAATATGTAGTGAAATAAGTTAACGTGAAAGAAGCCGTATCTCTTAAATAAGAGAGCGGCTTCTTTCTTTGTATACCTGCATGGGGGCATCTACAGTGAGTGTCCTGAATGGGGACTACGGGCGCCTCCCATAACCCAAAATAAGGGTTTCCCTCGCAAGCCCATCGACGGGCTTCCTCTTGCGAAGACCAGAACGATCTGTTGGAGAAAATGCTCGAAGGAAATCTTCGGGGTTTCACCTTGGTCTATCAACTTTCTTTATTCTGCATATCCAGCTGCCGGATCTCGCCGTCTTCATTGAGCAGCGCCCAGTTGCAGTTATGCTCACGGAACATTTTGTCGACCCGACCGCTCTCAAAGTAAGTGACGACCGTGCGCCCTTCCAGATTGTAATAATCAATCGTCACTCTCGGAGCTCCGAAATCGGTCAGGGTAACCTCCAAAATATGAGCGTCCCAAGGAATCACCGATTCAAACAATGCGCCCTCGTACAGCTTGATATCCGTCCGGGGCTGATCGATGGGCGCGTGACGCTTCACCAGCTCGAACACCTTGGCGATCTCCGCCTTCTCCCTGTCGATGGCGACCAGCTCGGGGTCCACTTGCCCGCAACCGGCCAGCTTCTCTTCGCCAGGCTGCGGTGCCGGCCGCATCGTGAAGAAGCTGATCAAGCCCAGTACGATTACTAAGCCGCCCAACACGGCCAAGATTCGAACCATCATCCACTTGCCTCCATAATCCTGTCATGTCTCTAGAAGATTATACTGGAGAGGCATGTGAAACTCAATCACCTATGTCGCCCGCTTCGCCCTTGCCGATGCCGCGCCGGAGAACACTTTGTAGTATGCTGCAGCCGCATCCCAGATACAAATAATGATCGCCACTAGGACAAAATACTCGGTCACCGCTTCCCAGACGGCCGACACCGCGTCGTATCTGTCGCCGCCAAGATCGACCAGCCCGATCTCAAACATCCCTACCATAAAGTCGGGGTTCCATGGTTCATACACTTGGAAAGCCAGGATGAACAAACCGATCGTCGCCAGATTAAACAGCAGATTGATCCCAGCCAGCTTGAACGTCCACCTGCGGAAGATCAGCTTCACAGCATCCTTGGCGAGCTGCAGCGCAAACATCGCAAGCAGAACATACACCAAGACCTGGAGCTTCTCCGGATCAAAGAACGGCACCACGAGCCACTCGCCATCCAAAAAGCGGTGGATCCCGATCCACTGTGGTGAATACCAGACCGCCACCAGGATCAGAACAGAGAAGACGATTCCGACAATCGGCTCCGACCGCTTGATCTCCAGCTTGCCCTCAGTGAGCGGCGGCAGATCCGCAGGCTCCCAGTCCTCCTCCCGCTTGCCCGTGACATCCCATGCCCCAACACCCCTGTATTCAAGGAAGGCAAAGATGACAGTTACCCAGGCAAACCCTTGCACACCGGCCGCCAAAAGCGAAAGCGTGTATTCCACAAGATGATGCATGGTCTCCGCAGGCTCAAGGATCACCTCTACTGCAAAGATGACGCTCATGATGGACAAGACCGTGAACAGAACAATCTTAAGCACGGCCATATACGAATCCATCAAGGCCGGGCCGATCAGATAACGCGGGCTGCCCCGATACCCGTCAGCCAGCTTGCGCGGGTGTCCTAGCTCGATCAGCACCGCTTCAATTTCCGACTCCGACGCTTCCCTGCCGCCCTTCCGTTCCTCCAGCATATCTTCGATCAGCCCGCGCAATTCCCGCTCGATCTCGCTGCGCTGCTGATGGGGCAACCTTCCTGTAACTGCTGCTATATAACGTTCGACTAATTCCATCTTATCCACTCCCCTGCTCTCTCATCAGACGCTCCAGCCCTTCTGCCATCCGCCGCCATTCCGCCATAAGCTCACGGTACACTTCAGACCCAAGCGGGCTGAGCAGATAATACTTGCGCGGTCTCGTCTCGTTGGTGTCCCATTGGCTCTCCAGCAGCCCCTGCTTCTCCAGCCGTCGCAGCAGCGGATATAAGGTACCCGGCTCGACCCCGAACCCCTTCTCTTCCAGCACCGAGACTAGCGAATAGCCATATTGCGGCTCAGCCAACTGGCTCAGCACGCCGATGATGATCGTGCCGCGCCGCAGCTCCTGCGACAAAGAGGCTGTCAGTTCTTTCACATCGCTCATCTTATCAACTCCTGAATCGATTATAGTGTATGTCGCACACTATTGTAAATAGTATAATATAATTGATTTAACAATAGCATGCGACATCTCATTTAGTACAAGACGGCAAAAAGAGCCTTCTCACTCCGGATAGAAGTGAGAAGGCTCTTGATTTCAGCAATTAATTAGGTTAAGTATTCCACAAACCGGTGATGACTTTGATGACCTCAGCTCTGGATGCAGTACCGTCCGGTTGGAAGCTGCCGTCCGGATAGCCTTCCAGCACCCCCAACTGCCGGGCCTGCCGGACCGCCGTCAATGCCCAAGCCGGGATCCTCGACTCATCGGCATAAGCTTCGGCTCCCGATTCGACCGGCAGCCCGCCACCAGCATATTCATACGCGCGAAGCGTCATCACAGCCAACTCCGCCCGGGTCAGCAACGCCTCGGGATGAAAAGCCTCCCCCGCTCCGCCGCTGACGATGCCCGCTTCATGCACAGCTGCGATGGCGCTGGCGTACCAACTGCCGGCTTCGACATCGACGAAGACCGGATCAGCCGCTGCGTGGAGCTGCAGTGTTCGGGCGAGAAGCGCGGCATAGTGAGCTCGGGTCACCGGAGCGTCCGGTTCAAAGCGCCCGTCTGGCATCCCCTCGGTCAGCCCCGCTGCTGCGGCTTGGCGAATACTGGGGGCCGCCCAATGGTGCTCCGGCACATCGGTATACGGATGCTCATAAGTCAAAACCCCATACACCGCCCGGGCAATCTCCTGTACGATGGGATTGCCGATCGTCTGAGCTTCACTGAACACGCCAGTCGTCGTCACCTCAGTAAGCACGCTGATCGCGAGCTCCCGTCCCGGTACCAGGAAGTAGCCGGCATCATGCGTGACATTGGCATTCTCCCCCGTCTTGTGTGCGATCGGCGCCTGCGGCAGCGCGCTGCCGAACTTCGTATCGACCTCCTGCTCGCCCATCCAGGCGATCAACTGACCGCTCGACGCTTCGCTCAGCACTTCCCCCTGATAGATCTCCTCCAACAAGGTTGTCAGATCAGCGGCATCGATATAATTGTCCTGCTCCGGCGTCGGAGCCGAGGCAAACATCTTGCGGCCCAGATGCATGACGGTCAGACCGAGCTCATCCATCAGCTGCTGCACCGTCTCCAGCCCGACGACGTCGATCAGCACATTGGTCGCCGTATTGTCCGACTGCGTAATCATCAGCCGCGCCAGCCGCTCCAGCGTCACCTGCTGCGGGAAGGTCTCCTCCTTCAGCGAGCCGGTCCCGCCCACGACATCCTCCGGCGTCACCTCGACTTCGTCCGACAGCGACAGCTCGCCCTTGTCCACCTGCTGCATCAGGGCTGCCGCCAGCGCCAGCTTGATCGTGCTTGCGGGCATGTAAGGCTGCCGGGAGCCGAGATGCAGTTCTTTATAGCCAAAACTGCCGCTCAAATCCTTGATTGCCACGGAGACCCGAATCCCCCGCTCCGATGCATCCTGGATCAGCGGTTCGACCGACCGGACCAACTGCGGCAGGTGCAGCGGCGAGACGGACGCCGATGCATAATCAAGCTGATAGTTGTACACCGCTTTTGCGATCCGCTGGACGATGGGGTTGCCTACCGCCTGCGCTTCGCTAAATTCCGTCGTTGTCGTCACCTCAGTAAGCACGCTGATCGCGAGCTCCCGTCCCGGTACCAGGAAGTAGCCGGCATCATGCGTGACATTGGCATTCTCCCCCGTCTTGTGTGCGATCGGCGCCTGCGGCAGCGCGCTGCCGAACTTCGTATCGACCTCCTGCTCGCCCATCCAGGCGATCAACTGACCGCTCGACGCTTCGCTCAGCACTTCCCCCTGATAGATCTCCTCCAACAAGGTTGTCAGATCAGCGGCATCGATATAATTGTCCTGCTCCGGCGTCGGAGCCGAGGCAAACATCTTGCGGCCCAGATGCATGACGGTCAGACCGAGCTCATCCATCAGCTGCTGCACCGTCTCCAGCCCGACGACGTCGATCAGCACATTGGTCGCCGTATTGTCCGACTGCGTAATCATCAGCCGCGCCAGCCGCTCCAGCGTCACCTGCTGCGGGAAGGTCTCCTCCTTCAGCGAGCCGGTCCCGCCCACGACATCCTCCGGCGTCACCTCGACTTCGTCCGACAGCGACAGCTCGCCCTTGTCCACCTGCTGCATCAGGGCTGCCGCCAGCGCCAGCTTGATCGTGCTTGCGGGCATATAGCTCTCCGTGGAGCCGAGCGACAAGCGTTGATGGCCGAAGGCCCCGCTTAGATCCTGGATCGAGACGGACACCCGGACGCCTTGCTCCTCCGCCGCTTCGACGATGGGCTGGACGACAGTCCGGAGACCCTGCCAATCGGCGGGTTCAGCGGCGTCCGCGGCACCTCGGTTCAACGCGGACGGCAGACATGCGGTGACGGCCAGCGCCGCCGCCAAGGCAACTTTCAGGACAGGCAGCTTGTACTTTCTCTTCATATGCTTTCCCCTTTCGTAAGCCGTCATATTATATGACGCAGACAAACATCACTTAAGGGAGTATAGCGTCTCAAACAAACGACACACAAGCACTAAAATTCATCATTAAAACGCTTAAAACATAGGTTTCCTTCTTTTTATATGCAAATTCTCATAAAAACTGAACAAGACATACAATTATCTTATAAAGTTAGTTTACGTGACAAATTTATTCCCTTAAGCTTGCGACAGCCTTAGCCGCTCGGTGATAGGACCAGTTGAAGGACTGCCACCCACGATGCTCCATGAGATGGTTCCAGCGTGCGTGATCTTCCAGTCTGAGCTGAGGATAGTCAGTCTCCCGAAAGTGTACCAGTAAAGGCGTCGCATCCGTTGACAGACCCAGCAGGTAATCTTCGTCCAGCTTGCCGCTGACCTGGTAACGCTCGATATTGCCGGCGGCGATCCGGGCATCCATCTGGGCGTAGTTCAGCATAATGTAGGCCACCAGACTGACCATGATGAAGCACCGCCCCAGAGACAGCTTCCTGACGATGGTGCGCAGAGCCCCGATGAGCAGGAGCGCACCGACATAGAACATAAATGCATGGGCCAGGAACCGGGAATACGTGTAGCCATAGGCTTCCTCGTACAGCTGCAGCCGCGAGAATGCCGAGCTGAGCATCACGCCCGTGCAGCCGACGATAACCAGCAGCAGCACACGAATCACCCGATTTACTCCGCCCTCGGCGCTGCGAACCAGCAATAGCGTCCCCATCAGCAGAGCCAGGTTGATGCCACTTACAGCCATCAGCTCCGCGAAGCCCTGCCTTGCGTAGTCGGCATAAGTCAGCCCCTCCGGCAGTACCCCCTCCCACGCGCCAAACAGATAGGACAGCTGTACGCCGACGTATAGCACATAGACCACCGTTACCGAGACGAGCACCGTTACCGCGATCACTGGGTCGATCGCGGCCCTGGCGCGCCTTGCAGGCACAAGAGCCTCTCCCGAGCGCAAGGTTTGTTCCCAATCGTATTCGGCACTGTCCCTGAACCCCCACAGATAAGTAAAGAGCAATAGCGCCATCATCGCGGCCCATACCACCCGCCAGAACCAGCTGCTCATGGAGATCGTCCCGAGCCAGTCCGGCACGGACGCCAGGGCGTAATGGAATACCCCGTCCGCTGAGGCGAGCAGACTGAGGATGACCAGCAGCAGCGGTGCGGCCACGATGAGGCCGATCAGGACCCGGCTCGTCTGTGTGTTGCCCGAGCGGCCGCCTCCCTCTCTCACCCCGGTTAACAGCCGCCCCGCTGTACGGACCGCCGTGGGCCAGTGCCGTATGCTCTGCGGCACCAGATGATCCAGTGCATCCGCTAGCAGCCGGGCATCCCAGTAGCCGTAGCGGCGGCGGCTGAGCAGCAGCGTGAACTGGATGAAGACCAGCACCGGCACAGCGAGCGTATTCAGCGCCCGCAGCACCGGATTATGGAACCAGACGAAGGTAAGCGACAGCAACGCTATCACACCTGCCAGCAGCCAGTCCAGCGCCCCCACGGGCCGCAGGATCGGGCGGCCGAACGTCAGCATATACCCGTAGAACAAGGCTACGAATAGCGGATGTGAAATGCCAAAAGGATGCCCGAAGAACAAATACTGATGCACGATGGCCAGGATCGCAGCCGCTGCCAGCGCCGCAGCCGCTCCTTTTGCAACGGACGGATGCAGCGGCGTTTGCTCGTTCATAATGAATGAATCCCCCTTTTAAATCTGCGACTTCTCATTCTTTATTCTAGGCATTAAAATAAGAAAATAAAGAGAAATGAAAGTGCGGGAATTTCACATTTTAGATCGCCAGTTTGATTCAGGAGGTGAACATCTATGAAGCTGAACCTGCAATACTTGCAGCTGCACAAGCGTTTCGGCAGTGTGGATGAGATCGAGCTAACGCTTGCGGACATCGCCGAAACGCTGGATTGCACCCACCGCAGCGCCGTCACCATCATGGGCAAGCTGGCCGCTCTCGGCTGGATCGACTGGAACTCGCGCCGCGGCCGCGCACGCCGCTCTTCGCTGCGATTTCTGGCAGAGCCCCGAGAGATCGCCCGCGCCTCCCTGCATCAGGCGATGAACAGCAATCAACTCCGACGCTCGCTGGAGCAACTCGTCAGCCACGCGGCTACCGACAAGGAAGAACCGTTTGAGGTGTGGCTGGCTTCGTACTTCGGCCACCGTGCCGAGGTCCGGCAGGATCGCCAGATCGACATCCTGCGGCTGCCGATCAGGGAACAGCTGCACTCCATCGACCCGCTCACCATGAATCTGGTTGCCGAATCTTTTGTCTCCAGCCATGTCTATGACGTGCTCGTCCGCCGTTCGAGGGAGAACGGCGAGATGTTGCCGGGTCTGGCCCACGCTTGGGAGTCGGAGGCAGAGGGTCGGAGATGGACATTCTATCTGCGCAAAGGCGTAAACTTTCACGATGGGCGGACGCTGACGGCAGACGATGTGGTCTATTCGCTGGAACGGCTGATCCATCCCGCCCGGCGCACACTGTACGGGACCCTGTTCCGCCTCATCCGCTCGGTCCGTGCCTTGACGCCCGCAGTCGTCGCAATCGAGCTGACGTCGGCGCACGAGCTGTTCCTGCCGCTGCTCAGCACCAGCCGGGCAGGCATCATCTCCCGCAGCGATGGTCGATCATCCGCGTCTCAGGCCGCAACTCCCCCTGCAGGCACAGGGCCGTTCAAGCCCGTCCACTGGGAACCTGCACTCTGTGTCCTGGAAGCCAACCCCCACTACCATCTGGGACGGGCCCAACTGGATCGGGTGGAGATCGTCCATGTGCCTTGGGCGTCCGGCCATGCGCAGCCTGACCCGCATGCTCCTTTCCACATCATGCACCATGCAGGCGCTCCGGATACAGGCTGGAGCCGGATCTCCTCAGAGACGCGGGTCTGCAAATTCATCACCTGCAACACCAAGCGGGGAGGGCCGCTGACCCGTCCCGCCGTCCGGTCGGCGGTGATGGCTGCCCTCGCGGAAAGCTCCCCGCATCCGGTACCAGACTCCTCTCCTCTGCTTGCGGAACCGCTCCGGTTGATGACGATCGAGCATTACCGCGAGGATGCTCGACAAGCGGCAGACCGGCTGGCCAGCGCCGGCTATCGCTGCGAAGTGACAACAGCGAGTCCCGACGCCTTCAAGGGCGAACGACGGCTGAGCGCCGACCTCATCCTCTTCTCGCTGCTCCGGGACCAGGACGTGCAGCTTAGGCTGTATGATCTCTATGCCACGATGCAGTCCCATCTGGACAGCACCGCCGCCGAACGTGTGGACCGCACGCTGCAGGCCGTCTCTGCCGAGGCCGAGACCGAACGGCGCATGATGCACTTCGACGAGCTCGAGGCCGCGCTCGTTGCCGAGCATCAGCTGCACATCCTGTACGAGAAGCCGGTGCAAGCCGCGTATCTGCCCTCCGTCCGCGGGGTCGCCTTGGGTGCTCAAGGGTGGATGGATCTGCGCAAGCTGTGGTTTCCTCCGGTTCACTGACCCGAGGCGTCATGCGCCATTTGAGCCGGACTTTGCTCCGAAAAGAAGCCCCGGGCGCCGCTTATGCGGGAATGCCCAGGGCTTATTCGTTCATTTATTCGCGTCAGGCCCGCTCCGTCGTCGTCTTCGCCTTCGCTTTCATGAGCGGTAGATTGAGCAGCAGCAGTCCCAGGAAGAACATCACCGTACCGCCGATAATATACACCGTGATCGGTTCGCCGAGGAACAGAAAGGACCAGAGAATCGTGAACAGCACCATGCTGTTGCTGACGATGATGATCATCGGGAAGGGCACCCGCCGCACCGCCTCGGAGAACCAGACAAAGCTGAGGCCCGTAATCAGCCCCAGCGCGGCCAGCGCCAGCCAGGCCCAGACGCTCATCGGACCGATGAAGCCCTCCGACTGCATCGGCAGCGGCAGCGCCGTCAGCACGCTGCACCAGAAGAAGACCGAGAAATTCATGCTGCCGTTGTCCATGGCCTGGACCAGCTGTTTTTGGCTGAGCACATGCAGCGCCGAGCCGACAGCCGAGCAGGCAAACAGCAGCGTGATCCAGCCGCTGCCCCCCAGCAAGTCATCCAGCGGCTGTCCGTTCCAACTGATCGCCAGGACGCCCGCCATACAGCAGGCGGCAGCGATCCAGCCTTTGCCCGAGACGTGCTCCTTGAACAGCAAAGGCGAGACCAACAGCAGAACCACCGTCTGAATCGGCGGGATCAGGATGTTGCCGTAGGCATAACCCATCGAGATGGCAATATTTTCGAAGATATAATTGATCGACTTGCCTGCCGCACCTAGCCAGATCCACTTCAAATGGCTCCGCAGCTGGATCCGGCCATCCTTCAGCAGCAGGAACAGACCAAGGAAGAAGATGCCCAGACTGAATCTGGCGAAGGTGATCATTGATGCGTCGACCATCGTCGAAGCCGACTTGACGAGCAAGCCAACAAAGCTCCAAGCCAGTGTGGCGAGGAGCAAAAAAACGTATCCCACTTCAATTCCACCTTCAGTTCATTCTTAAAACCTTGGGCTATTGTAGCATACTGCGAACAGGATGTAGATGGATAATGCTTGCAGCTGACACTCGCTTGGCGTCTCAGCCGGCCGGCCCCGCCAAGACACTGTACGCCGCCCGGATCGTCTCCAGCGCATCGGCGTGGCGAAGCACATTATGGACGAGAGTGATCAGTACGCACAAACAGATCAGTACAAATAACCACTGTCTCACCTTCGCGCTGCGAAGCTGAATAAGAAAGCTTGCGGCCAGCAAAAATAAAGCAAACAGGAAATGCCCGGCGTACAGATACATATCATACCGGAAGGCACCAAGCCCAAACCCGATGACAAGATGCAGCAGCAGCGCAAAGCCGATATAGACGGCGGGGATCCAGGCCTCCCGGGTGCGTCTCCCCTTGTACCATCCCAGCAGCGCCAGGACGATCAGCAGCCCGCCCACCATGTGAACATGCAGCGGGTACGGCCGCGAGAGATCGGTCACAAAGGCGGCCAGGCCCGGGTCGATGAAATCAAGCGCCGGCGTCAGCACTGGATTGACGAACAGCATATAAAAGGCCTGCCAGTGATGGGCCCAAGAGAACGGGGCGACATAGCTAAAGCCGCCGCCAGCCAGCCCCTGCCGCCAGCCGGTGAGCCAGGTAGTGCCGCCGAACATCAGCCATTGGAGCCCTGTGAGCGCCAGCGCCAGCAGCAACGCTGCTGTGCCGATCCGCAGGAACCGGCGCAGCGCAGCGCCCCAGGAGCGTCTGCCGTCCAGCAGATTGACGAAGACGCCCGCCATGAACGTCGCCACATTAGTCGAGGTAAGAGCGAAGTTGGCGGCTGCCAGCGAGGCTTGCGGCCACAGCTTGCCTCCCTCTGCAGCAGCCGCCCGGGTGTACTGCAGATATACCAGCGAGAAGAGGATCATCAGCTGCACATAGGGATAAGAATCGGGGATCAGCGAGGTGAACAGGCTGTACGAGCTCATCCCGAAAAACAGCGCCCACACGGCCGCCATCCACAACCCGCCGCCACTGCGCCGGATGCTGTAGAATAGCAG
Source organism: Paenibacillus jepli (assembly GCF_047238105.1). Taxonomy (NCBI): domain Bacteria; kingdom Bacillati; phylum Bacillota; class Bacilli; order Caryophanales; family Paenibacillaceae; genus Paenibacillus; species Paenibacillus jepli. Next base: position 2,713,177 of record NZ_JBDFMD010000001.1, read on the forward strand.
CGACGCGCTGAGCGCATTGAGAGCCGACTGCAGCACCAGGAAGAATAGATGCCCGCCCCATTGTCCTGCGACCCACGCCAGCGGCACCGCCAGAAGATCCTTCACCGGATGGATGATTGTCGGCGCTCCCGCCGGATAGTACATGGACGGGTCAAAATTGAACAGGTTCAACGTGAACGGTGCCCCGTAAAACGGGCTGTACTGCTGCAGCAGCGCCTCATGCTCTTGCATGAACTGCACGAGAGGCAGGTTCATCGCTACATAAAAACCGCCCAGCAGGATAAACAAAGCAAACGCCGTTGCATTGTCCGCTCTGCTGCGCAGGAGAAAACTCCAAAAACGCATGATTACATTCCCTCCAACGTTTCTTTCAACGCGCAACTCCCGGCCCGCGGGGGCCGGCGTCATGATGCGGCCGGATGACCACATGTATTAGTCCATCCACCAAGCTCTCATGTGAGCAACAGCACAACTCCCGCGACGATGCAAGCCACACCCGCCAGCTTGGCTGCGCCGATCCGCTCCTGGAATACCTTCCTTGCCAGCAGCAGTGTCCAGATAAATGTCATGGCATTGGCAGGCATCACCACCGTATAGGGCAGGTAGGCCAGCAGGTATATATTAAGCAACGCACCCAGTCCGTAGCAGAACAAGGCTGCGAGCAAAATCCGCTTTTGACGAGACTCCGCAAATACTTTAAACAAGACGCTGCCAACCGCACCGCACACGGTCATGAGGACAAGCAGCAGATACAAGACACTATTTATCATAAGAAGTCAGTGTGACGCCGACGCCAATCAATCCTACGGCAGCTGTGTTGCGCCAGGTCAGCTCCTCTCCGAGCAGCAGATCGCCATAGATCAAAGCGAACACGTAGCTCAGGCACATCAGCGGATAAGCCACCGACAGCTGCTCGCTCGCATATGCCTTGATCATACACACCGCCCCTGCTCCGTAACAGACGAAGCCCGCTCCCATATAGAACAGATTGTGATGCCCCCACTTCCAGAACAGCTGGCCCGTTGCCGTCAGAAATGCAGCCAGCACCATCAGCGCCTTGCCGGCATGCCGGCGGCCGCTCATCGCCATCGCTTGACCTCCCCCTCTCTTGCCTCATTCGAACCATGCCAATATACAGAGAACGCTGATGACGTAAATAACGACCGTCGCCAGCAGCGGCCTGTCCTCCAGGAGCACCCGGTCCGGGGAGCCGCCCTTGCCTTCGATGTGGATCAGATAGAGGTACCTGAAGATGCCATAGAGCACCAGCGGGATCGTCCACATCAGATGGATCGTCCGCTCCGAGGTAAAGGTGAAGAGCGAGTAGGCCATGATCGTCGCAGTCGTGACGATGCTCGTCAACTGATCCAGCAGCGGGAGCGAGTAGAGGGAGAGCACCTCGCGATGCGTACCGACGCCGCTTCCGAGCAGCACCAGCTCCTGCCGCCGCTTGCCGATCGCCAGGAAGAGCGACAGCAGCAGCGTACAGAGCAGGAACCACGGTGTAAACGGCACATGGATGACAAGGCCGCCCGCAATCGCCCGCAGGACGAAGCCGGCCGCGATCGTCATGATATCAATAATAACCATGTGCTTCAATTTGAAAGAATAGGATACATTGAGTGCAAAGTAACCCGTCAGCAATACCATAAACAGCGGATTAATCGCATAAGCCGCTGTCAGCGAGCCCGCCAGCAGGAGGCCGCCGAAGATCAGGGCCGTCCCCGGCCGCAGCGCCCCTGAGGCGATCGGGCGCAGTCGCTTGGTCGGATGGTGCCGGTCGGCTTCGCGGTCGGCCACATCGTTGATGATATAGACGCAGCCCGCTACGAAGCTGAACAGCAAAAAGCCGGCCAGCGAGGCCGCAACGGTACCTGGAGCGATCCGGTCAAAGGAAAACAGCAGCGCCGCGAACACGAGCAGATTCTTAGTCCACTGCTTGGGCCTGAGCTGCCGGAGCAGCAATGCAGGCATGGACACCCTGGCCGCCTTCATGTCTTGCACTCTTCTTGCATTGTTCCCTACCGCCAATTCCTGAATCCTCCATTTCAATGCATGTGATCTTATATTACCAGAAAAAAAGACAAACGTCCCGTTCATCCGAGGGTGAACGGAACGCCGGTAAACCGATCAGCTCTTGGTCTTGGTTGTGCTCTGCCAGCTGAGCACTTCCTCCGGGACGACGACCTGTTGCTTGCCATAGTAGCGCTTGGCCCGGAAGTTGTGGATCTCCCGGCAGGCTTCGGCCATATGCTCCATCACTTGCTTCTGTGTATAGCGCGCCTCCTCCGGATACCAGTACAGGATGTGCATCTCAAAAGGGTTGCCTTCCCCATCCTCGCGTTCGTAGATGATCTGGTCGGCATGGCGGAAGCCGTTGCGCTCGTAGAACTGCATCCTGCGGCAGGTGTCGGCGTCTTCTTCATCGGGCGGCTCGGCCTCGAGCAGGATCATCTTGCCCTTAGCCTTATAACGGTTCAGCAGCTGCGTGCCGATCCCCTTCCCCCTCACATTGCCGGTAACGAGCAGATAGTCGATGAACAGGAAGGTAGGGAATTCGGCATAGAGGACGAGATAATGCTCATCCTCGTCCTTGTGATAGATGTCTTTGTCTTCGATGAGTCCCTGCAGATGCTCCGGCGCCTTCATCTCATGCTCCGGGAAGTAATTGTTCAGCTTGTTATACCAGTTCAATATAGGCCGCCTCCTGCGAAGTTTATTATTTAAGATACCCCTGACACCCCCGGATCAAACCTGCCTCCCAGCTCTTGACAGCTTTAACAAGACCGGGTTATAGTTGTGGGGAACCGAATTCCGATCATCACTTACGTTGGAAGCACCCGTAAGGAGCGGCGCATGCGCGCCCTCTTGCGGGTGCTTTTTTTGTGTCGCTCGGGATCCGGACAAACTGCTAAAGGAGGTTATCCAAAGGAATGAAACGGAAGGAAGGGTTGTACCGTGTCACCGCTGCCGCACTGGCGCTCGTCGTCCTGCTCACCGTCCTGCTCCCGCAGGCCTCGGCCAGCACATACGAGCTGACCAGCACGAGCAAGAAAGCTCTTACCGAGCTGATCGCCAAGACAGACAAGACGACAGCAGTCAAGCTGGATACGCAGTATAAGCAGGTGCAGGCCCATCAGTCCCAGGAAGCGGAATGGGATGAGCGGATACGCACCCTGCATTACGCTACTGAGGAACGGATGGCCAAGCTCCGCACAGCGATCCGGCAGATCGATGACCGCAAGATCGCCCAGCTTGAACAGCAGGTGCAACAGAGCAAGGCCCGATACAAGCCAATACTGGACATGAACGCTTCGCTGAACAAGCAGATCGCCGCCGCCAAACCACTCAAAAACAAGGAGCTGAATGCCCGGCTCCGATCTCAGTCTGATCAGCTGAAATGGGCGGTTCAAGTGGCCAAAAGCGACATCCGCAGCAAAGAAGATGCCCTCAAGACTGCCAAGGCTGCAAAGACCAAAACGACAAAAAAGCTGAGAGATATGCTCGCTGCCGTCGATCCGGTCAAGGTGCAGGTCCGCGCGTCCAAGAGTACGATCAGTGCGACCAAAAAACACGCGGCAACGGCCTGGAAAGCAGCCAATCAGGCAGTGCGCAGCAATGATGCGCCAGCGGCTTCCAGCGCCTTTGCGACACTCGTCAAGGTCTCCGGACAGCTCGTAGCCGAGAAACAAAAACAGCATGGGCTGGAAGTGAAGATCAGCGATATCGTAGCCAAGGTAGAGCGAGAGCTGCCGCGCCCATAATTACCGAAAAAAGGCGTTTACGGCGACGCCCGCCTGGTTAATCATAATGGGGCAGCACAATAGCTGTCCGCACTAACGGCTAACCCCATGAAATGAGGAACCCAGGCATGAACCCGAAACAACTGATGATCGCAGGCACGATGGCCTTTGCGGTAACTATAAGAAGTGTGATGGGCAGCGAGCAGCCGGGCGAGCGATCCGTCGTCAGCAGACCATCAAGAGGCATGAGATGTCCCAGGCGCAACGATCTCACGCATCTGCTCGATGTCTCGCCCGATCAGGTGCGTGATCGTTTGTACGCAGGCGATTCGCTCGCGGATATCGCATCATCCCAGCGGGCCGACATCGAGGAAGTCATCGATCTGCAGGTGAGAGAGATGACCGATCTGCTGGAGCAGCGGGTTCGCAGCGGCTCATTGTCGCCTGCCGCCTACCGGCAGCAGCGCTCGGAGCTCCGTGAACTGCTCCGTCAGAGCGCTTACCGGCGGATGGACGGCTCGCCCGCGACAGAACCGCAAACCGCCGTGTGACTCGTCTCTTATCGCAGCGATGAGACGATCAGATGCCCATGTACAGGGGCGCTTCGCAGCCTGAGAAAGGCGGAAGCCCCCTGTTGATGTCTGGAAACCGGATTCAAGTAGATTTATAGAAGGACCCTGTGCTATTATACGAATGTACATCAGACTTAGGGGGATAGGGAGCATGACGAGAAATACCCGTACTTCCATTTCTTTGCTTATCATATTGGCGCTGAGCGTCATCATCCTCGGCGCATGCGGCAACCGCCCCGCCGACAACAATGCAGGGACAGGAACGGCTAATTCGAACGCCAAAGAAACTGCGGGCAGCCAGACGCCCAAGGGCTGTACCCAGACATCCGAGCCGGCTGAGACGAACACCGAACAAACGGAGGACAGCAACCCGATCGTCACGATCCAGATGGAGGACGAGCAGCTGATCCGCATTGAACTATATCCCGATATCGCACCCAACACGGTCAACAACTTTATCTCGCTAGTTCAGGATTGCGCATACGATGATACGATCTTTCATCGCGTCATCAAAGGCTTTATGATCCAGGGCGGCGACCCGGAAGGCAGCGGCTTGGGCGGTCCCGGCTATAGCATTGCGGGCGAATTTACCAACAACGGTTTTCCCAACGATCTCAGTCATACCCGAGGCGTCATCTCGATGGCGCGTTCCGAAGGCATGGACACCGCCGGATCGCAATTTTTCATCGTCGAGACCGACTCTCCTCATCTTGATGGCAACTACGCCGCATTCGGCGAAGTCATCGAAGGCATGGAGGTCATCGACGAGATCACCCAGCTTCCTGTCGGTACGCAGGCCCGGCCGCACACGCCGCCAGTGATGGAGAAAGTGACCGTCGAGCTGTTCGGCAAGACCTATCCGGAGCCGGAGCTGATCGAGGATGAGTTGGCCAGCTGACCCGTATTCCCGCTTCGCGAAGACGCTTCTTTGCCCCGCTTCAGGGGACAAAAGGAGCGTCTTTTGTCTTTTCATTCCGGAACTCTCGTCATCTTTTGTTGGCATTAAGGGGCCGGCGGGCGGTCCTGCAGATAGGCGGACGGCGTCCTGCCTGTCATCCGCTTGAACACCCGGTGGAAATACGAAGCGTCGCTAAAGCCCACATACTCTGCAATCTCATGAATGGTCAGCAAAGAATCGGTAAGCATATAAATAGCTGTCTTGATACGCTGGCGGTGCACATAATCGCTGATCGTCTGGCCGGTGACGGTCCGGAACAAGCTTGCCGCATAATTGGGGCTGATACCGACGGCTTCGCCCAGAGTAGCTTTGTTCACTGCTTCCCGGTAATGGGTCTGGATATATTGCTTCATACTGTCTGCCATCCGCCGCTTCCGGTCAGGCAGATGCCCGCGGTCCGCTTCGCGGCTCAGGTAGACCAAGACCTCCGTCAATTGCGCCCCGGCCAGCAGGCGGTAATAATCAGGTCGCTCTTCCCACTGGGTGACCAGCTCCCTTAGGCGCTCAGCGACCAGCTCGTAGCATCCCGGCCGCTGCCGCCACGGCTCTGTCTGGGATAGGACAGGCAGGATCTCAGCCGCTGCCGGCCAGGAGAAGCTGACCACATATTTCGTGTGCAGCACGGTGGGCACACTTTTCCCGTAGAAGCTTACACCCGGCGGGAGCAGCAGCAGCTCGCCCTTCTCCATAATCCACTTCTCGCCTTCGAGCCAATAGACACATCGGCCATAGGTCACCAGCACCAGCACATAATCCTCCTGTTCTCCCCGCTCTTCATACCAGTCCACTCCGCGATCGTGACGCACTTCGCCAATGGTCAGCAACCTACCGCCTCCGTTCGTACCATATTAAAATCAGTATACTATAGTTCATGTCATCTTTCGACAGAACAGGGTACAATTACGACTGACAAGGAGGACGATACGAATGTTGAAAACTAAAATTATCTGTACGATGGGACCCGCTTGCGACTCGATAGCGACCCTCAAAGAAATGATCACCGCCGGCATGACAGTCGGCCGTCTCAATATGGCTCACGGCGAGCTGGAAGACCACGTCCAGCGCATCCGCAACATCCGTCAGGCTGCAGGCGAGCTCGGCAAGCGTGTACCGGTCATGATGGATATCAAGGGTCCGGAGGTCCGGATCGGCCGCCTGCGTGAAGCGTATTGCGAGCTGATCGCCGGCGAGACGCTGATCCTGACGACCGAAGAACTGCTCGGCGATGCGTCGCGTCTCTCGGTCAACTATGACGAGCTGCCTCTGGTCGTGAAGCCAGGCGATCGCATCCTGATCGATGACGGCCTGGTCGATCTGACCGTGCTGGAGGTAGGAAGCACCGAGATCAGCTGCCGGATCGAGAGCGGCGGCAAGCTGAAGCCGCGCAAGGGCGTCAACCTGCCAGGCATCCAGACTACCCTGCCAGGCGTCACGCAGCGGGACGTTGCCCATATCGCCTTCGGGATCGAGCACGGCGTCGAGATGATCGCCGCTTCTTTTGTCCGCAAGGCAGAGGACATCTATGAGATTCGCCGCTTGCTGGAAGAGCAGCAGGCCGAGCATGTCCAGATCATCTCCAAGATCGAGAACGAAGAAGGCGTCCATAACCTGGATGCGATCATCGAAGCCTCCGACGGCATCATGGTGGCACGCGGCGACCTTGGGGTCGAGATCCCGATCGAAGATGTGCCGCTGATGCAGCAGCGGATGATCGAGCGCTGCAATCTGGCTGGCAAACCGGTTATCGTCGCCACGCACATGCTCGAATCCATGCAGTACAACCCACGCCCGACTAGGGCCGAGGTCAGCGATGTGGCCAATGCGGTACTGCAGGGCGCAGACGTCGTCATGCTCTCCGGTGAGTCGGCTGCCGGCAGCTATCCGATCGAGTCGGTCCGGACGATGGCATCGATCGCCCGCAAAGCGGAAGCCATGACGGACTACCGGGATCAGTTCAAGCGCAAGCGGGAGCAGCAGGGCACCAACATTACCGAGGTCATCAGTCAAAGCGCCGTCAGTGCATCGCTGGAGCTGAACGCGGCAGCGATCGTAACTTCGACCGAGAGCGGCTATACCGCCCGGATGATCTCCAAGTACCGTCCGAGCGCCCCGATCATCGCGATCTCGCACAACGAGCATACACTGCCCAAGATCTGCCTGCTCTCCGGCGTCATCCCCGTGCTGGGCGGCGTGATCGCCTCCACGGATGACATGTTCGATTCGGCGGTTCGCGGCGCGGTAGGTAGCGGACTGGTCAAGGAAGGCGACACGATCGTCATCTCCGCAGGCGTGCCGATCGGCCGGGCCGGGACGACGAACCTGATCAAGATCCTCGAGGTCTGAGCGCAAGTCAGCCGTCGTCAGGCCAAGCTCCTTCGTGCTATACTGGGAGAAACGACCTCGCGAAGGAGCTATCATGGACATAACCCCACTGCAGCTCGGGATGCTGATCCTGTGCGCCTTGATGGTAGGCTTCACGAAGACCGGCGTTCCGACGCTGGGGATCTTCGTAGCCGCGATCATGGCCTCGGTCTTCCCGGCTCGCGAATCGGTCGGACTGCTCACTCCGATCCTGATCACCGGCGATATCATCGCCATCCTGTATTACCGCCACGCCGTCGTCTGGAAGCATCTCATCACGCTGCTGCCGTGGGTGCTCGCCGGGCTGCTGGCAGGCTATTGGGTACTGGGCCAGATCAGCAACGATCGGCTGTCGCTGGTCATCGGCAGCCTTGTACTGCTGCTGATCGGACTTCATCTCTCCAAGGATAAGCTGGAGCAGTCGCTGCGGTTTGCCTTTACCAAGTCCCGCTCCTGGGGCGCCAGTCTGGGTATCCTGGCGGGATTCACGACGATGATCGGCAACGCCGCTGGCAGCATCATGTCGATCTACCTGCTCTCCAAGGGGATGAACAAGACGAGTTTTATCGGCACGAACGCCTTTTTCTTCTTCATCGTCAATGTGATCAAAGTGCCGTTCACCGTTCACCTGGGGTTGATCCATGCGGAGTCGCTCGTATGGAACGCCTGGATGATCCCGGCCGTCTGCGTCGGCGCCTTTATCGGCTTCAAGGTACTGCCGCTGATCCCGCAAAAGCTGTTTCAGGCCCTTATCCTTGCCTTCGCCGCGCTTGGCGGCTTGTATCTGATTATCTTTTAAGACGCAAACAACCCTGACGCTCATGAGAGACGTCAGGGTTGTTTGGTTCTGTTTCGGGTGAACGCTATCTGGCGAACCGGTGATTGCCGATGGTCGCAACCGTCTGCAGACCGTTCCAGAAGGCGCCCCGGGTAACTCTCGGATTGTAAAAGTAGACGGCGCTCCCGACATTGTTTTTGCCGTTGAGCGCATCTTTCACGGCTCGCTTCACACTGGCATTGGGTACGCTCTTGTCCATCAGTCCGTTGTGGGCCGGAGGGAACTGTCTGCCGGAATAGATGACATCGCGGATCGAGTCCGGGAACTGCGCATGCTTGACCCGGTTCAGGATGACATTGGCCACCGCCAGCTGGCCTGCATACGATTCATACCCGGACTCTACCTGAGTAATCTTCGCCAGCAGGTTGAAGTCCTGCTCCGAGTACGGCTCCGCCTTGTTGTCGAAGATCGACGGCACGACGACCAGCAGGGATGTCCCCGTCTTAACCTGCTCCGCCGCCTGGAGACCGTTGCGCTTCAGCAACTGGGCGCTCGAGCTGCCATACAGGGCGCTGATCTCCCGCAAGCCGAAGTCTTCCTCGACGACGACAGGCTCCTGCACAGTGAAGATCGCCTGAAGCGCATCCGCATCCCAATGGACATGGGCATGCAGCAGCTCAGCGACATGACGCAGCGGCACGTACATCCGTCCGCTGGAGACGAACGGCGCTACATCCATCCGGTAACGCTCATCATTGAAATAGACGACAGGCACGCCATTGCCCAAAACGATCGTATCGTCTGTAGAAGTAATAATCGTAGCTTCTTGGTGTGAAGCCTTCCAGCTCATCCCTTGCACCTGGAACAACTCCGCAACCCGTGTCACAGGCACGTATAGCCGACCTTCTCTCATCTGCGCGGGTTCGCTTAAGGACCGCACCTCGCCGTCCACCTGGATCGTCACCCCATGGACGACCTGGGCTTGCGCTGATGCAGAGGCTGCCATAGCCAATGCACAGAACAAGAGTGCGGCGCCAAGTACTAACCAGACTTGCTTGTATCTCCTAACCATAAGAACCTCCGATTATGTATAAATTCATCTCGCTCAGGTGATGCTCCGCTGAGTAGTATACCACAGGCTTCCACCGCTGTTGGATTAGCGTTTTCACAGAATTCTTAACAAAAACCGCGTTTTTCTGCGCTCGCAAAGGCACCCTCTCCTCTCAGAATAGCCTTTTCTCGCGAGCCGAACACCACCCGCAGCCTCCCTTTCGCCACTTCCTTCGACATGCTTATCCACAGCTAGTAACTAGAACAACATCTGCTCACGCAGGCTAGCAGCACTGCCGATACGGACACGGGTTGCGCCTAATTCGATCCAAACCCTACTCGGAGCAGGTCCTACGGACACACGATCCGTTATGTGCTGATTTTGAGCTCGGGAAGCACCATTTTTAGACCGATAACGGATCCTCTGTCCGCAAGCAGCTATAAAAATACGCCCCTGACCGAAATAAGGGCTACGGTGTCCGCTCGTAAGTAAATGCAGTCAGGGAGTCACTTCGTGGCCCCCACAATTTTATACTTATCTGTTCAAGGTGAAACGGCTACGACTAAGAGTTTTGCTACGCAAAACTCGTAGGACGTGCGAAGAGCTTTGTCGGAGAAATACAAGCCAAGTAGATAGGAGAATTATATACTTTGTATTTGAACAAAACCTGCCAACGCAGATTGGCGAGGAGTGAGGACACCATGCCGCAATCGGGTCAACACCCGATAACTGATCGGACCAACCATTGGAACGGAGTAACTTTTTGCACCTGGTTGGGCGGATTTCCGCCATTCGGTCGGTTTCAAGTAACATTTTACCCATGGTTGTGGACCGCGGCATCCAACCCAGCCGGGAGCACAACTTATCCACAAGAGACGGAAGTCATCATTTCCTAAACAACAAAAAAGACGCCTCCCCGGCTTCGCCGGTCGGCGTCATCCTTACAATATGGGCTCCGGCTTCTGGAACGCAGTGGCCAGCCGCTCGGCATCCCAGTCTCTCTTCGGCTGCTCGTAATCCTCCAGGACATCGATCTTGTACTCGTCGCCTGCCCGGCGTCCTTCGAAGATGACCCGTTTCTCATCGACGAGCTTTACCTCATGGCCGCACTCACGCAAGCACTGGGCGAACTGGGCGATTGTCGGCTCTGCCCCGGGCTCCAGCCGGATGAGGCCGCGCAGCCGTTTAACTTCCCCGTCCCGAATGATCTTGAAGTGTACGATATGCTCTCTTTTCATGGCTCTCTTCCCCTTTCATCACCTGGTGTACTCGGTGCTACTCACCGGTCCTTGTGAACTTCACATCTAAAGTATAAGGCAAAGGCCGCCTTTAGTATGTGATTAAAATCACAAATTATTCTGGTTTTGGGGATTGATGTTCCCCGCTTGTTTTGCTATAGTTCTGTGATACTTACAAAACATTCGAAACTAAGGTGATGAAAGTATATGTCTACCCCGTCATCCACAGCCAGCTTAGGCGACGATACCCCGCAGATCACGCTAAGAGAAGGGGCCGTCACACTGCTGCTGGGCTTCTCTATCGTGATGGTGATCATGAACACGATGATGTTCAACCTGGCGCTCCCGGACGTCTCCGAAGCTTTCGCAATGTCTGCTGCCGGCACCTCCTGGATCGTCACCGGCTATTCCATCGTCTTCGCGATCGCTACCATCACCTACAGCCGGCTATCCGACTTCGTACCGATCCGCACACTCTATCTGACTGCGATCAGCCTGCTGGGGACGGCATCCTTCCTCGGCCTGTTCAGCGGCAGCTTCATCATGCTGCTAGCGGCTCGCATCCTCCAGGCCGCCGGGGCCGGTGCGATGCCTGCACTTTCCATCGTCCTGGTCACCCGCTACATCCCGCTGCAGCGCCGGGGCAAAGCGATGGCTACGGTGATGGCTGCCGCTTCGCTCGGACTCGGACTTGGCCCGGTAGCGGGCGGCTTTATCGTCCAGCTGCTGGGCTGGCGGTATCTGTTTGCCGTCACGGCTCTCAGTCTGCTGCTGCTGCCGTTCTTCGTCCGGCTGATCCCCCGGGAGCGCAAAGGTCTGGGGGCGTTCGATGCGATCGGCGCCTTGCTGATCGGCATCGGCACGACAGGCTGCCTGCTGCTGCTGACCTATCCGAGCTGGGCCGCCCTCGCGGCGGGCGTGGGCGGCCTGCTGCTGTTCGCGCTCCGCATCCGGCGGGCCTCCGATCCGTTCGTTCAGCCGTCGCTCTTTGGCAACCGCACTTATCTAATGCTGATTGCCGTCGGCATTGCCGCTTACTTGTGCAGCTTTGCTACACTATTCCTCATGCCACAGATTCTGATCGGGACCTTCCGTCTGAACGCGATCCAGGCCGGTCTCGTCATCTTCCCCGGCTCGCTGCTGGCGATGCTGCTCTCCCGCCGTGTCGGCTCGCTGATCGACAGCTACGGCAACGGTATGGTCATCCGGTATGCACCGTTTCTTCTGCTGGCCTCCGTTGTCTTGTTCGCCCTGCTGGCCGGGCAGTCGTATCTGGCGATCCTGTTTATCTACATGCTGCTGAGCGTCGGCTTCACTGCCCTCTCCAGCAGCGTGTCCAATGAACTGTCGCGCATCCTGCCTGCAGCGCAGATCGGCTCCGGTCTGGGGCTGTTCCAGCTGCTGCAGTTTTTTAGCGGCGCCTTTGCCGTCGCCGCCGCTGCCGCCGCTATGGAGTGGCAGCGCGGCCTGCCGCCAGCCGCCGCCTACGGCAACATTTATTGGGGCATCTCGGCGCTCGTATTGTTAGCCATCGGCTGCGCCTCGTTATATCTGCGCCGTGTCACCTCCGGGTCCGGACTGGAGGAGAGCGCCTAGCCGCCACCGTGGTGTCCGGCCGCCGTCATGCCGCCGGCCCCCGCGCGCTGGGGGCTGCGGGTGGACATCTCCGGACGCCAAGCAGGGCTGCAAGTGCCATTTTCCGGCATCCTGCAGCCCTTATTCGCATCTCTACCAGCACGCCGTATATCCTTGCACAGCTCAGACTCGCAGTGCACTTACATTTCGTCCTTTAGCAGCGCGAACAGATGCGCGACCGACCGCATCGCGTATTCCTTCCGGACGGGCCGCCCGTCCTCTACCAGGACGAGACACGGCACACTGGTGATCTGCCATGCTTCCCGCAGCCTACCTGCATAATTGATATTGATCTTATACAGAGACGCAGGGACACCCGCGGCATCTACGACCTCCAGCATCCGCAGCGCGACCTTGCACGTCCCGCAAAACGGCGAGTAGAACATCAGTGCGTCGCGTCCGCCGCCGATCCGTCTGAGCCGCAGCCATTCCTCTTCTTTCACCTCAACGATTGCCACACGGATCCTTTCCTTTCACGACGGGCTCGTATAGTTAAGCCCCTTGATCATTGATTGGGTTAACCGATCAGGTATGTCATTCACTTACCACTTGATACTCCTTATCTTCTCCGCCCAGTGTCTCCGCTCATGGTCGCTGACCGGCCAGGTCTCAAGCTCACGGAGGATCCGCTCCAGCGAGGTGTAACCCTTGGCCAAGCCGTTCAATCGGGCAGTCAACGTCCCGTCTACCAGCTCTGCTACATTGGGGAACAGCTCCCGAACCTTAGCGACCGCATCCGGATAGCGCTTCAGATAATACTTCTGATGCCGCTCTTCCGCCAGATGCCAGGCTCTGCACGGCTCGACTGCCGTAGCGCTCACATAGCGGCCTTGTGCCGCCATTTGCCGTATCCGCTCTTCGATTGCCTCCCGTTGTTCCTCATGGTGGTACAGGATCAGCGAGCGGTATTGGTTGCCTTTGTAGTCATGCAAGTTGTCCGGGTTATGCCGGCTCCAGAACTCGGTTAGCAGATCCTCATAGCTGATCTGTCCCGGATCATACTCGAGCTGTACTGTCTCCGTATGGTCGCCCATCTCGCGGTACGTCGGCGCCGGAGTCGTACCGCCACCATAGCCCGCACGCGTCCGCACGACACCCGGGAGATGACCGAAGTACGCATCCGGACTCCAAAAGCAGCCCATGCCGAATGTCGCCGTCTGCCACGGCTGATGGTGCGGTGCCGCATTCGTTTCTGATGTAGTGGATTCCATCGCCGCACCTCCATCTCGTTTGGACTCTCATCCCGTTAAGTCGCCCTGTCGTCTCTCATTGTAACATTTTTCTGTCCCTTGGTTTAACCAGGCGGCAAGTTGACCAACAGGTGCTATGCGGCAGCGAATTTAGGCGCGGCTGTGGCCGCTTGGCAGATCTGGGCCATCATTAAAAAAAACCATGCGGACAAAATCGTCCTCATGGCTGACTGCTTCCCCTTCCCCACCCTCACCTGTCTCTTGGATCAGCACGCGGTAGTTACAGTACACGCTACGCATTACTTCCATGCTAAATCGCATGCTTGTTACATTACTGGGCTTAATTGGTAAATATAGAGACGTGCCCCGCGTCTATCCGAATTGACTTCAATCAAGCTTTTGTCCAGCTAACCCGCTGGCGGGTTGTGCTCGCTTCGTAAGAGAGAGGTTACCGTCGCAGCTCTGTCTACTCGTCGTCTACCACATCTGTGGTCCAGTTAAGCTCCTGGATCCGGAAGTCCAGCTCCCGGTAGCTCTTCGCCATCTGATCGATCTGTCCCTGCAACGCCGCCACATCGATCGTCCGCTCGAACCGGACCTCGGAGCGGCTATACCGCTCCTGCTTGATCGACGCCTCCTGCAGCAGATCGTTCAGTATTTTGCGATGCTGCATGATTTTGTCCCGCTCCGCCAGCGCATCTGCAAGCGTCAACGCCTCATCAAATGTCGTAGCGACATTGGTGCGGTTGATCCGGCGGACCAGGCGCGTCAGCTCATTCAGCGTCTCCTCCAGCTCGTCCAGCAGCATCGTCGGACTCTCAGCCGGCGACTCGCCTTCCTGCACCTTTACGACACGTTCCAGCCGCCCCCGCATCTGAGCGACTTTCTTCTGGCTGTCCGCCCGCAGCACCAGCGCTTCTGCCAATCTCATCCGGCCCTCATTCCTTTCTGTCATCATCCTCATGACCGTATCATCGCACGGCCCGCTCCATCCGAACAGGGCAGAAGTATGGCGAACATGCCTTATTTCCGTCCATAGGCGCGACGACGGCGCTCCAGAGGAAGAAAGGTACGAGCCCAAATGCGGCGGATAACGGATTGCGTGTCCGATCAACCAGCCAACATCTGAGTATTGTATCCAATAGGCGCTAACCCGTCCGTATAGCAGGCGACAGGGTCGGAGTAACGGAGTAGCAGCCTTCTCAGCGTGACCGTCTGGCAAGCAGCTTAATAGCTGTTACCTCTTGCAAAAAAAGACGACCCCGCAAGGTCGCCTCTGGCCAGCCATATCGGCTACATATCCTGTTTGTGCGCTTCCGTGACGAGCTCCACCGCCCGGGCATTGGCCTCGACCTGCTCGGGGTCCTTGCAGCCCGGGATGACCGCAGTGACGGCCGGATGCTGCAGGCACCAGGCCAAGGCCCAGCTCGCCATGTCCACCCCCTGTGGCACTTCCTCCCGCTGGATCCGCTCAACCTCTTCCAGCTTGCGGCGCGTAGCTTCGGCATCATGCCGATGCCGGACGTCGCTGCTGTCGAAGACGGCGCCGGGCTTGTACTTGCCGCTGAGGTAGCCGCTCGCCAGCGGTACGCGGGCCAGCACGCCCAGATCCTGGCGTTCGCAGGACGGGAATACCCGCTCCTCCGGCTGACGGTCCAGCCGGTTGTAGACGACTTGGATCACCCGGCTGTTTACCTTCTCTGATTGGTCCGTCTGGTGCAGGTTGTCGTTGCTGCCGATTGAGGTGCCCAGGAAGCGGATCTTGCCCGCCTTTACCTGACCCTCCAGCACACTCCACAGTTCATCGCTATCGAAGGCAGCGTCTGGTCCTGAATGGAACTGGTACAGATCGATGTAGTCCGTTTTCAATGCAGCCAGCGAAGCATCCAGTTGGGCAACAACCTTGTCGGCGTCGAAAATATCCGTGCGGGTAAAGCGTTCATGGAACTGATGGCCGAACTTCGTCGCCACGATCCAGTCCTCGCGCCGGCCTCGGCTCAGGTAGTCGCCGATCAGCGACTCCGACAGATGATCGCCGTAGCACTCCGCCGTATCGATCAGATTGATGCCGAGCTCGCGCCCTTTATCCAGGATGGCGTCAGCCTCCTGCTGCGTATAATCGCGGCCCCATTCACCGCCGAACTGCCAGGTGCCGATACCGACGACAGACACCTTCAGCTCCGTACTGCCGAGTCTTCTGTACTTCAACCGTTCCACGCTCCTCGGATTGGAATATGATCATACATCTACATTATACAGGAGGCACAGCGGCGAACAAACTCTCATCCTCTTCGGTATGCGTCGTGTACCGCCACTGCTCATCGGCTTCTGCAGGCGGCACGGTATCGAACAAGCTCTGTTCATCGGCCATCTGCTCCATCTCTTCCCAAGTTAGGCCATACGGAAACCCCCACGCCGTATATCCGGCGATAAACGCATACGTCTCATCCGAGTCCGGCAAGTCCTGCCGCTCCACCTTCCTTCGCCTCTGCTTTTCGGCGCCTTTCTGCTGAGCAAGCTTGCGCTTCCTGCGGATACAAGCCGCTGTTTTCTCAGGGATATCGACCCCCAAGGCGGTGAGTTCGAGCAGGGCGGTGTATGCATCAACCGCGTACCGTGTACAGTAATCTCTAAGGATATGTGTGCCAGCGTACCGCTTCAGCCAGACCGCCGCGGACTGCTTGCGCCCTTCTTTGTTCATGCGCTTGGTTCGGGGAGTATTGCCGCGCGCCCGCTTCTTCTTGCCCATACTCTCCTCCTTAACTCTCTGCCGATGAAGCGCCGAGCCAGTCTGCCAGAAGTCTGTCCAGCAATTCCTCCTGGAACAGCTTGCGTCCCCGCTCCGCCATCGCTGATCACCGCTCTGACGGCTACGAAGAAAATCAAAAAGGACGTGCAGCTTCCTCACGTCCTCCCCTGCCTAACCCCCTAAAGTCCCAGCCGTTGTCCCTGCTCCATGCGGACGATCTGCTCCTCGCCCTTCTCTGCCAGCTCGCGGAACTGGCCGATCGTCTCGCGCATCCGCGGCAGCGCCTCCTGCTTGTAAGCGCTGATGGCGTCGAGTGCCGACAGCACGTCCGAGAACGACTGCTTCAGCGTGTCGACCGAGATGCTCGTCTCCAGCGACTGCTTGTGGATGGCGGCGCCCTGGTCCTTGAGCATCCGCGAGGTGCCGCTGATCAATTGGTCCGTCGTCCGATTCAGCAGCTCGATCTTCTTCAGTACGACCTGCTGATTGTACAGTGCGCTGGCCACCGTGACCGCGATGCGGAGGGCCGACACCGTCACGTTGCGCGCCCGGTCGACGCCGCGGATCAGCTCCTTGTTATTGCGGATGACGACTTCCATCGCCATCACGCCCTGCTGGTTGACGACCTGCATCTGCTGCAGGTCCATCACGCGCTGGCGCAGCGGGAACAGCACTTCCTCCGTGATGAAGCGAATCCGGTCCTCCGGCTCCTGGCGCAGCTTCGCCGCCTCAATCTGACGCTCGATCTCCTCATCCATGAGCATGCCGAGCTGGATCTCCTTGCTCAGCCGCTTGGTGAGATCGCGCAGCACCTGCTGCTCGATCTCCAGCGTCGTGTTATCGTTGCGCAGCACCGATTTGCCTCTGTCCAGCGAGACGATAATGTCGGCGATGACGGTGTCGGCCTTCTCGAACTTGGCGAAGTAGGCGCGCAGCGGGTTGAACAGCCGTCCCAGCAGACCGCTCTTGGCGAAGTCGATCGCGCTCGGGTCGAGATCCTTGAGCTGCAGGTTCAGCTCGGTCAGCCCCTTGGCGACATCGCCGCCCTCATCGCCAGCCTTCGCCAGATTGCCGACGGATACTTGCAGCAGCGCGTTCTTCTCCGAGGACGAGCGCATCGTCTGCAAGCCGAACTTGTCAATCGACTGCATGATCTCCCTGCGTTTCTCCAGGGACTCCAGGTCGATCTCCAGGATCGAGTCGACATTGCCCTTGGCCTGCTCACGCAGCTGCGTGACCTCCTCCGGCTCCGGCTTGACCTGCTCCTCCAGCGCCGACTTCAACTGCTGCTCATCAATCACTTCCATTGAAAATGACATACGGACTCCTCCTCGCGTGATCTAAATGATATTCCTTGAAACAATAAACCATGAGTTCTTCCGATGAGCGCGGTTTGCAAGAGCCGTCTACATCTGTACGTTCAGCAGATTGCCGATCTTGTAGACGACATCCTCGCTGTCGGCGTTGATATTGGCGGCTTCATTGATGCCGGAGATGCTCTCCAGCGCCTGGATGTTGGCGTTGTAGCCGATCGTGTAGATCGGGATCCGGTACGCCTCGATCAGTCCCCGGATCTCATCGAGAGAGTGGCCTTCATTGGTATCGCCGTCACTGAGTACGAAGATCAGCGGCCGCACTTCCGGGTTGACCGCCATCTCCTCCTGCAGCATCTTCATCGCCACCGCGATGCCGTCGAAGGTAGCCGTACCGCCTCCGGCCTGCAGGCTGTTCACGGCGCCCACGAACATCGATTGCTGATTGGTGTCATACTTGGCTATGGGCAGATTGATCTCCACCTTGCTGGCATAGGACACAAAGCCGATGCTGTTGTCCCGGCCCAGATACTTCTGGCCCTGGAGCAGCGATTCCTTCAGCCGGTTCATCGGCTCGCCGTTCATGCTGCCTGAGACGTCCGCCACGAAGACTGCGGCGATCGGCTTGTGGGCATCCTTCTTCTCTTTCCACAGCTTCTGGGCTGCGATCAGCACAGGTCCCTCTACCGGCCCCATCTCCGGCTCATAGTCCGGCAGTCCGCCGAAGCCGTTCTCCTCCGCCAGCCGCTGGTTCTGCTCCTGCCCGACGAAGTCGGCGAAGGCGCGCAGGATATCCCGCTTCGCCTGAGGCAGCTCGCCGAGCGCGTACAGCGGACTGTCATGACGGACGCCGAACGGGGTAAACACCGTGCCCGCCTGCAGATCCGGCGCATTGACATACGTCTGGTACTCCAGCACGAAGGCATCCAGCGCTCCCGACTTGGCCGCTTCGCGCATCTGCAGCGTTGTCGAAGCGATGAACGGCACATTGGCCTGGAACTGCTCGAAGCCCTGCACGGCGGTCTGACCGAGCAGGTCCGAGCTGTCAAAAGCGCTCAGCGCCGTGACCAGAAAGTTCAGTCCCGTCGAGCTGGCGAACGGATCCGTATAGCCCATCGACAGCTCGTTGGCCGTGATGGCATCAGTCACCGTCTTGACGTTCAGTGCCCCGTACTTCTCGATCAGCTCGTCATACTTCGCCTGATTGGTGACGATGCCCGTCACATTGGGCACCAGCCGTTTCTCGATCAGCTCCGCCTGGACGCCCTCGGCTTTGACCATCTCGCCCCACAGCTCGTTGGACGGCGTGAAGGCGTCCGGCACGTATTTGCCCGAGCGGATATAATCCGTCGCCGTGCCGGAGGCGATGTTGCGGATCTTGACCGATACCGGCTGCCCGTTCACCTGAACTCCCGAGCGGTTGAACGCCTCGGCGACTTCATTGAGCCAGCCGTCCACCCCGGTGCCGGACTTCTCTGTCGATGAGAAGATCTCCACGAAGCTGGCGGTCGACGGCTCGACCGAGACGGTGAACTTGTCGATCTCCGGCAGGGCGTCCGCGATCGAGACAGGGTCCAGATCGATCTGCCCCTTGATCGGATCAGCCACAGTCGCGCCGATCTTGTTGTACATCTTATCCAGCCGCTTCGCGGCATCTTCCCCCGAGATCTCCGCGCCTGATTTACCCAGGTTGGCGGTGTACGTGATGCCCAGATAGACCAGGCCGAATACCACGCCCGCCACAAGGATCAGTGTGATAAATGTCTTGCCTTTAGCCATGCTCCTCTCCCCCTTGTATGTAGTTCGAACATTCTACTGTCTGTACAGCTTGGTATGCTTGATCAGCGCGTCGATCTCGCGCATGCAAGGCATCTCCTCGACATTGCGGTAGTCGCTGCTGGAGAGCCGCGAGATCTCCAGCAGCAGCTTATCGAGCTTCAGCAGGATCTCCTCGTTGGCTTCCAGATACCCCGACATCGCGGCCATATATTCACGGTACAGCCCCGTCTTCTCCTGCACCAGTCTGGACGAGAACGACGAGGTCTGGTGGCGCTTGGCAAAGTTGCGAAAATCTGCGGCATCAAATACGTCCAGCTTGTTCAGCATGCCGCGAATGTTGCGGTAGAACAGCTGCTCCACCTCCTGAATCACACGCATAAATTTGGTGTAACTCAGCTCTCCGGGCTCGAATCGCTCGGCCAGCAAGGCGTTCAGCGAGCGCCGCCGTACACTCATCCGGCGCAGCTGATCCCGGCCGTGCTCCATCTCCTTCTGCAGCCCGTCTACTGCCCCGTACGCGTCCAATGCAGCGGCGTAGTCTTCATGCGAGCGGAGTTCCCCAACCTTGACGGTCACGGCTGGCGGCTCGGGCCTCAGCAGCAGCTGATATGTGCCGTACAGCAGCACCAGTCCGCTCATGACGAGCACGGTGATGCCTGCCGCCCGCTCCATGGTACCGCCGGCGACCAGATCCAGTCCCAGCAGTCCCGGAGAGAGGACGACGACGCACGCAGCAGCTACTCCGAGCACCAACATCGCCAGCTTCAGCATCCTATTGCCGCCCATTCTTCCTCCTCCATTCCTCTCGTTGGCCGCTGCCCATCACGAAGCAACTACAAGTAGCCAATTCGACATCGAATCTTGAATGCAGTCGGAACTTCCGGTGCTCACGCAGGTTCACCTACGCTCCGCTCCTCAGTTCCTCCTGTCTTCAACCTTCTCGGTGCTGAACACCGACTTATTTGAACATGGTACGATATGGCCGCCAAGCGTTTATCATCTAATACGTCCAACAAATAAAAATGATGCATAATGTTTCTTCCGTTTGGGATGTATTCATTATATCGTACAAAACGCCTCGTTTGGAGAGAACAAAAAAAGACGATTCCACAACCTGCGCCATTCAAGCGCAGCCTTGCAGAATCGTCTGGGGAATTAGCGGCATCAAGCTTCCGCTGTCTTGCCGCTATCGCGCCGGGCGATGATCGTCCGGGTGATCCATTTCTCGATCTCGATGATGATGAAGATCGCCAGGCCCATCAGAACCGGGAACGTCCAATAAGACAGGGCGATCGCTTCCGTACCGAAGATCGTGTTCATAAATGGCAGATACGTGATCGACAGCTGCAGCAGGATGAGCAAACCGGATACGACGTAGACCGCGCGATTGGAGAAGAATCCGGGTCCGAACGCTTTGCCGAGCTCGCTGCGGCAGTTGAACAGATGGAACATCTGCGCTACGACGATCGTGTGCAGCGTCACCGTGTTCACCGCAGCCTGCTCATAGCCTTGATCCAGCAGACTAAGATTCATCGCCAGCGTACCGCCGCCCAGGATGACCGACACGAACAGGATTCGGAAGATGTAATATCTGCTGAGCAGCGGCGTCTTAGGATTGCGCGGCGGCCGCTCCATCGCCCCCGGCTCCAGCCGCTCAAAAGCCAAGGCCAGCGAGACCGTTACCGCGCTGACCATGTTGACCCACAGGATCTGTACCGGGGTCAGCGGCATCATCGTCCCCAGCAGGATACTGGCCATGATGAGGAAGCTCTCCGCGCCATTGGTCGGCAGGATGAACAGAATCGTCTTCTTGAGATTGTCATACACCCGCCGGCCTTCCTTAACGGCCTTAACGATCGTCGCAAAGTTGTCATCGGCGAGCACCATCTCCGACGCATCCTTCGATACTTCAGTGCCCTTGATCCCCATGGCTACACCGACGTCGGCGCGCTTGAGCGCCGGTGCATCGTTGACGCCGTCGCCGGTCATGGCGCAGATCTTGCCCTTGCTCTGCAGCGCCTCGACCAGCTGAAGCTTGTTCTGTGGACTGGTGCGGGCGAAGATATGATACTTCTGCGCGGCCTTCACGAGCTCTCCCTTCGACATGCCGTCGATATCCTTACCCGTCAGCCCCTCCTCGCCGTCGCCGATGCCGAGCTGCTCACCGATCGCCATCGCCGTCTCCTTGTGGTCGCCGGTGATCATCTTGACCTGGATGCCGGCGCTGATGCATTCCTTGACCGCCGCTACCGCTTCTTCACGCGGCGGATCGACGATGCCGGCCAGGCCGAGGAACGCCAGCCCTTCCTTGAGGTCGTCATGATCCAGCTCGTCGATGCCCTCGCCCTCAGCCAGCTCTTTCACGGCGACGCCGATGACACGCTCGCCCTGCCGGGCATGATCGCGCATCCGCTCCTCCCACTGCGCCTGCTCGAATGGCATCATGCCATCCGCACCGACCTGATGCTCCGACATATCGAACAGACGGTCCGGCGCGCCTTTGACATAGATGACTTGGCGCCCTTCCTGCTCTACCAAGACGGCCATGTATTTGTAGTCCGAATCGAAAGGGATCTTCGATTGCACTTCCAACTCCGGCACCTCTATATTGGCTTTGGCCGCCAGTGTGATCAGACAGCCCTCGGTAGGGTCGCCCTGGATCACCCAATGTCCGTCCTCATCCTTGCGCAGCGAAGCATCGTTGCAGTTCTTGACGCAGAGCAGGAATTCCTCCAGGAGCCCATCCTGCTTCGCGTCAGCTTCCTCGTCACCCGCCTGGATCTCACCCTCCGGAGAATATCCGGTGCCCGTGACGTTGTACTCCCGTTCATGCATCATGATGGAAGTGACGGTCATCTCGTTTTTGGTCAGCGTCCCGGTCTTATCCGAGCAGATAACGGAGACCGCGCCCAGCGTCTCTACAGACGGCAGATTGCGGACGATCGCGTTGCGTCCTGCCATGTTCTGTACGCCGATGGCCAGGATGATCGAGAGGATGGCCGGCAAGCCCTCGGGAATCGCTGCTACCGCAAGCCCGATGACTGACAGCAGCAGCTCGCCCGTCTCATAATCACGCACCAGGTAGCCGAAGATGAACATGAGCGCCGCAAGAATGACGATGACGATCGATATCATCTTGCCGAAACGGGACGTCTGCTTGAGGAGCGGCGTCTGCATCTCCTCCACATCGGCGATGGATTTGTTGATCTTGCCGATCTCCGTGTGCCGGCCTGTCGCCACTACTACCCCTCTGCCCGTTCCCGACGACACCGTCGTTCCCGAGTACACCATATTCGTACGGTCCGCCAGCACCGCATCTTCTTCGAGCGTACCCGTCTGCTTCTCAACCGACGTGGATTCGCCGGTCAGCGCCGACTCTTCAACATTCAGATTGCTGGCTTTGAACAGCCTCAGGTCCGCCGGGATTTTGTCGCCCGCTCTCAGCAGCACGATATCCCCTGGCACAACTTCCGCCGCCTCCACCTCGACCGTCTCGCCGCCTCGGCGGACGTTCGCCTCCAGCGACAGCATGTTTTTGATGCCTTCCAATGCTTTCTCCGCTTTGTTCTCCTGGACGAAGCCGATCGTCGCATTGACGATCGCCACCACCACGATAACCGCCGTGTCCAGCCAGTGTCCGAGGAAGGCAGTGATGACCGCCGCCGCCAGCAGGATATAGATCAGCACATCATGGAAGTGTTTAAAAAACTTCAGTATCATGCTCTGTTTCTCTTCTTCGGGCAGCTCATTGCTGCCATGCTCCTCCAGCCGCTTCGAAGCTTCCTCCGAACTCAGCCCTTCCGAATGGTCAACATCAAGCTCTTCAAATACGCGCTGATCCTCCAGCGCATGCCACTGCCGTTCCTGCTCTGTCGCCAAGTGTCACTCGCCCCTTTCTGTAATGGAGTGGGACAGACGGCTATTCATTCTAAACTTATTAAACGAGAACGAGGGTCGATTAAACCCTGCAAGGCAAGATGCAGACTGGGAATTGTGGAAGTATGGCGGAAATGTGAGAGCAGATGCAACCAAGCGCCCGGACCGGACTGCGGAAACCGGCCATCCCGCAGGCGAACCGGATCAGAGCTGCTGCGTCCGCGGACCGTAGAGACGGCGAAACAGCAGCTGCAGCAGAGGCGGGACAACGAAGAACACGAAGAACAGACGGAATAGCTGATAAGCCGAGACGATGGACAGATCAGCGTCCACTTCATGAGCGATAATGCTCATCTGGTCCATCCCGCCCGGCGCCATCGCCAAAAAGCCGGTGATATGGTCGAGACCGTGAATGTGACCGACCAGCTCGCTCATGCCGAGGCTGCCGCCGATCAACAGCACGCTGCCGAGCACCGCAGTCAGCAGGAGACGCAGCTTGCGCTCGGCCTGCGAAGGCTTGAGCAGCAGCCCCACATAGACGCCGATGAGCAGCTGAGCGGCCTGCAGCACCAACGCCCCCGGCTCCGGCCCGGACACCCCTGCCTGGATAAGCACAGCTGTGCTGAGGATAGGAGCAACCATGTACGCATTGGGCAGCTTGATCCGGAGTCCCAGCCAGATCGCCGCCGCCCCGCACAGGACGAATACGATAAGAACCGGACTAAGCCCGACCTGCTCTGCACCAGGCAGCTCTGTGCCCGGAGCAGCCACTCCTCCGAATAGTGGGCTGACGACCAGCAGCGGCACCACCAGGACGATCAGCAGCACGCGCACCACCTGGAACACCGTCACGGTCGTCAGATTGACGCCCCGCATCTCCTCGGCCAGCGTCACCATCTGCGACAAGCCGCCCGGCACGCAGCTGAGCATCGCCGTCGGGAAGTCCAGTCTTGCCAGCCGGGCGCTCAGCAGCGCGATCAAGATGCAGAGCAGCATGAGCAGCACGGCCAGGACGATCATCGTCGGCAGCTGGCGGACGATCTGGCTGAGCGCTTCCCGTGTAAAGGATAGCCCGATCGCATAACCGACGATCATCATCCCCGTATTGCGCAGCGCCGGCGACCACAGCGGCTTAGCGCGCTCCCCGCGGAGGAGCATCGACGCGGCGAAGACCGCCGACATCGGTCCCAGCAGCCAAGGGACGGGGATGTGCAGGCTCCGAAACATCAAGCCGCCTAATATAGCGATCGCTGCGGTAAGCAGCGTCCGTTGCAGCGTCTCTCTCATGAGTGGCCTCCAGTGCATTCGTTAATAAAGATCCAGAAGCCCGTATACCGCCAGCGGCACTGCAATACCGAGCAGGCTGCCTGCCGCGATCTGCCCTATCGTATGGGCATGCACCTGCCAACGCGCCCAGCCGATCACCGGCAGCAGGATGAAGAGAGCGGCAAACTTCGGACCGATGACAACCACGAGAGTCGTGAGCGCCCCGGACAAGCCGATAAGGTGCAGACTGATCTTCCATCTGGCCCATTGCGTGATGAGCAGCGCCGTCAGGAGTGTGGCGATCATGGCTGTCAGTGTTGCCATCAGCTCATGCGAGGCGCCCATAAGTCGGAGGATCAGGAGCCCGATGAACATGCAGCTTATGGAGAACAAGAAGGGGATGAACCGCTGCTCTCGTCGGCTTACATGATAGTTGGTGTATACGCCCTGACGCACGCCGCGCCGGATGAACAGGAGGGGCGCTGCCGAGATGGCGATGCCGAGCACCGCCCACCACAGCAATGCAGACCACAGACTGGGCGCGGTCAGGAGGGCCACCCACAGGAGCAGCGGCGGCGCGACGAACAGCGGATTGGACAGCCGCGAGATGACTTGAGCCAGCCAGAGCCGTTTGCCTTCGTAAGGCGACTGGCCCGCGAATTTCTCCTCGATCTTCCCCACCCCCTGATGTGTTGTTGTAATCCTTTTACCCGGATCGGACACAAAAAAAATCGCCCGCAACGTGGCGATGTTGTGAACGCTATCGGACCGGTTGTAGATCTTGGCTCCGTTTTTCCTCGCGTTCCGTGAGCAGCGTATCGATCAGGATCAGCACGACGCCGCAGAAGAGAGCAGAATCCGCAACATTAAAAAGCGGGAAGGTGTAATCGCCAAAATTGAACTTCAAGAAATCGACCACTTCGCCGGAACGGATGCGATCGATGAAATTGCCCGTCGTACCGGCTAAGATAAGAGAAAGTCCGGTGAGCAGCGTCGCTCTGCCACGGTTGCGCATTACAACGACATACGTGACCAACCCGATCAAAATAACGGTCGTAATGATGAGGAAGAAAATCCGCTGATCCTGCAGGATGCCAAATGCGGCGCCGCGGTTGCGATGCGAGGCGATGAGGAAGAAATCGCCGATGACACTGAATTCCTCTCCGATCTCCATTCTCGTCGCGATCCATCGCTTGGTGATAAAATCGCCGGCCAGCACTAGAAGAGCAAACAGGGAATAGCCCAACAAACGCATACCATCACTCCTAGACGGAATAAGTAACACCACCCAGATAGTGTATCATATGGAAGATGGGCAAGCCAATCGGATCCGTGAGCCCACGCTCAGCACCGATGGCACGTCCGGGGTGCTGGACACCGCCACGGTGGCGATGCTCAGCCGCTCGGGCCCGGCTTGCGGCAGCTCCTCCGCCCCATGACCGTTCAGATGCCGGGCGAACAGCGGGAAGGCGCTGCCGGTCAGCTCCAGGCGCAGGCACTCACCTGGCTGCAGCTCTACCGACACAGGCCGCAGCTCCAGCTCCGCCTGCAGCCAGCTCCCTTCCCCGTTCTCCCCGCCGCGTCCGATCTCGGTCCGTCCGACCGAGAGGAAGCGCGCCTTGCCGTCCGGGCTCACTCGGCTCAGCACCGCTACCAGATCGGTCGGACCATCCAGTGTCTGGCAATACACACTCAGCCACGGTGCTCCCAAGAGCTGGACAGGCTCGGTCAACGCCTCGCTCGTGTAGACCAGGATCTCGTAACGGTCCTGCTGCGCACTGCGTTCCAGCGGCATATAGTTGCCGAGTGTCATCGGCAGACGGGCATCGTAGACATACACATCCGGCACCGCCTCCGCGACCGCATCCCTGCCCGCGACAAGCCGCCCGCCGCCGACAGCACCGTTGGCCGGCTTGGCCGAGCCAGACAGGTACCAGCGCAGTGACTCTCCTCGCGGTTGCGCGATTGCCACTGCGGTCTCTGCCGCGCCCCTCTCCAGCTCTTCCGCTCCCATCTGCTCCATACCGGCTACTGCCGCCGTCTCGCCTCGCTCCAGCGCCTCGCTCCGTCTGCCGTCCCCAGCCACTCCTCCAGCCTCCGCCATCATCGGCCATTCCTGAGCAGTCCGCCACTGCCCGCTGCCCTGCTCGTAATATCGGATCGGCGGCTCCGTCCCCAGTTCTGAGTCCCGCTCGCCCTTCAACCAATAGTCGAACCAACGCAGCTGCTCGCGGTGCACATCCCCGTCCGCATCCGGGCCGTGATCGATCCCGCCGGCCGTCCTGCCCCACGGGATATGCGCCCATGGGCCGATGAGGAGCCGGTGGAAGCAGTCCGGACGATGACCCGTACCGCTCAGCGCATCATAGGTCTGCAGCGTGCCCTGCAGGAAAGTATCGTACCAGCCGCCGATCTGCAGCGTCGGGATCGGCCGCCGGGTCAGCTTCGGCAGCCAGTTCTGCTCCTCCCAGTACCCGTCGTACTCCGGATGGCTGAGCCACTCGTAGAAGAATGGGCAATACTGCGAGAGCACCGGATCCCTGGCTGTCAGGGGCAGCTCCCACAGCCGGTCGCCGGCATCGCGCATCATCCGCTCGCAATACGTCGCCGCTTTCTCGTCGCCGGCCCGCTTGGCTCCGTCCCGCGAGAATTGGTACGCCCACGTCAGCTGCGCCCCCCAGGCAAACCGGCCATGCGGATAGAAGCGGCCATGATACAGATCGGCGGCGCACATCCCCGGAGCGATCGCTACCAGACTGGGCGCGCCCGAGGCTGCGGCCGCCCACTGGACCGATCCTTGATAGGAGAAACCGTACATGCCGACTTTTCCGTTAGCCCCCGGCAGCCGCGCCGCCCATTCCACGGCATCATAACCGTCGGCCACCTCCTGGACGAACGGAGCGATCTCGCCCTCCGACTCGCCCCGGCCGCGCACATCCTGCACCACGACTATATAGCCTTGCCTGGCATACCAGAGGGGATGAGCCGAGGTGACGGTCGAGGCGATCGCCCGTCCATACAGCTGGCGCATGAGCAGCACGGGATGCTCGCCGCTCCCCCCCGGACGGTAGACATCGGCATACAGAGAGATCCCGTCACGCATCATGCAAGGCACTTTCTTCTCTACATTTACACCGCCAAATTGCAGCATAGTCCGCACCTCCTTCTTCTACTGTGCCGCCTTCGGCCGGGACAGCTTCTCTTGATTCAGCAGCAACAGCGGATCATTGCTGTGCTTGATCGCCCATAGCGTGTCCACCGAATACGCGCGTCCGCCGCCTTCCAAATCATACGTATGAGGATCGTCCACCTTTGCTCCGTGCGCGATGCAGCGCTCCTTGAGCCGCTGGATACGCGCTTCTGTCTCATAGCGGAAGATCGGCGTACCCATCAGAGCGAGCCGCGTCCCTTTACGCATAAATTCGATGTGAACGAGCAGATCGGGGAACTCCGCCTTGATGGCCTCGAACTGCTCGATATACCGCTCCGGGTCGAGGAACAGCTGGATATTGGTATAGGCCGGGTCCTGCTTCTGCACCCACAGCCGATAATGGCCGAATGAGAAATCGGAGATCCCCAGCTTCTTATGATATTCATCGTAGGGCAGCTGCATATCGATCCGCCCTCTCCAGCGCGCCGCAAGTACCTGCAGCCGCTGCTCATGATCAGCGTCCAGCATGACGAATACCAGGGCACGGTCCGTCGGCAGCTTGAACGGAGTAAAGTACGACGGGATCGGCCACTCATTGACCGAGACAAGCCGCTTGCGGATCAAGTCATCGTCTGCCAGCTCATATCCGAACCGGGCAGCCGTCTGCCAATCATCAAAGGTAACGCCGTACTGGATCCACTTAGTCTTCGGAGCCAGCGCGACCCGGATCTCCGTAATAATGCCGATCGTCCCGTAGCTGTGAAGGTACGGCTGGATCTCCTCGCCCTGGACCACAACCGTCCGGGGCTCCATCTCCACCGTCCGGATCGTCAGACGCTCCACCATACCGTCCCAGATCGTCCCCCAGGCGATGGAACCGACACCGCCAAACCCGCCCATAAGAAAACCCGCCAGCGTCGACTTCTTGAACGTCGTCGGCAGCAGCAGCATCTCTTGTCCGGCTTCACGGGCAGCCGTTTCCATCCGCCCCATGTTGGCGCCAGGTTCGACCCGCATATACCCGTCGCCGATCTCAAGTACCCGGTTCAGCTTGGTCACATCGATGACGATGCCTCCGGTCAAGGGTACGCATTGCCCGTAGTTGCAGGTACCCCCGCCCCTCGGGGTCAGCGGCACCTCCCAGCGCGCAGCGAACGCGATCACCCGGTCCAGCTCTGCGAGAGTGGTCGGCACCGCGATGCAATCGGCCAGTTTCCCTGCGAGCGCATTCTCCAGCACGGGGGACAGATGGTGCATGTCATTGGAGAACTTGACGAGCGAGTGATGGTCCCACAGCAGGATCTCTTGCGGGAGCTCATTCTTCAGCGCTTCTTGCCATCCTTGTTTCATGCAAGCACTCTCCCTCTTCTGATGTTCGACAGATAAGTTAATCTGTCATATAGTTAACGTTGTTAACGAAAGCAATCCAATCGATGTCAGATTATTTCGATTATAGGCAGGCTTAAGAAGGAGTGTCAATTCATCTGCGTTAACTTTCTTGACATTTGTGACCCTGCCAAAAAAACGTCCTGCGGCTGTGCGTATGACAAAAAATTCACAACCTGTCGGGAGCAGCACTCGTGCACTCTAGAAATCGACCGAATTAAATCGATTAAAAACAAAGGAGTGCTTGTTTTTTGCTGAGCCCTGTAAGACTGATCTGGAAAATTAGCGAATGCTGAAGAAGTTCCTTTCCAATACCACGTTCTTTAGGTGCCGACGATCGTTTAAACCGAAGATCGATTGCCTTCCGTTGCCCGTTGGGACGGAGGGCGTATTTTTATGCTCGCATTCGCGCAATCTCGGACTTTACAATAGTTTTGCATCCCAATAATACAGCCATTACATTCAAGATCGATAATCTTGTATGTAAGAAACTTGATCGACATCGGAGGAACAGACCATGGAAACCGTACAATTCATTCATTTGACCGACACGCATATGAATGCGCCGGGACGGGAGTTGTTTCAAGTCGGCATGGCCGACAAAGTCAAGCGTGTGTTTCAAGATGTGCGAAGGTCCGGTTACGCGCCCGCTTTTGCCGTCATTACCGGCGATCTCACGCACGAGGGCAATGCGGAGGACTACGCCTATTTTCGCCAGTTGGTGGACGAAGGCTCGGCGCTCATCGACGCTCCTGTCTATGTGATGCTTGGCAACCACGACCATCGTTCGCCTTTCCGGGAAGGCTACCTGGGCGAGACGCCTTCCGAGCAGCCCTACTACTACACGGCGACAGTCGGCGGTTTGCGGCTGATCGCGCTCAACTCGCAAGTACCGGGCGATGACACCGGAGCCGGAGCGATCGACCAAGAGCAACTGGCTTGGCTGGCCGAGCAACTGCAAACAACGGCACCGAACGGCACGGTCATCGCGCTGCATCATCCGATGCTGGCGGTCAACGATGTGGCTCCGGAATATTTGCTGACCAACACGGAGGAAGTGGCGGCCGTAATCAAAGGCGGATGCGATATCGTCGGCGTCTTCGCGGGCCACGTCCATACGCACAATACCGGTTTCTACAACGGCATTTTCAGCGTGGCCGCGACCGGGACGACCTACATGGGAAAAAGGATGGGCGACGGCTTCGTCGCGGGCCAGAACTATTGCAGCTACAACATCGTCACCGTGACCAACCGCCGGCCTTCCGTTCAGACGGTCACACTGCCGGTCCCGCACGAAGAGCTTTTCCGTCTGGAATTGGCGCAGTTTGGCATTGTCCAGGCCAGAAGTTAGGAGGTGTCACTCGAGATGAAGCTGCAGGCGGCCGGCACCAAGGCGAACAAGCCCCGGCGTTACGCTGCGTTATGGCTCATGATGCTGCCCGGCATCCTCTACCTACTGATCAATAATTATTTGCCGATGTTCGGCGTCGTCATTGCGTTCAAAGACTTCAACTATGCGAAGGGCATTCTCGGCAGCGACTGGGTCGGGTTCAAAAACTTCGAGTATTTGTTCAAAACGTCGGACGCGCTGTTGATTACCCGAAACACACTGCTGTATAACGCCGTTTTTATTTGCTTGAACTTGATCGTGCCGGTCGGCGTGGCGATTTTGCTCAACGAGGTTCAAAAAAAATGGTTGTCCCGCTTTTATCAAAGCGCGGTTCTGCTTCCGTACCTGATCTCGATGGTCATCGTCGGCTACCTGGTATACTCGCTGCTCGGCACGGATACCGGCTTCGTCGGCAAAACGATTTTGCCGTTGCTTGGTTTGCCGGATATCGCCTGGTACAGCGAAGCGCAATACTGGCCGTACATTTTGGCGACCGTGCATATTTGGAGCAGCGCGGGCTACTTGAGCGTAGTCTACTTGGCTTCGATCGTCGGTATCGATCCGGAGTATTACGAAGCGGCGACGATTGACGGGGCCGGCAAATGGCAGCAGATCAGGAGCATTACGGTTCCGCTGCTTGTGCCGGTCATTACGATCATGACTTTGCTGCAGATCGGCCGCATTTTCTACTCCGACTTCGGCCTGTTTTACCAAGTCCCGCTTAACGCGGGGGCGCTGCAATCGACGACCAACGTCATTGATACGTATGTGTACCGCGCCTTGCTTACGATCGGCGATGTCGGGATGTCCTCGGCGGCCGGCGTCTATCAATCCGTTGTCGGTTTCGTGCTGGTGCTGTTGTCCAACGCTGTCGTCAGAAAAATCAATAAAGACAACGCCTTATATTAAGAGGGGGATTCTCTTGCACACGAAAAACTCCTTCTGGTCCTGGTTCGTGCACCTCGCGCTGTTGTGGCTTGCGGCTTTTTGCCTGCTCCCGCTTATTCTGCTGTTTATCGCTTCGTTGACGGACGAGCAGTCGATTGTGCGCAACGGGTATTCTTTCTTTCCGGAGGCGTTCAGCCTGGACGCCTATCGGTATTTGTGGCACGATATCGGCCGGATTTTGCGCGCCTACGGCATCACGATCACCATCACGGCGCTTGGGACCGTTGCCGGACTGACCGTTACCGCTTTGCTGGCCTACCCGTTATCGCGCAAGGATATGCCTTTCAACAAGATGGGGTCATTTTTCGTAATCTTCACGCTGCTGCTGAACGGCGGTCTGGTGCCGACCTACCTGGTTTACACGCAGTTGTTCGAGCTGAAGAACACGCTGCTCGCCCTGATCGTGCCGGGGCTGCTGATGAACGCGTTCTATATCATGCTGATGCGCTCGTTTTTCGCCACTTCGGTGCCGGTTCCCGTCATCGAATCGGCCCACATGGACGGAGCCGGCGAATTCCGCACGTTCGTGCAGATCGTGCTGCCGCTGTCGCTGCCGATTTTGGCGACGATCGGGCTGTTCCAGACGATTCATTATTGGAACGACTGGTATAACGGCATGCTCTACATTACCGACAGCAAGCTGTACAGCTTGCAAAGCTTGCTGAACCGGATTTTACTCGACTTCGAATTTCTGACCAACGGCAATTTCTCCGGAAATGCGAGCGACATGTTGGCGGACGTTCCGAGGGAAACGGTGCGCATGGCGATGGCGGTCATCGGGATCGTTCCGCTCGCGGTCGCCTATCCGTTCTTCCAGCGTTATTTCGTAAAAGGGCTGACGATCGGTGCGATCAAAGGATAAGGCCTTATCCAATCTTCAACTGGTTGGCATACCACACATTCTCATAGGAGGTTTTTATTCCATGTTCAAGAAACGAAACGCAGTGCAAGCGGGACTGGCTGTCCTACTGACATCGGGGATGCTGCTGGCCGGCTGCGGCGGCAATAATGCCGGCAACGCCCGAAGCGGTGACGCGCCTTTGTCGTCCGCGGCGGCGTCTTCGGCGGAGTCAAGCGCACCTGAGTTGGCGCCTTACGAATTGACGGTCGCCTTCTGGGGCAACGATCAGCCGGACTTGCCGGCCGTGCAGGACGAGATGAACAAAATTTTGCGGGAGAAAATCAATGCGACGGTCAAAATTATGCCGATTGCTCCGAGCCAGTGGGGGCAGCAATCGAATTTGATGCTCACCAGCAACGAGAAGGTCGATCTGATGATCGCCTCCAACCTGTTTAATTACAGCTCGACGGCGTTGAACGGGAGTTACTCGCCGCTGGATGAGCTGCTGGAGAATTACGGTTCCGGCATTCAGGAAGCGGTGAGCCCTGCCCAGTTGGCAGCCGCCAAAGTAAACGGCACGCTCTACGGCATTCCGGCGATCAAGGACATGGCCACGTACTACGGCATCGAGATGCGCAAAGATTTGGTCGACCAATACGGCATCGACGTCACCACCATCAAGACGCTGGACGATCTGGACACCGTATTCCGGACGATCAAGGAAAACGAACCGGATGTGATCCCGCTTGTGGCCAAAAACCCGGGCACCTCGCCATTTTTTCAAGGCTATCTGCCGTTTGACCCGCTTGGCGGAAGCGTCGGCGTGCTGCCTGGTTACGACAATGGTATGAAAGTGGTAAACTGGTATGAAACTCCACAGTATGCGGACGAATTGAATTTGATGCGCAAGTGGTTCCAGGCCGGTTATTTGCCGAAGGATGCCGCTTCGAGCAAGCAGGACGGCCGGGGACTCGTGAAGGCCGGTGAGGCGTTTTCGTTTCTGACGAATATGAAGCCTGGCATCGACAAGGAAATATCCCGGGTTGTCGGCCATGAGATGATCGGCGTCAGACTGAGTGAGGATTATGCAACCTCGGACACGATCAACAATGCCATGTGGGCGATTCCGATAAGCTCCAAAGATCCGGACAGAGCGATGATGCTGATCAACCTGCTCTACACGGACAAGCAGTTGTTCAATCTGCTGGCCTGGGGCATCGAGGGCAAGCATTATGTGAAGAAATCGGACAACATGATCGATTATCCGTCCGACGTCGATGCTACGAACGTCGGGTATAACTTCAACCTGGCTTACTTGTTCGGCAATCAGTTTTTGTCCTACAACTGGCCGACGGAAGACCCGGACATCTGGAAGAAGGTCGACGCATTCAACAAAAACGCCACGCCGTCGAAAGCGCTGGGTTTCATTTTCGACGCGAACAACGTCAAGACGGAAATGGCCGCGGTTAGCAATGTGGTGAACGAGTTTGCGATCGGACTGGAGACGGGTACGCTCGATCCGCAGGAAAACCTGCCGAAGTTCATCGCAAAATTGAAAGCCGCGGGAAGCGACAATATCGTGGCCGAGAAGCAGCGTCAGCTTGACGAGTGGGCGAAAACCCAAAAATAATCACAAAATTCATCGAGTCGGGGAACGGCCGCGGGCCTCCGCGCTGCGCGGACGGACTCCCGGTCGCCTCCCCGGCATTTTGGAAAAAGGAGAGGTCCATCTTGACCGATATGCCCCTGGTCGATATCGCTTACCACCAAATTCGCCAAAAGTTGCTAAACGGCGACTATTTGCCCGGCGCTTTGCTGTCCGAGAACGAGCTCGCCGCCGAACTGAATATGAGCCGGACGCCGATTCGCGATGCGATGACGCTGCTGTCGCGCGAAGGCTTCGTCGAAACGCTCAAGAAACGAGGCATTCTCGTCAAAGGCGTCGATGTGAATGAATTGTACGACATGTTCGACTTGTTGACGGCGCTGTACGTCCACGTGCTGGACACCGTCGAGCCGCAACAATACAAGGACGAGCTTGCGGTCATGAAGGAGCAATTGGACCGTCTGATCGAGGCGAGCGAGGAGAGACGCTACCGCGAATATTACGAGAACGGTCTGTTGTTCATGCGGACGATGCTGGCCACCAGCCAGAACCGCTGCATCCTGCAGACGTTCGATACGTACAAGGACAAAATTTTATATTTCGTCATGGTGCATCGTACGTTCAACAACCCGAACCGCCCGTACAAAAGCAGAAAAATGTACGCCGAAGTGTACCGCATGTTGACCGAGGACAATATCCCCGGTGCGCGTAAAGTGTTCTTGGAATCGATGCGGAACATTTGCGAGGAATTGGTGCGGATGATGCGATAAGCGCATGGATTGCAATTTCATGGCCGCCGATGAGAGCGGTTCAAATTTATAATAAAAAAGGAAGTACGATTGATGGCCATTATTCCTGATAGAATGAATAACCGAATCGTCGCGCTTGAGGGCGCGCATAATTTTCGCGATATGGGCGGTTATCCGGCGGAGGACGGCCGTACGGTCAAATACGGCATCCTGTTCCGCTCCGACGAACTCGGAAGTTTGACCGACGAGGATGGGCGGACGCTGCAACGGCTATCGTTGCGCACGATGCTCGATTATCGCACCGACGGCGAAGCGGAACGCAGTCCGACGCCGGCGTTGGCCGGTGTGGAATATCGCCGGTACGACACCAGTTCGCTGGCGGCGGGGGCCGGCGGCGTCGTGAACGATACGCTCAACCTCCACGCGTTGAACCGTGGCATTATGCTGGACGTTTACGGCAAGCTGCCTTTTGCGAATCCCGCTTACCGGTTTCTGCTCGAAGCGCTTGCGGACCCCAAACGGCACGGCATCCTGCATCATTGCGCCGGCGGGAAAGACAGGACGGGC
This sequence comes from Paenibacillus jepli, assembly GCF_047238105.1. Classification (NCBI taxonomy): domain Bacteria; kingdom Bacillati; phylum Bacillota; class Bacilli; order Caryophanales; family Paenibacillaceae; genus Paenibacillus; species Paenibacillus jepli. Next base: position 2,748,324 of record NZ_JBDFMD010000001.1, read on the forward strand.
GTCGGCGCGCTGCTCATTCTGAAGCTGCTGGGTGTGTCCGACGAAACGGCGATGGCAGACTATTTGCTGACGAACGAAACGCTCGGACCGAAGCTGCGGCAGCGGTTGGAGGGGCTTGCCGGCGAACTGGAGCCGCATCAACTTGCCGATCTGCAGGATATTTTCGTTGCCGATCCGGACTATCTCCAGGCCGCGATCGACGCGGTGGTCAATCGCTACGACACTTGGGACAACTACTTCGCACAGGAATTCGGCATTACGCCGGAGGAGCGCGACCGCATTCGCGAGTTTTGCCTGGTTTCGTGAATTAGAGGTTACTGTGTCCTTTCGTGAGCCGAGCACCACTCACAGCCACTCGCCAATTTCTCAACAAAAAAAAGGTACTGCTCCCTTATACAATCCGGGTGCAGTACCTTCTTCCATTTAGTCAGCACTTTTTCAGCAGCCTGCCGACCAGGTTGGGGATCTCCGCCAACAATTCAGCCCAGCTTGTGGCCGCAGTTCGAGCAGAAATTGGCGCCTTCGTTTTTGGCTCCGCAGTTGGGACAGAAGTTTGGCTTGCTCTGGCCGCCTGAGGACGAACCGCCGCCATCCGATGAAGAAGAATGCTGGTTGCCATTCTGGTTTTGGTTTTGGTTTTGGTTTTGGTTTTGGTTTTGGTTTTGGTTTTGGTTTTGGTTTTGGTTTTGGTTTTGGTTTTGATTCTGACCCTGGTTCTGACCCTGCCCCTGTTGATTCATGTTCTTCATCATTTCATTGGCCATGTTCATCCCCATCATCATCCCCGCCATATCTGAGGCCGCGCCGCCGCCCTGGACCTTGCCGGAGGCGATGCCGTCGGTCATGGAGATCTGCTGGTACTTGGACAGATTGCCGACCATCTCATGCGAGGCCGTCTTGGTGATCATATCCTGGATCTCCTTCGGATAGTTGAAGCTCATGACGTTGAACCCGGTGATGGTGATGCCGTTGTCCATAATCTCCATGTCCAGGTCCTCGCGGATTCCTTTGGCGATATCATGGGCGTTGGCTTGCAGGTTGAACATATCCTTGCCTTCCCGGCTGATCCACTTCATCAGGAGCTGATCGAGCGCCGAGGTGATGCGGATCCGCACATCCTCAACCAGGTAACTGCTGCGCATGCCGGCGATCTTGTCGATCAGCGTGACATAGTCGTTCACCTTGAAGTTGAATGTGCCGTTGGCGCGGATCGGCATCCCGCCCGGCAGCTGCGGCGTCGGGATCAGCACAGGATTCTGCGTGCCCCAGCGGACGGTGAATTCCTTCGTATTGACGAAGAGCACCTCCACCCGCATGCCGCTGTTGAAGCCGAACTTGAAGCCCTTGAGCGTCGAGAGGAACGGGATGATCTGGGATTCGATATTGTAATCCCCTTCCTGCTCGAAGACGCCTTCGATGCGGCCGTTATTGAAGAAGATCGCATCCTGCCCCGGACGGATGATGAGCTTGCTGCCCTTCTTGATCTCCTTGTTGCTCCACTTCCAGAAGATCATATCGTCTCTGAACTCTTCCCATTCGACCACATTGGCGAATTGGTTGCGAAAGAATACCATTGCGCATCGTCCCTTCGATTAGAATTTCCCACGGCTGCCGCTGTATGAACGCCCGCCGCCGGTCCTGCCGCCGCCTCCACCGCCACCTCCACCAGTGTTGCGGGGGATCTTGGTTTTGGTCGTCGTCGTCCGCAGATACGTATCCCGGTGTGCAAGCACGCCAGAATTAGCTCCGTCCTCATACGTCTGCCGGTTGATGGTCACCCGGCCGCCGGAGCGGTAGACCAGCACGACTACGACAATTCCGCCCAGCGCCAATGATACCGCCAGTTGAAACCACAGCTTGAACAAAATATTATCCGGGTTAAAATTCGGATCATAGCCCATATAACGATGAGATTCCTCGATGAACTCCCGGAAAGCGTCGGCATAATAGCCTGCACTCAGATCGGAAGTGATGCCTCTGCGAATCTTATTCAGGCGCTCATTGGTCAGGTAATCTTCCGCCAAGCCGAAGCCTGCAAGATGGATGTCCCGGTATCTCATATCCATAGTAAGGACAGCCGCATTCTCGGGCATGCGCGCATCGATAAAATCACCCATAAAAACTTCTATATCGATATCATCCGGATTATCCGTCGTAAGAATAATAAATTCCGTCTGCCGCTCCGCGCCCAACTGGTTCGCGAGGGCGTTGAGCTCCTGCGCCTCCTCCGCCGTCAACAGGCCTGCATCGTCGAAGATCAGTTGTTTGTCCGCAGCCAGCCCGCTCGCAGGGAGGATGAACAGGCCGATCAGGAGCAGCACCCCAACTAACTTTAGGGGAATTCGCTTCACAAGAACCCCCCTCCCATCGCCCATGAGACCGTCTTGAGCGCTAGCAGCGTGACGCCTGCGACGCCGCCGAACCAGGCCGCCACTTTGCCTTTGCTGATCGGCGGCTTGCCGACGACCTTGCCCGTCTGGCCGTTCATCGCAAAGGTGTAGCCCTTCTTGTTGTAATCATAGTGTACCATCCAGACCGGCAGCAAGGCGTAATCGGCATGCTTCTGCCGCGTATCGATATCCTTGCGGCTGTAGCTCATCGTTGCGTAACCGCGCACTGTGGATTGAATATAAGCATTGATGAACGGCGCGATTTTGTCCTTTACCCGCGGCAGCAGCTGCTTGTCGTCGTAGCTGTATTTCTCCGCGAGATAGCCTGCCAGATACGGCGAGTTGAACGTCTTGAGCTGCTGATAGGGGAACGGCTCCAGCCGGTCCATCAGTTCGTCCTTCATCTTCTCCGAAGCGTCGACCGGCACCTTGTGGTAGTTCAGCCGGATCTTGCGGTACACCTCATAATGCTGGGTCTCGGTATAGCGATAATCGCCCCGGGTATAGGTTCTGACCTTGGTGCCGTGACCTTGCACCTCGATATTGTTGTCGATGTCATAGAGCCAGAACGGCACATACATGCCCGTGATGCTCTTGATTCGGTCCGCCGTCATAAATCCTTTTGGGGTGATCAGGCCGCCCCGGCACCATTTGCGGAAGGCCTCCTCGGCCTGCTGCTTGCTGATCGCGAAGGGGATCACCTTGGAAGGGGCCAGCTTGCCCGTCAGCCGGTCCGCCAGCACAACCGCCGAGCCGCAAAAGCTGCAAGTGGTCGCCGATGTCTCCGGGTCGGTGATGATGTCGGCGCCGCAGCTGTTGCAGTGGTACTCCACCGCCTCGCCTTCCTCAAACGTCTGAACCATTAGCGGATCTGACGTATCGTCGATCTTGTCCTGCCTTCCGCAGCTGGGGCAAGACAGCATCCCGGAGGCGCTGTCGAAATTCATCCCGCTGCCGCAGCTGGGACATTTGTACTCGATAACCGGCATTCTCTCACCTCGATTCTCTCTCTATCCGTTACTCTGCCTCTTTCGTCTTGAGCGCCGTCAGCTCCTGCTGTGGATCTGCAGAGGCTTCGGCCTCTGCCGCCAGCTGCTTCTCCAGCTCGGCGAACAGCTCGTCAAGGTCGCTCTCCTGCTCCGCCCGCAGCTCAGCCAGCGCCATCGCTTCATCATAAGCCTGATTCACTTTCGCTTCCGCCGCCGCAAAGCCGCCGCTGCCCTGCATCTCATTGCGCTGCTGCTGGGCCCGCGCATCCGCCATCTTGCTTTTCAGCTCGGCGTGTCTGAGCTCCAGCTGGCTTACGTCGGCGACGAGTTTCTCCTGCATGTGCCGCATACGCTCTGCCTTGGCTGCCGCCAGTTCATGCGCCGCCCTCAGCTGCGCTTCCTTGCCAGTCTGTACCGCCTTCTGCTCCAGGAGGCGCAGGGCCGCGTCCTCCTCGCCCCGCTCGACCGACCGCTCTGCATACCGCTGCAGCTTCTTGATCTCCGACCGGCACTCGTCCAGCGCCCGCTTGGCGCGATTCACCTCCACCTGCATCGCCGACGCTTCCGCCCTCACCTGGCCGAGGTCGCTCCGCAAGGTCCGCATATAGCCATCAATCGCTTTATCCGACTGGTCGTTTTTGTTCAGCCAAGCATTCACATTGCTCCTCATCACATCTCTGAACCGGGACAAGACTCCCATCGCACACGCCTCCTCGCCTGATCACATCTTACCCTTATAATACCTTACTTTTAACCAAAAGGATTCATTATGTATGCAAAAGCGCCGCCACGCGCAGGAGAAATTGCGCTTGGCGGCGTGTCTCGCACAGCCTAATATAAAGAGTTATTCCTCCGCCCCGCGACGGAAGACAGCAGCAGAGGCTCGTCTGGCCACAAGCAGCGTCAGGACGATCAGCACCAATGCCATGACCGGGTGCAATGCGCCTGCGGCAGGCAGATGGGCAGTCATATATTGAAGGTAGATCAGTAGGAACGAGGCCAAGGTCAGCCACCCCGTACCTTTGGGCAGACGTCCGGCGGCATTAAATATTAGCATGATTAAAGGAACAAACTGAAAGAAATGCACAAACATCTCGTGCTTGCCCCAGTGTCCGGGGTCGTTAAAAATCGCCATGCCGGCAAACAGCGTCTGAAGTGCAATACAGCCTACAAGCGCCCAGGCAAGTCCAAAGAACACCCACCTGAAGAAGCGGACCCGCGAGCCCATCCGTTCTTCATGTACCCGTTTCTTCATCTGACACCCCGCCTGTTGCCCGTCATCAGCCCAGCCGCAACCGCACTGACCACCGGCAGGATGAACGGCAGATAGCGAATCCCCCAAGCCTCTCCCGTGATCAGGTAACCAAGGATCCCGATAAGTTCCGATAACAGGAAGCCCCCGACCAATCCCCCCGCCAGCGCAATCAACACAACCTTTAACCGTTTATTCATTACCAACGCCTCCTGTACCTCTTGTAACTGGGTTCATTGTAGCAGCACAATGTTGCGAACTTATGCGCTTCGTATGCTTATGCTGTGAAAATGCCCCGAAACGCAAAAAATCCCCTATAATGGGGATACAACAGCAAGGATGTTAACCCTGTGAACAAACAGTGCGTTGTTGCAGCCTCAGCGGACGGCTGGTTCCGGCGCTCCAAGGAACAAAAAGTGCGTTGCAGCTCAGTGGACGGCTGGTTCCGGCGCTCTAAGGAACAAAAAGTGCGTTGCAGCTCAGCGAACGGCTGGTTCCGGCGCTCTAAGGAACAAAAAGTGCGTTGCAGCTCAGCGAACGGCCGGTTCCCGCGCTCTAAGGAACAAAAAGTGCGTTGCAGCTCAGCGAACGGCTGGTTCCGGCGCTCTAAGGAACAAAAAGTGCGTTGCAGCTCAGCGGACGGCTGGTTCCCGCGCTCTCTTAGGGAAGAAAGGTACCTTGGAGCGCGGTGAACGGTCGAGCCCAGTCGCTAGTGCCACCAGATCTTCGGTGCGAGCTGCTGCAATGACCCTTTCTGCCGCTATTGCACCGCAATCTTCGGCTCGAGCTGCTGCAGCGACCCTTTCTGCTGCTATTGCCGCATTTTTTGCAGCCTGAAACCCAGGAATCATATAACGCTTAGAATGTAAGAAAGAAGGGATCCTTCTTGACACATACTGTGCTCATCGTCGACGACGAGCCGAAAGTAATCGACTTTATCGCTCCCTTCCTCCGGCAGGAGGGATACGGCGTCCTCACGGCGTCCTCCGGACGCGAGGCGCTGCAGATCGTAAGAGAGCAGCAGCCCTCGATTGTCATCCTGGACTGGATGATGCCCGGCATGAGCGGGATCGAAGTGTGCCGCGAGCTGCGCAGCAGGGGACGGATCGGCATCATCATGGTGACGGCCCGGGTCGAGGAGACCGATAAAATCGTCGGGCTGGAGGTCGGAGCTGACGATTATTTGACAAAACCGTTCTCATTGCGCGAGTTGGTCGCCCGCATCCGCTCCCTGCTCCGGCGGATGGAGGGGGCAGGACCTTCGGATCTGACGATAGAGCGAGGCGAGCTGACGATCTCCGAATCGCAGCGCCGTGTCTGGAAGCGCGGAGCAGAGATCACGCTGACGCCCACCGAGTTCCGGCTGCTGCTCACGCTCGCCTCCAGACCGGGGATCGTCTACAGCCGGCTCCAGCTGCTGCAGACAGCCTTCGAGGACGACGTCATGAACGACGAACGAACCGCCGATGCCCATATCAGTCGGCTCCGGAAGAAGCTGGAGGACGACCCTGCCCGCCCCCGCTACATCCTGACCGTCTACGGCTTCGGTTACCGGTTTGGTGACAACCCTTGAAGGTCAGCCGCAAGATCTTCCTGACCATCGCGTCGTTCATCGTCGTCCTGAGTGTTGTCTATGTACTGTTGACAGAGCTGGTTATCCGCGAGTCGCTGGGGGCGGTGATCGAGTCGACGCTGGGCGGGCAGCTGGACGAGCTGGCAGAGGGGATCGTGGAAGTGTATGAGCAGGAGCATGGGTGGCCCGCAGCCGATGTCTTAGAGAAGCGACTTGAAGGCTCCGGCAGTGCAGCCAGTGACGTCAGTCTGCTCCTTGTGTCCGCCGAAGGACACTTGCTCTATGCAGACGGCCGGGAGAGCGCCGGACTCCTCCGCAATCTCGGGATCAAGCGGGAGCTGAAGAGTGGTCAGAAGACGATCGCTTCGCTATACCACTACAGCCCGGAAGGCGCCATCCTGAAGAAGATCCAGCTCGGCATCTCGTTCTCGACGTTGTTCCTGCTCTCAGCAAGTCTATGCATCTTCATCCTGCTCGCTCTCTTCGTCGCCTACCGGGTATCCGGGCGGCTCACCGCACCGCTGCGGCGCATCCTGCCTGCGATCGAACGGCTCGGCCAGGGCGAGCTCGGCATTCAGGCACCCGTGACCTCCAAGGATGAATACGCGACTTTGGCGGCTGCGTTCAACGACATGTCCAGACAGCTGCACAAAGGCGAACTGGCCCGCCGCAACCTCGTCGCCGATGTCGCCCACGAGCTGCGGACGCCGCTGACCATCGTCCAGGGCAAGCTGGAGCAGCTCCAGCTGCACGGACAGCCGATCGAGCCGGAACGCCTGCTGCCGCTTCAGGACGAGCTGACCCGGCTGCGCCGGCTCGTCAGCGATCTGCATCAGCTCTCCCTGGCGGAGGCGAGACAGCTGCCGCTGGAGCGCAGGATGACGAACCTTGGCACGCTGCTTGAACGGATAGCTGCGCGGATCGAGCCGTCAGCTGAGGACAATGACATCTCGCTCGACATCCAGGCGCCGGCGGATCTCCCGCAGGTCGATGTGGATCCGCACCGGATGATGCAGGTGTTCCTGAACCTGCTAGTCAATGCCGTTCGCTATACGCCCGCGAACGGCCGGATCAGCATCCGGGTAGAGGCCGAAGCGGGGCACGCCGCCGGCAAGGGCTGGCTTCGGACGGAGATCGCGGATACGGGGCCAGGGATTTCCAAGGAGCATCTGCCCCGGCTATTCGACCGATTCTACCGCACGGATGAGGCTCGGGCACGCAACAGCGGCGGCATGGGACTGGGATTGGCGATTGCCAGAGAGTTCGTGCTCGTGCATGACGGAACGATCGAAGTGCGGAGCACGGAGGGCGAGGGAACGGTATTTGTCGTAAGGCTGCCGGTTGCCGAGAGACCGGCGCCAGGAACGTAGGCGGTACAGCTTTCTTCAGGGGAGGGGTAAGCCGTGGCATGGTTATGGTGCGTCAATGTGGCGGTTGGGGGAGCGCTCGCCCTGCAAGTCAAACTGAACGGGCAAGCGGTTGATAGCAGACTATCGCGGAGAATGCAGCACTGCACAGCGCTCAGTATGCTCGTGCTGATGACCGGCTCGGCCGTGATCGCGACTGGCCACCTCATCCTGGACCTGGAGCTGCGCGTCGTCTGGACACTCTCCTGTCTGATCGCTGCGGCGCTCCGGTTCACGCTGTCGCCCAGCGGCCAGACCGCCACTCTGCAGGCCCGGATGCACCGTCTTGCCACCGGACCGAGCATGGGGATGGCGCTGCTCGCGGCAGGCTGTGTGCTGGATATCGGAAGCCTCTTCGGGATCGGCCAGTTATCTACCGCAGCTGACGCCGCGTCCCCGGGCCAGCTGGATGCCGGCATCCTCTCCAGCCGCGTCCATAACGGCCTGCTGATCGCCGCTCTCAAGCCCCTTGCGGGCCTATGGGCCCTGGCCTGGCTTTACTCAGACTCCCGCCGGGGCACCGCCTGAAGACGGCAGCACGCGCAGCAGCGGCGCTCCCCGTCCGGGAAGCGCCGCTGTACCTGCCTTTATCCTGCCTCCACTTGAGGAACTGCCGGTATCGCAGCCACCGGATTGACCAGCGGCTGCATGCCGCCCACGCGGCACTCGACCACATCCCCGTCCCGGATCACGACCGCTCCCGGCGTCCCCGTAAGGATGATATCGCCCGGCAGCAGCGTCATGAAAGCCGCATGAAAAGCGACGGTGTACCACGGCCGGAATCGCATGTTGCGGATCCGGTTGGCATGCTTCACCTCGCCGCCCCACACCGTCTCCACCTCGAGATCCAGCACATCGCCCACTTCATCCGGCGTGACGAGCTCCGGCCCGATCGAGAGGAACGTATCGAAGCTCTTCGCACGCGTCAGGAACCGCGGGTTGCGGGCGTGGATGTCCGAGGCGGTCATATCGAGGGCCGTCGTGAAGCCGGCTACCACTGAAGGCGCTTCCGCTTCTGTAATGCCGCGGCACGCCTTGCCGATGACGATCGCGAGCTCGGCCTCCGCCGTCACCTCGCCGAAGCCCTCCGGGACCCGGATCTTCTCTCCGGGGCCGATCAGCGCCGTGGCCGGCTTCATGAAGCCGACCGGCTCCTCGCCCGCCGGGATCTGCAGCAGCTCCGACTCTTCGGCGACATAGTTCATGCCGATGCCCCAGATCTTGGACGGCTCGCGATAGAGCGGACCGTATCGAAGCCCCGCGGTATCTACTGCAGGCAGCCGCAGCAGCACCTCTGCGCCGCCCTCGCGGTACCATGCATGCAGCTCGCCCAGCAAGCCGCTTCTCAGCAGCTCCAACAGCTCTGTCGGCCACTTGCCGCCTAGCGATTCCAGCAGCACATACCCATGAGGCGCCCGGATCGCAGCCTTCTCCACCTCGCCGATTTTGAGCGTAGCCATTTTCATCCAGCCTCTCTCCCTTCTAGTCTGCTCAGTATTCGAACAGATTGTCCCGCAGTGTCTTGCCGGTATACTCGCGCCTTACCAGATCGCGCTCCTGCAGCACAGGGATAACCGTGTCGACGAACTCTTGCATGTACCCATGATCATGCGCATCGACCCGCACGACGAATCCGTCGCCGCCAACCGTCGTCATGATGTGCTCCAGTTGCTCTGCCACCTGGTCCGGCGTACCGATGATGTTGGCTTTGTTGCCGGCACTCTCCTCGGTCGCCATCTCGCGCAGCGTCGGACGCTTCTCGGCCGTCTGATAACGGGAGAGAGTCGTCTGGCCGCCCTGGATGCTCTTCTCATTCATCGTCGGCACAGGCTCATCCAGCTCGTACTTCGCCAGATCCACACTCATCCGCGAGGACATGGCTGCCAGCGCGGCATGGAGCTCCAGATCGGTCGGGTTCATGCGCAGCTGTTGCCGCTGCGCGGCGATCTCTTCGGTCGCGCCGACCACCGGCTTGATGATGAAGAAGATCTTCAGTTCGTCCGGATGACGGCCCATCTTGACCGCCCGTTCCTTCAGGTCGTCATAGTAGCGCTTCATGTCATCCAGATTGTGCTTGGCGACGATGACTGCGTCCGCCCAGCGTGCCGCGAAGTCCTTGCCGCGCGCGGAGGAGCCGGCCTGGATGAGCGTCGGCCTGCCCTGCGGGGTGGGCAATACGTTCAGCGGCCCCTGGCTTTTGTAGTACGTGCCTTCAAAGTTGATCCGGTGTACCTTCTCAGGATCGGCGAAGATACCACTCTGCCGGTCCATAACCACCGCATCGGGCTCCCAGCTGCTCCACAGCCGCTGGCAGAGCTCCATGTATTCGTCCGCTTGGTCGTACCGCGCGTCATGATCCTTCATCTCCTCGATGCCGTAGTTCCGGAAGCCGGCAATGTTCGCTGTTGTGACGATATTCCAGGCCACGCGCCCCTTGGTCAGATGATCAAGCGAAGCCGTCTGCCGCGCCAGCTGATAGGGCGGAGTCAGACTGGTCGAGATGGTCGTGCCGACCCCCAGATGCTTGGTCCCCGCAGCGACCATCGCCGCCAGCATCGTCGAATCGTGATTGATGCCGTTCAAGCCATACTTGATATAATTGTCCAGCGAGTCCTGATAGGTCGAGGTGATGCCGAGATGGTCGGCGAACAGGGCAAAGTCGAACATCCCCCTCTCGCAGATCGCCGCCATCTTCTGGTACACCTCCGGCTGTCGCCAGTCGTAGCCCTCAGCTGCGTCCGGGCCGTTCCAGCCGATCGGACCGTATTCTGTAAACCAGCCAAAATGAATTTTTTTGCTCATGCTGTATCCCACCTTCTGTCAGGATGTCACGACGTGCATCGCAGAGAGCACTGCGGATGAATCGGCGACAAAGCCGTAACATTGCTTTACGTTGTATAGCGTTGCCTCCGCACAGAAATCCGGGGAGGTTGTGGCGCAGCAGTCGGCCAGCAGTACCGCATCGTAGCCGAGGCAGACGGCATCCTGCAAGGTGGCCATCACGCACTGGTCGACATTGACGCCGGCAAAAAAGATCGTCTCGACGTTCAAATTGCGCAATATGCTATCCAGAGGCGTGTCCCAGAACCCGCTCATCCGGTATTTGTCCACTTGAATATCCGTGCCTGCCACGTCCATCTCCGGCACGATGGCCGCACTCCAGCTGCTCTTCTCGAGCACATGCGAGCCGTTCTTCGGCAGCGGCCCGCCGATGCCGACGTCATCTCCGGCTTGATTATAGACGTGGAGCACGGACGGACTGAGATTCATCTTGTCGGGGCGGTTGCCCCAGTTGAGCCAGATGACCGGCACCTTCTCCTCCCGCAGCTCCGGCAGCAGCCGGTTGATCGGCTCGATCGGCGCTCGGGCCGGGGTGTAGTCCGCTCCGATATAGTCCAGCCAGCCGGCCGGGGAGCAGAAGTCATTCTGCATATCAATGACGATGACGGCCGACTTGGCCAGATTGAGCGTAAGCTGCTGCGGCTCCGCGCCGAAGGTAATCGATCGCTCAGGCAGCTGCGGCCTGCGCAGATCCACATGATCTTTGGATACTTTCCAGCTATTGCGTTCATTGCCCAGTTCTCTCATATCCACCCTTTCCTCCTTGTCTTCCGCACGTTCCGTTTGCTGTAGAACCGCATATTGAAAGTTAGACCTGCATGGACCGAATCATTCTTCCGATCGCTGTTGTCCCCAGATTTCATGATTTTTCAACCCTTTCAGGGCGGAAATCCGGGGACAAAGGCGAACGCTTCACTTCTACAGAATCGATTTCGTCCACTTGGCATTTTTCAAAATGCTCCTACCTGTCACGGACGATACGGTCAATGTCGAAGCGGCAGATCTCCTCCAGCGCCAGCGCCAGACCGGATGCGATGCGCGTCGCGATCGTCTCCCCCTTGTCCGCTGTCGCCTGCGTGGCATCGCCGGCGATGCCGCTGCGGGAGATGTCGCTCATCACCCACGCGAAGCGGATCCGCCCCTCCAGCGTCAGATACTGGAGATCGGTCACTTGCGGCATCTCGCAGACGAGCTGATCCGCCTTCACCCAGTCCGGCTTGAACGCCATGACGAGCGAGGTCTCGATATCGCCGCCGTGGATGCCGTACTCATGCTCCTCCGGCGTGACCAGATCCACGTCGGCATCCAGACTGTGCGGATTGACGTAGAATACCATCATCCCCGTCTGCACCCGGATCTCCCGGGAGGCGACATTGAGCAGATCGACGTTGCCGCCGTGCGTGTTGAACAGCATCAGCCGGCGGAAGCCGCTGCGCTGCAGACTGACCGCGATGTCGGTAATGACGCTCTGCAGTGTCGCAGCCGACAGCGAGATCGTCCCCGCAAAGTCCAGATGCTCGTTGCTCTTGCCGTAAGAGACCGGCGGCAGCAGCCAGACACTGGCGGACTCCGGCAGCTGCTCCAGCGTCCGGGTGATCAGCGACTCGCCGATCAGCGCGTCGGTCATGAGCGGCAGATGCGGTCCATGCTGCTCGACGGCGCCTACCGGCAGGATGACAAGCGCATCCTCCTTATCCATCGCCTCGACCTCGGCATACGTCAGCCGGGGCAGGAAGCGCCGCTCCCACGCCGCTCCTTCATATCGGAACATGGCGCTTCACACTCCCTTGAGTACGCGCAGATCTTCTTCGTCCAGCGCAGCCGGGGGACCGGACAGGATGAGATCGGAGAATTTCTCGTCCGGCACCATCGTGGTCAGCACGTATAGCCTGCCTTCACCGGTGTTCTGCACCTCATGGACGTGACCCGGGTCGACGACGAAGAACGAGCCCGGCTTGATCGGGATGCTGTTGCCGTCGACGGCAGCGATCCCTTCGCCTGCGATCACATAGAAATATTCATGGGCAGCGGCATGGGTGTTGGGCGGCGTGCGGCCGTCCTTGTCGAAGATTTCGATGACCGATACGAAGGGCAGCGTCTTGCCGTCGCACAGCAGGACAAATTTGTTCTTGTCCGCCGCCGATATTTTGTGAACCGGGCAATCCTCGTAGTGGCCTGCTGTTAGTCCTGGCACCATCATTCTCAGCTCCTCCTAAGTGTATAAAACAGTATGGTGAAAAATCGGCCTCTTTTAGACGGATCATCCTTCCGATCGCTGTTGTGCCCATAATTCTTTGAATTAGGTATTGAATCGTTGAATTCTGGGCACAAAGGCGAACATTTCATTTCTCCAGGATGATTCCGCCTCTTTCCGGCTTGATTCACCAATCATTTAAATCACTTCTTCCTCGCCATATTCAGCGAACAAGTCTAACATCATCTGGCGCATGACGATGCCGGGCTTGTCGGAGAGCATATGGTTCTCCACCTTGCGGCGCACATCGAGCGAGACATTGTACTCCGTCGTCTCCAGCACATCCATATCCTCGTCGACGACGGCGCGGTCGAAGGCGATGACGCGCTCGGCCGGCACATCGGCCTCGGTGTCGTTGCGGAGCGCGAACTGGACGAGCTGGCACGTCTTGTCGTCGATCGGCGTCGCGCAGGTGATGATGGAGTGGATCAGGCCGGTCGGATATTGTATCGTGTTCTGCCGGATAAACGGCATATACCAGCGTCCATAAGCTTTGCGTACCGTCTCATCTTCCTCGACGTTGATCGTCTTGACCTGCTGGTTGAGCTTGTTGGTCACCGGCGCCTCATGATACGTCTCGAAGCCCCACTCGGCAGGCGTGATGTCCATCTTGGGCGGGATCGGATTGTTGATATCGCCAAACGTATTCTGATGGACGAAGGCGACATGCGCCGCATCAAAGGAGTTCTCCATGAGCCGGAAAGCCGCGCAATGAATCACCTCATAGAACTGATCAACCTGGCGGAACGAAGCGTCATCCGCATACTTGAATTCCGGGATGCCCGTCACCGGATCCTCCAGCGCCACCCACACATAACCGTAGCGCTCCTCGCAATGATACCCGGCAATTTTGTACACCTTGGGCGGATCCTCCAGCTCGGACTGCGGGAAGTAGGTGCACTTCCCGGTCCGGTTAAAGGCCCAGCCGTGGTAAGGGCAGACGACGCTGCCCTCGCGGACGGTGCCCTTGGAGAGCTTCGCCGTCCGGTGGCAGCAGCGGTCGATCGCCGCCGCCGGCTGGCCGTTCTCATCCAGCCACAAGACGATGTTCTCATTCATCAGCTTGACGCCCTTGGGCCCATCCTGCAGATGCGCAACCGGCAGAACCGGATAGTAGAATTTGCGGAAGATTTTTTGCTGAGTTTGCAGCATAGCAGACGCCTCCTTGGGTGGTTTGAATTGCTTACCATTATTCGACTAGTCGATCCAGATTAATTCCTCGCCGTCATAGATCGCTTCCAGATACTTGGTAATATGCAGTTGATCGATCGACACCTCGCCGCTTAGCGCTTCTGCTCCCTCGAGGATCTCGACTTCAGCCTGCCACTGCTCAGGCGTCGACCAGCCCAGCGGCATCCCCTCGCGCTTCGAGTCCGTGATGAGCTGGCTCTCGACAGCCCAGCGGTTCGTCTCGGCAGCCAGGTTGTAATTGCCCTCAGCCATTCTCTCCAGCTCCGCGATGACCGGATCGGCATCTTCCATCAGATATTCGTGCGCTTTGAGCACCGCCCGCAGGAAATCCTCGGCTACCGTCGGATGCTTCTCGGCGAACTCCTTGTTGACATTGAGCAGACCGAAGGAGTTTTTGACGCCATAGTCGGCAGGGTCGAACAGCTTGACATCAAAGCCTTGCTGTTCCATCTGGTAAGGCTCATTGGATTTGAAGACGGTGATGGCATCGACATTGGACGTGTTAAGGATCGTCGGATCGAAGCCGACCGATACCAGTTCGATCTTATCCAGATCTACGCCGGCGTTGATGAGCATGGCGCGGAAGTTGGGCGGGAAGGCCGCTTTGTAGCCCAGCGTCTTGCCTTCCAGATCCGTCAGCTCCTCGATACCCGAGTCAGCCAGCACCATCAGGGCATTCAGCCCGACCGGACTCATCACCGACATCGGCTCGATGCGGCCGCCGCTGGCGATCGCCTGGATGACATTGCTCGCCGAGCCAGCGCCGGCGAATTGGGCTCTGCCCGCCGCCAGCAGCTTCATGCTCTCCGCCTCTACACCCGGCTGGATCTCGACCGTTAGGCCGAGCTCCTCGAACAGGCCGAGCTCGATCGCTGCCGCGACGTTAATATTGGGAGACGAAGCCGAATAGTTGAAGCCGGTGACGTACGTAATCTTGCCGACCGAACGGTTGGCCTCGATCCGCGCTTCCCAGTCGATACTGCCATCGCCCGCTTCCTCTGCATTATCTCCCGCAGCGCCCGCTTCGGCATTTGCCGAAGGCTCATTCGGCTCCGGAGCCGCTGGCGCATTTGCATTTTGACTGCCGCATCCCGCGACTACCAACATCACACATAACAAACAAACGACCCACATTGCAGATTTTGTCTTCATCCTCTTGTTGCCTCCCCTTATGCTAGTCTATTATTAAAAGCCGGCCTGTCCGGGTCTATTGCCCGGAGCTGTGCCAGGCTAGAAACCTGCGTTCGACGACCCGCACGGCATTGGTGAGCAGGATGCCCATCAGCGCCAGCAGGAAGATCGCCGCGAACATCCGGTCCATCTGCAGATAATTCGCCGATACCATGACGACATTGCCCAGTCCCTTGCTCGCCCCGCTCATCTCGCCGACCACCGCGCCGACCACGCTCATGCTGATGCTGGTACGAGCAGCGGAGAAGAGGAATGGCAGACTGCCGGGCAGGCTGAGCTTGAAGAAGATCTCCCACCGGCTCGCATGCAGGGAACGCATATATTCATAGTTGCTCTCATCCACCGAGCGGAAGCCTGTCGTCGAATTGATGAGCATCGGGAAAAACGAAATAATCGCTGCTACCAGAATTTTGGGGAATGGGCCGAAGCCGAACCAGATCATCAGCAGCGGCGCGATCACGACGATCGGGGTGACATGCGCCAGTACCGCCACCGGCAGCAGCATGCGCTCCAGCAGCCTTGACTGCGACATGATGACGCCGCCGATCAGCGCCAGCACCGTACCGATTACAAAACCGACCATCGCCTCGTAGAACGTAATGCCAATATGCGGCACATAGAACGAAAATGAAGTGAACAGCTCGGCGAAGATCACCGAGGGAGCCGGCAGGATGACCGCCTGCACATCCATGAACCGCACCGCCAGCTCCCAGCCTGCGAACAAGATGACAAAGGTGATCATCGGCAAGCCGATCGAGCCGACAGCACCCCGGACTCGAGCCGGCCAACTGATGGTCTCGGCAGTCTTCATCGCTTGGTCTCCTCTCGCCGTCACTCTGGAACTTATCGTTTGACTCATCCTCATCCCCACCTCTCGCGTAATGCTTCCCGGAGCTCCGTGATGTAGTCATTGAAGATCTGCGATCCGATGACAGCCTCATCGCGCGGTCTCGGCAGCGTGATGTCGATCACCCGCGACACCCGTCCCGGGCGGGAGGACATGACCACCACTTTATCCGAGAGGTAGACCGCCTCCTGGATGTTGTGAGTGACGAAGAGCACGGTCTTCTTGTGCTCCTCCCAGATCTGCTTCAGCTGGTGCATCAGCACTTCCTTGGTGATCTCATCGAGTGCCGAGAACGGCTCATCCATGAGCAGGATTGGCGCCCCGGTAGCAAATGCGCGGGCAATGCCGACACGCTGCTTCATCCCGCCGGAGAGCTCCTTCGGATAAGCATGGACGAAATCCCCCAGCCCCACAGCCTGGAGCAGCTCGATCGGATCGCCCTGCTCCTCTGAGTTGAAGTGCTTTTGGCGATTGACTTCAAACGGTATATTCATATTTTGCAGCACCGTCCGCCACGGGAAGAGGGCCGGCGATTGCGGGACAAAGCCGAACTGTTTGGCCTGGAGCAGCTCCTGCGGACTCTTGCCGCCGATCCGGATCTCTCCCTCCTCGGCACCCATCAGTCCGCCGACAATGCGCAGCAGCGTCGATTTGCCGCAGCCGCTGGGACCGATGAAGCTGACGAACGATCCTTTTTCGATCTCAAGTTGGATATTGCTCAGAGCTTCGGTCCACTGCCCACGTCTAACGAACCGTTTGTGCACATCCCTGATAGTAATGTAAGACAATATGACACCATCCTCTCTGAACAGCTCTGAATACAACCAATATACAGCCTAATTTATAAATAGGTCAATTTAGTTGACGCAAATTTGTATTCAAACCTAATTGAAACCGGTTAGCATTGGTCAAATGACAGATTTCAGTTCAATTCCTGTGAAATTCTTCTATTTTACGTCATATTAATGTTAGTTATTATTGACCCGCTTCAGGCCTAAGGACTATACTGGAGCTAATGAGGAAGTATAACTTACGTGGATACAGGGAGGAACAGCTATGAATCTAACCGTCGAAGAAGCCTTGTCTATCTACCCCTTGTCCAAGGCCAAGCTGGTCGCCGGAGCCGGCGGGGTCGGCCGCCTGATCAAATCTGTCAATACGATGGACGCGCCTGATGTGATCGATTGGATCAGTGACGGGGAGCTGCTGCTGACGACCGCTTTTGCCATCAAGGATACCCCGGACGCCTTCCTCCGATTGTTGAAGAAGCTGGATAAGCGCGGCGCAGCAGGCATCGGCATCAAGCTCGGACGTTACTGGTCGGAGATCCCGCAGGTTGTCCTGGAAGAGGCCGACCGGCTGAACTTTCCGGTGCTCGATCTGCCGTTTGAGTTCGCCTTCTCCGATCAGATGACCGCGTTGTTCCAAGCGGAGTTCGTCAAGAGCACACAGCAGCTGCATGACGACCTGGAGAAACAAAAGCAGCTCGTCCGTTTTGCCCTCCAAAAAGAAGATTTCGCCAATCTCTTCCCGATGATCGCCGATATCCTGGCTCATGACATCGTCGTCATCAGCGCCCGCGGCCAGCTGCTGTACAATTCCTGCAACTGGCCCGAGGTCGAGCTGCTCAAGGGCTGGCCCTGGAGCGCCCAGTTTCACAAGGCGAGAGCCGAGCATGGCTGGTTCTGCCGGATTCCGCTCATGAAGGATGCGGACTGTTACGGATTTTTGCTGGTCGTCCCTGCCGGCGGCCCTATCATCCAGGAGGAGGAGGGCTTGTTCCATCAGGCTGCAGAGATCCTGTGTTACCACATGGATCACTTCTACGATGATCAGCAGACGGTGGCCAGCTATCAGTGGAGTGCCGTCATGGAGCGCTATCTGCATGGGCAGATCTCCCAGGAGACGTTCCTGGAGCAATCGCGATCGCTAGGCTCGCCGATGGTCAGCGGCTCTCACCTGTGCGTCCTGACTGTGCCCGACCCGCTCAAAGGCTCTGCGCTCCCTGTACCCAAGAAGCTGCGCGAGCTGCTGCGGGAAGTGAATTATCATCCAAGGCTATCCAGCCTCGAATCGCAGCATCTCGTCACCCAGGATACCTTGCTCCACGTATTCAAGGTGTCGGCCAGCGACAGTCCGTTCACGGATATTATCTACAAGTCATTTCTGGAGATCCTCAAATCAATGCCAAGTGTATCTGCAAGAAGCTACATCAGCCGCATCAAGCCGGAGCTCGGCGCGATCCGCGATGCCTACGAGGAATGCACGGAGGCGCATCGGATCAGCGGTCAGCTCGCATACGATTCCCCGGTCGTCTTCTTTGCCGATCTGGAATTCTCGTACCTGTTCTCCCACATCCCGGCGCCGGTTATGGAGAAATACTGCCAATCGCTGCTGCAGCCCCTGATGCAAAAGGATGCCGATTACGCCACAGACATGCTGAGGACGCTGAAAGCTTACATCGCAAACGAGGGCCAGGTCAACGATGTCGCCAAGCAGCTGTTTATCCATCGCAACACGGTCCAGTACCGGCTGGAGAAGCTCAGCGAGGTGCTCGGTCTCGACCTGAGGCTGACCGGCGATCTGCTGAAGGTGAAGCTGATGTTCATGTTCCGGCAGCTGCTGGCACAAGAGCAAAATGGGTCCCACTCGTAGGTAAGCGAACATCCCCCTCCCCCTCACGCGCCATATAATAGCGTATCTCTTACGAAGGGGTGAGTGAGATTAGCAGATTCAGAGCTTTCTTGAGCGGCAGGAATGAAGTGCCGCCAGTAAGAACCAACGCCTCGGGCAATGCAGTCCTGCAGGTTAATCAGGCAGGGGACCGGATCACATTCCGGCTGGTCGTCCGCAATATCAGTGCGGTCACCCAGGCCCACATCCACCTCGGCCGCAGAGACGCCAATGGACCGGTCGTCGCCTTTCTGTTCGGACCTTCCAGATTCGGGATCACCGTTCGTCGCGGGGTTGTCCGGGGGACGCTGACCCGCAGCGACCTGGTCGGCCCTCTGGCCGGACGGAGCATCAGCGATTTGGTACGGGAGATTAGAAGAGGCAATACCTATATCAACGTTCATACGATCGGGCGGCCAAACGGAGAGGTTCGAGGCCAGATTGTAAGGTAAGGTTTACCGTGTGACTGCGTACCAAAAAGCCGCAGGCGTTATTCGCCTGCGGCTTTTGTGTCTATACGCCCGGAGGCGCGTCTAACCTCTCTCCAGTAAAACAATGCTGTTGCGGAATTCCGTTGCCGCTTCCTGCAGGCCGGGGATGGCATCCTCATGTGTCAAGCTGACAAATTGCTTCATGGTGCTGTACTCCATCAGCTCTGCCGCCTGTTCGAACCTTCCGAACATCGCTTGCAGGATTACAATCGTGCGGCGTACTCCTCTTCGAGGATAGAATATTGGTAGGAATCATGCCAGGCTCCCTTATGCCGCATATGCCCGCGCAGATGACCCTCATACGTCATGCCGACCTTCTCCATCACGCGAGCCGAGCCCAGGTTGTCCGGACGGCAAGTCGCGTAGATCCGGTGCAGACCGAACTCACCGAACCCCAGACGCAGCAGAGCTGCAGCGGATTCGGAGGCGTAACCTTTCTGCCAATGGTCCGGATGCAGGCAGTATCCGATCTCGCCCTGCGCCGGCTCCATGAGATGCAGACCGCAGCCGCCGATCAGCTCACCGCTCGCTTTGAGGACAACAGCCAGCTCATAGTCCAGTCGCGGCTGCTGTTGCTGCATTCCGATTACACGTTCAACGAATTGCTCCGTTTCCTCCCAGCTGTTGGGACCCCAGATCATATAGGTGGCGACGGCCGGATCAGAGGCATACCTATGCACAGCTGCGGCATCCTCAGGCGTATATTCCCTTAGGAGCAGACGATCCGTCTCGATCCGTATCATGTCGTCACCCCCTCTTCTTCCTGCAGCATCCGTACGAACGGCAAGTCTGCCGGCGCCAGCGTATAGCCGCTAAGCTCCTGGATCGTCACCCAACGGCAGGCATCGTGATCCGTCAGCCGGATCTCGCCGCCCGAGCAGACGGCGCGGCACGCGATGAGCCGGATCTGGAAGGTACCGTAATCATGCTCATGCGCCCCCAGCGGCTGCAGAATATCGATGCGAAGATTCATCTCCTCCAGCAGCTCCCGACGCAGGCAGGCCTCCACCGTTTCCCCCGCCTCCAGCTTGCCGCCCGGGAATTCCCACAAGCCGCCCTGCACCTTGTGCGGCTTGCGTCTGGCGATCAGCACACGCCCGGATGCATCCGACACAATCGCAGCACCTACTTCGAGCATAGGCAACCTCCTTTACTTTTCTACATTATAGCGACTCCGTGCTTCGTCTGCCAGCTCACAGCTCGGCACTGCAGTCGGCAGATGCGGGATGACCCTATGATCGTTTCAAAGTTGAGGAAATGGTTTAATTTGCATTATTGAGAGGAGTGTGTAGCCTTGAATCTACATGGATGGGAAACCGCGCGCATGCGCTGGCTTCGAAGGGGGCTCATTGCCCTGCTTACCGCGACGCTTGTCTTGGCCGCCTTCGGATTACAGTCGACTCGCGCAGCAGAATCGGCGATTACTGTCAAAATAAATGACGAGGCGATCGTGCTCGATACTGCGCCATACCTGCACAATGGCACCACACTGGTACCGATGAGGCCGCTGTTTGAGGCCCTCGGCATCAAGCTGGACTGGGTGCCTGCCACAAAAACTGTGCGGGGTACCGGAGAGGGACTCGAGCTATCCTTGACGGTCGGCAGCAAGCAGGCCCGGATCAACGGCTCAGCGGTTACCTTGAACGAGGCAGCCGTTATCCGTGGCGGCTCTACCCTGGTACCGCTGCGGTTCGTAAGCGAAGCGAGCGATGCTCTGGTCTTATGGGATCCTTATACTCGCCAGGTTCTTGTGTACGAAGAGAGCTTTTTGCAGAGCAATAACAGTACCAAGGAAGCGGTGAGCCAAGGCTTCCAGCACTACCTGGAGGAGAAGCGAAAGGAAATCGAAGCAAGCAATTCAGGTGGCGGGAATGGCGGCAACGCCAACGATCGCATGTGCTCGGTTTGGCGCTACCACCCCATCTATGGCGGCAGCCTGGAGTGGGTGCCGTGCTAGAAGACGCTTATACTAACCAGACAAAAGGACAATTAACCATTAACGGTCAATTGTCCTTGTTTGCTTCTTAGCAGCTAATTTGCTACCTAAATGATTAACTCGGTGAAGTGTACGTCGAGCCGATAGCCCTCAGGGGCAATCACTCGCACTTCGTGCTCCTGCGGTGCTGCATAGCTGAGCTCCATCGTCCGATTCTTGTCCTTGTCCTCGATACGCCAGGACACCTCTAACTCTTTCGACCTACTTATCCGCAATATTAGATGTTGGATAATATCACTCAACATAATTCCGCCAAGCATGGACCGGCTGCCAGCCCAGCAGCTCCTTCGCCTTGGCATTGCTCAGCAGCGACTCGTGCCCCTCCAGCGGTGCCCGGAAGTCGTCGACCCCGGGATACTGCGAGGCCATCAGCTCGCGGCTCGGCACGGCCATGCTCGTATCGTCCGCTGCCAAGTTGAGCGCTACGCTGCCCAATCCCTCCGCCTCGATCGCCAGTCGGCATGCCACGGCCGCGTCACGGGCATCGATGTAGCTCCAGAGAATGCGGTCACGCTGCCTCGGATCGTAGATGAACTCCGGGAAGCGCGCATACGCCTCCGGGGCGATGACATTTCCCAGCCGGAACGACACTACCTGCATACCTGTCCGCCGGTAGAACATGTCCGCTGTCTGCTCATTGACAACCTTGGACAAGCCATAGCTGTCCTGCGGCAGCTGCGGGTGCGCCTCATCGACAGGGACATACTGCGGTGCGAAGCGCTCCTGGGCGAACACCATCCCGTACGACGATTCGCTGGAGGCGATGATGGCCTTGCGGATGCCCAGCCCGGCCGCAGCCTCCAGGACATTGTAGGTGGACATCGTGTTGTTGCGGAACGTCACTTCATTTGGATGCGAGTAGGCGACAGGGATTGCCGCCAGGTGGACCAGCGCATCCGCTCCCGCCAGTACGCCATACGCCTGGCCCAGCTCGTTCAGATCGACGATGACCGTCTGGCAGAGCGGCTGCTCCGGCCTTTTGACATCGGCATTGACTACCTCATACCCTTGTTCGGCGAAATGCCGGACGACCCACTGGCCCAGCATGCCGCTGCCGCCGGTAATGACAACCTTCATCATGTACAACGCTCCTCTCGCGTACAGCCGTTTAGCCCAGAATCGTCTCGATGCGCGCGAGCACATCCTCTTCCAGCTTTACGCCCGACGCTTTGACATTCTCCTCCACCTGCTCTGGACGGCTCGCGCCGATCAGGGCACTGGCTACGTTGGCTTGTCTCAGAATCCAGGCCAGCGCCAGTTGACCGACCGTCATGTCCAGCTCGATGGCAACGCGATTCAACTCGATGACCTTGTTGATTTTCTCCTCGGTGACGCCCTTGCGCATCCCCTCCAGCTTGCCGGCCCGGCTGTCAGCCGGGATGTCGGCGAGGCTGCTGTATTTGCCCGTCAGCAGTCCCTGCGCCAGCGGCGAGAACACGACCTGCCCGACGCCGCTCCGTTCACCGAACGGGATCACTTCTTTCTCAATGTAGCGGTTGAACATATTGTAGATCGGCTGGTTGGCGATGAGGCGGTCCAGCAGATAACGGTCCGCTACCGCGTGTGCCTCAGCCATCAGCGAAGCCGACCATTCACTGACGCCGACGTACAGCACCTTGCCCTGCCGCACCAGATCATCCAGCGCACGCAGCGTCTCTTCGAGCGGCACGCCGGGATCGGGACGATGACAGTAGTACAGATCCACATAATCGGCCCCCAGCCGCTTCAAGCTTGCATGCGCCTGTTCCATAATATGCTTGCGGGACAAGCCGCGATCGTTGGGACCGTCGCCCATCTGTCCGAATACCTTCGTCGCCAGCACGTAAGACTCCCGCGGGAATTCCCGGAGTGTCTCGCCCATCAGCTTCTCCGCTTCGCCACGTTCGTAAACGTTTGCAGTATCAAAAAAATTCACGCCAAGTTCATACGCCTTCTGCATGGCCTTCACCGCGTTGTCACGCTCGACGTAGCCACCGTATGTCAACCAGCTGCCAAGGCTGATCTCGCTGACCTTCAGTCCGCTTTTGCCCAATCTGCGATAATTCATGTTCTCATCTCTCCTCATGTGTGATTAGTAGAGTGAGCCCTCGTTTGCTTCTTTCTCATATGGAGCCCGCATATCTTATTCTAGTGAAGTAAGGCGCATTTGGAAAGTAGTGAAAAAAGAATCACTTTATTATAACAAGGATAGCTACTATACTATAAGTAACCACTCTGCCAAAGGAGAGACTACGATGAGCGTCAACAACTATATCCCCAAAGAACCTGCCACGATCGCCTGCAATATCGAAAAAACACTGGAGGTGCTGGGCGGCAAATGGGCGTTTCTCGTGCTGCGGGAGCTGTTCGGCGGAACAAGACGGTTTGGTGAACTGCAGCGAGCCATCCCCTCCGTCAGCCCGCGTTCGCTGACGACGACGCTGCGCCATCTGGAAGAGATGGGCGTACTTGAGCGCGAGGTCCATCCGACTGTTCCGGTCACTGTGGAATATACGCTCACGCCGAAGGGCGAGGATCTGCACCAGATCATCAAGGAAATGAAGCTGTGGGCGGCGAGGTGGACGTAAGCGGAGCTGCGAATCGAAACGGCATTGCAGGCGGACTGCGAAAATCTGGTTGGCCCGAGCGTTGGTAGCTGCGGCCTGCACCACTGGCTTGTGACCAATCTCACAGCATTTCACTGGCGCCAAATGATATGCTTAAGCTATCAACGGATGTCCGCAGGCGGCCATCCCAGGAGGGCATGACGATGCGATTTGACCTGCTTCCCCCAGCCGACCAATTGATCTGGATGATGGACCGGATCTACCAATACGGTATGACGACGATGTCCGGCGGCAACCTGTCGCTGATCGATGACGCGGGTGATCTCTGGATTACGCCGGCGGGCGTCGACAAAGGCACCCTGACCCGCAAGGATATGGTGTGCGTGCATCGGGACGGGACCGTGACCGGACTGCACCGGCCGTCCAGCGAGCTGCCGTTCCACCAGATGATCTACCGCGCCCGCCCCGATCTGCGGGCTGTCGTGCATGCCCATCCCCCGGCATTGGTCTCCTTCAGCATGGCGCGGCGGATCCCCGACACCCGGCTGCTGCCTTATGAAGGCCAGATCTGCGGGACGATCGGCATGGCAGATTACGCGCTGCCGGGCAGCGAGGAGCTCGGGGCCAACATTGCCGCCAGATTCGCCGCTGGCAGTCAGGCGGTGATGCTCGAGAATCATGGCGTGGTCGTCGGAGGCAGCGATCTGTTCGAGGCATTCCGGCGGTTCGAGACGCTGGACTTCTGTGCCCGTCTGGAGATCAATGCCCGCCGTCTGGGCGAGCCTCGGCTGCTCGGACCCGGGAGCTTCGACCTGGCTCACGCTGCCGATGTCCCGCCAATGCCAAAGTTCGCCCCCAAGGGCTGCACCACGACCGAACGAGAAGCACGCCGTGAAATCTGTACACTGGTGAAGCGTTCCTACGCCCAGCGCTTGTTCACCAGTACACAGGGCACGTTCTCCCAGCGGGTCGACGGCGAGCGGTTCGTCATCACGCCGTACGACATGGACAGGCACTATCTGGAGCCCGAAGACCTGGTCGCGATCCATGACGGCGCCCGGGAGCAGGGCAAGCGACCGAGCCGTTCCGTCCATCTCCACCGGCTCATCTATGAGCAGCACCCGCATGTACAGTCGATTATCATCGCACATCCGCCGGGGATCATGGCCTATGCGGTGACCGATACGCCATTCGACTCGCGGACAATCCCCGAGAGTTATATCCTGCTGCGGCGATGTCCCAAGCTTCCCTTCGACGCAGTCTACGCGCAGCCCGAGACGACGGCAGCCGTCTTCGCTCCGGACACGCCGATTGCGCTGGTAGAGAATAACTGCGTCATCGTCACCGGCCAGAGCCTGCTGCAGGCGTTTGACCGGCTGGAGGTGGCCGAGTACAGCGCCAAGGCCATGATCGCCGCCCGCGAGCTGGGCGAGATCGTCCCGATCGACGATGCCGAGATCGAGGAGCTCAAGACAGCTTTCAAGCTGCCGTGAGGCGGATGACGAACAGCTTCCGGACTAGAAATTTCCGATGCGGCCCAGGTGCGACATTCCAGATATAGTTTCTATACTTGCAGCCCAAGGCCGCCTCATTGCAGATATAGATCCAACAACCACCGATCCAAATAGTAACTTTTTTACCCCTGGGTTGGTGATATCCCATCCGCCAGCCGGATTTAGCGCTCCCGGTGCACCATGTAGTCCAGCGCCTGTGCCAGCACCTCGCCGCCCCGCGGGCAGTCGCGCATTGCCTCTGTCGCGAGGCAGTATCGCTCCCACATCTGCCGGCGCGCTCCATCTTCGCCGAGCATCGTCACGAAGGTCGGACGGCCGTGCCCCTGGTCCTGACGGACCGGTTTGCCGAGCAGGCGGTCATCACCCTCTGCGTCAAGCAGGTCATCCTTAATCTGAAAGGCGATGCCTGCGTGATAAGCAAACCGCTTGAGCGCCTCAAGCTCCGCAGCATCTGCCTGTGCCAGCATAGCAGGCATGAGCAGCGCCGCCTCGAAACCGATGCCTGTCTTATAGAAGCAGAGCGTCTCCAATTGTTCCAGCGTCAGCGTTGTGCCCTTGGCCTGCAGATCCAGCGCCTGCCCCCGGCACAGATCCTCAGCCTTCTCTGCAGAATAACGGATCAGCGCAAGCACTGTATGCGGATCAAAAGCGGACAAAGCGGCCTGTTCCTGCACAGCACGCTGGATCAACAGCAGCCCGGTTAGCTCCGCCGTGGCGCTGTCATGGACGCGATGCAGCGTCGGACGCCCCCGGCGCAGCGAGGCATCATCCTGGGAAGGCAAGTCGTCAAAGATCAGCGAAGCAGTGTGCATATACTCGAGCGACCGCAGCATAGGCAGGATGGAAGCGGCTGGCAGATCGTAAACCTCCACCCCCATCACCCAGCTGAGCACAGGACGAAGACGTTTACCTCCGGCAGCGAGAATATAGTTGGCCGCATCCGTTAGCGGCTCTGTCATCGCCGGGATCGAGGGTGCCGGTTTCAACTGCAACGCCCCATCGATCTGTTCCTTTGCGGTCTGGATGATCGTTCCGAAGCGAGCCTTAGCCGCCCGTTCCTCCTTCAGGTGCGCCGCCAGCCGGTCCCGCAGCAGCTTGTCGAAAAAATCCACATCGTCCGCCCGCTCTACCATCGTCAGGATCATTCGGTCGAATGCCGACGCCTCAGGAGTCAGAGCAGCCATCAGCTCGGCGTACCGCTCGTCGCCGATCCTGGCCTTGCAGCGCTTCAAGCCATTGATCGCCCGGTTCAGGATAACCTCCCGGGCCTGGGGATCTCCGCCATACACCTGGTGAGTCAGATAGCTGATCACAGCCCAATACAATTCGTAAGGATTGATCAGATCCTGGCGGCTGTCCCGGTAAGTCAAATAGTACGTGTAGGGCGTGACTGCACCTTCCTTTAAATCATCGGTAAGATCCGCGAAGTCGTCGGCCAACTTTCGCCGAGAGGACTCCCACTTCTTCAAGTGGTGAGGTGAACCAGTGACTTCTCGTCTAGCCCACAAAATCTTCTTTCCTTTTCTCCTTTGCGACGGTATAATGAATAGGAACATACATTCGCTTATCGGGTAAAAAGGGAGTGACTTCATGTCCGTGCCAAAATCCGAATATCGAACGTTTCAAGTGTGGATCAAACCAGGGCATCCGTTATTTTCTTACCTCGATGAAACATGCCAACATGCTAAGAATCTGTATAATACGGCTACCTTTTATATCCGACAAGTGTTTACTGCCAGGGGGCAGTCTGCTGCTTGCCAACCGTTGCAACGGCATGTGATGGATACCCTCTCCGCGCATCTGGATGCGGTGAACGAGCGAAGAAGTGCGAAAAATCATGCTCGTCCCTTTGTGTTGCCCTCGCCGGAGCGGCCCTTCCTCTCGTATGCCCTCCTGGATGCCTTGTTTAAGGTGATGAACCAGCCGGATTACCGTTCGCTTCCTGCACAAAGCAGCCAAGGCATCCTGAAGGTGGCTTTTCAGAACGGGGCTTCCTTTTTCGCCAGTATGAAGTCGTACCGCCAGCATCCGGAGCGATTTACGGGCAAGCCGAAGATGCCGGGCTATGCTCGAAGCAAGGTGAAGGAAGTGGTGTTCTCGAATCAGGACTGCGTCATCAAAGAAGGGAAATATCTTAAACTCCCTCGAATCAAACGGCAACTGAACATCGGCAAGCTGGGCTGTAAGAACGGCAAGCTCATGCAGGTGCGTGTCGTCCCTCGTCATGGGCACTATGTTGTCGAACTGATCTTCGCTTGCCCTCTGAAAGTGGCGAAACCGGTAGCGGACGCCGCTCCATCTGCATGTTGCATGGCGATTGATCTCGGCGTGGACAATCTCGCAACCATGGTCACGACAACCGGCGCGCAGCCGATGATCGTGAAGGGCGGGATCGTCAAAGCGATCAATCAATACTACAACAAGATGAAAGCGCACTACTCACGTATTCTTCGCCACGGCAGTGACCCGCGAGAAGGCCAGCATACGTCCAAACGATTGGAACGCTTGCACCTGCAGCGCTATCGCCGAATCAAGGACCTGTTTCACAAGGTCAGTCATCACATGGTCAGGCTGGCCGTAGAGGCGCGTATCGGCACCATCGTGATCGGCAAAAACACAGGATGGAAGCAAGGCACCGGCATGGGACGGTGCAACAATCAGTCATTCTGTCACCTCCCCACGGGCTGCTCATTGGGATGATCCAGTATAAGGCAGCAGAGCAAGGCATCACGGTGATCGTGACCGAAGAAGCGTATACGTCCAAAGCAAGCTTCCTGGATCACGATCCGTTACCGCGCTTTGATGAGGCGGTGACCTGTACCTTCTCCGGCAAGCGGATCCACCGTGGGCTGTATGTGAGCCCACTTGGCATGATTCATGCCGATGTGAACGGAGCGGCCAATATCCTGCGCAAAGTATTCCCAAACGTACGTGCCAAACGCATGGATGGGATAGAGGGGTTGGATGGTAACCAGTCCGTCAACGTGTCAACTCCACAGGTGTTAAGCATCCTGAGAAAGTCAGGTTGAGACATCTGAAACCCCCACTTCAGCCGTGCGTCAGCATCGGCAAGTGGCGGGAGTATTCATTTTCATCGATGTCTACCTCATTGGGTTCTTTTTACCTACGACCATTAGTATGATACATACGGACCAGCTTAGAATAGGTTACGAAAAGCAAGCCTCCCGGGTATAGGAAAAAAGAGGATTCACCAGCAATGAGGAGAAAAGGTAAACTATATGAAATTCAATCTTAGGAGGTATCCATGATGTCTGGCATCCAACAAATGCTTCAATGGACATTTATGTCCGAATGCCCCGTTCCCGGGGACGTGAACGAACTGCTGGTTCAAGGGGAAGTTGCCGTAGCGGCCTACAAAACAATCCGCGACAGCGCGGTATTTACCAATAAGCGGCTGATCGTCCGGGATGCGCAGGGCTTGACGGGCAAAAAAGTAGAGATCTACTCGCTCCCTTACGAATCGATCCATATGTGGTCGACCGAAAATGCCGGCAGCTTCCTCGATGTGAATGCGGAGGTTGAACTGTGGACCAAAGCCGGCAAAATCAAAATTAACCTGCGAAAAGGCATCGATATCCGCAAACTGGATCGCCTGATCGCTGAGGCCTTGCTGTGAGGAGTTCCCCTGCAACGACCCTTTCTGCCGCTCGCATACCAGCTTTGGCCTCTCTAACCTTGTTGCAGCACCCCCGTTTACAGACCGATAACGGATCCACTGTCCGCAGGCAGCTCTAAAAACACGCCCATGCTCGAAATAAGAGCTACTGTGTCCGTTCGTGAGCGAGCACTATCAGCGGTCTTCTTCCCTACTCCGTCGACCTACTGATCCACATGTTAAAGTGTTGCATCATTTCCTAAACAACGAGAAAGGGCCGACCCTTAGCGGTCTGCCCTTTTCTGGTGTTGACTCTTGTAAAGCAACTAAGCTCCTATCGTTGTAAAGCATCTACCATTCTAAGAATCATGACGATAGCTTCTGCACGCGTACTCGTTCCATCCGGAATAAAGTAATGATCTCCCCTACCTTGCGCCATGCCCTGCTGCTGAGCAACTGCAATCAGCGGCTTCGCCCAAGCAGGGATGTCCGCATCATCAGCAAACGTCGTCGATACCAGGCCTGTCATCGGAGTCCCATTCATCGCGCGAATGATCATGACGGTCATCTCTATGCGGTTTATGCGACGTTGCGGATAAAAGCTGCCATCCGGGTACCCCTGGGCGATACCTAGTGCCATCAGATGGCTGATAGGCTCGCGCGCCCAGTCTGGCCAAGTCCCCCCTGGGGACATGTGGCGATCTGTCTGCGCTTCATCCCGGAATCCCAGGGCACGGCTCAACATGACCGCAAACTCGGCCCTGGTCACATAACCCTGAGGCTTGAAGGTCCGATCGGGATAACCGGACACCATCCCCATTTTGACGGCTCTTGTGATGGCCTCTTCCGCCCAGTGCCCCGCAACATCGGTCAATGAAATCGCCAGGCCAAGAGCTTCTTCTTCAGGCGGTCCAACAACGCCGCCTTCTTCTTCCATCGTCGGCTGCTCAGACTGTTGTTCCTCCGGACTCACTGGCGGAACGGCCCCCTGTGCTGGACCAGGGATTGGACCGGTTACTGGCCCACTCCCAGGGCCCGGATCCGTACCGGGATCCGTTCCTGGGTCCGTACCGGGATCTGGCCGCGCCGTGATGGTTAGCGGAACGGCGGTCTGATAAGCACCAAATTGGGCTATCAGCTCCGTCTCGCCTTCTTCTAAGCCAGTTATCGTCCCGTCCAGACCGACGGAAGCGAATTCTGGATGCAGCACTTCAAATGTCGTCTGGTCCGTGATCGCTTGCTCGGTCTCGTCCCAATAACGGGCAAGAACACGAGGTGTGAAGCTGGCGCCGGCCTGGACTGAATACTGCTCTTCTGTAAATGCAATCGCTTCGATCAGCGGAACGAACTCCACCTCCACCGCTTCACCCATCTGCTCACCGTCCAGGAATGCCCTGACCGTCGCTGAGCCTGGCGTTAGCGCGGTCAGAGACGCGCTATAAACGCCGAAGTCCGATTCGGTCACGGTGCCCATCTCACCCAGACTGCTCGTGATCGATACATCGCCCCCGCTTTGCGTCAACGCATTGCCCAGTCTGTCCACAAGCCGCAAGGTAAGGGCAGACGCATAACCTTCGTCAGCAGGCAGCCGCTCCGGCGTGGCAGTGAGTACGGAGCTGTGGCTATCCGGGTCAGCCGACGTAAACGTAACCTCCGTCTCAAGATCCATCGGCTCGCCGTCCAGAACAACACCGACCGTGGCTCTGCCTGTTGCGGTCGAATGCAGCAGCGTCTGATATACCCCCGGCTCAACCTTGGTCACCGGGCTCACCGACCCTAATGTCGTGCTGAATGACACACTGGACGCATCGGCATCGATACGGTTGCCCCATTCGTCACCAAGCTCGAGCTGTACAAGAGTGCCGTCCGTTTCGTGTACCGTCAACTGCTCTTGCGCTGCCTCCAACGAGGAGCCCGCTCTGTCGGGCGCACCTGGATTAATGTCCACGGACAAGGCGGAACGCGCTTCCAAGCCATTGACGGTCGCCGTAATGGTCACGGTCCCTGCCTGCTCGGAACGGTAGGACGCTTTGAAGATCCCGTCTCCACCGTATTCGACGTCGCCCAACATGCCGCTATCCGCCGCAAACACGACTTCGTCAGTCGCGACCCGCAGCGGATTGCCCTCGTTATCTGCCAGCCGGAACAACACATCTACCGTCTCGCCTGCCCTGGCGGTACGGGGCGAGACTGCTGCCCAATCGGATTGTCCTCTTGCACTTAAGGTGATCTGGACAAACTGCTGCACGCTTTGGGCGTCGCCTTCCGGCCGATTGCCTCCCAGCACGTTGAAGCCGTTCCGCCCCACACTCCATATCGACCTGTCTGAGAGCAATATACTTGTATGGTAATTGCCGCCGGCTACGGCCTTCACTTCAGGCAGCAAGCCCTCTCTGAACGCCGTCGCTTGTCCCGGCACCGGATCTGACGCCCCCTCAGTAGCTCTGCCCAGCTGGTAAGACTCATTATCTCCCCATGTCCACAACGTGCCATTACTCTTCAAGGCCGCTGTAAACAGGAAGCTTGCAGTGATGCTGGTGACATTGTCCAGCGCCATGCCATCGGCCTGCAGTACCGCGACCGCTCTTCTGGAGAATGAGTAGTCTCCCGTACCCAGCTGTCCTGTGGAATTGTCCCCCCATCCCCGGACGGTGCCATCGGCTCGCAAGGCAAATGAGTTGTAGCCTCTGGCCGAGATGGACTGGACTTCATGCAAGGCCGTACCTTCCTGCTCGTCTAAGACAGGCACCGGATAAGGTCTGGAGGTTTGCGTGCCATCCCCTAACTGGCCGTTGGTGTTCATCCCCCACGCCAGCACCCTGCCGTCTTCCGTTAGTGCGAGCGAATGATATTGACCTGCGGCGACCGCCCGGATGCCTTCCAGCTCCACTCCGGGCGCCGCCATCACTTTGCGGGGCGTATTCACCGTGAAATCGCCGCTGCCGCTGCCAAGCTCCCCATACATGTTCAAGCCCCAGCTCCACACTTGTCCTTCCTCATCAAGCACCAGGGTATGGGAATCGCCAGCAGAGATCTGCGTAATCTTCCGTTGATCAAAACCGCCGATCTCCATCGCCAGGTTGGCTGTACCGCTGCGTCCCAGCTGCCCCATATTGTTCGTTCCCCAGGAATACACCGCACCTTCACTGCTCAGCGCAAGGGCGTGCTGGGCCCCTACAGACACAGCAGCGATCCCCCTCAATGTCTCCCCGTTGCCGTTCTTGACGACCGAGGCGTATGCCCTGTTCCCCGTCGTCCCGACGCCAAGCTGCCCTGCCGTATTGCGGCCCCATGACCGAACGGTTCCATCGTTCATCAAGGCCAGCATAGAGTATGGTCCGGATACGATTTCGCTCACTTCAAGCCGCACCTCCGGCGAAGGCTCGTCCGCATAATGAACGGATCCCGGGATGAACGCATTGAGCCCGAGTGCCAGCACCAGTACATAAAAGATCCACTTTTTCAAGTTCTTATCTCCTCTTTTTTACTCATCGCTCCAGCAAAGCTTGTAGCCGAAGCCGCGTACGGTTTGGATGTACTTGGGCTGGGAAGGATCACGCTCTAATTTTTTGCGCAGGTAACGGATATGTACACTTACCGTATTCTCCTCCCCCGTTCCCTCGATCCCCCAGATGCGGTCATACAGCATACTTGCGCTGAACACTTGATTGGGATGACCCGCCAAGAAAAAGAACAACTGGCGTTCTTTGGCGGACAGATTCACCTCATCGCCATCTACCTTCACGCTGAAGCTGTGAAAATCAATGTGCAGATGGCCGCTGCTGAGCCGGTTCCTGTCATAGGTCTGCTTCCAATAGGCGTAGCTGCGCAGCTGTGCCCTTATGCGAGCCATCACGACGTCCACATCAAACGGTTTGACAATGTAATCATTGGCCCCGCCTTCCAGCCCGGCCACAATATCTTCACCGCCCTTGCGAGCCGTTACCAGGATGATCGGCATGTCAGACCGCTCACGTATTTCCTTGCACAAGTCCATCCCGTCCCCATCCGGCAGATTGACATCAAGCAACGCCAAGTCAGGCAGCTCTGCCTGCAAGAGCCGGCGGGCTTCTGCGGCTCCACCAGCGGTAGATACACGGAAGCCCCCGCTTTCTACACAGAGCCGGAGCAGTTCCTGAATATC
Source organism: Paenibacillus jepli (assembly GCF_047238105.1). Classification (NCBI taxonomy): domain Bacteria; kingdom Bacillati; phylum Bacillota; class Bacilli; order Caryophanales; family Paenibacillaceae; genus Paenibacillus; species Paenibacillus jepli. Next base: position 2,781,238 of record NZ_JBDFMD010000001.1, read on the forward strand.
CCTTTCATCCTCGACAATCAATATGTGCCCGGCGGGCATAGCGGCACCTTCCTTCCTGTATGACATGGATGATTGACCAACGCCAACTCCATATATCGTACCTGTCTGAGTTTAAGAGTAGATTAAGAACCTGAAAATATGCGCTCATCCAGCCTCCTCCTCCATCCAGTAAAGCGGAAAGCGGAGGTAAAAGGTACTGCCCTGCGGCGAGGAACACTCCAGACCGATCTCGCCCTGCTGGGCCTCCATAATCTCACGGCAGATCGACAGCCCGAGTCCAATGCCGGATATGGCATTGGCTTTGGCGGCCTTCCCCCGGTAATACCGTTCAAAAATATGGGGCTGATCTTCCGCCGAAATGCCGCAACCGCTGTCTATCACACGAATCAGTACGCCAGGCAATGGGCCCTGACCCTCGAACGTGGCCTCAACCCGGATGGCGCCTCCCGTCCGGCTGAACTTTTTGGCGTTGGACAGCAGATTGACGAGCACTTGCTCCAGGCGGACCGGATCTGCATACAGCGCCGGTGTATACTCGGGACTCATGGGATGCCGCTGCATCGACCATCCGAATTCAAGCCCGCTCTCCGTCATCGCGAGCTCCCATTTGCCGCAAAGCTCGCTCAGAAACTCAGATAATGCAAACCGTTCATTGTCAAAGTGGATATGTTTGTTCTCCAGCCTGGCCATCTCCAGCATGTCGTCTACGGTCCGTTCCATAGCTTGCGATTTCTCGTAAATGACCTTCAGATAACGAGGATCGCCAGCTTCAATCGTCCCTTTCAACATTAACTGGACATACCCCTTGATTGATGTAATCGGGGTGTTCAGCTCATGACTGACTTCCGAATACATGTTGCTGCGAATCTGATCCATCCGCTCCAGCTTTTCGTTCGCTGCGCGCAGCTTGGCATTGGCTTCATTCAGCGCATGATTGGTCAACCGCAGCTGGGCCATGCGCAAGAAGCGCATCCCGATGATGATGGCGAAACAGCTGACCGCTACGGCAAACCCTATAAAAGTCCAGCCGATCTGGATCAGGGCATGTTTGGCCGTCAGGATCGTTACCGGCGATGGCGTCCACGCCGTTTGTCCGTTGGCGACGCGCCCCATCACCACTCCGATCAAAAATAATACATTGCCGAAGGCAAAAAGACGCACCTCCCGGTCACGACTCCGCTTGAGCGCACGGAAGAGCACAAGGGTCATGATGACCAAGATGGCCGTCGACAAGTAGTCGTAGAAGAGAATGTAAAAAAACAATTGCACACGTTCGCCAAACAGGAGTGAGCCGATCGTCGCCGCTACCGCATATGCGCCTATGCCGTACCCTGTGAGGCGAAGCCATCTTTCCCGCTCTGTCGCAACAATCGCATGGGTAATCAAAATCCCGCTGGCGTGGCCGATGTACCAATTAAAATGAATAGCAGTCCCCCAGGCCCATAACGATTCGCCGGAGACGGCATGCTGCCAGCCTCCCCACAGCACCGCCAGACTGACGGCCAGACTGCAAAAGAAACAGGCAAAATATAAAAAAAGCGGCTGTGAGCGCTGAAACCCGTAACCAACGAATGAAAGTATGCTCAACATCAACAGAATGGCGGTTCCCGCCCATGCGAGTCCTTCCCGCTGCAGCTGGATGAGGGAGAGGGCAGCGGAAGAGCCGGCCCATACCTCAAAGCCTTTCTCCACATGCTGATGCGGTGAAAAGCGGACAATGAGGAATTGGCTCTCCTCTTCGGGCTGGTAGGTAACGATTCGCGAGGTAATAAATCCTGAGGGCAGTCGTTTGAGGGACGCAAAGACCTCCTCCCCCTCCACGAACAACGCAATCTCGTAATCGCGCACCTTGTAATCATAGATCAACAAGTTGCCGGAGCTGTGCAGCTCAGGCGGCACAGGCGCCCTTAACCATAATGCGCTCCCTGCCATGGAGCTGTCCTCATCCAGTTCCTCCCCCGCAATGGACCGCCACTGATCGGGCATCTGCTCTTCAGGCAGGTCACCATAGTAGTACGCCTCCCATTCTATCCGCACGGCCCGGCTCCGCTCTTCCTCGTCCGGGTCTGCCTCCGCCGCACCGGCCAACAACAAACACGCCGCAACTCCGATAACTAGAACCAGAGCCCACTTCACCCAGGCTTGACGCCGATTCATGCTCTTCGCTCTCCTTCTTGGTTGCCTCCAGGCTGATGTTATCAGTGTATCGCGCTTCTTCCTATCCGTATAGATGCAGCGCGAGTCGCACAAATAACCACCCCAAAGGACAATGCCATTAAGTATAAGTCACCTTAAAGACATTGCCCCGCAGGGTGGTTCGCAATTTACGACGCGTTACTGAAAAGCGGAAGCTTACTCCTCCGGCAGCAGCCTTGCCGCAACCCCCTCGAAGGTGAGACGAACCGGCTCGATCCGGCCGTCCTCCGCAAACGTCATCCGGTCGATGCAGACGACGCGGTGGTTGCGGTCCGTCTCCTCCAAGGGGCGGCGGTGGTAGACGATGTACCACTCGTCGGTGCCCGGGACCTGAAGGATGCCGTGATGCCCGGCACCGGTAGCAACGGCCGGATCCTGCTGCAGGATCTTGGCCTCGCGGCGGAACGGACCGGTCGGCGCATCCGCGATCGCGTAGGCAACCGAGTAGTCCGGGCCGCCCCAGCCGCCTTCGGACCACATGAAGTAGTAACGGCCGTTACGCTTGAACATGCATGGCCCTTCTACGAACAGCTCCGGCGTCACTTCCTTGTAGATCTCGCCGTCCTCGAAGGGCACGAGGCTCGTCATGTCCTCACCCAGCCGGACGACGTTGCAATGGTCCCAGCCGCCATAATACAGATAAGCTGTCCCGTCGTCGTCGATGAACGCGTGCGGGTCGATCGGCTGCGCGCCATGGACAAACCGGCCGATCAGCGGCTTGCCGAGCGCGTCGCGGTAAGGCCCTTCCGGCCGGTCCGCGACCGCGACGCCGATCCCGCCGAGCTCCTCGTTGCTCTGGATATCGTTGGCTGCAAAGTAATAATAGTATCTGCCGCCCTGCTCCACCGGCGACGGCGCCCACAACGCCTGATGCGCCCACGAGATGTCGGACATCGTCAGGATTCGCTCCACCTTGGTCCAATGCACCAGATCGTCGGAGTAGAAGGCGTCGAAGTGGGTCTGTTCCTCGTACGGTGCCGACCACGTCGGATAGATCCAGTATTTTCCCTCGAAGATACGCGCCTCCGGATCGGCGTACCAGCCCGGCATCAGCGGGTTGCCTGACATGGTCTTGTTCCCATTCATGTGCTGCTCCTCTCCTTTCCTGTTACCATCGTCTTCTCGTCATTTTCACCGGCCCAGCTAGACCGAGTACAGCCTGCGGTCCTCTGCCGCACGAAGCCACACTTGCATATAACCGGCCCCGCGGTTGTCCCACGCATAATACGGCACCAACGTGCATGGCGCGCCGCCTGCCGTGCGGCCCCGCAGGACCGTTACGCCGCCCAGCAGCTCCGGCCGGTGCTCGGCGGTGAAGGCTGCTCCGGGCGCGATGACACAGCTGTCATAGGGCAGCCCGGCATTGTCAGCCTGCTCCAGACAGTATACAACCGGACCGCGCTGCAGCGCTACCCGCCCCTGATTCGCCTCGACCTCTTCGCGGGCGCGCACCTGTACCGCCGGCATATCCAGCTCCAGCATCAGCCGATCACCGGCAGTCCACTCGCGCCGCACCGCAAGGTAACCGTCCACTGTCAACGCCTCTTCCCCGTCCAGTGTCACTCCGTTCAGCGTGATCCGGTAGCTGCCGCACCAGCCGGGCACCCGCATGCGGACCGTAAAGGCGCCAGCCCCTGCAGACGGCTCCACATCGAGCGCGATCACTCCCTCCCACGGATACTGCGTCGTCTGTCTCAGGCGCACGGAGGCGCTGCCCGGCAGATCCAACTCCGTCTCGCCGTTCATATATTGATTGACCGACACGCCGTCCTCGCTGGTCGCATATACATACTGGCCGATGGAAGGCAGGTAACGCACGAGATTAGTCGGGCAGCAGGAAGTATCGAACCACTCCACCCGGTGATGCTCCCCCTGCGAAGCCAGCGGATTCACATAGAAGAAGCGGTCGCCCGAGAGTGAGATGCCTGCCAGCGCCCCATTGTACATCTCGCGCTCCACGATGTCAGCATAGGCGCCGTCTCCGAACAACAGATTCATCCGGTGGTTCCAGAACGCCATGGCGATCGCCGCGCACGTCTCGCAGTAGGCTGTTTCGTTGGGCAGATCATAATCGCAGGTAAAGCCTTCATTATGCCGCGACGGACCGATCCCGCCAGTAATGTACATGTTGCGCTCCACCGTATGCGCCCACACCCGCCCGAGCGCCTCCACGTAATGCAGATCGCCCGAGACGTGCACGACATCGGCCATCGCCGTATACTGGTACATCGCACGCACCGCATGTCCCGTCACCCGCTCGATCTCTGCGGCTGGCACATCGTCCTGGCAGTAGGCGGGGCCCCACTCCGGGATGTCCCAGATGCGGCCGACGCCATGGCCGCGGCCCCGCTCCTCCAGCAGCCACAGCGCCAGCTTCCAGTAGCGCTCTTCGCCGGTCAGCCGGTACAGCTTGACCAGCGCCAGCTCGATCTCCTGATGGCCCTCTACCCAATGACGCTTGCCGGGTCCGAACAGACTGTCATAGTGATCCGCCAGACGACGGGCCACCCCGAGGATTACTGGCTTGCCAGTGGCCTCGTAGTACGCTACTGCCGCTTCGATCAGATGGCCGCCGTTGTACATCTCATGCTTCTCCATGTCGGTCCAGCGGCCCTCCGGGTCCTCCAGCGTGTAGTACGTCGTCAGATAGCCGTCCGGCTCCTGCGCCGCCGCGATCCACTGCACGATCCGGTCGATCTCGGCCTCCAGCGCAGCGTCGCGCCGGAGCATCAGCGAGTAGGCTGCGCCTTCGAGCACCTTGTAGACGTCGGAGTCATCATAGTAGAGACCCTTGAACTCCCCTTCCTTCAGTCCGCCCGCCTTGGCGAAGTTGTCCAATCTCCCAGTCGATTCGCACTTCGCCAGACAGACCGGCAGCGTCACTTGCTGCACCGTCTCCAGCCGTTGCCTCCAGAATCCATCCTCGATGCGCACCTTCGTAAATGGCACACTGCCCCAGCGCTTCAGCTGGCTTGCAGCAATCGGCATGTCTTGTGCCTCCTTCTAACGTTAATATCGGTTATCCCTTAAGTCCAGTTAGTGTGATGCCTTCCAGGAAATATCGCTGCCCAATCAGAAATACGATGACGCACGGCAGCACCACGGCAGCGGAGGCGGCCATCAGCAGATCCCACTGCGCGGTGTACGTACCCTGGAACATCTGCAGTCCGAGCGCCAGCGTGAACAAGTGATCGCTCTTCAGATAAATCAGCGGCCCCATAAAGTCATTCCACGTCGCCAGGAAGGTGAACAGCGCCACGACGATGACCGCCGATCGGCTGAGCGGCAGGATGATCCGGAAGTAGATCGTAAAGTAGCCTGCGCCGTCCACGACCGCAGCTTCGTCAAAGTCCCGGGGGATCGTCAGGTAAAACTGGCGCAGCAAAAAGATATTGAACATGCCGCCGCCGAAAAATGCCGGCACGACGAGCGGAAAATACGTGTCATAGAAGCCCAGCAGCTGCCATCCCAGAAAGCTCGGAATCAGCGTCACCGCCGCAGGCAGCATCATGCTCGAGAGCAGGATGGCGAAGATGAGATCGCGGCCCTTCCACTGAATCCTGGAGAACCCGAACGCGGCGATCGTGCTTGTCAGCACCGTGCCGATGAGCGTGCCGATGACGATGATGGATGTATTGAGAAAGTACGTGCCGAAGGGCAGATACGTGAGCGCTTTGCGGAAGTTATCCCATTGAAACGGCCTTGGAATCCACTCCGGCGGCATCGTGAAGATCTGCGACAAATCCATCAGCGAGCTGCGGACCAGCCAGACAAACGGCGTCATGAACAGGACCGACACGATCAGCAGCGCGAGGTAACCCATGACCATCGCAGGCTTTGACATGTTCATGCGCGTCCTCCTCCCTCATAGTAAACCCAGGACTTCGAGCTGCGGAAGACCAGCCAGGTGAAGAACAGGATGATGACGAACAGCACCCAGGCCAGCGCCGAGGCATAGCCCATCTCCGTATCCCGGAAGCCCGTGCGCCACAGGTAGAAGACATAGAACAGGCTGCGGTTGTTCGGTCCGCCTTCGGTCAGGATATATGCCTCATTGAACACCTGGAAGGAGCCGATGATGGTCATAATCGTATTGAAAAAAATCGTCGGTGTCACCATCGGAATCGTAATATGGCGCAGCTTGCTGTACCAGCCGCCGCCGTCGACCTCGATCGCCTCGTAATACTGCCTTGGAATACCGGACAGTCCGGCCAGGAAGATAATAACCGTACCGCCAATCCCCCACAGGGTAGTCAATACAACCGAGGGTACGACGCTGTTCTCCGCATACAGCCAGTTGCTGGTCGGCAGGCCGACGGCGGACAGCGCCGAGTTGATCAGCCCGAGATCCGGATTAAGCAGCCACATCCAGATCATCGCCGACGCGACGGCCGGGACGATGCTGGGCAGGTAGATGATCGTGCGGAAGACGGATTTGCCCTTCAGATTCATATTGAGCAGCAGCGCCACCGCAAAGGAGATGATGATCACTGCCGGCACCCGCAGCAGCACGAAATAGAAGGTGACGCCCAGCGACTGGTAGAACAGCTCATCTTCGCCGCCGAACAGCCGGATATAGTTGTCCAGACCGACCCAGGCGGTCTGGGATTTGAACACATTGTAGTCGGTGAGGCTGAGCGCCAGACTCGCGATCATCGGTCCGAGCGTGAACAGCAGGAAGCCCAGAATCGCGGGAGAGGTGAACAGCAAGCCGTAGAACAATCCTTTTCTCATGTGTACCTCCCGGTAGAATCAGCAGACGTTATCACTCAATATCACGGCGTCCCTGCACCTGCGCCTGGGCTTTGTCCGCGACCGCGTCCAGCGCTTCCTGGGCCGTCTGCTGTCCGAGCCATACCTTATCCAGTGCCGGCGTGACGACATCCATAATCTTGCTGAAGTTCTTCACGTAGCCTGTCGGTGTCTGATGGCTGCTCGCCAGCAGCACCTCGACGATCGCGTCCTTGTAGCCCGATGGGCGGGACGGCAGCCCCTCCGTCCAGCGAGCGAGCAGCTCCGGCTCGGTATACCAGCTCTTGTAAGACGGCATCCAGGTGCCGGCCGTGATCATATCAATAGACGATTCGGGGTCGATCAGATACTTGATCAGCTCCCACGATTCCTGCGGATACCGGGTTGACTCGAACATCGAGAACATGCCGCAGACAATCGTCGTCATCGGTTCTTTCATGACAGGCAACACACCTACGTTGTAGTCAAAATTGGACTGCGCCAGCGCTGTCGAAGCCCACTGGCCGTCGATCGCCATCGCCACCTTCTTCGTCTGCAGCGCCACGTTGGTCGCCGGGATGTTCTTCGCCTGCACCGGCGACGGGGCGACATGATGGACATTGATCAGATCGGAGATGTTCTGGAACACTTCCACCGCCTCCGGCTGGTTGAGCGCAAAGGTCTGGCCGTCCTCGGAGACGAAGTCGCCGCCGTTGGAATAGATAAAGTTACTGTAGCTGCCCCACCAGGTAGGAAAATTGATGCCGTACTGCTTGATGTTCTTGGGATCAAAGCCGGGATCGTTGGCGTTGCGCCCTTGTGTATCCAGGGTCATCAGCTTCGCCGCCTCGACGAACTCATCCCACGTCCACGCCTCCGACGCCTTGGACGGCGGCGGCTCGACACCCGCGTCTGCGAACATGGCTTCATTGTAGAACAAACCGAACGACTCCGGTCCTGGTGCGATACCGATGACGTGGCCCGGCTCCAGCGAATACAGCAGGTTTGGCACCAGATCATCAAGGCTCAGGTCGGGATCGTTGTCCAGGAACTCCTGAAGGTTGTGGAACCTGCCTTCCTCAGCCAAGGGAAAGGCGATCGTCCCGGACTCCATCATGGCGATATCCGGCACATCATTGCCGGCCACCATCGTCGTCAGCTTAGTATCATAGTCTGCTGCGATATGCTGCAGGTCCACTGTAATATGCGAGAACTCCTCTTCGAAACGGTCGATCGCCACCTTGTAAGCTGCCAATTCATCCGGCGCCCCCCAGACGGTCATGCGCAGCGTAATCGGATCCTGGCCTCCCGGCTCACCGCCGCTAGGCGGTGTCGGGTCGGCAGCCGGTCGTGTACAGCCGGTTAATGCCGCTGCCAGCAGTGATGCCGCCATCAGCATGGACATGGTTTGTTTCACACGCAACTTCATGGATAGTTGCCCCTCTCTGGATCATCGATTTGTCGGATACTTCGCATAGCTGCAGTCTATGTGACCTCAGTATAGGGTATATTACAGCGCTTACATATTCCTAATATTTTTGGTTTGGTGGACTATTATTGGGGATACGATTCTGCCCTCTGCGGCACTTCTCATCAAACCAGGGTCCACTCCCCCTGCTTAGAGAGGGAGGGTAAGGAAGATCGTCGTCCCCTGGCCGGGGGAGGAGACGATGTCGATACCGTAAGGCTCGCCGTAGGCGAGGCGGATACGGGCGATAGTGTTCTGGATGCCGATGGATGCCGAAGGTTCATACAGGATGCGCTCCACGGTTCCGCTGTCCATGCCGATGCCGTTGTCCTCGATAGCGAAGCGGCGCATCTCTCCCTCCCGCCAGCCGCGGATGCTGATGACACCGCCCGTCTCGAGATGTGCGAAGCCGTGCAAGATCGCATTTTCCACAAACGGCTGGAACAGCAGGCGCGGCAGCTTGCTCTCCTGCAGTACAGGGTCGATATCGTAAGCTACGGCGAACTTGTCCTCGAACCGCACAGCCATGATGAAGAAGTAGCTCCGCATCCAATCCAGTTCCTCCGCGAGTGTCACCGCGTCCCACTCTTTGCGAGCCGTGTACTGCAGCATGTGCGAGAGACAGATGAGCATTTTGCTGAGTTCCCGCTGTCCGTTCTCGATCGCGGTCCAGTTCATGACATTCAAGGTATTGTACAGAAAATGCGGGTTCATCTGCATGTTGAGCGCCCGGATCTCCGCTTCCTGTTCCTTCAACCGGCTCTCATAATTCTCCGTGACCAGCCGCCGGATGCGGTCGTTCATCCGGTTGAAGCGCTGCATGAGCAAGCCGAACTCGTCCTGGTCGCGGACTGCCAGACGAGTATGGAAATCCCCTTCGCCCACGGATCGCATCGCTCCGACCAGCCGCTTGATGGGGTTCGTGATCTTGCCCGAGATGACGTAGGCGAAAGCCAGTGCGACTACGATCATCAGCAGCGACAGCAGCAGTGTCGAGTTGCGAACCGCGGGGACCAGCTCGGCGACCAGCGCGGACTGCGGCGTGATGACGATCGACAGCCAGCCCGTCACCCGGGAGCGATCATAGCAGACGATAACCGTCTCGCCGTCCAGCGTCATCCGCTTGGTGCCGCTGTTCAATTGCTGCAGCTCGTCTACCCACTCGCTGGCGTAACGCTGGCTGATCTGTTCCCGATCGCTGCCTGCTACGACGCTATTGTCCTGATCCAGGATCAGGTAGCTGGAGCCCGGCGGGATGCTCTGCTCGAACAGTGCCATCAGCGATTCGGCCTTAAAGCTGACCACCAGTACCGGCCGCTCCACCTCCGGCTTCATCCGCTCCAGGGACAAATCGTTCTGATAAGTGAAATCCACGACCCGGGTGGCCGAATATAAGTAGCGAAAGTCCAGTCTGCCTTGACCCAGATAGTCCTGACCGAACATGTCGGCGAAGTCGTATGTGGGATACCAGATCATCCGGCCGCCCGCCTCCACCGCTTCCCGGTAGATGTCCGACTCCTGCGGGCGGCCTTGGGGCAGACTCTGGCCGAACGTAAAATAAGACGTCCACAGCTGATAGGCATAGACGTCTTCAATGAGCGAGAAATACGACCGGAGCACGCTGTTGACCCGCCTGTCGGCCTGCAGCAATTCGGATTCATCGGCCGGATCGAGCGTATTGAAGATTTCGAATAACTCCCTGTCGACGAACAGCGACTGGCTGTTACGCTCGACGAATCCCAGCTTCGTATCGATAACCTCGTTGTTCTGGATGAGGATACTCTGGACATTTTGCCGGGCCTGGCCGGTAACGACTTGGAGGCTCTTCGTATAGAAGATGATTCCTGCCGTCACGAGCGGCACGACGACAAGGAACACATAACTGGCCAGCAGCCGGGTGCGAAAGGTCGGTTTCATCAAGACCCCTCTCTCCCTTGCAGCAGAGCGGCGTGACGATGTGCCTCGGGCGACAAGCCGAACCGCCTCTTGAACACCCGGCAAAAATATTTGGTGTCCGTGTACCCGCATTGCGCCGCTACCTCATAGATCTTCAATCGGTTGTCGGCAAGCAGCCCGGCCGCCCGCGTCATGCGCGCCTCCAGCAGATGCTCAGTGAACGTCTTGCCGGTATGGTGCTTGATCCAGGTGCTGAAGTAGGACGGATTGAAGAAGAACCGCTCTGCCGCCTGCTCCAATGTGACCAGCTCCTGCAGATGATCCTCGATCCACTTGACGCATTGGTCTGCCAATTCCTGATCGCGGTCCCCTCGTCCGGCATGCAGCACCCGGTGCAGGGCGAGCAGGTGCAGCTCCAGCACCTCCATCAGCTCCCTGAAGGTGCGGCACGCCGGCACTTCCGCCACCGCCGCTTGTGATAGCGCATGGCCGATCTGACGGTCCACAGGCGCGCGACTGCGGCTCTTGATCTTCATCAGCAGCAGGCTGGCATGCTCCTTCAGGTCGGCAGGGGATCTCCGGCTCTGATCAGCAAGCCGCTCAAAGGCGCCGGCGCACAGACGAAGCGCCTTATCGGGCGTTCTTTCTTGCAGCGCCTCGAGCAGCGCATCGCTATCAATCTGTGACCCTTTGTCAGGCTGGGGACTGTGTTCGTTCTCCACCAGCACGCTGCTCTCCCGATCGTAGAAGTGATAGCTGCTGACCGCACGCGCCTGCTGATAAGCCAGCGCCGCCTCCTCCCACAATGACCGGGGGGCTAAGCCGACGCTGTGCCGGACTCGTGCGGCCGCCGCCCGCCATGTACACGTAAGATGCTCCAGCTCCTGTCGCAGCCTCGCCATACCTTCTGAGGCAGACCCGGTCCAGCGGACGAGCGAGACGAGCTCAATCACTCGACCGGGCGGACCGTCCGGCAGCAGTGCACACCCGGTACCGCAGGATCCTCCGATTCGCTGCAGTTCCCCCAACAGCTCAGCAGCCACACTGTCGCGGCTCTGGTCCGTTCGGGGCTGCAGCTCTGTTATTACGACGACGCCCCCTCCGTGGAGCCATCCCAGCTGCTCCACCTCCTGCCGCTCGTCTTCCCCCAGAACGCCATGCAGCCAGGAGAGGAGCTGCCTGCGCCGGTAGGCCTCCGACGTCTCGCTCAGTTGACGCCTCATCGTATCGGACTCAGTCTGCTGCCGGACTTCCTCCCGAATTGCCCCCTCGATACGGCCCAACAGCTGCTCCACTTTATCAGCATCCACCGGCTTGAGCAGATAATCATACGCGCCATGGCGAATCGCGGTTTGTGCATATTCGAAACGGTCATAGGCCGAGATCATGACCACCTTTGGTTTAGCGCTTTCATGCTCCAGTATGCGAAGGAACTCCAGTCCGTCCATAGTGGGCATCCGGATGTCGGTTAGCACGACATCCGGCCGCTCTTCCCGGATGAGCTGAAGCGCCGACTGGCCATCGCCAGCTTCCATGACCTGACCGCCCGGCCGCAGGGACCGGATGAGGCTCCTCATGCCTCTGCGGTGCCGTGCCTCGTCGTCGACAATCAATATTTTCATCCTTCCCCCTCCTCACACTCCCATTATATTAGATAATGCAATTGGGTATCGGTAATTATTGTTGGAAAAGTGGATTTTGATTGGGGATGAGAGTTTAATTTCCCAGCGGCCCAACGGTTGACAAACAGTGGATAAGACAGCTAGACTTTTGCTCAAGCGCTCCTTTTCGACGCAATCAGGAGATGATCTAATAGCGATTACTACTTTTGGGCATTTGATACGGAGGTTTCCTATGCATCGAGTAAACTTGGACCCCGACTCCTTTAATGGACAGGTATTCGAATTCGCATCCTTCGGTATCGCGCTTGTCGCTCCCGACGGCTTGATCCTTACCGTTAATCCGGCTATGGAGCGAATCTTCGGCTACACCAAAGAAGAGTTCGACGGCAGACACTTTGGCTGCTTTGCGCACCCGGACGAACCGGTCCAGAACATAGACGACCTCAAGTCGATAATGGGCCCATCCGAGCTGGAGATTCAGCTCAGCCAACGATTTATCCGGAGGGATGGCTCCCTCATTTGGACGCAGCTGACGATGCGCTTGTTCCGGGACGAGGACAGCAGACCGCTTTATTATATCGCCCAAGTCATCGATATCTCCAAAGAGAAGGAATCCGAGCTGCGGCTGCAGGAATCCGTAGAACGGTATACCTCCCTGAAGAAATATAATCACGATGCCGTCCTGTCCTTTGATCTGCAGGGCAGGATCATCAATGGCAATGCCATGGCCGAGCAGCTGACGGGATATTGCATCGAGTCAGAGCTCATCGGCATGGACCTGGCCAATCTGATCGGACAGCCCAATGTCGACCGGGTGCTGGCGGATGCGCTTCATGACAACACTGTGGAGCAGTTGATCGATACGATCGTCAGGAAGGATGCTCAGACCGTGGAAGTCCTGACGAGTATTGCGCCGATTTTTGTTAACCGTCAAAATATCGGCTTCTACCTGATCTGCAAGGATATGTCCGAGCACAAGAAACTGATATTGGCCAAAGAAACCGCCGAAGCGACCAATCAATCCAAAAGCGAATTCCTGGCCATGATGAGTCACGAAATCAGGACACCCATGAACGGGGTCATCGGCATGACAGACCTCCTGCTCGATGCCGAGCTGGATGATGAACATAGAGAGTACATAGAGATCATCCGCAAAAGCGGAGAATCGCTGCTCGCTATTATCAACGATATCCTCGACATCTCCAAGATTGAAGCCGGGAAGAGCGAGCTGCAGGAGACAACCTTTGATCTGCGCAACTGCGTCAAGGACAGCCTGTTCCTCGTGTCTTCCCGAGCCGAGGAGAAAGAACTGGACTTGTCCTATACGATCAGTCACGATGTGCCTGACTACATCTACGGCGATCCCGACCGGCTGAAGCAGGTCCTGCTCAACCTGCTCGGCAATGCGGTCAAATTCACTTCGAACGGACAGATCTCTGTAGAGATCAGGAAAGGGAAAGAAGCGCAAGAATTGGAGTTTACCGTGAAGGATACAGGCATGGGGGTTCCACCCGACCGGCTGGAGGATATCTTCGAGCCGTTCTCCCAGATCGACAGCTTCATGACCAGAAGATACGACGGGACAGGTCTGGGCCTGGCCATCAGCCGGAGGATCGTCGGTCTGATGGGCGGCAGAATCTATGCGGAGAGCGACGGAAAACACGGTTCGGCATTTCACTTCACGATTGCCTTGAACGAGAAAACAGCGGCCGATCTTGACGAGACGCAATGCGGCCCAGAATCGATGAAAGCCGCCAATATCCTGGTCGCCGAGGATAATGCCATCAATACGCTGGTGCTCAAGAAGATGCTCGAGCGCATGGGGCATCACGTGTCGGTGGCCGTGAACGGCGAGGCGGCGATCCATCAGGCGCTCCACAATAATTACGATATCATCTTCATGGATATCCTCATGCCCTCGGTCAATGGCATCGAAGCGTCGCGCGTCATCCGGGGGAGCCTCCCGCCAGACCGGACGCCGCGCATCATCGCTGTAACCGCCAATGCCCTGAAGGGCGACCGTGAACGATGTCTCGAAGCGGGGATGGATGATTACATCAGCAAGCCCGTAAAGCTGGAGGTGCTCACCCGCGTATTGAGGGGTCAATTGCAAAACTCGTAGGAGGAGGCATCCTACTCTCCCTGGTCAGGCACTTGCGCTGCTAAGCACACAAAAAACCACATCCGATGGGGATGTGGTTTTTTGTGTGTGCTTAGATGGCTATGCTCCCGCAGTTATCGTTTGAGGCCATAACCCGAATCCAACAGAACCGGGAGGCTTTTCTCACTGCGGATCATCGAAGAGTGACACTGGGGACAGATAGGGAACTCTTCGAACGAAAAACCGTCCCTCATCCATCCGTTGCAGTCATCCTTTGTGCATGACCAAATGGTTGTCAATTCGTTCGGGATTTCTTCTGTAGATTTCTTGCGAGAAATATACATTGAACCTCTCTCCCCCTTCTCTTGCTTGCAAAAAAAGCTACCCTGTTTTGAAGCAGGGTAGCTGGCGATTACAACTTCACTACGTTTTCAGCTTGTTGTCCGCGATTGCCTTGTACGATGTTGAACTCAACACGTTGGCCCTCGTCCAGCGATTTGAAGCCTTCGCCCGTAATCGCGCTGAAGTGTACGAATACGTCTTCGCCGCCTTCAACCTCGATAAAACCAAAGCCCTTCTCTGCGTTGAACCATTTTACTGTACCTGTTTGCATTGTATTTCCTCCTCTTACTAAATGTTACATGGACGATGTTTAAAAAAAGTCACCTACCGAAAAAGGCAGCATCGCAACCCTTTCCAATATGTGACTCAAAGTCTCATATACGATAACTTCAGTATATCACAACTGCGCCTAAATAGCAAAAACCGAACACTGCTGTGCCATTCATCCATTATTGCTTATTTTTAACGATCTCATCTATTTCGCTCTTCAACAAAAGATACCTATGCACACTTCTCATGATCGGCACTTTGGTTAACTTGCTCTTCTCCACGTATTCTTTCATTTGATCTTTGGACAGCCCCATCAACTTCCCTGCCTCTGTAACGGTGTATACCATCTCATTGCTCGTGGCATTAAACGTTTTTTTCACTTTTTGATTCCAGTCTTCGAACGTTGGCATGCTTCTGCGACCTTTCTTGTTTTAAGTTCCACACTCTCGTTATTACTATTATAGCACAAGGTGAAACGGCTGACGCCATTCTTTGGCGGCGCAGTGCGTTTCATGCCGGAGAAATAAAATCTAAAAAAATCTCTTGACCTCGGAGTTCACTCCAATGTTACGCTTAGCACATGAAAACATATTACTCCATGCAAGAGGTTGCACAGCTGTTGGGGCTCTCGAAGGATACGCTTCGATATTACGACCGGATCGCGCTCGTCTCGCCCTCACGGGAAGAAAACAGATACCGCCGGTACGCAAAGGACGATCTCATCGATCTGATGAATATTCAGATCATGCAGTATGCAGACTTCTCTTTGGAGGAGATCCGAAGGGTACTGGGCATCCGCAAACTGGAACAACCTGATCCCTCCAGCAAGGAAGAGGCGGCAACGTTTCTCGATGCCAAGTATGCCGCCACGCGCCAGAAGATCGCTCATCTGGAGAAGGTTAGTCAGTTGCTCAGCCTGGCCGCCGGAACGCTCCGCAACTTGACTCCCGAGACCGACCACAGGCTAGCCGGTCACGTCCGTGAGATGTACAAGGAGATCCGGACCAGTGAACAAGGAATGAATGAGGTGGATTGTGATGCACAATATTAGGAATGGCTACTATCTCGCCGCCGGCATGCTTGCATTGCTGTTTGCCTTCACGCACGCCTGGAACGGACACGCCACAGTACTGACTTCGCTTCACATCGGGGAGCTCACTATTGATACCCGGACGATATTTACATATGTGTGGCATATCATCACAGTGGAGAATCTGGTCTTCGGCATTGCCTTCATCCTCATGTCTCTCTATCGCGACCCTTCAAAAGTACGATTCGTCGCCTGGTTGATTGTGATCCTTCTGATAGCCCGGCTGCTAGTGATCCTTGGCGTTACCGTATGGTTCGACGCAGCAGCATTCACTGATACTTTGGTGGATTCGGCAGCGATTATCATTTATGCGATTCTTATCTTACTAGGCGCCCGGAACAAGACGGCGCAGTAACCCGCATCACAACTGCTCGCCGCATCTGCTCATGAACCGCATCAGGATGATCATCAGCACAATCGCTACGACAAACAATGCCAGCCCCATAACAACAAACAGCGGCGGAATGAGGATCATGACAAATAAAAGCAGGGTAGCGATCTGGAACACCAGGAAGTAAGTCCACTTCTGACCCGCCTCCGCCACCAGGTCCGGCCGCTCCTGTCGGGACGCCATGTCCTTGATGCCCGCAAGCAGATGATGCACGACGATGAGCAGCAGGACGAGTGTGGCGATCCCTACAAAGAAGCCCAGGGGGTTGAATTCTCCCTCCCTGTTGGGCGATTGATACAGGGAGAAGAGCGACAGGAAGATCAGCCCAAAATTAAAAAGCTTAGCCCGCTCAAAGGAATCGCTCTCCCGGGCCAGCGTCCGGAAGCCTACCGCAAACAGGATGAACCCGATCACATCCGGCAGGATATCAAAGCCCTGAATCCGAAAATTGAACATGATGAATAAGAATCCCCAGAAAAACTTGCTGAAGCCGTCTCTGATCATACTGCCCTCCTCCTAGTCCATGCCTGATACGCTCAACAGGCAACTGCCCTCTGTTAGTCATCTCTCATTGTACCAGATGTTGGATAAAAAACCATCAACCTCACCAGTGCATGGATTCCCCTTCTCATCTTCGCCAGTATTCGTATCCATTGTAATCCTGTTGCCCTAAGGGAAGAAATGTGCGCGACGAAAGGTCACGGCCGGTCGCTATTGCCACGTGTTCCCCGACAAAATTAACACCTGACTGACTACTTCCTGACATAGCGAGATAGATGTAAGCGTTTGTCGACCCGATTTTAGACGATATTATCCCTCGATTAGAGAGATGTCGCACTTATCAACCCCACCCGGCCTTTCTATAATGAAGGTATGGCGCCAACCAAATCATTAAGGGGGACATGAGGATGAGGAAGGATATCGTGAAGCTGACGCTCCTGCTGCTCGCTGCATCGGTGATCACAGCAGGGTGTGCGGGCTCGAATGCGCCGGCCAATGGCGGAAACAACGGAAACAGCGGCGGTACCGGGACGGAGAGCAATGGCCAAACCAACGGTCAAAACAACGCCCAGCCGGAGGATGAACCGTTCGAGATTACGATCCGTCACACGCAGGTGGGCGAATCCAAGAAGTTCAGGCTGGCCATGCTGGAGGATGTCGTCAAGCAGACGGAAGCGGACATCCCGGGTCTGACAATCAAGCTGGACGGTGTCGATTCCGAGGTGAACCGCAAGGAGAAGCTCAGAGGCGAGATGGCCGCAGGCAAGCCGCCGGAAGTGTTCGACGTCTTCGGCAGCCCGGATGCCGCGCTGTTCGCCAAGGAAGGGCTGATGCTGGATCTGACGCCGATCATCGCCGAGCTGGGCATCCAGGATCAATTCACTACCCTTGACCCCTTTACGTATGAAGGCAAAGTCTACGGACTGCCCATCGGGGGCTCGGTGGAAGGCTATTTCTACAACAAGCAATATTTCGAGGATAAAGGCCTGACCATCCCCAAAACGCTGGCCGAGCTGGAGCAGATCGCCGAGGCGATCAAGACCGACGGGAAGATCCCATTTGCCCAGTCGTCCAAAGATGCCTGGATTCCGCTCATGACAACCAACAATCTATGGTCCTACTACGGCGGGCCGGAGATCACCTATGGGTTCAAGACCGGCGAGACGAAGTGGACCGATCCCAGTGTGGTAGAGGGCGTCGCCAAGCACCAGGAATGGGTGCAGAAGGGCTATTTCAAAAAAGGCGAGCTCGGCTTCGAATATGCAGATATGCGGAATCAGATCATCACCGGCGAAGCGATCATGATGATGGACGGCTCGTGGGCGAACTCGGTGTTCCGGGATCCGGAACAGGCCGGCGATATGGTGGGCAAGATCGGCTACTTTAACATGCCGCCAGTGAACGAGGGCGACCCGGTCGTCGTCATGCAGGATGCCAACAACGGCTACGGGTTCTCCGCCGCAGTAGCGGACGATCCGCAGAAGCTCGCCGCCGTGACGGCCTTCATCCGGAATATGTGGACCGAAGAGATGCAGCTGCGCGGCCTCGAAGAGGATGGCGTGCTGCCGGCGATGAAGATCGATCTGGAGAAGATGAAGACCGCTTCCGAGGATCCGCTCATGCAGGATATCTTCGCCGCAGTGAGCGAGATCGACATCTCCTTCCCGGCCTTCGACGCGCTCGTGCAAGCCGACGTCAACACCGCCCTCAGCATAGGCATCCAGCAGATCATCGGCGGCGAGGGCACGCCCGAGTCGATGCTGGAGACGGTGCAGTCTGCACAGGACGCGGCCAACGCTGCGGAGCAATAACCCCACACACATCTAGATTCAATACTTATATAAAAAAGAGGGCGCAAGCCGTGCGCTGCACGGGGCGCCCTTTTTCTTCACGGAGGTAAACATGAACAAAGCGCTGCGCAATCCCCTGACCTATCTGCTGTTTGTGCTGCCGGCACTCCTCTTGTTTCTGGCCTTTTTCATCTATCCGGTATTTACGGCGGTCTATAACAGCTTCACGAGCTGGAACGGCATCTCCCAGGACAAAGCCTGGATCGGACTCGGCAACTATACGACCGCACTGGACGACGCCGCGTTCTGGCAGTCGGTGAAGAACAACGGGTATTTCATCCTGTTCTCCTGCTTCGTCCAGGTGCCAGTGATCGTTATCTTCTCCCTGCTGATCGCGCAGGTGAAGAAGCTGAAGGGGCTATATAAGACGGCCGTCTTCCTCCCATCCATTATGTCTACCGCTGTGATCGGCATTTTGTGGGGCTTCATCTACCATCCGGACTTCGGCCTGATGAACGAAGCGCTGGGCCTGCTCGGCATCGAGCCCGTCTATTGGCTGTCGGACCGCAAGTGGGCGATGCTGGCGATCCTGATCACCAATGCCTGGCAGTGGACGGGATTCTACATCATCATGGTGCTGGCCGCCATCCTGGCCATCCCCTCCGAGCTGGAGGAAGCTGCTGTCATCGACGGTGCCACCGGCGTGCAGCGGGCGCTCCGGATCACCCTGCCGCTCATCCTGCCGATCATCTCCGTCGTCATCATGTTGTCGGTCGCAGGCGCGATGAAGGCGGCGGATATCGTCCTGGTCATGACCAAGGGCGGACCGGCCGGGTCCACGGACGTGATGGCCACTTATATGATCCGCTACGCCATCACGAGCTTCAAGCATGGCTTCGGCAACTCGATTGCCGTGCTGATCTTCGTCTTCACCATGCTGATCACGGCTGCGTACCAGCTGGTCGTTGCCCGGCGGATCGAAAGGATGGACGCCTGATGAGAACGCTCAAGCACACGGTTCCCCATGTGTTCCTGATGGGCTACCTGCTCGTCATCCTGTATCCCTTCCTGTTCGTGCTGTTCTCCTCCGTCAAGACGAGCAATCAGGAGATCGCCGCCAACCCGTTCGGCTGGCCAAGCGCGATCCAGTGGGATAACTACGTCAACGCTTGGGTGAATGCCAAGATCAGCACGTATTTCTTCAACAGTCTGTATATCGGCGTGCTCTCCGCCTGTCTGTCGATCCTGTTCGCGGCGATGCTGGCCTTTGCCATCTCGAGGATGCGCTATCACCGCACGAGCGCCCTGCTGTTCCAACTGGTGCTGCTGGGGATGCTGATCCCCAACAACGCGCTGCTCCTGCCGATCTACGGCATGATGCGCCAGCTGGATATTCTTGATACCCATCTGGCGCTTATTGTGCCGTATACGGCCAATGCGATTCCGTTTACCGTCATCATCCTGACCGCCTTCATGCGGTCCCTGCCCGGCGAGATCGAGGAAGCCGCCGTAATGGATGGATTGAGACCTGCCGGGTTATTTGCTAAGATAATCTTACCGCTGACTATACCAGCCATCGTAACCATATTTATTATCAATTTCCTAGGCAACTGGAATGAGTTCCTGCTGGCCAACTATTTTCTATCCGACGATGCACTGAAGACGCTGCCTGTAGGCATGGTCGGCTTCCGGGATGCGTACAACACCAATTATGCGCAGATGTCCGCCGGCATCGTGTTCAGCGTGCTGCCCGTTATGATCATCTACGCGATCCTGCAGGAGAAGATTATCGAAGGGGTAACCGCTGGCAGTGTAAAAGGTTAAATGTAACCCCGAAAACATATAAACACCTCAACTCTTGCAGCATGAAACGGCTAAACTGTCATGATGCAACTCCGGGAGCGAATGCGATGAACCTGCGTCTGAGGCTGTTAACGGCATTTATGGCACTTGTCATTGTCCCATTGTGCATCCTGGGCGTCATCATCTTCCTGGTTACCTTCCGCACCATCGAGACGAAGCATAGCCAGCAGGCCGAGTATGCGCTGAAGGCGATCAGCTACAGCATTGCCAATGTGTTCGACAACATCGACAGCGTGACGGACACCGGCATCGCCCGGGGCGTATTCCAGGGATCTCTGTCCGCTGGCGAGCCGGATGCCCATAACCTGACCGACGCCGACCAGTTGACACTCAATGCCAATCAGCGCCATTTTCGCTCGCTGCTGTACAGCCACCCTTCGATCGACTTTGCCTTCCTCTATCAGTTCACCGGGGAGCAGCCGACGCACTCGCGGGTCATCACGATCTTCAACAAGGAGAACTTCGAGACGCTGCCATACGAGCAGTTCATGGCGCACCCGCTGTACCAGGAAGTGATGAACCGCAACGGCATGCCGATCTGGATCGCCCCGTACGAATACCCGGAGCTGACCGGTTCGGGCCATGTCTTCACGCAGATCCGACTGGTCAAGGAGCTCAGCAAGCTGCAGCGGATCGGCATCCTGTTCGTGCAGATCAAGAACTGGGAATTCGAAGACATCTTCAAAAATCTGAAGCTCGGCAGCAGCTTGCCGACCACGCGGTATATGCTAGTCAACGACAAGGGCATGATCCTCTATGATGACGAAGGGCGGCTGAACGGACGGGATATCCAGCACTTCATCGATCCTCCCATGGCGTGGGCGCCGACCTATCAGAGCTTCAAAGAAACGTTCGACGGCGAGGAGAGCCTGATCTCGATCTACCCGATGCCGGACGCCCCCTGGCGACTCGTATCCGTTATCTCCTGGAGCTATCTGTCGAGCGAGATCGTCACCTTTGCCCGGTGGTTCGTCGCCATCATCTTCCTCTGTCTGCTCGCGGCGATGGTGTTCAGCCTCGTCTTCATGAATAGGATCACGGGAACGATCGGCAAGATCGTCCGGTTCATGCGCAAAGTCGAGGACGGCGAGCTCGGGGTCCGGGTCGAGGAAAGTGGCAGCGGCGAGCTGCTGCTGCTTGAGGAAGGGTTCAATAACCAGATGAACAAGATCCACGCGCTGTTCGATCAGGTGAAGCGCGAACAGCGGCAGAAGGCCGCCGCGGAGCTGCGGCTGCTGCAGGCGCAGATCAAGCCGCACTTCCTGTTCAACACGCTGGAATCGATCAATGTGCTGGCCGTGCAAAATGAAGGCCGGAAGGTAAGCCAGATGGTGCTGCGGCTTGCCAGCATCCTGCGGATCAGCATCCAGGACGCCGACGAGATCCCGCTGCAGCTGGAAATCGAGCATCTGCGGAGCTACCTCGTTATCCAGAAGTTCAGGTTCGGAGATCTGTTCGAGTACACGATCGATGTTCCGGACGATCTGCTGCCCTGCAACGTGTTGAAGCTGACGCTGCAGCCGCTCGTGGAGAACAGCCTGCAGCACGGCTTCGACGGCATCGCTTATCAGGGCAAGCTGACGGTTACTGCCCAGGCTGATGGGCCGCGCCTTATCCTGACCGTGACCGACGACGGGAACGGCATGACGGCTCAGCAACTGCAGGCGCTGCATTATGCCCCGTCCGGCGACGAAGCTCCGGGTGCGGCGTCTCCCGCCCATCCCGAGCGCCGCGGGCTTGGACTGCGGAGTGTCGCGGACAGACTCCGCTACCACTACGGCAGCCGCTATGGCCTGTTCGTCTGTTCAGCGCCGGGACAAGGAACGATGATCCGGTGTGTCATCCCAAAACATGAGGCGGGTGAGGAGATTGGATCAGCCCAAACTTAGAGGTCTGCTCGTTGATGACGAACAGCCGATATTAAACAACCTGTTCCAGGTGCTGCCGTGGGAAGCGATGAACATCGAGATCGTCAAGTTGGCGCGCAACGGCGCCGAAGCGCTTGCCGCCGTCGAGGCGACCCGGCCGCACCTGATCCTCAGCGATATCCGGATGCCCCGGATGGACGGCCTGGAGATGCTCCGGCAGATCCGGGAGCGGGACTATGACTGCGAAGTGTTGCTGCTGACGGGGTTCAATGAGTTCGAATACGCCCGAAGCGCCTTGCGTTACGGGGTGAAGGACTATATCAGCAAGCCGATCGACTATGAGGAGCTGGCGCAGATCGTCGGCCGTCTGGCCGGGGAGATCCGCAAGCGCCAATGCGCCGAAGAGCCGCCCCCGCAGGTACTGCCGCAGACGCCGGAAGAGTCGCTTGGCCCGGCCAAACGGTCGCCCGAGCGGCTCATGCAGGCCGCCGAGACTTATATCCGGCGCCAGTTGGGCAGCGACTTCGGCATCGAGGAGACCGCGGCCCACCTCGGCATCAGCGCCAGTTATTTTTGTCTCTTGTTCAAGAATCACTTTCACGAGACCTTCGTGGAGTATCTCACCCGTCAGCGGATGGATGCGGCCAAATCCCTGCTGCTCGCAAGCGAGGTGTCTATCGCCCGCATCGGCGCCCATGTCGGGTATCAGGAGCGCCGGTATTTCACCAAGGTGTTCCAGAAATATACCGGCATGACGCCATCGGAGTTCCGTACCCACCACACATCCTCATGAGTCAATGACGGCAGGTTCGCTTCTACTAGATTGAAATCCCAGTGATTAATTGTATAATTGTTATAACAGTTGAATATATTGATAAGGAGAGGAACACCAATGGATGGGATGGTTGAGATGGAACGGAAAGTGACCAAATTTGGCAACAGTCTTGGCATAACCATGACTGACGCTTTGAAGCAAATCGGATTGGAGCAAGGCGATCTAGTCAGCATCGATGTTAATTCATCCACAGGAGAGATCACTATTAAGAAGTCGACAAAAGTCTCTTTACCGGAAGGAATAAGCGCTGACTTCATGGATACGTTGACAGATGTCATTGAGGAATACGATCAAACGCTTAAAGGGCTCAAGGACAGATGAACTCTACTCGTTATTTGACCGTTCAGGAAGTGATAGCCATTAACGTAGCCATGATTCAACGATACAGCCCAGGTGAACATATAGGGGTCAAGGAACCTGGTTTACTCGAATCAGCTGTCCATCGGCCTCAATCTGCTGTCTTTGGTGAAGATGCTTATCCTACTCTGTTCGAGAAAGCTTCGGCTTTGTTCGAATCACTTGGCCAAAATTATCCTTTCCACAATGCAAATAAACGAACCGCTTTTACAGCACTTGTTGTATTCCTGCGCTATAACGGCCTGTCCTTTAAGATGGAAGCAAAAAAAGCCGAGGATTTTACGGTAGATATGGTGAATCATCGATTCGACCGTCAACAAGCTGCTGCAATTATTGAAGCCCACTGCATCGCGATCAAAGACCATAAAATGTAAAAACCATCATCCTCACGCGGATGGTGGTTTTTGATGAGTGTTCACTGCTTACCCTCCTCCAACAGCACCGCCCTTCCCCGGTGCACCCAGTACACCCGATCCGATACCGGGCCAGGCATCAGCCGACAGCTCCGCTGCGCCACTGCGCGGAACATGGAGCTCCGGACGAGCTCACGCGCCCGCTCAGGCGTATCCATCGGCTCGGTGGAGCGCATCGTCAGGACGATCCTGCGGTTCGTGTACGCGATCACATAGGATTCCGGCATCCGGGTGCCGCCGAGCTCCTCCATCAGGAACTGGCATTCGAACGGAAATGGAAAGTCCTGATACACCTCTACCGTACAGGACTTGCGCTGCGGGCTGACCAGTTCCAGTCCCGGCTCCTGCCAGCCCTCGGCCCGCAGATTGCGCTTGGCGATCCGCTTGACCCTCTCCTCCGTGAACCTAGGGTTCAGCTCAAGCATGTTCCGATTCACCATCTTCACCACATCGTCCTTGATCTCCAGGAACACCATCCGCAAGCCTGGCAGGAACGGCTCGGACAGCAGCTCCATCTCGGCCTGGTCAACTACGAGTCGCTCGTCCCGGATCGCCGGATAGAGGTAGCGCGCGTCCAGCTTCATCAGCTTGGCCTCATTCTGCTGCATATACAGAGTCGACCGCACCATGCCGTTCAGATAGTCGACGGCCAGATTCAGATCACCGGTGCTGCGGTAGATCTGATAGGTCTCATGCAGACTGATCTCCGCCCGCTCCTCCTGCCGGCCCGGACTGACCTCGACCAGGAGCAGCAGCGGCTCCCCGGCCTTCCTGCTCACCTTCATCCCCGTCGCTTCGCTCAGCTTCCCCTGCATCATCATTGCAAATTGCTCCGGCGTCTCATAGATTCTGACCGTACTCATTCGTATTCCTCCTCTTGTGGGGCGCCAAGGCACAAAAAAACACCCAAACCAAAACGTCCAGGACGTCCTGCTTGGGTGTGCTTCACCTCAGTGCTATTGCTTATAGCATACATTAATTTACAGGTTGCTGGCAATACATTTTTCTGAAGGCCTTTGAACCAGGCTCATACCGTTGGTACTTCTTGCTACTTGCTCACTTCGTGTCCTTCCACAGGCTGCGCCACCCCGGTGAGCGGCAGCTTCGGCCCTCTCGTTCGATAGAATTGCGTTCCCGCGAGCGTCGCGAGTACGCCGATCCCGACCACATCGGTCACCCAGCTGCTGTGGATCAGCGTCAGCGCGGAGATCAGCGCCATCGTGCGTTCCAACCCGTTGTAGCGGGCAATCAGCCAATTCTGGATAAAGGAGGCGAAGAGGACGATCCCGACCGTAGCTGTCACGATACTCCATAACACGGTGTACCATGGCGTGCTTGTCTCCAGCAGCAACAAGTTGGGATTGGCCACAAAAGCAAACGGCAGCAGCAGCGCGCCGGAGTCAAACTTGAACCCCTGGACGCCGGTCTTCAGCGGCCCTGCATTGGCAATCCCCGCCGCGGCGTACGCCGGCAGATTGATCGGCGGCGTATCGTCGGCCAACACGCCGTAATACAACACGAACAAATGCGCGGTCAACACAGGCAGGCCAAGACCTACCAGGGCAGGCGCAACGGTCGCCGCCAATACGATATACGTTGCTGTTGTCGGCAGTCCGAGCCCCAGGATCAAGCAGGCGAACACCGTCAAGACAAGGGCAACGTACAGCTGCGTATGCTCGAAGACCAGGAACGCGGGCAAGAAGTCGACAATCCCTTCCGAATAACTCATGACGATGCGGGTGAACTTCGTATTGAGCCCCGACAGCTGCAGCACGCCGATCAAGATGCCTGCCGTGGCGCAGGCGACAGCCACCGAGAGCGAATTGCGCGCCGCCAGTTCAAGACCGGCCAGCAGCTGCTTCAAGCCATACCGCAGAGGCGTCCCTTCCGTTTTGAACTTCTTGTGCAGCAGCGCAAACGATACGGCGACCACAATGCCGAGCACCACCATCAGCGAGATATCCGAATGCCAACGGATGAATTGGCCCCCGAAAAAACTGCGGTTCACCTGGTTCAGCAGTCCGTTGATGCTATCGATGCTGAATTGCAGTCCGAAGGTGAGCAGACAAAGCCCGCCGGCATACAGCAGGCTTCTGCCGATGCGCTCTCTGAAGCGGTGGGCAAAAAAGGCAATGACCAGCACCGCGATAATGGCGAAAAAGGCGGCATTGAAAATCGAGCGCCGCTCAATGACGAGAAAATACATCAGCACCAGGATCGGGATAATGAGA
Organism: Paenibacillus jepli; assembly: GCF_047238105.1. Taxonomy (NCBI): domain Bacteria; kingdom Bacillati; phylum Bacillota; class Bacilli; order Caryophanales; family Paenibacillaceae; genus Paenibacillus; species Paenibacillus jepli. Next base: position 2,807,203 of record NZ_JBDFMD010000001.1, read on the forward strand.
TAACCCTGCTGGACCAGCAGCTTCCTTCCCGAGACGAGCTCGCTCTTGGCCATCCCGGTGATCCCGTTCTTGGAAGCCTCGAAATGCACCATGAACAGGATGGCCACGTAGCTCAGGATAGCAGGAATCAGTGCACTCTTGATAATCTCAAGATAAGGAATGTTCGTCATCTCCGCCATAATGAACGCTGCCGCGCCCATGATCGGCGGCAGAAACTGCCCGCTCGAAGAAGCAGCTACCTCCACGCCCCCTGCCACATGCGGTTTGAAGCCAACCCGCTTCATGAGCGGGATCGTGAAGGTCCCCGTAGTGACAGCATTGGCTGTGGAGCTGCCGGAGATGCTGCCCATCATCCCGCGCTCGCCACGACCGCCGCTTTGGCAGGCCCGCCCTTATAGCGGCCGCATGCCCGCAGCGCCAGGTCGATAAACATCTTGCCCGCCCCGGTCGTCTCGAGAATGGCCCCGAACAGGATGAAGATGAACACGTAATATGCCGAAGCGTAGATGGGCGTGCCGAAGATGCCCGTCTTGAGGAAGGAAACCTCCGAGATGAAGCGGTTCAGCCCAGTCATTGTCAACCCTCCCCGGCTATGGTGGAATTGACCGGGCAAGAACTCGCCGAGGAAGAAATAGCCGATGAAGATACCTGCAATAATGACCAGCGGTTTCCCGACCACGCGCCTGGCCGCCTCTAGTACTAGGACAACTAGCAACACGCCGACCGCCAGGTCGAAGCCCGTCAGCTTGCCGCTGAGGATGCGCATTTCCGCCTGGTTTTGGATGATATGGAAGCCGACAAATGCGGCTCCCAGCGCCAGGAGCATATCATACCAAGGAACGCTTGTCTGGCCCAGCCCCTTCTTCACCGGATAGATCAGAAAGACGAGCACCAGAGCAATGGTTAAATGAAAGATCAAATAGGTCGTCGACCGAACCGGGATGCCGAAGCCCGCACTGTAGAAATGAAACAGCGACATGACGATGCACAAAGCCATGACAATCAAGCCCCAGCTCCCGCGAAGCTCCCGGTCGCCTCCCTCGAGCTCATGAATTTTTTTCTGCTGCGCTTCATCCATGCTCTACTTTCCTTTCCAATTGGAATAAGAAATCGATTCCAGCCATGTCATCGGTTTGACGAAAATGGTTATTCGATTCCCGGCATATGGCGCTTCAGAAAGTAGGATTTCTTCTTCTCTGAAGTAGAAAGCGTGAGGGAAGAGGCTGGAGGGCAGCATGCGAATGCCGCCACTCCCAACCAATCGATTAAGCTCCCTGCTGACGTAATAACCGTCGATACGTTCTGTCTCACCTTGCAGTTCATAAGGCAGCCCGGCCCCGAATGAGCGTGTCCAGCTCTCCATGGTACACAAGCGGCCGCGATCGTCAAACTGAAATTTCTCAATGACCGGCGACCGTTCGACAGAGTGGATGTATCGATGGGAGAACCATTCGCCCGCCTCAATCTCATGCTTCCACAAGACCGTCCCGCTCTTGTAGTCCTCGATCATCAGCCAGTTGTACGGGCTCTCCAGACGCAGGAACACGATGGCCGCCAGTCCCACTAGCGAGATCGCAAACGCGTATCGTGCTGCTTTTCGTGCAATGGACGACGTCTGATTATCCTTGCTCGTCATAGAAGCGCTGAGCTCCCGGATGAACTGGAATCGACATGCCGTCCAGGGCGGAGTCGATCGTCACGTCGTGACCGCGTGCATGCGTATCCTGGAGCACCTGGAGGTTGTCGAAGATCGCCTTGGTCATCTCATAGACCTGGTCCTCCGGAAGATCGTCTCTGACGACAAGCATGGATTGGACGGCAACGGTAATGACATCCTCCGGCAAGTCGTACGCGTCCGCCGCCAGGTCGAATTGCGTATAGTACGGATAAGCGCTGATGAGATCACTGATCTTATCCGCTTCGATGGGCAAGATCCGCACATCTCTCATCGTCGCCAGCTGCTGAATCGCTCCTGTCGGCGTGCCGGCGGTTACGAAGGCCGCGTCGACGTTGCCGTCCTGGAGCGCAGTGGACGCATCGGCAAAGCTCATGTACTCGACGCTGATGTCATCGTAGCTGATGTCATGGATCTCCAGAATCTGACTGGCATTCACTTCCGTGCCGGACCCGGCGTCGCCGACGGCCACCCGCTTGCCGATCAGATCCGCTACACTCTCGATGCCGCTGCCCTCCACCGTGACGATCTGGATGACCTCCGGGTACAGCGTCATCATCCCGCTGAAGCCGTCAAGCACGGACTCAAACATGTGGATGCCTTCCAGCGCGTACTGCGAGAGATCATTTTGGACGAGCGCCATCTCTGCTTGTCCCTCGCTGATCTCGTTGATATTGACCACGGATGCGCCGCTGACGAGACCCGTAGCGGACACCGTGTCGAAGGCTCCGTCGATAATATTGCCTATAGCTACGCCGAGCGGAAAATATACGCCCGCCTCTCCGCCAGTAAGAATCGTGATGTCGGTTACCCAATCATCCCCGACTGTCGCCTCCGACCCCTGCACCTCGGGCTCGTTGCCCTGACCGTTCTCCGAATTCCCGGCATTTCCGGTGTTTCCAGCGTTCCCAGTGTTGCCCGTGTTGGCGTTGTTGCCCCCACATGCCGCCAGGATCAAGCAGAATGCCAGCACCAATGTCCATACCCCAAGTAATCTTTTCATCTTTGCAGACCTCCCAGTGGTTTAATGGATGTTTTAATCGCGAACGATTGCAACCATCTTAAACCACAACCTACAGAAACCTACCGGGACCTACAAAAAAAACATTCCCTTCCGACCGTTGGGTCGATTATTCTCGGGAATGTTCGTATCTGAGGTAAGCATTCAGACTGCCCTCAAAATAAAGCCTCAAGGTAACGGATCGTTCTTCCGATCGCTGTTGTTCCCAGATTTCTTGATTTTGGACCCCTTATAAGGGGGAAATCCGGGACAGCATATGCTTCCGAAGCTAGCTTTTCTGCGAAAAGCTCTCGGGCGAACGCTACGCAGCATAAGCTCTCGAAGCCGCTTTCTTCCAGAAAGCGTTGACCAGAATCGATTCCGCACCCATCGGCACTTTTGAGGGCAAGCTGATGAATGGCATTTACTTATTCATTTTATTTAATTTCCCTCCAATTTCATAGATGAAAATCTGAATGAATTTCTTAGCATTGACTTTGCCGCTGATCGTTCGCGGCTCACCCTCAAGCTCTCTCATGCGCAGCCTCACATCCTGGAAATTGAAGAACAAGGGTGCGTAATGCTCGAATTTTGGATTGCTGTAATCCGTGAGGCCGATGGAGGCCAGATTCGTCAGGGCCGTGAACACCGTTCTCCTGATCCGCTGCTCGATTGCTTTCGTTTCTTTGGCCACCTCCGCTTCAGTTTCTTTGTAGGCTCTTGCCCTCGATTGATAGACCTCCTTAAGCAGCGGGATCTCATGCGACTGCCCCTGGTTCATGATATGCTCCGCAATCGCTATCAGATCTTTGCCGCCGGCCTCGCCACTGATGCCCAGATCCATCAGGATCTGTCCGGCGACATCGCGAATCGACAGCGGCGTAGCTGCATCCGGCTTGTTCGGGTGTTGAAGTCCCGCGATGGACTTCTGTATGGCTTCCAGAGAGCGGTACAGACTCCATTGGTCCCGCAAACGGGTCAGGACCGCTTCTACTTCCAGTCGGTTGATCGGCTTCTGGATGAAGAACTCGATGCCGCTCTGATACGCTTGTCCTACCATTTCTTTGCTGACGATCTGCGAGATCATGACGTATTTCCCGTCATATCCCTTGGTCTTCAACTGCATCATCGTCTCGATGCCATCCTGATCCGGCATCATGAAGTCGATGAGCACAATATCCGGCTGGGTCGCGAGGACGACAGGTACGCCTTCCGCGCCTCCCTCGGCCAACCCCACTACCTTGCCGATCCCGCTGTCTTCAATAATTCGTTCCAGCGACCTCCGGCAGGCGGGGTCATCATCCACAATGCAAACCGAAAACGCCATCGACACTTCCCCTTTCTTTAGTACATAGAGGTGGGAGTGAAGCACATGTGAGATCATTGGATATTTGTCCCTATGAGATGGGGCGAATCGCGAATCACTGTGAGGTAAACTAACTCGGCAGGTCAAACCAGATGACCATGCCATTATCATAGCTTAGGTTTTCCTATCTGTAAACCGCCATACCGGTTCACTGGAAGAGTCTCCCCTTCAGCTAATCGGATACATGCAAGAGATCCGGATTTTCCTTGATCAGATTGCGTACAGGAATCGAAACCGTGAAGGCGCAGCCTTGACCAGAACCACCCGTTTCGACCTGGATTCGACCTTCGAAGGAAGCTACGATATCTCTGACATGGGATAGCCCAATACCTGTCGCACCTACTCCTTCATGATTGTATTTGGTCGTGAATCCCGGCTCGAATATAAGGCTGCGGTCTTTCTCGGAGATGCCGATCCCGTTATCCGTCACCACAAACACTGCCTCGTCCCCCTCGCGCGTAATTCGGATCCTGACGGTACCGTCCTCCTCGATGGCTTCCACTGCATTGGCCACCAGATTGTTAAGCACGGTTATCAACGGATTGTAGCGGGCAATTGCCATGTCGGTCTGCACGCTTTGGTCGATCCGGATCTGTTTGCCCAGCAGCTTGCTGTACTCTTGATTGGCCTTGACGACATAGCTTAGCACTTCTTCGGGGTTCATCACCGCCACAGTCTGGCGATCGAACAATTTGACCAGGCCGGCCAATATGCGCTGCGAGTCTTTTTTTACCTCATGAATCTGCTGGCTAAGGTCCAGCGCCTGGCGGCTGTACGCTTCCATTCCTTTCACTTGCTTCAATCTGCGGTACAAATCATACCCGTATACTGTGATGTTCTCGATCGTATTCATCGACTTCTTCAGATAAAATGCCTCGGAGAACAAGCTGGAGCTCACCTTGATCATTTGTTCCATCCGCTTGTTCTGCTCGGCCTGGACCAATCGCATCTGGCTAATGAGGATCCCGCTGTAGATCCCAACCACAAAATAACTCCGGAGCACGGCAATCGATGAAATGAGGTACATGTCATCGAGTTGAAAAAAATAGGGACTGTGTATGAACCGGCGAACGACCAGCTCGCACACGTTGGATACAATATCCACCACAGCAACCCCCCCGCCGAGAATGAGCGGATGAAGGGTCTGAATGCGATGCTTGATCGCACCCATGCCTATGGCAAACAAAATATAAAACACCGTCGCACCGACATGCGTCTGCAGGCTCGCAGCCAGCTCAAAGGCTCCGTTCAGCGAATCGAGCAGCGTCCGGTAGAGCAGTACGGTTATTCCCGTGACAACCCCCAGCTTGATAAATGACAAATGGTTCATCAGCATCAGGAACAGCAGAAAGGTGCTCGCTCCCAGACCAATCCGGAACATATCGCCGCTGAACGGGTATATCATGACTTGACCGGCAATGGCTGTTGCCATACCGATGCCGAGCATGGGCAGGAAACCAGACTTGAGTCTGGAAAGCCGTCGCCCGCTGTCCTTCCCGCCCTGATCGAAGCTGTAAAACAAATCGTTCATCTATTCAGCCCCTCGGCCAAGACATATTGGGTAATCTCTCATAAGTATACCGTAAAATGGATCGTTGGTGGCAGATGGTCGTCAGAACATCCGAGCTTGCCATCATCACGGATTGCGCGGCAACACTCGCCCGTATTAGAATCGGTTTAAGAATCCAGGAAGGATCGTGTAGAGATGAACTATTTGGCATTGCGTTATTTTGTCGAGATCGGCCATACGCTTAATTTCAGCAGAGCCGCAGAGAATCTGCATATTTCCCAGCCCGGCTTAAGCCAGCAAATCTCCGCATTGGAAAAGGAGCTCGGCTTCAAGCTGCTGCAGCGCTCCACGCGCAAGGTCGCTTTTACGGAAGAAGGGCAATACCTCTACCATACGTTGTTGACTGTCTTCGACAACCTCGAGAGAACGATCCTGGAGATGAAGCAGGCCGGTACGATCCCCCAGCCCGTCCTCCGGATCGCCACAGTTCCGTCTGCCGCCAGCCGCCTGGTTCCTATCCTCATTCGACAATTGAAAGCATACCGTTCAGGCCTTGAATTTTTCATCAAGGAGACGACGTCCACCCACGCAGTCGAATTGTTGCAGCGCGGCGAGTTCCATCTCGCATTCATTCGTACGCCGATCGATCTGAAGCAGTCGATCCCCTCGACGCTCGCCTGGATGGAGTTCCCGAAGCATCCGCTGCGCCTCGTGGTCAGCGCGTCTCATCCGGCGGCGTCGCAGGAGGAGGTCGAGCTGTCGGCATTCAAGCACGACAACTTCCTCCATTATGATCCGAAGCACTCTCCGGCGCTCTATTACCTGGTGGAGCTGGCCTGCTTGAACGCCGGCTTCATGCCGAAGACCATCGGCGCCGGACCGGAGATTCTTACCCTGGCCAATCTGATCTCCAATGGGACCGGTATCGCGTTGATGCCGGAAGACATGCTTGATCTGCTGGCCGCCTACCCGATTACCGGACTTCGCTTAAAGAATGCTTCCCTGTACAGTTCCATCTCGGTACTCTGGAATGAACCGGTTGCGACCCTCTTTATGGAGCAGGCGCTCCGCACCCTCCGGCAGATTCGGGAGGATGAGCCGCAGGATTCATAACCAGAACTTATAGATATATAACAACATCGTATTTTTTCTATTTAATCTTTCGTGTTACATTTTTCTCCATGAGGAGAAAAGGAGATGAGCACGATGAATCAAGCAGCAAAAATACACGTCCTGATCTATGGGCTGGGCCCGATCGGGATACAGATCCTTCAGCAATGCCTGCGTTCAGAACGGTTGGCGCTGATCGGTGCGGTCGATATCGACCCGGGCAAAATCGGCCAGGATATCGGCGAGTTGGCAGGCGGCAAGCCGATCGGCCTCCGCGCGGTATCCTCAGTGGAGGAGATCGCCGTCCCGGTATCGGATGGAAGAAAGGTGGCGATCCAGGCGACGGGCTCGAATCTGGAGCAGGTATGGCCGCAGATCCGGCAGCTGCTGGATGCCGGGTTCTCCGTCGTATCTACCTGTGAGCAGCTGTCCTACCCGTGGCATCGCTATCCCCGGCTGAGCGCCGAGATCGACCGCTATGCGCGCCAGACACGTCACATTGTCGTCGGAACCGGCGTCAATCCGGGATTCGTCATGGATTCGCTGGCCCTGTATCTCACCTCCGTAACTAACGGTATTCACAGCATCGCCGTCTCCAGGAAGGTGGATGTGGCCCGGCGGCGCGTCCCGCTGCAAAAGAAGGTTGGCATCGGCATGACAGCCGAGCAGTTCCAGGCACTGGCGCGGGAGGAGAGGATCGGACATGTGGGATTGGAGGAGTCGCTGCGCTTGATCGCGTATGGTCTGGAGCTGACTTTGGAGGACGTGCAGAACCGCATCGAACCGACGCTCGCCGAGAAGGATATGACGCTGGCGGTCGGGCCGTTGAGAGCAGGGGAAGTGAGCGGCATGCATCAAGTATCGCGCGGCACCACAGCAGAAGGCGTGTCCGTCGAGCTCGACCTCACCATGGCTGTCGGCGCTGCGCAGGAGGACCGCATTACCGTACGCTCGGATGAGATGCCGCCGCTCTCGCTCGTCATTCCGAACGGCATCTTCGGCGACACGGCAACCGCCAATATTGCCGTCAATACGGTGAAGACCGTGCATTCGTTCGCTGCCGACGGTCTCCTGACGATGGCCGATCTTCCTATCATACGGAATAGCAAATAACCGCTGCGCGGAATCGCAAAACCGCCCAAGCCAGGACGTCTGGGACATCCGGCTTGGGCGGTCTTCTGAGCTCGACGCTCCCCGTCGCCATCCCTAGCCGCTGGAGACGGTGGCGGTCAACGTGAGCAGCTATACATTGAATATGTACGTGTCCAGATACGCATTGCGAAACTTGCCCGCTTGATCGCAGCGGCGGGCCAGATCTCTAAATTCCGGAAGTCTGGGGTAGTACAGCTGCAGCTTCTCCGGGCTCATCGTGAACAGCTTGCCCCAGTGCGGGCGGGCGCGGAACGGCTCCAGACGGGCCTCCATCTCCGGCAGCAGCTGGCGTACGGACTCCCAATCCGGCTTCCAGGTAAAGTGGAAACCAACGGCGTCCTGTTCATAGCACGGGCTCAACCACAGCCGGTCGGCCGCAATGGTCCGCAGCTCCGAGGTAAATAGCAGCGGCGCGATGTTCTCGCGAAGGCTCGCGATCGCCTCGAGAGCGGACAGCGCATGCTCCCGAGGCACGATATATTCGCTCTGCAGCTCCTCACCCGCACTCGGCGTGAAGGCCATCTTGAAATGCGGCATCCGCTCGTGCCACGGTCCCGCTATCCCGCACTGCTCGCTGCAATGCTCGGCCTCCTGGCCGGGAACGGGATGCAGGTTGACCTCCGAGAGCTTGGCCCCGTGGAACTGTCCGACCCCAGGCACGGACGTTGAACCTGCTGGCACCGTTTGCTTCAACCAGACTTGATTGAACGTCGTATCCGTCCAGTCCGAGAACAGGCTGACACTATATCCTGAAGCTACGATGGCCTCAAAGTTATGCTGCACCTCGCTCAGCGGCAGCCCTTCATAGACATGCTGCATCATGTCGAATGCAGGCACCACATCCAACGTCAATTTCGTGACGACGCCCAGTGCCCCGAGCCCGACTACCGCGCCGAAAAACTCGCCGTCTGCCTCGTCTCGCGTGAAGGTTGCCACCTCGCCGTCCGCCTTGACGATCTCCAGACTATACACAGCGGTTGCCAGATTCCCATGCGCATCGCCCGACCCATGGGTCGCCGTCGCGCAAGCCCCAGCAACCGAGATATGCGGCAGTGAAGCCAGGTTGTGCAGCGCATAGCCCTGCTCATGCAAGTACGTGCACAGATCCCCGTACCGGATCCCGCCCTCCACCGTCACCCGGTTGTGTTCGCGGTCCAGCGAGAGGACACGGTTCATCCGCTCCATCGACAGATGCGTCGCATGCGTATCCGCGATGCCATTGAAGGAATGACGCGACCCCAACACTTTGATCTTCTCGCTTCCAGCAACCCGCTCGCGCACCTCGTCCAGATTGTCAGGCACATGACATTCTACTGCCCCATAGGTATAATTGCCGGCCCAATTCTTCTCGTATCTCAATATCCCCAGCTCCTTTGCAGGTCTTGGCTCGATTGTATCATTAAGTGTACTTCTACACACTCTGGAAACCGTTGGTTTTTTTTGACCCTCGTTATCATATGATTTTATTAATGCGATTAAAGGAGTGATCCCGTGCAGTACCCGAGGCAAGACCATCGAACGTGGCGCCCGAGTCAGCCTACGCCGCCCATCCAGATGGCCGATGCTCCATACTTCCCGTCCAAGCCTGTCCAAACGCCCGAGGAATACTATCGCTTTTTCCCAGCCGAAGGAGGCGCATGCCATGACCCAGAATGAAAATCTGTGTAAGCTGCAGCTGCAAGGCATACCGGTGCTGTCTGGCGACCTTCACTATGTTCAGTGCTTGAAGCAAGCGATCCAGCAAGCGCAGCTGCCCATGAAGGACTATCCCAACCTGCACAAAACCGCGCCGATCACCATCGTCGATCCAGCGGTGATCCGGTCATGACGAGTCTGGAATGGGCGACGGCGACCGAGCTCTCCGTTTTGATCCAACGCAAGCAGCTCTCGCCTGTAGAGCTGATGACCGCGCTGATCGAACGAACCCATCACCTCGAGCCTGCACTGGATTCGTATATTACCTTCCTCCCGGAGCTGGCCTTAACCGAGGCCCGACAGGCGGAGCGCGACATCCTACAAGGCCGTTATCGCGGCCCGCTGCACGGCATACCTATCGGAATCAAAGATAACTTCTACACCAACGGCATCCGGACAACAACAGGTTCGATCATGCTCAAGAACTTTATTCCCACGGTGGACGCCACGACGATAACGAAGCTCAAAGACGCCGGTACGGTAATGACAGGAAAGCTGAATGTTCATGAATTTACCGTCGGATTGACCAACATCAATCCGTTCTATGGAAGCTCCCGCAATCCCTGGAATCCTAACCATATGACTGGCGGATCCAGCGGAGGCAGCGCCGCAGCTGTTGGAGCGGGGCTGGTGCCGATCGCTACGGGAACCGATACGTTCGGATCGATCCGCGGGCCGGCAGCGATGTGCGGAATCTATGGCTTGAAGCCGACCTTCGGCCTGGTCAGCTCCTATGGCGTGACGCCATTAACCTGGTCGCTGGATCACATCGGCCCCATGGCGCGCTCTGTGTCCGACCTCGCGCTGATGCTCAACGCCATGAGCGGCTATGACCCGAAGGATCCCAATTCGCTAAAGGCGCCATGGACCGACTATACGGAACACCTCCACGACCTGGACGTCAGCGGACTGCGAATCGGCGTTCCCGGCTATTTTTTGAGAGGGCTCGACCCTGATGTGGAGCGGTCTTTCACAGCCGCCCTGGGCACATGGGAAGGACTGGGAGCGAAGCTGGTGCCCCTGGATATCCCCGAGCTTGAGCTGTCCGCCTTTGCAGAATATGCGGTCCTTGTCAGTGAAACAGCGAATATACATCATGAGATGCTGCTGCAGTATCCGCAATACTTCGGGCAGGATGTCCGGGCCTTCCTCCAAGTGGGTGAGATCACCTCCACTCAGTCTTATCTGCAGGCACAGCAAGCACGCAGGCAGTTGACAGAGGCAATGGGCGATTGCTTCCAACAAGTCGAGGTGATAGCTGCACCCACCCTGCCTATTGCCGCGCCTCGTTTTCAGACTAACTGAGTTCAGCAAAATATCGACGTCACCATCCGCTGCATGCCCTTTACCGCTCCGCCAAACTTGACAGGTCTGCCTAGCCTGGCGGTGCCAGCCGGCCTGTCCCCGGACCAGCTTCCGATCGGCATGCAGCTGATAGGCAGCCACTTGGCCGACAAGACCTTGCTGCAGCTCGGAGCCAAGTGGGAGCAGACCAATCCTTTGGGAGGATGCAGGCCGGTCCTGGATTATTCTTGATGTAAGTGAATACAGTTGAGGGAGCAGGATTATCATTCGGTATCCAGAGTTAGTCTTTCCCCCCGCTCCCCAGCCGCTTGGCCAAGGGATAGATGCCCAGGCTCTGCAGCACAAGCGACAAGAGCACAACGGCGAAGGACAGCGAGAGGATCAGCCTCGTCTCTCCGGTGAAAGATGCTTCCTGCACCAGCGTGAGCAGCAGCACCACGGACACCGTCCCGCGAATGCCCGAGAAAGCGATCAGGGTGCAGGTCCGCCAGTCGTTGAAGTCGCGCCAGCCCCTGAACGATTCCATCGTGAGGATGATCACAACAAACCGGATGACCAGGGATAATGCGAGTATCCCCGCGGCCAACCCCCACACGTCCCAGGCCAGATACTCCATCGCCTGGATGCCGATCAGCAAAAACACCAGCGACAGAATGGTCGGCTCCACTACATTCCAGAAGCCATCCAGCGCCTCCCGGTAGTGATCCTCCTTATTCGTATGCTCGAACTCCCAGCCCAGCATGATGCCGGATGCGACAACCGCCAGCACCCCGGACATCCCGAGCAGCTCTGCCAGATGAAACACGCCATAAGCTGCAACAATACTAAGCATGACCTGATATTCCCGGTGATGGGTGACATGAACGGTCTTGCTGAGCAGCCAGCCGATACCCACGCCCAGTAACGCTCCGCCCAGCCCCATCTGCAGAAACTCCCCGAGAAACGACTGCCATTCAAACGCCCGCCCCTCCGTATACATGCCCGCCAGAACACCGAACAGGACCACGCTTGTCCCGTCGTTGATCATCGATTCGCCATCCACGACGTCAGCGGCCCCTTCATCGATGGATGACTGCTTGAGGATGGACACGACAGATACGGGGTCCGTTGGCGTAAGAACAGAGGCGATCAGCAGCGCACCGACGAAGGACAAACCGCCGAACAGCCCTGCCATGGCATAAATAGCCATCCCCAGCAACAGCGCTGTAACGAGCAGCCCGATCGTGCTCAGCACAGCAATCACCCCGGCATGTCGCCGCAATGCCCGGGGGGGATACTTGTAGGCGGACACAAACAACAAGCCCGGCAGGAAAATATCGTACAAGATGTCCTTGCTCACTTCCAGATGGGCAAAGTAGGGAATAAAGGATAAACCGATGCCGAGGAGCACCAGGATCATGGGCACCGGGAAGTTTTCTTTTTTCTTGTCCACCGCAAAAATAATATAACCCGCCAACAGCAACAGGATGACCTGCATCACTTCCACCTGACTCGCCCCTCTCGCTCAGAATCTCTTTGAGGTAATTAACCGCTCACGATTCAGATGAGTCAGCAAGAATCTGCCTCATTGGCGAATATGGCGCATGGACAAGCCCCGAACCCTTGCCCCGCCTGCATTTGCCCCCCTGCGAATCATGCATATCGACAGCGGAATGGGAGATTGAGCTATGCCGCCCCGCCCCTTATAGTTAAGACAATTGCTGTTGTACCTGCAGGCACAGCAAGGGGAGGGGAGCTGAAGTTGAGAACACCGACGATCCGCAAGGTCAAACAGAACGTTCCGCTGTACATGATGTTTATTCCAGTTATCGCTTTCTTCATCGTAGCGAAATTCGCGCCGATGTTCGGCCTGGTCATCGCCTTCAAAAATTATAATTTTATGGAAGGCATTCTTGGCAGTCCCTGGGTAGGGACGCGGCACTTCGAGATGCTGTTCAGCCTGCCGCAAACGACCCGCATCATTAAGAATACGTTCATCATAAGTGTGTTGACCGTTGTCGTCGCCTTTCCGTTTCCCATCCTGTTGGCTATCATGCTCAATGAAGTGCGCAGGTCATGGTTCAAGCGCGGCGTGCAAACGCTGGTCTATCTGCCCCACTTCTTCTCGTGGGTCATTGTGGGCGGCATGGTCGTCACCTTGTTCTCGCAGCAGAGCAGCTGGATCAACACGCTTATTACCGACTGGTTCGGCTCGCCCTACCCCTTTTTATACAAGGAGGGCTCGTGGCTGGCCATCTTCCTCGGTTCAGGGATCTGGAAGGACAGCGGTTTTGCCTGTATCATCTATCTGGCGGCGATCTCTGCGATCGATCCTACCCTTTACGAGGCCTCCAGCATGGACGGCGCAGGCAAGTGGCGGCAGATCTGGCATGTGACCCTGCCGGGCATGGCGCCTACGATTGTCTTGATCCTGATCCTGTCGCTGGGCAACGTGATGGAGGTTGGCTTCGATAAGATCTATGTGCTGCAGAACAGTGTCATCGCCATCTCGGAGGTCATCAGCACCTATATTTACAAAGCCGGACTTCTTGGCGCCCAGTTCAGCGCTGCAGCTGCCATGGGGCTGTTCGAATCCCTGGTCGGCTTCATCCTCGTCCTGACGGCCAATCAGATTGCACGCAAATTCAACCGGGGCTTATGGTAAGGAGGGCAGAACGATGAAAGCAAGTTCCAGCGAAAAGCTGTTTTATACGATGAATTATATTCTTCTCGCGATTGCAGGTCTGAGCTGCTTGCTGCCGCTCATTCATATCGTCTCGCTGTCCTTGAGCGACTACCATGCGGTCGTATCCGGCCAGGTCTTCCTGTGGCCCGTGCGTTGGACAGTCGATGCGTATGTCACGCTGATCGAGGGCACCAATATTGTACGGGCGTTTCAGAATAGCGTAGTTATCACTGTCGTAGGGGTGGCGCTCAGCATGAGCTTCACCATCATGGCCGCTTATCCGCTCTCGAGGAACTACTTCTTCCTGAGGCGCTTCTTCTCGCTCGCGGCGGTATTCACGATGCTCTTCAATGGCGGACTCATCCCCACCTATCTGATCATGAGCAACCTCGGCCTGGTGAACACGTATGCCGTGCTGTGGCTGCTTGGTCTGGTAAGCGTATTCAACATGATGGTGCTGCGAACCTCATTCGAGAGTCTGCCGCCGGAGATCGATGAGGCTGCGAGGATGGATGGCTGCGGCGAGTGGCGCTACTTATTCCGCATCGTCCTGCCCTTGTCCTTGCCCGTGCTGGCTACCCTTACCCTGTTCTACGGGGTTGCCTATTGGAATGCTTTTATCAGCGTGCTTATCTATATCAATGACTCCCACAGGCTCAACTTGACCGTCCTGGTGCAGCAGATGGTACAGAGCCAGAGCCTGCTCTCGGAAGTCAATCAGCAATCGTCCGATGTGATGTCGCTGACACCCGAATCCATGAAATCGGCCGGCATCATCATCATGGTATTGCCCATGCTTATCGTGTATCCTTTCTTGCAAAGATACTTTGTCAAAGGCGTCATGATCGGCGCCATCAAAAGCTAAACACAACTTAGGGGGAATGTTAACATGAGTATCAAGCGCACACTTGCCACAACAGCCGCAGCCGGTCTCCTGGCCGTCGCTGCCGCAGCCTGCAGCAGCGCCAATACGCCTAGTCCGTCGACCGGCACGCCCGATAACCAGACCGACGCCAAGCTGCCGATCACCGCTTCGATCTATGACCGCGGCTCCGTTCCTAGCGAGGCCGGGACGGTGGAGAACAATTTCTGGACCGACTGGATCAATGACAATGGTCCTGCCCAGGCAAGCTTCGTGGCCATCCCGCGGGGCGAAGCGGTGCAGAAGTTCAACGTCCTGCTGGCGTCCAAGAGCGCTCCGGACCTCATCTTTGAGTTCGACGGCGCCTTCCGCGGCCAGCTGTACGATACGAAGGCCATCCTCCCGGTCGATGAACTGATCGAAACGCACAGCACCGTCTATAAAGAGCTGATCGAGCAATATCCGGCGCTGCTCAAGGTCGCCACCAAAGAAGACGGCAAGATGTACGAATTCGGCCGCGTCAGCCGGACGGGCGCCGACATGTCCATGTTCATCCGCATGGATTGGCTGGAAGAGCTCGGACTGGAGGTGCCGACGACTGCGGAAGAGCTGTTCGAGGTAGCTCTGGCCTTTACGAAGGACGACCCGGACCGCAACGGCCAGCAGGATACCTTCGGCATGGATATGTCCTCGCTCATCGACATGATGTTCCAGAATGTCACATGGGTAGTGGAGGACGGCAGGCTGGTGAAGGATTGGGACCGCCTGCAAGCCGCTGTCGAGTTCAAGAAACGGCTGTACGATGCAGGTATCGTGGACAAAGACTTCCTGACGGACAAGAACGGCGAGAAGGCCAAGCAGGACTGGATCAACGGCAAGGTAGGCATTTATGCCGGCCGCGTGCATCATGTGAATCAACTGATTCCGTATGAATCCTTCCGCAAGAACAATCCCGAGGGCCGTATCGAGGTTATCGCCTTGCCCGCCTCTTCCTTTGGTCAATTCAGCCCGAACCTGAACAACCCGGTGCAGATGACGGCGGTCATCAACGCCGGCGCCAAGCATCCCGAGGCCGTGATGAAATATGTCGACTTTATGGCGTCAGAATCGACCATGATGACGATGAAATACGGCTTTGAGGGCGAGCATTACGAGATGGGGGACAATGGCTGCCCCGTCCAGCTGGATCCCGAGAAATTCCAGAAGGAGGTTTCCTGGAACCTGGACTTCTCCATGCTCTTCTCGAGCATCCTGCTGGGGGATTGCGGCGTGCAAAAGGGACAGCTGAACCCTCAGGTCGCGCTTGAGAAGGAATTTATCGAGCTGGTCGAGCAGGCCGATGCGCTCTATATGGATGCCAGCCGTCCGATGGCCAACCTTACGCATCCGGAGCACATGCCGGCCTTGCCGCAGGATCTGCGTCAGATCAGCACCGCCGTGACGGAAGCGATCACAGAGCAGACGAACAAAGCGATCATCGCCGGCGCCTCCTTCACCACAGAGCAGGCCATTGCGGCAGCCAAGGAGATCTGGACCCAATCCGGCGGCACCCAGCTGGAGGAATTCCACGCGAACTGGTATGAGGCCAATAAAGATACTGCCTTCCTGGCCAAAGATATGTTAGAGTTTATTCAATAGCAATCAGCTTGGAGGCGTTGCACGAATGGATCAACCGAAAGATATCGCTACCTTTTTAGAACGGCTGGAGCAGCCGCATGACCACTATCTCTCTACTTTTGAAGGCGAGCGCTCCGTCATGGATTCGAGCCTGAATCAACGGATGGGGCCCCGGGACTGCAACTACTTCCTCCGTACCGAGCGCGAAGCAGATACCACCTGGAAGGTTCTGGTGGATTATAGCGGCCCGGGCTGCATCACCCGCTTTTTCATGGCTGGCGAGGCCCGGGGCGACGGACGGCTGGAGATCTATCTGGACGATGAGCCCGCGCCGCGCATACAGACCACTCTCGATCGCTTCTTCAGCGGTCAAGAGTGGCCTTTCCTCAAGCCGCTCGTCATGGACCGGGAGGATTCCAGCGAGGGGAGAGTCAGCTATGTGCCGATTCCCTTCAGCCGCCGCTGCATCATCCGCTCGGATTCGGAATCTCCGAATTTCTACTGGCAGATCAACGCGTTGCTCTATCCGCCGACCACTGCCGTCCAGAGCTATACAGGCGATGCCGACGCACGGACGTCGCAGGCCCTGCAAGAGGTCATCTCCCGTTGGAGGCAGCAGCCTGCCCTGCCCGGCGCGCCTGCCGCAGATCATCACTCGCTGCCTCCCGGAGAGGAATCGGACATCTATCTGACCGGGGACGCCGGGCATATCAAGCAATGGGGCATCGACACCGGCGCACTGGGCCGCGAGGTGCTGGAGCAGCTCTGGCTCCGCATGTATTGGGATCAGCAGCCGCAGGCTGCCGTCGAGGCGCCCTTCCTGCACTTTTTCTGCCAGGGCACCAAGGACCGGGATTACCAGTCCTTGCTATTCAGCCGGGAGGGGAGCCGCTGGATGAGTCATGTGAGGATGCCCTTCACCGGCGGAGCCCGGATCACGATCGAGAACCGCTCCGGGCAGACCATCCCCGTGCAGACCTGGGTGAAGGCGACCTTGGAGCCGCATCAGGAGAAGCTGCGCTTTTATTGCCAGTACGCCGAGCAAGAGCTGCTTTACGGTACGTTGTACACGATGCTGGACCGCCGTGGAAGCGGCCGGCTCATCGGCATGAATCAGGTAACCGCCCAGATCGGAGAGACGCGCAGCGTCGCCAACTTCAACCAAGAGGGCAATGAATACATCTATGTGGATCACGATCATGATCCGTCCTGGCTCGGCACCGGGACGGAGGATCATTTCAATTGCGCTTACTATTACCGCAGAGGGGAAGTCAGCACGCCGACACACGGATGCCTGGATCTGCATTGCACCTCGGACCAGGTATACGAGGGGACCACGGCCGCGACGATTATCCCCGACTCCCGCGGTCTCGTATCCGCCTATCGCTTCTACGTCCTCGACGCCGTGCCCTACAGGCAGCGGATCCGTCTCTTCCAGGAGGCGGGCTGTCCCAAGAAAGGGGCGCTTGGCGGCATCAACGGCAAGGAGCGGCTTCACTATCAATGGACGTTATACGGGTACGAGGAGACGGCGACGGCTTCCTCGGCAAGCAGCAGCGCGGCTGCCGGGCAGGATCTCACGATCTGACACTTGCGGCACTTGCAGACAGCGGATCATACGGGAGGAATAAACATGGGCAATCACACCTATTACCGTTGGCTCTTATCCTACATGCCTATCTTTATTATCATCATCTCCGGTTTGATCCTGGTGTCCGTCCTGAGCATGAATGAAATCTCCAAGCGGCAGACCGAGCAGGCGAACCAGATCTACGCCAGGCATGTGCTCGACACGATCGACACCTCGCTGAGGCTGATCGAGCAGGTCACCGTCAAAGAGCTGATGACCGATGAGGCGCTGGCCGGCTTCTATCGTCCCCAACCGTCCAATGTGCTCCTGGAGTACGAAGCGTCGCAGCGCATCAACGCGCTCATCATCACGATGCCGCAGATCGACTCGATCTATCTGTACCGGTATGCCGATCAGGCGGTGCTAACGCAGGAAGCGATGGTGCCGTTGTCGAGCTTCGCCGACCGCGACTTCCTGCTCCGTCATGAGCAGTCCCCTGTCGCCAAGCCTTGGACCGATCAGCGCGTATACAAGGGCTTTGCTGCCGACAGAGAGAAGATGGTCGTCTCGCTCGTCCGCAACGTCCCTCTCATCGAAGGCAATCGCGGGGTGTTCGTGGTCAACGTCAGCATCCACGCGATCAACCGCATGTACCTGGACTATGTCGGATCGGATATTAGCGAGGCAGAGCTGGTCGATGAGAACGGCCGGCTCTTCTTCGCTCCGCATCACCCTACCATCTCGGAGCGTTTCCCTGCGGTGCCGTTCCTGAGCGAGCACACTTCGCCCTATACAGGCTGGACGATCTACAGCGGCATCACAAGCTTGCCCATGCTGCACTTCTTCTCCTACGTCTCCTGGAAGTGGCTCTTCTTCGGCTGCCTCATCGTGCTCTTGGGCATCCTCGGCATGATCTGGGTAACTCGCGGCAACTACCTGCCTATTCTGGCGATCAGCAACCGCGTGACCAGCTACGCCCAGCGTACCGGCCAGACGCTGGGCGTTCGAAGCCGCGGCGAGCTGGATTTCATCGAATCGGCGCTGGATGTCATCATCGAGCGCTCCAATCAGTTCGAAGTCCAGCATAAGGAAGATCTCATCTTACGCAAGCGCCATTTCTTCCATACCCTCACGGAAGGGGAGACGCTCATCCGTCCGGACGAGTGGAGCGCCGAGATGGCGCGGCTAAGCCTGCCGGACCGCTTCTCGCATGCGATCGTGGCGATCGCGGAGATCGACAGCTACTCGCAGTTTGCGATGCACTACAATCCCCGCGACCAATACTTGCTGAAGTTCGCGCTCTCCAACGTCATCTCGGAGCAGGCGGCGCTGGCCGGGATCACGGGCTGGTGCGAGTGGACGGCCGCCGAGCAGCTCGGCATCATGTTCATGGCCGAGGAGCATCTGGCTGAGCCCGAGCTGAACCATGTCGTGCTGAACGTATGCGAAGCCGCCCGCACCTGGATTGTGACGCATCTTCAATTCACCGTCACCTTTGCGATCGGCGACCCGGTCAGCGAGCCCGGTCAGCTCTCCCTCTCCTACGGGGCTGCCCAAGCGGCGCTGCAATACAAATCCACCCTTGGCAACAACCGCGTCATCCAGAGCGGGCAGCTTCCGAAGAGCATGGAGCAGAGCGTGTTTGATCAGCTCCAGCATGTCCGCACCATTACGGAGCATTACCGTCTGGGCGAGGAGACGTGGCGGGAGCTGTATCTGCTCTGGATCGCGTCGCTGCAGGAGGCTTCCTTGTCCCGGGACGAGCTCATTAATCTCTTTAATTATTTTTCCTTTCAGCTGTACAAGGAGATCGGCGGATTGCCTCAGGAGTTTCAGCAGATGTGGAAGAAGGATGCGATGCGCCAGTTCAATGACATGCTTGAGCGGTTTGAGCTGCTGCAGGATCTGGCCGATGCCTGGCTCGCCCACTTGAACGAGCAATGGCGGTCGCTGCAAAATTATCGGGAAAACCGCAAGAATCATCGTCTCATTCATCAGGTCAAAGACTACATCGAGCTGCATTATCAGGACTCGAACTTATCTTTGCAGCAGCTAAGCGAAGTTTTCTCTATCCATCTCAAGAGCCTGAGCCGCCTCTTCAAAGAAGAGTTCGGCGAGACCTTCATCGAGTATGTCACCCGCGTCCGGATGGAGCAGGCCGCCCGGCTGCTGGTGGAGAGCGATCTTCCGGTCGCTGACATCGCGGTGAAGATGGGCTATCTGCAGTCCAATTCGTTCATCCGCGTGTTCAAGAAAAATATGGGGGTCACCCCGGGCGACTACCGCAGGCAGTCACGGCCGTAGCACGGCGGTTACCCCAGTTTCAAGTACCAGTCTAGTGTCTTATCGAGCGATTGGGAAACCAACTGGATAAACGGAAGCGTATCACCCGTTGTGTGAGCCCGGTCAAGCGCAGCATAGTACTCGGCTCGATCTTCTTTCTCAATGACAATCGGCGGGTAGCCATTTTTCATCAGTTCAAAATTGAGCAGCAATCGGGCAGTTCTTCCATTGCCATCTACAAAGGGATGAATCTTCACAAAATCAACGTGCAGCCGCGCCGCCCGCTCTATGGGATGAACGTCCGTTTGCCAGATCTCATAGGACTGGATAAGCTGTTCCATCTCATCTGCAACATGAACGAAATCAGGCGGGAGATGCGTCGCACCGCTTATGATCACATTCTCCCTCCTGTACGTGCCTGCGTACTCGTCGTGGATGTGCTTTAGAATGAGCCGGTGGATGTTCTTGATCTGCCATTCGGACAATGGCTCCCGGCGACTCACGATCTCTTCTACGTACAAAATAGCTTCTTTATGGTTAATTGCCTCTAGATGCTCTTTGATGGTCTTCCCGCCAACGGTTATTCCCTCTAACGCGACCTTCGTCTCCGATAGCGTAAGGGTGTTGCCTTCGATAGCGTTGGAATGGTACGTCCAATTGATAATCATATGCTCGCGAATACTGCGTAATGTATGCACCGGCAACGGTCTCTTCTGATCCAGAAGCGTTTTCTTTTCATCGATTTCCAAGAACATACCAGGCTCACTCCGATCAGAAAAGGGGATTAGGTCAATTATACACCAGAACGAGTATTTGATAACCTCTATACGATTCTAAACAGCCTCCCAGCGATGCCGGGAGGCTGTTTGCTACAAATAAAGCGTCTTACAAGTCCAATCCAAGATCAAGGACAAGGTTCAGCATCCGCGTAATGAGCGTCACCGACTGTGCCCGCGTAGCGGTATCATTGGGAGCGAACCTATCGCTGCCCACCCCGTTCACGATGCCGGCCTGACTAAGCTGGGCGATATACGATGCAGCCCAGTGGCCGCTAATATCGGAGAATGTGGACGCTTGGTCCGCCGGGCTGCTATCCAAGAGCCGCGTCAGAATAGCGGTCATCTCGGCGCGGGTAATCTCCTGATTCGGACTGAATGCGCCGTCGCCTGTACCATTCACGACACCTGCACGGGACAAAGCGCCGATCTCGGCATTCGCCCAGTGCCCAGCCGTGTCGGAGAAGGATCCCGTCTCCCCTGTCGTGTCCATGCCCACCGTACGCACGATCATCGCTGCGAACTCAGCCCGCGTGACCGGATGCGAGCCTTTGAACTCGCCACCTGGCATCCCCACGACAATGCCGAGCTGCGAGGCGTAGCCGATGGCTTGGGCTGCCCAGTGCGTCGCCGGAACGTCAGGGAAGCGGACCGGTTGATTCGCTTGCAGCGCTTGCAGGATCGCCGCCCTCAGCTGCTCCGCATCTGTGATCGCACCTTTCAGTACCGGCTTCGCTGGAGCTGGCGTCTCTCCCCCCGCTCCCGGATCTGTCCCCGTCTCCTCATCCGTCGGCACATCGTCCGGGTCCTCCGGTGTTGCCGGATCCGTCGGCGTCACCGGCGGCGGATAATAGATCGGCGGATTCGCCGCCCGCGTCGTCACCGTCACCTTCAGCTCTGCAGGCTCGCCTGCGCTGAACATGAAGGTTAAGACGTCGCCATCGGCCAGGGTCGCCAGGTAACTGCTCTTGATGGTGATCGTCTGCCGGCCGTTCGCCGTTGCCTCACCAACGCTATAATCTGTGTCAGCGAGTGCTGCATTATCTTTCCTGATGCCAGTGAGCGTGTTGCCGTTCAAGATCGCCGTCACCGTTATGTCAGCCGGGGCATTCGTGTAGTACGTTGCCGTAGCTGCCGAGAGCGTACTGTTCCCGGTGTAGTACAGATTCGGCACAGGCAGCTGCATCGCCTGGACGTCCTCGCGGATGTCTTCGCCCAGGTAGAAGCCCGGGTGCGCCGGCTGGTTGTACATCGAGTTCTGCAGATTCACTGCCATACGATACGTCGGATCATGCATCAGCGTGTAGATGACATGCGCTGTCGAGATATCCGTCGTATAGATCCGCAAGGCATTGTTGTCGCTGGTGCGGACCAGCACCTCATCCCGCCAATCGCCGAAGATGTCTGCGATCAGCCCCGGGTTGGCCTTGGTCCCGTTATTGGAGTACGTCCCGGTCAAGGTCTGCAGCGTCTCCAGTTCGCTCTCGCCGGTCACGACATCATATTGGAACTTCGTGATGGATGGCGCCTCGGTGGAGTTGTAATTATCCGGCCCGTCGAAGAACTCGCTCAGCAGATCCCCATCCCAATACAGGATGAAGTTGACCGGCGCCTTGTTCGCCTGGCCGATGCCGCCAACATCGGCAGTGATCATCTCGCCGCTCACCATATTGTACATCGGCGTCTGGATGGCCCACATCTCGAAGCCTGGCAGCGGCGTGACATTGGCCGCTACGCCGCGACCGACATCGCCGACATTGGCCGAGTACGTCCACACAGGCTCGCCTGTGGAACCGCGGACGAGGGTAACATTGTTCGGCGGTCCATATTCATGCGGCTGGAACACATAGATCTCATCGCTGCCCGGCACCATCGCCCCTACATGCAGCGCGTCGCCGTGGCCCGCAGCGATCGTCCCCCGGGTGCCGTTGCCGCTCCACACGATCGTCCCGTCCTGGTCCAGTGTGATCGGGCCCAGCACCACCTCGCTGTAGCCATCATGATCCACATCGGCCACCTTCAGGTTATGATTGCCCTGGTTGCTGCCGGCATTCCAGTCCGCCAGTGCAAATGTCCACACTTCCTCGATCTCACCGTCGAGCCACTGATAAGCCGCTACAAAATGCGGACCATAGTGACCGCGCACCTCGATCACTGTCGGATACGGCTCGGCGCCGGGTACGCCATGCTTCGGCATATAGGCTACCGCGCCGTTGAAGCGGTCGCTGCGGTTATTGTTGTTGTCGCCCCAGTTGGGGGTGATGTTGTACGGTGCAAAGTACGGGACCGTATCCAGCGGCTCGCCTGTGGCTCCGTCAAAGACCGTGAAGGTCTCCGGGCCGGACGCCACGCGGCCCAGCGCCGTATTGTTGATCTGGTTGCCATTGGCCGGGTTCTGCAGACCGCCTACCCAGACCGCATCGCGGTTGCCGAGTACCCAAGCCGGCTCATCGGTCAGGTCATCGATGGTGCCGTCGGCCCTCGGCAGGTACCCTCTCGTTCCGTCGGCCGTCTTCACCGCGAATTCGGCCTTGCCGTTCTGGTCCAGATCATAGAAGTTGAACGCACTGTGATGCGCACTGGAGACGATATTGATCCCCAGATTGATCCGCCAGAGCAGCTCGCCTTCCAGCGTATACAGATCGAAGATCGTCTCGCCGGTATGCCGGTTCGTCAGGCCCGGGTCCTGTGCCTGCGACGGGTACCATTTGACGAGGATCTCATACTGGCCGTCCCCGTCTACATCCGCTACAGACATGTCGTTCGCGGTATAAGTGATCGGCTCCGCACTCGCAGTCGCGCCATAAGCAAGCGCCGGGTTCGGACGATCGGCCGGCCGCTGCAGCGGGATGTCCACATAATTGTGCGCCCATGCCTCTGCCGGCTTGCTCCGGGCGCCGGTGCTTACCGTCTCTACCACGTAGCTGTCTCCCGCCTCCCCGTCTGCGTCGATATAGTTAAGCTTGGCGATCGGCGCAGCGTTGACCTTCTCGCCATTCCGGTATACGTCGAAGGTTAACCCCTGACGGTATTCGGAAGCGAGCAGACGCCAGGTGACCAGGATGCCCTGGCCGCTGTTCTCCGGAATCGCCACGACGCCTCTGTCCAGCCACTCCATCGAGTAGGGCTCGGAGGTGACCGGCGTCTTGTGGCGGTTCTCGATATACAGCTTCGCTTCGACGGCCATCCGGTTGACGGCTACGCCAGGCGTGCTCACGATGGTTCCTTGGTAGGAAAATACGCCTTGCTTGTCCGGGTCATAGACCCGCCAGTGCTGGCCGGGACCACGGGGTCTCGGTCAACTCCCAGGTGATGCCTACCGTCTCCGTACTGCCGCCTGCCACCTTCACGTCGATCGTCTCCGGCAGGCCCAGTCCTGCTTCATCGGCAACATCCCCGATATATACGATCTTCATCCAGCTCTGCCACGTGTTGCTGTCCGCCGCAGCCGGTCGCTCCGGCAAGAAGTCATAGGGCAGCACCTCCGTGATCGTGTCTGGCGCCAGCGGCTGCGTGAAGAAATACAGGTTGTCGATGCCGTTGTCTTCCACGTTGATGTTATTGCCGCCCGCGCGCTCGCCGGTGAGCACGAAGGAGCTGATCTGGCTCCCTGCAAATGGGATCGTCAGCACCGACGGCTCCGCCCCGGCCTGATCTCTCGGCACAAGGGATACTGTGGCTGTCATCGTGTCGAAGTCCAATGCAACGCCTACCGTGTACCAGGTATTCACTTGGTTGTACGTAAACGCATGGTACCGCTCCGTGTTCCAGAAATGGTCCGGTTCAGGCCCCGTCGGTCCCGGCAACGGGCCTGCAAACGCGCCAATCGTCCTTTGGCCGTTGTAAGTGCCCGTCCGCAAACTGAGCAGCACCTGGGCACCGTCCTGGAAGCTGAGGTTAAACGTATTTTGCTGGGTGGTCACCGCCGGCACCTTCCAGTCGAAATGAACGTAGACCTTGCTGCCGAACACCGGCTCCGGCAGATGCCCCTGGCCGCCGCGATTGCCTGAGCCGGAGGCGTCGAACCGGAAATAGTGATTGGTCTGCGGCGCATCTTCTCTGGCAAGCGAATGGTATGTGCCGCCGGCGAATATCCAGAGCGGGGCGGCAGCGTCACCGGCAAAGTTGCTCCCGAACTGCTGCGTGTATCCTTCCGCCAGCAGGGCGGAGAAATCCGGCATCGGCTCCGTCGCGGCCGGGACGTAGGACACCTCGATCGGCACGCTGTCCACAATCGTATCGTCCATATTGGATACCGCCAACAGCTCGGTCTGACCTGCGCCAACCCCTGTTACCGTCACGCTGTGATCCGGGTTCACCTCTATCGTCGCGATGCTGTCATCAGCGATCGACCAAGTGAACGTCCGGTCAGCTGCATTGACAGGCATCACTACCGCGCTGAAGGCAGCGGAATGCCGCTCGGCAAGCGAGCCTGCGCCATATTCCAGAGCTGCGGAGGCCGGAGAGATCGTGATGTCGCTCGGGGAGATGATCGGCTTCACGCCGCCGGAGTCGGCAGCCTGGATGAGGATATTGTCCACGCGCATCCCGTAGGCGCTCTCATCCCAAATCACATCGGGGACCGCGTTGAACCTGGCCCAGTTCTGCCCGCTGGCCCGGCTCGCGCCGATGCTCAGGCTGGTCAGCTGATCGGAGCCCAGGGCGATGGGCTGCGGCGACTGATAGCTGAGGGCATGGCCATCAGTCAGGCTGATGGAGGCTTCTTGCATCAGCAGATCCACGCTGATCGTCGCCGACAGCCGGGTCAGGCGCGGCACCCCGGTTAACGCGGTCGTGGCGGAGCCGACAGCCGGCGCATTGGCGGCAGTCATATTGCCGCTGTAATAGGAGATTGTCGCCGGTGCGTCGGCCCCCGTCCCGCCGCCGGCCGTCCGAAGCGTCAGGACTTGATCCGCACCGTCGTTCAGACGGACATCCAGCGAGTTGGCGCCCGGACGGGTGATGTCCACCCACCAGTCGAACGACACCTCCACCTGGTCTTGTCCGGCGAGGTCATAGTCGCCGCTATCCAGCGGAAGCGTCCACCAATAGCTGGCTTGTCCTTCCGATGGCGGATGTACACGCAGCACGTTGGAATCGAATGCCGCTACCGCGATCGAGCCGGGGCCTGCAGTGGCCGGAGCGCCGCTAACCGTCCCCGTCAGCTCGCCATCCTCGAAGTCCAAGAGATCGCCGACCGGGGTCAGAGCGACAGGCGTAGTACCGCCGACTTCCTCTCCCCACGCCGCCAGCGGCACCAGCATCCATGCCATGGAGACGGTGAGAAGTACCGATATGTACTTCTTTAATCTTCTCTTCATTCATTTCACTCCTCATAGCCATGATTAGAACCCAAGAGTTGCCAGTCCAGCCGCTGCATGCTCATTCTCCGGTAACCCTACATTTTTTAAACGCTTTCATTTTACGATGAAGCGCTTTCTATTTTCCGCTCACCTCACTTCTCTGCAGGGTAGTCGTCCGAATGTAGATGTGTGTACACTGGCAAGGATGTGTCTGCATTGTAATCCATCGCCAACTTCTCCGTAAATCATGGCTATTGATTGTTCTGGTCAGATTTGATCATGGATCAATATTGACCGTTTTGAGCAATTGTGAAGGCCATGGGCCTCTATGTCGGCCTGAGCATCACAGAGGTGAGGATAAGGCCGTCGTTTCGGGCAATGAGCGCCTTGCAAAATAGTGCAACTTAGTTATTGAGTAGGAAGAGCTGCACGCAAAATCCACAACCTTGGCGGTTGTGGATCTGCATGGTGGAAGCAAACTGCGGCGATGCAAACCACAATTCGACTTCCTTGCTATGAACAATCCTACTTATTGCGCAAGCACGGTATCCATCAAGCGAATAATCATCGTCACTGCCTCAGCGCGAGAGGCAGCATCATTCGGTTTGAACAAGCCGTTGCCCATGCCGTTTACGATACCAGCAGCTGCAAAAGCATGGATCTGCTCAGAAGCCCAGCTCGTAACGGTATCCGAGAACAGATCAGATGTGCCAGGCACATAGTTCGTCAGTCGAGCAAGCATGGCAACCATCTCCGCGCGGGTGATCTCTTGGTACGGACGGAAGGAGCCGTCCTCATATCCCGTGACTACCCCATTGGCCCTTAATGCGCCTATCGCTCCGGAAGCCCAATGCCCTTGCGTGTCAGAGAAGGAAGAGCCGCTTGGATTCGTCAGACCAAACGCTCTGGTCAGCATCGCGGCAAACTCAGCACGGTTTACCTTTTCTTTAGGGCGGTAGGTACCGTCGCTGTACCCTGTCACAATACCCATCTTAGCTGCACGTTCTACTACGGAAGCACTCCACGAAGAGGCAAGAACATCCGTAAAGCTTATTCCGGGAGCAGATGTCTCTTTTTGCATGATCCCCTTCACCACGTTGGCATCCACCTTCTCGTTGAAGACAGGCTTCGCAGGCGTCGGCCCCGGGGCTGGTGTCGGTGTCGGCTCCGGTGTTGGTCCCGGTGTTGCTTCCGGGTCCGGGGTTGGCTCCGGCTCCGGTTCTGGTGTTGGGACCGGTAATGGATTTGGCGTTGGATTCGGCGTTGGTGTTGGCTCATTTTTTGTCGGTTTCACGATAGAAAACTCATCGATCATGTCACCAGTTATCGTACGCGCTTCAATATGAATCTTGTTCTCCGTAATTTCGATCGCAGAGTATACAGGGATATTCTCATCAAACAGATAACTCAGATACGGATAATGGTCCCCATCATAGAATTTCCAGCCCGAGGATCCACCGTTTAGGTATACCGTACCCTCATTTGTAGCTTTATTGGGTTTGCCCTCTTGCATCGGGTAGGTGCGCGCATACACATGATCATGGCCGACTAGAACCAGATCCACGCTCTTCTCTTCCAGGATGGGGGCAAAATACGTTTGCGTATACTCCACAATGTGTCCCCGGCCTTTTTCTGTATGGTAGGCGGGACGATGGAACATAGCGACTGTCCACTTTGCCTCGCTTTGATCCAGGTCTTGTTGCAACCAGGCGGCTTGTTCTATCATTTGCTCCCGTGTACCTTCGGAGTTCAATACGACAAAATGCGTATCCTTCACATCAAAAGAATAAGCATATTGCAGTTGCGATTCTGGTCCGTTCATCGGGAAGTTCGCGCCCTTGGTGAATACGTCTTTCCCTTCGCTCTTCACATCATGATTACCCAAGGCGAGCGCAGATGGGAGGGATGTGGCATAGATCGAAGAAGCTTGCCAGAACTGCAGCCATTCTTCGAATGCACCGCCCGTATCCACCATATCTCCGCCATGCATAATAAACTGGGTCGATGGGTAGTGTGTCAGAGCGTTGGTCATCAGCTCTTGATAGGTTTGCAATCCTTGTAATTCAGTCGTATGAGAATCCGTAACAAATAAGAAGGAGGTCGGTGTTGAGCTGTCCTGAGCCAGTGTTGCATAGTCATGCCACTCTGACCAATGGTCCCCATAGCCTACACGATATTTATAAGTCGTGCCCGCCTTCAAGCCCCGGATCAACGCCTTATGGAACCGGATCTCGCCACGGGTGCCTTTTTCCTTCATGCTGAGCACTTGAAGCTCACTGTCCGCTTGCTGCTGTTTTACATTCGCAGTATTCGGGCTTTCTTCTGTTCCCCACTCGCTTGCTTCAATGTACTCCATCGCCGTAACGGCTTGATCTGATTTGGTATGCCAGGCCACACTGAGTTGAGAAGACATATCTTCGGTCACATAAGTCTGAATATGGGCAGGCATCTCTGTACCGTATTGCTCTACGACTTCATAATGGACAACCTTACTGTTCTGATCCCCGTAGACGGCTTGAACTTGATAGGTGCCAAGGGCCAAAGTAGCCAAGTGTGTCGTTAACTGCCCGTTGGGATCTGTCTTGCCCAGGCTGTCACTCAGCAGCTGACGATTAACATCGGCTTCCGAGATATAGCCTGTCGTGCGGCCATCTGCAAGGATGACCTCGAATAATCCATCCTTCGCTTCCGCTGATGCATAATAACGATCACCCGCTGTGGCAACCGCCAATACAGGAGAAGATGTATTCTTATCCGGATATACATTCGTCGCCGCAGCGGTAACTGTAATGACCGACTGTTGCTTCAATCCCCCCGTGAACACAATATCCGCCCCTGCAAAAGGTCTGCCCTCATGATCCCATACAGTAAATGTCGAAGGCGTACCCAAACCGACTCCCGTCATCGTCAGACGATAGGGAAATCCGATGGTATAGTGGATAGGAGCAGCTAATGGCGAGCTAAGCTGCACTTCATTTGCCGAGAGGCTCGTATCGCTCATGGTTATGGTCTTGTACGCTTCACCGCGCGCTAATACAGCATGAGGATTCACTCTAAAGTTCACCGCAACCTCATGGGCTACCGCTGACACGCCGTCAAGTACTACCTGAACACTCCCATTCTCATTATCAACAACGGAAGTCGCAGCAACGCCCGCCGCCTCAGTCAAGCTTTCAACTTGCAGAGTATCGGGATCATAGTGCAAGGTAAATGAAGCCTCATCTGCACTAGCGTAATCTTGGATCCCCACTCGAACAGCGTAGATTTCATTGCTTACGGCTTCCTCTTCAGCAGTCATGAACAAACGCTCGCCTGCATCGATGATGAATGCGTACGTTTTTCCTGCCGGGTTGCCGTTGTTATCTCTCACTGTGATAGTGAGCTCATGGTAACCGCCATCCACATATCGTCCGGGATAGGTGAGGAGATGAGTATCCGGCGAGTAACTCGCTTGATCCGTAATATCCGTGCCGTCCAAAAGAACAGACAAGGTACTCATATCCAGGCCCGATCCCATATCTGACAGTTCAATCTGCAGTTGTTCCAGCGGAGCGCTTAACACTTCATTTTCCACTGGAGCAATGGGTGTAATGGCGGGCACTTCTCTATCCTCGTCCATTTCCTCATAGATAAAGATAATGTCATCTACCCATAGCGAACCCTTATTTTTCTTGCTCATATCCGATTGTTTCAGTTGAAAGAACAATTCCAGGACAATCGGGACCGGTTTTCCCTGCGGAACATCGGCCTCGATATATTTCCAGCCTTGCCAGTCGATCCCCTGCTGGGTTTCATCGTAAAATTCGGCTTGAAAAGAAGATCCGCTGTGATCTCTAAATTTTGTCGTTAGCAGATGTCCTTCATTGTTCCCATACACCCACATGCCTACTTTAATAGGGTAGCCTGTAACCGGGATTCGTCCCGCCTGATATCCCACTTCAATCTGGGAGGGGTTATCGACAATGCCGATCATATCGTAATCGATCCGAGCCGAGTATTGTCCATTTCTTACATACGCCTTGTTATCTTCCAAGTGAAGCGTAGCGTCATACATCCGTTTAGGATTAAAGTTCACATGGGAGATGCCCGCTTCAAAATCTTCAATCATCAAGTACGGCGCAGCTTCACCGGCCGCATAAACCACAGGCTTGGGGCCAAACCCTGTGAACAGCCCTCCGCCCAGCAATGTGATCGTGGATAAGAGTAGTACGAGCTTGCGAAATACGATGCCCTTCATTGCATTGCCTTCTTTCCCTAGTAAATTATAGATCTAAGAAGTACTATAGCAATGCAATGTAAATTTAAAACATCTTCAATGTTAAGTAATCATGAACAGCGATAGCTCGGTCCCCCGGATGCCCGCAAAGGCGATCAGGGTACGAGAAAGCAGATCATCAAGCTTTGTCGGCCATCCAATCTTCCAATGCCTTCGGAGGAAGCGGCTTGCTAAACAGATACCCCTGCCCCTTTAAACACTGCATCCCTTTAAGGAGATTCACTTGTTCTGTTGTCTCTATGCCTTCTGCAACAATCGTCAGATCTATGTTGTTCGCGATCTCAATGATCGATCGGATAATAGCGATGTCCGTTGGACTTTCCGTCATCTCCCGGATGAAGGATTGATCAATCTTCAAGGCATCGATCGGCAAGCGCTTCACAAAGGATAAGGATGAGAAGCCTGTGCCAAAATCGTCAAGCGCCAGTTTAATTCCAAGCTGCTTGAGCTCGTTCAAGACAGGTATGATTTTCTCATAATTCTCCATGACGCTTTCTGTGATTTCAAGCATGACTTGATCCGGATCGATCCGGCACTCTTCTAACCTGTGGTTGATAAAGGCGACAAGACCCTTGTCATGGCTAAGCTGACGTTGGGACACATTAATCGACACTCCCAGGGGGGAACCTGCCTCACGCCATACACCAGCTTGATTTATTGCCTCCTTAATTACCCATCTGCCTATAGTTGTGATGATCCCCGTTTCTTCAGCGATCGGTATGAACTCCGCCGGGGAGACCGGGCCCAGCTTCGGATGGTTCCACCGCAGCAACGCCTCAACCGCCACTGCTTGGCTGCTCTCAAGATTCAGGATAGGCTGATAGTGAAGCGCAAGCTGTCCATGGCGCACCGCTTTTTTCAGTTCAACCTCTACGTATGCTTTCCTTTCCAAGGCCGCCTTCATCTCGTCGTTGATCCATTTATAATCATTTTTCCCCGACATTTTGACCTCGTACATCGCTGTATCAGCCAGGCTGATCAGTCCTTCCAGCTCCTCATGATCATCCGGATAACCACTGATCCCTATACTGATGGTAATATTGATCTCGATCTCCGAGACATAAAATGGTGTGCCCATCTTCTCGAGTAGAGCAGCAGCCATCTGATGTACCTCGGATCGTTCCATTTGCAGCAATGCGATGAATTCGTCCCCGCCCAGATGAAATACCGTCAACGTATCATGTGCAACAGCAGCTAAACGTTCGGCAACCTGCACAAGCAGCAGATCGCCCACCTCATGACCAAAGGAATCGTTTACATTTTTGAAACGGTCGACATCGATAAACAGCACAAAAAAGGGGACTTTCCCGATCATCAGCTCTGCCATCTTATGCTTTAGACTCCGGCGATTAGGAAGGCTCGTGACTTCATTGGTGAGTGCCAGACGCTTTATTTTGTCTTCCGACTGTTTTTGTTCCGTGATGTCCCGGACAACACAAAACACCTTCTTGCTTCCTCTGATCTGGGACAGCACCAGCTCTTGGCTGAATGTTGTCCCGTCTTTTCGGACACCTTCCGCCTCTCCCCGCCAATAGCCGTCTCTTCTAAGCGCAGGGACAGCAACGCTTGTCAGATGATCAATGGTCGGCTCGGAATAACAAGTGCTCCAGTGAGCATCCAACAGTTCACTTTGCGTATATCCATACATCTTGACATGGGAATGATTTACGTATTCGAACAATCCCGCTTCATTCGTTATCCCTATGCCGTCCATGGTCGAATCAAGCCCGTAGGAATATTGGATGAGATGAACCTTGGTCGTCCCCAATTCCTTCTTCACAAGAATATAATGATCGATCATCCTCCCAAGAAACCAAGCCAAGCATAGGTTGAGCAGAAGTATTAGCATCCTTAAAACCGTGGCTTCATGAACCAAGAGCATATGCAATCCATTCACGATGAATATCGTCAAACAGAAAATGATCGTCACTTTATATCTCATATGTATTCACCTTTCTGTGCCGACAACGGATGATGATAATAGTAGATGAATGGGATACTGGCTACATTTTCCTCGTGCATCTCTTAATTTCGACGTGAGGTTTTATATTCCTTTAGTGCGCTTATAAATTGAGATCAATTGCAAAGCAAATAGAGGTATTTGACTTCAGTGCATTGGAGAACTGACGAGGAATACGTACAGGGCAACGATGCGCACCCGGGCCGGCCTCATCATCCGCAATGCCAGCACGCTCACGATCGCCATCAGCTTCGGCGGCATCGGCATTGCCACGATCGTCTCCGGCTTTTTCAGCGCCACAGTGTTCTTCGCCTTGATGGGCTGCCTGCTGTTTATGTTGGTTGTGTTCTATGTGCTGTGGATTTATTATGCGAGGAAGCTTTGATGGGGCGGGGCTAAGAAGGATGGTGCAGGAAAACCAACAGCAACCGGCTTGGGCTGGACGCTGTTGGTTACGAATATATCAAGCCTTATTCATCGTTCGCCGCGTCGCTCGAAATGAACATGGAGACGGTACAAGCAGATCTCCAGCGTCCATGCATGCAGCCGTTCCATCTCCTCTGCCTCTGGAGCGATCCGGAGCGAGAACATGCCGTCCTCGAATGCGGTCATGCTGCCTTTGGCCGAGCCCCACATCGTCATCGGCATCTTGGCGACCAGCCCGCTGACGCCCTTCTCCTGATAGTCCCATAGCTTCCGATGCTCCTGGTCCGAGAAGTCGATCCGTTTGCGGTATTCCTTGTCCGTCAGATAATGATGGAAGAACGGCGCCACATCCTGAGGTGTGACTGGGTCTGTCCAACCCTGCGATCCCCGCTCCAGCATATAGAGAAGGACGATCATCTTGTAGCTTTTGTTCATCCGCGTACTCTCGACGTCCCGGAGCCACGGCTCATATTTCTGGAACAACTCCACCTCAGCCGGATTTAAGCAATCAGCAGCATAGAGAAGCCCCGGATAAGAGCCGAACTCGCTGCGGTAGGCATGGCTCTCCGATTGCCCATGCAGGTGAAGCTCGAGGTACGACGGCATCCGGCCCAGCTCGCGCTTCAATTCCATAAACGAGTGGATCAGCTGCTCCCGGCGCGGCATCCGCTTGCGGCTCAGCTCTTGGAGCAGATCGACGACCCGCGTATCCAGGTCGATGCTGCAGCCTGCCGGCACGGATGGGAGGATTGCGGCCTTCTTGCCGCCCTCCTTACTCTCCGATAGCAGACTGAGCTTGTTGTCCGCATTGCGGTAGTTGCCGATGAGGTCGATGATGACGCAGTGTGTCTTGCTGTCTGCCAGCCTTAGGCCGCGGCCGATCTGCTGCGTGAACACCGTCAGCGATTCGGTAGGCCGTACGAACAGCAGCGTGTCCACACTCGGGATGTCCACCCCTTCATTAAACAGATCCACCGTGAAGATGACTTCCAGCTCGCCCTCGGCCAGCTGCCGGATCGCCTCCTGTCTGGTGATGCCCACCGTCCCGGAATGCAAGCTTAACGAACGGACGCCCTGTTCCTCAAAATACGAAGCTAAGAAATTCGCCTGCCGGATCGACGAACAGAATCCGATCGTCCGCGTCTGCTTATGTCGCTCCCACGCTCTGAAGATCTGCTCCGCCTGACTCTCTCTCAGTTGGACAGCGGCGAGCTGCTCATCGTCATACCTTGTCCCCATCCACCGGATCTGCGTGTAGTCCGTCTCATCGAATATGCCGTAATACTGAAACGGCGACAGCCAGCCGCGCCGGATCGCGTCGATAAATCGGATCTGATACGCGACATTGCCGTCACAGATCGCATACACATCCTTGCCATCCATCCTGTCCGGCGTCGCTGTGATGCCGAGCAGGAACTGGGGGCGGAAGTAGTCCATGACCGATTGGTACGACGCCGCGGCGGCGTGATGGAACTCGTCTACGACGATCAAGTCGAAGCTGTCCGGCGCAAAAGCCTCGCGATGTCTTTTCCTGCCCAGCGTATAGATGGAGGCAAAGACATTGTCCGCTTCCCCTTCCTTCTGCTGACCATTGTAGATCCCGCATGACCGCTCCGGCATCACATGCTGGAACGAGCGCTGTGCCTGGTGCAGGATCTCTTCCCGGTGGGCGATGAACAGGATGCGTTTGAAGCGTTGACCGAAAAATCCAGCCAGATAGGTCTTGCCGAGTCCCGTGGCCATGACGACCATCGCTCTCGTATACTCCTCGTCCAGCGTACGCTCCAGCTCTTCCAGCGCTGCCTGTTGAGCAGGCCGCGGCTGCAGCGTCGTCTTGGCTTCTTGCGGCGCAGCGCCATCTGCCGGCCCATCGTCGAACACCTGGTACTCGGCTTCCTCCATGTCCGTGATTTGCCGGAGCAGTTCAGGATTCCGCTCGTGGTGCTGCTCGTATTCGTCCTCGTACAAGGCGATAGTATCGGCATTGAGAGGCAGGGTAGAGTCATGATAAAAGTTCTTCATGAACTTCTCGATAGCCACCTGAAACGTGTAGGGCTCAGCCTCAGCGTTCATCGCAAGGTTCCACTCCACACCCATACGCATCGCGGACAACGAGAAATTGGAGGAGCCCACGATGAAGAGCCCCTCCCCGTTATCATAGTCGAACAGGTATGCCTTGGGATGAAACGACACCCCCGCACTCCGCCAAAGCCGGGCCTCCAGCCGTTCATCGATCGCGATCAGAGAGCGCAGCCCTTCGGGCTGGGTGATGAATAGGTAGTCCCCGGCAAGCATCCGGACCTCGGCCCCGTTATCCAGCGCCCGCTTCAGATGCGGGGCCAGCAGCCGGACCCCGGAATGCATGACGAACGACGTCATGATATAGATCCCCGACGCCTGCTGCATCCCCGCGATCAGCTCATCCGCCAGGTTCTCCGTGATCAGCTTAACCTTACGATTCGTCGACATCGATCAGATACACCTTGTCCTTGAACCCCCCGCGCGCTTCCGCTTTTTGCTGGCGAATATACTCAAGTTGTTCCCAGTTGGAGCCGTGCACCTCCGCCAATGAGCGTATAACCTCTAGAATGTCGGCGAGTTCCTCCAACGATTCTCCGGCGTTGTCTGCTGCCAGGTATTCGTTGGTTTCTTCACGGAGCTTTGTTTGGAGTTCTTGGAGATATTCGTCGTCGCTTAAGATCCGCGTGCGGCTAGTCTTCCCGGTCGCTTCGATGATCTGTGGGATCTTGTCGCGTACTAGTTTGTTGTAGGTTGGCAATGGGTTCACTCCTTTTCTTCCAACATGTGCTATCAAATAGTATAGCAAAAATCCACTACCTGCTGCGGTAGTGGATTTACATAGTGGAGGCGAGGGGATTTGAACCCCTGTCCCGCAATTTTCTCCACGTTTCCCTGTATTCCGTCTAATCCCGGGCCTAATATTATTGGGTATTCAAGTAATGTCGCAGCTCTTCTTGATCTTGAACAGGATTCAGATATTTTAGCCCAAAGACCTCAGCTACTTGCTTAAAATCTTTATCATTATTGCTGACCAATACAGAAGCCGTCGTTAATGCTGTCGCCGCTATTAGTGCATCAGGCAGTTTGATTTTCTTCCTATACTCATAATCCAGTCTTGAGCGTATTTCAGCGGCTTTTCTTGCAATCGTCCGATCCACATCGAGCACTTGGTCAGAATCGTCGACAAATTCCTCTATACCTCGCCGCAATTCACGATTAACATGATTTTCCCTTACTGATAGCAACTCTGCCTCCGTAATTGTGGACAACAACAACTCGTGAACAGCATCCTCACCATATAACTGTTGCAGAAAATGGACTACAGGCGGATACTGCCTAAAGTAATAAATACAGATGTTCGTATCTAACAGAAAGCTGCTCACAAGCAGCTCCCCTCCCGGTCATCTTCACCGTCCCTTTCAGCAATCGCTTGGAACTCTTTTTTTACCGAGTCAGGCGCATTTTTCAAGATGCCCGCTGTTTTCTCCAACATTCTCATCCGACGCGCTTTCTTTGCCCTTTGATCCGTATTATTGCTTTTTTCCAAGCGAATCACCATCCCGTGATCAATCTCATCAATCTGCATATTCACATACTCATGTGAGTCAATTAGTTTTTGGAATTCCGGTACGAACAGTGAATGATCGTTAATTTGCTTCATTAGGAAAATCACCTCACAACAGCTTTATTTTATTATATCAAAAGTCAGCGTATGCCAACAGAACAAACATGCCTTTTGAGGTAAGCGGCCTTTGAATGCCCTTAGCAACCCATCATTCTGTCGAGTACAATCCACATCACCGACTATTTGAATCACTAATCCAGAAGGGAAGCTAACAAAAAAATCTTCCGGTTCCGTAGGCTTCAAAAACCTTGCCCATTCATTCACCGTGTGGTAGCCCCAACAAATGCTGCTGGGGCTTATAAAAGAGTGATGAAGATGGACAACGCAATCAATACTAATTGAGCAACCTACCTTTAGCTTCTCTCTGGAACCCTCTTTATTTACTCTCAGCCGACGGGGTTCGCATGCAGGAGCAGAAGGCGACGCTCGAGAAGCTGAGCGAGAGTAACCTGGACACCGGGTGCGCGTTCCGTTTGAAACTGGCGATGCACGATCTTTGGACAAGTAAGCACATCTTTGCTGACCTTTACTTACACGAATGGATCAGATTGGCGATTCGTTCCTAGCTCAAACCCCATTTAGACCACCCAATTCTGTCCACTTGCCAGGTTCGCCCCGTTGCTCATCGTCCTGATCCGATCCAATAGATAATGGTGATAGCGTGTTGTAAGTGATGGGACTAGCGTTAGTCGCTTCTTGCGCCAGAGGATGCCCCCGCCGCGGCACGCAAATGCCCGCTTGCTGGCCTATCCCGAGCTGGACAAGGAGCACGACAGTGAGCCGCGCATCGCCAGCGGCCGTGCGTACTCGACGTCTAAGCTGTGCAATGTGTTGACGGCCCGCGCTCTGGCTGCCAGTCCGGAGGCGGCGGCGAAGCGATGGCGAGTTGTCTCTTATAGTCCGGGGCCAACACCTGGGACTGGTTTAATGCGCAATACGCCAGTTGTATTTCGCGCCATGTGGGCAGTGGTGGGATGGCCCGGCGTCCGGAATTTCTTCCCACGCTTCAGCAGCAGTCATACGGCTGGCAAGACGCTGGCGAATCTGGTACTTGGTGTTATCGGGATCCCGCAAGGGCGCGTCTATACCGTCCTGCGCAAAAACCGGCTGGATTGGCCACAGCTATCCGAGTTGGCTTCCCGCGACGATGTGATGACGGCGCTGTGGAAGGACAGCGCAACACTGATCGGTCTGTCGGAGTAAATGATGCATGTCGAGAGCCAACCCCTATGAAGCAGTTGACTCAATGATGGAATAAGTTTGAATCCAGCTAGCTTTGCATGGACCAAGACTCTACGTCCCACGTTTTTGTTACGAAATCCTCATAAAAATCAGGCTCGTGAGAGACCAGAATGACAGTACCCTTATAAGCTTGCAGCGCTCGCTTCAATTCGGCTTTCGCGACGATATCCAAATGGTTTGTCGGTTCATCGAACAAAATCCAATTGCTATCTCGCATCATCAGTTTACAAAGACGAACTTTGGCTTGCTCACCACCACTAAGCTGATTAAGCGAACGTGTGATATGATCGTTCTTCAGACCACAGCGAGCTAGCGCCGATCTAACCTCACTCTGAGTCATATAAGAATATTCGTTCCATACGTCCTCTAGCGGCGTTATCGTTGGAGCCTTGGCCTCTTGTTCAAAGTAAGCCGGGAACAAATAATCTCCGCGTGTCGTCTTGCCTTCCAGTGGCGACAGGACGCCAAGGATCGTCTTCAGCAGCGTGGATTTACCTACCCCGTTGCAACCCACAATGGCAATCTTTTCTCCCCGTTCAATGACCATATCCATTTTGGGAAGAAGTGGCTTATTATAACCAATAACCATGCCATCGGCTTCAAATACCATTTTCCCGCTTGCCCTGGCATCTTTGAACTTAAAGCTAGGCTTTGCCGCTTCCTCTGGCTTATCGATAAGTTGAATGCGGTCCAGCTGTTTTTCACGACTCTTTGCTCGTCCAGACGTTGAAGCACGCGCCTTGTTTTTTTGAATAAACTCCTCTTGCTTCTTAATATAGCCCTGTTGCTTCTCATAAGCATCAATATGCTGGGCCTTATTGAGCTCAGCCATTTCTTTGAACTTCTCGTAATTCGCCGTGTAACGCGTCAACTTCGCAAACTCAAGATGATAGATTACGTTAACGACCTGATTCATAAAACTGGTTTCATGGGAAATTAACACAAAGGAATACGGATAATTTTTCAAATAATTCGTTAGCCAGTTAATATGCTCCTCGTCCAAATAGTTCGTGGGCTCATCAAGTAAGAGAACGCCCGGCTTCTCTAGTAACAGCTTGGCAAGCAGAACCTTAGTACGCTGACCCCCGCTAAGTGCGGTCACATCCCGGTCAAGGCCAATGGCATGAAGCCCTAGTCCATTCGCCATTTCATCCACCTTCACATCGATGAGATAAAACCCGCTCATTTCAAGTTGTTCTTGGACTTCACCCATCCGTGATAACAACTGTTCCAGCGTATCGGAATCCGCATCGCCCATCTGAGCGATAATCTGATTCAGTTCCTCTTCTAATACGAGTAAAGGTGAGAAGGCATCCTTTAAGACATCACGGATCGTTTTACCCGCTTCAAGCTTCGTATGCTGATCTAAGTAACCATATTGCACGCGTGGTGTCCAATCGACTTTCCCCTCGTCCTTCAATTGCTTACCCGTCAGAATATTCATAAGTGTAGATTTACCTGTCCCATTCGCACCTACCAAACCGACACGTTCACCCTCAAGCAAACGAAAAGTTACATTTTTAAATAACACCCGATCGCCAAACGTATGGGTTAGCTGTTCAACTGTCAACAAACTCATTGCTCTCTATCTCCATTCATGTATGAACCCTAATTAAGGTCGGGGTCAGGGCGATTCAAGTTATCCTTCGGCCGTCGTCTGTTCTGCACTGGCTTTTTTCTTCCGGGCAAATAGCCGGTTGGCGATTGCGGGGGCAGCCTGAAACAGAAGAATGCCGATGATTGCCGATGACAGGATGAAGATGCTCCCGAATGCTTTTAGTGCGCCTGTGGCGAGGCTTGCAATAATAATCGAGAATTCGCCGCGCTGTGTCAGGGACAGTCCGGCCCGAAGCGAGACCTTGCGGCTCAGGCCATACGATTGCCCGCCCCAATAGCCGATAGCGATCTTCGACAGGATGGACCATAGCAGGATAACCAGAAGCAATCCGACCATCGGAATGCCTTCGTCGAAGCTGATCGTCGTGCCGAAGTATAAGAAAAAGACAGGCATAAGCAAATCTCTGGATCGAACGACCATCGATTCAAGCTCATGCGTCCGGCGAACCTCGGCAAGCATAATGCCGGCCAGAAAAGCGCCAAGCACCTCGGAGAGGTCGAGCAACAGCGCCAAGCCGCCATAAGCGAGCGCAAGACCGATAATGAACAGGATGAACAAATCTTGGTTCATATATTTGTCGAAGAACGGGCCCAGCTTGCTGAAGGCAAACCGCCCCAGCAGCACCGCTCCGGCGACCAAAGCGACGACCTTCACGACCAGCAAGGACATAGAACCGACGGTAACAGCTGTGCCGGCAGTCAGTCCGACCAGCACCGCGACCAGAATCGGTGCGACAAGATCCTCGAAGATAAGCAATCCGAGCAGAAATTCCGACTCCGGATTCGCCATGCGCTTGGAGCTCTCAAGCAGCTTGGCCGTAATGGATGAGCTGGTCGCATAGACGATGCCGCCGACGATCAGCGAAGCGATCAAATCCAATCCCATTACCGTACAAAGCAGCGTCGTCACGCCGAGACTGAGCGCGACATCGAGCAGGCCCGCACGAAGCACCTTCTTCGCAATGGTCATGAGCTGCTTGATAGGGAATTCCATGCCGAGCATGAAGAATAACAGAACGATACCGATTTCGCCTGCGAAATGAAGCAGATGAGTGTCCGCTATTATACTGCTGACGACGATTCCGAGTATAATAAAAATGACGACTTCCGGTATTCTCGCCTTGGAACCGACAAAGCCGGCGAAGAACAGAAGCAGAAGAATCAGGCCGGCGCTTAACAGTTCAGGCATCTGCACGTCAAGCGCCAGCTCCCTTTTCGCAACGGGTCATAAACTGACGCATAGGTTCGTTTTTGCCAACTGCCATGACAATATCCCCGTCGCGAAGCATTAATTCGCATCCGGGATTAACCTGAAAGTTCTCGGATTGAATGATGCCCACGATCGAAACGTCCTCCGGGAGCAGCTTTTGTATCTCTTCGAAATTTTTGTCCACAAATGGCGACCCTGCATGGATTTCGATCCATTCCATCACGACTTGCTTCCGCAAGATGTGCAGACGCTCAAGCTTATCGCTCTGTTCGACCTCCATCGTCGTCCCCAGTAGCTGAGCGCCGATCTCTCTGGTTTCTTCCGAAGAAAGAGACATCGTGAAGGCCGCTTCGTCGTCATCCGCATCTTCAAAGAAATACAACTCCCGCTTGCCGGTATGATGCGCAATAATCGCCATCATCTGATTATCTTTAGTAATGCAGGAAATCCGCTTTCCGACTCCCGGCAAACTGGACTTATTCATTTTCATAGTACGTTCGACCCTTTCATGCAACGGATAGACTTCAGGGCGATGCGCATTTTCATCCTGCTGCATAGTTAATTATTTATATTATACTTGTTATTGGTGTTCGCCGCTACCGGCTGAGGCCGATTAGCCGCGGCAGAGAAGTGAATGAACCGCAGGACAGGAATAAAGGGATGAAGAATGGTTGAAGCTTAAAGCATAGTTCGTATGCCGGAGGAGATGAGCGATTGAGTTATCTATTATTAATGGTCGGTTTCGGACTATTGATTGCCGGAGCCAATTATTTCGTCGAAGGGGCTTCGAAGATTGCCGCCTTGCTCCGCGTGTCGCCGATGATGGTCGGCCTGACCATCGTCGCGTTCGGCACAGGCTCGCCGGAGGCGACGGTGAGCATCATAGCGGCAACGAACGGCAATGCGGGCGTATCGCTTGGCAATGTGATCGGGAGCAATGTTTTCAATACGACGCTGGTTGTCGGGGCGGTCGCCTTGATTATGGCTATTCAGGTGACCGGTGCAACGATAAAGAAGGAAATCCCGTTTATGCTGCTGGCGAGCGTAGCGCTTTTGCTGGTAATCAGCGATCCGGCCTTGCAGCAAAGCGACGACAGCCTGATCACGCGGGGAGACGGCTTGATCCTGCTGCTTTTCTTCGCGATTTTTATGTATTACATATTCGAAGCGGCCCGCAACAGCAGGGAAGAGACGGGCGAACGGCAGACGGGAGCGGTTCAGGCGCCTTGGGGCAAAAATATACTGTATACGGCAGCCGGACTGGCTGCCATCGTCTATGGAGGCCATCTTGTCGTGAAGCATAGCACGACGATTGCGCTGCAATGGGGAATGACGGAAACGCTGGTCGGTCTGACGATTGTGGCGGCAGGCACTTCCTTACCGGAGCTGGTGACATCGGTCGCGGCAGCGCTTAAGAAGCAGAACGAGATTGCCGTCGGCAATATTGTCGGCAGCAATATATTTAATATTTTGTTCGTGCTGGGCGTTTCTTCGGTCATTTCTCCGCTGGAAGCGGCTTCCGGCATCGGGACCGATGTTGTCATACTCATTGTGCTTACGGGGCTGCTGCTGATCGTCTCTCGCACCGGCTACAAGATCGGAAGAATCGAGGGGGTCATTCTTACTTTGGCTTACGCGGGTTATATGGCATTCATCCTCATCCGTGGATAGTGCATCGGCAAATCGCTCCAGCTGCCAGACCGCATCCCTTCTTCTCTTCAATAAGCTCCTGTGGTGTCGATGAGCAAGTGACACCCGGAGGGAGGGCGCGTATGGCCAGTAAGGGCTTCAACAAGTTCTTTTGGGGCTTTTGGTCATGAGTAAAACAGACTCTGTACACTGGCCTCGATCTCAGAACCAAGCCAGAACCAAGTCGCAGGTGCTCCACCCCTCGCGTGACTTAGCATAAGTCCGTTATCCGTCTGAAGGATTTCGGCTCTGCAAGATGGCTGAGTCCCCCCAACCACTGGTAATACCTGTTTCCGCCCAGAAGGCGGAGAGTGAAGGGAAACGAAATTTCGTGTATTCAAGGTGCGTCAAATTTGACCCGCCTCCGCACTCGGCCAGATCGACCGCGAAAAACACCCGTGTACACTGATCCGACTCTCGGTTGAGTACCGCGCGCAGTAAATTCCGCAAAGACTAATAAAGCCCCCACCGACACGAGTCAGTGAGGGCTTGTTTTACGCTTTTACAACTACGCCACTACCAATTATACTTTCAGTGCAGGTTTGAGGATGCTTTGTCATTACAAAATACATTTCGCCGGCTGGCACATTTGTAAAGTCGTAATGTCTCCACATCCCGTGTCTAAAACGAGCTGTTGTTATTGCGCCATTCCCAACTGAATACAAGGTAATGTCATAATAACTATAGTCACTACCGTTATACCCATGTTCCTCTTCCCACTCACCTAAAGCAGAGATTCGTACAGTGCCACGGTTTGGATTAATCATTCTTTGAGAAGTCAGTTCTGCTCTAAAATTAAAGTTGAAATAATATGGTAGCGGGTTGTTATTTATTGCGTAATCATAATAATCGACCCCATTTCCCGGCAAAGATTCTTCAAATACATGGGATGGGTCATTATACATCTCTTCAATTTCAGCCAAAAGTGCCCCATCAGTAACCTCATACATTTTAATTTCACGTGTAGAGTCCA
Source organism: Paenibacillus jepli (assembly GCF_047238105.1). Lineage (NCBI taxonomy): Bacteria > Bacillati > Bacillota > Bacilli > Caryophanales > Paenibacillaceae > Paenibacillus > Paenibacillus jepli. Next base: position 2,850,131 of record NZ_JBDFMD010000001.1, read on the forward strand.
TAATTAACGGTGTCTCAGAATAAACTTTATAGTAGTTTTCTCTCACCTTTGCTTCATCATTAGTACTGTCAGTGAAGAAGTTTAGTTTTGAAGTGTCGGCGTAAGAAAAACCCGCAATTACAGAAGCAATTAATAGCATAGACAAAGTCAACAAGATGCCCTTCTTATTAAACATAAAGACCTCCCAAGTTGAATTTAAAACCGATTCACTAATCCCCTCTTCTCCTTATAATCTGAAACAAGAAATAATCGGCTCTTTTAATTAGACTCCCGAAACCACCCAAAAGTTGCACTAATTTACAAATTTGCTTTCTTCTTATCGCCCAGCCATCAGCCCAGGCGGCTATTATTATGCCACGGTAATCGACGCCGTCTTGCATGGACCATTCCAGGCCACTGTTCCGCCCAGGATCTCGCCGACGGCCCGCAGAGCCACATCCGTCACGCCGTCCAGCAGCAGGCCCGCAACAGGTTTGCCATCCACCGCGGCCGTCTTGGTGACGTTGTCCCAGCCTACTACGCGGCCAGCCGCCTCGCCTACCGACCGGAGTGGCGCAAAGGCTCGGCAATCGATGATCAGGCCGTAAGTGACCTCTTGCCCGTTGACCCACACTATAGCGGCGGGGAACTGTGGCACTGAGACATCTCCGTCTAAGATCCGCTTGGTGGCGGCAACCACCTGCGCCTGCGTCGGCCGATGTCCAGCCCGGTACTACGCCGTCGACGGAGCAGCCACCGAAAAATGGGCACCGAAGAGGTGATTCGGATCGCAGGCAGCATGCTTGCGATCATCTCAAAGGAGCTGTTTCAACAAGCTCAGACCAAAATGGATGCCAACAAGCAAAAACCACATCCTCATGAAGATGTGGTTTACATGGTGGAGGCGAGGGGAGTTGAACCCCTGTCCGAAGATAACGGCGCATGTGCTTCTACGGGTGTAGTCACAGTTTTGATGTCACCCAGGCGAGCGCCCCGTAACCGGCTACCGCAAGGGTCAGCCTGATTGTCTTCTTCAGCACACCCCAGGCGGAGATGTGACAGCGTAGTCCACTAAAGTTGAGCCCCTATCCTAGCACATGGACGATGCTAGGTAGAAGCACGTGTGCAGGTTATTAAGCTGCTACAGCGTAGTTTGTTTGTTGTTTGCCGTTTAATAGGCTTTAGCGTTGATGAAGCGGACGCGTCCCCACTACCCGCCACCCATGCTCGAACTATCCCCGTCGAATCCAGAAACGCCCCCGAGTTAGGAGTCGTCCGGATCAGCGAAGGGCCATTCGCTAGCTTCAGCAAATGTGCTTCGAGCCGGTGCATATGACGATGATCTATCCGATCAAGTCACCTCTATAGTATACCACATCCCGCGCGGAATTGCTCGCCCGTGTTACTGGGCATCCTGGCGAGATCAGGCAGACCAACCAGCGGTCATGCCAGTGGTGCATACGTCTTATAACAAAACTCAGCGCGCCACTTTCTGGCGTTCCCGCAGAGCCCGCTGGATGTCACGCTGGGCATCTTTCTTCGCAGCAGATTCGCGTTTATCGTACTGCTTTTTACCTTTACCCAGACCAATCAACAGTTTAGCGAAGCCATTACGCGAATAGATCTTAAGCGGTACGATAGAGTAGCCCTCTTGCTTGGAGAGGCCGAGCAGCTTGCTGATCTGCGCCTTGTGCATGAGCAGCTTGCGCGCCCGCGTCGGATCGGTAGGATTATGACGGTTGCCCTGCTCGAACGGGCTGACATGCATATTATGGATGAAAATCTCGCCGTTGCGGATCGTCGCGAACGCATCGCTAATATTGGCCCGCCCCTGACGGATCGACTTGATCTCCGTTCCGGTCAGGACCATCCCCGCTTCGAACGTCTCTTCGATGAAATAGTCATGAGAAGCCTTCTTGTTCTGCGCAAGCGGCCGGTCATCGGTCTTCTTCTTGGCCATGAGCCTCACTCCTCACTGCCGTTTACGACACGTTGATTCCTGGCTGAGCCAGACATTTATTGTAACAAGAACGGCAGGGGAAATCAATATCCCCCTGCCCTCATCGCCTTCCGCAGACACCGCCCGCCGACGGCTATTTCTTCTTCTTGCGGACGAAGGCAGCCATGCTGCTGCCGCCTTTGCCGCCCTTGCTGCCTTTCTTGCGCTTGGCGCCATTGCCGCTGCCGGAGCCGAACGGCCCGCCAGGCCCGCCGCTGCGCTTGCGCGGACCGGCGCCGCGGCCCCGGCCGGAGCTCTCGTCCTCGCCAGTGTCCCGTCCGGCACCATCGCCGCGGATCGGCAATCCCCACATGTCTGTGCGGATGCCGCCCTTGCGCTCGCCGCCTGCACGTCCAGCCGCTTCGCCGCCCGCTTGCTCAGCCGCTTCGCCGCCAGCGCGCCGCGCCCCGGCCTCGCCGCTGTTAGCGTCGCGCTCACGCCCGCCGTCTGCGCCTCGCTCACGCCCGTCGCCCGGCCGCTCCGCCTGCTCCTCGCGTCCCGAGCGGCGCCGCGCCGCCCCGGGCTCCTCGCCGGACCAGTCGCCCTGCTCGCTGCCCTCGGGCAGATCCCACGTGCCGCGCCCGATATGGCCGACCAGCCGGGCCTTGCCGGTGCGGGCCCTCGGCGCAGACGCAGCACCTTGCCCATCACGCGCTTGCCCGCCTTGGCGCGCCGGGCCGGCCTCAATCGTGCCCTTGCGGCCTTTCTTGCCCTTGGCCGTACCGGCCGCTCCCGCAGCAGGCGCCGACGCGCCCGGCTTGGCGCCCCGCTTGCCGCCGCCACGCTTGGCTCCCGCATCGGAGGAGGCGCTGCGCTCGGTCTTCTGGCGCTTGCCGCCCCATACCTCGCTCTTGCCGGGGCCAGCCCCGCGGCCGCGCGGCGCGCTGCCGTAGTAGCCCTTACCGCCGCCCTCGCGCGGCTTCATGTCGAGCAGCTCGAAGTCGATCGTATGCTCCTCCATATTGACCCGCGACACCCGGATCTTCAGCTCGTCGCCGATCCGGAACTGCCGCGAGGTGCGCTCGCCGATCAGCATCATATGCTGCTCGTGGAAGTGGTAATAGTCGTCATTAAGATCGCTGAGCCGGATCAGCCCTTCGACCGAGTTCTCCAGCTCGACGAAGATGCCGAAGCTGGTGACGCTGCTGATCATGCCTTCGAATTCTTCGCCGACCTTGTCCAACATATATTCGCACTTCTTGAGCTTCTCGGTGTCCCGCTCGGCGTCTACCGCCACACGCTCGCGCGTCGAGGAATGCAGCGCCGCCTCCGGCATCCATGCCTCCAGCGCCTCGTGACGGCTAGCTGGCAGCGTCCCGCCGTTCTCCAGCACCTCCCGGATCACCCGGTGGATGACCAGGTCGGGATAACGCCGGATCGGCGAGGTGAAGTGCGAGTAGAACTCCGCCGCCAGGCCGAAGTGGCCGAGGCTCTGCGGATCATACTTGGCCTGCTTCATCGAGCGCAGCATAACGGTGGAGATGACCGTCTCCTCCTTGGCGCCGCGCACGTCATCGAGCAGCGTCTGGAGCGCCCGCGGATGGACCGCGTTGCCCTTGCCTTTGACGCTATAGCCGAAATTGGCCGCGAACTGGACGAACGCCAGCAGCTTCTCCGCGTCCGGGTCCTCATGGATCCGGTACAGGAACGGCACCTTGAGCCAGTGGAAATGCTCCGCCACCGTCTCATTGGCCGCCAGCATGAACTCCTCGATGATCTGCTCGGCGACCGAGCGCTCGCGCTTGACGATATCCACCGCTTTGCCGTTCTCGTCTACGATTACCTTGGATTCCGTGAATTCGAAGTCGATGGCGCCCCGCTTCATCCGCTTCTTGCGCAGCTTCATCGCCAGCTCTTCCATCAGCTTGAACATATCCAGCAGGCCGCTGTAGCGCTCCTGCAGCTGGGCATCGTCCTCAGTCAGCAGCTTGCGCACATTGCTGTACGTCATCCGCTCCTTGGTGCGGATCACGCTCGTGAACACGTCGTGACGCACCCGCTTCAGCGTCTTGGCGTCGAACTCCATCTCGCACGACATCGTCAGCCGGTCAACCTGCGGATTGAGCGAGCAGATGCCGTTGGACAGACGATGCGGCAGCATCGGGATGACCCGGTCCACCAGATAGACGCTGCACCCCCGACGGAACGCCTCCTGATCGAGCGCAGACTTATCCTTTACATAGTAGCTGACATCGGCGATATGCACGCCCAAGATATAGTTGCCGTTCTCGGCCCACTCGACATTGACCGCATCATCGAGGTCCTTGGCGTCCTCGCCGTCGATCGTGACGATCGTCTTCTCCCGCAGATCGCGGCGGCCCTGTTGGACGATCTCTTCCTCCGTGATCGTATCCGGCGCAGCCTCGGCTTCCTTCATCACGTCATCGGGGAAGGACTCCGGCAGCTGATGCTTGCGGATGATCGAGAGGATATCGATGCCCGGGTCGTCCTTATGTGTCCCAGCACCTCGACGATCTCGCCCTCGGCCGCTGAGCGGCCTTCCGGATAGTTGACGATGCGCGCGACGACCTTCTGGCCGCTCACCGCCCCCTTGAACTCGCCCTTGGGGATAAAAATATCGCGGTTGATGCGTTTGTCATCCGGGATGACAAACGCATACACCTCGTGGTTCTCGAACGTCCCGACCACCTGCGTCACCGCACGCTGGACGATCCGTACGACTTCGCCCTCGACGCGGCCGCCGTTCTCGCTCCGTCCCGTGACGCGCAGCAGCACCGTATCGCCGTTCATGGCGCTTTTCAGATCATTGGCATTGACATAGATGTCCGGCTGACCCTTGTCGTCCGGCAGCAGGAACGCAAATCCCTTCATATGCACCTGCAGCCGTCCCCGCACCAGGTTCATCCGCTCCGGGACGCCGTAGCGGTCGCTGCGCGTGCGCAGGATCTTGCCGCTCGACTCCAACTCATTGAGCAGTTTTAGGAACGCCTTGAACACAGCGGCGTCATTGATCTGGAATTGCTCTTCCAGCTCCTGGTACGTCATCGGCTTGTACGCCGTCTCCCGCATAAAATCCAATATCTCTTGCTCGGTTATCATTCACTCACCTCAGAGCCGGACGGGATGCTACCGAAGCATCCGGGTCCGGGCAGATAAATAGCCATATTATAAGTAGTATACACGAATCAGGGGACTCACAATCGTAAATCCATCAACATTCAACAATTCTCTCGCCCATAGCCTCTTTCGTGAACACAAAAAAAGCAGGGTCCCCCCTGCTTTTGGCTGTTATACGTTAGTTGGATACAAAGTAAGCAACGACCAGCGCCAAAATGAAAAATCCGGTCGCCAGGGCAACAGTCAGACGCTGCAGGAACAGGTCCAGTCCGCGCGCTTTCTGCTTGCCGAACAGATGCTCTGCGCCGCCGGAGATCGCTCCAGCCAGACCAGCACTCTTACCCTTCTGCAGGAGGACAACCGCAATCAAACCCAATGCGAAAATGACCAACACAATCTTAAATGCTTGTTCCACAATTCCACCTCCTGATTAAGTAAGCTTGCATAGTCCGAAGCGCGAAGCGCCGGGATAAATAAAAAACACACTTATATAGTCTAGCACAACTAGCGCTAGTTGACAATATGAGCCCCGCAAAATGACTGTATTCCGCTTCGCGATTTTTGGTTATATAAAGGATATAGGCTGGCCGCAAGACCCAACCCCTGGAAGGAGCGTGAACATGATGAATCAAGCCCCACCAACCAATAATAACAATCCCCAAGGCGGAGGAGAAAATCCCGTCGAGCCTAGAAAAAAGCACTGGATCGTCCTCTCGGCAATCGTCGGTTCCGTCTTCATCATCCTGCTGGTCATGGGCATCAGTCTGGACTGGTTCTCCAATAGCAATATCAATGAACCGCCGGCAGGGCAATCAGGCCCAGGCATTGAACAGCCCGACCCGCCAGCGATCCATGATTCAACCCTGGACAAGCTGCAGGAGTAATCCGGACTGACGGAAGAGGAGCATCCGCGGACCGAACGCCTTCTATACGACAAATGGAGATGGCCGCTGCGCCATCTTCTTTACTTGTGTGCGCTATGACGAAAGACGGCTTCACCAGCGATAAAATTCCACAGTCCCCCTCGCCGTGCCACTGCCTCCTCTTATTCTCCGCACGGACCGGGCATACTAACGGCAAAACCGCAAAAGGAGCGAGGCACATGGCCAGAAGAAGGAGAAGGCAGTATATAGTCCCGGGGGCAGAACAGGCGATGCAGCAGTTTAAAGCCGAAGTCATGAAAAAAGAGGGCTACACCGTCAATCCATCACAGCCGGACGACGTCAAATACGAGGTGGCAGGCAAGCTGGGCATCCCGCTCAAGCAGGGGGACAACGGCGATCTGACTACCGAATCAGCCGGCCACATCGGCGGCAGGATCGGCGGCTCGATGGTCCGCGAGATGGTCCGCTTGGCCCAGGAAGGGCTCGCCCGGAGGCAGTAGCGCCATGAGTGAAACGGTACAGCGCAGACAGGGACCGGCACCCGGCTAGATGCATTTTCAGGCTGTTGAAAAATCTTAGCATTCCAGTATGGAGAGTAAGGGCATTATTGGAACAGCGTGCGACGAGGGGCTGTAAGCACCATTTTGCTTAGCGCGGTTGGCCCGCGCTCGGAGCGCCGCTCCTAGCATCATTTTGGTGCTTAGAGGACTCGGGTCGGTGCTGTACGCACCATTTTGGTACTTAGAGCGGTCAGCCGATGCTCGAGGAAAGGCTCTACATGCAGTTTGGTGCTTAGAGTGCCCTCTTCTTTACCGCCAGGACGAATTTTGAGGGCAGCCTGACTTCTGCCCTTATCATTCGGCCAGAGAGCGCAGAGGGTCTGCGCCGCAAGTAAACACCACAACAAAAAGGAGATGGCCGCCGGCCATCTCCTCTTTCATGTCTATTTCTTACTTCTTGAAGTTCTTCAGGTTGTAGAACGCCGAAGCGCCAGCGTAGATCGCTGTCGAACCCAGTTGGTCCTCGATGCGGAGCAATTGGTTGTACTTCGCTACGCGGTCTGTACGGGAAGGAGCACCCGTTTTGATCTGACCGGCGTTCGTTGCTACAGCGATATCAGCGATCGTGCTGTCTTCGCTCTCACCGGAACGGTGGGAGATAACAGCTGTGTAGCTAGCACGCTTCGCCATTTCGATCGCGTCGAACGTCTCAGTCAGCGAGCCGATTTGGTTCACTTTAACGAGGATCGAGTTGCCTACGCCTTGCTCGATGCCTTTGGACAGACGCTCGGTGTTGGTAACGAACAGGTCGTCGCCTACGAGTTGGACTTTGCCGCCCAGCTTGTCCGTCAGCAGCTTCCAGCCTTCCCAGTCGTCCTCGGCGATGCCGTCTTCGATGGTGATGATTGGGTACTTGTCAACCAGACCAGCCAGGTAGTCTACGAACTCAGCGGAAGTGAACGAGCGGCCTTCGCCTTCGAGATGGTACTTGCCATCTTTGAAGAACTCGGTGGAGGCCACGTCCATGCCCAGGTAGATGTCTTCGCCAGCTTTGTAGCCTGCGCGCTCGATCGCCGAGATGATCGTCGTGATCGCTTCTTCGTTGGAGCCCAGGTTCGGTGCGAAGCCGCCCTCGTCGCCTACAGCCGTATTCAGACCTTTTTCTTGCAGAACAGCTTTCAGGCTGTGGAAGATCTCAGCGCCGATCCGCAGCGCTTCCTTGAAGCTCTCTGCGCCAACTGGCAATACCATAAACTCTTGCACGTCGATGTTGTTATCGGCATGCTCGCCGCCGTTGACGATGTTCATCATCGGTACTGGCAGAGTCTTCGCGTTGAATCCGCCCAGGTACGTGTACAAGGGAACGTCCAGCGCGTCAGCAGCCGCACGAGCGACAGCCATCGACACAGCGAGGATCGCGTTAGCGCCAAGTTTCCCTTTATTCGGCGTTCCGTCGAGCTCGATCATGGCACGGTCGATCGCCACTTGGTCAAGCGCGTCGAGTCCGATAATTTCCGGGGCAATAATCGTGTTCACATTCTCGACAGCTTTCAGCACGCCTTTGCCCAGGTAGCGGGATTTGTCGCCGTCACGCAGTTCGACAGCTTCGAAGGCGCCTGTGGATGCGCCGGATGGCACGATCGCACGGCCTTTGCCGCCGGACTCAAGAGCCACTTCTACTTCAACAGTCGGGTTGCCGCGGGAGTCCAGCACTTCGCGTGCGTATACATCAGTAATGATAGACATGAAACATGAACACTCCTTTGTGGTTGGTAGTCTGATCTATTATACCTTCTATGGGCCTTGCTCCGCAAAATTTAGTCGCGCTTGATCAGCGTGGTGCCTGTCATTTCATCCGGCTTGCCCAGGCCCATCAGATCCAGCACGGTCGGTGCCAGATCCGCCAGGATGCCGTCCTCGCGCAGCTGTGCCGAAGCGTCAGTGACGATCACCGGTACCGGGTTCGTGGTGTGCGCGGTGAACGGACGGCTCACCTCGTCCAATACGAGATCCGCATTGCCGTGATCCGCTGTGATGATCGCCACGCCGCCTGTGGCCAATACAGCCTCGACGACTTGTCCCATGCACTCGTCCGTCACTTCGACCGCCTTGATCGTCGGCTCCAGCATGCCGGAGTGGCCGACCATGTCAGGGTTAGCGAAATTCAGAATAATGACATCGTGATTCTCCGCCTCGATCTCCTTGACCGCAGCCGCTGCCACTTCATACGCGCTCATCTCGGGCTTCAGGTCGTAGGTAGCAACCTTCGGCGAGTTGATGAGGATGCGCGTCTCGCCCGGCAGCTCGACATCGCGGCCGCCGCTGAAGAAGAAGGTGACGTGCGGGTATTTCTCGGTCTCGGCGATCCGCAGCTGCTTCTTGCCGTTCTGCACGAGCACCTCGCCCAGCGTGTTGTCCAGATTCTTCGGCGCGTAAGCGACATAGCCGCCCACCGTCTCCGAGAACAGGGTCAGGCAGACGAAGTGCAGGTTCTTCGGCTGGCGCTCGCCGCGGTCGAAGTCGCGGAAGTCCGCGTTGTTGAACACATTGGACAGCTGGATCGCCCGGTCGGGACGGAAGTTGAAGAAGATGACCGAATCCTCGGACTCGACCAATCCGACCGGCTGGCCGTCCGCTCCGACGATAACCGACGGCTCGACGAACTCGTCGAACACCGACTTCTCGTACGATTCGACGATCGCCTTTACCGGATCGGCATAAGCCGGGCCTTCACCGTACACCATCGCCCGGTAAGACTTCTCCACGCGATCCCACCGCTTGTCGCGGTCCATCGCGTAGTAGCGCCCTTGCACCGTAGCGATCTTGCCTACGCCCGTCTCCTCGATCTTGGCCTGCAGCGCCTCCATATAGCCGCGCGCGCTGTCCGGCGCGACATCCCGGCCGTCCAGGAAGCAATGGATGTACACGTCATCCAACTGCTCCTGCTTCGCCAGCTCCAGGAGCGCGAACAGGTGAGCGATATGACTGTGCACGCCGCCATCGGAGAGCAGACCATATAGATGAAGCTTCTTGCCATTCTGCTTGGCATGCTTGACTGCGCCCAGCAGCGTGCCATTGGTGAAGAAATCCCCTTCGCGGATCGACTTGGTGATCCGGGTCAGATCCTGATAGACGATCCGGCCCGCGCCGATGTTCAGATGGCCGACCTCGGAGTTGCCCATCTGGCCTTCCGGCAGGCCGACCGCTTCGCCGCAAGCGGTCAGCGTGGCGTGCGGATAGTTCGCCAGATAGCGGTCATAATTGGGCTTCTTCGCTTGCGCGACCGCATTGCCATGCGTTTCGCCGCGCAGACCGAAGCCGTCCATGATGATCAGTGCAACCGGTCCTGAGACTGCCATCTTACTTGGCCCCCTCGATCAATTGGATGTAAGAGGCAGGCTCCAGGCTGGCGCCGCCGACGAGCGCGCCGTCGATGTTATCTTGGCCCATGTACTCGGCGATGTTGCCTGGCTTTACGCTGCCGCCATATTGGATCCGTACCGCATCGGCAGTAGCTGCATCGTACAGGTCAGCGATGACGCTGCGGATGTAGGCGATGACGTCCTCTGCATCTGCAGAAGTCGAGGATTTGCCTGTGCCGATCGCCCAAATTGGCTCGTACGCCACCACAACCTGTGCCGCCTGCTCTGCACTCAGACCTTTGAAGGCTTCCGTTGTCTGTACTTTGCAGACGTCCTTCGTTTGATCGGCTTCACGCTCTTCCAGCTTCTCGCCTACGCAGACGATCGGCAGCAGGTCGTGCTTGAATGCCGCATGGACTTTTTTGTTCACGATCTCGTCCGTCTCACCGAAGTATGCGCGACGCTCGGAATGTCCGAGGATGACATACTTCACGCCCAGCTCCTTCAGCATCACGCCGCTGATCTCGCCCGTGTACGCACCATTGTCCTCGAAGTGGACATTTTGCGCACCGATGGCAATGGTCGTGCCTTGAGCGGCCTCGACCAGCGCCGGCAGCGCGATGTATGGAGCACAGATGACGCTTTCTACGCCGTCGATCTCCGCTTTGCCTTTCACGTCTGCGAAGAAAGCTTTCGCCTCAGAGACGGTTTTGAACATTTTCCAGTTGCCTGCGATGATTGGTTGTCTCACCTTGTGTTCACGTCCTCTCGAAAGTATCTCTCGCTGCTGACCGCAGCAGGTCTTACTTGTCGTTCAGTGCCTCGACGCCTGGCAGCTTCTTGCCTTCCATGAACTCCAGCGAAGCGCCGCCGCCTGTCGAGATGTGGTCCATCCGATCCGCCAGACCGAACTTCTCCGCAGCAGCTGCCGAGTCGCCGCCACCGATCACAGTGTAGCCTTCGGTCTCTGCACAAGCTTGAGCCACAGCCCGCGTTCCATGGGAGAACGGCTCGATCTCGAAGACGCCCATCGGTCCGTTCCAGACGACCAGCTTGGAGCCTTTGATAACCTCAGCATACTTCTCGCGAGTCTTCGGTCCGATGTCGATGCCTTCCCAGTCCGCAGGGATGCCGTCTACGTCGACTTCTTGCGTGTTGGCGTCCGCACTGAAGTCGTCGGTAACGATGATGTCGACTGGCAGCAGGAAGTTCTTGCCCAGCTCCTTGGCTTTGTCGATGAAGCCCTTCGCCAGGTCCAGCTTCTCGTTGTCGACCAGCGATTTGCCGATCTCATGACCTTGCGCCTTGAAGAACGTATAGGACAGGCCGCCGCCGATCAGGACATTGTCCGCGATCTCCAGCATTTTGTTGATGACATCGATCTTGTCCTTAACCTTGGAGCCGCCGACGATGGCCGTGAACGGACGATCCGGGTTCGACAGCGCCTTGCCCAATACATCCAGTTCCTTCTCCATCAGCAGACCCGATACTGCCGGCAAGTGTGCAGCGATACCGGCAGTCGAAGCATGCGCACGGTGAGCCGCGCCGAACGCGTCGTTCACGTACAGGTCAGCCAACTCAGCCAGCTGCTTCGCGAACTCGGCATCGTTTTTCTCTTCTCCCGCGTTGAAGCGCAGGTTCTCGAGCAGCAGCACGTCGCCAGCTTGCAGCTTCTCGGCTTGCGCCTTCACAGCCGCGCCTACTGTCTCGTCAGCTTTGACGACCGATTGGCCCAGCAACTCGGACAGACGCTCGGCCGCCACAGTCAAGCGCAGCTCTTCGACCACTTGTCCGTCCGGACGGCCCATGTGGCTCGCCAAGATGACCGAAGCGCCGTTCTCGATCAGGTACTTGATCGTTGGCAGCGTCTCGCGGATTCTTGTATCGTCTGTAATTTTACCATTTTCCACAGGCACATTAAAATCCACGCGTACAAATACGCGTTTGCCTTGCACCTCTACGTCTTTCACACTTTTCTTGTTCATCGTGACGCCTCCTTCAAGGTATGTGCCTTTAACCAATAGTAGCCCCGAATTTGCGGGGGCAAACCGGGACTACCATCATCGATTCCCTTGGGGAACCGTTCTTCCAATCAGGTTCCCTTAGGTCCCTGCCATGCCAATGGTTCCCCCAAGGGAACCCGTCTTCCCATCAGGTTCTCTCGGAGAACCCACCTTGCCCTTAGGGCCAGTCCTCGCAGAGGACGAAGCCTTGCTTGGGAGCCAGGTCCCCGAAGGGGGCCTAAGCTCTGCTCTTGCGTCCAGCCCTCGGAGAGGGCTAAGCTCTGCTCTTGCTTTTGGGAGCTGGTCCTCGCAGAGGGCCTGGCTTTGCTCTGCTTTTGGGAGCCAGGTCCCGGAGGGGTCGAAGCTCTGCTCTTCACGCTTTACGCTTGTCGCCGACTGAGAGCGTGTCCCGGAGGGACGACAAGCGGCTCGTTCATCTTAAGTATCGTGCCTCCTGAAGCCCGGCAGTCCCCTCGTGGTTACTTCCGGGGGTCCAGGGGGCGGCGCCCCATGGAGCCCCCCTTTGGGATAAAGGGGGGTTGGGGGGAATCCGAAATGGGGTTGCTAGGGGTTTACAAACCCTTAGCCGCGATGTAAGCCGCCAAGTCAACGACACGGTTCGAATAGCCCCACTCGTTGTCGTACCACGAAACCACTTTAACCATGTTGCCTTCAACAACCATAGTCGACAGCGCGTCGATGGTGGAGGAAGCTGGGTCGCCGTTGTAGTCGCTCGATACGAGCGGCTCGTCGGAGTAGTTCAGGATGCCTTTCAGCGGGCCGTCTGCAGCTTCTTTCAGCGCAGCATTCACTTCTTCAACCGTAACGTTGGATTTCACTTCAGCTACCAGGTCAGTCACGGATACGTTAGGTGTAGGAACGCGCATAGCCATACCGTTCAGTTTGCCTTTCAGCTCTGGCAGGACCAGGGATACCGCTTTGGCAGCGCCAGTGGAGGAAGGAATGATGTTCTCGGCAGCAGCGCGCGCACGACGAAGGTCTTTGTGCGGTACGTCGAGTACAGCTTGGTCGTTCGTGTAGGAGTGGATCGTAGTCATCATGCCTTTGACGATGCCGAACTTGTCGTTGAGGACTTTGGCGAACGGCGCCAGGCAGTTGGTTGTACAAGAAGCGTTGGAGATGATCGTATGTGCAGCAGCGTCATATTTGTCTTCGTTCACGCCCATGACGATGGTGATGTCTTCGTTCGTAGCAGGAGCGGAGATGATAACTTTCTTCGCGCCGCCTTTCAGGTGAAGCTCAGCTTTTTCTTTAGCGGTGAAAATTCCAGTGGACTCCACAACGATCTCTACGCCATGCTCGCCCCAAGGCAGGTTGCCAGGATCGCGCTCTGCGAAGACTTTGATTTCTACGCCGTCAACAACCAGCGCGCCTTCTTTAGCTTCAACTTTAGCGTCGAGCGTACCGTGAGTCGTATCGTATTTCAACAGATGGGCCAGCGTGCTGGTATTCGTCAGATCGTTGACAGCCACGATTTGCACGTCGGGATTGTTCAGCGCTGCACGGAATACGTTGCGGCCGATGCGGCCAAATCCATTAATACCTACTTTAACCATTGTTTTTGCCTCCTAGAATTTGGTGTAGTGGTGGTGCTATATCTTAAGATGCCGCAGCCGATAAACAGCCGTGTGCATCATGATATCTTCATCTTTACCCTTAATAGAGGGTGTTCAAAAAGATCGCTTTTGATCACTTCGGCTGGCCATCCGTCTCCATATGGCGGATGATCTCCTCCGCCGCCGCTTCATCAGTGACCAGCACATCGTCATGGCCAAAATGCATCACGGCAGCGATCGCCTCGCCCTTGCTCCGTCCGCCGGCGATCCCGATGACGACCTCGGTCGACTGGATGTCCTCCAGCCGCAGTCCGGCTGTCTTCATCCGGTGGACGACCTGCCCCCGCCGGTCGAAGTAGAAACCGAACGCCTCGGCGAGCGCGCCCTCCTCCCGCATCGCTGCGGTGACCGCTTCGTCCACCCGGCGGCGGCGGGCCATCACCATCGCGTCGCCGATGCCGTGCACGACCATCCTCGCGCTGCGGACGACCTCGACGATCTCACGGATGTTGGGCTCCTGCATGAGGGACGTATACGCGTCGTCGCTCAGATGATCCGGCACGTGGAGCAGCCGGTACTGTGCGCCGGTGCGCTTGGCCATCGTCGAGACGATCGTATTGGCCTGGTAGTCCAGGCTCTCGCCCAGACCGCCCCGTGCCGGCACGAAGCGGATGCCCCGCAGCAGTGTCGGCGAGACGAGCTGATTGGCCACCTGGGCCATCGTCGATCCGCCGGTGACGGCGATCACGTCGCCAGCCTGCATATACTTCAGCATCGCCTGGCAGCCGGCCCGGCCCAGCTCGCGCTTGGCCTGCTCGGAGGTGTCCGAGTCGCCCGGGACGATCGTCACCTGCCGCAAGCCGAAGTACTGGCGGATCCGCTCCTCCGCCTCCGAGAGCCCGAACAGCTCGCTGACGATCGGCTCGATCTCCTCCACCAGGCGGCGCCCCGACTCGCTGATCCTCACGCCCGAGGACTGCACATCGAGCAGTCCGAGCGCCTTCAGCTCATCGATCTCGGCCCGCATCGTCCGCTCGCTCATCTGGAGCGAGCCCGCCAATGCCCGGCGGCCGATCGTATGGGATTGCTTCACCTGCTGGAGGATGGAGTATCGTTTGCGGAAGATATCCAACATGTCCGGCAGAAGCTGCTGCTGCAATTCGATGATTCTGCGCATCTTGCATTCACTCCTGTGGCTCCGGTTCTGGCTGCGCCGGTATTCTCCTGGCCGGCGCCTCCGGTTGGACGTTTTTTGTCCCGGTATATCGTTTTTAGTCCCACCTTTATTGTATCGAATATTCCCGCCGCTTGCAAGACTTGACATCATGATGTTATCAGGCTTCCACACTTGCCCGCCCAATATTAACAGATTCTTATTGTTGCCTTTGATGCGGGCTGCTTTACTGACACTCCGTCTACCATGCCCCACTGACTGGCGATGACTCCTGCTTGACCTGCTTGCGGACACAGTAGACCATATTCAAGCCTTTAACTACTTTTACGGCACTCATGCGGACAGACGATCCGTTAACTGGCTTGTTGACGCCCATTTGGCCTGTTCATCTGACAAATAGCGGATCGCCTGTCCGCACCTCCCGCATATTCAAAGCTTTGTTTGAATTAGACGCTGCTGTGTCCGTTCAACGTAGCCGGATTGTATAATGAAGCTAATCGCATCCTCCAGACTGTTGAAAAAGCGCCGATGGGTACGGAATCGATTCTGGAGAAGCGTAGCGTTCGCCTTTGTTCCCGGATTTCCCCCCTTAAAAGGGGTCCAAAATTCAAGAAATCTGGGAACAACAGCGATCGGAAGAACGATCCGTTACCTTGAGGCTTTATTTTTCAACAGTCTGATCCTCCCTATTATTCATCAGTCGCCGTCCCGGCATAATGTACCAGCGCCGACTTGTCTGAATAATCTTATTTCAGCGATGCCCTTGCTTTTTACTCTGATATCCCATATAATAAATCTCGCTATCCTCCATCCGTGGAGGGCAGATTTGCTGCTATGCGCCCGTGGTCCAATGGATATGACGTAGGCCTCCGGAGCCTGAGATCGAGGTTCGATTCCTCGCGGGCGCGCCATTTACTTACTAGCCATACTAATGACTAAGACCGCAAGGTCGCTTTTTTTTATCCGGTGTTTGACTATCTTTGACTTTTGTTTAAGGATGAATTATGATAAGACTATCAAGTCATTTTGACCACTATACGTTTGGAGGGAGCTCGATTGGAAATGAATTTCGTACCTATGGTTATTGAGCAGAGCAATCGCGGGGAACGCGCCTATGATATCTATTCCCGCCTGTTGAAGGATCGCATCATCTTCCTCGGCAGCGGTGTAAATGATGTCGTCGCCAACTCCATCATCGCCCAGATGCTGTTCCTGGCCGCCGACGATCCGGAGAAGGATATCAGCTTGTACATCAACTCTCCGGGTGGATCGATCACAGCGGGGATGGCTATCTTTGATACGATGCAATACATCAAGCCGGACGTATCCACGATCTGTGTAGGTATGGCCGCTTCCATGGGCGCCTTCCTGCTTGCTGCCGGCGCCAAAGGCAAACGTTATGCGCTCCCGAACAGCGAAGTGATGATCCATCAGCCGCTCGGCGGAGCCGAAGGCCAAGCCAGCGATATCGAGATTCGCGCCAAGCGCATCCTGAAGATGCGCGACAAGCTTAACCACATCCTTGCCGAACGTACCGGTCAGCCGCTGGAGCGGATCGAGAAGGACACCGACCGCGACTACTTCATGAGCGCCGAAGAAGCTCAGAAGTACGGTCTCGTCGATAAAGTCATCGAGAAAATCTAAGCTGCCGCTAAGTCAGCAAGTTTCCGCCAGCCCCGTACCCGATGCGGGGCTGGTGTCTCCTCGAATTCACATACCACACTCCTCTCGATATGTCAAGAAAAATTCAATCCTCTGAATTGCGGAAGACGCACTATCCATTTCATGGTAAGATGTTTAACAAGCAAACCTCCCATAATCATACAACTCTAGGCTTGTTTTTGAAACCAATTAATGGAGTGCATTTTCATGAGAATGTCGAACCCCTTTCTTACGATGCGCAACTTTATAAAGTCCAGTCACCCGTATGCGTCGCAAGCTGCAGCTGCACCAGCTGAGGCTTCGATGCGCCGCAGATCGGATCGTTCAGAAAGCCTGACTTCAGCCGGATTCAAGGACAAGACCATGCTCCTGAAGCCGCTGAATGACAAGCATCTGCTGGAAGTTTACCGTGAAGCCAAGGCCATGCGTCTGTCCGACGACTTCATCCGTCTGATCGAGCATGCGCTGGATCAACGAGGCATCCTTCGCCAGGAACTTCAGCAGCGCTGATCGAGACGCTGTCTGTCCAAGCGCTCGGAGAAGACCGCACCCCGCCGGGGTGCGGTCTTCTGTCGTTCCCCGCCTATCACGCCACCATGCTCTCGCGGCCCCCATAGCATGTAGACACATCGCGCCAGCCTCCCATGCCGCCGACCCGTCTGACCCCCATCGGTCGCTGGCCTTCCAAGCCAAATTTTCGTTTCACGCCCAAAGAGGCATGCCTCATCCCCCCGCTCATGCGGCAGTTTGGAGCATGCCTCCTGCATCAGCCCCCGCCTCATACACATCGCATGAGAGGAGCCTCACAGCTCATATAAACTGCAAAAAAGCCCCTCAAGGGAGCCCTTCACGCTATGCCTGACGGCAGCTCTACAGGGCCGCCTATTGGTTCTCCAGCTCTTCCTTGCTCACAAGTGAGACTAAAGCGGTTACAGCTTGTTCTGCGTCCGAACCTTCTGCACTAATGTGAACTTCGGTACCCGAGCTGATCGCTAAGCTCATAATCCCCATGATGGATTTGGCATTCACTTTTTTATCGTCTTTCTCCACAAATACTTCCGAAGAGAACTTGTTCGCTTCCTGCACGAAAAGTGCTGCCGGTCTAGCATGGAGACCTGTCTTCAATCGAACGACCACCGGATGCCTTGTCATTAAAACCATACCCCCTATAACATATTACAATCCTGATTGATTAATTGGCATTGTTGGTTATTGCCTCGCGCCTGATACCAAGCCTTTTACACACTATTATAGCATTATAACACTGATCGCACTAGGTTGAAAAGTTTAGCCGTTTCTTATTTTTTCTGCAAGCTCATCGAGCTTCCGCAGACGGTGATTAACCCCCGATTTGCTCACTTTGCCCTTCAGCAGGTCCCCGACCTCTTTGAGGTTGATATCCGGGTGCTGCAGACGGATCCGGGCGACCTCCTGCAGCTTCTCCGGGAGGGTGTCCAGTCCCATCTCGCGTTCGATCAGCCGGATGTTGTCGATCTGCCGGACTGCGGCGCCGATCGTCTTGTTCAGGTTGGCGGTCTCGCAATTGACGATGCGGTTGACGGAGTTGCGCATATCCCGCATGATCCGCACGTCCTCGAACTTGAACAGCGCCTGATGGGCGCCGATCATATTGAGCAGCTCGATGATCTTCTCGCCTTCCTTGATATAGAAGATGAAGCCCTTCTTGCGCTCGATGCAGCGCGCATTCAGACTGAACCGGTTGGCGAGCTGCACCATGGCCTTGCAGTGCTCCTCGTACATGCAGGCGATCTCCAAATGATAGGACGAGCCCTCGGGATTGTTGACCGAGCCGCCGGCCAGGAACGCCCCCCGCAGATAGGATCGCTTGCAGCACGACTTGCGGATCATATCCTTGTCGATGCCCTGATTGAACATGAAGCCCTCGGAGACGATCCGCAGCTCCTGGAGGATCTCCTGCGCCCGCAGCGGCACCCGGACGATGTAGACGTTGTTCTTCTTCAGCCGCATCTTCTTGCGCACCAGAAGCTCTGTATGCACGGCAAACAGCTTTTTGATCAGCGTATAGATCCGCCTTGCGATTGCGGCATTCTCGGTGGAGACATCGAGGATCACCTTGCGGTTAGCCACATTGACCGACCCATTCATCCGGATGAGTGCGGACAGCTCAGCTCTTTCGCAGCAGGCGTCGGTTTCCACCATGGTCAGTTCTTTTTTTGTTTGAGCCGCAAAGGACAAGGTCCTCACCTCTTTCGTAACATCCAATCTTCGACGAGCTGATGGATATGATGACTAAGTCTGACTGCATCGTGACGCAGATAGGTATGAAAATAGACGAGCCGGTCGGCGATCACCTTGTAGCCTTCGCGCCGCACCTCTTCCAGATCCAGCTTCACCGGCTTGGCGCCCTGCTCGGCGTACCGCAGCTGGACATCCTGCGGAATGTCGCTGTTGTTGACGAGGACATAGTCGAACAAATGATGGCCGACATGATCGCGTACCGCGTTCAAGTGGTCGCTCACGCTATAACCGTCGGTCTCGCCAGGCTGCGTCATCACATTGCAGACGAACAGCTTGATCGCCTCCGACTCCTCGATGGTCTGAGCGAGCCTCGGCACCAGCAGATTGGGCAGGATACTCGTATAGAGGCTGCCCGGTCCGACCAGGATCGCATCCGCCTCCTGCAGCGCCGTCACGGCATCCTCCAGCGGCTCGACATCCGGCGGGTCGATGAAGATCCGTTTGATTCGTTTGTTGGCTTTGGTAATCGATGATTCGCCGGTTACATATGTACCGTCAGCCATCTCAGCACGCAGCACGATCGCCTGATCGGCCGCCGGCAGCACCCTGCCTCGGACAGCCAGCACGCGGCTCAGCTCCCGGATCCCGGAGACGAAATCGCCGGAGATCTCCGTGAGGGCCGCCAACATCAGGTTGCCCAAAGAATGCCCGGCCAATCCGGCGCCGTTATGAAACCGGTAGTTGAGCATCTCTTCGAGCAGCGGCTCGACATCGGCGAGCGCGCTCAGCACGTTGCGGATATCGCCAGGCGGCGGGATCTGCAGCTCCTGACGAAGTCTGCCGGAGCTGCCTCCGTCATCCGCAACCGTCACGATGGCGGTGATATCAAGCGGTTTTTCCTTAAGCCCCCGCAGCATCACGGACAGTCCGGTGCCGCCGCCGATCACGACGATCCGTGCCTTGGGCTTGGGCTTCGATTGCGGTGCCATCGCTTCACCTCGTTAGCTGTTAGTGTCGGTCCCGTTCCGCGTCGCGATGGCTTACCCGCACCGTCTCGGTCTCGCTGGTGCCGAGCATCCGCCCCAGATATTCGGCAATCGCCACCGAGCGGTGCTTGCCCCCGGTGCAGCCGATGCCGATGACGATCTGACTCTTGCCTTCCTTGCTGTAGAGCGGGATCAGGTAATTCAGCATATCCAGCAGCTTGCCCAGGAAGGTCTGCGTCTCCGGCCACTTCATCACATAGTCATACACTTCGGAATGCTGACCGGTATTGGGTCTGAGATGCTCCACATAGTGCGGGTTGGGCAGGAAACGCACATCAAAGATCAGATCGGCATCGATCGGTACGCCGTACTTGAAGCCGAAGGACGTCACGTTGATGGCGATGCCGGGCTGATCGTGGTTGGTAAAGCGTGAGACGATCCGTTCCTTGAGCTGGGCAGGCTTGAGATTGCTCGTGTCGATCACCTGAGTCGCCCAGCCCTTGAGATCCTCCAGCAGCCGCCGCTCGTGGCGGATGCCCTCCAGAGGCAGCCCGCCCTCTGCCAGCGGATGGCGGCGGCGGCTTTCCTTGTAGCGCTGGACCAGCACGCTGTCGGTCGCATCCAGGAACAGGATCTCATAACCGATCGTGTAATGGTCCTTGATATAGTTCAGCGATTCGGACAGCGCGGTGAAGAACTCCCGGCCGCGCAGGTCGATGACCAGCGCAACCTTGCCGATCTTGCCCTTCGATGACTCGATCAGCTCAGCGAACTTCGGGATCAGCACCGGGGGCAGATTATCGACACAGAAGAACCCGAGATCCTCCAGACTCTGGACCGCGATCGTCTTGCCTGCGCCGGACATGCCTGTGATGATCAGCAGTGTGGCCATGCCTTCTCCAGTCATTGTACATTCCTCCTGCCCATGCGGGCGCGGCCCTCCTGGCCGCAGGTCCGCAGCATTACCTTGCGATTAGGCCTGCCGCGCCGACGACGCCGGCATTGTTGCCCAGTATCGCAGGGACGATCTCTACACCCTCCTGCGCCTTGTCCGGCGTAAGCTTGGCGAACACTTCGCGCATCTGCTCGAACAGGAATTCCCCGGACTTGGAGACGCCGCCGCCGATGATGAACCGCTGCGGGTTCAGTACGACAGCTAGCGTGGCCATGGACTTGCCCAAGTAATAAGCGGCGCGAGCCACGATACGGATCGCGACCTCGTCGCCGGCCTTGGCTGCGTCTACGACATCCTTGGCCATGATATGCTCGACGCTGCTCAGTGACGTCCGGTCGCCCCGCGCTACTGCATCCTTGGCCATGCGGATGATGCCGGTCGCCGACGAGACGGTCTCCAGACAGCCCAGCTTGCCGCAGCCGCACTGGATCGCTTCCAGGTCAGGGACGATGTTGATATGCCCCAGTTCGCCGGCCATACCCGCAAAACCCTCGACGATCCGGCCGCCGATGATGATGCCGCCGCCGACGCCTGTGCCCAGCGTGTAGCAGACCACATTCGGGATGCCCTTGCCGGCACCCGACCAGGCCTCGCCCAGTGCCGCCACATTGGCATCATTGTTGATCTCGACCAGCTTGCCCAGCTTCTCCTGCATGATCGTCTTGACGTGGACATCGCGCAGGTCCAGATTGGCCGAGAACGTGACGATCCCCGCCGGGATATCCAGGAATCCGGCGATGCCCACGCCGACGCCCTGCACATCATCCCAGCTGTGCGTCGATTGCTCGACGATGTGCCGCGCGTAGGCGGCCATATTGTTCAGGATCGCTTCCGAGCCTTCGCCCGTCGGTCCTTCATAGGTTTCGAGCAGCGTTCCTTCCGCATTGCAGATTCCGGTCTTAATCGTTGTGCCGCCGACATCGACGCCCACGTAAATCTTCTCCGACATGAAATAGGCCACCTCAATTAATAAGTATTAGATCGCGTTCACCAAACAACCACTATATTAGGCTTCTGTACCCACTATAAGCCAGTGGAGCCTTCCGGTCAAGGAACACAGCCCCTCTGCGCTCCGCCCATAAAATAACCCTACAAGTGCGGCTTGGCTTCGAAGCGTTTAAGTATAAAAAGAAGGGGGTTACCCGCCAAGTTTACGACGGATACGCCCCCCTTCAATCCTGTTAAAATGCGTGTTCAAAAAGTCCGGTTTTCAACACCGAGGATCACTATTTGAGCAACCTCTTAGAGCGTCTGGCTCCAGTCATGCACCATGCTGCCTTCCAGGAACTTCTCGCAGTCGAGCGCGGCCATGCAGCCGCTGCCGGCTGCAGTGATGGCCTGGCGGTACTTGTGATCCTGAACATCGCCGCAGGCGAAGATGCCCGGGATACTGGTCTCGGTCGTCCCCGGCTTGACGACGAGATATCCCGTCTCGTCCGTCTCGAGCTGGCCGCCGAGGAACTTGGTGTTCGGCGTATGGCCGATCGCTACGAACAGCCCATTCGTCTCGATCCGCTCTTCTTCGCCGGTCTCATTGTTGCGCACCTTCAGCGCCGTCACGCCGAGCGGCCCGGCATCGACCTCGATCGGCGTCCGGTTCAGCATCCAGCGGATCTTCGGATTCTCGCGAGCCCGATCCTGCATAATCTTCGACGCACGCAGCTCATCCCGGCGATGCACGAGGACGACCTCGGAAGCGAAGCGGGTGAGGAAGCTCGCTTCCTCCATCGCCGAGTCGCCGCCGCCGACGACGATGATCTTCTTCTCGCGGAAGAAGAAGCCGTCGCAGGTCGCGCAGGTGCTGACGCCACGGCCGACATTGTCGCGCTCGCCGGGGATGCCCATGTACTTGGCGGACGCGCCCGTCGAGATGATCAGCGTCTCGGCCTGCAGCTCGCCATGTCCTTCCAGCTGCAGCGTGAACGGCCGCTTCGACGTGTCGACGCTATTGACCCAGCCGGTCTTGAATTCGGCTCCGAAGCGTTCAGCCTGCTTGCGCATGTTGGCCATCAGCTCAGGGCCCATGATGCCGTCGGGGAAGCCCGGGAAGTTCTCCACGTCGGTCGTCGTCGTCAGTTGGCCGCCAGGCTCCGGGCCCTCGATGATGAGCGGCTTCATGTTGGCCCGCGCCAAGTAGATCGCCGCCGTCAGACCCGCCGGGCCTGTTCCGATAATGATTGATTTATACATGTCTGATGACCTCCTGACGTTATATCCGTCTCCTGGACGTTAATCCCCTTTGAGCTCGTCAAATGCGGGGAAGATGGATTGCATTTTTTTCTTGATCTCGCATGTCTCGTCGATCCAGCGCGCGTACTTGCTCACTGTAGAGATCGATGTCCCGTACCGCTGGGATACCTCATGATAGGAGATCGTCCGGCGGTGCATCTTGGCCGTCAGATACTCCAGCGCCGCCGCCCATGCCTCGACCCGGTTGATCTTGGGCACATCCGGATAAAGACGGGAGAGGAATTCGACCCACAGCGTCAGCAGATCATGCTGCTGGATCATATCGTACTGCTTGCTCATCCGCGCCAGCGCCGTCTCCAGCACTTCCTGCCACTTGGGCATCCACACCGGCAGCCGCGAAGGCATGCGGTTGGCGTCGACGGTTGTCTGCTGACCCTCCAGCACGGCATCCAGCGCTTCATGCACGCCGATCGTGCGCAGGACGAAGATCGCGATCCGCTTCAGATAGTCCTCTTCCTCCGGCTCCATCAGGAACTCGCGCAGCGCATCCTTGACCTCGCTATCAGCGATCATCCCCAGCGCTTGGATCACCTGGAGCTTGGTATGCCTGTCCCCGTGGCGCAGCGCCCAGAAGAAAGAGGAGCGCACCAGCGGATCTCGCTTCATATGGTCGGGCAGGCTGCCGGACGTCGACTTCTCCCACAGCCGGAACTGCTCCTCGAAGGGCAGATGGTAGTGATAGCTCGACGGCGCCGGCTCTTCGCCGCTCCGGATGCTCGCGAGCTGGTCCAGATAATAACGCGGGATCCTCGACTCGGGATCAAGCTTGGCCGCCTGACGCCACATCCGTCCCGCCTCATCATGGCGTCCCAGATTGACCGCCGCGACCGCGCTGTAATGGTACAGGCACGGATCCTGCTGCAGCTCGACGTCCTTCAGCAGCCGCTGGAAATGACGATAAGCCGCTTCGTGTTCTCCTAATATGCCCATCGTAGTCGCCAGCTTAAACACGTGCTCCTGATGGAACGGGTAGGTCTTGCGCAGCTGTTCAACGAGCGGCCCCAGCTCCTCATGGAGCTCCCCATGCTGGCGGAAGATCGCCAGATTGCACAGCGCGTGCAGGTTGCCCGGCTCGATCTGCAGCACTTCGAGCGTCGTGGTCATGCCCTGATCGAACATCCCCATGTAGTAATACGCGAGGGCCAGGTTATTGCGGGCAGCCAGGAAATCCGGACGTTTCTTGACCATTTTCTCCAGCATCCGCACCGCTTCGACAAACTTGCCCTCCTCGAGCAGCTTGCGCGCCTCATCATGCTCCTGCAGACTCTCCCGGGACTTGATGACCGCCTGGCGCGGCGGACGCTCCAGCTCATAGAGCAGCAGCTCCATCATCTCCTCGGCCTCTTCCAGAAACTGGCCTTCCTCATCTTCCTCCAGGTATTTCACCAGCGCATCCTCTGCCGACTCGTACCGTTCCATGTTGGCATAGTTGTTGGCCATATAGAAATGGCACTCCGTCATCGACGGCTCCAGATCCGTCAGGATGCGGCTTAGGATCTGGTTGGACTCCTCGTATTGCCCCATCTCCGAGAGGATGCCCGCCATGTTGCAATGGTTCACCGGATTGTCCGGCTCGTACTCTACCGCCCGCCGGAAATACTTCAGTGCCTTGTCATAATGATACCGATCCAGAGACCGTACTGCCCGTTCGAAAAAAAAGGTCGCATCCAGCTGGATGGGAATCACCTTTGTAGGGCCGCCCGCAGCTAGCCGTTTTTTCTCCTTCACCTGCAAGACACCTCCCGGCACATCGAATTTGGTACGATTATACCATAGCTTCCCCCTGCAATACACCTACGCATTGCCGGGGCCTCCCACAGCGCCGGCGCAGTCTGCGATGCCGCATATCCGGCCACAGCAAACAGCAAGCATATAGTATGCTTGCTGCCTTGAGGGTCCCATGCTAAATCCCGGCATTCTTGAAGAGAGTGCTGATCGAACCGCCCTGCATGATGATCCGAGTGGCCTCGGCCAGCATCGGTGCGACCGACAACACCTTGAAGCGGTCGGAACGGGTTTCGGGCAATGCGATCGAATCCGTGACGACCACCTCTCTGATATGAGGATGGTCCAGACGCTGCAGCGCGGGGCCGGAGAACAGCGGATGTGTCGCGCACACATAGATATCCTCTGCACCGCGTTCCTTCAAGCCTTCGACGACATTGACGATCGTGGTGCCGGTATCGATCAGATCCTCGATAATGATCGGCGTCTGGCCTTCGACATCGCCGATGACGTGGGTGATGATCGACTCATTGTGCGCCGGCCGTTTCTTGATCATGATGGCGAACGGGGAATCCAGATAATTCGCCAGCTTCTCGGCAGTGGAAGCCCGTCCGGCATCCGGCGACACGACGACCGGATTCTTGATGTCCTTGGCCTTGAGATAGTCGCTCAGGATATCCAGCGCCGTCAGATGGTCCACCGGGATGTTGAAGAAGCCCTGGATCGCCGGTGCGTGCAGATCGATCGTGATGACCCGGTCGGCGCCGACCGTCGTCAGCACGTCCGCTACCATCTTGGCCGAGATCGGCTCGCGCGGCGCTGCTTTGCGCTCCTGACGCGCATAGCCGTAGTATGGCACGATGATATTGACCGTCCGGGCCGAGGCCCGCTTGGCCGCATCGATCATCACCAGCAGCTCGACGAAGTTCTCGTTGATCGGATGGGAGAACGACTGCACGATGAAGACATCGCAGTTCCGGATCGTTTCTTCATAGTGGATGTAGATTTCGCCGCTTTTGAAGCGCGAGATCTTGATCTTGCCGAGCGACTGCCCCAGCTCTGCGCAGATTCTTTCGGACAGCTGCTGGTTCGAAGAACCAGAAAAAATACGCAACTTATCGCTAAACATGATACCCTCCTGAGCGTTTGAACCAATTTATTCTTGCTGGTGAAACGGTTGTCCGTAACCGGCCTGTGTGTGTGTCATCCTCGTTCAGAAGCAACCTAATGAACAACTATAGGCGGCTGTGATCTTGTTCACTGTCTATTATACATGCAATCGGCGAATTTTCAAAAGCGAATCATCTGCCGCTGCCGCTGGCGGAATGTCGCAAGCTCCGTAAAGCCAAGCTCCCGCAGCAGTTCCCGCGCCTGATCCAGATATTGGCCCAGCCGCTCCGGCTGATGCGCGTCCGAACCGATCGTCAGCGGGATGCCGATCTCCCGGGCGTACTCCAGCATCCTTCGGGACGGGAACATCTCCTCTGCCGGCGTACGCAGCCCCGAAGCGTTGAGCTCGATCGCCAGATCATGGCGTTTCACCGCATCGAGCGCCGCTTTCTCCAGCAGCGTGACATCGTCCGCCGGCTTGAAGCCGAAGCGCTTGATGACATCGATATGGCCGATGTAGTCGTAATAGCCCGTCGCCGCCGCCTTCTGTACCGCATCATAATACTGCTCATACACCTGCAGCGGATCCTTGCCTTGCCAGCCCGCCGTCTGGCGGAAGTCGGTGATATCCCACTCGCCCAGGAAATGAACCGAGCCGATCACGTAGTCCCAAGGATACCGGTTCACGATCGCTTCGATCTGCGGCTCCCAGCCTTCGATATAGTCGCCCTCGAGGCCGACGCGCACATCGATCTGGCCGCTGTATTTGGCTTTCAGCGCGAAGCACTCCTCCACGTAGCTGTCCAGCTCCGCCATCGGCATCGCCATCTCGGGGTAGTACGTCGCCGGATCGACATGCAGCAGCGGCATATGATCCGACAACCCGAGCTGATCCAGCCCGATCTCGATCCCCTGCCGGACGTACTCTTCCAGAGAGCCTACAGCATGGCCGCAGCGCGCGTGATGGGTATGGTAATCAATCTTCATGCGTCCACCTCTTCCTACGGTCTGCTAGCGCATCTTGTTGGTCGTAGGCTTCCCGTGCCGCTGACCGAGCTCACGCATCACGTCATCGAGCGACAGTCCGCGCTCGCGCATCAGCACCATGAGGTGGAAGAAGAGATCGCTCATCTCGCTGCGCAGCTCGTCATTGTCCTGATTCTTGGACGCGATGACCACCTCGGTCGCTTCCTCGCCGACCTTCTTAAGGATCTTGTCGACGCCTTTATCGAACAGATAAGTCGTATATGCGCCTGCCGGACGCTCCGCATACCGCTGGGCGATCGTCGTCTCCAGTTGATTCAGCATCGCAAAGCGATCCTCGGCCTCACGCGGATCATTGACCGCGCCAGGCACCTCGATCTCCTCGAAGAAGCAGCTGTAGCGGCCGGTATGACAAGCCGCGCCTGCCTGCTCTACGCGCACCAGCAAGGTATCGCCGTCGCAGTCGTAATGCATCGACCGGATCTTCTGGATATGGCCGGAAGTCGCCCCTTTATGCCAGATCTCCGCCCGCGAGCGGCTCCAGAACCAGGTCTCCCCCGTATCGATGGAGCGGCCCAGCGATTCCCGGTTCATATAAGCCATCATGAGGACTTCTTTGCTGACAGCATCCTGGACAATGGCGGGCACCAGGCCGTCCGCATTCCAACTGATCCGCTCCATCAACGCTTCCCGATCCGTACTCATCGTACCTCCACCCCTTTTTCCAGCAGATCATCCTTGACCTGCCGTATCGTCAGTTCCTTGTAATGGAAGATCGTCGCTGCCAGTCCGGCATCGGCTTGCCCTTCCTCGAACACCTCGGCGAAATGCCCGACCTTCCCGGCGCCGCCGGACGCGATGATCGGGATCGACAGCGAGGAGGAGACCGCCTGCGTCAGCTTGATATCGAAGCCGTCCTTGGTGCCGTCAGCATCCATGCTGGTCAGCAGGATCTCGCCGGCGCCGAGCTTCTCCACCTCTTTGGCCCAGACCAGCGCCCGGATGCCTGTCGCATTGCGTCCGCCGTGGGTATAGACCTCCCATTCTCCCCACTCGCTGTTATACTTCGCGTCGATCGCCACGACGATGCATTGCGAGCCGAACTTGCGGGCGCCTTCGGAGACCAGCTGCGGATTGCGGATGGCGGCGGTATTGATGCCGATCTTGTCGGCGCCGGCGCGCAGCAGCCGTTTCATATCGTCCACATGGCCGATCCCGCCGCCTACCGTGAAGGGGATCGTAATCTCGCCAGCCGTCCGCTGCACGACATCCACCATCGTCGCCCTTCCCTCGTGCGAAGCCGAGATGTCCAGGAAGACCAGCTCGTCGGCCCCCTCGACATCATACGTCGCTGCGAGCTCGACCGGATCGCCGGCATCCCTCAGGTTGACGAAGTTCACTCCCTTGACGACCCGCCCGTCCTTCACGTCGAGGCAAGGGATAATACGTTTTGCTAACATGCTGATCACCTCCAGGTTTTGCGCAGCAAAACCACATCGTAAGCCTAATTCTACTATTTACAAAAGAGCGCCGTACACCGGACCAAGTAACTTTTGCAGGCTGTTGAAAAAAGAAAGCCTACAGTCACGGATCGATCTTCCGATCGCTGTTGCCCCCAGATTTCTTTGATTTTTACCCCTTTTAGGGGTGAAATCCGGGGACAAAGGCGAACGCTTCGCTTCTCCAGATTCGATTCCGTGCCTCTCCGGCCATTTTTCAACAGCCTGCTTTTGTTACCTTATTGCGTTCCCGGAGAGCCCATACGCCAATCCAAGTAACTTTTGTTACCTCATTGCGCCTACCGAGCGCACATCCGAATTCAACTGCCATTCGGCAGCTATTCCGGCACAATCTGCACCAATACGCCCGATTAACTGCCATTTGGCAGCTATTCCAGCTGGCCCGGCGCTTAATCGCTCATCCAACTGCGCTTTGGCAGTTATTCCAGCGCTCACAGCACCTAACCGCCCATCCAACTGCCATTCGGCAGTTATTCGATCGCGCTTAGCCTGCCGAGCATGCACAGTTCATACACTTCGCTCTCATTACAGCCGACTACGTCCGCACCGTCTGGGGGCTGCCCGTCAGCGCCAGGAAATTGTCCAGCAGCTGCATGCCGAGTTCGCCGCTCTTCTCCGGGTGGAACTGCATGCCGTATACATTGCCGCGGCCGACGATCGCCGTGACGTCCTGATAATAGTCTGTCGTCGCCAGCAGATCGGCAGATTCAGCCGGCTGTGCGTGGAATGAATGTACGAAGTATACATGCCCCTCCGTCAGTCCCTCGAACAGCGGGCTCGCCTGACGGAACGCCAGCCGGTTCCAGCCCATATGCGGCACCTTGTAATCGCCTTTGAACCGGATCACTTTGCCGGGAAGCAGGTTCAGCCCTTCATTGTTGCCGTATTCCTCGCTCTCGCTGAACAGCAGCTGCATGCCCAGACAGATGCCGAGCAGCGGCTTGCCGGAGCCGGCGTAGAAGCGCGTCACCTCATCCAGTCCCGTGTTGCGCAGATTCTGCATCGCATCGCCGAACGCGCCTACGCCCGGCAGGATCGCGCCGTCGGCCTCCAGGATCTCCTGAGGGTCCGCGCTGACCTTCGCCTCATAGCCGAGCCGCTCGACCGCCTTGCTGACGCTGTGCAGATTGCCCATGCCATAATCGATGATCGCGATCATGCTACAGCACCCCTTTCGTCGAAGGCACTCCTTGTACGCGGGGATCGATCGAGGTCGCTTCGTCTATCGCCCGTCCAAGCGCTTTGAAGACCGCTTCGATCATATGGTGGGTGTTGTGTCCGTAGTGGACGATAACGTGCAGCGTCATCCGCGATTCCAGCGCCAGCTTCCACAGAAACTCATGCACCAGCTCCGTGCTGAAGCTGCCGACCTGCTGCGACGGATACTCGGCCCGGTATTCGAAATGCGGCCGGTTGCTCATGTCGATGATGACCTGCGCCAGCGCTTCATCCATCGGCACAAACACGCTCGCATAGCGCTTGATGCCGCGCTTGTCGCCCAGCGCCTCGCGCAGCGTCTGCCCCAGGCAGATGCCGATATCCTCGACCGTGTGATGATCATCGATGTCGATATCGCCTCGCGCCTCCACCTTCAGGTCGAACTGGCCGTGCTTGGTAAACAGGTCCAGCATATGATTGAGAAACGGCACATCGGTCTCCAGCTCGGAGATGCCGCTGCCGTCTACGTTGAAGGACAGCTTAATATCGGTCTCATTCGTTGTGCGCGCGACCTCGGCCGCGCGGCTTGGTTGCTCTGGCATACAGGATCCCTGCTTTCTAAGAGGTTGTTCAAAAGTTAACTCCCGCTCCACTCGCTCAAGCGACTCGCTCATCCGCTCCGACTGTGCAGCTCAGCCTGCGTTCAGCCCCGCTCCTGCTGCAGCCGCAGCTCGATCGCCCGGGCATGGCCCTCCAGCCCTTCGTGCCGGGCGAGCGTCATGATGGCCTCGCCATTTGCCAGCAGCGCGTCTCTGCTGTAATGGATCAGACTGGACTTCTTGATGAAGTCGTCCACGTTGACCGGTGAAGAGAAGCGCGCCGTGCCGTTGGTCGGCAGGATGTGGTTGGGGCCGGCGAAGTAGTCGCCCACCGGCTCCGAGCTGTACGGCCCGAGGAAGATCGCGCCCGCATTCTCGATACTGCCGAGCAACTGCATCGGATCCGTCGTCATAACCTCCAGATGCTCCGGCGCCATCTGATTGATCACCTGCACGCCCTCGGCCAGCGACTCGACCAGCAGCACCGCGCCGTAGCTGTCGATCGACTTGCGCGCGATCGTCTCGCGCGGCAGCGTCGCCAGCTGGCGCTCCACCTCGGCAGCTACCGCTTCGCCCAGCTGCCGCGACGGCGTTACCAGCACCGCCGACGCCATCTCGTCGTGCTCCGCCTGCGACAGCAGATCGGCGGCCACATAGCCCGGATCCGCCGTCTCATCGGCCAGCACGGCGATCTCGCTCGGTCCGGCGATGCTGTCGATATCGACCACGCCGAACACGGTGCGCTTCGCCAAGGCGACATAGATGTTGCCCGGCCCGGTGATCTTGTCGACCGGCGGGATGCTCGCCGTGCCATAAGCCAGCGCTGCCACCGCCTGGGCGCCGCCGACCCGGTAGATCTCCTCTACGCCCGCTTCCGCAGCCGCCACCAGGATGTACGGGTTGATGCCCGGCTGTCCGCCTGTCGCCGGCGGCGTCACCATAACGATCTCCGGCACGCCCGCTACCTGGGCCGGGATGACGTTCATCAGCACGGACGAAGGATACGCCGCCTTGCCGCCCGGCACGTACACGCCCACCCGGCGCAGCGGCCGGATGATCTGGCCCAGCAGTGTCCCGTCGGGCTGCAGATCCATCCACGAGCCGCGCTTCTGCTTCTCATGGAACGCCCGGATGTTGACCGCAGCCGCCCGGATCGCGGTCAAGAACGCTTCGTCAACCTCGCTGTAAGCAGCCTGGATCTCCTCCGGCGTCACCCGCAGGGAAGCTGCGTCCAGCTTCATCCCGTCATGCTCCTCCGTATAGCGGAGCAGAGCCTCGTCTCCTTCACTCCGGACGCCGGCGACGATGCGCGCGACCGCTTCGTTCTGCTCCGGCGTACCGTATTCGACCTCGCGGCTCAGGTTAAACTCGCTTGCTGGCATGATCCGCATGCCTATCTCCCCCTTCTGTCTCTCAGGACGCGGAAGAAGGTTGCCGGGCTCTCCCTTTCGCTCCTCGCCCCTCGCATCTTCCCGCGCCCAGCCGCTCCTACACCTGCACCTGCTTCTCCGAGATCGTGCGCTGCAGCCGGTCGCACAGGCTCTGGATCGCCTCATTCTTCATCCGGTAGCTCACTCGGTTGGCGATCAGCCGGCTGGTGATGCCGAAGATCGTCTCCATCTCGACCAGCCCGTTCTCCTTCAGCGTCTGTCCCGTCTCGACCATATCGACGATCCGGTCGGCCAGCCCGATCAACGGCGCCAGCTCGATCGAGCCATTCAGCTTGATCACCTCGACCTGCTGCCCCTGCTCGCGGAAGTATTGGGACGCCACATTGGGATACTTGGTCGCCACCCGCGGGTGGATCGACGGCTGCCA
Organism: Paenibacillus jepli; assembly: GCF_047238105.1. Lineage (NCBI taxonomy): Bacteria > Bacillati > Bacillota > Bacilli > Caryophanales > Paenibacillaceae > Paenibacillus > Paenibacillus jepli. The sequence goes on from NZ_JBDFMD010000001.1 coordinate 2,881,674, forward strand.
ATCCGGCAGCCCGATCACCGACATCCGGCACTTGGCGATACCCAGGTCCAGCAGCTCGTAGACGTCCTTGTCCTCCTCCATCAGCACATCCTTACCGACGATGCCGATATCCGCTACGCCATACTCCACATAAGTCGGCACGTCGACCGGCTTCGCCATGATGAAGGCCATCCGCACCTCGGGGATCTCGATGATCAGCTTGCGCGTATCGTCAAAATCGCTCGGGATCGGCAGACCCGCCTCCCGGAACAGCTTGGAAGCCTGCTTGTAGATGCGGCCCTTGGGCATCGCCACCTTCAGCAGCTCTGTCTCCTGCTCTCTCATCGGCTTGCTCCTCCCTTCGTCCGGCTGCCTGGCGCGATAACCTCGTCATAACGGACGTCCTCGGCTTGCCAGCCATCCCATTCCTCCACTTTGCAGGTGACCGCGATATCCCCAGCTGCCCGGTACCGCGCAGCCGCCGCCAGCGCTTCGGCACGGCTCGCGTCGTCGAAGCCGATCAGCACACGCCTGCGGTGGTCGCCACCGTCCCCTTCGACCAGATCCAGGATGCGCGTCGTCTTGACGGCGAACCCGGTGGCCGGCGCCGGCCGCCCAAACTGCTGCAGCAGGTTGTCGTACCGGCCGCCGCTGACGACAGGGAAGCCCAGGTCGGCTGCGTATCCCTCGAAGGTCATGCCCGTATAATAGGAGAAGTCGCCGATCATCGTCAGATCGATCAGCACCTGATCACGCACGCCGTACGACTCCAGCACCTCCCAGATCTTGCAGAGATGACGGATCGACGCTTGGGCCGTCGCATTGCCGCTGAGCTGCAGCGCCTGCTCGCATACTTCCTCGCCCCCGCGCAGCCTCAGGATCGCCTCCAGCTCCTGACGGACCGGCTCAGCTAGCTCAAGCTGGGTCAGTCGCTCCCGGTACCCGACATAATCGCGGCCCAGCAGACAGGCTTTCAGTGCCTCCTGCGCTTCCTCTCGGTCTCCCAGCATCTCCTCGAACAAACCGTTCAAGAAGCCGACATGACCGATCGCGATCTTGAACCGGCTGACGCCGGCCGCCTGCAGCGAAGCGATCGCCAGCGCCACCATCTCGGCATCCGCTTCCGGGGAAGCGTCGCCCACGAGCTCTACGCCCGTCTGGAAGAACTCGGCTTCGCGGCCGGCCTCCTCCTCGATGGAGCGGAACACGTTGGAGTGGTAAGACAGCCGCAGCGGGAACTGCTCTTCCTTGAGCAGTGAAGCAACCACGCGGGCGATCGGCGCCGTCATATCCGAGCGCAGGACCAGCGTGGTGCCTCGGTTATTGAGCAGCTTGAACAGCTTCTGGTCAGAGGTGGAGCTCGCCACGCCTACCGTATCGTAATATTCCATCGTCGGCGTGATGATCTGCTCATAGCCCCAGCCGGCCATGCAGTCCAGCACCAGCCGCTCGACCGTCCGCAGCTTGGCGACGGCATGCGGCAGGTAATCCTTTGCTCCGATCGGTTTTTCGAACACTTTTGGTTTCGACAATCGATTCACCTTCAATTTGCTTTAGTTTGTTAACGTGCTACCATACTACCAAAATAAAGAGTTTAGTCGTTATCTTATCATGGAAGACGCGCTTCGTCAACTGCCGGCATCCGGTCAGCTTCGGGTCGCGCCAGCCCCAGCGACTCAGTCCAAAGAGGCCGTCTGCCGGGCACTTCCGGCAAACCGCCTTTTAACCGAGCTCTGATGCTTCCCAGCCAGGGGCATAGGTGCATTTCCAAGCGACCGACCAGCGCTCAGACTTCCCCAGCACCCCCATCAGCAGAGTCCGAGGCCACGCCTCCCGCCTCTGCGAGGGCCGTCTCATTGGTGCCCAGCACCTGCATCGGGTTGCCGCCTACGAAGGCATACGCCGGCACATCCTTGTGCACCAGCGAGCCCGCCGAGACGATCGCGTGATCGCCGATCGTCACCCCCGGCAGAATCGTCGTATTGGCACCGATCATCACGTTCTCGCCGATCCGCACATCGCCCAGCCGGTACTCGCGGATCAGATACTCATGGGTGAGGATCGTCGTGTTGTAGCCGACGATACTGTTGTCCCCGATGCGGATCCGCTCCGGGAAGAAGACGTCGACCATCACCATCAGAGCAAACGCTGTATGGCGGCCAACCTCCATGCCGAGCACCCGCCGGTAGATCCAGTTCTTCACGGGCAGGATCGGACAATACCTTGCAATCTGGATGGCGATAAAGTTGCGGACGGCTTTCCACGGACTGACGGTGCGGTATACCTGCCACAGCGCATTGGGGCCCTCGACCGGGTAGCGTTCAACGTTTCTCAGGGCGTCTCCTGCTCCAATCCGGCTAGACTCAGCAGCTCGCGCATATCATGGATGATATAATCCGCCCCGGCCTCGCGCAGCTTCGCCTCGCCTTTGAGAGACCATGCGACGCCTACCGAACGCACGCCTGCCGCAGCCGCAGACTGGATATCGACGACGCTGTCGCCTACCATCAGCGCCGTATCTGCCGCCGCTCCCAGCTTGCTGAGCGCCAGCTCGACAGGCTGCGCGTCCGGCTTGGGACGCTCGACATCATCCAGCGTGACGATGGCTTGCATGTAGTCCCGGATACCGACATGCTTCAGTCCCCGCTCAGTCGTCAGTTGCATCTTCGTTGTTACGACACCGAGCGCAAGACCTGCCTTATGCAGCTGATCCAATACCTCAGGCACATAAGGGAAAGGCTTGACCAGATCGTCATGCAGCTGCAGATTGATGGCGCGGTAGGCGCCGATCAGCTCCGCCACATCCTCAGCCCCCGAGAACTGCTGCAGCTGCACCGCAAGCGGCAGCCCCATGCTCGGGATGATATGCTCGCGGGCGAAGCCCTCAGGCACTACGTCCTTCAGCGCATGCAGGAACGATTGGATGATCAGCTCGTTGGTGTCCAGGATTGTGCCGTCCAGGTCAAATAATACCGTTTGAAAGTTAGCCATGCCGTACTCCTTGTCTTAGACTGCCCGAAATATCAAACTTCGAGCAGTCTTTGGTCTACGTATATGCGTTATTTCTTGTCCGCATCGTCTGCGGGCGACTTGTCCTGCTCCGCTGCAGGCGACTTGCCCTCTGCTTTCTTATCCCGCTTGTCCTCGCCGATATCCTCCAGGACAGTCAGCACTTCATTCTTCTCCATCGTCACCAGCGGATCGGATTCGCGGGCTTCGGTAACCGTCTCATCCGGCTCATGCGTCTTCTCGCTGCCGTCCGCCTTGGAGGAGACGATCGGATCCAGATAGCGCTGCGATGCCGCGCCTGTCGATCTGCGGATCACGATGAGCGCGATGCAGACCAGGATGATGACCAATGCGAGCAATTGGGAGATCCGGACATTCCCATAGGCCGGATCCAACGCGCCAGGGGTGAACGTACCCGTCATCGGCGACCACAGTCCCTGGATGAGGCTGACCAGCCACTGCGGCCCCTGGAAGGCCAGACTGTCAGTCCGCAGCCCTTCGATGAAGAAGCGCCCGATCGAATACCAGATGAAGTACGAGAACAGCAGCTCGCCCGCACGCAGGAAACGCTGGCGGCGCAGCACGAACAGCAGCAGCAGGCCGACGAAGCTCCAGGCTGACTCATACAGGAACGTCGGATGCCGGAACATCCCATTGATAAACATATGATCGACGATCCAGGAAGGCAGATGCAGCGTCTCCCGAAGGAAGGACTCGCCGACCGGCTCGCCGTAAGCCTCCTGATTCATGAAGTTGCCCCAACGGCCGATCATCTGACCGATCAGCAGCGACGGCGCACAGATGTCGGCGATCCGCCAGAAGCTGTACCCTTTATAACGGAAATAAAAGAATCCGCAGATCAGCGCCCCGATCAACGCGCCATAGATGGCGATGCCGCCGTTCCAAATCGCGAAGATACTGAGCAGATCACCTTTGTATTCATCCCACTTAAACGCAACATAGTAGATTCTGGCACCGATAATGGCCGAGGGAACACCCAGCAGCAGCAGGTCCATGAAAAAATCCGGCGCGATCCCGAATCGTTTGCCTTCCTGGACAGCTAGCAGCAGACCGGCCAACGCCGCGCACCCCAGAATAATGCCATACCAGTTCACAGTAAGCGGCCCCAGTTGAAAAGCAACCGGGTTCAAACTCAGCAGACTTATCAGATTCATGATCCCCTAGACTCCTTTATTCATAATCGTCGATATCGTCTGCGATGGTCTCTGTAAGCTTGTTGGTAAATTGAAGCGCTGCGTTGTAGCCCATCCGCTTCAGACGATAGTTCATCGCGGCCACCTCGATGATGACAGCCAGGTTCCGACCAGGGCGGACCGGCACGGTGATCAGCGGGACATCGGTGTCGATGATGCGTGTCGTCTCTTCGTCCAGACCGAGCCGATCATACTGCTTCTCCTGCTGCCAGTTCTCCAGCGTGATAACGACACTGATCCGCTTGCTGCTCAGCACTGCACCTGCTCCGAATAACGTCATCACATTGATGATGCCCAGTCCCCGGATCTCGAGCAGATGCCGGATCAGCTCCGGAGCCGCGCCATGCAGCTGGCCATCGGACATCTGCCGGATCTCGACCGCGTCATCGGCCACCAGACGATGGCCCCGCTTGACGAGCTCTAGCGCCGTCTCGCTCTTGCCGATGCCGCTGCTGCCTGTGATCAGCATCCCGATGCCGTAGATGTCTACCAGCACGCCGTGGATAGTGGCGGTCGGCGCCAGCCTCTTCTCGAGGAAATTGGTGATCCGGCTGATCAGGCTCGTCGTCGCCACCCCGCTGCGCAGCACCGGAATCTTCTTCTCCTCCGCCCGGTCCAGCAGCTCCTGCGGCGCGCTCAGTCCGCGGGTCACGATAATGCAAGGCGTCTCCGGATCGCACAGGCGCTCCAGCCGGTCCACGCGCTCCTCTGTGTCCAGCGTCTCCAGAAAGGCCAGTTCGGTCCGCCCCAGGATCTGTACGCGCTCATTGGGATGATAGTGAAAGTACCCGGCCATCTCCAGTCCGGGACGGTACAAGTCGTCTACCGTTATGCCTCTCTTCAGTCCGTCTTCGCCTGCGAGCAGCTCCAGTTGGAATTGCTGGACCAGCTCCGACACCTTCACTCTTTTGGGCATGCCATGGCCTCCTTACGTCCGGACTTCGCCGGCTTTCGCATGTATTGCACATTTGACTCAATGTATCCATCGTATAGGAATTACACGCCGAAAGCAACCGATCCGCCTGCAGCTCAAACATAATAAAATAACTCCAAAAAAAATAAAAACAGCCGCCCGGTCATCCGGACAGCTGTTGATTATAAAATAAAGGGGGAATTAGCTTTCGAATACGTTCAGCTCAGTCGTCAGGTCGAACATATGAACTTTGTTCATGTCGATCGCCAGTTTAACAGTGATGCCGTCGGTTACTGTAGAGCGGCCATCCACACGAGCGATGACAGTCTCAGAGCCCACACCATTCAGGTAGAGATACTTCTCATGACCAAGGTTCTCGGATACTTCCACGTGCGCGTTGACCACGCTGTTAGGGGAAGCTTCGATGAAGACCGGCTCGTCATGGAAGTCCTCAGGACGGATGCCCATGATGGCTTCTTTGCCGACTAGACCTTTCTCGCGAATGATCTGTGCTCTGCCTTCAGTCAGAGCTACGTCGATGCCCGAAGTTTTGAAGCGGATCGCTCCGCCTTGCTCTGTCAGCGTCCCTTTGATGAAGTTCATGGAAGGGGCACCGATAAAGCCGGCTACGAACATGTTCACCGGACGGTTGTACAGCTCTTCTGGCGAAGCTGTCTGCTGGATGAAGCCGTCTTTCATAACGACGATACGGTCACCCATCGTCATCGCTTCGATCTGGTCATGCGTTACGTAGATCGTAGTCGTCTCAAGACGCTTCGTCAGCTTACTGATCTCGGCGCGCATCTGACCACGAAGCTTGGCATCCAAGTTGGAGAGCGGCTCATCCATGAGGAATACTTGCGGCTCACGAACGATCGCGCGGCCCAGGGCGACACGCTGACGCTGACCACCGGAGAGTGCTTTCGGCTTGCGGTCGAGCAAATGCTCGATATCGAGAATTTTGGCAGCATCGCGGACACGCTTGTCGATGTCTGCTTTTTTGAATTTGCGAAGTTTCAGACCAAATGCCATGTTCTGATACACGTTCATATGCGGGTACAAAGCGTAAGATTGGAATACCATCGCGATATCGCGGTCTTTAGGAGCGACATCGTTAACCAGACGCTCGCCGATGAACAGCTTGCCTTCGGAGATTTCCTCAAGGCCGGCAATCATCCGCAGTGTGGTCGATTTACCGCAACCGGAAGGTCCGACGAGAACGAGGAATTCCTTGTCCTTGATGTCCAAGTTGAAGTCTGTTACCGAAGCTGTTTCAGAACCGGGATATTTTTTGAAAATGTGCTCTAAGCGTACGCCTGCCATTTTATTTCCCCCTAAGCATTTGGTTTACTTGTTACTATCTATCTTAGCTTAGTCCTGTGCAGATGACTATGCACATACTTTACAAAAAAACTACTTTCTTTTCGTCACTTTATACAATAGCAATATAATCTTTACCAAAACGGCGTCCCGGAACAGCCGGACATCCAATCCGGTCTCCTGCTTCAGCTTGTCCAGCCTGTACAGCAGCGTGTTCCGATGAATATACAACTTTTTGGCCGTTTCGCTAACGTTGCAGTCCAGGCGGAAGAAGGTTTCCAGCGTCATCAGAATCTCCGGCTCCAGCAGCACGTCCGAGCGGTTGATCAGCTGCTCCATGTACTCGGCTCTTCTCGATTCGGGGATGCTGTTCAGCAGACGCTCCAGATGAAGCATCCATGGCAGATGCACACTCTCCCCGACGTGGAATTTGCGTCCCAGGAATACCGTCTCCCGGAGCAGCGACGCCGTCTCCACGATCGCTTTGGCCGGACTGATCGGCTCGCCTACCGCCAGATGGCACTCGCCCACCCATTCGCTTGCGAGCATGCCGTGCAGGCCGGAGCACATCGAAGCGAGCATCTCCAGCGGCGTTTCGTCCTCGCCTTCATTGCGATCTTCGCTCTCCGCTTCGCTGAGCAGCGCCATCGGCCCGAGGATCAGCCATTCCTGTTCCTTCAGCGGGATCAGCATGACTTCTTCGATGAAAAAGGAGTTGAGCAGCTTCTCAAGCTCGGCATACGTATTGCGCAGACGCTCATGCTCACTGACCAGCAGGAAGGGAATCATATCCGAGAACAGCCGGCCGCCAAAGGTCAGCGCCTCCGGCACCTCCAGATCCAGTCGTCCATTATCCAACTGATAAGCAATCCATGAGCCCAACTCCTCTGCCTGCCGCTCCGCTTCCTGCTGCGCATGAGGAACGGCGGGCTTGACCGGCTTCATGTGCTCAATCGTCCAGCCGAGCAGCCGCCGCTCCGTCTCCGAGAGCGCGTCCTGCTCCAGCTCGATGACTTCGATATGCGCCCTCTCCATCCGTACAGCATACCAGATCCGCCCGCCCGCGATCTCCACGTTCGCTCCGGGCACTGCCTCGAGCGGCGTCTGCGCGCCCTGCTCCAGGCTTGCTTTGTTCCAGTCCTGCAGATCGATCCTCAAAACACGCAACGGGCTGTTCAGTATCTGCTCCAGTTGCTCTTTCCACTGCGCAGTGCTCATGCTTTGCTGTGCTCCTATCCGCATTGCTCAGAATGCCCTTTTAGGCCATTGTAACACAAACAAAAGGCAGCTGTTAAACTGCACCGGCCGTCTCCCCGCCCATGGGGGCCGGGATCAGAAACGAGATCGTCGTCCCTTCTCCGGGCCGGCTGCTGATCATTAGTCCTTTGCCGTAACGCTGCTTCAGCCGGCGGTCGGTATTGTACAGGCCGATCCCCCGCTCAGGCGGCTGGTCGCTGCCGAGCAGGCGCACCACTTGTTCCTCTGTCATTCCTTTGCCGTCATCGGACACCGTAAGCACGCTGCCCTCCGGCCGGCGCTCCACCAGGATGCGCAGCGTCCCGCCGCGGGAGCGCTGCATCAGACCGTGGCGCACCGCGTTCTCGACGAGCGGCTGGAGCGTAAGCGGCGGCAGCACGATCCCCATCGAATCGCCGGTCTCCATCACTACCGCGAGCCGCTCTCCGAACCGCTCCTGCTCGATGTAGAGATACGCTTGGACCAGCTGCAGCTCATGCGAGAGCGGCACAAGCTCCTTGGTGTTCAGGAAGTTGAAGCTGATCCGCAGGTACGAGGCAAAGGCATCGACCAGTTGCTGCATCTTCCGCAGATCGATATCGCTCAGCGCCATGATCGAGTTCAGCGTATTGAACAAAAAATGAGGTTGGATCTGGGCCTGCAGATAGGCAGCCTCCATCCGCATAGTCTCGTTAACCGACTGCTTGAGTGCCGTCAGCGACAGTACGCGATAACGCAGCTCCATCGCGTCGACCGGCTTGGTCACATAATCGTTGGCGCCGGCCCGGAACCCCGCTGATATATCCTCTGGCTGGCTGCGGGCGGTGAGCAGGAGGATCGGCAGTTCAAAGAGCTTGAAGCGCTCCCTGGCCAGCCTTGTCAATTCGTAACCGGACATCTCCGGCATCATGACATCGGCAATCAGGAGATCCCACGACTCGGAGGACAGTCGTTCCACCGCCTCCTGAGCGCTTCTGGAGGTCTGGACCAAGCATTGATCAGTAGCAAGGAGCCCGACAATCACTTTCAGATTTACAGGGTCATCATCCACGGCCAGGATGCGCAGCGGTCCGGCGGATTTGGGAAGATCCCTGGTGCCCGTAGCCCGTTCGAGATCCATTGCCTTTACCAGCGCCGAGGTCAGCTCTGCCGAGGTCAGCTCTGCCGAGACCAGATCATCGTCGACAACTGCCGTCCGTGGAGCAGCCTTCCCGGACGACAGCGGTAACGTCACAGAGAAGACCGTACCTTCTCCAGGTGTCGACCTAACAGACATGTGGCCATCATGCAGCTCCACCAATTGCTTGGCAATATGCAACCCTAACCCGATTCCGCCGCTTGCTTGTCCCAGGCTGCCTTGTTCGTAACGGTCAAAGATCCGTGATTGCAGATCCTCATCCATCCCTCTTCCCGTATCCTCAATATGCAGGACAGCATATCGGCCTTTGACCTCCGCCGAGACGGCAATGACACCTTTTTCGGTATATTTGACCGCATTATGCAGCAGGTTGAACAGGACTTGTACCAGCCGCTTCTCGTCAGCATCGACGGGAGGAAAGTTTGGCGGCACAAGCATTTGGAATTGAATATGTTTATCATCCTTCATAAAAGAAAGCATATCCATCACACCAGCGCAAGCAGATTGCAGAAGTACAGGTTCACGCTCCAGCACGATCGCCCGATCCTGTAGCCGCACAGCATCCAATAGATCGCCAACCATATGCGACATACGACGGCTCAAGGTAACCAACAGCTCCATATCTTTGCGGCTTTGTTCGCCCATGGCGTGCTTTTCCTTGTCGGCGACCGTCTGTGCGATATTCATAATTCCGTGCAGCGGCGTCCGCAGCTCATGCGACGTGTTCGCCAGGAACTCGTCCTTTTGTTTGTCGGCAAGCTTCAGCTGTTCATTCAATCTGAGATTTTCTTCCCAGTTGCGGAAGTAGCGTTTGAACCAATAGGCCGAGAATCCCACAAGTGCGGCAATAATATCGACGGGATAATAAGTCCCCCGCACTTTCTCCAGATTGACGAAGACGCCCCACCCCGCACTGGAGACAATACCCAATCCGCCAAGCAGCAGATAGATCGCATCATCTTTATTCCGCATCAGCATCTTTACAATCAAAGCGATGACCCAGACGATCGGCAACAGATACAAGAATAACATCGGGCGAAATTTGTCATAGACGTAATAGATCGAAGTTGCGTCGCTGACAATCACGAAGCCGCTAAAGAGCAAGAACAGGGTGATGTAGCACGAAAACAACCACCCGCGCTTCTGGCCAGAGAAGCTGAATGTCAACAGCAGCATAAAAAAACTTAACCCTACATAGGATAATAGCCTGATTTTAAAAGCCCACGTATAATTGAAGGGGAGCCACAACATCAACAGATTGTCATGGTCTGACACAATGGACAACCCTACCGTTACCATAAGAGCAAGGAACAACAAGAAAACAGGATTCCCTCGATTAAACATATACAGGATCCCTGCATACAAACCATGCAAGAGCATAACGACGAAAGCAATCAATTGGAAACCGATCGAATACATACGCTCCGAATCAATCGTCGCCTGGCTCCCGAAACGAATCGGTTTTACAATCCCTCCTTTGTTGGGCTGCTCATAATTGGCCACGCGAACGATGAGCTCGATCACGGGACCAGGTTGGACAACAGTAGCCGTGTAAGTCACATTTCGTGGCCGGTACTCCTCCTCAGAGCTTGCGACCTGGCCGAACATCCCTTCCGGGGTCCCGTTGATCTCCAACTGCGAGGAGGCTTGGATCCCCTGAATCCACAGTCCGTATGGCTCGTCAAAATCACGATTGACTTGAATTATCAATCGATAGGTCCCCGAACCAAACGCATTCTCTTTCAACTCGCCGAAGCCTGCTTGCCACGTTCCCGGAACGGTTAGATAGCGCGGCGAAGGGGCTTCCGGCCCGGCCAATTGTTCAGATGTAAGCAATTGCCCGGGATAGAACTCCCACTCGCCATCAAGATTAATCGAGGATTGGCCCCCAATGTCCCATTCCCGTAATTCCAGCACCCCTTGTTGTGCAAAGGGTTGCTCGGGAAGCTTGTTGTTTGTATACCAGATAAGCCGGAGGCTTCCAAGAATCAACACGAACAGCAGCAGCAACAGCAGATTACGGATCGTATTTCTTTTATTCGACATCATGAGTTGTAGATTCGACACCTTTCGCACAAACCCTTTTTGCATACGAAAAAAGCTGTCTTTGCGGCACTCGCAAAAACAGCTTCGATGTATTCCCGATGAGCCATGAAGGGCTCGAACCTTCGACACCCTGATTAAAAGTCAGGTGCTCTACCAACTGAGCTAATGGCTCTTGTACTAAAAGAAAACTGGTGGAGGATGATGGATTCGAACCACCGAACTCAGAGAGAGCAGATTTACAGTCTGCCGCGTTTAGCCACTTCGCTAATCCTCCATATGCAAATGGTGGCTCGGGACGGAATCGAACCGCCGACACGAGGATTTTCAGTCCTCTGCTCTACCGACTGAGCTACCGAGCCTTGCAAGGGTAAAATGGCGGAGCTGACGGGATTCGAACCCGCGGTCTCCTGCGTGACAGGCAGGCATGTTAGGCCTCTACACCACAGCTCCATGAACGTAAAAGAAGGCAAAAAAAATATGGTGGACGCTGAGGGGATCGAACCCCCGACCCTCTGCTTGTAAGGCAGATGCTCTCCCAGCTGAGCTAAGCGTCCTTATGTAGTTGGTAGCGGCAGAGGGGATCGAACCCCCGACCTCACGGGTATGAACCGTACGCTCTAGCCAGCTGAGCTATGCCGCCACATTACATAATGCTGCTTGTCCATACGAGCAGCGAGATCAGTGTCTTGCACACTGAAAACTGGATGCGAATCAAGCAAGGTAAGTCTTAGCTGAGGGTTTTAGGATAAGCCCTCGACCGATTAGTATCCGTCAGCTGCATGCATTGCTGCACTTCCACCCCGGACCTATCAACCTGGTCGTCTACCAGGGGTCTTACATACTGGGAAATCTCATCTTGAGGGGGGCTTCACGCTTAGATGCTTTCAGCGTTTATCCCGTCCGTACATAGCTACCCAGCGGTGCTCCTGGCGGAACAACTGGTACACCAGCGGTACGTCCATCCCGGTCCTCTCGTACTAAGGACAGCTCCTCTCAAATTTCCTGCGCCCACGACAGATAGGGACCGAACTGTCTCACGACGTTCTGAACCCAGCTCGCGTACCGCTTTAATGGGCGAACAGCCCAACCCTTGGGACCTACTTCAGCCCCAGGATGCGATGAGCCGACATCGAGGTGCCAAACCTCCCCGTCGATGTGGACTCTTGGGGGAGATAAGCCTGTTATCCCCAGGGTAGCTTTTATCCGTTGAGCGATGGCCCTTCCATGCGGTACCACCGGATCACTAAGCCCGACTTTCGTCCCTGCTCGACTTGTAGGTCTCGCAGTCAAGCTCCCTTATGCCTTTGCACTCTACGAATGATTTCCAACCATTCTGAGGGAACCTTGGGGCGCCTCCGTTACACTTTAGGAGGCGACCGCCCCAGTCAAACTGCCCGCCTGACACGGTCCCCCTACCGGATTCACGGTAGCGGGTTAGAACTCCGATACGATCAGGGTGGTATCCCAACGGCGCCTCCACCGAAGCTGGCGCTCCGGCTTCCAAGGCTCCCACCTATCCTGTACAGATCGTACCAAAGTCCAATATCAAGCTGCAGTAAAGCTCCATGGGGTCTTTCCGTCTTGTCGCGGGTAACCTGCATCTTCACAGGTATTAAAATTTCACCGGATCTCTCGTTGAGACAGCGCCCAAGTCGTTACGCCATTCGTGCGGGTCAGAATTTACCTGACAAGGAATTTCGCTACCTTAGGACCGTTATAGTTACGGCCGCCGTTTACTGGGGCTTCGGTTCACAGCTTCGGGTTGCCCCTAACCGCTCCCCTTAACCTTCCAGCACCGGGCAGGCGTCAGCCCGTATACTTCGCCTTACGGCTTCGCACAGACCTGTGTTTTTGCTAAACAGTCGCTTGGGCCTTTTCACTGCGGCCCCCTCGGGCTATTCACCCTACCGAGGCACCCCTTCTCCCGAAGTTACGGGGTCATTTTGCCGAGTTCCTTAACGAGAGTTCTTCCGCGCGCCTTAGCATGCTCTGCTCGCCTACCTGTGTCGGTTTACGGTACGGGCACCTTCACCTGGCTAGAAGCTTTTCTTGGCAGCTGGAGCTCATGACCTTCGCTACTGTAATTTTCGCTCCCCATCACAGCCCAGCCTTACGATGAGCGGATTTGCCTACTCATCAGCCTCACTGCTTGGACGGACATCCATCAGTCCGCGTCACTACCCTTCTGCGTCACTCCATTGCTCATAACGGCTACGGTGGTACAGGAATATCCACCTGTTGTCCATCCACTACGCCTTTCGGCCTCGCGTTAGGTCCCGACTTACCCTGAGCGGACGAGCCTTCCTCAGGAACCCTTAGGCTTTCGGCGGATCAGATTCTCACTGATCTTTTCGTTACTCATACCGGCATTCTCACTTGTGTACCGTCCACCAGTCCTTACGGTCTGACTTCAACCTATACACAACGCTCCCCTACCCAAGTACCCTAAGGTACATGCCATAGCTTCGGTGG
>NZ_JBDFMD010000001.1:2900000-3290000 GCF_047238105.1 Paenibacillus jepli
CATCGCTTCGCTGGGGGACGCTAGAAACCGGGCTCTCCAATGCGAGTCGGTCAACGGGAACATGACGCCTACAACGTGCAGGTTGTCGCCGGTCGGGAAGACGATACCCAGCTTGTCACCCAGCTTATACAGCTCGGTATGCGGCTCCCCCTCTTGCTTGTAGTCCGCATAATAGCCTACATAGGAGGCAAAATCAGTCGGTACGGAAATGAGCGTCGATCCACCGGCCAGCTCCCGGATTTTGGATTGGCGGCCATCCGCTCCGACAACAAGTTTAGCTCGGAAGCGCAGTCGCTCGCCGTTGCCCCTTACACCTTCAACGCCGCTTACAGCCCCGTCTATGCCTTCACGGAGCAGGCCCGTAACTCGAAAGCTTTCAATTGCCGTTACATTGGGTTGAGATGCCGTATGGCGAAACATGATCTCGTCCAGTGTATGGCGTCTGATGCACAGGCAATCCGAATATCCCTCCACCTCGGGGAAGCAGCCATCGATGACCGCGTCATCGAATTGAATGACCGCTCGTTTGTACGGAGGAGTACCCGTATGCAGCAGCGCCTCCAGGACCCCCATCTCCTCCAGCATGACCATGCTGTGGGTCAAAAAGTTATGCGTCGACAACGTATCGCTTGGAAACGAGGCTTTGTCGAGCAGCAATACACGGAAACCGGACTTGGCGAGGTGCCAGGCGAGCGTCGCTCCCGCTACTCGGGCTCCCGTAATTATTACATCGTAGTTACGCAAGAACTCCCCTCCTTCATTCAGGTAATGAAAATAATGACTGGCTTCATCCAATCACATTGTAAAAGAAATGCAGACGCCTCAGTAGTTACAGACTGTCATCACTTTTGTCATGCATTTAGGAGGGCTTAGAGGGGCCCATCGGGACTCGGAACGGGAGCCGTGCTACGATGACCCGGGCGTACTCGCTCCTCCCGACTTGCCTCTAAACACGATTTTTCATATTCATTCGCCGCATATGACGCAAATAACGCAAACGAGTATGAAAAATCGTATTCATTCAACGAATATCTCGATTCCCCCTGAAATAAGGTTGATATTTCATATTCGTTGGCTTGTGCGGCTTGGCTTCGAAGCGTACTCAGGTACTTTGCGGGGGCCCCGGTAAATTAAGTATAAAAAAACGGCCCAGCCATGGCCCAATGTCATTAAGCAAACTTAATGATATGGAAACCATGGCTGAACCATTCATACTACTGCTGTATTCTCGTTAACCAAGCTCCCGCCGTCCCTCAAGGGCGCGCGAGAGCGTCACCTCATCCGCATACTCCAGGTCTCCGCCGACAGGCAGGCCGTGCGCGATCCGGGTGACCCGGATACCGAACGGCTTGACCAGACGGGACAGGTACATCGCGGTCGCTTCACCCTCGATGTTGGGGTTGGTCGCCAGGATCAGCTCCTGCACCTGCTCATCGCTAAGCCGTTGGAGCAGCTCGGCGATCCGGATCTCCTCCGGCCCGATCCCTTCCATCGGCGAGATCGCACCTTGCAGCACATGATACTGGCCCTGAAATTCCTTGGTGCGCTCCATCGCTACGACGTCCTTGGACTCCTGGACGACACAGATGACCGTACGGTCGCGCGCTTTGTCCTGACAGACCCGGCACGGGTCGATATCGGTGATGTTGCAGCAGACGGAACAATAATGAAGATTGCGCTTGACGCTGACCAGCGCCTTGGCAAAATCAATGACATCGTCCTCCTTCATCCGGAGGACATAAAAAGCGAGCCGGGCCGCTGTCTTGGGACCGATGCCCGGAAGTCTGGAGAACGAGTCGATCAGTCTGGCTATCGGTTCAGGGTATTGCACGTCTGCCGCAGCTCCTTTCGTGACGGGTCTTCATATGAAAGCTCAAAAGCCGGTTTTCAGCACCGCGGCTTTTTGAACAACCTTTAGAACAGGCCTGGGATTTTCATGCCTCCGGTGAACTTGCCCATATCCTGATTGGAGAGCTCCTCCGCTTTGGCGATGGCGTCGTTAACGGCGGTCAGCACGAGGTCCTGCAGCATCTCTACATCGTCCGGATCGACAGCTTCGGGCTTGATCGAAATATCGAGCAGCTTCTTGTGGCCGTTCATCGTCGCCGTGACGACGCCGCCGCCGGCAGAGCCTTCGACCGTTTTGCTCTCGAGCGCTTCCTGGGCTTTGAGCATCTGCTCCTGCATCTTCTTCACTTGCTTCATCATCTGGTTCATGTTATTCATTCGGATCACCTCATCGGATTAGTGGACGGGTCCGCATGCGCATGCATCCGCTCCCGCTTACTTCTCTTGATCTGTTATGACAACCAGCTCTTCGCCGAATAGCTTGACGGCCTCCTCGATCCACTCCGGCTGCTTGGGAGCGTGCGCAGGCTCCTCCGCTTCCATCACGAGCGGTTCGGCAGCCGCGGCGGGCGCATCGTCCGCGGCGGTTGTCCATTCCTTGACCATCACCGTGACGAAACGCAGCGGCTTCTGGAATACATCCTGCAGCACCCGCTCGATTACCTCGCGGTTCGCTTGCTTCTCCGTCGTCTCCCGGTGAATCGTGTTCTTGAAGGCAATCAGCACGGTATCGTCCGCCACCGACACCGGCTCGCCGTCGATCAACCAGGCGTGGATCGTGATCCGCGCCTCTTTGACACGCTGCAGCACTTCGCCCCACTGCATCCGGATGCGCTGGCATTCCTCGCTGTCCTTGGCGGCAGTATAGTTATGCAGCTTGACCTGCGTCCGCATGACGCTGCCGCCGCCGCGGTTGCCGAAGCCCCCGCCGCCGCGCGGTTCCGGCCGCGATGGAGCCGGCTTGGCTCCGCCGCCCTCTCCACTTCCGGCAGGGACGCCCTGCTGGAGCAGCTGCTCCAGCTTGCGCTCGAGCGTCTCCAGCTTGCGGGTGAGCTCCGCGACCTTGCCGCTATCCGCAGCAGGAGCACCCTGCGCGGCAGACGCCGCAGCCTGAGACCCCTGCGGCACCACACCGCCTTCCTGCAGGGTGCAGATCTTCATGAGCGCTACCTCGAAGAGCGTCTGCGGCTGGGCGGCATGCTTCATCTCCACCTGGTATTGATGCAGGACATCGATCATAGCGAACAACCGCTCGCGGTCATAAGCCTCGGCGATCGGCAGGAACTTCTCGCTGTCGACGATCCGCTCCGTCATCGCCGCGCCGCCGGGCACCAGCTTGAGCAGGAGCAGGTCGCGGAAGTAGTAGACGAGATTCTCCATGCACTTGTCGGCGCTCTTGCCTGCCTGCATCAACCCTTCGACCAGCGGCAGGATCGCCGCGACATCGCGTTGCTGGATCGCCTCCGCCAGCTTGGCGAACTGTTCGGCGGCGAGCCCCCCGGTGACATCCACCGCATCGGCCAGCGTGATCCGGCCGCCGGCATAGGCCGCGACCTGCTCGAGGAGCGAGATCGCATCACGCATGCCGCCGTCCGAGAGCCTCGCGACATAGACAAGCGCGTCTTCCTCGGCCTCCAGCCCCTCCTCCTCACAGATCTGGCGCAGCCGCTCCGTCTGCTCTTCCAGGGAGACCTGGCGGAAGTCGAAGCGCTGACATCTGGAGATGATCGTCGCCGGCAGCTTGTGAGGCTCTGTCGTAGCCAGGATGAACACGACATGGCCCGGAGGCTCCTCCAATGTCTTGAGCAACGCATTGAAGGCTTCGGTCGTGAGCATATGCACTTCGTCTATAATATATACCTTGTAGCGAACCTCCGAGGGTGCGTAGCGCACCTTGTCCCGGATATCCCGGATCTCGTCGATCCCGCGGTTCGAAGCAGCGTCGATCTCCACGACATCCATGATCGTACCTGCCGTGATGCCTTTGCAGGCTTCACAGACATTGCAAGGCTCCGTCGTCGGGCCTTCCCGGCAGTTGATGGCCTTGGCCACAATCTTGGCAGCGGTGGTCTTGCCTGTGCCTCGCGGCCCATTGAACAGGTAGGCATGTGAAATACGCCGCTCCCGAATCGCATTCTGCAGCGTCTGGATAATATGCTGTTGGCCCACCATGTCCTGGAACGTCTGGGGACGCCAGGCGCGATACAAAGCGATATGGCTCACCATCATCGTTCCTTTCCAATTCGCTCGTCCCGGGCTTGATACCCGATTGTTCTATTATACACGATCCCTCCCTCAGCGGAAACAGGCGACCGTGCACCGGCGGCGGTAGCGACTCCCCCGCCGGCACAGATCGCCTCAGCTGTCCCGATCCTCCCCTTTCTCCTCGAGCGAGCAGGGGATACTGATCGTGAAGACGGCGCCGCGGTCGTGATTGCCCACCCGGATCATGCCGCCCATGTCATGGATGATCCGCTGGCAGACAGACAGGCCCAGCCCCGTTCCGGTCTGCTTGGTCGTTACGAACGGATCGAAGATGCGGTCCAGCATCGCCGGTTCGATGCCCGGTCCATTGTCTTCGATATCGATGCTAACCCAACGGGTCATCCCCTGTTCCCTTTCAACACGGCCCGATATCTTCAATATGCCGCCTTCTTTCATCGCTTCGATGCCATTTTTGCCGATATTCAGGAAGACCTGCTTGAGCATCTCCCCATCGGCCACTACCCTTGGCAGTCCCGATAGCTCCTCGTACTGCAAGACGATCCCGTGCAGCAGCGCCTCATTCTGGATAATCGGCAGGATCTCCCCCATCACAGCATTCGGATCGACCAGATCGAACGTGATGTTCTTGGGCTTGCTGAGCAGCAAAAATTCGCTGACCAGCTCATTGATCCGGTCGATCTCCGTCAACATGATCTCTGTGTAGCCAAATTCTTTATTCAGCCCCTTTTCCTTCATTGTATTCTTGAACATTTGCAGGAAGCCCTTAATCGCCGTCAGCGGGTTTCGGATCTCATGAGCCGTACCCGCTGCAATCTGGCCGATCATCGCCAGACGGTCGCTGCGCTGCACCTGCTCCTCCAGGGAACGGAGGTTGGAGACGTCTTTAAACGTCACATAAGCCCCAAGCAGCCGTTTTTGATGATCTCGCAGCAGATTGGCATCCATCAGCAGCTCTCTCTGTTCATAAGCCATGCTCCAGCGGAAGGGATGGTTGCGCACTGGCTGCTCTTCGACCACCATCTGCTTGAGCAGCTGATGCTCCAGCGGTGCGTGAGTGAACAACTCATCCATCCGTTTACCCTGCACCTCATCCTCACTCACCCCTAGCACTTTGCATGCCAGCGGGCTTATCGCATTGACTCGAAAATCGGCATGAAGCAGGATGACCCCCATACTTTCTTCTTTTAAAAGCGTTAATGCAAATTGCTGCATCAGTCCGGTTTGGCGCAAAGCTTTCGCATGATGCAGCAGCGCCAGGTAATGGCGAACCCCTCCGATTTCAATCGACATCAGCATGACCTCCGTTTCCAGCAGCTCATCATTTTTGGTGCGCAGCCGATAGACGTGATCCGGCGGCGACGCTCCAGACACCGCTGCGTGCAGGTCGATATCCAGAAGAAGGTCCGACAGAGGGCGGCAGAGCAGCTCCGCATCGTCGTACCCTGTCTCTTGTCGGAACAACGGATTGGCCCGGATCATTGCATAGTTGTCGTCGCACAAGACGGCCATGACAAATGGCACCTTGTTCCAATACCATTCCATCGCGTCTTGGCGAACGTACACAACCGCAGGCATGTCATTCAAAGGAAATCACCTCTTCAAAGATGCAGTCCGGAGAATCTTCATAAAATTGCACATAATGTTATTCTCTGCAGAACCGCACGATTCCTTCCAATAACTTCATGGATATGAAAAAACACCCTTTGGAGAGCGTAAGCCGCTTCCAAAAGGTGTTATGGTAGATTATAAAGGTGTACCGTGCACCTGCCTTTGATCGATGCAACACAAGCGGAACCCCAGATTCCAGCTCAGACCAGGCACTCCACCGGCACATGGATGAACATGCTTACGGCTGCTTCCTTCCGGACCTGACCGGGTTCACAGGTATCCATTGCGGTGGACCAGGATCGTCAACACTGTTCACTGAAGTCAGACCTTGCATCCACATGACCTCGAACAGGAATTCAACCTCGCTATAGCGGATTGCGAGTTACAGGGCACCGCTACCTCCCCATCTAGCACGGCAAAGCTAAGTATAGCCGATTCTGAGTCTTAACGCAAGCCAAGCTGTCACACATGATTGAAGACCTTGACGCTGGCGGACTTCGCCACAAAAAAATCCTGCTATCGCTCCGTCTTGTAAGGCTCCATATGGATGACGTAACGAGGCATATTGTCAGCCAGCATCTGGTGGGCCTGTGCCGTCAGCTCGGCCGCCTGCTCCTCAGTCACTTCCGAAGCCACTGTGAGCTGGACGTAAATGTCCGGATCCTGGATACGGAATGCGGCGTGCCGGATGCCTCCCAGCTCCTCCAGCTTCTCCTGCATAAAGCGGATGTCGCTGCTGTAGCTCCGATAAGCGGAATTGCGGGGCAGTCCGGGATTGCTATTGGATAAGCCCATATAGCCGTCATGGCCATACGTGGTTGGGCGGCCTTCGTCGTCCTGGGGCTGCGTGCCGCAGGCGGCAACCGCGAGAGCAAAGACCAAGACAAGGACGATAAAGACCGATTGACGCATCCGCATGAACATAAGAAAACCTCCCTTGTCCATAGGATGGCTTCGGGAGGTTCTTATATGCTGCTAATTTGCGGCAAGGCTTAGATGCCGTATTTCTTTTTGAATTTGTCGACGCGTCCACCAGCATCCAAGAACTTCTGCTTCCCGGTGAAGAACGGGTGGCATACGGAGCAGATCTCGACACGCAGGTTCTCTTTGATCGAACCGGTCTCGAAGCTATTGCCACATGCGCAGGTTACTGTGGTTACTTGATACGTCGGATGAATACCTTGTTTCATCGCGATTCACCTCTTCCTTTGCCCTGAGCCAACAGGCGGGCCCAGAGTTTAAATCCACACAAGGACGATTATAGCACGGATGGACTTGTCGGTGCAATGACAATCTAACAAGACATACGAACAGTCAGGATTGCTTGCTGAACTGCCGCCGCGACGGCGGGACGTGGGTATACGAACCGATCACGACATCCGGCAGCTCCTGGGCATAGATCTCCAGCAGCTGCTTCATGCCGTAGATCTCCCCCTGTGCCGGGGGAATCAGCTCCAGATAGCTCTCGGGGTCGATATTGAGATTGCGCATCTGGATCAGCTTCAGTCCGGTTCGCCGGACGAAGCCGATCATCGCCTCGATCTCTTCTTCGCGATCCGTGACGCCAGGGAAGATCAGGTAATTAATCGACGTATAGACGCCTTTGTCGGTTGCGTAGCGCAGCGATTTCTCCACATTGGCCAGCGTATAAGCCCGCGGCTTGTAATAGGCGTTGTAGTGGTCGTCCAGCGCACTGATCGTACTGACCCGCATCAGATCGAGACCGCTGTCGACGATAGCACGGATATGGTCAGTGAGTCCGGCATTGGTATTGATATTGATATACCCGTTGTCCGTCTGCTCCCGGACACGCCTCATCGCTTCCGTGATGATCTTGGCCTGGGTGGACGGCTCGCCTTCACAGCCCTGGCCGAAGCTGATGATCGCCTCTGGCGTCTGCAGATGCTCCAGCATAATATCTACGAGTTCATCAACTGTCGGTTTGAAATTCATCCGTGTCTGCGGCGCCGGGAAGCCGCTATCGTCCGGCTGATCCGAGATACAGCCGAAGCAGCCGGCGTTGCACGAGTACGAGACCGGCACAGCACCCTCCCACCGCTGCAGGAATGTGTTGGAGGCCGTCAGACACTCATAGCCGAGCGCGCAGTGCGAGAGATGCTTGTAGAGCCGGTTCTCCGGATACTTCTGCAGCAGCTCGCCGACGCGTACCTCGAGCTCTTCGCGGTCGCAGTGCAGCGGGTTCCAAGGCTCAGGATCGTCGCTGGGATCGGCAGCTACATAGAAGCCGCCATCCTTCCAGACGACGGCGGAGTATCCGAACAGCGGCAGCTTCTGCGTCTTGTCGGTCTTCACATAGCCGGGGATGACGAGCCGGGTGAAGCCCTGCGGCAGCAGCGCTCCGACAGCCTGCACCTCGCCCGGCAGCAGCTCCATCTCTCCTGTCGCCGGATTGATCCCGACTGGCCGGGTATACGGCAAGCCGACCAGCGTCGCTCCCTCAGGCAGCGGGATCAGTTCATCGTCCATCAGCTCGACAACCATGTCGCCGCTGCGCCCGAGCGCGGTCCAATCGGGATGATCAAAGACGTTGCCATCCTTATCGGCATATACGAGATTCACAGATAAAGCCTCCTTAAGATACCGGCGTCGATCGGACCGGACGGCGGCCCGACTGACTGCTCGATGAAGAAGATCTCGAGGAGTTCTGGGATGAGCTGCCGGACCCGGCCATCGCCGACGTATCAAGCGACATCAGGAACTCCTCGTTGGTCTTGGTGTCGGCGAGCTTCTTGAGGAAGTTGTCGACAAATTCCATCGAGTCGTTCATCCCCTTGCGGATCGCCCACACTTTGTCCAGCTCTTCCTGCGTCAGCAGCATCTCCTCACGGCGGGTGCCCGAGCGACGGATATCGATCGCAGGGAAAATCCGGCGTTCGGCAAGTCTGCGGTCGAGATGGAGCTCCATGTTGCCCGTTCCTTTGAACTCCTCGTAGATCACATCGTCCATCCGAGAGCCCGTCTCGACGAGTGCGGTCGCCAGGATCGTCAGGCTGCCGCCTTCTTCCACATTGCGTGCGGAGCCGAAGAAGCGCTTGGGCCGGTGGAACGCTGCCGGATCGATGCCGCCGCTGAGCGTCCGTCCGGACGGCGGGATGACGAGATTGTAAGCGCGCGCCAGACGCGTGATGCTGTCGAGCAGGATGACGACATCCTTCTTGTGCTCCACCAGACGGAGCGCGCGCTGCAGTACGAGCTCCGCAACCTTGATATGATTCTCCGGAAGCTCGTCGAAAGTCGAGGCCACGACCTCGCCTTTGACCGAGCGCTGCATATCCGTCACTTCCTCCGGCCGTTCGTCGATCAGGAGGACGAACAGCTCGATTTCGGGATTGTTGGTGGAGATGCTGTTGGCGATCTCCTTAAGGAGCAGCGTCTTGCCTGCCTTAGGCGGGGCCACGATCAGGCCGCGCTGACCCAATCCTACGGGAGCCAGCACATCCATGATCCGGGTAGAGAGGTTTTTGGGAGCGGTCTCAAGGGCAAGCTTCTTCTCCGGGAATAGGGGCGTCAAGGCAGGGAAATGCAGCCGTTCGGCAGCATGCTCCGGACTCTCGCCGTTGACGGCATTGACCTGGAGCAGACCGAAATACCGCTCGTTCTCTTTCGGGGCCCTGCATTTGCCCGAGACAAGGTCGCCTGAGCGCAGATCAAACTTGCGGATCTGCGAAGCAGAGATATAGATATCTTCGGTACTCGGCAAATAATTGATCGGGCGGAGGAAACCATATCCCTCTGAGAGGATCTCCAATACCCCCTGCATAAACATCAGCCCGCTCTTCTCGGCCTGAGCGCGCAGAATGGCAAAGATAAGTTCGGTTTTTCTTAATGTTCCATAATACGGAATCTGATACTGCTTGGCGAGCTTGTACAGCTCGGTTAGCTTCATTCCTTCCAGATCAGCGATCTGAAGTTCCGTCATATTCTCACCACTTTAGGTTAATTTTCTTCAAGGTTTGAACACGTACTTAAATACATATCTTCATAGTTTCGCCCATTCTTACGCCCGCTAATCACTCTCGCGCCAGACGTCGGCCCCCAGCTCCCGCAGGTTGTGTACGAGCGAGTCATAGCCGCGGTCGATATATTCGACACCGGTGATCTCCGTCACGCCGTCCGTCACCGTCAGTCCGGCAACGACGAGCGCAGCGCCCGCACGCAGATCCGCTGCGCGGACCTTGGCCGCATGCAGCGCACCGCCTTCGATGATCGCCGAACGTCCTTCGAGTCGGATGTTGGCGCCCATGCGAAGCAATTCGGGTACATGCTTGAACCGGTTGTTATATACGTAGTCGGAGATAATGCTGACGCCGCTCGCCTGTGTCAGCAAGCTGGTCATCGGCGATTGGAGGTCGGTCGCAAATCCGGGATAGACCAGCGCCCGCACGTCGACCGCCTCATAACTCGGCTGGCCGACGATCCGGATGGCTTCATCCAGCTCGTGAACCTCGACTCCCATTTCCAGCAGTTTGGCCGTCATCGCTTCCATATGCTTGGGGATGACATTATCGATCAGGACATCGCCCCGTGTCGCTGCAGCCGCAACCATATAGGTGCCTGCCTGGATCCGATCCGGGATAATGGAGTGTCTGCAGCCGTGCAGAGAATCGACGCCTTCGATACGGATCGTCTCCGTACCTGCGCCCTTAATCTTGGCCCCCATCGCGCTGAGAAGCGTGGCAACATCTATAATTTCAGGCTCTTTTGCCGCGTTTTCGATAATTGTGGACCCTTTGGCGCGAGAAGCCGCCAGCATGATATTGATCGTCGCACCGACGCTCGCGACGTCCAGGTAGATCTTGGCGCCCCGCAGTTCTTTGGCCGAGATCCGGATCGAGCCGTGATCGTTGGTTACTTCGGCGCCGAGCGCTTCGAAGCCTTTGATATGTTGGTCGATGGGTCTTGGCTCGAAGTTGCAGCCGCCTGGCAGACCGATCGTCGCTTCGCCGAAGCGCCCGAGCAGTGCTCCCATCAGATAATAGGAGGCCCGCAGCAGCTTGACCTTCCCGTTAGGCATAGGGATAGAAGACATGGAGGAGGGATCGATTGCCATGGAGTCTCCTCTCCAGCTTACAGAGCCGCCGAGATCCTCCAGAATTTCACTGTATACCGCTACATCGCTTAGTTGGGGCAAGTTGTCGAGGATAACCTCTGACTCGGCCAGGATGGCCGCAGGCAGCAAGGCGACTGCGCTGTTCTTGGCGCCGCTGATCTGCACGGTGCCGCGCAGCGGTCGTCCGCCGCGGATCATTAATTTTTCCATTGGGTGCTTATGTCCTCCATTCGGAAGAAAACAAAGTCAAGACCGCTCCGCCAGCTCCCCCGCATATCCACCACTGCTGCTGAGGGCAGCAGCAAGCGGCTTGTACACAAGTCGTCATGCTGACTGAACGGTCTTGGCATCCTTTGTTTCGAGAAGTTACGCTTGGTTGTTGCTGCCGAACAAACGGATTTTCTCGCGGACTACGGCTACCATGGCGTCACGGGCTGGCGTCAGGTATTTGCGCGGATCATATACCGTATCGTTCGAGGACAGCACTTTGCGGATCGCGTTGGTGCAAGCGACTTGGTTCTCGGTGTTCACGTTGATCTTGCCTACGCCGGCTTCGATCGACTTGCGGATCGCTTCGTCCGGTACACCGGAACCGCCATGCAGAACGACCGGTACAGGAATCGCAGAAGTGACTTCTTTGATGATGTCATACTGGATTTTCACTTCGCCTTTGTACATGCCGTGAGCTGTACCTACAGCAATCGCCAGGCAGTCTACGCCGGTTTCCTCGTAGAAACGGATCGCTTCATCAGGCTTGGCCAGGGAAGCATGCTCCTCGTCTACGCTGATGTCGTCCTCGACGCCGCCGATCGTACCCAGCTCGCCTTCGACCGATACGCCCATCTCGCGAGCCGCACGTACGACTTCCTTGGTCAGACGGATGTTCTCTTCGAGCGAATAGTGCGAGCCGTCGAACATGACGGACGAGAAGCCTGCACGGATACATTTCATCGCCACTTCAAAGCTCGAGCCGTGATCCAGGTGCAGCGCGATCGGCAATCCGGATTTTTTGGCCGCTGCCTCAGCGATTGCAACAGTGAACTCGATACCCATGTATTTCAGAGCGCCTTCGCTGACACCGTAGATAAACGGGGATTTCTCCTCGATAGCGGCATCCACGATCGCCTGAGCGAACTCCAGGTTGTTCATGTTGAATTGACCGACAGCAAATTTGTTTGCTTTTGCCTTAGGCAAAAATTCATTCATCGATACCAATGGCATGGTTTCTTACTCCTCCTAAGTACGGTTTGATCTCAAGCCCGTTCGACTTGTCACACGGAGTCATTATACCACATGAGGACAAGCTTTGGTAACGGGACAGAATTTTTTGGAGTGAGGGTGGGGATGGCGTGCTCGTAGCCTGCGCTGGCAGGGTCGTTCTTCCGATCGCTGTTGTCTCCCGGATTTCTTGATTATCATACCCCTGCAGGGGTTGAAATCCGGGGGACAAAGGCGAACATTTCATTTCTCCATAACGCCCCTGCCCTCTCCGGCCCTCCCTCGCCATCCCCGCGGGTTGGTGGTAGAGCAAGGTCGAAGCCGGAGGAGCGTCAGCGTCCGCCTTTGTTCGCAGATATCAACCTCTAAGAGGTTAATCATCAAGATATCTGCGAACAACAGCGGCCGGAGGTCCGACCTTGCTTATAGCAAAAAGGGGCCCGTTAGGACCCCACTGCGTAAAAGTTATTCGACTCGCCGCCTCGCAGCTGCATGTTGACGGCCATTCGCATCTCGTCGATATCGAAGGGCTTGGTAAAGTGCATCAGTGCGCCCAGATCGGTCGCTTCCTTGATCATGTCGAGCTCGCCATAAGCCGTCATCATAATCACCTTGATCTCGCGGTTAATCGTTTTGATGTGCTTGAGAATCTCCAGCCCATCCATTCCCGGTATCTTCATATCCAGCAAGACCAGGTCAGGCGACTCTTCCTTGACGATCTCGAGCGCAAGCTTGCCGTTGGAGGCCTGATAGGTCAGATAGCCCTCGCTACTGAAGACTTCTACCAGAAGTACGCGGATTCCGTTCTGATCATCGACGATCAACACTTTTTTCTTATCCAACTGAAACCCTCCTAGGGACGATTCTATTTAAACGAAAAATGGTCGGACCTTCCATAATCGTTAATATATTCGCCCCCGCCGACCCAATATCCTCCTATGAGTTGGAAAAAACCCTTGAATTTTTATCTATTCTCCGAATAGGCCAGCGACGCCCGCACGAAGTCCCGGAACAGCGGCTGCGGACGGTTCGGCCGGGAGGTGAACTCCGGATGGAACTGTACCGCCAGGAACCATGGATGATCCTCGATCTCCACCATCTCTACGAGACGTCCGTCTGGCGAAGATCCCGAGATCTTAAGGCCCGACGCCTCGATCCGCTCGCGATACTCGGTGTTGAACTCGTAACGGTGACGATGACGCTCGTACACCAGCTCGTCCTGGTAGGCTTTCCAGGCCAGCGTGCCTTCTGCAACTTTACACGGATACAGTCCGAGCCGCATCGTGCCGCCCAGATCCTCGATATCCTTCTGCTCCGGCAGCAGGTCGATGACCGGATAGAGCGTAGACGGATCGATCTCCGAGCTGTTGGAGCCCGGCAGATTGGTCACATTGCGGGCATATTCCACCACGGCCACCTGCATGCCGAGACAGATGCCGAAGAATGGCACCCGCTGCTCTCTGGCATGACGGATCGCGACGATCTTGCCTTCGATCCCCCGGTCGCCGAAGCCGCCCGGCACCAGGATCCCGTGGACGCCGCTGAGCTGCTCCGCTACATTCTCTTCGGTCAGCTCCTCGGCGTTGACCCAGCGAATATTGATCTCCGAGTCCGCATCGATCCCCGCATGGCCGAGCGACTCGACGATGCTGAGGTAAGCATCGTGCAGCGCCACATACTTGCCGACGATCGCGATCTCAGTCGTCTTGCTCAGCGATTGGACCCGCTCCACCAGCCGTACCCACTCCGTCATGTCCGGCTTGCCCGCATCGAGCTTCAGATGATTCACGACGATCTCGTCGAGCCCTTCTTCGAGCAGGTTGAGCGGGACTTCGTACAGGTTGGAAGCATCGCGGCATTCGACGACGGCATTGGCATCGATATCGCAGAAGAGCGCGATCTTGCGCTTCATATCCTCATGCAGCGGATACTCCGTGCGGCAGACGATGATGTTGGGCTGGATGCCGATGCTGCGCAGTTCCTTGACGCTATGCTGGGTCGGCTTGGTCTTCACTTCGCCGGCTGCCTTGATATATGGGATCAGCGTTACATGGATATACATGACATTGTCACGGCCGATATCGCTCTTGATCTGGCGGATCGCTTCGAGGAACGGCAAGCTCTCGATATCTCCAACGGTACCGCCGATCTCTGTGATGACGACATCTGATCCGGCCTCCTTGCCGGCGCGGAACACCCGCTCCTTGATCTCATTGGTAATATGCGGGATGACCTGCACCGTGCCGCCCAGATACTCGCCGCGGCGTTCTTTGCTGATGACAGAGGAATAGATTTTGCCTGTCGTCACATTGCTGTTCTTGGAGAGATTGATATCAATGAACCGTTCGTAGTGCCCCAGGTCCAGGTCCGTCTCGGCCCCGTCATCGGTGACGAATACTTCCCCGTGCTGGTAAGGACTCATCGTACCGGGGTCAACATTGAGATACGGATCGAACTTCTGAATCGTAACCTTAAGTCCTCTGTTCTTGAGCAATCTGCCGAGCGAAGCGGCTGTAATCCCTTTGCCAAGAGATGATACGACACCGCCGGTTACAAAAATGTATTTTGTCACTGTACTATTACCCTCCAAGTTGATATTCGTTATTGAGATGCCCTATAAGAACAGCAAAAACCGACTTCGCCACCCCCAGGACCGACACGAAAGCTCTGTAGACAGCACAGATCAGCGAGCCGTAAAATCCAATCTATGGCATGAAGCCTTCATTAAAAACAAAAAAAGTGACACCCGTGTAATACGGGGCACTTTTACATATTAAATCCCTATAAAGGTTAATCATTTGTGAAGCCCATGCAATAGTTTACTCTGTCGCAAGGGTGCTGTCAAGGCTTGACTTGCCCCTTCTTTTATCTGTCGTTCTCTTCCTCAAAATCCTCTTCTTCTTCGAAGTCGTCCGACTCTTCCTCTTCTTCCTCGGCTTCCTCGTCGACCAGCTCTTCGTCTTCCTCTACGCTGCTTTCCTCGCCGTCCTCGGAGAAGATCTCTTCGCTGTCTTCGTCATAGACATCGTAATCCTCATCGTCGGCCACAAATGTCTCTTCTTCTTCCTCCGCGAAGACGTCCTCTTCCTCGTCGTCATCGTCATTGATAATCCGCGGACGCTTCGCGTTGCCGATCGGATCCTCGGATTTCTCCACGGGATACCAGCGCTTCAGCCCCCACATATTGCTGCCTACGCAGGCAAAACGGCCGTCGATGTTGATCTCGGTGTAGACTTGCGCAATCACCTGGTTGATCTCATCCTGGCTCAGGCCGCGCACCTTGGCGATCTCCATCATCAGATCACGGTAATAGTATGGGGTATTCGCGGTTTTGAGCACTTCAAAAGCCAGATCCACCATCGGCATTTCCTTCAGTCGCTCAGGGTCGATCTTCAGCGTTACCTCGCCACTCATCTATACACATCCTCTCAAGCCAGTTATATACGTTGCTTTGCGTTCATTTTATCCCATATCAGATTATAGTAAAACCTATTTCCTGCAAAATTGCAAGCCTCTTGCGGCGTCCCGCCCAAACTGCTCTGCGCATCGGCTTCCTGTGATGCAGCTTGTCTTCCCCAGCTCACACAAAAAAAGACGAAGGCAAGCCCTTCGTCTGACTGTATCCGCCCGGAGGCGGCATCCCATCTGCCGTCCCCGGCACTGCAAGAGCCGGTATGGACTCTCGGTATATAGTATGAGCAGATGCCCTTAATGACACGGCTGGCCGCCTAATTATCGCAAAAAAGGCAAGTTGCTCATTCGGCCGGGGACGCTCGTTCATACAATACTGCAGTATGGTCGTCGGGAGGGAAGCCAACTTTGGACACCACTGCATTATTCCGCTGGCTGCACAGCACGATGGCCACCCCTGCAGGCGCCGCCGGCCGCCGCATCCTCCGATTCCAGAGCCCCGGTGAATACAGGGCATTCGCCGCCGCCTGGGCAACGCTTGCCCATCCGCAGTCCTACTTTCCTGAAGTTAAGCCGCTGCCTCTGATCAACGGTATCGCTTGTCCCGCAGTCTCCTCCCCCCCTCCCACAGCCGGCTTCCGGCTCACTCAGGAGGAAGATCCGGAGGTCGCTCTGCTGGGCACGGTGCAGAAAAGAAGCGTCGGTGCCGACAAGGGCATCCCGTGGGGTGTCCAGCATGTCCGGGCCCCGTATGCGTGGAGCCGAACGACCGGCCACCGGATCAAGATCGGGGTCATCGATACGGGCGTTGACTTTGGCCACCCCGATCTGGCGGGCTCGCTTGCCCGCGGCATCAATCTGCTGAGCCGCGGCAGCGCGCCACATGACGACAACGGCCATGGCACGCATATCGCCGGGACGATCGCCGCAGCCAATCAGCCCAAAGGAATGATCGGCGTCGCGCCCCGGTCGATCGTCCATCCCGTCAAGGCGTTTGATCACAACGGCAGCGCCTACGTCTCCGATATCATCCTCGGCATCGAATGGTGCGTACGCAACCGGCTCCACATTATTAATATGAGCTTCGGGATGAAGAATCGCAGCAAAGCGCTGCTCGGCGCGGTAAACCACGCTTACCATGCCGGCATCGTCATCGTGGCTTCCTCCGGCAACGACGGCAAGCGCAAATCGATCGACTACCCGGCCCGATATCCCCAGACGATCTCGGTCGGGGCGACCAACCGGCTGCGGCGGATCGCTCCCTTCAGCAACCGGGGCAGCTACATCGACATCTACGCCCCAGGAGACAAGATCCATTCGGCCTGGCTGAAGGGCGCCTATCACGAGATGAGCGGCACTTCGATGGCGACCTCGCATGTCAGCGGGGCCATCGCCCTGCTGCTGGCCGAGCGTCCGGGCTTGGCGCCTGCGGAGATCAAAGCGATCCTCCGGCGGGCGATGCAGCCGATCCGCGGCCAGAAGTCGAGCCGGATGGCCGGCGAGCTCGATATCGTCAAAATGCTGCAGGCCGCTGATCGTTAGCGGCCTGCAGCACGTATTCTATATGTTCTACATCCGTTCCGGCGCCTGCACGCCAATCAGCCGGAGCACATTGGCAATCGTCGTGCGTACGGCCGACAGCAGTGCCAGGCGGGCAATCGTCTGCTCGCGGTCTTCGGTGATGAAGCGCTCCGCCTTGTAATAGCTGTGGAACAGCGAGGCCAGTTCATATACATAACGAACGAGACGGTGCGGCGCATAGAGCTCCGCGCTCTCTGTGATCTCCTGCGGCAGCTCGCCGAGCTTGCGCAGCAGATCGAACTCGGCTTCGGCAGTCAGCTTGCCCAGCTCAGCCTGTGCCAGGGCGTCCGTCGCGATGCCCTGCTCCTCGGCCTGACGGAATACGCTGCACACCCGGGCGTGCGCGTACTGCACATAGAAGACCGGGTTCTCATTGGAGGTCGACACCGCAAGATCCATGTCGAAATCCAGATGCGAATCCATACTTCTCATCGTGAAGAAGTAGCGAACTGCGTCGACGCCGACCTCCTCCATCAGATCCTCCATCGTCACCGCTTTGCCGGTCCGCTTCGACATCTTGACCTTCTCGCCGTCCTGGAACAGGCTTACCATCTGGGCGATCAGGACGACCAGCTTGTCCGGGTCGTAGCCGAGCGCTGCCATCGCCGCTTTGACGCGCGGGATGTAGCCGTGATGATCGGCTCCCCAGATATTGATGATCTGGTCGAAGCCGCGCTCGTATTTGTCGCGGTGATAAGCGATGTCCGGCGTCAGATAAGTGTACGAGCCGTCATTTTTCACGAGGACGCGGTTCTTGTCGTCGCCCAGCGGCATAGTCTCTAGCCAGGTCGCTCCTTCCTCCTCGTACACATGTCCCCGCTCCCGCAGCGCAGTCAGCACAGCGTCGATCTGGCCGTTGCTGTACAGCGAGGTCTCATGGAACCAGACATCGAAGGGCACGCGGAAGCGCGCGAGATCGCGGCGGATCTTGTCCAGCTCCCGTTCAAGCCCAAAGCCCCGCAGCAGCGCGAAGCGCTCATCCGGCGGCAGCGACATCAGGCCGTCGCCCTTCTCCTCCCGCAGCTGACGGGCAAAGCCGATGATATCTTCGCCATGATAGCCGTCCTCCGGCATCTCCGCCGCCTCGCCCAGCTCCTGGCGATAACGGGCTTCAATAGAATAAGCCAGATTCTCGATCTGTTTGCCCGCATCGTTGATATAATACTCCCGCGTCACTTCATAGCCTGCAAAATCAAGGACATTGCAGAGGGCATCGCCGACCGCTGCGCCCCGGGCATGGCCCAGATGCAAATTGCCAGTCGGATTGGCGCTGACAAACTCGACCTGCACGCGCTTGCCGCTGCCTGCGCTTGCACGTCCATAGTCGCTGCCCGCCTTCAGCACCTCGCCTACGATGGCATGCAGGAACCGCTTGTCTAGCCGGAAGTTGATGAAGCCCGGACCGGCGATCTCTGCAGACTCGATCGAGGCGGCCGGTTTGTCGAGATGGGCCAAGATCGCTTCGGCGATCTGACGCGGATTTTTCTTGGCAAGCTTAGTGAGCTGCATCGCGGCATTGGTGGCCAGATCACCGTGCGACTTGTCTCTTGGCACCTCCAGTACGAAGACCGGCAGCTCCTCCCGGTTTGCCAAACCGGCGGCGACGACTGCATCCGCGATCCCCTCCCGGATCCGCTCATTCATTTGTTCCAATACATTACCCTGACTCATGACTCTATGACCTCCTGTATGTGCATCTTAAGCTGAAAATAGCCGACCGGCTCTCCGCTCATCCATAATCTGTACTTCCACTCGATCGTCACCGGCAGCTCGTGCGCCGACTCCGAATCCGGCGCCAGCGCCAGATAATCGGTCTCTGTCTCCATCTCCAGACGTGCACCCGTGATCCTGTACTCTCCACGTCTGCGGGCCCCTTGCACATAGTGGTGCTCCGTCTCTACATCGCCCCGCCGCGTAATCTTCAGCTCCCGCAGCCCGTCATCCCAGCGGACGGTCGTCCGCAGCCGGCGGCCCTCCTCGAGCTCCTCATAGATCAGGAAGGCAGAGCGGTTCCTGACGGCCCAATCGCCTGAGTACGTATGTACGGACAGTTCGTCGTCGTGGCGGCTCTCCAATGTCATCTTCACTTTGGTCTTCGCTGATTGCACCGTATGCCCCGCTTTCCTTGCGTTTGCTTCTCGTGACCTTACTATAATACAGCTGTCCGCCGTAAGCAATCCCGGTCTGCGGCCGGGAGGCTGCCGGTTGGCAATTGACGCATTCCCCGTTATGATGAGATTAAAAGCTTGTTCCGACAATAATAAAGCTAAATCCGACTTTCCGGGAGGCGCCTCATGGATCTCAACTTGTTCGCTGTCATCACTGATCACGAGAAGAGCTTGCCCATCTACATCACTAGCGCCGGAGGCTGGACGAATCAGGAGGCAATCGAGAGGCCGGGCGGCCATCCCTACTATCAGTGGCTGCAGGTGACGCAAGGCGGCGGCGTCTTCACCCACCATGGCCGCGAGATCGTCGTGCAGCCTGGACAAGGCATCCTGACGATGGCCGATGATCCTCATGCTTACCGGCCTACCGCAGAGCCGTGGTCGGTGCGCTGGATCTGCTTCGACGGCCATCGCGTCCGCGAAATGCTGGAGGATCTGGGGATGCAGCAGACCGGCGTCTTCTACCTCGCCAACCCCGATGTTCTGCTCAAGCACCATCAGGAAGCCGTCTCCATGCTGCAGTTCCAGCATCCCGGGACCGTGTTGGAGTCATCGCCCACGATGTACGGCCTGCTGATGGACCTGTACCGCTATATCTCGCGCACAGAGCTGCGCTCGCGCAAGCACCAGATGGATGCGCTATCGCCCGTCCTTGCTTTTATGGAACAGCACTTCGACCGCTCGATCTCGCTCGCCGAGCTAGCGGAGCTGCAGGGCGTCACCCCGCAGCATATCTGCGTCCTCTTCCAGCAGGCGCTGGGAGCAAGACCGATCGAATACCTGACTCGCATCCGCATGCGCAAGGCCAAGGAGCTGCTGCTGCAGCAACCCCGCAAGGAGGTCAAGGCGATCGCTTCCCAGGTCGGCTACGAGCATCCGAGCTACTTCATCAAGCTGTTCAAGCAGCAGGAGGGACTGACGCCGATGATGTTCCGCAGCGCCTACCTGAGCCAGTAGTGCCGTGGACGGGCAAAAGCGTAGGCGCGGGCGGCGGCGCGCTGCGCGGCAGCGGCACTTTTTGCCGCTGTAGGCCTGCGGGCGGCGGCGCGCTGCGCTACAGCGGCACTTTTTGCCGCTGTAGGCCCGCGGGCGGCGGCACGCTGCGCGGCAGCGGCACTTTTTGCCGCTGTAGGCCCGCGGGCGGCGGCACGCTGCGCGGCAGCGGCACTTTTTGCCGCTGTAGGCCCGCGGGCGGCGGCGCGCTGCGCGGCAGCGGCACTTTTTGCCGCTGTAGGCCCGCGGGCGGCGGCACGCTGCGCTGCAGCGGCACTTTTTGCCGCTGTAGGCCCGCGGGCGGCGGCGCGCTGCGCGGCAGCGGCACTTTTTGCCGCTGTAGGCCCGCGGGCGGCGGCGCGCTGCGCGGCAGCGGCACTTTTTGCCGCTGCAGGCCAGCGGGCGGCGGCGCGCTGCGCGGCAGCGGCACTTTTTGCTGTAGGCCCGCGGGCGGCGGCGCGCTGCGCTGCAGCGGGCGGGGAGGCGAAGTGTGCTGGAGAGAATTTGTTTGGAAGCGTAGTAGCGTAATACACGCTACCCTCGTCAACCGCCACACCGACCTCTCCAAGACTAGTTTCTATATCTACAGACCGCCGGACCCACAGTCCGGCCTTTCTTACGAGCCACCTCAGGCGCCGACCGGTCCCTCCCCCTGCGGGGGAGGACCAGCACAAACAGACCACCGCCCGGCAGCCGGACGATGGTCTGTTTGCATTACAACTATCTAACCTCTATCAGTCGATAAAGCCCAGCAGCATCTCACGGATCACCTTGGCGGCGACGATCTGCGTCTGCTCCGTCGGATCGTAGGCCGGCGCAACCTCCACAAGGTCGCAGCCAACGACGCGGACGTTCGAAGCGGCGATCGCATGGACCGCAGCCAGCAGCTCCTTGGAGGTGATGCCGCCCGCTTCGGCTGTTCCCGTACCCGGCGCGCAGGAAGGATCGAGTACATCGATGTCGATCGTCAGATAGACCGGACGGCCAGCAAGCGATGGCAAGACCTTCTTGAGCGGCTCCAGCACCTCGAACGGGTGGAAGTTGATATGCTCGCGCGCATACGCCCACTCCTCCCGGGAGCCCGAGCGGATGCCGAATTGGTAGATGTTCTCCCCGCCCATCAGGCCGGCCGCCTTGCGCAGCGGCGTCGAGTGCGAGAGCGGCTCGCCCTCGTACTGCTCGCGCAGATCGGCATGCGCGTCGAAGTGGATAATCGCCAGATCCGGGTACTTGGCGTACACCTCCTGGAAGATCGGCCAAGAGACGAGGTGCTCGCCGCCCAGGCCCACCGGCAGCTTGCCGTCCGCGAGCACGCCGCGCACATACTCGCCGATGATCTCCAGGCTGCGTCCCGCGTTGCCGAACGGCAGCAGCAGATCGCCGGCGTCGAAGTACGTGATGTCCTCCAGACTGCGGTCCAGGTACGGACTGTACTCCTCCAGACCGATGGAGACCTCGCGGATGCGCGGCGGTCCGAAGCGGGAGCCCGGACGGAACGAGACGGTGAAGTCCATCGGCATGCCGTAGATGACCGCCTTGGATGCTTCATAGTCCTCGGAGCTGAGGATGAATACATTGCCGGAATATTGTTGATCCAATTTCATGAGGGCTTGTCCTCGCTTTCGCTAGTTAGACGGATTATTTGAGCAGATTTTCCACGAGCTTCGGCAGCGCAAAGGCGCCCTTGTGGAGCCGCGGCGAATAGTATTTGGTATCGATATCTGGAATCGCGGACTCATCCACTTCCAGCGGATCGTGCTTCTTGCTGCCCATCGTGAACGTCCACAGACCGCTTGGATACGTCGGCACGTTGGCGCAGTAGACGCGGACGATCGGGAACACTTCCTTCACATCGCGGTAGACGCTCTCGATCAGATCGGCCTTGAACCACGGGTTGTCGGTCTGGGCCACGAAGATGCCGTCTTCCTTGAGCGACTCGTAGATGCCCTGGTAGAAACCCTTGGTGAACAGATTCACTGCCGGACCTACCGGCTCCGTCGAGTCGACCATGATGACGTCGTACGTATTTTTGTGATCATGGATATGCATGAAGCCGTCGTTGACGATTACTTCGACACGTGGATCATCCAGACCGCCTGCGATGTTCGGCAGATACTTTTTGGAATATTCAATCACCTTGCCGTCGATCTCGACGAGTACCGCCTTCTCCACCTCAGGGTGCTTCAGCACCTCGCGGATGACGCCGCCGTCGCCGCCTCCCACGACCAACACATGGCGCGGGTTAGGATGCGTATAGAGCGCCGGGTGCGCAACCATCTCATGATAGACAAATTCGTCTTTGTCGGTAGTCATGACCATCCCGTCGAGGACCAGCATTGTGCCGAATTCCTCCGTTTCGATCATTGCAAGCTCTTGAAAGTCGGTTTTTTCATGGACGTACGTTTCTTTTATTTTGGCCGTAATGCCATACGTTTCGGTTTGTTTTTCGGTATACCACAGTTCCATTGTGATCAAACTCCCTTCTATGGGTCAATCGTTCTCCCGTAATTATAGTAAAACAAGGGGAAAAAGCAACCTTTGCAGCCCTCTATACAAAAATTTAATCCAGGCACCTTTCCCGTGAATAGCAGTTACCTCGATTTTCCATACTATAACTATACTGACTAGCTAAGCGGAAGGGAGTGAGAGGACATGCGCAAACCGCTGTCAAAGCGCCAGTACAGACCCGGCGGAGGGGGCACATCCCGGCGTGCGGAAATGTGGCTGACCTGGCTGAACCGGCTCTCCGTCACGCTGAAACTGACCGGGATCGCCGCTGCCGTCTGCATCGTCTCGGCGGTCGTGCTGCTGCTCTACCTGCGGACACAGGCATTGCCGGCGACCGTCATCAGTCAGACCTCGGAGCTGCTGGATCTGAACGGGGAAGTGATCGATACGTTCCATACCGGCCAGAACCGCCGCCCGGTGCGGCTGGGCGATATCTCGCCCCATCTGATCGAGGCCACGATCTCCGTCGAGGACAGGCGTTTCTACGACCATACCGGTTTTGATATCAAGGGCATGGCGCGGGCGGTAGTCGCCAATGTCGAGAGCCGCTCCAAGAAGCAGGGCGCCAGTACGCTGACCCAGCAGCTGGCCCGCAATCTGTATCTGACCCATGAGAAGACATGGACGCGCAAGCTGCGGGAGGCCATGTATACCGCTCAGCTGGAGATGAAATATGCCAAGGACGAGATTCTGGAGATGTATCTCAACCAGATCTATTACGGGCACGGAGCGTACGGGATCGAAGCGGCTTCCCGGATGTATTTTGACAAGTCGTCATCGGATCTGACCCTGGCCGAGAGCGCGATGCTGGCCGGGATCCCCAAAGGGCCGTCCTACTACTCACCCTACCGCAACATGAAAAATGCCAAGGACCGGCAGCAGGTGATCCTGAACACGATGGCCGAGCTCGGCCGCATTACTCCCGAGCAGGCCAAAGCCGCATATGAAGAGCTGCTGCCCTTACAGGCACCAGGGAGCTCTGAGACAGAGGGGCTGGCGCCATACTTCCGCGACTACGTGCAGACGATCGCCACCCAGGAGTTGGGCCTGGACGAGCAGCTGCTGCATGAGGGCGGCATCCGGATCTACACGACGATCGACAAGGCTACGCAGCAAGCGGCCGAACAAGCGCTCACAAGCGGACTGCCCGCAGACTCCGAGCTGCAGGGCGCCCTCGTCGCCATCGATCCGCGCAATGGCTACGTCAAGGCGATGGTCGGCGGCCGGGACTACAGCGAGAATCAATTTAACCGCGTATTCGCAACCACCCGCCAGCCCGGCTCTTCGTTCAAGCCGCTGCTCTATCTGACGGCGCTGCAGAGCCGCAAGCTGACGCCGATCTCGACCTTCCGGAGCGAGCCGACGGTGTTCACCTACGACGAAGGACGCCAGACGTACCAGCCGCGCAACCATAATGACAAATACTTCAACGAGGCGATCAGCATGCGTCAGGCGATCGCCAGCTCGGATAATATCTTCGCCGTCAACACCGTCATGTCAGTCGGCCCCGAAGAGGTGATCGCGACGGCGCGGCGCCTGGGCATCGAGTCTCCGATGAAGCCGGTCCCTTCGCTGGCGCTAGGCGCCTTCCCTGTCAGCCCCTTTGAGATGGCCTCGGCCTTCAGCGTTCTGGCGGGGGGCGGCGTGCGTCACACGCCGACCGCTATCCTGCGTATCGAGAGCCGCAGCGGCGAGGTATTGTATGAAGCGAAGCCGGAAGCCGAGACCGTCATCGACCCGGCGGCAGCTTACGTCATGACCAGCCTGCTGGAGAGCGTCTTCGAGCCTGGAGGCACGGCCAACCGCGTATCGGCGCTCATCAAGCGGCCGGTCGCAGGCAAGACAGGCACGACCAATACCGATGCCTGGCTGGTCGGTTACACGCCTGAGCTGACGACCGCCGTCTGGGTCGGCTACGACAAGGGCCGCAGCATCAATACGTCGGAGGCCCACAGCGCGGCGCCGATTTTTGCCACCTTCATGGAACAGGCGCTGGCGGCTGTGCCGCCCAAGATCTTCCCGATGCCCGCAGGCGTCGTCAGCGTCTATGTCGATCCCGACTCGGGCTTGCTCGCCGGCAGCGGCTGTGCTGAGAAGCGGCTGGAGACGTTCATCGCCGGCACCCAGCCTATAGAGGTCGCCTGCGGCGAAGCCGATGAGCAGGCAGAGGAGCACGACAACAGCGGTACTATCGATGCGGAGGTGCACAAACGCCAGTCATGGTGGCAGCAGCTCAAGCGGTGGTGGGATTAGATCAGAGCCGGTCTGCGGAAGCTGCACCCAGGGCCGGCTTTTACTCAGAGGGTCGACTCCTGTTACAATAGAGGCAAAGCGTTATCCGCAGCAGTGTGATAACGACGAGGAGAGCTGACCCAATGAATGAACCTACGCAATCCCAAGCCCAATCTGTGCGACCAGCGGATGAGCCGCTGCACATCCTGATCGTCACGGCGGTCGCCGCCGAGCGGGACGCCGTCCTTCGCGGGCTCGACAGCCGTACCGGCAGCGCCGTATTCGACGTCCGCTCCATCGGCGTGGGGCCCGCCGCCGCAGCTGCCGGCACAGCGATGGCGCTGGCCGAGCGCAGCTACGGACTGGTGATCAGCGCCGGGATCGCTGGCGGCTTCACCGCCCATGCCGAGCTGGGCGAACTGGCGCTGGCCGACCGCATCATCGCCGCCGATCTTGGCGCGGAGACGCCGGACGGCTTCGAGAGTGTGGACGAGCTCGGCTTTGGCACGTCCGTCGTCGAGTGTGACCCGGCATGGGTAGACCGTTGCAGGCAAGCATTGGACAGGGCGGGACTGACCGTACGCACGGGTCCAGTGCTTACGGTATCGACAGTGACAGGCACCGCAGACACTGCGGCGCTGCTCGCCCGCCGCATCCCCGGCGCTGTCGCGGAAGCGATGGAAGGATACGGCGCTGCGGTGGCGGCACAGGCCCGCAGCCTCCCCGTCCTGGAGCTGCGCGCCATCTCCAACCGGATCGGTCCGCGCGACCGGCTCGCCTGGCGCATCAAGGAAGCGCTGGATGCGCTGGCTGACGCCAGCGCCGTGCTGCGGGAGGTGATCGCATGAGGATCGCCTACTCCCCCTGTCCCAATGACACCTTCGTCTTCCATGCCTGGGCGCACGGTCTCATCCCGGATGCACCGCCGCTGGAAGTGACCTACGCCGACATCGATATTACGAACAAGCTGGCAGCTAATCGCAGCGGTCCCGAGGTGATGAAGATCTCTTACGCTGCGCTTCCCTGGGTGCTGGAGGACTATACCCTGCTGCCCTGCGGCGGCGCGCTTGGACGCGGCTGCGGTCCGCTCGTCCTGACGCGGGGGACCGGGAACAGACCACCGACAGCGGATGCTGCCGGGGAAGCCGTAACAGAAGCCGCGTTAGAGACGTTGGAGGACGCTACAGCGCTGGCCGCCCTGCCGGTACCATCTGGCGGCGAGCGTCTGACCAATCCCGCGGCGGCAGGCAGCCTGAGCACAGACGGCCCGCCCGACGTCTCGCTGACCCCTGCGATGGGCAGCGCGGATCCCGCGCAGCTCTCGGGCAAGCGGGTCGCCGTGCCGAGCGAGCGCTCGACGGCGTATCTGCTGTTCCGCCTTTGGGCGGCTGCGCATGTGCCCGGCGGCGTCGGCGAGATCATCGTCCTGCCGTTTCATGAGATCATGCCTGCCGTGCGCGACGGCCGGATCGACGCCGGGCTCGTCATCCACGAAGCCCGTTTCACTTATCCCGACTACGGCCTGCAGCTGATGACCGACCTCGGCAGCTGGTGGGAGAGCGATACCGGACTGCCGATCCCGCTGGGCGCGATCATCGCCCGCCGCGGTCAGGATGCCAGCCGGATCGCCGATTGGATCCGGGCTTCGGTCCGCTGCGCCTGGGCGGACCCGGAGGCATCCTCGAATTACGTCATGGCGCATGCGCAGGAGATGTCGCAGGATGTCGCGAAGGCACATATCGACCTCTATGTGAACCGCTACACCGAAGAGCTCGGCGAGGACGGCTACGCGGCGGTCACAGCTTTGCTCGGCAGGGCGATGGCGGAAGAGCTCGTGCCCGCATTTGATCTGGCGCTGCTGCGGCAGTAGAGGCACACGCGCACTGCACAAGAGCCAAGGCCCCGCATTGCACGCCGCTGCGGGGCCTTTGTCGTACGCAAGAGGCGAATCGCGACCCGAAGCCGAGTCCGATGTACGCGAATCGGCGCACTCCCCCGGGAACATCCACTAACGGCTAGTCAGAACAAACGGAGGTGATGCAATGCGTCTTGAGGAATGGCAGCTGGGAACCTTGCTCCAAGAGTTGTCCGAAGAGGACCGGGAACAGATGAAACAAGCGTTCGAAGAGCACTTCCATCAGAAGATGGACTGGTCCCCTGAGGGACTGGCGGTTCTGAAGCTGGAGGTGCTGATCCCGCTCCGGGATGCCGCGCGCGGGATGGTGCTCACACGCAAA
Source organism: Paenibacillus jepli (assembly GCF_047238105.1). Taxonomy (NCBI): domain Bacteria; kingdom Bacillati; phylum Bacillota; class Bacilli; order Caryophanales; family Paenibacillaceae; genus Paenibacillus; species Paenibacillus jepli. Next base: position 2,927,102 of record NZ_JBDFMD010000001.1, read on the forward strand.
CACGCCTCCCGCATGGCGGATGCCGTGCGGGAGGCGCAAGAGCCGGAAGCTGCAGCCGGAGAATCCGAATAAACCGATGTCTCCGGTCCCGTGCTGGTTTATTCCTTCCGTCTGTACAACAGCCGGGATGCAGCGATCCCTGCTGCACCCAGGAAGATGAACAGCACTGCCCGGATCGCGGGGGAGACATCCGGCAGATCGACAAAGATAATCTTGATCAGCGTCAGGAACAGAAAGGCCACGCCGGCGAGTCTGACCTTGGCCTTCTCGAGGAAGATCCCCGTCACCACCACAGCGATCGCATAGATGATCCAGATGCCCGAGACGATTAATCGCTGAGCCTCGCCCGTCAGGTCGACCGTGAGCAACTGCGTCACCCGGGTGATGAAGTAGAGCAGCAGCAGCGCTTCCGCCCACATGAGCAGCTGGACCGAAGGCGATGGCTGCTGCCCCTCTTCCAATGCTGCTGTCCGATACTTGTAAAGTAAAGGCAGCGTAGCCAGCAGAAGCATCCAACCGAGCGTCACTCCCGACATCAGCGTCGTGATCGGCGTGATGATCGTCGTGAAGGCGCCCCAGCCATAGATCACCAGTCCCGTGTACAACTGCAGCTTATTCCGCAGATGCAGCCCGAGGATGACCGCCGCCGCGCCTTGCAGCACAATCGTGCCCGCCAAAAATTCGAACTGAACGGTTTGGAATAGCCACAACGTTACACCGACCGATGCGATGACGCCAAAGACAGCGTAGGGCTGCCGCCGCTTGTACAGCATATAAGCCGTTGCCCCATGCAATATGGTCGCTGCGCCGAGCAGCCCGCTGTACAGTCCCGGGGAATGAGTTCCATACATGGCGTACAGCCAGGCTGCCAGCACCATGAATCCGGTAAACAGGACAGCCTGTCGGTGGGCAGGCGGCATCTCCTCCTTGGCCGGACGGTAAAGGAACATCAGGGCATACAGCGCCAGATGCTGCAGCACGACCGCCAGCAGGAAGACGAGACGCTGGTCTTCATAATCATAGGACGCATACAGCACAAGGGGCAGGTGGAGCAACCCGAATGCCGCTCCATAGGCGAAGCGGAAGCCGAACTTGGCTGAGATCGTCAGCATCGCCACAGAAAACAACGCCTCATACCCGATATACAGCCATGGATCGGGCGAATCTCTGGTCAACAGAACCGGCAGCAGATACCCTGCGACCATCGCGATCATGATCAGCGATTCAGAGCGGTGCCTCAGCGCCGCGAACACGCCGAGCGCAACTGTGCCCGCGTAGTAGACTGCAGCCAGCAAAGCCGGGATCAACTCATATAACGTGTACGCTGCGAATCCCGCCAGGATCAGGATGGCCACGGCGCCGCCGACCAGCACCTGGCCGAGGGCGTCCCGGCCGCCCCTGATCTGCCGCTCGCCTAGCCCGTACATCAACCCAGCCGCGAGTACGCCCAGCAGACACCGCACCGGCTCGTTGATGTAGCCTGCCGTCACGGCTGCCGTGAAGCCCCAGACGACCCCGAGCAGCAGCACGACAACAAATACCCGCGGCAGCCAAACCCGAGCTACCTGCTCCCAGTCTGTCGCCGGCGCGGGTTCGCGCGTTGCAGGCCGCTGCCCATAGCCAGGTTGCAGCGGCCGGGCGGGCTCGGGCCCTCCGTGCGGCGGCACAGAGCCCGGCTCCCCATACGGTGACGGATAAGCTCCGCCAGAAGGTCCTGGACCTGCTTGCGGCGGCATAGAGCCCGGCTCCCCATACGATGGCGGATAGGCTCCTTCTAAGGGTGCCGCACCTGCTGCTTGGGGCGGCACAAGCAGACTTCCGCGAGCGCTCCCCTGCTCGCTCTGCCGCCTGGCAATATCCGGGCCGCGCAGTGTCGTCAATTCCTCCTCCAGCCGCGCAACCTTGGCTTCCAGCGCGCGTACCCGATCTTCTATGTTCATGCTCTTCCTCCTCTGTGACCTGTGTCGGCTTCCAATTGTGGATTTATCTTAAGCTACAAACCAATATTATGCAATCACTCACTCCAATCCTTCCCAACCGTTGTACGCCGCAGCCTCTTTAGTCGACACGCATAACATTACTAAGTATTACTCGATGTCACACTTGCAGCATGGTAAACTGCCAACATGGCTCACTACACCCGTACCGGGCCGCGCCCGGTGCAGCCACAACCAAGTGACACTCATGACAACATTAATGACAGCCTGTAACTACTTGCGCCAAGCGGATTCTTCTACAATGAAGGTAATCCACTTCAAGCAAGGAAAGGGTGTTGTATAAATGAATACAAAAAGTATGGTTACTGCAGCTATCCTGGCCCTGGCGTTGGTCGCAGCCGGCTGCTCGGGAGACTCCGACGACGCATCGGCCCCTCCGGCTCCCGCGCCCGCCAAAGAACAAGGCTCGATCACGTTCGAATCGCCCACCGGCGGCAAAATGACGACATCCAGTGAAAACAAACGCTCGGAGATGCTTCATGAGGACATCCCCCTCCCGGAGCAAGCCATCATCGCAGGCAGCATGGAACAGCCGGACCAGGGGGCGGTGACGATCTCGTTTGACGTCCAACAGCCGCTCGAAGAAGTCATCGAGCTTTATAAGGACGCGATTGCCGCAGGCGGCTTTACAGAGACGATGCCAACGACGCAGGAGGAGGATCATTTTTGGTTTTCGGGCACCAGGGATCAAGAGCAACTGGTCGTCATCCTGAACCGCAACTTTGATCAGGAAGGCTGGGTTTACGGCTCGATCGCTTACACCAACAAGGGCTGAGCTTGGGTAGGCGGCTGGGCTCTCAGCATCCCGGCCGCTTCCCCCATCACTCATTCCTTTAACACGCTCGATCCTCGTTTCATGGCGACCGCCAGTACTGGAACAGCACAAGCAAGTGCGCGGGGAGAACCCACGCCGGCCAGTACTGCCGGCACGGACACAATAGATCCTATTTCGATCAAAACCCTAACGGGAGGGTGAAGTACAATAGTTTGTGTACCATGATTTGGAGTCTATCCAAAACATAAAAAAGTAGGGTATCCTCGGGATTGCTAAGATCACCAAGGAGGAACCCTACTCGATGAATACTATACCCGAAACCATGTACAGCAATCTACTTGAAAATTCTGTTACCCAGCTGCTGCAAGAGAAGCTGGAACTTCTCTTGCGAGAAGAAATTAAAAACCACCTGAGCGTCGAACAACCGCATGTACGCAATAGCCGGAACGGACACTACAAACGAAGCTTCCAGACCCAGCACGGAACAATTCGAGCCTTACGGGTTCCACGCGATCGAAAGGGTACGTTCCATACTCGTTTGTTTGAGCCGTACCAGCGGCGTGAGGGGTGGTTGGAGGAAACCATCATTCACATGTACAAAGGCGGCATGAGCACGCGGGAGGTCGCCAAGTTCATTGAGTCTATGTTCGGTACCCACTACTCGCCCACCACGATCAGCAACATCACGCAGACGGTCATGGAAGACATTGAGGCATGGCAGAATCGCCCTCTGGAGAAGCGGTACTCCGTCATCTATCTCGATGGACTTTACGTCAAACTCAAACGCAACTCGGTCAGCAGTGAAGCCGTGTACTTGGCCATGGGGATCGACGAGAGAGGCATTCGTGAAATTCTTGGTTTCTACGTCGGCGGTCACGAAAGCTCAAACGGCTGGCGTGAGGTCCTGAAAGACCTTCAGAAGCGTGGTGCGACCGAAGTGCTGCTCGGTGTGTTTGACGGCTTACCCGGCCTGGAGGAAGCCTTTCAGGAAATCTATCCGATGGCTGACGTCCAGCACTGTATCGTCCACAAAGTGCGGGCGACGTTCCCCAAAATCCGTGTCGCAGACAAAACCGAATTTCTCGCTGACCTCAAGCAAGTGTACTCGGCCATTGATGGCGATGTGGCACGCGCGGTCTTTGAAGGATTCAAGGAGAAGTGGCGCAAGCAATACCCAAAAGAGGTGAAGTCTTGGGAGGAACAGCTGTCAACACTTCTGACCTTTTACAAGTATCCCGCGCTCACCTGGCCTGCCATCTACACGACCAACCCGATTGAGCGAATGAACAAAGAACTCCGCAAACGCCTTAAGCCAATGAATAGCTTGACCAACATTGAAGCAGCCGAAAAGATTATTTACTTGCAGGCGACGGATTACAATGAAAAATGGTGCGGTAGAGCCATACGAGGCTTCGTTGATTCCGACACGAAAGCCGCGTTTGATACCATGTACCGTGAGCGGTATGCCAGAGGATCGAGCGACAAGCACTAGCCTCCCGCGCCTTCGCTTGGGCTACACTCGCCACCAGAACGACAACCTATATACCACCCATCGTCCCGATGGATAATCTTACTACACAAACTTCTTGACGCTACCAACGGGAGCTGGTCCTACGGACACACGATCCGTTATGTGCTGGTTTTGTGCTCGTGAAACGCCTTTTTTAGATCGATAACGTATCCTCTGTCCGTAAATCGAGCTAAAAATACGTTCCTGCACGAAATAAAAGCTACTGTGTCCTTTCGTGGGCCGAACACCACGATCAAGAATTGCGTTTTTCTTCAGACTCTTCGAATTTGAGGTCCTCATGAGCGGGGTTTTCAGGAGCTTCGTCCAGGCCGTAGAGGTCTTTCAATGTGCGATCGGTTGCCATTTCATGTGCACTCTCGTCCGATGATCTTACCTATCCTATTTATCCCATTTTTTCAGTTTGAAACAGCGCTCCTGTGCAGAAAACGTACATCCCGGTTCAATTTGCACATAAAAGCATCCCAAAAGCGCCTGGCGGTCTCCCGCCGCGCCCCCAGCCCCCGCCCACTCCGTCGAAATGACGGTAGCAGACGGGGGCTGGCTGATGCGCGGATGACAGGCTTATTTTAGCTCAAAGACCAGCTCTCCATTGGCGTCATAGGCTTCAAAACCGTAATTGCCCTGCTCCTCCAACTGCTCATCTGGCGCTTTTAAGTAATACCATAAGCGGTAGTCATACCGTGTATCCACGATACGCGCCTCATAGGCTTGTCCTTCTTGAACCATCACCATGCGTGCGATCGCCTCATCCCAGACAAGACCGTAAGCGAGGTGATGCTTCGCAACTGCACGCTGCTGCTGATCCCGTTCACGGAAAAAATGAAACGACCAAGTGAAGGGAAAACTATGATCTTTTGACATCGTGGCCCGGTTCTGGAGCGTCCATGCTCCATCGTGGAGCTTCAGGTAGTCCACATTGACAAACGCTTCATCATCATACACAGCAAGCGCCTCTTCGATGTCCGGCAACGGGATCTCCTGGATGACATGGTTAACCGAAGCCTCCGACTCCTCCAGCTTCTCTTCAATGGTCATCGTTCCTTTGGGAGGCTCTATGTCGAGCTCGCATCCCAGACAAAAAAGCATCAGTAAAAGCATCACAAATGCCAGTCTATTCATGTACAACCTCCTATACCAAGGGCAGGTCGATCGACAGCTGGCAGCCCTCAGGCGCGCCATCCGAGCCTCGGGCGGAGCCGATCGACACCTCCCCGCCCAGCAGCTCCACCCGCTCCATCATCGAGCTGAGGCCGAAGCCGGGGACAGCTTCGCCGAACGGCTTGCCGTCGCTGACGAGCCGGAACTGCAGCATACCGTCTTCGACTTGCAGAGCAAAGCGGGCCTCCGAGCAGCGTCCGTGGCGTATGGCATTCGTCAGCCCTTCCTGCAGCGCGTGATAGAGCGTCTGCTCGGTCAGCCTGCCCAGCTCCAGATCGTCCGGCAACGAGATGTCAGCATCTACCCGGATCTCCATTGTATCCTCCGTATACTGCAGCAGCTCCCGCAGCGACGCTTCCAGCGACAGCGGCTGCACCTCGTCCGACTTCATCAGCCGGACGGTCCGGCGGATGTCGTCCAGCCCTTTGCGCACCAACCCGCTCAGCAGATCCAGCTTCTCCAGCGGCATCGCTTCGTCCCGCTCCGCCAGCCGCTTCGTCGCTTCCAGCTGTACGATTGCCGCCGTCAACGTGTGGCCCACCCCATCATGCATCTCATAAGCGATCCGGTTCCGCTCCTCGAGCACTGACATCTCGGCCAGCGTCTCCGCTTTCTCCCGCAGCGTCACAGCCAGGGTCCGGTTCGCCTTCTCCAGCTCCGCAGTCCGTGTCTCGACCAGCCCCTCCAAGTTGCGGTGGAATAGAGCCAGCTCCTGATGCTTGGCCAGCAGCTCCGCCGCGCTGCGCTCGGCCTCCAGGTGGATCCGACGCATCCTGTTGATCATGAACATGACCATGCAAATCATAAACAGCAGCAGGGCGTTGGGGAGCAGCCCCTCGAATACACGATACAGGTAAGGCCGGGTGTTCAGCAGCTGGGTGAGCAGTCCCGGGAACATCGAAGCTCCCAGACTGACCAATGCGCATAGTGTAAAAGTCCAATAGCCCCTCATTAGCCAGACCTGCTCCGCCCGCTGGTCATGCGGCTGCCTGGCCGCGCGCCAGGAACGATTAAACAAATAGGTGACCGCCGCGAACCTTGCCAGTGCGTAAGTGATGACTGCGAATCCAGCAAAAGCAATCATCGCATGGGCATCCGGCGCTACGGCTCTGAACAGCTGAGGCAGCCAAATTGCAATACTGAGCACCAGCATCAAATATAGTGCGCTCGCCAGATGGAAGGTCCGACGAAGCCTTCGGTTGGCTGGATACAGTGCGGCGGCATAGAAGCTGGTGCACGCCCAGATCGCTATCGGCGTCAGCAGCTCCTGCCAGTAATACAGCTCCAGCATCGGCACGAACCACTGCAGCGAGCGGCATGACAGTAGAAATGCCCCTCCGATGGCGGCGGCAAACAGTGCAAACCAGCCATATAACGTCTCCCGGCGTCTGAGCGCGAGCACCAAGCTTACAAGACCGGTCGTCATGCTGAGCAAGCCGTATATGAGATAAGAGAGCTCAGCGTGCAGCAGCGCATACAGCATCTGATCCAGCTCTCCGGCCAGCACCAGATCATGGCCGTATAGCGTCTCGCCGTCCCACTCCGCCCGGATCAGCAGCTGCTGTCCCTGGGCTTCTCCGGTCACCGGTACCGGATGCATCGACTTCAGCGGGTTGATATACTTCAGCCTACCGTCAACATTGAACTGGTACAGCGGCTCGCCAGCCAGCCAGACCTCGAAGCGGCTCATCTGCGAGAACACCAGATACGGGCTGCGCCACGGGAGCTCCGGCAAGCTGCGCTGCAGCCATACGACGCCCGCATAATCGTCCAGCGCCGCCCGGGCCCCGGCATCCAGCGGCTGCCACTCTCCTGCCGCCGGCTGCTGCGGCCCCCAGCCCACCTCCCAATCCCGTGCCAGGGCTGCAAAGGACTCCCGCTCCCTGTCCATCCGGCTGTCCTGGTCAATCAACAGCGAGGGAAGGAAGGTGCAGAAGACAATCACGCATAGCAGCAGCCACGCAGCGAGCGACCAGCGTTCCCGGATCCAGGCCTTCAATACGCATCCTCCAGAAGCAAGTCTTTGAGCATGGCTATCGCCGTCTGCCGATCGCTGGTGCCCAGCTTGTTGTAGATGACGCTGATGTAGTTGCGGACCGTCCCTTCGCCCATGAAGAGCAGCGAGGCGATCTGCCGATTGCTGTAGCCCTCGACCATCAGGACGATAATCTTGCGCTCGCGCTCCGTGAACACATAGCCGCCCGACTTCAGCTTCGCCTCATCGAGCGAGTCCGCCCGTTCTTCCGAGAGCACGGACAGCTTCGCCGCGAGCTTGGAGGCAATCGCCGCCGGCAGCATCACCACTCCGTTCATCGCCTCGCGGATCGTCTGCACGATGACCCGGGAGGGCATGTCTTTGAGCAGAAAGCCGTCCGCCCCGCCCGCCATCGCATCGACGATGAATCGGTCCTCGGCGAACGTCGTGAGCATCAGCACCACTGTGCCGGGCAGCTCCCGCTTGATCCGCTTCATCGCCTCGATGCCGTCCAGCACGGGCATTTTGATATCCATCAGTACGACATCGGGCTTGTGTTCCTTGGCCGCCTGCAGCGCCTCTGCCCCATTGGCGCAGATGCCTGCGATCCGCAACCCGTCCTCCAGCTGGAGGATGGTCTGCAGCCCTTCCCGTAGCAACCGCTGATCGTCCACGATGAGGATCGAAATCATGTTCCCGTCCCCTTCTATCTTCAGATATCCCATCATTTAACATTGCGTTGATAAGAGTGTAGCAGATGCCGCCATCATCGTACAGAGCCGTTCGAAGGCGCCGCCTGGCTGACGACGGCGCCTCCGCGATCGATTATGGTGTCGAGGCCGCCCCGCCTCGCGGACCCGGCGGCCCCTGCTTCTTTTTCTGCGGCGGCTCTGCCTGCTTGAAGTAATAAGCCGCCCCGGCATTGAAGCCCTGGGCAAAACCGATAATATCAGCGCCCCAGTCCCTTTTTTTGCCCATCTGTGTCTCTTCGATCATTTTGGCCAGATAGTCGAACTCCTTATTGACCAGTTTGAGCTTCAGCGGACCGATGCTGTACTCCAGCTTCGGCAGATCTTTGTTGCTCATCATCCCGCCCAGCACTTCACCGAGCCCATACGTGTACATTTTGGCCGCATTGATAATCTGCTCGTAATCATCCAGCTCCAGCGCGTACGCGCCGACGCTCCAGACCGCGCTGCTGACGCCGATGAATGCGCCCGCCATGAAAGCCAGATAGTCGTCGCCGACCGGCGAGACTTTCTCCATCTGCATCAGATACTCCGCAAACCCGCCATGCTCGCCTGTATCCAGCACCGAGATCGTCTCGTACGTCACCGGATCGATCTCCAGCCAGGCCCAGCGTGATTCGCCGCCGATCAAGGATGGCTGGTCCGGCACCAGGAATGCCTTCATCGATGTGCGTGCACGCTCGATCAGCGTCTCGGGGAGCGCCATCTGTTCCATATGGACGAGATCGGACTGGCGGTTGCTGTAGAGGCTCAGGAACAACTTCGTATCGTCGGGACTTTCCATCCAGATATCCATAAAATCCGTTTTGTTGCCCGGCAGCGCCGCTCCTTCGAGACGGGAGGCGAACAATCCGCTGGCGATATGAAACGCCGCTCTCGCATCTTCGCTGCCCGCATGCAGCCTGCCGCCGGTCTGCTGCAGGTCGATGCTTGTGTGCAGCTCGGCGCCCTTGTCCGGTCTGCGGACCGTGACGACGATGACCCGCTCCTTGTCCGTCCGCCCCGATACGACCTCCAGGCTCTCGGCCAGCTCGCGCTCATAGGCCGTCTGATTGGTCACGAACCGGTACAGGATATGGCGCGTATACCACCGCAGGGCAGAGGCGTCATCCGGCTTGCCCGCCTGGCTGTAATCGCGGTCTGCGGCTCGCTGGAGCGTAGCAGCCGCAGTCTCGGGGAGATCCGGCAGATTGACCGCAATTGTATGAAACACACCGTCGATCGACTCGCCCGGCTTCAGCTTCGTCTCGTGCACCCGCATCTCTCCGGGCAGCTGCACCTCGATCCGAACGCCGACGATCGTGTTCGTGCTGGTATCCACGGCCTGCTTGCCGATCAACTGCAGCGTCTCGTTCTCCATCACTGCAGTATAGAGCTTGCCCGAAGCCCCCGCCCGGATATCGAGCGGCTCGTTGCCGAGCTGATCCAGGCGCAGCGAGGCGTCCAGCACGAGTACCTCCTCTACGGCAGACTCAGGCACATCGCCTCCCCCGCCGCCGCCCAGCACGTCGCCGATACTGCCGGTGATGCCGCCAGTAGCGCCGCCCATCCCCCGTTCGCCTTGCGGCTGCACCAGATAAGTTACGCGGATCGACCGCTCGACAGTCGTCAGAGCCTGCACGTCCTGTGAGCCCGGGTAATACAGCAGACCGCCCAGCTCGGATAGATCCTTCATGAACGGGACGACGAAGATACGCGGCTCGCCCGTCTCGTCCTCATAGGCCCAGGCCGGGAGATATTCGGCCTTGATCTCCTCAACCCCGCTCAGCTCGAGCAGTGCTTCTCTGCCTTCTGCAGTCAGCTTCACCTGACGCAGCGCCGGTACCGTCCCAAGCTTGGATAGCAGCCCGCCCGTCAACCGGGCCAAATCGCCTTCGGTGCCCCAGCCCTGAGTCAGGACCGCCTCGGGAGAGTGGCGGTACGCATAGTACGGATCGGATGAAGGGAGCCACCTCACCTCCTCCAAGAGCGACTGCATCTGCTCCATCGTCTTCACCTCAGCCAGCTGGCGCAGCCCATGCAAGACCGGCAGCGGCGCCGGCACCTGACCCGGCCGTTCGCGGCCTTCATCCAGCCCGGCGAGTTGGAGAGCCTCCCGCTCGGCATCGGCCGAGATCCGCGCCCGGTGCTGGCGGATCGCCTCGGTCAGCGCAGTCGACAAGGCGATATCGAACGCCTGATCCTGCGGGAGGGTGACGTGCTTGACCAACAGCCCGGGCTCCGGATAATCGTCCTGCCCGAGTGGCAGCCGGAGCTCGCCGAACAGCTCGGAACGGAGCGTCCAGCTGCGATCTCCCGCTCCGGCCGGCAGCGCGAAGACGAGCAGACCGCGCCGCGAGGTGCCATCGAAGACGGCCCAGTCCGGACCGATCCCGAGCACCAGCTCATCGGTGATTCCGTCGGGACGCAGCCCATCCGCCGCTTCCCCGCCTTCCGGCACCAGCAGGAAGGTCTCGCGAAACCCGGAGACGCCTTCGCCGTCAGCGAGATCGGTAAGCGTCACATCCGCCACGATATAGTCCCCCCGGCTCGACTCGATGTCCTGGATCCGGGAGAAGGCGTGGACCCGCAGCTTGACCCCATTGCCCTGGTAGACTGTCTCGCCTGCGGCGGACTGCACGGCTGCAGGCGCCTGCCCGCTGACCGGCAGGACGGCCGCGCCGCCGAACAGATCGACATACAGCTCCGACGGCGTCTGCCGCAGCGCCGCAGGGATCTGGAACGCAAGCCTCGTCTTGTTCGTCGAGCCCGGCGCCAGCGTGACCTGCCGCAGCAGCCCGTGCGGGAGCAGCGCTGTACCAGTATGGACCGGTATGAGGAACGGGCCTTTGCCGGTCGTCATCCGCAGATAGAAGCGCTCCTGCGGATCAAGCTTCAGCTGCGCCTGCACCGCGGACGCCAGCTCCCCCTCCAGCACCTTGAACAGACTCGTCTCCGGCTTGAGCTGGACCGGTCCGAGGCTGTCCTGGTCGCTCGCAGCTGTCAGCTTCAGCCGGAACGTATCAGACAGCTTGCCTTCCGCCGTCGTCGGCAGCGCCGCCAGCTCGACCTCGGGCCGCTCCGCACGACCGGTCAGAGGCAAGGTCAGATGACCGTTATTGGTGTCGTAGAAATGCAGCGCCGCCTGCTCCATCCGCTCATCCGGCACCAGGAAGACCAGCATCCCGCGCAGCGCTTCACCCGATCCCAGCGTCACGCCGCTCTCGCCCGGTGGCGCCAGCGGCGTCTCGGCCAGCCAGGTCGCGGTGGAGGCGGGGTAGCTGCCTGCACCATTAGTCTGCAGGAAGAAGTGGGAGGCAAAGTCAGGGATGACATATGCCGCTCCCTTGGCCTGCGTGCTCCTCAGCTCCATGTCGACCGCTGCGAAGATGCGGCCTGCAGGCGCATCCACCCCGCCCAGCCGTTTCAGGAACAGCAGCTCCCGTGCCGACCATGCCATCACCTTGTTCTCCGCTTTGGCATCCAGGGGCATCCGCTTGAGGATCTTCACCTCCTGGCCGGGCAGATCGCTGCCATACAGCAGCGAGGCCGCGCCGGATTCGTACTGGGCGATCTTGCCGACCGACTCGTAGCTGATCGTCTGCAGCAAAGCCTTGTTGTCTTCGCTTGTCTGCATGGGAAGATCAGCCAGAGTGCTTGCGGCGTAAGCGCGCGTCTCCCCGTTGACAGCCGGGCTGGTAACCGCCAGCGACAAAGCCACCTTCTCGGCAGGACGCTCCTGTACCTTGGCGAGCACCTCTTCGAATGCCTCTGCGAGCACCGCCGGATCCTCCGAGATAACATACGAGCCGCCGGATTTCTCTGCCGCCCACCGGAACGCTTCTTCGTCGTCCTCTGTCCCCATACCTACCCAGAGAACCTGTATGCCTTCTTCCTTGATCGCCGACAGCAGCTGCTCGAAGACGGCCTTCTGCTCCGGCTCGACGTCCAGCGCGGCATCGGTCAGATAGACGACGACCCGCTTGTCGGAAGGGATCTTGCTCAGCGACCGGTAGGTCCGGTACGTCGAATTGAAGATATCCGTACCGCCCCCCGCTCGCAGCAGACCGAGCGATTGCAGCAGCTCCGGCTTGCGGCTCGTGAACATCTGCTCGAACGAGATCTCGGAGGAAAAACTTACCAGCTGCATCAGACTGTTGTCCGGCGCCTGGCTGATGAAGTCGTGGAACAGCGCCTGCATCTTATCGATCCGGTAAGCGCCGTTGCCGCTCTCAGGCTCGACATCCATCGAGCCGCTGACGTCCAGCGTCAGCGAGACGACCGGGACATCGGAGGGCGCCTGCTTCTTCGGCCGCTGGTAGGTCGCTTCGTACCGGTTGCCCAGTCGGTCGCGGATCGCCGAGAACACATGGTCCAGCGCAGCCGTGTCGTCTGCCGCATAATAGGTGCCGTCGGACAAGGCCGCCAGCTCCAACAGCGTCGAAGCATCGTGCCCGGGTCCGAACCCGATCGTGTAGAGCGGGATGCCGGAAGCTTGCACGGCCTGCACCACTTCATCCTTGCTCGCCTTGCTGCCGGTCCCTTTCTTCTCGACGTCGCTGTCTACGCCGTCACTGAAGACGACCACCGTCGGACGCTCCTTCTCCTGCAAGAGATCCACCGCACGGATGATGGCATCGTACAGCGTCGTATTGCCTTTGGCCTTGACCTGAGACAGACCGGCGAGCACCTCCTGCTTGGTCGTCCCCTCCAGTACCTGCACCTGCGAGTCGAAATCGATGACCCGGATATGCGTATCATCCGGCAGTCCCTGGATGAAAGCACGGGCGGCACCCAGCACCTGCGTCATCGACTTCGCCATCGAGCCGGAGGAATCCAGCGCCAGCACGACACTCGGCGGCGTCTGCAGCCGCTCCAGCTTGACGAGCTTGCCAGGCTGCCCGCCTTCCAGGATCTCCACATCTTTAGCGGCGGGAACGAACTGCCGGTTCTGGCTATCTAACAGCATGAAGCGGACAGTCGCCGTGTCTCCCTGCTCGCTGACGGATTCGATCTTGAGCTCACTGTCCGCGCCGCTGGCGTCGCCCCGCTCCGCCGTGCGGTAGCTGCCCGCGATGAGCGGCTTCATATCCAGCTCCGTCATCTCGCCCGCACTGACAGGAATCAAGCGTGAGCGCAGCGGCGCGCTGCCGCCCGGATGGCCGTCCTGCTCCACTACGATATTCCAGTAGCCTGGCGGGAGCCAGAACAGCGTATCGCCCTCCGGCGTCCGGTCGCCCGTCAGACTGAGCTCCGGATGCTGCAGCGCCACTCCGGGGGACGCCTCGACTTTGATGCTGCCGAGCTGCTCCCCCTTTACCTTCAGCGCACCAAGCCTCTCACCATCCCGGACCGGCTGCAGCTCTCCCGTCTCTTCCAGCGTGATGCCAATCTCGCCCGGCTCGCTTGCTGCGCTCCAGGTCATCCTCCACAGCAGCGGAACCGAGGTCTCCTGCGGCAGGTCGCCCAGCACGTAATCCCGCGTCTTTATCGCATCCAATGTCCGGCTGTAGCTGAGATCCCGGCGGAATTGGCCTTGGACATAACTGCCTTTGCCCGTCAGTTGGAGCTGCCCCTCACCCAGCGATACCTTCAGGCTCTGATACCGCCGGTTCTCATTGTTCGTAACGAAATACAGCTCGGATGTCTCGTAGTCCCCGGTCAGAGCGGTCACGGTCTGGCCGGCCTGCAATCGCAGCTCCTTGAACACCGTGAGACGGTATCCCGAGCCGCCCTCTGCAGCGATCGCCCACCAGTCTGCACCTTCTGTGTCGCGGGCATGGACGAGCCATTGCTGCTCCTGAACTCCGCGATAGAACGACGCATCCAGCTCTACGGCGTATGCGATCAGATCGTCGATCGGATCGTTCTCCTGATCCTTCCATTCGACCTCCAGCTCCCACTTCTCCCCCGCCGTCAACCGGCTCATCTCCCGGTTGTCCGGGTCGATATAGCGCAGCTCCTGCTGTTGATTGGTCAGGTAGGTCACCGATTGATAGCCGCTCTGGCTGCCGAACGGATTGATGTAAGGGATGGCGGTATCCCAGGGCCCGATCGGATAGGAAGGCCTGGCTGGCCGGTCCTTGACCGGCTCGTAGGCTCCTGTGCGCCCGGACAGTACGGACACTTGCTGTTCCCTCGGATCAGCCGTCTTGCCTTCCCCGAGGTAGAGGAAGAGGCCAGCCCCTGCCAGCACCAGTACGACTGCAGCTGCGGCGAGGACCAGCTTTGTTTTGGCGTGCTTTATTAACCAGCTTTTCATCGCTTCCGCCTCTTATTCCGCATCCGCGAAGGTATGTCCGCAAGAGGGACAGAACTTCACTCCGAGCGCTACCGACTGGCCGCAGACGCAGTCTTTCTCGCCCGTCAGCCCTTTGATCTGCTTGTGGATCGTCTGGATCTCCTCTTCCAGCTTCAGGATCGCTTCGACCTCAGGCTGGTAATTCTCTCCGGCCTCCTCCGCTTCCCGCAGAGCTGCTGTCAGGAAGACGATCCGGCCGATCGTCTGATAGCGCTGCTCGATTTCTTTTTGCTTGGCGCTCTGCTGCATCTTCAGCTTATTCACCTCTACGGCCGTCTTCGCCTTGCTGCCCGCTTCCGATAGTCCCGATTTCACCTTATCCAAAAAGCTCATGCCCATTCCTCCCGGATTCAATATGCTCCTTACGTTGCTTCTATTGTATAGGGGGCCTATATTGATCCGACAGTTACAACCTGTCATTGTTTTTGTCACTCCTGGGGCATGGCCCCAAATAAAATGGAGCGGCGCCGGGGGTCGTCCCCAGCACCGCTCCTTGCGAACCTGCGGTCCGCTCCGTGTTATAGAAGCTGCCCTTCACTTGCCCGCCAGCTTCTGGAATGCCTCGATGAAGTCGCACGGGTCCACCTGTACGGTAAACGAGACGATCCCCTGATTGGTGTGCAGATACAGCATACCATCCTGTCCGCACATACGCCTGTATGAAATATCATACAGATGGGCGATCGGAATCTCCTTGTGCGCGGTCCTCAGAGAGGAGGCGCACAGTTGCATCTCATGCTCATACACGACCGTATCAATCGACAGCTTGTCAACCTCGCGCTCTACCTTGTAATAAGGCAGTGTAGCGATGACTGGTTCCATACGTCCACCTCCTCCGCAAACGATCTGGCGATTATTCGTTTCCGACTCTGGCCTCACCCTCCTTACACTTTATACCAAATCCTAAGCGACATTCAACCTTACCTGCCTTATCCCGCCTGCAGCCGCTCACGGAGCCGAAGCGCAGGCAACGGATCATTGCACGTCAGGAGCGTCGCGCCGCAAGCGATCGCATGGCGCACCTGCTCTTCATCGTCCGGGCAGTAACACCAGGGCAGGATCCCCCGCGCCCGGAACTCCGCCACTCTCTCCGGTGTCAGCAGCTTCATGCTGATGCCTGCCGCCCACATCGCAGCGTAGGTCCCGTCCTCTCCTGCGGCAAAATGATGCATCACCTCTCCGGGAAAGCCCTGGGTCCGCACCCCATGATGCCGATACAGATGCGCCAGCACCACAGCATCAAAGCTCGTAAACACACAGTTCTCCCGCATACCACAAGCCTCGAGCGCGGCAACAGCGAGATCCGCCGCCTCGAGCGCATCCGGCGCAGGCTTGATCTCCACATTGAGAAGCATGTTCGGATACCCCTCGATGAAGGCGCACAGCTCCGAGAAGAGCGGAATCTTCAGGCCGGCGAAGCGGGCTCCGAACCAGCCCCCCGCATCCAGCTCCTGCAGCTCCGCAGCTTCCCATTCACTCACCAGCCCGGATCCGTTGGTCGTCCGATCGACCGTCTCATCGTGAATGACCATCAGCTGTTTATCTTTGGAGAGCCGCAGATCCAGCTCCAGCATATCGACACCGAGCGCTGCCGCTTCGGCAAAAGCAAGCAGCGTGTTCTCGGGATACTTTGATTTGTAGCCCCGATGGGCGGCGACTACGACCCCCTCCGTCTGCGTCAACCGTTCGATCATACTCCACCATCTTTCTGCGCGGATAAGCGCAATACTTGATATATGGTCATCCAGCTATCACTAATCGATGTACTCCACACCGGTGACCCATGTAGTTTTTATTGTATAATTGTTCGAATTATTTTCCTATTTGCTAGAAAAATCAACATTATATCTTAATATTTGCGCATTTGTGTTCAGTAATCAGGTTGGGAAAAGGTGGAGACCGCAAGAGAAAGCGTGTACACTGGGAGATAGCGCGGCCTTACTGCAAATAGAGAAAGGAATGATCTTCGCACGATGAGTACTCATAAAGCTTGGTATACACGGACACATCGCTGGGGACAGACCAATCTGACGGAGTGGGATGCCGGACATGTCGATCTCGACTGGTGGAAGGCATACTGGCGCGCCACGCGCATCCAGGGCGTCATTATCAATGCGGGCGGGATCGTCGCTTATTATCCCAGCTCCATCCCGCTGCAATATCGCGCGGAGGGGCTGGGATCGCATGATCTCTTCGGCGAGCTGGCCGCCGAAGCGCGGCGCGAGGGCCTCACGGTGCTGGCCAGGATGGATGCGAACCGGGCGACCGGCGAGTTCTACGAGGCCCATCCCGACTGGTTCGTCGTCGACGCCGCAGGTGAGCCCGTTCTCTCCAACGGCCGTTACTTCTCCTGCGTGAACAGCGACTACTATAAGCAATATATCCCGAGCGTTCTGGAGGAGATCATCACACGCTATCAGCCCGACGGTTTCGCAGACAACAGCTGGACCGGCGTGCCGCGGAGCGTCATCTGTTACTGTGCCAACTGCCGGGCCCGATTCAAGCGGGATAGCGGATATGCATTGCCGGCCAAGGCCGACTTCGGCGACCCGGCCTACCGGGCTTGGATCCGCTGGAGCTACGTCTGCCGTACCGATAATTGGGACTTGTTCAACCAGGTGACCCGCCATACGGGCGGAGCGGATTGCCTGTGGATCGGTATGATTCACGGCACACCGGTCAACACCTACTCATGTGGCAGTCTGAAAGCCGTCACCGAGCGCTCCAAGATCGTCCTGTGCGACCAGCAATCCCGCGAGGCGGAGCAAGGGTTCGAGCAGAACGGGGTGAGCGGCTCGCTGATCCATCAGTTAGCCGGCTGGGATACTGTCGTGGCAGAGAGCATGGCCAACTATGCCAAGGGCAAGCATATGTTCCGCAAGGCCAGCAATCCGTCTGCAGAATCGCAGCTGTGGATGATCGAGGGCATATCCGGCGGCATCTCGCCCTGGTACCACCATATCGGTGCCACCCATGAGGATAAGCGGCAGTTCGCCAATTCGCCTCCGGTGATGCAGTGGCATGAAGCCAATGAAGCGTATCTGTACAACCGGGAGCCGGCAGCCAGCATAGGACTGGTCTGGAGCGAAGATAATACGGATTTCTATGGACGACAGGATGCCAAGGAGCGGGTAGCGCTGCCCTGGCGCGGTTTCGTCCGGGCCATGATCCGTGCCAGGATTCCGTTCGTTCCGGTACATGCCGATCATATCGAGCGCGATGCGGGATCGCTGCAGGTGCTGATCTTGCCCGATCTGGCGGCCATGAGCGACAGCCAATGCGAGGCGGTGCGGCGATTCGCCATGCAAGGGGGCAGCCTGGTGTTCACAGGAGCAACGGCTACGCGAGATGAGTGGGGAGAGATCAGGGAAGTATCCCCATTGGAGGCATGGACGGGGATCCGATATGAGCATAACCTCGATGGGGCGCTGGAGTCTAAAGACTTCAACCTTGAGGTGCATGAGGCGCATAATTATCTTCGCATTGCGGAGCCCGAACACCCGGTGATGCGCAAGTTCGAGGACACGGCCATCCTGCCGTTCGGCGGCAAGCTGCATCGGGTGACGTCCAGCGGATCGATGCAGCCGATCGCCACATATATCCCAAGCTTTCCTATGTATCCGCCGGAATTCAGCTGGATGCGGACGTCTCACACGGCTACCCCCGCTCTCCTTGCCGGCCAACACGCCGGGGGCGGCCGGATCGTCTATCTCGCTGCTGACGCAGATCGCTGCTATGGCCGTACGCACCTGCCCGATCTGGGCGATCTCCTGGCTGGCAGCGTCTCCTGGGCAGCGGCGGACAGCATCCCGCTGCAGGTGAGCGGACCGGGATATCTCGATTGCAAGATCTACCGCCAGCCAGGCAGGCGAATCGTCCATATCGTCAATCTCAGCGGTGCCAACCAGACCCCCGGGCCGCTAGAGGAATATCTGCCCGTCGGTCCGATCCGCGTCTCTGTCCGTATGGACGATTGCCAGGCAAAGACGGCTCAACTGCGCGTAGCAGGTACTACGCACGAGGTGGTGCTCCGCGGTGGCTGGGCCCACCTCGAGCTGCCCGAGATCGTCCATCACGAGCTGATCGTGCTGGAGTAGACGAGCGAGCGTCCGCTGTGCTCAGGCGCTTGACGGGTCAGTCTCCCTGCGGCCGGAAGCTGCTGGGAGGCTGGCTTGTATGTTTTTTGAAAAGTCTACTAAAGTAGTACATGTCAGTGTAACCGACGCTTTTGGCAATCTCCTTGACGGAGGAGCCGCTGAACGACAACAATTCCTTTGCTCTGCGGATCCGAATGCCGATCAGATAATCGATCGGACTGATGCCGGCGATTTTACGGAATTGGGCTGAGAAGAATCCCCGGCTGACTCCGTAACGGGCCGACAGGTCCGACAGCGTGAGCGGTTCCGCATAGTGGGATTGAATGTAGGCGATTGCATCCTGGACAAAATTCTCGTATCCCGAAGGCTGCTTACTCCGCTCACAGCATGTGAGGGTCTCATGAATGAGTTGATAGAGCAAAAAGCGTCTCCGCAGCTCAGCCAGCGCACCAGGCGTGTCTTGGTGGCTGCGAAGCTCCAGGAGCAGCCCGGTGATTACCGGCTCGGGACCGGGTTGCAGACGATAATGCCGCTGTGTCCATACGGAGGACTCCCCTCCGAGCAGCGCATAATGGATCAGGCAATATTGCAGCTTGTTCTGACCGGCGTTACTGAACGCCATACGCGTATCTCCTCCGCCGTGCAGCACCTCGCCAGGACGGAGCAGGTAACCGGCGTCACCGAATGTGAATCTCCCCACCCCTTGCAAGATATAAAGAAAGCCAGGAGCAGGCGTAAGAAAATCGTCCCGAGCGAATCCTTCCTCCAGATCCACCCAGTACAATTCGGTCATACGCACATCGCTACTGGCAAAAAATCCGGCTATGTTGGCCAGGTCTGTATGTTCAATCATCTTCCGAGCAACCCCTCAGACACCATTCACTATCACATCAGTTATACCATGTTCGAAGCGCTATTCCAAGGCTTCCAGGATGGCATCGATGCCATAGACAGTACCGATCGGACCAGGGGAAAACGCCGAGCTGTCGATAACATGGAGCTGTCCGGCCTCTACAGCCTGCAGTTGATTCCATACAGCACTTTCCTTCAACGTCTCGAGTAGCGGTTCCAGTTGCTCATCGGCGCGGTTATGCACGAAGAGATGATCCGGGTCGATGGCACTCAGACCCTCTAGGGACATCGCGGCTGCGGCGCCGTCAAACCCGTCAGGCAGCTTTAGACCCAGCCCATCATAATAAGGGGCCATACGATCGGCTCCCCAGACATAGAAATCCTTCTCCTGTACATCAATGAAGAGTACGCTTTGATCGCTGTATTGCTCAACTTGCAAGCGCGCCTGCTCCGCTTTCTCTTCAAAAGCGACGATGAGTTCGTCCGCTTCCTGCTCTTTGCCGATTGCCTTGCCCACTTCCCGCAGGCCGAACTGCCAGTCGTCGTTGGTCTTGGCCGTATCGACGTAGAACACGGGTGCAATCCTCGTTAAACGGTCATAGATCAGCTCGTTGCCGGAGGGGTCCCCCTCCGCGCCGCCAGCCAAGATGAGATCGGGCGCCAGCTCCACTAACTGCTCCAGATTGATTTCATTATAGCTTCCGATGTCGATAATCTCAGTCCCTGCATAGTAGGGCTTCAGCGCTACCAGCTTGGAGACCATTTCATCGAAATAATTGGCTGCTACAGGCGGGCTCTCCAGCGCCAACAAATGCTCTGTCAGCGCAAAATACGTGACCGCAATTCGCTGCGGTTTGTTCGGCACACCCTGTTCTCCCTTTTCATCTTGAACGGTTCGCAGACCGTTGTCACCAGCTACCCGGTTCCCTTCAGCATCCTTCTTATTCGTCGAAGTATGATTGCTACCGCAGCCCGCCAGAAGCACGCATACGCTTGTCACCGTGACCGCAAGCAGTCTCATCCATGTTCTGTTCATATTCATCCTGTAATCCCCTTTAGTTGATACTGATTATCACTATCAATATACAGTATAAGAAATCTATGCGTCCCGAACAATGGAGTATCTGCATTGGAGGGATGGATTTTATGCATCGGATCTTGGGGTTCCGGTGTGCCGGAGGACACCACAGCCATGATTGCCAACCCCATGATTGTCTGCTACAATGAGGGGGTAATACAATAAAAGCACAAATAACCCTTTCCACAAAGGAAACGGCTAGCTGGCGATGGTACAAGTTGGCGCTTGTACCGGTCTATGCGATTGTGCACAGGCAGAGGAGGTGAATCCACATGGCTAAAGATGTAATCTGTGAAGTCAGCTCCTGCCGCAACTGGGCAGGCAACAATCGTTGCAGCGCTGAGTCGATCTTTATCGTCAACAATAAAGAGTCCAACGCGCATCGTTCCGCAGAAACCGACTGCAAAACGTTTGATCCGAAATAAGCTGATAAGATTGAAGGGATTTCGACGGTCCCTTCTTTCTTTTTGTATTTTACCAATAATGATAACCATTATCAAGTTTTTTTTGAAACTTCTTTTCTGCTCATCTAAAGGGGGCATCCCCCAATGATCGGTTGATCATTGGGGGATGCTCTTTTTTTGTACCGGACGGCAAGTGATTGGGGATGCTACCAGACCATCTGGATCAGTTCCTCACATCCAGCGCTTCATGCAGCGCTTCCGGGGAGTTGTTCCACCATTCTTCATTGTGCTGGGTCAGCAGATTCTTCAAGAGGCCCTTCTCCTTGTCGCCGAGTTCGCCAAGGATATACCGGCGCTTCAGCGCATAATCCAGCTTGTTGACGTGATCCGCGAGTATCTTCCAGCCGCGCCGCGCCTCCTCGTCGATCAACATCTCGCATGCAGTCGCTCCTCCATAGAAAGCGCCCTCCTCGGCACGGTCCACCGCTACCCAGACGATCCAGCACTGCCGTCCGTTTGGGACATCCTCCTTGTTCACGCTGAACTTGATCCGCTTCTCGATCTTGCTCTTGGCGTGCATCGCGCCCGCATCCATGTACGCCTCGTCGCCGTCGATGATGACGCAAGCGACCGAATTCAGATCGATAGAGCCCGCGCCGAACCCTCTGTGCTTCTCTCCAGCGATGACGTTAAACGCCAGCTTCTTTTTTTTCTCCGGACCATTACTCTGCTCCATATGTCCATCCACTCCCGCTTGTCTATAGTTGGTTGTCCTATCGCAGCGTGCCCGCCCGCCCGGACGGCGCATCCGTCATTACTCAGATCAGGCACCGGCATGGCCATCTGGCCTCCGGTGCGAATTTAAATTCTATTTTAGCTAATAATCCGCGAAAAGCCAACATATACATGCCTTAGAATGCTTGTCAACGGGAGGTATTGGAGCCATGATCCCACGTCATGCCAAGAAAATCGTTTTTGTTGTCCTGTTGGCCTCCTTGCTCGTATGGTCCCTGCAGCACGGTTTTGGAGAGGCTTGGCAGTCGCAGTACACGTACGCTTATGCTCCATCATCCAAGGCGGAGCAGAGCACCGCTGAGCCCGGCCAAAGCCCGTCTGTGGAAGCGGCCGAACCGGAGATCATCCAGATCCCGCCTACACGCGTGCTCAGTCAACGGATCACCGAATATCACATGGATGTGAGATTGGACGAGCAGGCGCGTCAGCTGCGGGGCAAGCAGACTGTGACCTGGACCAATCCCGGCAAGCAGCCGGTAGCCGAGATGTACTGGCATCTCTACCCCAACGCTTTTGCGTCGCCGGAGTCGACCTTCATGCAGGAGTCCGGAGGCAAGCTGCGGGAGGACAAGGCTACCGATTCCAGCATCGGTTCCATGGAGCTATTGAGTCTGAAGACCGAGAAAGGCGAGAGCCTGCTGCCCCGCCTGCATTATGTACAACCCGACGATGGCAATACGCATGACCGTACTTTGGCCAAGCTGAAGCTCCCGGACCCGGTGCTGCCAGGCCAAAGCGTGACGTTGTCCACCGAATTCGTCGTGCAACTGCCGGCCGTCTTCGCCAGAATGGGATACGCCGGCGATTTCGTCATGGCCGGTCAGTGGTTCCCTAAGCTGGCCAAATATGAAACCTCCGGTACCCGGGGAAGGGATGCCGAAGGCTGGAATCCCCACCAGTACCATGGCAACTCGGAGTTTTACAGCGATTTTGGCATCTATAACGTACGCATCCAGGTCCCAGCCGATTATAAAGTCGCCGCTACCGGCTTCCCTGCCAAATCCCCTGTCACTGAGGGCCGAAGCAAGATCTATCAGTTCTACGCCGACGATGTCCATGACTTCGCCTGGGCGGCCTCACCGGACTTCATCTATGCCGAGGAGCCTTACTCGACCAGCGGCGTGCCCGGCGTGCGGATCAAGCTGTATCTCGACCCGCTGCATGCCAAGCTGCAGGACCGCTACATGCATGCCGCCAAATCCGCGCTGGCCAAATATGCCCAGTGGTACGGCGAGTACCCCTACTCTACGCTCTCGATCGTAGTCCCGCCTGCAGGCGGCGGGGGCGCCGGCGGTATGGAGTATCCGACGCTCGTCACCGCGTTTGCTGCCGAGACGGACAATCCCGGTTATGAGCTGGAGCGGGTCGTCGTCCATGAGATCGGCCATCAATACTGGTATGGGATGGTTGCTTCCAGCGAGTTCGAAGAGGCCTGGCTGGACGAAGGATTCACCTCCTATGCGGAGGACAAGGTGATGGAGAGCGAGTATGGCGTACTGCCCAATCTGCTCGTCGAATCCAGCTACATGACCCACCCCGCGCCGCTCAAGCAGCTGTCCTGGTCGTATCGCGATCATGATCACTATGCCGAAAATGTGTACATGCGGGCCAAGCTGGTATTGGTCGACATGGAGCAGCGGGTCGGTGCGCAGACGATGCGCAAAATTTTGCGGACTTACTTCCAAAGGTACCGCTTCAAGCACCCTTCCACCGGCGATTTCCAGCGCGTTGTCGAGCAAGTCACCAGGCAGAGCTGGAAGTCCTATTTTGACCAATACATCTATGGCAAGCAAATGGCCGATTTTGCGGTTGAATCGATCACTGTACGCGCCGTTAAGGAGGATAAACAGAAGGTGTATGAATCGGTCGTGCTCATCCGCAAGCGGGGCGGCGACTATGATAAAGTGCCGATCCTGCTCCAATTCCGGGACGGAAAAACGGTCGAGAAGATATGGGACGCGCAGGAGACGCATATACAATATAAAATCACCCATAGCGCTCCGCTGGAATGGGCCGCCGTTGATCCCGGCTATACGATCGTTCTCGACAACAACCGGATCAACAATTATATGAAAGCCGAGCTGCCGGGTCGCAGCGGCACCCGTTGGAATCTCGGCATCGTCAAATTCATCGAGGGGCTGTTCGGCTCCTTGGGCTGGTGAGGAGGCAGAACATGAAAGAACATATCCGACAAGGCTGGCGTCTGGCCGTCAAGCATTTTTATATCGTTATCTTCCTGTTCCTGTACCAGCTGCTGTGGGGCTTCGGACTCTATCGTTATGTCGAAGCCACCTTCATCCCGCTGCTCAAGCGTTATCCCGATACGCTCCCATCCGAGCAGGCAGTAAAAGTTTTCTTGATGGAAGCGCAGTTCCAGCTGCTCAAGACCGATCTGATCCAGCCCTATCTCCTCACCTTCGGCATCCTGATCCTGCTCCGCATGCTGCTTACGCCGCTGATTCAGAGCGGCTTGCTCTACTCCTTGACCCACGCCACCGAGGAGAGCGGCACCCGGTTCTTCCAAGGCATCCGGACCTGCTGGAAGAAGATTACACTGCTCTACTGGATCAAGTCCATACTCACCCTTGCTCCTGCCTGGTGGCTGCTGCCTGCCGGATTGCAGCTGCTGCTCTCCAGCAGTTCGCTGACGGAAGCCGCTACGGCCGCAGCGCCTTACGCAGCCGGCTGGCTGCTCTGGGGCTTGCTGCTGCATCTGCTCTTTCTCTCGATGCAGTTTGGGGTCGCCTCCGGGTCAGGAGTACTGGGCAGCACCTTGCATTCCGTCCGCGCCTTCCTGCCGCTCGCTATGATCACGGTGATCATGTGGGGGATCGGGGCGGGGATCGGACTGGCGGCCTCTTCAGTCTCGCTTATATGGGCCGGCCTGCTTGCCTTGATCTTCCACCAGACCTACTATCTGATCCGCTCCATGATCAGGGTCTGGACACTCGCATCGCAATACAAGCTCTGGCAGTCCAAGCAGAGCTGATCGTACCCATCGCCTCTCTGCTCCGGCAGAAGGCGATTTTTTGCTATGTCTTTTTAATTTTGCATGCCACGATCACACAAAAACTGCCAATTAAGGCTTAGGAAATCGCTTTCAATTGTGAACATTATGTGACAAAAGCAGGAAAACTAAAAAAAGCCTCGAAATGAATGTCGATGTATTACATAGAAAGCCGAGTTCCTGACATCAGGAAACGGGGGACCCATTCCGGGTGAATTGATCCCCGGCCGCCTGCTACGCAGGCTGACCGGAGGAACCATAGGGAGCCTTCAACCGAACCCTCAGCTAACCTCGTAGGCACGGAAGGAGCTTTTTGCTTGAGAAAAGTGTTGACCTCATTGGCGGCTCTTGTCTTGATCATGAGTTTGACAGCAGGAGCCGTATCCGCGTCTTCCTTCGCCAAGATGGAGGATGTGATCGCCGGGTTGATCGGCACGCCGTACAAGTACGCTGGCAACACCACGAGCGGCTTCGACTGCTCCGGCTTTACCGCGTACGTGTTCAAGCAATTCGATATCAGCCTGCCCCGCACCTCGGGCGGTCAGGCGCAGCATGGCGAAGGTGTCGAGCGCGACGAGCTCCAGCCTGGAGATATCGTCTACTTCAACACCAGCGGCAAGGGCGTATCCCATGTCGGCATCGTCGTAGACGACGACAAGTTCGCTCACGCCTCCTCGAGCAAAGGCGTCATCATCAGCAAGCTGAGCGAAGCCTACTGGGATACGCGCTACATGGGCGCGCGCCGCGTAGCTGGGCTCTAGTCCAGTACAAACGATTAACCATGCCAAGTCGGGGTGTGATCTCATCAATCCGACTTGCACTGCGGATCACAGGCCAGGCTCGGCCCTAGACCCGCACCCATCTCCCAGCAGCTGTTTGCTTCCGCAGACGGCTGCTTTTTTGTACGCAGATGAGCGCCGCAGGGTCACCTTCCCGGTGTTTACGAATCCGCCGGCTGGTGTATTGGCTTATACTTGTATCTATCATTTGGGAAGCTGTTCTGCCGAACAACTTATGTCGGTTTATACGACCCCCGCTCGAGGAGGTTTCATCATTGTACTTGTTTATCCACCGCAAAGATCTGCGTATCCGGGATATGCGGGCGTTCGACGCCCTGAAGAAACGGGACATGCCCGGCATCCATCTGCTGATCTTCGACCCCCGACTGCTCGGGGACGGCCGGATGGATGCCCACAGCGGGCGGCGATTCCTCCGCGAGGCGGCCCGGCTGGAGGCGCAGTATCGCACAGCGGGCCGCACGCTCCATCTGCTGTACGGGGCTCCCTGGGAGGTCATAGACGCCCTCCTGGAGGCGCATCCCATCAAGGGCATCGTCGCCCACAACGACTACACGCCCTATGCAAACTCGCGTGATGAGCGGATCCAGGAGATCGCGGACCGCCGCAGCGTACCCTGGGTGCTGATCGACGACCTGCCGCTGGCCGATCCCGAAGACTTTCATAGCTATACGGGGCGAAGCGAGCCTTACAAGGTCTTCACCCCTTTCTATAATAAATGGCGCTCGTATATGCAGCAGTATGCCAGCCCACAGGCTTCGGCCGAGCTGACGGACCTTGACACGGTGGATGAGCTGACAGGCGATGGGTGGGATTCCTTCTCTCTGCCCTCTGAGCTGCGGCAACAGCTGCAGGAACAGCGGGATGAAGCCGAAGATGCCTGGTCGCAGCTGGCGGAATTCGCAGAGGGCGAAGGTCTCGGCAGCTATGCCTCGCGGCGCGACCGATACGCCAGAGAGGACAGCACCAGCGGGATCGCCCGGTATCTGAACAGCGGCGCCCTGTCCGCCCGTGCCGCGTATGCGGCGGCATCGGACAAGGACGAAGGCGAGACATGGGTGCGGCAGCTGGCATGGCGCGACTTCTATCTCTACCAGGCTATTTTTAACGAAGATTTCTTCCGCTACGAATCCCGCTACGACCTCTCTGCCCTATCCGATCATCATTATCAGGCATGGGAGGAAGCGCGTACCGGCATCCCGATTATCGACGCTTCGATGACAGAACTGAACGAGACGGGCGAGATGCACAACCGGTTGCGGATGATCAACGCCATGTTTCTGACCAAAAACCTCCTCTGTCCGTTCACGCTCGGAGAGCAGTATTTCCGCCGCCAGCTCACGGATTACGACAACTGTCAGAACCGCGGCGGCTGGCTCTGGAGCTCTTCGCTCGGCTACGATGCGGCGCCTTACTTCCGCATCATGAATCCTGCCAGCCAGTCGCTCAAGCATGATCCGGACGGCGCCTACATCCGCCGCTGGCTGCCTCATCTCGCCGATCTTGATGACAAGGCAATCCACCGTCCGCAGCCGGATGCGATCGTCGATCTGAAGACCTCCCGGGCCCGCGCCATCGAAGTCTACAAGGAGATCCTTCGCTCCTGATCCGGGTTTGACGAACCCCGCCTGGCGGCTACAATGAGTATATAGCTATCAACAAAGGAGGCCTCGCCATGGCATCTTCATCACATGAAGCGCACCTGCTCTTCCATCCTGTGCTAGCAGACTGGTTCGCCGCTGCCTTCGGGCAGCCGACAGCCGTGCAAGTCGACGCCTGGCGGGCGATCCGCTCCGGAGCGGATACGCTGATCGCCGCCCCCACCGGCTCCGGCAAGACGCTCGCTGCCCTGCTGCCCTGTCTCGACCGGATCGTCCGGGCCAAGCTGGCCGGGGGTGGCGCCCCGCGAGGTGTCCGTGTCGTCTACATCACGCCGCTCAAGGCGCTCAACAACGATATTCATCATCATATCGAATCGTTCGTGACAGAGATCGATGCCGCCGCTGTCGCCAGCGGCGGCTCGTGGCCCGGCCTGCGCAGCGCGGTGAGGACAGGCGACACCAAGAGCAGCCAGCGCGCCGCCATGCTGCGGCAGCCACCAGACGTGCTGGTGACGACCCCAGAGTCGCTCTACATCCTGCTCACATCGGAGAAAGGCCGGCAGATGCTGGCACCTGTGGAGCAGGTGATCGTCGATGAGATCCACGATCTGGCCTCCGACAAACGGGGCTCCCATCTCTCGCTGACGCTGGAGCGGCTCGTCCATGCCTGCGGCCGTCCGATCCAGCGGATCGGCGTCTCGGCTACCCAGCGTCCGCTCTGGCGGGTCGCGCAGTTCCTCGGCGGCTGGGAGCCGGACGGGGAAGCAGCAGGAGGAGCAGCCTTGATGGATAGCAGCTCGGACGAGAGTGAGACATTCCGGCACCCGCTCGGGTACCGCCCCCGCCCTGTGACGATCATCGAGAGTCCGATGGAGAAGCGGCTCGATGTCCAGGTGACGATGCCCGATCAAGGGCTGCCGATGACGACCCGCGAGTCCGTGTGGTTCCCCCTGATGGACCGGATCCTCCAGCTGATGGAGGGCTGCCGCTCGGTGCTCATCTTCACGGTGAGCCGCAGGCTGTGCGAGCGCTTGACCCTGCGCCTCAATGACTATGTCGGCTATGAGATGGCCAAGTCCCACCACGGCAGCCTCGCCCGCGAACGCCGGCTGGAGGTCGAGCAGCAGCTCAAGAACGGCGAGCTCCGTGCGCTGATCGCAACCTCTTCGCTGGAGCTCGGCATCGACGTCGGACATATCGATCTCGTTATCCAGATCGATTCGCCGCTCAGCGCCGCTGCCGGCATCCAGCGGATCGGCAGAGCCGGCCATCAGGTAGGTGCGCCGAGCCGCGGCTATCTGCTGGCCCGCCACCCGGGCGGCCTGCCGGAGGTCGCCGTCCTCTCGCGGATGATCCGCGAGCGGGATATCGAAGCGATCACGATCCCCCGCGACCCGATCGACGTACTGTCCCAGCAATGCGTCGCGATGGCTGCGATGGACGACTGGACCTTGACCGCTCTGCACCGCCTGATCGTCCGCAGCGACAGCTTCCGCAGTCTGCCTCAGCCCCGGCTGGAGGCGATGCTGCAGGTGCTCTCCGGCTTCTATCCCTTCGCCCGGCCGCTCCTCCAGTGGGACAAGGGACAGGATCGTCTGACGAAGCTCCGCAGCACGGCGATGGCCGCCCTCACCGGCGCCGGCACGATCCCTCAGAGCTCCGGGTACCCGGTCCACCACGCCGATAGCCGGGCACATCTGGGTGAGCTGGACGAAGAGTTCGTCCACGAGAGCCGTGTCGGCGACGTCTTCCAGCTCGGCACGAGCTCCTGGATGATCCGCGAGATCCGCCAGGACCGCGTGTATGTGGCCGAGACGGCCAATGCCTTCAGCGAGATCCCTTTCTGGCGCAATGAAGCGGGTGGCCGTTCCTACGAGCTAGGCGAGGCGCTCGGCCGCTTCCTGGCTGAGCTCTTGGAGCGCCTTGAGCGGGATCCTGCAGACGCAGGCATGCCTGAGCAGGTCATGAACTGGCTGTCCGACGATTATGGCATGGATGGGCGGTCCGGCGACCGGCTGATCGAGCTCATCCGTTCCCAAGCCGCCGTGACGCCGCTGCCCACCGACACCTGTCTCGTCATCGAGCGTTATCAGGACCTGCAGGGCAAGACGCATGTCATCCTGCACAATCATTGGGGCCGAAGGGTCAACCGCACCTGGCAGCTGGCGCTGGAGCGACAGATGCAGCAAGTGCTCCCCTACCGGATCTACGGCAATGCCAAGGACAGCGGCATCGAGTTTGTCCTGCCCGAGTGGGACAGCTCCTGGCTGGAGCTGTTCTGGCAGGTGACGCCGGACAGCCTGGAAGAGCTGCTGCTGACGGCGATTCCGGGATCGCCGCTGCTCGCCATCGCCTTCCGGCGGATCGCCGAGACGTCGCTGCTGCTCTCCCGCAGCTTCAAGCGCACCCCGATGTGGCAAAAAAGGCTGCGCAGCGAGGAGCTGCTGAAGGAATCGCTGCCTTACGCCGAGCAGTTCCCCTATCTGCAGGAAGCGATGCAGGAGTGTCTGCATGTTTACCTGGATCTCGATACCCTCAAGCAGCAGCTCGAGCGGATCCAGAGCGGTGAGATTGCCGTGGAGATCTGCGAGACCCGCCGTCCCTCGCCGTTGGCCGCCCGCTTCGTCGAGGACTATGCCAGCATGCAGCTGTACGAGGGCGAGGGGCTGGATCCGGCTGTACAGCTGCAGCTGATGCAGGTCAGCAAGGAATGGGCCGGGCGGCTGTTCGGGCAGGAGACGCTGCAGCAGGCGCTCGACCCCGAGGTGATCGAGCGCGAGCGGCAGCGGCTGGCCGAGCCGGCTCAGACTCCGCGCGACGCAGGCGAGCTGCTGGGCCTCCTCAAGCGGCGCGGCGACGCTTCCCTGAGCGAGCTCCAGCGGCTGGCAGGCGCGGAGACAGCAGGCTGGCTCCAGGAGCTGGAGCGTTCGCGGCTTGCCCTGCGCCGGGCCTTCGGCGCAGAGGAACGCTGGGTATGCGCCGACGAGCAGGAGCTCTATGAGCAGTTCCCTGCGACGCCAGCCTCTGTAGCCCTGATTGCGGGCCGGTTCGCGGAGTACCGCATGGCCTTTACCCGGGAAGAGCTGCAGGATCGTTACCCTGCCCTGTCGGACAGCGAAGCGGAGCAGGTGGTCGAAGAGCTGGTGCTGCAGGACAAGATCGAGCAGGCTCCGTTCGCCGCAGACCCGGACGAGCCGCTGTGGAGCAGTCGCAAGGTCGCCTCGCGCATCGTACGGTTGTCGATCCAGTCGGCCAGACGGCAGGGCGAGCCGGCCAGTCCCGAGCGCTGGTGCGGACAAATCGCGAGGATGCAGCATGTGACCCAGAGCGCCCGACTGAGCGGCAGCGAGGGCTTGCGTACCGTCATCGGGCAGCTGCAAGGCTTCTTCCTGCCGCTATCGCATTGGGAATCCATCATCCTCCCCTCGCGGCTGCACGACTACCGCCGGGAGACGCTGGATCTGCTCTGCGCCTCCGGCGAGATCATCTGGATCGGCCGACGGGAGGGGGATGAGAAGGAAGGCAAAGTCGCCTTCTTCCTGGCCGAGGCCAAAGCACTGTACGGTCCCTACCTGAAGCAGCTGCCCGCGCCGGAGAGCAGCAAGCATCCCGAGCTGTTGGCTAGCGTTCGCCGTCTCGGAGCCAGCTTCATCACCCGGCTGTCCCGGGAATTCGGCCTGCCGCCGTCAGAGCTCCTGGAGCAGCTGCTGGAGCTCGTCTGGGAAGGGCACGTCGCCAATGACCAGTTCGCCCCGCTTCGGCTGCACGGCGGCAGACGCTCCAAGGGGCTGGGCAAGCAAGGGACGGGACAAGGCCGGTGGTATTGGACCGGCTCGCTGCTGGAGGATGAGTGGTCGGAGGACGAGGCGGACGAGCAGCCGGCGGAACGGGATGGGCAGCCGGATCCCCCAGGGTCAGACGCACCGTCCCTCCGCAGCCTGATGACGGGTGGCCTTGGCGGTGAGGCCGCAGGCGGTCATCCGGCTGATGGACTCCGGGGTGCCGTCTCCAATGGGCAGCTGGCGGATAGCCTCCGGGGCGTGGTCCCCAACAAGCATAGGGCGGATGGACTCCGGGGTGCTGCCGGCGAGCGCCGGACAGATAGCCTGCAGGGCGCCGCGCTGCAGTGGGTGCATCATCTCCTGCAGAGTCACGGCATCCTGACCCGGGAGCTCGTGAGCAGCGTATCGCCCTTCGATTGGGATCGCCTGCTCCCGGTCATGCGGCAGCTCGAGGAGTGGGGCGCGGTCTCCCGCGGCCTGTTCATCCGCGACAAGCAGGCGATGCAGTTCACGACCCGGGAGCTGATGGCGGCGATACGCCGCCCCCTGCAGCAGCAGGATGACGAGCTCATCGTCCTCTCCGCCGTGGACCCCGCCAATCCGTTCGGCCTGATCGCAGATTGGCCTGCCGAGCGGGGAGTCAGCTACGCTCGCAAGAGCGGCAACTACTTGGTGCTCAAGGGGGAGCGGTGGATCGCCTGGGTCGAGAACAACGGCCGGCGGATCCGGCTGCGGGAGCCCGGCACAGCCACAGCAGACGAGGGTGGTGAAGGTGCCCGTGCAGGTGAACGTGAAGACGCAGAGGTGCGGGCTGACACAGGTGCAGGCGAGAAAGCGACCGGAAAGAGCGGGGGTGTGAATGGGGATGGACGCGGGGATCCGAGCGCGGATGCGAGTGGTGCGAGACAATCTGCGAGCCAGAGAAGGAACGGAGCTTCGAGTAAGGCAGCGGCCATTCGTGCCCGCGGCCTGGAGGATAGCCAGGCGGCACAGAGCCCTGGCAGTCAGAGCAGCCCCGTGAATGCGCCGGCAAGTCACCCTGCTCGCCCCCGCGCTAAACAGCAGCCAGCCGCCGAGCTGCCGGAACTCTCTCGAGAGGACCTGGTCCAGCTGTTCCGCGCGATCCTCCAGCAGCAGCCGCTGAGCAAGGTGAAGGTTGAGCTCTGGAACGGCGGGCCGATCGCGGGCAGCGCAGGCGCCGAGCTCCTGCTCGCCCTGGGCGCCGAGCGCGATGGCAAAAGTCTCGTCCTGTGGCCGAGCCAGCTGCGGTAAGGTGCTTTGCCGCCAGCCTGCCAGGCGCAAGCGGACAGGATAGCGCCTATCTCAGACAACTCCTAGTTGGAAGTTGGGTTGACGGACACACGATCCGTTAAATGCTAATTTCTTGGCCGTTATCCGCTATTTCATGGCCAATAGCGTATCCTCTGTCCGCAAACGCAGCAAGAAACACGCCAAGGTTCGAAATAACTGCTGCTGTGTCCTCTGCTGCACGGGCTGGGCGATGAGCGAAGCGCATGCAGACAAAGCTGGGACCCGATGATGTAGCGCGCATCTTAATAATTCCATCAGTCGCAGAAGTATAAAATCGGCATCGTGCTTGGACAAGACAAAGACCATCTCCAACAGGAAGATGGTCTTTGTCTTGCCGTTATTAAGATGTTGGTAACAGAGAGAACCAGCGGCCCGGACGCAGGGTGTCGCCCTCGATATTGCGAATGGCGCCATCCTGGAATTGAATCATCAGATTATGCTGCCCTGCGGAGTCGTATTCGTAGTCTCCAATCGTCAGTGCAAGCACCGACCTATCGGCTTCCAGCGTCCATTCGGCATCCGTAATCCGATCCTGCAGGAAGATCTGGGCGTCGTCCCAATAGCTCAGCTCCCGGATAAGGGCCTCCGGCTCAAGGTCTAACGTGGGCCCGCTCAGCTGCTGATTGAAGGCGATCTCCAGCCGAGTCGTGCCCTGCTCCGCTTCCTCACTCAAGCTGAGTACTGCATGCAGCGGATTAGGATCGAATATTTTTACTTGCCGAACAAAAGGATGTTGACTTTCGCTGCGCAGATAAATCTTCGCTGCCGAGAAGTCCAGCGTACGGCCACTAATGTTAGTTATCGTTACGATGCTGTCATTCCCTTGGTACATGCTCACTGTGATGTCACCTTGCTGCTGCAGCTGAAACCCGGCGATAAATGCATCCTCGATCTGCGGCAGCCATGTCGATTGCTGTACACCTGTGAGAGGCTCATCAAATCCAATCTGGATACTCCAGTTCTCATACAGCACCGCAAACTCCGGCAGATACGCCACCTCCGGCGGCGCCTCCAGACTGGTGTCGATGACAGTGAGCGCTGAATCCACCGAATGCGACGACGACAGATAATTCTCAATGCCGGGAATCGTCAGCAGTCTTCCCTCCCCGCCCAGCCACAGGTCCCGATTCGGGAATGTGAAGCTGGCGGCGAGGTCCAAATCGTCCAGCAGCAGTACCCGCTCCACCTCCTCATCTTCTATGGCGCTGCGGAATGCCGCCTCATCGGCAACGAGGGCTAGAGCTTCCCACTCATCCCAGAAGTGGCCGCCGTCCCGGCGGTCGTAGTATTGCCAATCGTACGCCTGCTTGATCCGGTCGATGCCATCCGTGTTCCGGAAGCTGGCTGCCGGCGGCTCACTACCTTGGTAGAGCCGATGGACCCGGATATCCAGTACCGGCTTTTCGTAATCCCACAGCGTCATGCCGGACGAAATAATAGTTGGAGGTGGGACACCGGCAGCTCCATTTCTAATCTCCAGACCTTCATAACCATGCAGACTGAGGAAGCGCAGCAGGTCCCACCCCATCGTATATTCCGGCACGTAGACTGCGCCCATTTGCTCGTATTCTTCCGGATACAGCTCGATGTCTACCGGGCGGAAGATCGCATATTCTTCGCTAAATCCTCTCCCGTCCTCGGTTTGCACTTCATCCGAGAAGTAAACGCGAACCTCCCTAACCTCCGTCAGGTCGGGAAGGGACTCGCTCAGCAGAGAGATCTCAAACCGCTGATCCGGCGCATCCTCAAAATCGCTGAACGCCAGCTGCTCCCCTTCATACGTGTCGTACACTTCAATGTCATAATACACCCTGACATGGCTTACCAGATCGCCAATTGAGCCAAGCGGCTCGGAGAACTCCACTCTGAACGAGTGCATCATGGAGTCTATATAGGTAGGCGCCCCCGCGATGACGTACAATGGCACTTCCGGCTCCTCCGGCCACCAAGATCCATAGTGACCAACCACCGGGACACCCGCCGGGTAGACGGCTCCCGACACAGATACAGGCTGGCCCTCTACGAAGTACACTTTGACCCGATCCAATTCCATCGGAGGTCCTTCATCCACCCAGACCATCGAAGGAAAACCTCCATCAAGATGCAGTCTCAGAACACTGCCAATGTGGATCCATGATTGTTCCCAATCTGCACCGAAGTGGGTAACGGGCTCTTCTTCGTCGCCATAGAAAAGCTCTACGCGATCAATGACTCCGTCGGCGAGCTCTTGTGAATTTGCCGCAACCGGTTTGTTGAATGCAATATTAAATCCATAAATCGGACCATCTAAATTAAAACTGGCAATCTCCGCGCCAAATTCCTGCTCCGGCTCCTCATAGCTGCTCACAAACGCAGCCACGGCCCGCTCCAGTGCCACTGTCCGGTTCCTTATCTCCCGATGCGTGACGACTGCAGCGTCATACGCCTGGTCTGCCAGAGTCAGCTCCGTCTCCAACTGCCCCCGCGCCTCTTCCGGGTACCCATCCCCGCTCGCCAGCGCCCCCTGCGCCCGCTCGATCCACGCGCCCAGCTCCTCCCGGTCGACTGGCCCCACCTCGACGAGAGACAGCAGGAAGCTGGCGTCCTGATGGTCCAGTCCCGCCGCTCCAGCTACGGATCCAGCCCCCGGGCCGCGCATATACTGGACGGCATGGCCGACGTGGAAACCTGTGCGCTGCGGGTCAAGCTGAGTCATCAAGCCGAGCGTACCCAGCGGCGTCATGACCCGGTATGCGGTCAGCTCGAACGTCTCGTCACTTTCCTCGAATGTAATCACACCCGGTAGGATGGTGATGTCGAGCAGGTCCTGGTCAGCCAACGGCTGGTCCAGCACGAGCAG
Organism: Paenibacillus jepli; assembly: GCF_047238105.1. Classification (NCBI taxonomy): domain Bacteria; kingdom Bacillati; phylum Bacillota; class Bacilli; order Caryophanales; family Paenibacillaceae; genus Paenibacillus; species Paenibacillus jepli. The sequence continues at coordinate 2,962,130 of NZ_JBDFMD010000001.1, forward strand.
CAAGCTGTCTCCCCAATTAACGACGGTCGCGAGATCAAGCGCATCCCCGCCGGGTACGGCAACCGTAATCCCTTCCGGGGATTCGCTCTCCTCCGCAGACGGTGAGCAAGGCAGCTCTCCCGGGTAGCCCCCATCTCCTCCGTTATACGTGATGCCCCTGTCAAACACCAACATAATCTCGCAACTATTGAGTACCTGCACCTGCTTGAGTCCGGGCACGCCTGTCCCCGGCTCGCTGGCCTGCGCAGCGTATACCGGCAGGATCCCTGCCAGCAATGCCAGACATAGCAGCATACTTACTATTTTCCGCACATGATCCACCCTTTTCTTAGATGCATTTTATAGGAAAATTTTATCACAGAACCGGTAAATATATCTATCAATTTCTAAACTCCCCCTGCCAAGATTGGAACGCCGAGAGGACAGCAAAAATTGTTAAGAAGATCTTAAGCACCTGCCCCGCGCGGAATATGCTATATTGGCCTTACATCTATCTTTTTGGTCACAAGTTTGCAGGAGGTACGATAGCGCATGGCAGACCGGGGAACGATCCTGCTCGTCGACGACGAGAAGGAAATCATAAAACTTATGGAAATCTACTTTAATAATGAAGGCTACCAGCTGCTCAAGGCCTCTAATGGAAGAGAAGCGCTGGAGCAGCTCAAGCTTCAAGAAGTCGACCTGATCATCATGGACATCATGATGCCGGAGATGGACGGCATGGAGACGTGCATTAAAATCCGCGAGCACAGCGAGGTGCCGATCATCTTCCTCTCCGCCAAAAGCCAGGACATCGATAAAATCTCGGGGCTGAGCATCGGCGCCGACGACTACGTCACCAAGCCGTTCAATCCGCTGGAGCTGATGGCCCGCGTGAAGTCCCATCTGCGGCGCTACAAATCGTTTAATAACCGTCGCCCTGCCGATGCCAGCGTCATCGAGATCGACGACATGACGATCAATGTCGCCACGCATACCGTCACGGTGGATGGGCAGGAGGTCAAGCTGACGCCCCGCGAATTTGCCATCTTGAAGCTGCTGGGCATCAACCGCGGCATCGTGCTCAGCATGGACAAGATCTATCAGGACGTATGGAACGAACCGTTTATGGAGTCCAAAAATACCGTCATGGTGCATATCCGCAAACTGCGCGAGAAGATCGAGCGCGATCCCCAAAAGCCGCATTACATCAAGACCGTCTGGGGAATCGGCTACAAGATCGACCCATCCTGACTCGAGAAAGGAGGCCTGAGCCCCCGATGTTCCAAGATTGGCTCTATACGATAAGATGGAAATTTCTTTTCTACGTCGCAGCTAGCGCCGGTGTCACTGCAGCGACGCTCTATATGGGCAACCTCATCTTCAACTTCCTGATCGAGTTCCAGCCGTTCCGCACGCCGTTCGCTAATCTCAAAAACGAAGTCGGCTCCCAACTGGTCTATTATGTCGGTCCTGTGCTGTTCCTCGTGCTGTTCTTCCTGTTCAGCAATCGCACGATCGGCCGCCTGCGGGAGCTGGAGAAGGCGGTCCGCCGGATCGGCAGCGGGCAGCTGCAGCCCGGCGAGCTGACGAGCTCCAGAGATGAACTCGGCCAGACAGCCGCCAGTATCCGCGCTATGTCTGCCCGGCTCAGCGATTATCTGGAGGAGATCTCAGACGGTCTGCGCCTGATCGCCGGCGGCCGCTTCGACCACCGGATCGCCGTCGATCCGGCCTACGGCGAGCTGTCCAGGGTGGCCGAGAACATCAACGAGATGGCCGACCAGCTCTATCGTTCCATCGAAGAGGAGCGTACGGCCGAGAAGACCAAAAACGACCTGATCACCGGCGTCTCCCACGATCTGCGGACGCCGCTCACCTCCATCCTCGGCTTCCTGGAGGTCATCGAGAACGACCGCTATCGCGATGAGGTGGAGCTGCGGCATTATGTCACGATTGCCTACGAGAAGTCCCGGAAGCTGAAGACGCTCATCGACGACCTGTTCGAGTATACCCGCATCAACAACGGTCTGCCGCTGGAGCTGGAGCGCATCGATCTGGTATCCTTTCTCCGTCAGCTCGCCGAAGAGTTCGTCCCTCACCTGGACAGAGCAGGCATGTCGTGCCGGATCCAAGCGGGTGGTGAAGCCATCATCATGGCGGATGGCAATCTGCTCGTACGCAGCTTTGAGAATCTGATCGCCAATGCCATCAACTATGGCAGTGAAGGCCGCTATGTCGATATCGTCGTCGAAGAGACCCATGAAGAGGCGATCGTGCAGATTATCAACTATGGCAACCCGATCCCCGGCCGGGATCTGCCCTTCATCTTCGACCGCTTCTACCGCGGCGACCTCTCCCGCACGAGCGGCGGTACGGGCCTGGGCCTGGCCATCGTCAAGAGCATCGTCGAGGTGCATGGCGGCAAGGTGTCAGCGACCAGCAGCACCAAGAAAACCGCCTTCGAATCCCGCTTTCCCCTCGCCCCGAAAATGCTAAGCTGAACTTAAGAGAATGTTAAGCATTCCTGCACCGCCCCCTTAAGCTTCCTCTTCTATACTTTCTGTACACGCTCGGACAAGTGGCCGTGAGCCCCCGAGCAACAGACAGAGAGCAGACAGAGAGGAGCTCCCCCATGGTTTCATTGCGTATACGGTATTCCCGATTGAACAAAACAACGGCCATCACCCTGCTGGTGATCTTAGCCGCTGCAGCCATTCTGCGGTTTGATTTTCTATTCTCCACCTCACACCAGGTGTCGCATGACACCATCCACTATGACGCGATGGTCCGGCAGCTGCTGGAGGAAGGCATCTACGCTTACAAAAGCACCGAGCCCAATGCCCAGGTCACGCCGGGCTACCCGCTGTTCATGGCGGCCGTCTACATACTGGCCGAATACACGGCCTATGAGCCTTTTGCCCTTATCCGCATCCTCCAGGTCGGTTTCAGCCTGATCTCGATCGGACTCGGCTGGGCCATTGCCGCCCGGCTGGCGGGACGTCACGCCGGACTGCTCACTGCAGCTGCGATGGCCGTCTATCCGCCATTTATATGGGCCAATGGCGCGATTCTGACCGAGCCCCTTGCCGCCATGCTGCTGTTGCTGTACATCTGGCTGCAACTACTCGCCTTTGAGAGGCAGCGCTGGACCATCCATGCGCTCGCAGGGGCTGCGATGGGCCTGACCGTGCTGGTCCGCCCCGAATTCTTGGTGCTGCTCGGCGCCAGCTATGCGCTGCTGCTCATCCGCAGCGGCCGCATGCTGCAGACTGCACGGACAGGCCTCATCGCTCTGCTGGGCGCCGCGCTGGTGCTCTCGCCCTGGGTGATCCGCAATGTCGCCACACTCGGCGAGTTCGTCGTGGCCTCCACCCAGGTCAATCCCTTTGCCGCCGGCACCTACCCGGGCAAAAACTACGAGGACGGTCTGGTGGACCGGCGGGGGAAGACGCAGATGGAGGTCGCCAAGGAGCGGCTGCGGATCGGCTTTACCGAGCACACCTGGACATATGTGAAGTGGTACACCATCGGCAAACTCAAATTCACCTACGGCAGGATGTTCTTCGGTTCCGGCCACTCGCCGCTCTATCCGGTCATCCCGCTGCGGCAGCCGGTCCACTTGGCGATCGTCTTCGCCGGCGCGCTCTCCGCGCTGCTGATGCTGCGCCGCTGGCGGCAGCCAGCCATGCTGCTCGTGGTGCTGCTGGGGACGATCTCCGTAACGCGGCTCGCCTTCGTCCCGGAGTACCGCTACAACTTCACGGCGATGCCGCTGCTCATCATCCTTGGCAGCATGCTGGCAGTCGCGGTTTGGCAGAGATGGCGGCAGCGCATGCCAAGTCAAGACACGATCACTGTAAAGGAGGCTGAAAGCCATGCGTAACGCGATTCTAATTATTGTACCTGCCTACAACGAGGCTGAAGGCATCCGCAGCGTCGTCGAGAACATCCGCCGCCAGATCCCGCACGCCGACATCCTCGTCGTCAATGACGGATCGACCGATGCTACCGGCGAGCAGGCAGCATCGAGCGGCGCCTTCGTCCTGCACCTGCCCTGCAATCTAGGCATTGGCGGCGCCGTCCAGACAGGCTACCAGTACGCTGCCCGCCATGGGTATCGCTATGCCGCGCAGATGGACGGCGACGGCCAGCATGATCCCGCCGACTTTGCGGCGATGCTGGAGGCCCTGCAGACCTCCGGCTGCGACATGGTCGTCGGCTCGCGCTTCGTGGAGAAGCTGGGCTTTCAATCGACGTTCCTGCGGCGGCTGGGGATCGAAGTGCTGGCCCGTCTGCTGACGCGGCTGCTGAGCCGACGCGTCACCGATCCCACCTCGGGCTTCCGGATCTGCGGCGAGCGGGCGCTGCGGCTGTTCGCCGCCGACTATCCGACCGACTATCCCGAAGTGGAGGCGCTGGTCCAGCTGGACAACTGCGGCTATACGTTCCATGAGGTGCCGGTCGTCATGAAAGCACGGGTCGCCGGCACGTCCAGCATCTCCCCCGGCAAGTCGGTCTACTACATGATCAAGGTCATCCTGGCTGTCCTGATCGCCCGGACTCGCAAGGAGAAATGGTGGGTGCGCTATGAAGGGTGATCTGTACCTGCTCAGCTTCCTGATCAGCGCCGGCTTCCTCGGCGTCATCCTCTATCTGATCCGCAGCCGCAAGCTGCGGGAGCAATACGCCCTGCTCTGGCTCATCCTCAGCCTGGTCATGATGTCGCTGTCGCTCTTCCCCGGGCTCCTCGATCTGCTGGCGGACCGGCTCGGCGTCGATTATGCGCCGTCGCTGCTCTACCTGCTGGGCCTGATGTCGGTGCTCTGCATCATGCTGCATCTGACGATGGCTGTCTCCGCCCTCACCCGCCGGATCATCGTACTCACCCAGGCGCTGGCGCTGCAGGAGCAGAAGAACGGCCAGTTGGAAGCGCACCTGCGCACTGGTGATCAACAGCCATGACGTATCTGATGCTGCTGCTCAATATATTGCTGCTCGTCGCCGGCCAGTACGTATGGAAGCTCGGCCTCACGCAAGCCGGCGGGCTGGGCTGGCACAATCTGCCCCAGGTCGCCCTCTCGCCGCTCATCCTGCTCGGGATCGGCTGCTACGGACTGGCGACCCTGCTCTGGCTGGCTGTGCTGTCTCGCTTGCCGCTCAGCAGCGCCTATCCGCTGCAGAGTCTCGCCTATGTCATCGGTCTGTTCGTCGCTTGGCAGCTGCTCGGCGAAGCGATCCCGGCCAACCGCTGGTTCGGCACCGGGCTCATCCTCGCCGGCGTTCTCGTCGTCAGCTGGAAATAGCCGGGGCAGCCTTTATCCTATTCGCAACAACAGGAGGTAACTACTCTCATGAACAACATGTACAAAACTGCCTTAGCGGCACTGATAGCTGCCACGGTGTGGGCACCGCCCGGCAGCGCTTATGCCGCGCCACAGCCCGATTTGGATGTCCCCTCGTCACAGATGGACCGCAGCGGCGGCTCCAAACAAACCGACGGCACATCTATGACGCCCTCCTCTGCGGCAAATGGGGCAGGAGCAGATACCGCAGCCGATGATTCCCCCGACCTGGTTGCCGGCGCGTCCGGCACGGCTGCGGACCATACCCCTCCAGTCCTAGAGGACGCTTCTCCCGAAGCCGCAGGCGACGAAACGGTCGCGTCGCAAACTGCGGAGCCCTCCGGAGTACCGAACAGCTCGTCCTCCGGCTCCGCTCAAACTCCGGATTCCCGGCTCATCCTGACCATGAACAGCGACCAGGCACAGCAGCATGGCCGCACTTACACGTCGCCCCGACCAACAACCGTGCGTGAGGGCGTCTCCTACGTCGGCATCCGCTTCTTGACCGAGCGGCTCGGCGGTACGGTCGCCTACGATGCCGGCACTGGCGAGACTGTCGTGCGAGTTAGCGGCCGAGAGCTGCGCTACCGTACAGACAGTGCAAGCTACAGCGTCGATGGGGCGATCCGGACGATGCGGGGCACTGTCTATGCCGACCGCAATCACCTGATGGTGCCGCTCACTTCGCTCACCTCGGCGCTTGGCCTGCGCTATGCGGTAGAAGGCAAGACGATCCTGCTGCAGCTGGCGGACAAGCCGGTCGCCTCCTTCGAGGTGTCGGCCCGCAAGATCGCACCTGGTCAGCAGATTACTTACACCCCCTCGGCCACCTCCCCGCAAGGGCTGGCCATCGTGGACGAACGATGGGAAGGCTGGCAGCCCAGCTACGACGTGCCGGGTACATATACGATCAGCTACTATGTGCAAGATGCTGCGGGGACCTGGAGCGATCCGTACACCGTTACCATCGAGGTGGAGGCTCCGTATGTGCCGCCGGTCGCCCAGTTCAGCACGGATAAGGAGGTCTACCGGATGGGCGAGCTGGTCCGGTACACCGACCGGAGCACGGATGAGCAAGGGGTGGTCGTCGAACGCAAGTGGGACAACAACAAGCCGGCGTTTTTTGAGCCGGGCCTGCAGACCGTGACACTCGTCGTCACCGACACCCGCGGCGCTTCCTCCACGTTCAGCAAGGTCATCCGCATCACGGAGGAGATGCTGTATACGCAGGAGGAATTCGCTCTGCGGCACACGCCGGCTGGCAGCAACATGCCGATCGACAATCTGGCGGTACTGCAGATAGAGGCGCTCCCCTATCGCTATACGACAGAGTCCCAGACGCTATTCCGCAGCAGCGGACCGGAGTCCGTCTTCGAGGACGGTGTACTGTACGAGGATGTCATCCGGGGCGAAGCCCGCTTCCTGCTCCACCACAAGAACCGGATGGACAAGCGGGCCAAGCTCTATCTGGTCGCGGAGAATACCGGTCCGGAGACGGCTGTGCTGCGGCTGACCGGCGAAGGGCTGGCCGGCCCGACGCCGTACGCCGAGATTGCCGGACGGATGTCGCTGGGCCGCTATCTGGCCTCTGAAGCGGCCGGCGGCACCGGGACGATCCGTCTGGCCCCCGGGGAGCGCGTGCTGCTCTTTGACAGTCTGACGCAGGCCAAAGCGCTGTCGCCGGGCGACATCGTCACCTTCACAGGCTCTGTGTCGGCGAACGGCCCGATCAGATATTCGTCGCTGCTGATCGCCGAAGACCGGGAGCCCCTGGATGCCCTGGGCAGCCTGCCCCGGCTCGACCCGAAGGAATCGATCATTCGCGGCACCTTCGCAGAGGCCAACCGGGTATTCCGCTACGATGAGCCCATCGGAGGACGGCCGCTCCGGCTGCCGCTGACAGATAATACGACGGATCCTTTCCAGCGTGGTACGGACGGCATCATGGGCAGCTCCACCGTCAATTCGGGCAACTATGGCGTCATGTACAAGCTCCGGCTGAACCGCGTCGAGCCGCATACCGTGATTGCCTTCAACCCGCGCGGCGGCCTGTATGTCGGCTCTGCCCGGGTCAACGGCGAAGTCGTCGGCTTCTCCCATCTGGGCATGAGCAGCGCTACCCGCGAAGCGAGTGTGCTCTACCGTACCGGCGATCGGGCGGAGGCTGTCGATATCTGGATCAGCCCCTCGGCGGGCAGTAATCTGCCTTTCACCCTGCTCTTCCTGCCGATGCCCGAAGAACGAAGCTAGTCCGCTTTTGATCAAGGGAGGCTGAAAACCGGACTTTTTGCGTATGCACTAGAAATCGCATTTTCATTGAACATTTTTCGCGCTTCAATCGTCTGATTATGTAGAAGAGCGCTGACAGCGTTCGACAGCATCCAGAGGAAGAGGCGAGTAAATTGATCGCGAAGCTGGTCCAGGCAAGACGTATCATTGTCCCCCGCGTGTTCCAAACCTTGCTATGGGCTCTGGCGATCGTCGGCGCCTGCTATCTGCTCAGTCTGATCCTTCCCTGGGAGGCGTTCTCGGCGCTCGCCGAGCGGACATCCGCCAGCGATCAGGCCTCTCTGGCCGGCGCCGTGCTGACCGCAGGCGCGCAGCAGCAACCTGCTGCAGGAGCATCTCCAGCGGGTGAGGCTGCCAGCACCGGCGACGAGCTCGCGCCGGCAGCCCCTCCCTCCGGCAGCGGCGGAGCAGGCGGAGCGTCCACGGAACCGGAAGACAGGCCGGAAGACAACCCGGATTCTGAAGGCGCAGGTGACGCGGCAGCCAATCCGGCAGGCGAGGGCGGCGGCAGTACTGCAGCCCCTGACGATTCGGAGAGCGCCGCTCCACCAGCTCCGCCAGCAGGTCAGGAGGACTCCTCCGACCCGCCGGCGGGAGAGCCGGCAGATCCTGAAGCCCAGGCGCCTTCCGGCGAACCGGCAGCATCGGGCAGCAAGCAGGTGGCGCTGACCTTCGACGACGGACCGGATACGCGCTATACGCCGCAAGTGCTGGAGATTTTGCAGCAGTATGGCGTGCAAGCGTCGTTCTTCGTCGTCGGCACCCAGATCGAGAAGTACCCGGACGTCCTGAAGCAGATACATGACGAAGGCCATACCATCGGCAGCCACACCTACGGCCACGCCAATCTGACCAAGCTGGAAGGCCCGGCGCTGCTGGACGAGATCGAGAAAGGCGACGCGCTTATCCAGGAGGTGCTCGGCGAGTCCAGCCGATACTTCCGGGCTCCATACGGCGCCGTCTCCGATCCGCTCCGGGCCGTGCTCCAGGAGACGGGACGCGAGCTGGTCGGCTGGACCGTCGACACCCGCGACTGGGCGGGCACGGCGCCGGAGGAGATCCTGCAGATCGTCAAGGATACGGTCAAGCCCGGCGGCATCATCCTGATGCACAGCTTTGGCGGCCGCAAGGGCAATCTGCAGAACACGATCGACGCGCTCCCGGCAGTGATTGAGTATTTGCAAGAGGAAGGCTACACCCTAGTCCCGATGCCGGAATTATCCCGTTCATAGCTCATAGCAAACATCCCCCTGCCGGCTCGATGCCGGCAGGGGGATTTTATTTACTTCGCTCTATTTTACTTCGTCGTACCAGGCGTTGACCTCTTCGGTGATTTTGTCGCCGCCCGATTTCCGCCAGCTGTCGGTCATTTTTTCGAACTCCTCCGGCGGAGACTGACTATATATAATCTTGTTGTAGGCTTCGTTGACCAGTTTGTTCAGCAGCTCGTTTTTGCTCTGCATCGTCTCCGTCAGCGGGCCCATATAGTAATTTTTGTGGTAGACATCCTGCTGGTCCATGATGACCTTCATCGCATGGATGTTCTCCTGCTTGCGGCCGCCGACCTCCATCTGCTCGTACGGCGTCGTCAGCTCACCGCCCTCAGCCGCCTTCACCATACTGTCCGCATACAGCGTCGGGATCCGCGCTCCTTCATAAGTCAGCGTATAGAAGAACGGGTTGGGCAACGAGTTGTTCAGATCGACATCCGGGAACAGATCGGGATGCTCCTTCGCCGTGTTGTTGTCGCGGATGACCGTGCCGTCCGGTGCCACGGCATAATCGTAGCCTTCGGCGAAGCCCAGTGCGAACTCGCTGTCCGGCTCCGGATTGGCCAGGTTGTCGAAGAAGAAATTGTAGTAATGCAGCACCGCTTCCGGATGCGCGGCGTTTTTGTTGATGAACAGATAGCCGTTCACCGGCGGATTGTTGCCCGCAGCACCGGCCACGCCCGAAGGCCCCGTCGGCAGCGGATACGCTTTGTACTCCGCACCCGGTACATTGGCTTCCAGGTCGGGCAACGGCCAGGCCGGGATCCAGTTGGGACCGACGATGATGCCGGCCTGCCCCTTGGTGAAGAACTCCGAACCGCCGACTTCGTCCTTGAGCGCGCTGTCCTGGGAGATATATCCCTTCGCCATCCAATCCCGCAGCCGCAGCAGCGCTTCCTTCGCTTTGGGATCGACCGAGCCGTTCACGAGTGTACCATCCTCACCTGGGTTCCAGCTGCCAGGGATGATGCCGTAAGCGCCAAATACAAAGCCGATATCCGTCATCCAGGTGCTGAAGCCGTTTTTAAAGCCGGTCGCCAGACCCAGCGTATCCTTCTTGCCGTTGCCGTCCGGATCCTGGTTGACGAAGGCATCCATCACGACCTCGAGCTCGTCAAGTGTCGTCGGCGCCTCAAGGTTCAGCTTCTGCAGCCAGTCTTCGCGGATAAACAGCGTCTGGTTGCCGTTGTAGGCATAGTCGAGGATCGGCAGCGCCATCTTCTTGCCGTCCCGGGTGATCGGGTACCAGATCGTCGGATCGAGCTCCAGCCCTTCCTTGTACTGCTCGCCCGCATATTGCTCGATCAGCTCGTCGACCGCCATGAACTGGCCGGAATCCAGCAGCAGATTGACCGTCTCCATGTCGCCGCGGTAGCGGACGACGTCCGGCATCTTCTCGCCGGAGGAGAGCATCAGGCGCAGCTTGGTTTTGTAGGCATCATTGGTGTTGGTGACGACCCAGTCGTACTTGAGGTCGATGCCGAGCCGCTCCTTCACGAGACGGGTATGGACGTTGTCCTCCATACTCTCGCCTTTCTTGAACACTGCCGCGTTCTGATCCAGCCCCACGACAGTCGAGATTGTGATCGGCGGATCGTACTTGCCATCCACGAAGCCTTTGTCCCCTGCCTCGCCTTGATTGTTGCCCTGACCCTCTGTCTGGGTCCCCTGGCCCTGACCGGTGCCCGTGCCGCCTTCCGTCCCGCCGGTATCTCCGCCGTTGCTGCACGCAGCGATGAAGATCAGCACCAGTACCAGCATAACTGCCAACCATCGTTTCATTCTTGTATCCCCCATCCCATGATTTTCTTTCAATGCCATATTTAAGCTTTGACTTATGAATTCACTATAACGCCAAATCCCGCGTCTGCGACATACCCGCTTGTTTGGCTCTATGCCTTTTTTTCGATCAGGATGCCTATTCCTTGACCGCCCCGAGGATGATGCCCTTTACAAAGTATTTCTGCAAAAACGGGTAGACCAGCAGAATCGGCAGCGTGCCGATAAAGATCTGCGCCGATTTGACGGTGCGCTGCGACAGGCTCTTCATCTCGTTGACATCGACGTTGATCTGGTTGAAGTCCTGCTGGACGATCACCGTCTGCAGGAAGGTCGACAGCGGATAGTTGCGGTAATCTGTCATGTAGAGCAGGCCATCGAACCAGGAGTTCCAGTGAAACACCATCGTGAACAGCGAGATCGTCGCCAGCGCCGGCAGCGATATCGGCAGGTAGACGCTCCACAGCGTCCGGAAATGACCCGCGCCGTCCATCAGCGCCGCCTCCTCCAGCTCGCGCGGCACGGCACGGAAGAAGTTCATCATGAGTACCATGTTGAACACATTGACCGCTACCGGCAGTACGAGCGCCCACATCGTGTTCATCAGATCCAGGTTGCGGATCAGCATATAGCTCGGCACGATCCCGCCGCTGAAGAGCATCGTGAACAGAAAAAACCAGGTGTACAGCGTGCGGCTGCGGAAGCCGTGCGCATCCTTGGAGATGGCGTAGGCTGCCAGTACGATCAGTCCCATGCCGATAAGCGTCCCCAGCACCGTCCGCTGCACGCCGACCAGCAGCGCACGGTGGAAATTGCTGTTGTTGAGCGTCTTGGCGTAGGCTTCTGTGTTGAAGTCGATCGGCAGCAGGCCGACCAGATTGGCGTTGGCCGGTGCGCTGCCGCTGAAGCTGACAGCCAGGATATGGATCAGCGGCAGGATGCATGAGAGACAGATCAGGGTCAGCAGCAGGTAGTTGAAGACGCTGAATACTTTGTAGCCTGACGATTTGTAATACATCTGCTTCCCTCCCTGTAAGATAACCCCACAAAGTGGGGGGTTGGCTTCGAAGCGTACACAAGTACTTTGCGGGGGTCCCGCATCAGAATATCCGATACCCGGCATACCGGGCCGCCAGCCGGTATGAGATGACGATCAAGACCAGCCCGACGACCGATTTGAACATCCCCACCGCCGTACCAAAGCTGTACTGGCCGTTCAGGATCGCGGTCCGGTAGACGAACGTGTCGATGATGTCGCCCTTGTCGTAGACCAGCGGGTTGTACAGATTGAAGATCTGGTCGAAGCCCGCATTGAGAATATTGCCCAGCGACAGGGTGCCGACGACAACGGCGATCGGGATCATGGCCGGCATGGTGATGTGCAGTGTCTGCCGCCACCGGTTCGCTCCATCGACCTCTGCTGCCTCGTAGAGGGAAGGGTTGACGCCGGCCAGCGCCGCCAGGAAGACGATCGTATTGAACCCGAAGTTCTGCCAGATGTCGCTGACGACGACGGTGAAGCGGAACCAGTTGCCGTCGCCGAGCCAGAATACCGGGTCCAGACCTAGCGCCGACAGCGTCCGGTTGACGATGCCTTCGCTGGAGAGCATGTCGGTGAGGATCGCGCCGAGGATGACCCATGAGATGAAATGCGGCAGATAGACGAGCGTCTGCACGACCCGCTTGTAGAGGATCATGCGAATCTCATTGAGCAGAATCGCAAACCCGAACGGCACCAGCAGACCGAAGACGATCTTGAGACCGGCGATGATCAGCGTGTTCAGGATAACCTGCTTGCTGTCGGGGTACTCGAACATGAAGCGGAAATGCTCCAGGCCGACGAATGGCGAGCCGAAGATGCCGTCATACGGCTTGAAATCCTGGAAGGCCATCACTAGTCCGCCCATCGGCACGTAGGCAAAGACGATCGTCACCAGGACGGCGGGCAGCAGCATCAGATGCAGCGGCCAGGTGAGGCTCCAGCGTTCGCGTTGTCTGCGTGCGGCACGTCGGGCCGGCGGGCCTGGGCTCGGTGTTGCCGTGACAGCTGCATCCGCTGCGGCACGGCCGGCTTGCGCCGGCGGCGCGGGGTTGATAGGGTGTTCCATTCTACCGGCTCCTTTTAGAAGTAGTTCAATAGTCCGCTGTTGATCACGAAGTAACTCTAGGAAGCGGATTCGACATCGAATCTTGAATGCATGCGAAACTTCCGGTGCTCACGTAGCCTTAACTACGCTCCGCTCCTCAGTTCCTCCTGCCGGAGGGCCTTCTCGGTGCTGAACACCGTACGTTTTGAACACGTACTTTTACGTTGACTTTACTCTGCATTCTGTATATTAATTGTATCAATGGGATTTTCGCGCTCACAGACCTGTTTTTTTGGAACGATGCCATTTTGTTGATCGATCGCGCGGCTTGCGGCAGCTAGTGAAGAAGGGGGCACGGCGGGATGCTGATGCGGATGAATATTTTTGCCAAAATTATAATTATGATCATATTGCTCTTGATCCCGATCCTGCTGTTGTACAGCCTCTCCAACCGTGTAAGCGTTTCCGTGCTGGAGAAGGAGATTCAGGCGTTGAAGCACAAGGACATGGCCTATCTGGCGCAAGAATTCAACTCCAGCATCGAAAATCTGTCCACCATGGCCTTTCTCTTGAGCGAGGACATCCATATCCAGGGCTTGCAGCATATCCATCTGGAGGACAATGCCTATGAACGCAACGAAGAGAAATCGCGTATCCTCGAGCGGCTGCGGCTGCTCAACGTTGCTGAGCGTTGGGACACCCAGTACAGCATCATGGCTCCCGAGCTCGGAGAGATTGTCTCGACAAACCCCCGGAGCGTATTTGACCTGGAGGAGCTGCGGCGGATCCTCACCCCGTCCTGGAAGTACAAGGAGATGACGATCGACAAGCACCCCCAGCAGCGGTTCGTGCGGCACATCGTCAAGCCCGCGAGCCTGATCGCCAATCCGCAGGCAGCCGGCATCATCGTCGAGGTGTCGTTCCCCCGGGAATACCTGGTCAAGGAGCTCGACAGCTTCAAGCTGGGCGGCAAAGGGGACCCGTTCCTGTACAGTCCGGAAGACGGCATGATCATGAACCGTACCGCCGATACGGAGATGATGAAAGAGCTGTCGGTGCAGATGACCGGGCTTGAGCCCGGCACCTTCGACCGCAGCCGGGTGATGCTTGCTGACAAGGAGTACCTCGTCCATGTCATGCCGATCGCGTCGCTCGACTGGTATCTGGTCGACTACGTACCGCTTCAGGAGATGCTGCAGCCGATCACCCAGTCGCGCAATCTGTTCTACGGCTCGGTGGCGCTGCTGCTGGTGATGGGCATCCTCGCCAGCTACTTGCTCTACCGCAACGTCCAGCGCCCGATCCATCAGCTCATCCGCGGGGTGCAGAAGCTGCGGGCCGGCGATTACTCGGTCCGGATCAAGGCTAAGCCGCAGAACGAGTTTGCTTTTCTCTTCGAGCGCTTCAACGCGATGGCTGAGGACATCAACCAGCTCATCCACAATGTCTATGCCGAGCAGATCCGCACCCGCGAAGCCAATCTGAAGCAGCTGCAGTCGCAGATCAACCCGCATTTCCTGTACAACTGCTTCGCGCTGATCCGCAGCATGACGCGCCTGGGAAAGCGGGACTCGGTTATGGAGCTGGCCATGCATCTGAGTAAATATTACCGCTACACGACCCGCGTGGAGAAGTCCGCAGCCACCCTGCGTGAGGAGATCCAGCTCATCGAGAGCTACTTGGAGATCCAGAGCATGCAGCTGCCGCATCTGACCTACAGCATCCGCATCCCGGAGGCGATGCTGGATCTGGAAGTCCCCCGGCTGCTGTTGCAGCCGCTCGCCGAGAATGCGATCCTCCACGGACTGGAGCGGCTGGAGAGCGATGGCAGACTGGAGATTACGGGGGAGCAGCAGGACGGCTTCTATCTGCTGCAGGTCATGGACAATGGCGTCGGCATGACCGAGGAGCAGCTCTCGCGGCTCCGGCTGGAGCTGACGCAGCCGCCCAACGAGCAGACCGGCTGCGCGCTCTGGAACATCCGGCAGCGGCTGGCGCTGCAATTCGGCGAGGACGCCGCGCTGTCCTTTCTGCCCGGGGAGGAGGGCGGCCTGACGGTCCAGATCCGCTGGCCGGTAGATGACGCGGGGCCGGGACGGGGGCAGGCGGGATGAGGTCCAACGGTATGGCGAGCCATGGTCCGGCGGAGCACCGCCTCGCTGCGGCGCATGTGGCATTCGATTACACTCTCTACTCGAAAGGAAGGCCCTACTGATGCACACATTGTTAATCGTCGATGACCAGCCTGATCTGGTCGAGGACCTGGCCACGATGCTGCCTTGGAGCAGCGTCGGGGTCGGCACGGTCCTGCAAGCCTACTCGGCCAGGGAAGCGCTCGAGCTCGTCGCCTCCCGGCCCGTCGATATCGTCATCACCGACATCCGGATGCCGGGGATGTCCGGCCTCGAACTGCTGGAGCAGCTGCGGGCGTCCTGGAAGCACATCAAATGCATCCTGCTCACCGGCTACGACGACTTCGACTACGCCAAGCAGGCGCTGCAGCACCAAGCGATCGACTACCTGCTCAAGCCGGCTGGCGATGACGAAGTGCTGCAGGCGACCGCCAAGGCCGTGCAGGCGCTGGAGGAGCAGTGGAGCGATATCAGCTCTTACCAGAATGCCTTGCATTCGGTGCAGCTCAACCTGCCGGTCCTGCAGGATGCGCTGCTCTGCGAACTGCTGCAGGGACACCGCATCCCCGAGGACGAGCTCGCCGCCCGGCTGGCGATGCTGGAGCTGCCGCTGCGACCGGATCAGCCGTTCCGCCTGATGCTGCTGCGGCTGGAAGAAGGGCTGGACCGGTACGGCAGCCAGGACATGTCGCTGATGGAATTTGCCGTCTCCAATATAGCCGAAGAGATCTTTGCGGAGCACTATCACCTGTGGCGGACGAGAGACGAGTTCAATTATCTGGTGGCGGTCGTCACGCAAAAGCCGCTGGAGACCGGGCCCCCGCGCACCGAACAAGCGGAGCTGATGGCGGCGCAGCTCCAGCATGCCATCAAGCTGTATTTGAAAGGGACCGTCTCGATCTTGATGAGCAACTGGGGTGTGCTCGCCCAGGATATAGCCCAGGTCCACAGCAATTCGGTCATCCAGTTCCGCCAGCATATCGGCCGGGAGCGGGAGCTGCTGCTGTTCCTGGGTGAGGCGTACAAGCCCGGTCAGGCCGGCTCGCTCGCCCAGCTGCACGATCCGCCGACCTTGACACATCTCCTGGAGGCCGGTCAGTGGGAGCTGCTGGAGAGCAAACTGACTGCCGTGTTCGACGAGCTCGAGAAAGACGCTGGCCGCTCGCATGAGCATATTCTGGAGACCTACTTTACGATCGCCAGCGCACTGAGCCGTTCGGTGCACAAGAGCAAGCGCTGGCTGAGCGAGATCCTGGGAGAGGACTATCAGCAGCTGCTCGGCAGTCCCCAGTTCCACACGATCGTGCAGCTCCGGGACTGGACGCGGGCCGTCGTCGCCAAGTTCCGTCAAGCGGTCGAGCTGGAGTCGCAGGATTCCCGGTCGGCGACGATCCGCCTGGCCCAGCGTTATATCCAGGATCATCTGGGCGAGGCCTCGCTCCAGTCGATCGCCGCCCATGTCTATCTCAACCCGTCCTACCTCTCCAAGATCTACAAGCTGGAGACCGGCGAGGGCATCAGCGACTATCTGTTCCGGCTCAAAATGGAGCAGGCGGCCCGACAGCTGACGTCCTCGCACCAGAAAATCTACGAGATCGCTGCCGGACTGGGCTATTTGAAGACGAGCTATTTCATCAAAGTATTCAAGGAAAAATACGGCCTGACGCCGCAGGAGTACCGGGAGAAGCTGAAATAGCGGTTAAATGTTAAGATTACTGGGTGAGTGTCATTCAGAGAATAATAAGCAGTTCCGCTAGGTCGGAACTGCTTATTATTCTTATACACCCAACATCATTCCAATTCTATGAAAAAAATGATGGCCGTAACTTTAAGCCTTAATGTTACATTAGACTTGTTTGCCGTCTGCAACATTTTCCCAAATGGTTTCGTTTAAGGTGGAGAAGGGAGTTGAATCGATGAGAAAGGGAATATGGATATTGATGGTGGCAGTAGTTGGCCTGTTGCTTACAAGTTGCTCAGGAAATGCCCCTCTTTCCAATACACCTGGAGTACAACAGCCCGAAGCACAAGGAGATTGGCCACTTTATTCAATTGAGCAAATGTTGAATGGAAAGACAGACTTAATCGTACTAGCTCTCGTTGATTCAGTCACCAAAGGAAAAGAACCTCAAATAGCAGAATTACACATTGAAGAAACCTTTTACGGGGAAGCGCCCGACTCTGTTATAGAGCTTTATCAAACCACTCGTCATGTACAACCAGGTCAAAAGTATCTATTATTTTTAAGCTATCGAGAACAAATTGGGCAGTATGTCGTTTCTGACGGTCTTTCCCAAGTAGAATATAATAACGACAAACTGGAAGTCCGTGTAGAAGGGATTCAAGGCGATTATACAGTAGAACAATTTAGAAAAGTGATGGAAGGCCAAACATAAATAATAGATAAAAAGAGAGCCAGCATCAACAAGGTCATTAAGTTTAGTTCAGATAAAAAACAATCTAAACGGCGCAGGGTAAGTCCTGCGCCGTTTGTTTTAGGTGCAAGCGAACCGGACATCGTCCAGGGGGCTGCTTGTTCCACTATACCTATGGCTGTGCGGTCACTTCACGTATACCGATATCGTCAAGATAGACGGTGTGCGGCGCATCCGGCGTCTGCCGGCCGTCCTGCACGACGTTGCCCAGCAGGAACAACAACCTTAGCTGCGCGGCGCCGGTCGTCGTGATCGTCTGCTTGAGAATGGCAGAATCGGTACCCAACTGCACTACGTGCTTAGGGTTGCCGGGAAGCCCGTTCAGCTCGATCTCGATCGGCCGCTCGAGCGTCGAACGTGCCCGGAAGCTCAGCTCGTAGGTGCGTCCAGCAGCCAGCTGGATGCCGCCCTGGGCGAGCTGGATCGACCAGCTGAGCGGTACGCCCCACTCCGGGTGCATGCCGCCGTGATGCGTGACGGTTATCGCAGCTTCCTCCTGCGCAACTGCCCATTCGGACACGCCGCCCTCACCGACCCAGTATTCCCAGTTTGCCGTGCCGGCGGTAAAGCTGCCGTTCATCACCAGATTGCCATCCGCCGCATAGTAGGGCTGTCTGACGGCAGCTGGGGCGTAGCCCTCCGCTTCTACAGATATCATGTAGCTCATCGCCAGCGGGAACAGCGACGGGCTCAGCGTCAAGCGGCCGGGCTCCAGCGTGTAGCTCTCCGGATCAACCGGCTGTCCGTCCACCTTGACTTGCTGCACGGCCCCGCGCCACACTTCATCATCCACATACTGCAGCGCGGCAGCCTCTCCGGTCTGCAGCCCAGCAGCCGCCTGCAGCTCCGGCGGCCGCTTGACCGGCGGATCCTTCAGCTCCAGCACCACATTATCGATATATACCGTGTGGGCGTCCGCCGGACTGCCGGTTGTATTGCCCAGCAGGAACTTGAGAGCGGCCGTTTCATCCGTTGTCATCTTGAAGGTATATTCATAGCGTCTGCTCTCCGGCGAGACCGCGATGCCGTAAGTTTGGAAGTGCCGGGTATACGAGGCATTCTCCACTACGGCTTCGATCTCCCGGGCTGTCGTCGAGCGTACATCAAAGGCGAGCCGGTACTCGAAGCCTTTGCTCAGCTTGAGACCGCCCTGGGTCAACATGATGCTCCAGGGATTAGGTCCCCTGGACGTTATGTCAATCTCGGCTTCACCTGCTGTTGCCCCGAAGCTCGCCGCTGCGCCCTCCGTGAAAGGCTCCCACGCTGCAAGGCCTGCAGCGAATGCCCCGTTGCGCAGCGGGAACAGCTCAACCCCGGTGTAGTCGATATTGCGATCGCTCGTGCGTACCAGCCTCACGTTGCCCAGCTCGACCTGTCCAGTGCCGCCGCCAAGGTGAAAGCGCAGCACGGCCCGGCGGTCGGTGACGCCTGCCGCCATGGTGAAGCTGACCTCATGGGTGTCCAGTTCGCCGTCCAGCAAGATGTCCTCAGTCATGTATACGCGTGTTCCATCCTCGCTGACCAGCGCGGCCTGGATCGTCCGGTCGGCACCCGCCTTGGCCTGGAAGCTCAGCGTATAGTCATCGCTCTGCAGCAGCTCGATGCCCCGCTGCAACAAAGCGACGGAGGCAGGTGCGGCTCCGCCGTCTGTCACGGATACCCGCAGCCGGTTGAAGGTGCTGTCTACAGCGGCATTCGCCGCAGCATCAGCCTGCACCTCGAAGTGCCAGTAAGTCATCCGGTGCATGTACCCGAGGTTGAAGGAACCGTTGTAGACGTGATTGCCGTCCTCAAGCGGCGTCTTCTCGCCATCTTCCTCGAGCGGGATGCCGTCGATCTCCTCGACCCGGACATTGCCGATCCACACGGCGTTGCCGTTCGTTCCCATGTTGAACTCCAGCCGGGCTCTGGCGTCGGAGTCCGCGAGCATCTGGAAGGCAAAGCTATGCGATCGCACCTCCTCGCCCAGTCGGACGGTCTTGCTGTCTGAGTAAGCGGCGTAGCCACGCTCCGCGCCGCCGCCCAGCTTGACGGTCATCGGCCGGTCAGCCGCGGCTTTGGCATCATAGGTAACCCGGTAGTATCTCCCCTTGGCCAGCGTCAGATGCTGGATCCACTGCACCGAGTGCACCTGTGAGCCGCCCTCGTCGATATCGAACCTGGCGAAGCGTGTCCCCCCGGTTTCTTCGATCGCCACACTGCCCCGTCCGCCGAACGTATCCAGCGCGACGAAGTTCCAGTCCTGAGGGTGCAGCGCATCGCTGTCTCTGGTCACAACCGTGAACGGTCGTTCATAAGCGGCGTCATAGATATAATTGCCGTCTATCGGCAGCTTGGCGCCGGGCGGCAGCTCCTCTTTCTCGACGACAGGCTCGGTCGCCACGCGATACGGACGGCCGGTTAACTCGTAGACGCGCACATAGTCCACTTCCATCTGTGCCGGGAACATCGACGGCTCCGGCTCGCGGTTGCCGTCATAGGTGCCGCCGACCGCCAGATTCAGGATCATGTAGAATGGCTTGTCGAAAGGAGCTGGATAGGCATAGCGGGCAGGCTGGCCTTGGCCCTGGCTGTCCCAGTTATTGATCGTGGAGTACAGCTGTCCGTCCACATACCAGCGGAGCTCGCCGGGCTCCCATTCCAGAGAGTACGTATGGTAATCGGCGATCGACTGACCTGCCGGAAAATGGTATTCCCTGCCCATATATTTATTCCCCGGCCACGGCGCGCCGTAATGAATCGTGCCGCCGATATGATCCGGCAGACGGCCTCTCGCCTCCATGATGTCGATCTCGCCGGAGGACGCCCATACGCCGTATTCGCTGTCCTGCGGCATCATCCAGAAGGCCGGCCAGAAGCCTTGGCCCGTCGGCATCTTGATGCGCGCTTCGAACTTGCCGTAGGCTTTGGCAAAGGTAGGCGCCGTGTACAAGCGGCCCGACGTATACGGCTTGCCGCCCCGCCCGTCATTCCGGGCTTCGATGACGAGCCGGCCGTTCTCCACGCTGACATTGTCCTCAGTATAGTACTGCTGCTCGTTGTTGCCCCAGCCGTCCAGCCCATATTGCGAGCCCGTACCGTTCTGGAAGCCCCATTTGTCGAGATCGACGCCCTGTTCGTTCAACTGCCCGCCAGTGCCTTCGAACTCGTCTGACCAGACGAGCGTCCATAGGTCCGGATCCGGTCCGGGATTCGGATTGGGGTTCGGATTCGGCCAATAAATGACCGGTGCGCCGCTGCCGGAACCGGCTTCCGGCGGCGGGGCAGCGCCCGCCTCGGTCAATTGGCCTCCCGATAGACGATACGTCTTGCCGTTCTCCACTTCCTCACCGTTGATGCGGACACCCGTGCTGCGCAGCTCGATCGCAGCGGCCTCGCCCTCGATCGTCACATCTGACGCGGCCGATATGGTCACGCTTTCAAATGTACCCGTCAAGCGTACGCTCTCTGCGGTCTCGATCCCGACGTGCGCAGCGCCCGGGCTGGCCGCGCTCTGATCCCATGAACCGCCGGTAGCAAAGCGGAGCTGGCTTACTGCGGTCGTCCCGGTGGCCGCTACTGCCGTTCCGGACGCGTGGATCAATACCGATGACGCCGTTGTATCGTTCAAGCTGACATCTGATGCGCCCTGCAGATGGACGAATCCTTCAACGGTTGTGCGATCCATGCTTAGACTGCCGCCTGCCGAGCCCTCCGTGGCATACACATTGCCTGCAACATCCGCGTCCTGCAGCCGGATATTCGCAGCGGCCGCCAGGACATGCCCTTGTAGCTTACCCTCAGCCGCCGCACCCGATACATGCAGCCATGCTCCCGTCAGCCGGTGCAGCATCGCAGCTGCGCCTGCTCGGGTCAGGGGCTGCTGCGGGCGGAAGCTGCCGTCCGGGTAGCCGAGCAGGATCCCTCTGGCTCCCAGCTCGTGTACAGCTACCGCCGCAAAGCTGCCGATCTCCGCCTGATCTGCGTACGGCTGCGTCTGTGCGGCTGCCTCTGCTTCCTCCTGCAAGCGGAAGGCGCGATGCAGCAGGACGGCAGCCTCCTGCCGGTTCACCTGCTGCGACGGCCGAAAGCTGCCGTCGGGATAGCCGTCCGCGAAGCCGGCACGGGTCAAAGCCCCGACTGCGCCCGCATGCCACGCTCCAGACTTGATGTCGCTGAAGCTGCCACTCTCCTCTGTTGCACGCAGTCCGAACAGCCGCGTCAGGATGACCGCAAACTCTGCCCGCGTCAGCGGCTGCTGCGGACGGAAGCTGCCGTCCGGGTAGCCTTCCAGCAAGCCGTCGCTGAGCCAGCGGCCGATTTCTCCTTGAGCCCAGTGGTCTTGCCAATCTCCCGGCACCTGCATTGACTCCGCCGCCGCGTAGCCAGTCGGCAGGCTGCCGGATACGAGCAAGACGGCTGCGAGGATAATGCTTAACCATCGTTTGATCATTCTTCCCTTCCCTCCTCCTCTTCATTGGCGAGCTGTTTATTCACATAAGTTCCCCCTTAGATGCCTCTCTTTGAGAGGTTGTTCAAAAAGTCCGCTGTTGATCACGAAGTGACTCAGGAAGTAATTCGACATCGAATCTTGAGTGCAGTCGGAACTTCCGGTGCTCACGTAGGTTTACCTACGCTGCTCCTCATTTCCTCCCGCCCTCAACCTTCTCGGTGCTGAACACCGACCTTTTTGAACACTTACTTTGAGTATTGACCTTCGCCGCATATTTTTGTAGAGCCAATAACTTCACATTCATACCCTTCTGTTGCTTCGTTTCTGCCAAATGTAAACTTCTTGTTACCAGTTATGGTCTTGCCCATCCAGCATGTTATAATGATAGGGATTATGAAGGAAAGCCGACCGGTTGCCGCAGGTGGAAGCCAGGGGTATGCAGCGTTTTTGCCCTGCCCGCCGACGGTTTTTTGGCTATTTATAACTTAGCTTCTTCGTTATGGCACTTTCTCAAGGAATCTTAAGAAAAACTTTAGCTTTTCTTTAAATTTTTGAACTCGATTGACCTTTCATACGTCGATACAGATAGAGGTGGCGGTTTTGAACTCCGATGCAAAGTTTGATTACTTGAAGACATTGACCGACAGCGAGGATAAACAGGCAATTCTGAACGAATTGATGACCTCCTACGGCAAAGATGTCTGGAACTATGCTTACAGTATGACCCGCAAGCCGGAGCTTGCAGACGACATCTCCCAGGATGTCTTCCTCAAGGTGTACCGGAGCTTGTTTACATTCCGAAGCGAATCTTCTCTCAAGACCTGGCTGCTGACGATTACCCGCAATACGGTTCTCGATTATCGCCGCTCCGCCTACTTTCGCAAGATTACACTCGTGGATTATTTCTCCTCTGAAGGGGGAAGCCAGTCCGCTGAACAGGAGGTTGTGCAAGCGGCAACTGTGAACAACATGTGGGATATGGTATTGCAACTGCCGGTCAAGTACCGTGAAGCCATTATTCTGTTTGCACATTATCAGCTATCGATGAAAGAGATCGCCAAGATTCTGGATGTCAGCGAGGGCACCATCAAGTCCAGACTGCACCACGCGCGATTGAAACTATCCAAGATAAAGGAGCGACAAAACAATGGATCCTAGCGATTACGAGGATTTGCGGCAAGAGCTGAGCGAGGGTCCCTTGCGCGGAAGAAGCTTCCAACCTGCCCTGCAGAAAAAAATACTCAAAGCCGCATCCCAATCAGCCAGGCCTCAGCGTCAGAACCGGTTCCCGTTCGCCTGGGCCGGCGGGGCGCTGGCTATGGTAGCGGTCTTCGCCATCATCCTGTTCAGCGGCCATATGGGCACTCCTGCCGAGCTGCTGCAGAAGACAGGGTCGTCCGATTCGGCCAATCAGGCCGCTATGGACTCCTCAACCGAGAGCAACTTTGAAGAGCCGCTGCTGCAGACAGCAGTGCTGATCGGCCTGCGGACGGATCACCCCGCTACCGAAGCCAGCCATGCCTACAGCGACTATCGGACGATCCTGGTCGCGCCGGAGGACGGCAAGATCGTCGAGGCTTCGCAAGGCGAAGGCATCCTGATGCCGTACAACCAGGATTTCTGGATGATCGAGCCGGTCGTGGAGAAAAACCTCGGCAAAGAAGTGCAGATCCTCTCCGCGGGCCCGGCCAGACGGCCGGACGCGGGGCCCCTGGCCGGCAAGGATGAGGAGGATACAGCAGAAGCGGAGACAGCGGATCAGAGCGGCAGCGAGCCCGTTATCGTCTCGGAGAAACTGCTGTTTGCGGGGAACCGCGACGTCGCCATCGAACAGGAGGCGATGACGGAGGATAGCTCCGATCCGATGCGGCTGCATTGGGTCAAGCATATCGACCAGCTCTCCGGCAACCGGTCCGCAGGCACCCAGCCGCTGCTGGAGACGCATGTCCCGCTTGGCGAGATCTTCCCCGGAACTGCCGAAGCGACGGCCGAGACGGAGCTGGAAGACCCGGAGGCGCCGAGCAACTGGACGATCGTCCGCAAGCCAGGCCGCTGGACAGCCCAGCAGGTGGAGTACAACAGCGACCATACCGCCTATGAGATGAGGGATCTGCTGCAGCCGCTGCCGCGCGAAGTCGTCTCGCACGACAAGCTGAGCGTGGCTTGGGAAGAGATCTGGCAGCGGGAGCCCGAGGCGCTGGATGCCTACTCCTCCCCCAATAAAGATCTTGTAGCCATCGTCAAGGAGGAAGGCATCGTCTTCTACCTGAATAGTACAAGGCTGGGCAACCAGCCTGCACTGTCTCTGGACTTCCAGTCCGGCGAGTCCATCGTCATGGTGCAGTGGGCCGCCGCTGAGGGCTCGCCTGAACGCTGGAAGAAGCTGACCCGGGATTACCTCAATCCTTAGATTCAAGCGGTAAAAATAGCAGCCCCTTCGCCTGGATAGGTGAAGGGGCTGCTTGTGGTCTAGCCGGGACGGCATGACTTACCAGTTAGAACCGCCAGAGGACTGGCCCTTGCTGTTTCCGCCGCCGGTCGAAGAGCCGCCAAACGAAGAACCGCCGGACGACCGGCTGGAAGAATCGCTCCAGGAGGAGCCGCCGCTGGAAGG
This sequence comes from Paenibacillus jepli, assembly GCF_047238105.1. Lineage (NCBI taxonomy): Bacteria > Bacillati > Bacillota > Bacilli > Caryophanales > Paenibacillaceae > Paenibacillus > Paenibacillus jepli. Next base: position 2,986,493 of record NZ_JBDFMD010000001.1, read on the forward strand.
CGAAGATGACGAGCTCCAAGAAGACCCTCCCGATGAATGCGAAGACGAACGGGACGAAGAGCTCGAACTGCTTCTGCTGGAACTTGAGCCCGCGCTTGAAGAACCGCTGCTCAGAAAATCCAGGAACGACCCGCTGCTGGATGAGCTTGGCTTGTTGTGATGATGATGGTGGTGAACGACCCTCGCAGCTTCCCTCGCTTCCGCTTCGGCGCGGGCACGGGCTCTGGCTTCCGAGCGGATCTGCCGCTGCTCTTGCTCATATTGCCGCTTCCGGTTGGCCATCTCGGCTCTGCCGGCTACGGGATCAATGAACGCTTTCAGGTACCCGCACTCCTCCAGCGCATCGTCGTAATGGCCGCTCTCGATCAGCTCGTAGATCTCGTCGTGCAGCTTCCGGAATTCGCGCTTGCGGCCCATTTTGTAGAAGATGCCGGTCGTCTGATCCACGATGCGGTAGAAGAGTACCGAATAACGGTCGAGCGTCGTCGTGGCCAGCTCTTTCTTATGCTGGATAGTCTCGAACTTCTCCCGGGTCTGGGCAATCGCCTCTCGGTGCAGGGCAGCTTGCTTCTGCAGATGATGCAGATCGCAGGGCCAGCCGCTCTCCGCCTCCCGGAAGCGCTGCGCTACCTCCTCGGTCAGGCGAAAGTCCTCCTCCATTCCCGCCTCGGGCAGGATGATCACGTCTGATGATTCGATCTCCGAGAGCAGTTCTTCATAGATCTCCCTATCGGATGCGAATTGCTCCACGCATGTTTTCCTGTCCATGTCCAGCTTGATGATCCCGTTCTCGCAGGCGGTCAACTCCTTGCTTAGCTTCTTGGCGCCTACGGCCAGATCGTCCAGGATCTCTTTGGCCTTGCCGAATTGCTGGCGGGTCTGACGCTCTTTTGCCTTCTCCATCTCTGCATGGGCGGTTGCCAGCTCGCGCTGGAGACCGTGGAACTTTTGTTCCAGCGAGCTCCAGAGCGTTTTTTTGAAGTCATTGGAGAGACGGAAGAACTCCTGCTCCAGACGACTTGCAAGCAGCTCCAGCCCCTGCAGCGTCTCCTCGAGAACGGCAGTTTTTTCATTGTTGCTCCGCTGGAACTCAGCCAGTTGGTTCGCCCTGTCTCTGGCTTGGGACAGCTGCTGCTCAATCCGCTGCCATGCGGAGCGCGCCCGTATCGTCTCGGCCCGCCGGAGCGCCTCCTGCAACATCGGCACTTGCGCACGGCTTTCGTCGATGATCCGGTAGATCTCCTGCTCCCGTGTGTATAAGTTGTGCTCTTCGATGACGTGCTTCACATATTGCCTGGCCTCACGCTCTCTCTCGGGATAGGTCTGATGATGGCGGGCATGCTCCAGCAGCTCCTGCAGGTTAGACCCCAGGGCTGCCATCTGACGCTCCGCCCGGCCGGTCCATTCGCGCGCCTCGATCACATCGAAGACCGCCTGCTCTTGTGCCTTGCCCAGCAGCTCTTCCAACTCCCTCATATCACGGAGCAGCGGCTCAATCGGCCCTGCGAGCTGGGCGGCCAGCTCTTCGTATACCGCCCGGCCATTCTGCAGCTCTCCCCGCAGACGCTCGATGGTCCGGGGCACCTCCTGTTCCAGATCCGCCAGATCGTGGGCGGAAGGAAGCGCCGTCTCGCCATACTTTTTCAGTGTTTCTACCTCATGCGTCACCCGGGACAACAGGTCCTTCAGCTTCGTCAACTGCAGGATGTGCAGCGCCCCATGGTCCTCCCTGCTGGCATTCTCGGCCACAACGAGCATATCGGTCAGATTGCGCTCCAGCTCCTTGGCTACCCGCGAAGTACGCCCCTGACTCATCTCCGCCAGCGGAGAGAGCCGTTCCAGAGCCCGGCTGATCTCGACCATGTAATTGCCGCTTTCCTTGCGGGCCGAAGCAATCTTCTTGAAGAGCGACAGCCCTTTGAAGCAACGCCGGATCAGCGCGATGACGACGATCGCGATTGCCGTCCACAGCACGATGTTCCACAGCACGGTGAACACTTTGCCCATGAACGACTTGAACGGTCCCCAGTTGAAGGGCTCGGATGGCTTTTTTTCCTGTACAGGCGGAGCGGCCGGTCCGCTTGCTACTTCTTCCGTCTGGACGGCAGGTGCCTCCGGCGCTATACGCTCGCCGATCTGATCCAGCACTTGAATCGTCTGCTGAATCGCCTGTTGAAAATCCCCTTCCCTCGCATGAGGGATAAAGGTCGCGTTCAGCAATCCCGTCAGCCCCGTTTCGCTGGTCTCCAAGATTACTCTCTCCGCAATCGCGGTGTCGATGGCTTCGTGCAAAGCCGGGTTGTTGAAATTCAATTCAATCCGGCGCTCCTGTTCCGAGATCAGGAGGAGCACATCCCGTGCCGACAACCCCCAATGATCATATATGGAGGTCGCATAGTCGGCAACGTCGCGTCCGTTCAAGCTGGCCACCGTCAGCACATAGACCCCAAGATGCTGCATATCGGCAATCTCCTGCTTGATCTCCGCCTTCTGCTCAGCGGTAAAGAAGCCGGCGCGGTCCTGCAGCGGTCCCAGATTGTCCGGGAGCCCGGAGGCCACCGCCACATCCAGCCTGCCTATCCCCAGCAAGAATGCGCACAGCACCCATACTGCCAACCCCACCCGCAATGTTTTCAAGTCTCATCTGTCCTTTCCCTGACCGCTCTATCTAGTTCTTCTTTACTATAATTATATCGTCAGTTTAAGAGTTTGGCTTTACTTTTTTGGAACTTATTTCATCCGAGTAATATGCACTGAACAAAAAAAGGGCACGACCGCTCTAACGAACAATTTCTCCCTTACAGCGCCTCCACCAGCCACGACGAACGCTCTAACGAACAATTTCTCCCTTACAGCAGCTCCACCAGCCACGCCGTACGCTCCAACGAACCTTTTCTCCCTTACAGCGCCTCCACCAGCCTCGCCGCACGCTCCAACGAACCTTTTCTCCCTTACAGCGCCTCCACCAGCCTCGCCGCACGCTCCAACGAACCTTTTCTCCCTTACAGCGCCTCCACCAGCCTCGCCGCACGCTCCAACGAACCTTTTCTCCCTTACAGCGCCTCCAGCCTCGCCGCACGCTCTAACGAACCTTTTCTCCCTTACAGCAGCTCCACCAGCCACGACGACCGCTCTAACGAACCTTTCTTCCCTTACAGCAGCTCCACCAGCCACGACGAACGCTCTAACGAACAATTCTTCCCTTACAGCAGCTCCACCAGCGACACGATCCGTTATGTGCTGGTTTTATGCTCGTTAGGCACAGTTTCCAGTCCGATATCAGGTGGTGCCGCGCAAGCAGCATGAGAGTCTTGTATGTTAAAAAGGTACTGCTCCCTTTATTATTTCGGGTGCAGTACCTTCTTCGATTCAGTCAGGACTTTTTCAGGGGTCTCCTCGTTTGCAGGGGAGTTCTAGCGCTATTGCACGATAAGATTGTCAAATTCGGCATTATCGTTGCGGGAGCCGAAGCCGACCCGGCCGCTGCCAAAGGTCGAGTCCGTGGCAGTCGCGACCAGCGTATTGTCCAGATATGCGCGAATGACGGATCCGTCTCGTTCCACCTTCAGCGCATGAGTTGTGCCTGCCGAGGTCGTTGCCGTAATATTCGCCAGCTCGGTCAGCACCCCGTTGACATACTTGAAGATCCCGTTCGTCTGGATGTTGGGCGCCCCCTCTTCGCTGTAACTGACATAATAGTAATTGTTTTCATCCGTGTAATTGAAAACGAGTGAGACATCGCGGAAGCCGTTGGAGGAGCCGGTATTGGCCGCATCAGCCGTGACCGTGTAGGCGCTCGCCGTGACCGGTGTGTTGTGGATCGACAGGTTGCCGTGCGGCAGTTGCGATGCTGCTGCCGTCAGACGGTACTTGCCTCCGCTCACCGCCCAGGTTCCGCCATGGATGACCGTGAAGTTGCCTGCTCCCGATGCAAAATCCTCCGTAATGAAAGGTCCACCAGGTCCCCCGGAGCCCGCCAGTTCGAATTCTGCTGCAAAGCTTTTGCCTCTTGCGGCATTGACGTTAACCGTAAGCTTGATCGTCGGGCTCAATTGCGTGACGGTCACCCCCGGATCTGAGCTGACCACGCCTGTCGCGCTCTTGGCGATCTCCAGAGCAATCGTCCCGGTATTCGCATGGGTAGGATCGGCAACCGATACACGCAAGCTCGTGTCCGCGACCTCTTGCATCGCCACCGCCGCTTTCTTGTTGCTCGTAACCTCCCCGACGGTCTTGCTGCCATCCTGCCAGAAATTCACCGCCGTGACCAGCAGACTGTTATGCTTCACCCCTTGTGCCGCCGCTGAATTTTCCAATACGGTAACGGCTGGGGCTGATGCATAAGCGCTCGTCTGACTCTCGCTCATGCCCGGCAACAGCACATAAGCATAGGTATTATTGGTCGGGTTGATCCCATGATCAAACCAAAGGGTCATATAATTACGCGTATGATTGGTGGATGTCCCGTATGTCGAGTTGACCGCATTGAAATTGCCTGTCCGTGCCTCTCTCAGTCCCTTCACTGTCTGCGCAGTCGGGAAATAATAGCCTCCCGTCCCCGCAAGATGTATCCAGTTCACGCCTGTCATCGTCTCCGACCAGCCCAGCGAGGTCGACTTGGCCGAGCCATTGACCTTCAGCGCATTGTTGCCGGAGGTATTGATCTTCCGGTTCTCAATCGTCGTCTCGATGGTCCGGCTGTCTGAATTGGTGATGCCTGACCCCAGCGCGACGATCTCATCGTCAAAGGTAAACCATGACTTTTTCGCTGTGAGCGTACTGTTCCAGGCATCCAGCTCCATCCCGAAGGCGGCATACTTCCCATGGACAGCTGTACCGCCTACCCAGTTTTTGCTGCTGAGATAGTCGCTGCCATCCGAGTTCGCCCGGGTAAACCGGTCCACCGTCGTCCCCGGCAGCCGGTACGGATCGACGGTCGCCCAGAATGCATCCCCATACTGATTCTCACCCGTCCTGTACAGATAGGTCATGCCGTCCCCGGTATACCAGCCTTTCTTGTTCTCTGCGAATCCCTGGTAGTTGTATACACGGCTCGAAGAGGCGCTGACGCCAAACATATAATCAGGCCGCATCGAGGTCAGTCTCGCCATATTGGCATACACCTTCGTCAGGGACAGATGACCGCGTGAGACAATGCCCGGATCTGCCACAATCGCTTTGCCTTTGACAACAAAGTTGATATCTGCCGATGTATAGTAGCTCAGCACCGTGTCCGATTGAATCAGATACTTCACCAGGCTGCGCAAACGCGGGCTCTCGGAGGTGCCCAGGTCGGCCAGACGGATCATAGCGGTCATCACCGCATGGCCCCGTTCGTGGGCGTAGGCCGTCTGAGGTCGAGTATTGTTCCTTCCTCTGACCATGTCGGGCATCTCCCCCTTGAAGATAAGAGGCTCGTAGGCATCGTAGATCCACTGGAACACATTTGTATAATCGGGGTCCAGACCCGACCAGTAAGACGTACCGCTGAGCAGGTACAACGCTTTGCTCATCTCGTCAATCGAGGTTACGCCGTAGCCGCCGTTGTACGGATGGCGGCTGTGGAAGATGTAAGACCCGTCCCGGTAGTAGCCTGAGCTGCTCGTGACATAATCAAACTCGGGAGCCAGACCGTTCCGTCCTGCGGTGATCTTCGAGCCCGACTTGCCGATGACACCGCTGCCCATCACGATCCAGGCGCTGACGATCCGGTTGGAGCCGCTTCTTGTCGGTACGGGGACGAAGTGGTCGACAGCGGCCAGCAGATTCGTGCGGGTAGCGGACGGAATCTCGTCATAGAGCAGCGCCAGGGTGTCCAGGATGACCCGGGGGGAATGCAATTCCCAGTCCGCCCAATTGTCGTAGGCGGTCGCCCCCTCGTTGTAGCGGTTGCTGTAGTACCAGTTAAGACCAGTCACAATATCATTCTTGAGGCTTGTGCTGCCGTATAAGGTAGAGCCGTACGTGCTGTGTGCAAGCGCCATGCCATACAGACGGGTAAAGGCATCCTTGATCTGGGAAGAGTCGGAGCTGCTGGCCAGATCATTCCAGTATTTGCTGGCATTCATAGCTGTCCAGCTGGCTTGGGCGGCGGAAGTGATGGCTGCAATCTTGGGGGCGATATCCGGGTCCGAGGTATTGTAGCTTGTCCCGCCTGTAATCATCAGCTTCCACTTCGTTCTCATCTCATCATATTCATCTGCCGCATTCACGGTAGCTGTTTCGGTCAGGCCGGTCGTGAAGGTGAGCATGGCAATGATCAACAGAATCACTGTAGACTTGCTTGTGAATCGCTTCATCCTTGCGCCTCCTCATCATTTTGAGATCCCTGCAAGCCTTCTCCTCTCATCCTCTCAGGCTGCCACTGGGCGGCCCGCTATGGCCGCCATGATGGCTCGTCGCAACGTGATCAAGCAAAACGGACATGTTCATCTCATGTCCGCTCTGGTTGTGACGACCTACTCGGGATCGACGACATAATCATAAAAGTTGCTGGATAGTACGGCCGTGCTCTTATTGTTGGCATACCAATCCTTATAAAAGGCTTCGAGCTTCTCGCCGCCTGCCCGCTGCCAATGCGCCTGGGCGTCCGCCAGAGCCTGCTCGATCGAATAGGCGCTGCCGCTGACGATAGCTTTGGCCCAGATCGCCGGTTCCTCGGCGCTTATAATCTGCAGATCCTTCGGCAGTGCGGGCGCCGCAGCAGGATGGAAAATATCCGCCATCGGCCTCTCCCGGTTTAGATAATGGTCGTAATTTTTCATAATAATCTGGTACCAGTCCTGCTTGGGCGCTTCTTCGGAATGGACGTAATTCTGGGTGGGAAGCACGCATTTGCCCAATATGACGCGCTGCGCCAGCATCTGGTAGTATTGCAGATACACCCGTTCCTTGTCGAACTCGCTGTCGTAGGCCGGACACCCATCGGCGCCAGTCGTGTAATGACGACCCTCCAGACCGTAAGAGACAACCTTGATCGCCTCCTCGGAGGCCATGAAATCGACAAATTGCATGACCGCTTCCGGATTTTTGGCTCCGGCGTTGATGACACCGGTCATCTGGAGAAGCGGCACCGTACGGGGGTTGAACTTGCCGAACTCCGACTCAGGCAGGGGAATGCTGGCCACCTTGGCCTCGGGCTGGTTGGTTAACAGCCCTGTGTGGAACTTATCCTCCCAGTGCTTGAGGTTGATCATGCCTGCCTTGCCGTTCATCCAATCCTGCTCCGCCTTCTCCCCGCTCTTGTCGGTGAGGAAGTCCTTGTCGATGACGTTGTGATCGAACAGCCTCTTCACAAAAGCGGTATAGGCCGCCTTCTGATCCCAGGCCCGGACCATCTCATCCTGCTCATTGATATACCAGTCGGCATCCTGGAACATCGCCCGGAAGGCCAATGCCCGCTCCCCGGAAGGGACGTTGGCAAAAGCGATGCCGTACGTATCCCGCTGGCCGTTGCCATCCGGATCCATCTCAGCGAACGCCTTGGCCACCTCGAACAACTCCTCGGTTGTCTGCGGAACCTCCATATGGACAGCCTCCAGCCAGTCCGTCCGAATCAGCAGCGTCTGCGTCGGGTGGATGGGCAGCAACCGGCCAAACTGATACAGCTTCCCGTCTTCTTTGAGTCCCGAGTTCCTCAGCAGCGGATTCTCCTCCAGCAGCTGTTTGTATACTGTGCTGTGTTCCTCGATCAGATCATCCAGCGGCATGATCAGCTTCTGGGCATACAGCTGATTAAGGAAAGCGTTATCATATTCCAGGATCAGATCAGGCGCTGACCCCGATGCGAACAAGGTATTGAATTTGCTCTGGGACTCCCATCTCGGAATCGAGATGAATTTCACCTGAACGGGACTGTGCTCGTTGATCCACTCCGTCCAGCGGTTATCCTCCATCGTGCCCTCTTCAGCAGGTATGCTGCCATCGTCATAGACAGAGACGGTGATCGTCGGCTTCTCCTTCGGTTCTCCGCCTGTTTCGACGGCAGTCGGAGCCTTGTCAGGTTCGTTGTTCTTCGCATTGCCCGGATTATTCGAGCCCGAGCCCGAGCACGCGCTTATCAGCAGCATCATCACCAGGAGCAGCGGCACTGCCATTTTGTTCTTCTTCATGTCCTCACCCTTTTTTGTCATATTCATATTGTCTTCCGTCCCGGCCGGAGCACAGCCTTGTCGTGCGCTATCCCTTCACGGCCCCCAGCATGACACCCTTGACGAAGAAACGCTGGATGAACGGATACACCATCACCATCGGCAGCAGGAGCACCACGATGCCTGCGGACCGGATCGTAACCGGCGTCATATTTCTTGTCTCTTCCGGCAGCAAGGTTTGCAATTCATTCATCATCGTGGCGCTCTGGATCATATTCTGTACGAGCACCGTCAGATTGTATTTGTCTGCATCATTGATGTAGATCAACACCTGCAAAAAGTAGTTCCAGTTATGCACGCCGTAGAATAGAGCCAGCGTGGCCAGTACAGCTGTCGACAGCGGCAGCATGACCCGCAGCAAGATCCCGCCCTCGCTGCAGCCGTCAATCTTGGCGGCCTCCACCAGTTCCTCCGAGATGTTGACGAAGAAGGTTCGCAGGATGAGCAGATTGAACACAATGACCAGACTCGGCAGCCACAGCGCGCCATAGGTGTTCACCAGGCCCAGCGACTTGACGACCAGATAGGTAGGGATAATGCCGCCGGCACCGCCGCCGAACAGCATCGTGAATACGATCGCCAGTGTGAAGAAGCGGCGGGCATAGAAGATCTTCCGTGATAGCGGATAAGCAGCCATGATGGTGAAGATCATGCTGGACGTTACACCCACTACTGTAATAATGATGCTGTTCCATAACGCTCCAGCCATATTCGTGCCGGTAAACAGCAGCTTATAAGCTTGAAAAGAAACGTGCTGCGGCCAGATGCCGACTACCCCGGACATAGCCGTAAAAGAGTCGCTTAGCGATATGGCAATAATATGCATCAGGGGCAGCAGACACAGCAGACCGCCAATGGTCAGCAGGATATAATTGACAATGTTGAAGGTTTTGTCCCCCCATGATTCTCTCATGCTCTCTCCCCCTTACCACAATCCCTGGTCAAATCGGCGGGCCAGCCAGTTCGAGCCCAGCACCAGGATCAGCGCCACCACTGACTCGAAAAGTCCCATGGCGGCGGACAGGCTAAAATAACCGCCTTGCAGGCCCACCTTGTAAATATACGTGCTGATCACTTCGGAAATGGAGGATACCACATCATTTTGCAGCATATACACTTTATCGAACCCGACCTCCATTATCCGTCCCATGCTGATGATCAGCATGACGAAGATCGTCGGCAAGATCCCGGGCAGCGTCACATGCCAGATCCGCTTCAGCTTGCCTGCCCCATCCAGACTTGCCGCTTCATAGAGGGACGGGTCGATGACGGTCAAGGCCGCCAGATAGATGATCGCCGCGTAACCGGCTTCCTTCCATACACCCGATGCCAGGAAGATGGATACCCACGAGACCGGATGGTACAAAAAAGCGAACGTTTCTCCGGTCAGCATGTGCATCAGCTTGTTGACGACGCCTGATTCCTGGGCAAAGATGTTCACCGTGATCCCGCCTACGATGACCCAGGAGAGAAAATGAGGGATGAACGCCAGCGTCTGCACGGTTTTGCGGAACAACATCTGCTTGGCTTCATACAACAGGATCGCCAGCATGATCGGAAACGGGACCATGACGATAAGCTCCAGCACACTGAGCAAAAAGGTGTTGCGAATAATGTTAAGCGTGGAAGGCTGGCTGAAGAGCAGCTCAAAGTTCGCCAAGCCCGCCCAGGGGCTGCCCCACACACCATCGATAAAATTGTATTCCTTAAACGCGATCATCACGCCGGCCATCGGCGCATACTTGAAGACCAGAAAAAAAACGGCAACGGGTAAAAACATGAGAATCAAAGGTATGTTCTCCTGAAATCGTCTGACTCGTCTCCGGTGGGTTGAAGTCATCCCCGCTTGTTCACTTCCTTTCCTATCCGACTTGTGTCCTCATCGTAACGTCTCCCCCTCACGCCCATCAATAGACATGAATGATCATAATAAACCGGATTGTAAACGGATACACAAAGAGCCCCGCAGCTTATAGGAAAGTACGGGGTTCAGGGCCGTCGATAAACTGTTTATGACGGGATATACAATTTTCGAAGCCGCACAAGCAGCCCTAAATCGCGTCTGTCAAACTGTGCTTCTTGCGATAATCGCCAGGGGTCACGCCGACCGTCCGCTTGAAGATGCGGATAAAGGACACGGCATGCGTGTAGCCTACCTGCTCGGCGATCTGCTGAACGGAATCGGCCTTCTCCGCCAGCAGTCTCTTGGCATGCTCCATTCGCACCTGGATCAGGTAATCCACGAAATTGTGCCCGGTGCTTTCTTTAAACAACCGGCTCAGATAATTGGAGTTGATGCCGAAGGTGGCGCTCAAAAACGCAAGCGACAGCTCCGCATTATAGTAATGCTCATCAATATACCGCTGGATCTCCTGGATCAGGCTTGTATGGCTGCTGCGCTGCCGGAGCTCCTGCAGATGATCCGCCATCAGCGATAACTGATGCAGCAGGCTCGCCTGCAGCAGATCAAGCGTATCTGATGCTTCTACGCCTTCTTTCAGACGCGGGAAGATCTCTTTTTTCCACAACGCGCGGTAATCCTCCGGCAGCCCGCTCATCTCTCCATGCAGATGATAGATCAGGTAATGGATCACGTGATGGATCTCCTCATAGGAGAACTCGCCGTTCTTCAGATCAATGAACAGCCGCTCGAGTTTATCCCGCCATAGCTTGTCACCGGCCCGGAAGCACTGGGCGATCGCATGGATGGCCGACAAGCCTTGTACCGCTTCCTTATCGAGAAGCTTGCCTTCGGCTCGTTCGAATACAAGGGTCCGATTGCTGCCCTGGATCAGCTTGAGCTTGAGCGCTTCGACCGCCTCCGCATACGATTGCTTCAGGCCCGAGGGCGTCAGTGCGGGGCTCCCGATACCGATCGTAATGGTCATATCGAGATGCTGCTCGACCCACTGGCGGATCGGCTCGCAGAACGAGAGCAGCTCGGCGGATGTCTCGGCGTCCGTCACCTCCAGATGATAGAGGACCGACAGCCGGCTATCTCCTGTCCATTCTGCCCATATCTCCCGCTGCTGGAGCTCCGCGCTTTCCTGTACGACATTGCGCAGCACGTACTTGAGCAGATTCTGATCACTGCGGCTGTAGCGTTCCTTGAACAAGCTGATCTGATCCAACTCGATGATGAAGAAGATCCCGCTCCCCATCGCATCAAGATCCTCTTGCGGCCCGGGCTCCGTCCATTCTCTGCCGTCCGCCAGCTCCTGCAGCCACTGCCGCCTTTTCATCCGCAGATGCTCCCCTTGGTAGTCGGATTCCTCGCCGCTCTGTTCCATTATTTTTTTGAGAGCGGTCTCAATAAAGGAAAACTCGTCCAGCTTGCCGCGATGAACGAATAAGTGGCTTTTCTTTTCGAAATAATGGTGGATACTGCTCATAATCAATTCGATGGGCTTGTAATTGCGACGGGTGACGTAAATAATCCAGCCTATGCCCAGGATAACAATCCCCAACTGCGCCACAATCCACGCATAAGAAAAGATGGATACAAAATCGAAAAACGGCTTGTTTCGAATCCCGCTGTGGATCGCCCATCCGGTATAGGCCGACTCCGCCATCGCAAGCTCCATGCTGCTGTCGGGCGGCGGCTCGTATTGTCCCCCGGCCTGAAGCATCATGGCTCCCGATTGGTCCAGCATATAGAGATAGCTCAGCGGCGCCTCCGACATATCTTCCACATACCGGCGGAGGCCGTCCAGCCTTACATTCAGCACGAGCAAGCCCTGCTCCCCGGACAGCAGCGGCACCCGACGCACTAGCGAGGTTACCTCTGTGGCCGCCTCCTGATCCTTGAACTTCTTATACGCTCTGCGTTCGGTCCAGCCTGAGGGCCGGTAGCCCTCGCCCGCCACGGTCTCCACAAAGGCGTCATCCCCGAATTGGTCAAGCGGCACCTTGAAGTTATGCGTCAGCACATGACGGTCATCATACCGGTAGAGGTAGATCGAATCGATCAGCGCCGATGTCTGGGCCAATTCCTTCAACCGGTTGGACGCTTCGAACTCCACAAGATATTCGTTGCCTGCCGGGAACTTGAAGTAGTCGAGCAGCTTCTCGTCGCTCTGCAGCCCGTTCACGATCATCTGGTCGAGCGGCTTCAACGTGGAATCAATCATCTGCAGCACATGGCGGACATAGACCTCGCTGGCCTTCCTTGTCTCCGCCTGACTGTACTGATTGATCAACAGGAAGGTGATCAGGATCAGGAAGGAAGCAAAGACAAAGAACATCGGCAAATACGATAGCAGCAGCCGATTGAACCATTGCCTCGTCATGACCTAATCCTCCATTCATTCGAAAAATCGCTCTCCAGCACGATATCCTCGCCCACTTCATTGGTAAGCGACTCCCTGTACTGCAACGGAGGAAGGCCAAACTTTTTTTTGATCAGCTTTGAAAAATACGGCAAGGTCCACCCCACCCGCTCGGCTACCTCGGCAATCGGCATCCTCGTAAACTCCAGATAGCGCCTTGCTTGCTCAAGACGAACCTCCTGCAGGTACTGAATGGGCGTCATGCCCGTCTGCTGGCTGAAAATCCGGATGAGATAGGTCGGATGAAATCCGAATTGTCTGGATAGCTGCTCCAAGGTAATCCGCTCGGCCAAATGCGCTTTGATATACATCGCCATCGGGTCGTCGTGATCGATCGGAAAAGCGGACGCCGGCTGTTCCTCTGGCTCAGATTGCAGCAGAAAAAGCGAGGCCAAGGTACTCTTGAGCCCCGCTTCGATACGAATCAGCGGATAGGACGGCGAGGACTTCAGATGCGTCCTCGACAGCTGATGCCACTGCTGCAGCTCAAGCACCTCCGAGTTGGAGCAGCATTGGCATGGCGAGATGGAATGAAGCGCATGCGCAATCTCTTGGTCCAGCAGCCGGAACTTGAAATCGATGGTGACCGTCTCCTGAGTGAAATGGAAACGGTGCGGGACGCCTGTCAGGAACAAGTATGCATGATCAGCCTTCAGCTCATGGGAGACGCCGCCGATGTCCACAGTGCCTGCCCCGGAGATCGCCACCAATAACTGTGAATGATCCTCATGGACATGGCTCTCTACACGGCTGCCTGATGCGTAATCGACCCGTGCCGTCCACAGCAGCTGCAGCTGACTGTCTCTCCACATGACGTCTGCTCCCTTCGGTGACATGACATCCGCCAGTTGGATGACCTCACCAGTTTATGTGAGTAATTGCCATAGGTAGAACATAGCATGTCGTCCCGTGAGCGTCAACGCCTATTCGGCAAGATCCGCTTGGCCGCCTGCAGATGCTTATGGAGTTACCGAATCCAGACCCGTGCCGTCCCCGGCAAACGAAGCGTAGCGGCGCACAAAGGCGCTGTACGCATCATCCGGCAAGCTGAGCAGATCGCCCGTGCTGCGCATATGCGCGCGGAGCGCCGTCAGCAGGCGCTCCGCCTCTTGCTCCATGTCCGGGTCAAAGATCAGATTGCGCTTCTCCTGTGGATCTTCCCCCACGGCATAGAGCTCGAGATACAGCTCATCTTTGAACAGATCGACGATCAATTTGTAGGACTCGTTGACCACACACCGTCCAAAATTACCGCGCGCCCCATTGCCGTCGTACTGTATAAAGATGTTTTGTGACGGGGACGTTTCTCCCCGAATGAGGGGCATGAGCGAGCTGCCGGACAGGCCTGCTGGCGCTTCCAGCTCCAGGGCTTCGCAAAGCGTCGGAAATACGTCAATGCTGCTGACAGGCGCAGTGATGTGATGCGGATCAATCTCCATGGAGCTAGGGAATTTTAGACTGAGCGGGATCCGCACCGACTCCTCGTACATGCACATCTTCTGCCATAGGCAGTGGGATCCGAGCATCTCGCCATGATCGCTGGTGAACAGGATCATCGTCTCCTCATATATGCCCTGGCGCTTCAGTTCGTCGATCAGCATGCCGACACAATCGTCAAGCAGAGAGACGAGGCCAAGATAGACAGGCCATATCTTGGCCCAATCCTCCCGCGTGTACCGCGTGCCGACCGCGCCAGTCAAGTTATACAGCTGCAGGGGCGATTGATGCTCCGACCACACGCCGACATTATCGGGCAGCTCGCATGCGCTTACCCTGGAGTACCACGGCTCCGGGACGTCCAGCGGCGGGTGCGGCGCGAGGAACATCGCCTGCAGCAGAAATGGCTTGCTCGGATCCCGCTCCCGCAGCGCCCGCATGCTGCAGTCTGCAATATAGCCGTCGAAGAAATACGGGAAGCCCTCTTCATACACGCCGGTCATCGGGATCGAATATTTCTTGGCGCGCGTCGTATGACCGAAGGCCATCTCCGGGACGATGCCTTTGAAGCGCTCCCCGCCCGGCTTGCGCTTGCCCGCCTGCTTCAGGTATGCCTCATAGCTGCCTTCCATGGACAGCCACTTCGTGCGGGCGTCCGGCATCTTGTCCGGCGCGTCTTCATGGAGAAAATGCTGCTTGCCGGTATGCCAGCTGTCCCATTCCTCCTCCATGCGTCCGTAGAGATGTGCGGTTCCGCTCCGCACATAACCGTGGTTGCGCTCCTGCGCCTCCCACGGATTAATCAGGCAGCCGGTTTCATTGGGATATCTCCCGGTGAAGAACGCGCCTCTGGCTGGTACGCATAAAGGCGAGGCGCAGTAGGCCCGATCGAACACTACACTTTCCTGAAGCAGGCTGGCTATATGGGGCGTATGAGGGCCGATCGCGTCGTAGCGCAGCTGATCCGCCATAATAATGATGACATGCGGTTTACTCAAGCGCTACACCTCGCAGTCGATCATGACATGAATCGTGCTTCCCGAATGCTCATTGCGCAGACCAAAGGCGCGGTCCACCTCGGAGAGCGGCACGACATGCGTGATCATTTCCTTCGTATTGACCAGCCCGTCCATGACCAGCCGCAGGCCCTCATCGAAGAAACGCCGGTTGTCGATATCCCGCTTGGGCTCCGTCGAGAAGATATCCAGCCGCTTCTTGTGCACCTTGAAGAAATCAACCGGCTCATGACATGTGCCTATACAGCCGTACATGACGATCCGCCCGTTCTGTGCTGCGGCATCGATCGCGTCGACCATCCCCGCTCCCTCCAGCAGACAGGGGATTACGACATCAAAGCCATCCGGGAAATCCTCTCTGACCTGATCCATCGTCCGTGCATGGGGGTCCGGCAGCTTGTACGTGTGCGTGGCGCCATACTTGCGGGCCAGTGCCAGCTTCTCGTCGAATAAATCGGTAACGACCAGGTTGCGCGGGCTGAAGAGGCTGATCACCTGGGTCATCACCAGTCCGCTGACCCCCTGCCCGGTGATGAGCACGTTCTTGTTGGGAGCAATCTCCGCCAGCTCTGCCGCATGAAGGATGCCTGGCAGCACCTCGATCAGGGAGCCCTCGATCAGCGGCAGCTCCTTCGGGAGCACCTTCAGAGAGAAGGGCGTGCAGCACACATATTCGGCAAACGCCCCCCAGACATACCGCAGCGCGACATGGTCGCCTGCCTTGACTCCGATTACTCCGCTGCCTACCTTGTCGATCACGCCCGCCACCTCATGCCCGAGCCGTGTCGGATAGCTGATGAACTCCGGCGAACGCGCCCCTCTATATACCTCGACATCACTGCCGCATATACCGACCCACTTGATCCGGACCCGGACCTCATCCGCCTTCGGCTCGGGGATGAGCGCCCGCGCGACCTCGATATGACCGATCGTGTTCAGCACTGCGCAC
Source organism: Paenibacillus jepli (assembly GCF_047238105.1). NCBI lineage: Bacteria > Bacillati > Bacillota > Bacilli > Caryophanales > Paenibacillaceae > Paenibacillus > Paenibacillus jepli. The sequence continues at coordinate 3,002,373 of NZ_JBDFMD010000001.1, forward strand.
AGCTGCGTATCCGGGCCCTCGCGATCCACCAGCTCCATGGGCGGGACTGACATTTTTCTGACCATAGTCTCACACTCTTTTCATAGGGATTGATCTGAGTGTAGGCCATCGAGGGTACGGATACAATGGCGTAAAGAAAGCGCTTTTTAACCAATCTTATGATCATTGGCAAGCCATACTAGTCTTGATGGGCAGCATCATGTACAGCAAAGCGCTCCCGGTAACGCACATAGTCCGCAGCTGAGCACGACAGCTTCAGGCGCGTACCCTCGGGTTCATACCGGGTCTCATGGACCAGCGCATGCTCATTAAAATAGGAGACAAGACTGCCTTCCTCGAAGGGAATCGTAATCTCGCAGGCCATATACGGCTCCAGCACCCGCTCGCGGATCATCTGGACCAGCTCCCGGATCCCCTTGCCTGCTCTGGCGGACAGATAGAGGATATCGTCCTCGATCAGCGGGTAGTCCGTACCGGTCTGGTCGGCCTTGTTGTACGCATAGACGACCGGGATGTGATCCGCCCCCAGCTCGCGCAGAGTCTCCTTGGTCACGTCGATCTGCTGCTCATGCTCGGGGTTGGCGCAATCGACGACGTGGATCAGCAGATCGGCCTCGGTCAGCTCTTCCAGGGTCGAACGGAACGCTTTGACCAGATGATGAGGCAGCCTGCTGACGAAGCCGACCGTGTCCGTGACCAGGAAGTGCTGGCGGTCCGGCAGCTCGATCCGCCTGACCGACGTCTCGAGTGTGGCGAACAGCATATCCTTGGCCATCACCTGCTTCTCGGATGCCGGTTCATACTCGCTCAGGAGCGCGTTGAGCAGGCTGGACTTGCCAGCATTGGTGTAGCCTACGAGGGCGACTACGGGAACACCGCGCTTCTGCCGCTGCTTGCGCTGGACCTGACGCCGGTGCACGAGCTTCTCCAGCTCGCTCTGCATGCTGTCGATCTGCGTCAGGATCTTGCGGCGGTCCAGCTCCAGCTTGGTCTCCCCGGATCCCCGGTTGATCAGTCCGTTGCCGCCGCCCTGGCGCCCGAGCGAGTCGCGCATCCCGGCCAGCCGCGGCAGCCGGTACTGCAGCTCGGCGATCCGCACCTGCAGCTGGGCCTCCCGTGTACGGGCGCGCAGGGCGAACAGCTCCAGGATGAGCATCGTCCGATCCAGCACCCGGCAGTCCAGCTCCGCCTCCAGCGTCCGGATCTGGGAAGGCGTCAGCTCATCATTGGCAATCACTGTCCCCTCATCTCCTGCAGCTGTCAGCGCCGCAGCGACTTCCTGGAGTTTGCCTGCCCCCAGGTAGTGCGTCCGGTGCGGGCGTTCTAGCTTTTGCGTCCACACCTCGGCAATCTCGATATGACAGGCCTCCGCGAGACCTCGCAGCTCTTCGATCTCACTTGCAAAGCCTGGTCGTTCCGGCAGTTCGACAGCCAGTATAAATGCTTGTATTCGTTCTCTCATCGATCATCATCCTCTCAGAAAATAAATAAAAACACAGGCGATCGCCTGTGCTTGGAGGACAATGGATATTAGGTAACGGCTGCCGCACGAAAATCACGGAGATTCCCCGCGCTGTGCACAACATCACCTCTAAGCGCATAGGTGCGTAGAGGATGACGAAGCTGGCACAAACGGGTCGATAGCCAGATGACCTATGCGGTTACGTGTCCCCGGCTGTAAGAGCGTGCCTGCGATCAGTCGGATGACTGAATCGTCTTGGCTTCCCCCACACCGGAAATGGACAGACCTATCCTGAGTCCTCTGCACACAGGCAGAGCCTTGGGCACACATTACAGCGCTGCGCTCAAAGATCTCATGCGGATGAAGTCTATCACACGTAACCCTCCGTTCATGTAAAGTGATGTTAGTCTACCACAGCTTCCGCAAACTTACAACTGGTCTGGGCGCCGATACTGGTCTGGACGCTGGTCCCGGAGCCACTCCAGCACCGCCAGCCTCATGCTCTGCATCGCGTCCTCGCGGGGCATGCCGATCCAGGTACAGTACTGGCGCATGAACGGCTCGAAATGCTGCAGGATGACAAGCACTGCCTCCTGGTCGCCGGCAGCGGCTCTGTTCCTTAGGTCAGCGAATTCATCTTCTGTGAGAGCTGTTTCAGCATGTTCCGCTTCCATTTGTTCACCGCCTGCTGTGACATATTCATCTCCAGGGCCAGCTGCTTCTCGGTGCGGTCCCTGAAGTATAAACCCATGATGACCTCTCTGCCGGCAGCTCCGGGCAATCCGGCTACCAGTTCCTCCAGTTCAAGTCTCGTCACCGTCTCTTCCTCCATCCGGTATGCCGGCTGCTTCATTTCTTCATAGAAACTGTACTCTCTGCCGGTACGCCGCCTCTCCTGGTACTGCAGCCGCCAAGCCAGCCGCTTCAACCCGGTCGCGTAGTCGTTCGGCGTATGCACAGCACACACTCCTTTCCTGTTCGTCCCCAAATAAGGGAACAAGTGTTCTGTTTTGAGTCATTATAGCACGAACAGACAATGACAAGCAAAGCCCCATTAGTCCCATGCATGGCAAAAAAATATTCTCTGCGGTTGTAAAAAGCCGCGTTGGTTTACCTAGTAAGTGAAAGCCAAATGAACCCATGCTTACGAAGCGAGTTTTGCTTCGCAAAACTTTTGAGGAGGAATAAATAATGAAAAAAGTATTGTATGTGCCGCTGGACGACCGCCCCGCCAACCTTGCCGATGTGATCGCGCTCGGCCGCACCGCCGGTCTCGACGTCATCGTGCCGCCGGCTGAAGATACCGCCAACGAGTTGGACACCCGGGTCTATACGGAAGGCACACTGGTCACTGGCACCAGCGACCCGATATACGGCAAGCCCGACAAGATCCGCCGTTTCATCCAGATGCACGCCGCGCGTGTGGACGGCTTTGTAATCTCCATCGACATGCTCGTCTACGGCGGTCTGATCGGAAGCCGCAACCTGCAGGAGGAAGAAACCGACCACGGCCGCGAGACGCGTCATCTGCTGGATGTGATCCGACGGATCAAGCGCGCCCATCCCGGCAAGCCCGTCTTCGTGCATGATACGATCATGCGGCTGGCGACGACGACCTTTGCGGGCGGCCTGACCTTCGAAGCCTATGAGGAATCGCGGCAGCTGATGAGCCAGCCGCGCCAGCCCGCCTCAGCGTTCGAGGAGATCCTGGCAGGGTACGACTTGCGCCCGGACGGGACGACGTTCGGAGAGACAGTGCATTTCGACAAGGAGGCGTATTACCGGACCCGCCGTCATAAGCTGCGGACGACAAGGTATGTACTGGAGGAGCTGGCCGCGCAGGGCGACATCGACTTCCTGGCGGTCGGCGTCGACGACGCCTACACCGAGGGTGCCCAGGCCAACGAGATCGCCTGGGCCCACGGACGGATCGATGCTTGTCTGGGTGGGCAGGAGGGGCAGAATCCCGAGCGCGCCATCATCCTGCCCGATGCGGATGGGCTCGGCCATTCGCTGATGGCACGGATGGCCGCGCGGCTGCTGGGCGGCGATAACCGCACCTCTTACAGCGTAACTTACTATGGACCGCATGGCTCCGAGCTGATCAATCCGTACGAGTATATGAGCGTACACGACAACCTGCTTCGGCATGTCGATATGATCGGCGGCCGGACTGCGGGGGAGGGTGAAGCCCCAGATATCGACGTCATCGCCATCACTGCCGTGGACCAGACCGCTGCCGCAGTGGAGCGACTGGAGGCTAACGGAGCGGCGCAGCAAGCGACGGTGGTTATCGATTTTACCGGCTTCGTCGCGCATCCGGAGGTGACAGCCGCCCTGCTCGCCAATCCGTGGACCGGACGACTGCTCGGCTACAGCGCCTGGAATACCGCCGGCAACAAGATCGGCATCGCGCTAGGTATGGGAGAGGCGCGGTACGCCGGTCTGACAGGGTTAAGCAGCCAAGCGGCGCTTGATGCTGCTGTAGACGCCCACGGTTCCTTGCTGTTCAAGCGTTTCCTGAAGGACTATTATTACAAAGCCGTCGCGATCGCCGAGATCCGCCAGATGTCCCGCAGCCGCACGCCTTATACCAATGTGACGGCCGATCAGCATATGCGGCTGTTCAATACCGAGGCCGACTATGAAGCGCTCACCGTCCTGCTCCGCGAGCTGATGCAGGAGCATACGGATACGCTGCGCGGGCAGACGGCGTTCCTGGCCGGCGGCGAAGACCCGGCCCGTAATATCCGGCAGATCTGCGGAGACCGCTGGTTCCTCTCTGCATACGCAGACGCGGTACTCCCCGTTGACAATCCGGCGTTCACCTGGGGCCGGGCGTTCGAGATTGATCTGGACCCGGTCGTCACGCTCGCCGCATGTCCGAGTGACGCATAAGGTTGAGGGATGACAGGCTCTCTCCAGTTCTATACAATAGTGCTGAGCAACACTAACGTTAAGAATGGAGGAGAGAACTATCGCTATCCAACACATGGTCATCTTTTGTCTGAAGCACGCCAAGGGCTCCGCAGAGGAGACTGCCTTTCTGAACGACGGTCAGTCCATCCTGACCTCGATCCCGGTCGTCCGGAACTTCAAGGTCTTCGACCAGGTCAGCCCGAAGAACGACTACGATTACGGGTTCTCCATGGAGTTCGCCACCCAGGAGGACTACGATGCCTATAACGCCCACCCGCAGCACACGGCGTTCGTCCAGGAACGCTGGCTCACCGAGGTGGAGCGCTTCCTGGAGATCGACTTTCAACAGCGCTAGCAGTCTCGGGTGAGCGCGGCGCATGCGCAAGAAACCGTCAGGCGGGGCCTGACGGTTTTTGTGCTTGTTTATGAGATTATGCAACACCTTACATTATGAATAAGCTAGCGCCGGGGTAGCATGGTATGCTGCGTACGGACGACCAAGGAGCTGGCAGCGCACTTCTTCCTCTATTCGCCCGCTCCGATCTCTATTCATATCAATCTCCACTCTCGCCGGCATCCCCCTGCCAGATCTGGCGGAACAGCGCGCTCTCCCGCAGGAGCGTCTCCGCTGTGCCCTGCGCTTCGATGACGCCATCCTTCATAACGATGATCTGGCTGGCATGGGCGAGCGCAACCCGGCGGTGGGAGACGACGAGGCACGTCGCACCCTGCCGTTCCGTGAAGAGCCGCTCCCACAGCTGCCGCTCCGTCTCGACATCCAGCGCGCTAGAGACATCGTCGAAGACGTACAGCTCAGCCGGCCGGGCGAGCATCCGTGCCGCTGCCGTACGCTGCGCCTGGCCACCGGAGAGCTTGACGCCGCGCGGCCCGATCGTCGTCTGCAGCCCGTGCTCCAGCTGATCGATATCCCGCTCCAGCACGGCCGTATGGATCGCCTGCCGGAGATTGCCGCCCCGCTCCTGCTCGCCCAGCATAATATTGTTCAGCAGCGTATCGCTGTAAAGCCGCGGCACCTGCGAGGCATAGGCGCTGCGCGGCGGCATGAAGAAGCTGCCGGGATCCTCGACCCGGGTCCCGTTCCAGCGGATCTCCCCCGCGTCCAGCGGCAGCAGTCCGAGCACCGCCCGCACCAGCGTCGTCTTGCCCGCGCCGACCATGCCGGTGACGACGGTGAAGGACCCGCGTTCCAGCTCCAGGCTGACGCCTGCGATCCCCCGGCCCGTCTCCGGGTAGCTGTAGCTCAGCCCCGTCGCCGTCAGACGCTCCAATCGTCCCGCACCGCTTCCCTCCTGCAGCTGACCGCTTCCCGCGAGCTCTGGCCCCTGTCCTCCCAAGATGCGACCGGCGGCGTACACATCCTGCTCCTTCTGCTCGACAGTGAGGTCGTTGCCTGTCTTCCGCTGCCCGGCCGGCACTTGACGTACCGCTTCGGCCGGCACGGCGCCGCTCCCCTGCGGCGGCTGTGCTTCCCGCTTGCCTAGGTACAACGGCTTGAACTGGGTGAGCACCTTGGCCGAAGCGCCTTGCAGCAGCGCGGCGAGCCGCCGGAGGGCCACTTCCATCTGCTTGAAGTACGTGAGGAATTTGCCTACATTGGTAATGAAGTGTGTCACGAAGTTAAGATAATAGACGAACAGGGCAAAGTCCCCGATCGTAAAGCTGCCGTCCCGCATCTTGTAGCCGGCGAGCAGCAGGATCAGGCCGGTACCCAGATGCACGGTGTTGGAGAAGACGGAATCCAGCGACTCGGTCATCAGCCGATCCTTGAGCATCGTCTTGCGGCGCTTGTCGCTCAGCTGCCTGAACCGCTCGACGACCCGCTGCTCGGCGCCGGCGACCTGGATCGCCTGCACATTGCCGAACATCTCGCTGATCGCTCCGGTCACCTGCGCGGTGGCTTCCCGGCTCGCCGCCCGGTAGCGCTGCAGCCTTGATGTAGCCAGCTGGGCGACGGTGACGACGACGACGAGCGGCAGGAACACCAGCAGCGTCATCTGGGCATCGATCCGCAGCAGGATATAGGCAGAGACGGCTGCAAATACCAGCATGCCGATGACATCCACCGACCAGCTCACAGCCTCCTCGGTCTGATCGACATCGTCGCGGAAGTGACTGATCGCCTCGCCGGGGGAGACCGGGATCGCCCGCGCTCCCGGCTCCTTGAGGATATGCTCCAGCACATTGCGGCGCAGCAGCATGCCCATCCGGAACCGGTAATGCACATCCGTGATGAAGCCGAGGACGATCAGTGTCACCCGTACCAGGGCGGCCCCTACCAGCAGGACGATCAATCCCCAGATACCGAATCCAAGCGCAGTGCTGTCTTCCAGCACATCGAAGAACTGCTTGGTGAGCAGGCCAGGCACGATCGGCGCCAGCGCGATCAGCGTCCACATCACCGCATTGACCGAGTAACGAACGGGTTCATAACGGATCAACCGCCACATAAAGGTCGATGTCTTCATGCCAGCACCTCCTCCATCCCCGTGGCCAGCATCCTGCTGAACCGGGAGTCTGCATCTGCTGCGAGCGCGCGCCGCGCGCCGGTCTCGAGCAGCCGGCCGTCCTCGATGATGAGGATGCGGTCAGCGCGGTGCACAGTCTGGAGGCGGTGGGCGATCATGATGCACGTACGCTCCTCCAGCAGGCGGCTCACCGCGCGTTCGATATAGTGCTCGGTGTAGGGATCGAGCCGCGAGGACGCCTCATCGAGGATGACGAGGCCAGGCTCGGTCAGGAACACCCGGGCGAACGCCAGCAGCTGCGCTTCACCCGCCGAGAGGCTGCCGCCGCCGGAATCCAGCGGCGTATCGAGCCCCGCCGGCATCGAGTCGTACCAGCGGCCCAGTCCCAGCTCCCGAAGCACCTCTACCATCTGTTCATCCGGGATGGAGCGGTCGTAGAAGGTCAGATTGTCCCGCACATTGCCCTGGACGATCTCGATATTCTGCGTCACCAGCGCCACCTTCTTGCGCAGCTCGCTCAGCTTGCACTGGCGGATATCGACGCCGCCCAGCCGGATCTCCCCCTCCTGGGGATCGTAGAACCGCATCAGCAGTCGGGCGATCGTCGACTTGCCGCTGCCCGTCCTCCCAAGCAGACCGAGCACTTCACCCTTCTCCAGCCGGAAGCTGAGCTGCTCCAGTGTACGCTTGTCCTCCTCGTAGCTGAAACCGACCTCGCGGAACTCCAGCGACAACGGGCCCTCGGGCAGCCGCATCCCCGGTCCGTCTATGATCCGCGGCTTCGTCTCGAACAGCTCGCGGATGCGTATGATGCTGGCATCCGCCTTCTGCAGATCCTCGAATTGGGTCCGGATCTTCTCGATCGGCTTGGCCAGCAGCTCGGTATAGTGGAAGATCAGATAGACGGTGCCGATCGAGATCGAGCCGCCGGTGAACAGATAAGCGCTGATTCCGAACGCCATCGCATTGCCGAGCGCAAAGACGATAATCGTCGTGCACCACATCGCGGCGAAGCCCAAAAACGCCCGCACCCGGATCGGCAGCATCCGGCGGATCAGACGGAAGAACCGGGTCATGACGAAGCCTGCCGCCCCGTTGGCGCGGATATCCTCCGTCCCTTCCAGCTGCTCGCCCAGGAAGCCGTACATCTCCGCATTGACCTCCCGCCATTGCTTCCAGACCGGTACCGCGAACTTGCGGATCCACTGGATCAGATAAAGCGCCCCGGCGACAAATACCGTCATGCCCAGGCCGATCAGCCAGTTTTCCCTAAATAGCAGCACGATGATGCCGATCATCAGCAGCAGGTTGCCGGCAAGATGAATGATGAAACTGGAGAAAAAGTTCGCAAGCGCATTCACATCGCCGTCCACCCGCTCGATAATCGACCCTGACGTATGCTTCTTGTGGAAGGACATATCCAGACTAAGGCAGTGCGAGGCCAGGTCGCTGCGCATCGTGTTGGTCGTCCGCCAGCCGACATTCTCGCTGACATAGGTCGCGATCACCGAGATGATCTGGTTAAACAGCGAGAACCCGATGAACACCAACGCCGCATAGATCAGCTGTTCCATCGGACCGCTGCCCTGCGCGTGATCGATAAAATACCGGATGATCTGCGGATTGACCAATTGCAGTGCGATCGAGGTGAGGAGCAGCGCGGCAAGCCCGATCAGCGTCCGCCGCTGGGGCAGCAGATAGCGGTGCAACAGGTCGTAATATTGTCTAAGCGAGGTTTGCAGTCGCGGCTTCTTACGCACGTGTCTTCCCTTCTTTCCAATCATGTAGCCGCTAACGGGCGGTCTTCCTATTTTAATCGATGTCCGCCGCTCGCGCCATGCCTCAACTATAAGCCAAACCGACCATTTTTGTTGGCTATTCGTAGGAAATGTCGGTTCAAAAGGTGCCCCGTCCAGCGAACTTTGTTAGAATGGGGGGATACGCTCGCAGAGCACTATATAAAAAAGGAGGCTCCTATGGAACTACCCATCACTCCCCCTCCATCGGGCAACGAAGAGGAAAGTCCGCCCGGGTTGGATGACGAAATCGTCAACCAGTTTTTCAGTCTCGATTTTTTGAACTGGGATTTCTGGGTCGATGCCGGCCAATTCCTGGCCAGCCGCTCCATCGTGATCCTGATAATCATCGCTCTGACCTGGGTGGCCTTGAAGCTGCGCCGCGCCGTCATCCTGCGCGTGTTCCGGCTCGCCAAGCTGCCGCCCAAGCAGCGGGACACCCTTGAATCGCTGCTGCTCTCCTTCAGCCGCTATGTGCTGTTCATCATCGCTATCTTGATGGTGCTCAGCAACCTGAGTATCCAGGTCGGCCCGATCATCGCCAGTGCCGGGGTACTGGGCCTGGCTATCGGCTTCGGAGCGCAGACGCTGGTCAAAGACTTCATCACCGGGTTCTTCATCATCTTCGAGGACCAGTTCTCCGTAGGCGATTATGTCTCCATCAATAATGGAGAAATCAATGGCACGGTCGTCGATGTCGGCCTGCGCGCGACCAAGATCCGTACCTGGGCGCAGCATGTGGTCGTCATTCAGAACTCTGCCATCTATCTCAGTCAGAACTTCAACCGCGAGCGGATGCGGGCGATCGTCAACGTCACTGTGCCCTACGAGGCCGATCATGCCGAGATCGAAAAAGCCGTGCGTGCCGTCTCCGAGCAAATGGTCGGCGAGATGCCCCATATCTTCATGCTGGATGACAAAGGCAAGGTCATCGAACCGCCGATGCTGTATGGCATCACCGACGTCGAGAACAATGCGCTCGGCGCCAAATATGCTGTGACCTGTCTGGTCAAGGATGACCACTACTGGACGGCCTGCAATGTCATGCGCAAGCTGCTGCTGGATGAGCTGCGCCATCACGGTGTCAACATCGCCTACCCGCGCCGCATCGAGCGTATGGAAAGCCGCGATGTACCGATGGGTTAAGCTCCTGCTGACAGCCACGCTTTATTTAAGAGAAAAACGCCTGGCGCGTCCTTAAAGGACTGGAAGTAACTTTGCTCTCCTGAATGCAAGCTTATGGGAAGGGGCGTTGCAGCTCAGCGGGCCGCCGGTTCCGGCGCTCTAAGGAACAAAAAGTGCGTTGCAGCTCAGCGGGCCGCCGGTTCCGGCGCTCTAAGGAACAAAAAGTGCGTTGCAGCTCAGCGGGCCGCCGGTTTCGGCGCTCTAAGGAACAAAAAGTGCGTTGCAGCTCAGCGGGCCGCCGGTTCCGGCGCTCTAAGGAACAAAAAGTGCGTTGCAGCTCAGTGGGCCGCCGGTTCCGGCGCTCTAAGGAACAAAAAGTGCGTTGCAGCTCAGTGGGCCGCCGGTTTCGGCGCTCTAAGGAACAAAAAGTGCGTTGCAGCTCAGTGGGCCGCCGGTTCCGGCGCTCTAAGGAACAAAAAGTGCGTTGCAGCTCAGCGGGCCGCCGGTTCCGGCGCTCTAAGGAACAAAAAGTGCGTTGCAGCTCAGCGGGCCGCCGGTTTCGGCGCTCTAAGGAACAAAAAGTGCGTTGCAGCTCAGCGGGCCGCCGGTTCCGGCGCTCTAAGGAACAAAAAGTGCGTTGCAGCTCAGTGGGCCGCCGGTTCCGGCGCTCTAAGGAACAAAAAGTGCGTTGCAGCTCAGCGGGCCGCCGGTTTCGGCGCTCTAAGGAACAAAAAGTGCGTTGCAGCTCAGCGGGCCGCCGGTTCCGGCGCTCTAAGGAACAAAAAGTGCGTTGCAGCTCAGTGGGCCGCCGGTTCCGGCGCTCTAAGGAACAAAAAGTGCGTTGCAGCTCAGCGGGCCGCCGGTTCCGGCGCTCTAAGGAACAAAAAGTGCGTTGCAGCTCAGCGGGCCGCCGGTTTTCATTCCGAAAATAAAGATTATTATTCAAGGTGAAACGGCTGTCGCCGTCCTTTGGCGGCGTCGCTAGTTTCATTCCGGAGATTGGTTCGACGCTGCAAGCAATTACAACGCTTGCAGCGTCGAACCTTTATAAGCTGATATATGTGTGAAACTTATAAACTCTTATAAATCAAAAAAACCCGTACTGCTGCGCCACAACAGCGGTACGGGGTTTTTGTCGTTTAGGAAATTCTTGTGGATTAGTTGTGCTCCCGGCTGGGTTAGATGCCGCGCTCCCCAATCAGGGGTGAAAGTTGGATCCGTCCGAATGGTTGGTTTGATCCGTTGGTTCCTGCCGGCTGCCGGAGGTCGTCCCGCTAGCGGCTATTGGGTCTGCACGCCAAGGCAATCTGCGTGAGCAGGTTTTGTGCTGATCTATACGCATGAGAGCTACTCGAAGCTGGGCGACGGCCGCTCGCCCGAGAGCGGTTCGACGTTGGCCCTGCCCAGCATAAGGATCAGCAGCAGGGCGAGTGCCGCCAGGCCGATGGACCACTGGAACACATGAGCGACCGAATCGGCCAGGCCCGTCACCAGCTGCCGCTGCAGCTCTGGCGGCAGCGCTGCGCGCACCTCGCTCTGGAGCAGTGCCTGCGGATCGCTGAACTGCGCCTGCTGCGCCGGATCCTGGAGGACGCTGGCGATGTTGTCCCGATAACGGGCGACCTGGATCACGCCGAACACGGTCACGCCCAGCGCCGAGCCGATCGTCCGGAAGAAGACGATCATCGAGGTCGCCGCTCCCTTGAACTGCGGACTTACCCCGTGCAGAGTAGCAAGGTTAAAGACGACGAACGAGACGCCGATCCCCAGTCCCACGCACACCATGTATAGCGTCACTACCCAGCGCTCCGTATCGATACTGATCGTGCCGAGCAGAGCCAGGGAGATGAGCAGGATCGTCACGGAGACGAGCATGATGGTACGGTAGGTGAACTTGCCGACGAACCGTCCCCCGAGCATGCTGGATGCGACGACGCCAAGCATCATCGGGGTCAGTGTCTGACCGGCCGCGCTCGCCGAGCCGCCGTAGACGCCAGTGACGAAGATCGGGATGTAGGTCGCGCCCGCGATCATGACCGCCCCATAGAGGAAGCTGGAGAACTGACTGGCTGCGAACACCCGGTTGCGGAACAGGTGCAGCGAGATGATCGGGTTGGCCACCCGGCTCTCCACCAGCAGCAACAGCAGCAGACCTGCTGCGGAAGCGCCGAACAGACCGAGGATCTGCCAGGAATCCCAGTCAAACTGCCGGCCGCCCATCTCCAGGGCGAACATCAGGCTGAGGATCGTCGCCGTCAGCAGCACCGCGCCTGCCCAGTCAATCGTCTGCTTGCGCTTCTCGCCCACTTCGCGGAAGAAGAGGACGAGCAGCGTCACGGAGATGATGCCGATCGGCACATTGATATAAAAGATCCAACGCCAATTGATATAGTCCGTAAAATAAGCGCCGACGAGCGGCCCGAAGACGCTGGACATCCCGAACACGGCGCCGAAGAGGCCATTCACCTTGCCCCGCTTCTCCGGCGGGAAGATGTCGAAGATGACGGCAAAGCACAGCGGCATAATCGCCCCGCCGCCCAGCCCCTGCAAGGCCCGGAACAGGATAAGCTCGGTCATGCTGCCGGCCATGCCGCACAGGATCGAGCCGAGCAGGAAGATCGCCAGCCCCAGCAGGAAAAACCGCCGGCGCCCGTACATGTCGGATAGCTTGCCGAAGATCGGCGTAGCGATGACGCTGGCGATCATATAGGCCGAGAACACCCAGACGAGCTGCTCATACGCCCCGAACTCGCCGACGATCGTCGGCATCGCCGTCGAGACGATGGTCTGGTCGAGCGCCGCCATGAACAGGCCCAGCAGGAGCCCCAGTACAATCCATTTCGTATGCGCCTGATTAATGACCATGATTGTCGCGTGCCTCTTCTCTCTTTGATAATGGTATGTCGTGCTTGTCCACAAGCGTCCCTACAAGCTTGTTCATTAACCGCAGCAGCTCCTGAAGCTCGGCCGGTTCAAAATGCTCAAACGTATCCCGGTTGCGCTCGCGACTGCTGCGCAGCAGCATGTCGTACACCGCCCTGCCCTTGTCCGTAATCGAGACCCGGGTGACGCGCTTATCCGTCGCGTCCTCGGCCGTCGCCACATGACCGCCCTGCCGCAGCCTCTGGATCATGCCGGTCATATTCTGCTTGGAGACCAGCATGTTGCGAGTGAGGTCTCTGAGCGTCTGGTCCCCCTCATCATATAATGTCCGCAGAATGAACCACTGCTGCTTGCTCGTCAGGCCATAAGGAGACACCAGCTCGCGGCCCACCTTGTCCAGCAGCAGCGAGGCCCGGTAGATCTGCAGGATAATCTCCCTGCGGTCTTCGCTATATCTGTCCATGTCCTACCCCGCTCCACATTAATTAGTCAAGTTGTTGACTATCAATATAGAGCTTCATTTCGAATCTGTCAATACGCAGCCCCGGCTGCGGCTGTGCTATACTGGGACTATCCCCGCCGAAGGGCGGATCGGAGGAGCACGATAATGGTCAACGAACCCTTTACCTTTCAATTCCTGCCCCGGGCAATCAATATGGACTTGAAGCTGTACTACTGCGGAGCGGAGAACTGCCCCCCCGGTCACAGCTGGGGCCCGGGCGTCAAGGATCACTATAAAATCCATTATGTAAGCTCCGGCAAAGGCACCTTCCTCTGCGACGGCAAGGAGTATACGATCAGCCCAGGCGACGGCTTCCTGATCTGTCCCGATACGCCTTGCACCTATAAGGCCGATGGGGACGACCCCTGGTCTTACTCGTGGGTTGCCTTCAGCGGGATGCATGCGCAGACGTATCTCAAACGAGCCGGACTGTCGCGCAGCCAGCCCGTCTTCCATTGCGCCGGCGATGCCGACGTACAGATCCGCAGCTGTTTTGCGAACATGCTGGAGGCCAGCCGCTACGAGCACAGCCGCGATATGAAGCTGCTCAGCGCGCTATATGCATTTCTCGGCATCATCATCGATCACGTCGGCGCCAAGACGCCTGAAGAATATGCCGCCAATGTCAAGGAACATTATATCTACCAGGCCGTGAATTTCATCGAAACGAACTATTCCCATAGCATCAATATCGAAGACCTCGCACGCGAACTCAATCTGAACCGCAAATATATGTCCAAGCTGTTCAAAGAGATCGTCGGCGTCACGCCGCAAAATTATCTCATCCGTTACCGGATGGAGCGTGCGGCTGAGCTCATGAAGAACACAACACTATCGATCGGTGAGATCGCCCAATCGGTAGGCTACCCTGACCAGCTGCTGTTCTCGCGGATGTTCAAGAAGGTGATGGGCGCCTCGCCGCGCGACCACCGCAAGTCGGCCGTGGACGTCCTGCACGGCACTTAAACGCAAGGTATCGGGGGATGCCTTTCTTTGACGGCTGGCATCCCAAGGGCTGTTGACCAGACTAAAGGAGGCATACGATGAGAGGGATCGGCTCGGTGGAAGATTATATGAACCATTTGACGGCAACCAGCCCGAGAGCGATGGCATTTGATCCGGAAAAGCCTTGGCCAGCCTGGCAGGAGGAGCTGCGTGAGCGCTTCGCGGCGCTGCTCGGCGAGCAGCCCCAGGAAGAAGCGGCACTGGCTCCCCGGCTACTGGAGCGGCAGTCATGCGACGGCTACGTGCGGGAGCGGATCGAGCTGACGACCCGCTCCGGCGTCCGGATGGCTGTATATGTACTGACCCCGGAGCGTCCGCTGCGTACGCCCCTGCCCGCGGTCCTGGCCGTGCATGGGCACGGTTACGGCAGCCGCGAGATCGTCGGCCTCCTGCCAGACGGCAGCGAGCGCACGGGCGACCCCGGCTTGCACAAGGACTTCGGGGCCGCGCTGGCCCGGCGGGGGTTCCTGGTGGCCGCTCCCGAGCTGCTGGGCTTCGGCGACCGGCGGCTGGCTGAGGACCGCGCTGCCGAGACGGGCCGCAGCTCCTGCTTCCGACTGTCGGCGCAGCTCCTGCTGCTCGGCCAGACGATGGCCGGCTGGCGCATCCACGAGATGAAGCGGGTCGTCGATTATCTCCTCTCGCGGGATGACGTCGATGCTGGGCGGATCGGGACGATGGGCATCTCCGGCGGCGGCCTCGTCTGCGGCTTCACGGCAGCGCTCGACGAACGGCTCCGCTGCTGCGTCATCAGCGGCTATACCAGCACGTTCGAGGACAGCATCCTCTCCCGGCAGCACTGCCTGGACAACTACATACCCGGCGTCCTCCAGCTCGCGGAGATGCCCGATCTGCTCGGCCTCATCGCCCCGCGCCCGCTGTTCCTGGAGGTCGGCTGCCGCGACCAGCTCTTTCCGGCCGCTGCCGCGCGCAAGGCGCTGCACCAACTGGAGCGCATCTATGCCGCTGCTGGCGCCGAGACGCCGCCGGCCGCCGACTTCTTCGAAGGCGGCCACGAGATTCACGGCGAGCCCGCCTATGCGTGGCTGGAGAGGCAGCTGGCCCGCTAGGGCCAACGGCGAGCGCCCTAAGGAAAGAAACTTTACTTGCAGCTTCGCTCCAATGTTGATTGGACTACCATCCCGTAACTATCCCGCTTAGGGGCTGTCGGCGGCAGGCAAGCCTCCAACTAACCTGTCCCCTACGCCAAACGCCCCCACCGCGATCTGATCGGGTGGGGGCGTCTTGAGGTTACAGCGGGTTTTCTCCTGTGCTCTGGAACAGCTCGATGAGCTCGCCGTCCGGTCCCTTGAAGAAAGCGATCCGCACCGGCGTTCGCGGGTCCGGACAGATGATCAGATCCTTAGGCTCCTCCGTCACCTCGGCCCCCGCTGCCCTCGCGACTTCGATCGCCGCATCGATATCGTCCGTACGGAACGCGACGTGGAGGAACGAGCCTTCCGGCTTGGCTTCCTTGGTTCCGCCAGCGAAGATCTCCATGTAGTTGCCGTCTCCTGAATCAAGCAGGATGCCCCGCTTGTCCCCTTCGCCCCACCGGATCTTTTCTTTGAAACCGAGCGCCTCATAAAAACGAATCGAAGCTTCGAAATCAGCTACCCGGATCGCCACGTGATGGAATCCGCCGCCGCTGAGAATGCTGTTGTTCGCCACCTGTTGAACACCGCCTTCGTAAAGTAGATAAGTAGAAGTACGTACTAGCTCAGTATAAAACAACTTGCCGCAGAATGAAATGTGCTGATAATAGGCCCATCAGCTGTCCGCTGCCATACCCGCACACTCGTTATGTCATTCTCCCTCCGCCCCGCGCAAAACATCCCTCTTCCCGCCAAGCGGGAGAGGGATGCGAAGAAACGGAAAGCTGCGTTATGTGTACACTTCCTGCAGCACCTGATTGGTGGTCATGCCATTGAGGTTCTTGGAGAGGATGCGCGGCTTGTTGCCATTGAGCTCCTTGGCCAGCTCGGACGTCAGGAGGGACTCGCCCGCCAGGACGATCTCCTGCCAGCTGTTGCGCTTCTTGTGCCGCTCCAGGATCGGGCTGAGACGCTTGAGCCAGCGCTGCCGGTTGGCGCCCACCCGTTTGTCGAACAGTTCCTTATGGGAGGCGCTTGAAGCCGTGCGGCTGGTGGCGGCGACACCTTGATACTGCTTCCAGTCCTCGCTGTCGCTGTCCCACTCGTAGTTCCACTCGCGCTCAACCTCGCCCAGCATTGTGTCGACTACTGTGACGCTGTCGCTGCCGACCAGGACGATGCCTGCTGCGGGATACTGATTGAACAGTGCTTCGAGCTCCGTCAGCTCCGGCTGGCTTTGCCAGTAGAAGGCGTTCGGCGCAGGGACCTGGAGCTTCTCCAGGAACAGGACACCTTCTTCGGGGCACACGACGAGGACGATACCCCGTTTGAGATCGCCGCGGTGGTTTTCTATGGTGGACTCCAGCAATTTGTGCAGCTTGCTCAGCTGTTTCTCCTGCTCTTTGGAGCCTTCGGCTTTGGCATACTCCGTCAAGCGGTTCATGCCGTTTTTCAGGTGCAGCTTCCACGATGTTTGCTGTTTCCGTTCGGGCTCGGTATTTAAGTAGACGGTCAGAATGTTGTGCTCGGGGGAGAATGTTCGCTCTTTCAAACGCGACAAGTTTTCTTGAAATTTCATCGTTTGATCTACCTCCTTTGCCCCTACCATTACCCGGCGCCGTAAACGCTTAATCAATGATTCATGAAAACAGGACTTCCTGTCCAGCCGCTCATGCGACATAAACAGGAAGTCCCGGTTACTGATCAGCTTGGCGGCGTAAAATGAAACGGACCCAAACGTTTTCCCCACTCCTCGTAGCAGCCACCTCCGACAAGCGCCTTTTCGGCGGCCTGCTGGGGGACAAGCTCAACCTCCTGCTCCCCGGAAAGTTGGATCTTGTAGATCCCTTCCGCAAGGTCAATATTATAATGTTTCTTCACCAGACGCTTTGCATCGCAATCGTTCTCCACCACAACTAAATAATCGTAGCCGCTCAAAAGATTATTCATATTGTCCTCATAGAACAGCACGATACCATCGACGTTAGGCGCATATAAGAAATATCTTCCCACATACTGCATGTAATAGTTTGTCACTTGGCCGTCCCGGTCCGAGGCATAGAACAGATACCGGCGCTCATCCTCTACTCCTTCAGGGTACCAGCGATCTCCGGTCACCGCACGAACTTTGGCGGGCAGCGTGTCGTCGTACGTTTGAGCGATAGCCCGGATGCCGTTATACTCCGAGAGCAGCAAAGTCACAGCTACCGCCAAGCAAAAGATGATGCCTTTTTGATAGTAGCCCTTCGTAGCCACACTCTTAAACGCGCGATAAGCGGGAACTTCGCTCACTTTAAGATGAAAGGAACGCTCCACATCTACTGCAGCACACAGAACCAGCCCGCCGGCAAACAACACTACAATACTCGATGCGTACCTTTCAAAACCAGCCAGCCAAAGCGCCTCATCCAGCGGCATGGAGTACAGATACATGGCCAGGATACCCCCATAATACAGCAGGAGCACGAGATCCAGCGCCAGCAGCGCCTTCCACAGGTTCCATTTCTTCTTCAGCACCACAGCTGCATAGACGGACGCCGCGATAGCGAGCAGGTGGAAACCCACGATCCCCAGCGTCGGACGTGTCGTTAGATCTATACTGGAACTCACAAACAGATGGATGATTTCTTGCATCTGTGCCGGCGTCTTATCAATCGACATGCCTTGCAGCTCGACAGCCGAGACGTCAAATTTGTTCTCCACACCCGCGAATACCGTAGACATCCGCCAACTCCAGCCCAAGTAAGGGAGGAACGCCGCGACGATCGTCACGGTCACTGCCGACAGACTTCTCCAGTACGGCTTAAGACGGTGCATCAGTGCAGTATAAATTAAAAACATGAACCCGACACCCGCAAAAATAAGGCCCGTGCTCTTCATCACCATCAGTAACCCGGCTAGCGGGAGAACGATAAAGCAGGCTCGGCCGATCTCGTGGCGATACCGGTACACCGCTGCAAACATCGCTAGCGTGTAGATCGGGAGCAAGAAGTCCACCAACAAATTAGAAATCCGGATCGTCAGATTAAAGAACGAAAGCGATGCAAGACCCAGACCGAGAAAGGCATACAACAGAAACCGCTTCTTCTCTTGGACCACGCCAAACATCGCATAGAAACAGGAGAAGATGAGCAAGCCTTGCGCAAACACCATCACCGCCTGTGAATAGCCGGTCAAGCGACTCACAAAATAAATGAAAGCCGAAACACCGAGCGGATAGTTCTTAAAATCGATCAGCGCCGCATCAGGCGTTGGAAAAGCATCCGTACTCATCATCACCTTCAGCACAATGGCCCAATGCGAGAAGTTATCATAATGGGTCAAATGATTCTGAAACAAAGGCAGCAGAAAGACGAGGCTGCCCGCCAGGAATGTCAGCTGAAAGATTGAAAACGACAGGCGAATGGGGGGGCGGCGAAGCAGCCACAGTACCAAGCAGACCGCAGCGGCAAACAACCCGAGTCCCAATACAATAAGCGTCACCGGATAGAGCAGTCCCGCGAGTCCCCCCAAAAAAACGATGCAAGCAACAGACGAGAACACCGTGACCGGAATAAACTCCCATTGCAGTGCAAGCGTCCTTCGAACAACAAGCATGTAACCAAGGAACGAGAGGGCTAGAACGACTCCCATCGCAAGATGCAGCATAACCGACATCACTATCTCTCCTACTCCCCTACGCGATCTCGGAATGGGATTGTTTTAAATCATGCAGCAATTGATCCAGCAGACCTCGGTCCGCAATATCGTGCAGGTTCTCAAGCGAAAACAAGATTTCTTTTCCTTTGGCTAGCTTTTTGCCCGCATGTCGCAGCGCGACTTCGATATGACTGGTCGTATAAAAAGTCACTACGTCGCCTTCCTGCAACTCGCCGTGGAGGTCCGAAGCGGAAAAGTAGAGGTAATTGAAGCTGCGCAACATGCAACTGCTGCCGTTGGTGAAGGTTACCGGACACTGAAGTGAAACCCGCGGCATCTTCCGCTTGTCTGTCACAGGCTGAACAATCCGCCGCTTTACATTGCGGATCATATCATCATACGCCGTATCCCAAAGATTCAGCTGCTTGGGCAATGAATGGTTCCGATCATAGATGATCTGCATGTATTGGCGCTTGTCGTCCTCGCTGACCGGGGTTACCGCTGCCGAATAGCGCCAACCCTCACCATTTTTCTTGACATAAACAATGGTTGCTTCCAGATGCGCTTCATATCGATCGGTCGTGACGACCAGAGAGATCGCAGTCTGGGGGGTTAAATAAATCGGCTGCTGCACAAATAACGCAATGCCATGCTCCGACACATCAACGGTTCGCGCTTCATAGCTCAAGCTCCCGGCCTTATCATAAATCATGACCGCTTCATTGGCCTCGATCCGCTCCGTCTCGCGATAGGCGCGGCGGCCGATCATGAAGAAGATGGCGTAACATAATGCAACCAGGTTATGCACCAACCAAAAGACGATAATACTGCTGAAAAAAAGAGCCATACCGTATTTACCGCTGGTAAAACGGATAATCGCGGCAACAGACAGACCGAGCAGGACAAGATGCGGGAGTGCATACAGCACTGACTTGACCCACCCCGGACCGCCGCCCCTCTTCTTGTTGGTTACCTTGAATTTCCTTTCCCGGATGCCCAGCGACTCCATGAGAACCGGCACAATCAGGTAGGGCATAAATATGGTATCGATCACTTGACTCCAACGTTGATTGCGGATGTTGCTGGATAAATATCTCATTGACACGCTATAGCAGAAATACGCTGGAAGCCAGAAGATGAGAATCTCCCAAAAGCCGGTACTTACTATTTGAAAGTCGAATAAAGCAAACATGATGGGAGCCATGATAAAAATAAACCGGTTAAAAAATGACCACCAATACAAATAGCTGCTTAAGTACGTAATATTCGTCTGAAGGGGCAGTTTCTTGGATATGATCGCCTTCGTGTTATACAGGCTTTGAAGAATGCCTCTGGCCCAGCGTATCCGCTGTTTGATCATGCTCTCAACAGTCGTTGTCGTCAGCCCTGCAGCCTGCACCTCCTGCGTAGCATACGTTATATAACCGGCTTGCTGCATACGAATGCTGGTCTCAAAATCCTCCGTAATGGTATATAACGGAAAACCGCCGATGTCTTCCATGGCGCGACGGGAGATAACCGTATTGCTCCCGGTGTACGCGACGGCATTGGTCGTATTACGCAGGATGTTGACCTCTCGGGAGAAAAAGTCTTGTTCGTTAGGGATTCCCCGCTCGGCATAGAGATTAAACTGGAACAAGTCCGGATTGTAGAAGCTCTGAGGCGTCTGTACCAGTCCCAGCTTGAACGCAGGATCGATTTCTTCGTCCCTGCGCAGCCGCCACTTTCCCTTGTCGCTAATGAAACGATCCAGCAGGAAGTACGGGACCGTCTTCATGAGAAACGTATGCTGCGGGATCATATCGGCATCAAAGGTCGCAATCAGCGGGGAGTCGGTCTGGCTCAGCGCATAATTTAAATTGCCCGACTTGGCATGCTGATTGTCGGGAGCGCCTAGATAACCGATTCCGAACGCTTCGGCAAGCGCTTGGACCTCTGGTCGTCTTCCATCGTCGCACAAATAGATATGCACCTTGCTCTTGTCCGGATAGTCCATATACGTGCAGGCGTTAACGGTTTTGTATAGCAGGTCGACCGGCTCGTTGTGCGTGGCGATGAACACATCCACATGCGGATAATGCTCTGTCGGAATATCGGGCAAGTCAAGCTGCGTACGATTCTTATTCATCTTCTGAACAAACAGCTCGAAGGTGGTCAGAACCGTCAAGGTTTCCGCCGTAATCAGCAGGATGCCGAACACCATGCTCCAGAACCCCTGATCCAGCGGCAGCGTAAAGAACATGCGCCACAACAAATAGATCGTCATCAGGATCATCGTGGTAACGAATAACACATGTTGTCGTTTGTTGTTGGTATCCATTACAAATGCCGCCTCCTTACTGCAAAAACCCATCGCCGCTGCATATGGTAGCTTAAGAGAAACAGCAGCGTATCACAGATCAGCTTAGCCAGCTTGTCGTCAATCATCAAAATCGTGTGGAGCAGATAGACTCCGGTGCTGGACAGCAGGATCACCCATGCGCATAACGTAAGATAGCGCCACAAACTACCACGATTATCCATCATTCGAAAGACAAAGTTCCGGTTCAATGCGTAATTGACACCAATCGAAATCACTCTGGCAATGACTGTCGCCAACAAAATCCTTGTATAATCCTGCTGTTCAAGAACTGGCCGGAGCAGATCCAACAAAAGCCAAGCAATGCCCAAGTCGACAGCGCTGCTCGCAACGGAGGAGGAGATGAAGCGCACAAAGCTGGAGAACATGACACGCATGATCCGAGCACTGTCACGAACGGCTTTAAAATGCGTCCCGGCATTGCCATTTTCATAGATGACTTGGATAGGAGTGGTATGGATGGATATGCCGGACTGCATGCACGAAATCAGCATCTGAAGCTCATATTCGAAGCGAGAGCCGCGGATCCCCTGCATAAAAGCAAGCAGCTTGGGACTGAAGGCTCGCAACCCCGTCTGCGTATCGGATAAACGCTTGCCATACAGCATGGCAAAGATTAAAGAGGTCACCCGATTGCCCAGCAGTGACTTGGGCGGGATGCCCCCCTCACTGAAATTCCTCACCCCCAGCACAAGCGCATCGGGATGCCGCCCAGCTTCTTCGGCTAACCGGCACACATCGACAGCTGCGTGTTGTCCGTCCGAGTCCGCAGTAACGATGCAGGAAATGTCGGCATAGCTGCGTTCGATGAATTGGAAGCCGGTTTTAAGGGCCTCGCCCTTTCCCTGATTCACAGCATGATGCAGCACCACGCAGCCGGATTCGCTGAGCTTCGAAAATATAGGCTGGTATGCCTCACCGGAGCCATCGTCAACAATGACAACATTCGTCAACCCATATCCATGTAATTCCTGCACATATGCAAGCAATCTTTCATCAGGTTCCAGTGATGGAATAAGGATGAAAGTCCCTTTTTCTCTCTTCTCCACAATCATCCTCATAAACCTCAATTCAACATATTATGACATGAATTATAGCACCTGCGTCACATATCGTATAGCAAAACCATTCCCCATTAAGTTCCATAGAACTATATATATTGAATCGTTCCTTTTTCCTTCCTAACCAAGTCTGACGGTTCCATGGTATCAAATTTATCTATACAAATACTGAACAAGACTTCAAAACAAATTATTGACATCGCATGTAAATCTGTATAAAGTTATCTTACTATTCCTATGAAATTACTTTGGTAAAGGAGAAAGAGAAATGGATCAACCGTCAGGAAACAGCTTATTGCTGGCCATCGAAACCAATTGGCTAAGTTTTACGATCTCCATCGTTGTCTTTGCATTATTGTTCTACCTGGCCCGGCGCCGGGTCAGCTTTGGCTCCCGGGTCATGATCGGTCTGGGCCTGGGCCTGCTCGTCGGCATCGTCATTCAGAACGTTGAGGTCGAAGTACAGGGCATCAGCACTTTCGGCAGTATCTATGTCAGTCTTATCCGCATGCTGGTTATCCCGCTGGTCTTCGTACTTGTATTGAATAGTATTTCTTCCCTGACCAATCTGGAATATCTGCGCAAGATCGGCTTCAAGACCTTCGCGTGGTTCCTGGGCACCACAGGCGTCGCCTCGCTGATCGGCCTGTTCATCGCCCTGCTCTTCAATCCCGGCTCGGGGATCGACCAGCAGGTGCCGGAAGGCTTCCAGGCACGTGAGATCCCGACATTCTCGCAGGTCATCCTGGACCTGGTGCCATCCAACCCGTTCAACGAAGCAGCCCAGGGCAAAGTGGTGCCGCTGCTGATCTTCGCCGTCTTCCTGGCTGTCGCGATCATCAAGGTCGGCTCCAAGGATGCGAAGGCCGTCCAACCGGTCCGCGAGTTCATCGCTTCGCTGACGCAGGTGCTGCATCAAGTCGTGAAGTTCGTGATCCGCCTGACACCTTACGGGGTATTCGCCCTGATCGCCGGTATCGCCTCCCGCTACGGCTGGGAGACCTTGCAGGAGCTCGGCAGCGTCATCGTCACTTCCTATGTGGCGCTGATCCTGCATTTCGTCTTGGTCTTCGGCGGCTTGGTCCTGCTCGTCGCCAAGGTGAACCCGATCCGCTTCTTCAAGAAAATCTATCCGATGCTGGTCGTCGCCTTCACGACACGCAGCAGCTACGCCACCCTGCCGGTCAATCTGGAGGTCATCACCAAGCGGCTCCATGTCTCGCCGCGGATCGCCAGCTTCATCGCTCCGCTTGGCGCTTCCATGAACTTCAACGGCTGCGGCGGCATCTGGCCGGCCATCGTCGCAGTGTTTACCGCTGAGGTATTCAATGTGTCGCTCGGCTTCACCGACTATGTCATCCTGGTGCTCGTGAGCATCATCTCCTCGATCGGCGTGGCCGGCGTGCCCGGTCCGGCGACGATCAGCACCACGGTCGTCCTGACCGCTCTGGGCCTGCCGCTGGAAGGGATGGCGATCGTCGCCGGCGTCGAAGCGCTCATCGATATGGGCCGTACAGCGGTTAACGCTACTGGCACGACCGTAACCTCGCTGCTCGTCGCCAAGTCCGAGGGCGAGTTTGACCGCGATGCCTTCAACAGCGACAAGGATGAGGAAGAGCTCGTCATTAGCCCTACCTAAGCTGCTTGTCCCACGCGTTCTGCCTTCGGCAGGGCGCGTTTTTCTGTTCCCCCTGGCTGCGGCTCGGATGTGACGGTGCGGTGACAGGGCCAGCCAGGCCAGGGTGCAATTTATCATTGACAAGTTTTCTGAAAATTCATATAATTATCACATTCTTACTTTTACTCTACGGATCTTCACCATCTCTCAACATAGAGCAGCTGGTCATGCTGCCTATGCTGTCACGATGCGGACCCGCATGAAAGTGATGACACTGAGAGGAGACGATGGGTTATGACACAAGAGACCAAGTCCAACTGGCGCGCATTTCTGAAAGGATTAGGGTTTGGGGCGTTCGGCATCGGCATGCTGCCCTACCTGATCTACAAGACGGTGAAGGAAATCTCGGAGCATACGCCTCCATTCCTGTGATTCCCGAGGCACCGCCATATACGGAAACAGGCCGGGCCACCCTTGCGAGGGGCGGCTGGCCTGTTTTTTTGTATGTTCATGCGTACCCTTCGCCTCTAAACAAGACAGGCCAATCGCACTCATGCGGTTGGCCCGTCTTGCCTCACCTGCTACACCTGCGTCAATGCATATACCAGCGGCTCGACGCCCTCCCCGCGCTTGGTACCGAACAGATACAGCGCGTTGCCGAGGAACAGCTGGTAATAAGGGTCGGGCGACGGTTCAGGCTCGCCGGTGAGGCCCAGGATGATCTGCGGCGGAGCGGCGGGGAGCTTCTCGAAAGTCAACCCCTCCTCCAGCTGCATCAGGAACACCATGACCACGGACTTGGCGTAGCTCCTCGGCGATTCATCGTCCAGCAGCCAGTCCGGGTCGCCGCCCGCTTTGCTCGCCATAGTCCCGCGCATCCCGGCGGCCGGCTCGAGCGTCCAAGGGCGGAACACGAGGCGCGCGGGGATATCCTGCCGCAGCCGTCCTTCCTCTGTCGGGAAGACCAAGAACCGGAAATTTCGTTGATACGCCACCAGAAAGCCCTCCGGGATATCGGCCCCGTGCAGCTGCCCCGGCAGCATCTCAGGGATCAGCAGCGATTCGTCTGCGCAAGCGGTACAAGCGAATACAGCCACTGTCAGCCCCGACCAGACATGATCCCTGGGGAAGGCCACCTGGAAGAAAAATGTCATCGGCGCGCCGCACAGACCGCACGCCGGCGGCTCCGCCGATGCCGGTATACGCGGACAACCGCCGACAAAACTGAGATCGCTCTCCCGCTGCTCTCCCGCCTGCCCGTTGTTTCTCAGCACATAACCTGAGGCCATGCCTCGCCCTCCTCTTCGATGGTATGATGCCGCTCGCAGCGGTGTGTGATTAAGTGTGGATAGCCCGGCCTTAAGGATTGGGGAATACCCGGGTAATCGTCTGGCCGTCGATCCTTACAATATAACGAATAGAGTCCGGCCGGGTAGCGCCTGCTGGATAATTCGGCACCACCCGCACGTATACCTCCTTGCCGCTGTTCACCGCACGCACGATCTGCTGCTCGAACTGTTGGAAGGCGCCGCGATTGACGCTTGGTGTCTGCGGGAACAGGTTGCCCGAGCGGGCGCCGCCGGGTCCGCCAAGATTGTTGCCAATCCCGTGGCCGGCGTCATCCGTCTGCCGTCCCAGCCTGCGTACGAAGGCTCTCGAAGATCTGTTGGTCGCTGTGCCGGTCCCGATATGATGCGGCTCGATCTTGGCGAATACCGAGCGGAGCTCGCCCTGCGCCCCAAGGCTGATCCGGTACTTGAGACCGGCGGCCGTTGTAAGCTCATAACGCTTGAGCCCGCCTGCAGACGGCAGCACCCGTCTGGCGATCGTCCCGCCGCCGGGCAGCCGGCTTAAGCCGAGACCGATCACGGCAGCCGCCGCGTACTCCGGCGACAGCAGCTTGCGCGGATCCCGGAGGATATCGCCGATCTGGCTGCCGCTCGCCGCGACTGCCGCACCGGTGGTAGCCACCCCTACAGCTGCCCATACACTCATGAACGGCACACTGAGCACGAAGAACCCGGCGATCAAAGCAGCCTGTTCAACCAACGACCGCCGCTCCCACCACGATTCGAGTCTGTCGAACAGGCAAGCAAAGCAAGCATCGGGCATGGCGAATGCGCTGCCCCATCCGAGCGACACGATCATCAGCAGCAGGGCACCGATGACGGCGGTCAGCGGGATATAATGCCGGGCCAGACTTGCCCGCAGCGTCTCTGTACGCTCCCGTGCCTCAGCGTTGCCATAGAGCAGCGTGAAGCCAAGCTCCCGGCGCTCCCGGTAGAAGGCCAGCAGCGTACCGAAGTTGTATCGTTCGCGGAAGAGCGCCCGGAGCAGTCCGTAAGCCTCCGTGAAGGGATTGAGTACCGGTTCGCCTCGCAGTCGGTGCAGCTTATCGCCTACGGTATTCAAGTGCCAGTAATCGAAGACGATGGCGCCCAGCAGCAGCGTGACGAACAGAGGCTTGCTCAGGTAGCCATTGCCGATCGTTTCGTGGATCGATTGCATCCACCCGGGGAAGTCTCGCTGACCGTTCCAGAGGGCGTGGTCCCAAATGCCAAGCGCCAGCAGCAAGGCCGGGACGCTATACGCCCAGCGGCCGAGCTTGCGGCTGATCCGGATGCCGATCCCGATGCCCAGCGCCGCCAGAGCGGTCAGGACCACATGGCTGGCCGAGGTCAGCTGCGAGAAGATCCGCAATTCAAAATAACCCGGGAACAGCGAGTTCCATTCCCAATGGATCACCTGCCCGTCGAACAGCGTTAACCCATACGGCATAAACCCGGTAATCCAACGCCGCGTAATCTCCTCCATGAACTGAAATCCGGCGCCGGTGGCTGCGCCGATCAGCGCGTAGTCGCTTAAGCCAAGTGAAGTGGCGCGCCGGGAGAACAGGAGGAACAGCAGAAGCGGCAGCAGCTTGAATACCTCCTCCGCCACCGGGGTCAGCACGGCGACGCTCCACGTGTCCGACGTCTGGCCGCCAAAGACGGCATGCACCAGGGATACAAACCCGTTCGTAAGCGGGATGACGCCGTAGGCCCCGATGGCAAAGAATAGACTGTATTGCTTCCACGTAATCGTCTTGCTCCGGCAGATGAACCAGAATTGGAGCAGCACATAGAAACTCCAGGCGAACTGCAGGAGCAGCGTGCGTGACTCCTCCATGAAGAACAAGCTGACCGCAAAGGCAATGATTGCTGCCCAGGCCATCACACCATACAGCGAGATAAGTAGCGGATAACGGGCAAGCAGACGCTTGCATCCGCGATGCAGGGCTTCCGTATGTTCCCGAATCCCGTTGCGCAAACGCAGCAAAGACTCCGGCATGCAGCCAACTCCCTCTATGTAAAAATAGCAAAACTTTACCCATCATTAACCGAATGCCGCCGATTTGAAAAGGCGCACGCCCCTCTCCCCGATGATATGGTACACTTGATGGATGTGAGATGAAGCAAAGCCGGAAAGGAGCACTGCTACTCTAATGAAGAAGTTAAAGCTGGTATCATGGAACGTCAACGGCCTGCGGGCCTGCGTCAATAAAGGGTTCAACGCCTACTTCGAAGCAATGGACGCCGATATCTTCTGCGTGCAGGAGACCAAGCTGCAGGAGGGCCAGATCGCCATGGCCTGCGGGGATGACTATGCGCAGTACTGGAATTATGCAGAGAAAAAAGGCTACTCCGGCACCGCCGTCTTCACCCGCCTGCAGCCGCTCTCCGTCCGCTACGGTCTGGAGACCGACGAGGAGCCCGAAGGACGGGTGATCACGCTGGAGTTCGAAGACTTCTATCTGGTCAATGTCTACACGCCCAATGCCAAGCGCGATCTGTCCCGGCTGGCGTACCGGCTCACCTGGGAGGATCGCTTCCGCACCTATCTGACGGCACTGGACCGGCTGAAGCCGGTCATCGTCTGCGGCGACCTCAACGTCGCCCATCAGGCGATCGATCTCAAGAACGCCAGGTCCAATGAGGGCAACTCGGGATTCACCCAGGAGGAGCGCGCCAAGATGAGCGAGCTGCTGGCGAGCGGCTTCGTCGACAGCTTCCGCCACCTTCATCCGGACCGCACGGACGCCTATAGCTGGTGGTCCTACATGCCCAAGGTGCGGGAGCGGAACATCGGCTGGCGGATCGATTATTTCCTCGTCTCCGACCGTCTGACCCCGCTGATCTCGCACGCGGATATCGACTGCCACGTGCTGGGCAGCGATCATTGTCCCGTGCTGCTGGAACTGGGTGACCCGGCCGGCAGCGGGGAGTCGCAGCCATAGCATCCGGTTTCACCGTAAAAGGGGCCTCCCGTGATCATCAACCGATGATTAGCGGACGGCTCCTCTCTTATATGCTTTAGTAAAATATTTTACTAATTTTAATTTGAAAATTTACTGAAGGGGTGCTATCCTTCACTTGTATCGGCATAAAAGTGAAAGAACGATCTGTACAAGGAGACGGTGAACGATGAGCAAACGATGGAATCCCCTGCACCCCGGCATGACCGGCATGCTGCACGGCGGGGACTATAATCCCGATCAGTGGCTGGACTATCCGGGCATCCTGGATGAGGACGACAAGCTGATGCAGCAGGCCCATGCCAACACGATGTCCGTCAACATCTTCGGCTGGAGCGCCCTCGAGCCTGAAGAAGGCGTGTACCGGTTCGAGTGGCTTGATGAAGTGATGGACCGGGCAGCGGCCCGGGGCGGCCGCATCATCCTGGCTACGCCGAGCGGCGCCCGTCCGGCCTGGCTGAGCGAGCGCTATCCGGAAGTGCTGCGCGTGGGCGCAAACCGGGTACGCAATCTGCATGGCTTCCGCCACAACCACTGCTTCACTTCCCCGGTCTACCGGAAGAAGACCCAGCAGATCAACCGCCTGCTGGCCGAGCGCTACGGCAAGCATCCGGCACTCACCCTGTGGCATATCTCCAACGAATACGGCGGCGACTGCCACTGCGATCTGTGCCAGGACGCGTTCCGCAAGTGGCTCAGAAGGAAGTATGAGGACAGCCTGGACAAGCTCAATCATGCTTGGTGGACCGGATTCTGGAGTCACCGCTTCAGCAGCTGGAGCCAGATCGAATCACCTGCGCCGCACGGAGAAACACAGGTGCACGGTCTCAATCTGGACTGGAAGCGCTTCGTCACGGATCAGACCATCGACTTCTACCTGTCTGAGATCGCGCCGCTGCGGGAGCTGACGGCCGAAGTGCCGGTGACGACCAACTTTATGGGCAACTATCCGGATATGCGGCCCTTCACCGGGCTCAACTATGAGGTGTTTGCCAAGCATGTGGATGTCGTCAGCTGGGATGCTTATCCGGCATGGCACAACGACTGGCAGTCCACGGCTTCGCTTGCTAAGGACGTTGCCTTCGTCAATGACCTGTACCGTACGATGAAGGACGGACGCCCGTTTCTCCTTATGGAGTGCACCCCGTCTCTGGTCAACTGGCATCAGGTGAACAAGGCCAAGCGGGCCGGCATGCACAAGCTGTCCTCGGTGCAGTCGATCGCCCACGGCTCCGACTCGATCCTGTATTTCCAGTGGCGGAAAGGGCGCGGGGCGTCGGAGAAATTCCATGGCGCCGTCGTCGACCATGTCGGTCACGGCAATACCCGGGTCTTCCGCGACGTCGCCGAGGTCGGCAGGCTGCTCGAGCAACTCGCCCCCGTCACCGGGACATCGGTCGAGGCCAAGGTCGCGATCCTGTACGACTGGGAAACCGACTGGGCACTGGCAGATGCACAGGGCTTCGGCCTGGACAGCAAGCAGTATGTCCGTACCGCCCAGGAGCATTACCGGGTATTCTGGGAGCGCAATATTCCTGTCGACGTCATCACGCCGGACAAGCCGCTGGAGTCTTACCAGCTTGTGATCGCACCGATGCTGTACATGCTCCGGGAGGGCTTCGGCCAACGGGTCGAGGACTATGTCCGTCAAGGCGGACGCTTCGTCGCCACCTATGCGACCGGCATCGTCGACGAGCATGATCTGGCATTCCTCGGCGGCGTCCCGGGACCGCTGCGGGAGGTGCTGGGCATCTGGTCCGAGGAGATCGACTCCCTCTATCCCGGGGAGACGCGGGAGCTCGCGGGCGAGGACGGGGTCAGCTATCGCGCACGCGACTACTGCGAGCTGATCCATCTGGAGGGAGCGCAGGCGCTGGCCCGCTTTACTTCCGACTTCTATCAGGATCATCCTGCCGTTACAGCCCACGGGTACGGCTCCGGTTACAGCTACTACCTCGCCTCCCGCAACGAAGAGCGATTCCACGACGACTTTTACGGAAGTCTGATCAAAGAGCTCGCTCTCCAGCCCTGTTATGCAGCGGAAGCGGCGGCCGGGGTATCGATCCAGACGCGAGGCGACGGCAGCCATACCTATGTGTTCATCATGAATTTCACGGGGTCGGAGCAGTCCGTGCGCCTGCCGGAAGGTGCCGAACTGACGGACATGGAGACCGGCAGCCGCGTCAGCGGGGAGCTGCTGTTGGCCCCCTACGGCGCCTCGGTGTTCAAGACCTAGGCTTGAGGATGCTAGGACAGCATCCTGCGGATAGCCGCAGGGTGCTCTTTTCTTGTGAAGGGTCAGTAGTGTAAAATGATGAGGTCGTACAGACCGTATACACACTCTCTGACTGCTCATGGAGAAGACGGCGCTGTCAACCTAGACCGGCAAGCAGGAGGGTTCGCTATGGCAACGATAAAACAGATCGCAGAACAAGCCGGGGTATCGATTACGACGGTCTCCCGGGTGCTGAATAACGACCCCTCGCTCTCTGTCACCCAGGATACCCGGGACCGCATCTATGAGGTCGCCGGAGCGCTCGGTTACCGCAAGAAGTCGCTGCAGCCTCCCGTCAAACCGATTGCTTTTCTCTATTGGTTGTCCGAGCAAGAGGAGTTGCATGATGTCTATTTCAAGTCCATCCGTCTCGGCATCGAGCACCAGGCCGAGCTGCATAATATCGAACTGAGCAGCTACAAGCTCTCGGACGGGATCGAAGCCGTCCGATCCGATATCCAGGGTTTCATCGCTGTCGGCCGTTTCTCGTCAGCAGAGATGAAGCGCCTGCAGGAGCTCACCCCGCACGGCGTGTTCGTCGATACGGCACCCGATCCCGACCACTATGATGCCGTGCGGCCCGATCTCATCTGGATCACGCGCAAGGCCGTCGATTTCTTCCTGCAGCGCGGACACGCACAGATCGGATTCGTCGGCGGCGTCGACTTCGATCCGGACACCCGCGAGGTCCGGCAGGATCTGCGCGAGACGATCTTCCGGGATTGTCTCGCGCCCCGGGGGATGCTCGAGGAGGAGCACATCTTCACAGGCCCGCAGTTCTCCGTCGAGGACGGCTATGAGCTGATGCTGGGCGCCATCGACAAGCTCGGCGACCGACTGCCGACCGCTTTCTTCGTCGCCTCCGACCCGATTGCCGTCGGCTGTCTGCAGGCGCTCAACGAGCGCGGCATCGCCATCCCCGGCCGCGTCAGCGTGCTCAGCATCAACAATATCAGCATCGCCAAATACGTCTCGCCGCCGCTCACCACCTTCCATATCGATATCGAAGAGCTGTGCCGAACAGCTGTGACGCTGCTGCTGGAGCGGGTCTCGGGCAGCCGTACCCTCGTCAAGACCGTCTTTCTTAACGCCGAGCTTATCATCCGCAAAAGCGCGGTGTAACGGGCAGCAGAGGGGCCCGGAGGCTCTCCTGGTTAATAGCATCCAGGTGTTTGGTCATTGCTGTGCGGTGCTGGTATAATGAAGGCCATACCAAACCTGCAAGTTAATCGAAGGAGTGGATCCGCATGACGATGATGAAAGCAGTCGGCCTGAAGCGTTACCTCCCGATCGACAACCCCGAAAGCCTGGTCGATATCGAGCTGCCCGTCCCATCCCCTGCAGGACATGATCTGCTGGTGCAGATCAAAGCTGTATCTGTAAATCCGGTGGATACCAAAGTACGCTCGCCCAAGGATAAAGTCGAGGACGAGTACCGCGTGCTGGGCTATGATGCAGCTGGGGTCGTCACCGCCGTAGGCGATGCAGTAACGTTGTTCAAACCGGGAGATGAAGTCTACTACGCGGGCAGCATCGTCCGGCCGGGCAGCAACAGCCAGTACCAGCTCGTCGATGAGCGTATCGTCGGCGCCAAACCGCGCACCCTGGACTTCGCCGAAGCCGCCGCGCTCCCGCTCACAGCGATTACTGCCTGGGAGGGGTTGTACGATCGGCTGGGGGTGTCCGCCGATCCCGAGGCCAATCGCGGCCGGACGCTGCTGATCATCGGCGCCGCCGGCGGCGTCGGCTCGATCGCCGGCCAGCTGGCGCAGCAAGCCGGGCTGACGGTCATCGGCACCGCCTCCCGCCAGTCCTCAGCGGACTGGGCTCGCGAGCACGGCGCTGCCCATACGATCAACCATCACGAGGATTTCCAGCCGCAGCTCGAGGCGATCGGGCATCCGCAAGTCGATTACATCTTCTGCTGCAACTCGACCGCCGCCCATTGGGACAACATGGTCCAGGCCATCGCCCCGCAGGGCAAGATCGTCTCCATCGTCGAGATGAAGGAGCCTGTCAATCTGACGCTGCTGATGAACAAGAGCGCCACCTTCGTCTGGGAGCTGATGTTCACCCGGCCCCGCTACCAGACGCCGGATATGATCGAGCAGCACCGGCTGCTGCAGGAGATCGGCTCGCGGATCGACGCCGGCACCCTGCGGACAACCTTGACCCGGCGCCTCCATCCGATCAACGCCGCCAACCTTCGTGAAGCCCACCGGCTGCTGGAGTCGGGCAGCACGATCGGCAAAGTGGTCGTGGAGGATTTCGGCTCGTAGTTGGAAAGCACGATTAAAAGCATATCTAATCTACTCGGAATTGGAATAATCCGGATAATCCGATTGCAACAGAGGTGCTTTTGCAATTAGGGTCCTGGATTTGAGCGCTGTAAGCACCATTTTGGTGCTTACAGCGCCCTATATTCTTTATCGCCAGGACTTGTTTTGAGGGCAGCCTGACTTTTGCCTTTATCAACTGTCCGGAGAGCGAGAGAGGCCGCGGCGAGGAGCGTTGCATAGGCTCCAGCCGCCATGTAATAGTACTCAGACAAAGGAAGACCTAGCGTGCAGTCGCTGGTCTTCTTTTGTTTACTCAGAAAAACAAATTTGACAGTATGCTGTCAAAAATATATGATGCAGGTATGAAATCTATACGAAAACCCGAAGATTCGCTCAGCAGATTTTCCTTGCGAATCTTCCACATTAACGGATTGTTGATGCGTTCCGGGGACCTCATTACCCGCGCTATCGATCAAAGCAGTGCCAGATGGCAGGTGCTCGGCCGAGTGGGGCATACCCCGCAGACAGTGGCAAACATTGCCCGCGATATGGGACTTGCACGTCAGAGTGTGCAGCGCATCGCGGACGTACTGACGAGTGAAGGCCTAACCGGCTACAAGGACCACCAGACCGATCGGCGCACGAAGCTGCTTGAGATCACTCCCAAAGGCGAAACTGTGCTCGGTGCAATCTATGCCCAGTATGCGGATTGGAACCAGCATCTGATGAGCAAGCTTGATCCCGGGCAGTTAGATACGATTACAGATGCGCTCGCGATTGTCGGGAAAATTTTAGAGAAGGAGCTTACGTTTTTCAACGAAAAGGAGTAATCAACTTTTAGAATGGAGTGCGGTCATGAAAAATCTCTATAATAAGTCGGATGCAGCGGAAATATTGAGTCGCATAGAACGGCTAACCCCGCACACGAGCCCCCAATGGGGGAGCATGAAGCCTGCTCAGATGCTGGCTCACTGTTCAGCATTTCAAGACATCCCGATGGGGAATTCCTTTCCGAGCAGAGGCTTGCTGGGGAGGCTGGTCGGCGGATTTGCAAAACCCGCTTTTTACAATGACAAACCATTGCCGCATAACATGTCCACCATTCCAACGATCCTTATTTCGGATGAGCGGGATTTCGAGGAAGAGAAGGAGAAGCTGAAGCTAAAAATAGCGACCTTTCAAAGTGACGGCCCGAAGAAATGCTCCTCCCACCCCCATCCGTTTTTCGGCAGATTAACAGCTGAGCAATGGGGGATGGGGATTTATAAACACTTGGATCATCACTTGAAGCAATTCGGCGTGTAGAATTACTCATCTGGGCTCTCCTCCTCAATCTCTGAACAGCTCATCCAGTACCGCCTTGCGGTTCTCGAGGAAGCGCCGCGTGATCACATAGTGCAAGGTCTGCTCGTAGTCCGTCTCGCTGACCGGATGCTTATCGAAGTCCAGGATCTGCGCCCCCGGATAACCGAGCAGGATCGGGGAGTGAGTCGCGATGATGAATTGGGCTTGCCCCTCCAGATCCTTGATTACCCGCATCAAAGCCAGCTGCCGGGCAGGCGACAGCGCCGCCTCGGGCTCGTCCAGCAGATAGATCGCCTTCTTGCCGAACCGATGCTGGAACAGCGACAGGAACGCTTCGCCATGCGACTGCTCATGCAGCGAACGTCCTCCGTAATTGTGCAAGCCCTCGGGGTGCTCAGCGATGTGGCTGGCGAACTGATAGAAGGTCTCCGCCCGCAGGAAGAAACCGTTGGTGATCTTCGGCAGCCAGGACAGCCGCAGCGATGGTCCCAGTGCCGATTCAGAGGCATCGACCTCATATAGATTATTGCGGCTGCCGCCAGCCGTGTTGAACTCGCACTGATAGGCGATCCCTTCCAGCAGCGTCGACTTGCCGGAGCCGTTCTCCCCGACCAGAAACGTCACATGGGATCGGAACCGCAGTCGCGGCAGATTGCGGATCGCCGGGATGGAGAACGGGTAAGACGACTGCGACACGCCTGAGTCGGGCATTAATTCTACGCTTTTCAAATACATGGTTGGCCCCTCCTGTCGTCACTCGCTCAGACGGCCAGTGGTCTGCCCTTATCATACACTACACCAGGCTCGGCACGACAGCTTATCCTTCGCCCTCTGCCTGCCTGCGCCCGAAGTGCAGCAAACCGAACAGCAGCCAGCCTATAGCCAGAACCGCAGTCCCTGCCAGCACCGGATAAGGTCCGAGCTCGAAAATAATCGGCATCGACAAGGCCGTGAACAAGCCTCCGCCCAGGATCGGTTCAAACAGCAGCTGCTTGTAGCCAAAGCTGTCCACCGACTGCGTCCGGTTATCCGGGTCGACGATTCGCAGCATCAGCAAGCCTGTCGCAGTCATCCCCAGCGACTGCCCCAGATCGGACATCCCCCGTTCGAACCAATGCTTCGGCATCATCCGCGAGGCCAGCACCAGGAACGTGAACAGACTCCAGCCCAAGCCCACCGCGGCGATGAGCAGAAACGGCACCAGGTATTCGCCGATCACCGACAAGCCTAGCGTTGCCAGCGCACTGACGATCAAGAAGTCCAGCGCCCATCCTTGCAGGCGCATCATCAGTCCCTGATTGATCAGATCCGCATGCCCGGTGAACTTAAGTCCGATCTGGATCAATACGCTGCCCAGCATCGCAAACACAAATAGCGGTACATACTCCATGAATGCCTGCTCCGACCCACGACCCCAGGTCACGCCCTCCAGCCAGATCAACCCCTCCAGCAGCACATAGCCGACCAATATCGCAGCTGCGATAAACCCGGCATGCAGGGTCAACGGCTCGATCGCTTCTGCCCGTGTGGTGATTCGACCG
The DNA here is from genome assembly GCF_047238105.1 of Paenibacillus jepli. NCBI lineage: Bacteria > Bacillati > Bacillota > Bacilli > Caryophanales > Paenibacillaceae > Paenibacillus > Paenibacillus jepli. The sequence goes on from NZ_JBDFMD010000001.1 coordinate 3,038,016, forward strand.
GCTGGCTTTTGATCGTCCTTGTCCACAACGCCTTTGAGTTCATCATCCGTCCGTTCTTCCGGCTCCTCCACATGCTCCGCCTGTTTTTTGCGGCTGCCCCAATTGATCAAGGCGATACATAGCAGGATCCCGCTAAGCATACTGATCGTCGCCAGTCCCATCGCCAGATCAAGGCCCTCTTCAAACTCGATGTTCTCAAATGTGCCTGATAGCCCTGCGGCTGTCCCGTGTCCGCCAGCAAAAGAGATCTCAATAAGAGCACCTGTGGCGTAGGGCATATCAAAGAACGGCGCCAGCACGAGAACCGCGAGCAAAATGCCCAGCACATACTGACCCCAGGCTACCGTCTGGCCAAAGGCCAGCTGCGGTCCCGCGATCTTCCAAATCTTGCGGATCCCCGGCATGTCCTTGCCCAGAAACAGGCTGGCAAAGATCACGCTGATGAGCAGCTCGGGAAGCGCATCCCATACCTCCAGCACATGCTCGGGGAACAAGCCTTCCTCCAGTGCGCTCCAGCCCCAGGACGAGGCAAGAGGTCCCAACACCTCGTCCCCGAGTGCCAGCAGAAGCAAGCCTGTGATGATCGATGTTGGAATATAGAGCTTTTGCAGCGGTTTAATGAGCAGCCGGACCCCCATGCCGACGAGCAACCCCAGCCCCAGCAGCAGCAGACTGAACCCTACCTGATCCAGAGACATACGCGAACATCCCTCCTCGTTCGTTTTGCGAATGATTAGGTTTGTTCACTTTTAACACCGGGAGAATGGGGGTAAACAAGAAGAACAGATCATTCTACCCATGGATAACCTCTCCCGGTGTGACAGACGAGGAGTTAATCCGGCACTGTAGCTGCTTGTTAAGTAATTAAAATGTAGGAATGGCGATTGTCGTGTTGCCGGGAATTTCGAATTGAATTGGAGTGGCAAGTCTAACCGGCTCATCCCCCGGATTAAGTTCATACCCCACAATTGTATAAGTGCCTGGCTTAATATGGAGACTTAATTGACCATTCTTCACTTCGTAATACGATGTCCCTCTATTTTCTGGAATGGCAATCAGGACACGGAAGTGCTCTGATTCAACAGCGCCTGTAAGTGAGAGATTAAGACTAGCTACTGGTGGCAATGACCACTGATCGAAAGGATTCTGATCCGGTTGGCCATTAAGTATTTTCAATCGCTCACTAACATGAACATACTTGTCTTGCGGCCAGACCATGACCTCATATTCGCCATCAGCTAAGTCCAGCTCATATTTGCCGTTAACGATAATGGAACTATAGGGCATGAAGACAGGGTCATATCGACGGGCTACGATGAGCCCGGAATCAAGAGGTGTTATTCCATCTACATCATAAAGAATACCTGTGAAGTTGGGAACGGGCAGTTGAATAGCAAGTTCCGAGAGTTCTTCCGATACAGTAAAGCGGAGAGGTTCTCTCAAATTAATGGTTTGATTACCTGATTGATAAGATTTAATAACATATTCATTCGGCGGTAAAAAAAACTCAAATGCACCTTTTTCAACATAAACTTTCGCCTCACCGTCCACTGGCTGCGGAGCTGGGATAAAAGGTGGCGAAACTGGGGCCTGATACTGTTGAATGATGAAAGTCACTCCATCAAGCGGTGTATCACCTTTAATAAATGTACCCCTTACATTGATTTTTTTCACCAGGGAAACCGTTTGTGGATGATCACCTGTTAAGGAGACAATCCCCTCAATTGGAAATCGATTGCCCTTGGCATCGGAATACAAGATACTATAATCCCCATTTTCTAAACTATCACTTTTGAATGTACCGTTTATCACCTCTAGTATTTGCGAGGAGTTCGTGCTTGTCAGTTTAATAGTACCATTCACAGCTTCACCTTTCTCATCAAGCAAGGTTCCCCGTAATCTATAGCTTCTTAATTCAAACTTTACTGGTCCGCTATTTCCATCCGCTTCAATAACAAATGCACCTATATGCATTACTTTATCCATGCCTGCATCGTCTGTATAAAGTACTCTTACATCCGTATACTCTCCATCGCTTAGTCTTGCTTGGAATTCACCATTATCGTCGATAGGGACAGAGCGCTGATATCCAGCAACATCTATAAAATCCAAATGTCCCCCGGTTAATGGCTGATCGTCCATTATAACAATGCCTTTCGTAATAGCGGGGATTTTAAGCGCAACTTGGGTTTGACCCTTTACAGTAATGTCTCCAACATGAAGGAAATCTTCAACCGCCTCGGAATAGAAACTGATGCTGTACTCTCCATCTTTAACATAGGTCGAGAATGAAGTCGTTTCTGAATAAATTAGTGTGGAAGGACTACTCGCATTATTTTTATCGCTTAAAAACAGAAGGTAATACTCTTTTTCTTCCAAATCGTTCGGATACTCCACTTCACCGTGCAGGTTCGGCTCATAGGCAATCAAGCTCAACTGCTTTACACTTGTAGACGAAACTTGGAACGTGTGGTCAATCCACTTACGATTAACAACACTCCCGTCAAGAGTAATCTGATACACCCCGCCAATACGATACTCACCCTCACTCAGTGACAATCTGAACTGACCGTTGGCAACTTCTCCACTGATGAAATCATCGTTTTTCCGGTCATAAATAGAATAGTAATACAAGCCGTCTAAGCGCTGGCCGTTTTCTTGAATTACTTCTCCTGTTACAGTAAATGGCCCCGACACCCCTCCCCCAGGAGTACCCGGGTTAGGGAAGCCTCCGCCTCCGCCACCGATTGCCCCGCCGCCTGCTGCTGGAGGTGCAGTCGTGCCCTTGCCGCTTACCGTCGAGCCGCCTACGCTTGCTTGGATGCCGTCGGCCACTGCAACCTCACCAGGCTTCTTCGCCAGCGTGGTGCCCTCGGCGTTAATCGACGCCTTGTCCACCGTTCCGTCGCCCGTGACAGACGTGCCCGAGTCCAGCGTCAGCTGCGTCACCTTACTGTTCTTGCCCAGCGACACCTTGCTGCCCTTGGCCTGCTTGTTCACCTGGAATGTACCGATCGTGCCGTTGTCCGCGGTGATGTTCGACCCTTCCGAGCTCACAACGATACGCGCAAAGGAGCCGTCCAGCACGATCTCACTGCCGGATGACAGCCGCTCGCCCAGTTCGACCTCACCGACTCCGCTGCCTTCAGCTGCCTCCACCTTCGCCGGCGATTGTAGGCGCACCCGATCAGCCTTGGACGTCTCGTCGAAGACGACGCGGATCTTGCCGCCCGCCTTGTTGACCTCCACTTGACCAAGCGTGCTGTCCTTGAAGCGGATGCTGTTCTCGCCGCCGCCCTGGATCAGGGTACGGCCTTGCACGACGACGCCTTGCAACGTGACATCGCCTTCGCCTACGCTCGCTGCGATGGTCAGATCACCTGCAATCGTCGTATTCCGCAGGACCACATCCGCAGCACTGATGATAACTGCGCCTTCCACCGTTTCCTGCTCTGTACCTCCATAGGTTCCCGCTTCATCATATGTCACAGTGAGAGGCGGGAGTCCCGGAACATAGTTCCCCATGTCCGCTATGCGATCCAACGTTACGAGCGCCTCCGCGCGGGTCGTAGAGGATAGTGGAGCGAAGCGTCCCGGTGCCGTCCCGCTCATGATGCCCGCCTGGATCACCGTGCCGATCGCGCCCTTGCTCCACGCCGGGGCATTGGCCACGTCGGCATATGAAGCGTCTGGCTCCTGCTCGTCCATCCCCAGTAAACGGGTGATCAGCACCGCCAGCTCCTGCCGGGTGGTCGGGGCTGTCGGTTTGAAGGTTCCGTCCGCATAGCCCTGCATGTAGCCGGCCTCCATAGCCTTGGCTACTTCTATGTAATACCATGTGCCCGGGGCGACATCCGTAAAGCTGATTGCAGCCTCGCCCTCAACTTCCGCCACATTGTTGATCAGCGCCGCCAATTCGGCCCGCGTGATCGGCGCATTGGGGTTGAACCGGTCTGCCGACTGGCCTTTGACCAGGCCGAACCCGGCCCATTTCAAGATCGTTTCTTCTGCCCAATGCCCTTTGATATCTGTGAATCCGCCGGCTGCCGCCGGTTCTTGCGCATGGGCCATGTATGGCACCAGCATGACCATCATCAGGATGATGGCCGTCCATCGCTTCCACTGCTTCGTCAACTGAGCTCCGCTCCCCGCACCACATATTTTTTATTTTTGGAATTCAGGTCTGGACGGGTATATCATACCGCTTCACCCATGTTCAACCAGTTCCTCCTATTAATTGTATGCGGCGGCGATAGTCTTGTAAACACAAAAAATAGGACTGCCTCCTTAGGCAGTCCCGGACTTTTCTCCTAATTGCAAAATCGTTAGAAACCGTTATGCTGCAGCAAATCGAGCCGATTTCCATAAAGGTCCTCGAACACGACTTCAACACCCCAAGGCACCTCGCTCGGCTCGCCATAGAAAACAACGCCTTTGGCTTTCATCTGCTCATAGTCGCGTCTGCAATCGTCCGTCTCGATGACCAGGTTGACATGATCCGCCACCTGGCTGCCCACGCGGGCCTCCTTCTCCGGTGTATCCGCCTTGACGAAGACGATGGCCGCCTGACTGTCTTTGGACGGGGCGACCGCTACCCAGCGCATGCCGCCGCCAAATGCATTGTCCGCCAGCAGCTCGAATCCCGCCTTCTCCGTATAGAACGCAATTGCCTCATCGTAGTCTCGCACCAGCAACGTAATATGTCCGATATGTTTTGCCATCTTCGTCTCTCCTATCTATTATATGTTCGTTTCCAGTGTAACCCCCGCACTCTCGCTAGTATTGTACAAATCCGACAACAGGTTCCTCTGCCGCACATAATCTGATGGCGTCATCCCGACCATCCGCCCGCAATGACGTCCACCGGCTGCTGCACCAGTACCGCGAAGCCAAGCGGACGGAACATCACACCCATCATCTCGACCCGGCCGGACCTTGCGATATCCACATAACCCGCCTGATGGGCGTTGATATGGGTGCGCCTGGCCCGTACCACCCGGCCCTTGCTGTCTGTATAGCTGTGAGGATCGCCAAGATCAATGACCAGATGATAGTGCCCGTCCGGTATCATACGTGGCGCCACCTTTGCCACCTCGCTTGCGTCCTGGGAGATATACCAAATCAGTTCTACGCAGGAGCGGACACGGGGTAATCGGGGCTGGTAGATGCGGTAGATCATTTGGGCGGCTCCCTTCTTGGCTTAGGCTTATGGCAGGCGGCTTGCTTATGATTTCAGTCTACTGCCTGGTCAGAAAAAAAACCACCTGCTTGAGGTGGTTAATGGCTTATCAGTCCTGGAGCACAATGGTAACTGTCTCAGTTTCAGGAATATGGAGTGTTACATCCAGAGGATATACATTGATATAGTCTTTGGCATAGCCTGTGATGGTGTAGGAGCCTGATCCTTCTGCAAAAAACCTCTCATTCAGACCCGGTACTACATCGATATGACCGATCACGACTGGTTCACTTCTTACAATTAATGAGAGACGATAGTAGGCTTGGTTCCCCTTGTCATCAATAAATAAACGTGTAGACGATGGAATTCTAAAGGCATCCAATGGATTTGTGATAACTTCTCCGTCCAGTACAGTTATCTGCTGCCCAATATAAATCACTTTGTCGTCCAGATAGGCGCTCAACACATTGTATGTCCCATCCGGAAGATGGATACTGTACGCTCCATCCCGAACCGTTACACGATAGGTTATACTCTCATTATTTATTAGTAAGAGATTACCAACTTCTGCAGACTCTATCGTCCCAGAGAAATTATGCTCGTAATCGGCCAGATTCAAAAACTCCGTTTTCCCATCGATGACATGAAAAAGCCGGACCAACTCCACCATCCTGCTTGGTTCATATGAGATGTAGCTTTGAATCAAGTAAGCTCCGTCTGGAAGGTACAGGTCGAATTCACCATTATCAATGGTCGCGTTATATATACGATATTCAGGAGATTGATGGGTGCTAATCTGCAGCGAACCGCGCGTCACTGGCGTTCCATCCGCTTGCAGGAGTTCGCCGAACACATTGGATGCTTTTACTGGAATCTTCAGTTCAGTCGTCTCTCCGTCCAGGACATCAAACCGAAGATTAAGTTCTCTTCGCTCACCCGTGTTATAAACATAGTACTCCGTCAGTACGTATCTGCCTGGTTGCAAGTAACCGTATAACTGTCCATTTATGACTTGCAAGTTTTTATTATCACCACTCATCGGCCAATCCAGCGATCTAGCCTGGACATAAGCTTGGGCGGAGGAGTCACCTTGTTCCCGTTCGATCGTTCCGATGACATTGAAACCCTTTAGGGTAAAGCGGAGATCACGGCTAAACTCTCCACCCTCAACAGACAAACTTCCGAAACTCTCCCATAGGGCGAATGAATCGCCATCAGCCATTGGTATATCATAACGAATCTCTATGCGACTATATTCTCCATCCGGTACTCTAAGTTCAAACTCACCATCGCGGATGGGAACATGGAACGTTTGATTAGATGCGGTGGTGTAGTAGAGCGTGCCCTGCTTCAGTTCTTGCCCTTGGTATACCACATTCCCACTAGCGGCACTCGGCACTGTTACAGCCACTGTTGTCTCACCGGATATCTCCGTGGTACCCAAATACACGATATCGTGGGATTGCTTGTTTTTTAGCACTATACTATAGGTGCCGTTTGGTAAGTAGACGCTGAAATCCCGTCCTTTTAGCGGAATAAAAGATAGCATCGCTAAGTCGTCGCTTTGAAAGCCTAATTCGTAATTGCCCTCGAGTTCTTCCATACCCTCTACTACTCCCGTTACATTGGCACTAGGGATATGAATGTCTAGATTTGTGTCGCCTTCTGCACGGACGGATATTTCGGCTGCAAGCCACTTCACTTCATCGTCGAAGTAGTTCCTGGCGCTGCGGACAATGTAATTCCCTGCCGGCAGATAGGTCGACATCAGTCCATCGATTGCAAGCCCGGTATACGACCCGCCAGTTGTCTCGGAAATAATGGAGATGTAATAATGTCCATACAGCAGCTCATCATTTTCGTAAATCTGTACGGTTACGTTTGGCTCTGGACCGGGATCCTCCGGTTTCGGCATCGTCCATTGCTGCAGCGGGTTAACGGTTGCAACTCCATTCTTTACGATCAATTCTCCCTCAGCCAGTATACTTCTAGATCCGCTGTAGACCCAGGATAACTGATAGGTTCCATCGGGTAAATAAAGTTCAATTTTACTATTCTTGATGCGCGCATTGTACGTTAATTGATCTTCTGAAAGGAGGGTAATGCCCCCTGAATATATCGGTTCGCCACCATACTCAAACACTTTACCCCTTACGTTCGGCGGGTGGATAACTACATCTAATGTTGACTCTGGCTCTGTCCCTATCGTAAAGTAACGTATAACCTGGCCATCCCAATCTTCCACACTATATCTACCCGGTTCCAAATAAACGTCAAAACGTCCGTTTTTAATATAGGCATGTATGCCCACATGATACGGTTCAATGAACTGTACAATCCTTAGCACGTCCTCCTCAACAATTGCTCCGTCTGCATGTCTAATGCTACCTTTGACATTTGGCTGCTTAAAATCGGTTGGTTTGAGCTTTAAATCGAGCTCAAAAACCTTATCCTCCAGGTCAATCACCACACTTTTTGAAAAGGTACGGCTCACACCTCTTTGGTCATAATAACCTGTAATCTCATAGGTGCCTGGCGGCAATTGTGCATAGAACTCGCCTTGATGTATAGGCACACTTCGCATGAGCTCTGTTGACGAAAGCGACAAAAGTGACACATCAGACGCCTGCATCCCTTCTATTTCAATTGTTCCCTTCAAATTATATCCCCGGATAATAAGCTCTTCCTGAAGCTTTCCGTTTCTTATAATGACATTTTGCTGGTGTTCATGCAGGATGTACCCTTTGTCTCCCACGGGATATTGGATATCTAAATGTGGATACCATCCGTTACTGGCTCTAACTTGCATTTGTCCATCCCGTACATAACCCGTGAATGTGTTATTCATGGTTGATAAACTAATTGTTCCCTCACTTAATTTATTGCCTGCTTTGTCTTTCACGGTACCCGTCGCATAGGAAGGAATGTTCAATGTCACACTGGCTTCACCGTTTTGCACCGCAAACGACTGATGAAATCGCATTTTATTCTTCAGATCACTATACTCAGTAACGGAGTACTTCCCATCGGGCAGATATAATCCAAATGCCTCCTCTGTCACAGGCACAACGAACGAGAGATTCCTACCCTCTTCTGTAATAACTACAGCCGCATCGGCTTCATTAATGTTATCTGATTTCCGGAGTATACCATCTACATTGTGCGCCTTGGCTTGGAAAGTATAACTCTTTGAATTTTGGCCAGAAACAGTGAACTTGTGATGAAACCATAGCGGCGCTGTTATAGAATCACCATTTGAAGTAAAGGTACTAATAAGCCAATATGTTCCTTCAGGGAGATTAAGCTTGATAACTCCATCCTTACTATAACCATGGTGCATATACTGATCTTCTTCACTATAGTAAAGAAAGTAATGTTCGCCAACGAGTCGCTTGCCCTGCACATCCGAGATCTGTGCTGTCACGTTATACTCCGGGCCTGGAGTGCCCGGTTCACCTCCCGGATTGCCCGGGTTAGGGAAGCCTCCGCCTCCGCCACCGATTGCCCCGCCGCCTGCTGCTGGAGGTGCAGTCGTGCCCTTGCCGCTTACCGTCGAGCCGCCTACGCTTGCTTGGATGCCGTCGGCCACTGCAACCTCACCAGGCTTCTTCGCCAGCGTGGTGCCCTCGGCGTTAATCGACGCCTTGTCCACCGTTCCGTCGCCCGTGACAGACGTGCCCGAGTCCAGCGTCAGCTGCGTCACCTTACTGTTCTTGCCCAGCGACACCTTGCTGCCCTTGGCCTGCTTGTTCACCTGGAATGTACCGATCGTGCCGTTGTCCGCGGTGATGTTCGACCCTTCCGAGCTCACAACGATACGCGCAAAGGAGCCGTCCAGCGCGATCTCACTGCCGGATGGCAGCTGCTCGCCCAGTTCGACCTCACCGACTCCGCTGCCTTCAGCTGCCTCCACCTTCGCCGGCGATTGCAGGCGTACCCGATCAGCCTTGGACGTCCCGTCGAAGACGACGCGGATCTTGCCGCCCGCCTTGTTGACCTCCACTTGACCAAGCGTGCTGTCCTTGAAGCGGATGCTGTTCTCGCCGCCGCCCTGGATCAGGGTACGGCCTTGCACGACGACGCCTTGCAACGTGACATCGCCTTCGCCTACGCTCGCTGTGATCGTCAGGTCACCCGCAATCGTCGTGTTCTGCAGGACGACATCCGCAGCACTGATGATAACTGCGCCTTCTACCGTTTCCTGCTCCGTCCCGCCATACGTTCCCGCTTCGTCATACGTCACGGTGAGTGGCGGGAGTCCCGGAACATAGTTCCCCATTTCCGCTATCCGATCCAACGTTACGACCGCCTCTGCGCGAGTCGTAGAAGCCAGCGGAGCGAAGCGTCCCGGAGCCGTCCCGCTCATGATGCCCGCCTGGATCACCGCGCCGATCGCGCCCTTGCTCCACGCCGGGGCATTGGCCACATCCGCATACGAAGCGTCCGGCTCCTGCTCGTCCATCCCCAGTAAACGGGTGATGAGCACCGCCAGCTCCTGGCGGGTGATCGGGGCTGTCGGCTTGAAGGTTCCGTCCGCATAGCCTTGCATGTAGCCGGCCTCCACAGCCTTGGATACCTCTATGTAATACCATGTGCCCGGGGCGACATCCGTAAAGCTGATTGCAGCCTCGCCCTCAACTTCCGTCACATTGTTGATCAGCGCCGCCAATTCGGCCCGCGTGATCGACGCATTGGGGTTGAACCGGTCAGCCGACTGGCCTTTGACCAGGCCGAACCCGGCCCATTTCAAGATCGTTTCTTCTGCCCAATGCCCTCTGATATCTGTGAATCCGCCGGCTGCCGCCGGTTCTTGCGCATGGGCCATATATGGCACCAGCATGACCATCATCAGGATGATGGCCGTTACTTGCTTCCACTGTTTCATCAACTGAGTTTCGCTCCCCGCCCTATGGGCTATATATTCTCTCTTCAGAATCGTGCGGCCATGATTAGCGTCACCATAGCTCATCCATGTTCCGCCAATTCCTCCTATTAATTGTATGCGGGCTTGTGAGACTTGTAAACTATAAAGATACCAGTATTTTCATAACTGCTGGGGGCGCGGTTCCGGGGTTCGCGGGGCTGTGAATGCTAACCCAACAAAAATAAGCCTTCCCCAGCCCAAAGGCCAAGGGAAGACTCACAAAACAGACCAATCAAGCCTGCGCAGCAGCGAAAAACTGCGGCAGGTACGCCTTGCTGCGCTCCAGCATCTCATCCAGCATCTGCTCAGCCGCGCCGACAGAGTGCGTCAGCGGATGGTGCGCCAGCGCCAGCAGCGCCTTCTGGCGGTCGCCGGTGACCGCGGCCTCGATGGCCAGCGATTCATAGGTCTTGACCTGGCGGATCAACCCCTTCACCGCTTCCGGCACCACAGCCGGCCGCTGCGGGATCGGCCCCTGCGACGTAACCTTGCAATTGACCTCGATGCTCGCATCGTCCGGCAGGAAGTCCAACATGCCGTTGTTGGCAACATTGAGCGTCTGGATATCGCCGGTGTCGTTGTACAGCGAGTGCATCAGACGCACCGCCGCCTCCGAGTAGAAAGCCCCGCCCCGCTGCTCGAGCTGTTTGGGCTTCTCCTTCAGATTCGGATCCTTGTAGAGCTCGAACAGCTCATCCTCCAGCCGCTGTACCGTCTGTGCACGGGACTCGCCCTTGGCCAGAGCGGCCTGCTGCTCTTCCAGCGTCTCCCGGTGCAGGTAGAAGTACTTAAGATAGTAGGATGGGATCGCTCCGAGGCCCTGCAGCAGCGTCCCATTCCAGGCGAACTGCGGCACATTGGCGGCAGAGTAACCGCCGCGGTTGTCCAGCAGCTCCGGCAGCTTGGACTCGCCTTCGACGCGGATGTCGCTGATCCAGTGCAGATGGTTCAGACCGACAAACTCGCAATGGATGCTGGACTCCGGCACCTCATACAACTTGGACAGCCACTTGTAAGCCGCGATCGGCGAGTTGCACAGACCGACGGAACGGATCTTCGAGTGCTTCTGGATCGCTTCGGTCACCATGCCAGCAGGGTTGGTAAAGTTGAGCAGCCACGCCTCCGGGCACAGCTCCTCCATCTCCCGGCATAGCTCCAGCAACACCGGGATCGTCCGGAGCGCCTTCAGCATGCCGCCTGCTCCGGTCGTCTCCTGGCCGATCATCCCGTACTTCAGAGGGATCGATTCGTCCCAGCCGCGCGCCTCCAAGAGACCGACGCGCATCTGTGTCGTCACGAAGTCCGCCCCGGGCAGCGCCCCCCGTCGGTCCATCGTAAGCTCCACGGACATCGGCAGCCCGGACGCCGCGACCATACGCTGCGCAAGCTTGCCGACCGTCTCCAGCTTTTCCCGTCCCGCCTCGATATCGACCAGAACCAGCTGCCCTACCGGGAAGCTATCATAATGACTGATTAAGCCTTCAATTAATTCCGGGGTATAGGATGAGCCGCCCCCGATGACGACGATTTTCAAAGGTTGTGTCATAACGTTGTCGCCTCCTTAATTGTTAGTTGACGCTCCAGTTGCTCATAGACCCCCGTCTCTACAAACACGCCCGCGCGTTCCATGGCCATGAGCAACGCCCCTGCCGCCGGCTCCATATGCAGCACCTTCAGCTTGGCCCGCGGCGCGTGCCCTGCCAGATCCTGCTCCAACTGCCCCTGCAATACCGGGCTGCGCCCCCGGGTGAGGATGCTGCCTACCAGCACCACGTCGAACGCATCCTCGGCCATGTTCAACTTGCGAATCACCGCTCCTGCGGCCAAAGCCAGCTCGCTCGCCTGCCGGCGGAGGATCCGCTGGGCTGCCACATCCTCGGCTTCGACCTCGAAGAGTGCCTGCGCCAGATTGCGAGGCACCCGCCTGCCGTGGTCGAGATAGGCGTGATACATCTCCTCCACCGATGGATACCCGAGGATCCGCAGCGTCGGTGCGGTCAGCAGCGTCGGTTGCTCCCTTCCTTCCCAAGCGCGGATAACGGAGCGGAATACCTCAATCGCCAGATCGCTGCCGCCCCCAAAGTCGCCGTACATGTAGCCAAAGCCGCCGCACTGGTACCCTTCGCCAGCCCGGTTGACGCCGAAGCTGTTCGTGCCGCTGCCGCAGATCAGCACGACCCCGTCCGGCTGCCGGGTCCCGGCGCGCAGGCCGATATCGGTGTCGCATACGACGCCATGCCGCTCGAAGCCCAGCGATGCGACCATCGGCCGCAGGATCCGGTAGTCGGCCTCGCGGTCCGCCCCGGCCAGCCCGAAGAGCGCATAGGCGATATCCTCATGCGTCAAGCCTGCCGTCTGCAGCGCTCCCCGCGCAGCGGCGTCGATGTTGACGCGCGCCTGCTCGGGACCGAGCTGGTGATTGCCGCAGCCAGCCGCGCCCATGCCCACTATCAGTCCTGTTTCGTCCGCGACATAGGCCAGCGTCTTGCTGCCCCCGCCATCTACGCCCATATAATAAGTTGTCACGCTCTATCACGTCCCATGCTAGTTAAATGTACTATCAGAGCTTGTTCGAAAAGCCCGCTTTTGACCACGAAGCACTCGAACTACAGCTCTCTTACCGACGCAATGTCATTCTACATCCTCCGGGCCTCTTCGCTCTACGCGAATCCACGCGAAAACTGACACAATCTTACGATTTGTGACGATTGCTCTAACATGGTAGGCGTGATAAAAAAACAAGCCCCCACCGGCCCCGCCGGGGAAGGCTTGTCATCCGGGTGTGCGAGCCCGGGCCCACTGCTCTGGCCGCCAGCACACCCGCGTCCATTACCCTGCTACTCAAGCTTGCTCTTGTTCTCCTGCCAACGCTCGGTTTTATAAGCCAGCAGCTGCGCATAGTTGGCCTTCTGCGCATCTTCCTCCGCTTTGTCGAGGATCGCAATGACCTCCTCGTCGCTCTTGGCGTTGAGTATTGCCTGCGCCCGTGCCTTCTCATAGATCTCGAAGACATTCTGGGAGATGATCCCCTCATTGGAATCGCCGGCAGGATCCAGATTGACGTACTCAGTCGTGTTGAATTGCGTCTTCCAGGTAATCTCCGACTGCCAATAAGTCTCCCAGCTCCGGTCCTCCGGCGGCAGCGTCGACTCGAACTTCATCTTGGAGTTGTCGATGTAGACCGTGTTGCCGTTCCACTGGAAGTTGACTGTGGCATTCATCAGCTCGTCGCGTCCCTTGTGATCGGATGTGAAGGCTTCCGTGAACAGCGGCGCGCCCTCTTCGTCGGTGCCCTCCCAATAGATCCCTTCCGGACCCCAGAAAATAATGCGCTGTCCCTCAGGACCGGTCAGCCAGTCCAGGAAGGCGAAGACGGCTTCCGGATTGTCCGCAGACTTGGTAATAACGCTGACGTTCCAGCCCAGCTGCTTGTAGTCGCCCGGATAGATCCGGTCCTTGTCGAGCCCCTGCTTGTGGATCGGCCAGACCATGATGTAGCCGGCGTCCGGATCCTCCGCACTCAGGAGCGAGTGACCCATGGCGCCGAACTCGGTCGGCGAGGAGGCGACATAGACGGCCACTTGCCCATTGAGCACCTTCTGCTCTACCTGCTCCAGCTTCTGCGTGAACGCATCCTGCGTGATCAGGCCTTCACGGTACAGCTTGCTGTTGTACTGCATCGCCTCGCGGTAGACCGGATCGGTGAAGATCGAGGTGAACTCGTCGCCATCAGGCACGGCCATCATCGTATTGAAGATATAAGGACGGTCTTCTCCGAACGCCGTACTCAGGATATCCAGCCCCGCACCGCTCTGTCCGACCTCGAGAGGGACGACGTTCGGATAGCTTGCTTTGACCAGCTTGAGATACTCATACAGGTCGTCAGTCGTCTCCAGCGGCGGCTGACCGAGCTCTTCATAGATTTTTTTGTTGACCAGGTAGCCCGCGTTGCCGTTGGGCTGCGTCGTATACCAGTTCGGGAACTGATACAGCTTGCCGTCGGGGGAGCGCAGCATGTCCAGTGTCGAGTCGCCGGCCCACTCCTTCAGGTTCGGATATTTGTCCAGGTAGTCGTCGAAGGCCACGAGCATGCCCTCGGCGCGCAGCTTCTCCACATCCGGCCCCCGCTCCATCCAGATGACATCCGGCAGCGACGACGAGACGATCATCGTGCTGAGCTTCTGGCTCGCATTGCCGCCCGAGCTGACCGGCGTCACATTGACCTTCATGTTGTCCTGGATCCATTTGGTCGACAGGTCGCCGCCCCAGGTCGGCATGGTGTACCAGTCATAGTGTCCATAGAAGGAGAATTCGAGCGGCTCCTGTCCCAGCTCATATACGGCCGAGACCTCTCTCTCTCCGTTATTGCCGTCCTGCGCCCCCTCCGCCGGAGCGCCGCCGCTGTTGTCCGAACAACCGGCCAGCAGGATGGGCACCATCAGTACCGTCATCCACCATTTCCCCGCCAAGCTGCGTGTCTTCATTCCTTACCACTCCCTTCATGATTGCCATGCTATGGTCCAAGCGCCAGGCGCTCCATACCCGATTTCCCTTGTGCAGCCGCCCCTATTCCTTCAGGGAACCGATCAGCACGCCCTTGACAAAATACTTCTGCACGAACGGATAGACGCACAGGATCGGCACGGTCGCCACCATCATCGTCGCCATCGACAGCGACTTGCTCGTAACGGAGCGCATCTGACTCAGCCGCCCCTGAGCAGCCGAGTCCAGCTGGGACATCTGCTCGCTCATAATATTGGAGTTCAGAATCTGCTGCAGCTTGGTCTGGATCGGCAGCAGATCGACGTTGGTAATATAGATACTGGGTGCGAACCAGTCGTTCCAGTGAAAGACTGCCGTGAACAGCGAGAGCGTCGCCACGACCGGCCCCGACAGCGGCAGGACGATGCGCATGAGCACGCCCCAGTTGGAGCAGCCATCGATCCGCGCCGACTCCTCCAGCCCGCCGGGGATGCCCTGGAAGAATGTCCGGAAGATGATCATATTCCACACGCTGATCAGACCGGGGATGACCATGACCCAGAACGTATCCAGCAGCTGCAGCTCGCGGATGAGCAGATAGGTCGGGATCAGACCGCCGCTGAAGTACATCGTGACGATACAGATGATCATGTAATATTTGCGCCCCATCAGCTCGCGCTTGGTCATCCCGTAAGCGAAGATAGCCGTCGCCATGATCGACAGCAGCGTGCCGATCGCCGTCCGCAGGACCGAGATCATGAAGCCGTTCATGAGCCGCTCGTCCCGGAAGACGACCGCATAGTTCTCCAGGGTGAACTGCCGCGGCCAGAAGGTGATGCCGCCGAGGGCGGTATCCCTGCCGCTGTTAAACGAGATTACCGCCGCGTTCCAGAATGGATATAACGCCGTAAACCCCAGTACTCCCAACACGACATAGATCGTGACTACAAGCGCCCGGTCACCTGCCCCAACCCTCACCCGCGCCCCGCCTCCCTTCATGTCTACCATAAGCTGTTGCCTGACCGGCGCGCGGCGTAGTTGGCTGCTGCCAAGAGCCCCACGCTGATCACGGCCTTGAACAGGCCAGCTGCCGTCGCGTAAGAATATCTGGCATTCTGGATTCCGATCCGGTAGACGTACGTATCGATGACGTCGCTGACATCTCTCAGCACAGGATTGGCCCCCAGCAGCAGGATGTCTTCGAAGCCGGCATTGAGCAGATTGCCGATGGCCAGGATCGAGAAGATGATGATGACCGGCATGATGCACGGGATCGTGATCGAGAACATCTGCCGCAGCCGGCTCGCGCCGTCCATCTCGGCTGCCTCGTACAGCTGGGGATTGACCCCTGCGATGGCGGCGAGGTAGACGATCGAGGAGAAGCCGATCTCCTTCCACAGCCCGGTGCCGACGAGGATCGCCCAGAAGTACTCGGGGATCGACAGGAAGTTGACCGGCTGATCGATCAGATTCAGCTGCTGCAGCAGGATGTTGAGACTGCCGTTGTCCGTGGACAGCATCGAGATGACGAAGCCCGAGACGATGACCCAGGATAGGAAATGCGGCAGATAGCTGATCGTCTGGATGAGCCGCTTGAATGCCCGGTGCTTCACTTCGTTGAGCATCAAGGCCAGGATGATCGGCGCCGGGAAGCCGACGATGAGCTTGAGCAGGCTGATGACCAGGGTGTTGCGCATGATCGTCCAGAATTCCGGAGACTCGAAGAACATCTGGAAATGCTTGAACCCCACCCACGGACTGCCGCTGAAGCCGCGGAACAGACTGTAGTCCTGAAAGGACATCAACACCCCGTACATCGGAATGTAATGGAAGACCAGGATAAAGAGCAGCGCCGGCACGACCATCAATTGAACATCCCATTGCCGGATCAGCCGCAGCCATCCTCCGCCTTTGGTGCGCATATAAATCCCCCTTTGTCGTGACTCTCTCTTGTGAAATTCCATTGAATTTATGTGAGCGTTTATTCCATTCTACACTCTAAAATTGGGCGTTTTCTACGCGAATCCAAGTGATTACTGACACAATCTTACTGTTTTTCATGTTTTCTTTACATTGGCGAAAATATAAAACCCTTTCATTTTTCACTTATGTAATAATATCTAACATTAATTTAGAGCTAAATTCGCTTCTTCTTACGTACATGATACCCCGTGGGACGCACACAAAGAGGCTGTCCGCAAGGTTCACTACCTCTTGCAGACAGCCTCATATTCATCATATTCCCTATTATTATGTAGCTTGTTTCATAAGAAAAGAAAGCCAGCCTATTTCCGTGGGTTGCCATACAAACTCACTTCTTGAGAATAGTAATGAAAATGATTATGTGAAAGCACCATAGCATTCTTAAGTTCGTTATCGATACTCCGACTCCGTATCGCAGAATCGCTCAGTAAAACTAGATTTAAGAGCTTTTGATTTAGTCTTACCTACACGAATGAAGGAGTTGAGCATATCTTTGGCGTTGTATTTCATTATGCCCCCCCTATGTCTGCCGCGTCCGATAGTCCATCGGCGTCACGCCGAGATGCTTCTTGAACAGGCGGTTGAAGTTGGAGAGACTCGTGAACCCGCACTCCAGCGCCACCTCGGAGATCTTCATCGTCGTCGTATCCAGCAGCCCCAGTGCCCGCTCGATGCGCAGCACAATCAGGTAGCTGAGCGGCGGCATGTCCACGGCCTGACGGAAGATGTCGCTGAACCGGGAAGGACTGAGAAAGGCAAGCGCAGCGAGTTCCTCCAGCGTCCAGGGAGAGGCGCAATCCTCTTCCATCGCGCTGATCACCTTGCGGATCTTGAGCAGCTGGGCCGACCCCAGCGAAGCGCACGCTTCCTCGACACGCGGCAGCCGGAAATGCCGGTTCACATAGACCAGGAACTCCACCAGATGGGAAAGCACCATCACCCGGTAGCATTCACTGCGGTTATTGTTCTCCGATTGCATCCGCGCCAGCAGCGAACGCAGCTGCTCCATACCGGGATGACTTCGGTCCAGCAGGTTCGTAAAATGGATCCCCATCTCCTTGAACGGCGCCAGAATCTGCGGATCGGAGCGCATCATCCCGAGCAGCCAGGACAAGTCGAAGGTAATGACCTGCATCAGCAAAGCCTCTGTCTCATAAGCGCAGTGCAGATCATTGGAGTTGATCAGCAGGATATCGCCCTCGCGGAACTCATAGACCCGTCCGTTGATATTGTAGTAGCCCTGGCCGGACTTGATCAGATTGATCTCCAGGGCATCATGCCAATGCAGCTTCTGATAGGGCTTGGAGATGCCAGCGGTATCGCCGATGTAGATCGGGTATTGCTTGTCATAGACAATCTTCTCCCGTGGGATATCTTCTGCACGCATACTGGCCGCCCGTCCTTTCTCCCTGTAGATTGCACTTGTTGTTCAAAGTATAACCCATGCGCCTGCTGTCCGCGAGTTCAGTTCTCCCCGTAGCGGCTTAGATACTGATCGATCTGCTCGGCCGGATCCAGCACCTCATCCCCGTGGCAGATCTCCAGCCGGCGGGGCCGGAGGTGCCTGACAACCTCACCGCTCTCGACCGCCTCCGCCATGTCTGCGGTGAACATCGGCATCGGACGGCGCAGCTGCCCTCTCCGCGAGGTGAACAGATCCCCGGCCAGCAGTACGCTGTCCTCTTCGTGGAAGTAAGCGACATGGCCGGGTGCATGACCCGGCGTCCAATGCATGCTCAGGCTGCCGAGCGAGCCCTCTTCGCCGATCCCGCCCATCGGCAGCGTCTGGACGATGCCCGGCGCGATCATCTGCTGGGCTTTACTGCGGCGGGGGTACGGCTGGATGCCCTCCAGATAGCGAAGCTCGCGCTTGTGCGCGTATACCGGGACGGATGAAAAATCAAGAATACGCCGAAGTCCGCCTGCATGGTCCGAATGGCCATGGGTGAGCAGGATTCGCCGGAGCGGCCCCTTCTTGAGCTCCTGGATCTGCTTCAGGATATCTTTGGCCATCGATGCCATCCCAGTATCGATCAGGACGACACCCTGCTGCTCCACGACGACCCAGACCGTGATCGGGATGAACACCCACGTGCGCAGGCGCCAGATATGCTCGGAGATCTGTTCTGCCTTCATGAGACTCCCTCCCCGCTGCTGCGCGCCAGCAGTCCGGCCAGCACCACCTCCGTCGCCTCGGCGAAGGTGGGAGCCAAGCGGTCCATGATCGACTCCGTCGATTCTTCCGAATAGGCATACGTGCCGACGATCCCCTGGAGCATATAGTAATAGATCCGACTGTATGCGAGCAGCCGCTCCCCGCTCGGCGGTTCGGCGAAGCACCGCTTCAGCCCTTCCGAGAGCAGAGCGAACAGCTCATTGCGCAGCTTGTTCAGCGCAGACGCCGGCTCTTGCTCATCGACTCGCCCCGCCTTCACCATGAAGAACACCGTGTACATTGTCCTGTGCGAAAGGCAGAACCGGATCATCTCCATACTGATCCGATCCACTGCCTCTGTCGCCGACAGAAGGACGTCCTGCAAGACCGTCTGTACCCTCGACTTTATCTCCAGCAAAGCCGGCAGAGTAAGGGCCTGCAGCAGCGCTTCCTTGTCCTGAAAGTAAATATAGATGGTCGTATGCGAGCAGCCCGCCGTCTTGGCGATCTGCCGCATCGTCACCGCATCGTAGCCCTTCTCGTCAAACAATGCCCCCGCCGCCCGGATGATGCTCTGCTTGGTATCCTCCGAGCGCTGCTCCTGCTTATTCATCGTCAGCCATCCTCTCCTTCGGCCTAGCTTCGTAACCGTCGGTTACAATATAACCAACGGTTACACCCCTGTCAAGCGGCTCAACCCCCTTCGGACTGCCCGTGAGTGCCTTGGACTTCGAGCGCGGTACTCGCCTTGTATGCTTAACCCGAGATGGGTTATGGTAGTAAGGGAATGATTCTCTAATGAAAGGATGAGGAACATGTCAATCATCATCACCGGCGCTACCGGCCAGTTGGGGAGCAAAGTCATCGGACATCTGCTGAAGCAAGGCGTGCCTGCCGAGGAGATCGTAGCCATCGTGCGCAGCCCGGAGAAAGCCGCCCACCTTGCAGAGCTCGGACTGGAGCTGCGTTATGGGGACTATAACGATCGGTTTGTGCTGCAAACTGCATTTGCAGGCGCAGACAAGCTGTTGTTCATCCCCAGTCCGGATGCGCATGACGAGACGCTGCGGCTACTGCAGCATACGCATGTCGCCATGGCCGCCAGGGAGGCGAGCGTCCCCCATATCGTCTATTACGGCTATGCTTTCGCCGAGGACTCTAAGCTGCCGCTGGCGGCGACCCATCTGCTGACGGAAGGCATCCTCCGTTCGACCGGTATCCCTCATACCTTCCTGCGCAACCCGCTCTACGCCGATATCTTCCTGGATCCGCGCTCACTGCAGGCGGCAGCCCAATACGGCACACTCAAGTCCAATACAGGGGAGGGCCCCATCCACTCGCCGAGCCGCTATGATCTCGCCCGTGCAGGAGCGGCGGTGCTGACCGGGGAAGGCCATGAGAACAAAACCTACGAGCTGGTGCTCAGCCGGGCCTGGACCTGCCGCGAGCTGGCGGAAGCCCTCTCGAGCGCAGCCGGCAAGCCTGTCGCCTACGAGCCCATCTCCTACGAGGAGAATCAGGCCCTGCTCGTCCGGGCTGGCCTGCCGGAAGATGTGGCCGGGATGCTCTCAGGCATCAATGAGCACATCGCCTCCGGCGGATCTTCCCGCACAGGCCTGGACCTCGAGCAGCTGATCGGCGAGCCTACGCCGCTTGAGGAGCTGGTCCGCGAAGGTCTGGCGATGAAGACGTCCTGACCCGGATCATCCCTTCATCTGGGCGATGACGATCCGGTTGCCGTCCGGATCGAGCAGCGCGAACTCGGACAAATCGTCAAAGAAGTTGGGCCCGTCTGCCAATTCGCAACCCAGCTCCCGTGCGTATGCTAGCGCTGCTTCAAAGTCGTCCGTCTCCAGATAGAACAGCTCTGTGAACGACTCTTGGTTAACATGCCGGTTGCTGTCCAGCAGCAGCGAGGCGCCGCGGCTCACCGGCACGCTGTAGATCGTCTCCCCCGCCGGAGGCTCTGTCAGCTGCAATCCGAACAGTCCGCAGTACCAGCGTGCTGCCGCTGGCAAGTCCCGGACGTCCAGGAATACACCGCCGATCCGGGGCCGGATTGGACCGCCGCTGGCATCCGCCATATCTTCACTTGGTTGACCCGTCCAACAAGCCATCAGCACATTGCCTTCCGGGTCGCGGAAATTGCAGTAAGCCATCGACCCGTGATCTTCCACCCCGCCAATGAGCTCGGCTCCGGCATCCTGCAGCTGAAGAACGGCCTGTTCGATGCCGCGCGCCGGGAGCATCAATCTCGGCTGCTGCCACTCCTGCCAGTCCGGCTGCTGCCGGTTGTGACTGTCATTGTCCAGGATCAGGTGTGTGCCGGGTAGCTCCAGCCAGTATACCGGACCGCCATTCAACCGCTCCTCCAGAACCGGCAGACCAAGCAGCCGGCTGTACCACTCCGCTGATCGCCGCAGGTCGCTGACGTGGACGAATACGCCGGCGACCCGATTCTCCAGCGCAGCCTTTTGCGTAGGCTCGTTCGGAATTATGCCCATCTTCATCTCCAAATTAATCTCCTCCTCGTAACGTACATAAAGTTCGTTCTGGCGCTCTGACTTCGCATAGATGCACGAATATATATTCGCCTTTCTCCAGTGATTCCCTTCTACTTATTAATTGATAGCACAATCTCGACCTTTTCACACTCTACCGCACTATCCAAACCACAGCACTATCCGAACCACAAAAAAAGGACTGTGTCCCTTATAAGGTATACAGTCCCCAACACGACCACCCGTCCGATTACGATCCCTCTACCTTCACAATGTCCACCCCGTACGGTTCCAGCTGCAACACAGCTTCCCGCCGTTCACCGTACAATACGCTCGTATATTCAGCAGGCAGTCTCACCTCGCGCGGCTCGCGGCACAGGTTCATGACGAACAGATACGTCCCGCCCTCGCCGGTACGCTCCGCCACCTGTACGCCCTCCGGCAGATCGGGATAGCTGGCTATGCCTTGCTCGCCCGCGATCCGCAGCAGCAGTGACCGCAAGTAAGCTTCATCCGGATGCGTAGCTGCATAATAGGCGAGGCCCTCGCCATAGGCATTCACCGTCACAGCAGGCGTCCCGTCGTAGAAGTCGCCGGCGTACCGACTGATCGCCTCCGCTCCCTCCAGACGAAGAATATCGCACCATTGCGAGCAGCTGTAAGCCTGCCCTTCCTCATCGACGATCGTATGCACGTCATGGCCGATCGCATCATACTCTTCCACTACGATGCCGGTCAGCTCGGCCAGTCTGCCCGGGAGCAGCATCTGCACATGCTGGTTGTTCATCTCTTTGACGCCTGCCCGCATCGTCACCAGCACTGTTCCGCCTGCTCTCGCGAACTGTTCCAGCGATGCCGCCACCTGCTCGTCCATCAGGAAGAAGCCCGGCGCGATGACGATCCGGTAGCCGTCCAGCGGCTGCGTCCACTCGATGACGTCGCAGCCGATCCCCAGCTTGGTGAGCGCGCGGTGATAGTCCTTGATGTTCTCGTAATAGCTCATGCCCTCGGCCTGATGCTGGATACGCAGCGCCTCCAGCTGCTCGTGAGAGAACAGCATCGCCACCTGATGCTTCGGCTCAGTGCCTTGCAGCTGCTCCGAGAGACGGTTCACCTCGCCGCACAGCCGCTCGAACTCGGCGAAGCGACGGCCCGGCACGTTGCTCGGGTCGATCAGGCCATGCCAGAACTGCTCGGCGCCGACCGCCGCCGACCGCCAGCGGAAGTGGACGACCGTATCCGCCCCCTTGGCGATCGCTTGCCAGACGAACGCCCGGATAAAGCCCGGGTAAGGCGCCCGCCATGTAGCAAACCAAGCCCCCGGCGGGCCGCTCAGCTGCTCCATAATCCAGAAGTTGCGCCGCTTGACCCCCCGGGTCACATCGAGCGACAACGCGCCGCTGTATGGGCCGGTCGACTGCTTGTCCGGCGCAGTGTTGGGATAATAGTCGAAGGCGGCCAGATCGAGATCCTCGGCTACCCGGTACTGGTCCATCCGCTGCGGATAGGTATGGAAGTTATGTGTGATGAAGTGTCCAGGGCACTCGCGACGCAGAATCGCTACTTGCTCCCGCTGAAACTTGGCGATGGCGTCCCATTGAAATCTTGCAAAATCCTGCAGATAGGAAGGGTTGTTGAAGCGTGAGCCGCCATGAGGCGTCGTCAGCTGGCTCCATTCGCTGTATTCCCCGCTCCAGACGACCGTGCCCCATTCGCGGTTCACCGCTTCAAGCGTGCCGTACTTTGCCCGCACCCACTCCCGGAACGCGTCGCTGCACGCATCGCAGTGACAGTCATTCATCCCGAACTCATTGTCCGTCTGCCAGCCGATGACGACAGGGTGACCGGCATAGCGTCGCGCCAGCACCTCCGTGATGCGCTGTCCATAACTGCGGATCGATGCGCTGCTGTAGCAGCGGTGACCGCGCACGCCTGCATGATATGTACTGCCGTCAGCCCGGATCGGCAGGATATCGGGATGCTGCTCAGTCAGCCAGCGCGGCGGTGTTGCAGTGGGCGTACAGAGGACAACCTGCAAGCCATAGCGCGCGCACAGCTCTACGGCCTCGTCGAGCCACGCCCACTCATAGATGCCGGGCGCCGGCTCCATGCGGCTCCAGGCGAACTCCGCCATCCGGACTACCTTGACGCCGCTCTCACTCATCCGGCAGAAGTCGCCCTCCCACATCGACCGGTCCCATTGTTCAGGATAATAGACCACACCGATCTGCACTTGCTCTGCCTGCTTGCTCATGCTTGACCTCCTTCTGTTGCTCCATGCCAAAACTGCCTCTGCACCTCGCCCAGCCGGGCCAAGCACAGAAGCAGTTCCGTAAGGTATCGTTATTAATCCCAAGTGTAGCATACGAACCAGAGGCTCGCACGCCACACCTAAACAACACTGGATAACACTCAGTATAACTTGGTATTACTTCAATTTGTCCCAAGCGGCTTGCATGTTTTGGCTCCACGTCTGAACGTCAACACGTCCGGCCAAGAACTCCTGGATCGCGCTGCCGAACTCCTGCGCTACGCCGTCCGGGTATTTACCGGCATTGTGAGCGAAGATCTCGCCACGGTCGATGTACTCCTGCAGCGAAGTCGCCAGGGCGCCCATGTCCTCCGGTGTCGACTCGATCGTTGTGAGCGGCGGGATGAACATGAATTTCTTCACGATGTACTCTTGCCCAACTTCAGAAGTAACGAGCCAGTTGAGGAAGATCTTCGCTTCTTCTTTGGCATCGGATTCATTGTTGACGACCAGGTTCACCGGTACGCCGATAGTAACCTTGCCAGAGCGCTCGGCATCGTCGCTCAGCGCCATCGGCAGGAAGCCGATGTTCATGTCCGGCGTGATGCCGTCGATCATCGATTGCGCCCAGTTGCCGTTCTGCGTCATCGCGACTTCTCCGTTAGCAAACATGGATACAGCCGTATTGTAGTCAGTTGTCAGCGGGTTGCGGTTGCCGTACTCCAGCGTCAGCTCCATCAGCTTAGCCCAGTTGGCGAAGTGCTCGTTGCCCGCGATGGACTCGCTGCCGTCATTGAGACCTGCGATGAATGCATCGGTATCGTCCTGGTTGGCGAAGGCATTGCTGATGCCTTGGCTGCCCAGCAGCCACCATTCCTGATAAGCGTTGGCAAACGGTGTGATACCCGCTTCTTGAATCTTCTGCGCAGCTGATTCCAGCTCGGAGTACGTCATTGGCGGTGACTCGATGCCCACTTGCTCGAAGATATCTTTATTGTAGATATAGCCAAAGCCTTCGAGGTTAAGCGGCAGGCCATAGACTTTGTCGTCCTTCGTGATCGCTTCTGCTGCCAATGGCACCAGATCCGCTACCCAAGGCTGGTCGGAAAGATCTTCCAGGCGCTCTTCCCACAGGTCGAGTTTGGCATAGCCGTTATTGGAGAAAATATCAGGCGCATCGCCGGAAGCAAATTTGGTTTTCAGTGCTGCGTCGTAGTCAGCACCGCCGCCTACTGTCTGCACATCCAGCTTGATGTTCGGATATTCTTTTTCGAATTCGACTTTCAGCTCGTTAAGCCCTTCTACGATTTCCGTCTTGAATTGGAACAGCGTAACTGTCTTCTGCTCGCCGCCGGCGTTGCCGCCATTCGCGCCGCCAGTATTGCCGTCAGTTGCGTTGTTGCCGCCACCGCCGCAAGCGCCGAGGATCAGAGACATGGCCAGCACAGATGATGCGACAACCGTATACTTTTTGTTCATGTTTTGTTTCCCCCTACTTAGTAAAGTATAGTTCTTTATATTGGGAAGCGATAGGGCTGGTCAAAGGATTAACCTTTGACCGAGCCTGCCGCGATTCCTTCGACAATGTAGCGTTGCAGGAACAGGAAGAAGATGATGATCGGCGCGATGCCCATGACGAGCATCGGCAGCGCCAGATCCCATTGCTTGGAATATTCTCCGAAGAAGGAGAAGGTCGCCAGCGGGATTGTCCGCAGCGCCGGACTCTGCAGGATCAGGGACGGCAGCAGATAATCATTCCAGACCCAGAGACAGTTCAGGACGATGATGGTCATCAGCATCGGCTTGAGCATCGGCAGCACGATCCGGAAGAACACGCTGACCCGGTTGCAGCCATCCACCGTCGCCGCCTCTTCGATCTCCAGCGGGATCGACTTCACGAAGCCGTGGAAGAGGAAGAGCGCCATCGGTCCGCCCAGTCCGAGATAGGTCATCACCAGACCGGTCCGGGTATTGGTCAGTCCCAGCTCATTGACTACGCGCAGCAGCGGCATCATGATCGACTGGAATGGTACGACCATCGATGCGATCAGGATCAGGAAGAAGATCCGGTTGAACCGCGTATTGTGACGCACCATCCGGTACGCGCCCATCGCGCTGATCAAGGCCACCAGAATGACACTGACAATCGTAACAATGAGCGAGTTGGTGAACACTAACGGAAAGTTGGTGAGCGACCAGGCTCTGCTGAAGTTCTCCCATTGGAAGACAGCCGGCCAGGTGGCCGAGTTCGTCATGATCTCGCCGAACGTCTTGACGGAGTTCACGAAGAGAAAGTAGAACGGCGAGAGGAACAGCAGCGCAACCAGTACCATGATAATCTCGGTAATCAGCGTGCGTCCGGTATAGGCTTTGGAATTCATCAGGCCTCGACCTCCCTCTTCTTCGTCAGACGAACCTGGATGATCGTAATGAAGGCTACGATGACAAAGAACAGCATCGCTTTGGCCGTACCCAGTCCGTACCGGTTGTTCTGGAACGCTTCGTTATAGATGTTCATGGCCACCGATTCCGTCGATTTGAACGGACCGCCCCGGGTCAGCGAGAGGTTCAGGTCGAAGATCTTGAACGCCCAGGAGATCGCCAGGAACAGACAGATCGTCACAGCCGGCATGATCAGCGGGATGATGATGCTGCGCAGCAGCTGCCAGCGGCTCGCGCCATCGATCTCGGCCGCTTCCAGTATCTCGCTCGGCACGTTGGTCAGGGAAGCGATGTAGATGACCATCAGATAACCGGCCTGATGCCAGATGAAGACCATCGTGATGCCCCAGAAGCCGGTTGTCGCGTCCCCTAGCCACGGCAAGCCGAAGAACGACCACCCCGTGATGTCATACATCGTATCGAAGCCTTTGATGAAGATGAACTGGAAGATGAAGCCGAGCAGCAACCCGCCAATGACGTTGGGCATGAAGAAGATCGTCCGCATCAGATTGCGCAGCTTGAGCGCCCGGGTCAAAAGATACGCCAGCGCAAAACCGACGACGTTGGTCAGGATGACGCCAAGCACCGTGAACCGAACGGTAAACGAGAACGACTTCCAAAAATCAGGGTCGTTGGAGAAAATCGTTTTGAAATTCGCAAGGCCAACCCAGTTGACGGTCCGGGCAACGCCATTCCAGTCTGTAAGGGAATAATACATGCCCAGAAAAAACGGAACCACCATAATCAAGGTAAAGAATATCAGGACCGGTCCTACAAAAAATGACTGCAGACCGAGCTCTTTGGCGAAGTTTCTGTTGCGCACGGCACAGCCCCCTTTCTTTCTGTAAAAATACGTGTTCAAGCCTCTAATAAACTATTGTATGGTTAGTATGACTGGATTGCGGTACAATAAACACCGACTTATGTGAACTATGAGGTGTAATATATTGATCGGAGGGATGGCAGGTGAAATGGAAAAGCATACGGACCAAGCTGATCATCTTCCTGCTGCTGGCCACCGTCATCCCGATAATCGCAACGATGTTCATCACCTACACCTATACTACGGCATCGCTGAAAACCCGCGTCGCCACAGAGAATGCCAACTTGCTCTACCAGGGCGGACGGAATCTGACGAACCTGCTTGATGATCTGAACCGCAGCTCCTCCAACGTCTATTCCGTGCTTCATCTCCTGCAGGGCGGCTACGAGGATTCGCAGAGCAGCGCGCGCGTCTACGCCGTCCTTTATTCGATCGCATCATCCCTCCCGGATGTGTTCCAGATCTATCTCTATGAGAATGTCAGCCGCAAAGCGACCCTGGTCATGCTCAATACGCCGCAGCGCCAGTACAATACGGAGCCTTATGAGACCGTACTGCAGACCGGCCCCAGCGTATGGGTGCAGCCCAGCCATATGAGCACGTTGTACGGCTTTACCAACTCAGTGATCCGGTATCCCGACCGGCCTGTCTTCACGCTGCACCGCCGCATCGAGAACGTGCCTTCCAGCGATGTCATCGGCTATCTGGCGATCGACGTGGAGATGGCCGCACTCTCGGATATAGCGGATCAGCTCTATGTTCAGGGACGGGAGAAGATCTACCTGATCAGCGAAGACGGCCAGCTGATCTACAGCGATGAGGCCGACCGGCTGGGCGAGACGCTGGAGGAAGCCTGGTATACGGAACGGCTGGCCGCGTCTGAGACAGCTGCCGGGCACTTCGAGCATGATGGCAGCGTGTATGTCTATCAGACGATCCAGGACCGCAGTACAAGCTGGACGCTGGTCAAGCAGATCCCGCTCTCCTACCTGACGAGAGAAGCGAGCCGGGCGGCCGGCCTCAACCTGCTCTTGCTCGCGGTATCCCTGATGATCATCGCCGCCGCCACCGTCATCATCTCCATCCGGATCACGGCACCGATCAAGCGGCTGGCGAGGTATATGAACCAGATCCAGGCCGGCAAGCTGGACGTTGACATCCAGCCCAGCAGCAACGATGAGATCGGCTCGCTGACTGTCCGCTTCCGCGGCATGATGGATACGATCAATAATCTGATCTTGCGCGAGTACAAGCTGGAGCTGGCCGGCAAGACCAACCAGCTGCGTGCGATGCAAGCACAGATCAATCCGCATTTCCTGAACAATACCTTGCAGATTATCGGCACGCTGGCGTTGGAGCTGAAGGTGCCGCAGGTCTATGCCCTGCTGGCCTCGCTGGCCAAGATGATGCGCTACAGCATGCACAACGAAGACCGCATCGTCACGCTGCGCGAGGAGATGGAGCATATCCAGGCCTATATCGACCTGCAGATGGAGCGGTTTGAAAGTCGCTTTCACTTCAGTTACGATGGAGATGACAGCGTATGGGATGTGACGATGCCGAAGATGATCCTCCAGCCGATCCTGGAGAATTACTTCAAGCACGGCTACAAATCCACGGAGAAGAACGGACAGATCCGGATCACGGCCCGGGCGGGAGAAGGCGGCGGCGCGGTCGTTACCGTAGAGAACAACGGCCTCTCCATTCCGGAGGAGCGCCTTGCAAGGCTCCAGGAGGAGCTGGCGCAGATTGCCTCTGATACCTGGCAGCCGGCCGTTGATCCCGGGTTGTCGCTGGGCAGCCTTGGCACCCTCGAAGGCGATGATGCGTCCACGCGGGCCACAGATGCCCAAGCGCCAGAACGTCTGTCGCCGTCGCAGAGTCCCGGGGCGGAGGGCTCGTCCTCGATCGGCCTCGCCAACGTGCTGGAGAGGCTCAAGCTGTTCAAGGGCGATGAAGCGGATATGAAGGTCGAGAATGTGCTGCCGCAAGGCGTGCGCATCACCGTCCATATCCCGGCTGGCAAAGAGCCGCCTGTGCAGGGCTAAGCAGTGTGGCATGTAGAGCATGCCGGATATTACGAGCAGCGGAGCGTGAGACAGATGAGAGCATTGATCGTTGACGACGAGGCGAGAGTGCGCCGTGCCATCACCCTGCTGGTGGACTGGGAGGCACACGGCGTCACGGAAGTAAGGGAAGCGGCGAGCGGACACGAGGCGATGGCCCTGATCCAAGAGAGCATCCCCGCTCTGGTGATTATGGATATGATGATGGAAGACGGTCACGGCCTGGAGCTGATGGCCTGGATCGGCGAGTATGCCGAAGCCACCAAGTTTATTGTGGTCAGCGGACATAATGATTTTGATTTTGTGCGGAGCACTGTACGCCACGGCGGGGTCGATTATATCCTCAAGCCGATCGAGCCGGAGACGATCAACGCTGCGGTCGCCAAGGCGGCCCGGTCCTGGCGCGAGGACGAGCATGAACGCACGCAGCAGCAGCGGCAGAGCATCCAGCTCAACGAATTCAAGCCGATCTATGGCGAGAAGCTGTTATCCTCGCTCATCCATGATCCCGCTGGGGCCGAATCGGCGATCCGACGGCTCAAGCAGGAAGGCGTCGTCCCGGATACGGCGTCCTACGTACGGCTGCTGCTGCTGCATCTGGATGCCGGGGATCGGCAGCTGCTGGAGCGAATGGGCAATGACACGGATCTGCTTCATTTCGTCCTGACGAATATTTGCAATGAGTTTCTTCAGCCGGACCGTCGCGGCACCGCTTTCAGCTACTGGGCATCGACCGGAGGCGTGATCCTGCTGCTGTGGAATCCGGCGCAGGATGTCCAGGCGCTGGTCGCGGGCATCAACGAAGGGCTGTTTCTGACGCTGCAGCGACGGATGCACTTTGGCAGCGGCAGCGGCGGCGAGCTGCCGGCCAGCTTGCCCGCCCAGTATAGCGAAGCACTGCGGGCGCTAAGGCGCCGCAACATCCTGGAGAGCGGAGCATACCTGCATGACCTGTCCGGAGAGGAGACCGGCCTGCGGCCCAAACCGCCCGGATTTTCCGCCATGATGGATGCGACGCGGGTGGCGGTGCTGAGCGGCAGCCCCCGCCAGCTGGCGGAAGCGGCTCAAGGCTGGGTCGACGAGTTGACCCGCTCCGGCGTCGTCACGCCTGAGCAATTGACACAGTGGAGAGCTGAAGCGGCCTCCTTCCGGGCCTCCCTGCTGAGAGAAATGGCTGCGGAGCATGCGGTGCCCCTGCTGGCGGAGGCTGAGCTCGAGGACAAGGAGCATCCGGCGCCGGACGCGGACTGCTACACCTTCTCCCACTTCCTGTGGCGGGACTGGGCCGAGGCCTGGATGACGCGTCTGTCGCAGATGATCACCAGCCGCCAGTCCAGGGACACATCCTCGACCTGGAGAGATATGCTCTCGTTTGTCGAAGGGCATTATACGGAAGAGCTCGCCCTGCAGGATATCGCTTCCGCCTTTAACGTCAGCCGCGAATACGTCTCCCGCCGCTTCAAGCAGGAATACGGCATCGGCTTCTCGGACTACCTCACCGGCTACCGGATCGACAAAGCCAAGCGCCTGATGTCCAACCCTAACCTGAGCGTCACCCGAATCGCCGAGATGGTGGGCTATCGCGACGTGAAATATTTCAGCAAGGTGTTCAAAAAGCAGGAGGGACTCTCTCCCAAAGCATATCGAAGTCAGCTGGGGGGCTGATGCTTGACAGGATTCACGTCGGCGCGATTTTGTCGCAGGCGGCGTTTTTTTGTCCGATTTGATTCCTATTAACCAGGTAAATCATTCCTCCCTCCCGTTTCGCCGCGCGAAAATTGTAGTAATATAAGAGTAAAGCCCCCCCTCCGTCCTCAAGTCAAACCTTATAAAGGAGAATGACCGCACATGAGCAAGAACAAAACAAGCACCGCAGAGGCGAAAACCGGCCGGACGCTGTACTACGTCCTGTTGTCGCTGCTGGGGTTCCTGCTTGTCGTCTGTGCCGTCTTATACAGCATCTATCTGCAGCAAGCAGGGACTGCTCTGAGTCAGGCCAATAACGAAGAAACCGAGCTGGCGGAAGGCTCGCCGGGAGGAGACCCTACGGAAGGTGCCGAGGGTGATCCGTCCGAAGACCCATGGCCCTCAGACCAGCCGGCAGAGGGACTGCCCCGCGAAGGCGAAGATCCTCTGCAGGAGATCGACGCGCCGGGCATCGACCGTAGTCCTCCCCCGGAGGAGAAGCCAGCCACAGATACCGAGGAGAGCTCTGAGGAGCGCGGCGATCTGCCCGCGACCTACCTGGTCCAGCCGGGGGACACGCTCTACAGCATCTCCCGCATGTTCTACAATTCACCCGATTTTGTCGATCTGATCATCGACCGCAACAACCTGGGCGGCCCGGACGGCCTCCGGGCCGGAGCCAGCCTGACAATCCCCGCTCCGGCCGGCGGCAGCGCAGGCACGCCGGGCACCGGGACTGGCGAATCGTCGGGCGGCAGCAGCGAGAGCAAGACCCATACTGTACGTGAAGGCGAGACGCTCTTCAGCCTCTCCCGCCAGTACTACGGTGACAACAGCGGCGCCAAGCGGATTGCTGCGCACAACAATCTGTCCGTGGACCATCAACTGCGCGTCGGTGAAGTGATCCGGATCCCATGAATCGCATCGGTAATGAAGAAGGTACTGCAACCCCTGCAAAGGCAGGAGACGCAGTACCTTTTTATGTAATCCGGCACGGACCCGGGATATCGCTCCCATCGATGGAGACGACCTTAAACGGGCTTCCATGTAAATCTACGTTCTGGGTACAGCTATCGGCATTCACAATCCGCAAACGAACCCATTCCCCCGGCTCGGCAGGGAATTGAAACTCCTGTGTGCTTGAGTTCAGCAGCATTGTTGAATTTCCGAATCGTTGCAACGTTACCGCAATATCCTGGTCATACGCAAAGGGCTTGATCTTCGGTTCGACGATAAAGCGGCCGATCAGGCCTTTGGTCGCCTGCACAGACGTCTGCTGATGAGAGTGGTACCAGAAGGTGCCGGAATGTCTGGCTATAAATTCATAGGTGAACTCGTCGCCAGGCCCTACCGCGTCCTGGGTTACGCCCGCCACGCCATCCTGTGAGCAGGGTAACACCACTCCATGCCAATGCAGGGTTACACCCTCTTCCACATTTTTGTTGGTCAGATGGACTCTCACCAGTTCTCCTTCCGTCACCCGGATCTCCGGTCCGGGCGTTGTGCCGTTTAACGTATAGGCGTCAATGGTCCGGCCATCGTCCAGCGTGATGATCTTCGCTTCGGCCATCAGTTCAAACGCTCGAACAGCAGCATCCCCTGGATCGTCTTTCATCTCGGCACAGGATCTGGCAGATATCGCCTGTCCTGATCTGTCCTTGTGTGCAGCCTCAACAGCTTCGTGATGCATATCGGCAGAATGGGAAGCGTGCGCCCCATGCAGATGCATCTCCCCCATATTGACGGATGCCGGCTTATGGTTCTGGTTGACCTGGAAAGTCCAATATGCGGCATATAAGTAAAATGCAACGATCGGCAAAAGGACGATTATGCCGGTCGCAAGCCACCTTTTCTGCCGTCTGCTCCACTTTTTCTTTACGGTACTGGGCACGTTCATGAGTATTACCACCTTGTCATATTAATTGATTGGTCAATAACAATTAATGTAAAGTGATTAATCAATTACTTCTGCTGAAAATAAATAACCATTGAAAAGGTTACTTATTTTCGTTAAATGAAAAGAGCTCCGGCATGTCCAGAAAATATGAAATATTGCACATCATGCCCATCGCGAGAAACATCGTGACGTTTCTCTCCGCGTCGGGTATGCCCGCTGCTTTGAACTCTCCCAGGACATAGGTGCGGATGCGGGATAACCCTTCTTTGGCAGCCGTCCGGATCGGTTCCTCGGTGATGCCGATGCCGATCACCTGCAGGGCAATTTCGTTGGGGTGCCGGAGCGACAACTCCTCATATACCTGTACCAGGTCGCTGCCCAACTGCTCTGGACTCGACTCGACACGCATGAAAGTCTGGAGAATCCGGTCGAACGCCCGGTTCAAAACGGCGATGAACAGCTCCTCCTTCGTCGGAAAGAATCGAAAGACATAAGGCTGGGAAATCCCGGCCTTCTCTGCGATAAGGGCCGTCGTGGTGTTGTAATACCCCCGCTCGGCAAACACCTCCAGACCTGCCTCAAGGATCTCTTCCTTGCGATCCGGTCCTTTTGATCTGACCATAGCAAGCCCTCCGCTCGTTAGTAATTGATCAATTACATTATAGCCGTCATCTATATCCATTGCAAGGGGAGACGTGCATTTTCCCAAATTCCAATATGAACGCGAGGCCGAGCCCCTTGGTCATCGTCCAAGGGGCTTCAGTTAGAGTCGAGCGTGGCGAGATCCGTCCAGCGCCCTCCGCCATACCTAGCAGCTCAGCCATCCCCCTTGCCGTGAAGCGGAACACCTCTGAGGGCCACGCACGGGACGCTCTCCCTGTCTGCGTCATCCACTTATCCGACCGGAGCCTACCCCTTCTTCAGGACATAGGTACAGCTGAGCTGCTCGCCGCCAAGCGTGTAGTCCAGCAGCAGGCGGGCGTCCTGCCGCGCGAAGCTCATCTCGATCTGCTCGGAAGGCGGGTTGCTCATGGTCAAGGCAAGCGTGGCCCCGTTCTTGGCATAGGTCCCGTAAGCCATCCGGATGACATTGCCCTCATGCGTCTCGGTCGACGCCCCGCCTTCTGCTGGCGTCATCCCCCGCATGAAGCGCAACCCGGCATAGCAGTCCTCCGAACCCTCAGCGAGCACCCAACGGCCCTCGATATCGATATCGCCCGGCGGATGAATCGTTAGATAGACACCCGCCGCCCCGGCCAGGATGACCGCTCCGGCGGCCAGTCCGATCCACTTTCGTCTCAATCCGTTCCTCCTCCTTGCCATCCCACTAATCTTCTTCCCGCTCCAGCAGCCGCTCCAGCTTCTGCAGCCGTTTGCGTTCCTTGCGCCGGATATCGATCACCTCGCGCTTGAGCGCTTTGTACAAGGAATACATCATCATCAGCAGGATAACCGTAAACGGCAGCGCGATGACCAGCGATACCGTCTGCAGCCCGCCCAGCCCGGTCTCTGTAAAGATCAGGGCGCCGGCAATGCCGGACATCAGCAGGCCCCAGATCACCTTGATAAAGGTTCGCGGATTTTGCGTCCCCCGCGAAGTCAACATGCCGAGGACGAAGGTTGCGGAATCGGCGGAGGTGATGAAGAACATCGTGATCAGCAGGATCGCGATCACGCCGATAACTGCGCCCCACGGGAGCTGCTCCAGTGTCACGAACAGCGCCGCGGTCATGTCCTGATCGACCGCTTCCGCGATCGGCAGGTCCTGGAATATCTCCATATGCAGCGCCGTGCCGCCGAAGGTGGAGAACCAGACCATGCTGAGCACCGTCGGCACGAGCAGTACGCCGGTGACAAACTCGCGGATCGTCCGTCCCTTGGAGACGCGGGCGATGAACGAGCCGACGAACGGCGCCCAGGCAATCCACCAGGCCCAATAGAATATGGTCCAGTCTCCGACGAACGTACCCTGAGTAAAAGGCGTCATGAGGAAGCTCATCGTCACGATATTGTTCAAATAGGATCCGATCGTCGTCGTTAAGGTATCCATAATGAACAAAGTCGGACCGGTGATCAGTACAAACAAAGCAAGCAGCCCGGCCACGCTAAGGTTCGCGTTGCTGAGATAGCGGATGCCGCGGTCCAGCCCGCTGGCTGTCGAGATTAAAAACAGTAATGTGACTACGCCAATAATGATTAGATTGACGACAGGGGTATTCGGAATGCCAAATACGTAGCTCAGCCCCCCGTTGATCTGCAAGGTTCCCAAACCAAGCGAAGTCGCCACGCCAAATGCAGTAGCTACTGCCGCCAAGGTATCAATTCCTTTGCCCAGCATACCATCAGCCTTATCGCCGATCAACGGTCGGAAGGTGGCGCTGATCAGTCCCGTACCGCCCTTGCGGAACTGGGTATAAGCGATACCAAGCGCGATCACCGTATAAACCGCCCAAGGCTGCAGCCCCCAATGGAAAAATGAATATCGCAGCGCGGCTCTCGCCGCTGCTGGCGTCTCTCCGGTCAGCCCCTCCGGTGGCTTGATATAGTGGTAGATCGGCTCGGCGACACCGTAGAAGACAAGGCCGATCCCCATTCCGGCCGAAAACAGCATCGCCAGCCACGTGAAAAAGGGATACTGCGGCTCATCGTTGTCCTTGCCCAGCCGGATGCGGCTGGCCGGACTGAAGATGAGGAAGATCGCGAAGATCAGGAACAGGAACGTCGAGGTCAGATAGAACCAGCCAAAATTGCTGGTGACATAAGCGTATGCCTCCTCAGCCACCTCTGCCAGGTTATCCGGGAATAAAAACCCCCAGACGACGCAGGTCAGGACAACTATTACCGAGAGGTAAAATACGGCACCGTTTTCCCGTTGTTTCTTCATGCATGGCCTCCTCGGCAGTCTTATTGAAATGACAATCCAGTCCTTGTGCGGCTGGATCTCCAGTTATGTATGAAGCTGGGCAGAGCCCGTCTTGTTATTGTAACCGTATCGCCAGCTTTTCTAAACACGCCTGCAGGCGCAGCAAAGACGCCGCACCGCCTGGGAGGCGGCGCGGCGTCTGGCGCCGGCGGTAATAGGAGTCGTGCGTTACATAATCAGTCGGTCGCTTTGTTTGGCGCATTTGATGATCGTATCGTATTGCGATTTGGCAATGCGCCGCTGAGAGAGCGGGAGACGCACGTTTTTGATAATGCTCGCCAGCTTTTTCAGCTCCTGCATTTCACCTGGAGTGACCTTGACGGTTAACCGCTGCATGCTCCTCACCTCTTATCCGTTTGACTGGTTAGACCCCGCTGTCCGTGTCGATGCCCCCTGTTCCCCGGGTTCTTCAGGCTCCTCCAGCGTCTCGATAACCGTGTCTGCGATCTCTTTGTGCTGCTTGGACTTCAAGTACGACAGGCCGGCGTATCCTGCCAGCAGCGAGCTGCTGATGACGGCATACGGACTGTCCGTATTGGCCAGCGCCAGCGCCGTCTTGGCCAGGATTCCCGTGCCAACGGCAATCAGCAGATCGCCCAGAAAGCCCAGGTCGAAGAATACTTTGTCGGTTGCATTGGCCCGGTTCCTGTATCCAATCAAGAACAGCAGGAAGCTTCCGGTCCGATATAGCGAGCGGAGCAGCCGGCTCGCGGGCCAGCTCTGAGGGTCTTCTGTATATTCTATGACAAACTTTGGCAGTTCGATAATCCCATTTTTCACGAAATGTCCGATCAGGCCGCCGATCAGACTCATCGCTATCGGCAGACCGAACCATGTGATGAACTGCTGGACGGACGTGATCTGCTCCATCTCACCCACCCTCTTCGCTCTCCCGGCATATGGAACCATTGTATGAGCGAAGCGGCGATTTCAGAACCGGGGCAGAAGGAGGTAGTATGACGGGTGACAGGCGCTGCCGCACCCGTCACCCGGTGAAGCGGACATTGATCTGGACGATCTCGGACCGGCTGCCGATCCGGATCGGCGGTCCCCAGAAACCGTAGCCTGAGGTCACCACGGAGTGAAACTCCCCCTTCTGAAGATGACCCCAATCGTTCTCATACATCGCTCTTGTGATCAGGTGAGCGGGAGCAACCTGACCCCGATGCGTATGACCTGAGACCATCAGATCGACGCCATGCACCTGTGCCTCATCCAGCTCATATGGCTGGTGGTCGATCAGGATGACCGGCTTGTCCATCTCTACACCAGACACCAGCGCCGACAGCTCGGCCCGGTCCCGCTCTGTCCGGTCCTTACGGCCGATCAGCGTCAGCTTGTCCGTTACGGTGATAACCTCGTCATAGAGCACCTGCATGTTGCTCCGCTCCAGCGCATCGATCAGATCCTCGATCGGGCCATCGAGCTTGTCATGGTTGCCCAGAGAGGCATAGACGCCGTATGGCGCTGCGATATTCCCGATGATCTCGGGGATCCCGCGGTTCACGTACGCTTCCAGATCGTCGTCGATGATATCTCCCGGATACAACACGAGGTCCGGCTGGAGGGCATTGATCTCCTCCACCATCCGCCGTGCATGGGCCGCCCCGGACAGCAAGCCGAAGTGCATGTCTGCGGCCATGATGATCTTCAGTTCCTCCATGCCCTCAGCAGACTTGTTGATCTCCACGTTATACTCGCGCACTACAGGGCTGTAAGCGTTAAACGAACCGTAGCCGATAAGCGCGATCAAGGCGGTCAGCGTAAGCCAACCCGCCCATTTCTGAGTATGGTGCCGGGGCAGCCGGGTCAACCGGGTCAGCCACAGGATGACATGTACGACTGGCAGCATGATGAGCAGCAGCGAGAAGACAGCCAGCCAGTAATTGCCGATGATGCTCAGCACCGAGAAGCTGCCGACGAGCCGCCCCAGGATAAAAGAGGTAGAAAGGAATACCAGAAGGACGATATACAGCATTTTGAACCGTTTGGATACGACGGGCTTCATCCAGCTCCAACCGCTCCAGCCGATATAAAAGACCAAAAATCCGTAAACCAGAAAAATCGCAATGCCAATCAGTGCAAACATAAGTAAGTCAAAACCCCCATTCTGTCATTCAACCTGCGCCCACGCCTGAGCAGCATCCACCCTTCCTTATTTATTATGGGGATTGTCGAAACGTTTCGCAACTTTTGCGGGCACCTCCAGAAACAGGTCAAAGCCAACAGCCCCCGTTACATCGGAGGGCTGTTGGCTGATTCGGCACGACGTTTCTCTTGGTGTCTGCGCCGTTCCCGACGATCCGCCCAAGTGCCGAGACGGACGAAGGCAAAGGTGATGACGATGGTACACAGCACGATGCTGTAAAAGCCTGCGCCGAAGCCGATCCCGACTCCGCCGGCAAACAGGATCATCGCAGCGGAGGTCAAGCCGACCACCCGCTCGCCATTCTTGAGGATGATGCCTGCACCGATGAAGCCAAGCCCCGTTACGATCTGGGCCGCCAGCCGCATCGGATCCATCATCGTATGCTCCTGCATGCCGCTGTAGACCTCGACACTGTGGATCGAGACGATCGTGATCAGGGTGGAGGCCGCTGTGACAAAGGTATAGGTCTTCACACCGGCCGGCTTGTGCTTGTGGGTGCGGTCCAGACCGATCAGGAAGCCGCAGAGCGCGCTGACCAGGATGCGGACCAGCAGCTCAAAGTCGCCCAGCCAGCCGATCAGGAGTTCATCCAGGTAGCTCACGTCACACGCTCTTCTTCATCGCCGCGATCTTGTCTGTCATGATGCGGTAGCTCTGCTCGATCTGCTCCTCCGTGCAGGGTGCCCGCAGCTCGTACACCTTGATCGGCGCGCTGTCGATCACTTCCAGAAAGGCGTCGAATGTCTCGTTATCCTCACTGTGCACATACGGACACCAATGATCCACCAGCCCCACTGTCTCATGAATATGGACGCCGAGCACCTTGTCCTTCAGCTGCTGGATCTCAGCAGCATTGTCGTACAATCCCATCCGTTCCATCATCATGCCGTGGCCGATATCATACCAGATGTAGACCGGCGCGCCATTCAGCCCCGTGATGATCTGATCGGCTTCCTGCAACGTCGGAATCTGGTAGCAGCGCGAACGGGTCTCGATGCCGATCTTGATATCCAGTCCCTTGCGGGCTATATAGTCGCATACAATCTCCAGACTGTCCTGAATCCGCTGGACATGGATCGGCGCCAGCCGGTCGCGGGTCTCCATCATTTCAGCCCACAGCCCGCGGTACGCCCGAGAATCTTTGCCTTCCTCCACCCACAGCTTCTTCAGCTTGGCATCGATGTTATGGTCGAACGGCACTTCGCCCGGGTGCACGACCACGCCCTTGGCCCCATACCGGTGCGCATAATCGATGGACTGGATCAGCAGTTCCACCGAGCGCTGCCGTTTGTCCAGGTCGTCAAAGCCCAGCATCACCGAGTCCGTATCGTAGTCCTTGTCATCGATGAACGGGAAGACATTGTGCACGCTGGAGATGTTGACCTGTCCTTTCTCAATCATCGGTTCGATCGTTTCCAACAATTCTGTCGTTACGTTATAGTTCAACTCGACATTGTGAAAGCCCAGGCTCAGGATTTCCTCAATCATCTCATGGCCGCGCGTATGCTTGCGCAGGTTCCACATCGTCGAGAAGGAATACGCTTGTTTGTTGATCATAGGTGAACCTCCGTTTCATGTCTAGGTACCTTCCTTCATCATGCCAGCCGCTGCTCGCGTCTCATCCGCACAGACAGCAGGATAAAACCGGCCGCGCCGATCAGACACAGCACTGAGCCTGTGCGGAACAACACGCCGAATCCGTATTGATCCAGCAGCCAACCGCCGCCGTTGCTGGCGGTAATGTTAGCAAGATTCATATATACCAGGGCGAACACGGTCTGTCCCGTATTTTTCATCCCTTCCGGGCTCCGCTCAAAGGCAAAATTGACGCCCGCCGCCATAAACAGGGCAAAGGTCAGACCATGCAGCAGCTGGCTGGCCATCAGCACCTCGAACGACGGCTCCATCGACAGCACTCCCCAACGGAGCGCTCCGGCCAGGGCGGTCACGCAGAGCATCGGAAAATATCCCCAACGCCGTATCAAGAGGCTGGACAAGATGAAAAAAGGCAGCTCGCTAAGTGCCGACACCGAATTTAGCCAGCCGATCTGCTCGGATACCTGCCCGCCCATCCGGCCGACGAATACGGAAAAAAAGACATTATAGAAATGATTTCCGATGGAAACCAAAAAGACGAACCCAAGAAACAATCCGAAATAGGGCTGACGGAGCAGCTGTCCCAATCCTTGCAGCAGGTTGCCGGGACGGCGCATCTGGACTGTCGGCTTCTCCACTTGCAGCAGGACAAGCAGCGCGATCAGCATCATAATCAGCTGCATGACGAACATCGTCTGAATGCCGATGCCCTCGTACAGAAGACCAAAGGGCGTAATGACAAGAGCAAAGCTGAGCGAGCCCAGAAACCGGATCCCCCCATAGCTCTGCCCATACTTGCGCGCGTGACTGACGGTGATCGCATCCGAGATCGGCATGAGCGAGGAATAAAACACCGCATAGGCCATCGCAGTCAGGATAAAAACAGCGAACACGCCTCCAGCCAGCAAGTAGCCAAAAGCAAGCAGGGGAGCAGCAACCAGACTGATCGCCAGCACCCGCTTCTCGGCGCCGAACCGGTCGCATAGCATCCCCCACATCGGCTGCGCGAGCAATCCGACCAGTGGTCCGAGTGAGAAGAGCAGACCGATCTGCTGACTGGATAGCCCCTGCTCCGAGAACCAATACCCCAGGAATGGACTGAAGGTCGCATGTGTCATATAGAAGAAGGCTACGTAGAAATGAACAGAATATTTGCTGGGTATCATGCGGATGTCACCTTCCTGGTTCATGGCTGCGGATGGACTGGGCTAGCTCAGGCTCACTGTGCCTCCCGCCTCAAAGGAGCGGGCGGCAGCTTCGATCACGGCTGTAAGCTCCAAGAAATCGTCATGCGTGATCGCTGGCGGTGTACCCTCGTTGATCTGCGAGACCCACTGCTCCATCGCCGAGGGCAGCGGCGGCGGCAACGGCGGCGTCTGCCAGGAACCGTCTCCGAGCAGACTGCTGCGGATGCGCAGCGGCCGCCCCTTCTCGACGATCAGCGTCCCCTCTGTCCCGTGCAGCTCCAGCAGGAATGTCCCGCTGGCTGCGAGCGAGGCTTCGATGATGCCAAGAGCCCCGGACGCATACTCGGCGACGATGACGGCGCTGTCTTCGACCGCGTGACCCAACGAGTAGTCCATCCGGGCATAGAGATGCTTGACCTTCCCGGCGAGCCGGTTGGTCAAGTATACGGGATGCGCGCCCAGGTCGATCAAGGCGCCGCCGCCGCTCACGGCCGGATCAAAGAATGTCTCCGGCAGGATGCCGTACGGCTTGCCGTCCCTCGGCAGCGCGCCGTTGTGCGCCAGACGGCAACGCACCTGGACCAGTCGGCCCAGCAAGCCCTGATCGAGCGCGGCTTGGGCATACACGTAATAATCGTCCGTCAATCGCTTGAGCGAGAGCATCAGGTGCACGCCATGCTCCCGTACTTCCGCCAACACGGCTGCGCAGTCCTGCCGGGCAGGCGCCAGCACCTTCTCGCTGAAGATATGCTTGCCGCTTCGCGCGGCCTGCAACATGATGTCCTTGTGGCGTGTGGTAGGAGCGGCCACGATCACGCCATCGATGGCAGGATCCGCCAGCACCTCAGCCAACTCCGTCACGAAAGGCACGCCCATCTCCTTTGCCCACGCCCGGCCGCGCTCCAGCTCCTCGTCCCAGACGGCACGGATCTCCAGCCCCGGGTGGGCAGCGGCCTGCAAGGCATAATCATCGGCATGGACATGCCACCGGCTTAACATAGCTACACCTATCATACCACGCGTCTCCTCCTCATTCTAACCTTTCATGAAGTTCAAAAAGTCCGCTGTTCACCTTTTTGAACCCGAACTTATAGCCGCACCGCTTCGCCTGTATCTGCCGAG
Organism: Paenibacillus jepli; assembly: GCF_047238105.1. NCBI lineage: Bacteria > Bacillati > Bacillota > Bacilli > Caryophanales > Paenibacillaceae > Paenibacillus > Paenibacillus jepli. The sequence goes on from NZ_JBDFMD010000001.1 coordinate 3,079,382, forward strand.
CGGTAGAGTGCATCCACGATCTGTTGCAGCAGGATGCCTTCGCGCGGGTTGCTGGCAGGCGCATCGCCGCCCAGGCAGCCGCGGACGAATGCGGCGATCTCCGCCTCCCGCGGCTTGCCTGCCCTTAGATAGACGGGAGTCACATCGACCAGCGTGTCATGCTTCTCCTGATAGACCCGGAGAGGAAACACGTCAGCCCCGCCCTGATCTCCCAGCAGCGACACTTGCATCTCCTTGTCCTGCTCCACATTGGCGGCAAACGCCGTCTCCAGCAGCAGACTGGCGCCGTTCTTGAAGGTGATCATGCCGACCGCCGTATCCTCGACGGAGAAATTCTCCCAGTCCCAGGCTCCGCCCAGACCAACGCCAGGACGGCTGCCCAGCTTCTGATACGTCCGTGCCAGTACCTGCTCCGGCTCAGGGTAGTCCATCAGATACAACGCCGCGTCCAGCATATGGACCCCGATATCGATCAGGGCGCCGCCGCCCTGCAGCTCTTTGTTGGTGAAGACGCCCCAGCTCGGGATGCCCCGCCGTCTGACTGCCGTAACCCGGGCCATGTAGATCTCGCCGAGCTCGCCGGCGCGGATGAACCGCTTCAGCGTCTCCACCTCAACCGAGTAGCGGTAGTGAAAGCCGTAGGTCAGCAGCCGCTGATGACGCTGCGCGGCCGCCGCCATCGCTTGCGCCTCCTCCGGCGTTATGCCCGGGGGCTTCTCGCACAGCACGTGGCAGCCGGCTTCCAGGGCCGCGATGGCCGCTGCCGCGTGGAACTTGTTGGGCGTGCAGATGCTGACGGCGTCGAGACCGCCTGCAGCCAGCATGTCCTCATAGTTGTCATAGACAGCCGGGATGCCGAATTTCTCACGGCAATACTCCGCATGCTGCCGCGCGACATCCGCTACGGCCACGAGCTCCACTTGATCCGCCAGCTTGAGATAACCGGGGATGTGCGCACCCCGGGCGATGCCGCCGGCACCGATGATGCCGACCTTCAAACGTTGGGTCATAATATTATCCTCCTGTACGCTTCTTGCGGAGAAGCAGAGCCAGGCGGACCGCCTGCTCTGCTTCCTGTAACGATTTATCCACTTGATTAGCCGTTATTGGCTTGGGCGAACGCCTCGGCATACTCGGCCGCGATTTTGTCGCCGCCCCGCGTGCGCCACAGCTCGACCTGGGCGCGCCACTGCTCCTCATTGATCTCGCCCATAACGAACTTCACATGCGCATCTTCCAGAATCGTCTCGATCTGAGCTCCGCTCTCCAGGAACGTTTCGGAGATGAGCGGCATCGTCGGATCCGAGATCATATATTCCTCATTCTCCAGCTCGACCTCCGCAGCCCGGATCTCCAGCTCCTCTTTGTCCCCTTCCATGGCCTTGACAGCTCCGGGCAGCGTGGACAGCGGGGCGGAGTACGGCGATCCGACCATCTCCCCGTAGTTGCCTTCCTCGATATATTTCGGCTTGCCGTCAACCATCTCATAATGCGTGCCTTCGATACCCCAAGTCAGCAGGTTCGCCCCTTCCTCACCGGCCAGCGTATCGAAGAAGCGCAGCGCCTTCAGCAGATCGTCCTCGGTCGGGAGCGACGAGATCGGGAACAGATAGAAGCCGTTGTGACCGCCTTCCGCGAATACGCGCTTGCCATGATCGCCTTCCAGCACGCTGAACATGCCGATCCTGCCATCCGGGTTATTCTGCTGGAGACCCTCCTGGATGACAATCGCCGAACCTGTCACGTCATTGCGCGCACCGGCTCGTCCCGTCTCGATGGCAGCTGTCCACTCCGGACGGTCCATGATGGCGAAGTCCCGGTTCAACAGGTTCTCATCATAGAGTCGCTTCTCGAACTTGAGCGCTTCCAGGAACTCGTCCGTCATCGCATCGCGGATGAACTCCCCGTCCCGTTCTTCCCATTGGTTCGGGGCGCCGAAGAACGGCGTGAAGTAGCGGCCGATTTGATTTTGCATCATCACCATGCCGTTCGTGTCGTCCTGGCCGTTGCCGTCGGGATCGTCATTCTTGAAGGCGACCAGCATGTTGTAGAATTCCTCGATCGTCTTAGGCTCTTCCAGACCGAGGTTCTCCGTCCAGTCGGCCCGGTAGTGGAATGCCCGGCGCGCCAGCGGACGGACGCGCGGCAGTCCATACGTCTTGCCGTCGTACATGATGTTCTCATAGATGGCAGGGTTAATCTCCATCAGATTCGGGAATTGATCCAGATAAGGACCGATCTCCCAGAACAGACCCGAGTTCACCGCATTGACGACATAAGGCAGCTTTTGGTGACGTCTTGGTATCGGTACCGCGCTTGGCAGATCCCCCGAAGCCAGCATGACCGGCAGCCGCTCTTCGAATGCCGAACCCGGCAGCTGTTCGATGCGCAGCGTCGTATTCGTCAATTCTTCGATGCGCCGATGCACCTCGTTGCCGGCCGGCGGGAATTCCACACCGTCAAAGTTATACATCAGATGCATTTCAAATGGTGCTTCGCTGCTTCCGTCGTTCCCGCCATTGCTGGCATTGCCGGCATTCGTACCATTCGTGCCATTCGTACCTGTTGCAGGTCCATCATTGCCTGAAGAACAACCTGTCACCAGCATCGCCAGCGCAATCGAACCTACCATGAACTGCTTCATCTTTCTCTGTCCCTTGTTCATTCGTACCCCTCGCTTTTCATGATTTTTGTCATGCTATTAAATGATGAGGCCCCCTACAAATAAGAGTTCAAAAAGTTTGGTTTTCAGCACCGAGAAGGTTGTAGGCAGGAGGAAATGAGGAGCGGTCCACGTTTTCGTAGAAAACGACTTCGGAAGCATGGCTACGTGAGCACCTGAGCGGAAGCTTACGAAGCCAGTTTCCTTCGGAAACTCTCATCCGACTGCGTTCAAGATTCGATGTCGAATCTGCTTCTCGAAATACTTCGTGATCAAAAGCGGACTTTTTGAACATCCTCTCGAGAGATCATCCTTTAACCGAGCCTATAAGTACCCCTTTAGCAAAATGCTTCTGCAAGAACGGATAGACGATCATAATCGGCAGCGTCGCGATCACAATGACCGCCATCTTGATCGATTTGGCGTAGGCCGGGACGGTCTCGATCTCCGTCGAGTCGCCGATCGAGCCCTGACTGAGGATGATGACCTGCCGCAGCAGCACCTGCACCGGATATTTGCTCGAATCCGTGATGTACAGAATCGCGCTGAAGTACTGGTTCCAGATCCCGACCGAATAGAACAGGCCGAATGCCGCCAGAGCCGGCAGCGAGAGCGGGAGGATGATCCGGAACAGGATGCCGACCTCGTGGCTGCCGTCGATCTTGGCCGCTTCCTTCAGCTCATCCGGGATCGCCTGGAAGAAGTTCTTCAGGATGATCAGATAAAATGCGCTGATCGCGCCCGGCAGCATCAGCGCCCACAGCGTGTTCATGATGCCCACCGACTTGACGACGAAGTAGGTCGGGATCATGCCGCCGCTGAATACCATCGTGAACAGCACGCCCAGCAGGATCAGCCGCCGCCCGGGCAGATGCTTGTACGAGAGCGAATAGCCCATCAGCACCGTCAGCAGCAGCTGGATGGCGGTGCCCAGCAGCGTGATGTAGATGGACACCATCAGGCTGCGGGTAAAGGTCGGCGCCGAGAAAATGTAGAGGTAAGCGTCCAGGTTGAATTCCCGCGGGAACAGTGTCGGCGTCAGCGAGAAGGAGGACGTCACCACATACAGAAACGGCAGGAAGGTGATCAGGGCGAAGGCGCCGAGAAAGACATAGTTGAATAGATCGAACAGGCGGCCGCCGATGCTTTTGTCTTTGACCATGGCTTAGTACACCCCTTCCTCACCGAATTTTTTGGCCAGCCAGTTGGCGGCCACGATCAATACCAGACCGACGGAGGATTTGAACAAGCCGACGGCGGCACTGTAGCTGAACTGCCCCTGCTGCATCCCGACCCGGTAGACATACGTATCGAACACCTCGCCGACCTCCCGGTTCAAGGCATTGACCATCAGGAAGATCTGCTCGAAGCCCAGATCGATGAAGTTGCCCAGGCGGAGGATGAGCAGGATGACGATGACACTGCGGATCGACGGCAGCGTCACATGCCACATCATCCGCATCCGGCTGGCGCCGTCGATGCGGGCCGCCTCATACAGGTGGGGACTGACGCCGGCCAGTGCAGCGAGGAAGATAATCGTCCCCCAGCCGGCATCCTTCCAGATCATCTGCATGATGATGAGCGGCCGGAACCACGACTCGCTCATCAGGAAGTTGATCTTCTCCAAGCCCAAGGCGGCGAGCAGCTCGTTGATCGTCCCGCCCTCCGTCGTCAGGAGCAGGTAACAGATGCCGACGACGACGACCCACGACAGGAAGTGCGGGATATAGATCAGCGTCTGGAACGTCCGCTTGAAGAGCTCCCGGCCGATCTCATTGAGCATCAGCGCCAGGATGATCGTGAGCGGGAAGAAGATGCCCAGGTCCATAAAGGCAATGTAGAGCGTGTTGCGGAACAGCATCCAGAACTCCGGCTCGTTGAAGAAGCGTTCGAAATGACGCAAGCCCACCCACTGGCTGCCGAGCAAGCCCTGATGGGGCTGATAGTTCTGGAAGGACATCAGCACGCCCCACATCGGCATGTACTTGAAGATGATGAAGTAGATGAGGCCCGGCGTCAGGAACAGATAGAGCCAGCGTTCCTTCCACATCCTGATTGCAAGCGGTTTCTTTTTTTCCGGAATGGCTGTCTGTATTGGCTGTGTCATTGCTACCCCTCGCTTAAATGGATTTATAGAGGTTATTCAAAGGCTTGATAGACAAAGTAAACGTATACAACTGAGAAATTTAGAGTAACCGCTTTCCTAAAAGGATAGAATAAACCGTGCTTGGAGTCAATACTTTGTTTACAATTCCTTAATATTTGTTTTGAAAGACTTGCAAAATCGTCAAATCAACACTCGACTTATGGGTTAATCGGTTACTTCTTAGAGGCAAGGTGAGTAGGCTTCCCCGCTCCTGAAGGACTGCCAACTTCGGCGCTTAAAGGGAATAAAAGAGGCTATCGATTGACTCAAGGTGAAACGGCGACGCCGTCCTCTGGCGGCGTCGCTAGTTTCATTCCGGAGAAATATAAGCCAAGTAGATGTGTAAAACATATACTTTCTTATATTTCAAGGTGAAACGGCTACGCCGTCCTCTGGCGGCGTCGCTAGTTTCATTCCGGAGATTGGTTCGACGCTGCAAGTAATTACAACGCTTGTAGCGTCGAACCTTTATAAGCTGATATATGTGTGAAACCTATAAACTCTTATAAATGAACAAAACCTGCTGACGCGGGTAGGCACTGCCGATACGGACACGGGTAGCGCCTATTTCGATCAAATCCCTACTCGGAGGGTGAAGTACAATAGTTTGTGTACCATGATTTGGAGTCTATCCAAAACATAAAAAAGTAGGGTATCCTCGGGATTGCTAAGATCACCAAGGAGGAACCCTACTCGATGAATACTATACCCGAAACCATGTACAGCAATCTACTTGAAAATTCTGTTACCCAGCTGCTGCAAGAGAAGCTGGAACTTCTCTTGCGAGAAGAAATTAAAAACCACCTGAGCGTCGAACAACCGCATGTACGCAATAGCCGGAACGGACACTACAAACGAAGCTTCCAGACCCAGCACGGAACAATTCGAGCCTTACGGGTTCCACGCGATCGAAAGGGTACGTTCCATACTCGTTTGTTTGAGCCGTACCAGCGGCGTGAGGGGTGGTTGGAGGAAACCATCATTCACATGTACAAAGGCGGCATGAGCACGCGGGAGGTCGCCAAGTTCATTGAGTCTATGTTCGGTACCCACTACTCGCCCACCACGATCAGCAACATCACGCAGACGGTCATGGAAGACATTGAGGCATGGCAGAATCGCCCTCTGGAGAAGCGGTACTCCGTCATCTATCTCGATGGACTTTACGTCAAACTCAAACGCAACTCGGTCAGCAGTGAAGCCGTGTACTTGGCCATGGGGATCGACGAGAGAGGCATTCGTGAAATTCTTGGTTTCTACGTCGGCGGTCACGAAAGCTCAAACGGCTGGCGTGAGGTCCTGAAAGACCTTCAGAAGCGTGGTGCGACCGAAGTGCTGCTCGGTGTGTTTGACGGCTTACCCGGCCTGGAGGAAGCCTTTCAGGAAATCTATCCGATGGCTGACGTCCAGCACTGTATCGTCCACAAAGTGCGGGCGACGTTCCCCAAAATCCGTGTCGCAGACAAAACCGAATTTCTCGCTGACCTCAAGCAAGTGTACTCGGCCATTGATGGCGATGTGGCACGCGCGGTCTTTGAAGGATTCAAGGAGAAGTGGCGCAAGCAATACCCAAAAGAGGTGAAGTCTTGGGAGGAACAGCTGTCAACACTTCTGACCTTTTACAAGTATCCCGCGCTCACCTGGCCTGCCATCTACACGACCAACCCGATTGAGCGAATGAACAAAGAACTCCGCAAACGCCTTAAGCCAATGAATAGCTTGACCAACATTGAAGCAGCCGAAAAGATTATTTACTTGCAGGCGACGGATTACAATGAAAAATGGTGCGGTAGAGCCATACGAGGCTTCGTTGATTCCGACACGAAAGCCGCGTTTGATACCATGTACCGTGAGCGGTATGCCAGAGGATCGAGCGACAAGCACTAGCCTCCCGCGCCTTCGCTTGGGCTACACTCGCCACCAGAACGACAACCTATATACCACCCATCGTCCCGATGGATAATCTTACTACACAAACTTCTTGACGCTACCACTCGGAGCAGGTCCTACGGACACACGATCCGTTATGTGCTGATTTTGAGCTCATAAAGCGGCTTTTTTAGACCGATAACGGATCCTCTGTCCGCAAGCAGCTATAAAAACACGCCCATGCCCGAAATAAGGGCTACGGTGTCCGCTCGTAAGAAAATGCAGTCAGGGAGCCACTTCGTGGCCCCCACAATTTTATACTTATCTGTTCAAGGTGAAACGGCTGTCGCCGTCCTTGGCGGCACAGCGCGTTTCATTCCGGAGAATTCTAAGCTGATATATGTGTGCAACATATAAATTCTTAGAATTGAACAAAACCTGCTAACGCAGATTGGCGAGGAGTGAGGACCCAATGCCGCAATCGGGTCAACCCCCGATAACTGATCGGACCAACCATTGGAACGGAGTAACATTTTACCCCTGGTTGTGGACCGCGGCATCCAATCCAGCTGGGAGCACAACTTATCCACAAGTGACGAAAATCATAATTTCCTAAACAAGTACAAAGGTCAGGCTGCCATCAAAACACGTCCTGGCGGTAAAGAAGAAGGCGCTCTAAGCACCAAAATGGGGCTTACAACCCCTCGTCGCACGCTGATTCGCCCTTGGTAAGGCCTGCACTCTCGCTAATGGAAGAAGATTTTTCAACAACCTGATAGGTGGAATTGTAGCGGATTTCCAGGCTAGGGATCAGCATAGACAGCAGACGGAACTCACAGGAATTAAGCGCTTTCATAAAACGAAAAAGAGACTCCTTAGTCCTCTCTGGGACTGGTGGAGCCTCGCTTGATCAACTCCGGCAGCAATACGACTCGTTGTTTAACAGCCCGTTCATCTTGAATCTCTTGTATGATTAGATCAACAACCTGATGGCCCATGGCCCGGATCGGCTGAGCAATTGTCGTCATCGGAGGGTCCGTAATGGTCGCAAGGATCGTGTTGTCAAATCCGACGATAGAGAGATCCTTGGGGACCTTCAGACCTGTTTCCTTGGCTGCCTGCATCACGCCAATCGCCAGTACATCGTTGCAGGCAAATATGGCCGTGGGCGAAGACTGGCTCAGCAGCTTGATCGCCGCGGCCTTGCCGCCCTCCACCGAGAAGTCGCTCACCGCGAGCAAAGCCTTCTCATAGGGCAAGCCCGCCTCTTCCAGCGCGAGCCGGTAGCCTCTGATGCGTTCCTTGCTGCTGGAGACGGTCAAGCTCTCAGCCACCAGGCCGATGCGGCGATGTCCGAGCTCGAGCAGGTAGGAAGCCGCGCTGTAGCCTCCAGCAAAATCATCTACCATCAGTGTGCTTGCGGACAGCACCGACATCTCCCGGGCGACGAGGGCGACCGGCACCTGCTGGTCGATGAGCTCCTTGAGCGCATCGTCATCGCGCACACCGGTGGCCACGATGATGCCATCGACGCTTTTTTGGCGCAGCAGCTGGATGTACCGGATCTCCTTGTCGATGTCATTATCCGTATTGCAGATGATCAGGTTGTAGCCGAGCTCATGGGCCCGGTCCTCTACATGCCGGGCCAGCTCGGCGAAGAAGGGATTGACCAGGTCGGGGATCAGCAGTCCCAGTGAAAATGTATTCTTACCCGCCAGCGCCGAAGCGACCATGCTGGGCTGGTAGTTCAGCTCCCGGCTGATCCGCACCACCTTCGACCGGGTCGCTTCGCTGATATTGCCGGTCCGGTTGAACACTTTGGATACCGTTGCCGTCGAGACGCCGGCAAGCTTGGCTATGTCATAGATCGTAGGCTTCATCCTGATTGTCCTCTTCCCGTTCACGGTCTCGGGCCGAGATGTCCCCGGCACGGTCAAGTAACCGCTTTATTGTATGGCTATTATAACACAGTCGCGCTCGCTTGCGTTATACTTGAAGGCATCGAGACCTGGCCCTGACCGGCCGGATTTGATGGGAGAGAACTGGCCATGACAGCCGCAGACAACAACTTTTGGCAGCATTATATCGGCAAGACTCAGATCGAGCTCTCGATCGCCGCTTATTCCAAAGTGGACGAGAGCTGGCAGGAACACGATTTTGTGCCGGATTTCAACAAGTTTTATTACATCCTCGAAGGCGAGGGCTACCTTAAGGTCGGTGAGCATATCTACTACCCCCGGCCCGGAGAGCTCTATCTGCTGCCTGCCGGCGAACTGCAGTCGTATGGCACGATAAGCGGCGATACCTTCGGCAAATACTGGTGCCATTTCAGAGCTATGGTCGGCGATCTGCCCCTGTTCCGCTTCCTCCGCGTGCCCGTCTGCATACGTCCGGAGCAGCATGAGGCAACAAGCGAACAATTTCGCCAGTTGATCCGGTATGCCAAAAGCGACGGGCTCACAGCCGGACTGCATGTCCGATCCGTGCTTCTCAGCCTGATCGCCGGATATGTCGAGCAAGCGGGACCTGTACGACTCAACCTGTCCGCCACCCCGTCCTATGACAAGATGAGCCAGGTGCTGCGTTACATCGACGCCCACCTGACGGATAATATGACGGTGGAAGAGCTGGCCCAGATTGCCCACTTCCACCCCAATTACTTCATCCGGGTATTCAAGCATTTTACAGGTCTCTCGCCGATCCAGTATATCAATCGGCAGCGGCTTGAGAAAGCCAAGGATCTGCTCACGCTCACAGAGTACTCGATCACTGCGGTCGCTGAAGCCTCCGGGATGGAGCCTGCTTATTTCTCCAGGATGTTCAAGGAGTATACCGGGTTCTCTCCGCGAGGTTACCGGGACTGGGTCATCGGTCAGTAAGAAACCCCCACAAAGTGCGGCTTCGCTTCGAAGCGTACTCATGTACTTTGCGGGGGGCCCCGGAAACCTATAAGGCTATAAAGCAAAAGGGCCCTCCTCGGGGCAATGTCATTAAGACAGGAAACTTGATGACATTGCTCCTCGGGGCCCTCTTGAATACCAAGTTTGAGCTTGATCAGGGATAAAACGCATTGTCCCTGGTTGTCGTCGGACACCAGCGCGAGTCCAGCAAGTATCGAATCAGCACATCCTTGGCCTGCTCGGTGTTGATATAGTGCAGTGCTTCCGCTGCATGAGCACGAACATAGCGGTTGTCATCCTCCAGCGCCACTGCCAGCTGCGGAACGGCCTCTGCAGCATCAGCCCCCATCCTGGCGATGGATAATCCGGCCGTGAAGCGCACCTGGGCCGCCTCATCGCCGAGACAACGGCTCAGCGCGGCCGTGCACACCGGTGCCGGCGAGCCGATCATTCCCAGCGCTTCCGCTGCCGTCTGACGCACCATCACCGAAGCATGTGCCAGCAAGCTGACGATCGCAGGGACGGCCTCCCTTGCCAAGCCGCGCAGTTCTCCCAGGGCAAACAACGCGTGGACCAGCGTTTCTTCCCGCTCCTGCACTAATAGCGCAGTCAGACCCGGAACAGCTTCAGACCCGGCTACAGACAGTCCATAGGCGGAGCTGCGCGAGACCTCCACCCGATCATGCTGCAATCCCGCGAGCAGTCTCTCAACCCCGGCCGTGCCGCAGCCTGCCAGGGCATATGCCGTATTAAGCGCTCTCGGCTCAAACCGGTCTTCGAGCTCATCCGTCCGCAGCAAGCCGTCTCTCTCAGGAGCCGCCACCGTGCCGGCTTGTGAACCGATACGCCCGAACAGCCACTCCCACGTCTCTTCCCACATCCGGTCGTGCCGGGCAACAGGCGCTTGCAGCTGAGCAGGCAGACGCCAATTCCGCTCCCGGTTATCCCAGGTCGGTCCTGCAGGCGCCGCAGTCCGCATGAATTCAAACTTCAGCATATACCGCTCCTGCCCCAGCAGATTGGCGGTCGACCGGTGCCAGATGTCATAATGGATCAGAGCAAAGGTGCCTGCTTTGCCGCTGGCCACTGCTTCTCCCGGATGATCATCTTCCGTAAAGGTGCGGCTCTCGTGATTATGCGTACCTGGCAGGATCCCCGTCGGACCGAGCTCTACCGGCGTGTCTTGGGGGAAGTACATGACCATTGCCCACCAAGGATGATGGTTGCGCATGCGCTCGTAGCCCCAATAGCTGTCTTTGTGCCACTTACCCGGCTTGTCGGAGGCGTTGCAATGTCCGTATCGGTGGGCATGCATCATATAACCCGGTCCCAAGACGCTCGTGAGCGCACCTGTGACGACAGGATGGTCGAACACACGCTGCAGATCACGGATCCGCGGCAGCAGGTTGTTGCCCGGATTGCCTTCACTCGCGTAGACCTCATCCAGCTGCTCCACCAGCCCGGCATGGAAAGCATCGCTAAAATCGGTACCCAGGATCAAATACCCGTCGACGATAAATTGCCTCATTTGTTCATCAGTCAGCAATACAGGCTGCTGTACATTCAACATCCCTATTCCTCCTCGGCTCTTCTATAACTTCGTTCCCACCACAGTATAGAAGGCAGGCCAGCCTCAGGCCATAGGGAAAGCTAATACGTATTTGCACAAAACTAAGGTGGCTATACCCGCGTTCGTTCATGTGCCTTTACTCCTTCTGCCCCCGGTACGTGCCCGGCGTCATCCCCGTCAGCTTTTTGAACACCTTCATGAAATGCTGCGGATTCTCATACCCGACCTGATTGCCGACGACTTGTACAGACAGGGAGGGATGCTGAACGAGAATCTCCTTGGCTTTCTCGACCCGGTACTCCTGCAGGTAGTGGATGAAGCTGACGCCTGTCTCTCTTTTAAACAACTGGCTGATATAATTCGGATGCAGTCCCGTAATATCGGCCATCGTCTCCAGTGACAGGTCCTGCTGGTATTGGCTTGCGATGCAACCGAGCATCTTGGACACATGACAGCTGTGACCTGCAGAAGGCGCATCCTCCGCGTTCACGCCCGCATCCCCTTCGTCGATAATGTCCTGGGCTATTCTTTAGAAGATCCAGCAGTTCGAGCTTGTTGATCGGCTTCAGCAGGTACTCGATCACTTGAATACGAATGGCTTGCTTGGCGTAGGCAAAATCATCGTGGCCCGTCAAAATAACGAACCGCTGGCACAGCTTTTGTTCCTTCACCGCCTCGATGAAAGCAAGGCCGTTCATCTCCGGCATATTGATATCCGTGATGATCAGATCCGGCCGGAAGCGCTCCATCATCGCAAGCGCCTCCTTGGCGTCCAGAGCGCTCTCAATATGCGTGAAGGGCGTTTTGCCTTCTCGTACGAGCTTTACTATACCGTGAAGGATAACCATCTCATCATCAACAATCAACAATTTCAACATCCTTCAGCATCCCTTTTTGCTCAGATATAGTCGAATAACCGTCCCCTCGCCCTCGCTGCTGGCAATGGAGAGCCGGGAACCGTCGCCATAGAACGCCTTGATCCGCTCGCTGACATTGTATAGACCATGGCCGCCGTCGCTTGACGCCAGTTGCCCGATGTCAACTTGCCCCTCCAAGACCTGCCGGATCGTCTCCAGTCTCTCCGGCGCCATACCGACGCCATTATCACTGATCGTGATCGTGACCACCTCTTCATCCTCGATGATCGCTAGCTCGATCCGGCCGCCTCTGGAAGCCGGGGAGATGCCGTGTACGATACTATTCTCTACAAGCGGCTGGAGGATAAAACGCGGACAGGGGACCCGCTTGGTCTCCTCCTGGATAAAGAGGTCGAACGACAGACGCGGACCAAGCCGGGTCTTGTGGATATTCAAATAATGGTCGACATTTTTCAGTTCATCTCCAAGCCTGGTATCCTCCCGTTCATGAGAGAGACTGTAACGCATCAGCTGGCCAAAGGAAAACGTAATCTCGGCGACTTCCTGATCATCGTTTTGCTCGGCCAGCATGCGAATCGTTTCCAGTGTATTGTACAGAAAATGCGGTTTGATCTGTGCCTGCAGCACCTTGTATGCCGCTTCTTTGCGCAACAGCTCCGAACGCTGTACCGTGTTCACCAACTCATCGATTCGTCCGAGCATGCGGTTGTAGGAGAACGTCAAATACCCGATCTCGTCCTGATCCTGCCGATGCTCCAGCATGCGGAAATTGTCTGCCCCTACTTTGCGCATGTGCCTGGCCAGCGTCAGGATCCGTCGGGTCACCGACGAGGCCACCCAATAATAGATCGCCGACAGCAGGAAAAGAAGCCCCGCGATCGTAAGAGCCATGACTACAATGCGGGATTGCATATTCCGAAACACCTCATTGGACTGGCTGACGACCATCACGCGCAAATCCAATTTGTCCACGATCAAGCTGTTTATGATCGTCCCTTTATTCTCCAGATGAACGTATCCTTCCGGCGAAGAGACGATTCGTGCCATGACGTCTTCCGTCAATTCGGGCAGCTCCGGCAAGTCAAGGATCCCCGCCCGCTCAGGCAGCAAATGGACCGAGGAGCGGCCTTCATTGCCTATCGCGGCTTCAAACCGCTGCAGCATCTCGTCATTGAGTTCAATGGCGAGCACCCCGATATGCTTGGTGAATTGATCCGCGTACATATTCTGATAATAAGTGAGGGAGACGTGACCGTCTTCAGAAGGCGTGGTGAACCAACCGCCCTGCCCGGGCTTGAGCTGCCCAATGTCCTGCCGCAGCTTCGGATCCAGGCTGGCCAACGGGATGATTTTTTGCGGGACTCTGAATACGGAGTCCTCTTTCTTGTAGATCTTGATATCCCCGATATTGGAATTGCCCGTATGGACGTAAGAAACGATGGGGCGAATATGGCGCAAGTAATTGTATGCATACTCGCCTTCGCTTTGGAAGTCGCCATTCAGGTACCGGACAAGATTGGAATTGTATTGGAACAGTCCGTAATTGGATTCGATCTGCAGCACATCCATCTGCAGGCTGGCATGCGCTTGCGTCAGCAGCTGTTGTTTGCCGAAGGCATACTCTTCCATCAGACTGCTGTTCAACTGATTGTAGTAATAAAGGCCAAACGCGATAACCGGGACAAAGATGATCACAAAATAGCCGATGGTCATCTTTTTGACTATACCGATGCTGTTGAACCGCGCCTTCTGCAGCAACTTGGCCGCCCATGCTTTCATCCTGTTCACTTCTTTTTTGGTTTAAGTGTACTTAACCGCTCCGACAGTTGCAAGAAATCCCCACAACGTGTGGCATGGCTTCGAAGCGTACTCAGGTACTTTGCGGGGGGCCCCCGAAAACATATACATGAAGTGCAAGAAGGGGCCCTTGTCCAAAGGCCCCCTGTTGCTTATCTAATCAATCTGCTCCAGATTGGCCTGGTATTGCTCATCCGCGTAGGCTTCCAGGCGTTCGATGCCGATGCCCTCCGCCAGCTGCACCATATTCTGATAGGCCTGCACTGCCGCCTCTTCGCTGGTCGCCAGGTAGATCTTGACCTCTTCATTTTTCTTCATCTCTTCGATCCGGTCGTAGATGACCCGCTCATCCGTGCCGCTGCGAAGACGGACCATGCCGATGGCCGGACTGAATTCAGTGACCGCCTTGATCTCTTCAAGCGCTTGCGTAGACTGCAGTCCCGGCACGTAGGCGCGCAGGCCCTCGACGATGGCGTCAGAGTAGAGATACCACCACTTCAGTCCCTCTTTGTTGATATAGTCTTCATCGTTGATATCGTAATGGAAGACCGGATAGCCTTCTTCATGCCATTCCCATTGCTCTCCCTCGATCCCGAACATGACGAGCTCCTTGCCTTCGTCGCTGGCCAGGTATTGGAGGAACTGGATCGACTTCTCGGGGTTGGCGTTGTTGCGCGTGATGTAGATGCCGGAGAAGCCGGTGGACGAGCTGATGTTGATGGCATCATCCGTCAGGATCGACGGGATCATCTTGAACCGGTAGTCCGCTCCTTGCGCTGCCAGCGCAGCATTGTTCCGCTCGGCCACGCTGACGGTGTGCATATGCGCGAATGCTCTGCCGCTATGAGCATACTCATCGTCGATCTGATCGTTGCCGTATGTGAAGTTCTCAGCCAGGATGTGACCTTTGCGGTACAGGTTGTTCATGAATTTGTAGTATTCCAGCATGCCCGGATGCTTCAGCTTATGCCGCAGCTCTCCGTCTTCCTCATACCAGTTGCTGTGCGGCGGCATGCCGAATTGCATCTGGAAGTAATGGTAGACCCAGTTGATGTCGATCGTCAGCGGCACCATATCCGGATATTGCGCTTTGACCTGGTCCAGGACAGCCTCGAAGTCAGCCAGCGATTCGATCGCCGGATTGCCCAGCTCCTCCAGGATATCTTCTCTGACCGCGATACCCGGATTGCCGTCGTTGCCCAAGGCAAACGGATTGCTCTCCCACTCTTCCGGGGTAGCATAGGAATTCATCACGGAGTATACGTTGCCGTCCTGCGCGGTGTTGACCGCCAGACGCGTCTCATCGATCTCGAAATCCGGGGCATATTGCTCGATCAGTTCATTCCAGGGGTAGGCCAGATCGCTATTCTCGAGTCTCGTCTCCCGGTTGGTGAAGATCAGATCCGGAAGATCGCCGGAAGCGATCATCAGCGGCAGCTGCTGGTCGTCGGAGGCTACGGTAACGTTCAGCTTGACGCCGGTACGCTTGGTCAGTTCCTCAGCGATGGTTCCCTGCCAGGACTGAACCGGATACCAGGAATGATGGATAAACAAGTCCAATTCGACGATCTCGTCGCTACCTGCGCTCTCTGAGCCGGCTGGCGGCGTTTGCGGCCCGTTGTTTGGCGCATTGTTCGGCGCGTTGTTTCCTGCGCAAGCCGTGAGCAGCGACGCCAACAGCACGAGACTCAATAACGAAGAAGTTATTTTGTTCATGTCGAACCCTCCATTTTTTGTAAGTCTAGTGTATATCAAAGCAAGTGCTTTAATACCGTGGGGACCATTACTCTTTTACAGAGCCAAGCATAATGCCCGACACAAAATGTTTTTGCAGGAAGGGATACACCAGCATAATCGGCACCACGGACACCACCATGGCCGTCACCTGCAAGGAGTAGCTGGTCACGCCGGAGCCGGCAGCCGCTGCAAGCGACTCCTGCGGCACCTGACTGCGATTGATAATCTCGATCATGCGGTAGGTCAGGGTTCGCAAATGATCGTCCCGGACAAAGTACGCGGAATCCAGCCATGAGTTCCACTGGCCCACCCCGAGAAACAGCGACATCGTCGCCAGCAGCGGCTTGGATACGGGCAGAATGATGCGGAAGAAAATCTTCAGCTCATTGGCGCCGTCGATGTGAGCGCTCTCCTTCAGCTCCTTGGGGATCTCCCGGAAGAACGAAATCGCGATCAAGAGGAAGAAGGTGTTCAGCAGCGACGGAATAATATATACCCCAAAGGAATTAAGCAAGCCGAGCGAACGCAGCACGACATAATAGGGAATGAGCCCGCCGGAAAAATACATGGCAAAGATGACAATAACGAAATACACATTGCGGAACGCCAGATCGCGCTGCGACAAACCATAAGCCACCATACTGGTAAACAGAACCCCGGTCGCGGCTCCGACAGCTGTCCTGGCTATACTCATGAACAAGGCATTCATCCACTCCGGACGGCTGAAGAACATCGCATAATTGTCAAGCGTGAAGCTGCCCGGCCAGAAATAGGAGCCGCCCAGCAGCGCGTTCGAGCCCGAGTTGAAGGAGGTAATGACCAGATAATAGAATGGAAACACGGTAGCTATAAAGACCACGGTCAACAAAATATAGATGGTACTATCCAACACAACGTCTTCGGTCGTTTTTCTTCTGAACATGAGTTCCCCCTCTCCGCCAAGGCCTAGAACAACCCGTTGCCTGACACGCGCTTGGCTATATAGTTGCTTGAGAAGATCAGCACGACTGAAATAACGGATTGAAACAGATCGATGGCAGCCGCGTAGGAGAATCTCCCCTGTGCCAGGCCGGCTTTGAAGGCGTAGGTCTGGACAATCTCAGAGGTGCTGTTGTTGCTGGCGTTGCCGAACAAGTAAGCCTGATCAAAGTTCGAGCCGATCAGTCCGCCGCCCAGAATACTGCCGATCGTCAAGATGAGGACGACGACCACGGTGCCCTTGATGCCGGGAAGCGTAATATGCCAGATCCGGGCCAGGCGCCCTGCCCCATCGATCTGTGCGGCCTCGTACAGCGCAGGATTGATCCCTGCAATGGACGCCAGGAAGATGATCGCCCACCATCCCGCTTCCTTCCAGATCGCCGTCCCGATCGCCATCCCCCAGAAGTAAGAGCCGCTGGTCAGGAAGGGAATCGGCTGTTCGATCCAGCCCCAGGACATCAGGATATTATTCACCATGCCGATGTCGCCCGAGAGGAAGGTGAAGGCAACGCCCAACACGACGACCCAGGAAATGAAATGGGGCAAATAGCTGGCCGTTTGCACGACGCGTTTGAACGCCATGTTCTTGACCTCATTGAGCATCACGGCAAACAGGATCGGTACCGGGAAGGTAAAGATGACTTTCAGGAAGCTTAGAACAAGCGTATTGCGGACAATTTCATAAAACTGATAATCATTATAAAACTCCCTAAAATATTTGAGTCCAACCCACTCGCTTGTAAAAATTCCCTTGATTCCGCTTACAATCGAATAGTCCTTAAATGCCATCAAAATCCCGAACATCGGGGTATAAGAAAATACAAACAAAAAGGCTAAACCCAACCAGACGAAATAATGCATGCCCTGCTGCTTCTTGAAGCGCTTCCATGCGGAAGACCCGGAAGTCAGCTTTCTGTTGGATGGCTCAGCTGCCGTCTTCATCTGCAACGTCCCCTTTCTACTTCTCATTATAGATGGCACCGGACGGCTTCCGACAGTAATCATAATTTAGAATGGGATGTGCATTTTTTATAATAATTGATAGCGCTTTCATTGTAACAAAAAGAAACCCGCCCTCCACGGAGCAGAGGACGGCAGACATCGGTCACCCATACAATTCCACCAGCTCGTACGTATGATTTGCTTCCACTTCCATTCGCATGGTGCGATCCTGGTAGCGGACGGTACAGATGCCGTTTCGCTTTGCGCTGAGCTCAGCCTTGGACAGCCGTCCATCCCGCCACGCGGCTGCAAGCTCGAAGCCGCCGCGGGCTCTCAGCCCTTTGCAGGAGCCGCTCGGCCACTGCGACGGCAGCGCTGGGAGCAGCTCGATCTCATATTCCGGTACCTGTCCGCTGTAGTGCACCCGGCTTTGCAGCAGCATCTCTGCGATCCCTGCCGTGCCGCCCAGGTTGCCGTCGATCTGCATCGGCAACGGCGGCCGCATGTTGAGCAGGTTGGGGGTGGCCGATCTTGAGATTAATTGGATAAGCTGATTGTGGGCGGCTGCGGCATCCCGCAGGTGGGCATGCAGCGCGATGCGCCACGCGGCTCCCCAGCCCCCTCTCCCTTCTCCGCGCATCTGCAGGCTTGTCCGCACTGCCTCCGCCCAGGCAGGCGTGCGCTCAAGCGAGATTTGATTGCCGGGATACAAGCCGTAGAGATGCGACACGTGACTGTTGGCGTCATCGGGACGGTCCCAATCGCCGATCCATTCCTGCAATTGGCCATAACGGCCGATCCGCATCTCCGGCATCCGAGACAGCGCCTCCCTCATCCGTGCCTGCAAGGACGCTTCCCCATTCAGGATCTCCGCTGCGAGGATACATCGCTCGAACAGGTCGGCTATTAATTGCAGATCAAGCGTAGCTGCGTAGGTTAGATAGCCGGAACGGCCATCCTCTGTGATGTAGGCGTTCTCAGGAGAATAGGAGGGACAGGTGACCCATTTGCCCGCTTCGGCCGTGTCCGCCGGCGCTTCCGTCAGGTAGTCCAGTATAAACCGGGCCGCGTCCAGCATCGCCGGATATACCTTCGTCTCCAGAAATGTCCGGTCCGGAGCATACTCGTAATGATCCCAGAGATGCTGGACGAGCCATGCGGCTCCCATCGGCCATACGCCTGCATCGGCATCGGCCGGAGCGGCTGCCCGCCACAGATCGGTATTATGGTGAACGACGAACCCTTCCGCATTATAATGCGCCTTGGCGGCTCTGGCGCCGCTCTCCCGCAGATCCTCGATCAGGTCGAACAACGGCAGATGACATTCCGCAAGATTAGTGCTTTCTGCAGGCCAGTAGTTCATTTGAACATTGATATTGGTCGTCCATTTGGACCCCCACAGCGGTTCCTTCTCTTCGTTCCAGATGCCCTGCAGATTGGCGGGCTGTCCCCCGGGCCTGGAGGAGCTGATCAACAGATAGCGTCCGTACTGAAAATACAGCGCACTCAGCCCCGGATCCTGCAGCTGCTCAATCGCCGCGATCCGCTCATCGGTAGGCTTCTGCTCCTCATCGGGGTCGTGATCCAGAACAAGCTCTACCCGCTTGTAAAGGGACGTATAGTCCTCGATATGCCGTTGCAGCAGCTCCTGATATGAACGGCTGCAGGCATGCTTCATGAGCTCGGTTGCCCGAGGCCGGATCGCCTCCATCATCGCGGTAATCGACGAAGCTGGTTGCCCCGGTAAAATACACGGTGAGTGCATCCGCATCCCGGATATCCAATACGCCATCCTCCGTGACACGCACGGAGCCATTCTCGGATTCGACCCGCAAGCGCGCCTCATAGCGGAGTCCTGCGCCTTCCCAGCCGGCCACCCATTTTCTCCTGGCCCCCGGCCGGGGGCCTACGCTGCCGCGAAGCACCAGGGTATCGCCGCCTTCTGCCGCAACCGTCGACTGTTCGTAAAGAGAATGCAGGGATACGCTCACGTTTAACGTCGCTGAGCGACTCGCAGTCACCCGCATCACAATCGCCTGATCGGGATAGGAGCAGAAGACCTCCCGCTGGTAATCGACGCCGTCTACGCTATAGCTAACCGTAGATACAGACCGCTCCAGATCGAGCTCGCGGCGGTAATGCTCTGCATGGCTGTGTCCCGGATAGTCAAATCCAACGTCGCAAAAAGGCAGATACGTCTGCAGCGGAGCAGGCTCGCCTCTCATATGGCGCTGAAATAATTCTTCCGCCTGCTCGTTACGCCCTTGGAAGATCGCTTGCCGGACGTCCTCCAGATGCCGGTGCGCGTTAGGACGCTCATAATGATGGGGACCGCCCGACCACAACGTCTCTTCGTTCAGCTGCCATCTGTCTGCCGCCAGCCCTCCGGACAACATCGCCCCCAGGCGGCCGTTGCCTATGGGCAGCGCTTCACGCCAATTCGCAGCAGGCTTGTCATACCAAAGCTTCACATGAATCCCTCCTTCATGTTTACGCTTTCATTTTACGCTTCTCTCCGGCACCCAACCATCATCATTTTATCGGAGAGGGATGTCGTTTTTTAGGATTCGAAAAACGCGTCACCCGCAGCCTAATACTCGGCCGTGGATGGCGCGTTTTCCGGGATGGGCATCGGCCGTTCCTTATTCTTCCCGTAGTTCTCGTACAGATCCATGAACTTCACAAACTCGACCACTTTGGCCGTCTCTTCCTCAGGGAACAGGTCAAACACGGTGCCCATCGCTTTCACATACCCTTGATATGCCTTGTCGTCCAGATCCGTCACCAGACGCTCGCCATGCTCCTCCTCATAGTGCGCGGCGATCAGCTCGATCGCCTCCCGATGCGTGTGCAGCGCCAGCTCCCGCTCATCCTCCTGCGTGCCCGGCAGCGTCTTGTACAGACGAGGCTCCTCGTTCGGGGGAGAGAGGGCTGCCACCGCCCAGGGGAGCATCGCAATCAGCAGCATGAGCACAGTTCCGACCAACACTTTCTTTCCTGTCATGACAAGCCTCCTCGAATGGCAAATCCTTAGTCGTCATCTCTAAATAAGACGTCCTTCCCGGCTGAAAGGTTGACTGGCATCACGCGAACAATCTACTCAACAAACCGTCCTCCACGGCCGATGATAAGGTATCAGCACTATGGAATTCGGATTTCATTCCGAAATCTGTTAAGATGAGGGAATAATCATTCTCCTGCAAAGGAACATCCACCATGAAGACAAAACTCCTAAGACGGATGAAATACTACGCCCTTCGTATTCTGGGCAGCAAAAAGGGCGACCATCAGGTCGCGCTGGGCTTGACGATCGGCTTCTTCCCCTGCTGGTTTCCCACCTTCGGGATCGGAATGGCGCTATCGATCGCACTGGCACGCCTGTTCCGCGGCAATATACCCTCGGCCATCGTAGCCGGCTCATTCGGGACCTTCCTGTGGCCGGTTTTGTTCTATATCAATTACAAAGTCGGTCACTTCTTCCATGTGCTCCTCTGGAGCTCGCCATTCGATCTGGACCTCGTGATGGACAAACCT
Organism: Paenibacillus jepli; assembly: GCF_047238105.1. NCBI lineage: Bacteria > Bacillati > Bacillota > Bacilli > Caryophanales > Paenibacillaceae > Paenibacillus > Paenibacillus jepli. The sequence goes on from NZ_JBDFMD010000001.1 coordinate 3,100,398, forward strand.
ATCCCGGACAGCGACTATCACGAGACGGTCTGGAACCTCAGCGCGCTCGGCGACCTCGGTCTGGATTTCCTGCTCGGTTCGATCTTCAACAGCGCGGTAGTCTGTCTAGTCAGCTATGCGCTCGTACGCTGGCTTCTTAGACGATACAAGGCGCCCATGCTGCGCAGGCTGCGGCGGTCAGCAGCCCAGCGCTAGCCTCGCGCTGTAGGGGCGTCCTTAATCCGACTGTTCCTTGCGGATCTGCCGCTGCACCGCCGCCATATTATCCTCCAGGTCCGTCATTCGCTCATCCGCTCCTAACGGATCGAAGAATGCTAGCTCTCCGGCTGCCTGCAGGTCATTGTCCAGGCTCTCGAGCTGACCCGCCAGCCGAGGCAGCCGGGCCTCTCGGTAGCGCTCGGCGCTGCCCGCTCTCGTCTTCAGCAGGTAGAGCTCCTGCAAGAGTTCCTCGTGCCGCAGCCTGACCCGGCTCTCCAGCTTGCGCAGCTGGGCGATCTCGACCGTCAGCTCGCGGCCGGCGCGCTGCAGCTCGGCTGCCTGCCGCTCGCACTGCCCGATCTCTCTCCCCTGCCGGAATACTTGCCCCAGCCCCAATTGCCGGGTCTGGATATGGTTCATCAGCTCTGTTACGGCGGCCGTCACCTCCAAGAGCCGGTCCTCGGCCCCCTGGGCCCGTTTCCTGGTCGCTCCTTGGACCAAGCCGATGAAGGTCTGCAGATCGTCCGCCTGAGACGTCAGCTCGACCAGATGGCGCTCCAGCACATCATGCAGCTCGCGCAGACGGCTTCGTCCCTGCCGGAGATACACCATCAGGCCGACCAATAACACAAGGAACATGAACAGAATCAGTCTCATCGCTCCACCCGCTTCCCGGCCTGCGGAGCCTCGCGTCTCCCTCTGCCCCGCTGCCTTTTGACTATCCTCTATACTACGCAGGATCCTAACTGTCCGTTGCACGAGAAGAACCCCTCGGCTCCGTTTGTCTCCAAATTGTCAAACATTCTCCCCAGGTCCGGTCAGATCTGATGCGCCCGTCGATAGACCGAGGGGTTCATGCCTTGCAATTTCTTGAAGCTCTTGCTCAGGTGATGCTCATCGGTATATCCGCATTGCTCGGCAATGCGGGACAGCGGCAGCGTGGTTCGCACTAGCAGCTGCTTGACCTTGTCCACTCGCAGACGAGCCGCATATACACTGGGCGACAGCTGGAATTGCTGCTGGAAAAGCCGGGTCAGCTGCACTTGGCTGATCCCGAGCTGCCGGGCGATCGACTTGAGCGGCAGACCTGTATCTGCGTGCCGGTGCATCAGCTCGACGGCTCCTCTGACAACCGGATGATCCGTATGCAGCGGGGCTGCATAGAGTGCCTGCTTCTCCATCTGCCAGGCATACAGCAGATCTCTCAGCAGATGCCGCTTGAAGGGCATCGTCTCCGCCGCCGGAGCATGCAGCGTCTCCCGCAGCAGCGCCAGCGTCGATTGCAGACGGGGCTGGTTGAGCAGCCTCAGCTTGCCGATGCCGTGCAGCGCTTCTTCCCTGGCCTGCCCCGCCGCTTCGGGGCCCTGCCACTGGAAGCCCAGCAGGTGAAACGACAGTCCCTCTGTGCGACGGTAAAACGTCACGCCGGGCGGACACAGCACCATATCCCCCGCGACGGCCCGCTCCTCTGCTCCTTCGTCCATGCGATAATAAAAACGGCCTTCCTCGGCGACGAACAACGCCCAGTGATCATAGACGTCGTGCGTTTTCTGAAAATGGGGCGCCCCTTTCACGTAGACATGATAGTTCAATTCCGGCGTCAGCAGCAACAACAGCTTCAGCTCCCATAATGAAATTATATACAAGAAATCTGATCCCTGCTTACATTTTATCACGAAACTGGAGGGTCTATAATAACTTAAAAATACAAATTGGAGGCTGTTCCATCATGACCCAAACCGCTGCTTTGCAAGACGCCATCCCATCGTACGTCAAGCAATTCCAATCCGACGGCTATCTGCTGCTGCCCTCGGTGCTCCCGGAATCCAAGGTCGCCCTGCTTAATCAGGCAATTGACGAAGTGATCGCGGGCGAAGCGCCCTCGCTCGCCTACAATGTCTATAACAGCGTTGCCAGACATGCCGAATTCGCTTCCCTCATCGACGAACCGTCGATCCTGCCGCTGATCGTTAACCTGCTGGGCTACAATATTCAACTGCATATCTCACACCTGACTGTACGCCATCCCAACCCCGCCGATCAGAAGACGACCTCCCAGAGCTTCATCGACTGGCATCAGGACGGACCGCATCCGCAGTTCCCGTCCATCGGCGGTGTCACACCAACCTATTATATCAAAGCATGCTATATCCTCAGCGATATGTCGGAGCCAGACCGCGGCAACACCAAGATCATCCCCGGCAGCCACAACAAGCCCTACAATCCGAACAGCCGGAATGTCCGGGAGACGCTCGACGGCGAGCTCCAGATCTGCGGCAAGCCGGGCGATGTGTTCCTCTTCGCGCAGAACCTGTGGCATGCCGGCTCGCCCAACCGCTCCTCGTTCACGAGAAGGCAGCTCTTCATGGGCTACAGTCCGATCTGGATGCGGCCGATCGACTACCACTCGGCTACGGCGGAGCAGCTCCAGGATGCCAGTCCGATCCGCCGCCAGCTGCTGGGGCAGATCAGCGACAACAAATTCAAATATTATGTGCCAGAGGAGGACATGGTGCCGCTGAAATCGCTGCTGCTGCCTTGATTGCGGTTTTCTCTCCGTGCAAGCCGTTGCGCTCCTGCCAAGCTTTATATACAGTATAGGGGAACTCTAATTACTGGGGGAGGAATCGTAATGAAGTTAAAGCTGTGCACGATCGGCGCTTCCGGCCACCTCGCTTATGTGCTGCGGGATCTGCCGCGTCTGCCCGGCGTCGAGTGGGTGGGCTATGCCCCGGGTGCAGGGGAGGAACGGGAGGAGACGCTCGCCAAAACAGCTTCACTGGCGGCGGCGTCCGGCTTGACCGTGCCTGTTTACTTGGAAGACTGGCGGGAGATGCTGGACGCACTGCAGCCGGATGTTGTGGCAGTGGACAGCCATTTTGCCCGCCATGCCGCGATCGGGGCAGAGACGCTGCGGCGCGGCATCCATCTGTTCCTGGAGAAGCCGCTGGCGACGGAGCTCGCCGGGCTGGAGGAGCTGCGGGCGGTCTTCGCCGCCTCAGACGCCCAGCTCGCGGCGATGCACGGCCTGCGCTACGATGCCGCCTTCCATGCCGCCTGGGCAGCCGTCCAGAGCGGTGCCGTCGGCCGGATCCGGCTCATGCATGCGCAGAAATCGTACCGGCTCGGCGAACGCCCTGCCATCTACCGGAGCAGAGCCGCTTACGGCGGCACCATCCCGTGGGTAGGCAGTCATGCGGTGGACTGGCTGCTCTGGTTCGCAGGGACCGGCTTCCGTTCCGTGTACGCCGCCCACTCTACCCGCGACAACGCCGGACACGGCGACCTGGAGATGACTGCGCTATGCCAGTTCCAGATGGAGGAGGGCATCCATGCCTCCGTCAGCCTGGACTACCTGCGTCCGGCCACCGCGCCGACGCATGCCGACGACCGGATCCGGATCGCCGGTACGGACGGCGTCATCGAAGTGCGGGGCGGCGAGGCACTGCTGATCGGCCCGGGACAGCAAGGTGTCCAGCGGTTGGAAACTGCGCCGCAGCCGGGAATCTTCGAAGATTTTGTGCGGCAGCTTCAGACAGGCGAGCCGTGCCGGATCAGCGCGGCGGACAGCTTTGCCGTCACCGAGGCCTGTCTGCTGGCGCGAACGTCGGCGGACAGCGGCCAAGCCGTCGCTTTCCCGGGCAAGGGCTAGAGGCCCGATGGTACAGCCGGCGTGGCCGCTGATGATGGATTTGTTTTTACAGCACTCGTTTCGCATGAATGATAAATCTTGCATCTGTCACCTCATAAGTGCATGTGACTAAGGTAAGCAATTGATCGTCTGAAGTGACACTCACACCTGTAGCGTAGTGCGATTTTTCGATTATTTTTTGCAGGTACGCTTCGTAGTGCTGTTGATCTGCAAACTCATATTCAAAAAACGGATCGTCAGGCGTGTAAATATAGACAGAAAAAATGTCCCACGCCGTTGCTTCCTCGATCCCTTCAAACGTAATCGTGGGATGATCACGGTAATACGCTGCGTCCTTGTACTTGGCCAGCTCCCCAAACATACTGCCATCCTTCATATGATGACCATAGATAACCGTATGGGTATCATCTCTTATACTCGTATTGCGGTAGTCCATAAAGATCGAGCCTCGTCTTGAGGCTTGCTTGTCTACGTTGTGATTCAGATAATAGTCGTTATCCTCTGATTGAAGGACAGGGTAATCTATGGGAGTATTTTCAATTCTGAGCCAGCCGACAATATCCGGATTCATCTCATGCAGTGTACGAAAGCGTGCTTGGTAGTGCTGCTTTAACTGTTCAGCTGTAAGCTCGGCTTGCTCTTCCCCGCTGTTCTCGAATGGTGGGTGCTGGACGTTCTCAAACTGCTGCCTTATACGATCATTGAGCTGATGGCTGGTGTAACCATCGTAGAGGTACAACGCTAATTGATAGCCGCTATATAAAAAGATGACAGCCAGAATCAAAAGCATCGCTTTTCTTGCGTTTATTTTCATGCTATCCCTCGACTTAGTTCTATACTTAACCCCTATTATAGTTCAAAAAAGGAATGCGTACATTCCTGATGGAACGTACGCATGGTTTACGTCTGAACTTTATTGTTTTTGAGCTTTTCTTCTGCCTGTGACGAGTAAGATGAGAATGAGCAGTCCACTACCGGCGAACAGCCACATCATTACAGTAATCGCATCGCCTGTTTTCGGCAATTCATTGCGGTGATTGACCCCGCCTACTGCAGCACCGTTGTTCCCTGTGAGCGTGCCATCCGGTACAGAAGTGTTACCCCCCATACCCATGTTGCCACTTTTAACATCTGTGTCGATATCCGACTCGCCCGAATCTCCACCCGCACCAGTATTCGAGCCCGTGTCAGTTCCGGCACCAGTGCCCGTAGGTGATTCTCCACCTGTGCCGTTGCCTGCATCCGTATCACCCGATACGTCATCACCTTTTATATTGACAACGGTAAAGGTGTGAACCGATCCATCTCTTGTAATGTTCACGGGGATCACGGCATCAGATTTGGTGTAGGACGCTGGTGCAGCCAGCTCCTTCAACTCATAAGAACCATACGGGATCGCTTCGAAGCTTGCCATACCCGCACTATTACTTGTCGCAGTACCCACTAGCTTACCGTTGCTGTCGTATAAGCCAAACTGTGCCCCTTGAAGGGTTTCATTCCGCTCATTGACTTTAGTAATGACAATATCCCCGCGAATAGCTTTGTTTTCTATGGTTCCAGCATGATATGTTTTACCATCCTCTGCTACGGTTACAGGCAGCGTAGCATTGGAAAGGATATACCCTTCCAGCGCTTCAATCTCCTTCACAACGTATTGACCTACAGGTAGATTAGCAAAGGTTGCCTTGCCCTCAGCGTTCGTCGTGCTGCTGGCAAACGGAGTGGTAAAGCCAATATCGGTCGCTTGGTACAAACCGAAGGTCACGCCAGCAAGCTTCACACCTGCATCATCTACCTTTTGTACCGTTACACTGGACCAAGGTGTATCACTGCTACGCTCGTTAACAATCGTTACAGACTCCACATTCGAAGTCCTGGAAATGATCACTTGTTTCTCTTGGTCGGTTTTCACGTAGTTAGCAGGTGCTTCTAGCTCTTTAATCGTATACGTGCCTTCAGTTAATGAGTAAAAGCGGGCCATACCTGAATGATTCGTTACCGCTTCACCTATGAAGTGACCCCATGCATTGTACAGTCCGAACTTCGCTCCGGCAAGTGAATCCCCAAACTCATTCACCTTTTTCACTTCGATCGTTCCTAAAATAATGTTAACTGGCATCGCTGTATTCTCAAAGGTACCCAGATCATACGTTTCGCCTTCTTGTGTTACCGATACTGTTAACGTTTCATTTGACCGGTTGTAGCCGCCAGGTGCGACAATTTCTCTAATGATGTAGTCGCCGTATTCTACATCCTCAAAACGGACCACGCCATTCCCATCTGATATGGCGACAGCCAATTCATTGGTAAATGCAGTGTCGTTAGCATCATATAGAGCAAATCTTGCATGTTGCAACAAGGTGCCGCTGGTTTTAGCGATTTTCACAAATTCAATATGACCCTTGATAATATTGTTGGTTACATACTGTGGCAGGGTGGACGATGTTAGATGCGTTACCGTAGTCCCGTGCTCTGCAGCAGTAATTTGTACTGTTGCGACATCTCCATCGATTGGATTGTAGCCGACAGGCGGCGTTTTCTCGCGAATCGTGTAATCGCCTACTCGTACATCAACAAAGGTAACCTTACCCTCCGCATCACTTATTACCGTATCGACAACATTGCCGTTATGATCCACCAGCTCGAATTCCGCGCCCGGCAGCTCCTCGCCCTTATCGTTCACTTTCACAAACTCGATATCGGCTTCAACAAGGGTATTGGCAACAGGATCCAATGTAATCATAGTATTATGGTTGCTAGCTGCAACTGTAACCGTGTGTACGTCTCCGGTCAACGGAACGTAGCCATGTGGTGCAGAGGTTTCTCTAATGGTGTAGCTGCCTTCACCAATATTCGTAAAGGTTACTGTGCCATTAGCCAAGCTCGTTTGAGATTGCACGAGCGTATCTTGACTGTCGTATAGACCAAAGACAGCCTCCGCCAGCGCTTGACCATTCTCGTCCTGCTTCACAAACGAAATATCGGCTTGAATCAGCTCGTTTGTTACGTTACCAAGCGATATCGTTGTACCATGTACAGCTTCTGTAATGGCAATCGGTGTGCTGTTTATATTGCCTGTAATCGGAATATAACCAAACGGAGTACCCGTTTCACGAATATTGTAATTTCCGGCCAACACATTTTCGAACAGCACAGCGCCAAGTGCATCCGATGTTTCCGTTGCTATAGCTTCATCCGAGCTATTATATAACGTGAATTCTGCCCCAGCCAGCGCAGAACCGGAATCATCCCGCTTAACCAATGAAAGGTTCGCACGAATCAAGCTATTCGAAACCGGATCTAGCGTCAAGGTTGTATCGTGATCTGCTGCGGTAACCTCAACGGCACGAACAACGCCGGTTAACGTTCGATAGCCGTCTGGTGCTTGCATTTCACGAATATCGTATTCCCCATACGCAACATCTGCAAATGCTACGACACCCAAGCTGTTACTTCCAGCTGTAGCAAGCGGTGTGGCAGCAGCATCTGCTCCGCGAGGGAACAACCCGAACTGTGCACCTGCTAACGGGTTGCCGGCTTCAGTTTGCTTGATAAACTGAATATCTGCACGAATCTGTTCGTTGGCAAAAACCAGTTCCAAATATTTGGGCGTATGTGAAGCCGTCAGTGTTAATGGGATGGCATCTTCTACAACAGCTCCTGTTGGCGTAGGCGTTGCTGGCGTGCCGTCCACACTTACATTTCCACTCAGCAGATACCCTGTTGGCGCCTCTACCTCTTTAATATAATAAGGCAGATCGAACTTGATGCGATTGAATTCCAGTTCTCCATCTACGGTTGCTTTTTCTTGAACCTTGTTGCCGTACTGATCATACAAGGCAAAGGTTGCACCCGATAATGAAACACTGGGATCGTCTGAATCTACCTTATGAACGATGAATTGACCGAGATTGCCGTATCCTATGCTTCCAGCTTGCAGGAAGGTGACTGTACGCCCATCACTGGACTGATAAGCCCCCTCAATCGGAACGGCGACACCCTCTTTTGAACCGAACAGATTGATGCTGTTTGTAAAACTGGTACCGGAGGTGACCGTCTCCGTAACATACGTACGGAACGAAAGCTTATACGCTGTCTCAATCGTATCCGTCGGGAAGTTGAATCTGAATTCTCTCGTCGTCGCATCATAGACAATATGTGAGCCATCCAGAGGTATGGATGTACCTGCACCTAACCCGTCATTTCCGTTCGCTGGAATATTGTCAGGTACAATAATGGCTCCACTGTATTCAATTAGCTCCACACTGGTTGTGTCTAGCTCAAGGCCTGCTTGCAGGTTATCGATCAACCAGAAGCTATCGACATCCAGCAGCTGATTAAGATCAACGGCGTTGGAGTTCAGATAGACAACCCAATCCACATACTTGTTGCCGAAAGCAGTCGGAATGCCCTTTTTACTTACAATATGGTTCCTAATGGTTTGCGTTGCAGGATCGGTATTGGATCTTGTCGTATGATCATGGGTTAATGTTGCTTCATTCGTCACGTTGAAATTACCGTTATTCAACGTGTTATTTTGTGAAATAAACTTGGACAGATCCGTAATCGCGGTTTTGAATTCGATCGTGTATTGCTCCGTAATACTTGAATTAAATTCGAAGGTGACGACATCTGTTCCACTGACGGTTACCAGATTGGCAACTGGATTACCGCCAAGATCACGCACGCTGACGGTGTCAGGCAGGAAGGTTAGTCCATCAGGAATAGCGTCGACAATGCTTACATTGGGAAGTGCAATTGCATTGTACAAACTGGCATCCGTTCCTGCTTTCGCTGCACTCGCGGTAGTTGCCCCGTTTTCATTGACGGTCAATCGCCATGTAATCGTACGGTTAGCTACGTCCAGATCATAGCCTTGGGCATCCTTTTTCAACACATTGCTTGTATAGCTCTGCGTACCTGTACTACTGCGGTTAATGGTACCACTCGAAAACGTGGCTGTGTTCGAGAAGCTGCCGCTAGCATTAGCCGTGATGTCTTCTGTCGAAGATGGCTTTGTGTCAAACGTAATGGTGTATCTTGAATTTATAGCAGCATCAAAAACATAACTAAGCGTTGAAGTTCCGGCATCGTAGGTAAATGTTCCGCCAGCATATGCATTATTTTGATGGTCCACAATTCTGGCAGACCCTTCAATATACTGTTGCGTGCTTGGAATCACATCCGTTATCGTTGGTGCCTCCAAATTGATATGGTCACTATTAATCGTAATGGACCACGAAATGACACCATTTGCCCGGTTGTACCCCGCACCTGACTTGGTGAATAAGTTACTGCCAACGCCTACTGAACCCTCTTTCATGACTCCTGCTCCAGTCAAACCTTCCCAGGTAAGGACCGCTTCGTTTCTGAAAGTATAGGAGCCGTTTGCTTGAAAACGAGCGGGGTCAATTTGCGTTTCGTAGGTAATCGTAACCTCTTCACTTATGTTGCCGAGATTGAAAGTCAGCTCAGAGCCGTTCTCACCTGGAGTAACACTAGCACCGTCTATTGTGGCTGTTCCGGGAATATAGGTTAGTCCGGCTGGAAGTGTATCCTGGATGAGGGCATTGGTGAACGCTAGCTCATCTTGATTGACAACAATTGTCCACAAAATATTTTTAGTATTATTCGCTGTCGTGGTAGAGTCATAGTGTCCTGACTTGCTCAAAATATTGAGTGGAATAGTGACCGTTTTCGGACTATCCACATTCGTTGTCTTGTCATCGTCATGCTCAAGGTAAGCGGTATTGGTTACAGCAATGGACGTCTCTCCTGCTTCCAGCGCCGCCAGCAGGGCTGCTTCCTTTAGTGACGTTCTAAAAGTAACTTCCTGTTGCGTGGTAATATCACCCAATACAATAGATAGACTGTCTTCACCAAGTACTATAGCATCTGGCGATACAGCAGCTCCATTCACTTCAATCGATGATGGATCCAGAACCTGACTGCCTGGAATCGGATCTACGAGCACGGCATTGGCAACAGCGACATTCTCTTTGTTGACCGTAATTGTCCACGCAATGTCTGTTCCGTTAACTAGGGCCCCATCCTTTTGTACAGTCACGGGGTCCGGGTCAGGTACTGGAGCAGCTTTAAAGGATAAAGATAGCGTTTGGTTGGGTATGCCAAACGAAATATCCGTAGCTGTACCATCTTCATTAATGTGTGCTTCGTCAAAATTACCAGCTAAGAAAAACGCGCCGCCTACGTTAGATAGCGTTTCAACGCTATCCGAAAAAACAAGCTTGATTTGGTTGCCAGCCATCAAATAAGCTGAAGCAACAGTCGTGCCAACATCTTCGATATCTAGATTGGTCAAATACACTTCTTGACCAGGCCCAAGTTCTGGTAGTTTAATAGCCGGAGGAACATCCAAAATAATGTAGTCACCCTCAACTATCGTGTGCACATTGGGCACTTCAAACTCGTAGAATAGCATGAAGTCCGTATCTTTCTCCAAATCAGGTGTGCCAACAAGTGTATTTCCTGGCATTGAGCCTGCCTTTTCTCTAATGTCTACACCTGTTATGAATTGTGAAGCTACTTCACTTGTTACGTCATTGCCAGTACCTGAGGCGTATGTAAATAATACGTTTGAAATGGAACTGACCTGCAAGGCAACAACGAGTACACACATAAATAAGATTTTTGCATATTTTCGCACGGTGTTTTCTTCAACCTTTCTTTGCATAGGATGATGAAACGATTCTGACTGTATTGGGTCATCCACCATGGTAAGACGTGGACCTCTACAGTTTCTGAAATTTCCGTGCCCGTGGGCGGAGGGGGGTATGCGGCGAGTAAATGGCGCAATGAACACGAAATATCATGCTTATTCAGCTAATTTTGACGATATTGCCGAAATAAACACGATATTTCATACGCATCGTCCACCGCAACCACCCGCAACCGCCCCGCCAAAAGCAAAAGGCTGTCGAATCGCTTCGACAGCCTTAAGCTCTTGGTTCAATTGTGAATGACCGAAAAAGGTCCGCTATGACTCATCCTTCCAGGCAAAGCCGGATCAGATCGTCTACATGGGCGGTGGCCAGACATTCCACCGTGTCGGCTGCGCCGTAATAGATCTTCACTTCTCCGTCCTCTTCCAGAATCATGCCGCCGGGAAAAATGACGTCATTGCGGAAGCCGCCGTCCGTCTCGTAGGGCGCTTCGGGCGCAAGCAGCGGCGAGGAGCTGATGCCGAGGACCTTCCCCGGATTATCGAGATCAAGCAGCATGATGCCGGCGGTATACCGCTTCCGCCAGGAAGCTTCCCAGCCGTTCTTGCCTCTGGCCGGATCGACATCGACCGCATGAAAGGTGGTCAGCCAGCCCTTGCTCGTCTTCACCGGCGGTGCGGCCGGGCCAATCTTGTCATTGGCAAACGGCACCTGCTCCACCGCCAGCAGCAGCTCGGAGCGGCCCCAGTACACCAGATCCGGCGACTCCGAGATCCAGGTGTCGAACCGGTCTGCACCGCCGCGGCTGTACACGGTGAATGGCCGTTCGAGCCGGACATAGCTGCCGCCGATCCGCTCCGGGAACAGGACCATATTCCTGAGATCCGGCGTCGACAAGCTCAAGATCTCAAACGATTCAAAATCATCCGTCACCGCGACGCCGCCCCGGATGCCGTGCCGCGTATCGACGGCGAAGCACATGTAGCAGCGGCCGTCGATCACCGTTAGGCGCGGATCGTAGGCACGGACGATCTCTTCGTCGCGCAGCTTGAAGACGGGCTTCGGTCCCGCCGTCCAATGCACGCCGTCGTCACTGAAGGCGATGCCGAGATCAGTCGTATGAGACGGTTCGATGGTCTGCTTCTCCAGCGAGCCGTAGTCATTGCGGAAGACCATCACATAGCGGCCGTTAAACTTCGCGACGCCCGCATTGAAGACCAGTGCGGTCGGATAAGGCACCCGGGCCGCATCCAGGACGGGATTGGCGGGATGACGGCGGATTAGCGGGCTCGACGTTAATGCCCCGATCAGGGGCAATTTCGTGTTTGGCATTTAACTTTCCTCCAATCCTTTTGTAACTGCTTAATACTTAGGCTAGTAGAGCGAACCCGAAATAAACGAACGATGAAGCGTGGAGAGGAGAGGGAGGCTGGAGAAGCGAAGCGTGCGCCTTTGTCCCCGGATTTCAACCGCTACAGCGGTTAGAAATAAAGAAATCTGGGGACAACGGCGATCGGAAGCCCCCTCTCCTCGTAACGCAGATCGGTACGTTATTTCAGGAGCGAGCTACCAGACCCCCATGACCCTCAAACGGATAGTCAATCGTAATCCGTCCGGTCTGGCAGTCGCCAAGGCCGCTGTACAGGTCAGCCTTGCCGTCCGGACGCATCACAATGCCTGAAGCAAAGACGCAGTCCAGCAAATACGGCTTCTTGGCCGGTCCCGGCGGGTAGCAGGAACGGCTGCCGATCAGACGCAGGTCCATCGACTCCCGGGTAACCGGATCGAAGACAAAGGCCATGTTCAGGTAGACCCGCTGCTCCACGCCGGTCTCGTCCCGGTCCCGGTAGCAGATGTGGCCGATGATGCCGAGCTTGCCGCTCTCCAGCAGATAAGCCTGGTTGACGCCACCCCAGTCGCCTTCCCCGAAAATGCCGTGGATGTAAGGGGCGTTCTCGATCACATCAGCGGTCAACTCGTCCAGTGAGTCGATGGTCGTGAAGCCGATCATCGATTCGCTGCCGTAGATGCTGCGCATCTCCGCGCTGCGGGGCCTGGAGAAGACGCCGATCCGGCCATCCGCCAGCGGCACGAGGCGGATGTCTTTCATTTTGTTGGGGCCGGTAGTGAAGTAGTATAGATCATGCAGGTCGGTACCCCGGTAGAAATAGCCGAAAAAGGTGCTGTATTTGCCGCTTTGGTATTGTACATGCGTACCGCCCAGGATCAGCTCGCCGCCGATCTCGCTGATATAGGGATCCTCCAGCGTGTAGATCATGCTGCCCTCCACCACCGTCCATTCATCCGCGCCCGTTTCCTCGAAGAGGCGGACCCAGGAGCGGGCCCATTCCTCGCGGCGCTCGATCCGCCCGAACAGATACCGCTTGCCGTCCCGTACAAACGGGATCGACACATTGTAGACATCGTAGCCATCCACGCCATGAAATACCAGTGTTGCACGATCATAGATTTGTTTGGCCGCTTCAAATGCGATTCTTTGCTGCTTTAGAGTCACGCCTGTCACGTCTGTAACGCCTTCCTTCTTTCGCTTGATCATTGTTCCGCCAGGTACGCTTCAAACTGCTTTTGATATTCCGCCACCACTTTATCCAGCCCGGCCCTCTTCATCTTGTCCAGCGCCGCCGGGAAAGCCTTGTCGTATTCCTGGACCCCCATGTAGATCGGCGTGATGCTGGCCGCAGCCTCGGACATGATGTTGGTGTATTCGGTTCTCACATTCGTCGGATCGAAGACAAAGTTTGCCGCGATGCTGTTGATGGCATCGGGGTTGGGCTCGAACAACACCTGATTGTTCTCGGGAATGCTGCTCTCCAGGTCAAAGCGCATGAAGTTCACGTTGCCGTTCTGCGAATCGGAGCCACGGTAGCGCGAATTGTTATTGTTCTGCGGGTCGCGGATCGGCTTGAAGCCCTTGTCTCCGTCCTTCTCGTAGTGCATCCCCTCAATGCCATACTGGACCAGATCGTAGTTCTCCTGGCTGGCCAGCATCCAGTTCATGAACTTGACGGCCGCTTCCGGGTGCTTGCTGTTGACTGGCACGGCATTGCCGTTTTTGAAGGCGAGCGGACGCAGATATTCCTTCTCCGGGTTAAACCAGACCACACCGATATCGTCAACCGTGGCCTCCGGGTTGTACTTCTGGAGCCCGGCCAGACTGCCGCCCGTTCCCAGACGCACGAACCATTCGCCGCTGTCGAGCTGGGCATCGACCTGCTCCTGCTTCATGACGAGGATATCGGGGTTGGTCAGTCCTTTGGTGTAGAGCTCGCGCATAAAGGCAGCGTCCTGCTTGAATTCCTCGGTTTCGAACCAGGATCGGATGTCGCCGTTCTGATTGACATAGAAAAACTTATCCTTGACGGTGAAGGGGAACGTATCGTACGTACGGTGCAGCACCGACGTGTGCAGAGAGATCGGATCGAAGTCTGCCCGCGTACCCAGGTAAGGCTTGCTGCTGCCCTTCCAGTTCTGCATGACCGTCTCCCAGGCGCTGATCAGCTCAGCCGGCGTCGTCGGCTCTTCGAGATTGTTCTCGCGGAGGATGTCGCGCCGGATATTGAATTGGCCTTCACTCGCCATCTCCACCCAGTAGGTAGGGACGATATAATGCTTGCCGTTGATCTTGGCTCCGTCGAAAATATCCTCGGGAATCGCCGCTTTCAAATGCTCGCCATGCGCTTCAATCTCCTCGGAGATATCCGCCAGCGCCCCCCGGTTGTAGTAGCTGGAGAATGGCGTACGGTCCTGCATCACATGGAACAGATCAAACTCTTCGCCGGTGGAGAGCATCAGGTTCAGCTTCTGATCCCACGCATCCCATGGAATATAGAGCTTCTCCACTTCCACGCCGACCCCGTCCGCCGCCAGCTTCTCATTGACCTTTTGGTACACTTCCTGATAGTCCTTCGGCTCCGTGCCCGGGACCGCATATTTGATCTTGACGGTCTCGGCTGGCTGTTCACCAGTCTCAGACTGCGGCGCTGCAGGATTGTTGTTGCCCGAATCCGTATCGTTGCCGCATCCGGCCAGCGCCGTGAGGGCAAGCACCGCAGACAACGTGATGGCAAGCTGCTTTTTCATGAAAATAGACCTCCTTGATAGGTGTGTGTTATCTATATCAACCCCGAAGGGGATCGATCAGCCTTTGACCGAGCCGATGACCAGGCCTTTGACAAAGTACTTCTGTAAATAAGGGTAGAGAAACACAATCGGCCCGATCGTGACGATCGCTGTCGCCATCTTGACTGATTCGGCCGGAAGCGTCATGTCGCTTGTCCCCGCCAGCATCGTCATCTCATTCAGCATACTGATCTCGGATTGCAGCTGCAGCAGCATAAATTGCAGCGGGTACAAGTCCTTGCTGTCGATCAGCATGATCGCATTCCACCAGTTGTTCCAGTAATCCAGTCCATAGAAGAGCGCAATCGTCGCCAGTACGGGTGTACACAGCGGAAGATAGATCCGGAAAGCGATCGTAATATCGTTGGCCCCGTCGATCGTCGCCGACTCTCTTAGCGAATCGGGGACCCCGTTCATGAAGTTGCGCACCAGGAAAAGATTGAACGGGCTGAACAGCAGCGACGGAATAATCAAAGCCAGAATATTATCGGTCAGACCCAGCGTCCGGTTCATCAGATACCAGGGCACGATCCCGGCGGAGAAAATCATCGTGATGAAGAAATAAAGCGCCAGCCAGTGACGGTATTTCACATGCTTGTTGGCTAGCGTGTAGCCGGCCATCGCGGTCACCAGAACGGCAAGCAGCGTACCGACAACGGTGACGAAGATCGATATCATATAGCTCTGCATCACCTGGGAGCCGCCCGTGAAGATCAGTTTATAGGCATACAGGGAGAATTCCTCCGGGAAAAAGCTGTAGCCGTTTTTTAATATCGCATTTTCGTCCGTCACCGAAATCATCAGCACCAGCAGCATCGGCAGAAGACAGATGGCCGAATACATCGTAATCAGGGTATACATGATTGCACTGCTTATTGAAAATTTTCTCATCCCTACTCCTCCTGAAACCGTAATGCTAGTATAATGCGCCGTCTCTGAAATATTTGCGGGTAATCGCATTGGTACCGAAGACGAGGACGAACCCGACCAGGGATTGGAACAGCCCGACAGCCATCGCTTCGGACGGGTCGCCGATCTGACGCAGGGACCGGAAGACATACGTATCGATGATGTCCGTCGTCGAATACAAGGTGCCGTTGTCGCCGACCAGGGCGTAGATCATGCCGAAGTCTCCGTACATAATCTTGCCCATCGACAGCAAAGTCAGAATGATGACCGTCGGCATCATCAGCGGAAGCGTGACGCGCATGCACATCTGCCAGCGGTTAGCCCCATCGATCTCGGCCGCTTCATACAACGTTTCATCAATGCCGGTGATCGTGGCCAGATAGATGACGGCGCTCATCCCCGCCCCCTTCCAGACATTCATCGCGGTGAGGATGGCGGGCCATACCTCCGGCTCCGTATACCAGTTGATGGAGGCGATGCCGAGTGCATTGAGCGCCTGGTTGATGATGCCCATATCCATGGAGAAGAAAGCATACAGCACATAACTGACTACGATCCAGGAGATGAAATGCGGAAACAGCATCACCGACTGGCTCAGCTTGACGAACAGCTTCTTGCGCAGCTCGTTCAACAAAAGCGAGATCGCGAGCGCGGTCAAGGTGCCAAATACAATAAAGAGCAAATTGAGAAACAACGTATTAAACGTTACACTGACCGCCTTGTAGGAGCGGAAAAAAAACTCAAAGTTTTGCAAACCCACCCATTCGCTGTTAAAAATGCCTTTCGTATAGTTGAATCGTTGGAAAGCAATAATCATGTACGGGTAGGTCATATAGCCGAAGATAAACGTATACGCCATCGCCGGAAGGACCAGCAGATATGATGTGCCGTTCCTGCGGATATCCGAGAATAGGCCGAATGCCTGCCGCCGTCTCTTTTCCAAGTTCGTATCCTCCTAAAAGTTACTTGCTTCGTGTTGGGATGCCGTTGCTTGCTCTTTACTCTATCCCAGCCGGGAAGCGGTGCCAATTTAAAATATCCGCTATGGCTTCCACATTTCGATGATGGGCTTTCAAAAATCCGATTTGGCTTCCATTTTTAACGAATGACGTATCTTTTTGGGCGGCTTTGCCTTATATTGAAGAGGTTATTTCAATGCAACGGGGGAATTGTTCATGCGCAGCACCATGGGTCGGCTTGTCCGATATAAGGCATTCCAGAAGCTCACGATTTCCTATTTCTTACTCATCCTTCTTACGGTCAGTCTGCTCTCGACCTATCTGTTTTATTTTTTCTCCAGAAGTGCCATCGAAGAGATTGATCGCAATTCCAAAGCGATGCTCTCCCAGATCAGCTACGCTTCCGACGTGGTCTATAACCAGGCGATGACCATCGGCAATGCCTTGCTGGCCCAGCCGGAGATCGCCGCTTTTCTGAATGATACGGCGGAGGACAAAACGCAAAATTACCATATCTTCCGCCAGCTGTCCCAGATTCAGAGCGCCTACTTGCACATCTACAGCCTCGGCATCTACCGGCCGTCTACCAACACGAACGTCGATACGGCAGGGCTGCCGTTCGACCCTTCGCTTTACGCGATCAGTGCGGAGCAATACATGGAGTTTTATCCGCGCAAGCTGACCGTTCCGAACCGGAACAGCAATGAGCCGCTGCGTTTTCTCACTTTTTTGCTGTATCCGGATTACTCGCTGCAGACGACGAGCAATGCGCTGATCTATATTAATGTAGAGGAGCAGTCCATCCTGACGACGATCCGCAATATCAGCAAAGCGGAGACCAACAATAATGTGTTCGTGATGAACAAGGAAGGCAAGGTGCTGTCCCACACAGATACGAATCTGTTCCTGAACGAGATGTCCGGCACAGGGTATGTTCAGCAGATCCTGAGTCAGGATGGTACGGAGAACAGCTTCACCGCCACCATTGACAACCAGAAGCATCTGATTGCTTATGTCAAGTCTGAGGAATTGGACTGGTATTTTGTAAGCGTTACCCCTTACGCCAGTCTGATCTCCAACATCACTCATCTTCGCAAGGTGACCCTGCTTGTTACGGGGGGCCTCGTCCTACTAGGCCTGCTGGCATCGATTTTTTTAAGCAAAAGCATTTATCGTCCGTTCTCGGCCCTGTTCGAGAAGATCATGCAGCGGTCGGAGCCGCTCAAAACACCGACATCGTTTATCGATGAATATCAGGTGATGGCTGAGACATTCACTTCACTGGAGGAACGGGAAAAATCGATGCAATTCGTCATTAACCGTTCGTCCCGCACGATACGGGAGCATTATCTGCATTCGCTGCTCAGAAGCCAGACGCACGATAACACCGTGCCTGGGGAACTGATTGCGGATATCGAGGAGGAGCTTTCCGGCTCGTATTTCTGCGTGATTGTGTTTAAAATCGATGATCCGGTAACGGCAGCCGGTTCAGCAGAAGTCGGGCATAAGCAGCTGCTGCGCTTTGCCCTAGGCAATATTGCGATGGAGATGCTGGAGCCTTTCGGGAGATGCGATTATCTGATTACGGGGGAAAATGAGGCGGCAGCGCTCTGCCAATATGCGAAAAACGAGCGGCCCGAGGAGCTGGAGCCTGCATTGCGCAATGTACAGAGCTTCCTGAAGCGTTACTTCAAGCTGACCGTCTCGATCGGAGTAGGGGACCTCAGCTATGGCCGGAAAAACATCTCGCTTTCCTATACCTCGGCTCTACAGTATGTAAAATATCGATTGATCTACGGAAAAGAGTCGTTACTCGATGCCCAAAAAACCCGGCCGCATATTATGACCACTATCAGCTATCCCGCCGAATACGAGAAGGGGTTGATCGAGGCTGTCCAATCGGGCAAGTCCGAAGCGATCCAGGAAGCAATCGAGCGCTTTATTCAGCATATCTCGACTGGCTCGGTCAACCAGGCGATTACCTACAGCATCCAATTCATGCTGTCCCTGCTCAAGCATTTTGATTATTTGCGGGATCTTCCCGATGCCAACTTCGCAGCATATCTGGACGCGGTGACCGAGATCGAGGCTGCCGAATACCTGGACGAGATCCGAAGCCTCTTCAACCGGTATTGCGCCAAGATGTGCAGCTTGATCGAGGAAAGAAATCATTGGATGAACGCGCAAAAGCATAATATTGTTATTGAGAAAGTACAGAACTATATGCAGGAGCATTATGACGAACCGAATCTGTCCCTGGAGCTTGTCTCCAATATTGCCGGACTGTCTCCGAGTTATCTTGGGAAGTTGTTCAAGGGGGCTACCGGATCCTCCTTCAGTGAATACCTGAATGGCATCCGCCTGGAGAAAGCCCGGGAGCTATTGGCATCGACCCATGTGACTGCCGCGAAAATCAGCGAATCGGTAGGCATTTACAATACGACATACTTTTCAACCTTGTTTAAGAAAAGGTTCGGATTGTCCCCCTCCGCCTATCGGGAGCAAGAGGCCCTAAGGGAGAAGGGAGAGCTAAATCCATAACAAAACTACTGGCGTTAGTCTCGCCTAACCAATCTGGAGCAGCTCCAGCTCCGCCAGCAATCCGAGATATTCGGCCTCCTCGGGATACCGCTGCCGGATCTGCTCGCACAGCGCTTTCGCCTCTATGAGCATCTGCTCGTCCTTGAGGAACCGCGCCACCCGCATCGTATGATAGTACCAGATGAGACGCAGCTGCTGACGGCGCGACTCTGCCCACGGGTAATCGAGTCCCTCCAGGTAGTCACCCCTGTACAGGCCGATCAGCTCGATATGCTGATGCATCGTCTGACGCGTCAGCTCCGGGGCTCTGGCCACTCCGCGCTCCCAGCGCTCGACGTCGGTCTCCAGTCCTTCCCTGGGGATGCAATAGCCTTCGTCGGCACTCAGCAGCTGCAGCCCGCTCGCGCCCAGTCCGGCCAGCGCTTTCCGCAGTTGGTAGGCGGCAGTATATAATCTCGCATAGGCACGGGTTTCCTCAAAATCATCCCATAGCATACGGGCCAGTATCTCTTTGCGTACGAGTCTGCCATCGACATGGAGAAGGTACGCATACAGTTCCTTGGTCTTCTGGGTCCGCCATACAGGCAGTACCTTGTCGCGCAAGCCCGTCTCCAGCTCCAGCCCGCCCAGCATGCGGATATGTACCGTCTCTTCCTGGAATGAGACGGCTGACTGCAGCCGGGCCCGGGCCCGCTGCAGCGAGAGCGCCAGCCGTTCGGCTTGCAAGGGCTTGAGCAGATAGTCCAGCGTCTCCTGCTCGAATGCGGCAATGGCATGCCGGCTGTGCGCCGTGACGAAAATAATCTGAATGTGCGGGAGCAACTGGTTCAGGCGCTCGGCAAACGCCAGTCCATTCAGCTCTGGCATATCGATATCAAGAAACAACAGATCCGGCCGGAGCCTCAGCACCTCCTGATAGGCCTCTACAGGGTCCTGATACATGCCCACGATCTCCAGATCGTCTGCCTTCCGAAGCCGGTTCTCCAGCCCTTGCAACGCCAACCGTTCGTCGTCTACCAGCATCACTCTCATGTTCTAAGGCGCCTCCTCTAACTCATCTAACATGGAAGACACCATTATACATCGGGCAGCTATACAAAATCTCCACAACACCGTGCCAGGCCGGCTTGCCCGCTATTGCGCCAACCACTGGGCATACCAAGCCTTCGTAACGGGTCCCGGATCTTCACCTAGCTCTTCCTTTAACAGTTGTTGCAACAGCCGGTACTGCCGGTCGACAGCCGCGCGATTGCCTGCAGCCGCGTAGAGCTGCATCAGCCCCAGGTGGATCTCTTCTTCCTGGGGTTGGCGCTCGCTCAGCTGGTGATAGAGCGTCAGCGCTTTGTCCGGGAAGCCGTGGGAGGCGTACCATCTGGCAAGCCCCAGGCCCGTCTCCATCCAGCGCATGCTGAGGCGATGACGCTCCCCCTCCGCCCACCAATAATCATGATCCTCGAGATAATCTCCCTCGTACGCCTCCAGCAGCGAAGCATAGCGCGCGGCAGTTCCGTCACCCAACCCGGGCAGCTCCCGCAGCTGACGCTCCCACCGCTCCACGTCGAGATCCACACGATTCAGCTCCAGCCGATAACCGTCGGCAGCGCTGCCCAGCTTGAAGCGGTCGCCATACGGTTCCAGCGCCTTCCGGATATGATACACCGTCGTATACAGCTGCGGATAAGCGCGCTTGAGATCAAAGTCGGGCCACAGCAGCCGGGCAAGCTCGTCCTTGCGGACTAACCGCCCCCGGTGATGTATCAGATACAGGAACAGCTCCTGGGCCCGCGAGGTCCGCCAGTTCATGGAGAACACTTCGCCGCTTGCAGATTCGATCAGCAGCTGCTTGAACAGCCGCACGCCCAGCGGCCGATCGGAAAGCGCCACGGCCGAACCACGCTCCGAGCTCAGCTGACGGATCCGCAACAGCGTCTTGGCCAGACGATCCCGGCTGAACGGCTTCAGGACATAATCGATCGCATTAAGCTCGAACGCCTTGACCGCGTATTCATCAAAAGCCGTCACAAACACGATATGCATCTGCGGGTGGAGCTCCAGCAGCTGTTCGGCCAGCTCCAGGCCGCTGATGCCGGGCAAGTGGATATCCAGGAAACCGATGTCCGGCTTCTCCTGTGCGATCGCTGCCTTGCCCTCCAAGGGATCTATATAGCTGCCGACCACTTCAATGCTTACTTCAGGGATACCCGCCAGTTGTTTCGTCAAGTATTCCAGAGCCAGACGCTCGTCGTCGATCAGGATGGCTTTCATACATAGACTCCTTCTGTCGGTGCGTGATGCCTGCATATGTCTCGTCATGCAGTCTCCATTTACTATTATATATCAGGATAGACTGGGGAAGACAGGGCTTTCAGGACCAGAGCAAAGAGTGGTGGCCGGGATTGTCCCTGGCCACCACTCTTGAACCCGGAATCCCCGAGTTGCCTGCTTCTACATTTAGCGCTGAACCTTCAGCTCCACCGTGCCCACCTCGGACGCCAGCGTCACCTTCGGGCCGCCGCTGCCGATCGAGCCCGTTACCTTGCGCCCGGTTTGCTCCTTGATCTCCAGGCCCTCCAGCTCCGAAGTAACCGTGCCGAGCTCGCTGCTCAACTGCACCTCAGCCGCCGCCGGCAGCTCTGCCAGTCCCACACTTACGGTACCGACACTGGACTTGGCGGTCAGGTCATCGGTCAATACGATGCCGCTCAGCGCGATCTCGCCAGCTTCCGTCTGTACATCCAGCTTGCCCTGCACCTGATGCATGGTGATCTGCCCGGCCTCGATCTTGGCCGTGATCTGCTCTGCTGCTACGTCCTGGATATCGATCCGGCCAAACGCGTTGGTCACCGACAGCTTGTCATACGTCTTCTCCGGCAGCGAGATCAGGAGCTTGCGCTCGCCGCGCTGATCCCCTGCGATCTTGCGGCTATTCTCACGCACGTCAAGCTTCAGTGTACCGGACTTCACTTCAGACTTAAACGTCACTTTGTTGTCGATATTGCTGTCCATCAGCAGCTCCACCTCGGCTTCATTGCCGGAACTGCGGGTGATGAAGATAGCCAGCGCTTCGCCTTTGACCTCGATGCTGTCCACTTCATCCGCCGCATAGGTGCCGCTGCCGTGACTGACCAGCTCTCCCGAGCCTGAGCCCTCACCGATCACCGACAGCTCCAGTTGCTCCGGCATCCGCTCCAACAAGCCGCAGCCGGTCAGTGCCGTTGCCAGCACTGTCGCTGCGATGACCACACTCGCCGTACGCTTACGTTTCATCTCATCCGATCCTTTCTTCCCATCGCGTCAAACGCCGTTTATACGTTTCATTGTATCCCATACGCAGGCTGCGGCGCCACCGACCGGAGGCTATCGGCAACCTGGTCTCGGGTCGGGTTTTGGGAAGATCGGGCGGCGGGAAGACCCGGATTATTCATAAATACTGAAAGCGAGCACTTGGTTCTCAAACAGGTCTTTACCGCCAGTCGTCATCACATTCCCGAAGGTCAGCTTCATGCTGGTGAACTGGCCGAAGCGGTCGGCCGGGATGAGGAATACCGCCAGTCGCTCGATGCTGGCACCGGGCTTCAACTCATCCGGCATGGGAGACCGCAGGTCGGTTGTCTCCAACACGTTTGCCGACAACGCTTCGGAGCGCACTGCGCTTTCGATCGTATTGACGTTGATCGACTGCCCCGAGTTGTTGGTCACGACATACTTGGCGGTCAGCTCGATGATCCCCTGGTCGCCGAAGCCGGTAAAGCTCTGTTGATGAGCCGGCTTGACATCGACCTTGGCCCACTGATAGCCGATCAGATTGATCTCGATGCCGCCATGTTCCTCCGTGAAATCGGGGGTTCTCTCCTTCAGCACTTCCTTGTCTGCAAAGCCCTCTGTGACCAGCTTATTCTGATACGGGGGGATGCCTTCCTTCAATAGATAGTCGCCGCGGCCGATCCGCACCATCCCATCATCTTGGTCCGGCATGAAGAACATCCGCGCTTCGGTCGTACCGTCATTGTACTTGAAGGTGATCGTATAGCCCTGGATCGAGTAAGTGCCTGATGCCGCCGAGCCTGATGTCATCGTCGACGACACGCCTGTGCCGGAGCCGCCGTCCTCGGAGCCATCGGCCGTGACACCGGTCCAGCTGCTGTCGGTGAACGTACCGTCCGGCCGGAACACGTACGTACTTACCTTGGCCAACCCGGTTCCGCCAGGCGCGCTCGTGTAGCCGCTCGCTTCATATTTGCCATTGAGTACCGTCCCCTTTAGCGGCGCATGACGGGTATACGTATCGCCGTCGATGACCGCATCGCCGCCAGCCTTGATCACAAGCGTGTAAGACTTTCCGTTGCTCAATACGAGCTTGCCGCCCTTTACTTCATAAGTCAGACAACTGTCCTTGCTGCAATCCAGCCGGTCCACGCCTGTCTCAGGCAGCTCCTCCACGACATGACGATCGTCGACGAAGTAGAAGATGTCCCAGCATACGCCGCCGCAGCTCCGACTGCCCAGCAGATCAAGCGAATGATGCGCATACAGCCCGCTAAGCCCCGTCGTGGACGGCGGTAGGGTATCGGTTGCAGACGCTACCCCTTGAGCCACCTCCCGCTGAGCCTCTTCCTTCGTCAGTCCCCGGGCGCTCTGGTATTCGGAGCTATAGATGCTGATCGTCCGCTGCTGCGGATTCCAGCCGACTGCGGCTCCCGTCGCTTCCCCTACGAAACGCAGCGGCACCAGGGTATGGCTGCCTGAGATCCGGCCGGGGCTGTCCAGGGTCACGCTCTGCCCATTGACGGTAGCCTTGCTGCTGTCGATGACCAGCGAGAAGCTGCTGTCCCCCTTCTTGCCGCGCACCGTCTTGCTGGCTGCTTGCCAATCGAGCTCGATGCCGAGCGCCTCGAACAGAGGGCGCAGTTGGACGATCGTCGCTCCATTCTGAATCTTGGGTTGTACCGCAAAGGCGACCGGTTCCCGATCGACATACACATTGATCTTCTCCTCTGCCGCTACTGCCGAAGGCACGATAAGCAGCAGGAACAGGATAATTGCGCTGCAGCCGGTTTTGAACCAGGGCATAGTAGCATTATCTTCCGACATAAGGACATTTCCCCTCTCTCCTGCGTTTTTCCGAAATTTGGTCGTAAATATCATACGTGCTTACCTTCATGAAGGCAATAGGCTCAGAGAATGAAGCGTCTCCTGGTAATACTAGCCCGCTCCCAAAACCAGGAAAAAAGCCCCATGAAATCCCGATATCTAGGAACAAAACCTGCTCACGCAGGTTGGCACTGCGATACGGACACAATAGGCGCTGTTTTGCACAAAACCCGCCAGGAACAGGCCCTGTGGACACACGATCCGTTATTTGCTGGTTTTATGCCCGTTATCCCTCGTTTACAGACCGATAACGGATCCTCTGTCCGCAAGCAGCTCTAAAAACACGCCCATGCTCGAAATAGGACCTATTGTGTCCGTTCGTGAGCGAGCACTTCCCTCAGCGGTCTTCTTCCATACGCCGTCGACCTGCTTATCCACTTTTTAAAGTGTTGCATCATTTCCTAAACCACAAAAAAGCCGAACAGGTAGGATGACCTGTCTCGGCTAGTGTGCCAATGATGAACTATACAGTGGCTTATCCCTTAATCGAACCAAGCAGTGCGCCTTTGGCAAAATACTTTTGCAGGAAGGGGTAGACCAGCAGGATCGGCACCGTCGCTACGACGATAACGGCCATCTTGATCGTCTGCTCCGGCGGGGCGATGTAGTCGGCGTCGAAGGCGCCGGACTCGTTGCTCATGCCCGTGGCCAGGATGACGATCTGCCGCAGCACGACCTGCATCGGATACATGGTCGAGTCATTCAGATACAGGATCGCATGGATGTAGGTATTCCAATACGTCACCGCGTAGAACAGCGAGATCGTGGCCAGCGCCGGCATCGAGAGCGGCAGCACGATCCGGAAGAGAATACCGAAATCGTTGCACCCGTCGATCTTCGCCGATTCCTCCAGCCCATCAGGAAGGTTCTGGAAGAAGCTGCGCAGGATGATCAGGTTGAAGGCGTTGATCGCGACAGGCAGGATAAGCGCCAAGTAGTTGTCGATCAGCCCCAGCTCCTTCACGACGAGGAAGGTAGGGATCATACCGCCATTAAACAGCATCGTGAACACAACCATGAACATGATCAGTCTCCTGCCATCCAGGTCGCGCCGGGACAGCCCGTACGCCATCAGCGAGGAGAGGAACATACTGATGAACGTACCGCCCACCGTGACGCCGATGGAGATCATCATCGCCCGCAGAATCGTATTGGTCGAGAAAATATAAGCATACGCGTCAAAACTAATCGTCGTCGGGAACAGGATGAACCGTTTGGCCGACATCTCCGCCGCCGTCGTCAGCGAGCCCGCCAGCACGTGGATGAACGGGAGCAGCGTGACTAGCGCGATGAGGGTGAGCAGCAGGATATTGATGCCGCCAAATAGCCGGTTGCCCCAAGATCTGTCTTCAACCATAAGGATACGCCTCCTTTGCACGTGTGGAGCAGGGCATCAGTAGATGCCCTCCTCGCCGAATTTTTTGGCCAGCCAGTTGGCAAAGACGATCATGATCAGGCCGACGAACGATTTGAAGAAGCCGACGGCGGTACTGTAGCTGAACTGGCCGTTCCGCAGTCCTGCGGTATAGACGTAGGTGTCGAAGATCTCCGCAACCTCGCGGTTCATCGCGTTAAGCAGCAGGTACACATGCTCGAAGCCGAGCTCCAGCACGTCGCCGATCTTCAGGATGAGCAGGATGATGATGACGCTGCGGATCGCAGGCAGGGTGACATGCCAGATCTGCCGGAACCGGCTTGCGCCGTCCATGCGCGCGGCTTCGTACTGCTGCGGATCGACGGCGGCGATCGCCGCCAGGTAGACGATCGTCCCCCATCCGGCCTCGCGCCAGATGACCTGGAGGATGTACATCGGCCGGAACCAGTCGCTGCTGAGCAGGAAGTTGATCTTGTTAAAGCCGAAGAACACCAGCAGTTCATTGATGATGCCGCCGTCCAGCGTCAGCATGACGAAAGAGATGGAGACGATGATGACCCACGACATGAAATGCGGAATATATACAATCGTCTGGACGATGCGCTTGAACATCAGCAGACGCACTTCATTCAACATCAGGGCGAGCATTATCGGAATCGGGAAAAAGAAAAACAAGTTGTATGCGAACAAAACGATCGTATTGCGGAAGATCATCCAGAAGGTCGGTTCATTAAATAAGCGCTCGAAGTGCTTGAAGCCAACCCAGTTGCTGCCGGATACGCCGAGATACGGCTGATAGTCCTGGAAAGAGATGACCAGCCCCCACATCGGCAGATATTTGAACAACAAGAAGAAGAGTGCGCCCGGCAAAATCATCACGTACAAATAACGGTTTTTGATGATCCGTCTTAACCGCTCGCCTTTGTGCGAGATGACGGAGCCGGGCGCCCCGGTGCGGGTATCGGAGTTCTGTTTGCCGGTACGGGTGGCGGATGCGGGTTGATGCATGGCCTGTCTTCCTTTCTATGCCCGCCGCAGCGGAGGAATCGTAATGGTCGAGCGGCGCTCGCGGATGGACCCGATCCAGGAATCATGCGGTGGATCTTTCGCAGGCTCCGCGTGCTCCGGGTCATTCCGGTGGTGAGCTCAATAGCTGCTGGCCAAACGCGGGATGCGGGGCCAAGCCGGGCCGGTTGCAGGAGAGGAACCAGAGGCCTCTCTCCTGTCCGTTGCAACCCGGAAGATTGGAGCTATTGAATCGCTTGATAAGCCTCGGTGTATTCCTGGATCATCTGGTCGCCGCCCTCGGCGCGCCAGCGGTCGACCGCCTTTTGGAATCCTGCTGCGTCAATATCCCCAAGCACATACTGGTAAGTAGCGTCAGTGATGATCTGCTGCAGGGCACCGCCGCGCTCGATGTAGGTCGGTGAATCCAGCGGTGCGGATGGATCGTGGATCAGCATCTCGTCGTTCGCCTCTACCAGCTCCTCGGCCAGTGCCCGCGCTGGCAGCTCGAAGTACCCTTTCAGCATCCCGTCGATTGTCGCCGGGCCGCCGATGGCCCAGGCATTATGCGGTTTGACATGCGTGTTGTCCGTCACTTGATCAACAGTCTTATTCGCCAGCCCGTCCTTGATCTCGTAGTGCTCGCCCTCGATACCCCAAGTGAGCAGATTGGCGCTCTCGGCGCTCATCAATTCGTTGTAGAAGGCCAGGATTCTGTGCAGGTCATCCTCCGACTTGACCGCCGATTTCGGGAAGAGGACGACTGAACCGTAGCCCGGAATCGCCCAGATGCCTTTGCCGCGCGGCCCTTCAATACCGTTCTGTACCGTCAGCTCACCTTCAGGATTCATGTCGGCCAGTTGATTGGAGAGCGTCAGAACATCCGGCATGGAACCGATGTAGACGCCAGCCTTGCCGTTGACGAGCAGGTCGATCTGGTCCGTCTTGCTCGTAACCGGGAAGTCCTGGTTCATATAACCTTTGCTATGAATGTCGCGGAAGAAATTCAGTGTGTCCATATACGCCTCATGCATAAATTCCGGCTGGAAATTGCCGCTGTCGTCCACCGACCAATAGTTCGGCGTGCCGAAATAGGAGCTTACCGTCTTGAAGGCGCCGTAGATGAGATCGCTGCGATCGGACAGACCGATCGTGTCGTCCTGGCCGTTGCCGTCGGGATCGTCTTCGGTGAAGGCGCGGATCATCTCATAGAGATCGCCGGTCGTCTTCGGCGGCTCGAGCCCCAGCCGATCGGCCCAGTCTTTGCGGTAGATGACGCCTTGACGGGAGAGTGGACGTTCCATATACAACGTGTAGATCTTGCCGTCCACCGCCGTATTTTTGAGGACGTCCGGGTTCAACTTGTTCAGATTTTCATATTGCGTGAGCAGCGGGCCGATTTCCCAGAATTGATCGGCGCGGATCGCGTCCTTGGCGAAGTCCGTATTCTTGGCCGAGACGACCATTGGCAGCGAGCCGGTAGCAAAAGCAGCATTTAGCTTTTCATCATAGCTGCCGTCAGGCACCCATTGAAACTTGATCTTGGTGTTCGTCTTCTCTTCAATCAATTGCGGGATGACATTGCTCGGCACCTCCGCCGAGTGCTGGGTCACCATCATGGTCATCTCGAACGGCTTATCGTCGGTTGGCGGTGTGCCCTCCGCGCTCGCGCCCCCCTCTGGTGCGTTTGTGCCGCTGCCTCCGCCGTTGTTGCCGCTGGAGCAAGCTGCCAGCAGACTCACTGTCATAATGACGGCGATGCAGAGGGACAGGATAGGTATACGTCTTTGTGTAGGATTCATCGGTGTGACGACCTCCTTGCGATTTTTGTTTGGTTGCGTTTTCAGCATATCCCGACGGCACGGTTACCGCTATAATCATCTGCTCATAACCGCAGGCAGGGCAAGGGTTTGCAGCCTCTTGTGCCTCCAACCTGAGCAGATGATTATCGGTGTTACGGGGCAACTGGCGGTTTGGCGGGATGGTCTAAGTTAGCGTAATATGAAGACAATCATTACGGGAAGATAACGAATGGGGGGACAGGATGATGGGGGAAGTTTATTTGGTAAAGCCGAGTAAAGCGTATAAAGACGAATATCTTTCTTTTTATGAGGAATGGAAGTCTAGCCGAGAATCCTTTGTTCCCTGGGTAGTAAGCAGAGACCCTTCCGATTTTGAAAGTATGCTTCAATACCTGCTGGAGAATGAAGAGGGAGAGCATATACCTGATGGCTGGGTGCCAAGTTCTACATACTGGTTAGTAACCAAAGACAAGCGAGTAATAGGAGCAGTAAATATCAGGCACGGCTTAACGGAAAATTTGTTGAATTGTGGTGGGCATATTGGATACGGAATACGTCCTAGCGCGAGACAAAAAGGATATGCTACAAAATTACTTTCCATGAGCTTGGAAAAGACTAAAGAGCTCGGGATCAAAAAAGTCCTTGTTGTCTGTGATGAAGACAATATAGCCTCCGAGAAAACAATACTAAAAAACGGCCAGGCGTCAATGACGCTGGCCGCTCTCGCGGTATTGGCCCGGGGTCATCCCCTCCTGCTTGCGGAAGGAGCGGATGAAGTTCTGCGAATTGGTGTAGCGCAAGCGGGCGGCGATATCCTTGATCGGCAGATCCGTCTCCAGCAGCCACTTCTTGGCGATGTTGAAGCGGTAGGTGCTCAGATAGTCGCTGAACGAGACGCCCGTCTCCTTGCGGAAGACGCTGCTCAGATAGTTGGCGTTGTAATGCAGCTGCGCCGCGCATTGCTCCAGCGTCAGATCGGCATCGTACTGCTCGTGGATGATCGTGATGATCTGCTCCGAGATGTTGTGATACTGCTGCTCCTGGCGGTCGCGGAAGATCGTCAGCAGCGGCAGCACGATCGTCTCCCAGAACCACTCCTCGATCTCTCCTGCCGTCTGCCGGCTCCGCAGCTCTGCATAGAGCGATCCGGGTACCTGCAGCTGATGCATGGCTACGCCTGACTCCTGCATCATCGTGATCAGATTGCCCAGCAGGCGGTTCAGCGGCACCTCGTACTCCTGCGGCGTCATCTCGACATGGAAGATCGAGCCAAGCAGCAGGCCGAGCATCTCCTGGGCGCGCTCCGGCTCCGCCAGCTTGATGGCGTCCAGCAGCTCCCCTTCCTTCTGACGCGGGTAATCGAGCTGCAGATGCCGCTTCCCGGAGTTGACGTCACCGTACTGGATGATGACGCCCTCGCCCAGCTTGATCCGGTGGCGGAGGGCATCCAGCCCTTCCCGATAGGCGCTGTGCAGCTGGCCAAGACCGGTGAACGGCAGGCTGATGCCGATACTCACCTGCAGGCCCAGATAGGACTGGATGCGCTGCTGCAGCCGTTCAGTGATGCTGTAGATGAACGTCGTAAACGCCGCCTGCTCCCGGTCCGGATGACCGATCAAAGCAACTGCGGTCATATCGATGACGACGGGGGCGGCCAGATGCTCGGCCGGCACACTCTCGCCCATAATATTGTCCATCGCGTACAGGAGCAGCTCCATATCCTCCTTGCCGTACCGGGTCTGATCCAGCGAATCGATCTGCAGCGTGATGACTGCCATCGCCTGCCACGTATCGATCCGACTGCCATAGCCGTACTGCCGCAGCCGGCCCTCCAGCGAGGCGCGCTTGACCTGGCCCTGGTATGCCTTGATCAGGTAGAGCGTGCGGACCTGGGAGAGCTGCTGGCGCACCTCCTGCTCGAGCATCGTCTTGGAGCGGAACAGGTCCCGGACATGCTCGCTGATATATTGCAGCTCGTCGCCGCCCCGCTGGCGGCCCCCCGGGGCGATCTGCGACAGCAGCTTGCCGATCGGCGAGTACATCCTGCGCGAGCCGATCCAGGCGATCGCCATCGAGAGCAGCAGCAGTCCGACACAGATGTAGAGCGTGTACCGGCCGATCTTGCCCGCTTCCCGGGTGATGCTGTCGATCGATACGACCGAGACGTAGTACCAGCCGTTGAGCCCTGAGCGGTAATAGCTGACGGTGTAGGACTCGCCATCGATCTCGGTGCTCAGTTGATCGGCAGACGGCCCCTCGAGCAGCGCCTCCGAGACGTAACCGCTCTCGGACACCGAACGGCCGATGAGCGCGAGATCCGGATGCAGCAGGATGCGCATCTGGTCGTCGACGATCATCAGATGCGAGCCCTCCTCGGCGATATCGTACTGGATCATCTCCTGGAGCGCGCATGCCGGGATATTGGCGGCGACGAAGCCTGCCTTCTCCAGCGAGTTCGGCGGCAGCTTCTTCACCAGCGAGATCTGGTACGGGCATACCGGGCGTACGGACAGCCCTTCGCCATGGAACCAGTCACTCGGGTTAAGCACCCAGGAGGTGCTGTCGGGAATCCGCAGCATGCTCATCAGTTCCTGGTGATAAGGATAGTCATCAAGCGGGTAGAGCCCGGAGTTTTTGACCATCCAATTCATGTCCTGATTGACCACGATGACATCCTGCACCTTGGTATCAAAAGCCTGAACATTGCCCAGCTCATTGCGCAGTTCATTGTAGGTAACGAACGACTGAGCGTCCAGCGGGTCTGTAATCGCTTTCCTTACTATCGTCGAGCTGACCAGCTGATTCAATGTATGGTTGACCGTCGAGAGGATCTGCTCCACGTTGGCGTTGGTTTGGCGAAGCAGCTGCATCTTGGAGCGGGTCACATGCTTCTCGATCTCATGTGTCGAGGTCACATACGAGGTTACACCGATGAACAGCACCGGCAGCGCGCTCAGCAAAAAGCCAAACAGCGTCAATCGGGCCAGGAAGCTTAAATGCCGCATGGACCGCTCACCCCCAGGGATATATTGCCAGTTATCCGGTAATTGCAATTGAAGAACTGTCTGGCTTGATGTTACACTAATCATACACGTTCTTGCTGCGTTGTAAAGATTAAGGGGGTCAGCCGCATGCGTAAGTCTAAGCATCGCCAGTTGCTAAACCGCTTACAAAACAAGCTGTCCCCACTGCGTTGGCTGGGTTGGCTGCTTGTGCTTGCGCTCGCTGCCTGCTCCGCATCGCCCGCGCCTCAGGAGACGCCGGCATCGTCCCAGACGCCCCTGAGCATAATGCTGCCGCTGCATCTGATTCAGCCGCCAAGCCAGGAGCTGGTCGGCGAGCTCGAACGGCTGACCGACACCAAGCTTGATCTGCATTGGGTACCCAACGAGATCTACGCCGACAAGCTGAGCCTTGCAGTGACGAGCGCCTCCTTTATGAAAGCCACCTTTGTCAATTCCCTGGAGTACCAATATATGAAAAATGCCATTCGTCTGGGCATGTTCTGGGAGATCGGACCCTATCTGTGGGACTTCCCCAACCTGCGCAAGCTCAGTTCCCATGTGTTCGAGGAATCTGCCGTTGATGACAAAATCTATGGTCTCTATGCGGAACGTCCCGAATCGAGGCAGGGCATCATGATCCGCCAGGATTGGCTGGACCGGCTCGGCCTGGAACCGCCGGGCACACTGGAAGAGCTCTATGAAGTACTGCATGCCTTTACCCATGACGATCCCGACGGCAACAACCAGGACGACACGACTGGTCTGACGGACCGCAACGATCTGATCTACGGTGCATTCAAAACATTAGGCTCTTACTTCGGCACGCCGAATAACTGGGGGCTCATCCAGGGACAGATCGTCCCGGAATTCGAGACCGAAGCCTATATGGCTACGATGAACTTCATGAGGCGACTCTATGACGAAGGCCTGATGAACCGCGACTTCAGCGTCACCAGCAAGCAGAATCAACGCAACATGCTCGTGAGCGGCAGGGCTGGTGTCTATGTCGGCAGTATGGCGGACGCCCAACGGCTCGCCGACAGCACGCAGGAGATCAATCCCGATGCCGAGTTCACCCTCGTCAACCGGGTGCGCGGTCCGGCTGGCTATCGGGTCTGGGCGATGCCGGGCTACGGCGGGATGTTCTTGTTCTCCAAGAGCGCGGTCCAGACCAAGGAAGAGCTGCTCGAGATCCTCGCCTTCTTCGACCGCAGCATGGATGCCGATGTCAGCAATCTGATGCGCTACGGCTTCGAGGGCCGGCATCATACCCGCCAGGGCGGCAAGGTCAATCTGTCGGCGGAGACCGAGAGCCTGCGCATCAATGAGGTCAATGCGCTGCATGCGCTCATGATCGGCGAGCGAACCAATCCCAACCTGCTCCCGATCGCCCAGTATCGGCCGCTGACAGAGCTTTCGGAGTCGCTGATCAAGGACAACACCCGATTTATCGTCCGCGACGCCACCCTCAACCTGGAGTCGCCCAAGGACGATGAGATCGGCTTGGAGCTTGCCGGCATCATCACCGATGCGACCTACAACTACATTCTGGGCAACCTGGATGAACAAGGATTTGAGAACGAGATCCAGCGCTGGAAACAAAGCGGCGGCCAGCAGATTGTCGAGGAGTACAACACGTCGTACAGACGGTTCAGAGGCAGCCAATAACCCGTCTTGCCACGTCCCATCATGAAGGCGGCGGCACTGGACATTTGCTGGTATAATGATGCTATCAATCAATCCGGGAGGGATCCGGTATCGAACAGCGTACATTATCAACAGCTGCAGACCTGCCGCCCGTTCTCTATGCCCTGATGGATATACGGAGCTGTCGCGTGCAGCCGCTTCAGCCTCTGCAGATGTCGAAGGAGGATCATGGGATCGTAATCGTCGTCTCTGGAGGCGGGAAGCTTGAGCGGGACGATACGGTCTGTCAGATCGGTCCGGCGATGGCGGCCCTTTACGGTCCCGGCCGCTCGTTGCAGCTGACTTGCACGCAAGGCCAAGAATTGCATTTGTGGCTCATCTGCTACCGCGCCATCTCTCTGCAAACAGCATCCCCGGAGCGCCCAGCGGACGAGCAGGCGGATATCCTTGTCGTACCCGGCACAGAAGCCGTCCTGCCGCTGGTCCGGGAGATGGGCCGACTCAAGACGCTGGGGCGGCTGCACGAGCCGCTCGCCGGCACCCGTCTGCTCTACGAGCTGCTGCATCGGTTGGCAGATTGCCGACAGCAGCATGAGGCAGCCCGGCAGACGGATGCCGCAGAGCGGGTAAGATCGCATATTGAGCGGCACTATATGCACTCGATCGACAAGGGACGGCTCGCTGCCGTTGCCGGCCGCAGCCGCAAGACGCTGCCGTCGCTCTTCCGGCAGAGCTTCGGCCGGAGCATCAGTGAGTACACCAATGAGCTGCGCATCCGCCGCGCTCAGGAGCTGCTCCTGTCGCCCGGCGGCAGGCTAAGCGATGTCGCGCAGGCGGTCGGTTACAAGGATGAGTTCTACCTCAGCAAAAAATTCAAACAAACCACCGGTGTCCCGCCCAGCGTCTATATCAAGCGAGCCAAAAGCTTTGCTTCGCTGGACCATGCCTACACGCTCGATTTCATCGCGCTCGACGTAGCGCCCCGAGTCGCGATGGCAGACGTCTGGCTGGAGCATCGCTATCCGCACTTGCTGAAATCGAATGGATGCCACACCATTAACTGGAGCTGGTCGCGACCGGCCCGTTTTGCCCTGCTCGAACAAGCCGCGCCAGACGTAATCGTGTATGCCGAGCAGGAAGGCGACGATCTGGAGCGCCTTCGGCGAATCTCGCCCGTCGTGCAAATCCCTTGGCAAGGTGTGTCCTGGAGGGAACACTTCCGCATCGTATCCGAGCTGGCCGGACAATTGCCAAGAGCGGAAGCTTGGCTGGCTCGCTTTGACGAGCGGACGGCAGCAGTCAGGGAAGAGCTGTCGGAGCTGCTGCAGCCTGGCAGTACGATAGGTATTCTGAACATTCGTGCCGGACATCTTATCCTCTACAGAGCAGGCTATATGGGCGCCGATCTCATCTATCGGACTCTGGGACTGACGCCGCCGGTGTGGCCCGGGAGACCAGAGGAAGAAGCCGGTGAGTGGATGGAAGTCACACTGCCCCTGCTTGCGGCAACCGATCCTGACGATCTGATCGTAGCGATCGAGGACAGCCCGGCAGCATATGCACTCGCCAGCCAGACGATGGCCCAATCACTCTGGTCGACCCTCTCGTCGGTCCGACTGGGCCGGGCCTACACGGTCGACATGACGAAATGGTACGGCTACGGTCCTGCTGCGATCGAAGCCCAACTGGAGGAATTGATGGGACTGATCCGCCGGAGCCGACCGGGAAAATAACCCCACCCGGAAATATATAACTATAAGCCAAGGTGAAACGGCTGTCGCCGTCCTCTGGCGGCGCAGTTAGTTTCATTCCGGAGAAATACAAGCCAAGTAGATAGGAGAATCATATACTTTCTAGTATTTACAAAAAAACAAACGCAATTGACCATTTTTGACATGGACAAGGTGTTCCCTCGTTGTTATATTGATGATTATGATAATCATTATCAATATTATGAGGGAAGGATGACAGCACGTTGCGTACAACTTACAATCACTGGTTAGGTACCGGTTGCCTGCTGCTCCTGCTGCTGCTAAGCGCATGCGGCGGTACAAACGACGGTGCAGACATCGCAGATGACGCGAATCAGACGGAGCAGGGGGCGGCCTCTTCGACAGACACAACTCATGCTGAGCCTGCAAGTACAGAGATCGATTCGCAAGAAGGAGCAACCCGCACCTATACTCACGTCTCGGGAGAAAGCGAGATCCCTGCCCGGCCGGAGCGGATCGTCTCGGACTGGTATTATGGCGAACTGGTCGCTCTTGGCGTCAAGCCGATCGGTCTTACCAGCTACGTCCTGAACAACCATCCGTTCATCGAACCGGAAGGAACCGAAGACATCGGCGCGACGCCAAATCTGGAGAAGGTGCTCGAACTGCAGCCCGATCTGATCCTTCTCTATGGCACGAATGAGAACTACGAGCAGTTCGACAAAATTGCGCCAACCGTCGGTCTGGAGCTGTATCCTGATCCGCTGAACGCGATGCGGGTATTCGGCGATCTGCTGGGCCGGGAGCAGGAGGCCGAAGATTGGATCTCCCGCTTCGAAGAGAAAACCGAGGCCGCCAAGTCCCGATTGGCTGACCGGATCGGCACCGATGAGACGTTCACAATATTTACCGTCTGGCGCAAGGAGTTGCGTGTCTACGGTGATATCAATATGGGCGGATATATCCTTTACAAAGCCCTCGGACTGCATCCGCAGGAACGGGTCCTCAGCGATATAATTGAGGGCAATGCCGTCAATGCCGGCACCGCGATCTCCATGGAGGAGCTGCCGTCCTTTGCCGGTGATCATATCATCCTGACCACCTTCGACGGGGATGAGCTGACCGCCGAGCTCAAAGAGAGCGGCATCTGGCAGGGGCTCGAGGCCGTGCAAAACGGCAAGGTGTACGAAGTCGACTTTGACCTGCTCTATAATGAGGATCCTGTCGCCATGGAGCGGCAGTTGGATATCCTGACGGAGCTGCTCGCGGAGGAGACGGTGGCAGCCACACCTTAAGCATGACTAAGATGATCAAGAAGCCCGTTCGCTAGCCGGACGGGCTTCTTGATCATCCACGCCTTACACGATCACCGACCGAGCCTGGCCGTTATCCTCTTGCGGAGGGATGGCTGCCTCCGCATGCGGAAGTATGCTATAGTAAAGAGAACATAAGTTTGGTCGATAT
The DNA here is from genome assembly GCF_047238105.1 of Paenibacillus jepli. Lineage (NCBI taxonomy): Bacteria > Bacillati > Bacillota > Bacilli > Caryophanales > Paenibacillaceae > Paenibacillus > Paenibacillus jepli. The sequence continues at coordinate 3,136,641 of NZ_JBDFMD010000001.1, forward strand.
AGAAAGAGGGATTCATCTAATGAAGCAGATTATCGAAGGGCTGCCCGTCCATCCCCTAGTCACTTACGCGTTGGCGGCTCTCTTGGGCCTGCTGTTCCTGTGGGTGGCGGTGCGGCTGCTGCGCGGTGCGCTGACCCGGCGGCGCAGAGAGAGCCTCGACCCTTATAAGATTACGCTCCGGGATATCGACGAGATGGAGGGGGCGGACTTCGAGCGGTACCTCTACCGGTTCTTGTCGGAGCTGGGCTATGAAGATGTTATCCGGACCCAGGAGAGCAAGGACTTCGGAGCCGATCTGGTGTTCACCTGCCGTGAGGGCTACCGTCACGTCCTGCAGGCCAAGCGCTATCAGCCGCGCTCCCGGGTGGGCCTTACAGCCGTTCAGGAAATTTATGCATCGATGCGCTATTACGAGGCTGACCGGGCGATCGTGCTCGCCTCAGCGCCATACACCGCCTCTTGTGCCATCCTGGCTGGGGTCAATGGAGTCAAGCTGCTGGACCGGGACGATCTGAGCGAGCTGATCGATGCCTTCCAGTCGGGCGATCACGAAGAAGCAATGGCGATCATCGAGAGCGAGCCGGACTGGCTAGAATCACCATGGAGCCGAACTTCCGGATAGGCCGGATAGGCACGAAGCCAGTCGTGGCGGGGTTTTTAGAAGATGTGTTACCGGGTAACTCTAAGTAATACTAAGTATTTCTTATTTTACATTCTACTCTTCAATTGAAGCTGCCGTTTTCATCAGCTCATAGATTTTGCGAGTGGTGTTGACGTTGCGGATCGTCATCTGGCTGTAGATCTTCGTGCCGATCAGCTTGCCCAGCGAACCCCGCGTTACATGCTCTTTGCTCACGGAATAGAGGATCGCCCCGGCGACATACCGTACATCCTCGATCTCCGGCTTCCACACAAGCTGCTCCAACGTGGCCGCGTCGTTGATCTCGTCCCAGAGGAACAAGACGTCGCTTTTCATCTCCTGGTCATTGGTCCAGTCCTCCGGAAGCTCGCGCAGCAGCGCGTGGAACTCGTCGAGGCTGCGGATAAGTACGCGGATATTCAGTCCAAATCCTGCCTGGATCGCCTCCTCCAGCAGAGGAGGCAGCTCCTCTCGGCCATGCTGCCGGTCGATGAAGACGATATTGCCTGAGTTGATATAGGTCACGACCTGCTCCATGCCGGCCTCTTCGAAGACGCGTTTCAAGGTCTTCATATCGATCTTGTTGTTGCCGCCGACAATGATTCCTCTTAGCAAGGCTACATAGACCATTCTGATCCCTCCGTTTCTGTGCAACATGACTGCAACATCTGCAGTGCCGCATAAGTATAGGATCAGTGTATCATAACTTTCCGTTATCCCAGAAGAATGCTACGGTAGCAGGGCGGCTGTAATATCGTCGATAATGTGCAGGTTAGCCATATCGCCCTGCAGCACACGCTTCAGAATCAGTTGCTTAGCAATCTTGGCAGTTTCGAAGGTAAGTGCCCTTTATTGCAGCTTCATCTGGCTGCGGAGCATCCGATCGAGTAGTCTGTCTGGGAGGAAGCGGACAAGTCGGGTCAGCAATGCTGCATCACGGCCAACCGTGTAGCGGGTACGGGGTTTGCGGTCGTGGATTGCGCGTGAAATTACTGTCGCCGCTTTCTCAGGGCGGACACCGTCTTTTGCCCACGTTTCCGCTAGAGCCTTCACGGCGACAAAGAGACGATCATGGCGCCGGTGCTGGTCTGGTGTCATCAACCTCGCTAGTCGTTCCGCTGTCTTAATGCCTTGCTCAGACATGCGGGTGCTGACACCACCGGGGGTGATCATAATGACCTTGAGGCCGAACGAAGCCATTTCTCTGCGGAGACTGTCATTGATCGCCTCCATTGCAAACTTTGCCGCTGAGTAGATCCCGAACCCGGGCATAGAGACTTTGCCGCCGAGTGAACCAATATTGACCACGCGGCCGCCACTGGTCAGTAATGCCGGTGTTAGCGCCTGAATCACTGCAACCTGGCCAATTACGCTGACCTCCAACTGGCGTCGCAGTTCATCGAGCGGGACCATTTCGAGAGGTGCATTGACGGCGATACCGGCATTGTTGACCACCGCTCGTAATCGGCGACCAAGCGAATCTTTCTCCACCCGTTCGGCCAGTGCCTTCAATGTGTCGACATTAGTGATATCTACGATCACCGCCTCGATATTTTTGCTGTTCATCTTGGCGGCGTCTTCCGGACGCCGAACACCTGCGAGAACGTAAAAACCGTCAGCCGCGAGCCGTTTCGCGGTAGCCTGACCGATTCCGCTGGACGTACCGGTAACGACGACCAGCTCCTGAGGTTTGGTTGACATAGTAACCCTCCTTCATTGATCATAAGCGGTCTTGCAGTATAACACCGCTATACAATCATTATAGCACCGATATACGAAAATATCTATAGCAGTGCTATATATTTTTGACGCACAAACCCACGCTGATTATTTCCCTTCTTCGATCTGTAAGAAGCATCGCCGGAACGAGAAAAAGATCGCCAGCCTCCTGTAGTAACAGGTTGGCTAGGCGATCTCGCTTGTGTCATTATTATGCATCATTTCAGAATGATCTGCATAGATCCTTCGCGAATGCGTTCAATGACAGATGGCTGTGGAGGAGATGTTTTGCGATTTTGGGCAGTCACATGCAGCAAAGAGGCGGCATTGGCGGAGGCCCAGACCATATCTGCCGCTTCCTCTGCTGACACTGCAAGTTGGCCTTTGGCTGCGATCTCTTGTATATTTTGCATCAGTTTTTGGTATGCCTGATCTGCGGCGTCGATCTGAGCGCCTTCAAGCAACCGCCCCATCATCGCAACATAAAGCCGAGGACGGGTTGCCGCGAAGCGGACATAGTCATCCCATCCTTGCCGAAGGGCCGTCTCTGGGACAGTGGATACAACCGAGGCATTCTTGCTTTCGAGAAACTGACGGAACGCTTCTGCTATGGCAGCACTCAGCAGTCCATCGGCATTGCCGAAATGATGGTAAAGCGTAGGGGCCGTAACCTGCGCGATCGCACAAACGGCGCGTGTCGAAAACTGGGCCCCGCCTTCCACTTCGAGAACCGTAAGGGCCGCCGCCAATATTTTGTCATGTGTATTCATGCCCCTATTATAGCAGCGCTATATTCGTCTGTCTATACTGTGACCAGGTTTTTTACAGGTGAAAAGAGAGCCTCACAGCTGCCTCGAAAATCTCGCTTCACTTATGAACGGTTCAGCGTATCAACGCTAAGGCGAAATTATTAGTTGCTTCCTTTACTAAATTTTCGATAGCAACAAATCAAGAGACACCCTGTTTGGGTGCCCTTTATATCTCATCGAACGTCCTGTCGGTCTGCTAGCCGAGGGGTAGACTCAACCTTTAAAAGTCTCTGGGACTAGGTGGCATCCTGCTGTTTCAGCCATCTCAAAATTGCCTGGTTTGTTTCTTCCGGCTTTTCTTGCTGGATCCAATGACCGCAGTCCAGATTGATCACGTCTACATTGGGAACAAACTCTGGTAGTCTTTCAAACTTCGGGATTATATCACGGTCGCCATAGATCATGAGGGTCGGCTGTTGGATGACCGGGTTTGCTTCTGCCAGCAGATGCCAGTTGCGGTCAAGGTTTCTGTACCAATTAATGCTGCCCGTGAACCCCGATTTTTCGAAGGATGAGACGAAAATGGCCAGCTCGCTGTCGCTCATCAAAGGCTCCCCAAGCGGTGTTTCCGAGTTAGCAAGATTGATCATCGCCATGCCTGGCTCAGGTGCTCTGAGAGGCTCGTTCTTGCGGTACAGGTTTTGAAGAAACCGAAACGTATTCATATCCAATACGGTGTCCGCAACACCGGGTTGCCGATTGAAGTGGACAAAATAATAGTCCTCGCCAAGAACTTGTTCCAAGAACTCGATCCAGGGTATTTCTCCGCGCTCTTGATAAGGTAGACTCAAATTTATTACTTTGTTTACACGGCTTGGATGCAGCAACGTAAGTCCCCAAACAACCATCGCACCCCAATCATGACCAACAAAGGCGGCATCTTCGTATCCGTAGTGATCGAGAAGTGCGATGAGATCACCCGACAAATGTGCAATGTCATAGTCTGTTACTTCGGTCGGACAGGATGAATTGCCGTAACCCCGCTGGTTTGGGACGAGTACATGGTAGCCCGCTTCGGCAAGGGCCGCCATCTGATAGCGCCAAGAAAAGGCATGTTCTGGCCAGCCGTGACAGAGGACAATAGGCTTTCCGGTATTTTGTCGACCTGCCTCAAAGACTTCGAGTTTTACACCGTTGACTGAAATAAGTGTGGGCGTGGGAAAATCAGTTGGATTATACATTGCATTTCCTCCTTAGCTTGTGATACAGGTAGTATAAAGGATGAACGATGACAAATTAGTGTCATCGTTCTGAAATCACGCAGATAAAGAGGGCAATTATGGACAAAGTGGAGAGACTCATTTCGATTATCATGATACTGCTGAAAAAAGAGGTTGTATCTGCAACGGAGTTCTCACAACTATTCAATGTCTCCAAAAGAACGATCGTTCGCGATATGGAAACATTGAGCCTATCGAACATCCCGATCTATTCTGTCATTGGGGTCAAAGGCGGCTACGGCATTATGAATGAATACAAGGTTGATAAACGCCTTTTAAGCAGTTCTGATTTACAAAATATATTAACTGCGCTCGGCGGATTGGAACAATTACTCCTTACTGAAGAAGTTGAAAGAACGATAAAAAAAATAGAGGCAATGGTTAGTCCATTGTCTCTGAATCGTTCTATTCAACTGTCGTTTTATGATTGGGAAGGTCGGTCCGAGATGCTTGAAACCTTAAAGACATGTCAAGCATCCATTTTAAAGAAAAGGCTGGTTTCGTTTGATTATACAGATAAAGACGGGGCTGCAACGAATAGAATGGTCGAGCCTTATGAGCTGCATTTTAGCGAATCGAGTTGGTACTTGAAAGGATTCTGTTTACATCGACTGGAGTATCGAACATTTAAGGTATCTCGGACCGATCATATTGCTATGGAGGACCGCACGTTTCATCCTAGAGTCGATTGGTCAGAGCAAGGACAAGAAGCAAGTTATCTACCGCAACTCGTCACGATTAAGGCATGGATATCACCTAGCATAAAAGATCAAATCATCGAAAGGTATAGCCGAAAGAGTATTGAAGACCATCATTCTGGATCTTTATTAGCAACCATATATGTCCCTCAAAACTGTAGGGGATTTCAATTATTAGCAAGCTTCGGCACGCATCTAAAAGTTGTGGAGCCCAAATCCTTTGTTGATGACTTTCGAAATTATTTATCTCAAATGATGGAGAACTATTCCTAATAAAGGTCTCGTATCAGTAACATCGACGGGTAAACCTTCAACTCGACTTTACGCTTTACCACTATTTGTGATACGGTTCAGTGTATCACAAATCAGATATCAAAATCCGAGCTCTCCCGGCGGCCCCGGGCCGTCTGGTCGCTCTGCAGCACACGGCTGAGAATCAACTGCTCGAAATGGGCGAAACCGCTGTCCTTGAGCCGCGGCCGCGCCAGCGTGATCGGGATATCGAGCGCGATGCGCCCCGCCTCGATCAGGATGACGCGGTCAGCCAGCGCCACCGCTTCGCTGACATCGTGGGTGACCAGCACCGCCGTGAAGCCGCGCGACGTCCAGAGCGACTCGATCAGCTGCTGCATCTCGATACGCGTCAGCGCATCCAGCGCGCCCAGCGGCTCGTCGAAGAGCAGCAGATGCGGATGCCCGACGAGCGCCCGGGCAAGGGCGACCCGCTGCCGCTGGCCGCCGGAGAGCACCGAGGGCCACTCGCCGCTGCGGTCGCCCAGGCCGACCAGCTCGAGGGCGGCCTGGGCCCGGCGCTGCGCTTGTGCTGCATCGATGGAGGACAGGCCGAGCTTCACATTGTCGATGACGCTCTGCCACGGCAGCAGGCGGGCATCCTGGAACATGAAGCGCGTGTCCGCATCAATCCCTGCCACTTGTTCCCCCTGCCGGGTCACGACTCCGCTGCTTGCGCCGTCAAGACCTGCGAGCAGCCGCAGCAGCGTACTCTTGCCGCAGCCGCTGCGACCGACGATGGCGACGAAGGAGCCCGGTTCGATAGCCAGCGACAGCTCGCTGAGCACCTGCTTGTCGTCAAAATGCTTGGACACTCCGTCCAGATGGAGCGCCACCCCGCCACCCTCCCTGGGGGCAGCCGGCTTGGGTCGGTTCCTGCCAGGGTTCGCGCGCTTCTCCTCGATCAGCCCGTCCTCTAGTACCGCCCGCTCCGCGGCAACACGGTATTCGGGGGTCACGCTTTCGGCGGCGGCGCCGCTTTTGCGAAATGCGGATGCCATCTGAGCCACCTCCTCTCGAGCCATTTGGCCATCACATCAGACAGCTTGCCGAGCAGTGCATACAAGAGGATGGAAAAGACGACGACATCCAGCTGGAAAAACTCACGTGCGTTCATCGCCATATATCCGATCCCGGAGTCGGCGGCGATCGTCTCCGAGACGATCAGCGTCAGCCACATGATGCCGAGCGCAAAGCGCAGTCCTACGAGGATCGACGGCATCGCGCCAGGCAGGATCACCTTGCGGTACAGCTGCCAGCGGCTTAGGCCGTATACGCGGCCCATCTCGATCAGTCCGGGATCGACCGAACGGATGCCGTGCAGCGTATTCAGGTAGATCGGGAACATGACGCCCAGCGCGACGAGGAAGATCTTGGCCGTCTCCCCGATGCCGAACCAGATGATGACGAGCGGGATCATCGCCAGATGCGGGATATTGCGCAGCATCTGCAGCGTCGAGTCCGTCAGCCGGTCCGCCACGCCGAGCACCCCATTCAGCAAGCCGAAGAAAAAGCCGATCGCTCCCCCGATCAACATGCCCAGCCCCGCACGCATCGTGCTAACGGCAATCGCCTCAAACAGCGTGCCGTCGGCTGCCAGCCTGAAGCCTGCAACAACCACTTCATCCAGCGACGGCAAGGTTCGGGTCGAGATCATGCCAGTGGTGGTCAAGAGCTGCCAAGCGGCCAGGATGAACAGCGGGATCACGAAAGGCAGCGCCGCCCCGTACCAGTTGGTGGATTTGCCCATGATGCTCCGTCCTCCCCTCAATGCGCCGAGGCCCGTGGGGCCGGCTTGACGTTATTAGCGATAATCTCCCCGAACGGGCTGATCGACGATGGTCCGGGCAGACCGCCGCGCTCCAGCGACAACAGCGGAAACAGCAGCTCCGCCACCCGGTAAGCCTCCTCCAGATGCGGATAGCCGGAGAAGATGAACGTGTCGATGCCCAATGCCTCGTACTCCCGCATCCGCTCGGCGACGATCTCCGGACTGCCGACCAGCGCAGTGCCCGCGCCGCCCCGCACCAGTCCGATGCCGGCCCACAGGTTAGGGCTGATCTCCAGCTGATCCCGGCTGCCCTGATGCAGCTGCGCCATCCGCTGCTGTCCCACCGAGTCGAAACGGGCGAAGATGCGCTGCGCCTCGGCGATCGTCTCTTCGTCGACATGCTCGATTAGCTTGGCAGCGGCCCGCCATGCCTCCTCCTCCGTCTCCCGCACGATGACATGCAGACGAATACCGAAGCGCAACTGACGGCCCTGCGCCGCTGCCTGTTGCCGCATCACGGCGATCTTCTCGGCGAGGGCGGCTGGGGGCTCGCCCCAGGTCAGGTAGACGTCGACATGCTCGGCTGCCACCTGCTGAGCTACCGGCGAGGACCCGCCGAACCAGAGCGGCGGGTAAGGCTGCTGGAGCGGCGGATAGAGCACATGACCGCCCTCGATGCGCAGATGATCGCCCTCGAAGTCGACCCGCTCACCTGAGAGCTCACGGCGCCATACCGACAAGAACTCGCTCGTCAGGTGATAGCGCTCGGTGTGGTCCAGGAAGAGACCGTCGCCGGCCAGCTCGACGGGATCGCCGCCGGCCACCACATTGATGAGCAGACGTCCGCCGGAGATCCGGTCCAGCGTCGCGGACATCCGGGCCGCGAGCGTCGGCGACATCAGCCCGGGGCGCACCGCCACCAGAAATTTGAGCCGTTTGGTCACAGGCACCAGGGAGGAAGCGACGACCCACGGGTCTTCGCAGGAAGTTCCCGTCGGGATCAGCACGCCCTCATAACCGAGCCGGTCCGCGGCTGCGGCGATCTGCTGCATGTACTCGGCATCCACAGCCCGAGCGCCTTGGCTCGTGCCGAGATAGCGTCCGTCTCCATGGGTTGGGATAAACCAGAATACATTCATGCTACTCACCCTCACTTTTTAGAGGTTGTTCAAACCCTCATGTATAGTCGTATATTTGATTCGCACCTACTTCAGGATCGCCTCGCGGATATCGATCGCCTTCGGGATCAGCTCCAGGTCATGGAACGTATCGGCGATCGCCTGCTGCGCCTCGATCAGCTCTTCGCTGATCTGGGTGACGCCGTATGCCCGCCGCTCGCCCGCCAGCACCAGCGATTCAACATCGATGCCGAGCTGCGGCGACAACAGCTCTGCCAGCTCCTGCGTATTTTCTTTGGACCAGGTATCGATGCGGTCCGCTTCCTCCAGCAGGATATCGACCAGATCCGGATGCTGCTCGGCGAAGGAACGGGTCGCCAGATAAAATCCGTGATTGGCCACAACCCCGGTGCCGTCTGCAATGACGCGCCCTCCGGTGGCGGTCTCCGCCGCGGCCAGGAACGGATCCCATATCACCCACGCATCGACGTTGCCGCGTTCAAAGGCAGCCCGGGCATCGGCCGGCGGCAGGAACTTCACATCCACATCCTTGTAAGCCACGCCGGCTTTCTCCAGCTGCTTGACCAGCAGATAGTGAACGTTGGAGCCCTTATTCAGCACGACTGTCTTGCCCTCCAGATCCGCTACCGTCTGGATCGGTGAGCCCTCCGGGACGATGATGCCTTCACTGCGCGGGCTCTCCGGCTCATGCGCCAGATAGACGAGCGGCGCTCCGGCGGCCTGTGCGAAGATCGGCGGCGCCTCGCCGGTGTGGCCGATGTCCAGACTGCCGACATTGAGTGCTTCCAGCAGCTGCGGGCCGCCGGGGAACTCGATCCAGTCGATCTTGATGTTGCGCTCCTTTGCGAGCCGTTCATCAAGTCCGCCGTCCGCCTTCAGGATATTGATCGTCCCGTACTTCTGATAGCCGATGCGGATCGTCAGGTCGCGGGAATCTCCCTCGGCTGCCGCTGCCGTTGGCTTCTCGCCCCCTCCGGGGCTGTTCCCGGTGGTATTAGTAGGGGAACCGGTCCCTCCGCCCGAATTGCCGCATGCCGCCGTTACCAACAATAAGGCTGACAAGATCGCTGCCGTGAATACTCGCCCTCCGCCAAGCTGCGTTATCTTCATCGCTATCCCCCTCTTTCGTGACCAACACCGTGATGGTAATGACAAAAGGCCTCCTGAACAGCAGCTCGCGGCTGCAATCTAGGAGACCTCCGGTGGACCGGTACAGTCACTTATATTATTAATCCGATACACAAACTTGGATTAAGTCGAGTCTATCATTGCCACCAACTCCCGTCAAGCCCAGAATTTATATCTCGCCCGGAGGCTGGGTCGAGATCGATACGCTCTCTCAGAAGCAATACGAGGCCGAGCGCACAGGGGAGCAGCCTTACACCCATGAACAGATCCGTCATGTTCAGGACCTTGCGGACACAGTAGGCGTGTACGCCCCCTTGCTCGTGAATCCGGGCAAAGGCGCATTCTCATCAGCCGAGATCACGGCTGATCAGGCAGCCCGGCAGCTCCGCTTCGTCTACCCCGAGTACACTGTGACTCAGTCCGCTGGGGACCTCAGACCGCTGCAAGGCGACCGAGCGCCGGACGAGACGCTCTTCCTGCCGGGCGGCCGGGCAGAATGGTTCACAGATGAGCAAGAGCCAGGCGCCTGGTATCTACAACGGGGCATGTCACACGTAGTCTTGCAGGCTAACGGCGAATGGAATGCCGACAAACTGTTGACGATTGTCGCCACAACGAAGGACTATCTGTTTGCTCTGCAGGCTGCTCAGAAGTATGCCTCCGCCTGGGCGGACCGGGATCCCGAACGCGGACTGCAGTGGGTAACCGAGGCATGGCAATCGGGTAAGGATCCGCTGGAGCTCGATGCCCATTTTCGCGGCACGTCCAACCCGCATCATATGACCTTCGAGCTGAACGGATTAAGACAAGTGGATTCGGATCAACGCACAACCCAAATACAGGCTGTGCCGTCACGGCCAAGCCTGTTTTTACAATTGATTATTCTAATTCCAGAAGAACGAACAACGTTTGGATGAGTCGCTCATATTTTAATTCATCATTTTCATAGTTTGAAGTCCGTATTACGAATTGTTCTCCATTGAATTGAAGCTGTAGCAGAACATTACGGTCTTCATCCTTAGTATACTCATACGACTTTTGATCCATGAATTTTTGTTCAATTTGTTGTGTATTATTGGCACGATCAAAGAATACATAGTTTCCATCGAGCAAATAGCTTTTTATTTCCTCGACGTTAATTTGAGATACAAGGTCATTATCAATAATGAGGATGTCCCCTGCGTACTCTGATTCAGGGTTCTGTTGTGAGATCGCTATGCCTGAATCGGATAAATCATTTACTAGTTCATTATTATCTCCTAGATAAGTTATGTGAAAAGTATTGATTTTATCTAAGTTCAAAACTATTTTTGTATTCGAACAAGAGACTAAACTCAATGTGGCAAGGAGAGCTAAAATGAGTATCTTAGTCTTAATATTGTTCCCTCTCCTTCCATAGTTATATGTCTAAACAGATTACCAAATTTTATATACATTTGAAAGCATTATGTCAATCCGATCTGGCGGGTGAGCCCTTAGACAGCAAACAACCCTGACTGCGTGGCTAACGCGGTCAGGGTTGTTTTATTCGAAGTGATTAACGGTTAATCAATTCGGTCGTTTGGAGCAATCTTGCGATCAGCGCCGTCACTTCCGCGCGGGACATCCCTGCTTTGGGATCCAGCAGGCTGTCGCCTTGCCCGTTGATGATCCCGGCCTGGATCAGCTGTGCGACGTCTGCGCGAGCCCAGGCAGCAACCGACGTCCTGTCGGCGAAGCCGGCCAACTGCGTCTCGATGGCTGCACTCGATACCGAGGCTTGCGGATCAATCAGTCGGTGGGCCCGGGCCACGATGGCAAAGCCCTGCTCCCGGGTCAACTGGCGTTGACCGTAGAAGTTGCCGTCGTCATAGCCGCGGATGATATCGAACTCCTGCGCGATCGATACAGGCTGTCCGTACCAGGCCGATGCTGCCACATCCGGGAACAGATGAAGCGGCGCATGCGGGTTCATCAAGCCCAGTCCCGTGACGATGATCTCCGCGAATTCGGCGCGCGTGACCAGTCGGTTCGGTGAGAACGTGTTATCGCCGTTGCCTTGCAGATCCAGACGAGCCGCGATATTGTTCACATCCGTTTGGCCCCAGTGCGTGCGGACATCGTCAAAATCCTGCGGGTTCCAGATCACCGAATAGGAGCCATAGCTTCTCAAGTCGTTGATCATCGCATAGTAACGATTGTCAATCCGGGTGACCACTGTCGGTACATGGTAAGCACTGCCGTCCGGATAGACCACGACGCCTGTGGTGATCCGGTTCGGATCGATACCCTCAGGCAGGGCGATGTACTTGGCCGCATAGCCGCTGAGCAGCTCCGAGCGGACAGTTTGACCGTTATGGACGAAGGTCATATCCAGGTCGACGGGATCTACCAGCAGCTCATAGCCTGCTGCTGCAGCCTTGGCACGGCTGCTGGCGATCAGCTCGTCCGAGGAGCGAGCGATCTCGATATGCACGTCGATGTCTTCTGGTGCAGCCTGATTCAGTTGACGGGAGACCGCAGACAGATCCAGCTGTCCAGCGGGCACAGGGTAGATGGCCAGCGGGTTGCCGATCTCAAGCTGCGCACCCTTGTTAGCCAGCTCCTGAAGCGTTGCTGCGGTTAAGCCTTCCACCTGCAGGTCGCCTGCAGCCGGTGAGTAGATGTCCAGCTTTTGTCCTGTGCCTGTAGCCAACGCCTCACCCAGCTTGTCCAGATCTACTTGTGCGTTAGTCTGTCCCTCGCTGGTCGTACCTGTAGCGAAGCTATCGCTATCGCCGTTCACACGGGTTACCAGCTCCCCTGTCTCCGGCTCAGGCTGAGGTTCGTTACCCGGCTGTTCCGGCGTATACGGAGGATAGTAGGTCCAGCCCGGGCTGCTCGGTGCAGCTCGGGTAATGGTCAGCGTATACTCCGTTACGTTGCCTGCTGCATCGGTCACTCTGACGACGATTGTATTCTCGCCTACATTCAGAGGCAGCTGCCCGGTCGCTTCTCCGGAATCCGCGTCCTGCCAAACTCCGCCGTTCACAGCGAACTCGATGGTACCCCCTTGGTCCAGCGCTTCCAGATCAAGCGTCACATGACCGGTCGAGTTGCTCACCGCAGACGTATAATCAGTCGTGCCGCCCGCAAAAGCCGGGGATAGACTAACTGGGTTGCCGGACGGGTCATTGACCACCAGACCGCTCAGGGAAGACAGATCAACAGCAAGCTCTTTGATCTCCGTGTGGCTCTCGCCATCTTTTTCCGCCGTCACTTCAAATGTATAATCGCCCGCCGCTAGGTCCTCCTCCGGCTCGAAGCTCCAGTTGCCGTCCTCGTCGACGTCGACGGGCCGAGTCTCGATGATGACGCCATCGGCGTCTTTGAGCACCACGGTCACCTGCGCTTCACTGCTGCCCACGGTACCTGTCAGCTCAGGCTTGGACACCTTGACGGTATCACCGGCAGGTTCCGTGATGTGGAGCTCAACATCCACATGCACGAGCGCCGCGCGCGCGTCCGTCAGATCGGCCAATGCCGCGTCGATCTCCTCTTGCGTGGCCTCGGAGTCATCCAGTACCTCTTGTGCCGCTGCTAGCGCGTTCTCAAAAGCTTCCCAGGTGCTCGGTACGTAGTTCTCTTCATCCAGCCCACCTGCGTCCTCGACTCCAGTGTTCAGGTCCGCTTTGTTGACGATAGCGATCGTTTTGTCAGCGGTGATGACGATTGGCTGGTCGTCTTGCATGCCGCCATACTCGACGATGTAACCCCGTACAGTATTATTTGTTGGGGAAAAATCGTTCCATTTGCCGGCATTAACGCCCGTACTATAGATGTGGGCTACATACTCGACTCCATCATAATTGTTGGGCTCTTGATTTGCCCAGTTGTTGTACTCGTCGTCCACCGGACCGTGGATCGGCAATGTGAAGTAACCGGTGTAGAACGCAAGCCCATCGCCATCCTGACCTTCCGGACCGGTGACCCAGCGCCAGTCACCTGTGCCTATTGACAGTCCTCCATCCCGCTGGATATCCATGGCGCCCAACCAGCCAATACCTTCGGTTTTTTCTTGAACAAAGCTATTCTCGGCTGCGGATGTAATGGTCGCCAGATATCCTCTTTGGCCGAAGTGCATCATTTCATCCGTCTCTGCTGCAGCTCTGGCTTCATACCAGCTAATCGGACTGCCGGTATTGATGTACTCATAATAATGTCCATTCTCACCAAATGGCAAAGCTTTGCCCAACGTGAACCGGACTGTCCGGTCCGATGCGTCTGTCGATGTGGTGGAAAATACGACATGCTGCAGTGCTTCCTCGTAAGCCTCCACGGAAGCCATGCCGCTCAACGTCAGAATGCCGTTATTGGGATTATAGCTTCCAGTGATCGGAGCTCCAAAATCATCCGGCAGCTCCAGGGCCAGCACATCGCCGCTCACAAATCCATCGATTAGGACGGTCGCGCCATCCAGCATTTGATAGTCGACACTGTTCAATATTTGCTCATCCAGCGTCACGCCTGTATCAATAATTCGGGCCTCGGTACCGGAAATATCATATATGACTACTCCCGATGTCGTAACAATCGCCGCACCGTCCGCCGACGCCGTCTGCGGCGCCCATGCGAGGGGGAGTCCCCCGGTTACCAGAGCGCCCGCCAGCAGCACGCTGAGCGGCCGTCTCCATGCAATAGAATACATCTTCTTCAAGTTTACTCATCCTCCATTAAGTTAGAAATAAAGAAATCACATCAATTCTGCAATCATCCCCCCTTTCCGGAAACCCTGACTTCCAAAGACATCCTTGATTAGTCAAAGCTCCGTACAAACCTCCCGTCTCAATGTAGTACAGACACCTCTACAAAATCTGACCAGATCGACAAAAAAACACGCCGCAGTCCAGAATGGCTACGGCGTGTTTCCTCTTAAAGTACTAAACAGAAATCATAAATGCCCCGGGTGAACACCTGACGATGACAGGCAGGGCATACTGCGGCAGGAGCCGACGGATAACTCGTTCCCTTCTTGAAACATCCGCACCGTCTTACGTTCTCCATCCACGACCGTTGCAGGGCGTCGACAGGCTCACCGACCTTTCCATCCTCCTCCCATTTACCGCTAGATCATGTTCCCGTGCAGAGCTAAGCGTACACGCGGACCTCCACCACCTGCGCATGGCGCGAGCCATTCGTAGCTTCGACGACCAACCGCAGACGGTCGGTCGGAAGCGGCTGCTCCAAGCGGTGCACGCGTTTGCGGCGGCGGTTATCCGTCTCGCGGTGCACCGTCCGCCACTCCCCGTCCTCATACACTTCGAGCCGGTAAACCTTGACCAGCTCCGGGATGACCTCGAACGGCGTACGATGGTGATGCAGGTTGATCAGGTCCTCATTGACATCGTCGTTAAACGTGATCTGCACCTCCGCCACCGTCTGCGCCTCGGGCCAGGACAGCTCCAGCCACGCCTCGTCACCCGGCGTCATCGCCTCCGACATCCAGATATGCGGGCCTGCATACGGTCTGACGTAGCCGTCAGTGACTGACTGTGCGCCATAGGCCGAGGTTTCCGGCGACACCTTCAGACACAGCGGTGTGCGGTGCAGCCCCTTCATCGACCAAGCCATCGTCAGCTGCGATTCATCATAGCTGGCAAAATCGGCCGAGCTCTCCACGCGGTTCTCGAAGCAAAGCACGCCGAACAACGGCTCGTTGCTCGTGTACAGCGTCAGCGCTTCGTTCGCTCCGATGACGACGAAGACATTGCCCGCCTCCTCCGGCCGGTAATCGAATGGCACTTCCATCCATTGGCCCGCTCCCTGGCTGATCTGCGTGGTCCGGCTCTGGACTGGGCGAGCCGGAATATAATTCTCGCCCCGGCCAGTCTCATACAACTCCACCGTGAGCTCGGTGTCGAACGCCGCATCCAGCAGCAGCGCCACGCTGTCCAGCCGTTCCGTGACAGGGAACAGCACGCCTGCCGGATGCGTCAGCGCATGCGGTGCCGCCGGCTCGGTGACGGCCACCTCCGTCTGTGCACTCGAAGCCGACACCACTGCACGCCGCGCCAGGTCATCCGCATCCTCGCTCCGCAGTCCGATCACCGAGGCATCCTGGCGCAGCAGCGTCTGTTGCAGTTCCGCCAGATGCCGCTCGTACAGTTCACGCGGCGATACGCCCCGGCGCGTACTGAGTGCCGCACCTGTGCCTGCCGCCTCCCCGATGACGGCGCACGTCGCCATCACCCGGGTCGTCCCGAAGGCGACGTGGGTGGCGCTGATGTTGCGTCCGGCAAACATCAGATTGCCGACGTTGCGGGAGTACAGCGAGCGGAACGGGATGTGATAGATGCCGTCCGCATGATAATGCTTGGAGCCGCTCTCCTCAGCGTACATCCCCAGCGGCGGATGCAGATCGATCGACCAGCCGCCAAACGCCACACGATCCGCGAAGGGCTCCTGCGCGATAATATCGTTCTGGTTCAGTACATAATCGCCGACGAAGCGGCGGTATTCGCGCTTGCCGGGCAGCGAGCCGACCCACTCCAACGTCATGTTGTCCGCCTCGAACTGACCCGAATTTTTGATATAATCCCAGATGCCGTAGATGACCGACCACAGCTCGTCGCGGATCCGCTCGTTGTCGTGCACCGTATCCAGCTCGCCGCCCCATTCGATCCACCAGTAATGGCAGCCGGAGTCGCCGCTGCGGATGACGCGACGCACCGGGATCGACGTCTCCTCGATGTTCTTGGCAAAGCTCGGCGGCACGTACTTGACCGGATGCCCGGCATCCTTGGTATAGAACAGGATCGTGCTGCCCAGCGTGATGTCGTCAGGAACCTCCGGTGCCCAAGCCTCGCCGTATTCGCTCTGCGCTTCACGCCCCAGCCGGAAGTCCGCCTGTGCCATGAAGCCCACCAGTCCGTCTCCCGTACAGTCCAGGAATATCTCGCTCTCGAAGCGGATGCGGCGCTCCGAGCCCATCATCCAACCGGTCACTGCAGCGATTTTGCCGCCTTCTCCCGCGTCTGCAACTTCGACCTCATGCACATCCGTATTAAGGAACAGTCGTATATTGGCCTCGGCCCGCACGGTCTCCAGTACGATCAGATCCCATAGATAGGGATTGCCGTCGGGGTTGCGGAACTGATTTTCCACGAACAGCTCGCCCATGATGCCGGTCTCCCGGGCATAGCGGTTGACGCCATGGCTCGTCGCGCCGCACACCCATACCCTGACCTCGCTGCTGGAGTTGCCTCCCAGGACCGGCCGGTTCTGTACCAGCGCTACCGTCTGACCCAGCCGGGCCGCCGCCACCGCTGCACAGACACCGGCAAGACCGCCGCCGACGACCGTAATGTCGGTTTGTACTGTCTCTTTTCTCACTGTGCATACGCTCCTCTCATGTTGTCCTCCCGCGACATCAGCCTTTTACCGCCGAATTGGAGATACCCTGGATGATGAAACGCTGGCCGATCAGGAACACCACGATCATCGGCACGATGCCGGCCGTCGCCGCGGCCATCATCCCGTTGTAGTCGATGGTATTTTCGAGAATAAAATTCTGCAATCCCAGCGGCACCGTGTACAGGCCTTCATCGATCAGGAACACCAGCGCGTTCTCGTAATCGTTCCAGTGCCAGCTGAAGTCGATGATCGCCAGCGTCGCCAGCGCGGGCTTGGCCAGCGGCAGGATGAGCCGGAAGAAGATGCGGAAGTGGCCCGCCCCGTCGATAAACGCCGACTCCGAGATCTCATACGGGATCGACAGGAAGAACTGGCGCATCATGAACACGCCAAATATCGTAAACATCCCGGGCAGGATCAGCGCGTAATGCGTGTTGTAGATCCCCGCCCACTCGAACATGATGAACTTCGGCACGAACAGCACTTGCGGCGGTACCATCATCATCGACAGGTAGACGAGGAAGAGCGCATTGCGGCCCTTGAACTCCACGCGCGAGAAGCCGTAAGCGGCAAATGCTGACAAGAACGTCGCGCCAACTGTGCTGATGATCGAAACCTTAAGCGAGTTGACATAGTACGTGACAAAGCTTTTGTCGCCCGTCCACACCTTGATATGATGCTCCCAGTTCCAGGGGTTGGGGAGCCATTTGACCGGGTAGACGAACACGTCGGCCGGCGTCTTGAATGAGGTGCTGATCATCCAGATGAACGGTACGATCATCAAGATGCCGAAAAACGTCATCACCACGGTGAGCAGCAGTTTGTTCCATTCCAGCAGCTGCAGCCAGCCGGGCGTCTTGCTTGGTGCCGGGACCTTGGGGGAGGCCGCAGGTGCGGTTTTCGTTGCTTGCATGGTTATCTTCCTCCCGTCAATAGTGAACCCAGCGCTTCTGGCCGGCCCATTGGATCATCGTGATGACCAGGATGATGAAGAACAGCACCCAGGATATGGCCGAAGCGTAGCCCATCTCGTAATAGCGGAACGCATTTTTGTACACAAAAAGGGATAAAATCGTCGTGCTGTTGCCCGGCCCGCCCTGGGTGATCGCCTGGATGATGCCGAAGGTCTTGATCGTCATGATCAGGCCCGTGATGAGCAGCAGGAAGGTGGTAGGGCTGACCAGCGGCCAGATGATGCTGCGGATCGTCTGCCACCACTTGGCGCCGTCGATCTTGGACGCCTCCAGCAGCTCCGAGGAGATCTCCTGCAACGCTGCCAGATAGATGATCATATTGTAGCCGAGCATGAACCAGATCCAGATGATGTCGATGGCGATCATCGACGTCTCCATCGTCGACAGCCAGCCCGGCGGATTGTCGATGCCAATGGCCCGCAGGAAGCCGTTGATCGGTCCCATCTTGGGCTGGAACAGCAGCATCCATACGAAAGCGATCGCGACGCCGCTGGTAATGTAGGGCATGAAGTAGAGCGCCCGGAGCATTTTTTTCATATACACGGACTTGTTCAGCGCTACCGCCACCACGAAAGCGAGCATGATCGAGATCGGGACGGAGAGCAGGAAGATCAGCGTATTGCCCAGCGATACATAGAAGACTTCATCCTTGAACAGCCGGGTAAAGTTATCCAGTCCCACGAACGAGACGTTAGGGTTCATAAAGCGATAGTCCGTAAACATCAGGACAAAGGAAAACATGGCGGGGATAATAAAAAACAGCAGCACGCCAATCATATTGGGCGCGATAAACACGTATCCCAGCAGCTGCTGCTTCTTCATCCAGTTGCCCTTCATGGTGCTCCACTCCTGTCATGACGGAGGAGAAGGCGCACACTTTCTCAAAAAGGGCCTAGGTGGAGCGGATCGTTCTTCCGATCGCGTTGATCAGAATCGATTCCGCACCTCTTCTGCACCTTTGAGAGCAGTCTGCCTTCTCCTCCTGGTATATTTATTTCAATAATTCGTTGTGGCGGGCCACCATGTTCTCGATCGTTTTCTCGACCGTCTGGCCGCCCAGGAAATATTTCTCGTACTCCTGCGTCCGCAGGTCGATCACTTGCTGCGAGGCACTGCGTACATAGGTCGGTGTGGTATCCTCATACAGCACGTATTCCAGCGATTCCAGATCGTACGTGTCTGCCTGGTCGCCCAGCAAGCTGTCGAGCGCGACTTGTTTGTCGACATCCTTGGAGGCTGGCAGTCTGCCGCCCGCCGCCATCGGCGCCATGCCGCCGTCGGCGTACCATTTAACGAACTCCCACGCTGCTTCCTTGTGCGGCGACTTGGCATTGATGGAGACAAGGTCGCCTAGACCGCCGCGGGTGATGAAGTCAGCTTCGGCGTCAGCCAAGCGCGGCACAGGTGCAAAAGCAATCTTGAAGTCGCGCGGGAAATCAGTCAGGTTGTTGGAGCTGCGGATCAGCCACTCGCCGATGTTCAGCATGGCGGCCTGACCACCCAGGAAGCTCGTATCTACCGGCAGCTGCGTCGACATCTGCTCGCCCAGCGGCGGCGTCGAGGCATCCTCGGTCATCATCGCGTTCAGCGTCTCCAGCCACTGCTGGATCAGCGGATGGTCCAGGTTGGAGCTGCCGTCTGCTTTGGCGTAGCCATCCTTCTCCAGCACCGAGTCCATCGGATCATAGAATGGCTCGAGATGCTGGATCAGACCGTACCGGCCGTCCGCCGTCAGCTGCTTCGCATAGTCGCGCGCCTCATCCCACGTCCAGCTTTTCGGCACTTCCAGCCCCGCCTCGTCCAGCATGTCTTTGTTCAGGGCGACGAAGAACGCATTTTTCTTGGTTGGTACACCGTAATATTTGTCGTCGATCTTCCAAAGTGCCGCGTCCGGGCCCATTTTGTCATCGATGTCATAGTCGCTGAACTCGCTCAGGTCGAGCGCCACACCCGCTTCTACCCGTTTCTCCGTTTGCGAGAGCGTATAGTTGACGTAGATGTCGACGCCCTGATCGGTCAGCATCGCCGTATCCAGCTTCAGATTGCCGTCATCGTCGTTGACGAAGCGCACATACTCGACCTGAACCTCGGGATTCTCAGCATTCCAGGCGTCTACGACCGCCTGCGGTCCCGACTCCGGCGGTACGCCGCCCCACATCGTCAGCTTGATCGGCTCGGATGCCGAAGGCGTATTCGTAGCCGCACCACGGTTACTCGGTGTGTTTGCTCCGTTGCCGCCTGACGTTGTATTGCTGCCTCCTGCACAACCCGAGAGCAGTCCCAGCGTCATCACGCCTGCTAGCAGCGTTGGTACCCACTTTTTGTTGTTCACTTCGTTGACCTCCTGTGATCTCATCTCTGTCCGTGCGTTGCTCCCACCGACACCTTCAGCTTATCAGGCACGCTCCGGCGCGGTAATAAACAAAACTGTTCACCTGATGGAACAAAAATTCGCAATTTTTCAGGGTGGATCGGTGTGGGCGGATGTGTAGATTTGTTCTATTGGGAAACAGCAGAAAAAAGCCGTATGAGCCCGAGGGGGCCATACGACTTCCATGTGTGCAGGAGTGGCGTGAAATGCTCTGTATGTTGCAAGTATAAACTAAGCTGGTTATAATAAAACTAAAGAAGGAGCCGTGCGACAACACGACTCCAGTAGCACAGTAGACCGCTTCAAAGGCGGTCGGCTTCGGTTACACGATCAGGAAATAGACCGCGACCTTGCTGGGGGGCGGTCTATTTCTTTTGGTTAATCACTGCGACGATGGACGACTAGCGTCAGCAGCGCTACAATTAGCGCACCGAAACCGATCATCAACGTCAAAGCGTCTTTACCTCCATGGGCATCCCTCCCTTCTTAAAGAGGTAGCCGATAACTTATCTCCGAACAAATGATATCAAACAACCAATAGTTAGAAAAATAACAATTACAAAAATAAAAGTGGTACTATTAAATACAATATTATAAGTGTATTCATTAAGCCATAATTTATTAAAAAATGCTGACCCTTCTTTATCATTCGGACTCCCAAAATTATTTGCATAGTTTTGGAACCTGTTTAATACTGGGTTTATTAACAAAAAACCTAACAGAAGCAATGGAGATAATAATAGAAAAAGCATTTTAGAATTTAAATTCCCAAAAAAGAAATAAGACTTTGTTATAAGTATAAATCCAGTTACTATCAAAGGAATCACTGCCACCGGCAGGAATAATACACCTACGTTTCCTCTAGATACCTCTGTCGGTGAGAGTGATATTCTATTCATTAAGTAAAAACCAAAACCCATAAAAATTAAAAGCAGTGTTAAGCCAATAAATTTATATATCACTTTCTTCCGATAAATAAGAATGAGGGGTAGAGTTATTAGTATTACAGAAACAATTAATACTGTAATTAAAACATCCATAACATCCCTCTCCTATCTACTGTGTGAAATCGCCTATCGCAAGAAGCTAATTCTGTTTATAAATAATCAAGACTAAAGCTTCCTTGTTGTTATTCCAATTATACCATTTAGTTGAGGCATTATTGCCATCTGGGTCTAATGCTCCAAACAGAAAATCTCCATTGTTTTGGTTGTAACCTTGCCCTGCAACCCAATGCCATTGTACAGTTCCGTAATCACTCCAAGGAAAAGATTCCCACATAACACCTGGCGGTCTAGAACTCACAATTCTATCCATAAAACTTTCTTTTGCAAATTGGTCACTTTGCCCTGGAAAAATTAAGTTACCGGACCATCCGCTCATATCCCTATTTAGATGTTTGATGAATCCATTTCTCCATTTTTCCGCAGTGGTTCCAATAAAAGATGTGTTCATATCATCTCTGAGGTGATTTACTAAATTTACATTCCCATTATAGTATGCAGACCCTCTAACATTTAAGTTTGCAGTGTCTCTAAGATAGTTTACTATCATAGCCGCACTTGTTGGTCCGCAAGCCGAGTCTTGTCCTGTTATTCCTGAAGTTCTTTGAGATATTCTATTCATTTGATATAACAAATAACTATTTGGATAGTTTAGAGCTTGGACAGCATTAGAACTTAAATAATTTTCCCAGACGATTTTACTTTCAACATTACCTTTTAAACCTTCAAGTCTATAATTTTGTAATTCACTAATTTGTTTTGAAATTGAACTATCGCTCTGTGTCTTTTGATTCTCAGAAAGTTGGATCAGTTTTAGCCTTATTTTATTTGCAACGATTTCTTTCAGATTTTTTTCATTTTTCGCATATAAATATTTTTCAGCACCCAGGTAATAAACTTTATTCCCTTTGTCAATTTCATTAAAGAATTCATAACGAGGGGATTCAGATACCTCAAAGATTGGATTTAGATCAAAACGAGCCCCAACAATGATATAACCCACACTTTTTGAGTCTATGATCGTTTCAAAGTAATATGCTATTGGACTATCGTCAATATCGTATAAATCAAATTTATATTCCAGGTTTGCTTCATTCCAGTACTTTAGCTCCTCGCTTTGATTTTGGGCAAAAAATATAGCTGCTCGATGAGCTTGTTCTAAAGTGACCTTAAGATCATCATTTGCCGAAGTCTCAAGTAAATGAACATTCTGAAAAAGGAATATAAAGAGAAATAAAAGTAATACTCTTCTTTTGTTGATAAGAAAACCTCGAAACATAAAATCACCCTCCCAAATTGTAATTTTTAATATATATTACCATGAAAGCGAATACCAAGGAAAGTCTTTTGGTTTAATCAAGAATTAAAAAATATCGTTTTCATATCTACATTGGGAAACACAATTCAACGTCATCTGACGCGCATGGCGCACAAGGGTGCCAGCAGAGCGAAAGATCTCTCGTCGGAATAACACGGATGGCAAAACCTTTCTTGCCTTCCTTGATGTAGTTTTCCATGCAGCAGCGCTTGTTGTAGAAACGCCAAACGTCTAAAACCGTATTAGATTGTCATATTAGTATTTTCTGCAACCAATTGTTAACTGCCTCCCTCTAAAAAATACAGAGCAACGGCATCCCTATCGCCGTGCTCTGTATTGATCTCCTACTCTATATACTTATTCTTCCCCAACCGCAATCAGTTTCTCATCATATTTAATCCACTTGCGCCAACAGATTATAAATCGCCTGCGCCGTCTGCGCCCGTGTTGCTTGGGCGAGCGGGTCGAATGTATCAGTAGCGGTTCCTTGCATCAGTCCCGCCGCGACCGCTTGTGCCGCTGCATCAGCCGCCCAGGACGATAGCTCGGTGCGGTCACTATATTGCTCCAAGCCGCCCGGCGCATCCGGAGTCTGGCCGCCCGCCAGCTCGAAGGCGCGGACGATCATGACCGCCATCTGCTCGCGTGTGATCTGTGCTTGCGGGTCAAACCGGCCTGCAGACACACCCTGGACCAGGCCCGCCTCATATGCCGCCGCTACCTCAGCAGCATACCAGGCACCCTGGGCAACATCGCTGAATGCCAGAGCCGATGCGCTCGCATCGCCTTCCAGCCCAAGCGCCCGGACTAGCAGCGCAGTGAACTCGGCACGGGTTGTCAAACCGGACGGTACAAACTGCGTCTCGCTCATGCCGCTCACGATATGGCGCGCCGCCAGTACCTGCAAGGTACGGTGTGCCCAATGCGTCTGCGGCACGTCGGCAAAGCTGATCTCGCGCTGCAGGACAGCATAGAGCCCCGGCTGTGCAGCCGCTCCTGTTACCGTGGACGCCTCGGCATGGCCGCCCGCATACACCCATGCTCCAGTACCTGTATCATATCGGTATAAGCCCAGTAGTGCGGCATCTGCCTGCGTGGTATCGTAGGCCAGCTCCAGCCGTACATCACCCGAGAGAGGTGAATGCACGAGCTCGCCGCTAGTCAAAGATAAAGCAAGGTCCAGCTGTACTGTCCCGCTACCCATAAGACGGAGCTCGCTCCCCAACTGTCCGCGTTGTCCGGCCGTTATATCCGACGCGGTAAGCTCAAGGCGGAAGAAATCGGCTGCTCCCGTAGACACATCCGCAAGCATCGCTGCCAATGCAAGGGGATCGATAATAACGGTGTCTCCGGCAGCCGTGCGAACGGCGATCGGATAATCGAGCTGTGCCGCACCGATCGGCAATCTTACGGTCTGCTGCGCAGCACTTAGGATGATCTCAGCCCGGCCCCGATCACTACGCGCCAGCTCTTCATCGGTGACGGTAAGGACATCTGGTCCTGGCTCCGGCTGTTCAGATCCGGTCCCTTCACTTCCGTCGTCGCCACCACTCTCCCCCCAGTACCAGCCCCCGGGATAATACGGGTTGTAAGGAACACCAGGGTTGCTAGGGTTTCCTGGATTCCCCGGCTCTCCAGGCTCTCCAGGCTCCCCCGGTCCTTCACCGTCAGGCACGATGTGGACGACTACAGGTCCATCGGTACTCCAGCGTTCTCCTGCACCAGCCTCCACTTTAAACGAGTACAGCTCTCCCCTCGCCAAGCCGTCGATGACAAGCTCCTGCTCCGTGGTCGTCTCCGCCATCGGCTCGTTGTTTACCCAGACGCGATACTGCGCGTCCTCCACGCCCTGCACTTGGCCGCTCCATGCCAGCGTGAGCGATGCTCCCTCTGCTTCCCGCACCTCGGCCGCACCATCCTGCCAGACGGCATAGCCGCTCCGCTCTTCCGGGGCGAGACGTGTCACGCGGACAGCATCGACCGACGTATGGCGGTCGTACGTGCGCAGCCCGACGGCACCCGAGACGAGCGACGCATCGGTGACGTCCAGGTAGCGTTCCCCGTCCACAAATGCCTGGATACGGTCACCCTCCACCTCGACAGCCATCGTATACCACTGGCCGTATTCGTAGGCGAACGGCGCTTCGGCGACTTTGCTGGCTGCGCCGTCCACCCATTTGTACAGCTGGATGGTCCGTACGCCAGGTTCACTCGAGCGGTTGTCATCCAGCCGCACATGATAGAAGTTGGCGGGGTCGCTGTACCGGAAGACAAGTCCGGCCGAGCCGCCCGATGCGGAAGCCGCCATCATGAGGTCGGCCTCCACCCGGTAATCGCGCCAGTCTGCCGGGCCGGCATGGGTCAAGCCCCGGCCCGTCGCCCGGTATACGTCACGTCCGTCCGTCTCGGACAAGCTCCAGTTGCCATTGACGATCTGCCAAGGCTCGCTCGTGTCCGTGAAATCGCTCACCAGCAGCGTGTCCTCGGTGTCCAGCTCGATCCGGATCTGCTGCGCCAGCCGGATCCGGCCGTCCTTGTCTCGGCCGACGACCTGCAGACTGTGCGGGCCGTTCGCGAGTCTGCCCAGGGTCGTCTCCCAAGCGCCATCTGCCTGCTGCGCAATCTCTCTTACGTCGCCCTGGTATCGGAGCTCCAGCTGCGCCAGCCCCCGGCTGGTACCCGAGACGACGACAGACTCATCCGTCCATACCGCCAGATGGGCTGGTGCTTCGATAGCCAGCGCCGCCTCCACCACCGTCAAGGTCAACCATGGCGAGAACAGCCTGCCGCCCGGACCGTCAGCCGAGACGCGCACCCGGGTCGTCCCGGTCTGCAGCGGAGTCACCAAGCCAGCCTCGCTGACCGCTACGATACCCGCATCCTCCGTCTCGTAGGCCAGCGCCAGCTCGCTCAGCTCTACAGGCTCGCCGCTGTCTGCCCGGGCTTCCACCTGCAGCTGCAGCCGCTCGCCCGCGATCAGCTCGGCAGGCTGGTCTTCCGGCAGCAGCAGCTCGGCCAGCGTGCCCTCGAAGGTGCCGCCCGTCAGCTCATAGTCATGGCCTGGTGTCAGTTCGAACGCGAAGGCGCCTGTACGCTCGTCATAGTCATAGGCGATCTCTTGATCCGCGGTCGTGTCCACTAGATGAAGCGTGGCCGGGTTCCAGCCGTCGTTGCCGTTCACGATCGTGCTGGTCGCCTCGCCGTCAGGGTAGGTATAGGTGTAGGTCGAGCCTTGATCCGCCACCGGATAGACCTCGGCGAGCAGACGGCCATTGTTCAGCTCCTGCCTTACCACGACGCCCTTGCCGCCGATGAAGACGGGGATCTTGTCGATGGGCAGACTGTATCGCTCGAGCGTCATCGGTCCCTGGTAACGTTCGCCCGATTCATAATCGATCCAAGTGCCCGCCGGCAGATAGACATCCCGCGCCGTCACGCTGGCATAGTCATGGCCGTAAGCAGGCACCGCCAGCATCGAGGGACCGAGCATCCACTCGTATTGGCGCGTCGTCCGGTTGGCCAGCTGATACGTCTGCGGATCGTCCGGATAAGCGATCGGCAACGGCGTCATCGTATGCGGGAAGCCGGTATGATAGCTGTCGACCACCGCACTGTAGATATAAGGCGCGTACATCGAGTGGAAGTCGACGGCTTTTTTGACCGCTGCTTCATACGTCTCGTTCTCCATATGCCAAGGTCCGAGCCCCAGCGACATGGCTGGCGTCATCGCCGCCCACATCGCATTGCGGACAAAATAAAGCTTCTGATCCTGCGTCAGCGGCAGCGTCAGATACTTGCCCGCCACGATGTCGGAGTAGACATTGGGCGCACCGCTGGCCGCATAGTTGAGCGCATTGATGATCGGACGGTCCTGGTTGTAGGCATGCTGCGTATCCTCCAGCCGCAGGATATCCCCGGGCACGGAGTAGGCCGCATTGCGCACCATCACCTGATAGCCCTGCTCCATCAGCCTGCCGTTCGACCGGTTCCACAGGCCGTCCTCATACGGCTTGGTCATCATCATCGTATCTTCCTTGAAGCCGTCGACGCCCCACAGGTCAGCGCCCTGTTCATACCAGTCCAGCGCCTCCTCATTGTACGTATCCAGCAGATGGACGCTGCCGTTGGGGAAGCTAACCGTATACTTAAGCGGCGTGCCGTTCTCATCCTTGAGAAAATATCCCCGCTCGAGCCCCTGCTCCGTAAATGGTCCGTCATGCGCCGGCGTATAGTTGCCCCCGTTGGTCGGCAGCGCCTTGAAGTTCGTCCGCAGGCCGAGCAGCAGATTCATATCGTTGTCGCGGAAAAAAGCTTTGAGTCCATCCACGTCGGGATATCTCGGATTCGGCAGCCCGTCGGCCCTCGGCGGCCCCTCCACATCATCCCACAGACCGAAGCTGGTTGTCGCCCCCTGCGTCGGCGCGTTGCGGTCGCCCTTCCAGAACCCCGAGCCGACGACGCCCCACTTCAGCTTGTAGCCTTTGTCCAGATACGTCTGCAGATCCTGCATGACCGAGGTCTGGTAGGTGTTCCACCCGAGGGAGCCGAACGCCTCGTAGCCGACCTCGAAGAAGTCGTACTTGGGCTTGTAGACCGGATACCCTTCGGCCACTCTTACCTCCTGGTAATCGGCATAGATCTGCTCCATCGTCCCCATAAAATAGTACAGGCCGTCCACGCTGGCGACATTGTCCGCCCCCAGCTTGTTCTCCGCGCTGTTGACTGCCACGCGTTTCTTGCCGGTCTCAAACAGCACCTGCGCGAAGCCATGGGCCGGGAACACCGTAAAGGTCGATACAAACCGCTGATCCGCGCCTTTGTTGGTGAGGTCGTGATTAGAGATGCCAAATACATTGGTGCTCTGCTGATTGTGGGCGTAATCGCCCAGTCCGTAGCCGGGGCTAAGCGAGCCCGTCCGGGCATCGATAACCGCCGTCCGCGTCACCTCGCCCGTCATGCGCCACTGACCGTTGTGCACATGCCAGTCCTCCGTGCCCTGCCAGTCCGACTCGTCCATGAGGACGGTATCCCCCGCCGTCACAGACACATTGGCGTACTTGGTCACATCGCTGTAGATCCGCATGCCCACCGCGCCGGTTAGGAGAGGGGACTGCTCATCCGTATAATCCAGCAGGAGACTATTGTTCCAGTACGCCCGGATCCGGTTGCCTTCAGCTTCGACCTTTACCGGGTACAGCCGGGCCGAGTCAAATGCGCCGGATACGTTAACCTCATGGATGACGCTAAGCGCGCTGCCGGTCTGCTTCTTGAGCAGCTGCAGCTTGTTCGTCGCCAGATGATACCGGAGATGATAGAAGTTGTCGTAATCCTGATACCGGACAAGCACGCCCGAGGTGCTGCTGGCGTCCCGCTTGCTCTGCTTCATCTCCAGCTCCAGCGTATAGTCGTCCCACGTCGTATCGCCCCGCCAGATCAGAGCTTCCACCCGCTCGGGGGCCTCGCCCTGAAGCGCCTGCGAACGCTCCTCGAATGGCTCCGGCTCGATCTGGAACCGTGCATAGCGCTCATAAGGGAGGATGCGGACAAGCGCCTCGTCGCCGTTCGTGTTCACCACACGGAAGCGGATGCTCTCCTCATCATAACCGAGCAGCTCCGTCGTCTCCGCATCGTACAGCGTCGCCCCTGCCGCTGACCCGAAGCGGATGCCCGACACCGGATGAGCCGGCGCGATCTCGCCGCCTCCAGCGTCCTCGAAGCTGTAGCGGAAGCCCGCTTTCTCGATGCGAATGTTGTATAATGCCGTGCCGACGACCACTTCCTCTGTCGTCTGATTCACCTGCACGCCCGCTGCGATCGTATCCGACGCTGCTGCTGGCCCGGCCGGCAGCGCCAGCCCTCCCAGCAGCACCGCGATGATCAGCCAGGCGATGACCCTTGGATAGTGTTGTCCTTGCATCGCTGTCCTCTCCCCTGCAATGGTATAGCGCTATTTAGTAAGCGCTTTAATTCCAATGCAAAGTATACGGCAAGCGCAGCCTGCGGGGGATAAACAGATCTTCGCAGTTCATAGAACAGATCGACGCAATCCAGGGCGGATAGCCCTGGACGCACAGATTCGATCTATTCGTCCGGCAGGCTGCCCGATTGCAGATAGGCAGTATGCCGCTGTTTCATATTGGCGAGCGTCT
Organism: Paenibacillus jepli; assembly: GCF_047238105.1. Classification (NCBI taxonomy): domain Bacteria; kingdom Bacillati; phylum Bacillota; class Bacilli; order Caryophanales; family Paenibacillaceae; genus Paenibacillus; species Paenibacillus jepli. The sequence continues at coordinate 3,165,243 of NZ_JBDFMD010000001.1, forward strand.
GCTCCAGCGTCTGCACGCCGAGGAAATACTTCTCGTACTCCTCGGTCCGCAGATCCAGCACCGGCTGCGAGAGGCTACGGACGAAGGTCCGCTGCGGGCTGCCGTAGAAGACGTGCTCCAGCGATGGCATATCGTAACGGTCCCGGTGGCCGCCCAGGAAGTAGTCCATCGCCGCCTCCAGATCGGCGTCCTGCGAGGCCGGCAGCCGGCCGCCCTGAGCCATCGGCACCATCCCGCCGTCGGCATACCACTTGGCAAAAGCCCACGCAGCGTCGATGTTGGGCGAGCCCGGATGGATCGACAGTACATCCCCGAGCCCGCCGCGGGGGATATAATCGGCCTCATGCTCCGTCAGGCGGGGCACCGGGGCAAAGGCAATCGTAAATGACTGGCCATCGCCAGCCGCTTGATTGGCGCTGCGGAACAGCCACTCGCCGATATTGAGCATGGCCGCCTCACCGCTCAGAAACATCTGCTCGACCGGCATCTTGGAGGTTAGCTGCACGCCGTACTCCGGTGTCGAGCCATCCTCGGTCATCATCGCCTTGAGGGTCTCCAGCCAGTGTGCTACCAGCGGATGGTCGAGCTGGGATTGTCCGTCCGTCCCTGTATAGCCCTCATGGGAGAGCAGCGCGTCCACCGGATCATCGAACGGTTCCAAGTGCTGCAGCCATCCGTAAGCATACGATTCGGACAGCTTGCTGGCGTACGTCCGCATGTCGTCCCAGGTCCAGGACACAGGGATCGGCAGTCCTGCCGCCTCCAGCGCCTCCTTGTTCAGCGCCACGAAGTAATAATTTTGCTTGGTCGGCAATCCGTAGTAACACCCGTCGATCTTCCAAGCCTCCGCATCGGCGCCCATCTTCTCGCCGGGGTCGTAGTCATCGAAGCCGCCCAGATCAAGCGCAACTCCGGCCTCGATGCGGCGCTCCAGCTGGGAGCGCGAGTAATTAAAATACAGATCGACTTGCTGGCCCGCCATCAGCGCCGTATCCAGCTTCAGATTGCCGTCGTCGTCGTTGACATACCGCACGTACTCCAGCACGATATCCGGATGCGCGGCATTCCAGGCAGCCACGACCGCCTCGGGGCCAGCCTCGGGCGGCACGCCGCCCCAGAGGGTGAGCCGGGTCCGGTCGTCTCCTGTCTGACCGGCGCCCGTGATCGCCTGCGGCTCGGAGAAGGCGTCCGCACATCCGCCCGCCAGGGCCGTCAGGACGAGCCACATCAGTCCGAGCCGCAGCCGGCTTGCCCAGCCTCGTTTGCCCATGTGTTCCTTCCCTCCCCGGTCCGCCAGCCCTCTTCCTTACGATACAGGCTCGGCGTCTGCTTCGTATGCCGCTTGAAGATTTTGATAAAATAGTTGTCGTTGGCAAAGCCCACCTTATGACCAATCTCCGAGACCGGCAGGCCGGTATGACGCAGATACCAGATCGCCTTGTCGATCCGCACCTGGTGCAGATAATGGATGAGCGTGCAACCGGTCTTTTTCTTGAATAGCGCGCTTACGTAGTTCTCGCCCATCATCACATAATGCGACAGGAACTTCACAGACAGATCCTGGTCATAGTGGTCATGGATATAGGCGATAATCTTGCTAAGCTCAGGGTGGCTGGTCGGCATCCCGTACCCTGTACCGCCTTGCCCGGCGTCACCCGCTGGCTGTCTCCCGGGCGCTGGATGCTCTGCCATTCCACCCGCCTGCTGCCCCTCAGCGGGCACCCCCCGTGCCGCCTCGTCTATGCGAGCCGGCTCCCGCTGCTGCTCGCGCTCCCGCTCCAGCTCCGCGCCGATCTTGCCGAGCGTCTCCCGCAGATCCTTTACATTCATCGACAGCTTCAGGATATAGTTGGAGGCGCCGTATTCCATCGCCTGGCGGATATACTCGAACTCGCTCATACAGGTCAGCATGACGAACTTGGCCCGGACGCCCGCTTCCCTCGTCTGCCGGAGCAGCTCGATGCCATCCATCTCCGGCATGATGATGTCAGCCAGCACCAGATCAGGCGGCTCCCGGCGGATCAGCCGCAGCGCCTCCACGCCGTTGCCTGCCTCGCCGATGACGGTGAAGCCCATACTCTCCCAATCGATGATCTCCCGCACCGACTCCCGGACGAACACTTCATCTTCGACCAATAACACTTTCCACATGTGCATCCCCCCTGATCTAAGATAGCTGGTGCCTCGGCACAGTCGGACCTGCAGCCTCTGGGCCGCCATAAGGCACGGAGACCAGCAGCGGAATCGTGATCAGCGCTTCCGTGCCCTGCTCCAGTGCGCGCAGCTCAAAGCCGCCCTGGCCCTTGAACAGCAGCGCCAGCCGCTCCTGCAGATTGCGGATGCCGATCCCGCTGCTCCTGCGCGCCGACGGGCGATCCCGGGAAGCTGCCAGTCCGGCGCCGTTGTCACGGACCCGGATCATCAGCCGCTGCTGCTCCCGCTCGATGACGATATCGATCCTGCCCTCCCCCTCGATATGAGCGATGCCGTGCTGGATCGCATTCTCCACCAGCGGCTGGATACTCAGCTTGGGCACCAGGGCGTACGCCGTATCCGGCTCATAGCGGTACGCGACATCGAGCTTGTAGTTGAACCGCTTCTGCTGGATATGGACATAGGCCTGCACCAGCTCCAGCTCATCCTTCAGATGGATCATATCCAGCTCCGAGTTCAGACTCATCTCCAGCAGCTTGCCGAGCGAGACGCAGATCTCTTCGATGTCTTCATTGCGCTGGCGGATCGCGATCCATTTCATCGTGTTCAGCGTGTTGAGCAGGAAGTGCGGATTGATCTGCGCCAGCAGCATCTGGAAATGCACCGCCTCCTTCTGCCGCTCCTCCTCCTTGAGCCGTTGGATCAAGCCGTTCATATCATCCAGCATCGAGTTGAAGGTCCGGGTCAGATCCAGGATCTCGCCCCGGTACTTGTCCTGGGGCAGGCGGAGCCTCAGGCTCTTGCGGACCACATCCTTCATCTTGTTCTGCAGATGGGACAGCGGTCTGGTGATGGTGGAGGCGATCATGAAGGTCATGACGATAAACAGCACCATAAAGGCGATTGACGTGGCAAAAAACTGCCGCTTCAGCGCATCAATCTCATTGAACAAGACGCCGAGCGGCGTCCGGTTCACCATATACCAATCCAGGGTAGCAATATAGCTGTAATTAACCACCATCGCCGAAGCCCGGTCGATAAAATAGCCGTTCCCCTGCGTCTGGGCAATCTGCCGGACCGCCTCGTCCGTGAGGAGACCCTCTGCCCGGGACTGGGCGACATGCTCGCCATCAGCGGTCAGCAGGAAATATTCCTGGTCCGGCGATTGCCCGTGCAGCACAGACTTGAACCAATAGCTGTAATCGATGCTGATCCGGGCGACCCCGTAGGGGCGGTAGCTGCGGTTCGGATCCTTGAAAACGGTGTACATGGACAGCAGCCGTTGACTGGCGGACAAGTCGCTGGCGACATAGTTCTCTTCGTCGGTCACCCAGGCCGTGTTCTGATTATTGGTAAGCGCTTCCTGAAAATACCTGCCCTTGATCAACTGCTCGTAATCGAGCGCCCGGCGGGGCTGGTACGACGTATAGGTATTGCCCTGAAGATCCAGCAGCGTGTAGTACACGACTGGATTGAGCAGAAACAGGCTGTTGTTGATGCCGATAAATTTGGCCTCCATCGCGTGCTTGTTGTCGAGGATCGTGCCATTCTCCGGATGGAGCAGCACCTCCCGGACCGCCGCATCCTGCTCCAGCATAATCCACGTCTTGAAGGCCATGTTCATCAGATCGTCCAGTGCGCCGATGATCTGCTGCAGCTGATCGTAGCTTTTCTCGCTGAGCTTCTGCTGCATCACCGCTTCGACCCGTTGATAATTGTAGAGATTCAGAATGCTGAACGGCAGCAGGATCAGCACCAGAAACGCCGTAAACAGCCGATATTTTAATTTTTGAGGAAATAGCAGACGCAGCTTTTCCAGCATGCTTCAACAGCTCCTTGAGCATCGATGATGAGCGCTTCTTATCGAAGCTCCTTCATTATATCATCCCTTGCCCGCTCTTCGGCCCGGCGCCGTCAATTGCGAAGTTATGTTGCATAGGCCGGCTGTGTATACACAGATTTGTTCTATTACCCTGTTCAATCCCTGCTGCAGCCCGCCTCCACTGCCCGGTTGCAGTCTAGCCTGCTCACATACCAATCAGGCCCGCATCACTTGAGGCGTCTGCCTCCGATGACACGGGCCTGCCCTATAGATGATCCCCGCGCTTACGTCCGGAACCGCTCGACCAGCTCATCGAGCCGGCGCGACGTCTGCTGCATCGCATCCGCCGACTGGCGGGTGCCGGCGATGGCGCCGCTCTGCTCCTGAGAGTCCGCTGCGATGGCCAGGCTCTGCTCCGCCGTACGGTTGGTCATCCGCGCGATCTCATCGGATGCCGCCGTCGCCTCCTCGGCAGCCGCAGCCATCTGCTGGGCCGAGGCCGAGACGCCATGCATCTGCTCCGCGACCCGGTCAACCTCGGTCATGATCCGGCCAAACGTCTCCTGAGCCGCCCGGATCTCCCGGATTCCCTGCTCGACTTCCTGCTGCTCTGCCGCTACCGTCTCGCTCACTTTGTGGGTGCCCTCCTGCATCTGCGTGATCAGCAGATCGATGCGCTCCGCCGACTCGCCGGCCTCGCCGGCCAGCTTGCGGATCTCCTCCGCTACTACGCTGAAGCCTCTGCCATGCTCCCCTGCGCGTGAGGCCTCGATCGCTGCGTTGAGCGCCAGGATATGCGTCTGCTTGGCGATTCCGCGGATCGTGCCGATGATCTGGCCGACCTCCTCCGAGCCCCGCGCCAGCGCGCTCACTTCCTCATCCACCGTACGTGAAGTGGCATGAATCACTTCTACCTGATGCACCGCCTGCGTGATCGCCGTCTGGCCCATCAAGGCGGCATCTCTGGCCGACTGCGAGGCATCGGCGACGACGGAGGACGATTCGGCGACCCGGTGGATACCGGCGCCGACCTCCTCCATCGCGCGCGCCGCCTCCGACGCGGCGACCCGTTGAAGATCCGCATCGCGGCTCATCTCCTCGGTGCGCCCGACGATCCTGCCGCCGACTGCCGTCGCCGTCGCCGTCCGCTCCGTCAGCAGCTCCGAGGATTCCCGCATCAGCGCCGCGCTCGATTGGATACTGCCGATCATCCCCCGCAGGTCGCCGACCATCTGGTTGAAGCCGCCGGCCACCAGAGCCACCTCGTCCCGGCCCTTGACCGATACCGCCGCTGTCAGATCTCCGCTCTGCACCAGCTGCATGGCAGCGGTCAGCCGTTTGATCGGCTGGATGATCAGCCTTGCCAGCAGTGTGATGATGGCCAGCGCGGCCAGGAGCACGATCCCGGTGATCAGGATGATCCGGCTGCGGTTCTGCTGGAGCAGCTCATACACATTCTCCGCATCGAAGTCTGCTCCCAGCACGCCAACCAGCGTCTCTCCATCCATAATCGGAACATAGGTCGTGATAGTCGCATCGTAGGTGTCGTCCTTGGTCAGCGAGCCCACATAGGTCTGCGCGTTCTCGAAGACCGGGATCATATCGGCGATCTCCGTCTCCACCTCTCCCAGCTCGGAGAAATCATCGGCATCCGTTCCTTCAGGCATACCGTCCACCACATAATAATATTCAGAGCCCTGCGGGGTGTCCCGCATCGCCATCGTATACAAGTATTTGAGTCCATTGGTCTCCCGGAGTTCATTGAATTGGCTGCGCAGCTCATGGTAATAGGCATCCGGTCCCGCCTCCGGAGTAATCTCCCGGTACCGCTGCAGATCGATCCGCGAGACAGCCGTCTCTGCGATGCTTCTGGCCTGCTCGCCCAGCGAGCTGACGACCAGCTCCTCGGCCGAACGAGTGATCACGTAACTGACGATAACCCCCGTCCCTATCATTAGAATACTAAAAAACAACACCATGCGTACCAGCATGCTTCTCACGTCGATCTCCCCCCGCTCCCATTATAAGGCTTATTATGGTAAACAGCACGAGAAATTTCGACAGAACCTGGCATGATAGGGGACAAAGGTCTTGCGACTATGGACTCCCTCCCAAGATGATAATCAAGAGGGGAGAGCCTCCTGCCTCCGCCTGCCTGAGCCGGGTCATCCGCGAACAGTCGCACAGCTGCTCGGCCTTGGGAAGCGGCAGGTGAAGGACTGCTAGCTAGATTGAGTTGTGTCACTGACAGCTCCATCTTATCCGCGCTTCAGGGACAGCCTCCCATCGATGCCGTCCATGTCTCGCTCATGGGTAATTCTCCTCATTGCAAGTTTTTCTCACTTGCATCCCCCCTTTAACCGGACGTTTCGTCCTACCCGACTCCTACGCTGGCTATTCTTCCCCACTACCGACTATGCCGCATCTCCTCATATGCTCGTCCGGGCTGAGACCCATTCAATATGAAATTTCATACTCGTTTGGCTGATTTCCCCCGAAAACGTGAAATAAGCACGAAATATCGTGTTCATTTGTCGATTTTACAGCCAATCGCCAAAATGAATATGAATTTTCGAGTTCATCGCACCAAGTTGAGGGTTTGCAACGGATTAGCCCAATAGAGCCCTGAAGCCCTGCCTCCGCCTGGAGCTGCTTCCTTACATAGCTCTGGAGGAACGTTATCTGTTGTGAGACGCTGCTTCCTGCGTCACCCAGCTCCTTGCGTGATGCTCCATCCCGTGCTGGCGGCATTTCATAAGCCCCACAGCCCGACGCGGGCTACGCCATCTTTGCGCGCGCCGCTCCCAGCGCGCGGGGGCCGGCGGCATGACGGCGGTCGGACGACCACATGCGGCCGCTCCCCTAATCTCCCCTTGCCAACACTCTAGCAATCTGATATTATCATTATCAATAATGATAACAACTAACCACAAAAGGAGCCTTGCCCATGCCCAAAAAAGCAGACATCCTGCTCCACCCGCTGCGGATGCGCATCATCCAGGAGCTGGTTGAAGGCACGCCGCTCACGACAACCGAGCTCGTCAAGCGGCTCAAGACTGTGCCACAGGCTACCGTCTATCGACATGTCCGCCAGCTGCTCGATGCGGAGTTCATCCAAGTCGTGGATACCAATCGGGTTCAAGGGACGCAGGAGCGCGTATTTGCCGTCATCAAAGAAAACCTCGCACTTCCCCAGAGTGAGATGGAAAACTCAACCAGCACGGAGCATCTAGCCTACTTCACTACCTTCACCGCGCAATTGCTGCAGCTGGCCGAGGCTTATATGAGCAGCCGCTCGCCCAAGCATTTCGCTGAGGACGGATTCGGTTATTGGCAGACGCCGATGCACATGACGGACGAAGAGTTCCATGCCTTCACCGTCAAGCTGCAGGCGCTGTTGCGAGAAGCAGCAGCACTCCCGCCGTCGCATGGCCGACGCACCCGGATGTTGAATACGATTATGATCCCCAAACCTGTCGAAGGAGGTGCAGATCAGACATGAAGATCAATACGGTATCCTACGAAGAACTCATGAATTGGCTGCCTTTGCTGATTCCTCTCGTCCTGCTCCAGCTCATCCTGATCGCCATCGCCTTGCGCGACCTCATCCCGAGCACGCGCCCCAAAGAACAGAAGTGGCTGTGGGGCATCGTCATCTGCTGTGTGACGCTGCTCGGACCGATCGCGTATCTGGTCGCCGGCCGAAAGGGGTATTGAGATGTCCTTACTGCAAGTAACCAATCTGCGCAAGTCTTACCGCGACCAAGAGGTCGTCCGGGGGATCGATTTCACAGTCCAGCCTGGTGAATGTGCGGCCCTACTCGGGCCTAACGGGGCCGGGAAGACGACGACCATCAAGATGCTGACCGGCATCACCCGGCCAAGCAGCGGCGAGATTCGTTTTCTGGGCAAACGTGATGAGGCGATGCGCGAGAAGATCGGCTACCTCCCGCAGCACCCCACGTTCTATCCGTGGATGACCGGCGAGGAATTGCTGCGGTTCATGGGCGGGTTGTCCGGCATCGAGAAGAATGTGCTGGAGCGGCGGATCCGAGAGCTGCTGGCGACAGTCGGACTGGAGCAAGCGGCTCGCAAACGCATCGGCACTTACTCCGGCGGCATGAAGCAGCGGCTGGGCATCGCGCAGGCGATCATCCATGAACCCAAGCTGCTGATCATGGATGAGCCTGTCTCAGCGCTCGATCCGCTCGGACGCAGAGATATGCTGGAGCTGCTCAAGTCGATCCGGCAGCGGACGACGATTCTCTTCTCCACCCACATCCTCCATGATGCACAAGAGCTGTGCGACCGGATCTGCATCCTTCACCGCGGCTCTCTGGTATCCAACGGCTCGATTACCGATCTGCTCGCCATGCATCAGCAGCCGGTGTTTGAGATCCAGGCGCCGGATAGCAACCGCTGGGTCGCCGAGCTGGCACACCAAGAGCTGGTCACAAGCATCGAGCAGCACGGTCCGCTCGTCCAGGTACATGTAGCTGACATTGATCGCGGACGCCGCTGGCTGCTGCAGCGGATGCATGAGCTGGGACTGCCTGTCCAGAGGTTCGAGCTCCAACAGGAAAGTCTGGAAGATATCTTCATGAGGCTGGTGAACGAGACATGAGCCGTCTAACTGTATTACTCAAGAAAGAATGGCTGGAAGCGTCGCGCAGCTACAAGCTCATCTGGCTGCCCGTGGCCTTTATGATCCTTGGGATCCTCCAGCCTCTCAGTTCTTATTATTTGCCTGATATTCTGCGGATGGCGGGCGGGCTGCCGGAAGGCATGGAGCTGATGATCCCCGAGCTGAGCGGAGAAGAAGTACTGGCGTCCGCGCTGAGCGACCAATTCGACCAGCTCGGTATGATGATCCTGGTCATCAGCTTGATGAATATGGTAGTCGCCGATAAGAGCAGCGGCATGCTTACGTTTATGCTCACCCGGTCCACTACATTGTCAGAGTATCTGGCCAGCAAGTGGATCGCCAACATGGTCTTGCTTGCCATGTCCCTTGCAGCAGGCCTGTTCATGGCCTGGGTGTACACAGCATTGCTATACAATACGGTAGCGCTATCTGCTCTGCTGCTCACTTTTGTACTCTATCTGCTATGGGGGGCGCTTGTCCTGAGCTTCACGCTCATGCTGGGCGCGCTGCTCACTCGGACCGCAGGCGTTGCCATTATAGGTATTGTCGTCGTAGTGACTCTAAAGATCGCCACGCTTGCTGGCGGATTCTGGCACACGATCAATCCGGCTTCGCTCAGCAGCCATGCCGTGCAGCTATTGACGACCGGAACCTTGCCTTCGGCAGCCGGACTGACGGCGTTAAGCGCTGCTGTGCTGGTGCTAGCCTGTATCGGGGTTGCCCACCGACATCTGTCCCGCGAGGAATTGCCATCCATGTGACGGGGTAGACTAATGTCTAACGTACAGGGGGTGAAATGTCCGATGCCCCTGTACTCCCCCTTGGAATCAGCCGACAAACGACCCCCTGAACACGAAACCGCTTTCTATCCTGGAAGGCGGTTTCATTATGTTACAGTTAGGATGTGCTTAAGAGGGACCGCAATACACTCGAACAGAAAGAAGGGGTGCACGATGAAGAAAAAATCTAGCCTGCTCGCACTTGTGCTGGCGTGCTCTGTTGTCATCGGAGCTTGCAGCAACGCGGGAAACAACACACCGCCGAATCAAACCGATACGCCGGACAATAATACGTCCGCTAACATGGAGCCTGCCGATCCGTTCGGCCGCTATGAAGAGCCTGTCACCATCAATGTTGGCATCGACGTGGATCCGACGGATAACGAGCTGCCGGCTGGAGACACGCCGATGGACAATCAATACACACGTCAAATCAAAGAAGCACTCAATGTTGAGGTTAATCATCACTTCGCTGCTTCGGGCCAAAACTATCGTCAAAGAATCAGCTTGGCGATTGCCAGTAATGACCTGCCCGACGCAATGGTTGTCAATGCCGTCGAGCTGCGTCAGATGGTAGAAGCCGACCAGCTGGCAGACCTGACCGAAGTTTATGAGAGATATGCATCGCCTGAGATCAGAGAGATTATCGAGAGCACCAATGGTGCTGCGCTTAATGCAGTCACATTCGACGGGAAGATCATGGGCATCCCTGGTGTCCAGGCCAATGCAGACGGCTACCATCTCATGTGGCTGCGCAAAGACTGGCTGGACAAACTGAATCTGGAGCCGCCAACGACAATGGCTGAGTTGGAAACCGTCGCCCGCGCTTTCGTCGAAGACGATCCGGATGGCAACGGTCAGCGCGACACGATCGGCATCACCGGTCCGGAGAGCGGCGGCAAGCTGTACGCCAACTTCCTGGAGTCCAAAAATAATCTGTACGGCTTTGATCCCATCTTCTCTGCCCATCATTCGTACCCTGGCTACTGGGTAGAAGGCGAGGATGGCAACCCGGTATATGGCTCGATCCTGCCGGAAACCAGAGAAGCGCTTGCCAGCTTGAGAGATCTGTATTCGAAAGGCTTGATCGATCCGGAGATGGCCGTCCGCAATAAAGCGGATGAACCGATCATCGCAGGAAAATCCGGCATTTTCTTCGCGCCATGGTGGATGGGCTACGGCCCGCTGACCAATGCCGTGAAGAATAATCAGGAAGCCAACTGGCAGGCATACGCGCTTCCGTTGGATGATGAAGGTGTGTTCAATGCCCATATCGCCACGCCTTCCACAGATTTCGTAGTCGTACGCAAAGGGTATGAGCATCCGGAAGTCGCCATGAAGCTGTCGAATAACCTGTTGAAACAGGAACAGGAGAACACGTTTGACCCAAGTAAGGGCGGTCCGGGCTACTATCCACTGCGTGTCGTTCATGCCCCATCCGACGAAATTGAATTTACAGTGGAAGCCACCCGTGAATTGCTGGCTGGCAATAAGACGGCAGAAGACTATCAGGACGCCAAAACCTACAAGCTTCTTCAATCCGATCTGGCCAGTATCAAAAGCATTAAAAACGAGCCTTACGATGTCCTGGATATCGAAACTTGGAACCCTGAGGCCAACTGGGGAGCGTGGACCCGTTCGTACTCCATCATGGTCGGCGGCAGTCCGCTCGTCGATACCAACATCAATGAAGTGCCAAGTCTGATCTATGAGCAGACGCCGATGATGGAAAACCGCTGGGTCAACCTGCGGAAGATCGAAGACGAGACGTTCCTGCGCATCATCATGGGAGCTGCGCCGCTTGAAACCTTCGACACCTTCGTCGAAGACTGGAAGCGTCAAGGCGGCGACCAGATTACACAGGAAGTAGCAGACGCGCTGGCAGAGTAATCTGAGGCGCATCACGCAAATCCATTACCAGAGGCCCCGGCGCCGAGCCGGGGCTCTGGAACATGCGCCGTAGGATGCGGGGAAAGGAGTGCCGTCATGCGAATGAAGGGTTTTGCCAAACATTATTATCTGATGCTGGTGCCGGGATTCCTGTGGCTGTTTGTCTTCAGCATCGTCCCGATGTTCGGCATCGTCATTGCATTCCAATATTTTAATCCCGGCAGAGGGATCTTTGGTTCGGACTGGGCCGGACTGGAGCACTTCCGGTATATGTTATTGCTAAGAGATACACAGGAAGTGTTCATCAATACGCTCGTAATCGCGTCCATGAAGATTATCGCCAATCTGATCGCGCCGCTGTTGTTTGCCCTGATGCTCAACGAGCTGCGCCTGATGATCCTCAGACGCTGGATTCAGACGATAGTCTACCTGCCTCACTTCTTATCCTGGGTTATCCTGGGAGGCATCGTCCTTGACTTGTTCTCCTACAACGGACCTGTCAACCAATTGACTGCGTTGTTCGGCATTCAGCCGAAGCTGTTTTTTGCAGATGCGCAGCTGTTCCCGTTCCTGGTCGTCACCACCGACGTCTGGAAGGAGTTCGGCTTCGGCACCATTATCTATCTGGCTGCTCTCACCGGCATCAATCCTGCTCTGTATGAGGCTGCCAACATCGATGGCGCGGGGCGCTGGAGAAGTCTCTGGCATATCACCTTGCCCGGGATCCGTACGACAGCGGTATTGCTCGCGGTACTCAGTCTGGGCAATGTGCTCAATGCGGGCTTTGACCAGATCTTCAACCTGTACAACCCGCTCGTCTACTCGACAGGCGATATCATCGACACCTGGGTCTATCGAACAGGCTTGCTTAACCTGCAATATGAGCTGGCAACCGTCGTCGGCCTGTTAAAATCGGTTATCGGCTTCCTGTTGATCTCGGTTTCGTACTATCTAGCCTACCGGTTCGTTAACTATCGCATATTCTAAAGGTTGTTCAAACCATCTGCTTTTGATCACCTTTTTCTACGTGATACAACTTATTCCAACTAGAGCAGGAGGTGCTGACCTTGGTCAGAGATCGGACGCTAGGCAACCGCGTGACCGATATTGTGCTGATTGTCATCCTGGTGGGCATTACCTTGTCATGCGTCCTGCCGATCTGGTATACGCTCTCGCTGTCGCTAAGCTCCAACTCTGCCGCTGCGGCCGGGCAGGTCTGGCTGTGGCCGGTGGATTTCAACCTCAACGCGTACACCCAGATTCTCAATGACAGTCAGTTTTTCCGGTCCTTTTGGATCTCGACCCAGCGCGTCCTGCTGGGGGTCTCGCTTAATTTCATCATCGTTGCGCTCATGTCGTACCCGCTCTCGCGGACGGCTGCGCAATTCAAGGGCCGCAATGTATTCATGTGGATCCTGATCTTCACCATGCTGTTCAACGGCGGGCTGATCCCGCTGTATCTGACCGTCAAAGAGCTCGACCTGCTGAACAGCATCTGGGCGCTCGTCCTGGTCGGCGGCGCACAGACGCTCGTGTTCAACATCATCCTGACGATGAACTTCTTCCGCAATCTGCCCAAGGAGCTGGACGAAGCCGCCCTCGTCGATGGTGCGGGACCGTGGTATACGCTCTTCAAGATCTACATCCCGCTGGCCGTGCCGGTGCTGGCGACCGTCTCGCTGTTCAGTATCGTCTACCACTGGAACGAATTCCTGTACGGGCTCGTCTTCATGACCCGGGAGCAGTTCTACCCGCTGCAGACGTACATCCAACAGCTCGTCGTCTCGGTCGACCCTTCGACGATGTCCGAGGATCAGTACCGCCGCTTGGCCGAGCTGTCCAACCGGACGCTCGACGCCGCTAAGATCTTTATCGCGATGCTGCCTGTCCTCATCGTCTATCCGTTCCTGCAGCGTTTCTTCATTCACGGGATTACGCTTGGTTCGGTCAAAGAGTAGGCTGCGAAACCCCGCCCCGCTTCCTTTGTGAAGCGGGGTTTTTGCGTATTTTGTGTACAAAGCCGCATCGACGGGCTGTCTGTTTTGTGAGAAAATGACATCAGACACAGTCAAGCTGCAATCGGCAACCTAGCACATAGAAAGGGGCATCCTAATGGCCCAGGTCAAAATCTACGGTCTCAAAGATAGTCTGAACCCCATCAAGGCCCAGCTGTCCAATCTGATTCACGCGGCGGCAGTGACCGCCTTCCATCTGCCTCCGGAGAAGCGATTTCACCGCTTCTTCCCGATGGAGCCGGGTGATTTCATCTATCCCGCCGACCGTTCGGAAGCCTATCTCATCATCGAGATCAGCATGTTCGAGGGACGGACCGCAGCCGCCAAAAAACAGTTCTATGCGTTCCTCTTCCAAATGATCCACGAGAAGCTGAACATCGCTCCACAGGATGTGGAGATTACGATCACGGAAACGCCTAAAGCGAACTGGGGTATCCGCGGCACTGCCGGTGATGAGCTGACGCTCCCTTACCGGGTGGATGTGTAGCATGCTGAAGCCGATCAATGAACAGCTCGCCGATCTGCGTCTGATGGTGCGGCACCAGCAGAACTGGAAGGAGAGGCTAGAGCGGATCGTGAAGGAGATGGAGCCTTACCGGCAAGAGATCCGTTCTCTGCGGAGAAGGCTCGAAGAGGAAGCGGCAGATGGGACACAGTCCGCGCAGCAAAGCTTCGGCAGGATGGTGCTGTCTCTGCTGAGCGGCGGCAGACGCCGTCTGAGCAAGCGTCAAGCGGAGGCACTGCGGATGAAGCTGCAGCTCGAAGAGGCCGAGGACACGCTCGCCTTTCTCGAGCGCGAGCGCGCCGAGCTGATCGCCAAGCTGGCCGATATCGGCCAGGCGGATCGCCGTTACGAGGAGCTGCTGCTCCAGAAACGTCAGCTGATCCTCGCGCACTTTCCTGACCTGGCCGGGCAGTTGGAGCAGCTCACCGATCAAGAGAATACACGGTTGGCAGATTGCAAGGAGCTGGAGGATGCGCTGCGGATCGGCCAAGGAGTTATCTATGATCTGGAACGGGCTTCTCAGGCGCTCCATGCGGCAGAAAATTACGGGAACTGGGATATGCTGGGCGGCGGGCTGATGGCGGGCGTCGCCAAGCACGGCCACATCGATTCGGCGCGTACGGCTATCCACGCCGCCCAGGACGGACTGCGCCGCTTTGCGGAGGAAGTGGAAGATGTCAATCGGGACATCCAGATCCGCATCGAGGTCGGCGGCGCGCTCACCTTCGCGGACTTCTTCTTCGACGGGCTGACCTTCGACTGGATCGTCCAGGGACGCATCCATTCTTCCCAGCAGGAGGTGCTCCGCAAGCTGTACCAGCTCAAAGGCATCGTCAATACCCTTACGCGAGAAGCTGGTTATGCGCAAGGTCAATTGCTGGACATACAGGGGAAGATCAAGGCGTTAATCGAGAACAGCTGAGTAGAACAAGCTGGCTGAAGCGCTGTTTGTTGGCTGACGGCAAGAAGAGCGCTAAGGTGCCACCATGCCTGTTGTTAAGCATTCATAACGCTTGGGTCTGCTCCGACTCGGCAAACGAGCCCGATCGACGGAGCTCATGCCATAGCCTCCACGCAACGCACAACACGAACAACGCCGTAATAAAGTGCTGCCAGCTGTCCTTTACTTCCCCGCCATACTGGGTCAACACCCATATACCATCCAGCAGAGGAATCGTCGCAGAGACGAAAGCAAAGGCAAGGAGCGCTTTGGGCATTCTGCAGAGCAAGAACACTACAATGGCCAAGCCTACAGCCAGATCGCGTGTTGCCTTCACACGCACAAAGCCGCTATCCTGGCTACTCACAATTTCCAGCCCGAAGGCTTTGGAAGCTGCCTGCGGCTGGATAAACCCGTTGATACCCAAAGCTATGAGTCCAAGTGCGCAGAGGACAGTCAACCAAAACGACAACGATCTTGGTCCCCAAGCCGGAAGAACCTCATTTACAGCAATAGTTTTCATGATTACTCCCTCTCTCTCAACGGTTCAATCATGCTCAATACAGCTTGCAATGCCAATGCCTCCGCTTCCTTCTGTCCCCCATACAGTCTTCCCGCCAAGTAAAGGGAGGAGATGCCATGCAAGGTCCCCCATGTGGCGTATACGAAACGCATCAACTCTTGCGGATCAACATGCGGAAGCAACTGAGCGAGGACATGATGGCTAATCTCTCCTATGCACATACCTTCCTGCCATGTATCCTGGACACCGAAGGGTACACCATCCATTCCGTACATAATGCGATAATATGCGCTGTTCTCCCACGCAAAGCGGCAGTATGCTGTGGCCAGCGCCTCCGCCTTGGCTTGCGCTTCATGCTGCTCCTGGACGGCCTCCTCAAGCTGCCTGGCCAACAAGTCAAAGCCCTTTCGCAATAACGCAAGCACAAGTTGGTCCTTGTTGTCAAAAAGCTCATACACCTTGGTAGTGCTGTATTCGATCTGCGTCGCAATGCGACGAATGCTTACCGCAGACCAGCCTTCCTCTTGGGCTAAGCCCAGCGCTGCTTGCAGTACTTTTTCTCTCAGAAGTAGCTGTTCGCGTTCACGACGGTCAGACAAATTGCACCTCCTCCTACGAAATATAACACTGTTTTATTTTATAACACTGTTATATTTATTTCAACCCTTTTTACTTTTTTCTCCATAGTATGCCTAGGGTCGGACCCTAGCTGGCCGCAGCTTCACATTACAGCGTTCCTAATGCTTGCAGACACTCGCTCGAGGGCTTCGATGTTTAAAATACAAAAGACAGGCTCATCGCCTGTCTTTTATACGCTGTATGCAGATACAATCGCTACATCCCTAAAAAGCCAACCGGCGGATAATCTCCCGCTCATCCCGGTCCACTTCCTCGAATCCGAGGAACGCATATAACCGGGCGGCCTGCTCGTTGTCGGGCCGGTGACCCAGTACGATGCCATCGCAAGCATGCGTGTCCTGGATATGGCGCACCAGCGCCTCCATGCCGGAACGCCCGAACCCGCTGCCCTGATAATGCTGATCGATCATATACGCCATGATCCAGTAGCTTCCGTCATCGGGATCGCAGGCGTAGACGGTATACCCGACTAGTTGCTCCTCAGCATACAGAGCCAAGGGCGTGAACCCGCAGTAGGCCGACTCTGCCAGCCAATAGACCGCAGGTACAGGAAAGAGCTGCTGCTGCTGCTCCGTCACGGTGAGCTGGGTGCATGCATACCAGTTGGTGTGGTCGATCGGACGCAGGGTGACGGCTGGCGTATTGCTTTTAGTTATCATACGGTATCATCACTCCTTTAGTCCTGATCGACCAAGCCATACAGCACAATCTCGCACATCGCCCTCATGCCCGATTCAAAGCTGACCTGCTGCCTTGCCGTATACTCATAATCCAGCAGCTTGACCAGCGTCTGGTCCAGCATGAGTCGGAGGATCGTCGTATCGACCTTGCGCAGTGCGCCATTCTCGATCCCCTGCTCCACTAGCGCAATCAAGTCGTCCCACATCGCATGGATGTGACGCTCGGCTTTGGCCCACTGCTCGGGGTAGTGGCGCTGGAAGTCATCCGCATAACGCAGCAGCACGCCGATGTGATAGCTGTCCGGGACGTTGCTGAAATACAGCTCGAACTTCTCCTTGAACGAATAGCTCTCATTGTCCAAAATCGCCGCGTCCGAACGCTCCATGTCTGCAAATATAAAATCGATCGTCTTGTCGATCATGTCATGCTTGCCGGAAAAATAAGCATATAAGGTGCGCTTGCTCGTGCCCAGCTCCCTAGCCAGGTCCTCGGTTGTAAAATGCGTGCCCTTCATACTAAGCAGCCGCAACAGCTTCAGGTATACATTTCTATCGATGTCTTGTGCCATGCAACCTCCTGTGAATCCCAGATCGTTGTCGCTGTTGATGCTTCAAGGTTACAACAGCTTCGCCATACGATACAAGAAAAAGGGCTTGCGGTTTATCTTGTCTACTACCGTATAGCCCAGACGCTCATACAAACGCCGTGCCGAGGTGTTGGTCTGCTTGACCGTCAAAGAGGTCTTGCGGAAGCTCTGCTCCCTGGCCGCTTCCTCAGCCTGATCCATCAGCTTCGTGCCGACCCCCATGCCTCTGCTCTCCGGGAGCGCGGCGAGCGACCCGATGTGGAACTCATCCTCCCGTCCCTCTTGCAGATTGGCCAGATTCCACATCGTCCGCAGATGCTGAACGGTGTGCGAGAGCAGCGGCCATCTGCGGAACTGGACAAGTGCCTTCAGGGTAGGCCAAGACAGCTTGTCGAGCATGGCCGCCGGATAGCAGGTAACGATCCCCAGCGTCTTCTCCCCAAGTCGTGCCTCATAGACGTAGCTGTGGCTGAACCGGTTATGAGGATGCCTCCACATCTGGATCATGGTCTGCTCGATCAGTGCCGGATCCGTCGTGCCGATCAGCGTATGCGTCACCTCTTCGAGCGCCATCATATTGAGTTGGGCCCCGACGACCGAATCTGCTTGCCCTTTAACAATCGTGATGTTGTCCATGAATGTCTGCCTCCTTGTAACTTTGGTACTGTAATAGTATTATTGGTACCATTATGCGTCACAAAGGAGCTTCTGTCAATCGACAACCTAAGTTATGCGGGTCTTCGCCCCCTCTACCCACTGCGTGGCAGAAATCCAGATGCGTGCTCTCATGAGCTAGGAGCACATAGAACAGTTCACGTGTTACCAGGCTCCTTCCGGCTTATAAAGCTTCAAGAATATCGATCTTGCCGCCGTACGGCAGCTCCGGCCAGTCAGCGGTCAACGATATCGCTGCTTCCAGCGAATCTGCCTCGATCAGCGACATGCCGAAGACATCGCCTTTGTAAGGCTGTACTTCATCCCGCGCGACCGTCACCCGTCCCTCTCCTGCGAACCGGACCTTCTCATGTCCGCCTTCCCGGATGCCATCAAGCCAGCTCCACAAGGCCGCAATATTATCCTCCCGCTCCGCTTCCGGCACCTCGCCGCCCCGGTAAATCATCATAAATGTTTTCATGCTTGTCACTTCCTTCCGATTATTTAAGTTGCAATTTGAAACTAAAGTAAGTATAATCAGTCTTATCAACAGAAGTCAAGAGGAGCATAAGTCTATGCCAAATCTCATCCCAAGCCGTCGTTCGGATTGTCCGATCTCGTTTTCACTCGATCTGTTGGGCGATTCCTGGTCACTGCTGATCATCCGGGATATCGTGTTTGCCGGCAAGCATACCTTTGGCGAATTCATCGCTTCCGATGAGGGAATCGCCCGCAACATTCTGACGAACCGGCTACTGCGTCTGGAGCATATAGGTGTCTTATCCAAGCAGCCTCACCCGTTAGACAAACGCAAGGACCTGTATCAGCTGACAGAGACGGGACTTGATCTGATCCCGATCCTGCTGGAGCTCTCTGCCTGGGGCGCCGCCTATGAGCCGGAGACATCAAGCGCTCGCATGTGGCTGGAAGGACTCCCTGTCGGCAAAGAAGAGCTGATACGCTTGATTCAAAATACTGTGCGCAGAGGAGGATCTGTATTCGCAGGACCGGACAATGTGATCGACCAGCTGGACAAACTGCGTTCGGAGAGCGTCTGAGTTCATCAGAAAAGGTCAGTAGGTCAAAAAAGGTCAAAATAAATGCGCGATTTGTTTTTATTTCGAAAAACCGCCTGAAACGCCGTCATATGGCGTTTTTTCGCGTTTTTCGAACGTTGAGCCGTTAGGAGAAACGGGATTATAATTATAACTGTAATCACCTAAAACTACATTTAAAAGGAGTTGGTTTTGATGTTTGATCTGATTCCGTTCCGCAAGCGTCAAGAGGATGTGTTCGGACAAATGCTGAAATCCTTCCATGATCTGACCGAGGATCACTGGATGTCTCCTTTCGGGGGGCACACCTTCCGCACCGACATCCGGGAAGAGAAGGATCGCTACCTGGTAGAAGCGGAGCTGCCCGGCATCGCCAAAGAAAATATCCACATCGACGTGGATAACGGCTACCTTACCATTCGCGCCAAGCGCGATGATTATACCGAACAAAAAGACGACGACAACCGGCTGATCCGGCGCGAACGCCGTTCCGGCGAATTCGTCCGCCGCTTCTACGTCGACCGTGTCGACGAGGACGGCATCGAGGCCAAGCTGGATCAGGGTGTCTTGAAGCTGGAGATTCCAAAGCGGCAAGGCCCGGATTCGCGCAAGCAGATCCGCATCCAGTAAGGATCCATACAGGGGCACGCGGAGTGACTTTCGATCCTGTGCCCGCGTTGCAAAGTTGCATATGGGCTAAAAAGAGCCATCAACCCGGCAAGCCTGCCGCCTGGTGATGGCTCTTCCTATGCTGTCGGACGACATAGGGAAACGGGACACCTGCCCTCCCTTCTATGGACTTGCTCATTGATGATTGTCCGTTTCTCGCCTATGATAGTACACATACTACATGCGAGTTGCGGAGGTTATTATGTTCAAGCGTTACTTCATACGGGGCAGCAGTATCCAGACCAAGTTCCTGATGGCTACCCTATTTGTCGTCATTGTACCCTTGGGCATCTTCGGCGTGATGGCGCTTCAGGTTTCCAAGCAAGTGATTCAGACTCAGGTAAGTCAGTCCCATCTGAAGATCCTCGGGCAGATTGCCGAGAAAACCGATATGGTCCTGGACGATATTGTATCGGTCTCCAATACCTTCTACCTCAACCCTAGGGTGATCAACGGTCTGACTACAGCCTACACGCCCGGGACCTATGATGAAGCGATGCTCCGCGCCACTTTTGAGGAGCTGCTGCGCAATGCAATCTATTCCTTTCACAATCTGCGATACGACGTCACGCTGCTCGGCCACAACGGTCTGCAGCTGTCCACCGATACGGAACTCGGGAAAGTAGACATGGCTCTGCTGCGTCAGGAGTCATGGTACGGCGACGCGGCCGCAGCGCATGGCCGCATCCTCTGGGTCGCCGACAGCGGACCGGCGCTAAGTCGCGCCCACCCGTCGGACAGTCCCTTTTACGCGATGCGGGTGAGCACCCGGTTTGAGAATGGCGCTCCCGCCGGTGTCGTCATGATCGGGGTCGAGGAAGGAATGATTATGGATCTGTACGCCGGCTCGGTCGATGAGAACCAGCAGATCATTATTGTCGATGACCAAGGATCCACGATTTCCGCCATGGACAGCCGTTTCGGGCAAGCACCCATCCGGAACCGGGATTATTATGCCAAGATCCGGGATTACGATTCGGGTTATTTTATCGATGACGAGTCAGGCCAAGCCCAGCTTATAGCTTTCCAGACCATCGACCGCACCGGCTGGAAGCTGGTCTCCTACACGCCTCTGCGCAGTGTGCTAGGCCATCTGGACCGTGCCCAAGCGATCGTCGTCTCCATGCTGCTCGCAGCAATGGTGATCTCCGTCGTTGCCTCCTACTTTATCGCCCGGCGGCTCGCGATACCAATCAAACGGCTGGCCTACAGCTTCGGCCGGCTGGAGACAGGAGATATGAGTGTGCGGACGGTTCCGCGCGGGAATGACGAGATCAGCCTGCTCTCCAGACGCTTCAATCAGATGGTGGAGCGCCTCGATTCGCTCATGAAAGAGTATCAGACCGAGCAGCGCCGCAAGCGTCATGCCGAGATGCAAGCGCTCCAATCGCAGATCAATCCGCATTTTTTGTACAATACGCTGGCATCGATCCGATTCATGCTGTACAAGCGGGACAAGGAGGCGATCGACTCGGTTATCGTCGCACTCGTCCGACTGTTGAAGCAGACCTTATCGCGGCAGGATGAATTGATCCCCATCGAGGAAGAATGGCAGATCCTGCACAATTACCTGTATATTCAACAAACCCGTCAGGGAGATCGCCTGCAAGTCCGATACGACGTTGACGAACGAGTCTTTCACTACTCCACCCTCAGGTTTGTCATGCAGCCCTTGGTTGAAAACGCAATCTTCCACGGACTTGAGCGAAAACGGGGAACCGGTACTTTGCTCATCAAAGGGTATATGGATGAAGGCGACGTCGTCTTTGAGGTGATCGATGATGGCGTCGGTATGAGCGAGACAGCGCTTCAGCGGCTCCGCGAAGGACATAATAAACACTCGGAGCTTACGCATGGCGGCGGTTATAGCAATGTGCAGGAACGCATCCGGCTGTACTTCGGCCCCCGTTACGGTCTAAGCATCACATCGGCCGAAGAGACCGGAACACGAGTCGTGCTCCGTGTACCTGCGCTGCATAAATGGGAGGAGGGAGCAAGACGTGAAGCTTTTGATAGTGGACGATGAGCCGATGATCCGGGAATGGTTCGGCATGACGGTTGAACGGCTCGGCGATCCGTATACGATTGTCGGAGAAGCCGCCAACGGCGAGGAGGCGCTAGAGTTCTGCGCCGCGCATGAGGTCGATCTGGTGGTGACCGATGTAAAGATGCCCGGTATGGACGGGCTAGAGCTGCTGCGTCATCTCAAAGAACGCTATCCCCAGCTGCGGGTAGTCATCTTCAGCTCGCATGACGAATTCCAGTTCGCCACTCAGGCCTTGAAGCTGGGGGCGCGGGAATATGTTCTCAAGGCGGAAATCACGCTTCATGAACTGGGCGAGATGCTGCAAAAAATTAAACGGGACCTGGATATGGAACAAGGCAAGCTGAATGAAATGGACAAGCTGCGTTTTTTTCTTAATCAGCACGAACTGGCGCTGCGAACCGCCTATTTCCGTGATCTCCTATTGGGGACGCCTGGTTCGGCTGAGCAGTTTCAAGAGAAAATACGATTGTTCAAGACCAACCTGACCGAGCGCAATCTGACTCTAATCGCGGTCGGCCTGATCCAAGGCTCCGCCGAACACCGCCCGCCGGCCATCCCGGATCCCGGCTTGCTGGAGTTAGCCGTGACCAACATAATCAACGAAACGGTACACAACGAGCTGGCCAGCGGCTGCTCCCTGCTGTATCGCGACGAGGTGTATGTCGTCCTGCTCAATGCGGAGGCTTCCGGCATGAAGTCGCGCCGAGAAAAGCTATTGCTCACTGCCACCCGGATTGCTGAAAATCTTCAGCGCTTCGTCAAGGTCGAGACGGCCATCGCGATCAGCACCACCTACAGCGGCCTGCAGTATCTGGGAGAGCAGTTGAAGGAAGCGTGCGATGCGCTCGATAGCCGGTTATTCTACGGTCAGAGCGGCATCGTCATTCCTTCTACAGACGTCTACCCTCCCCGCTCCGATACCGAGACCGGGCCCGTCTACAGGCTGCGCGACGAATTCTGCCAACAGTTGGAGGCGGGCCGGCTGCAGGAGGCGCAAGACAAGCTGCTGCAGCTGCTGCAAGTGATCGGCGAAGCACGGCGGATGGCTCCGAAGCAGACCAAGGCGGTCATCCTCGATCTGATCTACAAGACGATCGCAGAGGCCCGCAAACAGTCCGTTCCCCCGGAGCTGCTTGACAGCGTCTACGGCGACGCCCATTGGCATATTCAGCAGATACATTATCACCGGCTCATCCCGTGGACGGAACAGGCCATCACCCGGATTTTCGACGAAATTGCTCAGCACCGCCGCAAGTATGGGGAAGCGGTGCGGAAGGCTTGCGGATACGTCGAACAGCATTTCGGCGAAGAAATTCTGCTGCAGCATATTGCCGAACACGTGCATCTGAGCAGGACGTACTTCAGCGAGCTGTTCAAAAAAGAGACGGGCGTAACTTTTAATGAATATGTGACGGGCGTCCGCATGGAGAAGGCGAAGATGCTGCTCAAGGAACAGCCCCTCAAGGTATCAGAAGCCGCTGAACGGGTAGGATATGGAAATACAAGCCACTTTATCAAGTTGTTTAAAAAGCATACGGGCTTCTCGCCAATGGAGTACATGGCCTCCCATCACGGCACCCGGCCCCGTTAACACCGCATCCGGCGGTGTTTTTTTTCACGATCGTCCAGCCGATCCGAATTCTGTGTCATCGCAGCCTAATCTTGCGGCATGGCCGCTTTGGCGGGCTGGCATGCGACAATTGTAAGCGCCGTAGCGGCTCAAGAGCCGAATAACCCGTCACAGCCGGCAGCCGCGCCCATCTATACTGAACGTATGACTTATTGACTTGAGGAGGCATGAACATGCGCAGACGATCAATGGCAAGCATGATGGCGATCGTGATGGCGGCTGTAACGGCATTGTCCGGCTGCGGCAGCACCGAGCAATTGCATGAGAGCAACACGGGGAGCGACGGCAACCGGACGCTTACATTCTGGAGGGCCGGAACCGATGCCAACGAGAATGCTTACTGGCAGAGTGTCCTGAAAGAGTTCGAAAGCCTCCATGAGGGAGTGACTATCGAATATAGCGAGGTTCCCTTCGGCAATGACATGGAGACCAAGCTGAACGCGGCCTACGCCAGCGGTACAGCGCCGGATGTGCTGTCCTACACGCTTGCTTCGCTCGCACAGCGGGCCAACATCGGCCAGTATGAGCCGTTGACCGAATACGTCGAAGGCTGGGAAGAGCTGCCGGACATGCTGGACAGCGTCGTCGAGACAGGCACGTATAAGGGACAGCTCTACGGACTGGGCTTCATCCCCGATCCACGCGTGCTGGTATGGCGCAAGGATCTGTTCGAGGCGGCCGGCTTGGATCCGGACACGCCCCCTCAGAGCTGGGAGCAGCTGGCCGAGTACGCGGAACTGCTGACCCAGAAGCAAGGGGAAACGACAGTCACCGCAGGCTTCGCTATCCCGACATCGACGGGATGGACGCTCTGGCAGTCCTTTGTCCTTCAAAATGGCGGCCGAATCATCGATACCGAGACCAACGAGCCGTTGTTTGATTCGCCGGCGTCGATCGAAGCAACCGAATATTTGGTCGATCTCGTGGCCAAGGGCGTCACCATTCCCAACGATTCCACCAAATCGAACGAGAATCTGTTTCCCAACGGCAAAGCCGCGATTGCCTATGACAGTCCGGCTGCTTATCTGAACACACAGTTGAACAACACCGAACTGGAAGGCAAGATCGGCATTGCCGGTCCGATTGAAAAAGAAACCAAAGCGACGTTTGCCGGCATGCGTCTGTTGTTTATGAGCTCACAAAGCAAACAAAAGGACCTGGCCTTTGAATTCATGACCTATATCATGTCCAAAGAGCAAACCTGGAAACGGTATACCGAGCTGGGCACCCCAATTGTCAGAGAGTCGTTAAAAGACGACTATATCGCAGACAGTCCGGAAATGAATCAGGCGGTCTTCGATGCGGTCAGCTACGGCGAAGGTGCTGCAAAGGTGACCTACTCCGGCAAAATGTACGAAATCATCAGTCAACAGCTCGAGATGGCCTACTATGGGGTCAAGAGCGGAGAACAGGCGATGTTGGACGCGGCGGCTGAGCTGCGCAAAGAGCTGCCCTCGTTGATTGCCGACTAGCCTTGAAGAAACAACTGAGTCCGGCCAGGGCTCCCCTCCGACGGGGGGGCCCTTCGCGCCGTATGATCGACGCCGGAGGTGTGCTGAACGATGAAGAATGAGATGGCAACGAGAGATGCGGCCCCCCCGCTCATAAAAAAACGGCGGGCACGCCGGATCGACTATTCCGGATATACCATGATTGCTCCGGGATATCTGGTCTATTTCTCGTTTATCTTTGTACCCCTGCTCATCAGCTTGTATTACAGCTTCACCAATTATAATTTTTATTCCAAGCCCGCTTTTGTCGGTCTGCAGAATTATTCCCGTCTTATGCAGGACGCGCTGTTTGCCAAGGCGGTGTTCAATACCTTCCTCTATGCCGCAGGCACCATCCTGCCGCAGCTGGCACTCGGACTGGTGCTGGCCGTCCTGCTTAACGCCAAGATTGCAGGAAGGGTATTTGCCAGAGCAAGCATCTATGTCCCCAATGTCACCTCCATGGTCGCCGTGTCCATGATGTGGCTCTGGATATACGACCCTTCGCTCGGCATCCTGAACCGGCTGCTGACCTGGGCGGGCTTCTCGCCGGTCCAATGGTTATATGACCCGAGCACCGCCATGTTGGCTATTATCGTGATGAGTATCTGGAAGTCGGTCGGCTACTCGATGATTGTCTATCTGGCCGGCCTGCAATCCATTCCTTCCAGCCTGTATGAGGCTGCCCGGGTGGATGGAGCATCCACCCTGCGCCAATTTTGGAGCATTACCGTACCCATGCTGAAGCCGACGACCTTTTTTATTCTGGTCATGTCATGTATCAATTCCTTTATGGTGTTCGAGCAAGTCAACATCATGACCAACGGTGGACCGCTCAATTCGACGACAACCATCGTACATCAGATCTATCTCCGCGGCTTCCAGGACTTCCAGATGGGCTACGCCTCGGCGATGGCAATGATTCTGTTTGTGATTACGCTGCTTATTACTCTGGCCAACTTCAGATACGGCAATAAGGCATCCGATGCGGATGCCGACTAACTGCATGGAATAACAAAGCCTACACTTCCGAAATAAGTTTGCGTTTTCCTTCGGAAAACTTTAGCTTGTGCTTTCGAAGGGAGTTTTCCTTCGGAAAACTTTAAGGAGGCGGAGAACATGATAAACACCCGTTGGAAAACTGCCGCCGCATCGGCTGTACTATTGATCTTGTCGCTGATTATGCTGGCGCCGTTCGCGCTGATGATCAGCACGTCCTTGAAGACGCTGGGGGAGATTCAATCGCCTGTATTCTCGTTTTTCCCCAGGGAGTGGCGTTTCGACAACTACCTGACCGCGATGTCGAGCGGCAATTGGCTGCTGTACTTTTATAATTCGTTGGTTGTGACGATCATCACCGTCATCGCCAGCCTCGTCCTGAATTCCATGGCCGGCTATGCATTCGCCCGACTGAGATTCCCGGGCCGGGCAACCTTGTTCTTCTCCGTCCTGATCGGTATCATGGTGCCGCCCCAGGTGACGATGATCCCAACATTCCTGATGATGAAGCAATTCCCGCTCGCTGGCGGCAACGATCTGTTCGGTACGGGCGGCATCGGCTTCATCAACAGCTATACCGGTCTGATCCTGCCGTTCATTGCCGGATCGTTCGGCATCTTCCTGTGCCGGCAGTTCTTCCTGAGCTTCCCCTCGGCTCTCGATGAGGCGGCGGCTATCGACGGTGCGGGCAAGTTCCGCGTCTTCTTGCAGATCTATCTGCCGCTCAGCAAACCGATCCTTGCTACGTTAGCGATATTCAAGACGACTTCGGCCTGGAATGATTATATGTGGCCGCTGATCATGACCAACACCTCCCAGATGCGCACGGTTCAGTTAGGATTGACGATGTTCCGGGGCGAGACGGGCACCGACTGGCATCTGCTGATGGCGGCAACCACCTTAGTCGTGTTGCCTCTGGTGCTGCTGTTCCTGGCGGCACAGCGTTATTTTGTTCAGGGGATCGTTACGACAGGCTTAAAATAATCGTGTGATACCGCGAAGGAGGCGACAAGCATGAAGACCATACTCATCCTGCTGGATACGCTGAACCGGAGGCATCTGGCTGCGTACGGAAGCGAGGGGGTCGCCCGCACGCCCAACATCGACAGGCTGGCTGAGCGCTCCATCGTGTTTGACCAGCACTGGTCCGGATCGCTGCCCTGCATGCCGGCCCGCAGAGATATCCTGACGGGAAGGGCTGCATTCCTCGAGAAGGGCTGGGGCGCCATCGAGCCGTATGACCGCACACTGCCGGAGGCGCTGCGCGGGGCCGGATGCTTCAGCCATATTGCCACTGACCATTATCATTACTTTGCCACCGGCGGAGAGAACTACTGTCAGGCTTTTGATACGTGGGACTTCCATCGCGGGCAGGAGGACGATCCGTGGCATTCGCGCGTCACGCCGCCTCCGCCTCCAGACGCCTATTATGGCCGCGTCGCCCTGCAGCGCGAGTTGAACAAGCAGCTGCAGGTGCGCGAGGCGGATTATCCGGGACCCCGCACGATGACCTCCGCCTGCGACTGGCTGGAGCGCAACGCCAGCGAAGACCGGTTCTTCTTGATGGTAGAAGCCTTTGATCCGCATGAGCCGTTCGACGCACCCGATTCCTATCTGGCGATGTACGGAGATGATTATGAAGGGCCGCGTTATGACTGGCCTCACTACGGGACGGCGGATGTCCCGCAGGCCGCGCAGTTGCATCTGCGCAACCGATACGCAGCCAATCTGTCCATGATCGACCACTGGCTGGGCAAGCTGCTGCAGGTGATGGACCGGCACAATCTGTGGGAGGATACCTTGGTGCTCTTCACCACCGATCACGGATTCCTGCTGGGCGAGCATCTGCAGATGGGCAAGAATACCATGCATGTATACAATGAGCTGGCGCATCTGCCCCTGATGGTAAGTCTGCCAGGCGCCGCAGGCGCGGGAAGCCGCATCGCGGCGTTAACCCAGAATATCGATCTGATGCCGACTATCCTCGACTACATGGATGTGCCGATCCCTGATTCCGTACAAGGCCGGTCACTCCGTCCGGTCATCGAAGGCAGGACGGATCGTGTGCGGGAGGCCGCATTATTCGGTTATCACGGCATGGCGGTCAACCTCACCGACGGGCGGTACACCTACATGCGCGCACCGGCCGCCGCAGACAATCATCCGTGCTACAGCTACACGTCCGTGCCTACAACCTTCCGCGCCTATATGGGCCGGGAAGCACCGGAGCAGATCGAGACCGGACGTTTCCTGCCTTTCACCTCGTGGCCGGTGTTCCGTATCCCCCATACCCGGCCCGGCATCACGCATGATCGCAGCCGGGAGGTCATGCAGTCGCAGCTGTTCGACATCAGGGAAGACTATGAACAGCAGTCGCCCATTAGCGATGCGGCATTGGAGCGACGCATGACAACGAAGATGGTGGGACTGATGCGGGAGATGCAAGCCCCGGTAGAGCAATATATCCGCCTGGGGCTGCCCTTGCCGGATGGCGGCATGACACCATAACGATGTGCCGTGGAACGACCGGAGTGGGCGCGCTTGTGGCAAGAGGAACAGGAATGGAACTGGCCCACAGCCCCTTTACATTTTGTCGTGGCCAGGATATATTATAGTTAGAGTTCTAACTAATGAGGTGCAGTCATGACACATCAGCAGGACCATCATCCCGATACATGGCAGTGGGACAAAGGCCCGATCGGCCGTGTCGTCAAGACCGGGTATATCACCCTCCGCAGAGAAGTCGAAGTGCTCCTGCAGCCGCTGGGCCTCACCCATACGCAGTGGAGCGCTCTCGGCATCATCCGCCACTTCCCTGGCATCACCGCCTCGCAGCTGGAGCCAATCCTGATGATCGAGCGGCCCAGCGTGACGAGCCTGATCAACGGCCTGGCCGGCAAAGGCCTCGTCCTCCGCAAGGATCATCCGGAGGACGCCCGGTACAAGCAGATTTTCCTGACGGAAAGCGGCCGGCAGACGGCTGAGGAAACCGAGCATTTCGCCACCCTCGTCGAAGACCGGGTCAGACAGGGGCTGACGCCCGCCGAGCTGGACACGCTGCGGACGCTGCTCGTCAAGATGGTCGGTCTCTTCGAGCGCGATTGAGGCGATGACGATTGGCCGAGGCTCGTTCCGGTTGCAAATGGAGGAGCCTCTCTGACTTATTAGTTAGAATTCTAACTATATCTCAAGGAGAGATGACAATGAAAAAGTGGCTCACCATCGCCGGGTGGATCGCCGTTGGACTAACCGTGTTGTTCTTCATGCAGAACGGGATCCAGAAGATCGTCGGTACTGCGGCCATGGTTGAGATGCTCCAGTCGCTCGGCTACCCGAGATGGGCCCGGATTGCTATCGGCGCTGCCG
This sequence comes from Paenibacillus jepli, assembly GCF_047238105.1. Lineage (NCBI taxonomy): Bacteria > Bacillati > Bacillota > Bacilli > Caryophanales > Paenibacillaceae > Paenibacillus > Paenibacillus jepli. The sequence continues at coordinate 3,194,332 of NZ_JBDFMD010000001.1, forward strand.
AGGTCAGCGGTGCACTGATCCTCGCCGTGCCCCGCACGACGCGCTACGGCGCGATCGGCTTGAGCGCGCTAATGGCAGGAGCGACAGCCGTCGAGCTCGCCAACGGTCACGGCTTTGAAGCTGTGCTGGCGGGTCAGTGGCTGGTCGTACTCGTCTGCATAGCAGTCATTCGTTCAAGATACCAGCGCAAACAGACAAAGGAGGCCACTGTCCATGAATAACTCTTCTACAGCTCAGCCGGTTGCATCCTTTGGCTGGTCGGGCTTTCATCATGTGGCGCTGGTCACAGCCGACCTCGATCAGACGATCCGCTTCTACCGGGAAGTGCTCGGCATGGAGGTGTCGCCGGTGTATCCGGCAACCCCGCCTCGCGGCAGACATTGCTTCATCAAGCCGGGAACCACAGACGCCTGGGGCATCCATTTCTTCGAAAGTGCCGATGCGCTGATCCATCAGAGTGACGATGCGCTAAGACGTCTGGCAGCAAACCCCCAAGGGCCCGATCTGTACAGGTTTATCCCTGGGGCGCTCCAACACGTAGCCTTTGCGCTGCCATCCGAGACTGCAGGACTGGCGCTGCGCAGCCAATTGCAGCGCCACGACGTCCTGATGACCGGAATCTATGATCAAGGCAGCTTGCGCAACTTTATTTTCCTCGATCCCAATGGTATTCAATTGGAGGCCGCGTGGGCCAGTCAGACGGTGATCGGCTGACTTTTCCTGGATGGCTTCGGCATCCGCCTGTAACAGAACCAGGAGCCCGAGAGCTACCCGCTGCACTGGCACGCGACTGCTGAGGTCATCCTTCCTTCATCACCGATGTGGCGGTTTGAGGTTTGAGGCTTGCCTGGTTGGGGGACTGAGCGGGTGAGCCGGGTTAGGCGGAGCTGGCCAGAATCGCCATATCCCGCACCAGCGCCAGCCTCCTCAGCATCACCTGCTTTCATTCCTAATGTTACGGACTCAGTAGCGCCTATCTCGAACAAGTCTCCCGCTCTGTGGAGGCCAACGGACAGACGATCTCTTATTCGCCACAATGGTGGGCCAAAACGGCTCTCCAGCGGAAGATAGCGGATCGTCTGTCCTTTACGTGTGCCCAAAACACGTTATTGGTTAAATTAGGACCTACTGTGTCCGTTCGGTCGGCTACCTATTGCGAACAGCGCATACTATACACAGCCGCCCGTCTCTGGCAAGGACGCCATGCGCCCGTCCCGAACGAACTCCAGCATGCATAGCATGCCACGCCTCAAACCCGCCGCCATCGTGACTTTCGCCGAAACCAGGCAGAGAGCATTGACTATTACCAAACATTTTAATATTATATCTATTTATATAGTAGTCAATTACACTTAAAGTTTGAAAATGGAGGTATCGCCATGTTCACTCCCACCCCACTTCAACAAACCCTACAGTTTCAGTACGCCATCGCCTGTCAGCTCCTGGACTACCATCTGAAGGACTTAAGCGAAGAGGCGTACCACTGGCGGCCAGCTCCCGCTTCGCTGCATATTGCCGAACAGGCGGGAGTATGGCGTGCCGATTGGCCATCATCCGAAGGCTACGAGATCGGACCGCCAAGCACAGCATGGCTGCTGTGGCACATGACCTTTTGGTGGTCGATGGTCTTCGATTATTCCTTTGGCCAGGCCAGTCTGCAGCGGGAGGATCTTGCCGCTGAAGGGTCCGCTGCGGCCGCCGTAGACCGGCTGCTCGCGCTTCGCAGCCGCTGGGATGCTGCGGTAGCCGAGCTGCCGGATGCTGCGTGGATGGAACCCGGGCGCACCCGCTGGCCCTTCGCAGACCGTTCTTTCGCCGACCTCGCCGCCTGGCTCAATCTGGAGCTGATGAAGAATGCTTCCGAGTTGGGTTATAGCCGTTTCCTCTACGCTGCCCATCATGATTAGGTTAATGGACCTCACTCTTTACCGCCATTCAAACGAACGGTCCGTGCTAACGGAACCTGGAGGCGCTATTTACGAAAAATCGAATCCTTATCGATCTTACGGAACTCGACGCCGTTATTGGCATCAAATATAGGAGTAGCTAGTGGTTAATTCTAACCGCGCCGCTGCTTGCGTTCGGGGCGTAGCATCCATCAATTGTCGAACGACTGCCGATGAGTGCTAAGACGAGGCTGAAGTCGCCAGGATCTGTGCCGGTACGCCCTCGCGCCCTGCAGACTTCAGTTGTTTGCACAATTCTGCGATAGATAGGCGGCTCCGGCGTTTCTCCGATGCCTGTATTCCGACGATTGCTAACAGCAAGACGATCACGGCCAGCCTCAGCAGGATACATGATTCAGTTTTTCGTATTACAGGGTGGTGGGGGCATTCATTGTCATTCACTCTGTTCTTTTCTTATATCAAACGTGCACAAAAACTTAAAAATCGCCAGGGAAATTATCCCCGACGGTTTTTTCAAAATCATATGAGTGGGTAATTCAACACATACCGGGGGTTGCTGTAATACGGCGGGCGGGGTCCAATTAAGGGCATTGGCCACGTATACGGGTTTGAATTGTAAAGCATCTGTACCTTTTCATCCGATTGATTCACAAGCAAAAGCCTGATCTTCGCACTTATGTCATATCTCAATTTGGGATCCTCCTTAATTATATCGTGTTACGTTACACCATATTCGCCCATATGGAATAAGGTGTATAAATCATCCGCCTAGGAGGAGAAATCCTGTGATACAAAATACCGATAACACACATTATCAACAAGCTCAACTGGTGCAAACCATGCCATCTACGCATCCTGACAACCATGTGCAGCAAGTCCGGCAGTTGCAGCAGCTTTTTGATGCCAATCTGGTGACGAAGCCTTATCCAATGTACCCGAATTACGGGAGAATTACACGGTACGAAGATATTCCTGTCAACCTGCCGGAGCAGCGGCAGCTTAGGCATCCCGGCGTGGAAGGGCTAATGGTTCCCAGACCGATTATTGAAAATCCTAATTACCAGGGCAGCGGTAAAATGGTGGGGAAGGTCGCGTTAATTACAGGCGGGGACAGCGGCATCGGGGCTGCTGTCGCCATTGCTTTTGCGAAGGAGGGTGCCGACGTTGCCATCGCCTATCTTGATGAGCATGACGACGCCAACCGAACGAAACTGCGGATCGAGCAGCTTGGCCGGCGCTGTCTTCTAATGCCTGGCGATCTGCGCGACAAAAGGCAATGTGCTGCCATCGTCGATCAAACGGTGCGCATGTTCGGGCGGCTCGATGTGCTGTGCAATCATGTAGGCATCCAATTCCAACAGCCGAGCTTGCTTGATATTACAGACGAACAGTTCGACGATACTTTCAAGGTGAACATTTACTCTCATTTCTATACGACCAGAGCGGCGCTGCCTTATATGAAGCCGGGAAGCTCGATAATCAACACGTCCTCTGTCGTAACGTACGTTGGGGAGAGACAGATGATTGACTATACCGCGACTAAGGGGGCGAATGTTGGCTTTACCCGGGCGCTGGCGAAAAATGTAGTGAAGCAGGGGATTCGGGTAAACGCCGTAGCCCCGGGCCGAATATGGACCCCGCTTATCGCGGCGAGTTTCTCATCGGATCAAATTGCGGTATACGGCGCTTTCAATCCGATGGAGCGGGTGGCCCATCCTTTCGAGCTTGCTCCGACCTACGTCTATCTGGCATCCGATGATTCCCGTTTCGTAACGGGGCAAGTGCTGCATGTGGATGGCGGGGAATCGACTCATTCCTAATTGATATCACGCAAAATGGTCCATTTTCGGTCAGTCTGGACAACTAGAGATCAACCAAGTGACCAATTCACAAATTGCCATAGCGCGGGCTCTTGTTCCGGAATGTGGCGCGGAGCCGGTCGCCAAGCTCCTGCATGCGCTTCGGTGTTAGTGCTGAATCAAGGATTTGGCCGGACTGGTCGCTGGAACGGGGAAGAGCTTACAGGCTGGGACCGATCCGGTTGATGCTAAACTCCTGGTGGCCGAGAATCTCTGCCTTAGTCAGCTTGCCTCCGGCCACCTCCAGGATTTCCTGCCAGATCTGGTCCCCTCCTTCCCGCATGGTCAACGCACCGGTTAGTACCCCGCTCACGTCCACATCCATGTTGTCTTCCATCTTCTGATACATGCTCTGGTTGCCCGTTATCTTGATCACCGGAACGACGGCTGCGCCGGTAGGCGTACCCCGGCCGGTTGTGAAGCATACGATATGCACGCCGCCAGCGGCCATGCCCGAGACGCATTCGATATCGTTGCCCGGTGAGTCCATAAAGGTCAAGCCGCCTTCGGGCACCGTCTCGGCATACTCGATCACGCCCTGGATCGGCGCCGTGCCGCACTTGCTGATGCAGCCCAGCGATTTCTCCTCGATGGTAGACAGTCCGCCCGCGATATTCCCCGGACTCGGGTTGCCGCCCCGCATATCTGCCCCCATCCGGTCCACTTCCTGCTCGAACCGGTCGACGATATGGTACAGCCGCTCCTTGATGTCCGCCGTGGCGCAGCGCGCGGCCAGCACATGCTCGGCGCCGATAATCTCCGTGGTCTCCCCGATGACGACGCCGCCGCCAGCTGCGATGAGCTGGTCGGCCGCTTGACCCAAGGCCGGATTGGAGGCCAGACCGGAGGTGGCATCCGAGCCGCCGCATTTGACCCCTACCTTTAACTTGCTGAGCGGTACAGCCACCCTCTGCTCTTGATCCAGCTGCGCCTTCATCCGCTTCGCCAGCTCCAGACCATGCTGGATGGCTTTGACCGATCCCCCGACGGACTGGATGTCGAAGAACTCGACCGGCTTGCCGGTCTTCCGGATCTCTGCGGCCAGTGCCTCCGGATCGACGACCTCGCAGCCCAGACTGATGATGAGCACAGCTCCGACGTTGGGGTTCTTGCCCGTTCCCGCAAGCACGTCGAAGGTGCGGTCCTTGTCCGCCCCGATCTGGCTGCAGCCATGCTGATGCGGGATCGCCACTGTATCCGGAACCATCTGCATGATACGGGTGCACACCTGATTGGAGCAGATTACCGTAGGAATAATCAGCAGGTGGTTGCGGATGCCAATATCTCCGTTGGGTCGTTGGTAGCCCATGATCGTATTCATCCCGGTCCCTCCTTGACAGCCTGATCTCCGCGTCCGCGGATGCCTTCCATATTGTGCACATGGACATGCTCTCCGGCTTGGATCGATGTCACCGCCCTGCCGATCACCTCGCCGTACTTGCGCACCTCATCGCCTGCCGCGATGTCTGCAATCGCTAGCTTGTGTCCAAAAGCGATAGGCTCGCGAACGGTGACGCGCAGCCATGCCTCGCCGCTCCGGATGGATGCGGTTTCAGCAGCCGTCAGGTCCCGCAGCGCGGTGGCCACATGATCCCGGACATCGACGACCAGTGCGTCGGCTCCTGCCTGGATATCTCCTGCCATGATTATCCCGCCTTTTGCTAGATTAGTAGGCATGGGGTTTGCTTTCCCTATGCTTTCTTCTGGTAAAAGCAAGAATGGTTCTTTATATTAAACCAAGTTTCATATATAACAACATCATAATAGTACTATTCCAACGATCCTCCAGTCAATAAGAGGTTCAGACGAGGACCAATCAAGGGCGTGACTATGAAATGAGCTCCGGACGTGCCGCTGCTCATCCTGAGCGCAGCCAGCAGCGACCTCTGCGCCGTCTGCGGCCCCCGATTCTCCTCCGGTGTGATCAGAGAGGCTTCGCCGCTGATGCTCGTAACGGAGCCGTCTCGAGAGAGGCGGACAGCCAGCCCGCATACAGACGTCCGAGGCTGCGGAACAGCAGCGGCTGCAGCCCCAGGAGCAGCAGTCCCGCTCCGCCCGCCGCCAGCGCGCGCTGCAGCGGCGATAGCCAGGGGAGCATGATCCAGTCCAGGCTATTCAGCTCGAACGGCAGCCAGCCATTCATCAGATAGCTGAACGGCGCCAGCGCAGCGCCCAGCGCGGCGAGCGGCACAGCCAGGGCAATCGTGAAGCCCGCGATCCCGACCGGCAGCTGGGCCAGACAGTAGAGCAATGCTGTGTACGTCCGGCGTTCGCCCAGCAGCGCCTTTAGCTCCCGCCAGCCGCCCCGGGGATAGCCCGGGGTATAACCGGCCGGTGCCAGACCCGCGCGCAGCCGCCCGGTGAAGTCGTCCTGCTGTCCCAGCCAGGCCGCGCCCAGCTGCCGCTCCCGCTCCATCAAGGCCCGGCAGGTTAACAGGGTGGCCACCAGGATCGGGATACCCACCCACAGCACGAGCAGCGAGACCCCGATGCTCACGCCGGCCACGGCGATAACGAAGGTCACGATCCCTTTCGGACATGCAGATAACAGCATGAGCCACGCCTGTACCGCTTGCTTAACTCTCATGTTCATCCCTCACTCCTTGTTTATGATCTTGGCCAGGCAGGCCAAGCAGCGTCATGACGGAGAGATGCAAGCCCTCCATCAACGGACCGATATGCCTGCTGATCTCCAGCTCGGGAGCGATCTCGACCTCGGCCTCGGCAAGGTATTGCTCCATCGTCGCTTCGCGGATCATCCCCGCCAGCGTCACCTGGACCAGCATCAGGATCTCCTCCAGCGGCCGCAGCGGCTGCAGCTCTCCTGCCTTCACCCACTCTTGCCACATGCTCAGCATCTCGGCGAACATATAGTTGTACCCGTAAGACGGATGGACCGCCTGGCGCGACTCGATCTGCTCGATGAACCAGGCGGCCTGGCTGGCGTAGATAGCATTGAATTCAAAGGCCAGCTTGCTGTAGCCGCTCTCCAGCGACCGTGCCAGCTCCTCCGCGGTGAAGCGGAAGATCTCGCGCATCCCGTCCGACGGCCCAAGCTCGCTGCTGCGCAATTCTTCGAATCGTTGCCGGAAATCGATCGCGGTATCAAACCGGGTCGCCAGCGCCAGCCACACCTCTTCAATTTGTGAAAAGTACAGATACACGCCGCCCTGACTTAGGCCCGACGCGCGGACAATGTCTTTCATCGTAATCTTGTGCAGCGGCTTACTCTTGCTCACCTCAAGGGCGGCGTCCAGAATCTGATGCCGCTTCTGCTCGGCGTATCCATCGCTAACCTTGGGAATCGTCATCACCTCTCCAAAAATGACACTGTGTCATCTTTTGTAGTGACTTCAGTTTAGTCGGATTACTCTTCCCCGTCAACTGGACTCCGGTCGGGGATGTCGGCATCCATAGCTTCAGAGGAAGCTCAAACATTCGGTAACCTGTCTATGAACTCGATTTTTCATATTTAAGGTCGAAATCTCATATACATAGAGACAACCACTTCGCGTACGCGCAAAACGCAACCCTGCTGACGACTTCCGCCGCCCTTGCTGACGATGCAGCGCGTGCCATTCTCCCACAGCATAGGTCTCATCCAGCAACAAAACCTGCTCACGCAGGTTGCACTGCGATACGGACACAATAGGGTCTATTTTGCACAAAAACCCGCCAGGAACAGGCCCTGCGGACACACGATCCGTTAAGTGCTGGTTTCTATGCCCGTTAGCCCCCGTTTACAGACCGATAACGGATCCTCTGTCCGCAAGCAGCTCTAAAAACACGCCCATGCTCGAAATAAGAGCTACTGTGTCCGTTCGTGAGCGAGCACTACCCTCAGCGGTCTTCTTTCATACTCCGTCGACCTGCAGATCCACATGTTAAAGTGTTTCATCATTTCCTGAACTCCTAAACAGCAAAAAAGGCACGCCGCCTACGTTTCCGCAGGATGCGTGCCTTCTGTCTCCCTATTAAAACACCTTCGTCGTCCAAGACTCGCAGTTCCAGGTCTCGGTGACGACGTCGCGATAAAACTCCGGCTCGTGAGAGATCAACAGGATGCTGCCCTTGTACGCCTGCAGCGCACGCTTCAGCTCGTCCTTGGCATCGACGTCGAGATGGTTGGTCGGCTCATCGAGCACCAGCAGGTTGGTCTCGTTGTTGATCAGCTTGCACAGCCGCACCTTGGCCTTCTCGCCGCCGCTCAGCACCGCGATCTTGCTCTCGATATGCTTGGTCGTCAGGCCGCACTTGGCCAGTGCCGCCCGCACTTCGAACTGGGAGAGCGACGGGAACTCGCTCCAGATCTCCTCGATGCAGGTCTTATAATTGTCGCCCTTGGACTCCTGCTCGAAGTAGCCGATCTGCAGATGCTCGCCGCGCTGCACCGTGCCCGAGAGCGCCGGGATCTCGCCGAGAATGCTGCGCAGAAGCGTCGTCTTGCCGATGCCGTTGGCGCCGACGAGCGCGATCTTCTGCCCCCGCTCCATCCGCAGGTCGAGAGGCCGCGACAGCGGGCTGTCGTAGCCGATGACGAGCTCGCCGGTCTCGAAGATCAGCTTGCCCGAGGTCCGGCCAACCTTGAAGTTGAACTGCGGCTTTGGCTTCTCCTTGGCCAGCTCGATGACGTCCATCTTGTCGAGCTTCTTCTGGCGGGACATCGCCATGTTGCGCGTCGCGACGCTCGCCTTGTTGCGGGCGACGAAGTCCTTGAGATCGGCGATCTCCTGCTGCTGGCGCTTGAATGCCGACTCCAGCTGCTGCTTCTTCATCTCGTATACCTGCTGGAAATGGTCATAGTCGCCCACATAACGGGTCAGCTGTTGATTCTCCATATGGTAGATCAGGTTGATGACACTGTTCAAGAACGGGATATCATGGGAGATGAGGATAAAGGCGTTCTCATACTCCTGCAGGTACCGCTTCAGCCACTCGATATGCTGTTCGTCGAGGTAGTTGGTCGGCTCGTCGAGGAGCAGGATATCCGGCTTCTCCAGCAGCAGCTTGGCCAGCAGCACCTTGGTGCGCTGCCCGCCACTGAGATCGGTGACGTCCTTGTCCAGACCGATATCGGTGAGGCCCAACCCGCGAGCGGTCTCTTCGACCTTGGCATCGATCAGGTAGAAATCCTGGTTCGTCAGCGTATCCTGGAGCGTACCGACTTCCTCGAGCAGCTGCTCCAGCTCCTCCGGCGTGACATCCCCCATCCGGGCATACATGTCGTTCATCTCTTGCTCCATGTCCAGCAGATACTGGAATGCGCCCTTGAGGATATCGCGGATGCTGTTGCCCTTGCTCAGCACAGCATGCTGGTCGAGATAGCCGACACGTACCCGCTTGGACCACTCCACCTTGCCGTCGTCCGGCTGCAGCTTGCCGGTGATGATGTTCATAAATGTGGACTTGCCCTCGCCGTTGGCGCCGATCAGCCCGATATGCTCGCCCTTCAGCAAGCGAAACGATACGTCATTGAAGATCGCGCGGTCTCCAAAGCCGTGACTTAGCCGTTCTACGTTCAATATACTCATGCATGACACCTTTTCTAGTAGAAGTAGTCCAAAAAGTCCGCAACCGAACTTTTGAACGTTTATTTAAAGATCCTTGCTCTATTATAAACGCTACACGGTACGGGCTTCAAACCCAATCTTGCGGAACAGGTCCCGGAACACGGCATCGCGTTGGATATGGTACATATAGCGGATCGGATGACGGGTCGGGTCGGGGATCCACCGGTAATCGTCCGATATGCGGGGACTCGCCGTGAGATAGCTCGGGCACCAGTCCGGCTCGACCAGCCAGGCGATGACGGCGATATCCCAGATGACCCGGGAATAGCCATAATGATCGTCGTGGCATGCCTCGAAGGTCTTGTACAGATAAGCTCCCGCTTCGCCTTGCTCCCGGATGTGCTCCCCCAGCTCGGACAAGGTCGTCTTCAGGTGGGACGCTACCCCCATGCAGGGGGCCAGGATGAGCGGCACGCCGCAATCCAGCACCAGCCTGGATGCATAGAGATCCTGCGCCAGGTTGAATTCCTTGGTATCCGGCCAATGCAGCGCATGTCCGCCAAGCCAGACGACGACGATCCGCTCGACGATGCGCGGCTCGATCAGGATCGCCGAGGCAATATTGGTAATCGCGGCGATCGCCACGACGTACAAGGGATCCTCCGGATCTGAAGCCATCGCGCGGCGCACCAGATCCCGGGCCGCTTCACTGTCCGCCGGCTGCTCCGGTCCGGGCAGATAGGCTTCCGCCCCCCGGTACAACGGGACTTCCTCCCGCTTCATCAGGCTGCGGATCTTGTGCAGCTCCCGGTAGCTCTTCTCCATGCCATCCTTGGGGCCGTCAGAGAGGCTGTTGAAGAACGGCGCGGCATACATCGCCTCGACCTGGACGTGGTCTTCTGACTGCAGGGCGTAGATGACGGCAAACTGGTCGTCGATCTCATTATACGTATCCGTATCCAGGATCATCCGAACTTTCCGGCCCGGGTGCTCCAATCGCCGGATCAACTGGTCCGGCATCAGGTAGGCTTCGTGTGGCATTGAGCGTATCCCCTCTCCCTTAGCATTCCTCGTCATACATCGCGCCGATCCTACCGAGCATGCCCAGCAGATCTTCCTTGAGCTGTGGCGGCTCCATGATGCGGACCATGGTGCCATAGCTCAGGACGACAGATAGCGCATACTCGTAGCTGTAGAATACGGTGTGCACATCGATATGTGTCTCCTGATACTTGCATGCCTCGCCGAACTGCTCCCCGACCCGCGGCTGCGCGTCCAGTCCGAACCTCAGATGCACCTGCAGACCCTCCGGCTCGTCGGACCTCGGATCGACCAAGCCCTCCCGCATCGTGCAGCTCTCTTCCGTCAGATGTACCTGCGTCAGCCGGGACACCCGGAACAGACGGAGCGCCTGTCTGGTGAGACAGTAGGCCTCCATATACCAGCTGCCCCGCTCCCAATACAGCCGCAACGGCTCCACCTTGCGGTCCGATCCGGCCCCTTGAGCGTCCATATACGTAAAAGCGACCCGCTTGCGCTGCTTGATCGCCTGGTAGAGCGGCCGGATCGCGGCCTGGTCCTCCGAGCGCGTACTCAGGTCGAAGACGACCCGCTCCTGCACATCCCCTTTCGCGACAGCGGGATGAAGCGTGCCCAGCTTGTGCCGCAGGGCCACCAGACTGCCGCCTGCCGCATCGTCCATCTGGCTCAGCAGCTGATAGATCATGGTGAAATCCTCGAGCGAGAAGTACTGCTTGGTAAGGAAGAATCCTTCCATCAGCTCGAAGCCGCCGTCGGCGCCTGTAAAGGAGGCGACCGGGATGCCTGCCTGATTGATGACGTCGATATCCCGATAGACGGTGCGGACCGATACTTCAAACCGCTCCGCCAGGTCGGTCGCTTTGACCCTCCTGCGCATCATCAGCTCCATCGTAATCGCGAGCAAGCGGTCCAGCTTCATCCAGCCTCTCCCCTTTGACGCCACAACCCGCATGATGCGTCTGAATCCCAGGTTGACAGGCGTTGATTTGACTATAGTATAAACGGGGCAGCCTGACAACTGAATGTCAGGAAGACTGTTCAACAGCGTTCCCGTCACGTATACTACGGAAAAAGCCCGAACCCCCCGTTCGGAGCAACGTGGCGCAATCATCATACCGAAAGAGGTGGCTATCGATGTCTGAAATCCCCCCTTACATGCTCGGCGTGCTCATTCCAGCCGGCGTTTTACTCCTGCTCGGCGCGGTATTCTTCTCGATCGGCATGTTCTTCAGACAGCGCATGAGAGACTGGGATGTCACGCGAGGCATCATCATCAAAGCGGGCAGCCTGTTCCCTAACCTTCCCGACAAGTATCCGACCTTCGAGTATGTCGTGAACGGGGAGGTATATCGCAAGACGTCTGCCATCTCGCAGACGCCGGGATTCTGGCCAGGCAGCACCGTCACCGTGAAGTACGATCCGTACCAGCCCGAGCGGGCCTCGATCGACTCGATGGTCCAGAGCGGCCTGATCTTCGTCATCCTCGGCAGCGTCTTCCTCGGCGTAGCGGTGGTGCTGGCTATCGTGGCACTGGTTCTGAATAATCTGCTCTCCTAGCCGATCCCCAGCTGCTGTGAGGAATCTTCGCCTTATAGCCCGCCCAATACAACGCCTGCCGGCTCCCTCTGGGGGACCGGCAGGCGTTTATGATGTCACATGAAGTTATGCCCGCGAAGGTCCGGCCATCATCCGCAGCCACTTGATGACATCCATCAGGACCACTGCCGCAAGAGCCAGGCCGGCGGCAACCAGGAAATCGTCGGTGCCGAATGCCGCCGGGATCGCGAAGATCTCGCGAACGCCAGGCAGCAGCGTCACGCCGTAGAGGCAAAAGCAGACCACAACGGCGCCCAGGACATACTTGTTGGTGAAGAAGCCGACCTGCAGCGTGGTCTGGGAGTTGGAGCGCGCCGGGAACGTCTGCAGCGTCCGCGCCAGGATGAGCGTGGTGAAGGCCATCGCCACGCTGACCTCCGGCGACTCGCCCAGTCCGATGAACTGCGAGACGATAACCGCCGCGCCGATCAACAGGCCGCGCAGGATAACGACCTGCAGCGTACCGCCCGCGAAGATCCCCTCGCGGATATCCCGCGGCTTGCGGTCCATGACGTCCGGCTCCGCCTTCTCCGTGCCAAGGGCAATCGCCGGCAGCGAATCGTTGACCAGATTGATGAAGAGCAGCTGCAGCGCCGTGAACGGATTGACCCAGCCCACGACGAGTGCGAACAGGATTGCCGTGATGGCGCCCAGATTGCCTGCAAACAGATAGGCGATCGCCTTCTTGATATTATCGAACACCATCCGCCCGACACTGACCGCATTCACGATCGAGACGAAATTGTCATCCGTCAGGATCATCGCCGATGCATCCTTCGCTACGTCGGTGCCGCTGCCCATCGCTACGCCGATATCCGCCTGCTTGAGCGCCGGCGCGTCATTGACGCCATCCCCGGTCATCGCCGACACCTTGCCCTTTCGCTGCCAAGCCCGGACGATCCGGATCTTGTTCTCCGGCGAGACCCGGGCATAGACGCTGATCCGCTCCAGCTTCTCGTCCAGCTCCTCGTCGGAGAGCTTGTCGAGTTCGCTGCCGGTCAGCGCCATATCCTGCTCGCCCATCAGGCCGATGTCGCGGCCGATCGCTTGCGCCGTCGTCTTGTGGTCGCCGGTGATCATGACCGTCCGGATGCCCGCCCGCTTGGATTGCTCGATCGCTTCATAGACCGCTTCGCGCGGCGGGTCGATCATCGCGGTCAGGCCGACCAGGATCAGCTCATGCTCATCCTCATGCCCCAAGGGACTGCGATCCTCGATCGGCTTGTAGGCATAGGCCAGCACCCGCAGCGCCCGCTCCGAGAACGCTTCGATCTGCTCCCGGAACTGCTCCCGGTGTGCTTCGGTGAGCGGCTGCACCTCGCCATGGATGAACACCCGGTCGCAGCGGCTGATCAGCACATCCGGTCCGCCTTTGGTGAGCAGCGCGTACCCGCCTTCGAACTGGTGCACCGTACTCATCAGCTTGCGGTCCGAATCGAAGGGCAGCTCCGCTTCCCGGGGGAAGCGGTCGCGGATCTCGTTGTAGTCCTTGTTCTTGCGGTTGCTAAAGTCGATCAGCGCCACCTCGGTCGGATCACCGAGCGCCTGACCTTCTTCGTTGATATGCGAATCGTTGCAGAGCACGGCGATATGCAGAAGCCGGCGCTCCTCCTCGTTCCAGACCTCCGGGTCATCAGGGAATTCGTCACGCGTGCCGTGCGGGATGTAATAATCGACGACAGTCATCTTGTTCTGCGTCAGCGTGCCGGTCTTATCCGTACAGATGACGCCTGCCGAGCCCAATGCCTCCACTGCCGGCAAGCGCCGGATGATGGCATGCTGCTTCGCCATCTTGTTGGTCCCCAGCGACAGTACGATCGTGACGATCGACGACAGCGCCTCCGGGATCGCGGCGACGGCCACCGCCACGGCGAACATCAGCGCATTGATCAGGGAAGGGCCGATCTCCTCGCCTCCTGCCGTGAACCAGACGCGTCCGGCCTCGATGCCGAAGATAACGATCGACAAGCCCAGGATGAACAGGCCGAGCTTCTTGCTGAACGCCTCAAGCTTGCGCTGCAGCGGCGTATGCTTGGTCTCGGCACTCTCCAACATCTCCGCGATCTTGCCGATCTCGCTCTTCAGCGCTGTGCCGGTCACGACGAATTGGCCCCGCCCATACACGACCAGCGAGCCGCTGAACGCCATATTGCGCCGGTCGCCGATCGACGCTTCACCTTCGATGATCTCGGCATGCTTCTCGGCTGCCTCGGATTCCCCCGTCAACATACCTTCATTGATCTTGAGACTCTCCGAGCTGAGGATTCGGCCGTCCGCGGGGACGAAGTCTCCAGCTTCCAGGATGACGATATCGCCCGGCACTAACTCCCGGGCTGCGATCGCCATATTGGCGCCGTCCCGGATCACTTTGGCCGTGGGCGCCGACATCTGCCGCAGCGCATCGAGCGAGCTCTCGGCCTTCTTAGTCTGGACCACACTGAGGATCGCGTTGAGTACGATGACCAGGAAGATGATGAGCGACTCGATCAGATGACCGAGAACGACTTGTACGGCAACCACGACGAGCAGCACGATGACCATCGGATCCTTGATATTCTCTACCAGCAGCTTCCACACCGGGGTCGCCTTTTTCGCTTTGAGCTCATTGTACCCGTGCTCTTCCCGCCGTTTCTCGACCTCAGCCGCCGCAAGACCCTGCCGGGAGCTCCCGACTTCTTGCAGCGTCTCTTCTGTACTGCGCCGATAATGTTCCAACCCGACCAACTCCTCGCCTCTTCACTTCTCTGATTATATCTTAACCCTGAAGTCCCAAAAGAATCAGTCGGTATCTCAGGCTGGGCCAGCATTTGTAATTTAACACGAAAGTCGTTATATTTCAAAGTAGGAGGTGATCGGTCATCGACAACCCTTTATTCCATCATCTGGTGCCGAATATATTTTTGTTTGTTGACCGCAAGTGCTTTCCTGACTGGACAATAGAGAAGCGGACAATCAGTTTTCATGATCTGACCTTCGTCATCGCCGGCAAGGCCCGTTACCTCGTCAATGGCGAGGCCTATCTCGTCGAAGCGGGTGATCTGTTGTACATCCCCGGCGGCAGCACCAGGGAAGCGCATACCTTTGAAAAGACACCCATGCATGCTTATCCCTTCAACTTTCACTGGGCCGGACCGCACAATCATATTGCGCTGCCGTTCGGCGTGGTCACCAAGAAGATGATTACCAAAGAAGTACTCGCCTACATTCGAGAATTCAAACAGGTCTGGATGGACAAGCAACCTTTCTATATGATGCGGGCGCGGGCGCTGTTCGAGCTGATCCTGCATAGTTTGCTGACAAACTTATACATGCAAGGCGCTAGCCGCACCGACCCGCGCATCAAAAAAGTGATCGACTATATCACGGACCATTATGCCGAGCCGCTCCAGCTGAGTGATATGGCCGATATGGTGCAGTTGCATCCGGTGTATCTGGGCAAGCTGTTCAAGCAGCACACCGGGTCATCGTATAAAGAATATCTCAATCGCATCCGCATCAACAGCGCCGAGATGATGCTGCTGGCCGGGGATTTCAATGTGACGGAGACCGCTGCACGCTGCGGCTTCCAGGACATTTATTATTTCAGCAACCTGTTCAAGCAGATAAAGGGGTATCCGCCATCCATGGCCAAGAAGATACTGGAAGACACCAAAAAGGCATTGGTTTCCCAATACCCTCCGGTGTGAAGCTATACGGTTGTCTACTCGTTACTCGGCCGGCACCGCTTCCCATACTTCATCGATGGCAGCCTGGAACGGCACTTTATACTTCTCGATGACCGTCGACACAGATATGCCCTCTACCAGTTCATCGACCAGCTCGTAATACGGCATGGACGGATAGTAATCGCCCTGCTCGATGACTTTGATACTCTCTGCCGCGTTTTTGGCATTGTTGATATCGTCTTCATTGCTGAAAAACTTCTCCAGATCGGCTTGTTTGGGATAATCGTAGATGGATTCGATATCATAGATCTTCTCCCACAGGTAGACGATCTGCTCCGGATTCTCGACTGCTCTGGGGATGGTATAGTAGTTCGGAATGGTCACATGCGTATGATAGTTGGTTGCGCTGGGACCTTTCGGGAAGGGCAGGAAGCCCACGTCGAATTCCGCCATATCGGCTTTGAAGTCATTGGCTTCATAGTCCATCCCCGGATAGAGCAGCGTGTTCCCCTGCAGGAAAAACTGTTTGGGCTCCGTCCAGTCTCCGCCCTCCGTAGGGCGGGCTACATTTTCCGTAGCCAGGCGGGAGATGAAGTTAAAGGATTCCTGCGTTTTGGGGTCATCCAGTATCTGTTTATTGCCTTCGACCAGTCCCGTTTCATTCGAGGACAACGCCTGGATGAGCATGGAAGCCGTCGCCAGGCCCCAGCGATCGAGCTTGCCGTCATTGTCGGTATCCTTATTCGCTTCTTTGGCAACCTGGATGAGCGTATCCCAGTTCCAGTTATCCTCGTCTACGTACTCCTGGAGCGGCTTCATGCCGAACTCATTCATCAGACTGCGGTTGTAAAAGATACCTGACGCCGCACCGGTAACGCCGATCCGGAAGCCATAACCGTTGCCTTCGAACTGAGAGTGGTCGGTCGTATACTGCAGGACGAACGCGTTATCGTTGATCACGTAATCATCCAGCGGCCAGAACAAGTCCTGCTTGACCAGTGCCGGCATCATCCACGGTCTGGCCAGACGGATGATGTCGCCGAGCGGCTCTCCCGCGAGCAGGGATGCCGCGATCTTGTCGCGGTATTCCCCATAATCGACTACGACATACTCCACATTAAAGTTGTGCTTCTCCATCAACGCATCCAGGTTCTCCTTGCGCTGGATACTGTCCGGGCTGTCCGTTTGGATGGCCTCATCATACCAGGAGACCAGCTTGATGGTGCGTCCGCCCAGATCGAAGTCCATCTCCGGCGTCACGTTGGGATTTGCAGCCGCTGTCTCTTCGCCGTTATTGGTACCGGACGGTTCATTGACTCCGCTGTTCGTTCCTTCATTGTTATCGCCGACCCGGTTGCCCGATGTACCCTCTCCACTGCTGCAAGCCGTCACGAATACCAGGACAAATATACACACCACCATCCACCATTTACGAGCCGCCATAAGATAACCCCTTCCTTTAACATGATTGATATTGTAGCGCTTTCAAAAAGTATATTAGCGTTACCCGAATCGCTCCATAGACATTTCCAATCGGATTTGTAAGAAGTCAATATAACCATTCGATATCCTACTCAAGGCACATAGCCCGCTGCTTCCCCAGAAGCACCAGGCTGACCTATGATTTCAATCACTTGGGGGAGGGGCGACGCCGCCACCAGGTTTCGATCCCGAACAGAATGTCGATAATCGGCTTGGCCGCCAGACCGGGTAACGGAAGCAATAAGCCGATTAAAATTGGTCGCTAATATCTGCCCACTCCGCCAAGTCCGGCATCTGCTGCAAGCCCCAATAATCCAGAAACAATCGGACCACTTTCTGCTTGTCCGTTGTCTCGTAGCTGTAATGTTTAAAAGATTCTTCGTCGTAACTCAATCGGACCTCTACCGTGACACTTTCCTCGGAGGATCCAAACATGGCGGCTTGCATATAAATGCTGTCTTTAATAGGCTTCGCCGGCTCGATGACGATAAACTCATGTAACTCGAGATTGGTGATGATATCCGAGATATGCGATCCGGAGATGGATGGACTGCTGTATTCGGCATTTTGTGTACGGAGTATATAGGGAACCTGTTCATATTCCCCAGTCATGTTCTCGGGTTCACGCATGATGATTCCTCCCTAAGTCGTATATTGACATTAACGTTACGTCATCCTTTAAAATGTTCCATGTGGAACATTGACACTTCCTGTGGAACATTGGCGATACGTGTATACTTCTAGAAAGGAGCGATGTCGAATGGTCGACTACACCAATACCCTGGCGGCGCCCAGGCGATGCAGCGAGTGTGGCGCCAAGGAACCGGGCGGACTGACCTGTTATGATTTATTCGGATACCCGCTTGCTTGGGAGCACGAGGATCCGGCCTTGTACGCTTTGCATTTTTGGCTGGTGTCCTGTTATATGATTCAACATCCATCGTACTATACGGAAGAGGGCTACCGCCATATGATCCAACTGTTCAAAGACGCGTACGATCATAAGTGGGACACGCCCTACATTCTGAGGCGCAATCGGGAGCTGGTCGGGCGGATCGGCAAAATCACCAGCCCGATCCCTGACCAGGATCGCGTCCGCAAGTTTAGACAGTGGTCCATGACGATCGAAGATATCTACCTGGGCGGCGAGCAGCATGCCATAGCCAACATAGCGTTGTGGAAGGATCGGGTCCGCGGCGATCTCGGTTAACGTGTCGGCTCACTCTTCCGGCCGCAGCCGGAATTCGGACGGCGTCAGCCCGGTGACCTCCCGGAAATTCCTGGAGAAGTAGTGGACGCTGTCGTAGCCGAGCGCTTTGGCAATATCCGTGATGCTCTCGCCGGTCAGCAGCAGCCGCTTCGCCCGCGCGATCCGTTTCTGCACGGTGTAAGCCTTGGGGCTCAAGCCGGTCGCCGTCTTGAAGAGATCGGCAAAGTAGACCGGATGATAACCGCACAACCCGGCCAGCTCCCTACTCGACCAGACGCGGCCGGGCTCCAGCGCGATCGCATCCAGTGCCGGTGCGATTCTCTTCAGGGCAGGGTCCGGCCGCTCCTGTCTCTGGCTGCGGAGATATCCGATCAAGAGCGTCGTCATGTGCCCGCGCAGAGCCGTCTCGTACCCTTCGCCCTGCTCCATGTATTCCTCCACAATCGGCCGGAACAACACTTCCAGCTCTGGTGCGTGCAGCACATGCGACATCCTGCTAGCGTGGCTTGGCCCCCAGGCGATCTGATATTCGCGGGGCGGCAGCCGCTGCTCACCGGGCCGGCACGGCAGGATGCCCGGCGATGGATGGACTGGCACCGGGCTTGCGGCCTCCCATTCAAAATGGACACTGTACAGCACAGCCGGCCCCCCGGGCAGCGTCGCAATCCGGTGCGGACTGCCGCTGCCATAGAAAGCACAGGTTCCCCGTGTTAGCGTATAGCTCTCGGCGCCAAGCTCCAGCTGGATCTGTCCGGAGAGCACATAGAGCAGCTGGCAATCCGGGTTGATGCGCGGCCCCCACACATCATCCGGCTCGGAGACGGCACGTTCGGCGAAATGAACGACCGGCTGCGCCGCCAGCATGTCGATCCTCCTCGTTCTGTCCCGTGTCGTCATTACACAGCCCCCTCCCCACATCTCTCTAAGCGTATTATAGTGCAACATCTTGCAAAAGTGCACCTGCCTTCTGCCGCCTGTGCCAAGACATCCGCCTCATCCGACTGCTAGACTTGGGCTAGTCAATCAAAGGAGGCTGAGCCTGATGTCCACTATTGAATATAACGAGCGCCTGGCCGCGTTCGCGAATCCTTCCGCCATCTACCGTCCCGCACCGCTCTGGGTATGGAATGACGATATGCAGCCGCAGCAGATCCGGTTCCAGCTGCAGGAGCTGGCCAGTCACGGATTTGGCGGTGCCTTCGTTCACCCGCGGCCCGGACTGGTTACCCCTTACTTGTCCGAAGCGTGGTTCGCACGCTGGGAAGAGGCGCTGGAAGAAGCGTCGCGGCTCGGATTGAAGCTCTACATCTATGATGAAAATTCTTACCCTTCCGGCTTTGCCGGCGGGCATGTGCCGTCGGAGCTGCCGGACTGTCTGGCGAATTCTGTCCTGTTCCACGATTACGATGTCGAGCAACTGAAGCGTAAGCGGGGGCCTTCGTCGATCATGCTTAACCGGCCCGGGCATCCGATCAAGGCGTTTGCCGTCCGCGCAGGCGAAGATGGCCATTCACCCTGGGAGGTCGTCCAGGAGGTGACGCGGCTCCCCGTTTCAGAATGGCCTTCCTATGGTGAGCGCTTCTGGGTCTTCGAGCTGGGCACGCCGGAGACCAACAATTGGCTGGGCGGTTTTGCCTACGCCGATCTGCTACGGCCCGAGGTCACCCAGCGCTTCCTGGAGACGACGCATGAGCAGTACCGCCGGCACTTCGGCGACCGGTTCGGCTCGCAGATCCCCGCACTCTTCACCGACGAGCCCGAGATCTCCCCCGGCAACCTGTTCGAGGCGGGCACACCGCTGCCGTATACGTATTGGTTCGCCGGCGAATTCGAGCGCCTGAATGGCTATGACCTGCGCGACTATCTGCCGTGCTTGTTCCACGACGTGGTGATGCCATCCGATTATCCGGTGGAGCCGGAGAAGGTCCGCTACGATTATTTTTGCACGATCCGCTCGCTCTGGGTCAACAACTCGATCCGGCCGATCTCCGAATGGTGTGAGCAGCAGGGTATTGCCTTCACAGGACACTACCTGGAGCATCAGTGGCCGCATCCGTTCCACCGTACCTCGCCGGCGGTCATGTCGTTGTACGAATATATGCATTGGCCGGCTATTGATTTCCTGGAGACGAAGCTGCTGCGACCGAAGCCCGCCTCCCCGGAAGCTCCTGAGCCGACGAGTTATGATCAACTGAACCATGACCCTGTCGCCATGCTGACGGTACGCGAGGCGCAGAGCGCCGCCAACCAGTTCGGCCGCGAGCGTGTGCTGTGCGAGTCTTACGGCGCCGGCGGCTGGGATTCGACCTTTGAGGATTACAAGCGGATCGGCGATTGGCTCTACGTGCACGGCATCAACTTTATGAACCAGCACCTGACCTACGGGACGATCGCCGGCGCCCGCAAACGCGATCATCCCCAGTCCTTTGACTGGCGTCAGCCTTGGTGGGACGAGTATACTGAATTGAATCATTATTATGCCCGGCTGTCCTATGCACTGTCGCAAGGGCGATCGATCAACCGGATTGCGGTACTGAACCCGACCACCTCCAGCTTCCTGGTAACCGCAGAGACGGTAGCGAGCTGTCCCGTCTACCGGGCCGGCATTGACGCCACGCTGGAGCTGATACAGGCACTCTCCGAGGGCCAGTGGGACTTCGATCTATGCGATGAATTCATCATGGAGCGGCACGGGTCGGTGGAGGACGCTGCACTGCGGGTAGGTCAAGCCCGGTACGAAGTGCTGGTCATCCCTGCTGCCGTCACCCACCTGAAGCGCTCGACAGTCGACCTGCTCTCCCGCTTCCTGGACGCAGGGGGCACCGTCCTCGCGGCTGCCGACCCGCCGGAGCTCGTGGAAGGCTGCCGCAGCGGAGAAGCCGCCCGGCTCCAGCGGCAGAGCGGATGGCACAAGGCATCCGATACGGCGCAGCTGCTGGACCGTCTGTCCGATACCTGGACGCCGCGCCTTGTCTGGACAGCGGCGCGAGGGGATGCGCCTGGCGGCATGGCTCATCTGCGTCGGGACCTCGGGGATGGCTCGGCCTTCTACTTTGTTGTGAATTCCGGCAAACGGCGATCGACGGGAACGCTGACGATAGCCGGGGAGCAGGTGGAGCAATGGCATCCTTTCGACGGCACAGTCACCTATCCTGAGCAGCGGCCAGGAGAGGGTGGCACAGTCAGCCTTGACATGAAGCTGGAAGGATCCGGTTCTGTACTGCTGCGCGTCCTGGTGCATGCCGAGCCGCTCGCCCCTGCGGCCGTGCAGGCTGGCACCGGCCTGCCAATAGAGCCGCAGGAGGAGATCGTCCTGCCTCCCGCAACCGACTTAATGCGCCAGCCGCTCGCTACATCCGACTGGTCCATCCTGCCGGAGCGGGATAATGTGCTGCCTCTGCTCCATTGCGATCTGACCGCCGGCACCAAGCGTTACGAGGGCCTCTTCACCGTCCATGCCTCCAGATATGCCTTTGAGCATCACGGCTTCGAGACGAACCCCTGGGACAATGCGGTGCAATTCAAGAGCCGGCTCCTGGATCGCAACCGCGCCTGGGACGCGCGCAGCGGCATCGTGGCGGAGTATCATTTGGAGATCGCAGAACTGGAAGGCGTCGGACCGGTGCGCTTGGAGCTGGAGCGACCCGAGCTGTACCGGATCTCGGTGAACGGCATCGCGTGTCCGGCGGCTGCCGAAGGCTCCCGGCTGGATCACCATATGGGCAGTCTGGATATCCGCGACGCACTGCAAAGCGGGCGCAACACCATCCGGCTGGAAGGCCGGCCCTTCTCGATCTTCATGGAGCTGGAGCCGATCTACATCTTTGGTGCTTTCTCGGTCATCCCCGGCGAGCAAGGCTGGCAGCTTGCAAGGGAACGTGCAGCTGCCCTTGGCTCTTGGCGCGAGTGCGGATACCCCTTTTACTCCGATGCGATGCGGTATCGTCACACCTTCCAGGCCCCGGATGCAGATGCTTGCATCGTCGTCTCGATCCCGAGCTGGCAAGGCGCTGTCATCTCCGTGTCCGTAGATGGCGTGCAGGCGGGGTTAATCGGGGTCGATCATGGACATGAATTAGAGATCACACCCCATATCCGTCCTGGGGTGCATCACATGGTGGACTATCGCGTCAGCGGCACCTGGCGCAACCTGATGGGTCCTCATCTGGATCATGAGAAGCTGAGAAATACGGCGTGGCCAGGCGCCTGGAAGCGCTCGCCGCTCGCCGGTCCGCCGCCGGCGAGCGACTACGATCTGCTTGATTATGGTTTGCTGGGCGACGTCGAGCTTTATCTCTTGACCCCTTAGATACGTGTTCAAAAAGGTCGATTTTCAGCACCGAGAAGGTTGAAGGCAGGAAGGAACTGAGGAGCGGAGCGTAGCTGGAAGCTACGTGAGCACCGGAAGTTTCGACTGCGTTCAAGATTCGATGTCGAATTCGCATCCTGAGTCACTTCGTGATCAAAAGCGGACTTTTTGAACAGCCCCTTAAGCCGCCGTTGACTGCGCCCCTGGGCCTCCGTACACTGTACGGAGGCCCGACAGACTTTGTATGACTGACCGATATCTATACGAAACGAGGTGCCCGCGATGAAAAGGATCTTGACCTTCAAACAAAAGCTTGTCCTGACTTACATCGTGCTCATCGTATTGCCGATGTCCGTGCTAGGCATGGGCGCCTATCGCCTATACAGCGACGCGATGGAGAAGAAGGTCAGCGACTTTGTTCAACAGGTCGCCATCAGCACAGCCTCCAACATCGAGATGTACATCCGTGAACTGGAGCAGTTTACTCTCATGCCCTATTACAATAAAGAATTTCAGGACATGCTGACCGATGGCCAGCCGTCTGATCCACTGCAGACGATTGAGATGAAGGAAGAGATCGAGAAGACCTTCAGCTTCTGGCAGTCGCAACGGGAAAGCGTAGAGAACATCACCTACTTCAGCAAGCCTGGCGCCGGCGAGCGGCGTGTCTACAGCACCGGGTATCCCTACGACAGCCTCAAGGTGGAGGAAGCGCGTTGGGATGAGAGAGCTTTCGGATCCTCCGATCGGATCGTGACCCATCTCAGTCTTCATCAGCTTGCCAGCTCGGGGTACGCCCAACGGATGGAACCGATTCAAGTCTTTTCTTTGATCCGAAAGATCTACTATTCCTCAACGGTGATGGAGACGGCCGGCTATTTTCAAGTCGACTTCACGCTCGAGGACATCGGTCGTATTATGAACCGGATCAATCACGAGGAAAACGGCTCCTTCTTCCTCCTCGATCAGGATCGGCGAGTCGTATTCGCCAGCCAGCCCCTCGACGAAGGGATATTGGAACATGCCGTCGGGCTTCAGGAGCCCGCCTCCCCGCCGCAGATCGTCAGGCTGCATCAGCAAAATACGATTCTGGTCCATCACCCTGTCGGCAAGATGGACTGGATCGTCGTCGGCTATGTGCCGGTCTCGCAGATTGTATCGGGCATTGCCAATGTGCGCAATTCCATGATTCTGATCGGACTCGTCTGTATCGTGCTTGCTATCATCATTACGATTACCATCTCGCATCGGATGACAATCCCGATCTACAAGCTCATCGCGTTGATCAAACGCGTGGAGACCGAGGATTTCCAGATTCAATACGACAACCCGCCGCGCAATGAGATCGGCCAGCTCATCCGCAGCTTCATTCGTATGAGCGGCAGATTGGATGAGACGATCCGCAATCTGTATCAGGCGGAGATCGTGCGCAAGGACAGCGAATTGCGTACGCTCAAGTCGCAGATCAATCCTCACTTCCTGTTCAACACGCTGGAGACGATCAAGATGAAGGCGGAGATCGATGAAGCCGACGCCACCGTGGATATGATTACGGCCCTCGGCAAGCTGGTCAAGGCCTCCTTGCAGCCAGGCAATGACTTTATTACGCTGCGGGAAGAGCAGGCTTACCTGCTCAACTACTTCTATACAACAGAATCGTTACGGCTCGCGCTTTGAGATGTCGATTCAGGTAGATGAGGAGCTCATGGATCACTATATCCCCAAGATGCTCATCCAACCGCTGGTGGAGAATGCTTTCTATCACGGGCTGGAGATGAAGCAGGGCAAGGGCAGACTGTCGGTCGCCGCAAGCAAAGAGGACGATGCCGTAAAGGTTGTCATTGTCGATGACGGACTCGGCATCTCGCCGGAGCAGCTGCAGCAGATCCGCTCCAAGCTGGAAGGCGGGACGCTTAAGCCGTCCTATGAGGACAAGAATATTGGTCTGGTCAATGTGTCGGCGCGCATCGAGCTGTATTTTGGCCCCGCGTATGCGATGCAGATCGAGAGCCGGCCCGGCGACGGCACGGAGATTACGCTGCTGCTCCCCAGCATAACCAGTGAAAGTGAGGTTGATCGTTATGTATCGCGTTATCATCGTGGATGATGAAGCCTATATCCGGCAAGGCCTGCGCAAAATCATCCAACGCTTCGCTCCCGACTGGGAGCTGGTCGGAGAAGCGGAGGACGGCGAGTCCGGGCTGCGCCAGGTGCTGCGCCTGCAGCCGGACCTCGTCATACTCGACTTCCGCATGCCGGGGCTGAACGGGATCGAATGCTGCGAGCGTATCGCCAGCGAAGCGCCCCGCGTCCACCGCATCCTGCTCACCGCCTACCAGGAGTTCGAGCTGGCGAAGCAGGCGATCCGCCACGGGGTCACGGCATTCATCACCAAGCCGCTGGATCGCCATGAGCTGCTGCAGACCCTCCAGCGCGTAGAGCACCTTGTGCAGCAAGAGCGCAGCCAGCAGGCCAAGCTGATGTCTCTGCAGCAAGCTGTCAAACAAGCGGCACCGATGGCAGAGAAGCTGTATTACCAGCATTTTATATTTGGTCAAGACTATCACGACCTGGAGCAGTTCATTATCGAGGCCGGTTATCCGCTCCCCCATACCCGCGACAACGACATCCTCGTCATCCAGGCGATCAGCCCGGACTGGATCGAGAAGGGGCAGTTCAGCCCCTTTGACGTCGAGCTATTCTGTTATGCGCTGACCAAATTCGTCCAGGAATGGTACGCCGAGGATAAGCATGCTTATGTGCTCCAGGATCATATCGGACAAGTCATTGTCATTATGAGCTATCCCTCGGAGGCGCAAGTGACCGCCCTCGGCATCCATGAATCGGCACGCCGCTTGAAAGAAGAGATCGCCCGCTGCTTCCAACGGACCGTGACGATCGGCATCAGCGGCATTCGCCGCTTGACCGAAGCACCGCAGGCTTATCAGGATGCATCGCTGGCCGTCACCTACAGAATGATCTACGGCGAGGGCCAGGTGGTGACGCTGCCCGTGCTTCAGTCGGAGAGAACCATGTCCGCTGCCATTTATGAGCAATTGGAGCGGTCGCTGGACCAATTGCTTGCGGGCAACCAACAGGAGGCCTTCGTCATCCTCGATCAATTGACCCAAGCGGATCAGATCATGCCCGTGGAGCTGCACCGGATCGTCATCCACTATCTGCTCAGACTGGGCGCCCAGCTGCGATTGATGGACCTGGACGTTCGCGAGATCAGCGGCAAGCCGCTGGAGGATTGGCTGGCCGAGCTGGAGTCCGCTCTCACCCGCTCTTCGATGATGACCAGGATGCGAACGCTGATGCAGAGGATTGCGCTTAAGGTCAAGCGGGAGCGAGACGCTATAGATAGACCTTTGATTGACAAGATCAAACCTTACGTCATGGAATATTTGGCCGATGGCGTCAGTCTGCA
The DNA here is from genome assembly GCF_047238105.1 of Paenibacillus jepli. Classification (NCBI taxonomy): domain Bacteria; kingdom Bacillati; phylum Bacillota; class Bacilli; order Caryophanales; family Paenibacillaceae; genus Paenibacillus; species Paenibacillus jepli. The sequence goes on from NZ_JBDFMD010000001.1 coordinate 3,220,341, forward strand.
ATCAGTCGCCGACCGTTTCGGCATGAATGCCAGCTATTTCAGCCGCTGGTTCAAGTTCGAAACCGGACAGAACTTTGTCGTCTTCCTCCGCGAGATGCGGATTGCCCGTGCCAAGACGCTTATGGAGCAGGGAGGGTTCACCGTCCAGGAGATCAGCCAGCAGGTCGGATACGCCGACAGCAAGCATTTTTATCGCGTATTCAAAGAGCATACCGGCTATTCTCCATCCGACTACAAAAAAATGCATAACCGATAGCCCGATCGGTAAAAAAAAACATCCCCATGTAAAATCTACCCCCCTGCCGGCGCTTCGCGTGCTGCATTAAGATGAAATAGAGGATACGCTTTCAATAAATCTTGAGGGGGATTTCTATATGACGGCTAAAAAGTATGTCCAACCTGCGGCTGCAGCCCTGCTCTCGCTGGGTCTGGTGCTAAGCGGCTGCAGCAGTAACGGCGGCAATAACGAACCATCCGCACCTGCCCCATCTGAAACGGAGCCTGGAGAGGCTTCCGGCTGGCAGGGCACGATTACCATGTACGCCCAATCGTACACGCCCAACGCCCAAAATATCGCCGGCTTGAAAGCTTTAACGGGGCTGCAGGACATTGCCGACGCATACGAAGCGGCCAATCCTGGCATCAAGATCGAATTCATCGATGAAGAATTCAAGGATTATACGCAGACCGTACGCGTAAAAGCAGCTGCAGGCGAAATGTTCGACGTGTTCTGGGGACAATGGGCGGAATTGAATAACATTTTCCCTAAAGGCATCGCCGAAGATTTAACCGTCTATTTCGACCAGCCTAACCCATATATTGAGGGCGCGCCTACTTGGCGCGAAGCGATGAATCAGACCGTCATCAGCGAGACGACCTCGGCGGACGGCAAGAGCTACAACATCAACGGAGACTATGTCGCCACTGCATTTTTCTACAACCAAAGTCTGTTCGAGCAAGCCGGCATCAGCGAGCCGCCCCAAAGCTGGAGCGAGTTGATCGAAGTGACGCAGCAGCTGAACGCGGCCGGGATTACCGCGATGTCGCAATCGCCGGATTATGATTGGTTCCAACGCCATTTCCTCTCCGACTTCTACGCAGAGCAGTTCGAAGAAATCGCCGGCTACGACGGGAACCCCGGGGTGTCTTCGCTCGATCAGAGCGTAGCGATTGCCAAGGGGATGCTCAGCACAGAGGACGAGCGCTTCATGGGCTGGTGGCCGATGTTCAAGTCGCTGACCGACAACTGGAAAGCCGATCACCTTTCATTGGACCCTGCAGTGGTAGGAGAAAGCGCCAGAAATGACTTCCTGGCTGGCAGAACCGCGATTTTTTATGACGGCAGCTGGCTGCCGGAGACGGCGAGCGACGCCAACATTGATTTTGAGCTCGGCTCGTTCAACTTCCCGGTGCTGACACCGGAAGACTCGCCTTATACGACCGGGACCGATGTCTCCGGCGCCGTTGGCGGACCGAACGCCGCCTTCCAGTTCGCCATCTCTACACCGGAAGCGAACGCGACGATGAAGGAGCCCGGCAAGCGGGAAGCGGTAGTCGACTGGCTGCAATTTGTCGGTACGCCTGTCCATGTAGAGACCGTTGTCAATGAGCATGGCCGCTTCGTTCCGACTTGGCCCGATACGACGCCATCGGAAAGTATGGTTGAACTGGCCAGTCAGGCTTCTAACAAGCTGCAAGCGATTGGCGTAGGCGGCACCTCGCCGAACCTGACCAAAAACATTCAGCGGATTTTCAACCTTTACCTGAGCGGGAATATTGATCTGGAACGCGCAAAAGCAGATATGCAGAAGGAACTGGATGCTGCCTTGAAGGATTACGAGTCCAAAAATAATGTCGATTGGACGCAATACTAGCGCTGGCTGCACGATGCAGCAGTTCGAGAAGGGAGCGGCCGGCTGGCGGCGCTCCCTTCTTCTATTCTAGCCTGCGCAGAAAGGATGATCCACCCGATGAGCAGCAGAACAAAATGGCGTACTGCGCTGACTGGCTATGTGTTTCTTCTACCCACCTTTATCTTTTTAGCCTGGTTCATGTACTATCCTGTCTATCAGGCATTTATCGGAGCGTTCACGGACTGGGACGGCTTTAATGCGCCCCGGTACATCGGCTTCGACAACTTTACTCGCTTGTTCAGCGATGAAGTGCTGCGTCAATCCACCATCAATGCCTTGATTTGGGTGGCGTTCGCCATTGTCTTGGCGGTAGTGCCCCCTTATTTTGTAGCTGAGCTTATTTTTCATCTGAAACGCACCCGCGCGCAGTATGTGTACCGTACGTTGTTTGTGCTGCCCATCGTCATCCCGGGCATCGTCATCATCCTGCTCTGGCGGTTTCTCTATCAGGGAGATGGCGCCATCAATCAAGTGCTGGAGCTGATCGGGCTCGGTTTCCTACAGCAGATGTGGCTGAGCGATCCGAACATTGCGCTGTATTCCATCATCTTCATGGGGTTCCCGTGGATCAGCGCATTCAACCTGCTGATCTTCTATGCCGGCTTGCAGAGCATTCCCTCTGAAGTCATCGAGGCGGGACGACTGGATGGCGCCACGGGCTGGAAACGGGTGCGATTGATCGATATTCCGTTATCCTTTCCGCAGCTCAGGCTTATCCTGGTGCTGACGCTGATCGGCAGCCTGCAGAATGTCATCCCGCCGCTGATCATGACGAACGGCGGGCCGGGCTATTCCACCTATGTGCCGATTCTCTACATGTACAATGTCTCGACCGCGAACGGCGAGTTCGGGTATGGCATGGCGGTCGCGCTCATCATGTTCGTCGCTATTCTGTTCCTGACGATTCTCAATATGAAGCTGGTCCGGTCCGATTCCTGATGAAGGGGGTTTACAAGATGCGAAAAAAACGCCGGTTAGGGATCGGGCAAGGCATTCTGCTGGTGCTGCTGGTGTTCAACCTGCTTCCGATCTACTTCATTGTAGCCAACTCGTTAAAAACACCGATCGAGTTCGCTACAAGCACACTCACCTTCCCCCAAGTCTTGCAATGGAGCAATTATGCTGTGGCTTGGGAGAGAGTCCATCTGTCGCTGTACAATACAACGGTTATTATCGGGGTCAGCGTCATCGCCATCGTGGGGCTCTCCGCCATGAGCGCCTACGCGTTCTCCAAGCTGCGCTTCCCGCTGCAAAACACGTTGTTTCTCGCGGTGTTTGGCCTGCTGTTGATCCCGGGGTTTCTCACGCTGATCCCCCTGTACCTGCAGATCAAGTCATTGGGCTTCTCCGACAATTACCTGGCCATTATCCTGCCCTACATCGCTGGAGGGCAAGCGTTCACCATCTTTGTCCTGAAGACGTTTTTTGATCAGCTGCCGGGCGAGATCTTCGAAGCGGCCCGGATCGACGGCGCCGGAAACTTCCGGATCTTCGGCAATGTCGTGCTGCCGCTGTCGATCCCGATCTGTACGACGGTGGCCATTATGAATATTACGAGCCTGTGGAACGATTACTTGCTGCCTTCGCTGCTGCTGAACCGCTCCAACCAGACCGTTACGATGGCGCTCGTGTCCTTTGAGGCGTCGACCGGCAATTACGGCCTCAGCGATTACGGCGGCATGATGGCTGCCTACCTCATTGCCTCCATCCCGCTATTGCTGCTGTTCGCGTTCCTGATGCGCAATTTTGTGGAGGGGATCTCCAGCGGCTCGATAAAAATGTAAGTTGGATATAAAAGAAAAAGCACCGCCCAAGCTCTGGCAGCTTGAAGCGGTGCTTTATTATGTTTATTCCACTCGCCTGGATGCGAACGAACGTTCCATTTAAAATAGGTATGACTGTACTCAACATCATAACAAAATCAAAATTATAAGTCTACTCTTTTTTCGCCGAATATGCCAAAATAAAGTCCTGGTTTCCATATGAGCATCAGATTCAATCTAAGGGAAATGGCAGCTATAAGGAGGTTGTTATACATGGAACAAAGTCAGGCGTATCGGGAAGAGTCAGAGAGACTGGAGGAAACCCAGCATGAGATCGGACGGCAGCTCGCGCGCATCGGAGGACGGTATTATGGCGACGATTTCCTGGAGCAGGTGCTGGATGCGCGCCGCCTCGAACAGCGGGATACGCTGGAGCGGCTCCAGCAGGAGCCTTATTTCGGAAGACTAGACTTCCTGGAGGACGGCGCGGACGAAGCGGCGGTGCTGTATATCGGCAAGCGGGGCATGGAGCAGGACGGCAGTCAGCAGCCGTATGTCATCGATTGGCGGGCACCGGTCGCCAGTCTCTTCTACTCCTTCAGCGGCGGCGAACAGCCCGTCTCCTACGAAGCCCCGGAAGGCGAGATCCATGGCGAGGTCCACCGCAAGCGCAATCTCTCCATCCGCGGCAGGCAGCTGCAGCGGGTCGTCGACAGCTACGAGCGGGGCGGCGATAACCTCGGCCTGAGCGACGAGTTCCTGCTCTACCGGCTGGGCGAGCGCAAGGACAACCGGCTGCGGGACATCGTCTCGACCATTCAGTCCGAGCAGGATCGCATCATCCGTGCCGAACGGAACCTCGCCCTGATCATCCAAGGGGCCGCCGGCTCCGGCAAGACGACGGTAGCGCTGCACCGGCTCGCCTTCCTGCTCTACCGCTATCAGGGCCAGATCCGGGCCGAGCGGATGATCGTATTTGCCCCCAATGCCATGTTCCTGGATTATATCTCGGGCGTGCTTCCTGAGCTCGGGGTCGGCGATGTCAAGCAGACGACATTTGCCGATTGGGCGCTGGGGTTGCTGGATGGCGATGTTCAGCTGGCGGTCAGCAGCGGCGGCGGGAAGGCTGACTGGTTCGCGCTGGCGGGACAGCGGCCGCCCATGAACGACTTCACGCCCGGACGCCTCAAAGGATCGCTGGCGTTCAAGGCGTGGCTGGCGGAGCAACTGCAGGTGTATGAGGCGGCGTTCTTGCCGGCGGGAAATTTCGAAGCGTGGGACGGCATGTCGCTCCCGCATCGGGAGATCAAGGCGTGGTTCGAGGTGGAATACCGCTACGATCCGCTGGCTCCCCGGCGCGAGCGGCTGCTGGCCCGGATGAACCGGTGGCTGGAGATGGCACTGAACGAGGTGGCCGATCCCAAGCGCCGCAAGGCGCTCGCCAAGACGGCCCGCGCCCGGCACCGCGCCTATGCCAAGAAGCTGCCCGGCGCGGACGCGTTGACGGTGTACAGGTGGATCGTCGAGCGGGCGGCGGTGACATCAGGGGCTGGCGGGGATGGCAGTAAGGGGCAGGCTGGGGAGCGGGCGGTGATAGCCGGTGCGGAGTCGACTGGCGAGCTTGCGCCGCGGCAGCGGCCAGGCGGGGATGGCGATACGGGGCAGACGGGAGAACGAGCGGCTGGGGCGCACGACGAGCGCCGCGCGTTCGCCATGCCGGCTGAGCTGCAGCGGGCGACGCTGGGCCTGCTGAAGAAGAAGCTCGCCGCGCCCGAGGATCTGCCGCCGCTGGCGATGCTGCATATCCTGCTGCATGGCTGGGTCGGCCCGCGCTTCGACCATGTCGTCATCGACGAGGCACAGGACGTCTCCCCGTTTCAGATCGCGCTGCTGAACGACTGCATGGCCGAGTCTTCGTTCACGATCCTGGGCGATCTGGCGCAGGGCATCCACGCTTACCGCGGGCTGCAGCATTGGGATGAGCTGAATACCGTCTTCCCGCAGGAACGCCAATCCTATCACGAGCTAAGGCTCAGCTACCGATCAACGATGGAGATCATCGCCTTCGCCAACCGCTTCATCCCGCACACGGCCACCGGGCTGCAGGAGGCGGAGCCGGTATTCCGCAGCGGCGAGCCGGTGCGGCTCGAGGTGCCGGAGGCAGGGGCGGAAGCGGACTGGCTGCTCGCCTATATCCGTGAGTGCCGCGAAGCGGGGATGGAGACGATCGCCCTGATCGGCCGGACACCGCAGGATTGCGGGCAGCTCTACGAGGCGCTGCACGTCCGGGATGAGGCCTTGGAGCTGCATCTGGTCAGCGAGGGGCAGCGCAGCTATGCCGGCGGCATCACCATCCTTCCCGCGCATCTGGCCAAAGGGCTGGAGTTCGATGCGGTAGTGGTATGCGGCGTCGACAGCACCCGGTACACCGATACCCCCGAGGACGCCAAGCTGCTCTACGTGGCCTGCACGAGAGCGCTGCACCGGCTGGCGCTGCTGTGCGGCAAGGATGGCTCGCCGTTGGTTGGGGCGGAGCGGTAGTGTGAGCGCAGCGGCCTCGCGCGGATGGCCACCTCCAGCGACCCTTTCTGCCGCTGGAGCGGCGGCCTCGCGCGGATGGCCACCTCCAGCAACCCTTTCTGCCGCTGGAGTGGCGGCGGCGTCCGGATCGCCACCTCCAGCAACCCTTTCTGACGCTGGAGCGGCGGCGGCGTCCGGATCGCCACCTCCAGCGACCCTTTCTGCCGCTGGAGTGGCGGCGGCGTCCGGATCGCCACCTCCAGCGACCCTTTTTGCCGCTGGAGCGGCGGCGGCGTCCGGATCGCCACCTCCAGCGACCCTTTTTGCCGCTGGAGCGGCGGCGGCGTCCGGATCGCCACCTCCAGCGACCCTTTCTGCCGCTGGAGCGGCGGCGTCGTCCGGATCGCCACCTCCAGCGACCCTTTCTGCCGCTGGAGCGGCGGCGGCGTCCGAATCGCCGCCTCCAGCAACCCTTTCTGCCGCTGGAGTGGCGGCGGCAGAAAGGATCGCCACCTCCAGCGACCCTTTCTGCCGCTCCCCATTCTTTCCCCAGCATAAATCTTGCAGGTGTCATTGACTCTCTGCAAAGGTTTCTATACAATTGCACTTATTGAGAAAGATTATCATTATTAATGGAAAGGACGTTGCAGAGATGAAATTCACCACGGGGTTAACGCTCAGGCAGATACGTAGAGGAGGATTCCTGCTTCTGCTGCTATGGATGGTGTCGCTGACGGCGGCCTGTTCTTCTGTCGGCGGAACCAACGATGGCATGAATGACCGGATTAATGAAGACGCTACGCTCGAGCAGCAGCCAGAGGCGTCCGCCACGCCCGTAGAAGAACCGGTGACGCGCGAGGTTGAGCACGCCGGCGGCATGACAACCATTGTCGGAGAACCGCAGAACATTGCCGTGCTCGACTATCGGTTGTCGGATACGTTGCTGGCGCTTGGCATTATGCCGCATGCCATGGGAACATATCGAGGGAGCACCGATCTCCCCTATATCGACGGGGAACCTTTTGCCGACGTGATCCCGCTTGGCGACACGGTCAACCTGGAGGCGCTTATCGAGTCCGATCCGGATCTGATCATCGGCCGCGCGACCGACTCGATGGAGGATCTGCAGAAGATTGCCTCGACCATCATTGCTCCCAAACCGGATGACTGGCGGGAAGGCTTGCGGGAAATGGGAGTTTATTTGGATCGGGAGGCTGAAGCGAAGGCCTGGCTCGCCGATTTTGATCAACAAGCAACTCAATTAGCCAAGGAGATCCATGAACATATCGAGCCAGACGCTACATTTCTGTACTTGCGTGTGATGGCCAAGGAGATCCGGGTGCACGGCCCAGACCAAGCGCTCGCGCAGACGTTATTCGGCGAGCTGGGCTTGCAGCCGGTGGCAGGTCTGGAGAACGTGCAGCGGATCGAAGCGATCTCGGCAGAGTCGCTACCTGACTTCGACGCAGACTACATCTTCATGGAGGTCGGCGCGCCAGCGGCGGAAGGTGATAACGAAGCACGGGACAACCTAAAAAATCTGCAGGATCTGCAGATCTGGCAGGGGCTCAAAGCGGTGCAGCATGATCGCCTTTATGAGGTTCCGCAGTGGGTCATCAGCGACTACCCGCATATCAAATTGAAGTCCCTCGAAGTGATCCGCGAAGCCTTGCTGCCGCAATAAGCTGCCCGAAGTCCAAGGCCCAAGGTCGGGCATACCGGTTACCAGAAATAATAGCCGGTATGCTTTTTGTTGTTGATCAAGATCATGCCCAATGCAAAGGACACAATCAGCAGATAGATACCCAGAAATACAGGCAGTGAAAGCAGATCCTTTGATTCAACAATGCCCATGCTGATAAAGGTCACGCCCAAAATGAACTGGGGTAGGACCAAGCCTCTTTGATAAGAGGCCAGCTCCTCTTTGCTGAACCGTTCGCGATAGGACTGGCGAATCATAAATGGGGCAGAAAACAAATGACCAACCCCTATGGCTAGCATCCAAACGCCTAGAAATATCTGCGCGTACACGAGGACCTCCTCTGCGACTGCGTATGTCGATCTAATGGATTCTTCTCTAGCTTAACATAAGCGTCGAGGTGACGTGAGGGTTTCCATAATTGCTCTACACACCAGGCTTCCACACCATCAAGATCATCGCCGCGATTGGCGTTACGGTCGCCAGCACCCCATATAGATTCCACTGACGGGAAGCCTTAACGAACTCAGGAGTCAGCGTCTTTTGTTCAAAAGAGAGCTTGCCCTGCTTGATCATCTTCGTCTGCAGAGGAAGCAGCGCGACCATCCATAGTACCCCCGACATGACAAACAGCCCATAGGAAATCCCAAGCCAATTCCACGAGAATACCGAATACCCCGCTTGATGGGCCAACACATGGCCCGAGACCAGGATCATGACGATCGAAGGCAGCGTGAATAGGTAATCCAGAATCATGATGTTTTGGGCCGTTTGAAACTTCAATGCCACGTCCTTGCTGTAATCCGCCCGCAGCTTCCAGATCACCGTAAACGCATTGCCCAACAAAAAAATGACCCCCAGTATGTGAATAAACAAGAACAGACTCACTCGTCATTCCTCCCGATTTTTAATTAACAGTGTTCACTAAAAACCAAAAAAATTATGACCGTAAGGTCATATAAAGCATTTTCTTCGTTTGATCCACCAGGTTGGCCGTACGTTCCGGCGTAAACATCGGCATTTGCATAGCAAGCGCTACGACGCCGTGCAGGGCAGCCCACAGCATATCGCTGTACACATAGGTATCTCCCGGTTTGACAGCGTGATGATCCTGGGCATACTTGACCGAATCGAACAACACCTGAAAAGCCTCCAGCCGCGGCACTTCTTCCCCCTGCCTGGCCTCGAACAGATAGTCGACCCTCCACATGAACATCAACTGATAATACGTGGAATAGGTGAACCCGAATTGAACGTATGCCTCGCCGATCCGGTCCAGCCGCTCCCACGGATCCGAGGTGCTGCCTGCAGCCTGAGCCAGCTCTGTGCGGAAGCGGGTAAACGCGTCGTCGACGACACTGAAGAGCAAGTGATCCTTATCGTGATAATACAGGTACAACGTAGCCGGCGAATACCCAAGCGTCGCAGCCAGCTTGCGCATTGAAAAAGCGCTGTATCCATGCTCAATGAACAGTTCACTGGCCACTTTCAAGATGAGTCCCTTCAGTTGTTCCTTCTCCTCCCCCCTCCTTCGGCGGCCGAATCGTCTGGAAGATGGGTTGTTGTCGTTGGTAGGTTCTGTCATGTCGCCTCCATATAATGAACGGTGTTTATTAAAATGTAGCACAAAGCCGTTTCCTTTTCAAGCAGCAGCCAGAGGCGCCCGCCGCGCAAGGAGAAGAGTCAGTGTCATACGCTGCTGGCGCTTGGTATTACGCCGCATAGGAAGTGGGTATATAAGAATAGAGCATTCATAACAAGATGAACATTGCCATTGAGGGAGGAGTTCATCGTCATGATTAATACATTGCTCATCGTCTTGACATGCTTGTATATGACTGGCACCTTGATCTACTTTCTGGCCAGCAAAGGATATAAGAAAAGCTATGTTAACCTGGATCTATTCTACAAATTGTTTTTTGTACTGCTCAGCATTACGTTTGGTTTCGCTGTCATTTATTATCTCTTGTCATTTCATGAAGTTACACTGAGAGTTACCGATCACATGGGGGAAGAAGCCGAGTCTGACTTTTGGACATATCTCTATTTTAGCGGCGTGACCATCCTGGCGATCGGGTATGGCGACTTGGTTCCTGTAGGGAGCACAAGATTTTTTGCGGTCATCCAAGCGAGTCTGGGCTTGCTCCTGCCGGCGGCTTTTTTTGTCAAAGCCTTAAACGACAAAAAAGATTAGAAGACATCATGAAGCGCGCAATGCCTTTCAACGGCATGCGACGATCGCAAGCGGATTAGAAAGCTGTCGTTCTGACGCTGCCCCCCGCATATACTGTGTAAGAAACAAAAGGGGAGGAGGCGACCGATGAGGCTCTACATCGCCGGAGAAAGCGATAGCCTGCAAACCATCGCGAGGCAATGCGGGACCGACGTCCGGAAGCTGATGGCTCTCAACCCGCAGTACAACGATCCATCCCTGCCTATTCCGGGCCTTCAGGTCAAGCTTCCCCCGGCGGAAGAAGAGCGAGTATGTGCACTCCCGGCCTGCACCTTCCAGCTTATTAACCCGAGTGCACGGGAGTCGTGGATGCCGTTAACCTCGCTCGAAGAGATGGAGAGGACGGAATACGACCTGCTGATCGTGGGGACGGGAGCCGGCGGGAGCGCCGTGTTGAAGCGAGTCATGCAGCAGATGCCCGGCGCCAAGCTGCGGATCGGGGTTGTCGAGCGGGGCGGCCTGCTCATTCCTACGCATGCGCAAAATATTCATACGATGACACCGAGACGGGCATTCGATTATTATGCCACAGAGGCTGATTATATCGACGGTTACTTGTCTGGTCAAATCTATGCCCTGGGCGGCAGAACCTTATTCTGGAGCACGACAAGTCCACGCATGACGGACTCCGAACTGCTGCAGTGGCCGGTGCCGCTAGCCGAAATGGCGGATTATTACGCGATGGCGGAGAACGCGCTAAGCGTCACTCGCAGCTTTGCCAGGGACGCTCCACTCACGCAGCAGCTGCTTCATCGGTTGCAGTGTCACGGGTTTCCCGATGCCGCCGATGAGCCGCTTGCTGTCAATCTCGCTCCGCCGAGCCAATTCGGTGTCTTGAACTCGAATCCTTTCTTCAGCTCGATCCAATTCCTCGCGGAGGCTCTGAACCGACCTTACGACCTCGCCGTCCATGCCAGAGTGATAAAGGTGCTGACGGACGGCAGCCGCTGCGCCGGCGTCGAGGTCATGACGCCAACAAAGCAAACCTTCCAGCTGACCGCCAAAAATGTCGTGCTGTCCGCCAGCACGTTCGGAAGCGCCCACATCCTCTTGAATTCCGGCATCCCAGGAAACGCCATCGGGCACTACATGACGAACCATTCCAGAGTGCTAGGCATAGCACACCTCGAACGCCATCGTTTTCCCGAGATGCTTGGCCCACTTCGCATTCTGGTGCCGGGGCGGATAGACCGCCCGTACCAGATCCAGATCATCGGACCTCGCGATTACCCCTGGGTCCAATATGCCGTGCAGCCTCTGCAGGAGCAACTGGACATTCTCCTCGCCACGCTCGGCAAGGTGGAAGCACGTTATGAAAATTACGTCTCGCTTGATCCCATCAGACGGGATGAGGACGGCGTGCCCGAGCTTAACATTCATTTTCGTTACAGCACCCGGGATGAAGACGTCATCCAGCAGATGGGAGAAGGCGTCGTACAGGCCGCAGCGGCCATGGATGTATCCTTGACCTCTGCCGAGGGTCCCGCTCTGTGCCGGCTCCCATTGGGATCGGATATCCACGAAATGGGAACGTGCCGGATGGGTATCGACCCGCAGACGTCGGTGACAGACCCCTATGGCCAGGTCCACGGCATTGCCGGACTGTACGTAGCGGATAACAGCGTCATCCCGACAAGCGGGACGGCTAACCCGACGCTGACCACCGTGGCGCTTGCTTTCCGCACGGCTGACGCGATCGTCAGAAGACTGCAATCTTGAGAGAATCGGGGGATGAGTGATGAGATTTGTCAGGTGCGGCGACATGATGAGGGAACTGACAGTCATCCCTCCGGGCGTTCAATTGTTCACGCTCCGCAACGAGCTGGAGCAGGATTTCTTCGGAACATTGGAGAAAGTGGCGGATATGGGCTATAAGCTCGTCGAGCCTTTCAGCTGGGGCTATGAACAAATCCCTGCCGAACAGCTGAAAGCGGAGCTTCGCCGTCTGGGGCTGAGGGCGATATCGACCTTCGTCTATCCCCTCACACCGGACACCCTGGAGAGCCATCTCGCCTATGCCGAGACGATCGGCGCCCATTACATCGTCACATCGCTGACCGAGGAAAGCTATGCGGAGGAGCAAGCTCTGCAAGCTTCCATTGCCATGCTGCGCAAGCTCGGCCTCGCCATTCGCCGCCGCGGCATGCAGCTGCTGTACCATCCCCACGGGGAGGAGTTCGACATTCGGAACGGCTGCCGCACGATCGACCGGCTGCTGGCGGGCGTGGGCACCGACGTGATGAAGCTCGCTCTGGATACGTATTGGCTGAAGAAGGCCGGCATCGACCCGCGCTCCGCCTTGTTGTCTTACAAGGGCCTCTCTCCCCTCATTCACGTGAAGGATATCGATCAGGATGGGCAATTCACGGAGATCGGGCGAGGTACGCTGGACTGGACTTCTTTGTTTGGAAGCTTCGGGGAGGCTGGCGTCCGATACTATTTCGTCGAGCAGGACGAGAGCCCGCATCCTCTCCAAAGCATACAAGCCAGCCTGGACTATTTGAAATCCAGGCTGGCTGCTGACTGATCATCGGTTGGAATAGTCCAAACCAAGATAAGGGACAGACTTGCCCTCTGTCGAATGCCATACCACTACCTGACCCTGCGGCGTCCAACCGATCAACGCTCCGGAGCCGATCCGATTCGCCTTCCCTTCCTCTCGATCAACCAGGTAGGTGCCGAACTCCCACGCATTTACAGCGTAATAGCGGTTCTTCTCATCCCCCGGTTTGACGTAAAGGATTCAGATAGGGTTCCATATTTTTGAATTTTCAGACTCTCTTCCTTAGATCGTGATCGATTTATATTCCGTATATTGACCCAAGCCCACACTGCCGAACTCACGGCCGATGCCACTGGACTTGAAGCCTCCGAATGGCGCATCGAATCCGCCTTGCGCACCATTCACTGACAGCGTGCCCGTGCGGATCTGCCGAGCCACTGCGAGTCCATGTTGGGGATCGCCTGCCCAGACGCCGCCTGCCAAGCCGAATGGTGAATCATTGGCGATGGCGATGGCCTCTGCCTCCTCATCATAAGGAATGACCACAATTACCGGACCAAAAATCTCCTCCTGCGCAATGCGCATCTTATTGTCCACATCAGCAAACAGCGTCGGCCGGACATGATAGCCGTCTTCCAGGCCCTCCGGCACCTCGGTACCCCCAACAACCAAACGCGCGCCCTCCTGAATGCCAAGCTCAATGTAAGCTTTCACCCGCTCCTGCTGGTCTCCCCGGACCATAGGTCCCATGAAATTCGCTGGATCGGAGGGGTCTCCGACGGTGATCTCCTGCACCATCTTAGCCATTTCCGCGACAACCTCTTCATAGCGGCTTCGAGGAGCAAGCACACGGGTATATGCGATACATGCCTCGGCGTTATTGGCAAACGAACTGTATTTCAAAGCGCCAACCGCCGCTTTTAGATCCGCATCTTCCAGGAGGATGACCGCAGACTTCCCACCCAGCTCCAGACTGACCCGCTTGAGCTGCTTGCCTGCTATCGAGGCTATAGTCTGTCCGGCAGCGGTTGAGCCTGTGAAGGCAATTTTGTCTACGTCAGGATGGGAGATCAGATATTCACTCGTCTCCCGATGGGCAGGAAGAATGCTCAACACCCCCTCAGGCAACCCGGCCTCGCTAAACAAGTCTCCCAACAGCAAAGCATCCAGGGCGGTTTCCGGTGAAGCTTTCAGGATCACGGTACAGCCTGCCAGCAGGGCAGGGATCACTTTCACAAGGGCAGATTGCTGCGGGGCGTTCCACGGAATAACCGCCGCTACCACGCCAGCAGGTTCTCTTCGCACGACCTCGCCTGAGGGCAACAGCTCCTCCCAACAAAAATCTGCCGCCGCGCGCAGATAGGCTTTCGTCTGTTCGAACAGCGCAGATTGCAAGGAACGGGTAAACCAGATCGGCGATCCGTTCTCCGAGGTAACCAAGGCAGCCAATTCATCAGCCCGGGCAGCATGCAGCTCATTAAACCGGCTTACGATTCCCTGACGTTCTTCCGGCATCATCTTGGACCAAGGTCCACTGACAAAAGCCTGCTTGGCTGCGGCAACTGCGCGGTCCACATCGGCTGGCGATGCTTGGGGGGCTACACCTATAAGCGTCTGATTGTGGGGAGAGCGCACTTCGATCGTATCGGCCGAGGCAGGCTCCACCCATCTTCCACCAATGTAAAGCTTGTTCATATTCAACATGTTCAACACTCCCATCATTTTTATAATGACATTTATAATTAAACGAATGATCGTTTATTATATTGGATAAAGAACTGCCATTATGATCTAATGGCATCCCAGCTAAGCAAAAACACGGTATTCCGCTCTTCTTCATAAGCCATAGACGGATCTTCATAATAGCTTTTCGCTATTTGCACCAGGGGCAGATAACAATAGGAGGCCAACAGCTCACTCCTTGCCTGTTTCAACTCCCCCTTCTCCGTACCCGATTGAAAGTAGGCGAGCAATGGTTCAAACATCGGCTTGGTGTCATCCAGGCATAATTTATGCACGAAAGGCGAGGCGGAGAATTGTTCAATAAACAAGAACCAGTCCTTGTTCTGAATCATAAAATCCAGCGCATTCTTCATGAACGTATAGCAAACCTGTTTGGAATCCATCCCTTCATGAATCGTGGCAACCAACGTCCTACTCATCTTTTCCTTCACATTCAGATAGAGCTTTAACAGCAAGTCCTCCTTGCTCTCGTAATAAACATAAATGGTGGCTGATGATAGTCCGGCTCGCTTGGCAATCTTCGACATCGAGACGTCGGCGAAGCCAACCTCATTGATCAATTGGATCGTGGCATCGAAGATGGCTTGATTCTTATGTTCATCTTTATGTCTCATGCGGCATATATTAAACGATCGTTCGATTAATGTCAACATCTGCAAAGAAGACAACGGAGAGTAAGTGCTCCGATCAATGATAGAGTTTTCGGTTAACGGTTGCTTTTCTTATTGCTTATTTGTAGAAGGACTGTCATGGCTTATTGGATTCGCAAGATTGCGCGGTCATCGCTACAGAGACAGCCCGATTGATCCGATAAAGGAAGGAGAGCGGTATGGGACATCCAATCTTCTCATTCTGCATGAATCCCACCTAAAGGAGATGTCTGTGAATGAAATACCAGTTTTGCCAACAGGTCACGATTGTGGATATGGACGAAGAGATTCTTTCGGAAGTGTTGTTCGATCATGGGGAGTTCGAAACGGCTGCCTTGTCGCTCGGGTCCTCCGTTCTGATTCAACAAGTAGGATTGAAGGAATTCAATGTCGTTTACGATACAAGGGAGGGCAAAATCGCTCGTTATAAAATCGCGGATATTGAAATCGATCTTGTCGCGCGACCGACGCTCACGCGGGTTTACCTCGAGCCGCTGAAGCTTATCGTCGGCCAGCATGATATCGGAGCGATCATGTAAGCGAGTTTGCCACGATGGGCCGCAACGCTCCTGTAGCGGCCCTTCAACCTCATAGCCATTTGGCCGCGATTAATGCCCCTGGACTTAGTGACTTCATTTCATTACACGCCCCCCATTTACCACATTTCGATATCCGCATTGGCTCCACACGCCCGCACGAGATTTGCGGACGATTCCACATGGATGAACATTTATTGCAAGCGCGATCCTCGCCTGCGTTGCGTGCGCAAAAAGTGTTAATAGATTGGGAACGCTGGGATGGGTATATTGGAGCCGAGTATTATGAAAGCGTTTACTAATCCCCCCCCCTACTCCTCACTGGTTCGGTATTAAGTCGAAAGACTTCGTACATAGATCCAACATTACTTAAGGAAAAGAGGGAAGTTACAAATGTCAAGACAACAGAAGTTGTTAAGGAAGTCGGGGCTGCTGCTGCTAATTATTTCACTGGCGGTTGGTTTGCTGCCCGGCCTTGCCGCAGTGGCGCTTGCGGAGGAAGCACAGGTTGTGAGTACGGATTCGACTACGTCAGGCAACTGGGTTGGCGCTTACGGGTCCGATGGCTATAATCGAGCCGAGGGGCGGGATGATCCGCCCGCTCCCGATGTGGCGCCGCTGCCCTCCGATCCGGTCTCCTATCTGGCGGAGAGCTATGATGCAACCAGCCTTGCCTTCTCACAAAGCCCCTATTCCGTCGAAGCACCGGGACTGCCAGTGGAGCTGGCAGCGGTGCTGACCGATGAGGACGATGAACCGATTGAAGGGTATACCGTGACCTTTGAACTGCAAGGGGATTATGTAGGGACCTACATCGATTCGGAAATTGGCGCAGCGGTGACCGATGCCGATGGGGTTGCTTCCGTAAGTTATACGCCGCCTTATGCCGGTCAATTTGACGTTCGGGCATGGACCGGGCCAAATGATGAGGATCTGCTGGATGGATCCGAAGCGTTCGTCGTTTTGGACGTCCAGCAGCCGCAGTGGGAATTGCCGCCGCTGCTGATGCGCGTAACGGACGCTGTGAAACCCGGCATGTTATTTCAGGTGAGCGGGCACGCCATGCAGGCCGACGATTGGGATGACGTCAAAGCAGTGATCGAGCCTCTGGCTTCCTCCGGCATGACGCCGTCTGCATCAGCGGTCGAGCTTGACATCGTGCACAAAGATGAGCAGCGCGGTCAATTTATGCAAATGCTCTTCCCTGCCTCCAACTTGCCGGGGGCCTATCGGCTATGGGTAAGCAATGAGCAAGGCTGGAGCGAGCCTATCGAATTGAATTCGCCGCGTCCGTTGTTTATGTCCGAGTATGAAGCATTCGACGGATTGTCCATCGATATATCAGGACGGAATTTTCTGGCTCGGGAATTCGATGCGAATACGGACACGAAAGTCAGGCTGCGTAATGGCTCGGATGCCGCATATGAGGTAGCGATTACTGACTTGACACCGTACTCATTGCGTTTCCTGGTGGAGAACGTGCCGCTTGGCGAATACGATGTTCAAGTTTCCAACGATGGCGGACACTCATGGAAGAGCCTGCAAAGCGATCAGACGCTGACTGTTGTTTCCCCGGGCGAAGATCCGCTGGGACTGGGCGTGGCGTGGGCCGATCATTTTGATTGGGACAATGTGTTTGACGTGACCGATTACGGCGCCATTGCGGACGATGGTGACGACGATACGGCCGCGATCGCTGCGGCAGTTGCGGCTGCCAAAAATGACGGAGGGGGCGTTGTTTATTTGCCTGCTGGTACTTTCCATGCGTCAGTCGTACAATTGCCAAGCCGTATCGTATTGATGGGAGATGGGCCTGAAAGCACATTCCTCTATCATAACGGCGGCAATCACAACTTTATTCAGGCTATTGGCGACGGCAAGACGGAGGGGCGCATGGGGATTGCACGAATCGGGATTCGCGCAACGGACGATACGATGTACCCCGATGCCTTTATCTGGCTGGGCCACGATTGGGGCGCTGCCGTTGAAGATTTGACGCTGCGAACGGCCAGCGAGATATTCGTCATCGAAACCAGCATCGAATACCCGGTGCTTGATCCCGTGGACAGATCGAGGGGAGGCGGCCGCGGACAAGGGATGGTTCTCGTAGGCGACGAAAGACTTATGATCAAAGATAACCGCATGGTTGGCTGGGTGGCCCAATACAATCGTGTTTTTATGAATCGCTATGTGAACTCCATTGGGAATTACGCTGAGTACAGCTCTAGCGCAATGCCGATCACTGCGGATTATACCTTTATTCGCGATAATGAATTTGTGATGCGTGGAGAAGCGGATGTCGAAGTGCACGGAATTGGTATGAAGTCGAACAGCCATGTGGAGAACAATTTCGTACGCACGACCGGGGCCCATCTGAAGACTACGTATAATAACGACGGAGAATCGATTTTCGCAGAGATGCCGAACGCTTATTACGCAGTGGGTGAAGTGCTTGGGGCGACTGCTGACACCATTTCGTTGGCACCATCGCAACCGTTACCGGAACCGATTAGTTTGCGCACAGGCAGATTAACTGTGGTCATCGTGGACGGTACGGGATTGGGGCAATATCGCGAGGTGCAATATATGTCGGGAACCACCTATTCGTTAATGGAAGTGTGGGATGTGATTCCGGACCGGACAAGTAAATTCGCATTAATCGCTCCGAATGACAATATGACGGTTTACAACAATGAGGCGATAGACGGACAACGCGGCATCTGGCTGTACGGCAATGCCATCGATGTTGTTGTTGCGGATAACAAGCTTGTTAATACGGACGGTATTTATATCTATTCATCTAGCAATGTGCAAAATAGCCGGTATACGCCAACGTTTTTTGTCAATGTGAAGGGAAATCAATTAATCGGGACGCCGGGAACAGGACATGCGTCGGGCATTATTACGGTGTCGAATCGCAGAGGCTTGGGAGTGCGGTTTTATGCGACGGGCGTTTACGGCATTGAAATCAACGACAATTATTTATATGGCAGCCAGGAGCCGATCTCGACGCCGCGTCACCAAAAGTTCTCAGGCATCGTTTCCTCGGCGGCTACGCATTCCAGTGACAGCAATCCGGTGTTTACACTGGAGGATCGCGACAATCTGAATGTGATTATCGCGAACAACCGGCTTGAGCATATGGCTGACGGCCTGGTCATGATGAGCGGTCTGTACGGCCACACCGCCCGAGGCAATCATTTCACCGATGTTGTACGAGAGCTGCATGAGTTCTACGGGCAAGGCACGTCACGTTTGCTGCAGCTTCCGGGAGCATTCACGGATAAGAGAGCGCCTTATTGGCCGACATGGAGCAAGATGCATGCCGAGCTGAGTGCCAACGACACAGCCGAGTTGAGCTGGGATCCAGCTGCAGATATCGTCGGCGTGACACAATATCGGATCTATCAAAATGGGGTTCAACTGGACACTGTGGGTGGCGGTATAACGACCTACGAAACCGCGACGCTCCAAGCAGGCACGACCTATCGATTCCAGGTGACGGCGCTGGATGCAGCGGGCAATGAAAGCTACACCGCGCTAGAAGCGACTGTCGTAACGCCGGGCAATCCGGATCCCGGCCCGGGTCCGGGGCCTGGCTCGGGTTCGGGCTCGGGTTCGGGCTCGGGTTCGGGATGGGGATGGGGAGCCATCACCGCACCACCTGAGGAAGCCCGGCATGTGCAGGCGCAGCAGGATGGTTCCGTTTCAATAGGGGTTACGCCTGCAAGGGAGGCAGCCACAGGCTTATCCGTATCGGCTCTAACGCAGACATTGCTGGATGAGGCGCTCGAACTGGCCCAATCCGATGAGCGCGGCGAGAAGATGATACGCATCCCGTTGGAGGCGGATGCCGAGGCATCCGGATATGCCATTGACTGGCCGATGGGCAATGTGTGCGAGAGCCATACCTCAGGCGGAGGAAGTGTGCTGTTCGAGGTGCAGACGCCCCATGCCAATGTCCAGGTTCCATGCACAGCCTTGCTCGCGGGAGCGGACAGCGGCACAGGCTCCGTGCGGTTAACGATCGCCGCCGCAGACCGTGCCGGATGGTCTCCGTCCTACACGATGCGTATCGGTTCGAGACCGGCGCTCGAAGTAAGCTTGTCCACTGGCGGATCGCCTCTGGACGGGCGGCGGGGCGATGACCGGCTGACGATAGGGATCCCGTACGAGCCGTACGAGGCGGAGCTGGCCAAGCCAGGCAATATTACGATATGGAAAATAGAAGGGGACTCCGGCCGTGCAGTGATCAACGGACGGTATGACGCTGCGAGCGAAAAGGTCATCTTTAAAGCGGCAGACGCCGGGACATACGCGATCGGTTTCGAGGCGAAACGCTTTGCCGATACCGAACGACTGGATTGGGCCAACCGTCCGATCGAGGCACTGGCTGCAAGGGGAATCGTGAAGGGGACATCTGAAGATACGTTTACGCCGCACGCTCCGGTCCGAAGGGCAGACTTTGTCCTCATGCTGATGCGTTTGCTGGAGCCTGATGGCGAAGCGGGCGAGCCGTTCCTGGATATCGACCCGGACAGCTATTACTACGAGGCGGTCGGCAAGGCCCGGGCTTACGGCATTGTGAACGGAGGGGACAACAACCGCTTCCGTCCGCACGACGAGA
The DNA here is from genome assembly GCF_047238105.1 of Paenibacillus jepli. NCBI lineage: Bacteria > Bacillati > Bacillota > Bacilli > Caryophanales > Paenibacillaceae > Paenibacillus > Paenibacillus jepli. The sequence continues at coordinate 3,240,528 of NZ_JBDFMD010000001.1, forward strand.
TTACGAGGCAAGACATGATGACCATGACGGCAAGAGCGTTGCGGAAGGCGGGTCTGCTATCATCCGGGGATGCCGTCGGAACCTCTGAAGATGGAGAAGTATGGGCAGCATTTACTGACAGCGGCAGTGTAGCCTCGTACGCAAGGGAAGACATGGCGGCGCTCCTGCGCCTCGGCCTTGTGCAGGGCAGCAGCGGGCAGCTTCAGCCCCTGCAATCCACTAGCCGTGCGCAAGCCGCCGTGCTGATTCACCGTCTGTTTGAGCTTCTGTAACGATGGACCGTGGGTTCCTTCATCGCGGGAGTGATGAGGACCGGCATACCAGCAAGCGTTCTGTACGATCTGATGGGATCGTTCGGCCTAGTTGAGTGCTGATGCGCCGTTCTCCCTCCAGGCACAGCAACTACACCGCCTCAGGCATGAGCCTGGATGGCGGTGTTTTTTTGTTTTTATTTACTTTTTCCTTCCGTAATGTTTCCCGTGTGCCAGAATACGGCGATACATGGTTTTATCCTTCATTTGCTTGAGCGGGTAGAACTGCGGCCTCGTGTTTACCTCGAGGATCCAGGCTCTCCCTGTACGGTCCAGCGCCACATCAAGGCCCAGCTCCCGGAATCCGCTGCTATGTTTATCAAATATGTGTCCGACCGATCTGCCGAGGTTCTTGAGTTCCCGTTCTTTGCGCAGGATCATCTCCTTGCTGAAGTTGGCTCTCGACAGCGTCTCTCCGAAATACCCGATCGCCCCGCCTTGGTTGTAATTCGTTGCGACTTTGCCGGGCTTCCCGATCTTCGTGAACATCGCTGTGCTCTTCCACACGCCCGCGCGAGATTTTTGCACCATTACCCGGATATCGAAAGGTCTGCCGTTCACCGTGGCCAGTTGAATGCCCTTCTGCAGCAAGTAGGAGCGGCCGCGGCGGCGTTGATTGAGATAGCCGTAGAGCCCCTTCACAGTCGAGTAATGATTATGCTTTGCATTATGTTGAACTTGGTAGCCATGCTCCCGTTTTTTTATACGATGAATATGGAAGCCGCCGGAGCCGCCGGTAGGTTTGAAGTAGACGGTTGCATGCCTGGACAGCATGCGGTCCAGATTGCCGCGGTTAAAAAGCAGGGTATGCGGAACATAGTTCCCCACCTCTTTTTTCTTCAGCAGCCACTTTGTTTTTACCCATTTGCTCTTGATGGTTGTACTCTGATAACCCATAGTGACCAGGCCTCCTCACTCCAGTGTATGGAGGGGATGCCGGATTGCTCGTGCTTCCGTCTATTCTTTGCTGCGAGGATTGCAACCACCAGCCGGAGAAGTTAATACATCGCTTTCATCATCGCCATGGCTTCATCCAGCGTGAGACCATACGACTTGTAGTAGGCGATGTCGTTTTCCATTTGCTTCCGGACGGTTTCATTGCGTATTTGCAGCATTTCCTCGGGGGTGAAATCGGCGACAAAGCAGCCTTTGCCTGTGACAGTGTGGATTAACCCGCTTCGTTCGAGCTCTTCCCAGGCTTTCTTGACGGTGATGACACTGACCGAGAGCTCCAGGGCCGCTTGACGAATAGGGGGCAAGCCATAGCCGCTTTCGAGCTCGCCTTTCAGAATCTGGGCGCTGATCTGCTCATAGAGCTGTTGGTAGATCGGTTTCTCGGAGCGATTCGAAATCGTGACGTTCATAGGAGCTCCACTTTTAAAAATCGCTTCACCGACATGCGGTAAGCCAACAGGGTGAATGCGACGAATATAAGCACGCCTGCCATCAGGATCGAGAGTTGCAGCGCTGTATTCTCTACCCCCGGACCATAGAACATGTCATTGGCCCACGAACTCTGAATGCCGATCCATTGCGCTATGCCTGCAAATAGAAGAGCGGCCGCATTGGATGCTGTCGTGGCAGCCCCGTATTTATACGCTGTCTTATAGTACATGGGTAACAGCACCAGATTGAAGATGGCGAGCATCATGAAGCATAGTCCCCAGAACCCCAAGTGTGGCGAGAAGAAAAAATACGATATGTCCGGGTACAAACGGAACGTAAATACACTGAATAGCATGGCCACAAGAAGATGCATCAGCTCCAGAATGACAATCACTGTGATCCGTGCCCGCACGATATCTTGTTTGGTCACGGGCATCATCGAGCTAAACATCAGATCGTTCTGGCTTTTAAATCCGCCCAGCGTATTCGGCACCGTGATGCAGCAAAAATAAAACGGGACGAAAAAATAGACCCAGCCGGGAACGAGCATTAAGGCGCCCGTCAATAGAGGCAAAACAAAAAACCAGGGATTCACGCCAAGCTTCATATCCTTTATGACCAGATTAAACATGGGTCTCCTCCTTCTTTGCGTAATACACCATGATCTCCTCCATACTTGGCGTGGCCGCCTTCAGATCGAAGGACGGATCGAAATCTCTAGCATGAATCAAGCCGGTAAAGCCGAAAGCATTGGTTCTGCAGGCAATTAACCGATCCTTTACTTGATGCAATTGGTCCACACTGCCGCTGAGCAGGCGGTAAGATTCCACAAAATCATGTTTTTCCGAACTGGCGACGATACGTCCGTTATCAATAAAGGTGATAAAATCGGCGCATTTCTCCAGATCGGAGGTAATATGCGTGGAGAACAGGATGCTTAACTCGCCGCCCGCGATAAGCTCCTGGAAGAGATGAAGCAGATCGTCCCGCGAGACGGGGTCGAGCCCGCTCGTCGGTTCATCCAGCACGAGCAGCTTCGCGCCATGGGACAACGCCAGAGCCAAACTGTACTTTACTTTCATACCGGTAGAGAGTTCGGCGATTTTTTTGTTTTCATCCAATTTGAATCGTTTTAGATACTTGTAGTAAGTGGCATCATCCCAGTTGGTATAGAACCGCTTGGTGATGGAGGTCAGCGTTTTGATCTTGCTGCGCGTGTAGAAGTCAATATCGCCAAAGGCGCATCCAATCTCCTGCTTCAAGGCGATCTCGTGGTCGGCCATGTTCTTTCCCCTGACGAAGATTTCGCCGCTATCGATGTCAATCATCTTCAAGATCGATTTTATCGTCGTAGTTTTTCCTGCGCCATTGCCCCCGATGAAGCCCATAATGTACCCCTGCTCCAATTGGAACGAAACGTTCTGTATTTGAAAGTTGGGATAGGATTTGGTTACATTCCGAACGTCTAATGCAAGCATGCCAAACCTCCTCATAAAATTGTGTATGTTGTATATTCACAATATATCATGTGGTGATGGAGGCGTCAATGGCGGCATAGCAAAATACACCGCTCCAAGCGACAGCTTGTGTGGCGGTGTATTCGTCTTTGAGCTACTGTATAGCCTTGCTCCGCTTCTACTCGTCGCCCGTCGAGACTGGACTCTCCTCGTAACTGATCCAGTCGCTCAGCTGTAGATCGGGTTATGCCAATGGTTCTTTCAAAACCTCCTCAGGCTCCCCACCAGTTCGAGTCCATATCGACGAGCCAATGGTTTTTGAGCATCAACGCACGCTCCACGGCCGCCAATACTCCAGCCGTTGTCAACGTAACATTTACCCAATCCGGCATAACAAAAGGAAGTTCAAACGAACCGATGTTGTCGGAAACAAAGGGAATTTGCGAGATGGATGCCGCAAGCTGCGGGAGCCCCAGCACAAGCAAAAGCAACAAGATGACGACGGCCGCCACACCGATCCCTTTGCTCGTACGCGGAAAATGCTTGTCTAACGCGAGGCGCAACCCTTCCGCCGTTTTTCGATCCGGATAGAGCACATGCTCCTCTTCATTCTCCATGACATAGTGCATCCTCTTAAGACCGAAGAGCGTTATCGCTACTTCGATCACGCCTCCGGGAACGCGGTAGGCGACAGGGAGCCCCGACATGGCGATTAGCTTGCCGTCCCGATACAGCTCGGCGGGGGAATTATCGCTGAGGAAGTCCACATTTACCGCGTAAAGATGAACCTCGCCATCCTCTTCCTTCAATTTCGCGTAAAACAAAGAACGCGTCAATAACTCCCATATGCGGAACGGTTTAAGCGCAGACCCGTCGCCGGGTTTGACCTTGTTTAATTGTTTCTGGCGGCGTCTGCGACGGAACCATTGGATCATTGCGCCAACCCTCTTTCCGATCTCCAATTTTTCCTTAGTGTACTATATACGTATGTAAAAAAGAAGAAAGCGGCTGCCGTCCTGGCAAAAGCGCCATCCGGTGCAGCCGCTTTATCTTATTTGCCGGTTTCTGGCATCATCCAGACGACCTCGCGCAAACGAACGAAGAAGGTAGAATCCCTTTCTTGAATCACGGCATGATCCGGTTTTGCGTCAACCACCATACCGCTCACTGATCCGCGAACTGTGTCGAGTACCGCTCTTTTTCCGAACAGGCTGTGTACGGCTGCATACACGATTTTACTTTATTTTTCTGTGTGAGGATGCGTAAGGTAACGTTCTAAACGAACTTTTGTTTCTGAAAGAGGCATATAAACCATGATCCGCTGATCGGGTTCATTCGGAAATTGCAGCGTGATATGCTCAAATTCAATTGCTCCTAGAGCGGGGTGAATAAGCTTCTTGTAGCCGTCAAGGGAGCTTGGCACTTCGTGATCCTGCCACATCATCATAAAATCGGCACTCGTTCTCTTTAGATCCTCGATTAATATATCAAATGAAGCGTCGTTCAGATAACGCGCTCTAGCTGTTCGAAACTCGGCCAACATTCTCCGCGAGACATGCTCCCAATCCTCTGTGCCTTCTTTCCACACCGGATCGGTAAATTGACGCCACATGAGATTATAATCGTGCGGGGGCGACAACTTATGAATGGTAAAAACAGCCGCTGCCGCCTTGTTCCAAGCTAGAAAGTCCCATTTCTTTCCGATGACATAGGCTGGATTCGGATCTAATGCATGTAGCATGTCCTGGATAGAAGAGCTGATCCTCTCTTCCACAATCGTCGATGAAGGAGGCGGCGATTCTCCAGCAAGCACAAAGAGATGTCGGCGCTCATTTGGAGTCAGTTTGAGCGCGGAAGCCAAGCTTTCCAATACACCTACCGACGGACGAATATCGCGACCTTGCTCCAGCCTTGTATACCAGGATAGTCCAATGTTGGCTATCCCGGCGACTTCTTCCCGCCTCAGGCCTCGTGTGCGGCGACGATTGCTGGGCAGAAGGCCGACATCCAGGGGAGAAAGAGAGGACCGCAGATCCCGCAAGAAATTACCCAGTGCTGCCCGGCGCTCACTGTCATTCACCTTTTGAATCCCCCTTATCCTATCACTCACAATCCCACCATAAAGCAGGTTATCGTAATCATTTCATAGTCAAAGTATACTCAAGGCAGTTGATGAGATCAACAATTCCAAGGGTAAGGAGAATGAATATGGCAACGATGGCAGGACAGCTGTTGGCGGGTAAGATCGTGATGATTACAGGTGCGGGGCGAGGCATTGGGGCTGAGGCAGCAAGGCTGTTTGCCGAACAAGGAGCTTCAGTGATGCTCGTCGCAAGAACAGAGTCTGAGCTCAGCAAAGTTAGTGATGAAATTACGATGTCTGGCGGTGAGGCAGCCTATGTTACAGCCGATCTGTCGTACGCAAGCAGTGCGGAAGAGGCTGTTAAAGCTACGGTAGAAAGATTCGGTCGTCTTGATGCTGCTTTTAATAATGCAGGGCTCGGAGTAACGGTATCCCCGCTTGCGGATGAGAGAGAAGAGGATTTCGACTTAATTCAGTCCGTTAACTATAAAGGCGTCTGGTTGTGCATGAAAGCTCAAATTAAGACAATGCTGGAGACTGCCGGATCGGGATCGATTGTTAACACAAGCAGCGTGGGAAGCCTCAAGGGAAATCCGGGATTGGGAGCGTACGGGGCATCTAAACGAGCGGTCAACAGCCTGACTCAGACGGCTGCAGTCGAATATGGGCCAGCGGGTATCCGCGTCAATGCCATTGCTCCAGGAACCACGATGACGGATATGATACAGCAGTGGGTCTCTATCAACCCAGAAATTATTGAACAAATTAGTTCAAAGACACCCCTCCGAAGGCCAGCTGAGCCTGTCGAAATCGCTAACGCAGCTGCATGGTTGCTTAGTGATTATGCTTCTTTCGTTACAGGGGTCGTGCTGCCTGTAGACGGTGGGCTAAGTGTGTAACTTTTGTGAGATTGGATAATGCGTATACAGCATATAGAGCACAACGACACCGCCACGCATGCTGAGGCCTGGCCGGAGCCATTGTCGGTAATTGAGGCCTATCAAGTGTCAGGATCATCCATAAATGGCTCACCTGCCTCGCCAGCAGGCTCCAGCAGACGCATAAGCATCAGAACAAAGTCCGCTCTCTTGACCAGAGCATGTAGCGTAAACGTATCCTCGGCTGTGCCATGAATGATACCCCTCGCAGCGAGCTCCTCGATCGGACGATACGGAGCTTCTGCTTGGGGCATCAAACCGTCCGTTAATTGCCATCCGTCTTCGCACCCAGCGCGGAATAACTTTCATTACCTGCCGCATCCAGCGCAGTCACCTGGAAGTGGTACGTGTTGCCTGTTGCCAGCGGTGCGGTGTCGTAGGTGGTGATTCCGCCACTGACGGTGTCCAGCAGAACCCCGATTTGATAGATCCGGTATTGCGTGACGCCGATGGTGTCCTTACTGAGGCAAGGTAGTACCCGGAAGGATGGATGATTTGGGTTATGGACGGATAGCCGTTGTTTGCAGGTTGTTGGCAGTATTTCTAAGTTAACTTTGTTTTTGATAAATACAATCGTATACAAAATGCCACTTGAGCGTTATTCAATCCAAACACCCTGAATATGTCCATCAAACAAGTTCCATTTGTTTTATAGAGTGCATGAATAATCTTTGATCGAACGAGCAACTGAGCGCTGATATATCCACCATTCTTAAAGATGTCGCAGTTCCCTATTCGTTGAAAAATTCTAAAGGTTTCATTTATAGAGTCAGTATCCAATGGCTTTCCCTTAAATAAAAGCAATCTATTGGATTCGACATTTAACTTTGATCTATATTCAAGGTAACGTGTAATCTTTGATTTTGTGATCTCATCCAGCGTTATCCAGTCTGCTAAGAGTTCATCATTACCTTTGTAAGGGTTACGAATCCGAAAATGGTTATATGTTACATCCAAATCACTAATTAATAAATCCATAAGTTCCTTCTGCTCCAGCCCCAATAACGCAAGTGAACAAATGGCTGGACCCACAATGGATATTTCTAGATCAGATCGATCAGGATTATTAATAAATCGGTAATTCACCTTATTCCCTAAAATAAAATCAATTTCTTTTTCGGATAAAACATCTATTTCATTCTTATTTTCAGAAGGCTTTTTTAATTCAATTATTCTGTCTTTAATAATTAGGTGTTCTTGCTTATTGATCTCTTTCTTGCTTAATAAGTATTCTGTAAAAGCTGTTAGAACAGCACTTGCGATAGGACCTGATTTAACATCGTAATAAGTCGCTATGTTCGATTCCTCAAAAAGATGGCGTGCATCAATATGTGCTCCCACCGAATCCGCTACATCCAAAAACCGCTTGATATACTTCATATAATTATCTTTTGACGATTGCTTCAACCCCCTCTTTGAAATCAGATGTTCTTCAAACTCAACTAACCATTTTTGTTTCATAAAACCATCCTTTTGTTTGAAATTTGTATTTCATATAGAATTTAGATATGAGTATATACTCCCCTTTAATTCTATGAATAAACTATACCAACTACCATGACTAATTGCAAGCGAACCAATTGTAAATCTATTGTCCGCTTGGATTCAATGATTTTATAATTTTCATATAGTATAGGAACCAATCACCGCCGCCCGAGCTTTGGCGGCTTTTTTGCACCCATTTTGAGAGGAGCGATTCATATGCCATCGGAAACGGCAACACGCGAACGGTAAACTTATGCTGCAATCACCTTGCACCATCCGCTTGATTATTACTTTGCACTGTTTCTCCGAGCCAAGAAAACGGAATGCTTGAAGCCTCGGACGCTGAACGATCACGAAAGCCACTTCCGTTATCTACAACGCTGGCTGATCGAACAATATCTGACGCTCAAACTGGAAGAACTGACCGCCGACCACGTTCGCCAGTACGTCCAACACATGATATGAGTCTTCTCGCTTTTCACGAAGCGGAAGGCTCTTTTTTGCGGCTAAATTTGAGTATACGTAGGAGGTAGTAAGATGCGTGGTTGCGTAAGTAAGCGAGGCAACAGATGGTCGTGGGTGGTAGAAATGGGCAAGAACAGAGAAGGGAAGCGTCGGCAAAAGAGCAAGGGAGGGTATGAGTCCAAAGTAGATGCGGAGAAGGCGCTCCAAAAGGTTCTCCACGAGCTAAACCCGGATACCTATATCGAGCCGACCAAGGATGACAAAGCGACATTCTTTACGTCGTGGTTGGCACAGAAGCAGATGAATATTCGTCCCGGAACGTATAAGACGTATCGGTGGCTGGTCAACTATCATATCATTCCGCAGCTTGGTCAGATCAAGATGGTAAACCTGTCGCCGCAACATTTGGCAGCATGTGCGAGCGGCTTGCAAGCGGCGAAAAGCGATTGTCTCCACAAACAATCAACCATGTCCATAAGGTCTTGCACAATGCGCTCGAAACTGTGAAATGGGAGCTATTAGTCAAGAATGTTGCTCGACTGGTGAAGCCACCACAGATACCTAAGAGTGAAACGAAGACTTGGACGGACGAGGAATTGATGCAATTTTTGGAGTTCACTAAGAACAGTCGATTTCACATCATCTTTTTGCTGGCGGCTACAACCGGGATGCGGCGAGGCGAGGTTCTCGGCTTGAAGTGGGAGGATATCGACCTAGTGACTGGTAGGAGGTCGGTTCGACGATCTCGCAGGGTTGTAGGTCATATCATGCAAGAGCCGAAGACTGCCGCTGGTATTCGAACGATTGTTTTGCCGCAGCAGGTGGTGGATGCTCTCAAGAAGCATCGCTTGGTTCTTGAAAAAGACCGGAAGAAGGCAGAGAAGAACGTGACAGAGCACAACGACTACCGATTGGTTGTGCAAACACGGAATGGCTTTCCGGTCAGCCCGTACTTCGTAGAATCTCGATGGCTGGATTTGTTACGAAAGTCAGCTTGTCAAAGATCAGGCTGCACGATCTTCGGCACACGCACGCCAGCCTGTTGCTTAAAGCTGGGATACATCCGAAAGCCGTCAGTGAGCGGCTAGGACACTCGTCGATTATGATAACGCTCGACAGGTATTCTCATCTGTTCCCGACCCTACAGCAGGAAGCAGCGGAGAAGCTTGACGAATTATTATCTAACCCTAAGAAACAGTGGTAATACCAATTGTTTCATAAAAATGCGTTATTATATTTAGTGTAGGTTTTTGTTCACAAAACTATTTGAAGGTGGGGGTAAGATGCCCGATTTAGTGGATGTATATTCATCAGATGCTCCAATAAAAAATCCAGCTAATGATGAATTTAAACGGTGGCCGTTCTCACAGCGGGTAGCACAAGTTATTGCTACACGAAGAGACAAAAGCAGTATTGTCATTGGTATTAATGGCGCATGGGGTGAAGGGAAGACATCTGTATTAAATTTTATTCAACATGAACTAAGTCAACATTCCCATGTTGTGTGTATGAAGTTTAACCCTTGGCGATTTGGAGACGAAGAACAACTGCTGAAAGGGTTCTTTTTCGATTTAGCCAGCAGTATTGACCGATCATTATCAACATCCGCTGAAAAAGTCGGCGACCTGATAAAGCGATTTGGAAAACCACTAGCTTCGTTAGCTGGACAAGGCGAAGCTGCCGAGAATTTGGGGAATATGTTAAGTTCCGCTGACTTAGAAAATTTGCGCGAGAGAATTGAGAGGATATTGGATGAGCAAGATCGCCGAGTAGTAATCCTCGTTGATGATATTGACAGACTTGAGAAAAGTGAAATTCATGCAATATTCCGTTTGGTTAAACTTACTGCGGACTTTAAGAATACGGCATATGTTCTCTCATTTGATCATGAAATGGTGGCTGCAGCACTGCAAGATCGCTACGGGTCTGGACAACAGCATGCTGGGAAAGCATTCTTAGAGAAGATAATACAAGTTCCCTTGCGGCTACCAGCAGTGGATAAAGTTTCGTTGCGAAAATATTGTTTCTCTGGTGTTGAAGAAGCGTTATCGCAAGCAGGCATTATTCTAAAAGAAGCAGATGTCCAACTGTTTGTGCGTAACTTTATAAATGGATTAGAGACAAGATTAAGTACTCCAAGACAGGCTAAATTGTACAGCAACATTCTGACATTCTCCCTACCGATATTAAAAGGTGAAGTCAACAATGTAGATTTAATGATAATTGAAGGCGTGAGAGTTTTTTATCCTACACTGTACGATGTTATTCGTCGATATACTACGCTCTTTCTTGGTAACGGTAGTGAAAGTTATGGCCATAGGAATGACGAACAGAAGGAACGGGTTAAACAACTTATTTCAAACTCGTTAGAGGGTCTATCCAATGATAATATAAAATCGGCACACGACGTGCTTACGTACTTATTTCCACGACTACAGTCAGTTTACGATAATACGCATTATGGTTCAGATTGGGATAAGTCATGGGCAGAAGAAAAGAGAATATGTTCGAGTTCATATACTAATCGGTACTTCTCTTATACAGTTCCACCTGATGATATTTCAGATCAGCAACTAGAAGACTTTATTGTAAAGATAAGTGAGATGAACATAGATGAAGTCACTCGTGGCATCTCTCAATTAATAAATCAGAGAAACGCTGAAGTTGTGATATCCAAGCTTCGTCAACTTGCGACGAATATATCAGCGGAGGTTTCTAAAAAACTAGCACATGCTTTGGTTGTCTCAGCAAGGCTATTTCCAAATCCAGATATTTTGTTTAGCTTCTCAACACCTTTTTCACGCTCTGCTATGCTCGTGGGGGATCTTGTTGCTAATATCCCAACAAAAGAAGAACGTCTAGCAATCGCATCTGAACTTGTACTATTAGCAGAACCAGTTACTTTCGGATTCCAATGTTTAAGATGGTTTAAGCGAGATAAAGATGACCGTCCGAATGAGAGGGGATTTAGCTCAGAGGATCTGGACACAATTGGAAAATGCCTGGCTAGACGGATTAGTGGTTATGAAGGTGGTCCAGCCGCATTAATTTCTGAGTTCAACTCAGACGTTACTCCTCTTCTCTATACTTGGAGTGCATATGGAGATAAAGCGGATGTTAACGCAAGGTTTCAAGAATGGTTGGAAGAGAATCCAGAAAATGCAATTAAATTACTATTATGCTACTTGCCGACTGCATGGGGAATGGAAAGTGGTTTGTCTCATAAAGATGACTTTGAACATGATCAATACAAGGCAGTAACACAAGTAGTCAATCCAGATACAATTATTGTTGCCCTTGAAATAATTTATAGTGATTTGATATTTGTTGAGCAATATCCGGAATTTAACGATACTCCTTCGGAACTTAAAACAGCGCAGCAATTTGTATGGCTTCATAGAAACCCCCAAAAAGCAAGTGAAGAAACTGGTGAAAAAGAATTTGAATCGGACGAAGACAACGACTGATTGCTTATTCTAGAAGTATTCGATTTGTCACCATGAACCGATCACCACCAAAATTCGTGGCAGTCACTTGTGTGTACCGTTGCCCCGGTTGACTGCCACTTGCTGTCACAGCGGTGGCAGTGGGCGGGAGCCGTAGAGAAGGTGCAGCGGAGCAAGTTCTGTCACATTGTCACCCGAAGGAACCGATGCGAACCGATGAACAAGGTAGCACAACAACTTGTAGCCCGGAACAGGAGGCAACAGGTGACAGCGTGACAAAAGTAAAGTTCGGAGCCGCAGAGAAGGAGTGCGCGGAACTGCCACCACAGTGACAGAAGGTAGCAACTGGTGGCAGTGAAGTGACAACAAGAGAAACATAATAATAAATAATTAATCCTCTTGAAGCTTAGCGCTTTGCTTTTGACCTTATAGGGGTTGTGGCTGAATAAAGCTTTTAATCTTTCCACTCACTCAACAGCCACCTGACTCGACCGCCTCACCGTGACTGGCCCGGGGGTTCTTGCAACTGCTTTCCTCGGCTTCTTGTTTGCAAGCTGTTGACAGAAAAGCCCAAAGAGGGCTGCAACAGGTTGCTTGCTCGCAACCTGTCACAGCCCCCAAACCCGCGTCAGGAGCGGATTCTCGGCACTTACTCTTCTCCTGTCGCAATCGGATTCCCCTCATAACTAATCCAATCACTCCAGCTCCCGGCGTACAGCCGCACCTTGGTAAATCCCGCTTCCTGCAGCGCGATGACGTTCGGCGTGGCGGTGACGCCGGAGCCGCAGTACACGACAACTTCGCTCTCGCTATCCAGTTCGGCGAACCGCTCTGTCTGCGCGGCGGCGTCCTTCCAGGAGCCGTCCTCCGACAGACCGTCCTTCCAGAAGCGGTTGATCGCGCCGGGGATATGGCCAGCTACCTTGTCGAGCGGCTCGACCTCGCCCCGGTAGCGCGGCGCTTCGCGGGAGTCGATGAGTATCAGCGATCCGTCCCCCAGGCGTTCCTGCAGTTCTGGCATCTCCATCAGCATCGTATGCCGGACCTCTGCCAGGAACCTCGCGGGGATCAGCACCCTCTGCTCGGAGGAGACCGGGAATCCGGCATTGACCCACGCCGTGTAGCCTTCATCAAGGACGTACACCTGCTCGTGACCGAGATGCTTCAACAGCCACCAGAGCCGCGAAGCCATCGCTCCGCCTTGATCGTCGTAAGCGACGACGCGCGATTCGTTGCTGATGCCGACCCGGCTCAGCGCCACTGTCAGGTCAAAAATATCCGGCAATGGATGCCGTCCGCCATGTCCGTCCGCCTCGACGGGTGCGGACAGATCCTTCTCCAGGTCCATATATACGGCTCCGGGGATGTGCGACGTCTCGTATAACTCGCGTCCTGCATCCGGCTTGCCCATCAGGAAGCGGCAGTCCACGATGACGATGTCCGGCTCATACATCCGGGCCAGCAGCCATTTCAACGATACAATGTTATTCATTCGGGTACCCCGCCTCTCTTACATTCATGCGTCCTATTATACGGAATTTACGCCCGCGTATAAAGCGGGAATCGCGCAGGGCCGCCCTCCCCATTTATCCTTGTCCCACACACTTCAATACTACGTCTGCGATGAGCTTCTTGTATGCCTGCAGATCGCCTAGTGAGTTATCTAGACCACTCCCGCTGCCACCCGTGCATCCCTCCGTACGACGTGTTTTCATTCTTGAATAGGTAGGGTAAGCTGAGTTATAACCAGCGATACGCCAGAAGCCGAGTTACATGGGCAGTAAATCGCAGCCAGGTCTAAATACGATCATTGCCGCCAGCAGCCACTCTTGACCGTAAAGGCAAAAGTGCACTTATTTTAGCCCTGCTGGCTCTAACTCGCGTGTTTAAATGCAAAAGTACCTTTATTCACCACGGAATTGGATAATTATGGATATAAGTTAGTGGATACGTGTATTTTTGCACTTACCCAAGCTCTTTAACGCTAGTTGTATCTGAATAGAGGTACTTTTGCACTTACGGAATGTCTAAGAAGCTGAGCCACGTCCCACTTATGTAAATTGCATAATATAACATACAGAAGGAGGCGCTTCATGCTTGAGCCTTATCTATCCCCGGTAGGATACGCGTTTCTGACGTTCCCTGTCGCTGCACTCCTATTTACGTTGCCGTTTTTGATCATTCAATACCGGCGGCATGGCTACGTTAATAAATGGCGTGGATTTTTGCTCTATTTGTTCCTGCTCTATCTGATGAATGCCATCTACCTGGTCTTGCTTCCGATGCCTCCCACGCGGCATAATGATCCGCCGGACGGTCAGATCTTGCAGCTGATTCCATTTCTCTTCATCGACGATATCCTGCGCGAGACCAATGTGAACCTGCGCAATCCACTCGAGTATATAAACTTACTGCGGGAGAGGGCTGTTCTTCAGAACCTCTTTAACGTGATGCTGACCATCCCCTTTGGGATGTTCATGCGTTACTACTTCCGCTTGCGCTGGTTCAGTTGTCTTGCCGCGGCCTTTGCGCTCTCGCTCTTCTTCGAGGTGACGCAGGTGACCGGCATCTACGGGTATTTCGATCATCCGTACCGGCTCTTCGACGTCGACGACCTGCTGACCAATACGTTTGGCGGGATGGTCGGTTATCTGATTGCCGAGCGGCTCTCCAAGCGACTGCCTCGGATGGATCGACTCGACGATACGCTCGACCTGACAGCCAAGCGGGTCAGCTATACCCGGCGCGCACTGGCCTTTGGCATCGACAACCTGCTGTTGCTGCCAGTCTACATCATCGCTGTCATCCTGTTCAATCCGCTGCTCGGCTTCTTGGCGGTGCTGGCTTATCACATCCTGGTCCCATACTGGTTCAACGGTCGGACCGTCGGCCGAGCCATCGTAAGAATCGCCGTCGTAGGATCGCATGATCACCTGCAGCTGCGCGAGATCACCATCCGGCAGACGCTGCTGTACGGATTCCTGGGACTGAACACGGTGCTGGTGCCCTATCTCGAGCCCCCGCCGCCCTTCCGGCTGATCCTGTCGTTGGCTAGCCTGGGGCTGGCCATCGCTGTCTTTATCCATGTGATGCTCTGCCTGTTCAACCACCAGCGCCGGATGTGGCACGAGCAGGCAGGCGGCACCGGCTACCGGATCACTGGAAGCAAAGCCCCCACGGCACCGCCGGAGCAGAATGCGGGCTAGCGGCTGGCAGGATGCGTTACTTGGCTCACTGTGCCAGTTTCGGTCCGACGAGGGGCAGTTTGTTACTTGAATCGCACCACCGGGCCGGATGCGGCCCGATAATGGTGCATATTTCAGCTTGTTGAAAAAGCGCCGATGGGTGCGGAATCGATTCTGGAGAAGCGCAGCGTTCGCCTTTGTTCCCGGATTTCCCCCCTTAAAAGGGGTCCAAAATTCAAGAAATCTGGGAACAACAGCGATCGGAAGAACGATCCGTTACCTTGAGGCTTTATTTTTCAACAGTCTGATATTTTTACTTGAATCGCGCCACCGGGCCGGATGCGGCCCGATAAGGTGCACATTGTTACTTGGGGCGCGCCACTGGGCCGGAGCATGCCAGCCCATTGCCGCCGGCCCGCTAAGCCGTCGCCCTGCGCCGACTCGCCATGACCAGCATGGCGGCGATCAGGATGAACATGAGCGCCGACATCGCCGTATACATCCCTAGCGTCCAGCGGGGGCCCGACGTGTCCATCAGATAGCCCGAGAACCGCGGGAACAGGGCGCCGCCCAGACCGCCGCACGCGACGAGCAGGCTCGTCGTGCGCTCGGTCATGCCCGGCAGCTGCCCGTTGACGTAGACCAGACCGATAGCGAACACCCCCGACCAGATCAGCCCGCTGAGCGCGATGAACAGCAGACTCCAGGCCACACTGGTCGAGAACAGCAGGAAGCCGAAGACGACCGCCCCTCCGGCAGTAGCCAGGATCAGATAGCGTCCATGTCCGATCGCATCGGCGAACCGGCCGACGAACAGGCGGCCGACGACCATGAGGCCCCAGAAGAGACTCATCGTCATCGCGGCGTTCGCCTGATCCATGCCGGTCTGATTGATCATGATTGAAGGCAGATAGTTGGAGAAGCCCATCTCCATGCCGACGTAGAACAGGAAGTAGGCGACGCCCAGCAGCAGAAACGGCAGCATCGCCCTCCGGTAGCCGGGCTGATGAGCGGCGGCCTCCTGCATCCTCTCCCGTCTGCGTGTGAGCAGCGCATCCGCCTTGCCGAGCGGCAGCAGCCAGAGCAGCCCAGCCACGGCGGACAGGATCATCACGATCGGAAAGGACCATTGCCACAGCCCCCTGGTGATCAGCAGCGCCGCCAGCGCCGGCATCGCCAGAGCCCCGATGCCGAAAAACGCTTCGATCCGCGTCATCGCCGACGCTTTTTTCTCCTGGATCGCATCGATGACCAGCGCCCCGATCACCGTCTCCGTCATCCCGAAGCCAAACCCGGCCAGCGGCGCGATCGCCAGCATCCACTCCCAGGGCAGCAGCATACTATAGGCGCCCTGCACCGCTGCAAGCATCCCGAACGAGATCAGCAGCGCCTGCCGCTTGCCGATCCTCCTCGTCACCCACGGCGTGATCAACACGCCGCCCAAGAAGCCCAGGAACTGGTTCATAATGAATTGTCCGCCTTCGCCATAGCTCAGACCATAGGATGCCATCATCGGCTCCAGCACCGCTCCAGCTACGACGTGAGCCATGCCGATGACCATATAGGACAGGCAGCTCAACCATATTAATGCACGCATTTATACGCCTCTTTCTCATGCTGTAACACATGGTGTGTATCGTTCCGTCCCCCATCATATCATGAGTCGAATCGGATTTGGTATACTGAATACAACAGATTACGAAGACCCTACCGACAGGAGGTCCACTCATGAAAGATCAACGACCGTCTGCAGCCGGACGAGCCGAAGCCCATCCGCAGCACGCCGATCCGCCGGTTCCGGCAGCCATGCGGATCGTTCCGATGACCGCCGCGCATGCCGAAGAGATCTGCAGCTGGCGTTATGCGCCGCCCTATGATCTATTCGACTGGCCCGCCTGGGATGCATTGCTCGCCAGCAGCTCCGAAGCGGCCGATCCGGATATCCGCAGCAGGCAATTCACCGCGGTCGTGGATGAGGCCGGATCTCTGCTCGGCTTCGCCCAGTTCTTCCCGCTGCTCGGCGTCACCCGGCTCGGGCTCGGGCTCCATCCCCGGCTCTGCGGCAACGGCTTGGGCAGTGCTTTGACCCGCCTGATCGCGGACGAAGCGATCCGGCGCGCCCCTGGCGATGAGATCGACCTCGAGGTGCTCACCTGGAACCGCCGGGCCATCCGGGCCTATGAGAAAGCCGGGTTTTGCATCACGGATTCGTACGTGCGCGAGACCCCTTCGGGACCCGCTGAATTCCACTGTATGGTGGATTCTAACAGCGCTGCGAGAGATTTATAGTTTACATTTCATGTAACATCCTTATACTAAGGGGAGGGCTTGTACCTATCTCACCCCCAAGGAGGACGATCATGCACACCACTATCAAAGTCGGTATCGTAGGCTACGGCAATCTCGGAAAAGGTGTCCAAAAAGCCATCGCGCAAAATCCCGATATGGAGCTTGTGGCTGTCTTCACCCGCCGCGAACCCTCACAGGTCGGCCAGGATAGCACCATCAAATTCGAATCCATCGCGGCTGCCGAGCAGTATAAAGGGCAGATCGACGTCATGATACTGTGCGGCGGTTCGGCAACGGATCTCCCCGAGCAGACCCCGGCCATCGCGGCCATGTTCAACACCGTAGACAGCTTCGATACCCATGCCAACATCCCCGAGTTCTATGACAGCGTCGACGCTGTCGCCAAACGGGCAGATACGATCAGCGTCATCTCCACGGGCTGGGACCCGGGCCTGTTCTCCATGAACCGCCTGCTGGCCGAGTCGATCCTGCCTGAAGGCAAGGAGTACACCTTCTGGGGCAAAGGCGTCAGCCAAGGCCACTCCGATGCGATCCGCCGCGTACCCGGCGTCAAAGCGGGCGTCCAGTATACGGTTCCCCAGCAGGAAGTCATCGAGCGGATCCGCTCCGGCGAGACGCCTGACCTGCCTACTAGGGCCAAGCATCTGCGCGCCTGCTATGTCGTCGCCGAGGAAGGCGCAGACCAGGCGCAGATCCGCGAGACGATCGTGAATATGCCGAACTACTTTGCCGACTATGACACGACCGTCGAGTTCATCTCAGAGGCCCAGCTCCAGGCTGAGCACAGCGGCATGCCGCATGGCGGCTTCGTCATCCGCAGCGGCGTGACGGGAGAGAACAGCCGTCAGATCATCGAGTTCGGTCTGAAGCTCGACAGCAATCCCGAGTTCACTGCCAGCGTGCTCGTCGCTTATACCCGGGCAGCTTACCGTCTCCACCGCGAAGGACAGACGGGAGCCCGGACAGTATTCGACATTCCACTCGGCTATCTGTCCCCCAAATCGCCAGAGATTCTGCGTCGCGATCTGCTCTAATCCCCTCGAGTCAAAATTTAACAAGCCTTGTCATCTCTTGATGATAGGGCTTTTTGGCGCATTCATTTAATTTTCTTTGTCCGGTGATAAAATATTTTTATTAGCATTTCCATGTCAGGTTCGATAGAATCCATGATTAAGTGCAAAGAAACGTCAGATAATGCAAATCACATCTTGAAGGAGTGTTTTAATACATGACAGCGGTGATTACCGAACATGAAACTCGGGCAGCGGAGTATATCCGGTCCGTATACGAGGGCGTCGTGCGGCGCAATCCCTATGAGCCTGAATTCCATCAGGCCGTAAAGGAGTTTACGGATACTCTGCTTCCCGTTCTCGCCAAGCATCCTCACTATATCGATCAAGCTGTCCTCGAGCGCATGGTAGAGCCTGAGCGGCTGGTAACGTTCCGTGTGCCTTGGGTAGACGACCAGGGCCAGATTCAGGTCAATCGCGGCTTCCGCGTTCAGTTCAACAGTACGCTTGGCCCCTATAAAGGCGGTCTGCGTTTCCACCCCTCCGTCAATGCCAATATTGTGAAATTCCTCGGCTTCGAGCAGATCTACAAAAACGCGCTCACCGGACAGCCTATCGGCGGCGGCAAGGGCGGTTCGGATTTTGACCCCAAAGGCAAATCGGATATGGAAATTATGCGGTTCACGCAAAGCTTCATGACGGAGCTGTATAAGTACCTGGGAGAGGACACGGATGTGCCTGCAGGGGATATCGGTGTAGGTGCGCGGGAGATCGGCTATATGTTCGGCCAGTACAAGCGGATCCGCGGAGGCAATGAATCGGGCGTGCTGACGGGCAAGGGCGTCCGCTACGGAGGAAGCCTTGGCCGCACAGAAGCGACAGGCTACGGCTGCGTCTATTTCGTCCAGGAGATGCTGAAGTTCGCCGGTCTGAGCTTCGAAGGCAGCCGAGTCGTCGTCTCTGGGTCGGGCAATGTCGCGATCTATGCGATCGAGAAGGCGCAGCAACTCGGTGCGCACGTCGTCGCGTGCAGTGATTCGGCGGGATATATCTACGATCCGGAAGGGATCGATCTGGCGCTGCTGAAGCAGCTCAAGGAGAAGGACCGCAAGCGGATCAGCGAATACGTCACCGTTCGGCCGCAAGCGACTTACACAGCCGGCTGGGAGGGCATCTGGACGATTCCTTGCGAGATCGCGCTGCCTTGCGCCACGCAGAACGAGATCGACGGCGAAGCCGCTGCCACACTGGTGCGCAACGGCGTCAAGGCCGTCGGTGAAGGAGCCAATATGCCGTCCACGCTGGAGGCGATCGATATCTTCCTGGAGCACGGCGTATTGTTCGGCCCGGCCAAAGCGGCCAATGCCGGCGGGGTAGCCGTATCGGCGCTGGAGATGTCGCAGAACAGCATGCGTCAGTCCTGGACCTTCGAGGAAGTCGACGGCAAGCTGCACCAGATTATGAAAAATATCTACGAGCGCGCCGTCGTCGCCTCGGAGGAATACGGCTGCTCGGGCAATCTTGTGGCAGGCGCCAATATCGCGGCCTTCCTCCACGTAGCGGATGCGATGATCGCACAGGGTGTCGTCTAAGAGCCCCTAGCCGCTCATCCGCAGTCTCGGCTCCGGCCCAACTGACCTGACTGGATCGTCGGAATCGACGCTCAGCCGCCATGGACGGCTGTCGGGTCCAGCATATCGGCGAACAGCACCCGTTCCTCGCTGAGCTGCAACGAGATCGAACGGATCCGGGATTTGGTCTCCAGATCGGTGTACGTCAGCGAGACGCCCGCTTCACCGCTCCGCTTGAGGGCCAGCAGACTGGCAAAGAAGTACGGCCGCCAGCTCCAGTTGGCGCCTTTGTAATTGACCTGCCTTATCCAGCCGGCAGACTCGCGCTGGTAGTTGGACGAGAGCTGCAAGCCGTCCTCGCGGCACATATAGACCCGGATACAGCCGGAATCGAGCCCGTCCAGTAATCGCTCGATACCGGCGTCTTCGTCAGCAGCCCCATCGGCCAGTTCGGGTGTGCGCCGGATCAGCCGCTCCAGGCGGCTGCTCTTCTCCTGCCAATATTGCTCTACCGCGTACAGCCGCTGACGATGGGCCTCAAGCCCTTCCTCGATGAGCGGCGAGAAGCAGTCTGCCGGGCGGAAGTCGGGTTCGGCCGGTGCGAACAGATAGCCCTGGACGTAGCGGGCACCGATCTCTACCGCCCGTTGGAGATCCTCGCGCGTCTCCACGCCCTCGATGAGCAGCGAGGCGCCGATCTGCTCTGCAAGTGTGGAGAAGGAGCGCAGCACGCCAAAGTAGCCGCTATGGCTGGCGCTGCGCTTCATGACGTGGATATCGACCTTGAGCAGACTGGGACCGATCTGGGCGATCCGGTCAGCGTTGTTGAAGCCAGTGCCGACATCATCGATCGCGATCCCGCAGCCGGCCTGCCGGTAGATATCGATGATCTCGCCGAGTGTGCTGACCGAGCCGTCAAACGTCTCCTCCGTCACTTCGATGACGATGCGCGAGGGATCGACGCCGTACTGTTCCAGCAGACGGAGCGTCAGCAGTTCACCATGCTCCTGGTAAGACTGGTACATCCAGGTCGGCTTCAGGTTGAGGAACAGGAGTGGGGTATCCCCCGCTCCGCCCAGCCTGGCCAGTGCTTGCTCGCGGATATGCCGGTCGATCCGCAGTTGGTCTTCTGTCGCTACGCGAGGATCGCTGAAGAACGGGCCTAGCGTCTCCAGACGCTCTCCCTTGCGGGATCGGCCCAGTACCTCATAGCCGATGATACGCCGGGTATCGAGAGCCAGCACGGGCTGATAGCAAGCGACAGCCTCCTGCACGGATGGAGTGACAGGCATCGGTTGATTGTCGTCGTTGTTGGTCATGCGCTCTCCCTCGATCACTTCCATGTCATATAATTTGACATTTACTATGATTTGATTGTAAGGGAGGCAGCCGATATTGTAAAGGGTTGTAAGCCAAATCTAGAAACTCCTAATCCAGCACCGCATCGAAGCGCGCCGCCGCTTGCAGATCCAGCGCGGTCAGCCCGCCTGCGTCTTTGGTGGTCAGCCGCAGCGTCAGACGTTTATGATCGATGATGATCTGCGGATGGTGCTGCAGCTCTTCAGCGATGCCCGCAACCCTGCCTGCGCTGTCTACCGCCTCCGGGAAGGAGGGCCGTTCATAGGTCCGCTCCATCCATTCCCCCGCGCGCCGCCAATCCCCGAGTTCTGACAGTCCTGCCTCAATCTCTGCTTCCTTCAGCTTCTCTGGTGCCATATGTCCTGCCGCCTCCTTACATAATAATAGGTAGACAGACCACAGGTCCGCCTACCTATCTTTACACCAATCGGACGATTCGAACCTCAGTGCCGTCTACCGCCACCTCGATGACATGGAACTTGGGCCGGTGTGTGATGACGCCCGATCCGACCTGGATCACTTCCTGCTCGCCGAGCCCGTAGAACACATCGTCGGCCAGCGCCTCCATCACTTCCTTGCGCTCGCCCTCACCCAGCGCCACCCAGTCCTCCTGCGACATTTCGAAGAACTCGTAGCTATTGTCGATTGCGCCGACTGCTTCTGTCAGCTCCGCAAGGATCTCTTCATATTCTCTGCCATGCTTTACACCCATCATGCTCCGCCACCTTTCGTCAATAACAGCTCTATACAGCCATTATAGTTCATTTATGCACCTTTCGCTCACAAAACAGACGTTTATCTCTAATCTCATTTCAGTTTCTGTCGATATATAGGTAGAGAGAGTTTTCGAATACGATGATCACCAGGCTGGTTTGGCTGTTTGTTCGCTCTCCTACATATTCTCTGGACGGGGTGTCTTATGGAAAAATCAACGCTTATCGGTATCGTACTTGGAATCGTGGCAGTCGTAGGCGGGATGTTCTTGAAGCATGCGCCGCTGGCCAACTTATACAATCCTGCTGCATTCGTCATCATTCTTGTCGGCACGGCGGCCTCCCTGTTCGTCGGTTTCCCTATGTCGGAGGTGAAGAAATTCCCCCAGCTGCTCAAGCTGGTGTTCAGCGCACAGCAGTTGGTGCCGCGCGGCGAGCTGATCCGGCTGTTCATGGATTGGGCGACGATCACCCGCCGCGAAGGTCTGCTGGCGCTGGAAACCCAGGTCGACGACATCCAGGACCCGTTCCTGCGCAACGGCATGCGGATGATCATCGACGGCAATGACCAGGACTTCGTGCGCGACGTCCTGCTCGAGGATATCTCCGCCACCGAGGAACGTCACAAGGCCGGGGCCTTGATCTTCTCCCAGGCGGGCATGTACGCGCCGACGCTCGGGGTACTCGGCGCCGTTATCGGTCTGATCGCCGCATTGGGCGACATGAGCGACATGAACCAGCTGGCCAATGCGATCGCCGCCGCCTTTATCGCGACGCTGCTCGGGATCTTCACAGGCTATGTGCTCTGGCATCCGATCGCCAACAAGCTCAAGCGGTTGTCCAAGCGCGAGATGGAGATCCGGTTGATGATGGTCGAAGGCCTGCTGTCGATTCAATCCGGCGTCTCGACGATCGCAATCAGCCAGAAGCTCTCCGTCTTCCTCACGCCGACCGAGCGGCTGCAGCTGAGTGAGAAAGAAGGTGCGGTAAGTGAGCAAACGGCACAAGCATAACGATCACGAAGAGCACGCCGACGAATCCTGGCTGATCCCGTACGCCGACTTGATGACGCTGCTGCTGGCGCTCTTCATCGTCCTTTATTCGATGAGCGCGGTCGACGCCAAGAAATTCGAAGAGATGAGCGAAGCGTTCACGCTGGCCTTCAATACCGGCAGCGGCGTACTCGATTCGCCGGCCGTTATCCGCACGGGGCCGCAGACGGAGCTCCCCGTAGGGAAGGCCCCCTCGGACGGGCCGTTGGACAGGACCATCGAGGAGCAGCGCAAAGCGCTCATGCAGAAGGAACAGCAAGATCTGGAGGAGCTCAAGCGGCAGCTCGACGAGTACATCCGCGATCACGGGCTGACTACCCAACTCGAGACCCAGCTCAATCTGGCGCAGCTGATGCTCGTCATCAGCGACAACGCCCTGTTCGCATCGGGCAGCGCCACGGTCAAGAGCGAGTCCCGGGAACTGGGCCTGGCCATCGGCAAGATGCTGAGCCAGTACCCCGATTATGAAGTCGTCGTCTCCGGACACACAGATACCGAGCCGATCGCCACTTATCAGTTCGAGTCCAACTGGGACCTCAGCGGGGTCCGGGCGAGCCGCTTCCTCGGCGTCATCCTGACTGTCGATGGACTGGATCCGGAACGGTTCAGCGCCGTCGGACATGGCGAGACCCAGCCGGTTGCGAGCAACGGGACGGTCGAAGGACGTGCCAAGAACCGCCGGGTCGAGGTGTCGATCATCCGCAAATATGTCGACACCGACAATATCCAGGAGATTCCTGCTACAGTCTCCACACAATAATCTATTTCGCGACGAAGCACCCCCGGCGCTGTACTGCCTTGGCAGTATAGCGCCGGGGGTGCTTTTTTTGTCCGCAATCGGGACATTCCCCGAAATTGCCGCTGCGGGTTTCCTCCAAAAACGTCCTCACGAAGCTATCCATTACTTTCTCTAATACATTTTCACTAGGTAGATTTGAGATTGATATTGTTCTACAACGTCCAGGTTTCAAGCAGGCCGGAATGCGTTATGTATGTCGTAACAGAGCAATCGGGAGAGGAGGAGATGACATGCGCTGCCAAGTGTTCATATCCGGCGGCGGGATTGCCGGCTTGACCCTGGGCCTGATCCTGGCCCGTCAAGGCATCGACACCGTAGTCGCTGAGCGAAGTCAAGGTACAGGCTTGATGTACAAAGGCGAGCTCTTGCAGCCCAAGAGTCTGCAAATCCTGGAGAATCTGGGCCTGCTTGCACACCTGCGGCGGGAGAGCTTCATCGTCCGGACGATCCGGATGCAGGAGCAGCCTGTCGACCCTCCTCCAGGCACCGGGGCTCGCGGCAAGAAGCATCGGGACATCGTCTTCGATTATGGCAAGCTTGCCTCACCGTACGATTACGCCCTGATGCATCCCCATGAGTCGCTTAAGCAGCTGCTGCTGGACGAAGCGCAGGCGCTGCCGTCCTTCCACTGGATCCAGCCCGGTTCGTTCACCGGACTCAGCCGGGATGCTGATGGACGTGCGACCGCCGCCACTGTCGATACGCCAGACGGTCCGATCACCGTCACTGCCGATCTCTTCGTCGGCGCTGAAGGACGGGTGTCGCGGATGCGGGAAGAGATGGGGGCTACCGCCGAGCGGACGGACTACAATCATCACTTCCTGACCGTCTCCTTCGGTCGTCCGGATACGCTGGGCGAGGCGACGATCATCTCTCAAGGCGCACGCTTCCTCGGGCTGTTCCCGCTTCCAGACAGTCAGGTGCGGACTGTCTTCCTCATCCGGCCAGAGGAGTTCAAGGCGATGCGCCGGGAAGGACTGGAGCGCTTCTATCAGGAATACCGGGAGCTGCGGCCGGATCTGGAAGGGTACGTCGACCAGATCCAGCGGTGGAAGGACATCCAGCTGATGATCCCGTTCCGTCACAATGCCGACCACTATATCAAGGACAACATCGCCATCATGGGCGACGCCGCGCACAATGTCCATCCGATGGCCGGCGAGGGGATGAATATGGCGATCCAGGATGCCGATATTCTCGGCCATCTGGTGAGCTGGAGCTATCGCGAGCAGCACCGGGTCGAGGATTGTCTGCCGTGGTACGAGCGGGTGCGGCGCGAACGGGCCCAGTTCATCTCTGAGCTCAGTCACCTCTCGGCGCTTGCGTATTCTTTTGACCAACAGGTCATCCAGCGGGCGCGCAGCCATGTCCTGAAGCGCATCGAGCAATCGGATTATCTTCATTTCAAATATATGCTGAACATCTCCGGTTTGGGTGAATGGCCGGAGACGCTTTTCGACCGCTTTCGGCAGTTGGGACTGCTGCCCGCAGGCACGACACTCTCGGCAGCAGAACGGCTCGCCCGCCGGTTCCGGGAGGATGATGACTACCCCTGGCTCTCCAAGGCCGCCAGCCTTGCCGCGCCCGGACAGACGAATGGAGGAATAAAGGATGCTTGAGACGATCAAAGAGTGGAAAAGGCTGCTGCAGGCCCGCAAATGGATGAAACAAAACGCTTCCTTTCTTCCGGCGTGGCATGCCTATGTAGGGTATGAAACGGATTTGTTCGACGCCTTTGCGGAGGGAGAAGAGGCGGCGGTGGTCGCCGCCGAACGCGGCTTGGACCCGCAGCTGCTGCAAAACTGGGTGGACACGGGGCTTGTGCTGGGTCATCTCACCCAAGATAAAGGGCGGATCCGTCCGGCGCCGTCGATGCTGCAGTATGTGTCCAAATCCAGTTCGCAGTCAGTCGGCGCCCTGCTCCACGAGATGATGGAGCTGCACATCCCGACGCTGCTGCGTTTCCCCGAGCTGCTCCAGGGGGAGCAGAAACCGTCCTTTGAGAACGAGAGGTTCGGTTCGACGGTCGCGGCCACATCGTCGCTGCTGGAGAAGCTCGCCTTTCCCAAGGTCTCGCATTGGGTCAAAACGAGCCAAGCCCAGTCCATCCTCGATATCGGCTGCGGTCACGGCGGGTATCTGTTGAAGCTCGCAACCAAGATCGACGGTCTAAAGCTGATCGGCATCGAGCAGAATGAAGACGTCGTCCTGCAAGCCCGCAAAGAAACGAGCAGCAATCCACAGACACGCATCGAATTCGTCCATGGCGACTTCCGTCAATGGGAGGGGCCTGCTGAGCCGGTAGATCTGATCATGATGAACAACATCCTGCATTACTTCAGCCCCGAGCAGCGCGGCACGCTGCTGGAGCGGGCGCGGCAGCTGCTCAGTCAGCAGGGGTCTGTCTCGATGATCACGCCCCTGTATATGACCAACAGCGGCAAAGCGTTCTCTGCCGCCTTCAATAACTTCATGTCCTCTCACGACAACTTGTACGGCTTCCCGACGGAAGACGAGCTTGAGCGCATTGCCGGCGAGCACGGCTTCCGGGTCAAGGAGAAGCATCCGGTCATCCGGGAAGGGAGCTGGTACTTCGTCGGTCTGGAGCAAGCTCGTTAACGCACAACAACCACTCCCAGACCAATGGGCGGGGATTACTGCGGCTGGTAATCCAGGGTGCGGAACAGCTCTCCGAGCTCCTCTCGGGTCAGATCCCGCCACTCTCCGCGCGGCAGCTCGCCCAGCCGGATATTCATGATCCGCACCCGTTGGAGCCGCCGCACCTGATAACCGAAGGCTGCACACATCCGCCGGATCTGGCGGTTCCGGCCTTCGGTCAGCGTGATGCGGAAGGTTCGTTGGGACACTGTCTCGACCCGGCATGGCAGCGTCATACTGCCGAGTACCCGCACGCCCTCACTCATGCCCTTGACGAAGGCCGGCGATAGCGGGCGGTCGACGGTGACGATATACTCCTTCTCATGCTCTCCTTCGGCCCGCAGGATGCGGTTGACGATATCGCCGTCATTGGTCATCAGGATGAGGCCTTCCGAATCCTTGTCGAGCCGTCCGATCGGGAAGATCCGCTCCGGATGGCCGACATAATCGACGATATTGCCGGCGACATGCTGCTCGGTCGTACTAGTGATGCCCACCGGCTTGTGCAGCGCCAGGTAGACATGCTGCTTGTGGGCGCCCAGCGGATTGCCGTCGATCCGAACATCGTCGCCGCTCTCCGCCTGACTGCCCAGCTCCGCCAGCTTCCCATTGATTGTCACTCTGCCGCCTTCCACCAGCTTATCCGCTTCCCGGCGCGAACAGTACCCGCTCTCGCTGATAAATTTGTTAATCCGCATATTGCTGTTCCTCCTGCTCTTGATGTCTGCGCGCCAGATCGGCGATCTCATCCGACGCGTAGCGGCGGACCGCCGGCAGCCCCCGGTGCTGTGGCAGCGTACCGGCGGATTGCCCCCCTAGGCCGCAGCCCGCATCGCGCGCACTGCCTCGGCACCCGGGATCGGCACGCACTTGCGCAGCGGCCTTCCCCTTTGCATATATGCCATTATTGTACCTCATTTTCCTCCTCTTCGCCTGCCCTTCCCTCCCAGGCTGGCAGCATCAGCCGCACCGTAGTGCCTTCACCGACGGTACTGGATATATGCATCGTGCCGTGATGGGCATGGATGATCCGCTGACTGACCATGATGCCCAGACCAGTACCGGTCTCTTTGCCGGTGAAGAAAGGATCACCCAGCTTCGGGATCATCTCCTCAGGGATGCCCGTGCCCTGGTCTTCGATGGCAATTGTAATGTAATGCGCGGGCTCCCGCGCCACACGGATGGCGATCTCCCCGCCGCTGGGCATCGATTCCATCGCGTTCTTCAGCAGATTGATAAACACCTGCTTGAGCTGATTCTCCTCACAGGACACCTCGCACGCCTCCTCGGCAAACTGTTGCAGGAATACAACGTTGAACAGATGCGCCTGACTGTCCAGGAGCGAGATGACGTCTCCGAGCACATAACGGACGTCCTTGATATGGAACTTGATGGCCTGAGGCTTGGCAAGGATCAGGAATTCGCTGACGATCAGATTGATCCGCTCCAGCTCGGAGAGCATCAGATCGTTGTGCCGGATATTGAGCGTTCCTGTCTGCTGCTGCAGCTGCAGGAATCCCCGCAGCGTCGTCAACGGATTGCGGATCTCATGGGCGACGCCTGCCGCCAGTTGTCCCACCGTCGTCAGTTTCTCGGACTGGCGCAGCAGCTCTTCCATCTTATTGCGGCTGGTCATATCGCGCGTGATGCTGGCGATGGCCCAGATCGCCCCGTTGCGGTCGCGGATCGGCGAGGTCGTCACGCTGACCGCGATCTCCTCGCCCTGCTTGGTTCTCCTCAGCACTTCACGCGTATCGAGCAGCCTGCCGCTCCGCAGCGCTTCCATCGCCGCATGCTCTTCCTTCTGCTCTGAAGCCGGGATGAGGGGTAGTACCTTGCCGACCGCTTCCTCGGCGCTCCAGCCGAACATTTTCTCGAAGGCCCGGTTGACCTGGGTGATGCGACCATCCAGATCAACCACATGGATAGCATCTGTCGTGTGATTGATGAACGATTCCAGGTATTCCTTCATGGAACGGTTCTCCTCAAAGGCCTGCTTGAGCTTCGCCGTATAGATGGCCAGATTTTTGGACATGGCATTAATACGAATCGCCAACTGGCCAAATTCGTCCTTGCGTCTCACCTGAAGCGCTTCGTCGAAGCGGCCGGAAGACACCTCGCTTACTTTCCAGAGGATCGCCCGAATCGGGCGCAGGATGATACCCGATATCCAGTAACTGATGATCAGTACGATCAGCCAGGCAATGCCCGAAATCAACAGCCGCTGGTTTCTTTCTGCGCTCAACTTGTCAAAGATGGCAATCTGCTTATCCAGGACCAACCCCAGCACATACGAGCTGCCGTCGTTAAAAGGCACATACACTTTGATCAACGGCTTGTCATCCAACACAACATCGTCGTATTGCAGACCGCTGCCAAGGGCAGCCTGTGCCCGCATATAGTCCGAGCTTGGCTCGGCATAGCGGCTCGTCCCAAACACATGCGGCTCCCCATAACGGGTAAACCACATGTGATCCAGCTGCCTCAAGGCTGTCTTCTCCTGATCGCTCTCCTCCTCCGGGCTCATATCGAACATCATGATCTCCAGCAGCGCTTCGATCGATTGGATAGACTTGTTATAGATCGGCTGCGGGCCCAATACACTCAGAGCCTCCTGCAGCGTTTTATTGTCCAGGGATGCCGCCAGGATATAATCCAGCCCTTCCCGGGTATAGTAACCCCATTTGTCCGATTCGATCCCGCCCGAAGCTGCCATCTCATACGGGGGCGACCAGAACCCCTCCCTGCTGCCCGCCATAGCCGCAGTAAGCCAGGACATCCTCGTCTCCCACCTAGCATTCTCCAGTTCAGTCTGTTGGACATCCGAGAAGGCGACCGGCGTCGGTTCGCCCTGTACCTCAGCCAGGATGACCAATCGATCCAGTCCAAGACTTAGCGCAGTCTCATTCAATTGGCGTGTGGTGATATCCTTCCTGACTGAGCCGAGTCTGTCTGCTGCGATGATCGTGGCAAGCTGCAGCCGTTTTTCCCACTCCTGATCGACTACCCCTGATCCGTAGCGGTAACTTGCAATCGCATGCATAAATTGTCTGGCGACAATCGCCACGTCCTGCTCGGCCTGCTGTCTCAGATCGAGTCGTGTCACGTAGTCATGCAGGAGAACGTTGAGACTGAGCAGAATAAACACAATAAGGGATAGGATGAATGCGAGCTTGGTTTTTACCGACAACCGCTGACACACCCTTTGTCTAGTGTTGCTTGCTTACTTCCGATGATATCACAACTCCCATAAAATTCTAGCGTTAAAAGTACTAGACGTAAGTTAACTTTACGTAATTCACAGAGTTATACACAAGTTATCCTAGTTACACACAGTGAAATCGAATAATTTGTGTATAATAATGTGTACAACAAAAAGTTTATCCACAATTATATCCACACGCTGTTAACAACGAATGCCTGTTCGCGGCATAATTCGCGCTTTATCGACAGCTGTAACCGACATTAATCTGATCTGGAGGCACCTTAGATGATGAATGAACAAACAAATGATGAATACTGGATGCGAGAGGCCATCGCGGAGGCGCGAAAGGCTGAAGCTATCATGGAAGTGCCGATCGGGGCAATCGTCGTCAAGGACGGTGAGATTATTGGGAGAGGATATAACTTGCGGGAGACCAGCCACGATCCGACAGCCCATGCCGAGATGATCGCCATCCGTGAAGCCAGCCATCGCTTGGACGCCTGGAGGCTGCTCGATTGTTCGTTGTATGTGACGCTCGAGCCTTGCCCGATGTGCGCAGGCGCCATCGTCCAATCCCGGATTGCCCGAGTCATCTATGGCACACCCGACCCGAAGGCCGGGTGTGCCGGAACATTAATGAATCTGCTGCAGGATGTCCGGTTCAACCATACCGCCGAGCTGATCAGCGGAGTGCATCAGGAGGAGTGCGCCGCACTGCTTACCCAGTTCTTCCGCCGACTGCGCGGCAGACCGATCTGATCGTCATTCGCGAGCGGCGGCACTATCCTCCATCTCCGATCGCTGCAGCAGCTGCAGGACGACGATCAAACGGTCCGCTTCTTCACTGATGGCTATAACATCGGGATCTGTCAGGCTTCCTCTCTCCTCGGCCAGTTCATGCAGTTGGAGGCGAAGCCGTTGAAGCTGATCAAGAAGTTTGGATTTATCGGATACTCGCCCCAAGAAGCTCGCCCCTATCCTAGACATTACTAGCTGTATGTATAGTATACGCGCTCTAGGATAAGGAATTTGTAAAAACCTGTCGACAACCCGAAGGCTTTTTTACGTAATAATCGACATCATTCTACAAAAATCTACATGCTTCACGGGGTCAATCTGCGTCGCCTTTGTGTATGTGCATACCCGCTCCTTTGGTTGCTCCCGGACTCTCCTGTCCTCCTGTGAGGACAGGCTCGACTTCCGCTACGTCTGCAACCCGGTGCTTCTCTTCATAGTACGTCTCGATCTGTCGTCTCAAAATGAAGCTTCTGAGCCGACCAGCATGATCTTGGGGCAGCCCGGTAAAGGAGGCGCCATAATAGAAGCCGTCTGCCGACCGGTCGGAACGGATGATCTCCAATCCACAAGGCAGATCAAACCCGAGATCCAGTCTGACCTCGAGCAGCCAGGTCCTGCTGATCCCCAGGTCAACGGTCAATTTCAGCCCCAGGCCGCCCATGCTCATGTTGTCGATGACGAAATCGACCGGTGACGGCATCGCCCACTCCTGCCGGCTGGAAGGATTCTTCATCGCATGCAGCGTCCCCGAGCAATCAACCTCTACCCGCGGGTACTCCCGCTTGTCATTGAAGCGCCGTCTGTTCTCCGGGGGATTGATGACCATGAGAGCCCCCCTGTGCTTGGCGATGACTGACGATTCAAAGACGAACATCCCGCTTCGGGAATAAATGATCAGCTTCACCTGCTCGCCCAGTACGAAGGTATCATATTGGGGCAACTCGACTTCAATGATCTCTCCCAGCACATAAGTGATTATACCGGTTGCAACGAAGTTTCGCTTCT
Organism: Paenibacillus jepli; assembly: GCF_047238105.1. NCBI lineage: Bacteria > Bacillati > Bacillota > Bacilli > Caryophanales > Paenibacillaceae > Paenibacillus > Paenibacillus jepli. Next base: position 3,271,764 of record NZ_JBDFMD010000001.1, read on the forward strand.
CCACTGCTACCTTGGCGTCTACCAGGACGCCTACATCATTACCCTCCTTGCTGCCGTAGAGGGAAAGCTTCTGGATATTCCTCGTATGTTGATTCATCAGCGACTCAGCACCTTCCCCACATTAGACTCTCTATGGACAAGTATACCAGTTTTCTGCACATCCTACCATTTACCTAATTATAATTATAGGACTTGGGGCGTAATCACCATGCTATGGACTCAATCTGCAGACAGGTCTGTTCGCCCACGGTTCAGATGGCAGCTCCCTATAGATTGTGATATAATAATTATTGCTGTGGCCCCGTAGCTCAGCGGATAGAGCACACGTTTCCTAAACGTGGTGTCGGATGTTCGATTCATCTCGGGGCCGCCACCCGAATCCTATAACCAATGACAGCTGCCCTTCTGCGAGGCCACTGAAGAACTATCATATTTAAGTCTCAAATGAATTTACTAAACAAAAAAGGGGCACTGGACTCGCAACAAAAGCGAGTCCAGTGCCCTTTTTCGGGGTCTTTTCAGCTTCCTAATGTAAAGATTCGTTTCAGATTCACCACGAATATAGCCATGGCTCCTTGCATATGCATGCCGGATAGACCCGAGGATGTGGCCACATCATACCCGTGCCTGTGCTTGAGCTCGCTGTTCTTCGCTTCAATTTTGTAGCGCTCTTTGGCTTTTTCTTTGAAAGCCTCACTTTCCTGAAATGCCATTTGTTCGGCGTGCGCCCCGGATTTAATGGTGACGGAGTACGTTTTGCTTTTGGCGCCCTCCTTGTAACAACCCGCTTTCAAGGGACACCTCTTGCATTGTTCTACATCGAAGTAGTAGGTGTCGGTTTGGTTCTTGCCCGTGTCCTTCTTGCCTTGACGCGCTTTGCGAATTGCCATGTGTCCTGCCTTGCACACATACATGCCCGCATCTTTATTAAACTCAAACTCGTCTTCTTTCTTGCGTCCCCCTTGCGTAATCTGCGGGTTTAACCGGGAGACCAGTTCCATATGATTCTTCTTGGTATAGATCAGGTTGTCTTTCTCCGAATACGCCGTGTCGCCAATCACGGTCTTTACGGTTACACCAGCCGCGATGCTTTTTTCAATGAGTGGCTGCAGTTGTTTCCCATCACTCTTCTCTCCCGTCGTTATGGTCGCGGCGGTAATGATCCGTTCCTCGCTCATGGCGTAATGGGTTTTGAATCCAAAGAACGACGAGTCGGCACTCTTATGACCGATTCGCGCATCCGGATTGCTCGAGAGACGAAGCTGCTCTACGTCATCATCAACGCACTCTTTTAGCACGTTCAGAGGCTCCGTAATCTTAGGCGTATGAGCGATGGGCAGCTTGGTCTCTGTCACTGCAATGAGTTGCTGGCAGTACGCAATTTCAGCCTCCAAGGTATCTACGGTATTCTTCGCTGGGAGTTTTGCTTTGAGTGACTCGTCGATGGCATAGATCGCTTTGCGCAATTTGCGGGAGCGATCTTGCAGGGTCTCTCGCGGGGATTTGTGGTTGTACCGCGCCTTCGTATGCGTCGCATCGACGATGATGGACGTGCTCTTCAGAACGCCCTTTTGAATCGCAAGTTCAACCGATTTTCCGATCAGCATGTCAAGCAGATTGAGATCTTTCAGCCGCAATTTGCGAAACTTGGTCAGCGAGCTCGGGTCGATGACCGGCTCCTCCGGTGCCATCTGCAGGAAGTACTTAAAGGACATGTCGTAGCGTGAGCGCTCGACAATGTCCACGTCGGATAGGTCAAAAATCGCTTTTAAGAGCAGATATTTAAACATCCGCACGGGGTCAATGGCATGACGTCCATTGTCCAGACAGTAGTTCGCTCGTAGCTCTTCGTACACAAACGAAAAATCCACCTGTTCGTTCAACTGGCGGAGCATGTTGTCTTTCGGAACGATCAGGTCATACAAGGACGTGTACGGGCTGAATGAAAACGAAGGTTGGTTCTGGAACAATGGGCTTCCATCCTTTCGAGGTCTCGATTAGAAATGTATTTTTTGCAAGGGCAGCCACCGGCACAGGAGCGGAGGGAAGAGGGAGGCTGGAGAAGCGGAGCGCTCGCCTTTGTCCCCGGATTTCATCCGCTGAAGCGGTATGAACAAGAAATCTGGGGACAACAGCGATCGGAAGCCCCCTCTTCCCGCAGCGACCACGCCTTCGTTGGCGGATACACCATCTTTTTGCGTTAGCCTTATTTTACAACAAAAAAGGTACTGCTCCTTTAATTATTTCGGTTGCAGTACCTTATTTGATTCAGTAAGGACTTTTTCAGTGGCCTCCCTTCTGCGGGGCAGCTTTTTTTTGTGATCCTATATCAAAAAAAAAGGAACAGCGGATCGTCCGCTGCTCCTCTCAAGGGTGTTTCTTTTAAAGGTCTTTGGGATTAAAGCGCCGAACCTGCACCAGACGTTTCTTCGAATGTCTGCAGGTACTGGCTATATTGCGGAATCTTCTGCTCCAGCATCTGCTCCAGTGTCCAGAAGATAACCTGGGAGAAGTGGCCTTCCGTCTCCACAACAGTGAGCAGATAGCCCACTTTCACCTTTTTCTACCGATCCGGTAAGCATAAACTGCAGGCCAGGCTTGCCGCCTACATCTACTGCCTCGGGATCGGACATCTGCGCCCCTTCGATCGCCTCGAGCATCCCGTTCTGCAGGACCAGATCCAGGTAGTCTTCCAGGGTGGTATCGCCTGAGAAGGTCGATTTGGGCTCCGTGATGACAGCCAAGTAATCCTCCTGGGCCATCCGGGCAGCCTGGATGTCCGCACCCGGCGTCAGCGTCGTCTCCTCAGTCCAGTCCCCTGGCAGCATGATCTGGAAGTTGCCGCTAGTCCCCTCATATACTTCGAGATCAGCAGATCCGCCATCCGGTGTAGTTGTCGCCTCCAGCGGCTTCAGCACCTGAAGTGAGTGGCTTACAGCATCAAACTCCTCTTTGTGATCCGGGAATTGGTTCTGCGTCGACCAGGTAATCACCTGATAGAAAGCATCGTCTTTCTCCACAAATGTAGCCAGGTAATGAACCTTGATCTTCTGAACTTCACCGGTGATTTCGATCTGTTTGGCCGGTGACCCGTCGACTGTCGTATCCGTGGCAGCCGTCGCCTCGAAATTGTCGACAGACGGAGTGGTGTTTTCTTTGAAAATGTTGATGTAATCATCCAACGATGCCTCTTCCGCCAGATCCTGCTTGGAAGTAGCGATGACCATGACGTACTTCTCCTGTGCACGGTCGGAGGCGCTCAGCCGCGCTACGGGATTGAGCTCCTGGTCTTCACGCCAGCCGTCCGGCAGCGTGATCTGCATGTCTTCTGTGGCGCTGAGCAGCGCCGTACCCTCAAGTACCGGTGTGTCGCTGCCCGCATTATTATCGACAACCTGCTCGGCATTCGTGTTGTTATTATTGGCCGGCGGAGGCGGCAGATCATTGCCTCCGTTGTTGTCGTTGCTGGAGCAGCCTGCCAGGATCATGCTGGCAACCAGCCCGACTGCAGCCAGCTTCTGAATGGATGTTTTTGTGTTCATTAATGCCCTCTCCCTTTATTCTTCAATTGGTTTCTTCTGTAAATCCAGAACTTCTTACCCTATTTCTACGTGACGTAAACCAGGATGTCGCAAAGTTTGTCGTTTCTTTAAGCTATCTTTAGATTAAGCCTCCCGCATCAAGGGGCTGCCCCGCGCTCATCTCAAAGATGAAACGCTCGGGCAGCCCCGTTGGCTACAGTCCGCTATTGATTCCCCGCCTTACAGTCCTTGCATGGCAGGGCCCATGTTTTCCAGCTCTTCCAGCGGAATCGCATCCGTCGGAATCTCCAGCTGGAACTCGATCTCTTCGTTAATATTGTTGTATTGGCTGGTTGTAAAGAAACCGAGCGTCATCGTCTGGCCTTCGTTCATGATATCGACGTTGAAGTTCACTTCCTGATAACGGATATACTCGTCCTCGATTGCAGCGACGGTATTGATCTCATTGATCACGAGCGACTCCTTCATCTCGTTCAGACCGGACTGGAGCTCTTCGTTGTCCACTTGGAGTTCTGTTCTGGCTTCTTCGATCTCCGCATCGGTCAACTGCAAGGTTGTCTTATATTCTTCGTTGTTAGCGATCACGTCGAGAATCTCCGGCACCACATGCTGTACAAGCTTGGTCACGAAATCATCGATATTGTCCTGAGTCACGGCAAATTTGACGATCTGGTCGGCAGGCACTCCTTCCGGCATCGCACGCAACTCATCAGCGTTCACTTCAGCAAAATAGTCGCCTTCTTCATAATGCTTAAGCAGGATGGCAGAGAAATCCTGAATCATCTTGCGTGCCGTATCCATGTTGATATCCTGGAACGCGACTCCGCCTTCTTCCTCAGCGAGCTGGTTCATGTCGATCTCGATAAAGCGGCCCGACAGGCCCTCCATTGGAATCATCGGGATGGTCGGGATGCGGATATACATCTTGTCCTCAGTCATGATCATCGGCACTTCGATCGTCATGGAGAAATCGCCCTGCAGCGCCAGCTTCATGGTCATCTCCATACGCATCGGATTTTCCTGATAAGCACCATCGACTGTGATCTGTGCACCTTTGAGCGTATTAATGATTGCGGCGGCCTCCGGGCCGTTCGATCCCATCGCTTCCGGCGGTACGGTCAGTTCATCCAGCGCCATGGAGCCGCTGAAGGTGTAGGATTTCATTAACATCGAATTGGCAAAGGCATTTTGCACGGCCTCTTTGGGCTCCTGGTTGCTGCAACCGAGCAAGGCCAGTGTCATCGCCACCATGACCAGCAGCATTTTGACTGTTTTCTTGTTGTACAAATGGGTTCCCTCCTCTATCTGTGTTTTCAGTCGCACAACATACCCATTCTATTACAACTTAACCCTTGAGGAAAGCTATGTAACATTAAAAAACTCCCAGAATTTGAGACTAGCGGTCTCAAATCAGGGAGTATTTACGAAATGTCCTGGGTTACCCTTGCGGATTATTGTGGTCCACATGGTTGGCCTGCTTGGTGTCCTTGGATCCCGAATGCGGCTCCTGCAGACCGTCCTCACGGCGCTTCTGCTGCCGCTGCGGCGTGGCTTCCGGCACGGGCTGGCTTTTCGGCTTGCTCATGGCGTATGTCGCCTCCTGCTTGGGATATGGGCTAGCTCCGCTGGTGCTCCAGATCAGTCGGTTCATCATGATTCAAGGCATCCTGGTGACGACGGTCGTTCTTGTCCTGCTGCAGCTGCTGGGCCTGATGGCTATTCACCGCCGGGTGAGCCAGGTCTTGCACGACGCTTTCCAGGTTTTTGTCTGTATTAGATTCCAGTGTCATCCTCGTATCCTCCTTGGGCGCATCAAGCGTGTGTCAGATGATGCAGCGCTTGGGCGCATTCGTGCAGATGTCTTTTATAGTCCTGGATCAGCTGCTGGATCATATCCGTCCGTTCATCGACGGACACTCCTGCCTTCTCCACATCGACCAAGCTGACGTGGACCTCTCGGCTGTCCACATAAGTAACGATGAAGTCAAATTCATACTCCTGGTGACCTGCCGTCCGTATCGTAATGCGAAGCGACTTGGCATCCGCTTCATCTGCTCTGACAACAGCTTGATCCCCGTGCTTGATCCGCTCCGGCAGCGCAGTTTCCCATGCTTGTACCAAACGCTGCTGATCGAGCTGCAGTTCATCCTTTTGGCTCATCGGCTTTCCCACCTCCATGCTTACTATGGCACGAGACTGTTTATTTTATGCGGCCGATAGAATCGCGGCACAACAAAATAACCCCCACAAAGTGCGGCTTGGCTTCGAAGCATACTCAGGTACTTTGCGGGGGGCCCCGGAAACATATAAATTCAAAGTCAAAAAAACCGCCGAGAATAACTCGGCAGTTCGATAAGCTGCAATGGTTGTAAGTTGGCGGAGAGAGTGGGATTCGAACCCACGTGGGCTTGCACCCTAACGGTTTTCAAGACCGCCCCGTTATGACCGCTTCGGTATCTCTCCTGGATACTGCACAAAAATCATATAACAGAATGTATTTTACCATATGCCCCGCGTCAAAACAAGCTATTTGTCGAGATCCCAAACTCTTCCGGTAAGACGTTAGTTGCTGCCCAGCAAGCCCTCTTCAAAGATCTCCAGCATCGACTCCAGCGAGATCGGATCACTGTAGGTGGAGGCTTCCAGATCAATAACAATGACCTGGTTGTTTTGGACAGCGGGTATGCTCTTCCATACTTCGGTATCCATGTAATCCGTCTCTCCGAGCGCCGCCCGGCTGAGCACGACGAAGTCACCCGCATAATCCGGGATCACTTCCAACGAGATCGGGTAGTAACCGTCAGCTTGCGTGTCGGCTCTGGCTTGCTCCGGCATGTTCAGCTCCATCGCCTGATAGAGGATCTCGGTCCCGCGCGCCCAGGCGTCGCCGAAGACATAGAAGTTCTTGCTGTCCGTCTCGAACACGGATACGCTGACGTCATCGCCGTAGCGAGCCTTTACCTGCTTACCGATCTCCGCCGCTCTAGAAGAGAAATCGTCGATCCACGCCTGCGCCTCCTGCTCTTTATTTAACAGCTTGCCGATCTCCAGCTGCTGCTGCAGGTAATCAAGCTTGCCCCATGTGTAGACTACGGTGGGTGCGATCTTCTGCAGCTCCCCGATGGTCTCCATGTGGGCGCCAGCGATGATCAGATCCGGATCAAGCTCCAGAATCTCTTCGAAATCGCCTTCGGATACAACCTGCACGCCATCAAGCCGATCCGCGAACAGCGGGTTAGCCTGGGTCCATTGATCCACGCCCACGAGCTTTCCATCCAGAGCCAGGACATTCGGCCCATTGGTCAACGCTACGATGCGCTGCGGGTTCGCCGGAATCTCAATCGGACCGGTCTCGGATGGATAGGTCACCGTGCCGTTCGTTGCCGTCCCTTCCTCAGTTGCGGCAGACGACTCTTGCGCGTTGTTCCCTGTTGGCACTGGTGCCGGCTCCTCATTGACGGCATTGCTGCCGCAAGCGGTCAGCACCATCAGCAGCAGGAGCAGCCCTGTGTTAAGTATGCATTTCTTCATAAGTATAAACCCCTCATCTTTTTCAGATATATAGTGATAATGATTATCACAATCATCTAAAAATATATCCCGACTAGGCGATTTTGTCAATGAACAAACCATGACATTCCGCTCAACTTCAGCTGTCGCCCCAACTTTTGCCGAATCAAGGTACTGCAACGTCCCTTCCTGCCGTTATGCAACAATTTTTGCAGCCTGACTCCCAGGGATCCTATAAATTCTGAATTCAACGAAAAGCCGTCGTACGAAGTGCGTACGACGGCTGTAAGTATAATTATCTGGCTCTGATAACTTCCAGGTTGCCCATGTAAGGTCTGAGCGCCTCCGGGATCACCACCGAGCCGTCGGCCTGTTGCCCGTTCTCCAGGATGGCTGCCACGGTACGTCCAACTGCAAGACCGGAGCCGTTGAGCGTGTGGACAAACTCCGGCTTGGCCTTGGGCTCCGAGCGATAACGGATCGCCGCCCGCCGCGCCTGGAAGTCCTCACAGTTCGAACAGGAGGAGATCTCCCGGTACATGCCGCTCTCCGGCAGCCAGACTTCGAGATCGTACGTCTTGGCAGCTGTGAAACCCATGTCTCCCGTACAAAGCGTCAGCACCCGGTAGGGCAAGCCCAGCAGCTGCAGCACCCGCTCGGCATCCGCCGTCATCGCTTCCAGCTCGCGATAAGATTCCTCGGGCTTGACGACCTTGATCAACTCGACCTTGTTGAACTGATGCTGGCGGATCAGACCGCGGGTGTCTCTGCCCGCCGATCCCGCTTCCGAACGGAAGCAGGCGGAGTAAGCGACATAGTGCTTCGGCAGCTCCTCTCCCGCGAGAATCTCGTCCCGGTGGATGTTGGTCACCGGCACCTCTGCGGTCGGGATCATATAGTACTCGGTCTCCGCCAGCTTGAAGAGATCCTCTTCAAACTTGGGCAGTTGACCCGTCCCGATCAGACTGTCGCGGTTGACGATCTGGGGCGGGAGCAGCTCCTCATACCCATGTCGGTCGCTGTGCAGATCCATCATAAAGTTGATCAGCGCCCGCTCCAGACGGGCGCCGAGCCCCTTGTAGAAGACGAATCGCGAGCCGGTTACTTTGCCAGCCGCCTCGAAGTCGAGGATGCCGAGGCCTTGCGCGATATCCCAGTGCGCTTGCGGCTCGAAATCAAAGGTCGGCGGCTCGCCGACCCGCCGTATCTCGACATTGTCTTCCTCGGAGCTGCCTGCCGGTACACTCTCGTGAGGCAGATTGGGAACCGAGAGCATCAGCTCGTCAATCTGAGCCTCCAGCGTACGGATCTCTTCGTCCAGCGTCTTGATCCGATCGCCGACCTGACGCATCTCCAGGATCAGTGATTCGGCGTCGCCCCCGGACTTTTTGAGCTGGGCCACTTCCTGGGAGACGGTGTTCCGGCGGCTTTTGAGCTGTTCGGTTTCTTGCAGCATATCACGGCGCTTCGTATCGAGGTCAGTGAATCCAGCCAAGATATCGGCGGCAGCGCCGCCCCGCTTGGTCAGGATCTTCTTGACCCCGTCAAAGTCCGCTCTGAGTCGTTTGATATCTAACACGAGTGGAAGTCATCCTCTCTGCAACCTTTGATTCAATACTTGCTTAGGGCGCTCTTCTGCAAGCTACCCGCGCGCCTCTCGGGCCATGTCCAGGAAGTAGCTGTGCATCCGGTAGTCATGGGTCAGCTCGGGATGGTACGAACAGGCCAGCAGATGTTCTTGCCGCACCGTGACGATCTCGTCCTTGTAGGTCGATAAGACCTCTACCTCAGGGCCTACTGCCGTCACCAGCGGCGCACGGATAAATACGGCACGCACGGTCTCGTCTATGCCCTGGACGCTCAGATCGGTCTCGAAGCTCTCCCGCTGCCGGCCAAATGCATTGCGGGCAACCGTCATATCCATCAGCTTCAGATGCGCTTCCTCCTGCCCTTCGATCCGCTCTGCAAGCACGATCATGCCGGCACAGGTGCCAAACATCGGCTTGCGCTGTGCCGCGAAGTCATGAAGCGCATCGACAAACTCGTACTTGCGCATCAGCCGGCCGATCACGGTACTCTCACCGCCGGGGATGATCAGGCCGTCCAGCTCCTGCAGCTGTTCTGTCCGCTTGACAGCTACCGGCTCGCCGCCGGCCAGCGTGATGCTCTTCATATGTTCAGCAACGGCGCCTTGCAGCGCCAGTACTCCTATCTTCATGCGAATCCTTCTTTCCTTGATCAGCTGATCGGATCAGCGATTACAAGCTGCGGTCCTGCATCCGGTCTGCGCCGGTCAGTTTGGAGATCTCGATGCCTTTCATCGGCGTGCCCAAGTTCTTCGACACTTCAGCGATGAGCTTGTAGTCTTCGTAATGAGTAGTCGCTTCTACGATTGCACGGGCAAACTTCTCCGGGCTATCGGATTTGAAGATACCGGAGCCGACGAATACGCCGTCTGCGCCCAGATGCATCATCAATGCGGCATCCGAAGGCGTAGCTACGCCGCCTGCTGCAAAGTTGACGACCGGCAGCTTGCCGCTCTCATGTACCGCGAGCAGCAGATCATACGGCACGCCCAATGTCTTGGCCTCGTGGTAGAGCTCGTCCTTGGACAGATTCTGCACCTTGCGGATCTGACCGTTGATCAGACGCAGGTGGCGCACAGCCTCGACGATGTTGCCTGTACCCGGCTCGCCTTTGGTCCGCAGCATCGATGCGCCCTCGCCGATCCGGCGCAGCGCTTCGCCCAGGTCCTTGGCGCCGCAGACGAAAGGAACGGTGAAGCCACTCTTGTCGATATGGAACACTTCGTCCGCAGGCGTCAGCACTTCGCTCTCATCGATATAGTCCACGCCCATGGACTCCAGCACCTTCGCTTCGACGAAGTGACCGATTCTGGCTTTGGCCATGACAGGGATCGAGACGGCCTGCAGCACCTGCTCGGTAACTGTAGGATCCGCCATACGCGCTACACCGCCCGCTGCCCGGATATCGGAGGGCACCCGCTCCAGCGCCATAACGGCTGTAGCGCCTGCCGCTTCAGCGATTTTTGCTTGCTCTGCATTCATGACGTCCATGATGACGCCGCCTTTTTGCATCTCGGCCATACCGCGTTTTACACGTGAAGTACCTGTTTCCATTCCTTTTCTTCCTCCCAGATCATATAGTACCTATCTGTTAATCTAACCTTTTATGATAAATGAATCCATGAATGGGACGGCATATCAGAACAATCCGACGATTCCGTTGAACAAATCAACGAAAAAATCTTTGATGGCCCGGAACATCAGACGCCACCAGCTGCCTTTTTTCACTTCCTCATTCGTTACCAGATTGACTGTCTTCTGGATCTTGTCGCCCTCAGGGTCGGTATACTCGTAGGTCGCCGTACCGACAACCGTTGAGGCCTCCAGCGGCGCCACCAGCTCGTCAGGCTCCTTGAAATCGGTCGCCACCAGCTCGATCTGCGGTTCGACGTTGCGCTTCACGAGGAAGCTGACATCGCTCTGCGTCACGACCGGGACGTTGGTCTGTACGCCCTTCTTGACCTTGACGGTCTCGGCGGTCTCGACGACGCTCTTGGGCTGTACGGCCGTCTTCATCTCGAAGTTGTTGAAGCCGTAGTCCAGCAGCTTGGCGGTCTCCAGGAAGCGTGCTCCCTGGCCGTTCGCGCCCATGACGACACCGATGAGCCGCATGCCGTCGCGTTCAGCCGTACCGGTGAAGCAATATCCCGCCGCCGAGGTATGTCCCGTCTTCATGCCATCCAGACCGTCATAAGCATACCTGCGGAATGCCTGGACCTCCTTGTTGCCTTCGAGCATCCAATTGTAGTTGATCAGAGGGTTCTGATCCCGCTCGCGGAACTGATAAGACGGCATACTGGAGTACTTCAGGAACTCATCATGCTCATTCAGGATATGATAGGCCAGCATCGCCGAATCCCGGGCTGACATCACTGTCTCGCCGCTGATGGATGCCGGTTGATACTTGGCGCTCATGTCATCCCGTCCAAGGCCGGTCGCATTAATAAAATGCGCGGTCGTCAGACCGAGTCGCTTGGCCGTCTCATTCATCCGCTGCGCAAAAGCTTCTTCCGTACCGGAGACCCGCTCGGCTAGCGCAATCGATGCATCGTTGGCCGAGCCCACCGCCATGGCGATAAACAATTCTTCAACTGTATGTTTGTCACCCTGCGCCAGGAAGACATGGGAGCCTTGGCGGGTCGTGGTCGCTGCATTCTCGCCGACCGTGATGACCTCGTCCCAACGCAGGTTACCATTCGCAATCTCTTCCAATACGATATACTCTGTCATCATCTTCGACATACTTGCAGGGGGCAACGCGACATCCGCATCGATATCCACCAGGACTTGTCCGGTAGCGACATCCATCAGGAAAGCCGAATTCACCTGCAATCCCAATTCATTGGCTGTTTGCACTTCTGCGTTTACATGGGTTGCCGTTGCCAGCAATGTCATCCAGATGGCCATAAAAGCGGCCAATGCCTGCTTCCAGGGCTTCGCCTTTCGGCTGTTTACCACAGCACTCCTCTCCCTCTCCCTGAACTTAATCCGTCTATCATTGTACCACAAGAAAGAGTAGGAGCGTTATACATAGAAATAAGAAAACAGACAGGAATATCCGGTGATTGATTCACCCTCCCCCTGTCTGCTGTCTGACTATATCCGAGCGGTTTCTTACAGTGATCGTCCTTGATCAAAAGCGGGCTATTCGATACCTTTTAAAGTGAGTAATTTGGTGCCTCTTTGGTGATCTGCACATCATGCGGATGGCTCTCGCGCAAGCCCGCCCCGGTAATCCGGACGAACTGCGTATCGTTCTTGAGCTCTTCGATCGACTTCGTGCCGCAATAACCCATACCGGAGCGCAAGCCGCCCATCAGCTGATGCACCGTATCCGCCAGCGGCCCTTTGTAAGGCACCCGACCCTCGATGCCTTCCGGCACGAGCTTGTTCTCATTCTCCTGGAAATAGCGGTCCTTGCTGCCTTCTTTCATGGCGCCCAGCGAGCCCATGCCGCGGTAGACCTTGAAGCGGCGTCCCTGATAGATCTCCGACTCTCCCGGACTTTCCTCGGTGCCGGCAAACAAGCTGCCGACCATGATCGCGCTGGCTCCGGAGGCGATTGCTTTGGTGATGTCGCCGGAGTACTTGATGCCGCCGTCCGCGATAACCGGGATGCCGTATTCGCGTGCCACCGTAGCACAATCGTAGATAGCTGTGATCTGCGGCACGCCGATTCCAGCGATCACCCGGGTGGTACAGATCGAGCCCGGCCCGATACCAACCTTGACGACTGAGGCGCCGGCTTCGATCAGGTCGCGGGTCGCCTCGCCGGTCGCTACATTGCCCGCGACGATCGTCAAGTCAGGGTAGATGCCTCTCAGCTTGCGCACCGTCTCGATGATATTGATATGATGCCCGTGCGCCGAGTCCACGACCAGGACATCAACGCCTGCCTGGGTAAGCGCCTCAGCGCGCTCAAACGTGTCTTTGGAGATCCCTACCGCCGCGCCGCACAGCAGCCTGCCTTGCTGATCCTTGGCCGCGTTGGGAAACTGGATGGCCTTCTCGATATCCTTGATGGTAATCAGGCCCTTGAGTACATTGTTCTCGTCGACCAGCGGCAGCTTCTCAATCTTGTGCTTCTGCAGCAGCCCTTCCGCTTCCTGCAGCGTCGTGCCGACCGGCGCAGTCACAAGCGCGTCATGCGTCATCACTTCGCTGATCTTCATCGAGTAGTCATGTACGAACCGCAGATCGCGATTGGTGAGGATACCGACCAATTTGTCCGCATCGTCCACAATCGGCACCCCGGAGATCCGATACTTGCCCATGAGCTCCTCGGCATCATAGACATGATGATCCGGCGTCAGCGAGAACGGATTGGTGATGACGCCGCTCTCCGAGCGCTTGACCCGGTCTACCTCCTCGGCCTGCTCGGCCACAGACATATTCTTATGAATAATTCCGATCCCGCCTTCTCTGGCCATCGCAATCGCCAAAGCCGACTCCGTGACCGTATCCATGCCTGCACTGAGCAGCGGCATGTTGAGCTTCACGGTCGGACTTAAGCTAGTTGACAGACTTACATCACGAGGCAGCACTTCAGATTTACGAGGAACGAGCAGCACATCGTCAAACGTCAAACCTTCTTTGGCGAACTTGGTTTCCCACACGAGTAAATTTCCTCCTTGTCCATTGTATAACCGTCTATTCTATGCTGTTGGCTGTAGGAGGTCCCTGCTTGCCTGGCCTTCCAAGGGCAGGCAAGCAGCTCTGACATGCCATTCCTGCTTGTCGCTCATCTGCCGCACAGCACTGCCCGGGCAACGATTATGGAGCTTCCTTCTCCCCCGCCCAGATCGATATTATTGCAATATTAGCAGAGGGGTATGGGGCTGTCAAGCATTCTCCGGCAAGCTTTCATTTCATTTTCATGCCATCGTGGGAGTGGGTAACAAAGGCGTCTGGAAGGATAGGAATACCCTGGGTATAGGGTGCCTGCTAGGACGTTTGACAAGCGCTTATAACCGGTCGTAATTGCGGAGCGTCCGCAGCGCTTGCAGCGTCAAGATGCCCTTCCACTCTTCCTTGGCCCGCAGCCACTCCTCCTCATACTGCTGCCAGCTCCAATTCGGAGCCCAGGCGCCGTCCTCGCCTTGCTCCGCGATCAGACTATCAAGCTCAGCCGGGATCCGGGAGGCATACTTGGCATAGTACCGTGCCTCGGGGGAGTCCGCCGCTTGAAGAGGCCGAGCCCCATACCCTTCATTGGCTTCAGTGATGATGCAGTTGTCCAGGAACTGCTGCATCCGCTCGTCCACTTCGGCTTGTGCAGCAGCATCCAGCCGTTCGCAGAACCGGAGGTAGCACAGCATCTCGTGCATCTCAGTCAGATCGCATTCCTGCAGCAGATAGCGGATCGTGCGTGCCTGCAGTTCCTCCAGCCGGGTGTACGGATAGACCGTGCTGTAGTCGATAAAATAGGCTGCGATGTCTGCGTTGGGATTGCCCCAATACGCGTCAAACCCGCCATATCTCCACCAGATAGCGCGGGGCGCGTCCTCAGCTGCCCTGGGGATGATCTCCCACCCTCCGCGATCTTCCAGGTAATGATCCGCAAGGTAGGCCAAGGTCCGCTCCACCATGTGTCGTTTGGTCTCATTGTCAGGCAGCCGCTCCAGAATGGCCAGCGCCTGCGTCGTTGCCAACGCCGAAGAGACAGGGGTACGAAGATCCGGTTCCAGCCCGTGGCCGAAGCCGCCGTCGCTGTTCTGGAATGCCGACAGCTCCGCTATGACAGCGTCTGACGAACCGCATTCAAATTCAAACTTATACATTGTCCGCTCCAGCGGCCTTGCTTTCTCACTCATATACTGCTCTGCCATCATCCTGCGCGCCTTATCGAAGTTCGTCATTCGTCATCGCTCCTTTGTCCCATTATCCTATCCCCTGATTCGTACCGTCTTGTATTTAACGGTCATCCTTACCGTGTGACAACGAACGTACGGGTACACTGGTGGAAGGGAAGATCTGGCCTGGCGGGAGTCCGTAATAACGCTTGAAAAGGCGAATCATATGCGGCTGGTCATAAAAGCCGTGGTCGTAAGCGGCTTCAGCCATCGCAGCCGTGCGGTGAAGCTGCCGCAGCAGACTCTGGAATCGGATGATACCGGAGAGCTCCTTGGGTCCCATGCTCAGCTCATCCTGGTACAGTCTGCGCAACGAGCGCTCGCTATAGCCTAACTGTGCCGCCACTTCACTGACGGGCAACATCCCGCTGCTGACGTACATCTGCTGCAGCCCGCTTAGCAGCAGGCTCTGTCTGCCATCAGCACGTCTTACCGTCTGCTCACGGTGCGCAAACAGCTTCATCAGTTTCATCTCAAGGACAGCAAGTATCCCCTGCAGCACGGAATGATCCGGTCGCGGGGATGCGGCGGCGAGAACATCCGCCAGCTTCTCCAGCAACTCGTCTGTCGCCCCCCGTCCCCATAGCGCTTCCACTGGGACACGCGCCTCCCCGAATGCGGCCACCGGAGCCCCGGTTACCAACCGGACAGCCGGGATAAACATCCGAATGCCAACCGTCAGCGACGGCTCGCTAAGCGGAATCGAACGATAGCTGGCCATCAGACCGGCCGTGAACGCCCCGGCGCTGACGGGAGCCTGAGTCAGATCGAAGATCAGATCCACGCAACCGTCGGGCAGGATCCGGTGCAGGATCGGCTGGTTCCTTTGGCGACTAACTTCCAGTGACCAGTAGCATGCGATGCAATCGGCGAGCTTGGGATGCGGCGAAAACTCGCGGTACCGATATCCCTTCCTCCTGTTCGTCTCTTCAACCACCGGGGCCTGCAGCGGGAGAAAGTGCCTCAAAGATCCCCGCCTCCTTCTCTAATGTCTTCTCTGCTTCCCACGCTAACGGAAGGACCTCCCTTAGTCAAGCGAATGGGGCCACTCCCCAGCCTCTTATCGCCAAAACCCAACCCACTTGAGGTCAGCTGCATCCGCCGCATGATGGGCCAGGGTCCGCCGCTCAACCTCTCTACCGGTGTGTGGCAACCGCTTTACCCTTTCGTCTCACGCGTCTCTGCCCACTGCTAAGTGCAAAAGTCAGGCTGCCCTCAAAAGAAAGCCTACAGTCACGGATCGATCTTCCGATCGCTGTTGTCCCCAGATTTCTTTGATTTTTACCCCTTTTAGCGGTGAAATCCGGGGACTCACACGCTTTCTGCAAGAAAGCGACTTCGTAAGCATAAGCTGCGCTTCTCCAGATTCGATTCCGTGCCTCTCCGGCCATTTTTCAACAGCCTGAAAAGTACATCTATTCTCCCTCAATTTGCTCAAATCTCCGTTCATAAGAGCAAAAGTGCACCTATCGCAGCAAAAATATCCAGGTTGTACCATTTTCACGCGCTTTAAGTGTACTATTGCATTTGTGCTCACTCAATTCTCTATTCCGTGCCAGGTTAGAGGTACTTTTGCACTTATGCCGGAGCTCGTCCCTCCTACCTTCCGCGCACAACAAAAAACCCACGATCCGAGTATCGTGGGTTCGTTGTGCTTGGCGACGTCCTACTCTCCCAGGACCCTGCGGTCCAAGTACCATCGGCGCTGAAGGGCTTAACGGCCGTGTTCGGGATGGGTACGCGTGGTTCCCCTTCGCCATTATCACCAAACGTGGGCGGCGCCTCTCGTCTTGCGACGCGTGCGTCTGCCGCAGTGTGTCGTTGCACACTGAAAACTGGATGCGAATCAAAGCAAGGTAAGTCTTAGCTGAGATATTTAGGATAAGCCCTCGACCGATTAGTATCCGTCAGCTGCATGCATTGCTGCACTTCCACCCCGGACCTATCAACCTGGTCGTCTACCAGGGGTCTTACATACTGGGAAATCTCATCTTGAGGGGGGCTTCACGCTTAGATGCTTTCAGCGTTTATCCCGTCCGTACATAGCTACCCAGCGGTGCTCCTGGCGGAACAACTGGTACACCAGCGGTACGTCCATCCCGGTCCTCTCGTACTAAGGACAGCTCCTCTCAAATTTCCTGCGCCCACGACAGATAGGGACCGAACTGTCTCACGACGTTCTGAACCCAGCTCGCGTACCGCTTTAATGGGCGAACAGCCCAACCCTTGGGACCTACTTCAGCCCCAGGATGCGATGAGCCGACATCGAGGTGCCAAACCTCCCCGTCGATGTGGACTCTTGGGGGAGATAAGCCTGTTATCCCCAGGGTAGCTTTTATCCGTTGAGCGATGGCCCTTCCATGCGGTACCACCGGATCACTAAGCCCGACTTTCGTCCCTGCTCGACTTGTAGGTCTCGCAGTCAAGCTCCCTTATGCCTTTGCACTCTACGAATGATTTCCAACCATTCTGAGGGAACCTTGGGGCGCCTCCGTTACACTTTAGGAGGCGACCGCCCCAGTCAAACTGCCCGCCTGACACGGTCCCCCTACCGGATTCACGGTAGCGGGTTAGAACTCCGATACGATCAGGGTGGTATCCCAACGGCGCCTCCACCGAAGCTGGCGCTCCGGCTTCCAAGGCTCCCACCTATCCTGTACAGATCGTACCAAAGTCCAATATCAAGCTGCAGTAAAGCTCCATGGGGTCTTTCCGTCTTGTCGCGGGTAACCTGCATCTTCACAGGTATTAAAATTTCACCGGATCTCTCGTTGAGACAGCGCCCAAGTCGTTACGCCATTCGTGCGGGTCAGAATTTACCTGACAAGGAATTTCGCTACCTTAGGACCGTTATAGTTACGGCCGCCGTTTACTGGGGCTTCGGTTCACAGCTTCGGGTTACCCCTAACCGCTCCCCTTAACCTTCCAGCACCGGGCAGGCGTCAGCCCGTATACTTCGCCTTACGGCTTCGCACAGACCTGTGTTTTTGCTAAACAGTCGCTTGGGCCTTTTCACTGCGGCCCCCTCGGGCTATTCACCCTACCGAGGCACCCCTTCTCCCGAAGTTACGGGGTCATTTTGCCGAGTTCCTTAACGAGAGTTCTTCCGCGCGCCTTAGCATGCTCTGCTCGCCTACCTGTGTCGGTTTACGGTACGGGCACCTTCACCTGGCTAGAAGCTTTTCTTGGCAGCTGGAGCTCATGACCTTCGCTACTGTAATTTTCGCTCCCCATCACAGCCCAGCCTTACGATGAGCGGATTTGCCTACTCATCAGCCTCACTGCTTGGACGGACATCCATCAGTCCGCGTCACTACCCTTCTGCGTCACTCCATTGCTCATAACGGCTACGGTGGTACAGGAATATCCACCTGTTGTCCATCCACTACGCCTTTCGGCCTCGCGTTAGGTCCCGACTTACCCTGAGCGGACGAGCCTTCCTCAGGAACCCTTAGGCTTTCGGCGGATCAGATTCTCACTGATCTTTTCGTTACTCATACCGGCATTCTCACTTGTGTACCGTCCACCAGTCCTTACGGTCTGACTTCAACCTATACACAACGCTCCCCTACCCAAGTACCCTAAGGTACATGCCATAGCTTCGGTGGTGTGTTTAGCCCCGTTACATTTTCGGCGCAGAGTCACTCGACCAGTGAGCTATTACGCACTCTTTAAATGGTGGCTGCTTCTAAGCCAACATCCTGGTTGTCTGGGCAACTCCACATCCTTTCCCACTTAACACACACT
>NZ_JBDFMD010000001.1:3295000-3372500 GCF_047238105.1 Paenibacillus jepli
CCCGGAAATCTTCCGGACAGCTTGGCATTCCAATAAGCAGCCTATTCTTGCGTCCGCTCCCGCATATGCGGGAACAGCAATACATCGCGAATCGACGGCGCGTCTGTCAGCAGCATCACCAGCCGGTCGATGCCGATACCCAGGCCGCCGGTCGGCGGCATGCCGTACTCCAGGGCGCGGATGAAATCCTCATCCATCTCGTGCGCCTCATCATTGCCATGCTCCTTCTCTACCAGCTGCGCCTCGAAACGCTGGCGCTGGTCGATCGGATCATTGAGCTCGGTGAATGCATTGGCATGCTCCCGGGCGACGATGAACAGCTCGAAACGATCCGTAAAGCGCGGGTCGCTCTCGCTTTTCTTGGCGAGCGGCGAGATCGCCACTGGATGCCCTGTAACAAAGGTTGGCTGAATAAGCGTGTGCTCTACGAACGTTTCGAAGAAGTTGTTGAGAATATGGCCTTGCGACATATGCGGCTCCACTGCGACCTTATGCGCCTTGGCCAGCTCATGCGCCTCTTGATCAGTCATCTGTGCGCTGAAGTCGACGCCGGTCGCTTCCTTGACCAGCTCCACCATCGAGACCCGGCGCCACGGCTTGCCCAGCTCCACTTGCTGTCCCTGATAGTCAATCGTCGTGGTGCCCAGCACCTCCCGGGCAATATGAACGACCATCTGCTCCGTCAGCTCCATGATGTCCTGATAGTCGGCGTATGCCTCATACAGCTCGATCATCGTGAACTCCGGATTGTGACGGGTTGAGATGCCTTCATTGCGGTAGACGCGTCCGATCTCGTAGACCTTCTCCATGCCGCCGACAATCAGCCGCTTCAGATGAAGCTCGATGGCGATCCGCATATACAGCTGCATATCCAGCGCGTTGTGATGCGTGATGAATGGCCTTGCGGCGGCCCCCCCAGCGATCGTGTGGAGCGTCGGCGTCTCCACCTCCAGATAACCGCGGGCATCCAGATAACGGCGCATGGACTGGATGATGCGCGAACGGGTGATGAACGTCTGCTGCACCTCAGGGTTCGTGATCAGATCGACATAACGCTGACGGTAGCGCAATTCCACATCCTTCAGGCCATGATACTTCTCCGGCAGCGGCAGCAGCGACTTGGTGAGCACCTCCAGCTCCTGCACCTTTACCGAGGTCTCGCCGGTCTTGGTCTTGAACACCACACCGCGCACCCCGACCATATCCCCGATATCCAGCAGGTCAAAAGCCTGGTACAGGTTCTCCGGCAAGGCATCCTGACGAACATACAGCTGGATCTTGCCGCTCAGATCCTGGATATGGGCGAAGCTTGCTTTGCCCATCCCGCGTTTCTGCATGATCCGGCCAGCCAGACTGACCTGATGAGCCTGCGCTTCCAGATCCTCCTTGCTGATCTCGCCATATGCTTCCAGAATTTCGCGTGCTTGGTGCGTCCGTACGAACTTTTTGCCGAACGGATCCACGCCAAGCTTGCGCAGCTCGTCCAATTTGTCCCGGCGGATCTGCAGCAGCTCGCTTAGTTCCTGTTCCTGCGTTGCTGTCTGCTCCTGATTGTCTTGTACCACTTTTTTCATCTCCTTGTTCATTGACAGCCGCTCCGCTGCCAATACTCTGCCCTATTTTTGCAAAAAAAAGCCTCCTTCAAGGAAGCTTTCCAGAACATACGCGCAAAACTTACTTTTTAATATCCAGAATTTTATATTTGATCACGCCGGCCGGCACGTTCACATCGACGATGGTGCCTTTATCTTTACCGAGGATGGCCCGGCCTACGGGACTTTCATTGGAAATTTTGTTCTGCAGCGGATCTGCCTCTGCCGTTCCCACGATGGTATACTCCATTTGATCCTTAAATTCCAGGTCCTCTACCAGTACAGTGGAGCCGATGCTAACGGTATCGATGTCGACTTCATCGTTATTGATAATGCGCGCGTTGCGCAGCATTTTTTCCAGCGTGATGATCCGGCCTTCGATAAAGGCTTGCTCGTTTTTGGCATCCTCGTATTCGGAGTTCTCGCTAATATCACCATAGCCGATAGCTACCTTGATCCGCTCAGCGACTTCACGACGTTTGACTGACTTCAGCGTTTCCAGCTCTTCTTCCAATTTCTTAAGTCCGTCTTGAGTAAGGATGATTTCTTTGTCGTTCATCTTACTGATTCTCCTGTCGTGTGACATATTTTCATACCGTGTATGAATTCACTGATATTTAATATATTACATTCAGAACCCGTAATGACTCGAAACCTTGCTGTCGATCCATTCTCCCGCTCCAGGCCGTCGGCGCTGGGGGCAGAATACTATTGGATGATTATATTTCAACTGGGCACCAAATGTCAATCAAAGCCAGCCGCGCCGGGGAAAGGTCCTGATCGCGCATATTGAAACTAACGCTAATAGGCGACCTTCTCGTGCTGCGGGGCACTGACAGCAACAGGAGTATCAGCCATCTCCTCCAGGGAATCGATGTAATCGCCCATAATCGTCACCAATCCGTCGCGGCTGGTCTCCTCCATGATCTGATCCTTGATGCGTGCGGCACCGGGCAGCCCTTTGAGATACCACGCCAGATGCTTGCGCATCTCGCGGACGGCTACCGATTCGCCGCGCAGCGCAATCAGACGGTCCATGTGCAGGATCGCAATATTCATCTTGTCGCTGGGGGTAGGATCCGGCAGCAGCTCGCCTGTGGTCAGATATTGCACGGTACGGTAGAGCATCCACGGATTGCCCAGCGCCCCGCGGCCGATCATGACGCCGTCGCAGCCGGTATGCTCCAGGATCCGCTTGGCGTCCTCGGGCGAGAAGACATCTCCATTGCCGATGACCGGGATCGATACCGCTTCCTTAACTTCCTTTATCATATTCCAGTCTGCGTGTCCGGTATACAGTTGCTCTCGCGTACGTCCATGGACACTGACCGCCTTCCCTCCGGCACGCTCGATGGCTTGAGCGTTCTCGACAGCATAGATATGCTCGCTGTCCCAGCCGATCCGCATCTTTACCGTTACCGGCTTGTCCACCTTATCCACGACCGCCGACACCATCTCGTAGATCTTGTTGGGATCGAGCAGCCAGCGGGCGCCGGCATCGCACTTTGTTACCTTCGGTACAGGGCAGCCCATGTTGATATCGATAATGTCGGCGTTGGTCTGCTTGTCGACCACTTTGGCCGCTTCGACGAGGGAAGTCCGGTCGCCGCCAAAAATCTGCAGGCTTAGCGGCTTTTCCCGCTCGTCCACATACAGCATCTCCATCGTCCGTTTGTTGCCGTGCAGGATCGCTTTATCGCTGACCATCTCCGCACATACGAGACCCGTGCCGAATTCTTTGGCGATCAGCCGAAATGCCGGATTGCATACGCCAGCCATCGGCGCCAGCACAACCTTGTTTTTCATTTCAATGTTGCCGATCTTTAGCATGATTTTACCTCCTTTCTATCGCTTTGATCACCACGCTCTATTCCCGCCGCTGCTTGCCGGCCGGGTACGTATCGCCGATCAATTCGTCATAATCCACATCCAGTGCGGCCGCAATCTGCTCCAGCAGTTTGGTCTGAGGCACGCGCGTCCCCCGCTCCAAAGAACCCAGCACCGCTACGGATACCTCCAGCTTCTCGGCCAGCTCATGCTGCGTGTAACCCTTTAATTTGCGGAAGGCGCGGAGCCGCCCGGCCAGTTGATCGTATTCCATCGCGTCATGCCTTCCTTTCCTTGCTGGCTGAGCGCCTCCGATACCGGCTCCCGCAACGGCGCTGCAGCTGGATCAGACGCCAGCACCTCGGCCAACGGGACCAGCACGAAGGCACGCTCCATCATCCGCGGATGCGGCAGGATAAGTGTCTCGGTATGCATCGCTATCCCCTCGTAATAGAGCAGATCAAGGTCAATCGTGCGGGGACCCCAGCGCTCTTCGCGGATCCGCCCAAGCTGCCGCTCCGTCTCCAGCATCGTCTCCAGCAGCTCAGTTGGCGCCAGCGATGTAGCAAGTGCCGCCGCCATATTCAGAAAAGCCGGTTGATCCGTATATCCCACCGGCTCGGTCTCATAGATCGCCGACACCCGGAGAACCCGGATGTCCGCATGTGCGTCAAGGGCGCCAAGCGCCTGCCGCAACAGACGTTCCCGGTCGCTCAGATTGGAACCGAGGGCGATATATGCCACTCGGGTTGGTTGGTTCTGCTTCATCTGTCATCAACTCCATGAAGCGATGATACGTCCATCAGCATCACGCTTTCTCGACAGCTCGACGACGACGCCGTCGAAATGGATGTCAAACGGCGGATGCGGTTTCGTCAGGCGAACTGTTACTTCATTTATCATAGTATAAGTGTCCAGAACGCGAGATGCAATATGACCTGCCAACGCTTCAATCAGCTTGAAAGGCGGGCCTTCCACGGTCGCCTTCGTGAGGGCATGCAAATCCGCATAGTTGACACTCGCCTCGATGTCGTCCCGTTCCGCTGCTTCCCTCAGATCGAGCCGCAGCTCCAGCTCGACGCGGAATCGCTGCCCCAGCTTGTTCTCCTCTGCAAATACACCATGATAACCAAAAAATTCCATGCCCTTCAAGGTCATACGATCCATCATTCATCACCTTTCCCTCAAGAGGTTGTTCAAAAAATCCGCCTTTGATCACGAGGTGATTCAAAATATTCAGCTTTGCCGGTACACCACGCGGTCCGTCATACGCGCCGTCTGGAATATCGCCTCCACATCATGGACCCGGACCAGCTGGCAGCCCTGCATGATCCCCATCACGACTGTGGCAGCTGTCCCCATCACGACTTCGCTTGCGGGCAAGCCAAGGGTCTGCTGGATGAACCGCTTGCGGGAGGTGCCCAGCAGCACGGGATAGCCCAGCGTCGTCAGCTCGGTTAGCGCCCCCAGCAGCTCGAGATTATCTTCATAATTCTTGGCGAAGCCGATCCCGGGGTCAAGCCAGATCTTTTCCTCTGACACACCTGCCGCTTCCGCCAATGCGATGCTCTCTCTCAGATCAGCGATAACATCGGGGACGAGCGATTGATAATCCCGGGCCTGACGATTATGGCTGAGGATGACAGGACAGCCGTACTCCGCAGCCACTGCGGCCATCTCCCCATCATACTTCAGCCCCCATACGTCATTGATGATATGGGCTCCGGCAGCCAATGCCGCTCTGGCCGTCTCGGCTTTGTACGTATCGATGGACAACGGCAGCTCCGGCAGCGCCTCCCGCAGTGCCGTGACTACCGGCAGGATACGCCGCAGCTCTTCCTCCAGCGGCACCGCCGTGCTGCCCGGACGCGTCGACTCACCGCCGATATCGATCAGATCGGCGCCGGCAGCTGCCATCCGGCGGGCCTGCTCGACGGCTTCCTCCACGGCCGTATACCGGCCGCCATCGGAGAAGGAATCCGGCGTAATATTCAGAATACCCATAATAAGCGTGCGTTCTCCCAGCTCCAGAGTTACGCCATCCGGCCAGCGGTAGTTCCGGTGTGCCATGTTCGTCTTCATCCGATTACGCCTCCCGTCTCTTCCCGATAGGAAGACAGCAGCTGCTGCGTCCAATTCCCGATGCGCCCGCCGCTCACCTCGGCCCCGCCGTCCTGGCTTGCCAGGACAGTGACCGGCACCAGCTCCTGAATCGAATTCGTCAGCCACACTTCATCGGCGCTCAGCAGCTCTGACCATGTATATTTGCCCTCTTCCACAGGCATGCCCAGCTCCCTCGCCAGCGCGATCACTCGTTCCCGCGTGATCCCCGGCAGGATACCGGTATCCAGCGCCGGCGTGAGGAGGCGCTCGCCACGGCGGAAGAACAGGTTGCTGACGATCCCTTCCGCCAGCCAGCCTTCCCTTGTCAGCATCAAGCCTTCGGCACCAGCCGCAGCTGCGCTGGCCATGAGCTCCCGCTTGGCAAGAATATTGTTCATGTAGTGGAGCGACTTGTGCCTCCCCGCCCCTTCGGGCGTGTTGCGGGGGAGCGCCAGACGCCACAACTGCTTCCCTTCCACATACAGCGAGTCAGGCAGCTCCGGCAGCGGCTTGACCAGCAGCAGCGCATGCGGCTGGTCGTAGTCGCCGGCAGGCAGTCCGAGCCCCTCTTCGCCAGCCGTGACCGTAAGCCGTACATAGCCGTCCGCCAGGCCGTTGGCAGCCAGCACCTCCTGCAGCCACTGCGCAACACCCGCTTCCGTCCAGTCGAAGCGGATCCCGAGCTCCCGGCATCCCGCAGCCAGCCGCTCCAGATGGCGACTCAGCAGATATGGCCGGCCCCCATAAGTGCGGAATGTCTCGAAGAGACCCATCCCGTACAAAAAACCGTGATCAAACACCGAGATCACGGCCTCACTCGCATCGACTACTGCGCCATCGCGGCCAACCTTCATCGGGCGGCTTCCGCCCGCTGCGACAGGAAATTGCGAAGCATAACCAGACCATGCTGGGTAATAATCGACTCCGGATGGAACTGGACGCCTTCGATCTTGTACGTCTTGTGACGCAGACCCATGATCTCGCCCTGCGCCGTCTCCGCAGTAATCTCCAGACAGTCCGGCAGCGTCTCCCGCTTGACGATCAACGAATGGTACCGTGTCGCCGTGAAGGGCGACGGGAGTCCTTCGAAGATCGACCGGCCGTCATGGATTATCTCGGAGGTCTTGCCATGCATCAGCTGCTCGGCACGCACGACATCGCCGCCAAACGCTTGTCCGATCGACTGATGCCCCAGGCAGACACCGAAGATCGGAATCTCACCCTTGAAGTGCTCAATCAAAGACAGGCTGATCCCCGCTTCATTGGGCGTGCAAGGCCCCGGCGAGATCAGGATATGATCCGGCGCCAGCTCGCGGATGCCCGCCAGGTCGATCTCATCATTGCGCTTGACGACAATGTCGCCGCCGAGCTCGCCCAAATACTGCACCAGATTGTACGTGAAAGAATCGTAATTGTCGATGACCAGGATCATCGTCTCCACCCCTTATAACCGTAATATTCATACGCTCGACTGCTTCGCTTACGTGCTTGCACCCGTCTGCTCGCGGACCAGCCGCTCGCTGTATTGGATCGCCTTCCACAGCGCTTTGGCTTTGTTCAGCGACTCCCGGTATTCCCGCTCCGGATCGGAATCGATGACGATCCCGGCGCCTGCCTGGATATGCACCTGCCCGTCCTGCACGACCATCGTCCGTATGATAATATTGAATTCCATATCGCCATTGTAGTTAATATAACCAAGCGAGCCTGTATACGGTCCCCGCCGCACCGGCTCCAGCTCCTCGATGATCTCCATCGTCCGTATCTTGGGCGCGCCTGTAATCGTCCCTCCGGGGAAGGTCGCGGCAACCACATCATAGGCGTCCTTCCCCGGAGCGAGCCTGCCTTCGACCTGGGAGACCAGGTGCATGACATGGGAGTATCGCTCGATCACCAGCAGCTCGCCCACCCGTACCGAGCCGTACTCCGAGATCCGGCCGAGATCATTGCGCTCCAGATCGACCAGCATGATATGCTCCGCCCGTTCCTTCTCGCTGGTCAGCAGCTCCTCCGCCATCCGCAGATCCTCCGCCTCATCGCGTCCGCGGCGGCGCGTGCCGGCAATCGGACGGGCAGCCAGCCGGCCTCCCCGGGCTTTGACCAGGAGCTCCGGCGAAGCGCTGACCAGTTGGAAGTCCGGACAACGGAGCATCCCCATATAGGGGGATGGGTTGAACAAGCGCAGCCATTCGTACAGTTCTTCCGGCGAAGCGTGCACCGCCCGGCTCTGCCGGACCGACAGATTGACCTGGAAGACATCGCCGGCTGCGATATACTCCTGGACCCGGCGCACAGCCGACTCGTATTGCTCCCGTGAGAAGGGCGTGTGGATGCCTTCCATAGCTTCGACATCCACCGGGAGCGGATCGCTGGCAATCAGCGACTCCCGGCGCTCGCGGAGCTCGATATCTCCCGCTTCTACCGCGCTGATCTCTTCCCAGAGCCTCGCCATCCGCGCGGCTTGCCGTTCTGCTGCCGCATAGCGTTCTCTCAGCTCGTCCTCCGAAGCGGACCGTTCGATCTGGCAGTGGACGGCACAGTAAAGCTGCTCCTCCTCATGATCGATGATCCATAGCTCGTCCAGCCGCAGCAGCAGATAATCCGGCAGCGCCAGATCGTCAGTGGTCTGCTCGGGCAGCATCTCGATCGAACGCACGATGTCGTAGGACCACAAGCCGGCGCAGCCGCCGGTGAACGGCGGCGCGTCGTCGATGCCCGGAGAGACATGGGCCGCCATCCAGCGACGCACCGCAGCGAGCGGCTCTTCGTCAGGCATCTCCTGCTCGGGCTGGCCGGCATCCTGTACCCGGACAGTCCGGCCCTTTCCCCTGATCACGGAAGCGGGCTGCAAGCCCAAGTACGTATAGCGGCCGTCTTTGCCGCTCTCCAGGACGATCGCATAGTCGGCCGCAGCCTGCCAGGCCCGAGCCCACGAATCCACCCTTGCGCCTCCGGAGCCTAGCGGGCGCTTGTTTATATAAGGCAGCATCGTATACCGTCCGCTCGCATGCCAGCTCTCCCACGATGGATAAGGCGTGATGTTCATCCGCAAGTCCTCCAGCCCTTCTGTCCGCTGCCCGCCGTCCTCGCAGCCGGGAGCGGTACAGGCGTTTTGTTGACACCTATAGTAGCTTATATTCCCCAAAAAGAAAAGCCCTCCCGGGTCATACCCGGAAGGACGCTTAGTGTACTGCAGTATTACTTAAAATAGAGATTCCAAAAGTTCGGTTTTCAGCACCGAGAGCATCGTGATCAAAAGCGGACTTTTTGACCGCTTTAGTTTTCGAAGTTGAAGAGTGGTGTGCTGAGGTAGCGCTCTCCATTACTAGGCACGACAGCAACGACACGCTTGCCTGCGCCGAGCTCCTTGGCTACCTTGAGCGCTGCAAAGATGGCTGCGCCGGAAGAGATGCCACACAGGATGCCTTCTTCTTTGGCTGCACGACGCGCATATTCGAACGCTTCCTCGTTATCGACGGTAATCACGCCGTCATAGATCTCGCGGTTCAGGATGTCCGGGACGAAGTTCGCGCCGATGCCCTGAATCTTGTGAGGTCCGGGCTTGCCGCCGGAGAGGATCGGCGATGCCGCCGGCTCAACAGCGTAGATCTTGATGTCCGAGAAGTTCTGCTTCAGCACTTCGCCAGCGCCGCTGATCGTACCGCCGGTTCCGATACCAGCGATAAATGCGTCCAGCTTGCCGTCGAGCGAGTTGATCGCTTCGACAATCTCCGGACCTGTAGTCTCGCGGTGAACTTTGACGTTGGCCTGGTTCTTGAACTGCTGCGGCATGAAGTAACCCTTCTCCTGCTGGATCTCTTCCGCTTTCTTGACGGCACCGTTCATACCCTCGGAGCCCGGGGTCAGGACGATCTCCGCACCGTAGGCGCGCAGCAGATTGCGACGCTCGATACTCATCGTCTCCGGCATAACCAGGATCGCCTTGTACCCTTTGGCTGCCGCTACGAGTGCCAGACCGATTCCGGTGTTGCCGCTTGTCGGCTCGACAATCGTATCGCCTGGCTTGATAAGCCCTTCCTGCTCGGCCACTTCAATCATGCTGATGGCGATGCGGTCTTTGACGCTGGCGCCGGGATTCTGGTACTCCAGCTTCACGTAGATCTCTGCACTGCCTTCAGGAACAAGACGGTTCAAGCGCACGAGCGGTGTGTCGCCGATCAGATCAGTTACGTTCTGTACAATTCTCGCCATGATAATAAGAAGCCTCCCTATTTCCGACTATTTCAGTTGGTTTTTGCCTGTCTTCATATTAACAATGGCACCCAGCAGTTGTCAATAGGAACTTGAACCGGCGCGCGCCCGGCCGCGAGCTCTCCCTGCCGACTTAAGGCTGTACCGGCATAAATGAGGCTTCATACTTCTCCAGCAGCTGGTCTTCCACACTCGGCAGAGGCGGGGCTGCAGAGAGCGCCAGCTGCTTGCGGACCATCTCGCGGATCGTCTGCTCATCCGGCGGGGTGCTCACACGCCGCTCCGTCAGGCGGATGACAGCATACCCCTCATCCACCTGCAGCGGCCCTGTAATATCGCCGGGATCCAGCGGCTGCACCGCTTCCAGCACTTGTGGATCGATGAACGGGTCGTCCATCTCGATCATCCCCATATCGCCGCCCAGACCCGAAGTGAATTCATCGATCGAATAATTGGCGGCGAGTCGTGCAAAGTCAGCTCCGCCTGCGGCGTCGCTCATCGCTTGCTCCGCCAGCCGCCGCGTCTCGGTCACAATCCAGGAGAGCCGGACCTGGACACGAGGCGCAAATTGTTCCTTATTGTCACGCAGATGCTCATCGACCGCACGGTCAGAAACGGGAATATCAGCGATCGCAATTTTCTCCAGCTTGAGCCTATATCGGAGATCCCGGTGGACATCTTCCTTGCTCAGTCCGAGCTGATCCTCCATCGCCCTGTAAAAGCTCTCCTTGTCCTCATAGCCCTCCGACAGCTGCTGCAGCTCCTGCTCCAGCTCGGCATCGGTGACGGTAATGCCTTGCTCCTCTGCTTCCATCCGAATCGCGTGACGCACCATCAGCGTCCGCAAAACATCATGGCCATATTGCATCGTTAATTGCTTCTGCAGCTCCCCCAGCGTAATCGACTCGCCGCCGATCGTGGCGATGACCGTGCCGGGGGGCAGCTCGCCTCCCGCCTGCTCCGGGTCGCTCTTCTCGCCGCCCTCCGCTTTGCCCGGGTCGGTGCCGGGATCGACTCTGCCGTTCAGGGGCACGACCTGGACGACAATGACGACCGTCAGCACAATCATGCAAATGGCCTGAAGCGCGACGAGACCTCTTACCACTTTTGGGTTAGTCATCGCTGGTCCCTCGCTTTACTGCAGCGGCTTGGGCCTTGCTTGCTCAAGCAGCGCTTCCAGGTGCGTGCGGTCAAACGTATACGTTTCGTTGCAAAAATGACAGAGCACTTCACACTTGCCGTCTTCATCGATCACTTGCTGCAGCTCGGCCTCGCCCATGCTGATCAACGTCCGCTCTACCCGCTCCTTGGAGCAGTTGCAAGAGAATTCGACCGGCAGGCGCTCATGAATCTGCAGTTCGTCGCCTACAGCGAACTTCAGGATCTCCTCAAGCGATTCGCCCTGGTCGAGCAGCGCGGTAACCGGCGGCATCGTCCCGATCGCCCGCTCCAGCCTGTCCAGTTCATTATCCGACAGACCCGGCAGCACCTGGATGATGAATCCTCCGGCATGCAGCACGGATCCGTCCGTATCAACCAGTACACCGAGTCCAACTGCGGATGGTGTCTGCTCGCTGGTGGCGAAGTAATAGGTGAAGTCTTCTCCGAGCTCGCCGGAGACGATCGGGATACTGCCCCGATACGGCTCTTTGAGGCCCAGATCCTTGATCACATGGATATATCCGCTGCGGCCTACCGCTCCGGCGACATCCAGCTTGCCTTTGTCATTGCTCGCCAGATGGACGTCCGGATGATCCACATACCCTCTCACCTTGCCTGCGGCATTGGCGTCCACGACGATTTGGCCGATCGGGCCTACACCCTTGACCTGGATCGTCAGCTTTTCTTCTCCTTTGAGCATGGCGCCCATCATCGCTCCGGCAGTCGCCGTCCGTCCGAGAGCCGCCGTCGCGGTCGGCAGCGTATTGTGACGCCGCCGCAGCTCGTCGACCAGTGCAGTCGTGCGGGTAGCGAACACCCGCAGCTTGCCGCCCCAAGCCGTTCCTCTAAGTATTATATCTTCCAACGGGCTCATCATTGTCCCTCCTCCTGGTTGTTGATTTTTATCTGTTCTCGGGTAGTCGTCATGATTACGATTCGCGGTTGCGGTCGTAGACCAGACGAAGCCCTTCTAGGGTCAGCAACGGATCTACCTCATGGATCGCTTCGGACTCTGCAGCGATCAGATCGGCCAGCCCGCCGGTCGCGATCACCCGCGGATCTACGCCAAATTCGCCCCGGATCCGCTTGACGATGCCGTCGACCTGACCGGCATAGCCGAAGATGATGCCGGCCTGCATCGAGGTGACCGGATTGCGTCCGATCACGCTACGCGGCTTCACCAGCTCGATGCGCGGCAGCTTGGCAGCACGCTGGTATAGCGCCTCCGTCGAGATGCCGATGCCCGGCACGATCGCGCCCCCGAGGTAATTGCCGGCTTCATCAATATAATCGAATGTTGTCGCCGTGCCAAAATCGACGACAATGAGCGGTGAGCCGTAACGCTCGATCGCAGCCACGGCATTGACGATCCGGTCCGCGCCTACTTCGCGCGGGTTCTCGTAACGGATATTCAGTCCAGTCTTGATGCCCGGCCCCACCACGAGCGGCGTCTTGCCGATATACTCTAGGCACAGCTGTTCCAGTGTGCGCATGAGCGGCGGCACGACCGAGGAGATGATGACGCCCTCGACCTGCTGGAGCCGGATCTGCGCATATTGGAACAAGTTGTAGATCGACATCCCGTACTCATCGACGGTTGCCGAGCGGTTCGTGCTGAGCCGCCAATGATGCAGCAGCTCTTTGCCCCGATAAATGCCAAGGACGATGTTCGTATTGCCTACATCCATAACCAGTATCACTTACTCGGCCGCTCCTTTCTTGCTTCCGAGGTCAAGGCTGATGTCCAGCGCATCGAAGGAATACGTCAGTGCGCCTACCGAGATGACATCGACGCCCGTCTCGGCAATGCCTCTTACAGAACCCAACGATACGCCGCCTGACGCCTCGATTATAACATGCGGCGCTTGCTGCCGAATATGACTGACAGCATTTGCCATGGCATCAAGCCCCATGTTGTCAAGCATGATGATATCCGCTCCGGAGGCGAGAGCCTCCTCGATCTGAGCAAAGGATTCGGTCTCCACCTCGATCTTCATCGTATGGGGGATGCGCCGGCGTGCAGCCTCGACCGCCTCCCGGATGCCTCCGGCGCCTTTGATATGATTGTCCTTGATCATGACGGCATCATAGAGGCCGAACCGGTGATTGGCGCCGCCGCCGACCCGGACCGCATACTTCTCCAGCATGCGGTGGCCAGGCGTCGTCTTGCGTGTATCGACCAGACGCACCGGCAGATCGCTTACCTGGTCTACGAAGCTGCGGGTCTTCGTAGCGATCCCAGAGAGCCGCTGCATCAGGTTCAGCGCGAGCCGTTCGCCGGTGAGCAGACTGTGTGTACTGCCCTCAACCTCGGCGATCACGGTCCCGCTCGTGATGAAGTCCCCTTCCTGGACCAGCGGCTTGAAGAGCAGCGCCTTGTCCACGACCCGGAAGACCTGCTCTGCGACCGGCAGGCCGGCGATGATGCCATCCTGCTTGGCATGGATAACCGCCCGGCTAGTGCTCCCGGCCGGTATCGTCGTCATGGTGCTGATGTCGCCGGAGCCGACGTCCTCGGCGAGCCAGCCCTGGATCTGCACGATCAGCGCCTCGTTATATGTACTCCACTCACTCATCGCCAATACGCTCCTCCGTCAGTCCATGTTCTCGGTGTTGCACCGTATGCTTGCGCCATAAAAGGTCATCTCTCTCGGGAAAGTCTTCTCGGGAATGCGCGCCCCGGCTCTCCTCCCGGGCCAGCGCGGCCTGGGTAGTCAGCATGGCACAGGTTAGCAGATTCGCAAATTCGAACTCTTCCCGCTTGGTCAGTACCGTCTGAAAGATCGGCAGCTGCCGCTTCAGCTCCTCGAGGCCCTTCAGCAATCCTTGCGCATCCCGTTTGAGGCCCGCGTACCGCACCATAATCTTCTGAAGCTTGAGCCGCTTCTCGACGACCGCCTGGATCGGCTGGATGCTGCGCAGCTCCGCTACGTACTGCTCGGGCTCCAGCGTCGGCGTCTCCAGCTCGCGGATCCGCTCGACGATCCGGCGGCCGAAGACGATCGCCTCGGACAATGAATTGCTGGCCAGCCGGTTGGCGCCATGGACGCCTGTAGACGAACACTCCCCGCACGCGAAGAGGCGCTTGACGTTGGTCTCGCCATGATGATCCGTCTTGACGCCCCCCATCATATAATGCGCTGCCGGTGCGACGGGAATCCAGTCTGTCGTCAGATCAAGACCGTACGTGAGGCAGAACTGGTAGATGTTCGGGAACCGGTGCTTGACCAACTCCACGGATTCGTGGGTAATATCGATAAAGACGAAGGTCGACTTGGTCGCCTCCATCTCGCTGACGATCGCCCGCGCCACCACATCGCGGGGAGCCAACTCCAGCTGCTCGTGATATCGCTCCATGAAACGCTCGCCCCGGATATTGCGCAGGACGGCGCCTTCGCCGCGCAGCGCCTCCGAGATGAGGAAGCGCGGCGCTCCTGGATAGCAGAGGGACGTCGGGTGGAACTGGATGAACTCGACATCCTGGATGTTGGCACCCGCCCGGTAAGCCATCGCGATGCCGTCTCCGGTAGCGACATCCGGGTTGGTCGTATAACGGTACAACTGACCGGCACCGCCGCTGCACAGCACCGTGGCCTTGCCCTTGACGATGAGCCGACTGCCGTCCGGACGCTGCACAAGTGCGCCCAGGCATTCATCGCCCTGGGTGATCAGATCGATGACGAAGCAGTCATCCCACACTTCAATATTGGGGTAGTCCTTGGTCTTCTCCGACAGCGCGCGCACGATCTCGAAGCCCGTCGCATCGCCGTTGGCATGCAAGATCCGGCGCTGGCTGTGAGCACCTTCCTTGGTCAGAGCGAACTCGCCGTTCTCCTGATCGAAGCGCGTCCCCATCTTAACCAGATCCTCCACGCCTTTCGTGCCTTCATGGACGAGGATATCTACCGCTTCCGGCTTGCACAGTCCTGCCCCGGCGAGCAGCGTATCCTGCCGGTGGTATGCTGGAGAGTCATCCTCCGAGATGACGGCAGCGATGCCCCCTTGCGCGTAACGGGTATTGCTGTCGAGCAGCGATTTCTTGGTGAGCATCAATACCTTGTCGTTCTCGCTCGCCTTGATGGCGGTAAAAAGACCGGCTATGCCGGCCCCGATGACGATAACATCCTTCTCTACGACAGGTAGTTCATCCAATGTAAAATCAACGAGGTATCTAGGAATCATCATCGTGTATCCTCCACACAAGAGAGTAGCGCATGCTACTTGACTTGCAGCATGCGCTCCAGGGACAACCGGGCTTGATCCGCAATATGCGGCGGGACATAGATCTGCGGCTGCATCGTCTCCAAGCATTTGACCAGCTTCTTGAGGTTGTTGACCTTCATGTTCGGGCAGACGAGGTATTTGGTCGCAAAATGAAACGACTTCTCCGGGCTGTCCATACGCAGCTGATAGCCGGTTCCGTCCTCCGTACCGACGATAAATTCCTTATGATCCGACTCGCGGCAATATTTGATAATCGCTGTGGTACTGCCGACAAAATCACCCATCGCCACGACCTCCGGACGGCACTCCGGATGAACGACGAACTGGGCATTTGGATGCTTGGCGCGCATCTCCTCGACATCCTTAACGGTCAACATGTCGTGCGTGTTGCAGTAACCTTCCCAGATGATCATTTTTTTATCGGTTTTCTGCTGGACATAGTGGCCCAGATTTTTGTCGGGAACCCAGATAATCTCATCGGAATCGACCGAATTGACCACCTTGACCGCATTGGCCGAGGTACAGCAAATATCCGTCTCTGCCTTCACGTCAGCAGACGAATTGATGTAGGTTACCACTTTTGCATTGGGGTGCTGCGCCTTCAGCTTGCGTAGCCCATCCACACCCACCATATCGGCCATCGGACAGCCTGCGCGCTCGTCTGGGATAATGACGGTTTTATTAGGAGCCAGTATCTTGGCACTCTCCCCCATAAAGTGAACCCCGCAGAATACGATCGTATCCGCATCGGTCTCGGCCGCTTTCTGGGCGAGCAGGAAGGAGTCGCCGCGGAAGTCGGCCACCTCCTGGATCTCATCGCGCTGATAGTAATGCGCCAAAATAATCGCGTTGCGTTCCTTCTTCAGTTGCTCCAGACGCTCACGAAGTTCCTTGTTCTGCTGCTGCTTACGCTCGAGAGCCAAAGCCTCCATCTCGAATCCTCTCCTCGTGTATGTCGATCGGCGTGAAACCAAGCGTGCGGCTGCACGGCTGCACTCTTATAGTGTTGGCTTAAGCCGGACGATTCATTAGTTATCCCTTAATGTACACAACCCTGGAGGGACTGTCAATAAACGGGCGGACATTCATCCTGCCGTGCCGGGAAGCAGCAGCAAGCATGGACCAGCTTATGTCATGAAGGCGACCTGATATCGGATAATACGAATCCTCGTCTTATCCGATGAGACAAGCAAAAACGACTTCGTCGTCCTAAGCGCACGGCTATCGCCGTCCTCTGACGGCGTCGCTAGTTTCATTCCGGAGAAATATAAGCCAAGTAGGTGTGTAAAACATATACTTTCTTATATTTCAAAACTAAAAACGCTGCCCTCGCGGGCAGCGTCGTTGCATAACAGTTATTTCTTATCAGGGTCGTCATTGCCGCCTTGCGTGTCATCCGCCGGCGTCGGGATATCCTCGCCAGGTTCGCGCTTCTGGATACGCACCTTGACATTGCCAAGCGTATCAACGGTAGGCTCACCCTTCGTTTCTTCACCTGAATCGGCAGGAGGCGGCTCCTCGCCAGGAGGCAATTCAAGCGTGCCGGTCTCGATCAGACGCTTGATCTGATCCATCTCCAGCGTCTCCACCTCCAACAGCGTCTGCGCGATCAGATGCATCTCTTTGCTCTTCTCGGTCAACACCTGCTTGGCGCGTTCGTAACATGCGCTGATGAATTGCTGCATCTCCTGATCGATCTCATAGGCGATGGCGTCCGAGTAGTTCTGCTCGTGACCGATATCGCGGCCCAGGAACACCTGCCCCTGCTGCGAGCTGCCGAACTGCATCGGTCCCAGCTTCTCGCTCATGCCATACTCCATAATCATGCTGCGGACGATCCCCGTCGCATGCTTGAAGTCGCTGTAGGCACCGGTACCGATCTCGCCGATGAACAGCTCCTCGGCGACACGCCCGCCGAGCAAGCCCGTCACTTTATCGAGCAGCTCGTTCTTCGTGACCAGCATCCGATCTTCCTTCGGCAGCATGATGACATATCCGCCAGCCTTGCCCCGGGGGATGATCGTGACCTTATGGACCGTGTCGGCATGCTCCAGGAAGTATCCGAGAATCGTATGCCCGGCTTCGTGATAAGCGACGATCCGCTTCTCACGGTCGCTGATGACCCGGCTCTTCTTCTCGGTACCGACGATGACGCGGTCGATCGCGTCGTCGATCTCGTGCATGCCGATCTCTTTCTTGTTGCGGCGCGCAGCGAGGAGAGCAGCCTCGTTGAGGAGGTTCTCCAGGTCTGCGCCAGAGAATCCGGTCGTCCGCTTGGCTACTACGTCCATCCGCGCTTCCTTGCTGATCGGTTTGTTGCGCGCGTGGACCTTGAGCACCGCTTCGCGGCCTTTGACATCCGGACGGTCGACCGTGATCTGACGGTCGAACCGGCCCGGACGGAGCAGCGCCGGGTCAAGAATATCGGCGCGGTTGGTAGCAGCGATCATGATGATGCCTTCGTTGGCGCCGAAGCCATCCATCTCGACGAGCAACTGGTTGAGCGTCTGTTCGCGCTCGTCATGCCCGCCGCCCAGACCGGCTCCGCGCTGGCGACCGACGGCATCGATCTCATCGATGAATATGATACATGGCGCGTTCTTCTTGGCGTTCTCGAACAAGTCTCTGACGCGCGAGGCGCCGACCCCGACGAACATCTCCACGAAGTCCGAACCCGAGATAGTAAAGAACGGTACGCCCGCTTCGCCGGCAACGGCGCGAGCAAGCAAAGTCTTACCTGTACCCGGAGGACCTACGAGCAGGACCCCTTTAGGGATACGTGCGCCTACAGCGGCGAATTTGCGTGGATCCTTGAGGAATTCCACGACCTCCACAAGCTCTTGCTTCTCTTCATCGGCCCCCGCCACATCTTCAAAGGTGACGCGCTTCTTCTCTTCATTATACAGCTTGGCGCGGCTCTTGCCGAAGTTCATCACTTTGCCGCCGCCGCCCTGTGCCTGATTGATCAGGAAGAAGAACAGGATGAAAATGATCACAAAAGGTATGATTGAGGTAAGGAACGTCAGCCAGAAGCTTGGCGTATCCATTGGCTCAAAATTAATTCTCAGCCCATTGGCTTCGGCTGCGTCGGTTAATTCTTTGACCGCGTACTCTTCCACGTTGATGCGCGAATAGAACTTATTGGATTCGGCATCTTCGGCCTGGTTCTTGAATTCCCCCGTGATGTAATACGTGTAATCATCGAACTTCATGGTCAGGTTATCGACATTGTCGGTCTGCAGCTCCGTGCGAAGCTGGTCGTAACGAAGCTCGACCGCCGAATCGCCGGAGTTGCTCAGTACCTGAACGATCCCCACTGTGACCAAAAAGATGAGTAAATAAAATCCCGTGTTACGGATGATCCGATTCATCCCCTACCTCCTCTCAAGACGCTTTAAATATTTTACCATAGCAGGTCTTTCCACCACAATAGAACCGCAGGTTGGGGGAAGATCAGGTATGGGGACAACCCGAATCGGGCCTATCAGTCCTTGGTATAGATCTCGGAACGAAGCACACCGATAAAAGGAAGATTGCGATACTTCTCGGCGTAATCCAGCCCGTAGCCGACGATAAATTCGTCCGGCAGCTTGAAGCCCGTGTAGTCCGCTTCCAGTCCTACCGTACGGCGGGCCGGCTTGTCGAAAAGCGTGACGACATGGACAGACTTGGCGTTGCGGCGCTCCAGCACATCGATCAGGTAGCTGAGCGTCAGTCCGCTGTCGATGATGTCCTCGACGATCAGGACGTCGCGGCCTTCGACCGGCACGTCCAGATCCTTGATAATCTTGACCACGCCCGACGACTTGGTGGACTGGCCGTAGCTGGATACCGCCATGAAATCCAGCTCAAGCGGAATATGGATGTTCTTCACCAGGTCCGCCATAAAGATGAACGCGCCTTTCAGTACGCAGATGACGAGGGGGTTGCGCCCTTCGAAATCCCGGCCTACCTCCTCCGCCAGTTCCTTGACGCGCTGCTGGATCTGGTCGGCATCAAACAATATTTCATGAATGTCATTAAGCAAAACGGGACCTCCCACTTGTTAGCTATACTTATGATTATATAAGTGCTCCCATGCGCAATCAAGCGAACTGCACCCGGATGCGCAGCTCGGCCCCTCCAGGGAGCCCGGTCAGGGCATGCGAGGACCGCCGGATGCCCGGGATCCATAACAGCTTCCCGTCCGCATCGCAGACGATCGGCAGCTTCCCGCGCTGAGACGGCGGGATTTTTTCATCAACGAACATATCTTGCACTTTTTTGGTCCCTTCTAATCCCAGCACCGCCATCCGGTCTCCCGGACGCCTGGTGCGGATGACCAGAGGAAAACGCAGCGCCTGCGCGTCGAACACCGCCTCATAACGGCTGCCCGGCTTGACGCCGCCCGCATCCGTCCAATCGAACGAGAAGATCGTCTGCGGATCGGTCTCGCGGATGACCAGCTCGCTCGTCACCGCAGACACCTCATATGCATACTCCAATCCTTCACTTGCAATATGTATGTTGCTTCGCAGCCAGCGCAGCCGGTCGTACTCGCGCAGAAAGACGATGCCCTCCCCGGCATCGGTCCGCCAGGTCGTCTGGGTATCGTCCAGCGCCGCCGTCCGCATCGCTTCTACCCGCTCATAAGTCGCGGAGTCCCGCTCAGGGGATAGATAGTATAATATTAGTTTAATCAATCTCCTTTGTAAAGCGACATGCAGGCTCAGCAAGCCTGCTCTGTCCATGGACAGACCCTCCTTCTCCGATCGGACAAGCCGCTCGAAGTGCTGCTCTGTCTGACTGCCGAGCAGGTCATCCTCCTGTGCCGCGACCTCGGCCAGCCGGCACAGCGCTTCGCGCAGCTCGGGGTTGTAGTCGGCGAGTACCGGCATCACATCCAGCCGCAGCGCATTGCGCACATAATCGCGGGTCTGGTTGCTCTCATCCTCCACCCAGGACAGCCCCTGCCGCACGCAGTAATTCGCAAGCTCCGACTTGGGCACCTCCAGCAACGGCCGGATCAGATCCACCTCGTGTTCCGTCCGGCGCATCCGCATGCCGGCCAACCCGGCAGGACCCGTGCCACGCAGCACGCGCATCAGCACGGTCTCCGCCTGATCGTCAGCGTGGTGGCCGAGCGCGATCCGCACAGCTCCGATCCGCGCTGCCGTCTCATGGAGGAACCGGTACCGGAGCTCCCGGGCGGCCAGCTGCGTGTTACGCGAGGTCTGCCGCTTGTGCGCTCTCACATCCAGCTGGCCATACTCGCAGGGGATCCCCAGCGAGCCGCAGAACTGCCGGACGGCTGCCGCCTCCAGATCGGATGCCTGCCGCAAGCCGTGATGGACATGCGCCGCCGTCAGCAGGAAGCCTTCCTGCT
Organism: Paenibacillus jepli; assembly: GCF_047238105.1. NCBI lineage: Bacteria > Bacillati > Bacillota > Bacilli > Caryophanales > Paenibacillaceae > Paenibacillus > Paenibacillus jepli. Next base: position 3,315,485 of record NZ_JBDFMD010000001.1, read on the forward strand.
CGGCCAGCCGGTGCAGGATGTGCAGCAGGGCGGTCGAATCGACGCCGCCGGAGACGGCAACCAGGATATGCTCGCCCGGCTGCCACAGCCCTTCCCGGACCGCGCCTGCGGAGATCTGTCTCAATAGTTGGTCCATATGCATATCCTCCACAGCTGCTTCGTATTACTACCCGATTACAAGCCGGTCCGAATCAGCCAAATCATCGACGCGGCAAAGAGGAGCGCCGAGACCAGCAGCAGGCGCCGCATCCAGCGGGGCGCTGCGCTGCGCCGCCTGCTTCCCGGTCGGTGGGCAAGCCGCTGCCAGGCAGCGGCAGCCTCACGGGTGTCCGCATACCCTCCGTGCAGCGCCTTGCGCAGCCAGCCGGCGAATGGCTTCAACGCCGGCTGGTCCTGGGTCAGCTTCATCAGCTCCTCGGGCACACGGTTCTGCGGCAGCAGCGTCCGGGTCAGCTCCGCAAGCCGTTTGCTCTCGAACAACTGGATACACAGCACAGCATATGAGAACAGATCGTACTGCGGGTCAGCGGTACGCGAACCGGCCGACCAATAACCGCGGTCGTAGATCTCAGTGAACTGGCGCACGCTTTTGCCGATCGCGCTCACCCCGCCATAGTCAACAAGCTGAGCCCGGCCGTAGTCCCCCACCAATACATTCTCCAGCTTGAGATCGCCGAACACCCAGCCCGATGCGTGCAGCCCTGCAAGCTTATTCAACAGATGAAAGCCGACCAGCGGGAACCATTCTGTTCCTTCCCGATTCAGATAATCGAGCAACGACAGCCCCCGGACATACCGCATTACATAAAAGGGATGCTCCTTGCCGTCCTTACCCCTATAGTCGTCGACATCGACGAGGAAGACCTCCTCGCCCCGCTGATGCTGCGCCAGCGACTTGAGCACATTGACCTCCGACTGCAGATCGACGGCGTCGGAACCTACTTTAAAGGCATACCAGGCCCCTCCGCGTTCTACCAGGTAGACGCGGCCGTTGGCGCCTTCGCCGAGCAGACGCTCGATGCGGTAGCGGTTTTGCTTCCATTTGCCTGTGATGACCGTATCCCGGGCCAGCTTCGGCTCAACCGACGTTGCCACTCCTCATCCCATCCGTTTCCTCTCTATTGTCTCTACCATACTTGTCCTGGCGATAAAAATCAATCATATGCATGATCGCCGGTCCGGTCGGCGTCGTCCCCTGCATCGTAATCTTGGCAAACAGCGAGGGCAATCCCGCTGCGCTATCGGTCCAATCCAGCACCTGCGCGCACTCCGACCCGTACCGGGAGCCGGGGAAACGGAAGACGCTGATCTCGCTCTTGCCGGCTCTGGCCTGCAGACTGAGCATCAGATCATGAATCGCCTCTTCGACCGCCTTCATCTTGGACTTCATACTGGCGCTCGTGTCGATCAGCAATGCGACCTGAAGGCTGGAGGTCTCCCCCAGCTCGTCGATCACCCGCACCACCTCGCCGCGCTTCTCGGGGGGCAGCTCTTCGATCGAGGTGGAGCCAAACACCTGCTGCAGTTCCTTGTGGACTGCGCTCTGGATCGTGTGCATCACCGTCTTGCGGGTCATCATCTGCACCGTCCGGGCCAGCTCCTTCATCGTCACCATCCGGCTGAGCCCGCCGCCCGCCCGGGCGATCTCGTGGATCTCCGGCGCTCCGTAATCCGTCTCCTCGTCGTGGTCGAGCACCCCCACTACATTGACCGTGATTCCCTCTGACTGGGCATGCGCTGCAGCCACTACCGGACTGACCCCGACATTGGAGCAGCCATCCGTGATCAACAGGATTTGTCTCATACTTCCGCCTCCGATTCTTATTATATTCTATCTATCAGCATGCCCGGAATTGGGAGGGTTTAATCTATGCGACATTACGGAGCCTGACCGCAGTAGACACACAAGAAGAGACTGCTCTCCATGCCAAAAGCGGCGGAGGCAGTCTCTGATATGATCAAGTCGAGAGATTAGGGAACAACGATCCCCACCTCACAGACGGGTCAACTCACCGTGCGCGGCCGCTCGACCCGCGAGATGCCCGGCCAGCGGAAGGTCGCCCATTCCGGCTGATGCTTAGCTACCCGGGCGACGACGACCGTCATGTCGTCGATGATGTCGCCCTCGTGATAGCGGACGACGGTCTCCAGCAGGCTGTCTGCGATCTCCTGCGGCTCCTCCGCCTTGATCTCCTGGATGACCCGCTTCATCCACATCTCCTTGTTGACGGCATGCCCGGGGGCATCGAAGATGCCGTCCGTCATCATGATCAGCGTGTCGCCCGGCTGCAGCTGAATGCGGATCAGATCGACCTCGATATCCTGGAGGATGCCGACTGGCAGATTGTTGGCCGACACGACGATCACCTCCTGGCCGCGCTTGATGAAGCTCGGCGTCGAGCCGATCTTCATGAACGTCGTTCGCGCGGTGTACATGTCGATCAGCGCCACGTCGACCGTCGCGAATACTTCGTCGGATGAACGCAGCAGGAGCACCGAGTTGACCGATTTGATCGCCAGCTTCTCATCCATCCCCGACTGCAGCAGCTGCTGCAGGATCGTCAGCGCGGTGCTGCTCTCCATGCGCGCCCGCTCGCCGTTGCCCATGCCGTCGCTGATCGCTACGGCAAACTTGCCGTTGCCCAGCTCCACCGTGCTGAAGCTGTCGCCCGAGAGCAGATCGCCGCCCTTGGCAGCGCCAGCAACGCCGGTCTCGATCTCGAATTCCTTGGCCGAGCCGAACAGCACGGACACCGGCTTGCCGGTCTGCTCCGGCGGGATCTCCGCCTTCACGGCGATGTGCTCGCCGAGGATGTCGCTGAGCAGCGGCGCGATAATCTTGCGGCACTCGTCGTACCCTTTGCCAAAGGTATGGCCGATCTCGATCTCGACATTGCCCTCCTCGAGACTGATGATATCGACGCTGTGGATCGACAATCCGAGCCCCTCGAGCGCTTCGCGGATCTGCTCCTCCTGCAAGTGCAGCTCCTGCCCTTCGCGCCGGATCTCCCTGGCAAGGTCCTCCATCACCTGGGAGACGCCGGAGAGCTGCTCCGCCACCAGCTGGCGGGACTCCTGGATCTGCTGTTTGTAGTACTGATCATGCTGATACAGCTCATACTGCTGGGTCATCACGTTCAGGATCTGTTGGGGACGCACGCAGTGCACCGTCCATTCCCGCGGGATATCTTTGTTCCCCGGTCGCCGGTTCTCCTCGATCGTCTGCATCATCTCCGTCATCACCTTATATGTCTGATAGAACTTGCTGTCCCAGCACATTCCCTTGCGGTGGCAGCTGGCACAGGTCTTCTCAGCCACGGCATTCATGAAATGCCCCACCTTCTCCTCGCGCTTGGTCTCCACCGTCTCTTCCCGCGGCCCAAACTGACCAAAGCTGCGTGCGAGCTGCCGGAACACATCCGAGAACTGGGTCACCCTTTGTGCAGTAACTTCCCTGACGCGCTTGGCATACTCATGCTGGGACTTGGCATGCTCCTGCGTCCCCGGTACATAGCGGGCGATCGTACGCGTAATGCTGGACGGCGTCATTAAGAACAGGACGGCAGCGGTCACCGACGCCCACGTGGAGGCCATCACATCGGATTGAGTTCCTATATAGATAGAGAGGATCGACGTTCCGAGCAGCATGCCGAAGGCGACAGCCGGCTTGCCGCCTTCGCGCAGCAGACCGGCGAGCAGACCGGCAAACGCGAGGATGCTCATCTGGGCCACCGATTGCAGAGATGCCAGCGACAGGATGAGTCCAACGACGACGCCAACCGACGCCCCGAGCGGCGCGCCGCCAGCCAAGGCGAAGAGCAGCAGCAAGTAACGGGACATCACCTGTTCGATCGACATGCCGTTCACCGCCCAGCCGACCAGTCCGGTCATAATGGCTGCGAGCATGATCATCAGACAGATGATCTCTTCATGCTTGAGCGAAGCGGTCTTCTTGGTCATCGTGAATACAGGAATCGCCTGGACGAACACCAGTGTCAGCACGAAGCCGAGACCCGCCTCTACGCCTACCATCGTCAGCTGATACCAGCCCAGCGTCTCTGTCATGATGGTGCCGAACAGCCGTACCAGCAGAGTGGAGATGAAGACGAGCAGCGGCGCATAGGACAGCTCTGCCTTCTCATACGCTTCCAGCCCTTTGACGAGCAGGAAGAAGACGACGAGCTCCAGGGCAATCCACACCGGTGCAGGAGTAATGGAGAAGAAGCTGCCGGCGACGAGCGACACGGCGACCGCGCGGTACATATCCCGGCGCATGAAGTAGATGACGGCGAAGTAGGCAACGGCAAATGGCGTCAGCGTCTCCAGGATCATCGCCCGGCCGAGCAGGAAGCCGACAGCCATCAGCAGGAACGTCCACTTCTTGGCGGCAATGATCTGGAACAGCCGCTTGCCGCCCGCCCACTCTTTCGTCCGCCCCAGCATCATCTTGATACGGCCTGTCCGTTTTACGGTTCCGGGAAACATTACCAGGTTATGCTTGTCCATCATTAAGGCACCACCATTTCCGAATTTGTAGTGCCTCTTATTATAGGAGCTTGTCCGTATGAAGTTTGTCAGAACCCGCCCCGCCGCACAAAGTTTTTTCCGACAAAAACAATTCGGCCGCCGCGTGTTACCGCGTCCCTGGGATCCCTTGCTGGGCGCGTCCGGCAGCCGAATAGGCGGGATGCATAAGGAGCCTGATTCTACAAAAACTGTCCGCGTCTGCCGGTCCCTATCTGTAAATGTCCGTCCTAACCTGTCGGAGTTCCGGTATCCCGCAAGTAAAATAGCGGGATTCGGAACCTCCTTGTCTGTCGGAGTTCCGGTACCCGCAGAGAAAAATGAGATTCGGAACCTCCTTGTCTGTCGGAGTTCCGGTACCCGCAGAGAAAAATGAGATTCGGAACCTCCTTGTCTGTCGGAGTGCAAGGAGTACCCGGGAGCGGACGCAAAAAAAGCAGAACCGTATAGGCTCTGCTTGTAAATGTGCCATTACACTCGCTTGGCGCCGCGGCCTCCGCGTTTGCCTTCGGTGTTCTTCTTCAGGGACGAGATACGCTCTTCGCTGTCTTTTAGGAAGCGAGATACTTTATCCTCGAAAGTAGGTTTGCCAAAAGACGGTTTGCCATATGGCGGTTTGCCGGAATTGGATTTGTACGGACGGCCTCCGCCGCCTCCTCCTCCTCCTGTGCGAGGGAAACGGTCTCCGCCTCCTCCCGGACGTGGTCCACGGTCTCCGCTTCCGAAGCGTTCACGCTGCGGGGGCGCTTGGCCTTCTGGGCGATCGATCGCCTGTTTAATGGAAAGTCCGATCTTTCCGTCTTTGTCCACGTTGATCACTTTCACCTTGACAACATCGTCAATCTTCAGATGATCTTTCACGTCCTTGACGTAATTATCGGCAATTTCCGAAATGTGAACTAGCCCCGTGACACCTCCCGACAAATCGACGAATGCCCCGAAATGCGTAATGCCTGTCACTTTGCCCTCTAGTTTGGCTCCCACTTCAATTGCCATAGAATAAAATGTTCCTCCCTAAAATTTTTGCGAAGCAATGCCTGCTTCGAAAGCGAGGCCTGATTCATCAAAGATGCACAGTTTGCTAAGCCTTTACCGTGATTATACCCGATGCCCGGAAGCAAGGTCAACAGACGTTCACCCGTTCTTCACTCCTCCGGAACCGTCACCTGAATCGGCCTCTCGCCGGGCTTGATCAGCCCGTACTGCTTGCGTGCAATCTCTTGAATATATTCAGCGTCGTTCAGCCGTTCCATCTTCTGCTGAAGCTCGGCACTCTTCTGCTCACTTGCTTCCAGCTGCTGCTCGATCGCCATCAGCTTGGACTGCGTCTCGGCCTGGCTGCCGGATTGTCCCACCATCGTGTAGACAGCCCAGCCCATGAAGAGACTGACGGCTATAAACCATAGCTTGAGCCTGCGCTTCGTGCCTGCGTATGCTGTTTGCTTGTTACCCGTTGCCGCCATCGTTACCGGACCTCCCAGACCATTTCTTCAAGCGCAATCCTAAACCTGCGGTTATGCCCCTCCACCGCGCGGCAAGTCCAAGCTTGCCTGCCATCGGGCTGACGAAGCGGGCAACCGGGCGCCAGAGGGGCCCGAAGATCCATGCTACGATCAACCAGAGCGGTTTCACCAATTGTATCACAATTCGAAAGAGCAGAATAGCGAAGGCCAACACAAGCCCCGCCACCACTCGGAGAAACTTCAGCAAAAGCTTGAGCGGCTTCAGCACTGCCCAATCCAGGCACGCGAGAAGCAGCCTCCAAATTCTTTGGAGTGTGTCCAATAACCATACCACAAATGCGATCACGGCTGAACTGAACAGCCAAAAATAGCACCCGATACCTAGTAGTAGGCCTACGAACACATACATGCGCAATTCGCCTTCATTGCTCGCCGCAAGAACGCGAAAGACGATCAGAGTCGCCGCCAGCCAGTACAGGAGATCGAGCACGGGAATCCATAGACGGCCGAGCCGCAGCCGGTTCGACACGACTCGATAGCCGTCGAAAGCCGCTCCCATCCCGAGTCCCGACAGCAGCATCATGGCCAGCGTCAAGAATTGGATGTTCAGACTCACTTGAATAGCTTCCCTAGCAGTCCTTTGGTTTTGGTCGCGGCTTGCCCGTCCAGATAGGCGAGTGAATGGACGAGTCCTTCGATCGCCACCAGTCCTTGCTCCAGACTGAGGTGCTTGATATGCAAATCCTGCCCTTTGATCGTCAAAAATCCGCAATCGGTCTCCAGCAGGAACTCCTCACTGTCGAAGCTCTCCACATTGCTTACCCCCGAGATCTCGAGGACCTTGCGGTTTAACATCTTGACTTCCTGACGTTTGGTTTTCCCCGGCTCTGCCATAGCTTGGCCCCTCCCTTCACATCCATAGCTTATGAGAGGGGGACAAGAATTAGAACAAGGGCGCCATACCCGTGCAGGAGGAGAGATCTTTAAGCTACGTTAGTCTTTAACCGATTGTGCGACGATTGAAACAGGGCCTCTTCGCATTATAAAAAGAGCCAACCATAATAATGGCTGACCCCGCGTACAGGCAGCTCCCGGCCGGGGCTGCCTGTACAATCGCTATGATTGCCAGTCGCTATTGCTGCTGGCGTGGGATTCTTCTTTCAGCAAGGTATACAGCTCGCTGGCCTCGTCCTTGCGGGTCGAGTCGGCGATCCGCTCGACGCGCACGGTCACCGTCTTCTGCCCAAACTGAATCTTGAGCTCGTCCCCGGGCTTGACCGTGCTGCTCGGCTTGGCGTCCCTGCCGTTGATCCAGACGCGTCCCTGATCGGATACGTCCTTGGCTACCGTACGCCGCTTGATCAACCGCGATACCTTGAGAAATTTGTCCAGTCGCATGGACTACTTCACAGCTTCTTTCAGTTTGTTGCCGGCCTTGAACGCTGGAACCTGGGACTCGGGGATCGAGATTTCCTTGCCGGTTTGCGGGTTGCGGCCTACGCGGCCGGAGCGCTTGCGAGTCTCAAACGTGCCGAAGCCGATAAGCTGCACTCTGTCTCCGCTGGCCAGAGCGTCGGTTACTTCGCAGAAAACCATTGAGTACGGATTCAACGTCACGTTTAGTAAGTCCGCTTTTGGCGGCGATGTTGTTGATCAGGTCTGTTTTGTTCATTATTGCATCCTCCTGCTTCTGAACTGGATTTGCCGGAATCTGCTGCCGGCGGTTGCGTGTACCTGGTTAGACGTACCACGAAGAATACTATTCTGCCCGGGTGCCGTTAAATCCTGCTGCTCCGCCAAAATTTTTAATTCCGCCCGTTATGGCGAAGCGTCTTTCCTGGCGAAATGGATGACCGCTGGACAGGATGTCGGTCGTATAACGGTTACGAATGCTGCTTGGCTTCTTCCCACCAGACATCCATTTCTGTTAAATCAGTCTGGTCAAAAGTTCGGCCGGCTATACGCAGCTTCTCCTCGATATAGCGGAATCGCTGCAGGAATTTGCGGTTGGTTCGGGCGAGCGATTCTTCCGGATCGGCGTCGATAAACCGGGAAGCGTTGACTGTGGCGAACAGCAGATCGCCAAGCTCGGCCGCTTGTTCATCCGCCGTTCCTGCCGCGATGGCTTCCCGCAGCTCGGCAAGCTCCTCCTCGATCTTGTCCAGCACCGGCGGCAGCGCATCCCAGTCGAAGCCGACCTTGGCCGCTTTCTTCTGGAGCTTGTAGGCCTTCATCAAGGCCGGCAGGTCAGGCGGGATGCCATCCAGCACCGACTGCTTCTCAGGGTCGATGCCTTTGCGGCGCTTCTCCTCGGCCTTCATCTGCTCCCAGCTCGCGAGCGCCTGCTCGGCATCCTCGGCATCGATCTCGCCGAATACATGCGGGTGGCGGAACAGCAGCTTTTCATTGAGCGTCTCGATGACATCGTAGACGTCGAATGTGCCTGTCTCCTCCTCCATCTGGCTGTGCAGCATAATCTGCAGCAGGACATCGCCGAATTCCTCCCGCATATGGACGGGGTCGTCATTGTCCAGCGCCTCGATCGCTTCGTATGTCTCCTCGATGAAGTTCTTGCGGATCGACTGATGGGTCTGCTCGCGGTCCCACGGGCAGCCTTCAGGGCTGCGCAGGATGGCTACGATCTCATGGAGCCGCTCGAACGAACGGTTCCGCAGCCGCTCATCCTCGGTTCGCGGGATCCAGACGAGCGACAGGTTGCCGAAGCCCGGCGTCCGGTCCAGCTCGTAGAGCGGTACGGTAAGGATCTGTTCCTCGCCCGCGACGCCCAGCGCATGGCCGATAACGACCGGATGCTCGTCGGGATACCGCTCCATCAAGGTCAGCTTGACGTCGGATGCGGTATAGGTGTCATAGACCTGTCCGATCACGGTGTGCAGCTGCGGCCGCAGCAGGTCTGCCCTCAGATCGGCGCCATCGAGCAGCTGGAAGCCCTCGATCGGGTCGAAGCCAAGCCGTACGAACGCCTGGTCGAGGAAGCTCTCCCCGCCCTTGACACTCAACTCCACGCCCTCCTGGGGGCAGCGCTCTCGCAGCAACTGCACGGTCCGCTCCGCCACCATCGGATGGCCGGGCACCGCATAGACGAGCGGCTGCTGCGACTCGCGGGCTTCGGCAATCAGCCGGTCCGCGATCGCTTCATACACCTCGGGAAACGAATCCGACGCCTCATACAGCTCATCGAACGAACGGTATGCCAATCCATGCTCTGTGAACAGACGCATCATCGGATGCCGGTCCGTCCGTACCCGGATGACCTCCGCCTCTTGGAGCGTACGCCAGATGCCCAGCGTCAGTTGGTCGGGATCGCCGGAGCCCAGTCCGACGATCGTAATGGCAGGTTGCATCGCCTGTCCCTCCTCATGAATGGGTAATCAATGTCTTCGGTCCTGCCCGGGCGTCTCCGCCTCGGCCGGGAGCAGACGCCACCGCCGCAGCCGCGCGGCGAGCTTCGCCCCGCCCGGCAGGGCGCGCAGCTCGCCCGCGCCAAATGCGCCGGCGCGCAGCAGCGCCGCCCCGTACACCGCTGCGCCGACGGCGACGCCCGTCAGCGCAAGCGCCGCCGCTGCCCCGCGAGTAGGCAGCGGCAAGGTCCAGCCGGGCAGCGCCGCAGCGCCGCGCCCGATCAGCACCAGCGCCGCGGCCATGCACGCGAGCGCGAGTACTCCGGCCGCCGCGGGCCGTATGGCCGCCGTGGCCCGGCCGTGGCCTGGGCTGGAGCTGGCGCGGCGCACAGCGGCCAGGCCCAGCAGGGCAGGCAGCGCGAGCGCAGCGATGCCGGCCCAGGCGGCGCCGGCGAGGCCGTGCTGCGGCACGAGCACGGCGTTGAGCGCCGCCTTGAGCAAGGCTGCCGCCAGCATCAAGACGGCCGGCGCCCGCACGGAGCCGAGGCCCTGCAGGACGGCAGCCGTCACCGCGCCTAGCGTGCCCGCGGCGGCTGTGCTGCCAACCAGCGCGAAGACGCGCGTCTGGGCGTTGTCTGCATACAGCATAACATTAATTGGCTCCGCCAGCAGCACCAGACCTGCAGCAGCAGCTGTACCGATATACCATGCCAGCCGGAGCGCCAGGCTTGTCTGGCGCGCCACTGCTGTGAGATCGCCGCGTGCCCTGGCGGCGGCGAGTGCCGGCACGAGCGCTGCCGCGGCGGCGGCGGCCACCATCACGACCAGCTGCACCAGCGGCTGCACGCGGCTGTATTGGCCGAACTGCTCCATCGCTTGCGGCGCTCCCAGACCGCTGCCTTGCAGCAGACGAGGGATTGTGAAGCTGTCGACGATGCCGAAGATCGGGATGGCGACAGAACCGAGCGCTACAGGCACCGCAAGCGCCAGCATCCGCCGGATCAGCCCTCCCCCATGATCAGTCGCTGCAGGCCCACCCTTGCACTCATCGCCAGATCCTGCGTTCACAGCTTCCCCCACTGATGATCGCTCCAAGTCGGCTGCAGGAAGCGCTGGCTTGCCGCGCCGCGCCGCCCGCCACCAGAACAGCAGCATCGTCAGCAGACCAGCCGCTCCGCCCGCCGCAGACCCGGCCAGAGCTCCAGAAGCAAGCCCCTTGTCCGACCACCCCCAGGTAAGCCCGGCATATAGCAGAAGCAGCATCACCGCTACCCGGACGGACTGCTCCACGACCTGGGAGACTGCTGAGGGCCGCATCTGCTCCATCCCCTGGAAGTAGCCTCGCAGCGCCGCCATGGCAGGGACGAACCACAGGGCCAGCGAAGCGATCCGGATGGCTGCCGCCGCCTCGCTGTCGCCGATCCAGCGGGCGACCGCTCCCGCTCCCGCCCACATAAGAGCGAACCCGACCACTCCGCAGAGCCCCAGCAGCACTGTCCCGGCACGCAGCACACGGCGCATCCCTTCCGCGTCCCCTGCCTGGCGCCGCTCGGCGACCAGCAGCGACACCGCGACAGGAATCCCGGCCGTCGCCAGGAACAGCAGCAGCTGATAGAATGGGTAGACGGCATTGTAGATACCGAACACCCGGTCGCCGGCGAGATTCTGCAACGGGATCTTCTGCAGCGTGCCCAGCACTTTGCTGACCAGCGCCGCTGCACCCAGCCAAGCCGCGCCGCGCAGCCAGCTGCCGGAACGCCCGCCGGCTTCATGATCTGCAGGAACGTCCGGGGTGCCGGTCCGCTTGCCTTCTTTCTTCGTCATACCCGGTTCTGCTCCCCTCCCTGCACAATCCAACATTCTCTATTCGTTGTACTACATTTCACATAATCAATCAACTAAGCATTATTAAGTATAACTTAGTATTACTTAATATCACTAAGGGATGCCTAGCGATACCATTCATTCATGTGCATCCATGTGCATCAAAAAACCCTCAGCGTGCACTCGAAGGTGGCTGAGGGTTTGCTTGTGACGATGCTAGGGCAGCGTATTATTGCTCCATCTGTTTGGCCAGGAATCCGGCTGCTGTCTCCGTCATCTTGGTCTCCAGCGTGCCCATCTTGATCTGCTCATCCTTGCTGACCAATACTACGGTACCTATCGGGTCGCCACTGGAGATGATAGGCGCTACAACCACGGAGCTGTACTGTTCGCTTACGTCCTTGATCAGCTCGTAATTGCCGCCATCCGGCTCGGTGATGGTTTTGCGGTTGTCCATACAGTCTTCAAGCAACTGTCCAACCTGCTTGTCCAGGTACTCTTTCTTGGACGCGCCGGCCAGAGCAATGATCGTATCTCGGTCGGTAATCATCGTGATATGATTCGTGCTCTCATACAGGGAGTCGGCATACTCCTTGGCGAAGTCGCCAAGCTCTCCGATCGGTGAGTACTTTTTAAGGATCACTTCGCCATCGCGGTCAACGAAAATTTCCAGCGGGTCGCCTTCGCGGATCCGGAGCGTGCGGCGGATTTCCTTGGGGATCACCACCCGGCCCAGATCATCGATACGGCGGACAATTCCGGTTGCTTTCATGATTCATGTTGCCCCACTTTCTGTGACAGATTAGAGCCTTCGACGATGTCGTACGGCTAGTTCGTTTGGCCATTCTGTATGCGGGATACTGCAATTAGATTCACATAGGGGGAAACGAGTTCGGGCAGCTCGGCTTGGGCTCGATTTCGTTTCGCATCGATAGCTGTTACGAATCTGACCATAGTATTCATCCCTTCCCAATATCTTATACATCCCCGATGCACAGCGTTTCTTGCGCCTTTAAACTACAAAGAAGCCGGAGCTCCATAGCCCCGGCCGTTACAATCTTACCCTATCTACTTATCGTTACACCGTCAGATACGTACGGATAATCTCATCAGTGAGCTGATCCAGCTCGCCCTCCCAGGCGACCGCCCCTTTCTCCAAAATGTAGAAATAATCGCCCACACTCTGCACGAACTCCAGACTTTGCTCCACCAACAGGACGCCCGTCGCACCCTCTGCCTTGATCGAGCGGATAACGTCGCGGATGTCCTCGACGATGGAAGGCTGGATGCCCTCGCACGGCTCGTCGAGCAGCAGCACCTCCGGCTTGGACGCCAGTGCCCGGGCAAAGGCGAGCTGCTGCTGCTGCCCCCCGCTCAGGTCGCCGCCGCGCCGCTCGTACATCGCCTGTAGCACCGGAAACTTCTCGATCGCCGAGGCCGGGATCTCCCGCGTCTTCTCCTTGCTGGCCTCCAGCCCGAGCAGGACGTTCTCGTACACAGTCAGCTGCGCGAAGATCTCTCTTCCCTGCGGCACGTAGCCGATCCCGCTTTTGGCCCGCACGCCAGGCGCTGCCTTGGTCAGATTGGCGTCATTGTAAGAGACGACGCCCCTGCGGGCCTTCAGCAGCCCCATGATACTCTTCATCAGCGTCGTCTTGCCAACCCCGTTACGGCCCAACAGACAGACGACCTGCCCCTTCTTGACCCGCAGTGATACATCCCGCAGGATGACACTCTCGCCATAACCTGCCTCAAGCTGTTGAACGGCTAACATCGACATCCCGCCTCTTCTTCCCCAGATAGACTTCCGCGACCCGGTCGTCGCCCTGCACTTCATCCATCGTGCCTTCCTTAAGCAGCTTCCCCTCATGCATGACCGTGACTTTGCTGGCGAAGTTGCGGACGAATTCCATGTCATGCTCGACGACGACGATCGACTGCTGCCGGGCAATCTCATGGAGCAGCTCGCCGGTCTTATCCGTCTCCTTGTCGGTCATGCCCGCCACCGGTTCATCGAGCAGCAAGATCTCCGGCTCCTGGAGCAGCATCATGCCGATCTCCAGCCATTGCTTCTCGCCGTGGGACAGGCCGCCAGCCCGCCACTGCGCTTTCTCCTCAAGTCCGATCATAACCAACTGGTTGTGGATGCGATCCTCGTCCTCGCTCTGCATCTTGGCCCAAAGCGTGGCGAACACGCCGCGGTTCTGCTTCATCGCGATTTCCAGGTTTTCGGACACCGTCAAGGTCGGGAAGATGGACGGCGTCTGGAACTTGCGTCCAATCCCGAGCTCGGCGATCTGATGCTCTTTCTTGCGCGTGATATCGATATCCCCGGAGAACAGCACTTTGCCCGAAGAGGGCTTTACTTTGCCGCAGATGACGTCCAGGATCGTCGTCTTGCCCGCCCCGTTGGGGCCGATCAAGAAACGCAGTTCTCCCTTCTCAAGCGCCAGATGCATGCCCTGCACCGCCTTGAACCCATCAAACTCCACCGTCACAGCCTCACACTGTAGAATGACCGACTTGCTGCTCATGTTCGGTTCGCCTCCTCTTTGGTATTTTCCATTTACGGAACAGACCTACTGCACCTTTCGGCAAGAACACGACGACGATAACAAACAACGCGCCCAGGAAGAATAGCCAGGCATCGGGATAGCTTTCACTGAAGGCACTTTTGGCGTAGTTGAGCAAGACAGCCCCCAACGCGGCGCCGATCAGCGTGCCGCGGCCGCCGATAGCGACCCACAATACCATCTCAATCGAAGGTACGATCGCCATCGTGGAGGGTGAGATGATCCCGACATGCAGGACGAACAGCATCCCCGCCACACCTGCCAAACCTGCAGAGATGGCAAAGGCGATCATCTGGTAGACGGCCGGGTTATACCCGATGAAGCGGGCACGGTTCTCGCCGTCGCGGATCGCCCGCAGCACCTTGCCGAAGCGGCTCTTGACGAGAAAGCGGCAGAGGACGAACGCTGCGATCAGGACAATCGCCGTCACCCAATAAAGCATCCGCTTCGTATCGGGCGAACCAATTGAGTGACCGAGCACGGTCGTGAAGCCCGTCAAGCCGTTGGTCCCTCCGGTGAACTTCTGTTGGCCGATGAACAGCGTGACGGTAATAATGACCAAAGCTTGCGTCAGAATCGTAAAGTACACACCTTTGATCCGATTGCGGAAGGTGAAGAAACCCAGGATCAGTGCCAACAGCGCGGGGATAAGAATCCCCATGGCCACGGCAAAGGGAAAGCTCTCGAACGGCTTCCAGAACCAAGGCAGGGCAGACAGGCCGCTCCAGTCCATGAAGTCCGGCAGCCTGCCGCCGCTGGCCTCCAGCTTCAGGTACATGCCCATCGCATAAGCGCCAAGACCAAAGAAGACGCCGTGACCGAGACTGAGGATGCCGGTGTAGCCCCAGATCAGGTCGAGACCGAGCGCGACGATCGCGAAGGCTAGAAATTTGGCCAGCAGGTTGAGACGGAAATCGCTGAGCACCATCGGGGCGCAGAAGAGCGCAGTAGCGGCGACGGCGTAGCCGATCAGGATATATATTTTTTGGGGCGTGAGTGTACGCAGTTGCATGATGATTCACCTCCTAAGTAGCGGGATTAATCCAGCGATCTTGTCTTCATGGCGACGAGGCCTCTCGGCTTCCACTGCAGGAATGCGACGATGCACAGGAAGACGAGCACTTTGCCAAGTGAAGCATTGGTCCAATACTCGAACATCGTATTCGTGACGCCGATGCCGACGGCTCCGACGATCGTGCCGACCAGCTTGCCGACACCGCCCAGCACGACGACCATAAACGCATCTACAATATAATAGGTGCCTAGCGATGGACCGATCGGCCCCATCAACGTCAGCGCACAGCCGGCGATGCCTGCTACGCCTGGATAGCGAAGGTCATCGAGTCCACGCGGCGGGTCGAGATGCCCAGACAAGCGGCCATATCCCGGTTCTGCATGACGGCGCGCATCCGGCGCCCTGCATGGCTGCGATAGATATACAGGAACATTGCTACCAGGGTTACGATCACCAACGCGATAATGAACAGCCGCTTGTATGGGAGTACGACACCGTCCATCAGACGGAAACCTCCGTCCAGCCAGGCCGGGCTTTTGACCGCGACATTCGGAGCGCCGAAGATCGTCCTTGCCAGCTGCTGCAGCATGAGCGCAATGCCCCAGGTGGCCAGCAGGCTGTCGAGAGGACGTCCATACAGAAACCGGATCAGACTGACCTCGAGCAGCCATCCCATCACGAAGGCGACCATGAAGCTCACTGGAATCGAGAGAACGAAATACCAGTTGAATAGCGATGCCGGCAAATAGTCGTTGAACAGGTTCTGCGTAATGTAGGTGGCATAAGCGCCGATCATAATCAGCTCGCCATGCGCCATATTGATGACATTCATCAGTCCGAAGGTAACCGCCAAGCCCAACGCGATCAACAGCAGGATCGAGCCCATGCTGAGTCCGTTAAACAATTGAATAATCGTGATTTCCATCATTTCACCTCTCACGCCGTCACTTGCGATGCATTCAGGTAACAAGAAGGGAAGCATTCGATAGTAGTCGCCGAATACTTCCCCATGAACTGATCTGTATCGTTTGCGTGGTCTATGTTATTTGGAGGAGCTCAGGCTGGATGCCCATTCATAGGTCTCGAGATAAGGGTCTGGCTTGACTGGCTCGCCGGAATTCCACAGTTCCTTGAACTGGCCATCCGACTGCACTTCGCCGATTCGCACCGTTTTATAGATATGCTGGTTGTCGCCATCGATGGTGATTTTGCCGCCCGGCGCATCCCACTCAAGGCCTTTTGCTGCTTCTTTTACCGCGTCGACATCCGTGCTGCCTGCTTTTTCTACAGCAGCAGCCCACAGGTACACGGCGTCATATCCGGCTTCGATCGGGTCAGCCGTCACGCGGTCAGCGCCATAAGCCGCTTTGTAATTCTCTACGAACGCTTGGTTGGCAGGCGTATCTGTCGTCTGATAGTAGTTCCATGCAGCCAGATGACCTTCGAGAACGTCCACGCCGATGCCGCGGATCTCTTCTTCGGCTACCGATACGGACAGGACGGTAATATCGTCCGCGCTGATACCCGCGTCTTTGAGCTGCTTGAAGAATGCTACGTTGCTGTCGCCGTTCAAGGTATTGAAGATGACTTCCGGCTTCGCTTGCTGGATCTTGGCGATCAGCGTGCTGTAGTCGGTGTGGCCGAGCGGCGTATACTCTTCGCCTACCAGTTCGCCGCCTTCAGCGTTCAACTGCTCCTTGATGATCTTGTTCGCTGTCTGCGGGAAGACGTAGTCCGAGCCGAGCAGGAAGAACTTCGTGCCGCGGTTCTCCAGCAGCCAGCTGACCGCCGGTACGATCTGCTGGTTCGTCGTTGCGCCGGTATAAAAGATATTGGGGGATGATTCCAGACCTTCGTATTGCACCGGGTACCAGAGCAGACCGTTCAGCTCTTCGAAGACCGGCAGCATCGCTTTGCGGCTCGAGGAGGTCCAGCCGCCGAACACGGTGGCGACTTGGTCCTCGGAGATCAGCTTGCGCGCTTTCTCCGCGAAGGTCGGCCAGTCGGAAGCGCCGTCCTCAACCACTGCCTCCAGCTGCTTGCCCAGCACCCCGCCGCTCGCATTGATCTCTTCGATCGCCATCATCTCAGCATCCTTGACAGACACCTCACTGATCGACATCGTACCGCTCAAGGAATGTAGGATGCCTACCTTGATCGTATCCCCGTCCGTGCCACCGCCCGATCCCGTTGTCGTATTCGTTCCCGTGTTAGCCGGCGCCGGCGCCGGATCCCCGCCTGTGGTGTTATTCGCACCGCACCCTGCCAGGACCACACTTAGAGCTACCGTCAAAAACGCCAGATTCTTTACGATTTTCCGCTTCATTCTCCCACTCCCCAATTTTTTAAATTGTTCGCCTATATCCGAACGAACCTCTTTTGTTTTGTATGTATCGTTCGTGATTTTTATTATAGTTCGCACTTTGAATCATGTCAATATAATTCACATATATATTTTCCCAAAATATATTATGATTTGAAAACATCTATATAATGACTTTTTCGATCATTTTATTTGTTGTAAAATTCAAAATACCCATATTCCTATCTTTTATATGACATAGTAGGTAACATTAATTGATTCTTTTCCGCTCCGCTTCTCCATTCTTATCCCCCGGTCCGGCGAGACGACTGCAGCCGTCTCTGGCAGTGCAAAGTGTAAGAAAGCCCATTTCTTCACAGGGAAGAAATAGGCTTGGATTAATTTTCAGTATTTATCGTCTTAGTATCGGCTACCCACCCATCGCATCATAATGAACGGTTAACTGGCCATCGGACAGCTCATAATCGTAGACGGCAACCTTGCCGATCGCGCCTTTGAAAAACGAATTCAAATCCCTCGTCCCTACCCGCATCGGCGCCGTGCCGTTGCCGGGAACAATGCTGTACCCGAGCAGACTGTCCTGGTCCCGCAACACGCCGTTTTTATACAGCTTGGTATAGCCTGTCGGGTAAGCGGTGCTAGTGTTCACAGTATTGATGACCAGTGTGTAATGAATCCACTCGCCGGCTGTGACTGCATCCTGAAAGTACGATCCAGCACCGAGACCTCCGCTCAGATTGAACGCATAGCCGCTGATCCGGTTCGGCCTGTTCTCGCTGTTGGTGTAGTTGTACATCCTCGCCACCCAGGAGTGCTGGCCCGCAGTCCCTTTACCCATCCAATGGACATATCCGCTGCCTTCGTCATTGACAAATTCCAGCGTATCCGGCCGCATCCACGCCTCGATCGTCAGGATGCCGGTCCTAGTCACCTCCAGCAGGTTGTGGTCCGGGATCGTGAAGTATTGGCTGGAACCGTTAAACACGGTGGCAGCATCACCGTTGGGCATGGTCGTCCCGCCCGGGCCGCCGGTGAAGCTGCCGTTCATGCCGCTGCCGCTCTGGTCACCGCCGCCCCCCGGCCCCAGCGTCCAGTAGCCGACGGGATTGTCGGCCAATACGGCATCATCATAGGCGGATGCGGCCAACACCGCAGGTGGAGATCCTGCTGCCCCCGAGGCAAGTCCCAGGCACAGTGCCGCAACCAGACTAACTGTCCACAGCTTGCGTCCCTTACTTCTCATATCCAATCGCATTCATCATCTCTCCTTATATAACTTAATAGTTAAACCGGTGAGGCGGGAAGCGTGGTGCGAGTTCGGTCACAGACCGAGACGGCAGATCTTATCCTTGTGCTGTATAATCGTCCACAAACCACAACCTGGTCCGGGACTTACCGTGCTACTGCGCCCCGGCCATACGTTCATAAGCGGCTCTATAGATGTCTTTGACCTGCTCCAGTCCCAAGTCGCCCGCTTCCGCGACATAGCTGTCCCATTCCGAGAGCGGACGGCTGCCCATGATAAACTTGGAGATGCTCTCTTCCCGGTGCTTGTCGACCGCATCGCCAACCGTAGACAATACATCCTGCTCCTCTTCGGTGAAGGACGGGATCGGACGGAACGGTCCATCATACTGGCCAGCCTGCTCGTAAGCATCCTTCATCTCTTCCGAGGAAAGCGCTAGGTGAGCGTCATAGTCGATCCAAGTATAGGTGCCATGGGTGGTCAGCCCCGTCGACTTGCGGAATTCTGTCAGATCGGCGAAGGCACCCGTCATCTTCTTCTCCCCGTTCTCTGTGACGTAAGTCTCGCCTTCCTTGCCCCAGCTTGCCAGCGTGCGTCCTTCCTCCGTATAGAAATAGTCGAGGTACCGGACGACTTTGTCGATCTGGTTCGATTGCGAAGAAACCGCCATACCGGACTGCAGGAAGGCAGTAAACGGGTTCTTCTGCTCCCCGCCCGGCCCTGCGGGCGGCGGCATGAACGCCAGATTGAAGTCCGGGTTATCGGCACGCAGCGGGATATTGAAGAAGTCGATCCTGCCCATATAGTCGAAGGTCACAAACGCTTTGTTGGCGGAGATCAGATCCTGCCACTGCTTTGTGTCCACGGTGAGCCAGTTGGGCGGGATCAGCCCTTCGCCCGTAAATTTGTGCAGATATTCCACCATCGTACGGTAGCCGTCCTCGGTCGGACCGTAGCCGACTTCGCCGCTGCCTTCATCGTAATAGTACAAATCGCTGGTACCGAAGTTCGGACCCATAATGCGGGTAAGCTGGGAATTGAGCGTCTTGCCCATCCGGAAGCTGAGCGGATAACTATCGGGATACAGCTCCTTCAGCTGCTTAAGCACCTCATACAGCTCATCGTAGGTTGCAGGCACCTCCAGATTATGAGCAGCGAAAACATCTTGGCGATACAGCCAGCTCATCCGGTTCGTCTCCCCGAAGCCTTCATTGGGCAGCATATACAGGTTGCCATCCGGCGCCAGATTGGCGCGTACGATATCCGGATACTGCTCCATCCATTTGGTAAAGTTGGGCATCTGGTCGGCATAGTCCAGGATATTGACAAATGCGCCCTGTTGGCCGAACTTGTTGGCGTCGCTCAGACTGAGCAGCATCGTGATGTCAGTCAGCGAACCGGCCGCCACGTTGAGCTGCACGGTCTCATCGAGCTTGCCCGAAGGTACGGTGACGTTTAGCGAAGCACCGGTCGCTTCGTTAAGCCACTTCCAGATCGGCCACTCCTTGTCGTACGGCCAGCTTGGGTTGGACTCGACGAGCATCGTGAATGTACTGCCTTCCAGCGACGGAGGCATCTGCTCCTGCGAGTTGCCGCCCTCCTTTACAGGTGCTGCCGGCTCCTCAGGCGTGTTGTTGCCTCCTCCGGAACAAGCGGATACCACAGCGACGAACATCGTCAGGACGAGCCACAAGATCATTTTGTTCCTCATGATAACCATCCCTCTCTTAAAGTAACTGTATATTTTATTGCCATGAATCCTTCTAGCTTCTAGGTCTTGCCCTCTATCCTTTCACCGCGCCGATCATAACGCCTTTTACAAAATACTTCTGCAGCATCGGATACAGCAGCAGAATCGGAATGGTCGACACCATGATCGTGGCATACTTGAGCGACTCCTCCACAACCATCGCATCGCTGCCTACACCCATCGATTCGCCGCCGGCATTGGACCCTGCCAGGACGATGTTGCGCAGCACCACCTGCAGCGGGAACAGCTCCGGGTCGCGCAGGTACAAGAGCGGGAACATAAAATTGTTCCACATCGCTACGGCGTAGAAAAGACCGATCGTAGCGAAGACGGCCTGCGATAACGGGGCGACGATGCGCGTAAAAATGCCGAAGTCGCTCAGTCCGTCCATCCGTCCGGCCTCCTCCAGCTCAGTCGGGAAATTCGCAAAAAACGTACGCATGACCAGCAGATTCCACGTGCTGACCGCGCCTGGCAGCACCATCGCCCATACGCTGTCCATGATGCCCATCGACTTGACCGCAAGGAAGGTCGGGATCATGCCGCCCTGGAAGAACATTGTGAAAATAATCAGCAGCGTGAAGCCCCGGTGGAAGAGCATATCCTTGCGGGCCAGCGAGTAGGCGCCAAATGCGGTAATGACCAGTGAGATCAGCGTCCCCAGGCTGACGTAGATGAGCGTGTTGATATACGCAGTGGAGATACGCGGATCATTCAAGACAAGCTGATACGTACTGAAATCCAATCCTTTGGGAAACCAGGTGACCTCGCCCCGCATAACATAGATGCTCTCGCTGAGCGATACCGAGATCATGTACAGGAACGGGTAGACCATAACGACGACGAGCAGGACCAACAGGGTCGTGATCAGAACCGACGGGAGCGACCATCGCTTAGCTTTCATTTCCGGAACGCCTCCTCACCATAAACTGTTGTCGCCGACTCTGCGGCTGATATAGTTGGCCATGACGATGAAGACCAGGCTGACGACGCCAGTGAACATATCGATGGCAGCTGCGTAGCTGAAATTGCCGTTGGTCATGCCGACCCGGTACACGTAGGTGCTGAAGATATCTGCCGTCTCGTAGGTCGTCGGATTGGCCAGCAGATATACCTTTTCGAAGCCGATCTCTAAGATTTTGCCGACGTTGAGCAAGAGCAGGATCACAATCGCTGACGTAATGCCGGGCAGCGTCACGCTCCACACTTTACGCAGTCTCCCGGCACCGTCCATCTCCGCCGCTTCATAAAGCGAGGGATCGATAGCCGATAGGGCTGCCAGATAGATAATTGTCTCCCAACCAAGATGCTGCCAGATCTCCGAGAGCACGTAGATCGTCCGGAACCACTCCGGGCGGGTCAGGAAGTGGATCGTCTCCAGTCCGAGCGAATTCATCAGCTGATTGACCAAGCCACCGGTAGGCGACAGGAACATGACGACCATACTGGCGACGATGACATTGGAGATAAAGTGGGGCATATAAGTCGCCGTCTGGACGAACCGTTTGAACAGCCGGTTGCGCACCTCGTGGAGCATGAGCGCCAGCAGGATCGGAGCCGGGAAGCCGAAGACCAGTTTGTACAGCCCCAGCAAAAACGTATTGCGGAAGAGCAGCCAGAAGTCCGGATTCTGAAAAAACATTGTATAGTACCTGAAGCCGACCCAGTCGCTGTCCCAGATGCCTTTGTACAGGTTGTAGTTCTTGAAAGAAATGACGATGCCGAACATCGGGTAGTACTTAAACAATAAATAATAGAGGAGGCAGGGCAGAAACATCGCCAGCAGCAGCTTGCCTCTGGACCACCGGCGCCTAAGCCGCCCATAAGGGACTGCCGGGGCGCGAGCCTGTAACTCTGTTTGTTGCATAGCCATGGGATCACCTTTCCTACAGGTTAATTCGGCGGGTTGTGTGTGAGATTACCTAACCTCCCGCCACTTCACTATAGACCAGGCTCCATCGTCTGAGAATAGAGATTATGTTAACTTATCCCTATGATTACGGTTACATTGACCCTATCGTTAATAATCAGGACTGGTGTAAAAAATGCGTATTGGCGAAAGAAGTGGTTTACGATAAAATTACTCGTGTTAAAGCGAGCCTCATCCATCTCTTTCCCATTTAAGCGTCAGGTTTTCTGACTTATTTATCTCATCTTCGGAGGGATGCATGATGAAGAGATTTGCCACCGATTCGATGTTCTATCGCCTGTTCGGCAGCTTCCTGATCGTCATCCTGCTTCTGTGCGTCTTCATCGGGGTGGCATTCACCGTTTTCCTGAATACGATTCGGGCAGAGATCACCAAGAGCAGCAGCCTCAATCTGGACACCGCGGTTCGCAATTATGAGGAGCACTTCGAACAGATCCGCAGCATCGGCCTCTCTCTTCAATTCGACGAGCAGATCTCTATACTCTCCCGGCAACAGCGGCTCCCCAGCGAGACCGTGGCAGCCGTCCGCGATCAGCTGCGCGCCAGTGTGGCAAGTCCCTATCTGTATCTGGAAAATCTGCTAATCTATATGAAGCGAAGTTTATATGTCATTGAGAAGGACAGCAGCGCCGATGCGGAGCTGTTTTTTAATAAGCTGTTCTACAGCGAGCAGTATCCCTTGCAGTTCTGGCATGAGCAATTGGAGCTGCCGGTCAGCTTTGCGATCTATCCTTCCTCTCCTTATTGGGAGAATTCTCTGGGCACGCCTGTGAGCAAAGGACAGTATATTCCGATTTTAATCAAGCGGGTATACGATGACCAGTCTGCCGTCCTCGCCTTTATGGACAGCAGACGGGCATATCTTGATTTCTTCCGTCCCAAGCAGGGCGACGCCTTCACGATTCTGGACAGCGGCGGCCGGACGCTCTTTGCCTCGTCGGTAACCGCCCTGCCGCACGACGTTCTGCAAGCGGGCAGCGGCACAGGGTATGTCAAGGCGGACGATCACTACTACTTCTACCAGCATAGCGGCAAATCCGGCTTTACTTATGTCAGCGTGATCCCTTTCAAGCATATCAATGCCCAAGTCGTCCGTCTGACGTTCATCCTGGCCGTCCTACTGGCCGCGGCCGTGTTGATCAGCGTCACAGTATCCGCTTGGATCAGCCGCAAGCTCAACGCTCCGGTGCGTCATCTCGTCGAATGGATCGGCCAGCTCCAGCCGGGCCGGCCGCAGAGCAATATCCGCGAATTCCGGCTGATCGGCGACCGAATCAATCATATCGCCGAGGACATCCATCAGAAGAATTCGATGCTCAATCTGTATGGCTATGCCGATCAACTGAAACGGATCGGCCAGCTATCGGATCACTTTCAGCCGCTGGATAAGCCGTTTCGGCTGCTGCTCTTCCATTTGACGCCAGAGAGGCCAGCCTTGCTGGAGAGCAGCCAGCTGCAGCAGGATACGGCATTCGTCCGCGAGCATGCCCGGGATTGGTATGCGACGCATGTTGAGCACGCCATCACGCTTCAATTGGAGCCTTGCGAGATCCTGACAGTGCTGCATTTCGATGAAGGCGAGGAGCCTGAGCTGGAAGAGGTGACGAGCGCACTGATGCAACTGCTCGGTCCCGAGCTCCAGGCTTGCCTGATGACGGTAGCCATCAGCGGGTCGTACAGCCACGTCAAGGATTTTGCTCGGGCCTATGCCGATGTATCGGCCTTGGTCAAGCAGAGGAAGCTCGGCCGGGAAGCCCAATTGGTGACCCGCTTCGAACCCCCGCCTTCACTGCCTTCATTTAGCGGACAGGAGGAGCAGGACTTCTACGCCAACCTGACCGGGGGCAATCGCGAGGTCGTGCTGCCGCTGGTCAGGCGTGTGTTGGGCCGGCTGGAGCGCAAGCAGGCATATGCGTGCCAGTATGACGAGGTGGCCAATGAAGTCGTCAATCGCGTTATGAAGACGCTGTACACCCATCACATCGAGCTAAGCAAACTGCCCGGCAGGGTGTCCCCTTATGAAGAGATGAAGGCCTGTCATACCCAGCAAGAGTATGTGGATCGGCTCGAGTCGCTGCTGAGCGCTGTGTGCGAGCTGGTCCAGGAGAAGAAATCGGCCAATGATCCCATTACGAGCTTCGTCACAACCTATATTGAGCAGCATTATGCAGAGGACATCTCGCTCGACATGCTGGCTGACCGGCTTCATATTACCCGCGGCTACCTGTCCAGCTACTTCAAGGAGAAGACGGGGATCAATTTTGTCGACTTTCTCACCACATATCGGATGGATAAGGCCAAAGAAATCCTGAGCCGCACCGATCTGAAAATCCAGGAGGTAGCCCAATTGGTCGGCTATGTCAATGTAAGTACATTTATCCGGGTGTTCAAGAAACAAACCGGCACGACGCCGGGAGACTACAAGAAGCTCAAAACAGGCTGAGCGTAAAAGGAGACGGTGAATCGTGAAAACGGACATGGGCTGGACAGGCATACGAATCATGGCGGATACCGGGAGCTTCGGCTCGATACGCGAAGCGGCGGGAGCGGAACGCCGAATCGACTGGTGGGACGAGGCCGCAAGCGCGGAGGCGGCAGCCTGTACAACCTGCTACGGTGCTGTGGAGCTGGCGGAGCATCTCTGCCTGGTATACGGAGAGACGCCGATCTGGATGGGCAGCAGGGATGAGGGAGTAGTAGAGGATGTGCCGTTGAAGGAAAGCGGGCATCTGACCATTTGGGTAGGAATTCCTGCTGCGGGTACGACGGGAGAGGTGGCTTGGCACGCTTGGTTGGCCGGGCGTACCGACGAGTGGGAGCTGCTGCCGGACGAAGGTTATGTAGTGGTGTCGCGCTTGATGGAAGATGGTACACACTGGATCATCACTGGCCGAGAACGGCGCGGCACGCTCTACGGCGTGTACGCCCTGCTGGAGAAGCTGGGGTTCCGGTGGTACGGACTGGGTAAACGCGGCGCGCATATTCCGCAGGATGCGAACCTGACGGACGAACCATTCGAGCTCATGGATTACCCGCGGTTCCTTACCCGGGGCGTGTACAGCGAGCACATCGGTGATGACAATCCCGAGCTGATCGACTGGCTCGGACGCAACCGGATCAACTTTGCTTCGCTCGACCGGGTCGCCGATCCCCATGCTCTCCAGAAACGGGGGATCCGTCTCTGTATGGGCGGCCATCACATCCTCTACCGCTTCCTCAACCCTCACGCCGTATACCCTTACCGGCCAGCAGGTTCTCCGGCGGGCGACGATCCGGAGGATCCTTACGAGCCGGGCGATGAGGAACGACCGGCCCCGTCGCGCGAAGACGGCAGGCTGACGTATGCGGAGGCTCATCCGGAGTGGTTCGGACTGGTGGACGGCAAGCGCAGCTTCGATGTCGGCGAGGGCAACCGGGAGGGGTTCGGCGACAACTTTTGCACGACTCACCCCGATGCCGTCCGCGAGCTCTGTCTTCGGGTCACGGAAGATCTGATCGACGGGCAGTGGCGGTACGCGGATGACCTGAATTTCTGGATGCTGGACAACGGCACCTGGTGCCAGTGCCCAAGGTGCGAGCAAAGCGGCAACTATGCCTACAAAATGATCCTGCTCGTTCATGCGCTCAGCAGCTATCTGGAGCTGGCCCGGACAGAAGGCCGGCTGAAACGCCGCATCCGCATCCTTTTTCCAATCTATCATGAGACGCTGCCCGCTCCGGACCGGCCGCTGCCGGCCGATTTTGACTACAGCCGCTGCTTTCCGACATACTTCCCGATCGAACGCTGCTACGTCCATACGCTGGCTGACCCGGGCTGCACCGAGTCCAATCAGGAGCTGATGGCTACCTTCGTCCCGTGGACGACCGATCCCGACCGCCATTACCTCGGCGACCTGTTTGTGGGCGAGTATTACAACGTCAGCTCCTTTGCAGCCTGCCCGGTCCCGCTGATGACGATGATGGCGGCGGATATCCCATTTTACTACCGCTCCGGCGTCCGTCACCTTCACTATATGCATTTGACCGATCGGAGCTGGGGGCCGCTTACCCTGACCAACTATCAATTGTACCGAATGCTCTGGCATCCCGAGCTGGATTCGGAGGAGCTGCTGGCCGATTATTACCGTGCGTACTATGGAGAGTCGGCCTCGAAGGCTCGGCAGTTCTACGAGAAGCTGGAAGAAGCGATGCGGAACAGCAAGTATCTCAAGCATTATCAATATTCGCGGGGGATTCGCCATTCCCTGACGGGCTATCTGCGGGAAGATGCGGACGAGCTGTTCCCGCTGCTTCATATGAAGTACGATACCCAGGATAACAGCCCCAATAGCGGGATCAGCCTGACGGAGACCGTAGCGCAGCTCTATGCGTGCCGCGCCCTGCTCGATGCAGCGATCGACGTGGCGCGAGATGAGGTGATGATGGAGCGGCTATTGGAGGATGAGCGGCGGTTCCGCTACCTTGAGGATATGATCCTGACGATCTATGGCCTGGTGCGAACCCACCGGTTTACGCGCACCGGACGTCTCGCCCTGGCGCGCCGTAGCTTCCTGCGGCTCCGCAGTCATGCGGAAGCGCTGGAGCGGGAGACGGAGCTGATCATCCCGACGACGCGTTTCCCGTTGTACGACAACGGTCTGAAGGCTACTTGGTGCGAACAAGCGTATGAGCGATACCTGACGATGTATGGCGGAGACGAATGAATAGCGTCTGGTCTTCGATAACAAAAAAAAAGCTGCCTCTACAGTTCTTCCTGCAGAGACAGCTCGTGGTATATATTATTGTGCGGCCGGCGCTTCTTCCTCAGTGGCTGGCGCTTCCTCGTTCTGTGCATCGGCCTCTGTGTCCCCTTCAATGGCACCGTCGGTCTCTGCATTGCCATCCTCCGTACCTTCTGTCGCTGGCAGCTCCGGCTGTTCAGGCGCTTCCGGCTGCGGCAGATTGATGCTCTCGATCAGCTCCGGCAGCTCGTTCATCATGAACTCATTGAGCACATTGCCGGCTGCGGTCTGGCGCATCGATTCCTTCTGCTCGTCAGTCAGCGTTTCGAAGGTGATTTCATCGCGCTTCTCAACCAGCATGACATGGTAGCCAAAGTCAGTCTTGACCGGCTCGCCGATCACGCCGACCTCCTGGGTGAGGGCAGCTTCCTTGAATTCAGCCACCCATTGGCCAACCAGAGAATCTTCATACAGCCCTCCATTATCCTTGGAGCCCGGATCGTCGGAATATTCAGCCGCAAGTTCCTGCCAGTCCCCGCCTTCATCAAGCTTGGCTTTGACCTCATTGGCACGCTCCAGCGCCTCTTCTTCCGTACGAATCTCTTCTTGGGTCTGCGGGTCATTGGTAGACACGAGCACATGCCGCACGCTAGCCGTCTGGAATGCTTCCGGATCCTCGTCATAGATGGCTTGTACATCCTCGTCCGTCACTTTGGATTCGGCGTCTCTCATAACGACCATGATCAGGTTGAAGAAATCGACCGCCTCGTCAACAGTCAACCCGCCTTCATCAAGCCGGGTCTTCAGCTCCTCCTGGTCGTTTACTGCCGTTTCGAACTCGGTGCGGAACTGCTCGGTGTCGGCATCCGCCGCCGCTTTGCTCTCATCAGACATCCGGTCGAACAAGATCTTGTAGCCGATGTACTCCTGCAGGAACTGCTCTTCATACTGCGGGATGCTCAGGAACATCTCCGCCTGCGGGTTCATCAAGATAAAGAACGTCTTGTACTTGGTAAATTCGTCTTCCGTTACTGTGCCGTTTTTATAAGTAGCGACAGCAGCTCCGCTATCGGGCGTCCCGCCCTCAGTGCCGCCGTTCCCGCCATTATTGCTATCCTTTGCGCCGCATGCCGCCAATATCGTCACGACGAGCATCGCTGCGAGCAGGAGCAGCAGCGGACGGCGCCATGCCGAATTGCGTTTACTGTGCAACATCCTGTAATTCCCCTTTCGATTTAACTGCCTCTTTACATTGTATCAGAAAACGTTCCAAGAGCGCTAATTTTTCCTCGTCCGACAATCCTTGGCCGCGCAGCTGTACGATCAGATGGCTCTCCTGCGGCGTCACCCGCTTGAAGCGGTTTTCGAACTGCAGGCACAGCATATCGATGATCTTGCGGTCGATGCCGGCACTCGCCTGCTCCTCGAAGCGCAGCGTGATCTCCTCGCCCCGTCTGCTGATCAGCTCGATGCCGTATTCGCCGCCATAGACCTTCAGCCTCGCTACCGCAAGCAGGTTGTGTACCGCATCCGGCAGGTCGCCGAACCGGTCTACCAGCTCGTCGCGCAAGTCCTCGGTCTCCTCGACCGACCGGGCAGTCGCAACCTTCTTGTAGATCTCGATCTTCTGGATGCTGTCATAGATATAATCAGACGGCAGGTAAGCATCCAAGCTGAGATCGATCTGTGTCGTGACCTCTTTCTCCGTCTTGACATCCTCGCCGTACATCTCCGCCTTGCGTTGGGCAATCTCGTCGGCCAGCATCTGCGAGTAGAGGTCAAAGCCCACCGAAGCAATGAAGCCGTGCTGCTCCGCGCCAAGCAGATTGCCTGCTCCGCGGATCGACAGGTCGCGCATCGCAATCTTGAAACCGGAGCCGAGCTCGGTGAACTCCTTGATCGACTGCAGCCGCTTCTCCGCCACCTCGGTCAGCACCTTGTCCCGCTGATAGGTGAAGTACGCATAGGCGATCCGATTGGAGCGTCCGACCCGGCCGCGCAGCTGGTACAGCTGGGAGAGCCCCATCTTGTCCGCGTCGTGCACGATCAGCGTATTGACGTTGGGGATATCGACGCCGGTCTCGATGATGCTCGTGCTGACCAGCACATCGGACTCGCCGTCCAGGAAGTCCAGGATCGTCTTCTCCAGCTCCTGCTCGGACATCTGGCCATGGCCGACCGCGACCCGGGCATCGGGCACGAGCGCCGTGATCTGCTCCGCCATCTGATAGATCCCCTGCACTCGGTTGTACAGGTAGTAGATCTGGCCGCCGCGCGCCAGCTCCCGCTCGATCGCTTCGCGGACCAGGGACATATTGTACTCAACTACATACGTCTGCACCGGGAACCGGTTCTCCGGCGGCGTCTCGATGACGGACAGATCGCGCACCCCGAGCATCGACATATGCAGCGTCCGCGGGATCGGCGTCGCCGTCAGCGTAAGCACATCTACGTTAGTCTTGAGCCGCTTGAGCTTCTCTTTGTGAGAGACGCCAAAGCGCTGCTCCTCATCGACGATCAGCAGGCCGAGGTCCTTGAAGATGATATCCTGCGACAGCAGCCGGTGCGTGCCGATGACGACGTCGACCGTGCCGGCCTTGAGTCCCTTCATCGTCTCGTTCTGCTCCTTGCGCGAGCGGAACCGGCTGAGTACCTGGATGTTGAAAGGGTAGCCGGAGAACCGCTCCCGGAACGTCTCATAATGCTGCTGGGCCAGAATCGTCGTCGGCACGAGCACAGCGACCTGCTTGCCTTCGATGGCCGCCTTGAAAGCTGCGCGGATCGCTACCTCCGTCTTGCCGTAGCCGACATCACCGCAGAGCAGCCGGTCCATCGGCCGCTTCGTCTGCATATCCTTCTTGATCTCCTCGATCGCCCGCAGCTGGTCACGTGTCTCATCATACGGGAACATGGCTTCGAATTCCTGCTGATACGGCGTATCTTCGCCGAATCCGAAGCCTTCAGCCGCCTGGCGGTCGGCATACAGCTTGACCAGATCGTCTGCGATGTCCTTGACGGAGGACTTGACCTTGTTCTTGACCCGTGTCCACTCGCTGCCCCCCAGCTTGTATACCTTGGGCTCCTTGTCCTCGGAGCCGACGTACTTCTGGATGAGGTCGATCTGGTCGATCGGCACCGACAGCTTGTCGCCGGCGGCGTACATGATGTGCAGATAATCCTTATGAATCCCGCCGATCTCTAGTGTGCCGATACCCAAGTATTTGCCGATGCCATGATTCTGATGTACGACATAATCGCCCACCTTGAGCTCGGTATAGCTTTTGATCCGCTCGGCGTTGTCGATCTTCTTGTCGAGGCGCCGCACCTTGCGCTGCTTCTGGGAGAACATCTCGCCTTCGGTGATGATGACCAGATGAACCGATGGCAGCTCGAAACCGGTCTGCAGGTTGCCCTCGACCATCTGCGGCGGTTCGATACTGTAATCCTGCAGCACCCGCCGCATCCGCTCCATGCGCTCGGCGTTGCCAGCTAGCATGATAACGTTTGCACCGGCTTTCTTCCAGCGGTCCATCTCTGCCTTGAGCACGTTCATCTGCCCATGGAAGTTCTGCATGGCGCGACAGACGAAGTTAAGAATATTCTGCGGCTGCGTGTGCGGGATCTGACGCAGGAAGAGCGACAGGAACAGCGTCTGAAAAGGCCGATGATACAAGATCTCTTCGCTGTCTCTGGCCAACACAAAGCCGGGCAGCGATTTGCCGTTCTGCAGCAGATGCGTCGCCCACTCCGCCTCGTCCCGCTCCAACTGCTTGGCCGTCTCTACGAGCCGGGTCGGCTCATCCATCAGCAGCAGCGTATCTTCCGGCATATAATCGATGATCGTCTGACGCTCCGGATACAGCAGCGAGATATATTTATAGATTTCGGTGAAATACACATGCTCGCGCAGCTTCTCAATCTCCGAACCAAGCTCCCCGCGCAGGCGGTCCTTGGCTGTCCGGTCCGTCATCTTCTCCAATTGCTTCTCCATCAGATCGTAGGCATGCTGAGCGGCTGCCGTCTGGCGCTTGCTGCTGGCGAGCACTTCTTTGCAGAGCGGCACGACATATTCCTGGAGCTTGTCGATAGAACGCTGGTCGACCGGGTCAAAGGTACGGATCGAATCGATCTCATCATCGAACCACTCGATCCTGTAGGCATGCGGCTCCGTGAGCGGGAAAAAATCGACGATCCCGCCGCGCACACTCATCTCGCCTTTGTTCTCGACGCGGTCCACTCTCTCGTAACCTAGCTCGACCATCCGGGAGAGGAAGGTGTCAAGCGGCAAGGTTGTGCCCACCGCGAGCGGAATCCTCGCCTCAGCGATCGCTTCCTTGGTAGGCAGATAGCGCCGGACTCCGGAAAAGGGCACGACAACGATGCCCCGGAAGCCTGCGGACAATCGGACCAGCACATCGATCCGCTGAGCGAGCGTTTCGGGGCTGGAGATCGCGGCTTCGGCGGCGACGAGCTCATTGGCCGGGTAGAGCAGAACTTGCTCCGGGGAGAGACATTCCTGCAGATCCTCGGCGATCTTCTGAGCGGCGAACATATTATGCGTGACGATCAGCATCGGCCGCTGCAGCTCCTGCATCAGTGCAGCCGCCAAGATCTGCCGGGAGGAGCCTGCCAGCCCGGAGATCATCTGCTCCCGCATGCCCTTGGTGATGCCTGAGAGCACCGTCTGAAAATCCTCATCCTTGGAAAAGGCCTCAATAATTGATCTCATTGAATCAACACCTCATTTCTTAGCAGACAAACAGAGGGAACGGCTAACGCCTATTAAGCGAATGCTTATGAAGTCAGTTTAGCTTTGCCAAACTCTAAGCGCAGATGTTGCAGCAAACTGGCTCCGTCGCCGGTCTGGGTATGAAAAAAACGTATACACAACAAAAAAGAAGCCTCGGCTATGCGCTAAGGCTACGCACCCGATTCCTCCGGCACCCCCCGCTACTGCAAAGGACTGGTCACCAGGAGCAGTTCGGGATTCGCATCGATCGCTTCACTGCAATAATCACAGACGACCTTCACTGTGACATCTCCATTAGGGTTATACGCTATTATATCGTTGCGCTCCTCAGGGGTCAAGAAATGAAAGCCAAGTCGGGCTTCCGAGATCATCTCT
The DNA here is from genome assembly GCF_047238105.1 of Paenibacillus jepli. Classification (NCBI taxonomy): domain Bacteria; kingdom Bacillati; phylum Bacillota; class Bacilli; order Caryophanales; family Paenibacillaceae; genus Paenibacillus; species Paenibacillus jepli. The sequence goes on from NZ_JBDFMD010000001.1 coordinate 3,347,341, forward strand.
CCTGCCAAAGAACCAATCGATGTCTTGCAGTGTCGACAAATGTAATGTACCGCCATTGTATGCCTCCTGAAGATTCGTTATGTCTTCAGTATGCCCAATTAACAGAAAACCTATCGTAAGAAACATCAAAGCTCAAAAGGTTGACGTTGCTTCGTGATCAACAGTGGACGCTTTGAACTACCTACCGGTTGAACTTGCCCATCGTGGACTCCCAGGGATGCCCCAGCGCATGCTCAATCGCCTCGCAGGCGTATCCGATCATCTCCGACAACGGCTCCCGTTCGCTCTTGGCAAAGCCCGACAATACGTAATCGGCGATATCCCCCCCCGGCTCCGGTCTGGAGATGCCCATCCGCACCCGGTTGAAGATCTGTGTCCCGGTGTGCGCGATGATGGACTTAATGCCGTTATGCCCCCCGGCGCTCCCTTGGTACCTCAGCCGGATGCGCCCGATCTGCGTATCAAGATCGTCGTAGACGATAATGGCTTCGCTCAGATCCGCTTTGTAATAATCCAGGAATGCCCGCACCGATTCGCCCGACAGATTCATATAGGTCATCGGTTTGAGCAGAGCTACCTTCTGACCGGCGACATGGCCGTCGCCCAGCAACGCCCGGCATTTGCTCTGGCTGACAGGGATGCTCCAGCGGCGGGACAGCTCGTCAATCACCATAAAACCGACATTATGTCTGGTGGATTCGTATTTCGATCCAGGATTTCCCAGGCCGACGATCCATTTCATGCTTGCTCCCCCTCAAGTAAATACGATAGAAATTTGGTTGTTTCCTGAATATGTGCTCCCGACTAAGTAATATTTTTGTAGGATGCAACGAATTGACCGCGTTAATTGTCTACATGTATGAGGTGATCTTTTATGAGTAATGCGCTGATCGACAAGATTGTAGACAATGTCTACATCAATGGACAACAATTGTACGACAACCAACACTTTGAAGACCACATCCATCATGCCGTACCCGTCCAAATCTACCTGGACCGCGAGCACAGCGACATTGGCTTCATTGAACACTACTGCCCCGATTATGTCAAGGTTAACAATGTATTCTACAGACGCTCCCAGTTTACTTTCATATCCAGGCCCGGGTATTAAAGATTGCCGCCTTGTCCGCTATCCAACACAAAAGAGGATTACCTCGAAGGTAGACGAATCTACAATCGAGATAATCCTCTTTGGCTGTGCGGACCCGCTTAGCCTTGTTCTTCCTCGGCAGCAGACTCTTCCTCAGCCTGTTCTTCTTCGTTGCTCGGCTCGGCGGTTTCTTCCGCTTCCTCGTCCAGCTCTTCCTTCTGCGGCGCCAGAACCGAGACGATGACCATCTCCTCATCGATAGAGGCGTTCACGCCTTCAGGAAGCTTGAGCTCGCTGGCCGCAAGACTCTCACCGATCTGCAGCTCCGATACATCGATCATGACCGACTCCGGGATGCTGTTGGGCAGACAAGTAATCTCCAGCTCGTGCAGCACCACCTGCAAGACGCCGCCTTCCTTGACGCCCGGTGCCTCCCCGACAACCTCGATGCGAACGGAGGTCTTGACTTCACTATTCATATCGATCTGGAACATATCGATATGAAGCAGCTTCTTCGACAGCGAGTCCCGCTGGATATCCGTTATCATAACCGGCTGTTTGCCAGCCGCTGGTACATCAATTTCCACAACTGCATTGGGATTGGATCTCAGTAGTGCCTGCAGCTCTTTTTCATCCACGGCGATCGGCGAGGCCTGCTTGATCTTCTGGCCGTATACGACGCCCGGGACCTTGCCCTGCTGGCGCAGCTGATTCAGTTTGCCCTTGGATTGCGCTTCTCTCTTCTCTACTTTCAGGGATACACTCATCTAGGAAACCTCCTTGGTTCACACCTGATCTCCTACTATGATTACCCACCAAGGGCAAGCTTTAAACTTTTAGGTTGACGAATCCTTCTTTTCTTTTTTGAGCTTGGCGCGGCTGCGGATCTTGGCGGCGTAGCCCGGCTTGTTGACCTGCCGCTCGCGAGCGATAGCCAGATCGTTCTCCGGCACGTCCTGGGTGATCGTCGAGCCTGCTACCACGTAAGCTCCGTCGCCGATCCTTACGGGCGCGATCAGATTGACATTACTGCCCACGAACGCGCCGTCGCCGATCTCGGTAACAGCTTTGTTATAACCGTCATAGTTGACTGTGATCGCACCGCACCCGATATTGACGTCCTTGCCGACCTGGGCATCGCCGACATAGCTCAGATGCGAGACTTTGCTGCCATCGTCCAGCACTGCATTCTTCAGCTCGACGAAATCGCCGATCTTGCATTTGCGGCCCAGCTTGGTCCCTGGCCGCAAGTTGGCGTAAGGACCGACCGTTGTCTCATCGCCGATCTCCGATCGGTCGGTGACCGAATGCTTGATGCAGACACCCTGTCCCGTGACGGTATCCGTCAAGTCAGCCTGTGGTCCAATCACATTATCCTCGCCGATGATCGTACTGCCTCGCAGTATCGTCCCCGGATAGATCACCGTATCGGCTCCGATCGTTACCCCGGCCTCGATATAGGTCGCAGCCGGATCGATAACCGTGACACCGCCGATCAGGTGGCTGCGGATGATCCGATCCTTCATGTACCGTTCCGCCTCTGAGAGGGCGATCCGGTCATTGACGCCGATCGCTTCCGCTTCATCGCCTGTGCAGTGCGCCAGGACACGCTCGCCGCTGCGCTGCAGGATACCAATGACATCAGTCAGATAATATTCGCCTTGGGCATTTTGGTTGGTCACTTGTGAAAGCGCATGGAACAGCTTCTGATTATCGAAGCAGTAGGTGCCTGTATTGATCTCCCTCACCGCTCCCTCTTCGGGGCTGCAGTCCTTCTGCTCAACGATCCGCTGCACCCTCTCGTCGCTGCCCCGGATCACCCTGCCGTAGCCTGTCGGATCTGCCAGCTCAGCCGTTAGTACCGTGGCCGCGGCTCCGCTCGTCTCGTGTACGGTCAGCATGGCCTGCACAGTCGCAGCTGTCACGAGCGGCGTGTCTCCGCAGATGATGATCGTCGTCCCTTCCTCCGAGCCGAGCAGCGGCTCGGCTTGCAGCACGGCATGGCCCGTACCTAGCTGCTGCTCCTGAAGCGCATACTCCGCTCGCTCGCCCAGATAATTCTGCACGGCTTCAGCGCCATGCCCCACGATAACTACCGTCCGCTCGCACGCAGACGCCTCTACGACGTCCATCACATGGCCTACCATCGGCTTGCCGCATACCGGATGAAGCACTTTATACAGTTTCGATTTCATTCGCTTGCCCTGGCCTGCAGCAAGCACGATCGCCATTTTTTTCAACAGATTATCCTCCCATTATGCACATGAATATATGAAGTCTTGGACATCTACCATACAGAAAAAATTATGTCAGGCTCACACTTGCTATCAATATATCGTATTCCGGAACAAAAGAAAAGAGAGCCCATATCAGGCTCTCCGTTCGCAACCCCTGTTCCATTATGCACCTTCTTCAATCGCAACTTCTTCTTCTGTAGCCGCTCTCTCATACTCAGCGAGGACGGCTGCCTGGATCTTCTCCCGGGTGGTCGAAGAGATCGGATGGGCAATATCGCGGAACTCACCATCCGGTGTCCGTTTGCTAGGCATCGCTACGAACATGCCATTGTTGCCGTCAATGACGCGAATGTCATGAACAACAAATTCATTGTCAATGGTAATCGAGGCGATGGCCTTCATTCTCCCTTCGGAATTAACGCGGCGGAGTCTGACATCGGTAATCTGCACTTGTGTTCACCACCTTTGCCTGTTAGAAGACTTGGTGTATTATTCCACACAGCTGTGCAAAATCCTTCTTTTATCTGGAAAAAACATGGCCAAAATCACAATGTTTTTTCCATTTGAGGAACTTTCGATCTTATTCGACACCAATCGATACGATCAACTCAATTTCGACAAGCACATCCTTAGGAAGACGCGCGACTTCTACGGTCGAGCGGGCAGGCTTGTGATCGCCAAAATAGCTGGCATAGATCGTATTGATCGCTGCAAACTGTCCCATGTCCTTAATGAACACCGTCGCCTTGACGACATCCTGGAAGTCTGCGCCGGCTTCGGCCAGCACCGCTTTGAGATTCGCGAACACCTGGTGGGTCTGCTCCTCTGCACCGCCGGCTACCACCTCGCCGTCCAGTCCTAGCGGGATCTGGCCGGAGGTAAACAGCAGGTTCCCCACTTTCACTGCCTGAGCGTACGGGCCGATCGCTGCCGGCGCCTGGTTGGTGGATATCGGTGTCGGCACAGCTTTATTCGTCATGATGAAGCCTCCTCGGATTTGGTAAAGTAATTGCCCGGCACCACGCTTGTCTGCTTGGACTTCAGATCGACTGCAGTAAGCTTGGCGAGGGACACATAATCTTCAAGCAGCCGTTCATCGCGGTCGATCTCGCCGGATTCGACGAGGACGCCTACGCCGGCTACGGTAGCGTTGAATTCGTAGAGCAGATCCATCATTCCCTGGATCGTCCCGCCAGCCTTCATGAAGTCATCGATGATCAGCACACGGGATTGTTCCTTAAGCGCCCGCCGGGCCAGCGACATCGTCTGGATGCGCTTGTTGGATCCCGAGACATAGTTGATGCTGACGGCGGAGCCTTCCGTTACCTTATTGTCCCGGCGGACAATAACGACCGGCAGGTTGAGAAAGGTAGCGGTAGCGTAAGCAAGCGGGATGCCTTTGGTCTCAACGGTCATGATGACATCCAACTCCCGGTGTGCAAAGGCAGTGGCGAACATCCGTCCGACTTCGTTCATCAGATTGGGCTGGCCCAGCATATCTGTCATATACAGATAGCCTCCTGGCAATACACGCTCCGGCTGTTCCAGCTCTCGGCAGATGTTTTTGATAATCGACAGGGAGACGCTCTTATTCATCTTCGGCATATATTTGACCCCGCCCGCTGCGCCCGCAAGCGTACTCAGCTGACCGAGACCGTCTTCTTCGAACACTTCCTTGATAATGGCTAGATCTTCGCTTATCGATGATTTGGCAGACTGATAGCGGTCGGCAAATGCAGTAAGCGATATGAGCGTATGGGGGCGGGACAACAAATACTGCGTCATCTCAACCAGCCTCGCGCTCCGTTTCAACTTTTTCACGATGTCTCCCCCCGCTAAACCCGAATGTTATATAGGTAATATAACATTTTTATACGGGTTTCCACAAGGAAAACGTTAATTTCATGTTAGCATTCTTACCACATAAACCTCTTTACAAAAGCCTCGAAGCCCATTATAGATCCGCGCGACCTTCGATTCCCGCGAAACCAGGCCAAAAACGGTCGGCCCGCTCCCCGACATTAGCACGCCTTCCGCACCAAGCTTGCACATGCTCTCTTTTAACTGCTCTACTTCGGGATATAGTTTCAATGTTACGCTTTCTAACACATTGCCCAGTTGCTGACACATTCCCGAGAACGATCCTGCGGCAAGCTCAGCTGCCATCGCTTGCGTCGACGGATGGCGCTCGACCTGGTTCAGACGGAAACGCCCGTAAACATCGGCGGTTGACACATTGATCGGCGGCTTGGCCAGGATTACCCAGCATTGCGGCGGACCGGAGATCTGCTCCAATTGCTCTCCACGTCCTCTAGCGATCGCTGTACCTCCCGTGACACAGAACGGTACATCCGAACCCAGCTCGGCTCCGAGCCGGCTAAGCTCGTCCAACGGGATCTGGAGCCCCCAGAGCCGATTTAGTCCCCGCAGCGCTGCTGCTGCGTCGCTGCTGCCTCCTGCCAGGCCGGCAGCGACAGGGATCTTCTTGTCGAGATGGATATAGACCCCTTTATCAACCTTGTATCGCTCCTTGATCAGTTTGGCTGCCTGGAACGCCAGGTTCTTCTCATCCAGAGGGATATAGCCCGCCTGGCTTGAGATGACGATCGTATTCCGGGACAGTTCCTCCATCTCCAGCCGGTCTGCCAGATCGACCATGGTCATGATCATCTCTACCTCATGAAAGCCATCCTCCCGCTTGCGGAGCACATCGAGCATGAGATTGATTTTGGCTGGCGCTTTCTCGTAAACTTTCATCCTTGTCACCCGCTCATCGTCGTTTACAGCTTCACATATACAAGGAAATAGAAGCCAAGTAGGACAGTGAAACCTAGAGCGCTTGCGGCAGGCCGCATCGTCGTTCTCACGCCTTCCGCAAGCGCCATCTTTCTTATATATTAACAAATGGTCACAAGAAAAGCTAAGCAGATTGGGTTTCCTATCCGGGAGACCCGATCTGCTTAGCTTATTTGCCTGCAGGATATGCGTATCAAGGCTTCTTGCTGGCTGCTTGCTCGGCTAGCTGAATGGCCCGTTTCACCATATTGCCGGCATCTTTGGCCGTGATCCCGCCCCAGCCATCCTTCTGTACGGTATCGTAGAAGCCCAGATCCTTGGCCAGTTCGTTCTTCAAGCCCTCGGACATCGTACTCCTTCTTCTTCTGCTCATGATTCGGGTCTCCTTCTCGATCGCTGTAGGGTTACCCCGTCCTTAGTATCGGCAGCGGCATCCCGATTCATGCCTGGCATAACCCTACAAAGTGCGGCTTGGCTTCGAAGCGTACTCAGGTGCTTTGCGGGGGCCCCGGAAACATCAATAAAAAAAACAACCCGGATCATCTCCGGGCTGCAAGGGTAAAGCATCGTTCTATTGAATGTGGTTAATCCGAACCTCGCCTTCGTCATTGCGAACAGTGACTTCCACAGATTCGGTCAATATATCTGCATAGCTGTAAGAGACGCGTTTAAACGCATGTTGATCTTGGTCCAGCTTGACAATGAAAACAGAGGGGTAGATTTCTTCCAGAACGCCGGTGCGTTCAATGGTCTTTCGGCGACCACCGTTTGCTCGAAGACTGATCTTGGATCCAACATGGGCTTCCAAACTTCGTTTGATCTCCAACAGCGAATTTTTTGCCATTGTTCACAACCACCTCTTTCCTTAAACATTATAACCAAAAAGAGGGAGCTTGTCAAACGAAGAGAAATATTATAACAGCGAAGCAAAGTTCTTGTCAATGAGGGATTTGCCTAATTGTGGCTATTTGCCTCCAATTTCCCCCATCGACCCTTTGCCAGCTACAGTGTCACAGCCGATTGCGGGGTTCGCGGCTTCGGCATCCCGACACGATGACGGCCCATCGTCTCGATGCCGCCCACCCCGTCTACGCCGCTGATCGTCCCCTGGATGACCTCAGCCAGGTTGATCGTCTCCCTCATCGGGGTATAGCTCGATTTGATAGCGATGTAGACGGGGTCGAGGGCATGGATCAGGATCCGCCCAGGCGAGCTGGCAAAGTTGGCGCCGGCCTGCAGGAGCGCCTCAAAATGAGACTGGCAAGCGCCAGCGACCACGATAAGCCCGTCGCGGCTTTTCTCATACGCTCTGGCCACACGCACAGCATTCACAAAGTTCTGAGAATTCTTGTAGCTGGACAAGTGATACAATTCTTCCTTCGGCCGATGCTTGAGGACACCGTCATGTCCGGTTATAACTACGATATCTGGACGCACCTGCGGCAGCAGCCGCTGCAGGAGCTCGGGCATCTGAGCCTCATTGGCATGCATGCCGTGGGCCGGCACCCGCATCTGCTGGTACAGCTGCATGCTCTTCTTCATGTAATTGCCATCGCCGTCCAGATGGAGCACACGGCCAGGCAGCTCGAAGAACGCCTGGTCCCGCGGGATACTATGGCGTTGGATGACTTCGTCCCGCTGCGCCTGCTGTTGTCGTACCTGCTCCTGTACCATACGCTGCATCGTCGCAGATACCTTGACCCTGACCTGCTGCGTTACCCGCGCGGTCTCGGGATGCGGCACCACGGACAGGTCGCTTACGGGAGCGTCGGCTAGCAGACGATAGTCCGTGCCCTTGAGGACGGCTATAGCCTGGCGGAGCTCCTCGACCCGGAACAGCACATCGCCGCCATACGAATTGCGGACCACCAGATCGCCTAACTTCATGATAAGATCACCTCTTCGTCTATCCTATGGGCGAACGACGGGTTTGGTGAGCAACGGCCTGGCCGCTTTTGATCACGAGGCAATTCAGCCTACAGGTCCCAGCCCGCTCCCAGCAGCGCCTCGCTGACCGCCGCGAACTCCGCCAGCGACAGCGTCTCGCCGCGCCTTGTCGGTGCGACACCGATTTCCTCTAACAATCCGATCAGTGCCTCGCGGCGTTCTTTGCCGACGAAAGCGGTGAGGTTGTTGGCGAGCGTCTTGCGCCGCTGCGCAAAGCTGGCCTGCACCACGCGGAAATAGAAGGTCTCGTCGCTTACACGGACGGGTGGCTCCTTGCGCAACGTCAGCTTGATGACGGCGGAGTCTACATTGGGCTGCGGGATAAAAACGGTATGCGGCACGGTACAGACAAGCTCTGGCTCGCAATAGTACTGCACAGCCACGCTCAGGCTGCCGTAGACCTTGCCTCCCGGACTGGCTGCCATCCGCTCTGCCACTTCTTTCTGGATCATGACGACGATGTTCTCCAGGGGCAGGCGCTCCTCGAGCAGCTTCATCAGGATGGGGGTGGTTACGTAGTAAGGCAGGTTGGCAACGACGCTGACGCCCCCGCAGCCCTCAAACTGCTGCTCTAAGAGCTTGCGCAGATCCAGCTCCAGGACATCGCCCTGGATCACCTCTACTTGGGGGGTATCAGCCAGGATATCCCGCAGAATCGGGATCAGCCGCCTGTCGATCTCGACTGCCGTCACCTTCCCTGCAACTGCCGCCAGTTCCTGGGTCAACGCACCGATGCCGGGTCCGATCTCCAGTGCGCCTTTCGTCTCGTCCAGCCCGGCGCTCTCGACGATCTTTCGCAAAATATTGGGATCGATCAGGAAATTCTGACCGAGACTTTTTTTGAATGAAAACCCGTACCGCTTAATAATCTCCTGCGTTCTTCTGGGTGTACCGATCCCTGTCAGGATCTCCTGCTGCTTGTCCATCCGATCAGTCCTCTCTTTGACTCGGCTGCATGCTCTCTAGCTGCGCATACGCTTGGATAAACTCCGCTTTGGAGATCATAAACGTGCTGCAACGCTTGAAGAACTGCTTGCCGTTGGCATATCCGATACCGAGCAGATTGCCCATGATCAGTCTGCGGGAAGCCGCCTCGGGATGTACGATAAGTCCGGCAGCGATCAGATCATCCCAAGTAATCTCGGGCACTCCGTCCGTCACCTCGGTGCGCACCTGGCTGAGAGCTCGCCGGATGGCCTCCGGTTTGGCGTTCTCCACGCCGATATCCCCTTTGTACAGCGCATCCTCCTGGGGGAGGAAAGCATGCTTGCATCCGGGCACGCGTGCAGCTACGATTTTGCGGATGCGCTCCCCGGCATGATCCGGATCCGTAAAGATAATGACGCCCCGACGCTCCATCGCGAGTGCCACCCGCTTCAACACGGCCTCGCCGATCGCCGAACCGCCGGTCTCGATCGTCTCGGCCTCTACCGCCCGCTTGATGGCTACAGTGTCGTCCTTGCCTTCGACGACGATAATTTCCCTTATCATATTTTATCTCCATCTGCATCTGATTTTGGATTAGACCATGTCCTTCTGAAGAAGAGGTTATAGACTGCCCCTTCCTTTGGACAAACATGCAAAAAGAAGAGGGGTCACCTCTTCTTATGATGGCATATTTGCATGTAAAAAGCGATATGATTAAAGCAAATGCACGGTGCTAGCTAGCCTTGGGCTTGTTGGGACCGATCACGTGAACGGTATACCCCTTCTTGCGGCCAAACTTCTTGGCATAGGATTCGCTCTCGTAATAAACATCGATCTTGTTGCCCTTGATCGCGCCGCCGGTATCTTCCGCGCGTCTTAAGCCGATGCCCTCGATATATACCCACCAGCCGATCGGGATGACTTTGGGATCCACAGCGATGGTGCGCCCTTCCTGGACCTTCGAGCCCGAAGCGGTGATGCCGTATTGCGGGTGACCCTTACTTTTTCCAGTCGATGCCACATGAGCGGTATAAGCAGTCAATGTGACATTCTTCAACGTCTTTTGGGCCTGGAACGAATAGTCCTTCGTGCTGACCGATTGTGCCGATTCCGAGGCAGGCGACGAGAGGACGCTCACCTTCGGTTCCGGCTTTTTGGTTCCTACGGCGACGACCTGCTCGACAGCAGACGTCTCCATCGATTTCAGGATCATCTTCTCAGACACCAGTTGACCGTCTTCATACACTTTCTCAAACTGCTTGACGAGCAGTCCGTCCTGTCCGGCCTGGATGACCTTCTGTTTGCCTTCTGCCAGCTCAGGATCTTCTTTCTGGACGACCTTAAACGGCATTTTATGCTGGGTAGTCTCCACTTCCGTGTCGACCCGTACGACCGATACCGTCACGTCCGAATCGATCGGCGTAGACAGTGCGGGATGTACTCTATCTTGTTCGCGGATGGGAATATTAAAAGCTTCCATCGCGTCTTTGACGGTTTTCTCCGTGGTGAAATACGTATTGGACTTCCCGTCCGCTTGAACGGTGACCGCTCTCGCATGGTCGATCACGACCTGGTCTCCATCCTTGATCGAGGCATTCGTCGGCAACGACAAAACGTCGTGCGGTCCGATCTCGATCGACTGCTCCGCCAGCAGACGGTCCAATGACCACTGCTTGGTCGATACGATCTGCTCCTGTCCATTGACCACTACCGATACGCTCTTCTCTGCCGTACCGTACAGCAACACCAACAACATGAAAGTCATAGCGATTGAAATGATCGCACTCAGAAGAATCAAACGCAGGTTTTCATGCTTCCATCGCAATGCGAAAGACATGCTGGATGATCGTTTACCATGGGTATCCTTGATTTGGAACATGCCCACTTCCTCGGTCCTCCTTCATAGCCGCCGCCTGTGAACTTACGCATGATACTTGGCGTGACTATCTTAGAATAGCGTGCAAGCACGCACTTCCAGTGTCCTCGTATACCCCACCTCCATAAAACACCCTATGTCGAGGCTTTACGCAATATTCAAATCTTAGACGACTCTAATCTTCCAAGATGCGAAAAGGAAGCCTTTCGACAGAGGATCTGTTTCGTGGCTTCCGGATGAATAGAGATTCATACAGAATGGGGTTTACACGAGTTTGATCTCTCTTTGGACGCTGACGAGGTTAGCTGACGGGTTCGGACATGAGAGTCGCCCTATCGGAAGGTGCCGGTTTCGACGATTCAGCCCTTCACGAATTCACCCCAAGGAAGAAAACCGGGCAGTCGCAAGTGGGATAGCAGACTGACGATTTTGGTTCCCCCGTTCTTCAAATCGAAGATTAAGCGAAACTGGAAATTGGATACATTACTCAAGCTCTGAGAAGAATCATACCTTCTTTGTACCCTCATTGTAAAGATCGCTTAAAAGACGATTTTAACGAATTTTTAGGAAAATCACCGTCTTATCCCGGGATTTTTCGGTTGAAAGAGACTTTTTTCATACGATTCGTTCGAAATCCTAGCGATTTTGGCCTTTTTCAGCCTAATCGAAAACAATTCTCAGCGTTCTCGGTCGTAATTTTTGAAATTTCTTCCAATGTTTTTCCTTTCATTTCCGCTGCAGCCTCAGCTACCAGTCGCACATAGGAGGGTTCATTCCGCTTTCCTCGAAATGGATGAGGAGCCAGATAAGGGCAATCTGTCTCGATCAAAAGCCGGTCCAGCGGAACGTTCTTCAACACCTCTTTAGGAACCCTGGCATTCTTAAAAGTAACGGGACCGCCGAGTGAAATATAGAAGTTCATATCCAGACATTGGCGAGCCGTTTCCCAGCTTCCGGAAAAGCAATGCATAACCCCGCCGATTTCCTTCGCATTCTCTTCTCTAAGAATATTGACGATATCCTCGTGTGCGTCACGATTATGGATAACCACTGGTTTGCCGACCTTCCTGGCCAATTGCAGCTGCTCCCGGAACACCCTTTTTTGGACATCTTTGGGAGAGGTGTCCCAGTGATAATCCAGTCCGATCTCGCCGATCGCCACCACCTTCTCATGACGCATAAGCGAAGCAATCCAATCGAGATCCTCCGGCTTCATGTGGATGCTGTCGACCGGATGCCAGCCCACTGCAGCATAGATAAAATCATAGGTTTCGGCAAGCTTCAGAGTGGTGGGAATCGTCTCACGGTTGAAACCGATATTGATCATCCGGTCGATCCCCGCCTCCCTTGCTCGACTTATCGTTTCTTCACGGTCAGCCTCGAAAGCTTTTGCATCCAGATGCGTGTGTGTGTCGATAATCATGACGAATTTCGACCCCTTTCTTCTATTATTACAGTTTTTTAATCTAGGCCGAATAAGACTCTCGTTTCATCTGACAAGAGGTGCGCTTTTTCACGCAGCAGCTCTTCCGGAAAATAGAGATGATACTTGCCGTGATGCAGTCCGGTAATCGAGGTGACGATGTCGGATTTTCCCGATATTTCAGCTAATTGGTCGTCCCCACTCAGCATCAGGATCGGCGGTTTTTCTTCACCATCACCTGTACCTGGACGGTATACATCATAAGAAAGATCATACGGAAAATCAATCTCCAGATGGTAGTCCGGATGCAGTCCCGCCCTCTCCAGTTCCCTGCGGATCATCGACCAGCGAGCTTCATCGGGCTCGGTCACGGTTATATACTTGTATAAGCGACGGTGCAGGAACCGATGGCACAGATCGGACAAGATCGCATCCTCCTCCGAGACCCACTCCATAAAGATCGTCTGTACCATGGCTTCGTCCAATCGAAAATAATCCTCGATCTCCAGGGTGCCTTGCAGGAGGCTTTCGAATGGCCTCATCATTGTTCGGAATGGGTACCTACCCACATAAAGTTCCTTTGCTCTTCGAAAAATCTGTCTAAGGATAATCTCTGAACTGCGTGTAACCGGATGGAAGTAAACCTGCCAGTACATCTGGTATCGGGACATTAAGTAATCTTCCACCGCATGCATGCCGCTCTCCTTGATTACGATACGTCCCTTGTAGGGCCGCAGTACGCGCAAAATCCGGTCCAGATCGAATGTGCCATAATTGACACCGGTGAAGTAGGCATCCCTCAGCAGATAGTCCATCCTGTCGGCATCCATCTGACTGGAGACAAGGCTGACGACAATCGGCTTGGCGTATGTTTTGCAGATGACGGAGGCGACTTGTTCGGGAAAATCGTGCGAAATCGTGCGAAGTACGCGGTTAACCTCTGTATCTTCGAGCAAAAAACGGCATGTCCATGCTTCGTGATCTGTATCAAATACCTGCTCGATCGAGTGGGAGAACGGCCCGTGCCCCAGATCGTGAAGCAGAGCTGCACAAAGGGAGACAAGCTTTTCTTCCTGAGGCCAATCGGGATAGTGGCTGCGCTCAAACTGCGAGATGATTTTACGAGTAATCTCATACACGCCTAAGGAATGTGAGAATCGGCTGTGCTCGGCGCCATGGAAGGTAAGGTATGAAGTACCAAGTTGTCTGATACGGCGAAGGCGTTGGAATTCCTTGGTATTAATAAGATCCCATATGAGCTTGTCCTGCACATAAATATATTTATGCACCGGGTCTTTAAATACTTTTTCTTCAGCCAGTATCCGTGACATGACGATCACCTCTTCGATATTTTTGTCGATTATTGTTCAATATTTCGACACAGAATGTCGGCACTTTGTCGAATGATGTCGAGTTTTCATTTCCAAGGCCAGCAGCTTGTAGTATGCTTTACAGGGACCCACTCCCCTTACCATTAAGCCAAAGTTAGTTTTTTTGCAGAAAAATTTAGGTTGACTATTTTGGTAATGGTTGGTATTATAGATTACAGAAAACGTAGTATTTTGTCGAATAGTGACGAATTCAACTTTGAGAGGGGCAACAATAGATTATGATGAAATCAACAGGAATTGTACGTAAAGTTGACGAACTGGGCCGCGTCGTTATTCCAATCGAGCTTCGCCGTACACTGGGCATTGGCGAGAAAGACGCCCTTGAGATCTATGTAGACGGCGAGCGCATCATGCTCAAGAAATATGAGCCGGCTTGCATCTTCTGCGGCAATGCCGAGAATGTCACTTATTTCAAAGGGAAAATTGTCTGCAACGAATGTATCTCTGAATTGCCTGAACCTGTGACAAAATAGGCAAAATCGGTTATAATGAATCCATAATCAACTTGGTAATTCTAACCTTTTTCATACTCCTTGATGCCTCCCTGGGCGAACCGACCAGGGAGGTCTTTTTTTGTGGGGATGAAGGCGGTAATAATCGTAGTCTTGGGGCACCCGAGCAAGGTCAAACCTCCAGTCGCTGTTGTTCATGAATGTCTGGAATGTCTAACCCTAACGAGGGTGACATTCATGAACAAAGGCGAACGTTAAACGCTTTCTGCAAGGTGAAACGGCTGTCGCCGTCCTTGGCGGCGCAGCGCGTTTCATTCCGGAGAATTCTAAGCTGATATATATGTGCAACATATAAATTCTTAGAATTCAAGGTGAAACGGCTGTCGCCGTCCTTGGCGGCACAGCGCGTTTCATTCCGGAGAAATACAAGTCAAGTAGATAGGGGAATCCTATATTTTCTTGTATTTCAAGAAAACGACCTCGAAAGCATATGCTATACCTCCTCCGGTTTCGACCTTACTCTTGGCCGCAGACAAATATTATTTATCCTCTTCATCGTGTTTCTTCATTAGAGTGTTATATACCTCTCTACGAGGGAGACCGCGATCCTGGGCGGTGCGGCGCATCGCTTCCTTGCGGTCGCCGGTCAGCTCCTCATAGTGGCGGACATGGTCCTCCAACGACAGGGTTGACCACCAGGCCACATCTCCGGATCGCTGCGATTCCGCTCCCTCCGGCAGGCGATGCTCGGCTCCCGCCACTACCACGACGTACTCGCCTTGCGGGGGGTGCTCGTCCAGCCATTGCAGACATTCCTTTACGGTCCCTCTTGCTACTTCCTCATAACGCTTCGTCAGCTCTCTCGCCAGCGCGATCTGTCGATCTCCCCAGGCGTCCGCGATCGCCTGCAGCGTCTTCTGGAGACGATGCGGCGATTCGTAGAGGAGCAGTGTCCCTTCCTGTACGGCCAGCTCTTCCAGCCAAGGCTGCAGCCGCTTCTTCTCCCGGGGCGGAAAGCCGGCGAATGTAAAGCGCTCCGTAGGCAGCGCAGAGACGATCAGCGCCGAGAGCGCTGCATTGGCCCCAGGGATCGGCACGACGGGGATACCGCCGTCTGCTGCCGCCATAGCCAGCTCACTGCCTGGATCGGAGATAGCCGGCAGGCCGGCATCACTGACCAGCGCGATGTTCTGTCCCTGCTCGAGCATTCGGATTAGCTCACTGCCGCTGGCCTGCTTGTTATGTTCATGATAACTTACCAGCCGTGTCTGAATCTCGAAGTGTGTCAGCAGTTTTCGGGTCTGTCGCGTGTCCTCGGCAGCGATGAGATCCACTTCACGAAGCATGCGTACTGCGCGATACGTCATATCCTCGAGATTGCCGATCGGGGTCGCAACCAGATACAACGTTCCTGTCTTATGGTCGGCAAAGCTGCGCTGGATGTTCATCGACCCACTCCCTCCCCGCCCGAAAGCTCGCTCTTCGCACCGTAGTAGATTTCTTTGAGCTCCTCAGCGTACTCTCGTTGCTCATTGTAGACGATCAGGGGCGGCAGCAGCCGCAAGTCCGGTTTGGCATCACGCATCGCCTCGATGAGCACCATGTTGGCTTCGCCGCTGGCATGCGGATGCACGAATCGCAGACGCTTGGGCTCCAGTCTGACCTCCCGCAGCGCTTCGAAGATCTCAGCCAGCCGCGACGGCCGGTGCACCATCGACACACGGCCGCCGGTACGAACCAGACGCGCACAGGCTGCAGCCACGTCTTGCAGCGTGCAATGAATCTCATGGCGGGCAATCGCATAGTGTTCATTGCGATTATGATCGCCGGCCAAAGGCGGCATATAGGGCGGATTGACGGTGATCGCATCATAAGTGCCATAACCGCCTGTTCGGTGGTATTCTCGCAGATCTCCTTCTATTATATGTATCCGCTCCTCCAGCCTGTTGGACTGCACGCTGCGCCTAGCCATGTCGGCCAGTCGCGGCTGGATCTCCACGCCATCGATCTGTGCCTGGGTCCGCGTCGTCAGCAGCAGGGGGATCACGCCATTGCCGCTGCAGAGATCAAGGATGCGTCCATGCTGAGGCACTCCGGCGAACCTGGCGAGCAGCACAGCATCCATGGAGAAGCTGAACACCTCCCGGCTCTGGATAATCCCCAACTCGTCCGTTACCAAATAATCATATCGTTCATTGTCATATAGCACCGGTTTGCAGCTTGCTTCCATTCCTTATGGACCTCCCACCGTAGATTGAAACAGATCTGTAATATCAAGAAAAGACCCGCACGGGGTCTTATCTCAAAATCTAGGCTATGCTACTTGCTGAGAAATGACAAACAAAACAGGCAGTCGCCTTCGGTACGAAGATGACCGTAGTAGACATTGCAGATATGAAAGCCCTCATGATACAGTCGGGCCAGATTATCATAACCTTCTCCCACAGCGGACGCCGCAGGATCGCCAGTGTTCGGCTGATCTTCCTGCGACGCAGCGGCGGCGCTTGTCCGCAGCTCGCCTTGCGGCACGGCCTGTGGACGATCTGTCTTTTCTTTGAGCACCTTGCGCAGCCGCTGATTTTCCATACTGAGCCGTTGATTCTCCTCGAGCAGAGCCTTGATCGTCTGCTTCATATCGCCCAGTTCGGTATGAAGTCCGCCCACATGGGTTTCCAGCTGATCCATTCGTTTAAAAATCTCACTTTTTCCCATGGTTCCACCCCAGAGCGTGCTATCATTCCATTTATTTGACGACAACTTCGTCGAAAGGCAGCTCTTTCGACTTGCCTGTATCGAACAACTGGACATACACTGTCCGTTTGGACGCATTAAGCCCGGTTACCTTGCCTTCGCCCAGTGAAGTCACGACGAACTTGCCGACTCCCGGCATTTCTTCACGGGCACTTTCATAATTGTCATGCTCGTACTTCAGACAGCACATCAATCGTCCGCACAAACCGGAGATCTTGGTGGGATTCAACGAGAGGTTCTGATCCTTGGCCATCTTGATCGACACCGGCTCGAAGTCCCCCAGCCAAGTCGAGCAGCAGAGCAATCTGCCGCATGGTCCGATGCCCCCGAGCATCTTGGCTTCGTCGCGCACACCAATCTGACGCAGCTCGATCCGGGTACGAAAGACACTCGCCAGATCCTTGACCAGCTCTCGGAAGTCCACACGTCCTTCAGCGGTGAAGTAGAAGATAATCTTGTTGCGGTCAAACGTAAACTCGACATCGACCAGCTTCATCTTCAGCTTATGATCTCTTATCTTGTCCATGCAAGTGGCAAATGCATTCTTGGCCGCAGTCTTATTCTCTTCTACCACACGTGCATCGGCATCCCCGGCGATCCGGATGACTTTCTTGAGGGGCAGAACCACATCTGACTCACCAACCTGCTTCTGTCCGACCACTACTCTGCCGTATTCGATGCCTCGGGCGGTCTCCACGATCACATGCTGATCCTGGGCCACCGGATGCTCGACCGGATCGAAGTAATAGATCTTGCCCGCTTTCTTAAAGCGGACACCGACTACATTATACAAGGGATTAAACCTCCTGTAGCTGTACTAAGAATTGCTCAAACGCCAGCTGTGGCGCTACGTGAGCCCGCAAACGCCTGCCTGTCTCCAGCGCATGCTCCATACAGGCGACCCAGCCTGCGGGTGAACGCTGGAAGGCATGCTTGCCGATCCATTCCAGCTGATCTATAAAAACGATGCTCTCTTGCCTGCCGGCCTGAAAGTGAATCATATCCTTGAACCATAAAATCAACATAGACAACAACAGCTCGGATTGCTCGGCCCGGTCCGTCTTGAATACCTGCTGCTGGGCGGTAATCATCGCGGAGGCCAACCGGGTGAAGCTCTCCTTGCCTAATTGTATCACTACATTTCGGATTTCTGCAAACCCCTCTTGTTGAATAAGGTCGCGGCATGCAGGCAAACCGGAAGCCAGGTGTACCGCGACCCGGCACAATACAGCGGGATGTCCTTCGGCTTGCAGAGACTCCAGCATGGCGTGAGGCGCCATCGGCAGAAAAGGGACGTACTGGGTCCGCGAGCGGACCGTCGGCAATACTGCTTGTCCATTATCCGTGATCAGTATCGCGACGATCGGCGATTGGGGTTCCTCCAGGAACTTCAGCAGACTATTGGCAGCCTGCATTGTCATCTTCTCCGCCTGCTCGATGATATAGACTTTACGCAGCGAACCACTGTTACGGAAAGCCAGTTCCCGCTGCAGCTCCCGGATCTGATCGATTTTGATCGAAGCGCCATCAGGCCCGATCTGATACAGATCGGGCTGGTTGCCATTATCGAACTTGCGGCAAGCCAGACAGCTCCCGCAGGCGTCATCTCCACCGGCTTCGCAGAACAGCGCCTTGGCAAAGGCGAGCGCCGCGTGCTTGCGCCCGGTTCCCACAGGCCCGCTGAACAGGTATGCATGAGCGACCTGTCCCCGCTGCAGCGCGTGCTGCATCAGACGTATCGCCTTAGGCTGCCCGACAATATTTTGAAAAGACATTCAGCTTCCCTACTCTCTCAAAAAAACAGGTTGATCAGCATGCCGCGGATCTCGCCGACCCGCTGCAGCAGCTGAATCCGGCCATCCTCGGACTCCAGCAGATCCTCTGCCATAAGGACAAGCGCGGCATCCACCTCTTCCAACAGCTTGTACCGCTTGGTGCGGCCGCGGCGGTCCCAGCCCTTCGTATCCTTGAGACCGATCCCGCGGCGTACGGTATCTTCCAGGAACTTCTTGACCATCTGGCGGTAGAGCTTCAGCTCGCGGACCGTCATCGAGCGTGCCAGACGTTCTCCCTGCCGATGAATATCCTGCAGTCTGCGCTGCAGCTGCTCCTGTGTTCGTTGGTGATCCTGCTGGCCCATCACATCGGAGAAGCTCTTGGCCTCGACCGGACGCGGACCGAGGTCGGTACGCGTCCGATCCTGACCGAGCGGGCGGAAGCCCGGATTTATCTTCATCTCAACTCACATCCAGTTTCAGAGATTGTTCAAAAAGTCCGCTTTTGATCACCGAACTTTTTGAACTCTCATTTAGAAATGCTCAAACCGCTCGACCGGCACGACGAACACCGCAGCGCCGCCGACCTGAACTTCTACCGGGAACGGGATATACGAGTCTGTCGTTCCACCCATCGGAGTTACTGGAGACACCATCTGGTCCCGAATCTTACAATTGGATCGGATGACTGTCATTACGTCATGGACGCGCTCGTCCTCGATCCCGATCATAAATGTCGTATTGCCGGCTTTTAGGAAACCTCCTGTACTGGCAAGCTTGGTCGCGCGGAAGCCTTCCTTGACAAGTGCATTGGACAATCGGTTGCTATCCTTATCCTGTACGATCGCAATGACGAGTTTCATCACTAATCCCTCCCGGATGATCCATATTAGATAGATAAGATATGAGTACTCTTATCATTTGACATGGGACGCCAAAAATCCTCCCAAACGTTTCGTAACAAGCGCAAGAACTTGTGCCAAGACCCGATCAGGCGCCTGCTCGGCATCGATCTCCACGATGCGGTCGGCATATCGGCGCAAAAGGATCCGGTAACCTTCCCTTACCCGGGTATGGAAAGCGATGCTCTCCAGATCCAGCCGATTGACCTCGCGACTGTCGCCGCTGCCGATCCGCTGCAGCCCGATCTCCGGCCGGACGTCCATGTAGATCGTCAGATCCGGCATCGTCCCTTCCACTGCAAACCGGTTGATCTCGCCCACTTCATCCATGCCTAGTCCCCGGGCATGACCCTGGTAGGCCAGACTGCTGTCGATGAACCGGTCACAGATGACGATCTCGCCGCGCTCCAGCGCGGGGACCACCTTCTCGACCAAGTGTTGCCGTCTCGCCGCCGCATACAGCAGGGCTTCTGTCCGCGCATCCATCGCTGTATGATCCTTATCCAGGATCACGTGGCGGATCCGTTCGGCGATCGGGATGCCCCCAGGCTCGCGGGTCGTCATCACTGCACGTCCGGCCTCCGCCCAATATAAGCGCAGCGATTCGATCAATGTCGTCTTACCGGCACCTTCGCCGCCCTCAATGGTAATAAAAATTCCTTTTCTCACTTGCACGATCTCCTCAATCTCACCCAGTAGTTGTTCCTTTAGTGTACCATGAAAAGGTTATCCGCGACTAAACTGTTTTTATCTGCCGCACCCTCAGCGTGGACAAGGATGGATCTGCCGCGCCTTGACACTTGGCACCTAATGCAGCCAGTTGCCCGAGTCGTACTGCAGTATCCCCGGATATTCTCTCCCCTGCGTAGAGCAGCGGGATCCCCGGAGGATAAGGCGTGATCATCTCAGCAGCTATCCTGCCTTCAGCCTCTGACAACGGGATGGTTTCGATCAATTGATCACCGTCCAAGTGCAATCCGAATGGGATGGGCTCGGAGAACCCGCCAAGCGGAGAGTCGGATGCTTGGTGGAGGGCAGCTGCCAGCACGCCGGATGGCGGGGGGGATATCTTCACGGTTTGTTCTAGTTTTTCATGAATCTGCTGTAATGCTTGCAACAGCGCCTCCACATCTTGTGCTGTCGTACCGATGCCGAAGATCAGTACGACATACACCGGGTCCGCCATCTCCGCCCAGCAGCCCCTCTCTTCCAGCATCTTGTGAAGCTCATACCCTGACACTCTACCCTTCCGGTCTCTGATCGCTGCCCGTAGGGGGTCATAATAATCATAATCTGCCGGGACTTGTCGCTCCCCTTTCCTGCTGTAGCCTACGGATTCAAAATCCGTCTCAAGCGCCAACCGTTCTCGAAATATGCGAGCGTGAGCCAGCCCAGCATCGAATAATGTCGTTCCGTCGCTATCGATCATTGCCCGGGCAATATCCAGCGAGGCCATGATCGGGTAGGAAGGACTAGAGCTTTGCAGTGTCTGCAACATCTGTCGAATGGAAGAACGCTCGATTCGATTGCCCTGAAGATGCAGCATCGCCCCCATGGTCATTGCAGTCAAAGTCTTGTGGGTAGACTGAACGACGCCGTCGGCTCCATCCTGAAGCGCGCTTCGCGGCAGTTCGGGATGGAGACCATAATGAGCACCATGAGCTTCATCCACGAGGAGCGGCCGCCCATAGCTGTGCACCAACTGAGCATAAGCTGCCAAACTGACTCCCAGACCATAATAGTTAGGGGTGCTAAGGAGGACAGCCTTGGCCTGCGGATATTGCTGCAGCGCCGCCTCCACATCTTCGAGAGCTGGGATAAGAGCAAGCCCCGTGTCCCCGTCCATTCGCGGCGAGAGGAAGACAGCGCAGGCTTGGGCCAGTTGTAACCCATGAACAACGGATTTATGAATATTGCGCTGGACGATGAGGATGTCCCCGGGCCTGCAATGCGCCAAGATAAGTGCGAGATTGCCGGATGTGCTGCCTCCGACGAGAAAACAGGTTTCTTCAGCACCGAAAGTTAAAGCAGCCAATTGTTGCGCTTCCCGGATCACCCCTTCGGCTTGGTGAAGGTCGTCGGTATCGGAGAGCTCGGTTACATCGAGCGGGAGGAGCTCCCGGTATTCAGAGGCGATCTGCCGTTCCTCCCATGCACGCCCCATCCCGTGGCCGGGTACATGAAAGCTGTGCGGGCCAGCATCCCGATGGCGGCGCAGTGCTTCGTAGAGAGGGGCCCGCCCTTTATTAGATGATGGCATATTCATTCCTCATTCCTATAACACGTTGTCCTTTAAATTTGAAAAAAAGAGACGATACTCTTTGAAAAAGAGTTCCTCTCTATCAGGCATTTTTTTGAATCCATAGCTGTTTCAGTTGATGAATATAAAAAGGATATTTTTCATCTTTTACATCGGTTCGTACCATCTCGCGCTCACAGACGTCACAAATGAATTGGGTGACGATCGTAATGCCTTCCGTTTTTTCCAATCCGCACACGATACAGATGTGACGATGCTCCTCATGCATGTACATCCCGCCTTTGACCGTATAATACGTGTATCTCCCTACTAGTATGCCATAATCTCTACTATAATATACTTGTTTCATAGCATAAGAGGAAACTTTTTTATATTATATGCGATGTAAAGTCCGTTGGTGCCCAGATCATCATAAACATCTGGCCGGATTCTTCCGATAGTATCTTTGATAACGGATATTCCATTCGGCTTGATCCGATCATAGGGGTTGAATTGTTGCCATGCAAAGAGCTTCTGTTCTGGATAGCAATGCCACGGTCTATCATTACCAACTGGTACGCAAAATCCCAGTGCATCAGGAGTCATTGATCAGCTATGGGATCATCTCGCTGCTGCTGCTCGGTTTTCAGTACGCCTTCTACGGGCAGGAGGGTGTCATGCATTGGGCGCTTGGGCTTCCGGCAGTTGCGTGGATCCAGTGGCTGATCCTGCGATTGACGATGTATCGGGTCGACGAAGGTGACGACCGCCGCTGGGGGTGGCGCTTCCGTCTCCCCTGGAGCGGTTACCTGCCCATCCAGATGGTTGAGCTGGCGCAGTTCCGTCGGCTGCACCGGCATCTCATCTGGCTCGGGTTGTGCACGATCGCCATTGCTTACCCCTGGGCGCCGGAATCGCTGCTGCTCAGCCTCATCTGCTGGCATGTCTGGCTGTTGGCTCCTCGGCTGGTCATCCTGCGCAAGCTGCGCAAAGCGCGCCGGGATGGCGTGCTCCGCTTGAATGAACAAGAGGTGCTCTTCTATCACCGGTAGGGTCAGCGTTTAAAGTTAATGCAGAAGCTACGAGACAACCAGTTAGGTAATTATGTGGGCGGTGCAGAAGGACAGTTAAAGTTACTTAACAACTAACCTCTGTCTCTCTGCCCGTCGCCTCCACCTCTCTTGTCACGAAGGGATAGCCCCTTTCGTTTATATGCATAATTTTCCACTTCACATTAATTCCTCAGCTTCATGATCCCTCTCAATCGTCTTGTTCCGAAGATATCCGCCATGCTCCTGGGTCCAATTCCACATCGATTCAAAAATCGGTTGCAGTCCCTTTCCACTCTCGGTAAGGTCGTATTCGACATGCAGCGGCACCCCTGGATAAATTGTGCGTGTGACGATCCCTTTCTCCTCTAACAATCGCAAGCGGTCGGTCAGCGTTTTGGGACTAATCGGTTGCAGTTTACGACGCAACTCGCCAAAACGCCGGTTCCCGTTGAATAGCTCAAAAAGGAGAAGAAGCATCCATTTGCCATCCAGGATTTTCAGGATAGGTTCAACTGTACCAGGACAGGATCGATCCATCATCATGATCACTCCATAGTTCATTTTTTGAAACTATTGCACTTTAATGTAACTACTTTTCAAATGTATCACAATTCAATTAAGATGTGAAGCAAGGGCGGGATAACATGTAAGTCATCCGTTAGAAAGGAGGAATCCTCTTGAATCGACCGTTTGAATTAGACTCAATGGAGTACCCGTTCACCGATCACTGGCTGCCTTACAGCGACGGTTATATCCATTACGTCGATGAAGGTCAAGGGCCGGCAGTTCTTCTCCTGCACGGTAATCCTACGTGGTTCTTATCTTTATCGGAACGTAATTAAGGAGCTACGTGCGGAGTTTCGCCTTATCGCTCCGGACTACCCCGGATTCGGGATGTCGAAAGCGCCTGGCGGCTATCGGTTTACGCCACAAGAGCAATCAAAAGCCATCCATGATTTGATCCAACATTTGAATCTAAAGGAATTTATTCTAGTCGTTCAGGATTGGGGAGGTCCCATCGGCCTGAACTACGCAGTACGGCATCGAGATGATTTGCGCGGGATCGTTGTGATGAATACTTGGGCATGGCCCGCGAAAATATTGCCGATGAAACTGTTCTCGCTCATTATGGGTGGCTGGCCAATCGGATACTGGTTTCAGACACGGCTTAATTTTTTCGCCAAAGTCATTGTGCCTCACGGGATCTATCATCCTGAAAAAGTTACGGATCGTTTGCGCAAAGCTTATACCGATCCATTCCCGACTCCGAAGTCCAGAATTCCGACATGGGTTTTTCCAAGGTATATCCGTAAGGCACGAGACTGGCTCGCCGACATTGAGACGAAGATGACCACTTTGTCTGATTTACCCGCACACATTTTGTGGGGAACAAAAGATAGCCCCGGCTTCCCACTCGAGCAGATGGCCAAATGGCAGAAGTACTTGCCGCTGAACGAAACCGAGATCCTTGAAGATGCTTCGCACTATGTTCAAGAAGATCGTCCGGATCGGGTAACAGCAGCTATTCGAACATTATCGAAACGTATATAAGGAGGAGAAATACTATGAAAAACATTCTATGGGCGACCTTAACGGCTAACGGCAATTATGCACAATCCAGCCCCGATAACCCTCCGAGAAAAGAAGCGTTAGAGGACTTCTTCGCAACTGCCAAAATGGCAGGAAATTTCATTGTAGGGCGTCGGACCTTCGAAGGAATGCGTGGCAACGGTGGACCTGGGCCCTTTGCTGATATCGATATTGTTGTCGTTTCTAAAAGCGCGACGGATATTCCCGGAGTAAAGGTTGCAAGATCACCAGAGGAAGCCACAGATTACTTGGAAGAGAGAGGCCATCAGACCGCTCTAATTAGCGGCGGCGCGGATATCCACAACTCATTCCTGGGACAAGGACTTGTAGACGAACTGATTTTCAATGTGGCTCCTATATTGGAAGGGTCAGGGTTGAATCTCCTCCTTGACAAAGATAACTATTGTTTTAAGAATGTGCAATTATTGGAGTGCAAGCCTCTCGGCAGTGGCGTTGTTCAACTGCGCTACGCGGTTGAACGAACCGCTTTCTAGAAGCTTCAACTATAATATCCGTATTCCTCCAGTTTTACTCTTTGTCGGGCTCAGACTACCCTCATTGCAGGTCCTCAGGTAACAGATCGTTCTTCCGATCGCTGTTGTTCCCCGATTTCTTGATTTTGGCCCCCTTTTAAAGGGGGAAATCCGGGACAGCGTATGCTTCCGAAGCTAACTTTTCTGCGAAAAGCTGTCAGGCGAACATTACGGAGCTT